>CAWBTX010000005.1:0-1258681 GCA_963791905.1 uncultured Gaiellaceae bacterium
CGTAATGAAGGGGTCCGCGGTTCGAATCCGCGCGTCGGCTCTAACGAAAAGCCCCGCTAGGCGAGGCTTTTCTGTTGTCGGCGACGCAGACAATGGCCGCTTGCGTCAAGGGTTTGTGTCAAGTTCAGGTCTCAAGCGACGCCTGCGCCGCCCGGACGCGCGCGTTGACGTCGGAGCGGTCGAACAGGCGCGCGTAATGGCGCCAAGTGACGCCAGCATCCTTCTGTCCCATGGTCGTGGCTGTCTCGAGCATTGAGAGTCCGCGCGCCGCGTAGAGGCTGATGGCCGCCGACCGAAGCCCATGGCCGGTGAAGTGCTCTAGTCCAATCCACGCATGCTTCGCCGCTTTCGAGGCGGTGTGTCAAGAGCGTGTCAAGCCACCGCTCGGACTCGCGACGCTCACTGTGTAGCGCCGCTTCGGTCAGACACCACACCCACGGTTTGACCACGGCGCCGCGCTCGCGACTCGCGGCGAGGACAGAGCTACCCGCCCCGGGCTACCGCTACCCGCGAGCCGACGTTGTCGGGTCCCTCTACTCAAGAACGTGTCCCGGTAGAGACACGACGCGGGACGCGAGCTCGTAGCGGTCGAGTTGTTCGGGTCCCTCTTGCTCCTCCGCTGTGAGGGGCTGCCGGCCGACCACCCACCCCGCCGCTGGAGATCGGCGCGGGCGATGGGACTCCTAACCGTCTCTGAAATACGTCCCAGAAACTTTTCGAAGCTCGGGCTACTTACAATTTCCTGGCTCGACCGTTTCATCGAGCGTCGCAGCTTCTCCGTTTTCCCATGAAGCCGTTCGCGATCAACGCCTCGGGCTGTCTGCTGATCGGCGTTGTCATCTCCATCCCGTTGGCCGAGGCGACACGGCCGCACGGCTACGTCCGGGTCTCGCGATCCGCGTCCTGGGTAGGCCGCGCAATCCTCCTCCGCCGTTCCAGTGGGAACCATCGAAAAGGCGCACCCTTCAAGATGCGCAGCTAGACAACGCCGACGCGACCCCAGCGTCACAGCACGCGTCCCTTGAACCAGCGGTACCGATGTCGTACGTTCATACGTGGCAGAGCGTAGGGAGGCCCCGTGTCCCGAAAACGCATTGCTGCGGCGAATCACGACTCTCCGGACAGGAGAGCGGCTCGTGCGGCGGAGTTGCGTTTGCGGTGGCAAATGGAGCGTCGCACGCGCGCGGTGAAGGTCGCGGATCCTCCCTCGAGCGGTGGTGACGACGTCGTCCGCCTCCAGGGCGCACTAGGGATCAGGGAGACCGCTGCCGCTGTCAACACGTGGAACCGTCGGGTTGGCTTCCGGCAGCAGCACGTGCTTCGGGCTTATGCGGGCTCGCTTGGCGCCGATCCGAGCGACCTGAACGGACACCGGGCGCGCTCGGCAATGCGGTCTTACCCGCGACTCGGCGGTAGGGACGACATGGGATTCGCTAGTCATGACCCGCCCTTAGGAGAGGAGGAGCGGTGGCGAAACAGGATCTCACACTGGTTCGAATACTCAGGCTAGGCGAGCGGGGGAAGGATGTTGTTGCGATCAAACGGATGGTCGCCCGGGCGGGAGTGGGGTTCACGCCGGTGAAGGAGAAGGGCAAGATCGGCGACCTCTTCGGTCCGAAGCTCGACGCTGCGGTCAGGCGCTTTCAGAAGAAGAACCACCTGATCGAGGACGGCGACGTCGGCTATATGACCTTCAAGGCGCTCCTCAAGCACGTAGGCCCCTGGGAGTCCAAGCTCCTACGTGACTTCGCGAAGGAGCGCCTTGGCGACTGGGGTATCCTCGGGCGGAAGACCGCCTGGGCCGGACTCGACATGGGCGTCGACTTCCTCGGCGCCGGCGCGATTCCCATGTTCGCCGACGGAGAGATCGTGCGAGTCGTCCACACTGGATCGGGCTGGCCGGGTATCGGCGGTCTCATCGTCGTCCAGTGCGACAAAGGTCCAATGGCGCGGTTCCCGGTCTACGCCTCCGAGGACATCAAGATCCCGGCCTCGCACACCGTCGGGAAGCGTCTGAAGAAGGGCGAGCGGTTGGCCGACGCGACCGGGACGCACCAGGCTCCCGGGATCGAGCTCGGCTGGGCAGGTCCCGCACCGAACTTCCGCGGGGCACTCTTCCAAGCCCGCCACGGCCACTATTCCGGCGTTCCACGGGCGACCGCCGAGGGTACGGACTTCTGGAAGACGCTCAACGCCTGGATGGCGAAGGGAATGTGACGCAACGAGCCCGGCCGGGACGACGCCCATGATCCGCGTTCTGGTGGTCGCGGAAGCGCGGACGAGCCGGGAAGCCCTGGCGCACTGCCTGCGCGACGATCTGCGGCTGAACGTCCTTCCCGCAGCGTCGGCCGACGCTCGCGAGTGGGTGCGGGAAGCCGACGTCGCTCTCGTAGACATCTCGGGTGACGAGGGTCGCCGGCTCGCCGGTCAGCTCAAGCGAGAGTCTCCACACATCAGGGTTATTGCGGTGGGCGTGCCTGACTGCGAGGCTGATGTCCTCGCGTGGGCCGAGATCGGAGTGGACGGGTACACGACCACAGACGATTCGATCGACAGTTTGCGCGCGATCGTCTTCAGTGTTCTGCGCGGCGAGACGTTGTGCACGCCGCGCATGGCCGCCGCTTTGCTACGCCGAGTTGCGACGCTGGCCGCGGCACAACCGAGCCGGCGCGACGAGGCCTTGACGAGCCGCGAGAACCAGGTTGCAGAACTTCTCGCCAGCGGCTTGTCGAACAAGGAGATCGCCCAGGCGCTCTCGATCGAGGTCGCAACCGTCAAGAATCATGTGCACAGCATCCTCGGCAAACTCGACGTGCAGCGCCGAGGACAGGCGGCCCTTCGCATCGCCGCCACCGGGCACTTTCACGTGTAGCGGCAACGATACGGGTCTAGTCCGCACGATGGATCTCATCTGCATCGAACGATCCATTGTCAGCTAGCGCGAGCGGCAAGAAAATCTCGGCCATGGCTCTCATCAACAGGCTCTCGCTGGCCACGCCCGAATCTGCGTGTGCGCGTTCGCCGGCACAGCCTCTCCGCTGCTAGCGGCGCCTGAGACGCGATGCGGCCAGACCAGGTCCGGCGAGACGCGAATGCTCAGAGGCGCGGCGTCCAGCCGCTCCAGGAGAGCCTGCCGGCGTTCCACGGGCGCGAGGAGGACCTGCGCGCACCCGCCCGTGCGCCGCACGCGCCGTCCATCTCGCTACCCAAGGGCGGCGGCGCGATCCGTGGCATCGGCGAGAAGTTCGCCGCCGATCCTGTCAGCGGCACGGGGCGACTCACCGTACCCCTCGCAGCATCCCCGGGGCGTTTCGGCTTCGGGCCCGAGCTCGCTCTGAGCTACGACTCGGGCGCCGGCAACGGGCCGTTCGGCGTCGGCTGGCACCTCTCGCTGCCCACGGTCACGCGCAAGACCGAGCTGGGGCTGCCGCAGTATCGAGATGCTGAGGGATCCGACGTCTTCGTGCTCTCCGAGGCCGAGGACCTCGTGCCCGTCGTAGACGCCCAGGGGCACCCAGTCGTCGACGAGACCAGCGTGCCCGAGTTCGCGATCCAGCCGTATCACCCTCGGATCGAGAGCGACTTCGGCTGCATCGAGCGCTGGACACGGAAGGCGGACGGCGACGTGCACTGGCGCTCGCTCTCTCCCGACAACGTGCTCGCCGTGTACGGCCGAGATGGCTCGTCGCGCATCTGCGACCCGGCGGACGACAGGCGCGTCTTCAGCTGGCTGCTGTGCGAGACCCGAGACGATCGGGGCAATGCGATCCTCTACTCCTACCGGCAGGAGGACGCGCTCGGCGTCGACGTCACACAGCCGCACGAGTTCGGCAGGGGTGGCGCCGACAGCCCGGTGCGGCGGGCGAACCGCTACATCAAGCGGATCCGGTACGGCAATCGCGTTCCTCTGCTCGATGCCGCTGGACGCCGGCCGATCGACGTGTCGGCCCAGGCAATCGAGGACGCGCGCTGGCTCTTCGAGGTCGTCTTCGACTACGGGGAGCACAGCGCCGCTGAGCCGAAGAGCGGCGACACGGGAGCGTGGCTGTGTCGCAACGACCCGTTCTCCACCTACCGCGCCGGCTTCGAGATCAGGACCTATCGCCTATGCCAGCGCGTCCTGATGTTCCATCATTTCCCGCTCGAGGCGGACATCGGCCAGGACTGCCTCGTCCGATCCACGGAGTTCGCCTACCGCGAGACCCGGGGCATCCCCACCGATCGACAGCGCGGCAACCCGGCAGGGTCGTTCATCGCGAACGTCGAGCAGAGCGGGTACGTCCGCGCGACCGGCGGCGGCTACACGCGCAAGTCGCTGCCGCCGCTGGCGTTCGAGTACAGCGAGGCCGACATCAGCCTGGAGGTCCAGACGCTCGACCCCGGCAGCGCGGAGAACCTGCCTGTCGGACTCGACGGCGCCTCCTATCTCTGGATCGACCTGAACGGCGAAGGCCTGGCGGGCGTGCTGACCGAGCAGAGCAACGCCTGGTTCTACAAACCTAACCTTGGCGGCGGCAGGCTCGGCCCGCTGCAGCGCGTGGCGAGTCGCCCTTCCCTCTCGAACCTCGGCGGCAGCCCGCAGCAGCTGCTCGACCTCGCCGGAGACGGGCACCTCGATCTCGTCCAGCTCGCGTCCGAGCCGGCCGGGTTCTTCGAGCACACGGAGGACGACGACTGGGAGCGCTTCATGCCCTTCTCATCGCTACCGAGGCTGGACTGGGCCAGCCCGAACGTCCAGCTTGTCGACCTGACCGGCGACGGCTTTGCCGACGTGCTCGTCACCGACGACGACGTGCTCTCGTGGCACGCCTCGCTTGCTGAGGAGGGCTTCGGCCCGGCGCAACAGGTCGCTCACGCCGTGGACGAGGAGCACGGCCCGCGCCTGGTCCTCGCCGACGGCACGGAGACCATCTTCCTGGCGGACATGTCCGGCGACGGGCTGATGGATCTGGTGCGCATCCGCAGCTCGGAGGTCTGTTACTGGCCCAACCTTGGCTACGGTCGCTTCGGGGCCAAGGTCACGATGAGCAACGCGCCCAGGCTCGATCGCCCCGACCAGTTCGATCCGCGTCGGGTCCGCTTGGCGGACGTCGACGGCTCCGGCGTGATCGACCTCTTCTACATCGGCCGGCGAGAGATCCGGCTCTGGTTCAACGAGTCCGGCAACGGGTGGAGCGCGCCGCACCGTCTTCCGGACTTCTCCCATCTCGACAACTTCTCGAGCGTCCAGGTCGCCGACCTCCTCGGAAACGGGACGGCCTGTGTCGTGTGGTCGTCCCCGCTGCCCGCAGACGCCGGTCGCCCGCTGCAGTACATCGACCTGATGGGCGGGACGAAACCGCATCTGCTCGTCGGGTTCGTCAACAACCTCGGTGCTGAGACCCGGATTCGCTATGCGGCCTCGACGAGCTTCTATCTCGCCGACCAGATGGCGGGGAAGCCCTGGATCACGCGCCTCCCCTTCCCGGTCCACGTCGTCGAGCACGTGGAGCAGGTCGACCGCATCAGCAGGACGCGATTCGCCTCCCGCTATCGCTACCACCACGGCTACTTCGACGGTGTCGAGCGGGAGTTCCGCGGCTTCGCCATGGTCGAACAGGAAGACACGGAGGCGTTCGAGGACTACATCCTCGGTGTCGCCCGCGTCGAGGGTACGCAGGAGCTCGCCCCCGAGCTCTACCAGCCGCCGGTGACGACTCGCACGTGGTTCCACACCGGGGCGTACGTCGGAGCCGACCGGATCCTCCACCAGCTTCGAGACGAGTACTACCTCGGGCAGCAGCACGTCCCGGAGCCGTCCCTCCCCGTCGACATGGACGAGCAGGAGTTCCGCGAGTGCGTGCGCGCCCTCAAGGGGCTGGCTCTGCGGCAGGAGGTGTACAGCTTCGACGGCTCACCGGAGGCCGACGAGCCGTACAGCGTCACCGAGAGCAACTACGACGTGAGGCGCGTGCAGCGGCGGGGCGAGCAGCCGAACGCCGTGTTCTTCCCCTACGGCTGCGAAACACTCACGTTCGTCTACGAGCGCAACCCATCCGATCCACGAGTCGCGCAGAGCTTCAACCTCGAAGTCGGGCCGTACGGGAACGTCGTCAAGTCGGCGTCCGTCGTCTATGGGCGCGCAACGGTCGATCCGGCTCTGCCGGCCGAGGTGATCGCTGCGCAGCGGAAGCTCCGCATCGTCTACGGCGAGGCCGACTACGCGCCGGACCTCGATCGCCGGAATCCGGTCCCCACGTACCGCCTGCGCGCGCCGCACGAGATACGCGACTACGAGGTGACCGGTGTGGCGCCGGCCGCAGAGCGCTTCGAGCTCGGCGAGCTGAGGTCGGCGATCGCCGGCACGGCTGCAATCCCGTACGAGGCGATCGCGAACGAGACAGACGGCCAGCGCCGGCTTCTGTCACACGTTCGCACGCTCTTCCGCGGCGACGATCTGGCCGTCCTCCCGCTCGGACAATGGGACTCTCTCGGACTCACGTTCGAGAGCTACCGGCTGGCGTTCACTCCAGGCGTCGTCGCCACGCACTACGCCGGCGTAGTCACCGACGCCGACTTCACCGACGCCGGCTACGTGCACTTCGACGGCGACGCGAACTGGTGGATCCCGTCCGGCACCGCCGTGTACCCGACTGACCCGGCCGCGCACTTCTACCTCGCCGTCGGCGGCCGGGACGGGCTCGGGCTCGAGTCGGTGGCGACGTTCGACCAGTACGACCTCTTGCCGGAGGCGTTGCGCGCGACGCAGGCGGAGTGGACCGAAGTGAGCGCGGTGAACGACTACCGCCTCCTCGCGCCGAGGATCGTCACCGACCCGAACGAGAACCGCCTCGCGGTCGAGTTCGATCCGCTCGGGCTCATCGTCAAGTCCGCCGTGATGGGAAAGGCCGGTGTCGCGGAAGGGGACACGCTCGCTGATCCAACGGCACGGATCGAGTACGACCTCTTCAACTGGATGCTGAACGGCAAGCCCAACTTCTCGCACGTCTTCGCCCGGGAAGAGCACGGGGCTGCGAACCCACGCTGGCAGGAGAGCTTCCTCCACTACAACGGCGGCGGCGAGGTCGCCATGATCAAGGCGCAGGCGCATCCGGGGAAGGCGCTTCAGGCCAACCCCGACGGCACGACCACCGAGGTGGACGCCAACCCGCGTTGGGTCGGGAACGGGCGGACGATCCTGAACAACAAGGGGAATCCGGTCAAGTCGTACGAGCCGTTCTTCAGCGTCACCCACGAGTACGAGAGCGAGGAGGTCTTGAGGACCGTCGGCGCCACGGCCGTCCGGTTCTACGACGCGGCCGGCCGAAACATCCGCACCGACTTCCCCAACGGCACGTTCTCCCGCACGACGTTCGACGCTTGGACACAGCGCCTGCACGACGCGAACGACACCGTGCTCGAGAGCACGTGGTATTCCGATCGCGGCAGTCCCGATCCGGCAGACTCAGCCCGAGCCGTTGAACGACCCCGAACAGCGCGCGGCCTGGCTGGCCGCAAAGCACGCCGAGACGCCGGAGGCCGTTCACTTCGACAGCCTTGGGCGCGGGGTTCTCAGCATCGTCGACTACGGCGGCGGCAAGACGGCGTCGATGCGAACCGACAGCGACCTCACCGGGCGCCTCGTTCGCATGTTCGACGAGCTGGGACGCGAGGTCGGAAGCGGGTTCACCGGCATGGCCCGCGCCCCCGTCCTCGTGCAGAGCGCCGAGCGCGGTCGTCGCTGGACCTCTCCAACGTGCTGGGCCTGCTCGTCCGAACCTGGGACGAGCACGGCCGGACGTTCCGCGCCGAGTACGACGCCCTGCACCGGCCCATCAGCACATTCGCCGAGGAGCCCGGGCGTCCCGAGAAGCTGTTCAACTACGTCGTCTACGGCGATAGGCACCCCGACGCCGTCCAGCGAAATCTCAGAGGCGCCGCGCACCAAATCTTCGACCCCGCCGGGATGGTGCGCGTGCAAACGATCGACTTCAAGGGCAATCCCACCTCGGTCGAGCGCGTGCTCGCCCTCGACTACTCCGCGCTCCCCGACTGGGGCGCGCTGGCGTCGCAACCGGATTACGCCGCGGTCCAGACGGCTGCGAGCCCGCGGCTCGCCACCGCTGAGCCGTTTGCCGCGGACACGAGCTACGACGCTCTGAGCCGCCCGACCGAGCTACTCCTGCCCGGGGGAACCGTGATGAGGCCCGCGTACAACGAGGCCAACTTCCTGTCGTCCCTCGCCGTCCAGATCGAGGGACAAGGCCCCTTCATCGACTTCCTGCGTGACCAGGACTACGACGCGAAGGGGCAGCGGAGGTTCGCGCGCTACGGCAACGACGTCCTGACGACGTACACCTACGACCCGGACACCTATCGGCTGACGAACATCCTGACCGCGAAGTCCGGCGCTCCCGCGGCCGACAGCCTGCAGAACTTCCACTACACCTACGACCCCGTCGGCAACATCACCCAGCTTCGCGACGACGCACAGGAGACCCACTTCTTCGACAACGCCGTCGTGAAGCCGGAGTTCCTGTACGAGTACGACGCGCTGAGCCAGCTCGTCAAGGCCACCGGCCGGGAGCACGCGGGTCTTGCGAACAACACGAGCGAGATCGTCGAGTCGCTACCGCATCCGAACGATCCCGGCGCCGTGCGCAACTACACCGAGCACTACGACTACGACCTGCTCGGCAACCTCCTCGAGGTCCGCCATGTCGCGGCGGGCGGCGCAGGGACGTGGACGCGCCACTACCACTACGCCTACCAGGACGATCCCGCCGACTCCACGAATCGGCTCGCCTCGACGAGCCTGCCGGGCGACCCCGAGGGCGGTCCGTACTCGGTCACGTACAGCTACGACCCGCTTGGCAACATGGACCGGCTGCGCACGCCGAACCCGGGCGAGCTGGTCTGGAACCTCCTGGACCAGCTCGAGCAGGTCGACCTCGGGGGAGGCGGCACGGCCCACTACACCTACAGCGTCGCCGGGCAGCGCGTGCGCAAGGTGATCGAGCGCCAGGGCGGCGGGCGGACTGAGCGCATCTACCTCGGGGCGCTCGAGATCTACCGGGAGCGCCAGGGGAACAACGCTCCCCACCTCGAGCGCCGCACGCTGCACATCGCAGACGACGTCGGCGGCATTGCGCAGATCGACGTCAAGACCCGCGACGACAACGGCGTCGACCCGGCCAACCCGCTCGACACTCCGCTCATCCGGTACCAGTACGGAAACCACCTCGGCTCCGCGCTCCTCGAGACGGACGCGGCCGGAACGCCGATCTCCTACGAGGAGTACCACCCGTTCGGTACCAGCGCCTACCGGTCGGGCAAGCCTGGGTTCGATCTGAGCCTGAAGCGATACCGTTTCAGCGGCAAGGAACGCGACGACGAGACGGGGCTGTACTACTTCGGGGCGCGGTACTACGCACCGTGGCTCGGCCGCTGGACGAGCCCGGATCCCGCCGGCTTCGTCGACGGGCTGAATCTGTACCGCTACTGCCGGAACAACCCGGTCATGGTCGCCGACCCGAACGGGTGCCAGCCACCTGCGGAGGAGCAGCGCTGCGGCCGCCTAATGACCTCGGACCCGTGGGATGTCTGGGTCACGTTCGTGCCCCATCCGAGCGGGGAGGGGAGCATGGTCGTCAGCTGTGGACCGTACGTTGCTCCCGAGATCGTCGTGGAGGCCAAGGTGAAGCGCCCCAGGAGGCGACGGAAGCCGAAGCCTAAGCCGAAGGCCGAGCCTCCACCCCCGCCGCCGCCCCCGGAGCCGCCGGCTCCGAAGCCGTCGTCGCCGAGGACACTGGGGCTGGAGTCGTACACCGCCCCGGACGTCGTCACAGGTGCGACGACACAGACCCCCACCCCCCAACCCACCCCTGGCACGGGCGCCGCAGCGATGAGCCAGACCACCGCGGGTGGCGAGCGCTTCATCTGGGAGTACTCGTTCCCCGGGACCGGCGTCGCCGGCAGCCAGCGGGGCCGCATCCTGGAATGGATGTACGGGGTCCCCTGGCGGAGCAACACGGCCGGGATCGACGTGATCACCGACACCGCCGTGAAGCAGCTCAAGTCGACGTCGAGCTACGGGACGATCGGCGGAACCACGCGAAGCGCAACGCGTGACGCCGCCAACTGGATCCAGGACAACCCGGCCCAGGCGGGGTCGCGCCGTCCTCAGGCGGTGATCATCACGCCGACCGACGCGCCGGCTGACGCCGTGCGTGAGCTCAGAACCGCCTTGAATCCCGGCCCTGGCAGAGTCATCCCGCCCAACTCGTTGCCGCCCGAGCACGTTCGCGGGCTCCCCGGCCGCTGGGGCACCGTCGGCGGCGGGCTCACGTTCTTCGGCGCTTTTTTCTCGATCTGGGGTCTCTACGGGGACATCGAGCGCGGCGACGTGCCGATGGGCGTCGCCGACACGCTCGGCACGGTGGGCGGCGGGCTCGAGCTCTACGCGCTCGCCACGGGCGGAACCGTTTTCGGGGTCAGCGCGGTGAGCGCCGGGCTGGTGCTCGGCGGCGCCGGCATCGCGATCGGCTCCGGTATCTACGCGTACCGCGCCTGGCAGCGCGGGGACACCGCCGGCGTCGTCGCCGGGATCGTCGGTGTCGCGGCGGGAGTCGCGATCGTGGCAGGCATCGTGTTCGGCGCGCCGCTCCTGCTGGCAGGGGGTCTGATCGCCGCAGCCGCCGTCGGCATCTTCCACTTTTTCCGATGGCTGTTCTCGTAGCCCGAAGGAGGAACGAGTGATGGAAAGCCATGTCCCTTCCAAGCTCGTGGTGGTCGGGCGGATTGCAAACGCGAGGAACGAGCCGCTCGCGGGCCGAACCGTCCGCGCGTTCGACCGGGATCCGGAGCGGGGTGAGCTCGAGCTCGGCCCGGCGGCAGCCACGGATGCAGAAGGCCGCTACACGATCGGCTTCACAACCCTCGATCTCACGCCCGGCCGGATGGAGGGAGGCGGCCCCGACGTCTTCGTCCGCGTCTTCGACGGTGGTGGCGGGGATGGCAGCGGCGAGGCGGTCGCCGAAAGCGAGACGAGGCTCCACGTCAAGCGTCGCGTCACGCTGAACGTCGTCGTGCCGGAGCGCGCCAGCGAGCCGGCCCCCGAGCCGAAGGAGGACCCGAAAGACCCCGTGCTCCGTGTCCACGGGATCGTGCGGAACGAGGTGGGCGAGCTACTGACGAACGTCACCGTAAGCGCCTTCGATCGCGACCTGAGAAGCGAACAGCTGCTCGGTTCCTCCCCCGTGAAGAAGGGGCGATACGAGATCAAGTACAAGCGCTCGCAGTTCAACAAGGCCGAGAAGAAGGCCGCAGATCTCGTCTTGAAGGTCCTCGAGCGCGGCGAGAGGGAGCGGTTCGTGAGCCCGATCCACTACAACGCGCCGCCGGATCTCGAGTGGGACCTGTCGCTGTCCGGGAAGCGGTTCGCAGGTCCCGCGGACTGGCAGGTCCTCACGGACAGCCTGACGCCGCTGCTCGACGGCGTCGCGCCCAAGGACCTGCGGGAGGACGAGCAGTTCGAGGACATCTCCTTTCTCGCGGGCGAGACGGATCGGAGCCGACTCGACATCGGCAGGTGGATCGCCTGCTTCCGCTTGGCCGACAAGACCGACCGCGAGGAGGTCTCGCTCGCGCCGGAGGTGTTCTTCGCCTTTCTGGGCCAAGGCCAGCCGTCGATTTTCTACGACTCGCTGATCGAGGACATGCAGCATCCGGACCGCGTCGCGCTTCTCGAGGACAAGATCCTGCGGGCGCTGGCGGAGCTGACGCCGGACCTGCAGGAGTCCCTGTTGCGAAAGGCGACGGACGAGAACCTGATCCCGGCGCGCGTCGCCCCTCAGATCGAGGAGATCCTCGGAACGCTGGGTCGCATCAAGCTGCGCTATGCCTCGGAGGGAACATTCGGGGGCGGGAAGGGAACGATCAGCGAGCTGCTCGAGCTGACGCCCACGAAGAAGGAGGATCAAGCGGCGTTCGTGACCGCGTTCGCCGCCCACACCGGGCCGCTGACGGCGTTCTGGCAGAAGATCGAGGAAGACAAGGTGCTCGAGCCGGACGTCGTGCAGCAGGTGAAACTGACCTTTGCGCTCGGGGCGCTGACGCGAAATCACATTCCCCTCGTCGGCGCGCTCCTGGAGCGCTTTCAGCGGGGGGAGCTCGACTCTCCTCGTGAGCTCGCGAGGCTCGGCCGGTCGGAGTGGACCGCACTCTTCCGGCAAGCCCGGCCCGGACGGGAAGCCGATCGGCGTTCCGGTCGAACATCGACGGCGCGACGGACGACAAGCGGATGGAGCAGTTCGGGGCGATCCTCGAGCAGCAGCTCGAGCGTGCCTACCCGACGGCATCGTTCGCTGGAAAGCTGGAACGCGCCGAGAGCACGCCGCTCTCGGCCAAGACGGATCTCGTCCGCTTCCTCGACACGAACCCGAGGTTCCAGCTCGACCGGTACCGCGCAGACCACTACCTCGCCGAGAACCCGAACGCTCTCGCGGACATCGACAACAAGGACACGCTGGTCACGGAGCTGAAGTCCGTGCAGCGAGTCTTCCGGCTCGACCCCACGTACAAAGCCGTCGACGCGCTCCTGACGCGGAAGATCGATTCCGCCCAGAGGATCTACTTCATGGGACAGGGTCAGCTCGTCACGACCCTCGCCGACGCCGGGGTCAACAAGATCGAGGCCCGAAAGATCTACCGCAGGGCCGAGAACACGTACGCCTACGCGCTCGCGCTCTGTACGGCGACTACAACGCCGCGGTCAACGGTGTGATCCCGTTCGTCGTCCCAAAGCTCCAGCTCGACGAGGAGACACAGGCGAAGGTCGCCGTCCTGCCGAATCTCCAGACGCTCTTCGGGTCGCTCGACTACTGCGAGTGCCGACACTGCCGCTCCGTCTACAGCCCCGCCGCGTACTTCGTCGACGTCATGCGGTTTCTCGGCGACCGCGGCACGCAGGGGACGACGATCAACGCGGGCAAGAACGTCCGGCAGGTGCTCCTGGAGCGGCGCCCAGACCTTGGCGACGTCGAGCTCAGCTGCGAGAACACCAACACCGCGCTCCCCTACATCGATCTCGTGAACGAGATCCTCGAGGACGTCGTCGCGCCCCCGGTCCCCGTGACGCTGAGCGGCGGCATCGAGGTCGACCTCGTCGCGGGCCCGATCAAGCCGTCGGTGCGGAACGAGCTCACGTCGAAGTCGGTGGCCATCGCCGACGACGCTGAGGTCTACGCGCCGGACAGCCGGAGCCGCTGGGCGATCCGCGACTCGGGCCACGCCTACTCGGTGTTCAAGGCGGGGGCGAGGCTCCAGCTGCTCCCGACGCGCCAGTCGTTCCTGTCGGCCGCGGAGCTGCGGGCGAACCCCGAGTACACGAACCAAGCCGCGTACGCGAAGCTGAAGTCCGAGGTCTTCCCGCTCGACCTCCCATTCGATCTCTCGTCCGAGCAGACGCGGCGATATCTCGACCACCTCGGCCTACCGCACCCGCGGCTGCTCGAGCTCTTCCAGCAGGTGCTCGCCGACGGCGTCACGCTCTCGCCGACCGATCTCCAGATCGACTGCGCCTGGCTCGGGATCACCGAGACCGAGCGCCGGCTCCTCACCGGGACGCTTCCGGGCAAGCAGCCCTGGGACTTCTGGGGGCTCGCGGAAGCGGGGAACGACATCCCTGACCCGGAGAACCCGGCCGATCCGACCGCGAACCACACGGGCACGTGGATCGATGTGCTCGGCCACGTGAACGTGATGCTGAACCGCGCCGGGCTCGCGTACACCGAGCTCCTTCAGCTGCTCGACATGCGGTACGTCAACCCCAACGGCGGCATCGACATCCTCGATACCGCCGATCCGAACGCAGCCAGCTGCGATACGTCCACGTTCACGATCCGGAATCTCAGCGTCGGCCCGCTGACGCGGATGCACCGCTTCGTCCGGCTGTGGCGACAGCTGGGGTGCGAGATGTGGGAGCTCGACCTCCTGCTGCCCGACGCCAATCCCGCACCGAACGTCATCGATAAGCGGATCACCGACGCGGCCCTCGAGGACCTGTCCCGGATGAACAGGCTGCGCGACGAGACCGGCCTCGATTGGCGCGTCCTCAACAGCCTGTACCGCGGGATCGACCACGATGCCTACGTCGATCGCACGAAGGAGGGCGCGCCGGCGGTCCAGACGCTGTACGAGCGGCTCTTCCGTAACCGGCTCGTGGATGCGGTGGCGAGCTTCCCGCCCGACCCGAGCCAGATCACCGGCACGATCGCGGACAGCGTTCCGGGCATCCTCGCCGCCTTCCGCATCAAGGAGACGGATCTCGACCTGATCCTGGTCGATCGTGGTCTCGCCGAGACCGCCGGCCTCGACGTGAGCGTTCTGAGCGGCATCTACCGGATCACGGCGCTCGCACGTGCCCTCGGGCTCAGCGTCGACGCCTTCCTCCGCCTGAAGCGGCTCTGGGCCCAGGACCCGTTCGGCGACCCAGAGTTGACGCGGAGATTCGTGGGGCTGCACCGGCGCGTGGCGGACTCCGCCTTCTCGGTCGTGGAGCTGGACTACCTGCTTGGGCACTCGTTCACGCGGAACTCCGGCGTGGCGCTCGAGGACAAGGCGATCGTGACGGTGCTCCAGTCGCTTCGCGACGGCCTGCAGAAGATCACCGACGACGTGAGCCGCAAGCCGGAGGAGACGAAGGAGGCCTACGTCCGCAGCAAGCTCGGCCGCCTGCCTGCATTGACCAGGGACGCCGACCAAGGTGTGGCCCTTGCGATCATCGACGGCACCTGGACCGGCACCCAGGCCGAGCGCGACGCCTTCATCGACACCTTCTTCGCTGGCGTCCTCGACCTCGCGGTCGCGAAGACCAAGCTCGCGCCAATCGCAGGCGGGCTCTCGCCGGCGGCACACCAGGAGGAGGTCGACGAGCGCTTCGACTACCTCCAGCCCGAACTGGAGCGCTTCCTACTGCAGACCTCGAAGGATGCCTTCATCCGCGAGAAGATCGCGGAAGTCCTCCAGCTCGACGTGCCCTCGGCCGGCGTCCTTCTGACCGGGCTGAAGCTCCCAGGAGGCACCGACCCGCTACTCGCGGAGATCAACGACGACCGCCTGCTCGACAGGCAGGCCGACGGCTCGTACCAGTTCACGCTCGACGAAGCGAACTTCCCTGCGATCTTCAAGTCCCTGCGTCTGCTGCACAAGGACGCGATGATGGTCGGCAAGCTCGACCTGACGCCTGCAGAGCTGTCGTGGTGGCTGGACGGCAGTCACGCAGCGGACATGGGATGGATGCATCCGGGCGATTTCCCGCTCGACACGACCACGCCGGTCGACATCGCGAAGTGGGTGGCGATCCAGCGCTTCTTCGCCTGGAGGGCCGAGCTGCCGAGGTCGGA
Source organism: uncultured Gaiellaceae bacterium (assembly GCA_963791905.1). Taxonomy (GTDB): domain Bacteria; phylum Actinomycetota; class Thermoleophilia; order Gaiellales; family Gaiellaceae; genus Gaiellasilicea. The sequence goes on from CAWBTX010000005.1 coordinate 15,384, forward strand.
GCTGACCGCGATCGAGTTCGCGACGAGCGTGCTCGACACCGCGACGTTGTCCAGCGCGAACCTGACCGATCTCGCCCAGCTGACCGCCTCCGACGTCGACGACGTCACGGCCCTCGCGACGGCCTTCCACTGGGTCGACCAGGCGACGGCATTCGACGTGATCAAGCGGGAGCTGCGGAAGTCGGCCAGCCTCGTGCGCATCACGGACTGCATGCAACGCGCTCCGCCGGCTCGGCGTCAACGCCGACCGCGCCATCGACTGGGCGACCGCAGAACCCGGCGACGCGGTCGCCGAGAGCCTCAAGCAGACCGTCAAGGCCAAGTACGACCTGCAGCAGTGGCTGAAGGTGATCGAGCCGCTCCAGGACGACTTCCGCGAGCAGAAGCGCGACGCCCTCGTGAGCTGGCTCGTCGCGCATCCCGACCAGGCCCAGGGACAGAGCTGGTCCGACCCGGACGGGCTGTACAGCTACTTCCTCATCGACGTCGAGATGAGCGCGTGCATGCTCACCTCCCGCCTGAAGCAGGCGGCCGCCTCGACGCAGCTCTTCGTCCAGCGCTGCCTGCTGAACCTCGAGCTCGACATCCTCGCCAAGACGGATCTCGACCCGAAGTGGAAGCAGTGGCGGTGGATGAAGCGCTACCGCGTGTGGGAGGCCAATCGAAAGGTCTTCCTGTACCCGGAGAACTGGATCGAGCCCGAGCTGCGCGACGAGAAGTCACCGTTCTTCAAGGAGTTGGAGGCACGAGCTGCAGCAGAACGACGTCACGACGGACTCGGCGGAGCGCGCCTACCTCAACTACCTCGAGAAGCTCGACAGCGTCGCGAATCTCGAGATCCGTGCGATCCACAACGAGACGATCAGCCCGGAGGAGTCGGTGCTGCACGTGTTCGGTCGATCGCGGAGCAGCGAGGCGCCGGAGTACTACTACCGCACGCGGATCAACCGCGGCCGCTGGACGCCGTGGGAGAAGGTCGACCTCGACATCAAGTCGAACCACCTCCTCGCCGGCGTCCACAACCGGCGTCTGTACCTGCTCTGGCCGCAGTTCCTCGACAAGGCGAGCGACCCCCCGGCGACGATGGCGACGCCGAGCGCCAGTTCGACTGCCCCGATCGTGCAGCCGTCGAAGTACTGGGAGGTCCGGCTCTTCTGGAGCGAGCTCAAGAAGGGCAAGTGGACGCCGAAGGTCCTGTCCGACGCGTTTGCGCAGCAGTACCACGTGGCGGCCGGCGGCGACCGACCGTGAGAACGTCGAGTTCCGGACACGGTTGGCGCCGAACGTTCAGGTCCGGATGTACAGCTCGACGTCGCCCGCAACGCAGGCCCCGACCAGCGCCGTGGCTGTTCGACAAGGTCGGCAACCAGGTGACGCGGCAGCCCGTCTCCGTCTTCGAACACATCATCTCGCCGCCCGAGAGCCAGTACCGCAACAACCTGATCGCCGCACACCACCGCCTCGCAGTACTTCTACTACTCGACCGTCGAGGAGACCGGCAAGCCGCACGCCGTCTCGGCACACGAGAACGCGCCGTCGATCAGGCTGCTGCGCCAGGCGAGCTCCGGCTTGACCTACTCCGTCATCGACTCACAGGCGAAGGCGTTCCTCGGCGACGGTTCATTCTTCGTCTGGGACCCTCGCCACAGCTACTTCGTGGACTACAGCTGGCGGACCGACTACTCGTACTGGTCGCGAGCGTGGCACGCGCGCGTGATCTCGAGGTTCACGTTCTTCATCCACTACCACCCGTATCGTGGAGCTCTTCATCAAGGAGCTCAACATCTGGGGGATCAAGGGTCTGCTGAACCGGCGGATCCAGGTCGAGCCCACGACGATTCCCGGCGAGTCCGGCGGCATTCAACTTCGCGACTATCAGCCCGACAGCGCCAACGTCGCTGCAGCCCTGGCCCGTCGAGGACGTGGACTTCAGCTACCTCGGCGCCGTACTCGCCGTACAACTGGGAGCTGTTCTTCCACGTGCCGTTCTTCATTGCGAACAAGCTCGCGGCAAACCAGCGCTTCGAGGAGGCGCTGGAGTGGTTCCACTACATCTTCGACCCGACGAGCACGGACACGGCGACGGCCGAACCCGGACACGCCGCAACAGAAGTACTGGGTCACGAAGCCGTTCTACGAGACCACCAAGGCGGACTACTACAAGCAGAAGATCGAGAACATCATGCTGGCGATCGCGAAGGGAGACGCCGAGCTGCGCGCCCAGGTCGCGCGAGTGGCGGAACAACCCGTTCAAGCCGCACCTGATCGCGCGCATGCGCACGGTCGCGTATCAGAAGAACGTCCTCATCAAGTACATCCAGACGCTGATCGCCTGGGGCGACCAGCTTTTCCGGCAGGACACGATCGAGTCCATGAACGAGGCGACGCAGCTCTACATCCTCGCCGCCTCGATCCTCGGGCCGCGGCCGAAGAGCATCCCGCGGGACGTGGCGAACCCGATCAAGACCTTCTACCAGCTGCAGCAGGAGGGGATCGACGACTTCGGCAACGTCCTCAAGGAGGTCGAGAACCTGCTGCCGCCGCCGCCCTCGATGAACGGCGCCGGCCCGGAGAGCCCCGGAGCTGCCCCGTCTCGACGTCCTGTACTTCGGCATTCCCAACAACGAGAAGCTGCTGGCGCTGTGGGACACGGTCGCGGACCGGCTCTTCAAGATCCGGCACTGCATGAACATCGAGGGCGTCGTTCGCCAGCTGCCGCTGTTCGAGCCTCCCATCGACCCGGCTCTGCTCGTCAAGGCCGCTGCCGCCGGGGCTCGACATCGGCGCGGCCCTTAGCGACATAAATGCGCCCCTGCCGCTCTACCGGTTCCCGATCATGCATCCAGCGCGCGATCGACATCTGCAACGAGGTGCGAGATCCTCGGCGCCGCGATGCTCTCTGCCCTCGAGAAACGGGACGCAGAGGCGCTTCGCGCTCCTTCGGTCCACGCACGAGCAGACCCTGCTCGACCACGTCCGCATCGTCCGCGAGAAACAGGTCGACGAAGCCGTACGGACCAAGGAGGCTCTCGAGGAGTCGAGGAAGGTCGTCGACGAGCGGCGCCGGTACCACGAGCAGCTTGGTCGAGACGGTCTGAACGCGTGGGAGAACGCGAGTCTCGCGTTGTCCGGCGGAGCGGTCGTCGGCCGAAGTCGTGGCCACCGTCTTGAACGCCCTCGGGTCCGGCACCAGCCTGATTCCGGAGGTGAACGCAGGCGCGAGCGGCTTCGGCGGGTCACCGCACGTAACGCTGTCGCTCGGTGGCAAGAGCGTCACGAGCGGACTCAGCAAGGCCGCGGACGCATCCAGGGGCCTCGCCAGCAGTCTGCAGATGGGTGCCGGCATGACGGCGACGATCGGCGAATCACAACCGCCGCGCAGAGGACTGGCGCTACCAGCAGCGGCTCGCCGAGAAGGAGCTGCCGCAGATCGACAAGCAGATTCTCGCCGCCGACATCCGCAGTCAGATCGCCGACGCAGGAGCTCACCAATCAGCGACAAGCCAGATCGACGAGCGCACAGAAAGAGGACGAGTTCCTGCGGTCGAAGTTCACGAACCAGGAGCTCTACGACTGGATGCTCAGCCAGCTCTCGATCGTCTATTTCCAGAGCTACGAGCTCGCCTACGACCTCGCTAAGCGTGCCGAGCGTTGCTTCCGGTACGAGCTCGGTCTCACGGACTCGAGCTACGTCAAGTTCGGCTACTGGGACAGCCTCAAGAAGGGTTTGCTGTCGGGCGAGCGGCTGATGCTACGACCTTCGCCGGCTCGAGGCCGCGTACTACGAACAGAACCGCCGGGAGTACGAGCTCACGAAGCACATCTCGCTCGCACTGCTCGATCCCGTGGCGCTGTTGAAGCTCCGACGGAACGGCGAGTGCTTCGTGGACATCCCCGAGACGGTCTTCGACATGGATTATCCGGGCCACTACTTCCGGCGGATCAAGGCCGTCGGGCTGTCGATCCCGTGCACGGTGGGCCCGTACACCACGGTCGCGTGCACCCTCACGCTCGTCAGCAACCATCTCCGCAAGGACTCGACGCTCCTCGCGGGCAAGTACGAACGTGACACGACGATCGACGATCCACGCTTCAGGGACGAGGTCGGAGCGATCCAGTCCATCGCAACGAGCGGCGCGCAGAACGACGACGGCTTGTTCGAGCTGAGCTTCCGCGACGAGCGCTACCTGCCATTCGAGGGCGCGGGCGCGATCAGCTCCTGGCACATCAAGCTCAACAAGGACCTCCCGCAGTTCGACTACGAGACGATCTCGGACGTCATCGCTCCACGTGAGCTACACGGCTCGGGAGGGCGGCGGAGCTGCTGCGCCTCGAAGGCGGTCGACGAATTCAACAAGAGGCTGAACGACCTGGCGCTGGCCGAGAGCCGCCGCGGGCTGCTCCGTCTTTTCGACCTCAAGCGCGAATTCCCGGACAAGTGGTATCGCTTTCTCCATCCGGCGAACCCCGCCGACGATCAGGAGATCGTTCTCACAGACCTGGTCGACCGTCTCCCGTTCTTCGCACACGGCTTCGCCACCAAGAAAGTCCGGCAGATCGAGCTCGTCGCCGAGATCAAGGACGGCGCGACCTACAAGGCGCTGGTCTCGCCCCTCGGCACCGCCCCGACCGATCTACTGTCGCTCTCCCCCGACCCAACGTACAGTGGGTTGCACCGAGGACTCAAGGATCTCACGGGCAGCGAGGTCGACTTCGGGAGCTGGACGATCAAGCTGCGGGACGATGCTGCCGGCGGACTTCAAGTCCCTGGCCGACGATGCAGTCGACGAGCTGCTGCTGATCGTGAACTACACGGTGGCGTGATGCTGTCGAACGCAGAGATCGATCGCTTGATCCAGCGCGTCGTCGAGAGCGCACGTCCGGAGAAGGTGATCATCTTCGGCTCGTACGCCAAGGGCACGGCCACCGCGGCCAGCGATCTGGACATCCTGGTCGTGGTGGATTCCGAGCTCCCGATGTCACTTCGCGCGGCGCACTTGATGCCGCCGCCGTCGCCGTCGTGGATCTCCGTCGACGTTCACGTCTACACGCCGGAGGAGGTCGAGGAATACGGGAACGAGCCGTTCTCGTTCGTGCACAGCGTTCTCGCGACCGGACGAACGGTCTACGACGGCTCAGCGACGCAATGCGCCGGGTTAGGCGAGCGATTGGCTGTGACGGAAGTTCGACCGTCCGATTGACGGGACGCCGGCCCTTGGATAGCCCGCTCAGTGAGCTTGGCACTCGACGCAGGGCTCCTCGGTGCACGCGCGACAGTCATGGGACGCGCGCGCGTATAGTCGCGACGGCCTCCGATGAGCCTTACACCCGGGTTACGCGCACCAATTTGAGGCATTTTCGTGAGTGGCAGGTATTGCTGATCCATTGCCCAGCAAGCTCCTGGGTCCATAACGAATCGAATGCGATCACCTCAGGACGGATGACGTGCTCTTGTACCCGAGCCGCTCCGCGAGCTCACATGGTTGGCGTTGAGTCAAGCCCGCGTCAAGTGACCTGGCCCCGCCCGCGACCCTCTCGCCTCGTCTGAGCTGCAATCGAACACCCCGCCGCGCCCGAGAGATGACGCCGGGATCCCCCACCCCTCGCTTTCGAGTGAATAGGGTAGGAGTCCCACCTGCTGCCGTGCATGTCCTAGGCGATTTTCATAGGCCAATCCGCCGTCTCAGCGAGCTCGCACGGGCGCATTGTTCGGGAGCCATGACCGGGTCATCGGCTCGATCTCGATGCGCACGGCTGGGGAGGGGAACGCTTGACGGAAAGCGTCGACCCATCTCACTTAGAGATACCCGGCCTCCTGCAATGAGTTCCCACCCTGAAGGCGAGGAGATGCTGGTGCGATTGGCGCAGCCGTGGTTCGACGCGATCGGGACACGCGCGTCCCAGGACGGACTAGTGGTTCACAGCTTCCTCGGCTACGACCCGTACACGCAAGTTCATGATGCGTGTGCCGCGCTACCGCGAACCTGGCGGCTCTCACGACACGCGCTGGCACAAGCGCCAAGTCCACGAGGCGATGCGTGCTGACTTGGTGACATGCTCAGGCTCGCACGCCTAGCGAGTCCTGCTTGAAAACAGGTGACACGACTGGACCGCAGGACACGCCGAATCGAGCATGCGTCCGTACTCCCGCGGGCAATGTCGATTCTTGAAGGCCGCTTGGTCGGCCTTCGCCAGGAGGGGACCCCGGCGTACTAGAGATCCGACGGTGGATCGACTGGGACGCGCACGCTGCGTAGGAACATCGCGATCATGCGGTAGTAGCCGACCAAAAAGAGCAGCTCGAGCAGCTATGACTTCATCGACCAGCCGTCGTATGAGCTGCTTGTTCGCCTCGGAAACGTCTCTTCTCCTTCGCACCACTGTCGCGATACTAGATGGATGCCGACCTGGCTCCTCTCCTGCGGCCACATCGCGCCGATGGTCGAGCCAGTCTGGATCGGATCAGTAATCCGTTCGATTTGGTGCGCCGTCCTTGATCTGCCGCTCGGCGCATGGTTGACCGAAATCCGTCGCCTACCCAACCGGCTGCGCGAACACGACGAACGTCGAGCGTTGCCATTGTCGTCACGCGGCCCCAACCCTGGCTGCTTGCTCGCGACACCGCCGGCGCCGGCGCCGAACCCGCTCGTTCCTCAGCGGGTAACTTCGGGCCACGGGCGGCTCTGATGCCTCCGATTCTTCAGCTCGTTGTTTCGGATGCGGCTTTGGGCTGCTTGTTGTGACAGAGGTTCATGTGGAGCGACATCTCCACGGATCAGTATCGTAGGGAATATGCCTCTTTAGTTACCGCGGCGCAAGCTTTGCAAGAGCAACTGAGCAAGCCCTCACTACAGCACTGTCCAAAGTCGCAGATGCAGTCTGTTCCACATTTCCACCCTGCTGGACTTATTGCATCACGTCGAGTAGGGCCTTTTGTTTCCACGGCGTACTGCATCTTCGATTTGTACACTGCCGCATCCGCTGTGAAGCCCGGTACACTCATGATCGTCTCCTAATTCCTTGCTCTAGCCTCTGAGAAACTCAGCCATCGTCGATCGCTCATCGGCGGCGCATGCTTTGCACCCGCATGTGATTATCCCTTTTTCGCAGCACTGACCGGGACAATCGCATGAACCACAACTGGAGAGAAGGCTGGGCGCGATCATCCTTTGTCCTATCGGTTCTCCGGGCCAGCGCCTGGTGTATCGGCTAAGAGTTTGGTAGAGCGACACGTCTGCCGTGAAGCCGGGCATCGTCATCTTTCTACTCCTTGGTTCGGGGATGTGGTGAGATCTGGCGAACGCGCTATTTCCTTCTAGTGAAAATGACTCGGCTGTTGAGCCGCGCTGCGCGTTCGGCGCAGCCACCGCAGGGTTTGATCCCGATCGCCGATGTCGCGCGCTTGATCACATCACCCAGCCCGACTGGCTCGTCGGAGACAAAGACCGGCAGGCGCACGGTGCGCGGTTGGCGCGTGGCGGTGTCTTTCATGGTGTCGGGCCGTGGTTTCAACGCGGGGTGCTCTGGTGTCTGCCTGTGGTCTAGCGGTCGTAGTAGGGGCCTAGCTTGGTTACCAAGAACGGAAACTCCTCAGTGACGTCAACACGGACGAACTGCTTTTCGACCACGTCGGTCTCACGATGGCGGTAGGAGAAGATGACATCGACGATCGAGCGCGAGCCGGTGAGACGGGACAGCAGCACCTCGACGCCGGTAAACGACGAATTGCGTTGAAATTGCTCTGTCGCCGCGGCATAGATGCGCGGATAGCGCACGGTCAGGTAGTTCAACGCGCGGTGCTCATCGATCGCGCCGGCGTTGTCGGCCATCTGGATGAGGTTGTCGAACAATCCGCCGGCCGCCGCCCTGAACTTGCCGAGATCCTTCGCGGGAACGGACTCAGGTTTGGGAATCGCCTCGATCAGCGAGTCGCGGTCAAAGGAATACAGCTGATCGAAGACAACCACGGGAACCGCGAGCCCATTGCACATCTCGGGTGGCGCAATTTGACTCCGCACGCCGATCACGACATCGAGATCGTCACGGCGAGGCTCCTCGCGATATGCGTCAATGAGTAGGTCGAGATCAGCCGTATCGCGCGGCACCAGAACGTAGGTCTCAAGCCCCTCAATGACAAGTACCCAGCACAGATTGCGTGCCAGGTACCGATTCTGGCGCTCGGAGATCGCCGCCTTCAGCGCCTGACGGTCAGTCAAGCCCGCGTTGCCGGGGCTACCGAGAGCCTGCGCGAACTCCTTCTCGATCGATAAGCTCGGAAACCGGGGCTCGATCTGCCCGAGTGCGTACACGAACGTGGGAACCGGACCCCGAACCGGGGTAGGCGCTGCGACCGGCACGTCAACGACAAGTGCGTCGGATGGCGCCAGCGCGGCCTCCGCAGGACCCGCCAGGAGCTCAGCGACCGGCTCGATGACCTGTTCTGAGGCTTCGCGCTGTCGAGTCCGTCGAAGGTGTAGGTAGCGGTCATGATGCTCTCCCTCGAGTGCGGTTGATCGCGTGTTGGGGTACAGACTGGAAACCAGGGCGAAACTCATCGCCCTTGGACTGGTGGAGTCCGGCCGCCCCGAATGCGGCCCCAGGACTTGGCCACGGCCAAGACGGTGGAAGGTCAGCGTAATCGGCGACCGCGGCGGGTGAGAGGAAGAGCGTGGCACGCCGATCCACAGGTCTTGCCTATTCGTCGTCGCTCCCGGATTTGCGCACTGCAAGGGGGTCGTGGGTTCGCGAACGTCCGCAGAAGACTGTGACTGACTGCAACGCGCTAGCCACCAGGCTTGCCCTGTTCATGCGGCCATGCCCCGTTCTTGGAACCCACGCTTCAATCAACGAAGAGCTCGCACAGGCAGGCTCTTGTTTGCAGAAGGTGATCCGTCGCACCCGCCCGGAAGAACGTTTTGAAGCGCGACGAAGCAGCCGTACCTCTCGCGGCTTACGCCGTCTCGAACCGACGATTAAACGGGGCTGCCATGGGTAATGCGGGAGTGTGGTCACCGCCTCATCAGAGTGCCAGTTGTGCAAGGGCCGAGGAAGAGGCGGGGCGCCTCAACTCCTACCGGGGAGGACAACATGGTTTCCCATGCGCGCACTTCATTGATCGCAGCTGGGGTTCTGCTCATGTCGTTGCTGCCAGCCGGTGCCGTCTCGGCCGGCCAGGCGGCCCCAGTCACAGGCCAGTTGGCGCACCTCAAGGCGGCGCCGGCTGGCCAGGCGTATCTCGACTCGGCCCAGCCGGTCGCACTGCGCGTCAAGGATCTGCTCAGCCGCATGACGCTGGAGGAGAAGGTCGGCCAGATGACGCAGGCCGAGCGCGGTGCCGTAGCCGGCGACCCAAGCCAGATCGCCACGCTCGGGCTGGGTTCGGTGCTGTCCGGCGGTGGCTCGACGCCGACGCCCAACACGCCCGCCGCCTGGGTCGCCATGGTCAACGAGTTCCAGAGCCAGGCGCTCAACACACGCCTTGGGATCCCCATCATCTATGGCATCGACGCCGTCCACGGTCACGGGAACGTCTACGGCGCTACGGTCTTCCCGCACAACATCGGCCTCGGAGCTACCCGCGACCCAGCCCTCGTGAGGAAGGTCGGGGAGGCCACGGCGGAGGAGGTCCGCGCGACCGGAATCCCGTGGAGCTTCGGGCCGTGCGTTTGTGTCGCGCGTGACGAGCGATGGGGCCGAACGTACGAGAGCTTCGGCGAGGACCCGAGGCTGGTCTCCCAGATGGAGACGATCATCGACGGGCTGCAAGGTCACGGGCGGGCGCCGATCTCAGGCGACCATGTCTTGGCAACCGCGAAGCACTATGCGGGTGACGGCGACACCGTGTACGACTCCGCGGCCGCCGCCGCCAATGTCGGCCTGCCGTGGTTCCTGCAGCGTTACACGATCGACCAGGGCATCACGGTGACCAGTCGGGACGAGTTCGCGAAGATCGATCTGGCGCCCTACACAACAGCGATCAGGCGGCACGGCGTGCGAAGCGTCATGCCGTCGTTCTCCAGTGTCGACTGGATCGAAGACGGGGTGGGCGACCCGATCAAGATGCACGCGCACCAGGAGCTGATCACCGACGTGCTCAAGGGTCAGTACCACTTCAAAGGTTTCGTCATCTCGGACTGGGAGGGGATTCACCAGATTCCTGACCCCGCCAACCCCGGAGTTGGTGGCCTGACCCCGTACAAGGTGCGAGTCGGAGTGAACGCCGGCACCGACATGTTCATGGAGCCCTTCAGCGCCCAGCAATTCGAGCAGCTGCTGCTCGCTGAGGTCAACGCCGGACGGGTCAGCCAGGCACGTATCGATGACGCCGTCAGCCGCATCCTCGAGGCGAAGTTCGAACTCGGCCTCTTCGAGCACCCGTTCGCCTCGGCGGACAACATCGACCAGGTGGGCAGCGCGGCGCACCGTGCGATCGCACGGCAAGCAGTGGCGGAATCCCAGGTGCTGCTGAAGAACAGCGGCAACGCCCTGCCGCTTTCTCCGAACGCGAACATCTACGTCGCTGGCCGCAACGCCGACAACATCGGCAACCAGGCCGGCGGCTGGACGATCCAGTGGCAGGGTGCCTCCGGCGACATCATTCCCGGCACCACCATCCTCGAAGGCATCAAGGAGGTCGCGCCGCAGGCCACCGTCACCTACAGCATCGATGCATCGGCTCCGATGACCGCCGCGGATGTGGGTGTCATCGTGGTCGGTGAGACGCCATATGCCGAGGGCTTCGGGGACGTCGGCGGGCCGGAGTGCGGCTTCTGCACCCCAGTGCAGCTGGAGGAGAAGTCCCTGTCCTTGCAGCCCGGCGACAAGGCAGTCATCGACAAGGTGTGCAATGCGATCGAGACCTGCGTCGTGCTGGTGGTATCCGGTCGCCCACAGGTGCTCACCGACCAGCTCAGCAAGATGGACGCACTGGTTGCCTCGTGGCTGCCGGGCAGCGAAGGTGCCGGGGTCGCGGATGTGTTCTTCGGTAAACGGCCCTTCACGGGCAAGCTGCCGATGACGTGGCCGCGCACCGAAGCGCAGGTGCCGATCAACATCGGCGATTCGGACTACGACCCCCTGTTCCCATACGGATGGGGCTTGAGCACGGACTAGCTGTAGGTGCCAGACACGTCGTTGACCGTCCAATGAGGCGGCGAGGTCAAAGAGCCCTCCTCGGGTGCGGCTTGTTCGGAGTCGCACCCAGAGGAGGGCTCAATGATCGCGAGCCGAACGCCTTGCGCGGGACGCTGCCAACGACCCGCCCGTCACGGACGCTAGAGCTCGGGGCGCCGGCCGACAAGATGGCCGAAAGGGACATGACGAATCGGGGCGAGGCCGACGATGCCTGACACATCACCCGGGAGCCCAGCTCGCGATTGACCGGAGCGTCGTCGCGGCGGTCAGCGGGGCAGCTTCCAGGCCTGGCGAGGGCGGCGGCCGCGAGCTGCGCCTCGCTGAGCGTCAGGTTCTCGCGCTCGATCGTGAGCCGGCTGAGCCACCGGCACGCGGCCCGCTCGAACTTCTCGTCGCCCGCTTCGGCGTAGAGGATGACGAGCTCGAGCGCGTCCTCGAGCGTGAGGTGCCGCATCTCGCGGGCGGTGAGCTCGGCGAGCAGGACGGACCGCGCGTCGATCGCGCGCCTGAATCTCACGGGGGCGATGGCTGGGCCGTCATACCGAACAGATGTTCCCATGTCCGGTGCAGCGACGGCAATCGACCGCGCCCGCAAAAACGGCTCTGCGGAATACTCCTGAGCCATGGGGACGCAGGTCGTGAACGAACAGCGCAAATGCCCGATGTGCGGTAGCGAGACATGGATCCTTCTCGACGGCCGCTCGCTGCTCCGGGCGCTTGAGGGTGGACTGGAGGCGCTGGCCTACTCCTGCGAGCAGTGTGGCTTCATCCGCTGGCATCGAGCGGACAAGGCCGAGCAGTCGTAACGAATCGCCGCCGCGTGGCTCTGATCTGCATCGAGTGCGGCGACACGAGCGAGGACGGTGAAGGCTGGAAGGCCGAGCTCGCCGTCGTGTTCGAGGACGAGGAGGAGCCGGGCGAGGTTGCTGTCTACTGCCCGCAGTGCTCGGAGCGGGAGTTCGGTAGCCGCTGGGAAGCGTTCCGCCCACCGCCAACGCCCGCGGCGGTCGCCAAGGCGATCGAGCAGTCGCTCGCAACGGTGCTGACGGTAGACGGCCCTGACCGAAGCGTCGTCCGTCGACAGCGAGTGCGGGCTGCGGCGCTCGTTTTCGTCCTTGCAGTACCGCCTAAGCGGGAGAGCCGCCCGAAGGCGGCTCTCCGTCTCAGCAAAAGCCTAAGCGGGATTGACTACTTGCACTCGACGCTGGGTTTGTCGAACGTGACAGTGGTGTCCCCGTTCGCATTGACGGTGATGTGGCTGACCTGGTGAATAAGGAGGTTGTTGCCCGGCCCGGGTCCGATCAGGCGGTAGTTGTTCACGTCCGTTGCCGTGAACTGGCCGTTCTGGAGGCTGCCTTTGAAGGTCCCTTGCGTCACGCCCGTTGGGTTGTACGCGTCGCCGGTGATGGCCCCCACCAGGCTGCCGCCCTGAGGCTGAAAGTGGTACTTACCCGAGACGTTGTTGCCGTTGACGGTCGATTTCAACAGGATGTGTAGGTCGATGGTGCCGGAGACGGTCTCGCCTGCGCCGCCGTTGGCGCAGGGAATGAAATCGCTCCACGAAGTCGTCTGCTTGACGTCGTTCTGTGTCACCACAGCGGCCGCGACGCCAGCGGTCACCCCGGCGACCACAAGCGTCGCCAGTAGCATCTTGAGGCCTCGAAGCATGTTTCCCTCCCCTATGGATGGGACCCCCGTGTGTATCCCACAGGCGGGGATACGCGTGCGAGCGAGTCTTCGTGGTATCCCGCTCGGCGTCAAGCCCCGGTCCATCGAGACCACTTTGATGCGCTTGTAGCATGCCTGGCTGACGCGCCGCCTTAGCCGCCGCGGGCCGAGACGGAGCCGGACGAGGTCGCGGTCTTCTGCCCTGAGTGCTGGTCGCGTGAGTTCAGCGACGCGTGATCGCCGGCTAGCTGTAGTTCCTAGCCTCGTTGTTCAGTTCGGCAAGGCGGGCGCCGGGCGGTTTGTGGCTGAGGCTGCCGTGTGGGCGGTTCCAGTTGTAGTGGCGAAGCCAGTCGGTGAGCAAGCGGGTGCGTTCGTCGCTGTCGCCGTAGAGGCGTCCGTAGGCCCAGCCACGCAGGAGCGTCTGGATGAAGCGCTCTGCCTTGCCGTTGGTGCGCGGCCGATACGGGCGCGTGCGCAGGTGGCGCAGCCCGAGCCGGCTGCAGGCCTCGGCGTGCGAGCGCGAGCGGTAAGCGGCACCGTTGTCGGGCCATGAAACTGCTCGTCCGACCCCGTCCCGAGCATGGTGCTTCCGGGACAAAGGGGTGTCGAAGGGAGACGCGGACGGGCAGGCCGATCTAACCGATGAGCTGCGAGCTCGACGTTGTTCGTGGCCGCCCCTGCGACTCGACCCGGTGTGCCGAGAGCACGAATCCGTCCCTGTCGTGTGTCCCGCCGCGCTCCCGCTCAGTTCGTTACGAAGGGAGGCGCGCATGCGCTGGTTCGGGTTGGACGTGCACCGGGACTTCTGCGAGGTCGCGGTCGCCGAGGAGGACGGTGTCCGTTCGGCAGGGCGGATCGCCACGCGGGTGCCGACGCTGGAGCTGTTCGCGCAGAGCTTGCTTCAAAGCGACGTGGTGGCGCTCGAGGCGACGACCGGCGCCGACACGATCGTCTCAGTGCTCGAGCGCCACGGGATCCGGGTCGTGGTCGCCAACACGCGCAAGCTCAAATCGATCACCGAGGCCAGGGCCAAGACCGACCGCCTCGACGCCCGCACGCTCGCGCGCCTTGCAGCCTCGGGCCTGATCGACGAGGTGTGGACGCCCGACGAGCGCACACGGGCTCTGCGGCGGCTGACCAACCGCCGTGAGCGGCTCGTGCGCGCCCGCACGCGCGCGAAGAATGAGGCGCATGGGGTCTTGGCGCGCACCCTCTGCGAGCGCCCGCCGGTCACGGACGCGTTCGGGAAGGGAGGGCGGCAGTGGTTGGCAGCACTCGAGCTGCCCGCCGACGAGCGGCTCACCCTCGACGGCTGTCTGCGCCAGGTCGACTTCTTGGACGTCGAGGTCGCTGCTCTCGACGGCGAGATCGCCAAGCAGGCGCTCGACTGGCCGGAGGTGTTGCGGCTGATGAGCATCCCTGGGGTCAACGTGCAGACGGCGGTCACCTTCATGGCCTCGATCGGCGACATCAGCCGCTTCTCCTCGCCGCGCAAGCTCGTCAGCTACCTCGGCCTCGACCCACGGGTGCGCCAGTCGGGAAGCGGACCTACCCGACACGGCCATATCTCCAAGGCCGGCGCCTCCGAGGCCCGGCACATGCTCGGCGAGGTCGCCTGGAAGGTGATGCTGACCCCCGGCCCCCTGCGTGCCTTCTTCGAGCGAGTGCGTGCACGGCGTGGGCCGCAGATCGCAGCGACGGCGACCGCGCGCAAGCTCGTCGTCCTCTTCTGGCACCTGCTTACCCGGGAGGAGGACTACGCCTTCGCTCGCCCGGCAATGACGCGCTACAAGGTCCGCCGACTCGAGCTCCTCGCCGGCGCTCCGCCTCAGAAGGGTCGCAAGGGGATCGCCGGCAACAAGTCGAAGGCGCTGTACGAAGCCGAGCGCGAGCTCTCCCGTCAGGCCGAGGCGGCCTACCGGCGCCTCGTCAGCGACTGGCGCTCGAGCGGTCCGCAAAAGGCGGGTGCGGGCGCGACACCGGGGCGCGCATCTTCTGGGCCCTCAAAGGGCAAAGCCGCGCGGCAGACTCCGTAAGCCCCTTCGGTCTGCGCTTCGCTACGTCAGTCACCCGCACCCGACGAAAGGATCCCATCCGCCGCAGCCATCGTCCACTTGACTTTCATCCGTCGGTCATCACCCGCTCGACCTGCATGCCGTGGCGGCGGTACCAGCCGACGGCGCGCTCGAGGAAGCCGGCGCGCTCTCGCCGCGCTCGTCGGCGAGCACCTCACAGTAGGCGAGCCGGGTGGCGTCGTTGGACCGCCCCCGCTCCGGTGGACAGCGGTTGGTTAGGCGGCTTGGTGCTCTTCCTCTTTCATCTTCTCGTAGTCGATCGGCGACCGGTAGTCGAGCGTGGAGTGGAGCCTGAGCGGGTTGTAGAAAGTCTCGATGTAGTCGAAGACGGCAGTGCGTGCTTCGGCGCGGCTGCGCAGAGCGCGGCGGCGGAGCAGGTCCTTGGTGAGTGAGGCGAAGAAGCTGTCGGCGACGGCGTTGTCGTGAGCGGACGTAGAGCCCATCGAGATCTCGATGCCGGCTTCGCGGCAGCTCTCGCCGAAGAGCAGCGAGACGTACTGCGAGCCCTGGTCGGAGTGATGGACGAGACCCGGTCCTGGCCGTCGGCGTGCGACCGCCATCTCGAGGGCGTCGACGACGAGCTCCGCGCGAAGGTCGTCGCGCATGGACCAGCCGACGGCTCGGCGGGAGAAACAGTCGACGACAGCCGCGAGGTAGAGCCAGCCGGCCGCGGTCGGGATGTACTTGATGTCTGCGACCCAAAGCTGGTTCGGCTGCGTGGGCACGAAGTCGCGACCGACAAGGTCGGCAGCGGCTCGTACCCCGGCGACACGGATCGTCGTCCTCGCCCGCTTTCGCGGCACCGACCCCGACAGCCGCTCCGCTCGCATCAGCCGCTCCACTCGCTTGCGGCCCACAAAAACGCCTTGCTGACGAAGCGCGGCGTGGACTCGGCGAGCGCCGTACGTGCGGCGGCTCTCTCGGTGGATCGTTGCGACTCGGTCGCTGAGCCAAGCATCCGCGAGAGCGCGATCTGAGGGTGGGCGTCGCTCCCAGGCGTGGAAGCCCGAGCGGGAGACGCCAAGCAACCGACACATCAGCGAGATCGAGTGGTTGGCCTTCTCCGCCGCGATGAACCGAAACAGGCTCACCGCGTCTCGCTCTCCATCACGAAGAAGGCCGCGGCTTTTTTCAAGATCTCCGCTCCTGCTCGAGCAGGAGCACCCGCCGGCGGAGCTCGCGCAGCTCCTCGCGCTCGTCACCGGTCAGGCCGTCGCGCTCACCGCGCTCGATCTGCGCCTGCTGCACCCACAGCCGCAGCGACTCCCGCGAGACGCCGAGATCGCCGGCGATCTCTCCCAGGGTGCGGTCGGTCCGAGCGTAGAGCGCCACAGCCTCACGCCGGAACTCGGGCGGATACGGCTTTCGGTATTTCGGCTTCCTTGGCATGGCCGGACAGCCTCTCTGCCGGGCCAGATAGCCCAGCGCTCGGCTGTCCACGAAACCGGGGGCATTCCACGTCGACGCAGACGTGCACGAACTCCCAGCCATGCTGGAAGCGCCGCTGCTGCCAGCCCGCCTGCGAGCTCTGGCCAAAGACCCGGTGGCCGGGGCGAGCGATCCGGCCGAGCTTCTTGGAGCCTCATCCGGGGACCTCCTTGAGTCTGGGTGGCTTCGACACCCCCAGCCTCCAAGGAGGCCCGGATGAACAACCTGCTTAGGAACTACAGCTAGCTCTCGCTGCGAGACGGCTCGTTCTGTCCTAACAGTCCACGCTGCTCAGCGCGGTAGGCCCTCCGAGCGATGTCAGGCGAGAGCCGCTGGCCTAGGCGGCGGTTCGTACGACCCTCTTGCGTCGGCTTGGTCGCAGCGGTAAGAACGGTGCGTGTCCAGCGAGTTCGTTGTCGTCCCGGCCAGAGCCGAACGCTTCGACGACGTCGTCGCTGTTCTCGGCTGCGAGGAAGGCACGCCGTGCTGCTGTCAGTACTGGCGGATGACCTCCGGCGAATACAGCCGTTCGTCGCTTGAACTCCGCCGTGAGGCGTTGCGCTCGCAGCTCGCGGAGTCGCCTCCGGGCGGCATGCTCGCCTACTTGGACGGTGAGCCTGTTGGCTGGTGCGGGTTCGGGCCGCGGGCGCGCGTCGGCCGACTCGTCCGGTCGCGAACGATCCCGCCGGTCGATGACGTGCCTGTTTGGTCGGTCTACTGCTTCACCGTGCGGGTCGGCTTTCGCCGGCGCGGCGTCGCACGAGCGCTCCTTGAGGGGCTGGTCACGCTCGCGAGCGATTGCCACGCGCCCGCGCTCGAGGCATATCCGGTCGACACGGGCGGCTCGCGGATCCACGGCACGGCCGCGTACGTGGGGACGGTCGGCATGTTCGAGCGGGTCGGCTTCCGGCGGATCCTCGAGACGGCGGCGCGAAGCGATCACCGGCCGCGGGTACTGATGCGCCTCGAACTCTAGGGCTAGCAGCATCCGCGTTCTGTCCTAACGCTCCACGCTACTCGCATTGTTTGGGACGACCCATGCACGGTGGACGAGCCGGTGGAAGCGCGGCCGGGGCTCGGTCTATCTGTTCCCGTCGAACGAGACACGCCCACCCTGGCAGGACGCGGTGTGCGATCGAGAGCTTCGCGACCAGGGAGCGGCTGCTCTGACGCCGGCCGCGGCGGGAAGAACCGCTGTGGCTCCGCCGTCGGGTAGTGCACATGGGTTGGAGCACGACGCTGCCTGCAGTAGCCGAGCCGACGCCGATGCGGACGGCGTCCAGACTCGCGGACGAGGCGCGCTCCTTCGCGGTTTTCCTGCACCACTACCCCGAGTTCGACGCTGCACTTCTCGGCGAGCTTCGGGATACGGAGTACGGGCGCCTGGACGCCCAGGACCAGGTCTACCTCGACTACACCGGCGGCGGCGTGTTCGCGGACTCGCAGCTCTCCGATCATCTCGACCTGCTGCGACGCACCGTGCTCGGCAACCCACACTCTGTCAACCCGACCTCGGCGGCGGCGAGTGAGCTGCTCGAGCGTGCGCGGGCGGCGGTGGTGCTCTACTTCAACGCGCCGGCGGAGTACAGGGTCATCTTCACGCCGAACGCGACCGGAGCCCTCAAGCTCGTGGGCGAGGCATACCCGTTCGACGGCGGCAGTCGCCTTCTGCTCACCTCCGACAACCACAACTCGGTGAACGGCCTGCGCGAGTTCGCCCGCGCGTCGGGCGTCGCAACCACGTACGTGCCGAGCACGCCACCGTCGCTGCGCGTGGACGAAGACGAGTTGAGGGCGTGCCTGCGCGTGGCGAACCAGGATCGAAGCAACCTGTTCGCCTACCCGGCACAGTCGAACTTCTCGGGCGTTCAGCATCCGCTCGAGTGGATCGCGCTCGCCCAGAGCAACGGCTGGGACGTGCTCGTCGACGGGGCGGCGTTCGTGCCGTCGAACCGGCTCGACCTCGCCGAGTGGCAGCCGGACTTCGTGGCGATTTCGCTCTACAAGCTGCTCGGGTACCCAACAGGCGTGGGCTGCCTGCTCGTTCGCGAGCGCGCCTTGGAGCGGCTGCGTCGCCCCTGGTTCGCGGGCGGCACCATCACCGCCGTCAGCGTGCAGGGCGACTGGCACAAGCCGGCCGACGGCGAGGCCGCGTTCGAGGACGGCACCGTGAACTATCTCGCGCTCCCGGCCGTCGAGCTGGGGCTTCGCTACCTCGAGGGGATTGGCATCGACACGATCCACACGCGCGTCCGCTGCCTGACCGCCTGGCTGCTTAACGAACTGGCTGCACTGCGCCACGAGGATGGCGCGCCCGTGGTGCAGATCCACGGGCCGCAGACGACATACAGGCGCGGCGCAACAATCGCATTCAACTTCCTGAGTCCGGGCGGTCGGCTCGTGGACATCCGGATCGTCGACGATCGCGCCGCAGAGTTCGGCATCTCCTTGCGGACCGGCTGCTTCTGCAATCCCGGCGCGACAGAGCACGCCTTCGGTGTCCCGCGCGAGGCATTGCTGCGGCTGGCGGAGTCGCCGGCTCTAGGCGATTACGTGCGCGAACTCGGCATCGAGAGCGGCGGCGCGGTTCGCGTCTCGCTCGGCGTGCCGACCACCTTCCGCGACGTCCACCGGTTCATGCGCTTCGCGTCTTCGTTCTGCGAAGAGTGATCGCCTCGAAGAGAGCGGCGGCCGGGAGGCGTGACTCCCAGACTAGGCTGAGGTTGCGAGGTCGTGTTCGGGTGCCCCACTGAGACGGCCCAGCTCTACGTCCCGTCGCCGCGGCTGATGCTCCGCCGGCATTGGAAGAGGTCGGCGAAAAGGAGTGATGCTTAGCCGATGAGCTTTCGACGTGGGCCTTTTCTCGGCGGCCTTTCTGCTATCTCGCCGGTGTGAAGAGCTGGAGTGCGGTGACGGTCTCGATCGTCAGTTGCACGAAGGTGCTGTCGCAGGCGGTGTCACCCTTGTCTTCGACCACGACGTAGAGCGTCTCGCCGGCCGCGTCAGACGGCTGCCCAGGCCCTGCTATGGCGATTCCAGGCGGCAGCGGGGCCTCGCGGCCGGAGGGTCGGCGAGGGCTGAGTTGACTTTCACGACCTCCCCGTTCGACCATACGTCTGTCGCACACCGCGGGAGGTCCGCTTGGGCTCCCCATGCGTCAAGTTCTGCGTCAAGTACGGCACGGCGTAACGCGGCATCCATCTGGCCACGAGCCATCCCGTATCCCGCTCAGGATGCCGGTTCGGCCCGCTGGACGACGCTGGCCACATTGCTCGTAATGAAGGGGTCCGCGGTTCGAATCCGCGCGTCGGCTCCTCGAAAGGCCCGCTCAGACCGTGTTTCGATAGATCCGGCACGCCGCTCGGCCCCGAGTCGAGCCCAGGCGGCGCCTAGGTCTGCGAGCCTCGAGTGAGCACGACGGCGACCGTCCCAGACGGGAGGGCGCGCGGCCTCCCGTTCACGGTCACGTCGACGTTGCCTGAGGCGCCGAGCGAGAGCCAGACCGCACGCGCCTTGAACGTAACCGACTCGCCGACGGGGAGTAGGAGTGCCGCGAGCGTCCGGCCGTTCTCGGATCCGAGCCTGGTCTCGACCCAGCAGTCGCCACGCGTTGCGCGCACCGTCACCTCTGCGAGCTCGGGAGCTGCTCGCCGGGTCGTTGTCGTTGCCGCCGGAGGGTCGGGAGGAGCCGCCGTCGGCGGGGCGGTTTCGCTCACCGAGCGGTTCGGCGCTGAGTTCGGCACGTCGGGGCCGTCCGTTTCCGTCGTGATTGCTCCGCTGAGCACGAGCACGAACAGGCCGAGGAGTGCCGCGGCGAGCGCCGCGAGGAGCCAGAACAGGATGTCCAGGGTCCGCTTGCGCATGTGGGACGTGCTCTCTCCGCCGAGGGTACTGCGGTCCCCGGTCGACCCTGCGTCACAGGCCTAGTCCGCGCCGGCGGACCCGGGGTCGGCGGACTCACTGGTCGCCTCAGGCGGCCGCCGACCGAAACCCTGTCAGCCCGCCGCTGCCCGCTCCTTCTCCTGCCCGCCGGGTGTGGCGGCCTTGAGCGCCGGCTCATCGGGGAGGCTGAGCACGCGCATGCCGTGGACGAAGACGATTGCGCCGCCGAGCCAGCCGCCGGCCGTGAGGGCGACGAAGCCGCACAGGACGAGGACGAGCGCGCCCGTTCCGACCTGTTCGTCCTCGTACCCGCCGTAGCCCGCGATCGCAGCGGCGGCGAAGAGGACCGTGGCGAGCAACATCACGAGCATGTGGGTTGTCGCCGTGCGCCAGAGCGGCGTGCCGCGGGTGATGGTGAGCCAGTCGAGAAGACCGGTCAGCGCCGCGAGCGTGCCGAAGCCTAGCCCGATGAGCAGCGTGATCCACCAGCCCTTCGCGAGTGCGTCCTCCGCGACGCCGGCCGCGCCGAGGCACGCAAGTACGGCTGCCGAGGTGTAGGCGCCGATCGCTGCGTCGGTCATCGGCGGGTGAGTCGGGTGTCCCGGAAATCCACGGATCATCGCGACTTCGGGGAGCTTGTCTCGCGCCTCGCCCTCATGGGCCACCGGTACCCCTGAGCGCAGCTTGGAAACGTTCGCGTCCGTTTGTGCGTTGGAGCGACCGGGTACGCGCAACCGGATGAGCGCGACGGTCGCCGACTTCGTTCTTGAGCGACTGCGCGACTGGGGGCTCCATCGCATCTTCGGCTATCCCGGCGACGGGATCAACGGTTTCCTCGGTGCGCTCGACCGCACGGACGGCGACCCGGAGTTCGTCCAGGTCCGCCATGAGGAGACCTCGGCGTTCATGGCGTGCGGCCACGCGAAGTTCACCGGAGAAGTAGGCGTCTGCCTGGCGACGTCCGGGCCTGGCGCGATCCATCTCCTGAACGGCCTCTACGACGCGAAGCTCGACGGCCAGCCCGTGCTCGCCCTCGTCGGCCAGCAGCAGCGCCTCTCGCTCGGCAGCGACTACCAGCAGGAGGTCGATCTTGCCGCACTCTTCCACGACGTGTCGGAGTACGTTCTGATGGTGCACGGCTCCCGCACAGGCGCGGCATCTGGTCGACCGCGCCGTCCGCACCGCTCTGGATCGCCGCGGCTCGCTACGCTGATCTTCCCGAACGACGTCCAGGAGGAACCCGCGGTCGAGTCGCCGCCGCGGCAGCACGGAGCCGTGTTCTCCGGCGTCGGCTATGCGCGACCGCGTGTCCTCCCGAGCGACGCCGAGCTCGAGCGGGCGGCCGCAGTGCTGAACGAGGGCTCGAGGGTGGCCATGCTGGTCGGCCAAGGCGCACTCGGGGCGACCGATGAGGTGATCGCGGTCGCCGAGATGCTCGGGGCAGGGGTCGCCAAGGCGCTGCTCGGCCGCGCTGTACTGCCGGACGATCTCCCCTTCGGCACCGGCTCGATCGGCTTGCTCGGGACGCGCCCGAGCTAGGAGATGATGCGCGGCTGCGACACGCTTCTCGTCGTCGGCTCGAGCTTCCCGTACGCCGAGTGGCTCCCGAAGGAGGGACAGGCCCGCGGCGTTCAGATCGATGTCGACGGCCGCATGCTCTCCCTTCGCTACCCAATGGAGGTAGTCTCCTAGGCGATGCGGCCGAGACGCTCCGCGCGCTGCTGCCGCTGCTGCACAGCAAGGCGAGCGGGGCTGGCAGCAAAGCATCGAGCGCGAGGTGGCCGACTGGTGGGACGTCGTCGAGGCGCGCGCGCAGCTGACGGCCGAACCGATCAATCCGCAGCGGGTGTTCTGGGAGCTCAGCGCGTACTACCCGACGACGCGATCCTGACCGGCGACTCGGGCTCGACTACGGTCTGGTTCGGCGCGCACGCTCCGGCTGCGCCGCGGCATGATGCATCGGTCTCGGGACGCTCGCCTCGATGGGGAGCGGGTTCCATATGCCATCGCCGCCAAGCTCGCCTATCCGGACCGGCCCGTGATCGCCTTCCTGGGCGACGGTGCCTTCCAGATGAACGGCATGAACGAGCTGCTCACCGTCGCGAAATACGGTGACCGGTGGAGTGACCCGCGGCTTGTCTTCTCGTCCTCAACAACCGGGACCTCAACAAGGTCACGTGGGAGCAGCGGGCGCTCGCCGGGGACCCAAGTTCGACCGCGACACAGGAGATCCCGGACTTCCCTGCGGCCCGCTTCGCCGAGCTCGTCGGGCTCGAGGGGATCAGGGTCGACATCCCGAGGAGTTGTCGGAGGCGTGGGAGCGCGCGCTGGCGGCGAATCGGCCCGCAGTGCTAGAGGCCGTCGTCGACCCGAATGTGCCGCCGCTTCCGCCGCACGTCAGCGGCGAGCAGGCGCGAAATCTCGCCGCAGCCCTTGCCAAGGGCGACGCCGGTAGCGGCGACATCATGCAGAGATCAGTGCGGGAGAAGCTCGCCGAGTTCCTGCCCCGCCGCTAGAGGCCTGATGTGATTTAGCGGCCGTCGTAGGCGGCGAGGGCGCGTGCGGGGCGGCCATTGAGGGTGTTGAGCAGGATCCCGAGGGTGAGCGCGAGCAGGCGTTGCGCGATCCGGAGCGCGAGCCCGGCGGGTGTCTTGGCCAGGTGCTGCTCGAGCCGCATCTGGCCCTTGAGGTTGGCGAAGACGCTCTCGATCGCCAGCCGAGTGGAGGCGAGTCGCCGCTGCTTGTGCTCGTTGGCGGCTGTCCGCTGTCTTGCCGGCGTGGCCAGCTCGGTGCCGTCGGCGGCGAGCCGGGCTTGGAAGGCGCGGCCCCAGAAGCCTTTGTCGGCGATCACGCAGCTGGCTCGCGTGCCGCTGAGCAGGTCGGCGAGCGGCTCATATTCCTTCTCGTTCGCGGGTACAAGCGTGTAGCCGAGCGGCAGACCGCGCGGGTCGGTGAGCAAGATCAGCCGCACACCCCAGACGAAGCGGTGCTGAGACTTGGCGTAGCCGTAGCGGGCGAAGCCGGCGAACTCGCTCCGGGAGGCGCAGCCCGGATAGTTGGCGACGCCAATCAAGGTGCCATCACTGAGCCGCGCCCCGCCTGCATCCAGCCAGCCCGCGAGCCGCTGCTGCACCGCGCTGATCAGCTCCACCAGTGCGCGCAGGCGGCGGTTGTACTGCGACTGCTCAGGCAGGTGCGGAAACCAGCCCGGCAGCACCCGCCCCACCAGCCCCAGGAACTGCCGGTCGGAGGAGATCCCCATCGCCGCCTGACAAACGGCGAGCGCCACCAACTCCGCATCCGAGACCCGCGCCGGCCGACCCGACCGAGCAGGGACCGGGTACTCATCGGCGAAGACGTAGGCTGCAACAACAAGGGCTTCCAGATCGGCCGTCATCTCGAGCTCCTATCTCGAGGGGACACGTCTGGAAGCCCTCTTTCGCACCGCACCAGCGGGTCCCTGCCGCAACCCGCCGTTTCACATCAAGCCTCTAGCTCGCCGTGATCCGGCACGGGCCGGACGACTAGCACCGGCGCTTCACGGGTATCCGGTCGAGATGGCGCCGTCGGGCGATTCCAGCGAGTCGTTCGTCCACCGGGCGCTGCCGATTTACCTCGGGCTGCTATTCGCCATCTTGACCGTCGTCGCGGTTGTCGTTCTGTTCATGGTCCGCCACGTCCTGCTCGTCCTGTTCGTGAGCGTGCTCCTCGCCGCGGCGCTGACGGGGCCGAGCGAGTGGCTTCACCGGCGCTTTCGCCTGCCGCTCGGGCTGGCTGCGGTGGTGATCTACATCGCGTGCTTCGCAGTCATCGTCGGCATCGGCTGGATCGTCGTGCCCCCGCTTCTTGGCCAGGTGGTCGAGTTCGCCGACCGCGCGCCGGAGTACGCCGACCGCTACGAGGGAGTCCGTGAGGCGTACGCCGAGCTTCGGGCCGACTTTCCTGCGCTGCCGCCGTTCGAGGAGCAGCTGTCGCGGCTCGGAGACGCGATCCTCGACCGTGCGGGCGAGCGGGCTGCCGCGCTTCCGGGCAACGTCTTCTCGATCTTCCTCGACCTGCTTGCGGTGTTTTTCATCTCGCTGCTCCTCCTCACGAATCGGCTGCGGATCCGTGACTTCGTCCTGTCGTTGACGCACTCCGATCATCGGCGTCGCACCGGTCTCGTCCTCGACCGGAGCTGGCTGCGGATCGGCGGATACCTCCGCGCGAAGGTGATCGTGATGGCGATCGTCGGGGCGCTCACGTACGTCTCGCTGATCGTGATCGGAGTGCCCTTCGCGATCCCGCTCTCCGTGATCGTGGCCTTCGGAGAGTTGATCCCGCTCGTCGGCAGCTGGCTCGCGCGCATCCCACTCCTCGCCATCGCGGCGCTCGACAGCCCGCGGACCTTCGTGCTGACGTTCCTGGCGTCGATCTTGATCCAGAATCTGCAGGGGTACGTGATCTCCCCGGTCGTCGAGGGCGATCAGCTCGACATCCACCCGCTGCTCGTGTTCGTAGCGGTCCTCGTGGGCGCCTCCCTCGGCGGCGCCGTCGGAGCGTTCGTCGCCGTCCCTGCCGCGGCGATCGTCGACCTTGTCGTGCGGGAGGTCGTCGTCCCGTGGCGCCGTGCGCAGCTCAGGGGCTCCGCTGCCGCCGCACCGCGCCGCCCGACGGCACACGCGCCGTAAGGGTCCGCGCCGCCGTGCGCCTGGCTGTGCGCACCGCCGTTGGGCGTCGGCGGCCCTAGTCAGCGCCTCCGTTCGGGTCCTCTACTCCCGCGAGCTGGAGCGATGTTGTGCGCACCGTCTCGAGGTGCTGCTGCTGGATCGGCAGCGCCCATCCGACGAGCTGCGAGACGTCGTCATTGCCGGCGCGCTTGTTCAGCGTGCCAAGGATTTCCCAATGGCCACCTCGCCGGCCTCCGCCATCGTCAGGAACTCGAAGCCGTCCAGCGTGTCCGAGGCGTTGTCGAGATAGGACTTCATCATCTCTTGCGCCTTCCCCTTGACCTCCCGGGCCTGCTCGAGAATCGCCGTCTTCTTCCCCTCGAACGAACTCGCCACCTCCGTGCCGCGCTCCTCCGTTTCCCGGGCCTCGTCGCGCATGCGCTCGAGCGTGCCCACGAGCTCCTCGTTGCCCTCGACCTTCGCGAGCTTCGCCACCTTCTGGCCCGCCTCCTGCGCCGCCATCGCGAGACCGACGACCTCGCCGAGCTTGGACTCCAGATTCGTCAACTCTGCCATCGCTTTACCCCTTCACCTCATGCCCCGCGCGGCCAAGTAGCCCGCAGGGCGACTGCCTCAGTGCCGAGCTATCTGGCCTACAACGACACAGCCAAGTCAAGGGATGCGCGACGCGTCGGCACGCACAGCAGCCGGCCACAGTCGATCGGAGCGAGACCAACCTCACTCTCGGCTCTTGTCCACGCGATCTGTGCCTGCGTGAGCAGGGATCGACGGCGCCGATGATCATCAGCCCGGCGCTCCCGAGTACGCAGCGTCGGCGTCTCTGTCGATCAGCAACTCAATTGCCGAGCGCTCGCCGAACCTGGCCACGACCTGGTCGGAGTGGTGGATAGGGGTTCGCACGATTGAGCCGGTGATGATGCGAGGCACCGCCGTGCTCTGCCTGCACAACTTCGACGAGCAGCCGCACGACGTCACGCTGCGGCTGGGGGAGAAGGACGCCGACCGCCTCGTCGACCTGATCGGCGACGACCACTCGCCCGCCGGCCGGGGCGGCGTGCATCGGCTCTCGCTCGACGCCTACGGCTACCGCTGGTACGCCCTCGGCCGGCCCGACGCGGTGCCTCAGCGCCGCTTCGGCGAATAGCGGCTGGAGCGGCGCACTAACCTCGATGTCCGGCTGGAACCGACTGTCGTGAATAGCGAGGATGTCTGACGCGCTTCATTGGCTCGAAGAACCGTCGGGTGCCGGAGCTCCCGGCCGAGGTAGGACTGCGTCGAGGGGTAGTGGGTGCGCGGCCTCGAATCCGCGCGTCGGCTCTCTAGAGAAAGCCCTGCTGCGCGCGGCGGTCACGGCCGACGCTCGAGCTGATCCACGAGGTCGCGGAAGGTCGCCAACCAGGTGACGTCGCCGACTCCCCAGTCTCGACCGAGGCGAACGACGACAGCGTCGGCGTCGGGAGCCACGTAGATGTACTGGCCGTACTTCCCAAGGGCATAGAAGCTCCCCGGCCGACTCACGTCGAGCCACCAGAAGTAGCGGTAACCGTGGTAGTACGCCGAGTCGGTGGTCGCGTCGGCGCCGGTCGCTTCGCGCACCCAGTCCTCGGACACGATTCGCCGGCCGTTCAATTCGCCGCCGTGGAGGAAGAGCTGGCCGAAGCGGGCGTAGTCGACCGGCCTCGCGTTGAGGCCGCTCTCCATCTTCTCGAACCCGGAGCTCTCGGAGTCGAGGTTCCAGGTGGCGGCGGCTTCCGCTCCCAGCGGCTGCCAGAGCCTCGTGGCCATGAAGTTGGAGACCGACGTGCCCGTAACGCGCTCGAGCACGAGCCCGAGCAGCAGGGGGTGGTAGTTGTTGTACTGCCACGCGACCCCGGGCGGCCCGTCGATTCGGACGCGGTTCAGCGCGAGGTCGCGCAGATCCACTCCGTAGTACGTGTACGTGTCGTCACCGAGGGAGGGAAAGCCTCCCTCCCGGTAGCGGATGCCCGACGACATCGTGAGCAGGTGGCGCAGCGTGATCTGTCGGAACCCGGGATCCCGCGCCGCGAGCTCCGGTAGGTAGTCGGTCACCGGATCCTCGATGCTCTTGATCAACCCCTCGTCGATCGCGATCCCGACGAGCGTCGAAACGAACGACTTCGCGACCGAGAACGACGTCTGCAGACCCTCGCGATTCGCGCCGTTGAAATAGCGCTCGTACACGAGGCGGTCTTCGTGGACGACGAGAAACGCGAGCGTGTCGGTCTCGCTCAGGAACCTGTCGAGTCCCTCCCCTTCACCGCTCACCGCGAGGTCGGCCTCGGCGCCCATGCGTAGAGGGCTCGTTCGAGCGCCTGCCGGTATCTGCCGCGCCGGGAACCGGTGCTGGTCGCCCACGTCCGACTCCCGCCAGACCAACGCTCGAGCGATCGTCGACTCGTCGGTCGACAACAGCGCCCAGCCGTACACGCCGAGCACCGCGGCAATCAGCAGACCCACGACGCCGCCGGCGACGACGAACCACCGACGTGCGCCTTTCACGATCCTGGCTCGTTCCCTCTCCGGCGGAGATACCTGTCGATCTCCCTGCGCTCCCAGTCGGCGCCGAAGAGGCTGCCCACTCCCAGGAGCACGACTCCGGTAATGGCCACGGCGGTCCCCGAGCCGAGCATCGGCCAGTAGAACCACCAAGAGCTGCTGTCGTCGCGCCAGTCGATGACGAACCACATCAGGCTGAGGGCGAGCCAGATCCCGACGACTGCGTAGAAGATCCGCTTGCGGCGAACGTAGCGCCTAGCGTCCGCCAGGGCGTCGTTGGAGCTTTCGGACATCACGTTCCTCCTTTGCCGCGTGCGTCGAGGGAGAGCGACTGCGTCCCCGAGGCGAGCGACCCAAGCGCGGCGGTCGGTGACGGCTCGGCGCCCTCGACGTGTACGTCGGGGAGCCAGGTGAGCCAGGAGGGCAGGTACCAGTTGCGCTCGCCCAAGAGCTTCATGGTTGCCGGGACGAGGACGGAGCGGACGATCGTCGCATCGATGAGCAGCGCGACGGCGACGCCGAAGCCCATTTGCTGGAACGCGATCGTGTCGCCCATCGCGAAGCCCCAGAAGACGGCGATGATGATGAGCGCGGCGCCGGTGATCAGGCGAGCGGTCGAGCCGATGCCGAAGGAGATGGCGGCGTCGGTGTCGCCCGTCTCGGAGTAGCGCTCGCGGATGCGGCTGAGCAGGAAGACCTGGTAGTCCATCGAGAGCCCGAAGAGCACGGCGAACAGGAAGAGCGGCACCCAGGCGTCGATCGTCTCGGCCTCGCTCAGCCCGAGGAGCTCGTTGCCGATGCCCTCTTGGAAGACGAGGACGAGCAGCCCGTACGCCGCTCCGACCGAGAGCAGGTTCATGCCGATTGCCGTGGCGGGGACGACGATCGAGCGGAACGCCAGAGTGAGCAGGAGGAAGCTGAGGCCGAGCACGAACAGGAGCACGAGCGGGAGCCAGAAGTTCACGGTGTCGTGGTAGTCGAGCTCCTCGGCCGTGTCCCCGCCCACGTACACCTCGGCGTCGGCCCCGGCGAACGCGGTCGGGACTGCGTCGCTGCGCAGCTCGCGTACGGCCTCGATCGCCCGTTCGCCGTCCGGGTTCCCCGCGATCGGAACCGTGACGCGAGCAACCGTGCCGGCATCGTTCACCTCGACAACCGGCTCTCCGAAGACAGGGCGGCGCGCAAGCTCTTGCTCGAGCCGGGCGAGAGCGCCTTCCACGCCAGGCCCGCGGACGTCTCCGGCGACCGCGATGTCGACCGGCTCGGTCGACTCCTTCGGAAACTCCTCGCGGAGGAGCAGGTACCCCTGCTTCGACTCGAAGCGGTCGGGCAGCGTCGCGGCGCCCGAGGTGCCCGTGTCGAGCGCGAGCACGGGGGCCGTGAGCGCGAGCAACAGGCCGGCCGAGAGCACGAGGCTCGCGACAGGTCGACGCATGACCCCGCGGACGATCGCGCCCCAGAAGCGTCCCTCCTGGCCCGCCTGCTCGGCCGCACGCCCGAAGAACGGGATGCGGAGCGCATTCACGCGGTCGCCGAGCAGCGCGAGGACGGCTGGGAGCAGCGTGAGCGCGGCGACCACGGAGACGATTCCGACCAGGATCGCGCCGGCGGCCAGACTGCGGAAGATCGTGCTCGGAACGAGCAGGAGGCCGAGCATCGCCAGCACGAAGGCGATCCCGCTGAAGAGGACGGCGCGGCCGGCGGTGGCGCCGGCAGTCGCGATCGCATCCGGCTTCTCCCGCCCCTGCACACGCTCCTCCCGATAGCGAGAGAGGGTGAAGAGGGAGTAGTCGATTCCGAGGGCGAGACCCATGCCGATGAGCATGTTCTGGGTGAAGACGGAGAGGTCGTATGCCTGCGCCAGGAGCGCCACGAGCGCGAGGGCGACCACGATCGAGGCCATCGCCAGCAGGAGCGGTACGAGGCCTGCGACGACCGCACCGAAGACGAGCAACAGGACGATGAGCGCGAGTGGCGCGCCGAAGAAGAGCTCGCCCTTCTTCAGATCCTCGAGCGACGCGGCGTCCTCGTCGGCGTCCGCCGTCCAGTTGCCCGTGACCGCCGCCCGGTAGCCGTCTTCGTCGTCGAGGCGTTGAACGGCATCGACGACTCCCTCGACGTCATCCTCCCCGTCCCTGCCGAGGGCCAGGAGCAGGACGGTCGAGTCTCGGTCCTGCGAGACGAGCCGCCGCTCCTCGTCGTAGGTGACGACCCTCGTCGCACCCGCCGCACGGAGCTCGTCGGCAAGCGCGGCGACTCGATCACGTGTCGCGCCCGATTCGACCTCGCCGTTTTCAGCCCGTACGACGACGACCTCGGTGGTCGCCTGCCCCGTCGCAGCCTGCGGAAAGCCCTCGTCGAGAATCCGGTCGGCCTGCTTCGACTCGGTCGACCTCGTGATCTCGGCTTCGCCCTCGAACGCGAGGAACATCGCCACGGTGACGAACGCAGCGAGGATGACGATGATCCAGAGGCCGACGACGAGCCAGGGGCGCCGACTGCTCGCCCGAGCAAGCCTCTCGGTCATCCCGCCGCCGCCTCGCGGGGGTGGAGGGCGAAGCGGTTGCCCTCCTGATCCTGGAAGATCGACCACCAGCCGAAGCTCAGCTCGATCGGAGGCTGCGGGAACTCCACGCCGCGCGAGCGAAGCTCGTCGTACGTCTTTGCGAGGTCGTCGCAACGGAAGAAGACGTTCGACGTTGGCAGCATGTCGGGCGCACTCGGCTGCTCGTGGCGCTGACGCGGGGTGAGGACGAGGATCATCCCATCCTCAGGCGCTCTGACCTCGACCCAGCGCTGCTCGCCATAGGGGGTGTCCTGGTGGAGCTCGAAGCCGAGCGTCTCCGTCCAGAACCCGAGCGCGCGTGCTTGATCGGCGACCTCGATGACGACCTTGCTGACACCTTCGATCACGGTGCGTTTCCTCCCGCGGCGATTGGTTGCACGAATCCGGTTCTAGCCGCGGCGACGCCGACGCGCATCGGCCCAGAGGCCCGAGTTGGACTGCGACCGGAGGTGGACGCCGGCGCTACTGCGGCGTCACGCCGGGCGTGACGACGCCGTGGTCGTACGCGAACACGATCGCTGCAGCGCGATCGCGCACGCCGAGCTTGCCGAAGATGCTGCCGACGTGCGTCTTCACGGTCGCCTCGGCCACAAACAGGGTCGCCCCGATCTCGGCGTTGGTCGCGCCGCGCGCCATCAGGCGCAGGACGTCGTGCTCGCGGTCGGTCAGCTGGTCGAGCCGGGCGGCATCGCGGGCAGCCGGGGCGACGACGCGTCGGTAGCGCTCGAGCAGACGCGGCGCGACCGCCGGATCGAACCAGGCCGCGCCGCCGGCGACGGCTCGGACGGCTGCGATCAGTTCCTCGGCCGAGGAGTCCTTGAGCACGAAGCCGGCGGCGCCTGCCTCGATCACGCCCCACAAGACTTCGTCCTCGCCGAACGTCGTGAGCACGAGCACGTCGAGCGGGTCGTCGAGGCCGCGCAACTGCGCGGTGGCCGCGATGCCGTCGAGAGCGGGCATGCGGACGTCCATGAGGACCACGTCAGGGCGGAGGCCGGGGAGCACGTCCACCGCTTGGCGGCCGTCGGCGCACTCGGCCACGACGTCGAAGCCATCCGCCGGGGACAGGATTCGGGCGAGCCCGGCCCGGACGATGGCCTGGTCGTCGACGATGGCGACTCCGATCACCGGGTTCCCTCGTCTTCCACGGGAAGCTCGCAGCGCACGCCGCCAGCCGTCGCGCGTCGGCCCGGCCTCGAACTCCCCGCCGAGCGCCGTCGCCCTCTCCTGCATTCCGATCAGCCCGTAATGGGGTCGCGCTCGCTCGGAGGCGTCTCCAGCTACGAGCGGTCCGCTGGTCTCGGCGAGGAACACAACACGTCCGTTCGCCAGCTCGAGCCCCAGCATCGTTCGAGCACGCGGGGCATGGCGAGCCGCGTTCGCCAGCGCCTCCTGCGCGATCGGGTAGAGCGCGCGCCCCACTCGGGGCGGGACTTTCGTGAGGTCTCCTCGTACGTGCAGCTCGACGTTGAGACCTCCGGCCCGTGCCTCGTCGACGAGCGCCGGGATCTCGCTCGCCGCGGCGACAGGCGCCGCCACGCGCGTCACGTCGTCGCTGCGGAGCAGCGTCACCGTGCGACGAAGCTCCTGCATGCTGCGGCGGCCGACCTCCTCCGCGGATCGGAGCGCCTCCTCCGCTGCGTCCGGGTCGCGGCGCAGCACGTGCCGGGCGCTCGTCACCTGCAGCATCACGGCGGCCAGGCCGTGACCCACGAAGTCGTGGACGTCACGAGCAATCCGACGGCGCTCTGTCAGCAGCTCTTGCTGGCCCAGCAGACGCCGCGCCTCCTCGAGCTCGACCACGAGCCGTTCCTGGCGAGCGACTGCGCGGCCGACGACCCAGATGAAGATGATGGCCACGACCCAGATGCCGACGGCGATCTCCATCGGATCCTGAGCGAGGGCCACGAGCACCGGCGTCGCCGCCGCGAGCCCACCGAGCGACACCGCAGCCGGGAGCGACGGAGTCCAACGCGCAGCCGCGAAACCGAGCAGAACGGCGTTGAACATGACCGGCTCGAGCTCTCCCGTGCGCTGCGCCGCGACCACCGGAACGACGATGGCCACAGAGACGGCGGCGAGCGGCACGTTGCGGGCGAAAGCCCACAGGCTCCAGGCGGCGACC
Source organism: uncultured Gaiellaceae bacterium (assembly GCA_963791905.1). Lineage (GTDB taxonomy): Bacteria > Actinomycetota > Thermoleophilia > Gaiellales > Gaiellaceae > Gaiellasilicea. The sequence continues at coordinate 47,448 of CAWBTX010000005.1, forward strand.
GGCACCGCCGTCAGGGCGAGGTCGGCCGCCGACGAAGGCTGGGTGAGTGCCGCGACGAGGCCGAACGCCAGCGAGAAGAACGGGAGAACGCGACGAAGCTCATCCGTTTCGAACCAATCGCGAACGGACCCACCGACCACACCCCGACTGTACTCCGCGGCTTCCGCCGCGGCCGTCCTTCTCCGGGCGGAGCCGGGGACTCCGACCGGGGATGGACTCAGGACCTTCCTGGCCTACGAAAGCGATCGCGAGGCGGAATCGGCCGGGTGTCAGACTTGGCGACATGACCGTCGCGACCGTCGGCAGGCAGGCTGAGCTCGCGTCCATCCATGCGTTCCTCGAGCGTGCCGCGGAGGGGCCGCTGGCGCTCGTGCTCGAGGGCGAGGCAGGCATCGGGAAGTCGACGCTCTGGCTCGCCGGGGTCGAGGCTGCGCGTACACGGGGGTTCAGCGTCCTCGTGTCGCGGCCGGCTGAAGCGGAGCGGGGACTCACCCACGCCGGCCTCGGCGACCTGTTCGACGGCGTTCTCGAGAGCGTGCTCCCGGTGTTGCCGGCGCCCAGGCGCCGTGCGTTGGAGGTCGCGCTCCTCGTCGAGGAGGATGCTCACGACTTCGATCCGCGCACGCTCGGCGTCGCGGTCCGGAGTGCGCTCGAGATTCTCGCTGCCGAAGGGCCGGTTGTCCTCGCGATCGACGACGACCAGTGGCTCGACCCGTCCTCGGCGAGCGCACTCGCGTTCGCGCTGCGGCGGCTGGACGAGCGCGCGATCCTCCTCCTGCTCACGCGTCGCCTCGGCGAGAGTGCGGAGACGCCGGATCTCGAGCGGGCGATACGTGGCGATCGGGTGGAGCGGCTGCACGTCGGCCCTCTCAGTCTCGGGGCGATTCACCGGCTTCTCCAGGCACAACTCGCACTCGCGCTTGCACGCCCGACCCTCGTGCGCGTGCACGAGGCATCCGGTGGGAACCCCTTCTACGCGCTCGAGCTCGGCCGGGCTCTGGGCGCCGAGGTCGATCCCACGCAGCCTCTCCGTGTCCCAGGGTCGCTCGAGGGTCTGGTTCGCGCACGCCTCGACAGGCTGCCGCCGGCAACCCGAGCGTCGCTGCTGCTCGCGGCGGCCGTGGGTCGTCCGTCCCCCGAGCTGCTCGCGGCCCTGGACGTCACCGAGCGCGTGCTCGAGCCAGCCGTTGCCGCCCGTGTGATCGAACGCACGGACGCGACGATTCGCTTTGCGCACCCACTCCTCGCGTCGGTGGTCTACCACGGCGTGTCTGCGGACGAGCGACGGCGCGCACACGGCCGTCTCGCTTTGGTCGTCGCGGACCCGCTCGACCGCGCGCGCCACCTCGCGCTGTCGACGGAGCGCCCGGACACCGAGATCGCCGGTGTGCTCGAGGAAGCCGCGGCGATGGCGAGCACCCGCGGCACACCAATCGCCGCAGCCGAGCTCGCCGAGCACGCGCTTCGGCTGACGCCGCCGGGCGCGCACAGCGACCGGCACCGTCGAGCGCTCGCTGCGGCTCACGTCCAGCGAAGTGCGGGCGAGTGGACGCGCGCCCGCAGGCTTCTCGCCGATCTCCTCGCAGAGAGGCGAGCGGGTTCCTGGCGGGCCGAGGCTCTCGTCCTCCTTGCCGAGCTGGAGAGTGTCGGTCGGTCTGGTCCACTGCTCGAGGAGGCCTTGCGCGAGGCTCCTTCGCCCGCGCTTCGATCCGAGATCCACTGCCGACTCGCCTGGGCGACGCGTTTCAAGCCCTCATCTGACCCGTCAGACCATGCACGCGCAGCCCTCGAGCTTGCCGAGCAGCTCGACGACGGCGTGCTGCGCCGGCGAGCCCGTGCGGTGCAGTCAATCCTCGGGTGGTTCGCCGGCGACGCGGAGGCACCGGAGGACCTACCCGCGCGCGCCATCGACTTCCCGAGCGCCGTCGGCGGCGAGCAGCTCGTGCGGGAGGCGACGCTTGCGGTCGTGAACACCCTCGCGCCGCTCCCGAAGAGGGACGAGGCCCGCGCCTTGCTCGAGCGCGAGTACCAAGAGTGGCGCGAGCGTGACGAGCCGAGGAGCTCCCGTGCGCTCTGGGGTCTCGCCTGGGTTGAGTTCTGGGCTGGACGCTGGGTGCTCGGCGCCGAATACGCGGCTCGGGCCCGCGACATCTCGGTCCAGTACGGGCTCGAAGTGCCGCAGGACCATCTCCCGATGGCGGTCATTGCCGTTCATCGGGGACAGCTCGAGCTGGCCCGGGAGCATTCCGAACGAGCGCTCGAGCTGTCTGACGAGCAGTTCGGCCTTCGTCCCCCGCAGCACATGGCGGTCCTCGGGCTCGTCGCGCGCTGGAACGGAGATCTGTCGGGGGCGATGGCGTGGCTCGCTGAGGCCGAGCGGCAGGCCTCGGCGTTCCGGTGGGGCGAGCCCAGTGTCCGCTGGTGGAGCGGCGACCAGATCGAGCTTCTGCTCGAGCTCGGCCTGATCGAGGACGCGATCCGGGTCCTCGACGTCTGGGAGGCGGACGCCGCTCGCGTCGCTCGCGAATGGGTGTTCCCCCACGTGACCCGGTGCCGTGGGCTCGTCGCCGCCGCTCGAGGGGAGGTCGATCGCGCCGGTTCCCTCCTCTGCCGAGCCGTCGCACAGCACAACGAGGTCGGAGATCCTTTCGGCACGGCTCGGGCATCGCTCGGGCTCGGCATCGTCCGGAGGCGGGAACGGAAGAAGCGGGAAGCCCGCGAGGCGATCGAGGCTGCGCTCGAAGGTTTCGAGCAGCTCGGGGCCGCGACGTGGGTCGCCAAGGCTCAGAGCGAGCTTGGGAGCATCGGCGGGCGAAGGCGCGAGGAAGGGCTGACGCCTGCCGAGCGCCGGGTCGCGGCGCTGGTTGTGGAGGGCCGCACGAACCGGGAGGTCGCTGCTGCGCTCTTCCTCACGGAACGGACGGTCGCCAGTCACCTCACCCATGTCTACGCCAAGCTCGGCGTTCGATCGCGAATGGAGCTCGCCCGTCTGCTGCGGTGAGCGGCTCGGGCGCGACGCGGGAAAGTTCAGACGTTCTGACGTTTGCAATCGGCGGACCGCCGCCTAGAGTCGCTTGTCACGCCGTCGAATCAGCGTCGTGTCGCGAAGGGAGAAGAAATGAGATCGAGATGGGCCTTGGCGCTGGCCTGCGTTGTCGGCGGCGTCGCCGTGTGCGCCGGAACCGTCCTGGCGACGCCACCCTCCAGCGTCGAGCCAACGGAATTCGGGGTCGGACGCTTCGGTCGCATCGATACGGAGGGCACGATCGGTGCGTGGAGCGCGAGCATGAAGACGACGAAAGCCTCCGACCTCCATGTCCTTCAAAACAAGATCGCGCCGGGCGGGACCTTCGGGTGGCACAGCCATCCCGGGCCGAGCTTCGTGATCGTCAAGTCGGGTACGGCGACCGTCTACCTGGGCGCCGATCCCACGTGCAGACCTCGCCGGTTCAAGGCCGGATCGGGATTCGTGGACAGGGGGCTCGACGTCCACGTGGTCCGAAACGAGGGCCCTGTGGACCTCGTGACCGTCGTCGTCTCGTTCGTTCCGAAGGGCGCAATGAGGCGAATCGACGAACGAGACCCCGGCAACTGCCCTTTCTAGGCTCTGTGCGACACCCGGAGGGTGGGGGCGCCATGCTTCACCCTCCGGCACAACCCCAGGAGGTGACACGAGCGTGAACGAAGAGACGGTGAACGTCCGCTACATGGTCGACGACGTCGAGGCCGCAATCGACTTCTACACCACCCACCTTGATTTCAGCCTGATCTCGAGCGCCGCGCCTGCGTTCGCCGACATCCGTCGCGGCAACCTCCGACTCCTGCTGAGCGGCCCCACCAGCTCCGCCGGCCGGCCGATGCCCGATGGGCGCACGCCCGGCCCGGGCGGCTGGAACCGCATTCACCTGATCGTCGACGACATCGCCGCCGAAGTCGAGCGGCTGCGCAGCGCCGGCCTGGGCTTCCGGAACGAGATCGTCACCGGCCCCGGCGGCTCGCAGATCCTGCTCGACGATCCGTCCGGTAACCCGGTCGAGCTCTTCCAACCCGCCCAGCCGTAACGGCCGCCGCCACGGTGCCGAGCCTCGGAACGCCCAGCCGGTCGGCGGGCGAGAGCCCTGCAAGCCTGCCTCTTGACGAGCCTGCGCTTTGCGCATATAACTATTTAGCCAGAGTGCTAGATAAAGAGAGGAATGCGTGATCGAGTTTCGGCTCAACGAGCGGTCCGGGGTGCCGACGTATCTGCAGCTGGTGCATCAGGTGCGGCAGGCTGTCCGGCTGGGCGTGTTGCAGCCGGGCGACCAGCTTCCGACCGTGAAGGAAGTCGTTGGAAGGCTGGCGATCAACCCCAACACGGTGCTGAAGGCCTACCGCGAGCTCGATCACGAGGGACTCGTCGAGGGGCGGCGCGGCCAGGGAACCTTCGTCTCCCGCGCGCTCACGCCCACGCCGCCGGCCGAGTACGCCGCGCTGCAATCGGCGCTGCTGCGCTGGCTGACGGAGGCCCGCGAAGCCGGGCTCGACGAGGACGACGTCTCCGCGCTCCTGGCCTCGGCGGTGCACTCCGCGTTTGCGAGGGAGGCGGCATGAGTCCGCTCCCCGTGGTCGAGACGAAGGCGCTCGGCAAGCGCTACGGGTCGCTCGATGCCCTCCGCGACTGCTCACTGGAGATTCCCGCCGGCTCGGTCGTGGCGTTGGTCGGCCCCAACGGTGCCGGCAAGACGACGCTCCTTCACCTGCTGATCGGACTGGTCAAGCCGACCGCCGGCGAAGCGCGCGTGCTCGGGTGGTCGCCGCGCGACCAGCCGCACCTCGTGCTTCCCCGGGTCGGTTTCGTGGCACAGGATCATCCGCTCTACCGCGGGTTCAGGCTCGCCGAGATGCTCAAGCTGGGCCGGAAGCTGAACCCTCGCTGGGACGACGACATGGCGCGGAGGCGGTTGGACGGGCTCGGCCTCCCGCTCGGCCAGAAGGTCGGCCGCCTCTCCGGAGGCCAGCAGGCGCAGGTCGCACTGACCCTCGCCCTGGCCAAACGGCCGGAGCTGCTCGTGCTCGACGAGCCGGTTGCCTCCCTCGATCCGCTCGCGCGCCGCGAGTTCCTGCAGTCACTGATGGAGGCCGTGGCCGAGGAAGGGCTCACGGTGGTGCTCTCGTCGCACATCGTCGCCGAGCTCGAGCGCGTGTGTGACTCCCTCGTCATCCTGGCGGCGGGAGGCGTTCAGCTCGCGGGACAGATCGACGAAGTCCTCGGCTCGCACCGCCTTCTGATCGGCCCCCGCCGCGACCCCGCTCCGGTCGCTCGCGTCCACTCGGTGATCCAGGCGAGCCACACCGAGCGGCAGACGACGCTGCTCGTCAAGACGAACGGTCACGTTGACGACGCTTCGTGGCGTGTCGACGAGGTCGGGCTCGAAGACATCGTGCTCGCCTACCTCGGTCACCAGGCCATCCGACGTGCCGAGCCCGGCCCACTGGAGCTGGCGTCGTGATCTGGCTGACCTGGCGCCAGCAGCGCACCGAGACGCTGATCGCCGCGGTCTTGCTCGCGCTCGTCGTGGCGCTGCTCGTCCCGACCGGTCTGCACGTGGCCTCGGTCTACGACAGCGAGGGCGTCGGCGCATGCCTGACGGATCCGTCCCTCACGTGCAACCAGACACTCGACTCCTTCGCCGCACGCTGGGACTCCCTCCTGAATCTCGTCGCCTGGCTCAACCTCGTGCCTGCCCTGCTCGGGGTCTTGATCGCCGCGCCTTTGGTGCTCGACTTCGAGCGTGGCACGTTCCGACTGGCCTGGACGCAGAGCGTCACGCGCGACCGGTGGCTGGCCACGAGGCTCGCGCTGATCGTGGGCGCTGCCGTCGCCGCCTCGCTGCTGCTGACGCTTCTCATGACGTGGTGGCGTCGGCCGCTCGACGATGCAGGCAGTCGATTCGCGGACGGCTTCGACGTCGAAGGCTTCGTCCCGGCCACCTACACCCTGTTTGCCGCCGCGCTCGTGGTCGCGATCGGCGTGGTCCTACGCCGTGCGGCAGCGGCGATCGGGCTGTCGCTCGTCGCGTTTCTGGCTGCCCGGATCACGATCGCCGCCTGGGCTCGCCCGAACTACCAGGACCCGATTCAGGTGACCTTGTCCGGCGACGTGGGCCGCATCGCGCCGCGCGACGCCTGGGTCTTCTCCGAGGGTGGAGAGCTCGTCGTCGGCGACGGGCAGCGGCCGGACCGGGCTGCCATCGACAGCTGCCTCACGGACGCAGGGACGAAGACCCTCGATGGTGCCTGCCTCGACCGGCTCGGCGTTACGCAGAGCTCGTTCGCCACCTATCAACCGGGCGACCGGTTCTGGCTCTTCCAGGCGATCGAGGCGAGCATCTTCGCCGGCCTCGCACTCGCCCTGCTCGCCTTCTCCGTCGTGTGGATCCGCAAGCGGATCAGCTGACAGTCGTCAGCGAGCGCTCGGCTTGCCCGGGATCTCGGCCCGCAGAGACGTCCCGGCGCCGGCGGGACTCACGACTTCGAGCGAGCCGCCGAGCGCCTCGACTCGATCTACCAGCCCCCTAAGGCCGGATCCAGCTCCAGGGTCGGCGCCGCCGACGCCGTCGTCCGACACTTCGACGACGACACCCGCATCGCTCTCGGCAACCCTGACGCGCACCGTGGATGCGCGTGCGTACTTCGTGACGTTGGTCAGCGCTTCTGCGATCAGGTAGTACGAAGCCGCTTCGACGGACTCCGGCAGTCGCTCGTCGGGGATGTCCGCGATCTCGACGCGGACGGGCACTCGGCCGGCGAGCGTCTCGACCGCGGCTCGCAGGCCGCGATCGCTGAGCACCGCCGGATGGAGCCCGCGGGCGAGCTCGCGCAGCTCTTCCAGCGCAAGGGCAAGCTCGTCGCATGCTTCCCCTAGGGCCGAGCGCGCGGCCTCCCGATCGGAATCGAGCTTCGCCAGCGCGGCCCGCAAGACCAAGGAGAGCGCGACCAGGCGCTGCTGCGCGCCGTCATGAAGATTGCGCTCGAGCCGCCGCCGCGCGACGTCACCAGCGGTGACGATCCGCTCTCGCGACGCGGCAAGCTCGTCGAGCCGGGCGTGGAGCTCGGCGTTCAGACGATGGACCTCCGCGTCCTGCGCCTTCCGCTCGGTGATGTCGGTGTAGGCGACCATGTTGCCGACGACCCGGCCGGACCCGTCTCTGACTGGTGCGGCCGCGATCGAGACGTCGACGAGCGTTCCATCCTTGCGCTGACGCACGGTCTCGTAGTCGTTCAACGACTCGCCGGCGATCACCCTCGCGAACAGCTCCTCGCTCTCCGCGCGCTTCGAGGGTGGGGCCATGGGTAGGCCGGCGCGGCCGACCATCTCCTCGAGCGACCAGCCGAAGATGCGCTCGGCAGCCGGGTTCCACAGCCGTATGCGCGTGTCAGCCCCGAACTCCACGAGCGCGAGCGGCGAGGAGTCGATCAGGGCCTGCAGCTGCTCCTGCTGATGCCTGTCTTGTGAGATGTCCTTGTAGGGCTCGATGGCCGCGAGTCTACGGCCGCGGCCCGCCGCTGTTCCGGCGACGCCCTCGTGCCCGTAAAGTGGCGCGCCATGGCGTTACGGCAACTCGTCACCGTGATCGTCGACTGAGGCATGCCCGTCGGCGCGCCGCTGTCAACGCCCCTCTCGCAGGCGCTCGTGGCGTTCACGATCGAACTCGACAACGAGTTCGAGCGCCGCTTCGACGAGGCCGGGATCGGTCGCCGGTTCGGCATCTCGCTCGTGATGTGGTCGAACTTCCTGCGCTTCGTCGGCGACGGCATCACCGTCGGCGACCTCCCGGTCGTCGCCGGGCTACGGAAGTCCCGGTTGCTCTCGACACTCGGCGGCATGGAGCGCTGGCGCTACGTCTCGGTCGGCCCCGAGACCGAGGAAAAGCGGGACGGCTACGGCAGCGCGCGAGGGCTCCGGAATGACTGGGTCGTCCGACGCACGGCCGCAGGCCGCGTCGCTGAGGAGATCTGGCGGCCGTTGTTCGGGGAGATGGAGCAGCGCTGGGACGAGCGGTTCGGGCGCGACGCGGTCGACGACCTCAGGGGCTCGCTGCGAGCGTTCGTCGACCGCCTCGACGTCGAGCTGCCCGAGTACGTCCCGATCGTCGGCGGCGCCGACGGCATGCGCGCCGGCGTCGAGCCGCGCGAGCGCAAGGACGACGCCGGCGGCGGTCTGTCCGTGCTGCTCTCCCGGACGCTCCTCACCTACACGCTCGACTTCGAGCGCGAGTCGGAGTTGTCGTTGCCGCTGACCGAGAACATCGTGCGGGTCCTCGACGAGCGTGGGCTGGCCGTCCAGGACCTTCCGCTGGCGGCGGGCGTGTCGAAGGAGGCGGTGAGCATGGCGCTGACCTTCCTCAGCAAGACCGACCACGTCGCCGTCGAGGCGAAGGTGGCCCGCCTGACGGAGACGGGCTTGGAGGCGCAGCAGCGCTCCCGCGGGCTGCACCACGAGATCGAGCGCGGCTGGGACGATCGGTTCGGCGCCGACGCCGTCCGCCGGCTGCGCAGCTCGCTCGAGCACCTGCTCGACGCCCGTGAGCTCGTCGAAGGACTGCGGCCGCATCCCGGCGGGTGGCGGACGACCAAGCGCTACGCCGAGCACACCGAGGCTATGCTCGCCGACCCGCGGGCGGCGCTGCCCCGCTACCCGATGGTGCTCCACCGGGGTGGTTGGCCGGATGGGAGCTGACTCGGCGCGTGACACCGTCGCGGTGACTCCCTAGGATCAGCCGGTGGCCGGCGTCGCCGACGAGCTCAAGGAGATCCCGCTCTTCAGCGGTCTCAGCCAGCGGCAGCTGAGGCGGCTCTCGCGCGGCTTCAAGCAGCGGAAGCTGCGGGCCGGGACGACCGTCGTCCGGCAGGGTCAGATGAGCGGGATCGGCTTCTTCATCATCACCGACGGGGTCGCGTCGGTCGAGGTCGACGGGGCCGAGGTCGCGAGTCTCGGGCCCGGCGCGCACTTCGGCGAGCTCGGCCTCATCAGCGAGCGGGCACGCACGGCGACCGTGATCGCGGCGACGCCGCTCGAGTGCATCGAGGTGACGAGCTGGGACTTCCGGAAGTTCGTGACCGAGAATCCGGACGTCGCCTGGAAGTTCATGCAGCACCTCGCCGACAAGGTCATCGAGGCCGAGGCGCGGGCGACTCCGAGCTGAGCTCGAGCCGGCGCTCGGCGGCCAGCACGATCGTTACGATCGCGGCGACTGCGCCGACCTGAGCCGCTGCACCGAGCTCGGTGCCGAGCGGGATCGTGGCGAGCGCCGCCGCGGCGGCCACGAGCCGAGTGCGCCCGCGCGCGATGCCGAACGTCCGCCGGAAGCCGACGTCGCAGGCGACGTAGAGCGCGGTGCCCGCGGCCAGGCTGATCGCGATCCAGCCGTCGAGCGGGTCGTAGGGGTCGCCGATCGCTTTCTTGAGGCCGGCCGCAATCGCGATGACGCCGAGCAGGATGCCGTAGTGCCAGTAGCCGAACCCGGTCAGCGCGAGCTGCGGGCGTTGCTCGGGCGGCGTGGCGTGGAACGCCTCCTCGACCGCGTCGGCGTCGCTGAAGTACACCCACCAAAGGGCGGCGCTGAGGGCGAGCGAGAGGAGGGCGACGAGAACCAGGCCCCCGTCCAAGGTGAGCCCGGTTGCACCGGCGCCGATGACGACGATCGACTCGCCGAGCGCGATGATCACCACCAGGCCGTGACGCTCGACGAAGTGCGAGACGCCGATGATGAAACCCTCGAACCGCGTCAGCCGAGGCGTCACCCACAGTAGCGCGCCCGTGCCGCCCCAGAGGAGCCACTGCAGGTCACCGCCGAGCGCACCGCCGAGCAGTACGAGCGCCGCCGCGATCAGGTTGAAGGGCACGATCCGGAGGATCGCCCGCACGTCCGAGACGGAGGCGCCGCGCAGGTACATGGCCGCGTGGAGCAGGATCACGACGAGGTAGCCGAGCCCGAACGCGAGGCCGCTGCCGTCGTAGGCCTCCGGCACGGCGAGGGCGATCACGAGGAAGCCGCCCATGCCCCCGATCAAGAGCAGCCGGAACCTGACCAGATCGGTGGCGATCGCGTTCGTCAGCCACGCGTAGCCGTCGTAGATCCACCAGATCAGGAGCAGCATGACGACGACTTGGATGACCGCCCGGCGTCGTGGCCGTCGACGAGCACGCCGGTCAGCTGCGTGATCGTGAAGACGAAGACGAGATCGAAGAAGAGCTCGAGTGTCGAGACGCGGACGGTGCGAGCTGGAGGTAAGGCCACGTGCAGACGTTACGGCGAGGCGGGCTGGTCCCCCTGCAGGTACGTGAGCACCGCCAGCACGCGGCGGTGGTCGCTCTCCGACGGCGGCAGCCTGAGCTTGCCCAGGATGCTCGCGATGTGCTTCTCGACGGCGCCCACGGTGAGCACGAGCGCCTCGGCGATCCCCGCGTTCGAGCGGCCCTCCGCCATGAGGCCGAGCACCTCGAGCTCGCGCGGGGTCAGCTGGGCGAGCGGGCCGTGCCGCTGGCGCGAGAAGAGCTGGGACACCACCTCGGGATCGAGCGCCGTGCCGCCTGCGGCGACGCGGCGCACGGCGTCCACGAAGTCGGCGACGTCCATGATCCGGTCCTTCAGCAGGTAGCCGACGCCGCCGCTGCCGTCCGCCAGCAGCTCCGTGGCGTAGGTCTGCTCGACGTACTGCGAGACGACGAGGATGGCGGTGCCGGGAGATCGCCGGCGCGCCTCGACCGCGGCCCGCACGCCCTCGTCGCGGAAGGTCGGCGGCAGGCGGATGTCGACGATCGCGATGTCGGGCTTCTCCGTCGCGATCACCCGCAGCAGGGAGCCGCCGTCCTCGACTGCGGCGATGACGTCGAAGCCGTTGTCGCGCAACAGGCGCGTGAGCCCGTCGCGGAGCAGCGCGAGATCCTCGGCGATCACGACGCGCACGGCAGCTCCGCTCTCACGCTGGTCGGGCCTCCGGACGGGCTCTCGACGCGCAGCGAGCCGCCGAGCGCATTCACGCGCCGGGTTAGGCCGGCCAGCCCGTCGCCCTTGGGATCCGCGCCGCCGCGGCCGTCGTCGACGATCTCGGCGACGAGCAGCCCGTTCGTCAACCCGATCTCGATCCGGATCCGTGCCGGCTCCGCGTACTTGATCGCGTTCGTCAGCGCCTCCGCCACGACGAAGTAGGCGGCCGTCTCGACCGCGGGCGGCGGGCGTCGGGGAACGTCGACGGTGAGCGTGACCGGGAGCGGGGCGCGCGCCACCAGCGCCGCGACCGCGGCCTCCAGCCCGCGGTCGGTGAGCACCGGCGGGTGGATCCCGCGGGCCAGATCGCGGAGCTCCTCGAGCGCCTCGCGCGCGCCGCTGCGCGCCTCTGCGAGCAGCACCTGCGCGGCCTCCGGGTCGGTGCGGAGCTTCTCCTCGGCCATGCCGATGCTCATGCCGAGGGCGACGAGGCGGGCCTGGGCACCGTCGTGCAGGTCGCGCTCGATCCGGCGCAGCTCGGTCTCCTGCGAGTCGACGGCCGCAGCGCGGCTCCGCTCGAGCCGCTCGATGCGGTGCGTGCGCCGGCCGTAGACGACGGCGCCGCTCGCCGCTGCGAGGAGCGCGAGCGCCAGGCCCGGCCAGATCGGCCAGAAGTAGCCGTTGGTCGTGACCGCCCACACCGCGACGAGGAAGCCGAAGAGAATCGCCGAGACACCGACCTGGATCGCGAGCGCCCGGCTGTTCATGCGTGAGCCGCGAGACCTCGCGCCGTTCGAGCACGAGGACGATCCAGCCGGGAATCCCGACCACGAGCGACATCGCGAGCAGCGGCCAGATCGGCCAGAAGTAGTCCTCGCCGGTCAGCCACCAGATGACGATGAGCGTCCCGACGATGCTGGTCGAGACCAGAGCGTCGATCGTCAGCGCCTGCAGGCGGCGGGCGCTGATCTCTGCCGGCGACCGCACGGGGCTCGGCTCCCCTGTGAGGAGGCGCGAGGCCAGCCAGCGCGAGAACCTCGTGTACGGCCGGAGCCCGTGCGCGGTCGCGACGAGCAGTACGAACCCGATGGCTGCGGCGGGGAGTGCTCCGGCGAAGGAGTCGATCTCGAAGAGCCCGAACACGTCGGCGCTGTCGACCCAGCGGTACCAGATCGGGAGCGTGAGCAGCTCCAGGGACCAGAAGGCCAACGACAGCGGAATCAACGCGATCGGCCAGGCCAGCAGGACGTGTGCCTGCTGCTTCCAGAACGCCGGATCTCGGAGGACCGCGAAGCCTCGGCTCCAGAAGCCGACGCCGGGCGTGGAGACGGGCGGATCGACGGGGACGCCGAGCAGCTCGCGGGCCAGGAAGCCCTCGCCTCGCGCGAGCAGCCCTACGCCGACCCGGAGGCCGATCAGGAGCGGCACCACGAGCGGCGTGATCGCGAAGACGAGGGTGATCGGCCACCCCGCAACGAGCAGGGTGAAGCCGACCACCCCCAGCGCCAGCTGGGCGACGTAGAACGCCAGCGCCCGGTAGGTCTCCGGGCTGACGAGGGGCCGTAGCAGGCCACCCACGGCTACCGAGCCTCCTGAGCGGTCGCCGGCGCCGGTCCCTCGAGCTTGAGGGTCGGGAGCCAGCGGAGCCAGCGCGGCAGGTACCAGTTCCACTCGCCGAGGAGCTTCATCGACGCGGGGAGCAGCACGCCGCGGACGATCGTGGCGTCGATCAGGACGGCCGCCGCGAGCCCGACGCCGAACTGCTTCATCATGATCAGCGACAGCGTCGCAAAGATCGAGAAGACGAACACCATCACCACCGCTGCACTCGTGACGACGCCCGCGGTCGACTTGATCCCGTGCGCGATGGCGTCCTCGGTCTTCATCCCGCGGTCGTAGGCCTCACGGATTCGGCTGAGGATGAAGACGTGGTAGTCCATCGAGAGCCCGAAGAGAATCACGAAGAGGAACACGGGCAACCACGCCATCACGCCCTCTGTGTACTCGAAGCCGAGCAGGTCCTTGGCGAGGCCGTGCTGGAAGACCAGCACGAGGATGCCGTACGCCGCCGCGACCGAGAGCAGGTTCAGCACGATCGCCTTGATCGCGATCACGAGCGAGCGGAACGCGACGAGCATGAGCAGGAACGCCAGCACGAGGACGAAGACGAACACGAGCGGGGCACTCCCGCGCACCGCGTCGGCGAAGTCCTTCGAGAGAGCGGTCTCACCCGTGACGCCCGCCTCGACGCCCGCGACGCGGCCGACGGTCGCCGGTAGGACGTCCTCGCGGAGGGTCGCCACCGCCTCGTAGGAGGCATCGTCGCTGCCCGATCCCGCGATCGGCAGCTCGATCCGAGCGACCGTCCGCGCGTCGTTCACCTCGACCGTGACCGGTTCGTGCGCGCTTCCGCTCGAGATCGCGCGGCGTTGCAGGTCGGTGATCGCCGCCTCGACGCGGTCGTCGTCGACCGAGGGCGCCTTGACGACCACGATCGCCGGGCTCTGCTCGCCGGGGAAGGCGGTCTCGAGCCGGTTGTAGACCTGGACGACGCCGAGATCCTGCGGTAGCGCCTCGACGCCGGGAACGACGGTCTTCATCCCGAGCGCCGGCAATGCCAGCGCGACCAGCGCACCCGCCGAGACGACGGCGGCGAGGAGCGGCCTGCGCAGCACGCGGTCGACGGCCCAGCCCCAGAACCTGCCGCCGTCAGGCCTCTGCAGGCGGTGGAGGAGCGGCACGCGCACCTTGTTCACGCGATCGCCCAGCCGTGAGAGGAGCGCGGGCAGGACGGTCAGCGAGCCGAGCACCGCGATCGCGACGACCATGATCGTCCCCATCGAGAAGGACATGAACGCCTGGTCACCGGTGAGGAACATCCCCGACATCGCGATCATCACCGTGACGCCGGAGATGAGCACGGCCCGGCCCGACGTCGCGGCGGCGGCCTCCAGCGCGGCGCGCTCGCTGCGCCCGGCCGCGCGTTCTTCCCGCTCGCGCTTCAAGTAGAAGAGCGAGTAGTCGACGCCGACGGCGAGGCCGATCAGCAGGACGACCGCGCTGACGTTCTCGTCGACCGGCCACGCCTGGCTCGGGATGGCGAGCAGGCCCAGGGTCGCCATGACCGCCGACAGGGCGAGCAGCAGCGGGATCCCTGCGGCCACGAGCGCGCCGAAGGCGACGATCAGGACGACGATCGTCACGGGCAGGGAGAGAAGTCCGGCCCGCTCGAGGTCGGAGCCGACCGCCTCCGTGATCTCGTTGTCGGCCGTCGCCTCCCCGAAGCTGCCGATGAAGAGCTCCGGATGCGCCGCCTTCGCGCCGTCGACGGCGGCGATGACGGGAGCGATCCTGTCGACCGCCGTGTCGGGGTCGCCGCGGACGTCGAAGGTGACGACCGCCGAGCGGCCGTCGTCGGAGAGGAGGTCGGCGTTGGCCGGATCGAGTGGATTGCGAACGTTCTCGACGACGCCGCTCGCCGACACGCGGCGAACGACGTCGTCGACAGCGCCCCGGAAGGCGGGGCTCTCGGCGGTGAGCGTGCTGCTCTCCACGAGCACGGTCTCCTGCGCCGGCTGGGCGAAGCTCTCGTCGAGGATCTCCGACATCCGGCCGGACTCGCCCGGCGAGTCGCCGTCACCGAGCTGCTTCGTGCCGATCGCGCCTCCGAGCACGACGGCGACGAGGACGAACGCGATCCAGCCGAACGTCGCCGTCTTCCAGTGTGCGGCGCTCCAGCGTCCTGCACGCGCCGCCAGGTTCAGCCTCATGATGTGCTCCTCAAAGTCGTTTGCATCTCTGCTTCGAGGCTGCCTGCGCGGCGAGGCCTGGCCAATGGCGCCATCTGGCGTCCGTACTGGGGCTAGCAGCAGTGCGCCGGGCTACGGTTATCCGTAGGGTTTCCGGAGCGGGCCGGGGCTACGCTCGACGATGAGTTCGATGGCCAACGCAACGCCCGTAGACATCAGTTGGCTGCTGGTCTGCGCGGCGCTGGTGCTCCTGATGCAGGTCGGCTTCACGGCGCTCGAGAGCGGCCTGGTTCGCTCGAAGAACTCGATCAACGTCGCGATCAAGAACTTCGCGAACTTCCTCGTCGCGGCGTCGCTGTTCTGGCTCTTCGGCTTCGGGCTGATGTTCGGGGCGAGCGAGTGGGGCCTGCTCGGCGGCTCGTCGACCCTGTTCGAGAGCGACAGCACCTTCCTCACCGCGTTCTTCCTCTTCCAGCTCGGCTTCATCGCCACGGCGACGACGCTCATGTCCGGCGCCGTCGCGGAGCGGATGCGGTTCAGCGCCTACCTCGTGCTGGCCGTGTTCGTGGCGGCGGTCACCTACCCCGTCTTCGGCCACTGGGCGTGGGGGGAGGCGGATCTCGCTGAGGGCAGCGGCGGCTCGGACGGCTGGCTGCGCGAGCTCGGCTTCATGGACTTCGCCGGCTCCACCGTCGTCCACTCGACCGGAGGCTGGGTCGCGCTCGCCGCGATCATCATCCTGGGGCCGAGGATCGGCCGCTTCGGCCCGGGCGCGGTCCCGATCCGGGGTCACGACCTGCCGGTCACGACCCTCGGCGTGTTCGTGCTCTGGGTCGGCTGGTACGGCTTCAACGGCGGCAGCACGTTCGGGCTCACGGCCGACGTCCCGGAGGTGATCCTGAACACGACGCTCGCGGCGACGTTCGGCGGCCTCGTCGGCCTCGCGCTGACGCGGATCCTCGACCGCCGTCCCGACGTCGTGACGATCATGAACGGCTCGCTCGCCGGGCTCGTCGGCATCACGGCCTCCGCCAACGTCATGAGCCCGTGGAAGGCCGTGATCGTCGGCGGCGTCGCCGCCGTCGTCATGCAGCTCGTGACGCTCCTGCTCGAGCGGCTCGAGATCGACGATGCGGTCGGCGCCGTTCCCGTTCATCTCGGGGCGGGCGTCTGGGGGACGCTCGCCGTCGGGCTCCTCGGCGACGCCGCCGCGTTCCCGGACGGGGCGAGCCGCGTCGAGCAGATCGGCGTCCAGCTCGTCGGCATCGGCGCCTGTTTCGTCTGGGCCTTCGGGCTCGGCTACGTCGTCCTCTCGTTGATCGATCGGCGCTTCCCGTTCCGCATCGACCGGGAAGGCGAGCTCGCCGGGCTCAACATCGCCGAGCACGGCGCGACGATGGAGATCTCGGACCTGCTCGTTGACATGGACGAGCACCGGCGCACCGGAGACTTCACCCGGCCGGTCAACGTCGAGCCGCACACCGAGGCCGGCCAGATCGCGGCCGAGTACAACCGCGTCCTCGCCGCGATCGGCCGCCGGACCGACTCGCTCCAGCTGCTCCGCCGCACGACCGCCGCCGCGAACGAGTCCTCTACGGTCGAGGACGCGCTCGCGGTCGCGCTGAACGAGATCTGCAGGTACACGGGCTGGCCGGTCGGCCACGCCTACCTCGTCAGCCGCGACGATCCCGCACTGCTGGTCTCGACGGGCATCTGGAGCATCCGCGAGCGGGAGCGGTTCCGGGCGTTCCGCGCCGCCACGGAGGCCGAGCCGGTCCCGGCCGGCAGCGGACTGCCCGGGATCGCCCTTCAGGCCGGGAAGCCGGTCCTGGTCTCGAGCGACGATCTTCTCGGCGAGCCTCCGGAGACGGCGACCCTGACGGTCGTCTCCGTCGAGCGCCGGGACGGATCCCGGCCTGACGCCGCTCGTCGTCCCGCTGGCGGGACTGCGCGGCGGTCGCGCGGACGAGTGGGTCGAGCTCGGCCTTCGCGCCGGTCTCGCGGTGCCCGTGATGGTGGGCAGGCAAGTCGTGGGCGTGCTCGAGTTCTTCTCCGCCGAGCCGTTCCCGGCTGACAAGGAGCTGCTCCAGCTGCTGCTCAGCGTCGGCACGCAGCTCGGACGCGTCGTCGAGCGGCAGCGGTCCGAGGAGGCGCGCCTGAGAGCCCTCATCGACAACATGCCGGCGAGCGTCTACCTCCGCGACCTCCGCGGGCGGTTCATCCTCGTCAACCGCGAGTACGAGGAGTTCTGGGGGCTGCGCGACGACGAGATCCGCGGAAAGACGATCTTCGAGAGCCACCAGCTGGCCGAGGTCGACGTCGACCCCTTCGTGGTCGCGCAGGCAGACGAGGAGGTCATGCGGGCACGGGAGCCCCGCCGTCGCGAGGCGCACCTCATCCGCGCCGGCAAGGAGCACGTCGTCGCCGACGTCAGGTTCCCGGTCCTCGACAGCTCGGGCAAGGTCGTGGCGGTCGCCGGCATCGACATCGACGTCACCGCGCAGAAGCGGGGCGAGGCCGAGCTCGCCGAGCTGCTGCGCCGCGTCGAGATGGCCCGGGACGAGGCCATGGAAGCGACCTCGGCGAAGAGCAGGTTCCTCGCCAACGTGAGCCACGAGCTCCGCACGCCGCTGAACGCGATCATCGGCTTCACCCGGCTCGTCTCCCGCAACGCGGCTGGGCTGCCCGAGCGGCAGGTCGGCAACCTCTCGAAGGTCATGGTCAGTGCGCAGCACCTGCTGGCCCTGATCGACGAGATCCTCGACCTCTCGCGCATCGAGGCCGGCGAGGTCCGGGTCGACTCCGCCGCGGCGAACGTCGACGAGGTGCTCCGCGAGGTCACCGACTCGCTCGAGCCGCTCGTCGATCGGGCGCGCGTGCAGCTGCTCGTCGAGGCGGACGGGAGCGTGCCGACGATCCAGACCGACCGCGACAAGCTGAAGCAGATCCTCCTCAACCTGCTCAGCAACGCCGTCAAGTACACGGACGAGGGGACGATCACCGTGCGCGCCGACGCCGTCGACGAGCGGCTTCGGGTGCGTGTCTCCGACACCGGGGTCGGCGTCCCGCCGAACGACCTCGGCCGGATCTTCGACGAGTTCTACCGGGTCGACTCGGCGAGCTCGCGGGGTCGTCGCGGCACGGGGCTCGGACTGTCGATCTCGCGGCGGCTCGCGCGGACGCTCGGCGGAGACCTGACGGTCGCGAGCGAGGTCGGCATCGGTTCGACCTTCACGCTCGAGCTGCCTCTGAGCGAAGCCAGGAAGGCAGCGTGAAGAAGCGGCTGCTCATCGTCGAGGACAGCGACCTCAGCCGCGAGCTGCTCGTGCAGATCTTCGAGGACACGTACGAGCTCGAGCTCGCAGCCGACGGCGAGTCCGCGGTCGCCGCGGCCGTGACGACCCATCCGGACCTGATCCTGATGGACATCGGCCTACCCGGCCTGAGCGGGCTGGACGCGGTCCGGGCGATCCGGCGGACCGCGATGCACGTCCCGATCGTCGCCGTCAGCTCGCGCGTGATGCCGGGCGACCGCGAACGTGCACTGGACGCCGGCTGTGACGACTTCGTGCCCAAGCCGATCGACGACCTGGAGCTCATCGAGCTCGTCCGCCGTCTGGTCACGTCATGAACGCGCCCCAGCCGCCCGCACGCATTCTCATCGTCGACGACGAGCCGCTCAACGTCGACTACCTGGAGCAGGAGCTCGAGTCGCACGGCTTCTTGACGGAGTCCGCCCGCGACGGGCTCGAGGCGCTCGAGCGGGTCGGGGCCGGACCGCCCGACCTCGTCCTGCTCGACGTGATGATGCCCGGGCTGGACGGCATCAGCGCGCTCCGGATCCTCAAGCGCGATCCCGAGACGCGCCTGATCCCCGTCGTGCTGATGACGGCGCTGAACGCCGTCGAGGATCGCGTGCGTGGGATCGAGGCCGGCGCCGACGACTTTCTCTCGAAGCCGGTCGACGAGCGCGAGCTCATGGCCAGGATCAACACGGCGCTCGCGCTCAAGCGGACGATCGAAGAGACCGTCGGCGAGCTCCGGAGCACGAGCGCGCACCTCGAGCGCTACGGGAGGAGGGAGCGCGTCGTGACGGTGCTCGCGGTCGAGTGGCGCCCGCGTGACCCCAGCCTGCCGGACGAGGCGGCGGGCTTTGTCGGGCGGCGCCTTCGGGCCCGCGCCGAGGAGGTGATCCGGGCGCGGGGAGGCACTCCGACCGAGGTCGGCGGGCCGCTCCTCGTGGCCGTCTTCGACGGGCCCGACCGGGGAGCGCAGTCGGTTGCGGCAATCGAGGCGGCGCTCGCGTCGGTCGACGCCGGCTCGATGGACGGCGCAGGTGTGATCGTGCACGCCGCGGTCTGCTCCGGGTCTGCCGATGTCGGCTCGATGAGGGTCGAGCTCGACGGCGAGACGCGCTGGGTGTACGGCGCCGAGGGCGAGCCGGTGGCGCGGGCGTCGGAGCTCGTGCGCGGGGCGACCAGAGGCGGCGTGGTGGTCGAGGGGGAAGCCGCGAGATCCGCGAGCGAGCGCTTCTGTCTCGAGCCTGTCGGAGACCGGACCTTCCGCGTGCTCGCATGCCTCGACGGCGACCAGCCGGCTGCGGCTGTTCCCGGCTCCGACCGCATCATCCGCACGGTGCTCGTGACCGACATCGTGGACTCCACCGGGATCGCGCAGCGCGTCGGCGATCGCGCCTGGGGCGAGCTCGTCGCGGCGCACGAGCGGGCCACTCGCGCGGAGCTCCTCCGTTTCGGCGGCGAGGAGATCGACACGACCGGCGACGGCTTCGTCGCCGCGTTCGAGACCCCGGCGCGCGCTATCCGGTTCGCCCTCGCCCTCGCCGAGCACCTGGCGTTGCTCGACCTCACGATCAGGAGCGGCATCCATACCGGCGAGATCGAGCTGGTCGACGGTCGCGCGCGCGGCATCACGCTCAACCTGGCGAGCCGAATCGCGGCCGAGGCTGAGGCGGGGGAGATCCTCGTCAGCGCGACGACGCGCGAGCTCGCGGACGGCGCCGGGCTGGCCTTCACCGACCGCGGCGAGCACGAGATCAAGGGTGTGTCCGGGCGACGACGCCTGTTCCTCGTCGGCGACCACCGCAGCACCAGGCCGGTGGAGTACCCGGCGGGCCTGACCGAGCGCGAGGTCGATGTGCTCAGGCTCGTGGCGCTCGGGCTGTCGGACGCGGAGGCGGCCACGCGCCTCTTCGTCAGCGTCAGGACGGTCAACGCGCACCTGCGCTCGATCTACCGGAAGGTGGGCGTCCGGTCGCGGGCGGCGGCGGGTCGCTTCGCCCAGGAGAACGGCTTGGTCTAGCCGTTCTGCTCCTGATCGGGCGGCAGATTAGGCAACGCGATTCGGCAGAACTGCCGATGCGGTCGACCCGCCACGGCTCTTACCGTCGGACGGATGATCGCCGCGGCGTCCACACGTCCATCTCTGAGCCCGACGGCGGTCGGGGTCGGGCTCACCCTGGCCTCGGCGGTCCTCCTCTCCACGCTGGGAGTGACGACGCAGCTCGCCTACGACGCCGGCGCCCCGGTCGGCACGCTCCTCGTGGGGCGGTTTCTGGTCGCCGCGCCCCTCCTCTGGCTGCTCGTCCTCGTCTTGCGCTCGCGGCGCCCGTCGCGGCGGCAGGCCGTGGCCGGGCTTGCGCTCGGGGCCGGCTTCAGCGCGCACGCCGCGCTCTTCTCGGCCTCTCTGGCGCGGCTCGATGCGGGCCTGGTCGACCTGCTCGTCTTCACGTACCCGGCGCTCGTCATGGTCGGCGCCGTCGCGCTCCGCCGCGAGCGCTGGAGCACGCGGCGCGCGCTCGCGCTCGGAGCGATGACCGCCGGCACGAGCCTCGTGCTCGTCGGCGGCCTCAACGGCATCGACCCGATCGGCGCGGTGCTCGCGGTCGGCGCGGCCGTCGCCTACGCGGCGTACATCCTGATCTCGGCCGGGCAGCTCGAGCGCACCGACCCACTCTTCCTCACAGCGCTGGTCACGACGGGAGCCGCGATCGTCCTGACGTTCGGGGGGATCGCGGGCGGCGGCGTGTCGCTCGACCTCGGCGCTTCGGCCTACGGGCTGATCGCCGCGGTCGGGCTCGTCGCCGTCGCGGGCATGGGCACCTTCGTCGCCGGCATCGGCCGGCTCGGCGCGTCCAGGGCGAGCATCGTCTCGGCGGTACAGCCGGCGCTGACGCCGGTCCTGGGCTTCGCCGTCTTCTCCGACCGGCTCGGCCCGGCACAGATGGCCGGCGGCGCGCTCGTGATCGCGAGCGTGGTGGCGCTGGAGGCCGGAGCGCTCACGGGCGAGGGCCGCTCGTGGCTCGCCTGGCTCCCGCGCCGGGAGCGCCGGCGGACTCGGCCGGGCCGGGAGCGCGCTGAGCGTGCCGGCCGGCAAGCTGCTGATGCGGCAGGGAGCGCCGGCGTCCGTCTTCTTCCTGATCGAGGACGGGCGCGCGGCCGTCCTTCGGAACGACCGTCGCGTCGCGGAGCTCGGACGCGGCGACTTCTTCGGCGAGATCGCGCTCCTGCACGGCGGCAGCCGATCGGCGTCCGTCGTCGCTTCGACCGACATGCGGATCCGGGTCGTCCCGCGCCGCGAGTTCGACCGTGCGATGCGCGCGCTCCCGACGCTCGCGCGCGCGGTGAACGACGCGACCCGCGAGCGGGTCATCCGCCCACCCGCCCTGGCCGTTGCCGCCTGAGCTCGAGGACTGAAAGGAGAACGACCGTGTATCCGCACGTGACTCAACTGGAGACGAGGCGAAGGGAGGTCGAGAGCGCGATGCAGCTCGAGCGCGAACGCCGCGCCTCGTGGCGCCCGACCTACGTCCGCGTCAGGCACAGGGCGTTCGTGACGCCGGTGCTCGTCGGCGCCGTCTTCGCAGCGTCGCTCGCGCTCTCCGCCGCGGGCTGGATTGCCTAACCTGAGGAGATGGCCGTCACGTCCACAGGCTCGACCGTCGAGCCCGAGCTCCTGGAGGCCGCTCGAGCAGGCGACGAGGACGCGTTCCGCCGCCTCGTCGAGGACGCCCGCGCCGAGCTCCTCGCCCATTGCTACCGGATGCTGGGCTCGCTGCACGACGCCGAGGACGCGCTCCAGGACACGCTGTTGCGCGCCTGGCGCGGACTGCCCGGGTTCGCAGGCCGCAGCTCTGTCCGCACCTGGCTCTACCGGATCGCGACCAACGCCTGCCTCGACGTGATCGCCCGCCGGCCGAAGCGGCTGCTGCCGGCCGGGAACGGGCATCCGAGCAGCCCGGACGACGATCCCGGGCAACCGCTCGTCGAGACCGTGTGGGTCGAGCCGTTCCCGGACGAGACGCTGGCGGTCCCCGACGGCTCGGCCGCTCCCGACGCCCGCTACGAGCAGCGCGAGGCTGTCGAGCTCGCCTTCATCGCGGCGCTGCAGCACCTGCCGGCCACCCAGCGCGCCGTCCTGATCCTGCGCGACGTGCTGGGGTTCTCGGCGCGCGAGGTGTCGGAGTCGCTGGAGACGACGGTCGCGTCGGTGAACAGCGCTCTGCAGCGGGCACGCAAGACGGTCGACCAACGGCTCCCCGAGCAGAGCCAGCAGGAGACGCTGAGCTCGCTCGGCGACGAGCGGATCCGCGAGCTCGTCGAGGCCTACATCGACGCCTGGCGCCGCGGCGACGTCGACGCGCTGCGGGCGCTCCTCGCCGAGGACGTCGTCTTCTCGATGCCGCCGTGGGCCAGCTGGTGGCGTGGTCGCGGGACGATCGCCGGCTTCGCCGAGCGTGCCGTCGAGACCTGCGCCAAGGCGCACACGGTGGTCACGAGCGCCAACGGGCAGCCCGCCATCGCCTACTACGTGCGCGAAGGCGACACCGACCGTTGCGTCGCGCAGGCGATCGACGTGCTGACGCTCGAGGGGCCTCTGATCAAGGAGATCACCGCCTTCATCACCCCCGAGGCCTTCCCGGCATTCGGCCTGCCCGTCGAGCTCGTGTCCGAGCGCGGATAAGAGCCGTCGGCTACTCGACCGGGATGTAGCGCGCGCCGAGGGTCGTCGCGAGCGTCTTGTGCGCCGGGCCCGCGCCGATGAGGATCGAGCGGGCGGGGTCGACTCCGTGCGCCCGCGCGAAGGCGACGGGCAGGCCGGGGAGAGGCGGCCGGCACCAGCAGACCGGCGGGCCGGCGGGGTGCGGGCAGAGCGCGCTCTCGACCGGCCTGGAGGCGGCCGCGGTGACGCGTGCGACGGCAGCGTCGAGCACGTCGCGGGCGCCGTCCGGATGCCAATCGAAGACGAGCAGAGGTGCGCTGCGGTCGCTCTGCGCGAGCGCGTCCTCCCACCCCGGCCGGTCGACCGCTGCGGCCGCGACGAACACGGCGGCTTGCCCGGGGCACGCGGAGCGCTCGAACGGCACCTGCTCGACCTCGTCGAACCCTTCGTCGTCGGCCGGAGGCTCGAGCTCGCGCACCGTGCGCATTTGGGAGGTCGGCGCGAGCACGCCCACGTCGCGCCGGTCCGCCTGTCGCAGCTCGCTCGGGGTCGGGAGCGAGCCGTAGCGCTCGAGCACCCGGTCGACCATGTTCACCTGCGCCTGCGCCAGCGGCGTGTCGAGCCAGATGCATCGCGCCGGCACCCGATGCCGGCCCGCCGTGTCGAGCACGTGGCTCCGCGCGGCGCGGGTGAGGTACGTGTTGTCGAGGACGACTCGCCGGACGCCTGAGGACAATGCCTCGTCGAGGGCGGCGGCGATCTCGCGCAGAGAACCGCCGCGCTCGTCCCGGTTGAGGCGGAAGTAGCCGCGGGCGACGAAGTCCTGAGCGATACGGCTCTTGCCTGCGCCGGGGATCCCCATCACGACGACCACCTCCGCGTCGTCCGCACGGGCCGTCTGCTCGGCCCGAGCCGGCCGAGTCGCGCCGAACGCGCGTGCGAGCGTCGCCCGGTCTTCCGCGCCGAGCTCGAGCCCCGCGGCGCCGGCCGCCGAGCGCGCGGTCTCCGGGCGCCGCGCGCCCGGGATCGCGACGACCGCGGGCGAGAGGTCGAGCAGCCAGGCGAGCGCGACCTCGGCCGCCGTCGCGCCTCGCGCCTCCGCGGCGCCGGCCAGCACCGGGTGCCGATCGAGCCTTCCGGCGCGGCGCGGCCCTCCGAGCGGCGAGTGAGCGATCACTGCGATCCCGCTCTCGGCGCAGCGCTCGACGACACCTCCGCGCAGAGCGCGGTCGTCGTACGGGCTCAGCGCCACCTGGACCGCCGCCACCGGAGCGAGCTCGAGCGCCTCATCCAGCTGGCGGCGGTTGACGTTCGCGATGCCGACTCGCCTCACGAGGCCGTCGTCGACGAGCCGCGCGAGCGCGCGGACGGAGGTCCGCCACGGCGTCCGCGGATCCGGGGCGTGGATGAGGTAGAGGTCGATCGCGAGGCCGTCGAGCGCCGCCAGGCTCGCCTCGCAGTCGGCACGAATTGCCTTCGCGCGGCCGTCCGGGACCCACGCGCCGCCCGGCCGCGTCATGCCGCCCTTCGTCACGATCCGCGCACTCGCGTCGGCCCCGGAGCGGCGAAGAGCGCGGACGAGGAGCCGCTCGTTGTCGTCGTACGCGCGAGCCGTGTCGAAGACGGTGATGCCGGCTTCGGCGGCGGCCGCGATCGTCGTGAGAGCGCGATCCTCGTCGCGGTCCTCGTCCGTCGAGAGACGCATGCAGCCGAGGCCGATGCGGAGCTCAGAGGCGGCAAGCCAGGCAGGGCGACTCAGGGTGCGGAGCGTACGCGAACGGCCGCGTCCCGAGTAGGCTCCGCTCGATGGAGCGGGTGCCGGACGTCAACGTGGTCGGCGGCGAGTTGCTGCCCTGCTCCAACGCCCCGGTGACCGGCTTCTTCCGCGACGGCTGCTGCGCGACGGGGCCGGAAGACCTCGGCAGCCACACCGTCTGCGCCGTCATGACCGAGGAGTTCCTCTCCTTCAGCAGCGCCGTCGGCAACGACCTCTCGACGCCGCGGCCGGAGTGGGGGTTCGACGGGCTCGAGCCGGGCGATCGCTGGTGCGTCTGTGCGGCGCGCTGGCTCGAGGCGCATGAGGCCGGCTGCGCGCCGCCGGTCGTGCTCGGCGCGACCCACATGCGCGCGCTCGAGGTCGTGTCGATCGAGGCGCTGACCGCGCTCGCCGCCGCGCCCGACGCGGTCTAGGCGCGGCAAGCGCGAGCCGGGCGTCGTCGAGATCGCCTTTCCCACTGCTGCCCGCATGCCGCCGTCCTCCGCCGTCACCGGACCAGACGGATTCGGCGCCGCGCGGCGCACTCCTCGATGTTCCGTCCAGGTCTCGCACCGACAGCCTCAGAAGCGCGCACGGTTGACCTGTCGGGACGAGTCAGTCCCGTTCGCCGCTGAGGGGACAGTCCCTGGGCCACGTCCTTCGTAGACAGTGGTGTCCGAGACAGGCGGTGAGCGTCCGTCCAGCCGGGCGCAATGGCGCATCATGACGGCATGCCTGAGATCGACGACCTCCTCACCCGGCTGTTCGATCGGGACGATCTGACCCGAGCTGTCCTTTCGAAACCCGCGCGGCGTGACCTGCCGGTGCGGGTGATCGTCGAGCCCGTCGAGCTGCGTGGCGAGCTGGCCTACCGGTTTACGACCCAGCTCCCAGATCGGGCCGCGCATGAAAACCTCGCCGCACCGGCGGCACGTGAGCGCCTCGCGTCGCTCCTGACGAGCTATCGGCAGGGTCTGCTGCATGGTGCCGATGCGGATTGGCAGGTCCTCGGTACGACCGTCCTTCGCCGCCCCGCGACCCGGCCGGTCGGGGCACGCGGGCACGATCGGCGCAAGCGCTACCTGCTCGAGGAGGGAACGCCGGTGCCGTACCTGGTCGACCTCGGCGTGATGACGCCGGACGGGCGCGTCCGCAAGAGCCGTTTCGACAAGTTCCGACAGGTGAACCGGTTCCTGGAGCTCGTTGACGACGTCGTCCCCTCGCTTCCCGAGCAGGGGCCGCTGCACGTGGTCGACTTCGGCTGCGGCAAGTCGTATCTGACATTTGCCCTCCACCATCTGCTCACTGAGCTGCACGGACGCGAGGTCGAGGTGGTCGGTCTCGACCTGAAGGCAGACGTGATCGAGGCCTGCAGCGCGCTCGCAGAACGCGTGAGCGCACGCGGCCTGCGGTTCGAGCGCGGCGAGATCGCGGGCTACGAATCCGATCGGAAGGTCGACCTAGTCGTCAGCCTTCACGCCTGCGACACCGCGACCGACGAGGCGCTGGCGCAGGCGGTGCGGTGGGAGGTCGACGCGATCCTCGCCGTACCCTGCTGCCAGAATGAGGCGTACCGGCAGATCTCGTCGCCGTTGCTGCAGCCGCTCCTCCGCCACGGGCTCGCCAAAGAGCGGCTCGCGTCGCTCGTCACGGACGGCCTGCGCGCCCAACTCCTCGAGCTCGCCGGCTACCGGACCCAACTCGTCGAGTTCGTGGAGTTGGAGCACACGCCGAAGAACGTCTTGATCCGGGCCGTCCGCGGCGGCCGCCCGACGCCCGATGCCCGACGCGCCTACGAGGAATTGCGGGACGCTCTGACCCTCGAGCCGATGCTCGAGCGTCTGCTCAGCGTCGAGTGAAGACGTAGTCGTTCGCCTTCGCCTGCATGTGGCAGGCGGCGCAGCCCGACTCCGGGAAGGCGACTCTCGAGAAGCGCTGCGACACCGAGGCGCGCGTGAACTCCTCCCAGCGCCAGCCGCCGTTCGCACGCCCCTTGATCCGCCGCATCGTCGCGACGAGCGAGAGCCACCGTTTGCCCGGCGGCGTCGCGGTCTTCACCACGATCGTGCCGACGGGGTAGCGCGTACCTTGCTTGCGCTTGCTCGCGTAGACGTTCTTCGTGCCCTGATGCGCGGGCGAGCCGCCGACGATCGGCTTCGAGTTCAGCTTCGTCCACTTCGCGTAGCCCTCGATGTAGGTGGGCAGATCCTGCTGCTGCGGCTGCGCGGCGGCCGCCCCGACGGCGATCGCCGTCCCAAGTGCCAGGACGACGGCGAGGCGCACCGTGTTGGCTACTCGGCGCTCGCGCCGACGGCCGCGGCGACGGTGTCGTGCACGGCGATGTGCTGGTCGAGGCCCGAGATCTGCAGGGCGCGCAGCACTTGGGCCCCCGGGGCCGCGAGCACGAGCGCACGGCGATCGTGGAGCTTCGACCGAGCCTCGATCAGCGCTCCGAGGCCGGTCGAATCGACGAACGCGACTTCCTCGAGGTCGATGACGAGCCGGTCCGGCTGCCGCTCGCTCAGGTCGACCAGGACGTCGCGCACGGCCGGCGTGTTGTACAGATCGAGCTCGCCGGCCAGGCGGACGATCACGGCGCCGTCGCGCCGCTCGATTCCCGCCACCGCCTGCTCGCTGAGCCTCGTCTCGTCGGCCATGCCGCTCGTTGGGCAAGCATAGTGGCGGCGCTCGACACCGCCAAAGGCGGCTAGCGTAGGCCCGCTCATGACTGTCGCTATCTCCGGCGGCGCCGGCTTTCTCGGACTGCATCTTGCCCGCCGCCTCGCGGCCGACGGGGTTCGCGTGAGGACGCTCGATCTGATGCCGTTGGCCGATCCGGAGCTCGACGGCTCGGTCGAAGAGCTTCGCGGCGACGTTCGCAACCCGGCTGCGTGCCGTGCGCTTGTCGCCGGCGCCGACGTGCTCGTGCACGCGGCCGCGGCGTTGCCGATTCAGGCGACGAAGGCGTCGATCTACTCCGTCAATGTCGGCGGGACAGCCGCCGTGCTCGCTGCGGCGCTCGAGGCCGGCGTCGAGCGCGTCGTGTTCATCTCGTCGACGGCGGTCTACGGGGTGCCCGAGCGGCATCCGATTCGCGAGGACGATCCGCTCGTCGGCGTGGGCTGGTACGGCGAGTCGAAGATCGAGGCCGAGACTCTCTGCCGGGAGTTCGGTGCTCGTGGTCTCGAGCACGTGTTGATCCGGCCGAAGACGTTCGTCGGGCCCGAGCGGCTCGGCGTCTTCGAGATCCTGTTCGACTGGGTGCGCGAGAGCCGGCGGATCTACACGCTCGGATCCGGCGCGAACCGCTACCAGCTTCTGGCCGTGCAGGACCTCGTGGAGGCGGTGGTTCGGGCCTTCTCCGCCAAGGGCGCCGTCGGCGAGGCAATCAACGTCGGCGCGAGCGGGTTCGGGACGGTGCGCGAAGACCTGACCGCGCTCATTCGTCACGCCCGGTCGTCGTCCCGGCTGACGCCGGTGCCGGTGCTGCCCGCCGAGCTCGTGCTGGGCGTCCTCGAGCGGCTGCGTCTCTCTCCTCTCGCGGCCTGGCACTACAAGACCGCTCACCGCGACTCCTTCGTCGCGACGGAGAAGGCACAGCTGTTGCTGGACTGGTCGCCGCGGCTCTCGAATGCCGAGACCCTGACCCAGACGTACGACTGGTACCTCGCCAACAGGAACCGGCTCGGCTCGGCCGGGACGACCCACCGCGTGCCGTGGAACCAGCAGGCGCTGGGTCTGCTGAAGCGGCTGAGCTGAGCGGGCGGCGACGCCGCGCCAGCGCCAGCCGCGCAGCCCCACGCGCGTCGCGTTCTCGTAGACGTATGCGCAGGCGTTGGCGAGATCCTCGTCGCTGTCGATCACGCGGGCGTCGAAGCGTCCCAGGAACAGATGCCCGACGCGGTTGTAGCGG
The DNA here is from genome assembly GCA_963791905.1 of uncultured Gaiellaceae bacterium. Classification (GTDB taxonomy): domain Bacteria; phylum Actinomycetota; class Thermoleophilia; order Gaiellales; family Gaiellaceae; genus Gaiellasilicea. Next base: position 75,795 of record CAWBTX010000005.1, read on the forward strand.
CGATTGAACCGCTGCGCGTGCAGGCCGTTCAGCCGCTGCATGCCGGCAGACAGCTCCGGGCGCGTGGCCTCGAGAACGAGATGGAAGCGGTTGTCGAGCAGGACCCAGGCGTACAACGCCCACGCGAAGCGGCGCCGCACGTCGTACAGCGTGCGCCTCCACTGGAGGCGATCGAGGTCGTCGAGGACGATCCTGCGCCTCTCGACGCCGCGCGACGTGACGAGGTAGTAGGCGGGGCTCGGCAGGAGGCGGCGCGGCACGCGTGGCATGGCAACGAAGGTACGGGCGCGCGGCCCGCAGCGAAACCGTCCGCGGAGAATTGGAGCGGAAATGTTGCAAACGGGACAGTCCCCGGAACGGGACAGTCCCCCGGCCACGGCCATCGCAGATGCTCGTCGCGGCACCGTGCCCTGTGTGCGGCAGACTGCTCCCGTGCGCGCGCTGCTCGAGTACCGGTCGCGGTTCCCGATCCTCGAGCACATGACGTACCTGATCAACCACTCGCTCGGCGCGATGCCGGCCGCTGCCGAGGAGCGTCTCGCCGAGTACGCACACACCTGGCGCGAGCGCGGCATCCGAGCGTGGGGAGAGGGCTGGTGGGACCTCCCGCTGACCGTGGGCGACCAGATCGGACGGATCATCGGTGCGCCGCCCGGTGCCACCGTGATGCACCAGAACGTGGCGGTCGCGGAGGCGGTCGTCCTCTCCTGCTTCCGCGCGTCACCTGGACGCAACCGCGTCGTCTACGAACGAGGCAACTTCCCGTCGGTTCGTTACCTCTACCAGGCCCAGCCGGACCTCGAGGTCGTCGTCTGTGAGAGCGACGACGCCGTCCACGACGCGATCGACGAGCGCACGCTTCTCGTTCCGATCAGCCATGTTCTCTTCAAGTCGGGCGAGATCCAGGACGTCGAGCGGATCACGCGTCGCGCCCACGAGTACGGCGCACGCGTCGTCCTCGACGCCTACCAGTCCGCCGGCATCGTCCCGCTCGATGTCCAGGCCCTCAACGTCGACTTCGCGGTCGGCGGCTCGGTCAAGTGGCTCTGCGGTGGCCCGGGGAACGGCTGGCTGTACGTCCGGCTGGACCTCGCCGACGAGCTGGAGCCGACCTTCACCGGCTGGCAGGCGCACGAGCTGCCCTTCGCGTTCGAGGAGGAGATGCGCTACGCCCCCGGGGCGGCCCGCTTCCTCACCGGGACACCGAATGTGCCTGCGCACTACGCCGCCACTGCCGGCTACGACCTGATCGAGGAGATTGGTGTGGGCCGGATCCGGGAGAACTCGCTCCGCCAGACCGAGCTGTTGATCTCACTCGCCGAGGCTGCCGGGTTCGAGATCCGCAGTCCGCGCGAGCCCGATAGGCGCGGAGGCACCGTCACGATATTCGTGCCGGACTTCGCCGCCGTTCACGCCGAGCTGGCCGAGCGGCAGATCCTGTGCGACTTCAGGCCCGACGCCGGCATTCGCATCGGCCCGCACTACTACACCTCGGACGACGAGTTGCGCCACGCGGTCGACCAGATCAGAGAGATCCTCGAGACCGGCGCCCACGAGCGGCACCTCGGAGTCGTGGCGCGGCACTAGCCGCCCATCACGCCCCACCGGCGTAGAGTTGCGTCCGTGAAGGGTTCGATGCCGTCGAGCCTCGAGATCGCTCAGGCGGCGGTCCTCCAGCCGATCGACGAGCTCGCGCTCGCCGCGGGTCTGTCCCCCGACGAGATCGAGCCGTACGGGCGCACGAAGGCCAAGATCGACCTGTCCGTGCTCGACCGGCTCGCTGCGGTGCCGGACGGGAAGCTCATCTGCGTGACGGCGGTGACCCCGACGAAGGCAGGTGAGGGCAAGACCACGACCTCCGTGGCACTGACGCAAGGCCTCGGCCACACCGGCCGGTCGCCGGTGCTGTGCCTGCGCGAGCCCTCCGTCGGCCCGGTGTTCGGGCTCAAGGGCGGCGCGGCCGGCGGCGGGTACGCGCAGGTCGTCCCGATGGAGGAGCTGAACCTCCACTTCACCGGCGATATCCACGCGATCGGCGCCGCGAACAACCTGCTCGCGGCGATGCTGGAGGCACACCTGCTCCACGGCAACGCGCTCCTCATCGATCCGCTCTCGGTTGGCTGGCGGCGCTGCGTGGACATCAACGACCGCGCACTGCGGAACGTCGCGATCGGGCTCGGCGGCCGCGCGAACGGCTACGTCCGGGAGAGTGGCTTCGACATCACCGCTGCCTCCGAGGTGATGGCGATCGTGGCCGTCGCGCAGGACCTCCACGACCTCCGGGCGCGACTCGGCGCCATCACGGTCGCCTACACGTACGAGGGCGTGCCGGTCCTCGCCGAGCAGCTGGACGCTGCCGGCGCGATGACGGTGCTGTTGAAGGACGCGCTCAAGCCGAACCTGGTCCAGACGCTCGAGGGACAGCCCGCGCTCATCCACTGCGGCCCGTTCGCCAACATCGCCCACGGCAACAACTCGCTCGTCGCCGATCTCGTCGCATTGAAGCTGGGCGACTACGTGGTCACGGAGTCGGGCTTCGGGTCGGACATGGGCATGGAGAAGTTCCTCAACATCGTGTGCCGAGCGGGGGGTCTGTCCCCGAGCGCGGTCGTCCTCGTGGCGACGGCCCGGGCACTGAAGCATCACGGCGGCGACGCCGACGGTGGTCTCGACGCAATCGAGCGGGGCGCCGCGAACCTCGCGCGCCATCTCGGCATCGTCCGCGCGTTCGGGCTGAAGGCCGTCGTTGCCGTGAACCGTTTTCCCGGCGATACCGATGACGAGGTCGAGCTGGTGCGGCGACTATCGCTCGACGCCGGCGCGCACGGCGCCGAGCTGAACGAGGGCTTCGAGCGGGGCGGAGCGGGTGCCGCCGAGCTCGCAGAGGCCGTCGCCGACGCGGCCGACCACCCGAACGACTTTTCCTTCACCTACCCGCTCGACGCGCCGATCGACAAGAAGATCGAGGCGATCGCGCGGACGGTGTACGGCGCCGCCGGCGTCGTGTTCCTCCAGACCGCGCGCGACAAGATCAAGCTCTACACCGAGGGCGGAATCGATCGGCTGCCGATCTGCATGGCGAAGACCCACCTGTCGCTCTCGCACGATCCCGAGCTCCTGAATGCGCCGACGGGCTTCGAGGTGACGGTCCGCGACCTCCGCGCCTACACCGGCGCGGGATGGGTGGTTGCCCTCTGCGGAACGATGCAGACCATGCCCGGTCTCGGCGTCCGGCCCGCCGCGTTCGACGTCGACATCGACGAAAACGGTCGCACGGTTGGGCTCTTCTGAGCGCCGGTCGTTCCTCGAGCTCTCTCTGAAGGAGTTCCTCGACGCAGTGCCGGCACGAACGCCGGCGCCCGGCGGCGGCGCCGTGGCCGCTGTCGCCGCGTCGCTCGCGGCTGGGCTGACGGGAATGGCGGCGCGCTTCGCGCCAGAGGAGTGGGCACCGCGGGCCGAGGTCGTCGGGCGGGCGGAAGAGCTTCGCGCCCGCGTCGAGCCGCTCGCGGACGCGGACGCCGCCGCCTACGCCGAGTTCATGGCGTCGAGGTCGCCCGAGACGGCCGCACGGGCCACCGAGATCCCGCTCGAGATCGCGGAGATCGGCGCAGAGCTCGCCGAGCTCGCGGCGCTCGTCGCGCGTGATGGAAACCCGAACGTGAGCGCCGATGCCGCGGCCGGCGCCGAGCTGGGGGCAGCGGCGGCGACCATCTGTGCGCGGCTCGTACGCGTGAACGCCGGTGCCGACGACCCGCGCGCGACGCTCGCCACAGACCTGGCCGCGCGAGCTGCGACCGCAGCGCGAAGACCTGGCCGGAATCCCCCGACTGACGTCCGCACTGGACGTGTCCTGGGGACTGTCCCCTCGTCATGGCCCGAAGCGTTTCGTCGCGGGGCGCTGCGAGAGGCTCTAGACCGTATGGAGTGGCCGGCGCCTCACTCGTAAGTTGGCGCGGGTTGCCGTCGGGATGGGCCCGGCGGTAGAGCCGCAATTACGGGAGGCGCCGGTCATGAGCGAAGGTAGCTGGGTCGGACTCGATGTGCATGCACGCTCGGTGCTCGCGAGCGTGCTCGATGCGAGAAGCGGTGAGCTGCGCACACAGCGTGTGCCCGCGACGTACGAGCAGACGGTCGCATGGCTCGCGGGCCTGCCGCGGCCGGTGCGAGTGGCCTACGAGGCAGGACCGACGGGATACGGGCTCGCGCGTGCATGCGCGGCAGCGGAGATCGTCTGCACCGTGGCGGCGCCGTCGAAGATCCCGCGTGCGTCCGGCGACCGGATCAAGACCGACCGTCGAGACGCCGAGCGTCTGGCGCGGCTCCTGCGCCTGGGCGAGCTCGTCTCCGTGCGGGTGCCGAGTCCGGACGAGGAGGCCGCCCGCGATCTGGTGCGCGCTCGCGAGGACGCGCGCGCCGATCTCATGCGCGCCCGTCACCGGCTCTCGAAGCTGCTCCTACGGCACGGGCTCGTGTACGAGGGCTCGGCCTGGACGATCGCGCACGAGGCCTGGCTGCGCCGGCAGCGCTTCGCAAGCCGACCGCTCTCCCTCGCCTTCGACGAGTGCTACGGCACAGTCGCCCAGGCGAAGGGACGTCGCGACTCTCTCGACCGCGCGATCGCGGAACTTGCCATCGAGCCGCCCTTCGCCGACGTCGTCTCTCGGCTCGTCTGCCTGCGCGGCGTCTCCACCCTGACCGCGCTCGCCCTGAGCGTCGAGCTCGGCGACTGGCGCCGCTTCCGCCCGGACTCGCTCGGCCCCTTCCTCGGCCTGGTGCCGAGCGAGGACTCCTCGGGCGAGCGCCGTCGCCAGGGAGCGATCACGAAGACGGGCAACACGCATGCCCGTCGGCTGCTGGTCGAGGCCGCCTGGCACCAGCGCCGGCCGCTCCGCGCGAGCGCCGCACTCGAGCGACGGCGGCAGGGTCAGCCGTCGAGCGTGCGGGCCCGCGCCGATGCGAGCGCTCGCCGCCTGCACGCGCGCTGGCACGCGCTGGAGTCGCGCGGCAAGCGACGGACGGTTGTCGCCGTCGCGGTCGCACGCGAACTCACCGGTCACTGCTGGGCACTGGCGACAATGGAGTAGCTGTCCTGCCCTCCGGCCCGGCGAGGAGAGCGCACCGGCGCGAAGGACGCGAGGAGCGACCCGCGGCTGAGCTATGAGCAGCCCCTTGGGCCACGCTCGACTCTAGAGAGCGGCTCCGCTCCCAATCGCACACCCGGTCATGCGGTCCCGACCCGCGCATATCAGCCGTGACAAGGCGTCGACGACTGCCGGTGCGCTCTCCCCGCCGACGAAGAAGGCCCGCAAGTCGCGGGCCTTCAAGCTCGTGCCGTTTGACAAATCTCACTCCATATCAGCTCAGGCGGGCGTCGAGCGCGCCATCCACACCAGCGGGCCGATCAGGCCGGCGAACGGGACGAGGACGATGAGCGCTGCGAGCACGGATTCCATGGGTTCACCGTATGCAGTCGCGTTCCTGCCCGCGTCGGGCCTCAGGACGATCCGACCTCGTCCGCGAGGACGAGCTCCAGCAGCCGCTGGGCCGACGCCGGAGCAGTGGGCTCGTCCTCGTGGCGGAAGTAGGCGTACACGTCGATCCCGCGCTCGACCAGCGGCCGGATGCGCTCCGCGAACCCACGCAGCGTCTCCTCGCCGTACGGCGGCTCCCGGAACCGGAGGTAGCGGAACGGCGCCGCGGCGTCCCAGTCGTTCACGTGTACCGCCGGCGAGACGTCGACGCCGACCCAGCTCTCATGCCGGCAGTCGAGCGCAAGCAGGAGCTCGGTCGAGCCGAGCAGCAAGGCGAGCAGGCCGTCGTCACGAGGGCTCTCGACGACCACCCGCACCGGCCCGAGCCGTTCGCCCAGCCCGCGCACCCGCTCCTCGAAGGTCGCGAGCGAGCGCAGGAAGCGCTGCGGCAGCTTCGGCGCGAACCGAAAGCCGTCCCCGGTCTGCTCGCCCCAGCGCGCGAACTGCTCCTCCGACGGCAGCCTGTAGCCCGTCGTGTTGAGCTCCACGGTCCTGAACTGCTCGGCGTAGAAGCGGAGGAACTCCTCGTTCCGCAGCCCGGCCGGGTAGAAGTCGGGTCGCCAGGAAGGGTATGACCAACCCGACGTTCCGACGTAGAGGCTGCCGTCCGGGCCGCGCTCTACGCTCGTTCCCGTGGCGGTCACGACCGAAGTGATACCCGACGACTCAATCGCCGTTCTCGACCACGGCTTCGTGCGGCTCGACGCTGCCATGGCCGACGACCTCTCGGTCGTCAACGGCGCCCGTGTCAGCTTCGCGCGTCGTCGCGAGGAGCTGGACGAGGCCGACGAAGGGCTGATCCGCTTCCTCATGCGCGACCGTCACGGGACGCCGTTCGAGCACAACGCCTTCCGGTTCCACATCCGCTGCCCGATCTTCGTCGCGCGCGAGTGGTTCCGGCATCGCATCGGCTCGTTCAACGAGTTCTCCATGCGCTACGCCAAGGCGACCGAGGACTTTTACCTGCCCGCTCCGGAGGACGTGCGCTCCCAGGTCGGCAAGCCGGGCTCGTACTCCTTCGAGCCGGTCGAGCCGGAGCTCGCCGAGCACACGCGCGAGGAGCTCCAGGCCCTCTACGACGCCGCCTACGCGACGTACACCAGGCTCGTCGAGCTCGGCGTCGCGCGCGAGCTCGCCCGCTCGGTCCTGCCCGTCGGCGCCTACACCGAGTTCTACTGGACGGTCAACGCCCGCGCCCTGATGAACTTCGTCTCGCTCCGCGCGGCCGAGACCGCTCAGCGGGAGATCCGCCGCTACGCCGAGGCCTGCGAGCGCTTCCTGGCGGAGTACATGCCCATCACGTACGACGCCTTCGTCGCGAACGACCGCACCGCGCCGTAGTGGAGGCGATCACCGGGATCGGCGGTGTGTTCCTCCGCGCCGAGGACGCAACGGCGCTCGCGGCGTGGTACGCCGAGAACCTCGGCATCGCGGTCGAGGACGCCGAGGGTGCGACGTACGCCACGCTCTCCGCCTCCGACGGAGACGTGACGGTGTGGTCGACCTTCGCGGCGGACACCGACTACTTCGGGCGGCGCGAGCAGCAGGCGATGGTGAACTACCGCGTCCGCGACCTCGACGCCATGCTCGCGCAGCTCCGCGCCGCGGGCGCGGCGGTCGACGACCGCGTCGAGGAGCTCCCCTTCGGCCGCTTCGGCTGGGCCGCAGACCCAGAGGGAAACCGTTTCGAGCTCTGGCAGCCGACCTAGGTGCTGAGCACCGGCTCGTCCGAGCCGCGCCGCGTGACGGTCCAGCCGTCGTAGTCGCGCAACGAGTACGGGACGGTCAGCCGCACGGTCGTCTCGTCCGCGTCGACCGTGAACCGACCGCATGAGGCGATCGCCCTTCCCTTCTTCGTCAGCCACAGCTCGTACCAGTCCTCACCGCCCGCGGTCGACTCGAGCCCGCTCACGTGGACGTCCATCGGCCAGTTGCCGGCGTCGTCGGCCTCGAGCAGGTCGATCGTGGCGGACGCCCCTCGGCCCTCGCCAACACCGGACATGGCGATCGTGCGCACGGTGTCCGGGTCGCCCCCGCGGCCGACGAGGTACCCCCCGGCGAAGGTCACGACAAGCAGCGCAGCGGCGATCAGCGCCGGCACGTAGCGCCGCCGGCCCGGGCGCAGCCTGGTCACGGTGGGCGTGCGCAGCCGGCGGGGCACGTCCGGCGGCGGCGGAACCTCGAGCAGCAGGTCGTGGACACGGCGCAGCTGCGCGTACTCCTCGGGTGACAGGCCCTCCGGCGCTCCGATCAGGTCCTCGAGCCGCTTCACCGCAGCTCGTCCTCCAGGAGGCCGGCGAGTCGCGCGAGCCCGGTGCGCGTCCGCGTCTTCACCGTCCCGAGGGGGATGTGCAGCCGAGCGGCGATCTCGCTCTGGGACAGCTCGCTCCAGTACGCGAGCTCGATCACCTGCCGCTCGTGCTCGGGCAGTTCTCCGATCGCGCGGTGCACGCACCAGGCGAGCCAGGACGCCTCTGCCCGCTCGTCCGGGCCCGCGCCCGCGGCGGGCTCGTCCTCGAGGATCTCGGCGGCAGGTTCGGGCCGGCGCCGAGCCCCGTCGACGATCGCGTTCCGCGCGACGGTGTAGAGCCAGGCCGCGCCTGCGCCGCGGTTGGGGTCGTACGAGTGCGCGGAGCGCCAAACGGCGGCGAAGGCATCCTGCACGGCGTCCTCCGCGCGGCCGCGGTCGCCGAGCCGTCGGAGGGCGAGCCCCAGCATCGGACGCGTGTAGCGACGGTAGAGCTCGTCGAACGCATCGCGGTCGCCCGCGCCCACGCGCTCGAGCAGGTCCCCGTCGGTCGCCTCACGGTTCAACACGCCGCTGATGCTGGCGACTCGAGGCGCCGCAGGCAAGACGGGGCGGCCGGGGTTCAACACCGCCTCCATGTTCTCGTTTTACGCAACAAGGCTCCTGCCGGATTGGAGGCTGCGCCCGCCGTCCACGATCAGCGAGGTGCCGGTGACGAAGTCGGCATCCCTGAGATAGACGATCGCACCAGCGACGTCGTCGGCCGAGCCGACCCGGCCGAGCAACGTCTCGGCGGCGCGGCGCTCCACCTCGTCGGGCTCGACCACAACCGGCCCTGGCGCGATGCCGCAGACCCGCACGTCCGGAGCGAGCGCCCGCGCGAGAGCTCTCGTCAGCATGGCCTGACCGGCCTTGGCGGCGCAGTGCGCCGCGAACGAGGGCCAGGGCTGGTACGCCGCCACGTCCTCGATCATGACGACGAGACCCTTCGTCTCGCGCAGGTACGGCGCCGCCGCCTGCGTGACGAAGAAGCTGCCCTTGAGCGTGGCGCCGAGCGCGGCGTCGAACTCCGTTTCCGTCACGTCCTCGAAACGCTTCGGCACGAAGCCCGCGGAGGCGCCGTTCACGACGACATCGAGCCCACCGAGGTCGCGCACGGCCCGCTCGACGAGCGACCGTGCGCCGTCCGCCTCGGTGAGGTTCCCGTCGCGGCTCCCGGCCGCGAGGACGTGCCAGCCCTCGGCCTCGAGCCGCCCGACGATCCCCGTGCCGAGCTTGCCCGTGCCTCCGGTGACGAGTGCGCGGACTTCGCGGGCGGGGCTCAGCGTGCCTGCTTGAACCGCTCCGCCACCGCATTCCAGTCGACCACGTTCCACCAGGCGGCGAGATAGTCGGGGCGGCGGTTCTGGTAGTTGAGGTAATACGCGTGCTCCCAGACGTCGATGCCGAGTAGCGGGACGTCGTCGTCGATGAGCGGGCTGTCCTGGTTCGGTGTCGAGCGCACCGCGAGGCCCGTGCCGTCCCACAGGAACCACGTCCAGCCGCTGCCGAACCGCTTTACGCCGCCGTCGTTCACGGCAGTCTTGAGCTCGTCGACGCCGCCAAACGTGTCGTCGATCGCGGCCCGCAGGTCGCCTTCGGGCTCACCCCCGCCGTCCGGCCCCATGATCTCCCAGAAGAACGTGTGATTGACGTGGCCGCCGACGTTGTTGCGGACTGCCGTACGGATCTCGTCGGGCATCGTGTCGAGCAGCGTGAGGATCACGTCTGCGCTCTGGTTCTCCCACTCGGTGCCGGCGAGCGCCTTGTTCGCGTTGTCGATGTAGGCCTGGTGGTGCTTGCCGTGGTGGATCTCCATCGTCCGTGCGTCGATCGTCGGCTCGAGCGCGTCGTAGGCGTACGGGAGCTCGGGGAGGGTGAACGGCATCGCGACTCCTTCGTCTGGGTAGCTGGGGGGAAGGATATGCTCCGCGCCGTTCCCGACGAACCGCGTGCGACCGGAGGTACGGATGTCGAGTTACGAGGAGATCAGGCCGCGTGAGCTGAAGCCGGCGCTCTTGGAGCTCGACGGCATCTCGCGCACGTCCGTCGAGGCTCACTACAAGCTCTACCAGGGGTACGTGGGCAAACGGAACGAGATCCTCGGCAAGCTCGGCTCGGCCGACCCGGCCGCGGCCAACCAGGTCTCCTCGGAGTTCCGCGCGCTCAAGGTCGAGCTCTCGTTCGCGATCGGCGGGATCAAGAACCACGAGGTGTACTTCGAGCATCTCGGTGGGGACGGGGGCGATCCGACCGCGCCGGTCGCGAGCCTGATCCAGCGCGACTTCGGCTCGGCCGACGCATGGCGCACCGACCTCAAGGCGACGGGCATGGCTGGGCGCGGCTGGGCCTGGACGGCCTACGACTGGGACGAGGGCCGCCTGTTCAACTACGTCGGCGACACGCAGAACACGTATCCGATCTGGAACGCCACGCCGCTGATCGCGCTCGACGTCTACGAGCACGCCTACTTCCTCGACTTCCAGACCGACCGCGGCGCCTACATCGACGCCTTCTTCGCAAACCTCGACTGGAATGTCGTGAACGACTGGGTCTCGAAGTACGAGATCCCCCTCAAGTAAGGAACGCACATGGCACCAGCCCTGGTCGTTCTGGGCGGCTACCTGCTCGGCTCGATGCCGTTCGGCTACTGGGTCGTCCGTCTCCTGAAACACGAGGACATCCGGCGCGTCGGCAGCGGCAACATCGGCGCGACGAACGTCTGGCGGACGTACGGCAAGGCCTACGGCCTCCCGATCGTCGTGCTCGACGTGGCCAAGGGGTTCGTGCCGGCGCTCGTGGGGACGCTCGTTGCGAACGAGCTCGTCGGCGCGCTCGCCGGCGGCGCCGCCATGCTCGGCCACTGGCGGCCGCTCTTCCTCGGCTTCCAGAAGGGCGGCAAGACCGTGGCGACCGCGGGCGGAACGTTGTTCGGGCTCGCACCGCTCGTGGGGCTGGCCGGCCTCGTGATCTGGCTCGCGACCTTCGTCGTGACGCGGTACGCGTCGGTAGCGTCGATGACCGCCGCGGTGGCGCTGCCGTTCGTCGCCCTGGTCCTGGGCGAGCCCTGGCCGGTGGTCGTGTTCGCCGCGCTCGCCGCCGTCGCCGTGCTCGTCCTGCACCGCGCGAACATCGCGCGCCTGCGGTCCGGCACCGAAAGCCGCTTCCGCCTGCGGCGCGCCTAGGACGGGCCGGGCGGCCGGAGCCACTCCGCGAGCGAGGTGTGGCGCTCGGCGGGGATCCCCGATGCGAGCTCCTCGCGAAGCTCGCCGACCGTTCCCTCGCGCTCGGCGAGGACGTCGTGGGTGTGGATGGTCTCGAAGTTGACCTGGCGCGCGAAGAGGAAGTCGCGGTCATCGAGTTCCGACAACGTGTCGAGCGCGCCCTTCAGCGAGAGGCGCACCGAGTCCTCGACGAAGCGCGGCTGCAGGTGGGCGTGCTCGACGACGAAGAGCTCGTCGGGCCGCTTCAGCAGCTCGTAGACGGGTGCGCTCATCGAGGCCTCGACGATTGCGACGAGGTCGTTCGCGTCGAGCTGGCGTTCGGTCCCGACGAACAGCGTGCCGAGGCCGCGCTGGTTGTGGGTCGCCAGCGGGACGAGCTCGAGGATCCGGTCGACATCCTCGTAGCCCGCGTCCGCGAGCCGTTCCGCCGCCCGTCCGCGAACGAGGCCCTGCGCGCACGGGCACGCGTTGATGCCCGGCGCCTCGACGCCGACGACGCGGCGGACGGCCGAGGCGGACGCGGCCGCGATGCCGACGAGCGACACCATCTCCTGCGTGGGGAGCCCGCTCACCGGCGTCCGCCGACGCACCGGCCACCTCGCCGTGATCCGCGCCTCCGCTCGCAGCGCGCGCTGGCGCTCGACGATATGTCGCGCGATGTGCTCCGCGAGCGTCTCGACGTGCAGCGCTTCGGCGCCGACGACCGCGTCGATCGCTTCCTCGAAGAGCTCCGGGAAGCGGGACATGTGAACGCCCTTCTGGCCGCGGTCGAGGTCGACCGTGCACTCGATCTCGGCGGCCATCACGGTCTCGCGGCCCTCGTGGCGGACCCGGACCGCCTTGGAGACGCCCGTGACCCCGGCACGGGAGAGGGAGAGCCGGACCGCGGGCGCCGACGCCTGCAGATCCTGGCCGAGCACGTCCGTCGATTCGGCCATCGAGTTACGCTAGCACCGGCCGTGGCACCCACCGACTGAATGGCCGCCGACTTCTCCCGCCTGGTCTCGCTCGCGTGCCATGACTTGCGCACGCCGCTCGCGACCATGCAGGGGTTTGCGAAGACGCTCCTCCGGAAGGAGGATCTCGACGCGACGACGAGGCGCTGGCTCGAGATGATCGAGACCGCCGGCGACGAGCTGGTCGAGCTCATCGAGGTCTTGTCTATCGCCGCCAGGATCGAGGACGGGCGCTACGACCCGGTTCTGCGCGAGGCCGACTCGCTCGAGCTCGCGCAGGCGGCCGTGCCGGCCGCGACAGGCGTGGGGGCGGCAGTGCTCGTCGACCCCGACGCGGTCGAGCGGTCGCTCGCGGCGCTCGCCGAGGCCGCGCGCCGGCACGGCGGAACCGAGGTGGCCGTGTCGGTCGAGGGCGAGCGCGTCGCGATCGACCCCGTCGGCGCAGCGGTGGCACCGATCGTCCTCGGCGATGAGCTCAAGGATCTCGGCGCCGCGGTCGGCACGCGCGTCGTCCGTGCCCTCGGCGGCTCGGTCGAGCTCGACGGCGAGCGCATCGTGGTCACGCTGCCGGCCGCGTAGGTCCGGACGTCAGTCTGCGGACGTGCGGGACTGTCCCCGCCGTGCGGAGGCGAAGCATCGCCCACACCCCGAGCGCGGGCCCTAACGCGAGGAACGCCCACGCGCCCCTCCAACCGACCGCCTCCTCGAGGTAGGGCAGCAGCCAGATCGTCCCGACCGTCAGGGTGAAGCCGGCCGCCAGCTGGAGCGTCAGCGCGGTGCCGACGTACGCCTGGTCGGCGTGCTCGGTGACGAGCGTCGAGAACTGCGCCGAGTCGGCGACGACAGTGAATCCCCACACGAGTGCGATCGAGAGCGCGAGCCATGCGGGGCCGAGCGCGATCGTGAGCGCACACGACCCGGAGACGCCCATACACACCGCGGTCGTCTCCGGCCGCCCGTAGCGGTCCCCCGCGAGACCGCCGGCAACGCAGCCGAGCCCTCCGGCGGCGATCACGGCGAAGGTCGCGTAGGCGGCGTCCGCGGTGCTCGAGAACAGCTCGTCCGCTGCGAAGACGAGGAACCAGGTCCACATCGCGTAGAGCTCCCACATGTGGCCGAAGTAGCCGAGGGAGGCGAGACGGACGCCGCGGTTCCGGAAGACGAGCCCCGCCTGACGGACGTCGAAGACCGCGGGCGGGAACGGATAGGGGCCTTCCCGCACCGCCGCGAGCACCAGCAGGCCCCCGGCCGCGGTCATCGCGCTGGTCGCGACGATCACGAGCTGCCAGTCGACGCCGCCGAGGCCGTTGACGAGATGCGGGGCGGCCGAGCCGACGGTCAGCGCCCCGACCAGGACACCGAGGGCGGTGCCGCGGCCTCGCCGGAACCAGGTCGCGATCAGCTTCAGGGCGGGCGGGTAGACGCCCGCCAGGAAGAATCCCGTGAGGAACCGCAGCGGGATCGCCGCGGCGACCCCGGAGGCGACGAGGAGGCCGAGGTTCGCGGCGGCGGCGCCGATCGCGCCGCCCGCGAGCACGAGCCGCGCGCTGACGACGTCCGCGAGGTTGAGGAGCGCCGACAGCAGCGCGCCGACGACGAAGCCGAGCTGGACCGCGATCGTCAGCCAGGCCGCCGCCGTGTCGCCGAAGTCCCACTCCGCCCGCAACTGCGGCAGCACCGCCGAGGCGGAGAACCAGGTCGACATCCCGAGGACGAGCGCCACGGCGAGAAGCGCAAGCGTCCGCGCCGGGTCAGAGCGGCTCGGTCCAGACGAGCGCGCTGCCATCGAGCACGACCGTTCCCTCCTGATTGGCGATCGTCGTGCGCAGCCGCGTGATCGGCTTGTCGGCGCGCACCTCCAGGATCTCGACCTCGGCCGTGATCTCGTCTCCGGGCCGCACCGGTGCCTTGAAGCTCCAGTCGACGTGCAGGAACACGCTGCCGGGCCCCGGCAGGTCCTCGGCGACGACCGCGTTCAGCAGGCCGGACGTGACGCCGCCCTGGACGACGATGCCGCCGAAGCGCGTGCGGCCGGCCGCCTCGTCGTCGTAGTGCAGCGGGTTTCGGTCGCCGGAGAGCTCCGTGAAGAGCTCGATGTCGCGGCTCGAGACGATGCGGCTGCGCCGGGCGGTGTCACCGACGGCGGGCACCGGCGTAGCAAACCATGGCGCGCCGGGCGATGTCCCAGGGACTGTCCCCGGGACACGTCCCTAACGGAGGAGTCTCGAGAGGCGACGGTCCTTGAGCACCCGTCCGCTCGTTTGGCACGCGGGGCAGTAGAAGACCGTGTGCTCCTCATAGTCGACGCGCTGGATCGGCCCGCCGCTCGAGGCGTCGTGGCCGTTCGGACAAGGCTCGCCGAGACGGCGGTGGACGAGATAGACGTCCTTGTCGCCCTTGCCGCGCAGGCGCAGCTCCAGCGCGCGTTCCAAATCCTCGTGAATCGAGGTCGCGAGTCGCTCGATTTCCTCGTCGTCGAGCTGCGTCGAGAGCGCGAACGGGGACAGACCCGCCCGCCAGAGGATCTCGTTCGCGTGCGCTCGTCCGATGCCGGCGAGCGCGCGCTGGTCGCGGAGGAGCGGGTGCAGCCGGCGGTTGTCCGCGCTGAGGATCTCGCGCAGACGCGCCGCATCGACCTCGAGCGCGTCAGGCCCGAGGTGCGCGAGCTCCGCCTCGGTCGTCGCAGGCGTCTCGAGCCAGACGCCGGCGCGCTTCTTCGCGCCTGCCTCGGTGAGCACGAGCTCGCTCCCATCCTCGAAGCCCAGCCGGAACGCCGGCGACTTCGGCCCCTTCGCGCCCGCGCGCAGATGCCGCAGCCGGCCCGCGCTCATCAGGTGGATGCGCAGCATGAGCTCCTCGTCGTCGACGGGGAAGAGCAGGTGCTTGCCGCGCCTGCGCGCGCCCTCCAGACGGCGCCCTTCCAGCGCCGAGAGCGGCGGGTCGAACGTCTTCAGCGTGGCGATGTGCGCCGGCCCCGCGCGTAGCACCGGCGTCGCGGAGACCGGTCCGTCGAGCTCGCGGATCCAGGCCTCGATCTCAGGCAGCTCAGGCATTGGGCGACAGCATGCCCGTCCGGATCGACGTGGGGAAGGCCGACCGTGCGGCGGTTACTGCTCGGCCGATGCCGCGGGCACCCCGGTCGCCGCTGCGACCAGCCCACCCGCCGCCTCCGCCTCCGCGAGTGACGGCTCCTCGACCTGCTTCGGCATCTCGCGCAGTCGCGGCACGGGGGAGAGGAGGATGGGCAGGAAGGTGAAGAAGGCGCCGATCGCCGCCACCCAGAGCGCCGGCCGCAGGCCGATCCAGGTGCCGAGCGCACCGCCGAGCAGCGCGCCGAGCGGCAGCGTGCCCCAGACGAGGAACCGGATGACTGCGTTCATCCGTCCCTGCATCCGCTCTGGGCAGATCGCCTGCCGGAAGCTCAGCTGCGTGATGTTGTACGCGACCGAGCCGAAGCCGCCGATCGCGGCCGAGGCAGCGAGGAGCGCGACCGCGGTTTCCGGCGTTGCCAGCGGCACGAGAACCATCGCCCCCGAGAACACCATCGCCATCGTGAGGATCGTCGGCCCAACCCCGAGGCGACCGGAGATGCGGCTCGTCGTCACGGCCGCGACCAAGGCGCCGACGTTCCCGATCGAGAAGGCGATGCCGAGCCAAGCCGGCGACATCTCCAGCTCGCGGACGGCATAGACGACGAGCAGGGCGCCGCCCATGCTCCAGAAGAAGTTCGACGAGCCGGTGCAGATCGAGATCGCCCGCAGGTACCGGTTTCGGATCACAAAGCTCAGACCCTCCCGCGCATCCGCCAGCATGCTCGGCCGCGGGGCATCGGCGTCCCGCTCCGGCAGCGTCTCCTGCCGGCGGATTCCGAACAGGAAGAGGGCGGAGACAGCGAAGCTGATCGCATCGAGGAACATCGCGAAGGGCGCGCCGAAGATGCCGATGAGGCCGCCTGCCGTGCCCGGTCCCGCGAGCTGCGAGGTCGAACGGCTGATCTCGAGCTTCGAGTTGCCCTCGACGAGCTGGTCGCGCTCGACGAGCGACGGCAGGTACGACTGATAGGCGACGTCGAAGAAGACCGTGCAGATCCCGACGAGGAACGCCACGACGTACAGGTGCCCGAGCGTGAGCGCGTCGAAGACGTACGCGAGCGGGATCGTGCCCAGGAGGAGCGCGCGGCCGAGATCGCCGATGACGAGGATCGGCTTCCGCCGGAGCCGGTCGACCCAGACTCCGGCGGGGATCGCGAAGAGGATGAAGGGCAGGAACTCGACGACGAAGAGCGCCGAGACCGCGAAGGCGCTGGCGTCGAGCAGCAGCACCGCGACGAGCGGCAGCGCCAGCGCCGTGAACTGCGAGCCGAAGACGCTGATCGTCTCGGCCGTCCACAGCTTGAGGAAGTCGGCCTGCCGCCACAGCCCGCCGCTCGGCCACATCCGGGTCATCGCTCGCCGATCCGGTAGAGCGCCAGCGCGACCGACCAGAATTCCCCGTCGGGTGACTCGGCCGCGCGGACATCGTTGACGAGCCGGTCGAGCCGCCGGTTGAAGCGGTTGGCGTCGGCGGTGTCGAGGCGAACCCGCAGCAGCGCGTGCATGCCGACCTCATCCGTCGCGGCAAGCTCGGCGGCGGCCACACGGAGGGAGGTGGCGCCGGCGCCGTACACGAGCTCATCGTCGGATTCGTCAGTGCTCTTCAGGATGAACAGCCGCGCGACGCGGCCGTAGTACTTCTCGGTGACCGCGCGTACCTGGCGCGTGCGGACGACGCGGATGAGGCCCGCACGCTCAAGCACCTTGAGGTGGTGGCCCACGGTCCCCTTCGGCATGTCGAGGAGCCTCGCGAGGTCGCTCGCGGACGCCGCGCGCACGCGGAGGTGGCCGACGATGCGGCCGCGGACCTCGTCGCCGAGGGCGCGTAGCTGCGCCGAGTCCGAGACGACGAGCGTGTCGGCGGCCTCGTAGTCGAGCGGGAGCGCCTCGGTGAGCGAATGGGCCACTATTCCCGACCATACGGGATATCCCGCCCGTTCGTCAATCGCCGCTCTCGTAGACTCGCGCCCGTGGAGCCGATCACCGTGGTCGTCCGCCGCGGCGGCGTCGAGGAATCGCGCCACCGCGTCCACGCCGTCGCCGTGCAGGACGGCGCCGAGGTCGCAGCGGCCGGCGACCCGGACCTGGTCGCGCTCCTGCGCTCCTCCGCGAAGCCGTTTCAGGCGATCCCGCTCGTGCGCGCGCGGGACGACGTGACCAGCGAGGAGATCGCGATCGCGTCTGCCTCGCACTTGGCCTCCCCTGAGCAGCTCGCCGCGGTGCGCTCGCTGCTGGCGAAGGCGCCGGCAAGCGAGGACGACCTCGAGTGCGGGACTGTCGGTCTCGGGGCCGGCCAGACGCCGATCGAGCACAACTGCTCGGGCAAGCACGCCGGCATGCTCGCCGTCTGCCGCGCACACGGCTGGGCCTCGGGCGGCTACCGGCTCGAGACGCACCCCGTCCAGCACGCCTGCATGTCCGTTGTCGCCACGGCCGGGGGTCTGTCCCCCGACGAGCTCCCGGTCGCGATCGACGGCTGCGGCGTCCCGACGTGGGGGCTGACGCTGCGCCGCATGGCGCTCGCGTTCTCGCGCCTCGAGGAGCTCGACGGCGGCGCGAAGGTGGCGGCCGCAATGAAGGCTCATCCGGAGCTGATCCGCGGCCCGCGCGCCGCAGACACGCTGCTCATGCGCGAGCTGGACGGCTGGGCGGCGAAAGGCGGCGCCGAGGGTTTGCTCTGCGCTGCCGGACCGGACGGGCTCGGGGTCGCGGTCAAGGTCGAGGACGGCACGACGCGTGCGACTCGCTCCGGAATCGCCGAGCTGTTGCGCCGCATGGGGGTCGAGACCGGCGAGCTGGGCGTTGTCCCGCTGGAGAACTCCCGCGGAGAGCTGGTCGGCGAGATCGTCGCGAAGCGGTAGAGGAGTGGCAAAAATCCATCTCCACAAACATCCGATTCCGTTGTAAGATCCAGCCCTCGATGGTCAGAGCCGGCGCCTCACGGAACCGGCTCTTCGTGTGTTCAGGCAGGTCGCGCCGCTCTCAGGTCCCGTCCACTCACGAGGAAAGCCGAGGTCATGCTCACCGTCGATATCGCTCTTCCAGAGGTCGAGGAACTCCAGAAGCTCGTCCAGTCGGGACAAGAGAAGGGGTTCCTTACTTATGACGAGATCGTCTCCGGGCTCGAAGAGGTCGAGCTGACGAAAGAGCAGATCGAGGACTTCTACACCTATCTGATCGACCACTCCATCGAGCTCGTCGAGGGCGAGCAGTACAAGTCGCCGCCCCACGAGCAGCCGGCGCTGGCCGAGGACGACAAGACCGCGCCGAAGCTGGACCTGACCGTCGAGCCCTCGCTGGACTCGCTGCGCCTGTACCTGCGCGAGATCGGCAAGGTGCCGCTGCTGACCGCCGACCAGGAGATCTACCTCGCGAAGCGGATCGAGCGCGGCGACATGTCCGCGAAGACGCAGATGGTCGAGGCGAACCTGCGCCTGGTCGTCTCGATCGCGAAGGGCTACCTGGGCCGCGGCCTCTCCTTCCTCGACCTGATCCAGGAGGGCTCGCTCGGGCTCATCCGGGCTGTGGAGAAGTTCGACTACCGCAAGGGGTTCAAGTTCTCGACCTACGCGACCTGGTGGATCCGGCAGGCCGTGACGAGGGCGATCGCGGACAAGGCCCGGACGATCCGGATCCCGGTGCACATGGTCGAGAAGCTGAACAAGGTCGTGCACATCGAGCGCCAGCTCGTGCAGCGCCTCGGGCGCGAGCCACGCCCGGACGAGATCGCCGAAGAGCTCGAGATGACGACCGAGGAGGTGCGCGAGATCCTGCGCATGGCGCAGCTTCCCGTCTCGCTGGAGAAGCCGATCGGCGAGGAGGAGGAGAGCTCCCTCGGCGATTTCGTCCCTGACGACTCGGCCGAGTCCCCGTTCGACACGGCGTCGCTCTCGCTCCGCCGCGAGGACGTCGAGTTCGCGCTCTCGGCGCTGCCCGAGCGCGAGCGAAAGGTGATCGAGCTGCGCTTCGGGCTCTCGGGCACGCCGCCGTGCACGCTCGAGGAGGTCGGCCGCGCCTTCGGCGTCACGCGCGAGCGGATCCGTCAGATCGAGAACAACACGCTGAAGAAGCTCGAGGGCCTGCCGGAGGCGCAGCCGCTGAAGGACTGCGTCTAGCCGCTCCGGCTCGCGCGGGCGCGGTAGCAGAGCCTCTGCTTCCGCGATGATAAGCGGCGCACTTAGGCGTCAGGATCCCGCGCGAGCGGCGTGTCCCCTTGCTCGTACCGCGCGGCCGGGCTTTGCCCGGCCGCTTGCGGCGAGTCAGCGCGATCGAGCGGGACGAAGAGCCGGCAATGCGGACACTTGAAGCCGCGGCTGCGCGGGCCGGCGATGAGCTGTGCGGCGAACGGCTTCCGGCAGTGGGGGCAGGACACCTCGCGAGACCTCGTGCTCGCTGCTGGATCGCGCTTCGATGGCCATTGCCCCACGGTACCCGACGCCTCTACACTCGGTGGCGTGAGGCGCGTCGCGCTCCTCTGCAGCCTGGGTCTGGTCTCCGTCGCAGCGGCGTTCGCGGCGTCGGCGCCGGCCGGGGGCGGCTGCGAGCCGACCTTGAACGACGGCGCCGGCCCCTTCTCCCGCGGCGCCCCGCCGCTCCGCGCCAAGATCGGCACCGGCCACGTCCTGACCGGCATCGTCCTCTCAACCGACTGCAAGCCGCTGGCAGGCGCCCGGGTCCAGCTCATGCAGTCCAATCGCAACTACGTCTACACGCGCGCGCTCAGCGGGACCGTAATCACGAACCGTGCCGGCCGCTTCCGGTACGAAGGGCCGCGGCCGACGTCGTCCAGCGGCCGCCCGGCGCACATCCACCTGCGCGTCATTGCCGACGAGCACGAGATCCTCTACGCGCGCTATGTGCCCGCGCCGGGCGCGCGTCGCGGGACGATCCGGCTCGTGCTCGAGCCGTCGGCCCTCTAGCGGCGCGCCAGCATCGCGCCGACGACCGCGCCGTAGGCGGCGTGGTCCGCGACCTGCGGCCAGAGCGGGAGCGCGCGCATGCGCGGGCAGCCTGCGGCCGACGACGCCGAGATCGACCGCGGCGATCGCGAGGCCCGCGGCCGCGCCGGGGACAGACCCCGGACACGTCCCTTCTGGAGCGCGACGGCCCACCCGAGGGAGAGAGCGAGGTGCACGGGCACCGCCGCGAGCACGAGCGGCAGCGTGCGCGACTCGCGCGGCAACAGGATCGACCCGGCGGCCTTCGTCGCCTCCAGCGGGTCGCGTCCTGCGGCGAGCGCGTACAGGGTTGACGGAAGGCCGCTCACGACGGCGGCTACGCAGCCGGCCGTGAGAGCGTCGCGTGCGTCTGCGGCCACGTCTCGACGATACGGCAGACAGCCTCGACCACCTCGGGGTCGAAGTGGGTGCCGGCGGAGCGGCGCAACTCGTCGATCGCCTCTGCCTCCGTGCGCGCGGCGCGGTACGGGCGGTCGGTCGTGATCGCGCTGAAGGCATCGCAACAGCACACGATGCGGGCGACGAGAGGAGTGTCGGTGCCGGCCAGTCCGTCCGGATAGCCCGCTCCGTCCCAGCGCTCGTGGCAGGAACGCACGATGCGGCCGACGTCGCCGAGCAGGCCTCCCACCTTCTCGAGCAGCTGCTGGCCGATGACCGTGTGCGTCTGCATCAGCTCGCGCTCCTCGTCGGTGAGACGGCCGGGCTTCCGGATGATCTCGTTCGGGATCCGGATCTTCCCGACGTCGTGCAGCAGCGCGGCGAACTCGGCTCGACGGCGCTCGCGAGGGTCGAGGCCGAGCTCGTCGGCGACCGCCAGCACGAGGTCGACGACGTCGCGGCTGTGGCTGCCGGTGTACGCGTCGTCCGCCTCGACTACGTCGCCGAGGAGGAGCGCCGTGCCTCGGTAGGCCTGCCCGAGCTCGAGCGCATGGTCGATGCGCTGACGACGCTCGCGGGCGAAGTACGAGAGCAGCGCGACGAGGGGCAGGACCGCGAGGATCGCGGCTTCATGCGTCAGCGCGGCGAGCGCGACGACCAGCCCGATCGGGGCGAGCGCGAGGTCGACGCCCCAGGCGTACGGCATGTAGCGCAGCTGCTCGCGGGGCGCGATGCCGAGTGCGAAGCGCCCCCATGCGGCGGCACAGAGCCCGTCGACGGCGAACTGGGCGGCGAGCGCGAGCACGTACCAGGGCCAGTCGTCCCAGCTCGGGTCGCCGCCTCCGGCGATCACGAGGACGACGGCCGGGACCGACCGAATGCCACGAGCTGAGGAGCGCCAGCGCGACGCGTTCGAGGCGCAGCTTGCCGGCGACGTTCTCGAGCCACGTGCCGAGCACGATTCCGAGCGCGACGCAGAGCGGCACCACCGCGGGAGGGAGCAGGAGAAGCATCGGCACGAGGACGAGCTCGGTGGCCGCGACGGCGCCCGGCCCGACCTCGAACGTGCAGAGCATGACCACCGCGTACACGCCGACGAGCAGCGCGACGAGGAGCGGGCTCGGGAGCTCGCCCCGGGCGCTGTACGCGAGCGCGAAAGCGACGACCAGGAAGCCGCCGCCGAGGAGCCCGGTCGTCCAGACGTCGCGGCGCCCGAGCCGCTGGCCCATGCGGACGCGCGTCTGCTCGACCGTCTCGCTCTCGTGTGGATCGAGGTCGGCGCCGGTTCGGGGCGCGGGCGCGGCGAGAACAGGTGTCTCGATGGCCGCTCCCATACATGCCGCGTATCGGCGTCCGAGAGGCCGGTCTGGAGCCGCGCCGGGTTCCGATTGCCTCGATCGAGGGATGCCGATCGCGCCCGTTTCACCCATCGGGGGGATGCCTCGCGGGCGATCGAGGTGATTCTGAGATCTGTACTGCGGCGATGGTCAGGAGGCGGCACATGACGGTAGTAAGGGGTCTTCGCGCGAAGGCACTGGTCGGGGCGGCGGTCGCGGTGTGCGCGGCGCTGACGATGGGCACCGGGACGGCGAACGCAGCGGCCTCGTGTGAGGGCCAGACGAGCGAGCAGCCGTTCCTCCGTTTCCTCGATCCTCTGCCCTACACGCCCGTTCCGGGTGGCAGCTTCGAGGGCGCGCACGGCTGGCAGCTCTCGGGCGGCGCCCGCGTCGTGTCGGGCAACGAGCCCTTCTACGTCGCCGGCCGGACGCACCAGCGCTCGCTCTTCCTTCCCCCGGATCGTCGGCGACGAGCCCGGCCGTCTGCGCCGGCATCCTGCACCCGACGTTGCGCTTCTTCGCGACCGGCGGCTCGCTGACGGCGCCGCTCCGGATCGACGCCGTCGCCACCGACCCGGTGCTCGGCTTGGTCAAGACGATCCCGCTCGTCCATCCGGTGATGCCGGTGTGGCTGGCCACCCTGCCGTTGCCTCTGCTCGTCAACCTCGGGGGAGTCCTCGAGCTGGACGCCGACCGGAGCCTCACGACACAGCTCTCGTTCCGCTTCTCGAACCCCAGCCGGCTGCTCGGCGCCGCCTGGAAGGTCGACGACGTCTACGTCGACCCCTGGATCATCCGCTAGCGAGGCGGCGCGGGGCAGCGGCGAGGCGCCGCGCTAGATTGCGGAGATGGCGGCGACGCGCATCTCCGCGAGCGTGCGGGCGGATGCCGACGAGCGTGTCACGCCGCTCGAGCTCTTCTTCGACCTGATCTTCGTCTTCGCCGTCACCCAGGTGACGGCGGTGATCACCGACGACCCGACCTGGGCGGGGCTGCTGCGCGGGCTCCTCATCCTCACCATGCTCTGGTGGGCCTGGGCCGCCTACGCCTGGCTGACGAACATGATCGATCCCGAGGAGGGCGTTGTCCGGCTCGTGATGTTCGGGGCGATGGCGGCGATGTTGGTCGCATCGCTGGCCGTCCCGGACGCGTTCGGCGACGACGCGCTGCTCTTCGCCTGCGCCTATGCGTTCGTGCGGGTCGCCCACCTCGGGCTCTATGCGGTCGCAGGACGGGGCGACCGGGACCTGCTCGCCGCGCTCGCTCGCCTCGGCGCCGGCTCCGCGGTCGGCATCGTCCTGCTCTTCGTCGCCGCCGGGCTCGACGGGCGCGCGCAAGTGGCGGTGTGGGTCGTCGCGGTCGTCGGCGATCTTGCGGGCGCCTGGATCGGCGGTGGCAGTGGCTGGCGGCTCTCGCCCGGCCACTTCGCCGAGCGGCACGCGCTGATCGTGATCATCGCCCTCGGCGAGTCGATCGTCGCGGTCGGGGTCGGCGCGACGGACGTTCTGACGACGGGCGTCGTCACCGCAGCCGTCCTCGGCCTCGCCGTCGCGGCCGCGCTCTGGTGGCTCTACTTCGACGTCGTCGCGATCGTCGCCGAGCGCCGGCTCACCGAGCGCACGGGCAGCGACCAGCTGAGGATGGCCCGCGACTCCTACACGTACCTGCACCTGCCGATGGTGGCGGGAATCATCCTCGTCGCGGTCGCAATGAAGAAGACGCTGGCGCACGTCGGCGATCCGCTCGAGCTCGTGCCTGCGGTGACGCTCTGCGGCGGCGTCGCGCTCTATCTCGCCGCCCACATCCTCTTCCGGCTGCGCAACGTCGGCTCGTTGAACCGGCAGCGGCTCGTGGTCGCCGTCCTGCTGCTCGCGTTTCTCCCGCTGGCCGTCGAGTTGCCTGCGCTCGCAACGCTCGCAATCGTCGCCGGGCTCCTCGCGGCGCTGATCGCGTACGAGGCGCTCCACTTCGCGGCGGCTCGCGACCGCGTCCGGCATCCCGCAGGGGCCTCCACGTAGCGCGGCTCGGCCCCGACCTGCCGGACGGGCTGCGTGCGGCGACGGACGAGCTCGTCGCCGGCGTCGGACGCGGCCGGGTCGAGACCGCGGCCCAGCGGCTTTCGGAGGCCTACCGTGCCAAGGGCACGTCGGCGGCCCGCGCGGCCAGCACGGAGGCGGACGTGGCCGCGTACGTCGCTTACCGGGCGCCCGCGACCTACGCGGCGGCGATGCACGTGCTCGCGCGGCTCGCCGAGCAACGGCCCGACTGGCGGCCGCGCTCGCTCCTCGACGTCGGCGCTGGCCCGGGCGTCGCCAGCTGGGCCGCCGCCGCCGTGTGGCCCGGGCTCGAGCACGTGACCCTCGTCGAAGCGGAGCCCGAGATGATCCGCGCCGGCCGAACGCTCGCGGCCGCCGCGCCGGCGAGGGCGCTGCGCGAGGCCTCCTGGGTGCAGGCCGATGCTGCCGAGAGCGGCGAGCGTGCCGAGCTCATCCTCGTGTCATACGTGCTGAACGAGCTGCCTCCGGGCGCCGTCGGGCCGCTCGCGCGGAGGCTCTGGGAGCAGACCGAGGACACGATCGTCCTCGTCGAGCCGGGGACTCCCGACGGCTACCGGGTTGTGCTGGCCGTCCGCGACACAGTGCTCGCCGCCGGCGGCTTCACGGTCGCGCCATGCCCGCACGACCTTCCCTGCCCGCTGCCGAACGGCGACTGGTGCCACTTCGCCGCACGCCTGCCGCGCAGCGAGGCCCATCGCGCCGCGAAGGGGGTCACACGCGGCTTCGAGGACGAGAAGCTGTCGTACGCCGTGCTCGCACGGACCCGGCAGCCGCGCGCGACGTCACGCGTGATCCGGCAGCCGCTGATCCGGTCCGGCCACGTCTACATCGACCTCTGCGAGCCCGCCGGCGTGCGACGGGCGCTCGTCACCCGCCGCGACAAGGAGGACTATCGCCGGGCGCGGAAGGCCGCCTGGGGCGACGCGCTCGAGCTCTCTTAGCTGAGCTTCTTGAGCATGTGGATGTCGTCCGGCTCGAGCTCGTAGAGCTCCGGCAGCGGCTGGGCCATCGGCTCGAACCCGCGCCCGCGGTAGAACCGCACGGTGTTGCCGGACTGCGTGGACGAGACGACCATCACCTCATCGCCGTGCTCCCGGGCGAGGCGCTCGAGCTCCGCGGCGAGCTGCACGCCGATGCCTCGGCCTCGGTGGCTCTGATTCACGTACAGGTAGGCGAGCTGCGCGATGCCTGGCCGGAGACCGGGCTTCACGAGCCCGATCCCGACGAGCCGCTCGCCCTCGTACGCGCACACGCCGATCCCGCCCGCCGCGAGATACCGCTCGCACTCGGCACGCTGGTACGCGACCGAGTGCTCGCCGTCCCCTTCGGAGCTCCAGGGCGGTGCGCTCCAGTCGCCCGTCTGCGGTTCGAGGCGGACACCGTGCTGCACGAACCGGGTCTCGACGCGCTCGGTCCGGTCGATCTCGCCGAGCCGGTCGAGATCGGCGGCGACGAGTCGCCGATATGCGATCTGAGCTCGCGTCATTGCCGGGTGCCCCAGCCCCACATAATCCGAATCATGTGCTCATCGCAGGGCGGTCGCTCGAGCTCAAGGCCCGGCTTGGGCGGGCGGACGCCGTGACAGGTGATGTGCCAGGCCGGTTCGAGTCGATCCGCGGCGTCAACTACGTGCCCTCCAATGCGGTCAACGCCACCCAGATGTGGCTGGAGTTCGACCCGATAACGATCGATCGCGAGTTGCGCTTCGCCGAGGCGCTTGGGCTGAACAGCCTTCGGGTCTTCATCCAGTACGTGGTCTACGAAGACGACGCCACTCGTCTGCTCGAGCGTCTCGACGCCTTCCTCGAGCTGGCGAGCGGCCACGGCCTCTCGGTCATGCCGGTCTTGTTCGACGATTGCTGGTTGGCGGAACCGTTCTTGGGCGACCAGGCGCCGGAGCCGCGGCCAGGGATTCATAACCCGTACTGGCAGAGCTCGCCGGGCAAGCGTCGGACGAGCCTTGCCTTTCGTCCTGCTCTGCGGCGCTATGTCGAGGATCTTCTCAGCCGGTTCGGCGGCGATCGGAGGATCATCGCCTGGGACCTCTTCAACGAGCCGCAGTCCACCGGCTCCAGCGTGGCGCTGACTCGTGACGTCTTCGCGTGGGGACGAAGCGTCGCTCCGTCGCAGCCTCTGACCGCGTGCTGGTACGGGGCGCTGCTCTCCGACATCACCTCGATCCACTTCTACGTCTCCCCCTCGGGCGAGCCCGACGAAGCTCGACGCGTGATCGAGTCGGCGAAGTCGTTCGGCCGGCCCGTCGTCGCCACCGAAGCCCTCGGCCGGCCGAACCACGGCGAGCTGCACGAGATCCTTCCGCTCTTCCACGAGAGTGGAATCGGCTGGTACCTCTGGGAACTGATGATCGGGGCTGACCAAGCCAGATACCAGTGGCCGAACTCGCCGCCTGTCGCCGAAGGGATCGTCTTCCAGGGGCTGCTCTATCCGGACGGAGTTCCCTACAGCGAGGACGAAATCGCCCTGATCCAAGGTTCAGACAGGTGAGGCTCCCGACTCGCTGAAAACCTCCGACCCGCCGCTCGGAATCGCACGTTCGCGTGCGAGACTTTACGGGAGGTCGAGCGTCATACCCTCGCGAGCGGCGACGGGCGGCTCTCCCAAGGCGCCATCCCAGAGCTCGCGGGCGCGCTCGACGAGTCCGTCCACGTCGTCGTCCGACCGGTCCGGGTCGTGATGAAACAGCACGAGGCGGCCGGCGTCGGAGAGGCGCGCGAACTCGACGGCGTGCGCAACGCTCGAGTGCCCCCAGCCCACGCGAGACGGGTACTCGGGCTCGCTGAACTGGCAGTCGTGGAAGAGCAGGTCGACGCCCTCGGCGATCGCGTGCCCGGAAATCCACTCCGGGTCGAGGTCTGCGAGCTCGACGCCGAGGACGGGCTCGTGGTCCGGGATGTACGCCAGAGCGCTCCCGTTCATCGAGAGGCGATAACCGAGGGTCGGTCCCGGGTGGGAAACGCGCTGGGCGTCGATCCGAACACCCTCGATCTCCCACGGCTCGTGGGGCACGTCGTGGAACGTGACGGCCGCCGGCGTGTCGGCGAGATCGATCGGGAACAGGGGCGGCGAGAACGCCCGCACGATCCGCTCCTCGAGCGTGTGCAGCGGTGAGGGCGGACCCCAGATGTGCAGCTCGCTGTCGGCGTGCCAGAACGGGGCGAAGAACCGCAGACCTTCCACATGGTCGAGGTGCAGATGTGTCAGCAGAACGTGCACGGGGCCGTCGCGGTCGAGCTGCGCGCCGAGCTGCCTGACTCCCGTGCCGGCGTCGAGGATGAGCAGGCCGCCGTCGCCGGTTCTGACCTCGACGCACGGGGTGTTGCCGCCGAACCGGACGGTCGCCTCGCCCGGCGTGGGGATCGACCCGCGGCATCCCCAGATCCTCGCGCTGAGAGACATGTCAGTCGTCGCCCGGGGTTGATTCCCAGAAGAGCGCGATCATGCCCACGAACTCCGTTGGGGATGCAAAGAGCGGCACCCCTGTCACCGAGAGCAGCCTGCGCTCACCGTCGAGGCCGGTCATCCAGACCTTGCCGTGCGCCGGTCGACGTTCCACGAGCGCGATGCCCGCAGCCAGTCGCTCCATCGGCATCGGACTCCCGTCGAGGTCTTCGAGCCGAAACTGGGCTGCCCACCCCTCGGCGTGCATCGCACCGGCCTCGGAGAAGGTCCGCCCGAGGATCTCCTCGGCGGGCTCGTTGTAGAACACGAGCTCCCCGGTCGCGTCGGCGATGAATGTCGCCGTTGCGAGCTGCGAGGCCAGCTCGCGCGCGAGGATGAGAGCGAGGTGCTTCTGCGGCCTGCCTTCCACTGGTCGGAACCCTAGTACTCGGCCGACGGGGCCGCGGCTGACTCGAAGGTGTATCGAAGCGAAGGATCGGCGTAGGATCCGCCTCCCATCCGAGAAGGAGGTTGGAGAGATGCCACTTCTGCGCGGGCGCCGTGACGATGGCGGGACGAAGTACCAGATGCGCGAGAAGATGTTTGCGATCGGCGACGATTTCTGGATCGAGAATGACGAAGGCGAGCGGGCGTTCAAGGTCAACGGCAAGGCGCTGCGAATCCGCGACACCCTCGTGCTGGAGGCGCGCTCTGGCGAGGAACTCTTCTCGATCCAGGAGAAGAAGCTGAGCGTGCGGGACAAGATGGAGATCGAGCGCGATGGCAAGACGGTCGCGACGGTCAAGAAGGCGTTGTTCACCCCGTTGCGCGAACGGTTCTCGATCGAGGTCGATGGTGGCGAGGACATGGAGGCGAAAGGGAACATCGTCGACCACGAATACGAGATCGAGCGGGGCGGCGACAAGGTCGCCGAGGTGTCGAAGCGCTGGTTTCGGATCAGGGACACCTACGGCATCGAGATCGCACCCGACCAGGACGAAGCGCTCATCCTTGCCGCGACGGTCTGCATCGACCAGATGACCCACGACTAGAGCCCACGTCGCCGCAATGGCTCGTCCATGCGCCCGGGAGGATTCGAACCTCCGACCCGCGGATTAGAAGTCCGCCGCTCTGTCCACTGAGCTACGGGCGCGCGCGGACAGGGTATCGGGGGCATCCGCCGGGCTCTATCGTCCCGGCGTGGGCGCTGTGACGATCGGCCTGGTCGGCGCCGGCGCGATGGGGAGCGCCGTCGGCGCCGCGTACGCGGCCGGCGGCGCGCGGGCGGTTACGACGCTGGCGGGGCGCAGCGAGCGGACGCGCCGGCTCGCGACCGGCGCGGGGCTGGAGCTCCTGTCGGACCTGGACGAGCTCGTGAGCGCGGCGGCGTTTCTGCTCTCGATCGTGCCGCCCGAGCGCGCGCCGGAGGTCGCGGCTGACATCGCCGACGCGGCTCGCCGCACCGGTTCGTCGCCGCTCGTCGCCGACCTCAACGCGACCTCGCCCGCCACGATGCGGGAAGTCGCCGTGCAGCTCGCAGAGAGCGGGCTCGACGTGGTCGACGGCTCGATCTCGGGCGGGCCGCCCCGGGCGGACACTTCGACACGCGTCTACCTCTCTGGGCCGCGGGCTGCAGAGCTCGCCGCCGTGCCGGCGCCCGGTGTCGATGCGCGTGTTGTGGGCGAGACCATCGGAACGGCGTCCGCGATCAAGATGTGCACGGCGTCCGTCTACAAGGGCTCCGCCGGTCTGCTCGCACACGCGCTCCTCGCCGCCGACGCGAACGGTGTTCTCGAGTTCGTGCTCGACGACCTGCGCCAGGGCGTCCCGCACCTGGTCGAGCGGGCGCCGCGCTCACTCGCGAGCGCCGCCACGAAGGCCGAGCGTTACGTGGGGGAGATGCGCGAGATCGCCGAGACGCAGGCGGCGGCCGGGCTGCCGCGCGAGCTGTTCGACGGCTATCGCGGCGCTCTACGCGGCGCTCGCCCGGTCGGAGCTCGCCCGGGAGGATCCGGAGTCGCTCGACGCGGCGTTGGGCCTCGAGGAGGTGCTCGCGCGGCTCAGCCGCTAGGGGCCGTCATGTCGGCAGAGCTCGTGACCGGCAGATCGAAGATCGTGACCTCGTAGCTCTCGAGCGCCCGCCGCGTTGCGCCTGAAGCCTCGGCAGCGGCGGCACTGAGGCGGTCGCCCGCCTGGGAGCTGCGCTCGAAGGCCTCCTCGTCCGCCCACAGCGTGAGCACGAGCGACTGTCCGTTCTCCCGGTCGACGAGACCGATCAGGCCGCGGTACCCCGTGCTCTCGCGTGCCCACGGGAGCAGCTGCTCCGTCACGATCGCGCGACCTTCCTCGTACTGCTCCGGCGTCGTCTCGAGCCTGTGGATCCTCGCGTACGTGGCGACCTCCCTCTGTCGATCCACGTCGTGAGTATTCCACGGCGCGACTACCCTTGGGACCGTGGAAGTGACGGACGCGACGTTCGAGGAGGCCGTCGTCAGGCGCTCGGCGGAGGTGCCTGTCGTCGTCGACTTCTGGGCGGAGTGGTGCGGCCCCTGCCACGCCCTCACGCCCGTGCTCGAGGCGGCCGTCGAGGACCGCGCCGGCGCCGTCGAGCTGGCGAAGCTCGACGTCGACGCGAACCCTGACCTCTCCGAGCGGTTCGGCGTCGCGCGGCATCCCCGCCGTCAAGGCGTTCCGCGACGGCCGGGTGGTCGCGGAGTTCACCGGCGCTCGGCCGCGTGCCCTCGTCGACGACTTCCTCGACGAGCTCCTGGCTCCGCCTCGCGCCGACGTCCTGCTCGAGGAGCTACGCGCCTCCGGCGAGCTGCCGGAGGTCGTCGCAGCGGTCGACGCCGGCGACCTCGACGCCGCGCTCGAATGGATCGTCTCCGCCGTCCCCGCTGCCTCAGCGCAGGAGCGCGAGCGCCTGCGCGAGGTCGCCGTCGCGCTCTTCGAGCGCCTGGGGCCGGAGTCGGAGACCGCCGCGGGCTACCGGCGCCGCCTCGCCGCCGCCCTCGTACTGAGGGCCAGCCCCTCTCACGGCACGTTCCTTCGCGGACGACCGACCGCGGGTAGCACTGCACAGCTTCAGGGATCTTCGCGCGGAAGGACTCCGCGAGAGCGGAGTCCGTAGTCGGAGCCGCAAAGCGGCTCCGACCCGCTGCAAAACAAACCAGGTGGCGGACGGGACTCGAACCCGCGACCACCGGGACCACAACCCGGGGCTCTACCAACTGAGCTACCGCCACCGCGCGGGGACAGTGTATCCGCGGGTTTGAACCGGTTAGCGCTCGCGCCGTAGGGCAAAGGTGTAGTCGCATACGTAAACGTGGGAGGGGACCGATGAAGTACGCAAAGCTCGTTCTCGTACTGCTGGCCTTGGTCGCCGCGGTGGGCGGCGCGCAGGCCGGCGCGCAGGAATCCGGCCCGGATCTGATCCGCCTGCCGGACGGCTTCCGGCCCGAGGGGATCGCGATCTCGGGGAACACGTTCTACGTCGGCTCGATCCCGACCGGCGCGATCTACCGCGGCGATCTCCGCACCGGCGAAGGCGCCGTGCTGTTCGCGGGTGGGGCCGGCCGCGCCTCGATCGGCGTCGCCACGACCCGGCTCGAATCCGTTCGACCCCGGCCGGCTCGTCGTCGCCGGCGGCCCGACCGGCAAGGGGTTCGTCTACTCCGCGCGGGACGGGCGGCCGCTGGCGACGTACGACCTGACGACGCCGCCGACGTTCGTCAATGACGTTGTCGTGACGGACGAAGCGGCGTGGTTCACCGACTCGAACAACAAGCGGTTGTATCGGGTCGGGTTCGGAGTCCGGCGAGGGCCAGGCCACGGTGACAACGGTGCCCCTGACGGGCGACATCGCCAACTCCAACGGCATCGACGCGACGCCGGACGGAAAGACGCTCATCCTGGTGCAGAGCAACCCGGGCAGGTTGTTCACCTCGGACACGAACGGTGTGACGCGAGAGATCGATCTCGGCGGCGGTAACGTGCTCAACGGCGATGGGATCCTGCTGGAGGGCCGGACGCTCTACGTCGTCCAGAACCGCCTCAACCAGATCGCCGTCGATCGCGCTCTCGGAGGACCTGCGGTCGGGTCGCATCACCGACATCATCACCGACCCGGACTTCGACGTGCCGTCGACGATCGACGACAAGGGCGATCATCTCTACGCCGTCAACGCGCGCTTCGGGACGCCGTCCCCGGACACGGCGCGGTACGACGTGGTGAAAGTGCCGAAGTAGCGGGCGAGCAGGAGGGGCCGGGCGAGGCCTCGGGCATACTGATTCTCGCTCGCTCGGCCCCGTAGCTCAGCGGATAGAGCGGCAGACTTCGAATCTGCGCGCGGTGGTTCGACTCCACCCGGGGCCACTCCGGCCGCACGAGCTAACTGCCGCCGCTACAGCGGAGCGGCAGCAAGCCGCTCTAGGCCGCGACGAGGCGCGTGGCGCCGTAGTCAGGACCCGTGTGACGAGAGCCGCGACCACCGGACGGTCGTGCCGCTCCGAGGCGCGTGGATGAACTTCCCGCTGCCGGCGTAGATCCCGACGTGGCCGAGACCGGAGAAGAAGACGAGGTCGCCGGGCCGCAGCGACCATCGCGGGACGCGGCGACCGTGGCCGTACTGCCCGGCCGCGTAGTGCGGAAGGTTGATCCCGACCCTGCCGTACACGTACCGGACGAGCCCAGAGCAGTCGAAGCCGGCCCGCGGCGAGGCGCCGCCCCAGCGGTACGGGATGCCGGTGAGGTGGTTCGCGATCTGAACGGCGCGCAGGCCGGGGCTCACCCGCTTCTCGACGTTCCTCTTGGCGGCGTGCTTGCGTGCCGGCTTGTGCGGGCGCTGCGGGTCGGCAGCCGCACTTCCCGGCGCGGGGAGCACCGCGCTCGCGAGCATGAGCACGAGCGTTGCGAGGGCGACGACGATGGCGTGCGTTATGGCGCGGGGTGCGCGTCGGGACATCCTTGAGTACCTCCAGACGGCGCTGCTCACCGGGGTGTAGAGACGGGACCACCCGGCGGGGCGCCTGATTTGCTTCCGCGACCATCATCGCCACGACACGCCCTTTCCGCCTGACCCGAAAGGGGCAAAAACAATCAGGAAACTGTGATCGCCTGCGTCCCGGTCCTCAGGCTCGTGGACGCGGCCGATCATCACCCCGCCGGGCCGCTCTATCCTCCTTCCCACGCGGGCGTGGCGGAACTGGCAGACGCGCCGGGTTTAGGTCCCGGTGGACTTCGGTCCTTGGAGGTTCGACTCCTCTCGCCCGCATAGCTCTCGGATCCGTCGCACGGCCCGCGAGAAACCCTCGTCGTCGAAGAGGTGGGGGACGCAGTTGCCGATCTCGTGCACCGGCCCGTCGAGCTCGTCGGAGCCCGCGGTCGCGTTGAGCGCGTAGCGGACCGGGATCTCGTGGCAGACGACGAGGATGCGCTGCTCCTCGCGCTCGCGTAGCCGCTCGAAGCCGCGGGCGTAGCGGAGCGCAGCGGCGTCGAGGCTCTCGCCACCGGGAAACGGGTCGGAACGGCGGTGCTTCGACTTCCAGGCGCGGTAGTCGTCGATCGTCTGTCCCTCGAGCTCGCCGACGTCGATGTCGTCGAGGAGGCCCTCCACCTCGAAGGGGACGTGCCTTCCCTCGAGCGCGATCTCGGCCGTCTCGCGCGTGCGGCCAAAGCGCGTGTGGACACAGAGGTCGAGCTCGATCCCGGCCACCTGGTAGCCAAGCCCTCGTGCTTCGCGCCGACCCTGCTCGGTGAGGGCGACGGCGACCGCGGGATCACCGTTGACGCGGTGCACGAGGTTCAGCTCGGACTGGCCGTGGCGCACGAGGACGAAGAGCCGCATCGGCGAAGCCTATGTCCGGCGTGCGACCCGGCTCAGACGCGCTCTGCTTGAATGGTCGCGTGGAGACCCGTGTCGAAGAGCTGGACGGGGACACCGTCCGCCTCACGGTCGGAGTCCCTGCGCACGACGTGCACCATGCCGTCGAGCACGCCACCTCCGATCTCGCGTCGTCGGTCAAGATCCCCGGCTTCCGGCCTGGGAAGGTGCCGACACCGGTGCTCTACCAGCGGCTCGGCAAGGAGCGGATCTACACCGAGGCCGTCGACAGCCATATCTCCGGCTGGTTCTGGAACGCGGCTGCACAGGCCAGGATCCGGCCGATCGCGCAGCCGCAGTTCGACTTCGAGCTGCCGACGAAGGACGACGAGGACTGGCAGTTCCGAGCGACGGTCCCAGTCCAGCCGAAGGTCGAGGTGGTCGACTGGGTTGGGCTCGAGGTGCCGCGGCCGGACGCCGACGTCCCGTCCGAGCTCGTCGACCAGGAGCTCGAGGCGCTGCGCGAATCCGTCGCCGAGCTCGTGCCTGCCGGCGACCGCCCGGTCCGAGACGGCGACACGGTCGTCGTCGACCTCGTCTCGCCGAACGGCGACACGCAGCGAGACACTGTCGTCGAGGTAGGCGCCGGCCGGCTCATCGACGAGATCGAGACCGCGCTGACCGGCGCCTCGGCGGGGGACACCCGCCAGGCGACCTATGAGCTGGCAGACGAGTCGTCGGCCTCCGTCGAGATCGCGGTCAAGGAGATCAAGGAGAAGGTCCTGCCCGAGCTCGATGACGAGCTGGCGAAATCGGCGAGCGAGTTCGACACGCTGGCCGAGCTGCGGGCGGACATCGAACAGCGGATCCGCGAGCAGTTGGAGGCCGAGATCGACAGCGTCTTCCGCGCCAATGCCGTCGACACGCTCGCGCGGGAGTCGAAGGTGAACCCGGCCGGACCGCTTGTCGAGTCGCGCACGCGTGAGCTCCTGACGGGCTTCGTACGCTCGCTCGAGCGGCGGGGGATCTCGGCCGAGAACTACCTCCAGCTGACCGGCAGGACGCCGCAGGAGCTGACCGAGGCGATGGCGGCGGAAGCGGCGCAGTCCGTCGCGCGCGAGCTCGCGCTCGAGGCCGTCGCGGACAAGCTCGGCATCCAGGTCTCGGACGACGAGGTCAAGGAGCTCGTGCGCGAGCAGGCTGAGGCCGCGGGCGAGGACGCCGAAGCGGTGATCGAGCAACTCTGGCACTCTGGGCGCCACGAGGACCTGCGCGAGGACCTCCGGCTCCGGGCGGCACTCGACCGGCTGGCCGCGGACGTCACGCCGATCTCCGTCGAGGTCGCCGAGGCGCGCGAGGCGATCTGGACTCCGGACAAGGAAAAGTCCGAGCAAGAGAAAACGTTGTGGACCCCCGGTAGCTGAGTCGTCGTGACCAAGGAGACTGAATGAGCCCGCTTATTCCGATGGTGATCGAGCAGACGTCGCGCGGCGAGCGCTCGTTCGACATCTACTCCCGCCTCCTCAACGAGCGGATCATCTTTCTCGGAACGCCCGTCGACGACCAGATCGCGAACCTGATCGTCGCGCAGCTCCTGCACCTCGAGTCGGAGGACCCCGACAAGGACGTGCAGATCTACATCAACTCGCCGGGCGGCTCGGTCTACGCCGGTCTCGCGATCTACGACACGATGCAGTTCATCAAGCCGGACGTGCAGACGACGTGCGTCGGCATTGCGATGAGCATGGGCGCGCTGCTCCTCGCGGGCGGCGCGGCAGGGAAGCGATTCGCGCTGCCGAACGCAAAGATCCTGATCCACCAGGTGTCCGGCGGCTTCCAGGGACAGGCGACGGACATCGAGATCGCTGCGCGTGAAACCATCGCGCTGAAGCGGAGGCTCGAAGAGATCATCGCGCAGCACAGCGGCCAGGACATCGAGAAAGTGTCGAAGGACATGGAGCGCGACTACTTCCTCACGGCCCAGGAATCGCAGGAGTACGGGATCATCGACCGCGTCATCGAGCACCGCTAGCACTAGTCGAATCGACCAATCCGAGGTACAACGAGACATGGCCCGAGCATCCGAAGGAAACGAACAGCTCCTCTGCAGCTTCTGCGGCAAGAGCCAGCGCCAGGTGAAGAAGCTGATCGCCGGCCCGGGCGTCTACATCTGCGACGAGTGCATCGACCTCTGTAACGAGATCATCGACGAGGAGCTGACGACTCCGACCCAGCTCGATCTCGACAATCTGCCGCGCCCGAAGGACATCTACTCGGTCCTGAACGACTACGTCGTCTCCCAGGAGGAGGCGAAGCGGACGCTGTCAGTGGCGGTCTACAACCACTACAAACGCGTGCGCATGGGCCAGGAGGACGGCGACGTCGAGCTGCAGAAGTCGAACATCCTCCTGCTCGGCCCGACCGGGTGCGGGAAGACGCTGCTGGCGCAGACGCTGGCGCGGATCCTCAACGTGCCGTTCGCGATCGCCGACGCGACCGCGCTCACCGAGGCCGGCTACGTCGGCGAGGACGTCGAGAACATCCTGCTCAAGCTGATCCAGGCCGCGGACTTCGACATCAAGAAGGCCGAGACCGGGATCATCTACATCGACGAGGTCGACAAGATCGCGCGCAAGGCGGACAACCCGTCGATCACGCGCGACGTCTCCGGCGAGGGCGTCCAGCAGGCGCTCCTGAAGATCCTCGAGGGCACGGTCGCCTCGGTGCCGCCGCAGGGCGGGCGCAAGCACCCGCACCAGGAGTTCCTCTCGATCGACACGACCAACATCCTCTTCATCTGCGGCGGCGCGTTCGCCGGCCTCGACAAGATCATCGGCCGCCGGATCGGCAAGAACGCGGTCGGCTTCGGCGCCGACATCCGCTCCAAGAACGCGGAGGAGAGCGCGGAGCTTCTCACCGACGTCATGCCGGAGGACTTGCTGAACTTCGGGCTGATCCCGGAGTTCATCGGGCGCCTCCCGGTCATCTCGGCGGTGCACCAGCTGCGCCGCGAGGACCTCGTCGAGATCCTCACCGAGCCAAAGAACGCGCTCACGCGCCAGTACCAGCGCTTCTTCGGCTACGACTCGATCGAGCTCGAGTTCCGCGACGACGCGCTCTGGGAGATCGCCGACAAGGCGCTCGCGCGCGAGACGGGCGCGCGCGGGCTGCGCTCCATCATCGAGACCGCGCTCCTCGACGTGATGTTCGAGCTGCCCTCGCGCAAGGACGTCTCCAAGTGCGTGATCACGAAGGAGACGATCTCGAAGGGGCTCAAGCCGACGCTCGTCACGAGCGCGGACGCCAGCGCCGACGAGCTGCCGGCGATGGCCGAAGAGTCGGCGTAGCAGTCCGAGCTAGGCGTTCCGGGGAGGGCGCCTGCCGACGACGGCCGCGTCGGGGCGACGCCAGAGGCCGATCGAGAGCTCGTAGCCGCTCGCTCTCTCACGCGCGTGCGGCCGGTACGTGCCGTCGACCGCACGCCGAATGAGCTCCGCGAGGGAGAGACCGGTCCGGGCAGATTCGTCGCGCAAGAACGCGTGCTGGCGATCCGTGAGGGTGATCTGGGTCTTCCGGCTCAAGTGATGGCTGTATACACCTCCATCACTTCGAGGATCGCAACGAAAGCGTGCCGAGTTCGCTCCAACTTTGTGGCCCCCGCACGGCCCACGAGACGGGCCAAGGCTTCAGGCAGGCTGACGGAGCACCGCGCGAGGCCCGGCGACCGCCTCCACATCGCGAGCCGCCAGCGGCTCGCCGCACTCCGGGCACGCGAGGTGCGGCGTCATGACGGCGCCGCAGCCCTTGTGCTGCAAGAGGATCATCTCCTCACCGCCGCCGTGCTTGCGGCCCCACTCCATCAACGAGACGAGGATCGGCCAGAGGTCGATGCCCATCTCAGTCAGCCTGTACTCGTAGCGGGACGGGCGCTCCTGGTAGAGCTGCCGGCTGAGGATCCCCGCGTCGACGAGCTTGCCGAGCCGATCGCTGAGGATGTTGCGGGCGATGCCGGTGTTGCGCTGAATCCGGTCGAAGCGGCGCTCGCGCAGGAACGCCTCGCGCAGGATCAACATCGTGTGCTTGTCGCCGATGAAGTCGATCGCGCGGCCGACGCTGCACTTGTCCCGATCCCAACGCTCCAGACTCACGATCGACATAGTTGCATTTTGCAACGCACTCGTCTAGAGTCGGTAGCGAAGTGCAACCGACTGGAGGCGCGCAATGACCGCAAGCGCTGAACCCCGCTCCCGCACGATCACGTGGCACGACCCCGCCGAGGCCGCCGCCAGCGCCCAGTCCCTGACCGGGCTCGAGTTCCTCCATCGACTGACCTCCGGGCTCATCCCGGTCCCGCCCGTCGCAGAGCTCCTTGGCCTGCGCGGCACGTACGTGCTGCCGGGTCGGGTGGTCTTCGAGTACGAGCCGCGCGAGGAGCAGTACGGCGCACTCGGCGCAGTCCACGGAGGCATCATCACCGCCGTGCTCGACATCGCCATGAGCTCGGCTGCCCAGACGATGCTCGACGCCGGCGTCGGCTTCGCCACCGTCGAGCACCGCTCGAGCTTCGTCCGGCCCGTCACGCTCGGTGTCGGCGTGCTGAGAGCAGAGGGAGTGGTGCTGCACTCCGGCTCCCGCATCGCCACCGCCGAGGCGAGGCTCGTCGACAGCGGGGGCGTGCTCTATGCAACCGCGTCGTCGACGTCGCTCGTACTGATCCACGAGCACAAGAACCAGCTCGCTGCGTAGAGTCGAGGGCATGGCCACCGAGGGAGTCACCGATCCGCTTGCGCTCGCCGCCCGCGGGCGCGAGCTGTCCGGCATCGAGTACGTGCGTCAGATCTTCGACGGCGAGCTGCCGCCGCCGCCGATCGCCGAGCTGATGGGGTTTCGCGGCGTCGAGTTCGAGCACGGCCGTGCCGTCTTCGAGATGACGCCAGGCCCGCAGCACTACAACCCGATCGGCACCGTGCACGGCGGGATCGCCCTGACCCTGCTCGACTCGGCGATGGGCTGCGCCGTGCACACGACGCTCGCCGCCGGCGTCGGGTATACGACGCTCGAGGTGAAGACGAACTTCGTCCGTCCGATCACATGCCGAGACGGGGCCGATCCGCTGCGAGGGCTCCGTCGTCCACGTCGGCTCGCGCATTGCGACGGCCGACGGCCGGCTCGTCGACTCCGCGGGCAAGCTGCTCGCGCACGGCACGACGACCTGTCTGATCTTCACGTGAGGCCGCCGGCCTTCACGACCCGACCCGAGCTGCGCGGGACGTTCGGTGCGGTCGCGTCGACGCACTGGCTCGCGTCGGCGGCCGGGATGGCGGTGCTCGAGCGGGGAGGCAACGCCTTCGACGCAGCCGTCGCGACGGGGTTCACGCTGCAGGTCGTCGAGCCCCACTTGAACGGCCCCGGTGGTGAGGTGCCCGCCGTCTTCTGGTCGGCCGACCGCAGCGAGCCGCTCGCCCTCTGCGGCCAGGGTGTGTCGCCCGCGGCCGCCACGATCGAGCGCTACCACGACCTCGGGCACGAGCTCGTTCCCGGAACAGGCGTGCTCGCCGCGTGTGTCCCGGGCGCGTTCGGCGGCTGGCTGCTGCTCCTCGAGCAGTTCGGTACCTGGCGGCTCGAGGACGTGCTCGAGTTCGCGATCGGCTACGCGGAGAACGGCTTCCCTCTCGTGGCCGGCATTCGTGCCACGATCGAGCGCACCGAGGACCTGCTCGAGACCTGGCCCGGCTCGCGCGACCTCTACCTGCCGCCGCCGGAGGTGGGCACCCTCTTCAGCAACCCGACGCTCGGTGCGACGTACCGCCGCATCGTCGAGGACTCGCGCGGCGGGTCGCGGGAGGAAGAGATCGAGCGCGCGCGCCGCGCCTTCTACGAGGGGTTCGTCGCCGAGGAGATCGAGCGTTTCGTCGCGGCGGAGGAGGGCCTGCTGACCGCGGACGACCTCGCGTCCTGGCGGGCGACGCTCGAGCCCGTCGCCACGCTCGAGTACCGCGGGCTGACGGTCTGCAAGACGCTGCCGTGGGGAGCGGGGCCGGTCGGCTTGCAGCAGCTGGCGCTGCTTGCTGGGTTCGACCTCGCCGAGCTCTCGGACGAGGAGCTCGTCCACCTCGTCACCGAGTGCGCGAAGCTCGCCCACGCCGACCGCGACGCACTGTACGGGGACGACCCGGACGTCGACCCCACGCCGCTCGACACTCTCCTGTCCCCCGCCTACAACGCGGAACGGCGCGCCCTCGTCGGCGAGGACGCCTCCGGCGACTACACGCCGGGTCTCGGCAGCCTGCCCACCGTCGTGGGCGCCGTTGTCACGCCGGGCGCAGGCGAGCCCACGAGAGGCGACACAGTGCACCTCGACGCCGTTGACCGCTGGGGCAACATGATCTCCGCGACGCCGAGCGGTGGCTGGCTGCACAGCTCGCCCGTGATCCCGGCGCTCGGCTGGCCGCTCGGCACGCGCGCGCAGATGTTCTGGCTCGAGGAAGGCCTCCGGTCGTCGCTCAAGCCGAGGACTCGTCCGCGGACGACGCTCTCGCCGGGACTCGCGCTGCGCGACGGCGAGCCCTACCTCGCCTGGGGAACCCCGGGCGGCGACCAGCAGGAGCAGTGGGCGCTCCACGCGTTTGTGCGCCACGTCGATCTCGGTCTCGACCTGCAGGCGGCGATCGATGCGCCGGAGTTCCATACCGATCACCTCATCTCATCCTTCTTCCCTCGCGGCTTCGCCCGTCGGTCGCTCAGCGTCGAGTCGCGCTTCGACGACGGGGTCGTCGAGGGCCTGCGACGGCGGGGCCACGAGGTCGAGGTGACGCCGCCCTGGTCGCTCGGGCGCGTAACCGCGGTCGCCCGCGAGCGAGACGGCCTGCTCAAGGCGGGTGCGAACGCGCGGGGGATGCAGGGCTATGCTGTCGCTCGCTAGCGTGTCGCGGAATGAACGACCGCCTCTGCCCCAATGACGGCACCGAACTGCGCCACCTCGAGCGTAGCGGGGTGGAGCTGGATGCCTGCCCGACCTGTCGCGGCGTGTGGCTCGACCGCGGCGAGCTCGACAAGATCATCGAGCGCGAGCGCGCGGACTTCGACGACTTCGAGCGCGAGATCCGCGGCGAGCCGCCGCCTGAGCGACCGGCGGCCGACCCGCAGCCGCAGCCGCAGGGCAAGAAGAAGAAGCGCGGTTTCCTCGAGGACTTTCTCGACTTCGGCTAGCGTCGACAGACGCTCCGCGTGCAGCTACCCTGAACCCATAGTCGCTGCCTGACCCCCGATACGATCGCGGCATGGAGCCGCTGTACAAGCCGGAAGGCGTCGAGTCGCGCTGGCAGCGCACCTGGGAGGAGGAAGGGCTCTACCGAGCCGGTGCGGGCGCGCGCCGCGACGAGACCTTCGTCATCGCCGTGCCGCCGCCGAACGTGACCGGGGCGCTCCATCTCGGGCACGCGCTGAACGGCTCGCTGCAGGACGTCCTGATCCGCTGGCACCGGATGCGCGGCTACGACACGCTCTGGCAGCCGGGGTACGACCACGCCGGCATCTCCACCCAGAACGTCGTCGAGAGGGAGCTCGCGCGCGAGGGCACCTCCCGCCAGGAGCTCGGGCGCGAGGCCTTCGTCGCGCGCGTCTGGGAGCACCTCGACAGGACCGGCCGCACGATCATGAGCCAGTTCCGCAGTCTCGGCGCCTCGCTCGACTACGAGCGTGAGCGCTTCACGATGGACGACGCCTACATCGAGGCGGTCATGCGCTTCTTCGTCCACCTCTGGGACCGCGGCTGGATCTACCGCGCCAACAGGATCGTCAACTGGTGCCCGTTCCACGAGACGGCCATCTCCGACCTCGAGGTCGAGCACGAGGAGGTGGACGACGCCTTGACCTACGCGCGCTACCCCTTCACGGACGGATCGGGCTTTGTCTCCGTCGCGACCGTTCGCCCGGCGACGATGCTGGCCGACGTCGCGGTCGCCGTGAACCCGGACGACGAGCGCTACCGCGACGCGGTCGGCAAGCACGTGCTCGTGCCGTTCGTCGACCGCGAGGTGCCCGTGATCGCCGACGAGCGAGTCGATCCGGAGTTCGGCACGGGCGCGCTCAAGGTCACCCCCGGGCACGATCCGGTCGACTTCGAGATCGGCCGCGACCACGGCCTGCCGACGCTGACGGTGATCGGCCCGAACGGGCGCATGAACGGGGACGCGGGCGAGCTCGCGGGCATGACGCAGGCGGAGGCGGACGAGCACATCGTCGCGTGGCTCAAGGAGCACGACCGGCTCGAGAAACGCGAGAGCTATCGCCACTCGGTCGGCACCTGCGAGCGCTGCCACTCGCGGATCGAGCCGCTGATCTCGCTCCAGTGGTGGGTGGCGATGGAGGAGCCGGCCAAGCCCGCGATCGCGGCGCTGCGCGAGCGGCGCGTCCGCTACCACCCTGAGTCGCAGCACGCCTTCGCGCTCCGCTCGCTCGAGGAAATCCCGGACTGGAACATCTCGCGTCAGGTCTGGTGGGGACACCAGTTGCCGCTCTGGTACTGCCCCGACGGCCACGTCACATGCACGTGGCCGCCGCCGGATGCGTGCGCGGAATGCGGCTCGGCGCAGATCGAGCGCGATCCCGACGTGCTCGACACGTGGTTCTCCTCCGCGCTCTGGCCCTACGCCACGCTCGGCTGGCCCGAGGACACGCCCGAGCTGCGCCGCTACTACCCGGGCGACGTCAACTCGACGGCGCGCGAGATCATCCGCCTCTGGGAGAACCGGATGATCTGGACCGGGCTCGAGCTGGTCGGCGAGATCCCGTTCACCGACGTGATCATCCACTCGACCGTTCTCGCCTCGGACGGCCGCCGCATGTCGAAGAGCCTCGGCACGGGCATCGACCCCGTCGAGATGATCACCAAGCACGGCGCCGACGCGACGCGTTACGGCCTGCTGAAGATGTCCTCGACGCAGGACGTGCGCTTCGCCGAGGGTGCGCTCGAGGAGGGCAGAAAGCTCGCGAACAAGCTCTGGAACGTCTCACGGCTCCTGCTGCAGAACCGGGTCGAGCCCACCGAGCGGCCGAGCTCCGTCGAGGAGCGCTGGATCCTCGCGCGCATCGAGGCGACGCGGGCCGAGGTCGAGGCCGTCTGGTCGCGCTTCGAGTTCTCGCCGGCGGTGCTCGCCCTCTACCGGCTCACGTTCGACGACTTCTGCGACTGGTACGCCGAGGCGATCAAGCCGCGGCTGCGCGAGGAGGACGAGGACGCCGCCGCGACCGCGCTCGCCGCGCTCGAGAAGCTGCTGAAGCTGCTTCACCCCGTGATGCCGCA
Organism: uncultured Gaiellaceae bacterium; assembly: GCA_963791905.1. GTDB lineage: Bacteria > Actinomycetota > Thermoleophilia > Gaiellales > Gaiellaceae > Gaiellasilicea. The sequence goes on from CAWBTX010000005.1 coordinate 118,140, forward strand.
CGTCACCGAGGAGATCTGGTCGCAGTTCCATCCCGACTCGCCCGCGGACCGGCTCATGGTGACCCCGTGGCCGGACGCGGATGACACGTACGCGGGCGACGTGCGCGCGCTCGAGCGTGTCCAGGAGGCGGCAGCGATCTTCCGGCGCAGCGGCGTCCTCATCGACCTCGAGGGCGACGACGCGCGGATCTTCGCCGCCGTCGTGCGTCCCGACCGGACGAAGACGAACGGCAACGCGGCGACCGAGATCGAGCGCCTTCGCAAGGAGGTCGAGCGGGGCGAGCGGATGCTCGCGAACGAGAAGTTCGTCGCCAACGCGAAGCCCGAGGTGGTCGAGGCCGAGCGTGACAAGCTCGCACGCCATCGGCGCGAGCTGGAGATTCTCGGCAAAGCCGACAATCTCTAAATGACCAACGCGGACTGGCTTGCGTCGCTCAGTCCTTGGCCCGAGCGGTTCGGACTTGGACGAATGCGGACGCTGCTCGCGAGCCTCGGCGACCCGCAGCTCGCCTACCCGGCCGTGCACGTCGTCGGCACGAACGGGAAGTCGACCGCGACACGGACGATCGAGGCGCTCCTGCTCGCCGAGGGGCTCTCGGTCGGAGCAACCGTCTCGCCGCACGTCCGGTCGTGGTCTGAGCGCATCACTGTCGACGGGAGGGAGGCAGACGTCGAGGAGGCGCTCGCGCGCGTCCGACCCGAGGCGGAAGCGCAGGAGGCGACCCAGTTCGAGGCGGTGACCGCTGCGGCGCTCGCCGAGTTCGCCGCGCGTGAGGTCGACGTCGCGGTCGTCGAGGCGGGGCTCGGCGGCAGGCTCGACGCGACGAACGTGCTCCGCAGCCATGTCGTCCTGCTCACGAACGTCGGGCTCGATCACACCGACGTCCTCGGCGAGACGCGCGAGGAGATCGCCGCGGAGAAGCTCGCAGTGGTGCAGGAGGGGACGATCGCGGTCCTGCCCGATCGCGAGTTCGAGGCGCTGGCCGGGCCGAACGTCATCCTCGGCGGCGCGCGCGAGGCGGCTGAGGCGTTCCTCGGCCGCAACATCGAGCGCGAGGCCGAGGTCGCGCTCCCCGGCCGCCTGGAACGGCGGGGCGACGAGCTGTGGGACGGCGCGCACAACCCCGACGGCGCGCGCTGGTTGGTCCGCCACCTGGCGCCTGCGGACTACGTGTTGTGCGTCTCGATCCTGCGGGACAAGAACGTGGACGAGATGCTCACGGCGCTCTCGCAGGTGGGGCGGACCCTCGTGGCGACGACCTCGTCGAATGAGCGTGCGCTGCCCGCAGAGGAGCTGGCGGATCGTGCCTCCCGGTACTTTGCGCGGGTCGATGTCGTCGCCGATCCGCACGCGGCCCTCGCCCGCGCCCACGAGCTCGGCAGCCCGATCCTCGTCACGGGCTCGCTCTATCTCCTCGCCGATCTGGCGAGGAACGGCGCCTGACATGGCGAAAGGGCGCGGCAGTGCATCCGTCCTACTCTTTGCCGCGGCGATCGTCGCCTTCATTGTTGTCTCGGCGTTCGCTGTCGGCTATATCGTGGGAAAGCTGATCCTGTGATCCTCGCCCAGACGACGACGAACGACGAGCTCTTCGGAGGAGTCAACGACTTCTTCGACTCCGGCGCGTGGCTCGTGATCAGGAACATGACGATCTTTTTCGTCGCGATCTTCTGGCTCGCGACCGCGTTCTGGGTCTTCAAGGACGCGCGCCGGCGCATCGAGGATCCGTGGCTCGTCGGCACCGCGACCCTGCTCGGGCTACTGGCACCGTTCATCGGCGCGATCATCTATCTCTTCCTGCGGCCGCCGGAGTACATCGACGACGTCCGCGAGCGGGAGCTCGAGATCAAGGCGATGGAGGATCGGCTGGCTCGCCGCGACCTGCACTGCCCGGTCTGCCGGGCGCAGGTCGAGTCGTCGTTTCTCGTCTGCCCGGTCTGCACGACGCGGCTCAAGCAGGCCTGCGCGAAGTGCAACGCGCCGCTCGAGGCGCTGTGGCAGATCTGCCCGCACTGCGCGACGCCCGTGACGACGCCGAGCCTGCCCGGGATCGACACGGCGCTCACGGAAACGTGGACGGCTCCGCGAAGACGCGCGGCCGAGTCTGACTAAGATCCGCGGCCGTGGCCGTGGAGAGCACCCTCATCCTGATCAAGCCTGACGCGACCGGCCGCGCGCTCGCGGGCGAGATCGTCGCTCGCATCGAGCGGCGCGGGTTCGAGATCGTCGCCGGCAAGCTGCTCCGCGTCGACCGCGACCTCGGCGAGAGGCACTACGCCGAGCACCGCGAGAAGCCCTTCTTCGGCGAGCTCGTCGAGTTCATCACCTCTGCGCCGACGTGGGCGCTCGTCGTCCGCGGCGAGGGCGCCATCGCGACGATGCGGAAGACGATCGGCGCGACGAACCCGGCCGACGCCGAGCCGGGGACGATCCGCGGCGACCTCGCTACCTCGATGCCGGACAACCTCGTCCACGGCTCGGATTCGCCGGAGTCGGCGGAGCGGGAGATCGCGCTCTGGTTCGCCGACAATGAGCTCGTCTGAGTACCCGGACTACGTCGCGCGCAACGTCGAGGTCTGGACGAAGGCGAACGCCGAGCACACGGCCGGCCGCGCACGCTACGCATGGGCGAAGGACGAGATCGACTGGGGCGTCTTCGAGATCCCGGAGTCGCAGCTGAACGTCCTTGGCGACGTCGCCGGTCTCGACGTCGTCGAGCTCGGCTGCGGCACCGCGTACTTCTCGGCCTGGCTCGCGAAACGCGGGGCGCGTCCGGTCGGGGTCGATCCCACACCGGCGCAGCTCGCGACGGCGCGCGAGCTGCAGGAGGAGGTAGGACTCGAGTTCCCGCTCGTCGAGGGCGTCGGTGAGGACGTGCCGCTCCCGGACGGGGCGTTCGATCTCGCTCTCTCCGAGTACGGCGCGTCGATCTGGGCCGACCCATACCGCTGGATCCCCGAGGCGGCACGGCTGCTGCGTCCGGGCGGCCGGCTCGTCTTCCTCCGGAACTCGACGATCGCCACCCTGTGTCAGCCGGTGGATGGGACCACGTCAGACCGCCTGCTCCGCCCGCAGCGCGGGCTCTGCCGGATCGACTGGCCCGATTCCGATGAGGTCGAGTTCCAGCTCCCGCACGGCGAGCTGATCGACCTCCTCCACGACTCCGGGTTCGAGCTCGAGCGGCTCGTCGAGCTGTACGCGCCGGACGACGCCGTTACCCACGAGTACTACGACTTCATCACGCCCGAGTGGGCCCGAAAGTGGCCGGCCGAGGAGATCTGGGCAGCGCGGAAGACGTGAGCCACCCGCCGGCGCCGCCGCTTCTCCTCGCCTCGACGAGCCCGCAGCGGCGGGCGATCCTCGAGCAGCTCGGCCTGCCGTTCGACGTCGTCGCGCCGGGCTACGAGGAGCACGACCCGCCAGACGCAGATCCGGTCGAGCTCGTCCGCGAGCACGCGCGCGGCAAGGCGCGCTCGGTAGCCGCGGAGGCGGGGGACAGGCCCGTGCTCGGCGTCGACACCGCCGTCGTCCTCGACGGGGCCGTCTTCGGCAAGCCGGCAGACGCCGGCGACGCAGAGCGGATGCTCGAGACACTGTCGGGCCGCATGCACGCCGTCGTCTCCGGTCTCTCCCTGATCACGCCCGGCTGGGAACTCGTCGAGCACGAGACGACGCACGTCTCGTTCCGGGAGCTGACGCCGCGCGACCTCGCCGTCTATCTGGCGCTCGGGGAGTGGGAGGGCCGCGCCGGCGCCTATGCGATCCAGGGCCGCGGCGCCACGCTCGTGGAGCGCATCGAGGGCGACTACCTCAACGTCGTCGGCCTCCCGGCGGCGCTGCTCGTCCGCCTCCTCGCGGAGCGGTTTCCCGGCACGTACGGCCTCGGCTGACCGAGCCACAGCCGTCATTCGTGGCTAGACTCGCCGCTCGTGGGCGTTTTCCTGGACCATGACGGGGTTCGGCGGCCGTGACATGGCCGTCGACCTGGGCACCGCCAACACGCTCGTCTACGTGCGCGGGCGCGGCATCGTCCTCTCCGAGCCCTCCGTCGTCGCGATCGACCAGCGCACCGGCGAGGTGCACGCGGTCGGCGTCGAGGCGAAGCGGATGCTCGGCCGCACGCCGGGGACGATCAGCGCCATCCGCCCGCTGAAGGACGGCGTCATCGCCGACTTCGACGTCACCGAGCAGATGCTGCGCCACTTCATCCAGAAGGTGCACCAGCACCGCTTCGCGCACCCGCGCGTCGTCGTCTGCGTCCCCTCGGGCGTGACCGGCGTCGAGAAGCGCGCGGTCGAAGAGGCGACCCTGTCCGCCGGCGCGCGCCAGGCCTACCTGATCGAGGAGCCGATGGCGGCCGCGATCGGCGCCGGGCTACCCGTCGCCGAGCCGACCGGGAACATGATCGTCGACATCGGCGGCGGCACGACCGAGGTCGCGGTCATCTCGCTCGGCGGCATCGTCGTCTCGCAGAGCCTCCGCGTCGGCGGCGACGAGATGGACGACGCCATCGTCACGCACATCAAGAAGGAGTACAAGCTCCTCGTCGGACAGCAGACGGCGGAGGAGATCAAGCTCGAGGTCGGCTCGGCATTCCGCATGCGCGAGGAGATTCAGGCCGAGGTGCGGGGCCGCGACATGCTCACCGGCCTCCCGAAGACGGTCATCCTCTCCTCGGAGGAGATCCGGCACGCGCTGGACGAGCCCGTCACGCAGATCGTCGACGCGATCAAGTCGACCCTCGACAAGACCCCGCCGGAGCTGGCCGCCGACATCATGGACCGCGGCATCGTGCTCGCCGGCGGAGGCGCGCTCCTGCACGGCCTGGACGAGCGGCTACGGCACGAGACGCAGATGCCGGTGCACCTCGCCGAGAGCCCGCTGACCTGCGTCGCCGTCGGCTCCGGCCGCAGCCTCGAGGAGTTCGAGGCGATCCATCGCAGCGCCCGAGCCCGAGCCCGGCGAAACGGCAATCGCAGGTATTAACCGCTCGAGCAGCGCTCTCCTGCTAGGTCGCTAGACTCTTTCGCTCGTGCCAAGAAACCGCACCGCAAGATCGGCGGTGCTGGGCCTTCCCGTCCGGCGATCCGCCTCTCGGCCCTTTCCCTCCCGCAACAGCAGCCCGACTCGGCGTCGAGTCGTGCTGGGAGTGTTGGTCGTGCTGGCGCTCGCCCTCATCACGATCTCGTTCCGCGAGTCGGATGACGGGCCGCTGCACGACGCGCAGGGCGCGGTCGCGAGCGCGCTCGAGCCGCTGACGATCGCGGTCGAGCGGGTCGCGCGCCCCTTCCGCGACGCCTACGGCTGGACGGTCGACCTCCTCAACGCACGCGAGGAGGCGGAGGCCCTCCGGAAGGAGAACGAGCAGCTCGAGCAGGCCGTGATCCAGAACGAGTCGGCGCTGCAGAGCCTCGTCGAGGTGAAGAAGTTGCTGCAGTACGTCGAGGGCCCGACCTTCCCGGGCGATTACACGTACGTCGCCACCTCGGTCACCTCCCGCCCGGCACGGGCCTTCGAGCAGGAGGTCGTCCTGCCCGTTGGCACCGACGACGGCGTCGAGGAGGAGGCTCCCGTCGTAACCGCCGACGGGCTCGTCGGCCGCGTCACGAGGGTGACGTCCGAGACCTCGCGGGTGACGCTCCTGACGGACGAGTCGAGCGCCGTTTCCGCGCGAGACCTGCGTACCGGCGCGACCGGTCTGGTCGAGCACGGCCAGACAGGCGACTCGCTGATCATGAGCCGCGTTCGCAAAGAGGACAACGTCGAGATCGGCGACGAGATCGTCACCTCCGGCTGGACGTCGGGCAACCTCAGCTCGCTCTATCCCAAGAACATCCTCGTCGGCCGCGTCACGAGCGTCGGCCAGACCCAGACCGATCTGTACCAGCAGGTGCAGATCGCCTCAGACGTCGACTTCGCGTCGCTCGACGCCGTCGCAGTGCTCGTCCCCCGCGACCGCACGCGGTCCCGCTGACGTGAGCGACGCCGCCGCGATCGCGGTCCTCGTCTTCGTCGCCGCGCTGCTGCAGGCGACGATCGGGGCGAGCATGGACATCTTCGGCGGCGCGCCGGACCTGCTGCTGCTGACGCTGATCGGGATCGCGCTCCTGCGCGGCTCGGTTGCCGGCGCGGTCGCGGGCTTCGGCGGCGGCCTGCTGCTCGACATCCTGACGCTGGACACACTCGGCGTCTCGTCGCTCCTGCTCGCAATCGCCGGCTACTGGACGGGCCGCTACGGCGAGACGACCGGCCGCGATCGCGCACATGCGCCGCTACTCGCGGTCCTGGTCGTGACCGTGCTCGTCGCCGTCTTCGGTTACGCACTCCACTTCCTGATCGGCGAGGAGGTCTCGGCTCGGCGCGTCGTCGTCGAGACGCTGCTGCCGACCGTGGGCCTGAACCTGGTGCTGGCGGCGCCTGTCTTCGCGGTCTGCCGCAGGTTCCTGCCGCCGGACGACGTCTCCGAGCGCACGGCGGAGGTGCAGGTCGTTGGCTAGCACGTTCCACGAGCGCCGCTCGCCGTCGGGCCGCTTCCTCCCGCCCGACCCGCGCGTCGCCGAGCCGTACCGGTTCACGCCGCAGCTCGCGCTGCGCGTCGGCGTCCTCGGCGCGATCGCCCTGGCAATCTTCGCCGTGCTCTTCCTGCGGCTGTGGGCGCTGCAGGTGCTCTCCGGCGACAGGTACCTCGTCGCCGCGCGCGAGAACCAGATCCGCACCGTCCGCACGGAGGCGCCGCGTGGGCCGATCCTCGACCGCAACGGGCGCTCGCTCGTCACGAACGTCCCCGGCACGCTCGTGCAGCTCTGGCCCGCCGACATGCCGGAGGAGGGCCGCTACCGGATGGTGCAGCGGCTCGCAGCCATCCTGCGCGTGCCGCCGGCGCGGATCACGAAGGCGATCGAGGCGCGCAAGGGCGATCCACTGACGCCGATCACGGTCAGATCGGCGGTGCCTGACGAGCGCGCCCTCTATCTGAAGGAGCACCAGGCGGAGTTCCCGGGCGTGTCGGTCGTGACCACGTTCCTGCGGGACTACGAGTACAAGACGCTCGCCGCCCAGGTCCTCGGCCACGTCGGCGAGATCTCGGAGGACGAGCTGAAGGCGAAGCAGGACGAGGGCTACCTGGCAGGCGACCGCCTCGGCAAGGCGGGCGTCGAGTCGGCGTTCGACCAGTACCTGCGCGGGACGCCCGGCCGGGCGCAGCTCCGAGTCGACTCGCTCGGACGGCCGCAGAGCCCGTTCCAGGTGCAGCAGTTCTGGGTTCCCGGGAACGCGGTGCGCCTGACGCTCGACGTCAAGCTGCAGCGTGCAGCGGAGAAGGCGATCACCTTCGGCATCGACCGCGCGCTCGAGAACGAGAACTGGTGGGCCGACGGCGGCGCCGTCGTCGCACTCGACCCGGCCGACGGCGAGGTGCTGGCGATCGCCTCGAACCCGACCTACAAGCCCTCCCTCTACGTCGGCCGGCCGGACGCGAAGAAGCTGAGCGCGCTCTCGGCGCCGGACGCGAACAACCCGCTCATCAACCGGGCGATCTCGGGGCGCTACCCGCCGGGTTCGACCTGGAAGCCGGTCACCGCCCTGGCGGCGGTCCAGGAGGGCCTCCTGTCGCCGTACCAGGCGATCCAGTGCACGCCGTTCTCGGTCTTCGGCCGCGACAAGCAGGTCTTCAACAACTGGAACCCGTTCGTGAACGAGCCGATGACGCTGCCGACCGCGCTCGCCGCCTCCTGCGACACCTACTTCTACGAGGTCGGCAACCGGTTCTACAACCTGCCCGAGCGCCGCGGCCAGCCGCTGCAGCGCTGGGCGAACAACTTCGGCTTCGGCCGGCCCAGTGGCCTCGACATCGGCGGCGAGGACCCCGGGCTGCTGCCGACCATCCGCTGGAAGCGGCAGACGTACACGAAGGAGCGCTACCCCAAGACCTGGGAGGTCGAGCGGCTCTGGAAGCCGGGCGACTCGATCCAGCTCGCGATCGGCCAGAAGGATCTGCTCGTGACGCCGCTCCAGATGACGCGCTTCTACGCGCTGCTCCAGAACGGCGGCCGGCTCGTGACGCCGCACCTCGTCTCGAGCGTCGAGCAGCCCGGCACAGCCGACCGGCCGTCGGTGGTTCTGCAGCGGTTCCCACCGACCCCGCCGCGTGACACGAACGTCTCCGCCGACGCGCTCGCCTCGATCGAGGAGGGCCTGCGCGGCGCGACGACGCTGCCGAACGGCACCTCGGTCGGCGTCTTCGGCAGCTTCCCGGTCCCGATCTACGGCAAGACCGGCACGGCCGAGAAGTGGTCGAGCGAGCTGGAGCGGATGCTCGACCAGTCCTGGTGGTGCGGCTACGGGGACGAATGGGGCGGGAGGTCCGCGATCGCGGTCTGCGTGCTGATCGAGAACGGCGGCTTCGGCGGCGAGGCGGCCGCGCCGGCCGCGCTGAAGGTCTTCGAGGCGCACTACGGCGTCAAGGCGACCGTCGTCGACGAGGTGCCATCAGACTGATGGTCGACTACGCGTCCTCTCGCGCGCTACCAGGCACCCGCTCGGGCTCCGACCTCCTGTCGGTCGTCCGCCGGCTCGACCTGCTTCTCCTCGGCGCCGTCGTCGCGATCGTCGCCTACGGCATCTGGGGTGTTGCCGGCATCACGCGCTACGACGTCACAGGGGACGAGAACTACTACGTCACGAGACAGCTGATCGCGGCCGCCATCGGCTTCACGGGGCTGCTGATCGCGCTCGCGATCGACCCCGACCGGCTGCGCCGGGCGTACCGCTTCCTCTACGGCACGACGATCGGCCTGATGCTGCTGATCTATCCGCTCGCGCAGGAGACCCGCGGCTCGCGCCGCTGGATCGACCTCGGGCCGTTCCAGTTCCAGCCGTCCGAGTTCGGCAAGCTCCTCTTCGTCCTCGCGCTCGCCGGCTTCCTCGTCAGCCGTGTGCGGCGGCTGCAGGAACCGCGGGTCGTGCTGCAGGCGCTCCTGCTCGGCGTCGTCCCGATCGCGCTCGTCTTCCGGCAGCCCGACCTCGGCACCGCACTCGTCTACGTCGCCGCGCTCTTCGCCTGCCTGTTCGTCGCGGGCGTGCGCTGGTCGCACGTGATTGCCCTGCTCCTCGTCGGGCTCACCTTCGCCGTCTCCGTGCTCGTGCTCCTGCCGCGTGTCGGCGTGGAGCTGCTCGAGCCGTACCAGCTGAAGCGCCTGACCGGGTTCACGAACCCGGACCTCGATCCCTCCGGATCGACGTACAACGTCAACCAGTCGATGACCGCGATCGGCTCGGGCGGTTTGGACGGGCGCGGCGTCGACGGCGCGACGCAGACGCGGCTGGACTATCTGCCCGAGCACGCGACGGACTTCGTCTTCGCCTCGTTCGCGGAGCAGCGCGGCTTCGTCGGCGCGGCGCTCCTGCTCGGCCTCTATCTCCTCATCGTCTGGCGCGCGCTGCGAGTGATCACGGTCGCGCGCGACGCGTTTGGCGCGATCGTCGCCGGGGGGATCGCAATGACGTTCCTGTTCCAGATCTTCATCAACGTCGGCATGACCATGGGCATCGCACCCGTGACCGGTATTCCGCTCCCGTTCGTCACGGTCGGCGGCTCCTCGATGGTCGTCAACCTCGTGGCGATGGGGGTGCTCCTCTCGATCCACGCGCGCGGCACCGGCGGCAGGCGCCGCGCCGTCTAGAGACGACATGGCCAGCCTGAACCCGATGGCCGTCTGGGGCCTGCTGAAAGAGGCCAAGTCCGGGCTCAAGGAGACCGGTCCTCTTCAGGTCACCGGGGCGCTGGCCGAGCAGCTCGCGCGAGAGCTCGGCGAGGGCGCCGCGCCGGGCGCCGTCCGGACGAGCGGGCCCGTTCAGGAGGCCGCTGCGCTCGTCCGCGTGCTGGCCGGCGCGCCGACCGAGGAGGACGTGCGCGAGCTGCGGGCCGCGAGCCTCGCCCGGGTCCCGATCGTGGCCGTGCAGACGAGCGGCGAGGCCGGCCTCGACGTCCCGTACGTGCTGCCGACGGACATCGTCGTGTGCCCTCCGGGCGCGGGCTTTCCCAGCGACGAGATCGCCCGGGTGCTCGCCGCGCGGCTGGGCGAGCGCGCGGCGCCCCTCGCAGCGCGGGTGCCCGTTCTCCGCGACGCGGTCTGCGACCACCTGATCGAGAACTTCGCGCGCAAGAACGCCATCCTCGGGGTCGCGATCTTCGTTCCCGGTGCCGACTTCCCGGTACTGACGCTGAATCAGATTCGGCTCGTCCTGCGGCTCGCCGCCGCGCACGGCGTCGAGCTCGACCAGACCCGCGTGCCGGAGGTGCTGGCCACGATCGGCGCCGGCCTGGGCTTCCGGACGGTCGCGCGCCAGCTCCTCGGCGCGGTTCCGGTCGCAGGCTGGGCCGTGAAGGGCGGCGTCGCCTACGTGGGCACGCGTGCCGTCGGCGAGGCTGCGCGCCGCTACTTCGAGTCGCTACAGCCGCAGCTCAGATAGACGGGCCGAGTGGCGAGGCTCCGGCTGAAGCCTCGCCACTTGGCTGGACGACTTCTCAGCGGGCGGCCGGCATCACTTCTTGTCCTTGAACGTGACGGCCGCAAGGGCATCCACGATGCCGTGGCCGTAGAAGCCGTTGAACGCCGTGGTGCCCTCGCACAGGGCGTCGAACTCCGCCGGGCGGCCGACGTCCACGTACGAGAAGAGCGGCGGCGACGGACACGCGTGCTCCGCTGCGGTGGCGGTGAGGATCCGGTCGACCTCGTCCGGGTCGAGGGTGAGGTCGCCTTCCTTGTCCTTCTTGTGGGCCTTGTCCTTCTTCCCGAACTCGCTCACGATCAGCGCAGCGACGCCGCTCGCGTGCGGCGCGGCCATCGAGGTGCCCTGGATCGAGCGGTAGTAGCCGCAGGTGCCGCCGCTGCAGTAGGAGACCACGGCGGCCGCCACACCGGCCGGCGTGATGTTGCCGGCGGCGTCGATCCAACCGTTGGCCAGACCCACGTTGCGCGGGAAGGTGGACAGGATCAGGTTGCCGTTGGTGCGGTGGGTCGGCGTGCCGAGGCCGTCGCGGAAGTAGCCGCCCGGTGCGGACACGCTGATCTGCTCGACGCCGTAGTTGGAGTAGTCGGCCTTCGCGGTGGACGGGCCGAGCGCGGAGACGCCGATCACGTGGTTGCCCTCGACCGGCAGGTCGAGACAGGTCGCGTTGTCGATGACGCGCGGGTGCGCCTGCCCAATCGGGAAGTTCGGGCTCGAGGGGTCGGGCCGCGGATGGCCAAGATCCTCGTGGTTGTTACCGAGCGAGCCGACGAGTGTCACACCACGCTCGTGTGCGTAGTTGAGTGCCCGGTTCACAACGGCGATCGTGGTGCGCTGCTCGGCTTGCTGCTCCGGCGTGTCGGCCGGGTTGTTCGTGCAGTTGTACAGCCACGGATCGATGAAGAACGACATGTTGATCACGTCCACGCCGATGTCAGCGCCGTAGACCAGGGCGTCCACCACGGGCTGGAGGAAGACGAAGCCGGAGTCCTGACCGCCGCGGATGCTCACGATGGTCACGCCCGGAGCCACGCCCGAGACGCCGAAGCCGTTGGCCGCGGCCGCGATGGTGCCGGCGACGTGGGTGCCGTGGCCGTTGTCGTCGTACCCCGCTGGATCGACGCAGCTCGCGAACTCACACGGCCCGTCGATCGGAACCCCGTTGGGGTCGGTCGGGATGTCAGTGGCGAAGTTGCGGGACAGCCCCAGATCGATGTTCGGTGCGATGTCCGGGTGGGTGGCGTCGACGCCGGAGTCGATCACGCCGACCATCACCTTGTCGCTCCCGGGCTGGACGGCGCGCGCGAGGTCCGAGCGCACCATCCGCAGTCCCCACAGATTGCTGTCCAGCGGGTCCATCCCGACCGGTGTCTTCTTCGCGGTCCGGTGCGGCCCGGCGCCGGCGTTGGGGGCCGCGGTCGCCCGGGCGGGCATGACCGTGGAGAGCCGGCCGATCGGGCGGGCGTGGGCCGCGCCGAAGATCGCAGGGAACGCTCCCACTCGCTTCACGAAGCCGGCGGCCGGTGCGCGTACGGTGAGCGTCCCGACTGCGGCGTTCTCCTTGATCACGGTGCCGCCGGCCGCGGACACCGCCGACAACGCAGCCGCGCGGGAAGCACCGTCGGCGATCAGAACGGTGTAGTTGCCGGAAGCCGTTGTCGTGCTTCGTGCGCCGACCGCCGACGCTCCGAGCACCAGGACGGAGATCACGACCAGCAACGCCACGAACACAGTCAGCGGATTTCGTCGTCTCATGTGCCCCTCCCCGTGATGACGCGTTGACGAAGCGTCGCATCCTAGAGGCGTTGGCGGCGCGGCGCGTATGCGGTCGTGCGCCTGCCGGGGCGGAGCCCGGTGCCGTCCGGTCCGGGACCTACCATCGTGCTCGGAAGCGATCGGCGAAGGGAGGGCGTGATGGTAGGCACGGAGCATGCGGAAGAGTTGCTGCAGATCGAGGAGGCCGACGCCTGGTTCGAGTACCTGGAGGCGACGAGAGTCCAGTCCGAGATGCGGTATGCGGAGCTCGAGCCCTGGGCCTGGGCGCGCCTCTCGCAGCGCCTGCGCGCAGTGAGAGCACGGCGCGCGCGGCTTCGTCCCGCTGCGGCCTGAGATCGACCCCTGCCTCAGGCAGGGAAGCCAGGGTGGCGCCCGAAGCCTTGCTAGCCTACGTGCAGGCCATGCCTACGTTTTTCATTATCCCTCGCAGCGCGCGACCGGCCGCCGACGCGGCCGAGTCTTTGCGCGCGCCCACACTAGGAGAACCTTTTGTCACCGTGGTTTCGCTGGAAGCGCAAGAAGGAAGAGCAGCAGGCTGCCGCCGAAGCGGCGCCGGCGCAGGTACTAGCACCGACTGATCCAACCCCGGCCGACGAGGCCGCAACCGATCCGAGCAAGAAGCGACGCCGCGGCACCCGCGGCGGCCGCGGCCGCAAGCGGCCGGGAACGACGAGCACCGCCACCACGACCGCTGCTGGCGCCGAGAAGAAGGACGTGCCGGCCGCGGCCAAGGAGCCTGCGAAGCGCGCACGCGCGCAGCAGCGCCCGCCGGCCGAGCGGAGCCAGCGCCAGGAGCGCCGCGCCCGCGAGCCGCGCCGCCGCACACAGCAGCGCCGCGCGCCGTTGCCGAAGGCCAAGCGCGAGCTCCTGATCTCGGTCGACATCGGCGAGCAGCGCGTCGCCATCCTCGAGGACGATCGCGTCGCCGAGGTCTACCTCGAGCGGCCGGAACGGCGCTCGATCGCCGGCAACATCTACCTCGGCACCGTCGACAACGTCCTGCCGGGGATGGAGGCTGCGTTCGTCGAGATCGGCCTCGAGAAGAACGGCTTCCTCTACGTCGACGAGATCGTCGTCCCCGAGCTCGAGGGCAAGCGGCACGGCAAGAAGATCACCGACCTGATCGCGCGCGGGCAGGAGCTGCTCGTGCAGGCCGTCAAGGACCCGATGAAGACGAAGGGCGCGCGGCTCACCACCGAGATCTCGCTCCCCGGCCGCTTCCTCGTCTTCGTCCCGCAGGGCGAGGGCCTGGGCGTCTCGCGCCGGCTCGACGACGCCGAGCGCGCGCGGCTCAAGGACATCATCAAGGCGCTCGACGTGAAGGAGGGCGGCATCATCGTCCGCACCGCCGCCGAGGGCGCCTCCGCTGAGGACATCCAGCGCGACCTCGTCTTCCTGCAGCGGCTCTGGAAGACCATCCAGGCGAACGCGAAGGCGGCCAAGGCGCCGGCGCTCGTCTACCAGGAAGCGGAGCTGCCGCTCCGGATCGTCCGCGACCTCTTCGCGGGCGACTTCGAGCGCGCCCTGATCGACCACGAGCGCACCTACAAGCGCATCGTCGGCTACCTGAAGAAGACCTCGCCGCACATGCTCGAGCGGGTGCAGCGCTACAAGGAGAAGGAGCCGCTGTTCGAGGGCACCGGCGTCGAGGCCGAGATCCGCTCGACCCTCTCGCGGCGGGTCGACCTGCCGTCCGGCGGCTACCTCGTCTTCGACTACGCCGAGGCCTTCACCGTCATCGACGTCAACACGGGCCGCTTCGTCGGCTCGCGCTCGAAGAGCTCGTCCGCCCGGCTCGAGGACACGATCACGAAGAACAACCTCGAGGCGGTCAAGGAGGTCGTGCGCCAGCTCCGGCTGCGCGACATCGGCGGGATCATCGTCATCGACTTCATCGACATGGCGAACCCGAAGAACCGCGCCGCCGTCGAGGAGGCGCTCCGCACCGAGCTCGAGCGCGACCGGACGAAGACGTACGTCGTCGAGATCTCGCCGCTCGGCCTCGTCGAGATGACGCGCCAGAACGTGACGGACGGTCCGCGCGAGATCCTGACCAAGAAGTGCCCGACCTGCGAGGGCGACGGGATCGTCGTCTCGGAGACGACGGCCGCGCTCGAGGTCGAGCGCCGGCTTCGCGGGATCGCCGCCGGCTCGCGGGCCCAGGCGTTCGAGGTCGAGGTCAACCCTCGGACACGCGCCCTCCTGGCTGGGCCGGGCGCCGCGCGGCTGCGCGAGCTCGAGGAGGCGACGAAGAAGCGGTTCCTCCTCGTCGCCAAGGAGGGCGTCCACGCCGATCATGCGGCGGTGCTCGCAGAGGGCAAGCTCGCCGATCTGCAGCCGGCGGCGCCTGTCGCCGAGGGCGCCGAGCTCGACCTGAAGCTCGTCGAGCTCGATCTCCACGACGCACAGGCCGCGGTCGCGCGGCAGGACGGGCTCGACATCGTCGTCGGGGGCGCCGCGAAGCTCGTCGGCAAGAAGGCGAAGATCCGGCTCGAGCGCGTGCTCGACGGCGTCGCCTATGCGACGCTCCTCGCCGGCGGCGATCAGGCGTCGACGCCCATCACCTTCGAGAGCGAGGCCGAGAAGCCGACGCGCGCGCCCGCACGGGCGAAGAAGGACGCCGCCGAGGCTGCACCCGCCGAGGCTGCGGTCGAGTGCCGAGGCTGGGTCGAGGCCGACGCTGTGGTCGAAGATGCCCTCGAGGCGGAGGAGCCGGCCGAAGCCGACGAAGCCGACGAGGAAGTCGAGGCGGAGGCAGCGCCCGACGGTGAAGCGCCCAAGCGCAAGACCCGGCGCGGCTCCCGCGGCGGGCGGAGCCGCAAGAAAAAGACCCCTGCGGTCGCCGAGGGCGAGGCCACGAGCGACGCCGAGCCGGCCTCGGAGGACGGCGGCGAGCCCGCGCCGCCCGCCCGGAAGCCGCGGGCCCCGCGGGCCCCGCGGATCCACGTTCCCACGGCAGACCTCGACGGCGGGCAGGCCGAAAGCAAGCCGGCCGAGATCCCGGTGGCGCCCAAGCCGGAGGAGGGGGCGCCCGAGCCTGAGGAGGAGACGTCGACCGAGGCGGTCGCGGCGACCGAGGATGGCGAGACCGCGGCGCCGGTGAAGAAGAAGACCCGGCGGGGGTCGCGCGGGGGCCGCAACCGCAAGAAGAAGCCTGCTGCGGCAGCCGCGAGCTCGAACGGCGCCGAGTCCGACGCGGCCGCGACCGACGGCAACGGCGCCGTCGAGCAGACAGCGGACGAGTACGTGCCGATGTCGGAGTGGCTCGACGAGATCGACTCCTAACGGCTACAATCTCGCCCGTTCGCGGGCATATGCCCGCGTTTCCGTGGCTGTAGCCTTTTAGACCGTATGAGTACCTATGCCATCATCTCCGTCGGAGGGAAGCAGTACCGCGTCCACGAAGGTCAGCGGCTGCTCGTCGACCGGCTTGCTCACGGCGAAGGCAACACCTTCCAGCCGTCCGTCCTGCTCGTCGGCGGTAACGGGGAGACGCAGATCTCGCCGTCGAACGTGACGGTGACGGCACGCGTCGTCGCCGATGTCAAGGGCGAGAAGATCCGCATCGGCAAGTACCGGCCGAAGAACGGGTACAAGAAGCACACCGGTTTCCGCGCGAGCCTCTCGCAGATCGAGATCGAGTCGATCGGCGGCGCGAAGCGCGCCCCGGCAAAGGAGACCGCGAAGGAGACCCCGAAGGAGCCGGCGAAGAAGGCCGAGGCCGCCGCGCCCGCCGAGGAGCGCGTGAAGGGCATGCCTTCCGGCTACGAGGAGCTGACGGTGGCCGAGATCAAGACGCAGTCCGCAGACTGGAACCGGCCGATGCTCGAGGCCGCGCTCGAGTACGAGCAGGCGCACGGCAAGCGGAAGGGCGCGATCGCCGCGCTCGAGTCGGCGCTGGACGCGAAGGAGGACAGTGTAATGGCACACAAGAAGGGTCTCGGCTCATCGCGCAACGGGCGCGACTCCAACGCAAAGCGCCTTGGCGTGAAGATGTTCGCGGGCCAGCAGGTGAAGGCCGGCAACATCATCGTCCGCCAGCGCGGGACGCGGTTCCGGCCAGGCCCCGGCACGCAGATCGGCCGCGACGACACGATCTTCGCCGTCCGTCCGGGCATCGTCGAGTTCCGCCGCAGCGGCGACAAGCGCTTCATCTCGGTCGCCGAGACCGAGCCGCAGCAGCAGCCGGCCTAATCACTCATGTTTCACGATCGCGCCCGCATCAAGGTGCTGGCGGGGCGAGGCGGTGACGGAGGGCTCTCCTTCCGCCGCGAGAAGCACGTGCCGAAGGGCGGGCCCGACGGTGGCGACGGTGGCCGTGGCGGCGATGTCGTGCTCGTCGCGAACCCGGATCTACGCGACCTCTCGGCGTTCCGCACGAGGACGTGGATCCAGGCGAAGCGGGGCGAGCCGGGCCGCGGGACCCGCAAGCACGGCGCCGACGGCGCCACAATCGAGGTTCGGGTGCCGGTCGGCACACAGGCCTACGGGCCCGACGGCGACCTGATCGCCGACCTCGCGACGCCCGATGCGCGCGTCGTCCTCGCTCGTGGAGGGCAGGGCGGGCGCGGCAACGCGCAGTTCGCGACGCCGACGCGCCAGACGCCTCGATTCGCGGAGGTAGGCGAGCCCCCGGAGGAGCTCGAGGTCGAGCTGCGGCTGAAGCTCCTCGCCGACGCCGCTCTCGCCGGCCTGCCCAACGCGGGCAAGTCGTCGCTGCTCCGCCGGCTCTCGAATGCGAAGCCGAAGGTGGCCGACTACCCGTTCACGACGCTCGCTCCCGTGCTCGGCACGGTCGAGTCGCCGGACGGCGCCCAGCTGACTGTCGCCGACGTCCCGGGGCTGATCGAAGGCGCGAGCGAAGGTGTCGGCCTCGGCCACGAGTTCCTCGCGCATCTCGAGCGGGCGCGGCTGCTTCTCCACGTCATCGACGCCTCGGCGGAGGACGTCGAGGAACGCTTCCGCACGATCGACCGCGAGCTGGCCCTCTACGGCGCCGGGCTCGAGGAGCGTCCGCAGGCCGTGGTTCTCAACAAGATCGACCTGCTCGACTCCGCGCCGGATCTCCGCCTCGACGATCCCCGCATCGTGGGGACGTTCGCCGTCTCGGCCGTCACCGGCGAGGGAATCGAGCACCTGAAGCGCTCGCTCTTCGACCTCGTCCCGCCGGCGGCCGAGCCCGAGGAGCCTGAGCTGGCCGAGTTCCGGCTCTACCGGCCGCAGCCCCGGATGCGCCGGGGCTACCGCATCTATCGCACCGACCGCGGGTTCCGCGTCGCCGGCGAGGCGCCCGAGGGCGAGGAGCTCGAGGCGGCGCTGAAGGCCGCGGGCGTGCGCAAGGGGCAAGAGGTCGAGGTCGGCGACGAGTCGTTCGAGTGGCAGTGACGGGCATCCTGGGTGGGGGTTTCGACCCACCGCACCTCGGCCATGTGGCGCTCGCCGCCGCCGCCGTTCGCCACTTCGGCCTCGACGACCTGCTCGTGTCGGTCGTGGCCGATCCCGGCCACAAGCGCTCGTACGCCTCCGCCGAGCACCGGCTGGCGATGGCGCGCCTCGCCTTCGCCGGCCTCGAGGCGTCGGTCGAGCTCGAGCCGCACAGCTTCACCGTCGACCAGCTCGAGGCCGGTGACTACGACGACCCGATCTTCCTGATCGGCGCCGACCAGCTCGTCGACTTCCCGACGTGGAAGGAGCCGGAGCGCGTGCTCGAGCTCGCGCGCCTCGGCGTCGCCACCCGCCCCGGCTATCGGCTCGTGAAGAGCTCGGACCGGATCGAGCCGTTCGAGCTCGAGCCGCTCGACATCTCGTCCTCGGAGATCCGTGCCCGCGTCGCGCGCGGCGAGTCGATCGCGGAGCTGGTCCCGCCGCAGGTGGCCGACTACATCGAGGCGCACGGCCTCTACCGGCGCGATCGACGTCGCGAACCCCGGGTACAATGAGGACTCTGACCTCACTCGAACAAGCGCGCAGAACCGCCGCTCTCGCCGCCGAGAAGCTGGCCGAGAACGTCGTCATCCTCGACATGCGGCCGGCGTGCGTCTACACCGATTACTTCGTCATCGCGACCGGCCGCAACCCGCGGCAGACGAAGGCGATCTTCGACGAGGTCTATGCGCAGCTGAAGGGGGAGGCCCGGCTGACCCCGCGCGCCACGGACGGGTCGCAGGAGGGACACTGGATCATCGCCGACTACCTCGACGTCGTCCTGCACATCTTCACGCCCGAGACGCGTGACTTCTACCGGCTCGAGGACCTCTGGGGCGACCTGCCCGCGGTCGAGCTGGAGGCCGCGACGGCTTAGGCGCCTGTCCGCCGCACGAACTAGTGTTCGTGTGTGGACTTGACGACGGATCAGAAGGGCGCCATCGCCGAGGCGTCGATCTCTGCGGCGGCGATCAAGCTCGGGATCGGCGTCTACAAGCCGCTCTTCGAAGGTGGACGCTACGACCTCATCTTCGATACCGGCAACCTCGTTCGCGTGCAGTGCAAGTGGGCGGTGCGTCAGGGTGACGTCGTCGTTGTGCGCTGCTACTCCTGCCGCAGGACTCGCGATGGCCTCGTCCGTCGCCTGTACGCGGCCGACGACGTGGACGCGTTCGCGGCGTACTGCGCCGAGCTCGATCGGTGTTACTTCCTGCCGTTCGAGCGTTTCGACGGGCGGTCGCAGGTCTTGCTCCGGCTTGCGCCGACTGCAAACAACCAGGCGATCGGCGTCAACTGGGCCCGCGATTACGAGCTCGGAAGGCTAGACTTGAGCCCTCGTGGGGCCGTAGCTCAGCTGGGAGAGCATCTGGCTGGCAGCCAGAAGGCCACGGGTTCGAGTCCCGTCGGCTCCACTTCCTGAGTCGAGTAACGTCCGCGAGCCGATCGCCCATCACGGCGGAAGCTCCACCGCTCCTCTTCCGTCTGGTGGAGCGAACACCGAGCGAGGGGGGACGAAAGATGGCGTACGAGGAGCTCAAGCAGCGGCAGAGCGTGATGTGGGGCCGGGGGCCGTACCAGCGCATCACCGAGACGATCGCGGACATCCACGAGGCCGTGATCGAGCGGTTGGTGCCGGGACCGGGGGATCGCTGGCTCGATCTCGCTTGCGGGACGGGCGCGGTGGCCGAGCGGCCGCACGGCCGGGGCGAGCGTGACCGGGCTCGATCTCGCGCCTGTCCTGATCGAGACCGCGAAGGAGCGGGCCGAGGAGCTCGGGCTCGAGATCGACTACCTGGTCGGTGACGTGGAGCGGCTCGCGCTCGCCGACGCGAGTTTCGACAAGGTGTCGTCGACGTGCGGGGTCATGTTCGCGCCCGATCACGAGGCGACGGCGCAGGAGCTTGCCCGCGTCACCGCCCCAGGAGGCCGGATCGCGCTCGCGAACTGGACGCCCACGGGCGGTCTGGCGAAGATGTTCAAGGTGATGGCGCCGTACCAGCCGGCGCCGCCGCCCAGCAGCCCGTTCGACTGGGGTGATGAGAATCGTGTTCGCGAGCTGCTCGGCCAGTCGTTCGAGCTGGAGCTCGAGGAGCGTGTCTCGACGCTGCGCGTTCCTTCCGGTGAGGCGTACTGGGAGCTCTTCTCGACGAGCTACGGCCCGACGAAGACGCTGGCCGACTCCCTCGGCGATCGCCGCGAGGAGTTTCACCGCGATTGGGTGGACTTCTTCGAGACGAACTACCGGGTGGACGGCGAGATCGCCCACACACGCGAATACCTGCTCGTGGTCGGCACGCGCCGCTGACGCGGATCTGAGAGAGTCGGCGCGTGCCGACGAACCGCCGGATCACGCTCGCCGCCCGGCCTGTGGGGTGCCCCAAGGAATCCGACTTCGCGCTCGTCGAGGAGCCCGTCCCCGAGCCCGCCGCCGGCGAGGTGCTCGTCCGCGCCCGCTGGCTCTCGCTCGACCCGTACATGCGCGGGCGGATGAGCGAGGCTCGCTCCTACGCGCGGCCGACGGAGATCGGCGAGGCGATGACGGGCCAGGTCGTCGGCGAGGTGGTCACGAGTCAGGACTCGCGCTTCGCTCCGGGTGACCACGTCGTCGGGCAGCTCGGCTGGCAGGACTACGCGGTGGCGCGCGGCGGCACGCTCCGCAAGATCGACACGCAGCTCGCACCGCCGCAGGCCTACCTCCACGCCCTCGGTGGGACCGGCCTCGCCGCGTACTTCGGCCTGTTCGACGTCGGGCAGCCCAGGCCGGGCGACACGGTCGTCGTCTCCGGCGCGGCGGGCGCGGTCGGGCAGCTGGTCGGGCCAGCTCGCGAAGATCGCCGGCTGCCGCCCCGTCGGGATCGCCGGCGGGCAGGAGAAGGTGGCGGAGCTGACGGAGCTGTACGGCTATGACGCGGGGATCGACTACAAGGCCGACGACGTCAACGCCGCCTTGAAGGAGACGTGTCCGCGCGGCATCGACGTCTACTTCGACAACGTGGGTGGCAGGATCTCGGAGACCGCGTTCCGGCGCCTTGCATTCGGCGCCAGGATCGCGATCTGCGGCCAGATCTCGCAGTACAACCTCACCGAGCCGGAGCTGGCGCCCCGCAACCTCGGCTTCCTGATCGTCTTCCGCGCGCGGATGCAGGGGTTCCTCGTCAACGACTACGTCCATCGCTTCCCCGAGGGCCTCGAGCGGCTCGGGCGCTGGCTCGCCGACGGCCGGCTCGTCTACCGGGAAGACGTCACCGAGGGTCTCGAGAACGCGCCGAGCGCCTTCATCGGCATGCTGAACGGCGCGAACCGAGGGAAGACGCTGGTGAAGCTCTAGACATGAATGCGGGCGGGCCGCTTGGCCCGCCCGCTGTCCGGAGGAACGCCTTCTACGCGTTCGTCATGCCGGTCCGCCGCTGCCTGAGGACGAGCATCGAGCCGAGCGCGAGCAGCAGCCGACGAACCCCGCCCCAACGCCGAAGCGAACGCTGTCCCAGTCGAGGCCTCCGCTCGATGCGACCTCGATCGGTTGCGGAAGAGAGCCGACGCCACGGGCCGACGCCTGATCGTCGGGCCGCGTGGAAGACGATGCGATCTCCATCAGCGCCGTGCGAATCGCCGGATCGAGCACGGCCGGCTGAGAGGTCGGCTGGTCGCGGATCGCGGTCGCGATCGCGGGGTCGAGCGGGACGGACTCAGGCGCCGCGGACGTGTGATCCTGCAGGGCGGTCGCGATCGCCGGGTCGAGCCCGCTGCGTGCCCAGTCGTCGGCCGACGCCGCCGGGACGAGCAGGGCTGCCGCGAGCACGACGCCGACGACGGTGCGGCTGAAGGTAGTGCGGAGCATCTCGTTCCTCCTTGACTTCCGGTCGCTCCATGCGACCGCTGTCAGGAGCTTCCGCCGGCCCGCTTAAGGCTCAGTAGGACAACGCGGTAAAGAGGTGGTAGCGTGGCCGAGCGGCATGGAATATCGGATCCTCGGACCCCTCGAGGCACGCAAGGACGGCCTCGCGGCGTCGCCGGGAGGGCCGAAGCTGCGGGCGTTGCTGGCCCTGCTCCTCGTGAACGCGAACGAGCTCGTCTCGCACGCGAGGCTGATCGACGGGCTCTGGGGTGAGCGCCCGCCCGAGTCGGCGGCGAAGGCGCTCCAGGTGTACGTCTCGCAACTGCGGCGTGAGCTCGGCCGCGACGTGATTCGCACGCGGCCCGGCGGCTACGAGCTCGTCGTCGACCCGGACGCGCTCGACCTGCTCCGGTTCGAGCGTCTCGTCGCCGAGGCGAGAGGAGGCGCGCCGGCGGACGCCGCAGCGAAGCTGCGCGAGGCGCTCGGCGCTCTGGCGGGGAGCGGCTCTTGCCGACGTCGCCGATGCGGCGTTCGCGGCGGTCGAGATCGGGCGGCTGGAGGAGCTTCGCCTTGCGGCGACGGAGGAGCTCACCGACGCGGAGCTCGCGCTCGGCCACGACGCCGAGCTCGTGTCGGAGCTCGAGCGGCTCGTCGCGCAGAACCCCGTGCGCGAGCGGCTGCGGGGCCAGCTCATGCTCGCGCTCTACCGCTCGGGCCGCCAGGCCGATGCGCTCGAGTGCTACCAGGACGCCCGCATCACGCTCGTCGACGAGCTCGGGATCGAGCCCGGCAACCGGCTGCGAGAGCTGCAGCAGGCGATTCTCCGCCAGGATCCGGCGCTCGACGCCCAGGTCGCTGAGCCGAGACCGAGCCGCGGCCGCCGACGGAAATCGCCGAGTGGCTCCCGTTACCCGACCGCGCGGTTCGTGAGGTGCGCAAGACGATCACGGCCGTCTGTGTCGCGCTGTCGACGTCGTCGAGAGCCGGCGACAGCCTCGATCCCGAGGCACTGCGGGACGTGATGAGCCGGGCCGTTCGCGAGATCGCGTCGGCCGTGGAGCGTCACGGCGGCACGGTCGAGACCGTGACGGGCGATGCCGTCTTCACGGTCTTCGGGCTGCCGCTGCTCCACGAGGACGACGCCGTTCGGGCGGTTCGAAGCGCCGTCGAGCTGCAAGAGCGCCTCGCGAGCGCTCGCGGCGGAGATCGCAGGCCGAGCGTGACGTCGAGCTCGGCTTCGGCGTCGGCGTCGAGCACCGGCGAGGTCGTGACGGGGGGCGACGCGGCCGTGCAGCTGCGCGCGACCGGCATCCCGCTGGCGGTGTCCTCGCGCCTCGCCCAGCTTGCCGATCCCGGTGCGATCCTCGTCGACGAGGCGACCCTGCGGCTCGCCCGAGCGGCAGCACTCGTCGAGCCGGTCACGGTGGGGTCGACGTCCTGCGTTCCGCGTCCTCGGCCTCGAGGAGGGCAGCCACCGGCCACACGAGCCGCTTCGTCTCGCCCATGGTCGGGCGGGAGCGTGAGCGCAGGCGGCTTCAGGATGCGTTCGAGCAGGCCGCCGGCGATCGCTCGTGCCAGCTCTTCACGGTGCTCGGACCGGCCGGGGTCGGCAAGTCGCGCCTCGTCCGGGAATTCCTGTCTGGACTGCGCGTGGAGACGCTCGTCGCGCGGGGGCGATGTCTTCCGTACGGGGAGGGGATCACGTTCTGGCCGCTGCTCGAGGCAGTCAAGGAGGCCGTCGGGCTCGACGACGCCGACTCTCCGCAGGGCGCGCGCGAGAAGCTCGTCGCGGCGCTCGGTGACGAGGCCGACGCAGAGCTCCTCGCCGAGCGAGTGGCCGAGATGATCGGCCTGGCCGACGTTCGCGGCGCCGCAGAGGATGGCAATGCGTCCGTGCTGGCGCTCATCGAGGCATTGGCGCGCGTTCGCCCGCTCGTGCTCGTGTTCGACGACATCCACTGGGGCGAGCCGACCTTTCTCGACCTCGTCGAGCACATCGCAGACCGGGTGCGAGACGCCCCGATCCTGCTCCTCTGCCTCGCCCGTCCCGACCTGCTCGACGCACGGCCGACCTGGGGAGGCGGGAAGCTCAATGCGACGTCGGCGCTCCTCGAGCCGCTCTCCGTCCAGGAGTGCGGGCTGCTGATCGCCAACCTCGTCGGTCGCGCCGAGCTGCCGGAGGACGTCGGAACGAGGATCGCAGAGGCCGCCGAGGGCAACCCGCTCTTCGTCGAGGAGATGCTCTCCATGCTCATCGACGACGGCGTGCTCGTGCAGCGAAACGGCGGCTGGAAGGCGACCGGCGACCTGCCTGCGCTTGCGTGTTCCGCCGACGATCCAGGCGCTCCTGGCGGCACGGCTCGACCGGCTCGATCCGGCACGACCGCACCGTGCTCGAGCTGGGGGCCATCCAGGGAAAGCAGTTCTACGACAGTGCACTCGCCGAGCTCGTCTCCGAGCAGCCGGGCCTCAGCGTTGCCGACGCGCTCGCGTCGCTTGGTCCGCAAAGAGCTGATCCGGCCCGACAGGCCGGCGCTCGGCGGACGCACGCACCGCTTCCGCCACCTGCTCATCCGCGACGCGGCGTACGACGCGATCCCCAAGCAGGCGCGCGCCGTGGCGCACGAGCGGTTCGCCGACTGGCTCGAGCGAAGCGCGGGCGAACGGGCGACGGAGTACGAGGAGATCGTCGGTTACCACCTCGAGCAGTCGTACCGCTATCGCGGCGGAGCTCGGGACCGATCGACGACGACGCTCGGACGCTTGCCCGCGCGGCCGCGGAGCGGCTCGGGGCGGCCGGGCGGCGCGCCTTCTCGCGCGGTGACGCTCCCGCGGCCTTGAGTCTCGTCTCCCGTGCTGTCTCGCTGCTGCCGCCTGACGATGCCGCTCCGAGTCGATCTCGTGCCGAGCGCCCGGGTGGTGCAGGGGATGGAGGACCTGAGCTGGGCGGACAGCGTGCTGACCGAGGCGATCGAGGCCGCCGAGGAGAGCGGCGACGGCAGGCCTCGCTGCGCAGGCGCTCGTCCAGCGCGGGCTTGCTGCGCCTGTTCACCGCCGCGAATCCCGAGCTCGCAGGAGCTCATGCAGGTCGCCGACCGGGCGATCCCCGTGTTCGAGGAGCGAGGTGACGACGTTGGGCTCTCGCGAGCCTGGCGACTCGTCGGCCAGGCCCACTACCTCGATCGGCGAGGCGGGGCGTGCGCGGAGGCCACCGAGCGCGCGCTCCGCCACGCGCAGCGGGCGGGCGACCGGTTCGAGGAGGTCGAGAACGTCGAGTGGCTCGGGGTCGCGCTGGTCCTCGGCCCCACGCCGGCAGCGGACGGCGAGCGGGCCTGCCGCGCGCAGCTGCGGGACGTCGCCGGGCATCCTGCTGCCGAGGCCAACCTTCTTGGGACCCTCGCGTATCTCGTCGCGATTCAGGGTCGACAGCGACGAGTCCCGGGATCTCCTGGCCCGCGCCGAGCAGATCGCCGCGTCAGCCCGATGCGTGGACGTCGCTCGTTGCCGGCCACTTCGCCTGGGGGGCCCTCTCCGGCAGCGAGCCACGACCTCGCCGAGCAGACGCTGCGGCCCGACTACGAACGGCTCAAGCGGATCGGCGAGAAGACCCACTTCTCCTCGTTCGCCAGCAGCCTCGCGCGGGTGCTCTACGCGCAAGGTCGCTACCAGGAGGCTGCCGAGCTCGCCGAGGAGACGTCGCGTGCGCTGCGGCCGAACGATGTCCACTCCCAAATCGTCTGGAAGGGCACGTCCGCGAAGATCCTCGCTCGACGCGGGGAGCTCGCGGACGCCGAGCGTCTGGCGCGAGAGGCGGTTGCGTTCGCCGCAGACGAGCGACTTCCTCACCTCGCACGCAGGTGCGCTGATGGATCTCGCCGAGGTGCTCGAGCTCGGCGGCCGCCGTGACGAGGCAGCCGAGACGCTGCGCTCGGCGATCCAGCTGCTACGAGCGGAAGGGGCACGTCGTCGCGGCCGGCCAGGCGCCGCCTCAAGCTGGACGACGCTCGCCGTCTAGGAGACCGGCGCGCCGGACTTCGCGAGGAGCGACCGCAGCATCAGCGCGTTTGCGGGCGCCTGCGCGACGTAGCCCTTGGCCGGGTCGCCGGCGACCTCGGCCGGGTCGATCCCGTCGAGCAGGGCGTCGAGGTCGGGCGGTGTGGGGGAGCGGCCGTTGTTGTTGAACATCGCGTAGACGTTCTCGGCGTCCAACGACAACTCGCGCAACGGCTCGACCCACTCGGCGAGCTCGTCCGGCGTGTAGAGGTGGTCGAAGCGCTCCGCCGCGCTGCCGGTCCGCTTGTTCCACGTCGACGCGTTGCGCCCGTGGAAGCGAACGTACGCCGTCGGCGACGTGCGCGCCACGACCGTCGGCACGAGGTTCTTCGCGTCCGTCTTGGGCGCGTCCACCATCACGTAGGTCAGGCCGCGGCTTTCGAGAAAGGCGAGCGTCTGGGCGCGGTTCTCCTCGTCGAGCCAGCTGCGGTGGCGGAACTCGATCAGGATCTCGTCGCCCGGAAGCTGGGCCTGCGCCCACTCGATGTACTCGAGCGAGATCGGCTTGTAGACGATGTACGACGGAAACTGGAGCAGGATCCCGCCGAGCTTGCCCGTCTGGCGCAACGGCTCGAGCGCCTTCGAGAAGCGGCGGAAGATCTCCGCGCGGAGCTCCCGGGGCGGCCGGTCGACCCGGCCACGGTCGTCCACCGGCATCGCGTCCCGCAAGTCTTCCGGGACGGCGTCGAGCTTGACCGGATGGCGCGTCATCAGGCCGAAGGCCTTGACGTGCATCGTGAACCCGTCCGGCGTCCGCTCGGCCCAGTTCGCCACCAGCTCCGCCTCCGGCAGCCGGTAGTACGTCGAGTTCGCCTCCACGGTGTCGAAGCGCTCGGCGTAGTGGCGGAGGCGCGCCTCGCCGGAGCGAACGCCGCGGGGATACCAGACCTTGGTCAGGGTCTCGTCCGCCCAGGAGCAGACCCCGACGCGTACGACCGCAGTCATACCGCGATCGTACGCGTCGGCGATTCGGCTACGAGCAGATCAGCGTCAGCGTGCGCCCGACCGGGTCGAGGTTCGCCGTGTTGGCCTCGACCTCGACCGTGTAGGTCGCCTTCTTCGCCGGCTTGAAGCCGGTGAGGGTGAAGCGGGCGCTCGCGTCGCTACTGAGCACGGTCACCGGCTGGCCAACCGCGACCAGCCTGCCCTTGAGGTAGACGCGGAAGTTGATGCCGACCTCGGCACCGACGCTCGTGCTCGTCGCGTATTCGCGCAGCGCAATGGAGACAGTCGGGCTCGTCGAGCCTCCGCGCATGCTGAAGATCGCGTTCCGAGCGTCGAGGGAGACCGCCGCCGTCCGCCACCTCGCGAGCGCCGGCTTGGCCCCGCCGCTCCGGGTCAGGAGGCCGCTCTGCCACTCGCTCGTCTCGTGGTCGCGGAACACGAACCAGACGAACATGTCGACCCGCTTGTCGGCCTTCGCGAGCCCGATCGCCTGCGCGGCGTAGGCGGCCTGCTGCGCGCGCGTCACGCCCTTCGGCTCGCCGTCCTGCTTGACCTCGTGGCCGTACTCCGTGATCCACATCCTGATGTTCTTGCGCTTGAACCAGCCGTCGAGCGCCTGCTCGAAGCGGGCCATCGAGGAGAGCGTCACGTTCGGCCAGCGCACCTTCTGCGTCGGCTTGAGGTACTGAGGCGTCGGATACGGATGGTGCGCCCACGCGTCGAACTTGAGGCGCGGGTTCGC
Organism: uncultured Gaiellaceae bacterium; assembly: GCA_963791905.1. Lineage (GTDB taxonomy): Bacteria > Actinomycetota > Thermoleophilia > Gaiellales > Gaiellaceae > Gaiellasilicea. The sequence continues at coordinate 145,425 of CAWBTX010000005.1, forward strand.
GGCAGCGACAAGCTGGGCGAAACGGCCCGGAGAGTGCGTGGCGGAGACGCCCGTCACCTTGCGATCGCGCCCGTGGGCCGACGTCTCGCCGATCGCGACCTTTGCGCGCGGGTTGCCGGCCTTGATGCCGGCATAAGCGGCCGCGTACAGGCGTGCGTAGTTGCGCGGCCCGACCGAGCGGCCCTTCCCGTCGAACTGGGGCGCAAGGAACAGCTGCAGGTTCGACTCGTTCCAGACGGAGTAGAAGCGCACGAACGGGTAGCCCGCGTAGCGACCCGAGTAGCGCTCCGCGACGGCGCGCGCGAATGTCGTCAGGTCGCTCAGCTTCGTCGGCATGAAGTTCGACTTCTTGCCGCCGTTGGCCCACTTAGGGGTGCCCCAGATCGTGACCAGCACCTCCATCCCGCGCAGCTGCGCGTTCCGGACGAACTCGTCGAGGTCGTCGAAGTTGTACTTGGGATCGAAGGGATCGGACGGATCGGTCGGCCTGGTCGGGGCGACGTTCGCCCACGTTACGAGCGTCCGGACGATCGTCGTGTTCGCGTCCTGTGCCTGGTCGAGAACGACGTGCCTGTTGGCCCCGTACCGGAAGTTCGGATCGTCGTGGAAGCCGACGTACATGCGCTGCGCCGACGACGCGAGCGGCGGCGCCAGCAGGGCCGCGGCGGTTGCCGCGAGCAGAAACGGGACGAGTCGTCTTCCGGGCACAGGTTCTCCTTTTGGCGTTTGACCAGGCGGCACCGTATCGGCGTGGTGTGTGGAGCTTGTTAGAGACCGTCCGCCCGCGGGCGGACGCGCGTCAGCCTGCCGCTGCCACCGGTTTCGACGCCGGCGCCGGCGCCCCTTCTGCCAGGCTCAGGCCGCGTCGCGGAGCGCTTCGATCTCGCGCTGCACGGCGAGCCGCTCGAGCGCCCGGGCCTCGATCTGGCGGACGCGCTCGCGCGTCAACCCGAGACGCCGGCCGATCTCCTCGAGCGACTGCGGCTCCTCGTTCGCGAGGCCGTAGCGCAGCATCAGGACGTTGCGCTCGCGCTCGGGGATGTCCGCGAGCGCCTGATACAGCGTCTTCTCCGTGAGGCTGATCTCGACCTCTTCCTCGACGCCTTCCTCCGCCGCGCCGACGAGATCGCCGATCGACGCGTCGTTGCCATCCCCGAGGGGCTTGTCGAGGCTGGTCACCGCCCGTGCCGCCTGGCGCACCTCGCGCAGGTGCTTCATCGAGATCTTCGCGCTGTTTGAGATCTCCTCCTCGGTCGGCGGCCGCCCCAGCTTGGCCATCAGCTCGCGCTCGGCCCGGCCGATCCGCTGCTCGCGCTCGGCGATGTGGACCGGGATCCGGATCGTCCGCGACTTGTTCGCGACGCCGCGCTGGACCGCCTGCCGGATCCACCACGTCGCGTACGTGGAGAACTTGTAGCCGCGCCGCCAGTCGAACTTCTCCACCGCGCGGATCAGGCCGATCACCCCTTCCTGGATCAGGTCGAGCAGCGACAGGCCGTGTCCCTGGTACTTCTTCGCGATCGAGACGACGAGCCGGAGATTCGAGTTGATCATCCGGTCCTTCGCCGCCTGATCGCCGCGCTCGACGCCCTTGGCGAGCTCGACCTCCTCCGCGGCGGTCAGGAGCGGGTAGCGGCCCGCCTCGTTGAGGAAGAGCTGGAGCGAATCGGTTGTCGCGACGGCCAGGTCGCCGTTCACATAGGTGGCCTCCGCCGCGGTGGCCCGGCCGCAGTCGTCCGTCAGGCTGATGTTGCGCTCCTCGAGCTCGGCGTAGAGCGCCTCGAGCTCCTCGTCCTCGAGCTCGAGGTCCTGAATCGCGGTGCTGAACTCGGAGAGGTTGAGGCATCCGGCCTCCTCGCCCATTTCAAGCAGCGGAACGAGTGTCTCCCGACTCACGGCTCCTCTTTTCCCGGTTTCACGTTCACCGTAACGTCGCGGCCGTCGGCCACCCGGGCGCCCAGTGTCGGCACGGAACAGTGTCCGAAACGGCCACTAGCGCGCCCACTGCGATTGTGTCACTTTCGACACGAATGCGTAGCTCTCTCGACGCAAGGGTCTCCCTAGCGTGATCGGTAGCACTCCTCCGACACCGAAAGGTCGAGATGACTACCGTCGAGATGACTCCCTCACGATTGTGCTCAACCGCCGTCTTCGTGTTCGCTGTCGCGTTCGTCTGCCTGACGCCGACGGGTGCGGCGAGCGCGTCACGCGGCGACGATTCGCGGCCGGACATCCCCTGCCTCGGCGAACCCGGCGGGCCTCGGCCGGAATGTGGCGGGCCGGGACCGCCTCTCCCTCCGCCTCCGCCGCCTCCTCCGGAGCCGCCCGCGCCGCCGCCGGCCCCTCCGGCACCGCCCGAGCCGCCGGCTCCTCCGCCTCCGCCTCCACCGCCCCCGCCACCCCCGGTCGCGCCGCCACCCCCTCCGCCGCCGGCGCCTGCACCTCCGCCCTCCCTGCCGGATGCAGACGGCGACGGGACGCCGGACGCATACGACAACTGCGGACGACCCGGGACGATCATGGTCCCCAACGACCAAGCCGACGACGACGAGGACGGAATCGGCGATGCCTGCGACGAGACTCCGTTTACGGGCGACATGGTCGCCGGTAGCAACAGCCTCTGGGGTTACGAGAGCGCGCCGACCGGGGCACCGGCCTCGTCCTCAGGAACGAGGTGCAAGATCCAGCAATTCGTTCAGCGTTACGACCAGTTCGGCAAGACGTGGCTGAACTTCCTCACGTACGAGGGGATGTTCCGCGTCTGTTACAACCAGAACGGCGGCGGGATCGTCTCGTACTCCGACGTCCACGGCGACGCGAGCTCCACCCGCATCCCGTGGACGTGGAAGGGCAATGACAACGGCTACCCGTACGGCGTCAAGACGTCAGCCCACACCGTCGACTTCCACTACCGGGGTACGGCGGCGATCTGCATCTTCACGAAGGGATGTGGTCCCGAGAAGCACCCCTGGGTGCGGATCACGTTCCGTGACAACAACACCATGGAGGTTCGCGCAGGTGTCGCGTGAGAGCCGCCGAATCGGGTGGGGCGGCTGGCTCGTCGTCGCAGTTCTCATCGTTCTCCTCGTTGTCCTCATCCTCACGAACACCCTCGAGGCTCGCTAGCCGCGTACAATCGGGCCGTGGTCTGGGAGCTTGTCTTCATGCTCGTGATCCTGAAGATCCCGGTCGTCTACCTCTGCGCCGTCGTCTGGTGGGCGATCCGGGCCGAGCCTCGGCCGCTCGAGGGCGCGGCGAAGCTCGCGCCGCTCGACCTCCCGCCCGATTGCGACTGGCGTGCCCGCACGCTCCGGCGGCCGTCGAGGCCACAGGGTGGCGGCGGCCGGCGCGTCGGCGCCAGGCGGGCCGCACTCGCGCGCGCGTCCGCGCAGGCGGTCAGACGATGAGCGCGGTGCCGGAGGGTGCGGGCAGCAGCTCGCGGGAGGCCGTCGCGGGCTTCCTGGCATCCGTCGCGCTCTTCATCAGCCTGATCGGCATCGCCTACCGGCCTGCGCGCACGATCCCGATCGCGATTCTCGTCGCGCTCATCGCGACCCGCATGACCGAGCGTCACAGCAAGCTCGCCGGGTGGGCCGTCGGAGTCGGCGCAGCGAGCTTCGTCATCGGCATGGGGGTCGCCGTGTTCACGAGGAACCCGCTCTACTAGCGGCGCTGCTACAACAGGACGGTGACTACGCGCGACGTCGACGGGCTCAACTCAGGCTACGCTCGGCTTCTGCTCGAGGACTACCTCGAGGACCCGGAGGCGGTGCCGGAAGAGTGGCGCCGGCTCTTCGAGAGCGGCGCCCCTGAGCTGATCGCCGGCCATCCCGGCTTGCAGAGACTGCTCGAGCTCGCGAGCGGCAACGGTGGCAACGGCCACGCGGCACCCGCCGCGCCTCCCGTCGCGGCAGCCGCCGCGCTCGACACCGCCGCGCCTTCGGCCGCGACTGCAGTCGCCCCGACCGAGGTCGACGAGACGCTGCTCGGCGCCGTCGCAGCAGCGATGGCGCTCGTCAAGGCCCACCGCATGCACGGCCACCTCGCCGCTCGCCTCGATCCGCTCGGCTCCGAGCCGCTCGGCGACCCCGCGCTCGACGAGACCCGCATGATTCCGCCCCTGACGCCGGAGCTCCAGGCGCGCATCCCGGCCTCCGTTCTCCGCGTCCACGTGCCCGGCGAGACGCTGCTCGAGGCGCTGCCGGCACTCAGGGACGTCTACTGCGGCACGATCGCCTACGAGATCGAGCACATCTCCGACCACGCCGAGCGTGTCTGGCTGCGCCAGGCGATCGAGTCGGGCCGCTACCGGCAGCCGCTGGCGGCAGAGGAGCGGCGGGCGCTGCTCGGGCGACTGTCGGAGGTCGAGGGCTTCGAGCTCTATTTGCGGCGCAGCTTCCTGGGCCAGAAGCAGTTCTCGCTCGAGGGGCTCGACGCGATGGTGCCGATGCTCGACGAGACGATCGGGCTCGCCGCAGCCGCCGGCGCCCACGAGATCGTCGTCGGAATGGCGCACCGAGGCCGCCTCAACGTGCTCGCGCACACAATCGGCCGGTCCTACGAGTCGATTCTCCGCGAGTTCGAGGGCGAGCGGACCGTGGACGCCGTCGTCTCCGATCCCGAGGGAGGCACGGGCGACGTGAAGTACCACCTCGCCGCGTCCGGCACGCGCTCGCTGCCGGTGGGGGAGGTCACGATCACGCTGACGCCGAATCCGAGCCACCTGGAGGCCGTCGACCCCGTCATCGTGGGGTGGGCGCGCGCCGATCAGACCGATCGCTCCGGAGGAGCAGGGCTCCACGACCCCTCGGTCGCGCTGCCGATCCTCATCCACGGCGACGCGTCGTTCGCCGGCCAGGGAGTCGTGGCCGAAACGCTCAACCTCTCCAGCCTGGAGGGCTACTCGACGGGCGGCACCCTGCACCTGATCGCCAACAACCAGATCGGGTTCACGACCGACCCACGGGAAGGCAGGTCGACGCGCTACTCGAGCGACCTCGCCAAGGGCTTCGACGTTCCCATCATCCACGTCAACGCCGACGATCCCGAGGCCGCGATCGCGTCGATACGGCTCGCGATGGCGTACCGGCAGGAGTTCGGGCGCGACGTCGTCGTCGATCTCATCGGCTATCGCCGCTTCGGCCACAACGAGCAGGACGAGGCCGCGTACACGCAGCCGCTGATGGTCGCGCAGATCGCCGATCATCCGACGGTTCGCGAGCAGTACGCGGAGACCCTCGCCGCCGAGGGGGTCGTGAGCTCCGAGGAAGCCGCGGCCCTCTTCGAGGACGCCCAGGCGAAGCTGCGCGCGGCGCACGAGCGGCTCAAGGCGTCGATCGCCGAGCCTCGCGCGCAGAAGGACGGACGGATTCCGGCCGATACCGGGGGCGCCGTCGAGACGGCGGTTGCGGCGGACCGGCTCGAGCAGCTCAACGAGCAGCTCCTCGCGGTGCCGTCGGACTTCCAGGTCAACCCGAAGCTCGCGAAGCAGCTCGAGCGGCGGCGTGACGCGCTCCGACGAGGGCGGGATCGATTGGGGGCAGGCGGAGGCGCTCGCGTTCGGAAGCCTCCTGACGGACGGGATTCCGATCCGCTTGTCGGGACAGGACACCGAGCGTGGCACGTTCTCGCACCGGCACGCGATGCTGCACCACGCGGAGACCGGCGAGACCTACGCCCCGCTGCAGCACCTCACGGACGCGCAGGCGTCCTTCGAGATCTACAACTCGCCGCTGTCCGAGTTCGCCGCGCTCGCCTTCGAGTACGGCTACTCGGTCGCCGCGCCGGATTCGCTCGTGCTCTGGGAGGCGCAGTTCGGCGACTTCATCAACGGCGCCCAGATCGTCGTCGATCAGTTCATCGTCGCCGGCCTGTCGAAGTGGGGGCAGACCTCGCGCCTGACCCTTCTGCTCCCGCACGGCTACGAGGGGAACGGGCCCGAGCATTCGAGCGCGCGCCTGGAGCGCTTCCTCCAGCTCGCCGCGCAGGAGAACATCCGGATCGCGAACTGCACGACGTCGGCCCAGTACTTCCACCTCATCCGCAGGCAGGCGCTCGACGCGACCGCGCGTCCCCTCGTCGTGATGACGCCGAAGGGCCTGCTGCGGCTGAAGCAGGCCTCGTCGAGCCTCGTCGAGCTCGCGGAGGGACGTTTCCATCCCGTCCTCGACGATCCGACTGTCGATCGCGAGGCCGTCCGCCGGCTCGTCCTCTGCTCCGGCAAGCTCTACTACGACCTCGTCGGCCACGAGGAGCGGGCCGGTGCGACGGCCGTGTCGGTCGCGCGGCTCGAGCAGCTCTATCCGTTCCCCGTCGACGCCGCGCGCGAGCTCACAGCGTCATACCCCAACCTCCAGGAGCTCGTGTGGGCGCAGGAGGAGCCGCAGAACATGGGCGCGTGGCGGACGATTCGCCACCGGCTCGAAGCCGCGGCGTCCGGTCGTATCCCCGTGCGGTACGTCGGCCGGCCCTGGCGGGCGAGCCCGAGCGAGGGCTATCCGACCGCGCACCTGCTCGAGCAGGACCGGATCGCGCGCGAGGCGCTGACCTTCAGCGCGAGCTAAGAGCTCGGTTCAGGATGACGCCCCGCCGATCTGGTGCGATCGGTGGTGTGTGGCAAGGACGCAGGGAGCGCTCGTATCGAATGAGATACGGGCGCGACCGAGGACGCCGCCACGCGCCGCCGAGCGTGCCAGAGCGGTGATGGCGTTCATTTTGAACCGAGCTCTAAGTTCCGCCGGCGCGCCGGCGGGCGCTGGCGCGTGCGCGGCTCGCGGCGAGGAGCGCCGCCATGACGCGGGGTCCGTGCGTCCGGGTCGCACGCACAACCATGCGTCGTTGCTGCGGCGGCAGCCGGCGCCAGAGCTCGAACGCTGTCAGCGCCATTCCGAGCGGGGTAGGACGAAGCCGGGCCACGGCTCTATCCTCGCACAGACGGCCGGAACAGAAACGTCGCCTCAGGCGTCTCGGTGGTCGGAGCCGCTTCCTCGCTCGGGAACGGCGCCGATTCCGGCGCGGCTGGAGGCGGCTCGACCGGATCCGTGACTCCGCGCTCGCCCGACGGCGTTGTGCGCGGAATCGTGATCGGCGGGGTGGACTCGAGCAGCTTTGCGAGCGCCTCCTGGGCCAGCCTGACGGCTTCGGCCAGGTCGATTGTCGGCTCCAGCGGGATGTAGAACCGCCGCGCGGACGGCGGCGCCGGCGGGTTCGGCGCGGGCGGGTTCGGCGCAGGAGACTCAGGAAGCGGGCGCGGGACCACTGGAGCCGGTGGCGGCGGTGGCGGGGGTGGCGGCGGCTGGACCGGAGGGGGCGTGTTCACCGCCGGGCCGGGCCCGGGACCACCCTGGCCACCCGCAGGCGGCGCAGCCGGCGCCGGCGGTGCCGACGGCGGCGAAGCGGGTGCTGGGTCGGGAGCCGGTGTCGGGGCGGCTGCAGGAGCGGGCGCCGGAGCGGGGGGAGTCTCGGGAGCGGGCGGCGGCTCGGCCGGATCGGGCGTCGACGGCGCCGGTGCGGTGGGCGCAGGAGTCGGCGAGCCGGACAGCTCCGGCTCCGGTCCGATCGGCAGCGGGCGAGGAGCGGCGGTCTGGGGGCGCGCGGGCGCCGCGGGCCGCGCGGGCCGCTGCTCGACCCGCTCGGGCTGACGCGGAACATCCGGCTCTGCGCGGACGGACGGCGAGGCCGGACCGAGCGCAATGACGGACTCCTGAGGATCCTCGGGCTTCGGGATCGTGAAGATGCGCCCCGGTGTCGGGACGCCGAGCACGACGAGCGGAACGGTGATCGCGCCGATGGCGCACGCGCAGACCGCTAGACCCGTGAGCGCCTGCATCACCATCCCCCTCATGCACAACCCCCTCGCTGCCGAAAGATGTCCTGAGGGCCATATCGGCACCGTGAGGGGGTCACTGAAGGCGCAATGTTGGGGAGCTTCAAGGTCAAACTGGTCAGTCGGTTCCTGGCGCTCTCGCTGCTCGCGCTCGCCACGGCCTACTGGAGCTTCAGTGCGGTCGCCGACCGGACGGTCACGAACGGGGTCGACGCCCGCCTCGAGACGGGTCTGCGCGCCGCGGTCGCGGCGTACGAGGATGAGCGCCGCGCGTCCGAGCAGGCCGCGCTCCGACTCGCCCGCACGCCCGCGTTCCAGCGCGCCGTGGCTCGCCGCGACCGCGCTGCGCTCGAGAACCTGCTCCGCGACACGCCTACGCTCAGGGTCGAGACGGCCGACGGCTTCCGGGTCGGCCGGGCCAAGCTCCTCGTTGCCGAAACGAGCATCGCGCTCGTCGGCAGCGACTCACCCTCGGCCGAGCTCCTCGCCGGCGTGCCGCTCGACGCCGCGTTGCTCGGCCGGCTGCACACACGCTCGGGGATGCGCAGTCCCGACGAGATGGTCCTCGTCGACGCGCAGGACCGCGTTCGGGCATCGTCGAGCCAGTCCCTTCGCGACACCTTCGAGGTCTCGGCCGGCGGCGGCTCAACGGCCGCGAACCACGGCAAGGACTACCGCGCGGTCGGTGTCGAGCTCGTTCCCGAGCCGGCGTTGACGCTCGCGGCCGTCAGCGCGACCTCGACGATCGCGGCCGAGCAGGCCTCGATCCGAACGCGCCTCCTCGGCGCGCTCGCTGCGTCGATCATCCTGATCGGCCTCGTCGCATACTTCGCCGCTCGCTCGATCGTGAACGTCCTGGGCCGGCTGGCAGGTGCAGCCAACTCAATCGCCGCCGGAAACCTGCGCGAGCGCGTCCCCGTTCGCGGTCGTGACGAGTTCGCCGCACTCGGGACGGCGTTCAACCAGATGGCCGCCGACCTGGAGGCGCGGCTGAACGACCTCGACGACGAGCGGCAGCGACTGCGCGAGGCGAACAGTCGCTTCGGCGACGCGCTCGCGGCGACGCTCGACGCCGAGCAACTCCGCCGCGTGATCGTCGAGTCCGCGGTCGAGGCGACGCAGGCGGACGGAGGTCTGCTGCGCGCCGAGGACGGCTCCGTCATCACCGTCGGCGACACGGCAGCCGCCCCGCGGCGGCTCGAGTTCGAGCTGAGCACCGGCCGGACGAGCTTCGGGACGCTGATCCTGCTCGGCGTCGACTTCGATAACGAGGCCACCATCACCGCAGCCGCGCTCGCCGGTCAGGCCGTTGTCGCGCTCGAGAACGCTCGGCTGCACCAGATCGTCGAGCGCCAGGCGCTCGTCGACGTGCTCACTGGTCTCGCCAACCGGCGCCAGGGCGAGGAGGCGCTCGCCGCCGAGCTTGCCCGCGCCGAACGGCACGGCGGGACGGTCGGTCTGATCCTCGTTGATCTCGATGACTTCAAGTCGATCAACGACCAGTACGGGCACCCGACCGGCGACCTCGTGCTGCGCGCGTTCGGGGACACGCTCCGCGAAACGCTGCGTGAAATCGACGTCGCGGCACGCTGGGGCGGCGAGGAGTTCGCCGTCGTTCTGCCCGGCACGGATCTCGAGGGGACGGCACAGGTCGCCGAGCGCCTCCGCACTGCGCTTGCCGACCGCGCGATCGCCTCGCTCGACGGCGACCTGATCCAGGTGACTGCAAGCTTCGGGGCGGCTGCATCGAACGGCCACTCGGAGGCAGACGAGCTGGTCGAGGCAGCCGACGACGCCCTCTACCGTGCCAAGCGCGCCGGGAAGAACCGTGTGTTCGTCGGAGGTCGGGTCGCGAGCGCGCGCCTTTGAGCAAGGCACCATGCAGGCGGTTTCGCCTGACGACTGCGCTACAATCGCACGCTTGCACGACGACCTGTCCCCGACAACGGAGGATGCGATGGCGGTTGAGACTCCCTCGCTGTTTGCCCGCGTGATCCAAGACCACCTCGAGCTCAAGCGTCAGAACGCAGAACTCGAGCCGCAAATGCCGATCGATCGGTATCGCGCCGAGGATCCGTTCGACAACCACCCACTTTTCAAGACGGAAGAGCAGGCTCGGCTCGAGGAGACGATGGACGGCGAGCCCGCGATCGATTCGACGATGCTCACCTGGCCCGGCGAGGAGACCCTCGCGCACGCGCCGGCCGGCCCGTCGATCGACGATTCCGGTCTTTGGAGTCGCTCTCGCGACTTCGATTGGGGCGACTGACAGCACTCGCCCCCGGCGCAGCAGCGCCGCGCTAGCTCCGGCCGGCTAGCGCCTCTGCGGCCACACGAAGGTCTTCGACGAAGGAGGCGCGCTCATTGTGGCGCGCCTCTTCGTCGACCGCACGCAGGATCGACGACGGGTGGACGGTCGCCAGCGTCGCCGGCGCCAGCTCCGATTCCAGGAGTCGGCCTCGATCGCGTGTGACCCTGAACTGCCGCCCGAGCAGCGCCTGCGCCGCGGTCGCGCCGAGACACACGAGCACCTCCGGCCGGACGACCGTCAACTCGGCGTCCAGCCACGGCCGGCATGCGGCGGTCTCGGCCGCGTTCGGCTTCTGATGGATCCGCCGTTTTCCGCGCGCCTGCCACTTGAAGTGCTTGACGACGTTGGTGAGGTAGGCGGCCTCTCGATCGATCCCCGCTTCTGCGAGCGCCTCGTCGAGCAGCCGGCCTGCCGGCCCGACGAACGGCCGCCCCTCGAGATCCTCGCGGTCTCCCGGCTGCTCGCCGACGAGCATCATCCGTGCGCCCGTAGAGCCCTCGCCGAACACCGTCTGCGTTCCCGTGAGATGGAGCGGGCACGCCGTGCAGCCCTTCGCCGCCTCCCGCAGGCTCGACAGGCTCAGCCGGTCGGGCAGGAAGGCTGCGGCTGACTCGACTGTGGCCACAGGTTCGCGATACCCGCACGGAACCTCGGGCCAACCTGCGGGTGTAGAAAGACGACATGACGTGGCAAGCGGGCTTTGCGGCGGTCGCAGCAGCGGTGGCTGTGGTCGGCGGCGTAGGCGAGCCGGTGCCCCTGCGCGGGGAGCCGCTGCCGCGACACAGGGCTGCGGCTGCTCGTCGCCGACGATCCGCCGTTCGTCCTCGACGTCGACAGCGGCAAGAGCACGAAGGTGCGCGGGCCCGGGCTCAGCAACGTCTCGATCGCTTCCGTCGCCGGCAGGGCCGGCCTCGTCGTCGCGGGCGCCGAGGTCTTCGCGATGCAGGGCCGTGCGGCGCGCCTGAAGCGGCTCGGGCCGGCCCGAGCCGTCGTGCCCTCTGCCGACGGCCGAACCGTGTGGCTGAAGCGAGACGTCGGGCGTGGCTGCCAGCTCGAGCAGGTGCGCCTCGACGGCACGAGGACCGGCGTACGCAGCCGAGTGGCGTGCGGCTGGTTGGTTCAGCCGGGGGCCGGGCTCGGCATCGTCGCGCGGCGCACGAGTGTGATCGATCCGGCCACCGGCCGTGTCGTCTACCGAGCGCGATTCGGGATCCTCGCGGCGGCGGGGCGGAAGCTGGTCCTCTCCGGGCCGGGCAAGAGCTTCACGCTCGTGGACGTCGACACCGGCTCCGAGGCCCAGCTGCCGTGGCCGAGCATCCTGCCCTTTATAGATCATCGGCCCGCCGTGGATCCGCGCGGCCGTTTCGTCGTGCTCGGGTTCGCCGCTCCGGCGTGGTCGGACGACTCCGGGAACACGATCGGACAGGTCATGGACGCCTGGCTGCTCGACACGCGGACGGCCGAGCTCACACAGGTCCCCGGGATGCCGGCGTTCGTCGGCCTCAAGACAACACATATGGAGTGGACCTCCGACGGCCGCCTCGTCATCCTTGGCGAGGATGACCAGAGGGACTTCGTCGCCGTGTGGCGTCCCGGTCAGCGCGCGCTGGCGGTAAAGACGCTGCGTCTGCCCCAGCGCGTGGGCTACAGCGACTCGTTCGCGCCGATCCGCTAGCGCGGTCGAGCCCCGGACTCGCAGGTCAGGCTGCCGGCGCCTCCCGTGCGGAAGGCGCCGGAAGCTCGGCCTCTTCCAGCCTGTCCACGTGCAGGCTGGTCGCGAGCCGCCGGAAGGGCCCCTCCTCCGCGAGCAGCGCGCGCTCGCTCCCGCGCTGGACGATCCGGCCGTGCTCGACGACGAGGATCTCGTCGGCGCGCCGAACGGTGGCGAGGCGATGAGCGATGATGATCGACGTCCTGCCCGCCAGCAGCCGGTCGAAGGCGCGCTCGATCAGGATCTCGCTGGGCCGGTCGATGTTCGACGTCGCCTCGTCGAGGATCAGGATGCGCGGATCGGCGAGCAGCGCGCGTGCGATCGAGATGAGCTGACGCTCGCCGGCCGAGAGCCCGGAGCCGCCCTCGCGCACGATGTGCTGGAGGCCGCCCTCGAGCCGCGCCGCGACGCGGTCGACGCCCACCGCGGCCGCCGCCGCGGCGACCTCTTCGTCCGAGGCGTCGGGCTTCGCGAAGCGGATGTTGTCGGCGATCGTGCCGCTGAAGAGGAACGGGTCCTGGAGGACGACGCCGAGCTGGCGCCGGTAGCTGCGGAGCTCGATCTCGCGGAGGTCGGTCCCGTCGACGCGGACGGCGCCCTCGTCGGGGTCGTAGAAGCGCGCGATCAGCTTCGCCATCGTCGACTTGCCGCCACCCGTCTCGCCGACGAGCGCGATGCACCCGCCCGGCGGCACCGCGATCTCGATCGAATGCAGGACCGGGTTCGCCCCGTAGGCGAACGTGACGCGATCGAGCTCGAGACGGCCGTCGATGCGGCCGAGCGGCCGTGCGTGGGGGGCGTCGGCGACGTCGATCTCGGCGTCGAGGACCGAGCTGATCTTGTCCATCGCCGCGCTCGCCGCCTGCACCTGCCCGTACAGCTCGGAGAGCTCCTGCAGCGGCTGAAAGACGAGCGCGAGCAGCCCGACCGCAGCGATGAGCGTCCCGATCTCCAGCGAGCCGGCGTCGATCATCCACGCCCCGGCGAAGAGGACCGCGGCGGTCGCGACCACGCCGAGAAACTCGATTGCCGGGAAGAAGACCGAGTACAGCTTCTGCAGCCGCACGTTCGCCAGCCGGTTGGCGTCGTTCAGCTCGTCGAACTCGCGCTGGAACGCGCGCTCCCGGTTGAACGCCTGGATCACGGCCATGCCGGCAACCGACTCGGCCAGCTGGGCCGTCACGATCGCGATGCGCGTCCGCACGTCCGACGCGGCGACGTGCGTGACACGCTGGAACCAGCGCGTGATCAGGATCGCCGGCGGCAGGACGCAGAGAGCGACGAGCCCGAGCCGCCAGTCGAGCAGGAAGAGCCCGGCTACCGCCGCGACGAGCGTGAGCGTGTTCACGACGAGCGTCGTCAGGCCCTGGTTGAGGACGTCCGAGAGCGCGTCGACGTCGCTCGTCAGGCGCGAGATGATCCAGCCCGCCTTCTGCTGCGAGAAGTACCGGAGCGAGAGCGAGGTGAGGTGGTCGAAGAGGTCGCGGCGCAGCTCGAGCACGACCCGCTGGCCGATGCTGGCGAGACCTCGCCAGGTCAACGTGCCGAGCACCCACGCCGCCGCGTTCACGCCGATGTAGGCAATGACGACGAGCAGCAGCCGCTGTTCGTTCCCCGCCTCGATGCCGTTGTCGACCGCCTCCTCGACGAGATGCCAGCCGGCGACCGGCGCGGCGGCCGAGAGGGCCGCGAGCAGCCCGACGAAGGCGAGCTGCCCGCGCTTGTCGCCCGCGTAGACGAAGAGCCGCGACAGACCCGTCCGGTGGTTACGAGCTCGATTCAGAGTGAACGCCATCACCGCTCTGGCACGCTCGTCGGCACGTGGACTGCGTCCTCGGTCGCGCCCGTATCTGCTCGATACGAGCGCTCCCTGCGTCCTTGCCACGCACCGCCGATCGCACCAGATCGGCGGGGCGTCACTCTGAACCGAGCTCGTCGCCTACGCGGCAAGAGCCTCGTCTCCGAAGAGCGCGGTGAAGGCACCGCCGCGGCGCAGGAGCTCCTGCGGGCGGCCCTGCTCGACGATCTGCCCGTCCTGCAGCACCACTGCGCGGTCGGCGACGCCGATCGTCGAAAGGCGCTGAGTCGCGACGAACACCGTCCTGCCCGCGACCGCCGGCCGCAGGTTCTCGACGAGCAGGCGCTCGGTCTCCGTGTCCACCGCGGACATCGGGTCGTCGAGCACGAGCACGCGTGAGCCGGCGAGCAGCGCGCGAGCGAGCGCGACCCGCTGGCGCTGACCGCCGGAGAGGTTGACGCCGCGCTCGCCGATCAGCGTGTCGTAGCCGTCGGGCAGCTCGTCGACGAACCGAGACACACCGGCGGCCTCGCAGGCGGCGAGCACCTCGTCCCAGTCCGCGTCGGGGCGGGCCGAGAGCAGGTTCTCGCGCAGGAGCACCGAGAACAGAACCGGCTTCTGCGTCACGATCGCGACCGCGTTCCGCAGGTCGGTCAGCCCGACCTCGCGCGTCTCGAGGCCGCCGACGAGCACGCGACCGGCGGTGGGATCGTAGAAACGCGGCAGGAGGTTCAGCAGCGTCGTCTTGCCGGAGCCGGTCGCTCCGCAGACGGCGACGATCTCGCCCGGCTCGGCCGCGAGGTCGACGCCCCGGAGGACCTCGGCGCCGGTGCCGTACGCGAACCGGACGCCCTCGAACCGGACGTCGAGCGGGCCGTCAGGGAGCGCACGCGGCTCGGCGGGCTCGGACAGCGGCTCGATCTGCTCGAGCCAGGCGAAGCTGCGACCTGCGGAAGCCACCGCGCGCTGGCCGAGATTGATGATCCAGCCGAGCGCCTCGAGCGGCCACACGAGCTGCAGCAACAGCGAGATGAAGAGCGTGAGCTCGCCGAGCGTGAGGGTGCCGGCGACCACGTCGCGGCCGCCGAAGAAGAGGACGCCCGCGATACCGAGCGTCGGCAGAAACAGGAGCCCCGGGAGGAAGTTCGCCTCGACCGAAGCCTGTCGCATCGTCTCGTGCCGGACGGCCTCTGCGCGGCCGTGGAAGCGCGTACGCACGTCCGCCTCGCGGCCGAAGGCCTGCACCATCTCGATCCCGACGACGGCCTCGTCGGTGGCCTCGGTCAGGTTGCCCTTCCGCTCCTGCACGAGGCGTGAGATGGGGAAGAGGCGGTGCGCGAAGTACCAGGCGAGGACGGCGATCGCCGGCATCGCCGCGACGGAGATCAACGCCAGCCGGGCGTTGACGGCGACGAGCACGATCACCGCCGCGATGATCATCAGCGCGCTCTGGATGCCCTGGATGACGCCCCAGCCGATGAAGTAGCGAACGGGATAGACGTCGTTCGTCGCGCGCGAGATCACCTCGCCGGTCGCGTGGCGGTCGAAGAAGGCGCGCGGGTAGCGCAGGTAGGCGTCGTAGAGGAGCCCGCGCAGGCGCGCCTCGACGTAGATGCCGATGCGGGCGGTCGTGAAGCGGCGCAGGAAGTTGACGCCGAGCCGCACGAGCGCGAGACCGATGATCAGGAGCAGGTACGGGACGAGCCGGTCGGGGTTGTCGCCCTGGACTGCGTCGTCGATCACCCGCGAGATGAGGATGGGGATCCCGATCGAGACCGCCGTGACCATGAGCGCGCAGGCGACCGCGAGCGCGGCCAACCGCCGCTGTTCCCACCACAGCGGGAGGAGGCGGCGCAGCGTCGGCCGCAGGGGCAGGTCGGGCGGATCGACGACGGACATCGGACGGTCGGCTTTCTCGCGCGTCGCCTCGGTTCGGCGCGGGTGGACGGGACGGGTGCGGGGCGGAACGCGGCTGGGTCAGCGCGCGACGACGCCGGCGGGCGCGGCGGTGCCCGTGCAGAGGCTCGTATCGATGCTCATTGCGGCCCCCTCTCGGCGTCGAACGGAACCATGCGACCTTAGCAGGCGAGCCGCCGAAACCCGCGCAGTCAAGCCGATGTCGTGGTTGACTTCTTGTTAATGCCGGAACTGACACCTTTGTGACTTGACAAGACATCATCGTGATGTCATAGTGTGGCCATGCAGATGGCACCGTACGTTCAAGCGCTCCAGCAGGACCTCGCCGCCGCGGCGGCGGTTGCCGGAGACGAGGCATCGCGAGAGGCGGGCCAGCGCCTCGCCCAGGCGATCGAGTCCTCGCTCCACCTGCGCCTGCTCGACCTGCTGGGGGAGCTTTCGCTCTCGCTCACCGCTCAGGTCCCCGGACGCGTCGAGGTTCGTCTCGTCGGCCGCGAGCCCGAGCTCATCTACGTCGAGGAGGAGGAGCCGGAGCCGGCGCAGGCGCTGAGCCCGGACGACTCCTTCACGGCCCGTATCACCCTGCGCCTGCCCGAGATCCTGAAGGCGCAGATCGAGGTCGCCGCCACGACCGAGGGCGCCTCCGTCAATACGTGGATCGTGCGCGCGCTCCAGCGCGGGCTCGAGCCGCGGACCCGTTCCGTCCGCACCGGCCGCCGCCTGAGCGGCTTCGCGGACAGCTGAAAGGAGAGGCACATGTCCCGCCTGTATCCCATCTCCTACGGCGCCGGCGTCCTGCTGGTGCCCGACTTCTCCGACCCCGTCCCCGACCAGCGGATCGTCAAGCCCACTCGCCCGAGGAAGGAGTCGCGGCGTGCACGCATTTGAGACCCCCGGCAAGGCACGGCTGCGGGTCCGTAACCCCGCCGGCGCCCTCACGATCGAGACCGCCGAGACGAGCGAGACGACCGTCGAGCTCGAGGCCCTACGCGACGACGAGGCGACGCGCGAGGCAATCGCCCGCTCCACGGTGGAGCTGAGCGGCGGGCAGGTCGTCGTCGAGATCGGGAGCGGCATGAAGGGCTTCGGGATCGGCCCCGCCTGGATCTCGTTCGGCCGGACCCCACAGGTCGGCGTCAAGATCCGCTGCCCTGAGGGCTCGGACGTCGACTTCGAGACCGCGTCGGCAGACCTCCTGGGCAGGGGCCGGCTCGGCGAGGTGCAGGCCAAGTCCGCCTCCGGCGACATCGACGTCGAGGACGTCGCCGAGCTCCGGTTCCACACGGCCAGCGGCGACGTCCGCGCGCGCGACGTCGAGGGCGAGGCGCGCCTGCAGACGGTCTCGGGCGACGTCCGGCTCGGGACGGTTCGCCGCGCCGTGTCCGTCACGCTCGTGTCGGGCGACCTCAAGCTCGAGGAGGGCTACGAGGACGTCGAGATCAAGTCGGTCTCCGGAGACGTACGCGTCGACGCGGTCCGGCAGGGCCGGATCCGGCTGCAGTCCGTCTCCGGGGACGTGCGACTGGGCGTTCGGCCCGGAACGCGCCTTCGCATCGATGCGAGCTCGACGAGCGGTGACATCGCCTCCGAGTTCGACGTGCAGGACCGTCCGCCCGACACCCCGACCGGCGCCGAGGCGAACCTGCAGATCAAGACCGTCAGCGGCGACGTCGAGCTCGTCCGCGCGGCCGCGGTGAACGCCTGAGATGGAAGCCGAAGCGCAGTCGGAGAGCCTCTGGCGCCACCGCGACTTCCTCAAGCTGTGGTCGGCCGAGACGATCAGCCGCTTCGGCTCGGAGATCTCCGCCCTCGCGATCCCGTTCGTCGCGATCGCGGTCCTGAAGGCGAGCCCGTTCGAGGTCGCCGCGCTCGTCGCGATCCTCTTCCTGCCGTTCATGCTCTTCACGCTCCCGGCGGGCGTCTGGATCGACCGCCTCGCCCGTCGGCCGATCCTGATCACCGCAGACATCGTCCGCGCCGTCGCGCTCGCCTCCGTCCCGCTGGCGTACGCGTTCGACGCCCTGACGATCTGGCAGCTCTACGCGGTCGGCTTCATTCACGGGATCGGCACCGTCTTCTTCGACGTCTCGTACCAGTCGTACCTGCCGTCGCTCGTCCGCAAGGAACAGCTCGTGGACGGTAATGCGAAGCTGCAGTTGAGCTTCGCCGCATCGCAGACCGCCGGGCCCGGTGTCGCCGGCGTTCTGATCGGCGTGCTGGACTGCGCCCGTGGCGGTCCTCGTCGACGCGGTCAGCTTCGCCGTCTCGGCACTCTTCCTCGGCCGGATCCGAACCCACGAGACGCCGCCGACGAGCGAGGTCCGTCGGGCGATGCGGGTCGAGTTGCTCGAGGGTCTCCATTATCCTGTGGGCCGACGCGAGGATCCGCGCCCTCGTGTTCTCGACGGCGCTCTTCAACTTCTTCGGCAACATCGCCTTCTCGATCTTGCTCGTCTACGCGGTCAGGGTGCTCGATCTGGGCGCCACGACGATCGGCGTGGTCCTTGCGATCGGCAACATCGGCGGGCTGGCTGCCGCACTTCTGGCCAAACGGATCTCGCGCCGCGTCGGCATCGGGCCGGCGATCGCGCTCGGCGCTGCCTCCTCGACCGCGCTGATCCTCATCCCGCTCGCGCCGACGTCCGGGCCGATCCCGTTCCTCCTCGGCGCGCAGCTCGTGATGACCTTCGGAGTCGTGCTCTACAACGTGACGGCGATCAGCTTCCAGCAGGAGATCACGCCCGACCGGATGCTCGGCCGTCTGAACGCCTCGCGCCGGTTCGTGGTCTGGGGCGTGATTCCGCTGGGCAATCTCGTCGGTGGCGCTCTTGCGACGGTGGTCGGCCTCCGCGCCAGCCTCTTCGTCGGCGCGATCGGCATCGCGTTCGCGGCGGTGCCCATCCTGCTCTCCCCGCTCCGGTCCCTCGGCCCGGGTCAGTCCCCGTCACCCGCGAGTGCCTCTGCGAGCAGCGCACACGCATAGCAGCGCCACGCCAGCTCCGGCTCCTGCCGGAGCCGAGTGAGAGCGGCCTCCACGGCGGGCAATCCCTCCGTCTCGCCGTGGAGCCGCTCCAATCCGACCTCCAGCGCCGCACGGCGCTCGGCGGTGGCCAGATCGTCGGCGAGTGCGGTGACGGCGCGGTCGTCGAGCTCGAGCTCGCGGCGCGGGTCGCCGCCGGTCGCCAGCAAGAGCTCCGACCGGCGCACCGCGGCACGCAGCTCGTCCTCGTCGAGCTCGACCCCGCCGCCCGCCAGGTAGGCGAGCGGCGGGCCGAGCTCGGTGTCTGCCTGCTCGAGCAGCTCGAGCAGCTCTCTCACGCGCTCAGCTCACGGGATGTAGGCGAGATCCTCCGGCGGCGGACCGACCATCGGGGTCTCGAAGAGCGGCCCGGGGCCGTCGGGGTCGACGACCGTCGTCCCCCCGGTGGCGAAGAAGAGCGCGATCTGATCCTGCGCCGCCAGCGCGACCTGGATCACGGGCGTCGGCACGCCGGCGATCCTGGTCAGGAACGTGTGCGAGTTCTTCGGGAAGGCCGGATTCGCGGCGAAGGCGAGATCGTTGCGGAACAGCGTCGTCTGCGACTGGAGCGCTCCGGCGCGGATGATCGCCGACGTCGTCGGGTTCGGCACCGTCTGGTCGCCTCGAGCGAACTGGAGGATGATCGACTTCTGTGGCATCCCGGCGAGCGGTTCCTTGCGGAGGTGCGGCGCGTACGCGGCCGGATTGGCCGACTGCGTCGCCCATTCGGTGATCCCGATCAGCGCCTGGATCGGCGCGGACCCCGGCACCGTGTTGACGACCGGCGGCTGGTTCCGTAGCGGGAGGTTCTCGTTGAACTGGAAGAGGCCGGGAAGGTTCGCGAGCGGCGGCGTCCGGCCGACGAGGCTCAACCAGACGAGCGGCCTGAACACCGGCGACAGCCGTGCGATCTCGATGATCGCACCACCGGGGACGTTCGGCACGCCCGCACGCACGCTCGGCTCGATCGCAAGGAACGTGGTGCCGTAGATGCCGCCGAAGGACTGGCCGAAGTACGAGATCCGGGCCGGGTCGAGATCGCGCGTCCCGTTGCCGTCGACGTCCATCCCGACCTCGATCTCGCGCACGAGCTGCATCAGGTCGATCACGGTCTGGCGCAGGCCGTCCCTGTTGCCGACCAGCGTCTGCGGGGGCGCCGCGTTGACTCCCTCGGTCGAGTCGATCGCGCCGTCGCCGTTCTGGTCGACGCCGCGGCCGCCCGCGGACAGCGTGACCGGGGCGCCGGCCGTCCTGCCGACCGTCAGCGTGCCGAGCGCGCCCCCGCCGTGGCCGACGACGTTGACCGCGATCGTGGCAATGCCGCGACGGGCCATCGACGACGCGACGGCGTACGGGCTCCCGTGCATGCTGTCGCCGAAGCCGTGACCGAAGACGGAGACGGGCCAGCCGCCGGCGGGAGCCGCGCCGCTGGGCAGGAACACGTTGAACTGGATCCGGTTCACGCCCTGGACGGTCGGCGTGCCGGTGGCGCTGCCGACGGCCGGGATCACCTTCGCGGGCGTCTCGTAGTCGGGCGAGTTGTAGGCCCCGAACGCGATCGTCCCGATCGAGCCCGGGAAGAGGGAGAGCGCCGCCGTCGGCAGGGGCGAGGACGAGAACATCGGCGCGGTCGGCGAGTCCGACGTTCTCACCTGCCGGGTGAAGACGATGCTCGTGACATCTGCGAGCGAGAACACGGTTCGGGTGCCGCCGGGCCCGAGCTGGAAGCTCGCCGGCGCCGGCGTCGAGGCCTTGATCTGGTTGCGCACCTGCTCGAGCAGGGCGGTGACGCTCTGGGTCGTGAAGAGGCTCGCGACGACGACGTCCTCCCGGGCCACGCCGGCGGGCAGCTTGTGGTCGAGCGCGTCCTCGAGCTCCTTGAAGTAGAGGAAGTTCTTCAGGTTGAACGGAAAGATGCGTCCGGGTCGGTTGAACACGGGCACGCCCGTTTGGTCTGTGACCCCGTTCGTGACCACGAGGAGGTAGCGCGTGTGCTGATCGAGCAGCTGGTCCGACTCGACGTGCAGCGTGTCGGTCGCCGGATCCCAGACCACCTGGTTTATCCCCGTGACGGCGCCGTCCGGGAGGCGGACGAGGAAGACGCTCTCGCTCGTGGCGCTGGCCGGATCGATCTCACCCGAGAAGGGGATCGAGATGCGCGGCTGCGGGTTGAAGCCGTCCAGGTCGTTCAGGACCTCGATGTCCTCGCAGTCCGATGGGCGCACCGTGCAGTCCGGCTTGGGCAGATCGACTCGACGGCCGGTCAGCTGGCTTCCGTCCGGCGTCGTGAAGAGGTCGCTCGGGAACGGCCCGCCCGATGGCGTGGTGACGTCGAGCAGCGGTCTCACCGGCTCGTCGGCGAGCGCCGGCGACGGGAGCATGAGCAACGTCAGGACGAGCAACAGGAGTGACCGGCGCAGCGGCAGTGACATCGTCTGCCTCCATTCTCTTAGGACCGTTCCGGCTCCCCTTCCCGGCCGGCGCGCGAAGCTATACCCGATCGGTCAGAGCGTCAATCAGGCCGGCAACGACGCCGCGTCGCGGCGGCCGCGCTCGAACCACTCCGAGTAGCCACCCTCGAACGCCAGTGCCTCGGCGTCGCGTACCTCGACGATCCGGTCGACGACGCGATCGAGGAAGTAGCGGTCGTGGGAGATGGCGCAGACGGTGCCGTCGAACTCCTCGAGCGCGGCCTCGAGCGCCTCCACCGAGTCGATGTCGAGGTGGTTCGTCGGCTCGTCGAGGACGAGCAGATTCGGCTGCGCGACCATTAGGAGCAGCAGCTGCAGGCGCGTGCGCTCGCCGCCCGAGAGGAGCCGGTTCGGGCGCCGCACCTGCTCGTAGGGGAAGAGGAACTTCATCAGGAGCGCCACGGCCTCGCCCTCGGAGCAGCGGTGCGCGAGGCGCACGGTCTCGAGCGGGCTCGAGTCGAGGTCGAGCGTCTCCTGGTCCTGGGCGAGGTAGCCGATCCGGATCGACGGCCCGACCCAGACCTCGCCTTCCGTCGGCTCGATCTCGCCGACGACCGTCTTCAGGAGCACGCTCTTCCCGGAGCCGTTCGGGCCGACAACGCCGATTCGCTCGCCGTGCAGCACGGTCAGCTCGACGTCCGCGAGCACGACGTCGTCGCCGAACTGGACACCGACGTGACGGAGGTCGAAGACCCGCGTTCCGCCCCGGGCGTGCGGGTGGAGGCGCAGTGCGATCTTGCGCCGCTCGAGCACCGGGCGCTCGACCTTCTCCATCCGGTCGATCTGCCGCTGCTTGTTCCACGCTTGCTTGATGTGGCGCTTGTCGGGAACCCAGCTCGCCCAGAGCTTGAACCGGCGGATTGCGTCTTCGAGCCGCTCGATCTCCTTCTGCTGCGTCACGTACGCCTGCTGCTGGCGGGCCAGTTCGAGCTCGCGCGCGAGCGTGTAGGCCGAGTAGTTGCCCGGCCACACTCGGACACTGCCCCGATCGAGCGAGGCGATCTGGCTCACGGTCTCGTCAAGGAGGTAGCGGTCGTGCGAGACGACGACGACCGCGCCGTCGAAGCTCGCCACCAGCCGCTCGAGCAGCGACCGGCCAACGGCGTCGAGGTGCGCCTCCGGCTCGTCGAGCAGCAGGACATCCGGCTCCTGTGCGAGGCAGGCGGCGAGCGCGATCAGCTTCCGCTGGCCGCCGGAAAGGGCGCTCGTGGGCAGCGCGAGGTCGGCCTCCTCGAGGCCGACGTCGAGCAGCATCGCGCGGGCGCGGCCGTTGAGGCTGGGCCCGCCGGCCCCTTCCCAGCGCTCGATCAGCTCCTCCTGCGTGCGCAGCACGCGTGCCATCCGGTCGAGGTCGGCCGCGAGCTCGGGCGAGCCGAGCTGGTCGGAGACCCGGTGCAGCTCTCGATCGAGCTCCGCGAGGTCGGGGCGCGCCGCCCGCACGACCTCGAGCGGCGTCCGGTCGTCGCCGAGCGGATGCTGCGGGAGGTACGAGACGATGACGCCGCGGCGACGCACGGCGGTGCCCGCGTCGGGCTCCTCGAGCCCCGCGAGCAGACGGAGAAGCGTCGACTTCCCGGAGCCGTTCGCGCCGACGACCCCCACGCGCGCCCGCGGCTCGACCGCGAAGTCGAGCCCGTCGAGCACGGTCCGGCTGCCGAACGACTTTCGGGCGCCGTTCAGTGTGAGGATGGCCATCGCTCAGGCGCTGCGGACGACCGACAGGACGTACTCGTCACGCCCGTCCTTCAGCGCCTCGACGAGGCGGTCCCGGCCCGAGAGACCCGACCGGCTCGTGAGCACGCCATAGAGCCGCTCGTCGCTCAGTCCCTTCTCACGACCGGTGGCGACGAGCCGCTGCACGATCGGGAGCGGCCGGCCGTCTGGCGCGAACTGCCAGGCGGGATATAGGTAGTCCTGCCCGCCAGGACGGCGCACGCCGAGCAGCTCGCCCGACCGACGCATGGTGTCGAGCCGGTGCGTCCCGATCCCGAGCCGCGTCGACAGCCACGAGCCCGAGAGGGACTCCTCCAGCAGCGCCTTGCTCATCTCGAGAGCTTATGCAGGCGCGGACGCGATGCGCGTGCGCCGGCGACGGCCGGAGCCCGTGAGCGTCCAGCGGACGCCCTGGACCGCCCAGCCCGCGAGTGCGAGGGTCAGGAGGCCGAAGGCGAGGAGTGTGATGAGGAGCCAGCGCTTCATGTCGATGAGCTTATGACGCCGCGCTGCTGTCGGCGTCGTCCGTAACGCCGAGTTCGGCTCATCCTCGAGAGTGATCCTTCCATCCATCAACTGGACGAGAGTTTGGCCCCTAAATCTTCCCAGTCGCTCGCGGTTCCGCCGCCCTCGAAGCGGCCGACGATCGCCCCTTCGGCGTCGAACAAGATCACGTGCGGCTGGTAGTCGGCTCCGATCGAGCGGGCCAGCGCCCGGTCGGGATCCTCGATCTGGGGCCAGTCCCAGCCGTACCGATCGAGGAATTCGCGCGCGGTAGGCGGCGTGTCGGCAACGTTGATGCCGAGGTACTCGTACTCCGGATGGGAGTCGACGAAGGCTGCGTAGGCGACCGCCTCGCTATTGCACGTGAGTCACCAGGACGACCAGACGTTGACGAAGACGGGCTTCCCCCGGAAGTCGGCGAGCGAAATCGCCTCGCCGTCGAGCGTCGTCCCCGCGAGCGGCCCCTGGCTCGTCGCGGACGGCTGCGGCGGCGCGTCCTCGGTCGAGCCGCAGGCGGCAAGGACGAGCGTCGCAAGCATGAGCGCGGCCAGTCCCCGAAGCACGTCCTCAGGCTAGCGCCGAAGGATTGCGACCGTCTTACAGCCTGTGTGCCATAGTGCGCGCCTCGTGGCGGAGGCGCTGAAGAAAGGCCGGCTGCGCGTGCTGATCGTGGACGACCACCAGCTCTTCTCCGATGGTGTGCGCGCGTTGCTGGAGGACGACGGTCGCTTCGAGGTGATCGGGACGGCAAAGACCGGCCGGGAGGCGATGCTGGCGGCGCGGTCGGCGGCCCTGGACGTCGTGCTGATGGACATGTCGATGCCGGTGCTCGACGGTCTCGCCGCAACGCGCCGGCTGCTCGCGCTCGACCCCGCGCCGAAGGTGATCGCGGTCAGCGGCCACACCGACAGCCTCAGCCGCGCGGCCGCGCTCGAGGCAGGCGCCTCGGCCTTTCTCCCCAAGGCCGACGCGCACTCGAATCTCGCGAACGTCATCGTCGACGTCTGCGGCGGCCGGCACTCGACGTGAGCGCGTTCGCGCTCGGTCCCGATGCCGGCGAGTGGCTTCGGTTCGGAGGGCTGACAATCGTCTTGAGGGTCTCGTCGGAGACCAGCGGCGGCGCGTTCGCGCTCTTCGAGGAAGTGCCGCCGATGGCGGACACGCCCCTACACGTCCACGAGCGTGAGGACGAGCTGTTCTACGTGCTCGAGGGCGAGCACGTGTTTCGGGTCGGCGACGAGGAGTTTCCGATGAGCCCCGGCGGGCTCGTCTACGCGCCGCGTGGCGTTCCCCATGCCCAGCGGCGCGTCGTCGCAGGGGAGGGGCGCCAGCTCGTCCTCACGACACCGGGCGGGTTCGACGGCTTCTTCCGCGAGCTCGCCGCGGCGGACGAGGCCGGGCAGCTCGGCCCGGACGCCTACGCGCGGGCGTCCGAGCGTTACGGGATCACCTGGCTCGGCTGAGCCGTCTCTACTTCTCCGGGCGCTCGCGCAAGTTTTCAGGCGCTCGGCGGACTACCCGGGAGAGAGAGCAGTTGCCTGCCGGAGCGGGCCGCACCCTCCGTCCGTCACCGCCGCTCCGGCAGGCCGCCGCCGCGCCGGCCCTCACGGCCGCGCGAGGAAGAGCCGCTGCTCCTTCCGGAGCTGCGGCGCCCAGTCGATCCGGCGCGCCTCCGCGAAGCCGAGGTAGGCCCGCAACGCCGCGCGCATCGCGTCGACGAAGCCCTCCGCCCGCCGCGGGTCGAACCAGTCCTCCCACCAGACGCCCAGGACCTGCACCCGGCCGGCGGCGCGGTCGATCCGCGGCTCGATGCGGCCGACGAGACGGTCCCGGAAGAGGATCGGGAGCACGTAGTAGCCCCACCGCCGCTTGGCCTCAGGCACGTAGACCTCCCAGATGTAGTCGAAGTCGTACAGCGGCGGCAGCAGCGCCCGGTCCCACATCAACGGATCGAGCGGCGCGAGGAAGGCGACCGAAGCGGGCGGCTCAGGCGGCGATTCGAGGAGCTCGACCTCCTCGCGGAGCACGAACCGCTTGCCGCGGACGCCCTCGACCTCGACCTCGACGAGCTCGCCCGAGTCGACGAGCTCCTCGCGGAGCTCCTTCCGCGTCGGGTGATCCGGTCGGTCCGGATGGGGCGTCGACGCCCGTCCCGTTCCGATCCACAGCTCGCCGCCACCGCTCGTTCCCAGCAGGCCGTGCGCGCGGAAGCGCGACAGCAGCTTGTGTCGTAGCTGCTCCCGGAGCGACACCTCGTGGGCGAGCAGCTCCGCCGGAAAGAGCCGCTCGACCAGGTCGTAGACGCGCCGATTGCCGTCGCGCCGCGAGAGCGCGAGCACGCCGCTGACCGAGTACGCCTCGAGCACCGCGCGCGCGACGCTCGTCGGTGCCCAGAACCATTCGACGGCTGGGCCGCGCTCGAAGTCGAGGGTCGAGAGCGGCCCTTCGACTCGGATTCGCTCGAGGATCTGCGTGGCGACGTCGGCGTTCTCGGCGAGGATGCCCTCCTCGAACCTCGGCGCGTTCAGCCGCCAGGAGACGCTGTACCAGGGCAGCTCGCTCGTCGGGAGCAGCGAGAGTCCCTTGTTGTACGCCTCGTAGAGGTCGCGCCGCACGTAGAGGAGCTCCTCGCACCACACCGGGTCGTAGTCGGCCACGCGCGCGTGGAGCACGAGGTCGTGGTTTCGCCCTGCCACCGACAGCGGGTCGAACTGGATCGAGCCGAGCCGCCGGAACACCTCCAGCACAGCCTCGGGGCCGCCATTGACCGATCGCGCGGGCGCGAGCAGATGCCGCGCGGCGAGGAAGCGTCGTGCGGCGTCGGCGGAGACCTCCATCCGCGGGACGCTAGCGACGTCCGCATGCGCTTGCGGAGGGCGTCGGGGAACCGTTCGATCGGCTGCCTGCAAACGATTGGCGCGACGAGGCGCGCGGCGCCTCGTGGTCTCGAGCGACTGCGGGTTCGGTCGCGAGGGCATGTCGCGGCGGATCGCGTTCTACAAGATGGTCGCGATCGTCCGGGGAACGAACATCGTCCGTGCAGAGCTCGGGCTCCCCGAGGCCGAGTGCCGCGCCAGCGACCCACGGTTCGCGCTCGGCAGCGACGTCTGAGGGGGACGCGAATTCGCTCAGCGCTGCGGTGTCGAACTGCCGAGCATCACGTCTACCAACACTCGTACCGCGTCATTGCACGACGCGGGCACGCGCTCCAACTCACCGAGAACTGCGGTATGAGCCCGCGCGTACGTGGCGAGCGTGGGCGAGAACCGGCCTGGCTCGTCTTCGTTCCCGTCGCTGAGGTCGTCGCGAATCTGGTAGGCGCTGCCCAGTTTCGTTCCGAGCGTTGCGAGCGCGGCCAGTTCCTCGTCACCGGCTCCGGCAAGTAGTGCGCCCAGAGATGCCGCAGCCGAGAAGAGCGCTCCCGTCTTCTTCGCCACGACGTCGAGGTAAGCGTCCTCCGACAGCGCCTGATGATGCGGAGCGAGTTCCTCCAGCTGTCCATGGCAGCACAGCTGAGCGCCTTTGCTCAGCGCCTCGACGGCGTTGGCGAAGACCTCAGCCGGTACTGCACTTCGCACCTCGCTCAACACGTCGAACGCCGCGAGGATCAGCAAGTCGCCGACGACGAGCGCACGACTGCGTCCGGCCGTGACATGAAGTGCCGGCCCGCCTCGCCGCTCCATCGCCTCGTCGATGATGTCGTCGTGCACGAGCGACGCGAGATGGAGGAGCTCGATCGAGACTGCGGCAGGCGTGAGCGCCGAAGAGGGCGCTCCGAGCGAAGACCCTGAAACGAGGACGAGACTTGCGCGGAAGAGCTTCGCCTCACCGACCATCGCTGCGGCCGGCTCGCCACCATGGTGGGAGACAACATCTCGAAGCCGCTGACGACATTCGGCAAGCTGAGATCGGTAGCCGACGAGCGGCGATGCGCCGACCAAAGCGGGCTCAGGCACGCGATGTTTATCGGTAATCGTGATACCCAAGGCTAACTCGGATCACGCAGTCGCACTGGATCGCGGGATCGGATTCCTGCTCGCGAAGCAGGGCGGTGACGGGCTTTGGCGAGACTTCCTCACGCCCGCGGGAGAGGCCTCGGAGTGGCCGACCGGCTTCATTGCCACAGCGCTTCACCTCGCCGGCGCCGAGGGCGGCGCGCTTCAGCGAGCGGCCGACACCCTCGTCGCCAACCAACACGGCGATGGCGGCTGGGGCTACAACGAGAACGTTCCCAGCGACGCCGACTCGACGGCGTGCGTGCTGCTGTTTCTCGGGCTCCTGGGCGAGCGCGGGAGCGCGTGCAGGCGCGCGGCTTCGTGTCTGGTCCAGCACCAGCGGACGGAGAACGGCGGAATCGCGACCTATCGCGAGCCGGGCCCGATTCGCCAATTCATGGGCGTGGGTCGGTGGATACGGTTCAACGGCTGGTGCCGACCGCACACCGAGGTGACCGCGACGGCAGGTCGCGCGCTCGCCGCCCTCGGGCCGAGCAGCCACAGCTCGGAGATCGATGCCGCCTGGCGGTATGTCCGGTCGCAGCAGCGTGCC
Source organism: uncultured Gaiellaceae bacterium (assembly GCA_963791905.1). Taxonomy (GTDB): domain Bacteria; phylum Actinomycetota; class Thermoleophilia; order Gaiellales; family Gaiellaceae; genus Gaiellasilicea. Next base: position 173,242 of record CAWBTX010000005.1, read on the forward strand.
GACGGCAGTTGGAGCTCGTACTGGTGGACGTCGCCTCACTACGCCACCCTGCAAGCGGTCGAGCTAGCCCTGTCGGTGGGCGATCACGAGGCCGTCAGCCGTGCGGCCGGGTGGGCGATGCGAGCGCAGGCGGAGGACGGCGCTTGGAGTGCGCCGGGTGCCGCGACCTCCGCCTTCGCAACCGCCCTGTCTCTGTCGATCCTCCTGAACGCAAGAGCGAGCCCGCAACCGGTGGGCCGTGCAATCTCGAGCCTCGCCGCCCTTCAGGACGAGGATGGTGGCTGGCCCAGTCATCCGATCATGCGGATTCCCCTGCCGGGAGATACTGATCCCGATCGCGAACGCTGGCGCCTCGTCCGTCTAGGCAGCGGTGTCGTTATCGGCGACCAGCACCGCACCTTTACCTCCGCCGCGTGCGTTGCCGCATTGGCGCGTGCGCACGAGGCAGTCAGCCGACGCATTGACAGCCTTGCCGTGCGAGTATTAGCGTCGTTCGCAATCGAGAGGAAGGGGGCCCGACGTGCTGGAGGACTTCAAGCGGGCACTTGCTCGCGTACAGGCCGACTACGGGTTCTACATCGACTGCCAGTCGAATCCGACCGTGGCTCTCGCGGGCTACGACCTGAGTCCGGACGAGCGGTCGGCGCTGAGCGACCCCGAGAAGCTCGCCGACGTGCTCAACCGAGGAATCGGGGTCAGTCGGATCCCGAGCATCACGGTCAAGATCTCCGGAACGCACGACTGGGTCAATCGTGCCGCCCCGAAGAAGAACGCGATGGAGAAGGCCGATCGTGACGCGAAGGTCGCGACCGAGGTCGAGACGATCAAACAGGCGAGTACGGACGACGAGCGCACCGGGGCGGTCGTCCGGTTGATGGCATTGGTCGGTTGAGCGACTCCGACACGGACGTCCAGGCAGTCTGGCCGTTCGACATCGGGATCGTCGGCACCGGAATCGTCGGCACGCACCAGCTCACCCGAGAGGCGGAGCAGGTGATCCGGCGCAGCACACGGACGTTCGTCATCGACTCGGGCTACGGCATCCCGGAGTATCTGGAGACGCTGTGTCCTGAAGTGACGGAGCTCGGGACCCTCTACGAGCCGGGCAAGGACCGCCTGCCCACCTACCGCAGGATGGCCGCCGAGGTCGTATCGGCCGCGGTGACGAGCTCTCCGGTGTGCCTGGCGACGTACGGCCATCCGTGGGTCTACTGCTATCCGACGACGCTGATCACGCGCGCCGCACCGCTCCTGGGCCTGCACGTCGAGGTCTTTCCGGGCGTCTCGTCGTTCGACACGCTGCTCGTGGACCTCGGGACGGACATCGCCCTCAGCGGCATCCAGATGTACGAGGCCACCGATCTCCTGTTGCGCAGGCGGCCGATTCAGAGCGACGTGACGTGCGTCATCTGGCAGCCGACCGTCGTCGGCGATCCCACGTATCACGCCGAGCCCTACGCGGTCGAGCAGTTCACGCCGCTCCAGGAATACCTGTTGCGTTTCTACCCCGCCGAGCACGAGGCCACCATCGTGACGACCAAGACGTACCCGCTGACGCGCTCGGTCGTCCAGCGCCTGCAGCTGGGTGACCTGGCGGTGGAGCTCGAGCGAGCTCCGAAGGTGGGGACGCTCTACATCCCGCCGCTCGGCGAGCGGCCGGTCGAGGACATGGACTTGCTGGAGGTGATGCTGACGGCGGGGTCGGAAACCGTGGCCGAGTCATGACCTCCGCTGGGGCACGGGCGCGATTCCCGCGTACCGTTGGATGAAGTGCAGGAACGAGGTGGTGTCCTGGTGATCGTCGCCGGCGAGCTGCAGCCCGGTTAGCAGCTCCTCGGCCGCGTCGGCGGCCACGCGGGGGATGTCCGTCGAGTCGTGCAGGCGTTCGAGGGCGGCGAGGAGATCCTGCTCTCCGGGACGCCCAGCGCCCGGTCGCGGCGGCGAGTAGGACGCTGTTGAGCGAGCCGCGGCGCGCGTCCTGGCAGAGGTCGACCAGGTCGTCGATCCGCCACATCGCCTCACCGAGCAGCGTCCCCGCGGTCCGCTCGGTGGGCGGATGGTCGCCGCCGGCGAGGGTCTCGATGATCTGGAACGGGAGCACCGACGTGAGGCGGGAGCACTCGATCAGCTCCTCGCGCGCGGTCTGGTCCGCCGACCGGATGACGGACCGGCGCTCGGCCTCGAGCGCGGCGCCAAGCTGCGCGCCGACGCGACGACGCTGTCGTAACCACGCGTCGTCCGGATACACGTCGTGGAGCGACTCGAAGAATGCCTCGATGATGTCGACGGTGAACGCCACCGTCGGGTCTTCCACGAACGCCGGTGGGAACGTGGAGCGAAGCCAACCGCGCGCCTGCGGCTCCTCGGCGGCCTTGGCCAGCTCCGATCCCTGCACGAGCTCGAGCAAGGCCCCGCCTGCCTCGGCGTCTTCGTCGCACAGGCCGTCGACGAGGCCGATGCCGAGGTTGAACATGGCGCAGAGGAGCTCGACCGAGCCCGCGACGCGTTCGACGTCGTGCTTCGCGAGCACGCGTGCGGTCACGGCGCCGAAGGTGAGCGCGGCGGCGATTCGCGCCGCTTCCCGCTCGCTGTCGAACTCGAGCGCGAGCGCCTGACCTCCCTGCCGACCGATCGGATAGCACCTGTGAATGACGTCCGTCAGCAGTTGCGCCCCACGCTGCGCCGCGTCGGCCTCCGCCGCCGCCAGGCCATCCGCTGCGAGCAGCAGCCCTCGGTCGCCGAGCTCGGTCTCGAGATGTCGGGCGACCGCGTCGCTCACCGCCTGTTCGATGCCTGCCGGGATCTCCACGGGACGTCCGTCAGCCGCGCTGCTCGCCGAGCGGCGCCACGACGTCGAAGCGCAGCCCGCTGGAGCCCTCGCCGGTGCCCGGGCGCTTGCGTCGCCCGGACCACAGCACGGTGCGCCCGTCCGTCCAGCGCGCGAGCTGAAAGTTCCGGGTCACGACGACGCCGGCGCGCGGGACCTCTTCCTCCTCGAGCACGAGCGGGTCGGCGGCCGTCAGGAGGCGCCCGCGCGGCGCGATCGGCTCGCTCGTGCCGTCGGCGTGGCGGCGCACGAGCGGGCGACGCTGCAACGCGATCGCGCCCGACGTGGGCGCCGCGCCGGCCGGCCGCACGGGTACGAACGGATGCCAGTGGTCGGGCACGCGCGTGGCGAGCCGGTACAACAGCTCGGCGTCGCCGCTGTCGGTCGCGACCTGCTGGTCCTCGCCCGCGGCGAGCGCGCGCTGCGCCTCCTCGTAGCGGTCGACGCCGGCGCTGGAGGCGCCCTGCACCGTGCGCTCGATGCCCCACACGACGTTGGCCATCTCGTCGCGGATGAACGCGACCTCCTCGACCGGCGCGGACTCCTGCGTCTCGAGGAGCACGGGCGGCAGGAACAGCAGCTGCGCCGAGCCGGGCGCCGTCAGCCGGTGCATCTGCCAGAGGTCGTCGACGGTGCCCGGAATCGTCGTTGTCTCGCCGAACGTGTCGGTCACCGTCAGCGCGAGGATGCGTGCGACCGAGCCGACCGGCACCTCGACGGGGATGACGAACCAGTCGTTGCCGTACGTCAGCGCGAATTCTGCGAGCAACAGCCGCGCGAGGTCGGTTCGGCCGGTGCGCAGCTCTCCGAAGCGGATCGCGCTGTCCTCGACCTCCCAGAAGCGGTCGGCCGGCATCCCGCGGTAGCTCACGCGCGCGGGCAGCAGCGTGCCGCTGAGCTCGTCGGCCGGTCGCTCCGCTGTGGGGTCGCCGAGGTCGCGGCCGCCGTCGACGCGGAAGGCGTGCCAGTCCAGCCGCCCGCCCGGGTACTCGTCGGCGGTCAGGACGATGCGCCCGTCGGGCAGCTCGGCCTGGACGGCGAACGCATGCTCGAGGCGGTTGGACTTCCAGGCGTCCGGAGCTGCGACGTCGGGCTCGGCAACGACGTCCTCCCACCAGCGCAGGAAGTCGCCGCAGGCGGCGAGCAGCCGGACGGGGTTGCCGGCGACGGGCGGTTGAGTCGGCAGGCTCGTCAGTGCACGCGCGCTGCCGCGCGCAGCCTCGAGCGTCGCGTGCAGGCGGCGGCCGTCGGGCACGCGCCCGACGGCGCGGCGGCGCAGCGCGACGGTCGCCGGGTCGTCGCCGGGCAGGTCGGCAGCGGCGAGCGCGTAGTGCGCGACGTACGCGCGGCGCGCCGCGGCGGCCACTCGGTGGCGCTTGAGCAGGCGAAGGAAGTGCAGCCCGGCCATATGCGCAAGGCCGCCGCCGCCCGGCGCGTCACTCAGTGCCTCGCGCTCGGCGAGCGCCTCGAGCGGCAGCGACGCGTCGTCGTAGTCGATCGCGCGCGCTGCCGCGTCGGGGCCGGGCGCGCCGGCGTGGTAACGCGACAGGCGCGCGCTCGAGAGCTCGAAGCGGGCCGCCACCGGCGAGCCGCAGTCCTCGCCTCGGAACTCGCCGAACTGACGCTGGCGCGCGAGCAGCCACAGCGGGTCGGCGATCTCGGCGCGCAGACCGGCCTCGATCGCGTCGCCGGACGGCAGCGGCTCGAGGCGGTTCCAGGTCGTGATCGAGCTCACGGCCCGCCGCCGTCCTGCTCGGCCGAGAAGGCCGCGTTGTCAACGGCGATCGCCGCGTCGATGAGTTGCCCGATGTTGACCGACGGCGTCCTGCCCTCGAGGTTGAAGGCGAGGTAGATCGCCGGCAGGAAGCGCCCGATCGCGGCAACGTCGTCGCCCGCGACGGCGCGCAGGCGCGCGAGCGCGAGCGCCTCGCGCACGCTGCCGGCCAGCGTCTCCAGGCTCCAGGCGGCGTGCGCCGCGTTCGGCGGGACGGCGAGCAGCAGCGTCTGCGGGGCGCGGGCGCCCGGCGCGTCGTAGTGGAAGCTCGCGCCGGTCGTTTCCGACGCGCTCGGGACGACGTCCTGCCACGTGTCGACGACCCACGCGGCGAGCGGCCGGTCAGGCTGGAGCCCATCGGGGCTGTGCACGACGAGCGCGAGCGACCCCGCGGGCCGCTCGCCGCGCAGCGCAATCCAGCGCGCGCCGGGCGTGTGCGGCAGCTGCGCGACCTGCAGCTGGTCGGCGCCGATGCCGCGGTCGAGCGCCTCGGCGGCGCCCAGGACGGTCGCCAGCCGCGCGGCGGCGGGCCGCACGAACGCGTGCTGTGCGAGCCAGGTCGCAGGCGCCAGCGGGTCGCCGCCGAGCAGCGCAGCGGCATCGGCCAGCGAGGCGCCGAGCGGGCCGGGGTTGGCGGCGGAGAACAGCGGCGCGGCCGGGAACGCATCGCCGAAGACGGCGCGCAGGCGCGCGAGGTCGTGCTCGACCTGTGCGCTCGCGGCTGTCGTCGTGCGGTCCATGCCGGCCTCGGCGTCCTCGACGGCGCCGAGCGTCGCGCGCCCGGCCGCGCGCACCTGCGCGACCTGCGCGAGGAGCGCGTCGCGATCGTCTCCGGCCGGGACGGCACCGCGTACGCCGGCGTTGGCGGCGGCCAGCAGGCGGCGGACGATCGTCTGCCGCGTGGCAGCGGTGCCCGCGGCGGGCAGCGCGGTGAGCGCAGCGGCGAGGGCGGCTACGGCGGCGTCGGCGCGCCGTCGCAGCTCGGTCGTGTCGAGGCCGGGATCGAGCGGCACCGGATCGCGCAGGTCGCGGTCGAGGACGAGGTCGAGCGCGCTCGCCGGCCGGCTGCTGCCGGCGAGGTCGACGACGTCGCGCGCGAGGTCGAGCAGCTCGGCGAGGCCGATGCGGTCCGCCCGCCTTCCGGCCGGTGCGTCGGGCAGCAACTCCAGCGCCGCCGCGCCGGGGGCCGTCACCTTCGCCGCCAGCACGAGCGCGAGCCGCGCCTCGAGCTCGCTGGCGCGATCACCGGCCCCCGCGTCGGCGGCCGCGAGCACGGTCGCCAGCGGCGACAGGCGAAGCTCGGCGAGCGTCGCGGCGACGCGCTGCAGCTCCGCGCCTGCCTCGTCGGTGACGACGCCCTGCAGGCGGATCGCCGCCGGATCGCCGAGCACGCGTGCGATCCACGCGTTCAGTCGCGGCTCCGCCGATCCGCGCGGGTCCGACGCCCAGCCGGCAGGCGCGGCGGCGTCGTCGAGCGCGAGCAGCAGCCGGTGCGAGGCCGAGCTGCCGGTGCGCGGCGTGCGTGCAACCCCGACGTCCGGCAGCGGCGACTGGCGATCGAGCGCGTCGAGCGCCGCCCCGGCGCGCTCGTCGTTGCCGGCGACCATCTGGTGCACGCTCTCGGCGACGAGCAGGTCCGAGACGGCGTCGAGCAGCTCGTCGAGCGCCGCCAGCTCGGCCTCGATGTCGTCGCGGTCGGAGCCCGTGGTCGGCAGGCCGGGCCGCCGGAACAGCGCGTCCGCGTCGGCGCGCCAGAGCTCGAGCAGGGCCAGCCCGTCGACGACGTCCCGAGCCGCGATCGCCTCGACCGGGCGGCCGTCGTCGAACCCGTCGGTCGCCGTCGCGAGCGGGGCCGCGCGGCGCAGCTCGAGCACGTAGCCCGCGAGGTCGACGCGTCGGTCGCGCAGCCCGCGCTCGAGGCGGTAGCCGAGCAGCGCGCCGATAGCCTGGCCTTCGCGCATGCCGTCGAGTAGCGCGAGCGCGCGCGCGACGCGCTGGGAGCTGAGGTCGAGCGCGAGCGCTCCGGCGTCGTCGCCGCGGTGAGCGAGGTACCCGCTCCGCAAGATCGCGGCGCTCGCGGCGTGCGTGATCGACGGCGCGTGGAGGTAGCCGAGGCTGCCGGGATCGTCGCGCGGGCGCACGTCCTCCAGCCAGCCGAAGCCGCCGACGTACGTGCCCGTGACGGTCTCGCGCACGCGCTCCAGCCGGCTCGCGGCGAGCGATGTCAGCCAGGCGTCGAGGCGGTGCGAGCAGCAGTCCAGCGTCTCGGCGGCGAGCCGTTCGAGCTCGGCCTGCGACAGGCCGGCGAGGTGTTCGAGGCTCGCGCGGAACTCGCCCAGCCGCCGGGTCTGCGTGACCGCGCGCAGCTCGTCGATGCGGCGGGTCGCGAGGTGGTCGGCGATCGTCGTGCTGCCGGAGATCTCCAGCACGGTGAGCTTCGCGACGTCGATCGGGCCGCCGGCGGCGTCGAGCAGCGAGGGCCGTCGTTGGCCCGCGACCCGCGGGCGTGCAGCTGCGCCCGGGTCGATGCCGTGCAGCTCGCGCTCGCGCACCTGCGCGTGGACCGGACGCGCCTGGAACGTCCCCTGTGCGACCTCGAAGTCGACGATCAGCTCGGCGGCTGCGTCGGAGATCTCGATCTGCGCGCTCTGACGCAGCAGGGCCTCGAGCACCGAGCGGGGCGGAGCCGGCGCCGTCAACAGCCCGACGAAGCCGCCGGGGCGTGCGAGCGACGCGGCGATCTCGGTGATGTAGTCGGGGTCCAGGCGATCGGTTTCCGAGAGCTCGCCGCGCGCGACGAGCGGCGCGGGCAGCAGACGGTGGCGCCGGTCGAGCGTCAGATCGACGAGCCGCGGGCGCCCGGCGATGCCGGCGAGCGACAGGAACGTCCGCGCGCCGAGCTCCTGGAACGGCGCCAGCGCCTCGAAGCCGCGGCCTGCCGAGACGATGGCGGGGCCGGTCGCGCGCCGCACGCGGTAGCCGGCCGATCGCGGCGTCGTGCGCAGCAGCGTCACGAGGTCGCGCTCTCCCGACGGACCGCCGAGCGCCGGCGCGAGCGCCGTCGCTGCGGTCCAGAGGCCGCGCAGGCGGCGCAGGTGATCGCCGATCTGGCCCTCGACGGCCTCGTCGGCGCTCCACGCGCCGGCCGCGACGACGGGCAGCAGTCCGTAGGGCTGATTGCCGATCCGCAGCGTCGGCAGTGGCCCGCGGCCGCGGACGTGGTCGCGGAAGTGCTCGCGCGCCGCATCGGACGCGGCGTCGGAGACGAGCGGGCGCATGAGCTGGTCGAGGAAGTAACCCCACGTCGTCGGCCACAGCGCGTTGGCCATGTGGTGGGCAGCAAGATCGTCGCGCGCCGCTGCGCCCGGTGCGGCGGACAGCGCCGACCCTGTGGTGAGCCCGAGCGCCCGCTCGGCGCGCGTCCCGGCGCCGTCGGCGCCCGACGGCGCGGGCGCGTCGAACGGATCCAGCAGCGCCGCCTCGCGTGCCGCGTCGCTGCCCGCGCCGGCGGCGCCGGCGGCGGTGTTGTTCGTCGGCGTGCCGACGGCCATGAACGACAGGCCGTCGGAGCCCGCCGCACTGGCGAACCGGTCGCCGAGCGCGGTCGCGCCGGCGATGGAGTCGAGCGACCAGTCGACGCCGACGACGATCAGCTCGTCGAGCCCAGCCGCCAGGCCGCCGGCCACCTCGGCGTCGCTGACTGTGATCGCCATCCCGTCGCTCAGCGCGCGCTCGTAGTCGACGAGCCAGCGAAGGCCGTCGTCGAGCGGCAGCTCGCCGTCGGCCGGCGGCGGTGCGTCCGGCTCCTCCGGCCCGGGCTGCGGGCCGAGCGCGATCCGCTCGGCGATGGTCGCGCCCCATGCGCGCATGACCTCCTCGCCGCCGCGGTAGCCAAGCGCAACCCAGCGCTCTGGCAGCAGCGCCGCCAGCGCGGCGCGCGTCCACGGCTGGGCTCTCCGCGCGACGTCCGGGAAGCGCGGCTCGCCGCGGCCGAGCTCGGCAACGTTCACCGGGGTCGTGGCGGTCACGATCCACCGCGCCCGCGGCGGGCGCGAGCGGGCGGCGATTCGCTGCCACGCCGCGCGCGCGAGCTCCGCATCGGTCGCCGCCGACCAACGCGTGCGCCAGTACTCCTGGCCTGCGGCGAGCTCGGCGTCGGTCAACTCGGGCTCGTGGTCGTCCTTGTGGATCGGCTCGGGGTAGATGCGGATCCGCAGGCTGCGGCGGTCGGGCGCGAAGCGCGTCTCGAGGCGGACGGGCAGCAGCGTGACCGGAACCTGGCCGTCGAGCCCGGCGAGTTGCGCCTCGGGTCCGGTTGCCGCGGCAGCGGCGTCGCGCAGGCGTTGCACCTTCGCGCGCGCGGCGTCGACGGCGGTTACCAGCCGGGCGCGCGCGGTCGCCAGTGCGCCGAGCCGACGCTGCAGCGCGCGCAGCTCGAGCCGGTCGGCGCCTGCCGCCTGCAGCTCTGCGAGCTCGCGCCGCGTGTCGGCCTGCTGTGCGTCATTGTCGGCGAGGGCGGCCTCGGCTGCTTCGAGCCCCGCGCGGGCGGCTGCGATCGCGTCGGGTGCGGACATCAGTCGGACTCGTCCTCTCCCCGGACGCCGGCGAGCAGCTTCGCGCTGTGGATCGCCGCGCGGAACGGGCGTTGGAACGTGATCGCGGCGATGTGCGCCGCGTTCCGCCCGAACTCGATCGGCTTTGGTAGCGCGAGCGGGTCGCTACGGCCGCTGAGCAGCTTCGACGTTCCGTTCAGGCCGCTGTCGGCGAGCCGCAGGTGGCCGCCGGGCGCGATGCCGACGTGGCTCCAGTCGAGCTCCGCCCAGGTGGCCGGCTCGCCGCCCGCCGGAGCGCCGGGCTCGGGTGCGTCGAGGCCGAAGCGCGGCTCCGTCGGCTGCTCGGCGATGACGAACAGCCAGCCGGGCGCGGGCTCGATCTGCTCGACGGCAAGGTCGAAGCCGACGAAGCACAGGTCGGGCTCCAGGCGCCCGGCGAAGACCGGCAGCGTGACAGGGGCGGCCGGGTCTAGGCGGCCGTTGGCGGCGGACGGCACCGCGTAGACGACGCTGTTCGGATAGCGCTTGAGCAGCTCGCCGCGGACGAGCAGCACGATCGATCCCTCGAGCTGGCCGGTCGCATTGGCTCCCAGCCGCGCCTCGGGCGCGAACTCGTGGATCGGGCCGATGTCCGTGCGGCCGTCGAGCCGCTCCCAGAAGCGCCGCAGCGGTGTGCCGCGGCGGTCGGTCGGATAGCGCCGCCAGAGCAGCTCGCGGTTCATCTCGTGGTTGGCGCCGACCAGGAACGCCTCGACGAAGCGCGGGTTTGTCTCCAGCAGCGTCACGGTATCGGCGGGGATCGCGCCCGCACCGGGCAGGAAGCGGTCCTGGTCGTAGACGGCGAGGTCGCGGTACAGCGCCTCGGTCAGCAGCGGACCGGCCATGACCGGACCGAGGTCATCCGTCGGCCGCACGCGGTCGCCGAGATCCTGGTCATGCAACGGCCCGCCGGCGATCGTCAGGCGCCCGCGCACTCGGCGATCGATGACCGGCACCGGATCGAGCGAGGCGACGACGGCGGCCCGCAACGAGGCCAGCTCGAGCGGCGCCGGCGGCGGTCTCAGCGCGACGACGGAGGCCTCGAAGCTCTGCACCTGTACCTGGAAGGCGGCCAGCGTCGCCGACACGGAGGCGGGCAGCGTCACAGGTGGCTCGACGCTGATGACGGGGACGTTGGGCAGTCTCACACTGATCGGCCGCGCTGCACCCGCGCCGATCGGACCGCGTCGCCCGCCGCCGGCAGGCGGCCGGACGACCTGGCCGAGGACGAGTCCCAGCGCCTCGTGCACCGAGCCCTGCGCGCCGACTGCACGCGTGACCGCGTCGAGCTGGGCATCTCCGAAGATCGCGGTCAACGCGCCGTTTGGCCGCAGGACGATCGAGCTGGGCGGCTGCCGGGCGACCTTCTCCGCTGCGCCGCGCAGCTGCGTGACGAGCCCGGCGCCGACGGCGCCCGGCAGGCCGAGCGACGCGCCGCTGACCTGGCCGCTGCTCGCCGGCGGCAGGGCGGCCAGCAGGCTGGACGCCACGATCCCGTCCGGCTCGGCCGCAAGGGGATCGACGGCCAGCTCGCCGCGGGCGAGGCTCGTGAGCACGGTGCGCGGCGCGATCGGGCCGCCGCTGCCGTCGCTGTCCAGCCGGGCGGCGCGGCGGAGCAGCGGGCTCTGCGGCGCAGCCATTCGTCGGAACGCGGCGTCGCCCGCGCCATCGGGCAGCAGACTCGCCTGTAGTCGCCGCGCGACGCTGAGCCCGTCGAGCACGATGCGGGCGTGGACCGGTGCGGCGAGCGCGAACAGCGCGTCGTCGCGCAGCGGGGCGACGTGGCGTGCGTGGATCCGCTCGCCGATGCGCCGAACGAGGCGCGCGCGGTCGAGCAGTTGGTTGGCCGCGAGCACGTCGCCGACCTGCTTCCAGGCGGCCGACACGTAGCGCTCCTGGTTCTCGCGCACGACCTGCGCGCCGAGTCCGGCCGCGGCGCGGTGGCGCGGGTCGGTGTTGAGCTCGCGCAGCCAGCGCGGTCGCGCCGTCGTGGTCGCTGGGATCGTGTGGCGGCGCACCGGCCACTGCCCGTAGATCGGCGGCGCGACGGCCTCGGCGCCGTCGGGCGCGCCGCCGCCGAGCTGCTCGGCGGGCGCGTCGAGCACGCCGACGAGCGCGTCGACGAGCGCCGCCGGTGCAGGCGTGCCTGCACCCGTGCCCGGTTCCGGCGCGCGCAACGCGCCCTCGAGCTCCAGGATGCCGCCGGCGTCGGGCGCGAGCGACGGCAGCGCCGGGTCCGCCGCGCCGACGAACATCGGCCGCCGCCCGACCGTAGCCGGGATCGGCCGCGGCACGAGCCGGCGCGCGAGGGACTCGAAGTCGCCTTCCGGGCCTGTCCGGAAGAACCAGTGGAAGTACAGCGGCAGGATCGCGCTCGCGCCGCCGGACCAGGCGGCCGGCGTCGTCGCGCCGTCGCCGGGCGGCTCGCCGAGCCCGGCGCGCCGGCCGGCCTCGGTCGTCGGCACGAGGCAGGCGACGTACTCACGATCGGGCTCCAGCCGGCGCGGGCAGAGCAGGCGCGAGACGTTGAGGTTCGGCTCGGCGGCGAGTCTCGCGCTCACGTCGCCGGCGCCGGTGGTCTCGACCATCTGTGCGTGCGCCCACGCCCACGACTCCGCCAGGTCGGGCAGCTCGTCGGCGGCCGACGCGGGCGACTCGATCAGGAGCCGCGGCAGCGGGCGGTCGGGCACGGCGTCGATCTCGACGCCCGGCCGGCGCTCGACGACGACGAGCGCCAGCCACGGCCGCAAACGGTCGCCCCCCGCCGCGCCGACCGGCGAGAGCAGCCACGGCAGGTCGGGCGGGTCGAACTCGATTGCGGCGAACTGGTCGGGCGGGAAGTTCGTCGTGCCGCGGCGCGGCTCGGTGCGGACGATCGCGCGGGTGTCGAGGCCGGTGACGTCGCCCGGCCCGTAGAGCTCGAGGTCCAGGCCGACCGGCGGTGGACCGTGCGAGAGCGCGAGCCGGACCGGCAGCCGTGCGCGGGCCGGCAGGTCGGCGACGATCGGGTCGGCGTCGGGAATCTCGGCCGCCAGGCCACGCCGCACCCACGGCAGGAATCGGTAGCTCACGACATCACCACCAGCTCGGCCTGCTCGGCGACGAACGTTCTCCCGCGCCGCGCCTCCTCGTCGGCCTCTGTAAACGACCCGAACGCCGCCGCGCCGGCGCCGGCGGCCGTAAAGACCGATTCGCGGACGACGATCCGCGTGTCGCGGTCGCCGGGCAGCAGCCGGGCGTCACGCCGCAGGGCCGAGTACGAGGCGCCGCCGAAGTGCGCTTGCGCGACGAGGATCGCCGGGTTGACGACGGCCGGCTCGGGCTCGGGCTCCTGTTCGCCGAGGTAGACGGTTTCGAATTCCGGCTCGAACGAGACCTGGTCGGCGCCTGCGCTGAAGGCCTCCGAGGCGATCGCGACGCCGGCGCGGAAACGCTCGAAGGACGGCGTCGACAGCCGCTGCTCAGGCTCGAGGTCGAGGTAGCGCCCACGCGGGAAATGCTCCTCGCGCGCATCCGGCGCAGCGACCGTGCGGCCCGCGATCGTCACGCCCGTGATGTCGAAGCGCGTACCGTCGCTCGGCCGCGCCGTCCCGACTCGCGCGATCTCGATGCCGAGCGGGACGACCTTCTGCGTGATCACCAGCGCGCCGAGCGGGTGCGCCGGGACGGCATCGCCGGGCGGCGAGCGCAGCGTCACGAGCGCGTCGCCGCCTAGAGGGAGCTCGGCCGCCCAGTTCGCGCGATCCGACAGGGCAGCGACGAGCTGCGCGCCGACGGCGACCGTCGCCTGCGGCAGCGCTGCGACGTCGCCCCAGCCGAGCTCGAAGCCGACGCTGACGTCCCACCACAGGATCGAGAAGGAGGCATGACCGGAGACCTCCCAGCGTCCCGGCCCGCGCAGGACGCCCGTCACCTTGACCGACGCGAGGTTGTGGCCTCGGTAGCTGATGGAGGCGCTGACGCGGTAGTCGATCTCGAAGTGGAAGACCGGCTCGGATTCGAACAGCGCGTCGAAGCCGAGCGTTGCCCGGATCCGGAAGTTGCCGCCCTTGGCCTCCAGCTCGGCATCGGCGCCGATCTGCAGGGTGTTCGTCGTGATCGCGACGTAGCCGGTGATCCGCACCTTCACGATGTCGCGCCGCAACTCGAAGCCCACACGGTCCTGCGCCGGCAGGCCCGGCGGCAGGTCGGTGAAGCGCGGGTGGAAGCCGCCGACGGCGAGAATCAGGTTGGGCTCGTCGCCGAAGCGCGCGCGCACGACGAGCGAGCCGCTCAGCGGCAGTCCGGCGACGTGCGAGTCGCGCAGGCGCGCGTCGATGCTGAGCGCCTGGTCGCGCAGCTCGTAGCTGCCGACGATGTCGACCAGAAGCTTCAGCAGTTCGGGGACGTCGCCCCCCGCATCGGGCGGCAGCCGGACCTCGAGCTGGCCGACGAGCACGACTCGACTGACCTGCGGCTGGGCGCTGCCGCTCCCGAGCAGGTCGTCGATCTGGATCACGATCCCGAGGTCGATCGTGACGATCGTCGGTGTGCCCCAGCCGATCTTCAGCGCCGGCCCAAACGTCAGCGCGCGCGGGACGATCGGGAAGACGAGGCGCAGGCGGCCAAGCAACGCCGGAGCGTCGGCGACCGGATTGGGCGGGAACAGGACGGCGTCGAGCGCGCCGCTGCGCAGCCCGGCCTGCAGCTCCGCGGTCGAGACGCCGTGCTGCAGGCCGACGATCCCGCCGACGCCGTTGAGCGTGAAGCCGTAGCCGAGCGCGATCGCGTCGAACTCGCTGAAGACGAGCAGCAGCAGGGACCAGCCCGGCCCCCCGTCGGGCCGCTTCGTCGTGAGGATCGCGAGCGCCTTGACAGCGACCGGCCCGATCGCCAGCTCGAGGACGCCGGAGTATTCGTCCCGCGCGGGATCGAAGCCGATGAAACCGCCGCCGCGCGCGAAGCTCGTGTCGAGCAAGAAGCCGAGTGCCGTCGGCGGCGTGGCGGCGATGGCCAGGTCGGCGCTGCCGAGGCTGCCCGGGCCCGGTGTGATCGTCGCGCGCAGGCCGATCCCGTCGGCGATGATCCGCGCGCCGCCTAGCGTCAGCGTCACGGCGACGTCCGCCGCCAGCGCGACGTTGTCGGCGACGATGAGCTTCAGGCCGACGGAGTCGATCGTCAGCGGCCCGAGGCCGACGCCGACCGCCACCTCGGTCTCGAGCTCTGCGCGGCCGTCGAGTCGGACGCCGTCGCGGTGCGACCACGACAGCGCGACGTCCGTCGTCGCCGCGACGCCGCCCGGCGGCAGGATCGCCCGCAGCAGCGACGACTCGCCGCCGGTCGCAATGATGCGGCAGCCGCGCACGTCGATGCCGATCGCGGCGTCGGTGCCGCGGCCGTCGACGGCGACCTGCACAATCAGGCCGACGGCGGCGGCCTCGACGCGTGCGGCGTCGGTCGCCAGCAGCGTGATGCTCGCGTCCTGCGGCGCGAGTTTCGTCAGGTCGATCCGCAGTCGCGCGCCGGCCGCGCCCGTGCGCGCGGTCGGTTCGTTGAGCCCGCTTCGGAGCAGCGGCTCGCTGTCCGGCCGCAGGACAAGCGCGACGCCGCTGCCGAGGTCGGCGTCGGCCTCGAGGCCGAGCGACAGCGTGGGAGAGAGCGGGACGCGCAGGGTCGCGTTGCCGGCGGCGTACGGGCTGATGCCGATGCCTCCGTCGCTGCCGCCGGGTGCGAGCGGCGGCAGGCCGAAGACGCTGATGCCGACCTCGCCGCCGAGCGTGCCCGCCGCTTCGAGCACGGTGAGGAAGAGCTGGCTCTGCGGCGGCTGGGTCGCCGTCGGCACCGTGCCCTGCAGGCGCGCGAGTGGGACGGCGGGCAACTCGCGGCGTTGCACCTGCGTGCTCCAGTGCTGCAGGCAGGCGCCGACCCGACCGACGAGAGTGTCGGCGTCGAAGTCCGCGGTGCCCCAGCCGTAGACGTCGCGGAGAAGACCCTCGGGGTCGCCGAGCAGCATCGGCACGCGTTCCCAGTGCACGACGTGGCGCAGGTGCGCAACCTGGAAGCGCTGGGGATCCGCCTCGTGCGGCGCGAGCTCGAACCAGCCGAGCAGCAAGGCGGCGTCGAACGTCCGCGGCGACGCGACGGCGGCCGACTGGATGAGGTAGAAGTCCAGCAGCCGCGTGAGGAACTCGTCCTTGATGTGAGTGCGGTCGAGGTAGTTCTGCGGCGCGTCGAGGCGCAGGTCGTCGAGGTCGCCGAGCACGGCAACGACGGCGTCGCCGAGCTCGAGCAGCGCCAGTGCCTCGTCGTCACCGGAGGCGGCGGGGTCCGCTGCCAGCGCGCTCCATGCCGTCAAGCGCTGGCCGACGTCCCCGAGCTCGAGCGCGGCGAGGCCGATGTCGTCGGCGCCTGGCGGCAGTCCCCAGCCCAGCGACTCCAGCACCGTGCGGGGGCCACCCGCCGCCCGCGCAAGCGTTCCCAGCAGCGTGAGCGCGCCCCCGACGCCGGTCAGCAGTGTGCGCTCGACGCTCAAGACGTGTCCTCGCCGGTCTCGCCCGTCCACTGCTGGGTGAAGAAGTCGAACGGGCGGATCGTGCCGATCGGCCGCACTTGCAGCACCTGCTGCACGTGCGGCGCCTGCTGCACGAGCGCTGCCAGGTGGCGCCGCGGCTCCTGCAGCGAGCCCGCGTCGTTGGGGTACTCGAGTACGAAGCCGTGCAGCGCCTGGGAGCGGCCGGCGGCGACGTGCTGCAGCGACGCCGCCGCGTGGCGACGCCAAAGGTCGAGCCAGTCCGTGGTGATCGGCTTCGTCAGCTTGGTGTCGGCAGGGTTGGGCCTGCCGCCGGCGAGCAGCCCGAGGTGCTCCGCCCACAGCCGGCGGCGCACGAGGTCGACGAGCGGCGATGGCGGATGGTCGCCGCCGTTGAACATCAAGACGTTGACCTCGGTCGCCGTCGACTCGCCGACGACGAGCGGGCTGAAGAGGAGGTTGTAGTCCAGCGACAGGCCGTCGAGGTTCGCCGAGCCGATCGTCGCCCAGCTGTCGTCGACGACGGCCGCCTTCGTGTGCAGGTAGACCGGGGCGACCCACGGCGGCGTTCGCGCGTGGTCGTAGGACCAGCGCGTGAAGACGCCGAGCCGGTTGCTGCCGGTCGCGCGCAGCTGCGCGACGTGCTTGGCCTGGCGCTCCGGGTAAAGGGGGAGGTCCGGCTTGATGTTCAGCAGCAGGATGACCTGGACCTTGCTCGCGGTGTCGCGGAGCACCTCCAAGAGCGCGTCCTTGATGATGCTGTCGGTGAAGTACTGCGTCTCGATGAAGATGAGGTTGCGGGCGGCGGCGAACGCGCGCAGATAGGCCTCGAGGATCCCCTTCTCGCTGCGGTTGGCAAGGCTCTTGAAGCGCCTGCCTCCGAGCGTGCGCACGATCTGCACGCGCGCGAGGCCGTCCTCGCCGCCGGTCTGCACGGGTGGCGTTGTGGTCGGTATCGGCTGAGGGGTCTGCAGGTCCTCGTTCCAGAGCAGGTGGAACGTCTCGTCGATGTGCCGCACCGCGGGCCCGATGACGGCGACGCTGACGTCGTGTATGACGGGGCTGGTGTTGGCGCCGCGGCGCGGATCCTCGATCGCGTGCAGCTGGTCGTCGTAATAGCGCTGCCCGAACGGCGAGCCGAGCACGACGGCGCGCTCGCCGTCGACGATCAGCATCTTCGGGTGCATGACGCCGTGGTTGGGCAGCGGCTGCTTGAAGCCGCGCACGACGATCTGCGGCCGGGGAGCCGCGCTCGCGGCGATGGCCGCGTTGAAGTAAGCCGTCAGCTCCTCGACGTCCGACTTCGCCGCGAGCTCCTGGCTGGCCTTCGCGGCCTCGGCGAAGGCGATCACGATCAGCGACGCAATCGCGAACGGGAAGAACAGCACCCAGCCGATGCCGAACAAGAAGCCGACGAAGCCGGCGATGCCGCCGACGATGCCGGCGCCCGCGATCGGCAGCGCGACGAGCCAGAAGATGCCCTCGCGGCGGTTGATCGACGGCTCGTTGAGCAAAATGCGGACTTCGACGGGGTTCTGGGCGCGCGCGACATCGAGCAACAGTCGCTCGGGCCGGCGGTCGCCCGGGCGCGGCACTAGCGGACTGCTCGGGGTGCGCGGCACGATCTGCGGCGGGACGAAGCGGAAGATGAGCTTCGGCTCCTCATCCGCGGCGTTGGCGTGAAACTGCGGGGGCCGGGAGAAGAACAGCTGCGTGAGATCGACGCGGTGCGGGAGCGCAGCCTGGGCGGGCTGCTGCAGGCGCTCGAGCTCGTCGACGATGCGCCCGAAGGCCTCCTCGCCGTCGATCAGCACCTTCAGCGCATTGGCGTCGCTGACGAACGGCGCGGAGCCGGTCAGCAGTGTGACGAGCAGGCCGTCGCGGTCGGCGCGCCGCAGCGGGACGTCGCCGACGTCGTGCGCGGCGCCGGTGACGGTGAACGACTTGTCGGCGCTGACCGGGCGCAGCACCCGGTCGACGGCGCGCACGCTGAAGCTTGGCGTGAAGTCGACGAGGTCGGATACCTCAGGCACCGTCACGGTGAAGCGCCCGTCGGCCTTCGTGACCGCGCTGCGGAAGCGCTCGGGCTTGAGCAGGTACTCGACCGGGACCTCGGCCATCAGCCCCGGACAGCCGTTTCCGCCCTCGTCGACGATGCGCCCGCTGATCGTGGGACTCACGGCGGCTCGGCTCTGCCTCGATTGGTGCGCTTGGGCGTGACGGCAATCACCCTCGCGGCGACTCTACGAGGCGTTGCCGTGGCAAACAAGGCCGAGTGCGCGGCTAGGCGGGTCATCCCTCCGGGTGTGGAAAGAGCGCGTTGTATTCGCGCTGAAAGGCCCGATACCGACGAAGGAAGTGCCGGCTCCACGCCGCGAAGTAGGCGATGCTCGCAGCCGCCGCCGCTACCGCGACCACCGCTCCTGGAGCATCGGCTGCATTTGTCGCAAGCCCCGCCAGCGTGCCAGCAACGACGGCGTCCACGACGAGGATGAACATCATGCTGCTCGCCAGGGGCTGGAGGACTTCTGAGCCCTGTGGGAAGTAGGCGTACGTCTGGCCGATCCCTCGCTCGTCATCGTGCCTCGACGCGACGAAGTAGCGGTCGATCCCAGGGTCGAGCTCGGTGTAGCCCGCCCGAAGCCTGTTCATCCCGATCACATACGCCAGGTCTTCCTCGCTGCCGTTGGAGACACGGAGGAGCGTGAGCGTGCCAACGAGAAGCAAGATCGAGAAGAGGAGGAGGGTGAACACGTCGAAGCGACCGTCGAAGTCCGTCGCTTGCCCGACGAGTGCGAGGCTGACAACGCTGGCCGAGACGAGAGTCAGGAAGATCGCGATCCGGACGAGCAACTCGTTCTGGGTCGTGCTCCGCGACGCGAGCAAGCTCCAATGCTCGGTCGCCAGCAGCTGCGCTCGAATCGATGGCGAGACCTCTTCGTCCGGCGCGACAGGGTAATCCGCTTTCGTCACGGTGCCTCCTCCGCGTCGCTCACCTGGCGGCGCCAGACTACGCCGCCGAGCCTAGGCGGCGACGCCGTTCATTTCACCACTCGGTACTTGAGGTGCGTGACGCCGGGCGCCTCGACGGCCCGGACCTGCTCGAGCCGCACCTCCGCGTCCCCGAGGTTGCCGAAGACGCGAGCACCGTCGCCGAGCAACACTGGAACAACGTGGAGCTCGAGCTCGTCCAGCAGTCCCGCTGCCAGGTACTGCTGAGCGATGTTGCCGCCGCCCCAAAGCATGACGTCCTTGCCGCCTGCGGCGTCCCTTGCCTGTTCGAGCGCGGACTCGATTCCGTCGGTGACGAAGTGGAACGTGGTCCCTCCTTCCATCTCTACGGGATCACGCGGGTGATGGGTGACGATGAACACGGGGTAGTGGTAGGGCGGGTTGTCGCCCCACCAGCCCGTCCACTGCTCGTCGCCCCAGGGACCACCGCCGACAGGACCGAACATGTTGCGGCCCATCACCGCGGCGCCGATGTTCTCGCGCGATTCCTCGAGTATCCGTGTGCTCTCGTTCACCTCGCCCCCTTGCTTGTCGTGGGGTTGGCGCCAGGCGGCGAGCGGGACCACCCAGTCGTGGAGCCGCTCGCCGCCCTCGCCGAGCGGGTTCTCCTCGCTCTGGTTCGGGCCGGCGACGAAGCCGTCCAGCGAGATCGAGATATGACACCTGAGCTTGCTCATCGGGCCTCCTTAGTAGGCGGCCGCTGCGGCCGCGGGGATATTGCTGGGCGCCGTCGAAGATCAGGATGGATCAATAGACGAGTTCGAGCGAGCCGCGGTCCGGTCACAAGGCCGCTGGAAACAACGGGTCTTTCGGAGAAGCTATCCCTGCGTAGGCTCGAAGCGGCGCCGAAGCGCAGACGCCGCGAGCGCCTGCGCCTCCGCGGCCGCGTCGAAACGGTCGGCCTGCGAGAAGAAGCCGTGAACCGCGCCGTCGAAGCGCACGAGGTCGGTCGGCACATCGGCGTCGGCGAGCCGCGCCGCGTAGAGCTCGCCTTCGTCTCGGAGCGGGTCGAGCTCGGCCGTGATCACGATCGCGGGGGGAAGCCCTCGGACGTCCTCGACTCGGAGAGGTGAGGCCAGAGGGTTGTCGCCGTCGGCAGGGTTCTCGAGGTAGTGAGACCAGCACCACGCGACGTCCCGAGCTCCGAACAGGAGAGGGTCGAGCTCCTCGTGCATCGACGGAGTGTCGGCTCGGTGGTCGAGTGGTGGATACACGAGCAGCTGCGCCGCGAGCGTCGGGCCGACGCGCTCGCGGGCGAGCAGCGCGACGCCGGCTGCGAGGTTGCCGCCGGCGCTCGCGCCGCCGACGGCGAGTCGGTCGGGATCCAGCCCGAGCTCGGCAGCGTGCTCGGCGACCCAGCAGGTGGCGGCATAGCAGTCTTCGAGGCCGGCAGGGAAAGGGGTGCTCCGGGGCGCGGCGGTACGCGACCGAGACGACTGCGCAGGGTGTCTCGTTCGCAAGCCGCCGACAGACGGGGTCGGCAGCAGCGAGCGAGCCGAGCACCCAGCCTCCGCCGAAGAAGTACACGAGCACGGGCGAGCGGGCCGGAGGATTCGACGCGATAGATCCGGACGGGAATCTCACCCGCGGGCCCGGGGATCGTCCGGTCGAGGACCTCGGCGACCGGCTCGCGGACAGACGGCTCGGTCTCGGCCGTCTCCGCTTCGCGGGCCTCGGCGACGGAGAGCTGGTGCGGCGGACGAACACCTGCGGCCCTCCGCTCGCGGAGGTACGCCTCGACCTGCGGCTGAAGTCGGCGCTTCGCCATCAGCGCCGGGCCGCGGCTGAGTACGCGGCGCCGAGCAGCGCCGCATCGTCGAGCTGATCCGCGACGCAGACGGCCCGCAGCTCCGGAAGCTCGTCCAACTCGGCCTGCAGCGACGCCTCGAAGAGCGGCCAGGAGCGTGCGATCGACCCGCCGACCACGAGACAGGTCGGGCTGAATGCGCGCAGCCACGGGGTGAGGAACTCCCCGAGGGCGCTCCCGAGGTCGAGGAAGACACGACGCGCAGCCGGCTCTCCTGCCAGCGCGCGCTGCGCGATCTGCTCGACGTCGACAACTCCTTCGGAGCAGCCGTAGCGGGCGAGAAGAGCAGCCCGCGAGATCGTCTCTTCGACCGGGGCACCGCGGAAAGGACGGCTGTAGAGCTCGCCGCCGGGAGGGACGCGCGCTCCCGTGCGCACGATCTCGCCGTCGTCGATGAACGCCGAGCCGAGGCCGGTTCCGAGCGTGATCCCCACCGCGCGTGCATGCCCTCGCGCCGCGCCGGCCCACCACTCCCCCAGCAGGAAGGCTTCTGCATCGTTGAGGAAGCGAATCGCGGCCGCGTCCGGGAGCGCCGCGGCCGCGCGGAGCTCGGCGCGAAGCTCCACGCCGTGGAGGCCGTCGAGCTTGTGCGTGATCTCCGACACGCCCCGCTCGTAGTCGAACGGCCCGGGGACGGCGACTCCGAGCGCGTCGATCTCCGGTGCTCGCGATCGACCGGGCCGCCTGCGAGATGGTCGCGAGCAGCTCGGCGCGGCCGCCTCCGGGCGGCAGGGGCGCCGACGTCCGGCTCTCGGGCTCGACCGCGGTCGAGGCGACGTCGACCCGGCCGGCGGAGACGTGCGTCCCACCGATGTCAAGCGCACCGACGACGCCCGTCACGGCACGAAGGCCTTGACGACCTTGCAGGAGCCGCCGCGGAGACGCTGCAGCCGGTAGCGGCCGACCGCTGCGGGAACGACGATCGTCTCCGCGTACGAGAGGCCGTGCACGGCGCCCGTCTCCGACTCGATCTCGATCTCGTCTCCGGCGACGAGGTTGAGCACGTGAAACCGCCCCGCCGTGTCGTCCTCCACCGTTTCGTCGAAATCGAGCCTGTGGACGGCGAAGAAGAGCTCAGGAAGCCGGCCAAGCTCGAGCTCGGTCCAGCCCACTCCCTTGCGGATCGGTCTTGGTTCGGGAATGAGCGCGCTGCGGACCGAGTCGCCCGAACGCGCGGTGTCCAGATTCGCAAAGGCGTGCTCGACGTGCACCGGCCGGAGGTGGCCCTCGAGATCGCGGCGGAGCCAGTCGTAAAAGCGCAGCGTGTAGAGGTACGGCGTCGCGCTGATCTCGAGCACGACGTTGCCTGCCCCGCTCGCATGTGGGGTGCCGGCCGGGATCACGTAGAGGCCATGCTGAACCGCGGGATGCGTCTGGAGGTAGCGCTCCGGCTCCAGCGCGAGCCCCGGCTTCTCCGCTCGGTCCGCGTCGACCCGGAAGGCGTCGAGGTCGGCGTCGTCTCGCAGCCCGAGGAAGATCACCGAGCCGGGGCTCGCCTGCATGACGTAGTACGTCTCGTGTTGCGTGTATGGAAGACCGAACGTCTCGCGCATGTACTCCTCGGACGGGTGGCACTGGATCGAGAGGTGGCCTCCTCCCATGGTGTCCAGGTAGTCGAACCGGATCGGAAACGAGACGCCGAAACGCTCCGCGAGCTCGGGTCCGAGCACTCGCTCGGCCTCCGCCGCCATGAGCAGCTCGAAGCCCACCTCGACCGGATCATCCGTGCCGACGAGGATCCCGCTCTCGGGCGTGATCAGCTCGTAGGACCACGCGAGGTTCGGCGCCTCGGTCGGGATCTCGAGCACCTCCCGAAGCCACTGGCCTCCCCAAGGCCCGGGCAGGAATGTCGGACGCGTGCGAAAGGGCCTGCCGGCGAGGTCGTGCAGCGACCGCCGTAGCGCCTCTCCGTCGAGCGAGCGCGGCGCCTCGGGCGCGCTCAGGTCGACGTAGAGGTCGACCTGCGGCAGCAGACTCTGCTTGTGCCGGTCGAGCACGGGCCAATCGACGAAGAGGAGTCGTTGTTCCGAGCCGGGCTCACCGACCGGCTGTCCGAGGTTGCCGGCCTCACCGCGTCGGACGGCGGTCAGGCTGTCACGCTTCGGCAGGTCGGCGAACCAGAGAACGTCGTGCTCGGCAAGGGAGCTGCCGGGACCGAACACGACCACGATGCCGGTGTCCGACTCCACCTCCTGCTGCTGCCCGGCGACGAGGTCGACGAGCTCGCCGTCGAAGATGCGGCCGAAGACGGGATCGCCCGGGAGCACACTCGCTTCCGTACGTCGGCGGATCTCCTCCCACGAAGCGAGAAAGAGACGCGCGTCGACGGTCTCGATGGAGACGTCTCGTCGCTCGAGCTCGTCGACGAGACGGGCGAGGAAGAGGTCCCAGGCGAGCGCTGCGGGCCCCTCGATCGCGAGCGTCCGTGGCGCCCCGAGCACGACCGCGTCGGCCAGCGCGGCGAACCCGCTCTGGACGTGGCCTCCGGCGACGGGATAGCGAGGAGCGGGGTCGTAGCTCACACGGGCGAGCGCAGCAGGAGGTCGAGCGTCAACGCTGCGCTCCAGGAGAAGCCGCCGCTCCCTAGAGGCTCGCCGCTCCTCGGATCGTAGTACTCGGAGAAGCCCGATTTGCCGACCAGCTCGAGGGTCGATCGCCGCAACTCGTCGGCCTCCGCCGGCAGACCCGCTTTCTCCAGCCCTCGCACGAAGAACCAGTTGATGTTCACCCACACCGGGCCGCGCCAGTACCGGCGAGGATCGAAGGCCGAGCTCGACTTCGACGCCGTCGTCACTGCCCACGGAGCGTCGGGCGAAGGCCCGAAGCGCGTCGACGACCACAGCGCCTCATCGAACAGACGACGTGCCTGCTCCCGATCCGGAACGCCCGCGTAGAGCGGGAACAACGCGTCCACCGTCTCGTCTGATGTCGCGCTGTCGCCGTCGTCCTCGACGTAGACCGCCCGCCCATCGTCCCACCGGTCCGCCAACGCCCCGCGCAATCGCGTTGCCGCACTGCTCGCTCGCGCTCCGTCGCCCCCGAGCTCGTCCCACAGCCAAGCCAGGTCCGCCTCCGCCGCGGCGAGCACCGAATTGAAGGTGAGATCGACGAAGAGGAAAGGTGCCTCGCCGAGGGTCGGCCGGTAGCCCTGCGCTTGCAGCCATCGGACGAGGTAGAGGTAGCGTGCATAGTCGGTGTCGGTCGGCCGCTCCGACGCGTCGATCTCGCGTCGATCCGTGCGCTCGATGTCGACCACGTCGTCCACGTCGAGCCGCGCCAGCGCACGGTCGAAGCGCGGTGAGTTGTCCGCCCCCTCCCACGGGTGGACGATGGCAACGAGACCGTCGGCGGTACCGCGCTCGCGGTGCAACCACACGTGCCACCGCTCGAGCGCCGGGACGACCTCCTCCAGGAACGACCGCTCGGGTGACGCCTCGTGCAACACCCGAACGGCGGTGGCGAGCACGGGCGGCTGGGTGAGGCCGCTCGTGGGGACGCTGGGTGCGCCCTCGCAGGCCGCCGAGTCCCACAACTCCGGCCCCGGGTAGTAGTCGGGCGCGGGGACGTGAAACACGATGTGCGGAACCATCCCGTCGCTCCACTGACCCTCGAGCAGCGATCGCACCTCGGCCCGTCCGCGGTCGGGATCGACGTGCGCCAGCCCGAGCGCGACGAACGCCGAGTCCCAGTTCCACTGATGCGGGTAGAGCTCCCGGCCGGGCCGGACGAACGAGCCCATGTCGTTGGCTGCGAGGATCGCGCGGGCCGATTCGGCGAGCGCGTTCACCTCCGGTCAGGCCGCCGCGGCGGCACGCGCACGATCCTGGACGAGCGGGAGCCCGGTGATGGCTCCGATCATCTCAGCGGTCCGTTGCGCCGCAGCGGCGGGGCCGAGCCGGCCGGTCAGGACCGCCTCGAGCATCGTCTGCAACTGGACGGAGACGCGCGGATACGAGGGCATCCAGGGCCGCGCCACCGCCAACTCGATGATCTGGGCGACCTCCGACAGGAATGGGAGGTCCGAGGCAGCGAGCTCGATCGCCGAGCGGCGCGAGGGTATCCGCCCGGTCGAGCGAGCGACGCGGGCGAGCGCCTCGGGCTCGACGGCGCGCTGGAGAAGCTGCATCGCGAGTCTCGGTTGAACGGCCTGGCGGAAGATCGCGAACATCATCCCTCCCGCAACACTTGCCGGCGCGCCTTTCGGGCCGGCGGGGACGCGCGTGAAGCCGAAGTGGTCCCAGACGTCGTGATGGTGAACTCCGAGCGCCTCGGCGAGGGTCTGACCCTCGTAGATGCCACCGAGGCTGAGTGCGGCCCGTCCCTCGGCCAAGAGCCGGACGGCGTGGTCCCATTCGTACCCCACCACCTCCGAAGGGACGATTCGCTCTTCGATCAGCTTGCGCAGGAAGCGGAGCGCCTGCCCGGTCGCCCGGGAGCTGAGGCTCACCCCGTCGGGCTCGAGCACGTGAGCAGCGTTCGAGGCCAGAACCGCAATCAGACAGTAGGTGGTCGTCTCGCCGGCCATGCGGCCGCCGGGCATGACCATCGGGCTCGTGAGGCCGTCCTTCATGAGCGCGTGACCCGCCGCTCGCAGCTCGCCCCACGTCTCGGGTGGCGCCAGGCCGAGCGACCCGAACCTGTCTCGGCTGTACCAGAGTCCGCTCGCGTCGGCGAACGGCGAGACGCCGTACGTCTTCCCCTCGTACCGGTTCGTGCGAACCAGCGGCTCGAGGAAATCGACCTCGTGCTCCTGTCGGACCCAGACCTCATGTAGCTCCTCCAGGGCATGAATGAAGCCGGCGGCTGCGAACTCGGGTGCCCAGACCGAGTCGATGACCGCGAGGTCCGGAGCCTGCCCTTCGGCGACCGCATGCGTGAGGGTCTGGTGTAGGGACTGGCGGGGCACCTTGACGACGCTGATCTGGTTGCGCGTCCCGGCAGCGTCCCGCACCATCCGCGCCCACGGTCCCTCGGTCGGCACGATGACGCGGACTTCGGGTTGGTCGGGGCGGCGACTGAGCCAGTGCGGGTTGACGAAGGATCCCCGCCGCCGGTGGCGCAGGATCACGCCCTCGTCGGCGAGCTCCGAGAGCGCGCGGCTCACGGGGGTCCGGCTGAGCTTGTAGCGCGCGCAGAGCTCGTGCTCGGTCGGCAACCGGTCGTCGGCGGCCGCGTAGTGGCCGCTCAGGATCTCCTCGAGGAGCAGCGTCTTCAGCTGGAAGTAGAGGGGAATCGGCTGCTGCGGATCGATCGCCATCGCGTGCTCGCTCGGATTCACGAGTCGCACTCTAAGTCTGGTTGGGAGGACACGAGGATGAGCTTCCGGGGGAGATTGACTGGGCAGGGCTGATTTGTTATCTGACCATTGCAATACTAGGCCGCCCAGATCGGCAACGAGAAGGGACCAGAGGATGAGCGACGGCGTGCTCGAGAGCGAACGGCGGGCCAGCCCCGCCGGCGACGCGGAGCTGATCGCTCAGGCGAAGGCGGTCCTCGAGGCGAACTGGCTCGGCCACGCGACGTCTCCCTCGAAGCTGCTCTATCCGCATCAGTGGAGCTGGGACGCGGCCTGCATCGCCATGGGCTATGCCACCTGGAACCAGGAGCGGGCGGAGACGGAGCTCCGCTCGCTCTTCGCCGGGCAGTGGAGCGACGGCCTGCTGCCGCACATCGTGTTCACGGACGGGGCGCGGTACTTCCCCGGCCCGGAGTTCTGGCAGACGGAGCGTTCGCCCGACGCCCCCGAGCGGCCCAGGACGTCGGGGATCGTCCAGCCGCCGATCCACGCGACGGCGGCGCTGCACGTGTACCGCGCCGCGAGCGACCGGCAGCGCGCTGCCGTCTTCCTCGAAGAGCTCATGCCGAAGCTCGCCGCGTGGCACGAGTACCTCTACCGCGAGCGGGCACGGGTCGAAGGGGGCCTCGTCGAGATCTGGCACCCGTGGGAGTCCGGCATGGACAACTCTCCGCTCTGGGACGGAGCGCTCGAGCGCGTGGCGTTCGACTCC
Organism: uncultured Gaiellaceae bacterium; assembly: GCA_963791905.1. Classification (GTDB taxonomy): domain Bacteria; phylum Actinomycetota; class Thermoleophilia; order Gaiellales; family Gaiellaceae; genus Gaiellasilicea. Next base: position 199,770 of record CAWBTX010000005.1, read on the forward strand.
GAGCGGTTGCCGCCCTACGAGCGGGTCGACGTCCAGGTGGCCGAGGCGGCCGAGCGGCCCTCGGACGGGGAGTACGACCGCTACGTGTACCTCGTCACCGTCTTTCGCGAGCTCGGCTACGACTCGTCACGGATCAGGGATGTGGTGCCGTTCGCGCTCCAGCCCGTGCTCTTCAACTCCCTCCTAGTCCAGTCGAACCGCGATCTGGCCGAGATCGCGCGCATCGTCGGCGCCGACCCGGAGCGATTCGAGACGTGGGCCGAGACCACCGCCCATGCGCTCGACGAGCAGCTGTGGGACGACGAGCACGCGGTGTACGTCGACTTCGACGTCAAGGCCGGCAAGCGCGTCGACACGCGAACCGCCGCGGGGCTCGCGCCGCTCTACGCCGGCGTGCCGAGTCCCGCGCGTGCCGAACGCATGGTCGCGCTGCTGGCGGGCTCGCGGGTCGAGGTTGGCGACGCCGGCTGGGCCGTGACGAGCCTAGGCCCGGCCGATCCCGGCTTCCAGGCTGCGCGCTACTGGCGCGGGCCTGTCTGGCCGATTCTCAACTGGGTGCTTCAGCGCGGTCTCGATCGCTACGGGTACTCGACGCTCGCCGCCGAGGTTCGCGGTGCGATGGTCGAGCTGGCGCGAAGCGCCGGCTTCTACGAGCACTACAACCCCGAGACGGGCCGTGGCCAGGGCGGCGAGCAGTTCGCCTGGACCGCGGCTCTCGTGCTCGACGCGCTGCACAGAAACGGGCTCGCGCCGCAAGGTGGCGTGAAGGAGATGAGTCATTGACTTCGGTTGCGTTTTTTGTTACATCGGCATGGCAATTAGCGGTTCGAGAGCGATGAGTACAGCCTCGCTCCGAGATCGGAGGAGCATGGGTCAGAAACCTCCGCCGAAGGCGGGTTGGAGAGCTCAGGTCACGGGTGTGCGTTCGGCCGAACCGGCGTCGCACGCTCCCTACCGGCACGGGAGGTTCTCATGAGCACCGACAACGACATCGTGTCCCCCTGGGACGAGCCCTTCGACAGGCGTGCCGCGCTGGTCAAGGCCGGCGGCGTCGGTGCCGTACTCGCGCTGGGGGGCCTGGCCGGCGCGGGCCGCGCGACTGCCGGTCCTGCCCAGAACGCGGGCAAGGTGACCGCGTTCTTCGGCCAGTACGGCACCATCGCCGAGCAGGAGGCCATCCGCAGGACCATTCTCAGAGGCTTCAACGGCGACGTCGAGGCCGTCTTCGCGCCGCTCGGCACGAATGTCTTCTTCGATCGCGTCCGGGCCGAGGGACAGGCGGGGAGGGGCAACATCGACCTCCTGATCGGTCTCCACGGCGACTTCGTGACGTTCCAGGACGAAGGCCTCCTCCGCAACGTGGACGCCGTCACCAAGACGATCAAGTCGCTGCCCGAGGCGCTCGTGAAGACCGGCAAGCTGGGGACGAAGAACCAGTGGTACGTCCCGCACGGCCAGGCGACGTACGTGATGGTCGCCAACAAGGACGTGATCAAGTACATGCCGAAGGGCGCCAACATCGACGCGCTCACGTACGGCCAGGTGTTCCAGTGGGCCAAGGCGATCCGGAAGGGCACGGGCCAGAACAGGTTCGGGCTGCCGGCGAGCGACACGGGACTCATCCACCGCTTCTTCCAGGGTTTCCTCGTGCCGTCGTTCACCGGCGGCTTCGTCACCGGTTTCCGCTCGAAGGAGGCGGTGGCCGCGTGGACGTACCTGCGCCAGCTCTGGCAGTACACCCATCCGCAGTCGCTCACGTACGGGTTCATGCAGGACCCGCTCCTGAGCGGGGAGGTGCTCCTGGGGTGGGATCACGTCGCGCGCCTGAAGACGGCGCTCGACCAGCGCCCGGGCGACCTCGTGGCCTTCCCGGTGCCGAAGGGCCCGAAGTCGCGGGCGTACATGCCGGTCACGGTCGGGCTCGGCATTCCCAAGAACGCGCCGAACCCGTCGGGTGCGAACGCGTTGATCCGTCACCTGACGGGGATCAGCGCACAGGCGCAGATGCTCTCGCTGCTCGGCTTCTTCCCGGTCGTCGGCGGCCGGCTGTCGAAGCGGCTGTCTCCCGGACTGCTCGCGGAGGCCGCAGCCGTGCGCAAGCAGCAGAAGGCGCCGGACGCCGTCCAGGCCTTGCTTCCGATCGGGCTCGGAGCCGAGGGAGCCAACTTCAACAAGATCTACCGCGACACCTTCATCCGGATCGTCCGCAACGGCGAGAACATCCCGAGAGTCCTCAAGGAGCAGGGAGATCTGCTCCAGGAGGTCTTCGACAAGTCCCGCGCGCCGTGCTGGGCGCCCGATCCGCCGAGCGGAAAGGCTCCTTGCCGCGTGAAGTAGGACCGACGAGGCATCGGTATCGGTCCGCGTGACGTCCATAGCCCAAGAGAGCGCGGTCACGCGCAGAAGGCGACGTTGGGAGGTTCTGCCCTACTGGCTGATCCTCCCGACGGTCGTCTACCTCGGCCTCTTCTTCGTGTGGCCGATGATCCAGAGCTTCGGGCTCGCGTTCCGGGACGAGACCGGCTGGACGACGTCCGCGCTCAGGACGATGGTCGACGACCCCGGGTTCGGCGAGGCGATGAGCTTCACCTTCCTGCTGATCCTCGTGATCGTGCCGATCCAGTTCTTCCTCGCGCTTCACGATGGCGCTGCTCCTGAACGCCAGGCTCCACGGGAGCGGCATCTTCCTCTACATCTTCCTGCTCCCGCTCGCGATCTCCGATCTCGCGGCGGGCATCGCCTGGTCGGCGATCTTCACCGAGCTGGGCTATCTGAACACGATCCTCGAAGGCATCGGCGTGATCGAGGTGCCGTTCATCTTCCTCGACCCGACGAGCAAGACGCAGCTCGTGATCGCCGTTGCCGCGGCCGAGATCTGGCGCTCGACGACCTTCATGATGGTCATTCTGTTCGCGGGTCTCCAGGGCATCCCGCGCGACTACGTCGAGGCTGCCGAGGTGTTCGGCGCCGGCTTCTTCCAGCGCATACGGCACGTGATCATCCCGATGCTCAAGCCGTCGATCCAGGTCGCGCTCCTGCTCCGCCTGATCTTCGCGTTCGAGGTCTTCGCAGTCGTGATCGCCTTGACCGGGGCGGGTGCCACCGTCCTCGCGGCGGAGGCGTACCGATGGCAGGCGATCAACATGGACGAGCACGTCGCCGCCGCGTACTCCGTCGTCATCCTCGGTCTGTCGCTGCTCGCCGCGGCGGTCGTGCTCATCGCCCTGCGGACACCGCGTGAGAAGAGGCTGCGCTGATGCGGCGACGCCGCGTATCGCTCGGCCGCGTGCTCGCCTACGTGTTGGCGATCGTCCTCTCGGCCTGGATCATCTTCCCGATCTACCTCATCACGATCTCGGCCTTCTCGACCTTCGACGCCGTCTACGTGTATCCGAGGCAGCTCCTCCCGAGGGACGTCTCGACCGAAACGATCAGCCTCTTTCTCGAGTCGGACGGGATTATCGACTCGCTCAAACGGAGCATCTACGTCGCGGCGATCACGATCGTCGCCTGCCTCGCCATCGGCACGCCGGCCGGCTACGCGCTCGCGCGCTTCTCCTTCCGCGGCGCCAACCCGTTTCAGCTCGCCCTCGTCAGCACGCGTGCGTTCCCGCTCATCATCATCGCCGTCCCGCTGGCGGTGACCTACCTGCGGATCGGCATCGACGACACCGTGTGGGGTCTTGCAGCTGCGCACGTCGCCTTCACGCTCCCGCTCACGGTGCTCATCACGGCAAGCGTGTTCGCCGGCATCTCCTACGAGCTCGAGGAGGCGGCGATGACGCTCGGCTGCAACCGGTTCTCGGCGTTTCGCAAGGTGGCGCTTCCGCTCGCTCTTCCCGGCGTCGCGGCGTCCGCGATCTTCATCTTCGTGACGTCGTGGAACGAGGTGTTCGCAGCGGCGATCCTCACCTTCCGCAACCGCACGTTGCCCGCCCAGATGCTCGCGGCACTGGATGCGTCGGCGCTGCCGTATCGCCTCGCCGGTGGCTTCTTCATGTTGGCGCCCGCGCTGATCGTCATCTTCATCATCCGCAAGTACCTCTTGACGACGTGGGGACGGGTGGCACGGTGACGCCGTCACCCGGATCGTCCACGACACTCGCTCGAAGGGGGCGCTCGACAGATGGCTGACATCCGTTTCGAGGGAGTGCGCAAGAACTTCGGCAAGTTCGCAGCCGTGGACGGGGTCGACCTCGAAGTGAAGGACAAGGAGTTCGTCGTGCTGCTCGGGCCTTCCGGGTGCGGCAAGACGACGCTGCTCCGCTGCCTGGCGGGGCTCGAGCACGTGGACGAAGGACGCGTGTACATCGGAGATCGCGAAGCCACCGATCTCGCACCGCGGCGGCGGCGGATCGCGATGGTGTTCCAGAGCTACGCGGTCTTCCCGCACATGAAGGTCTACGACAACATCGCCTTCGGGCTGCGTATGCAGAAGGAGAAGAAGGCCGCCATCGACGAGCGCGTCCGCTCCTCTGCCGAGCTCCTGCACATCGAGAACCTCCTCGATCGCTACTCGTCGCAGCTCTCGGGTGGACAACGCCAGCGTGTCGCAGTGGCTCGCGCGATCGCCACGAAGGCCGACGTCCTGCTGATGGACGAGCCGCTCTCGAACCTCGACGCCCTGCTTCGGCTCGAGATGCGCGCGGAGCTGAAGACGCTGCTGCAGAGCCTCGACGCGACGACGATCTACGTGACGCACGACCAGATCGAAGCCCTGAGCATGGGTGACCGGATCGCCGTGATGAATCAGGGAAGCATCGTCCAGCTCGGGAATCCGCTCGAGGTGTACGACAATCCATCAGACACCTTCGTCGGCGGCTTCATCGGCACGCCGCCCATGAACTTCCTCGAAGCGAAGGTGTCGAGCACGGGCAGCACCGCGATCGTCGAGGTCAGCGGAGGGTCGTTCGAGTTCCCGAGCGACGTGTCGGCGCTCGCGGGACACGACCTGCTGCTCGGCATCCGCGCGGAAGCTATTGGCGTGGAGACCGCCGCGGGTGAGGGCCTGGTCCAGGCCAAGGTGGTCGTGCTCGAGCCGCTCGGCTCGCACAACCTGCTGACGGTGCGCTGCGGCGAGGACACGCTGAAGGTCTCCGTCAACGCCAACCTCTTCCCGGTGGCCGACAGCGACGTGTGGCTGCGCCTCGAGCCTGCGCGCATCCGCTGGATGGACCGCGACACGGGCACCGCGATCCAATCCGGCGCGGAGGAGCTCGCGACGGAGACCGCGGTCGTGATCACGTGAGCGTGGCCGACCGCCGTGCCTGATCGTCCGAAGGTCATCGTCGACCCGCACTTCCGCTCCATGGACGACGTCTTCTCGGCCGAGGACGCGACACGCCTGACGGAGCTCGTCGACGTCGTCTGGGGGCGCGACGACCCGATGCCGCTCGCGGAGTTCGAAGCCACCCTGCCGGACGCGTTCGCCGTCGTGTCGGCGGGCTGGCGGTACGGCGACGTGCTGGAGGACGCCGCGAGCCTCCGGGCGATCCTCACCGTGTCGGGGGGCTGGCCACCGGAGCTCGACTACGCACGCTGCTTCGAGCGCGGCATCCGCGTGCTCTCCGCCGCCCCGGCCTTTGCAGAGGCCGTGGCGGAGATGGCGCTCGCACTCGTGCTCGCGTCGAGCCGCGACATCGTCGCCGAGGACCGGGCAGTGCGAGCCGCGGACGAACGCTGGCTGAGCAGCGGCGAATCGCTGGGCACGTTCCTCCTCACCGGCAAGCGGGTCGGCTTCGTCGGCTTCGGCAACATCGGACGCCGCTTGCGTGCCATGCTCGAACCGTTCGGCTGCGAGCTCTGCGCGTACGACCCGTGGCTGACGGACGCGTTTCTGAGACACGAGCGCGTTGAGCCGACGAGCCTCGAGCAGCTCCTCGCGACCTCGCGAGTCATCTTCGTGCTCGCGACGCCAACGAGCGAGAACCGCGCGCTGCTCTCGCGCGAGCTGCTCGAGCTCGTGCCGCCCGATGCCGTGCTCGTCCTCGTCAGCAGGGCGCACGTCGTCGACTTCGACGCACTGACCGAGCTCGTGCTCGACGGGCGCTTCCGGGCTGCGATCGACGTCTATCCCGCCGAGCCGCTACCCGCGGACCATCCGATCCGCTCTGCGCGTGGGGCGGTGTTATCACCGCACCGGGCCGGACTCGTGCAGGAGGCGCTGCGGGAGATCGGCACGCGAGTCGTCGATGATCTCGAGGCGCTCGTCAACGGGCTGCCGCCTCGGCGCCTGCAGGTCGCCGAGCCAGAGCTCGCGACCAGATACGTGCGCACCACGCAGATGGTGGCGCGCTAAGTGCAGCCCGCGCTCGACTATCGCCCGTCGTTCCCGGACGACTATCGCCCCGGGATCGGCATCGTCGGCTGTGGGGGAATCGTCAGAATGGGCCACCTCCCCGGCTACGCGCGCTTCGGCCAGCGCGTGGTCGGCGTCTACGACGTGCGGCCCGAGGCGACGGAGGGGGTGCGCGAGCAATTCGGCGTCGAGACGGTCTTCGGCGAGCTCGACGAGCTCCTCGGCCATCCGGAGATCGAGATCGTGGACATCGCGACGCACCCGGAGGTACGTCCTACGCTCGTCCGGCAGGCGCTCGCGGCGGGCAAGCACGTCCTGGCACAGAAGCCGTTCGCCATCGATCTGCAGACGGCTCGCGAGCTCGTCGAAGAGGGCGAGCGCTCGGGCCTCGCGATCGCGGTCAACCAGAACGGGCGTTGGGCCCCCGCCTGGCGTGCGGCCACCTTGCTCGTCGAGCAGGGCGCCGTCGGAGACGTCGTCGCGGTGAGCCATCTCTACCACCACAACTACGACTTCACGGTCGGCACCGTCTTCGACGAGATCGAGCATCTGGTGCTCTACGACTACTCGGTGCACTGGTTCGACATCATCCGCTGCTGGCTCGCAGGCAAGACAGTCACCGCAGTGCGGGCGCGCGAGTACCGCACGCCGAACCAGCCGCCCGAGAGCAAGTCGCCCTGGGGCGCCTGGGCGACGATCGACTACGAGGACGGGTCGAGCGCGCTGATCCGCGGCGTGGGCTGCGCGGAGACGGCCAGGCCCCACAAGCCCTTCTGGATCCACGGCTCGGAGGGAGCGATCCGCGGCACCGTTCTCGGCTCGGGCCCACGGCCCGGAGCAGAGTCGCTCGAGCTCGAGCGCGACGGGCGCACGACGAGCTTTCAGCTGGACGGCTCGTGGCACACGAACGGGTTCGCCGGCACGATGGGCGAGCTCATCACCTCGATCGCGGAGCGGCGCGAGCCGTACAACTCGGCCCGCCACAACCTGCTCTCGCTCGAGCTGACGCTCGCCGCCTGCCTGTCGGCCGAGGACGACGGACTCCCTGTCACGATTGAGCGCGAGCAGGCTCTCGCCGGGGGCGAATCGTGAAGGCCGCCGTGATGGCCGAGGTGATCGGCGGCCGTGACGACGCGGAGGTGTTCGCCCGGGCGAAGCGGGCCGGCTTCTCGGGTGTCGAGGTCGGCCTGAACCGGAAGGACCTGTCTGCTGCCTCCCACGATCGCCTCGAGGCCCTGCGGCGCGCGAAGGCAGCCACGAGCCTCGACCTTCCCGCGCTCGTACTCGGCGAGCACAACGAGGAGGGCGGGATTGCCGATGCGAACGCCGACGCATCGAACCGTGCGCGGGCCGATGTCCTGGAGGCGATCGACTGGGCGCGTGAGCTCGGCAGCGCGGTCATCCTCCTCCCGTTCTTCATGCGAGCGGAGCTCGTGAGCGACGCAGACGACGATCGGGCGGTCGCGGCGTTTCGGTCGCTCTGTCCGGTCAGCAGCGGAGCATGGCGTACGCCTCTGCCTCGAAGGCGTCGCTGCCGGCGGACCGCATCGCCTCGATCGCGGCCCGCGTCGGCTCGGAGGCGTTCGGCTGTTACTTCGACCTCGCCAACCCGATCGCCCACAAGGGACTCGACCCCGAGGCTGAGATTCGCGCGCTGGGCGGGCTGATCGCCGCGGTCCACGTCAAGGACACGCGCGTCACGACCGGTGACTGCCGGCCGGGCACCGGACGTGTCGACTTCGTCGCCTGCGCGCGGGCGCTCGCCGAGATCGGCTACGACGGCTGGCTGACCCTCGAGACGCCGCCTGCACCGCCGCCGCTCGTCTCCCGCGACCTGAGCTTCACGCGCTCGGTGTTCGCCGGTCTCGACGCGCCGCTTCGGTGGCCCCGCCTCGGCGCATTCCCGACGGAGTTCGGCGCGGGTGAGGCGGAGCGGCTCGTCGACGAGTTCGACCGCTTCGGCCTCGAGTCCACGCAGCTCATGGGGCCGCTCCTGGACGAGTGCCTCGGCGACGCTGCCCGCGCCGACGCGGTGCGAGCTCTCCTGGACGAGGCGGGCATCGCTCTGCCGGCTCTCGGTGGCTACCGGAACGTGGTCGCACCCGATCCGACGGTGCGGCGCGCGAACGTCGAGCACGTTCGCCGCTGCCTCGAGATCGCGCCGGCATTCGGCACCCACGTGGTCGCGACCGAGACCGGGACGCTGAACCCCGATGGGGACTGGACGGACACGCCCGAGAACTCGAGCGACGAGGCGTGGCGGCTCCTCTACGACGCGCTCGAGATCCTTCTTCCCGTGGCTGAGAAGCACGGCGTGATCCTCGCTCTCGAGGCGTATGTCGGCAGTGTTCTCAAGACGCAGAGCCAGCTGAGCGACCTGCTCGATCGCTTCCCGACCCAGCATCTGCAGGTCATGTGCGATCCCTACAACTACCTCTCGGATGACCTGATGCCCGTCCAGGAGCGCGTGACGAGCGAGTTCCTCGACCGGTTCGAGTCCCGCTTCGTGCTCGCCCACCTCAAGGACGTCTCCCCGGACGGCGCTCGCGCGGGAACGCCGGAGTTCGGCACGGGCGCGTTCTCGCAGAGGCCGTACCTCGAGTTCCTCCGGTCGCGGCGACCCGATCTCGACCTGATCGCCGAGCACCTGCCGCTCGAGCACGTTCCGAACGTGCGACGGCAGGTCGATGAGCTTCTGGCGTGCACCGAGAGCCGTGAGGCATCGGGTGTCTCGTGATCCCGGGGCCGCCGCCGTCGGCGTGACCGTCTGGGGCGAAGGTCTCGAGCACGAGAAGCCCGAGGCCAAGCGGATCTACCCGGACGGGATCCACCAGGCGATCGCGGCGGCCCTCCGCCGGGAGCTCGGCGACGCCGCGGCCGTCCGCACGGCGACGCTCGGAGACCCCGAGCACGGTCTCACCAGCGAGGTGCTCGAGACGACCGACGTGCTCGCATGGTGGGGGCACGGCGCCCACGGCGACGTGGACGACGCCGTCGCGGATCGGGTAGTGCAACACGTGCTGGACGGCATGGGCCTCCTCGTCCTCCACTCCAGCCACTACTCGAAGCCGTTTCTTCGTCTGATGGGCACGCGGTGCAGCCTTCGCTGGCGCAACGACGCCGAGCGCGAGATCGTCTGGACGGTCGCGCCCACGCACCCGATCGCGGCTGGTCTGCCGCCGGCGTTCGTCATTCCGGAGCACGAGATGTACGGCGAGTACTTCGACATCCCGCCGCCCGAAGAGCTCGTGTTCATCAGCTCATTCAGCGGCGGCGAGGTGCTCCGAAGCGGCTGCTGCTGGACGCGCGGACAGGGGCGCGTCTTCTACTTCAGCCCGGGCCACGAGACCTTTCCCGTGTATCACCAGCCCGAGGTCGCGCGGGTGCTCGCGAACGGCGTGCGCTGGGCGCGACGCGGATCGTCGTCCGTGGACACGACCTCGTCCCCGAACTCGCCGGTCGGATGGTTTGCGTCATGACCACCGTGATTCGCGCTTCGCAGGAGCCCCTGAGATCCGAGAACAGACCGGAGTGGTGCCGCACGCCCCGGGCTGGCTACTTTCGGCTGCCGAGGGACGGCGGAGAGCACGACTGCCATTACCACGAGTACAACGAGCTGTACCTGATCTGTCGCGGGAAGGCGAAGATCTCGAACGACGGCGTCCAGCTCTACGTCCAGGCTGGAGACATCGTCTGTATCAAGGCCGGCGACGAGCACGACATCCTCGAGGTCTACGGCGACGAGGGCCTCGAGCTGTTCTGGCTCTACGAGCCGGGCACGGAGGGAGGGCGATTCGGGCACCTCCACCGCAGCGCGGAGAAGGCGAAGCCGCATCCCGTCCCGGTCCTCGCGGTGCCGCCGGACTTTCCCGACTGACGCACTTCAAAGTCGCGGAGGTCCGACAGAGACGCGCACGCGTCGGCGGCAGAGGGGATCGGCGGCGCCGGTGGTCGGGCTCACCTGCCCGTAACCGATCGAGCCGCCCCTAGCGACCGGGCGCCCTTCGTCGACGCCTGGCCGAGAGGCCGCCGCTGACGGACCCGATCTCGAGAGTGAACTCCGGCATGAAGCGCGGACAGATGAAGGTCGCGGGTCCGTCGACGGGACGCGGCAAGAACTGGTTGGGGCCGGGTGACCTGAACGCGAGCGCCCAGCCATGTCGCGCAGCGTGATCCCGCGCTTCTCGAGCGCCAGCCGGGCGAGCGGGGCGGACGGCGGCGCGTTCGGCCGACGAGGAAGCCAACCGGTGATCGATCCGTCTAGAGGTTCGAGAGAAATCGAGAGAGTGGGGGAGTGGAAACATGAAACACGCAATGGTGATCATCTGCTTCGCCCTCGCTGTAGGCGTCGGCACTGCCGCCGCTTCGACGGGCGAGGCAAGCAAGAAGGCGGCCTGGACGGAGTCGAAGGCCGAGCGGCAGGTGCTCAGCGGGGCGACGGTTCGCCTCGCGACGGAGGATCGTGCGGCGCTCGAGGAGGAGCTTCGTCGGGGATTGGTGCTGAACGAGGCGCTCGCGGCGGAGGCCGCGGTGACGGGGTACGGCCTTGGCGAGTTGGGCGGGAGCGTCTATCTCGACCGTGCGTATGCGTACTCGCGTGCCCTGGCCAAAGTGCGGCGTGGTCTGGCGATCGACGTCGCCGACTGCACGGGGTGGGGACGGGCCGTCGCCGATGGTCGGTTCACCGGCTTCCGGTGTCGAGTGGTGTCCGAGTCGTTCGAGCTCCCGTCGCCGGAAACGGCCACCGCGGAGTCGGGGCTGATCCTGGCCGGCGAGGAGCCGAGGAGCATCGGCCCGATCGAGGCCATCCTCGACGTGCGAGTCAAGGGCACGTCGAGCTTCTCGTACAAGGCGCTCTAGCAGTTCAGCTGAGAGAGAGCCCGCCGTTCCAGGCGGGCTCTCCTGGCTCGATCGCATCCAGACTTGGGACCTGTCTCCTGGGGTTCTGCGGGGCGACTGCGCTGTATGTGCTGCATGCCTAGTGCTGCACTAGTGCCCTACATCAGCTTCAGCCGCCAGTCCAGCCCATCCACTTCCACTTCCCGAGGTCGCTCTCTTTCTGGCACCGTCGGCACACGAGGAACTGGACGCCAGCTTTCTCCGTCTTCACCCACCTATGGCCGAACGGCGGAGTGAACACGCAACGAACGTGCGCAGTCTGAACCGCCATGCTCCCGCCTCTCGCTAGTCGCCGTCGCCGCCGCCCTGGAAGCCACCATCGCCCCCAAAGACCCCCACCACCGCCCCCGATGTCGGGAGCAGTCCCACCGCGCGTTTGAAGGAACTTGCCGCAGCGTGAGCAGACCGCCGTTCCCCCGAACGGATCCTCCGTTGTCTCCCACCGATGCCCGCCTCGGACTGCAGGACGTCTCGAATTGCGCTCATCGTTACAAGTGTGCGCCTGCGACGTTCGTCGTTCAAGGCACCCCACGCAAGCGCTCGCCCGAGCGCGAACGACGCGGCGTGAAAACGAGCACTTCCTCGACGGCCGGCCAGACACGCAGTGGGGCCGGACCCCACTACCGCAGAACGGCCTGGACGGCGACCGCCACGGCCAAGGCCAGCGCTAAGAGCCAGAGAACCTGGGTTGCGCTTGGTCTCTGGCGTCGCCGCCGGCGTCCTGGCTGGAGTATCGGCATAGGTGTGTTGGGGTGAACCACACCCGGATGGACGGGTCGCTGCGAGACCCCCTGGGTCTCTGCCCTTGACCCCGTTCGCGCGCCGCCGTCCACCCGGTGCAGTCCGATACAGACAACGTGGACGGCGTCTCTTGAGGTGCGGTCCTCAGCCCCGGAGGCGCGAACGGCCCCGAATAGGCGTACAGGGCGAGGACGAGTAGGGAGTGCGCTGCCCAGCCGTATTTGCCGTCGGTTCAACCAGGCGCGAACACTAGGTACGGGCTACCCGCGCGGGGGAGGCTCTGTAGGTGATGACACGACCGCTCCATCTTCGATCGAGCTGGCCGTGGCGCCGATTCCTTCTCGATCTTCATCAAGCGCGAGCTCGACGTCTCTCTTGTCGCTGAGGGACGTCTCTGTGGCGGTCGCGAGTAGGTCGAGCTGGAGGTCGATGATCCCGACTCGCTCGGGAGGGGCGATCGATCTGAGATCAGTGAGGGCCGCCTTCAGCCGGCGCGTCACTTGCGGGGAGCCTGCCCCTGCCAAGCGGATCTCGTCGAAAGCCAGATGCACGTAGGCCTCCCAGCTCATCGTTCGTACGGTGAGTCTTAACTGTCCCTCCTCGTCGAGATGCCGACCGTCAGGAAAGGGCCGGCGGGCGAGCTGCCTCAGGATGTCGTGCAGTCGATCGATCGCTTGCACGGCCGTGGTGGGGTCTTGAAAAGGTGAGTCAGCGAGCGAGCGTTCCGCGATGTCAACCAGGAGTCGAAGGCCGTAGGCGACGTCCTCGTCGAGCGTCGGCTCCAAGCTGAAAACGAGAGCCTCACGCAAACGATCGTCGTCCACGGCACTCGGCTCACCGTGCACGCGGAAGAGCGATCCGTCCGCAGGAACGAACTCGCCAAGAGCAGGGATCAGCTCCAGCACGAAGTCCGCACGTCGTGCTTCCTCGACAAGCTGCTCGTAACCGATCCCAGTGATCACCCCCGACTCGTTCGCTCGCACGACCGGAAGCGAGTCCATAAGAGGGTCGAGAGCCGGCCCCTTGTCCGGATACCGCCGGTCGAGAAGCGTGCGTGTCTCGTCACCGACGAGTTCGATCAGCGCCGAGACGCGGAGTGCCTGACCGATGTGGTGCACGTACACAACGAGGACAGCGATGCTCACGAGAACGAGGACAAACGCGGTCACGACAGCGATGCCTGGCACGTTGCCGGTACCGTCGCCGTTGATGGTCACCTCGCGGAGCGCGAGGATGGCGTGGACGAATGTGGCGACGAAGAGGCCGATCGCCAGCTGACTCGGCTTGTCCCGCAGGATGCGCTGCACGATGCGAGGAGAAAACTGACCCATGGCGAGCTGGACGACGACCATCGTGATCGTGAGAACGAGCGCCGTCAGACTCACCATCGAGGCAGCCACAGTCGAAAGAATGTAAGCCGCGGCATCCGGACCGCCGACGAAGCGAGTGGGAAGCGCTTCATAGTCGAAGTAGCGGTCGACAGCGATCGTTCCGAATGACAGAACCACTCCTGCGAGTACGCAGAGCACTGGCACGAACCACAGGCTCGACTTGAGGTGGATGAACAACTTCGTGCGCGTCACGGAATTGGACGTCTACCCTCTGAACGCGCCGCCGAACCTGAGGGAACCGCCACGCGCAAGTCTGCGAAGCTCCTCTCGGTTGCGCGAACGTCCTCTCCGTTCAGACTGCCGTCGCCGTAGGAGGTGCCAGTCGACAGCCTGGGAGATACAGCCTGTTGTCAGAAGTGACAATTAGTGGCCAGTTGTAAGGAGTGCTACCGCCGGCGGCCCGAGTTCGCCGCATTCGGCTTGGCTTCGTCGATGAGAGGCCGCCAATTCCTCCGGTGCGATGTCTCGCGACCGGCGGCCGGACCTCGCTCCAACGGAAGCGGTGACTATGCTCTTGGGTCGGTCGCTCGAGCGATGTTCGCGGGCAGGCCCGGATTCTTTTGGACGATCCAGTATTCGACGTGCTTGGAGACGACCTGTTCCGTCGTGTTCTCCTCGTGTCCCGGCCGGAGAACGAACATGGTCGAGTCCTTGCGGACCCGGGCGTACTCCTCTTGCGCGATCACGACGTGTTCGCGACAAGCCTTGGACCCACACTCGCAAAGGATGGTCATCCACACCCGCTCGAGCGGTCGGGACAACTCGTTGACGCTCCGGGTGATGCCCTCGTTCTCACCGATGCGACGCTTTCGCTCGTTCGACATGGCCCGCTCATCACCGGCTCCGAGCCGATCGAAACCAAGAGGTCGACGCGTGCCGTTTGGCCCTCGGCGGCGGGGGCACTCATCGGCGATGAGAGCAAGAACGGCGGATCGCCGCCGCGACGCGTTGCGGCCCACGACTCGCCCACGTGCTCCCGGCATCCTGCTCGGGGTCGGCCTCGGCGGGTTCGTGGATGGCATCGTCCTGCACCAGATCCTTCAGTGGCACCACATGCTGAGCAGCGAGGGCAGCTATCCGAAGACGACGGTCGCCGGACTTGAGACCAACACGCTCTGGGATGGTCTCTTTCACGCCTCGACGTGGATCGCCGTCGCCATCGGTGTCTACGTGCTCTGGCGGCGCACAACTGGATGGCGCTGGGCGATCAGCGGACGCGCCCTTGCGGGATGGATGCTCGTCGGCTGGGGCCTCTTCAATCTCGTGGAAGGAGTCGTGGATCACCACGTGCTCGGGATCCACCACGTCCGCGAGAACGGCAATCAGACCGGGTGGGACCTCGCGTTCCTTGCGTTCGGCGCTCTGCTCGTGATCGCCGGAGGGGCCCTCGCTCGGTCAGACGAGCGAGCCCGCATCGCCAATCTCTCCTAGACGCGGGGCGATCCGCCGAGACCTGGGTCGTTCGCCTCTAGAACGTCGACAGCCTCGCGCCGCGAGCTGACGCCGAGTCGGCGACGAGCGTTCCTGACGTGTGTTCGCACTGTGTGCGGCGAGAGCACGAGCAGCTCAGCGATCTGAGCGGTTCCCAGACCTTCGCCATAAAGGCGAAGGATCGCGGCCTCGCGCGGTCGTAATCCCCTCGCCGGGTGCCCGGCCTCCTCTTCAGGTGTGATCAGCCGAGCCATCTGGAGGGAGCGGTTGTGGAGGAAGTCGGAGCTCCGCTCGACTGCCTCGAGGGCGTTGCCGAGTCTCGCTGCGGCCGCGTCGAGGAGCGCCAGATCACCATCGGACAGTCGCCGCTTGGTGCGCGCACCGATCGTCAGAGTGCCGATCCCGACGTCCCGGGCTGTGAGCCAACGGATTTCGACCGAGTGGAGCCCGAGCGATCCGAGCTGCGAGAGCCGACCGACTTCCATCATCGTCTCGGGTCGCTCAGCGGGGATCGGCTCGAGCGCGAGGCGCCTGATCTCAGCCGGGCGTAGGCCGCTGGCGGCGACGAGATGGAGCTTGGCGTCTGAGTCGAGCAGTCGGATCGTCGCCACGTCGATCGGAAGCGCAGGGACGAGGGCATCGGTGACCTGCTGAAGCGAGAGGACGAGGTTGCCGCCGGGAACCGCCGCGATCGTCTGGCGCAGAGCCTGCTGGCGCGCGTCACGTTCGGCGAGTAGGCGTCGCGCGCGAACCTGATCGGTGAGGTCGACGGCGAGCGTGACCACGACGGGTCCCCAGCGGTCGGTGTGGACGCGGTGGAGGGTGGCGCTCCACCAGCATGCCTCTCGCTCGGGGGACTCGTGACGGAGCTCGGCCACGTGCTGCGGCGTGCCCGTGGCAGCCACTTCCTCGATGAGGGACTCGAGCTCCGGGCCGACGTGCGGTTCGTCGTCGTCCTTGGGCAACTCGAGCAGGCGGTCGGGCGGCCCGTCGCGATCGAAGCCGGGGAGCGGCGGGTTGGCGTGCAAGACCTCGAGCGTGCCGACGTCGTTGACGAGCAGCCCTACCGGTAGGTGCGTATGAAGCTCCGCCAGCAGGAGAAGGTCGGAGGCGCGGGCCGTACCGCTCGCCCGGCTACCGGTGCTGCTGCTCGACTTCTTGCGCCGGGGCGAACGGTTCGCCAAGGAGAATCCCTTCCGAGGTGATTCTGAACTCGCGGATCTGCGGCTCGTGCCGGCTCGCGCGGGTCTTGAGGACGGTGAGGGCGCGCCGAACGGCCGCTGCCTCGCGGATGTATTGGAGCAAGACGACGTTGTCGGAGAGGTGTGAGACCCCGAACTCGGAGAGGCGGCTGACCTCGAACAGATCGGCCTGCTCCGAGGTCATGAACAGGCTCACCCCTTGGCGCGAGCAACGCTGGAGGAGCGAGTACATGTACTCGCGGAACCTGGCCTCGTCCGGCGCAGCGTGCTGGAGATCCGTGAGGCAGTCGATGAGAACGCGACGCGCGCCACTGCGCTCTACCGCCTCGAGCAGGTCGTAGACCCATTCGTCGATGTAGATGTCAACCGGCGAGCGGTACATCAGCTCGACGCCCTCCTCGTCGAGCGACCAACCGAACCCCGCGACGATCCGCGCGAGCTGGGTCGGGTGCTCCTGGAGCGTCGCCAGTACGCCGGGCTCGCCGTGGCGGATGCCGTTGAAGATGAAGTGCAGGCCCATCAGCGTCTTACCGCAGCCCGAGGGGCCGATGCAGAGCGTCGAGGCGCCCGGCCAGTAGCCGTCGGCGAGCATCTCGTCGAGGGCGGGGATCCCGGACGATCGTCGGGGGCCGTCGAGCTGGTAGCCGGTGACATCGATCGGATCGGCGAGCCGCGGGAAGACGTCGATCCCGTCAGAGGAGAGGCGGTAGCCGTGCCGGCCGGAAGCGAAGTCGCTTCCGCGGAGCTTCAGGACGCGAAGGGAGCGCGTCTCGCGCTCGGCTACTCGCGCCGAAGAGAGGCAGATGATCGCGTCGGCGACTGCGAACTCGGGCGCCACCCCGATCTCGTCTTCGCCGTACTCGCCGAGCCAGAACGACGAGGTGGGGAAGGCCGAGAGACGGCCGGCCAGGTCATGGAGGAAGCGGCGATATTCGGTCCCTTCGGCATATGCCGAGAGCGCCCGGAAGCTGTCGATGACCATCACCCCCGGGCGGCGCTCCTTGATCAGCTCACTCACCTGCTCGAGGACACCGGCGACGCCGCGCTCATTCAGCACCGTGCCGAGGTCCTCGTAGAAGACGGTGTGGCCGATCGCTTCCGGATCGAAGAAGCTGAGCGTCTGGCCGTAGTGGAGGACCTTGTCGAATGGCTCGGACACCGTGGTGAGGTAGAGGGCGGGCCGCTCGGGTGTGGCGTTCGTGAATACGAATTGCTGGGCGAGAATCGTCTTGCCGGTTCCCGGCAGGCCGATCAGCATGTTGATCGCGTTCGCGGGCAAGCCGCCGCGGAGAACCCCGTCGAGGCGCGGATGGCCGCTCGAAAGCCGCTTACTCACCGTAGCGTCGCCCCTTGCAGGAAGGCGCTCTTTCCGAGTAGGTCCTTCACGGTCGAGACGAGCCGGAGCGGGTCCAGCGGTTTTTGGAGAAAGGCGTCGGCCCCGGCCGCGAACGCCTGGTCGCGCGCGTCGAGCGTCGAGATCGCCAGGCAGGCGGCGACTCCGGCTTCCTTCAGACGTCTGCACAACTCGGCGCCGGTTCCCCCGGAGATGAGCAGTTCGATCACCGCGAGCTGCGGCAAGCGTTGCTCGAACACGCGTGCGGCGTCGTCGGCACCGAAGGCGAGAACGACTTCGTAGCCCTCCGTCTGGAGGAAGAACTCCGCGAACTCCGCGGCGTACGGATCACGCTCGGCAAGCAGGATCAGCAGGTGCGGCGCCAGCTCTCCCTCATCACGGGAGCGGAGCTTGCCTCCGCGCTCGAGCTCCTCGCCGAGCAGGCGGTGCGCTTCGGCCGGCTGCAGCCCCCCGTCGAGCCGGTCCTTGATGAAGCGCAGGTGCTCCACCTGGGCCCGCGTGTAGAGCCGGTGGCCGCCGCCGCTCCGCTCGGGCCGCACCAGCCCATAGCGATCCTCCCAGTTGCGGACGGTCGCGGCCGGGATGCCGAGCATCCGCTCCACCGCGCCGATGCTGTAGATGGGAAGATCGCTCTGCGGCAAGACACGGGCAGGTTACCTCGTCACTGTTCTTGTGTAGATACTTGAACGGGCCGCTAACGATCGCAGATACCTCATCAGATACCCCACCACGTGTGAATACTTCGTCAATACCTGGGTACATCGATCACATCATGACGAGTGTGTGTAGCGAGAGAAAGCAGGCCGGGGCCGTGACGACGGACGGCGGGTCGCTCGGCGGAGGTCAGACGGCGATGCCGCCGGTCGGCGGCGCCGGGCAAGTCCCGGACTTCACGCTCGCGCTCAATCGGCGCGGCGGAACAGCGGTTCTCACCCTCACGGGCGAGCTCGATCTCTATCACGCGCCCGCGATCGAAGACGCGCTGGCGGAGGCGGCCGGACGCGAGCCGGACGCCCGGAGCGAGGGAGCACGCCGCCTTACCGTCGACCTCCGCTCGGTGACGTTCATCGACTCGACGATGCTTGGGCTGCTACTCGCCGCGAGCCGGCGGCAAAAGGCGCGAGGAGCCGAGCTAAACGTCCTGGTCGGTCCGCAGACGCCGATGACCGCGTTCGAGGTGACAGGCGTCGACCGCCTCCTCGCTATCAGGCGGGACGACGACGGCACAAACGCTCGACGGGCGTAGACACGACAGGACGATGCCGCCGTTCGTTTCTCGCGGCTTTCGAATCTCATCCACACGGCGACCGAGCTGCAACGGACAACAGCGGTCACGGTGTAACTCACAACAGAAGAGGGAGGGGTCATGGCGAAAGCCAAGGAAGAGGCGGGGCAGCAGGAGGGACTCGCTGGTCAAGCCTCGGCGCGCGTGCAGGACGCCAGTTCTGCCGCGCAGGAGAAAGCATCGGAGTTGCGCGAGGAGGGTTCGGCACGGCTTCGCGATCAATTCGACCAGCGCTCCAGCCAGGCAGGCCGCCAGATGCGCTCGCTGGCTGAGGCGCTTCGGCGTGGCGGCGACGAGCTTGGCAGCGAGGGCAACGGCGGCATGCCCCAGCTGACGGGGAAGGCGGCCGACCGGATCGAGCAGCTGGGCGGTTATCTGGAGCAGAAGCGTGGCGACGAGCTGATGCGGGACATCGAGACGTTTGCGCGGCGACGGCCGTGGATGCTCGCGGGCGTCGGCATGTTGGCGGGCATGGCGGGGGCGCGCTTCATGAAGGCGTCGTCGGAGGAGCGCTACGGCGACTACCGTCGGATGAGCCCGCAGTGGTCGAGTGGGGCGCAGGTGTTGGCCTCGCCCCCTACTGGAGCGTACGGGCAGGCGGAGCTGCAGAGCCGTGGCGGAGAGCTCAGGCACGAGTCGGGCGCGCTCGGCGAGGACGAACTCGCACGCGACCCGCACGCCGGCGCGAGGTAGGCGGCGATGGCGACACCGAACGAAACGCAGAACGAGGGGCTGCGTGACCGGCCGATTGGTGAGGTCGCGAAGGAACTGACCAGCGACCTTTCGCTGCTCGTTCGCCAGGAGATCGAGCTGGCGAAAGCGGAAATGGCAGAGAAAGGACGGACGGCGGCGCCGGGGCTCGGCATGTTCGGCGGCGCCGGCATCGTCGCGCTGTGCGCCGCGGGTGCTTTGACGGCGTTCCTGGTGCTGGTCTTGTCGCTCTTCCTGCCCGAGTGGGCGGCAGCGCTGACTGTCGGCGCCGCGCTGGCTGCGGTCGCATACGTGCTTGTCAGGCAAGGCAAAGAGCGGGTCGCTGCTGTCGGCAACCCGCTTCCCGAACAGACCATCGAGACGGTGAAGGAGGA
Organism: uncultured Gaiellaceae bacterium; assembly: GCA_963791905.1. Classification (GTDB taxonomy): domain Bacteria; phylum Actinomycetota; class Thermoleophilia; order Gaiellales; family Gaiellaceae; genus Gaiellasilicea. Next base: position 219,456 of record CAWBTX010000005.1, read on the forward strand.
CGTGGAATGGGCCAAGACACGAGCGACATCCGCGAGGAAATAGAGCGGACGCGGAAGCGGGTCGGCGACGAGGTTGACGCACTCAGCTACAAGACCGACGTCGGTGCGCGCGTCGGCGACTACGTGGACGACAAGAAGGAAGCGGTGAAGTCGAAGTTCACGGGAGCCAAGGACACGGTCGGTGGTGTCGTGCCGGACCGGCGGGCGATCAAGCGTGGCGCAACCCACGTGCGGGACACCGCCCAGAGCAACCCACTCGGGCTCGTGGTCGGCGGACTCGCCGTCGGTTTCCTCGTCGGGACGCTGCTACCGCAGACACGGGTCGAGAACGAGCAGATGGGCGAGGCGTCCGACCGCCTGATCGCTGCCGCCAAGGACACGGCCGGTGACGCCGTCGACCGGGGCAAGCAAGTCGCCCAGGAGGCGGTGGGGGCGGCCGTCGACACCGCCAAGGAGTCGGGCCGTGAGCAAGGGCAGGAGCTGACATCGGCCATGCAGGAGCGCACACAAGAGCAATCGCCAACGAGCGCCGCGTAAAGCCGGCGACCTGAATGAGGGGGACTACGAATGGCAGCAGTGGAAACAGCTGACCGGAGCGGCAGGAGTGCACTGTCCAGCGTGACGCGTCGAACGTCCGACGAGACGAAGCATTCGCTCAAGACGACCGAGTTCTGGGCGATGGCCGGCGTCATCCTGGCGATTTTGATCGCCTCGGCGGTCTCCGACTCGCTCGGCGACGTTCGCGCCTGGACGCTGATCGCTGCAGTCGCGATCGGCTACATGATCAGTCGCGGACTGGCGAAGTCGGGCACGAAGTACGCCGGTGAAGTGCCGGTCAACCAGAGCAACCGCTAGGCCGGGGTGCTCAGTCGGTGCCGGGGGCGTGTACCCGCCCCGGGCACCCGACGTCGATTACAACGAAGCCGTGAGGAGGGTCCATGCCGAAAGTCGAAGACTCGATTGATGTTCAGGTTCCCGTCCGGCAGGTGTACAACCAGTGGACGCAGTTCGAGGAGTTCCCGAGTTTCATGGAGGGAATTCAGTCAGTCCAGCAACTCGACGACACGCATGTCCAGTGGGTCGCAGAGATCCGCGGCGAGCGCCGTCAGTGGACGACGGAGATCACGGAGCAACGCCCGGACGAGAGGATCGCCTGGAAGACGATCGACGGCGAGGTGAAGAACGACGGCGTCGTCACGTTCGAGCAGGTCGGCGATGGTCAGACGCGCGTCAACCTCCAGATGGACGTCGAGGGGCAGTCGATCGGGGAGAACATCGCAGCCGATCTGCTCGGGATCGTCAAGAGTCAGGTGCACGCTGATCTTCAGCGGTTCAAGCAGCTGATCGAGAACCGCAGTCAGGAAACCGGTGCCTGGCGTGGCAAGGTCGAAGACGGCAAGACCAAGTAGAGCAAGTCCAGCCCTCACGCATTCGAGACCGCGGAGGGGTACGGACTAGGCGGACGGCACCGACGACACAAGGAGTATCGATGACCACGGAAATGAGCAATTCACGCCAACTGTTCCTCCACGAGCTCGGCGACGTGCTCTACGCCGAGCAGACGCTCGTGAAGACGCTGCCGAACCTGGCGGAGGAGGCGGCGGACGAGGAGCTGACGATCGGCTTCGAGGAGCACCTCGAGGAGACTCGACAGCACGTGAAGAACATCGAGCAGGCCTTCGAGCAGCTCGGCGAGAAGCCGAGCGCCGAGAAGTGCCCGGGTATCGACGGGATCAAGAAGGAGCACGACGACTTCGTTGCCAAGGAGTCGCCCTCGCAGGACGTGCTCGACTCGTTCCTGACAGGTGCCGGCGCCCGCACCGAGCATTACGAGATCGCCGCCTACGAAGGCCTGGTCACGATGGCCGACGCGATGGGTGAGACCGAGGTTGTGCAGCTGCTGACCGAGAACCTCGAGCAAGAGAAGGCCGCCCTCGAGAAGCTGCAGACGATCGGGAAGCGGCTGGCAAAGGAAGGCGCCAAGCAGCAGGTCCGCGCTTGATCCTGCGCTGTCCGGTCGGCGGCGGGGCCGCTTCAGCGGCTCTGTCGCCGACTCCTACTCTCGAGAAGGGGCGGTTCATGGCTAGACGGGTACTCGTTGTCAGCACGGTCGAGCACGGTGAGGAGGTCTTGCACGCCCACGTTGGAGCAGCCGACGAGATCAAGGTCGTCGTGCCAGTGGTCCGGCAGGGAGCCCTCGACTGGCTCGCCAACGACCAGAAGGCGGTCGGCCATGCTGAGAGGGTTGCCGAGCGCACCGCCCAGGAGCTTCCCGGCGAGACCGTCGAGGCGGTCGCCGGGGAGGCCGACGTGGGTCTGGCGGTCCGCGACGCGCTCGCCACGTTCCCGGCCGACCAGATCGTCGTCGCGGTCCGCCCCAGTGACGAGGAAGGGCTCGTCGAGTCGCTCGCGACGGCCAGTGCCCCGCAGCGATCGGTCGAGGGAGTGCCCGTCAGCTACGTCGTGATCCCCGACTAGGATCACCGGTTTCCCTGGGGCCGGGCGTGACCTCACTGGGGCCAGGGCAACGAGCGTTCTCACGACGCCCGTGAGCTATAGGCACGCCAGTTTTCACCTCAAACGAAAGGGATCTCTCTCCATGATTCGCCGCATTGATCGAATTCAGACCGAGTTGCCGCCGCCGTCCGACCCGGATCCGGCTGGGGCCGCCGCCGTGCAGGAGCTGCTGGGTGGAAAGTTCGGCGAGATGTCGACGTTCCTGAACTACACCTTTCAGTCGTTCAACTTCCGTAACAAGCAGGGCGCGCGTCCGTTCTACGACCTGGTCGCGAACATCGCGGCCGAGGAGTTCGGCCACGTCGAGCTGGTCGCCAAGACGATCAACACGATGCTCACGGGCGCCACGCCCACGTCGACGCCAAACGGCCGCGGGCCGGGCAGCCCCTTGAAGGGCGTCAAGGGAGTCGGCAACCCGCACCACTTCCTGGCCGGCGGCCAGGGAGCGCTGCCGCAGAACTCCCAGGGGCGGCCGTGGAACGGCGACTACGTATTCTGCTCCGGGGACCTGGTCGAGGACCTGACGCACAACTTCTTCCTCGAGACCGGGGCCCGCAACAACAAGCTCAAGGTCTACGAGATGGTCGAGCATCCGGCGGCGCGCGCGCTCACCGGTTTCCTGCTCGTCCGCGGCGGCGTCCATCAGGTCGCCTATGCGCGCGCGGTGGAGAAGCTCACGGGCGCGAACCTGATGAAGATGTTCCCTACACCCCGGATCCCGACCGAGAAGATTCCGGAGTCGAAGCCGCACATCAAGCGCGGAGACCACCTGCGTCTCTATCGCTTCTCGCCGAGCGACTACCTCGAGCTCGCGGCCGTGTTCAACGGCCCGCACCCGGAAACCGGAGAGGAGCTCGAAGTCGTCGAGGACCCGCCGGAGGGCGTACCGGCGCACGACCTACCGCCGCAGCCCGCTGTCTTCGCACCGGACTACGCGCCCGAGGAGATCGCGGAAATCGCAGCCAAGCTGCGGACGCAGGCCGGGCTGCCGAAGGAGCCCACCGGCGAGGTCGCGAATGGATCGGGCCAGTCGACCACGAAGTCGAAGGCGAAGACCGCTACGCGGCGGCGCGCGACCGCCCGCCCGCGGTAACCGCCGAGCAGGAACCGGACGGTGGGGCTCAGCGAGCCCCACCGTCTGCACGCCACGGCAAACCCCGCCCGGCTCGTGCTTCCTAAGAGCCCATACAAGCGTCAAGCCGTCATCTGACGCGTGCTAGAACGGGCCGTACGCCACGGCCGCGGGGCTGTTGATTTTCGGAACCGCTTTTCGTCCTTGAATTTGGATCGGCGGATACCTCCCGAATCTCGCAACACTCATCGCCACTTCCAGCGTGTGGCCCCCGAGGGCGCGGCGAACCGATGCGCGGAGCACGAGCTCTGCAGTCATCCTGCGAGGCGGGACAGCGACTCCGCCGGGAGAGATGATGGACCCCCTCTTTACCATGGAAGCGGCGAGACAAGCCGCGTTGTCTTACAGAACCGAAGGCTTGGCTCCGGGCGAGTTCGGCTAGGAGACGATGTCGCGGGTGCGTAACACCGCAAGCGACGCGCTGGCGGCGACGACGCCGTAGAGCACGACGAGCCCGAATGCGGCGCCCCAGGCGAGTTGGTCGTTTCCGCCGGCCGCAAGGGTGCTGAGCGTGCCTCCCGGGAGGTAGGGGCCGGCGTTGGGCGCGAAGATCGTGATGAGGCCCCCGCTCGCTCGCTCTGTCCATGAGGCCTTCGAGGCTGCCGGAGTAGACGAGCTGACCGAAGCGAATCACCACGAGGTAGTCCGCCATCGCCTGGATGTCGCTGAGAAGATGCGACGAGACGACGACGGTCCGCCGTCAGTGGTCCAAGTGTCGAGTCAACCCACTTGCGGTCAGCGCGCTCATCGGTCCGTCCGGGCGGTCGATTTCGAAGCAAGCGGCGTCGTCGAGCCCGAGGGCGCGTCAGCCGCTGGATGCGCGGGGTGGTTGCCGGGCCACCACATCCATCGACCGAGCACGGTGGCGCGGCTGGTCACCCAGATCGGTGCGATCAGGAACGCGGCGAGCAGCACGCCGAAGGCGATCGCCGAGCCCAACTGGACGAGCTGGCCGATGCCGGTCAGGATCAGAGCGGCGAAGGTCCCGGCGAGGATCACGCCCGCCGATGCGACGGTCGGACCGGCGTGCTCGATCGCCAGCGCGGCGCCCTCGCGCGCGCCTCGGCCCTCGAGGAACTCCTCGCGGAGGCGCGAGGTGAGGAGGATGTTGTAGTCGGTCGCGATCGCGACGACGAACACGTAGAGGAACATTGGCAGCGTGAAGTTGAGTCCCGTCTCGCCGGCGATGCCCTGGAAGACGATGACGGCGAAGCCGAGCGTGGCGGCGAAGCCGAGCGCGACCGCGATTATCAGTGTCAGCGGTGCGAGGACGCTCCGCAGCAGCAGGATCAAGATCAGGAGGATCATCCCGGCAGCGACCGGAAAGATGAGCAGCATGTCGCCGTTGACGGCGTCGCGCATGTCGGCAAGGGCAGCGGTCTGGCCGCCGACGAGAGCCTGCGCGCCAACCTGCCCGGCAGCGGCGTGCGCGGCATCGCGCAGGCGGCCCTCGGCCAGGTCGAGCGCCTCGTTCGCGAATGGGCTCGGCTCCAGGCTGGCCGCGATCAACGCGGTCCTCCCGTCCGGCTCAGACTCGGGGGAGCGACCGAGGCGATCCCGTCGACACCCCGGAGGGCGTCGCCGATTGGCCGCAGGGCCTCGACGCCGAGCGGCTCGTCGCCGGTGATGTACACCTGCGTCGGGTTGAGCGCGCCGGCCGGGAATCCGGAACGCAGGTCCTCGAATGCTTGGGCCGACTCCGTGTCGCTCGGGAGCGAGCTCAGGGTGTCGTAGTCGGCGGTGTAGTGGAGCGCGCTGGCGGCGAGCGCGAGCAGCGCTACCCCCGACGAGATGGCGGCGTTCCACGGATGCGCTGCGACCCACTCGCCGAGGCCGCGGTACCGTGTCGCCTCCGGCGTTTTCTGCCACGCCTTTGAGGGCCAGAAGATGCGGGGGCCGAGGAGTGCGAGGATCGCGGGCACGAGCGTTAGCGCAGCGATGAGGGCCACGAGCACCGCGATGATCAGTCCGGGCGCCAGCGTCCTGAAGAGCCCGAGCTTCGGCCAGCAGGAGCGCGGCGAACGCGACCGCGACGGTCAGCGCCGCCGAACCGATCGGCTCGCCGACGCGGGCGACGGCGTGCGCGACCGCGTCCCGTGAAGGCTCGCCTTGGCGCAGCCGCTCGCGGAAGCGGAAGAGCAGGAAGAGGATGTAGTCGGTGCCGATGCCGAACAGCACGACGATCAGGAACGACGTCAGGGTGTCGGTGACCTCGAAGTCGAGCGCCCCAGCCACCACGGCGATGAGCGCGTTCGCGATCACGAACACCAGCCCAACCACCAAGAGCGGCACAAGCGCGGCGGAAGGGCTGCGGAAGACGGCGGTGAGGAGTACGAGGATGAGCACGACCGTCGCGACGCCGACGATCAGCTCGCCGCTCGAGAACGCGTCCGCGCTGTCGACGACGATCGCCGCGTCCCCGGTGAGGCCGGCCACCAGGCCGGTGCCCGCAAACAGCGGCGCCGCCCGCTCGCGCAGCGCGCCCACCGCATCCTGGACGCGCTCGTCCCGGGAATCGCCCGAGAAGGCGACCTGCACCAGTTGCACCCGGCCGTTCGGCGAGACCTGCTCCGGACCGCTCACGACCGCTAGCACGCCCGGGATGCGCGCCTTTCCGAGCTCGTCAGCGACCGTTGCGACCTTGCTTTGGTCGGCCCGGGTCAGCTCGCCGTGATCTTCGCGCCTGGCGACGAAGATCGCCGAGGACGCTTGTGCGCGGGGGAACGCGGCGGCGGCGACCTCGTCCGCCTTCACCGACTCGTAGCTGTCCGGGAGGAAGCTCGTCTGGTCCGAGTTCACCTCGAGCTCGGGCGCGAACGGCACGATCACCGCCGCGGCGACGACCCAGGCCGCGATGACCCACCACGGGTGATGCGCAACTGCGTGACCCAGCTTCGCGAACATGTTTTGCTCCTTTGCTCTTGTCGACCGGAAACTCTCACGGGTCGCTGTCAGGCCGCTGCCACGCGGCGGGCGGCCGCTGCCACCACGCCGCGCAGCGAGTCAGAATGGGCCGTCGACGCGGAGAAGCCCCGTTGCACTCGCGGCTACCGATCGCACCTGGCTGGCCGGAATGATCACGCGCCGCGTGCCGCTCGCCCGCTGGACCGAGGCGCTCGACCGCGAGCCCGACGACATCAAGGTCGTCGTCGAACTGACGGGATGACCGGCCCCGAAGTTGCGACGTGGTCGGAGACGCTGCTGGTTCACGACGGCCTCGGCGGAGCTGGCTCAGCCGGAGGGCGGGCCGCGACGACGACGGCCTGCGACCAGGGCGGGTTCTGGGCTGTGGCACGGAACGCCAACCTCCGGCTTCGACCGCATGCTGCGCGTGAGATGCTCGCACCGATATAGAGGCGCACGGTGCCCTCGCATCGGCGCCTCACCGGAAGGCTTGCGGTGACGAGCAATGCTGTAGCCAGTTCGCCCGAGCAGACCCTGCTCGGCGAAGGTGTTCGGTGGGACGGCCGCCGCGACGAACTGCTGGGGGTGGACATCCTGGCCGGGCGCCTCTACCGCGCTCGGGTGGGCGGCGATGGTGGTCTCCGACTTGTTCGCGACTATCGGCTGCCCGGAACCGTCGGCGCAGTCACGCCGGTGGAGGGTGACGACGGTTGGCTACTGGCCGCCGGCCGGGGCTTCGTCTACCTGTCTCCGGACGGTTCGCTGCGCCCGCTCGCCGAGATCGCCCCGCCAGGGACTCGGATGAACGATGGCGCTTGCGATCCGCAGGGTCGGTTCTGGGCCGGCACGTTGGCCGATGACCACCGTGCCGGAGGCGGAGCGCTCTACCGCCTCGACCGGGACGGTGGGACCGAGCTGATCCTCGACGGCCTGACGATCTCCAACGGCCTGGGCTGGAGCATCGCCGGCTCCACGATGTACCTGGTGGACAGCGGCCCGCGTGTCATCCACGCGTTCGCCTTCGATGCCGAACGGGGCACGATCGCCGACGGCCGGATCCTGGTCACCGTGGCCGAGGATGTCGGCGCGCCCGACGGCATGACCGTGGACGCCGACGGTGACCTCTGGGTGGCCATCTACGGCGGCGGGCGCGTCCAGCGGTATTCCCGGGCCGGCGTGCTTCTCGAGGAACTGTTCGTCCCGGCCGAGCAGAGCACCTCCTGTGCGTTCGCGGGCCCTGGGCTGAACCGGCTCTACGTCACCACGGCGACCGAGGGCTGGAGCGACGAGCGGCGCCGCGCCGAGCCCTGTGCCGGGTTCGTGTACCGCTTCGACACCGACGCACGGGGCCGGCCGGCGGCGCCGTTCCGTCCGGAGGCCACGTGGTGGGCGACAGTCGCATCGTGAGGATCAAAAGAAAAAAGAATGCCAGGGAACGTCGATCCACACGCGACCGAAGGAAGGTCGCAAGTGGCTCTGCGCATTGAGGACTATGCCCTGATCGGGGACACCGAGACCGCGGCGCTCGTCGGCAAGAACGGGTCGATCGACTGGCTGTGTGCGCCACGATTCGATTCCCCCGCGTTCTTCGCCGCATTGCTCGGTACCGATGCCAACGGCTACTGGCAGATCGCGCCGGCGGGCGAGGCGCGCGGCGTCGAGCGGCGTTACCGGCCGGGCACACTGGTGCTGGAGACCGACTTCGAGACGGATGAAGGCCTCGTCCGGCTGGTGGACTTCATGCCGCTGGGCGAGTACAACCACGTCGTCCGGATCGTCGAGGGCCTGCGAGGCCGGGTAGCCATGCAGATGGAGTTCAGGCCGAGATTCGACTACGGCCGCCTCATCCCGGCGACCAGCCGGATCGACCAGGGCATGTTCGCCGTCGCCGGGCCGGACGCGGTCTGCATGCGAACTCCCGTGGAGCTGAGCGCGGAGGGCGGCGCGGCATCGGCGGCGTTCACGGTCTCGGAAGGCGAACGCGTCCCGTTTCACCTCGTCTGGTATCCCTCGCACGTCCCGCCTCCCGAGCCGATCGACCCGTTCAACATGACGGCGCGGACGGAGTCGTGGTGGCGGGAGTGGTCCGGCCGCTGCACGTATGAGGGCCCGCACGCGGAGGACGTGCTGAGATCGCTCATCACGCTGAAGGCGCTGACGTACGTGCCGACAGGCGCCATCGTCGCCGCGCTGACAACGTCGCTGCCGGAGGAAATCGGGGGAGAGCGAAACTGGGACTACCGCTTCTGCTGGCTGCGCGACGGCTCGTTCACGCTGGCCCCGCTGGTGCAGAGCGGCTACATGGAGGAGGCCGTCGCCTGGCGCGACTGGCTCCTACGGGCGATCGCGGGCGATCCGAGCCAGTTGCAGCTCATGTACGGCATCGGCGGCGAACACAGGCTGACCGAGCTCGAGCTGCCCTGGCTGTCGGGCTATGAAGGCTCGAAGCCGGTACGCATCGGCAACGCCGCGAGCGAGCAGTTCCAGCTCGACATCTTCGGCGAAGTGCTGGCGGTGCTCTACCGCGCATTCGAGCTCGGGCTGCCCCGGCGAGACCCGACGCGCTCGCCGGGAATCAACGTCGTCGACGCGATCGAGCTCGTCGAGCGCATGTGGCGCGAGCCGGACGAGGGGATCTGGGAGATCCGCGGGAAGAGGCAGCACTTCACCTACTCCAAGGTCTCCGCCTGGACCGCGATCGATCGCGCGATCAGGTTCTCCGAGGCGACAGCGGAGGATGCGCCCCTCGACCGCTGGCGAGCCGCTCGCGACGAGATCCATGCCGAGGTCCTGGCCAAGGGCTACGACGCCGAGCGCAACACGTTCGTCCAGTACTACGGCGGGAACGGCCTGGATGCGAGCCTACTGCTCATCCCGATCTCCGGCTTTCTGCCGGGGGACGACCCGCGTGTCCTGGGCACGATCGACGCGATCCAGCAGGAGATCTGCGAGGGGCCGTTCGTCTGGCGCTACTCGACGGAGGACGACCTGGACGGGCTTGCCGGCGGTGAAGGGGCATTTCTCATCTGCTCCTTCTGGCTGGTGAGTGCGCTGGCGTCGGCCGGACGCGTGGAAGAAGCCGAGCGCAACCTCGAGCAGCTCACCGCGCTGCGAAACGATGTCGGCCTTCTCAGCGAGGAGTACGACCCCCAGAGCAAACGCCTGTTGGGCAACTTCCCGCAGGCGTTCTCGCACATCGGACTGTTGTCCGCCATCTACGCGATCAGCGAAGCACGCCAGTAGGCCACATTCGCCCGCCCCGCACGGTGGGTCGCCCCGACCGCGTGGGGCCGGCGGCCCGGCAGCGGAGACGACCTCTTCTTCCTCGTCTTCGCGGGGGCGTTCGACATCATCCAGTCGATCGCCGCCCGGCATGAGATCGAGGTGTGGTGGTTGCAGCTGGTCGGAGGTATCATCGGGGTGGTACTCGGCTTCTGGGCTGCCGGCTACTACGGTCGAAGGGCAGTTCTCCTCGTCGCCGCGTTCGCCGTGATCCCGCGTGCGGGAGCTCCAGCACCCAGCGCACGCGTAACTCAGACTCCGGCCCTGACCCTGCACCTGTCGCCCATCATGGGTCCTGCCGCGCCCTCGCCTGTCGACGGCGGCGCCGCAGCGAGTAGTACGCCACGACGACGATCGCGACGATGACGATCGCTACGCCCAGGATCGCGGCGAATTCGAAGAACGCCTTCGCCAAACCGACTCCGAACGCGATGCCGACCCCGAAGGTCAAAAGCAGCACCAGGACGGCGACGTATGTCCGGCGCCGCTTTCGCGGATCGGGGTCCTGGTTCCCAGGTCTCGCTTCCATTAGTCCACCTCCTTAGGTGCTTGCATTGAGGTCCAGGTCAGGAAGTGATGTCGCGGGTGCGGAACGCGGCGAGGGAGACGGTGGCGGCGATGAGGCCGTAGAGGGCGGCTAGCCCGAGCGCGGCGCCCCAGGCGAGTTGGTCGTTTCCGCCGGCGGCGAGCGTGTCCAGCGTGCCGCCGGGGAGATAGGAGCGTGCGTCCGGGGCGACGATGGAGATCAGGCCCTCCGCGACGAGGAGAAAGCCGAGCCCGATGCCGATGGCGATGGCCGAGCTGCGGGTGAGCACGGCGAGCATGAGGCCGATGAGTCCCCAGACGAGCGCTGCGATGGTGAAGTCGAAGAAGCTCTTCCCAAGCTCGGACGCGAAGTCGGTCTTCCAGGCCTCGATCGGGATGCCCTCGAGCTTGGCGAGAGGCCGCGCGAAGAGGACGACGACGAGCGTCGTCACGGTCGTGGCCAGCAGCGTGAAGACACTCAGGGCGGCGATCTTGCCGCCGAGGAGGCGCATCCTGTTCGGATGCGCTTGGGCGAGGATGCGGATCAGTCCCGTGCTGTAGTCGGTGGCCACCGCGATTGCCCAGAGCGCGAGCAGGATCACCCCGGCCAGCGTGCTCACGGTCGGCAAGGCGGTGAGGAAGCCGCCCGGGCTGGCGATCTCGGCGATGGTGTACGCGCCGGCGCCCTGTCCGGCTTGCGGGGCGGCGGGTGCGTTCTCGGCCGACGTGTAGATGAAGATCGAGACGATGCCGGCGAACAGCGCCATCAGTCCGATGCCTCCGAGGAGAAACGCCGGCCGCCGGATCCGGATCAGCTCGGAGCGGAAGGCGCGCATCAGCCGCCGTCTCCGTGCCGCTGGACGCGACGCTGTTCGGAGAGCTCGGTGTCGGTCGCTCCGGTCAGGCGCAGGAACACCGTCTCGAGCGTGTCGGCCTCTGGATTGAGCATCCGCAGGGTGAGTCCCGCTGCGGCGGCGGCCCGGTACAGATCGGCGGACCGCTCGGCGGGCATGGTGACGATCACCTCGTCATCGGAGGTCTCGTACGTCCAGCCGTTGCCCTCGACGAGCTCGACCAGGCGGGGCAGGTCGGATGCCGGCTCGGGCGCCGCGACCACCCGTTCGGTCGCGTGCTGCATCAGACCCTTGAGGCTGCCCGCATAGACGAGTTCCCCGAACCGGATCACGACCAGGCTGTCCACCATCACCTCGAGCTCACCGAGAAGATGCGAGGAGACCACCACCGTCCGGCCACCGGCGGCCAGTGATTTCAGCAGCTCGCGGATCTCGACGATGCCGGCCGGATCGAGCCCGTTCATCGGCTCGTCGAGCACCAGCAGTTCCGGATCCGGGAGCAGCGCGGCCGCGATGCCCAGCCGCTGCTTCATGCCGAGCGAATAGGTCGAGGCCTTGTCGTCCTCCCGCCCGGCCAGACCCACGATCTCGAGCACGTCGTCGACGCGCTTGGCGGGCAGGCCGCGCAATGCGGCCAGACTCCGCAGATTGTCCTGGCCCGACAACGACCCCACGAACGCGGGGGCCTCGATCAGCGCGCCCACCCGGTCGGCGAAGCTTTCCGGGTGCTGAATCGACTCGCCCAGAACCGTTCCCGAACCAGCGCTCGGCTCGATCAGACCGAGCAAGACCCGGATCGTCGTCGACTTCCCCGAGCCGTTCGGCCCCACAAAACCGACCACACCACCGGCAGGAACCTCGAACGTCAGATCGTTCACCGCCACGAGATCCCCGAAGCGCCGAGTCAACCCATCTGCAGTCAGCGCGTTCATCAGGCGCCGGAGGCCCTCGATCCAGCGAGCGTTCGCAGCTTGGGCTTCGAGGCCCCGACTGGAGCCTGCGTCGTCTCGCGCAGGGGCACGTCGCGCAGCCGCCAGCTCAGCGCGAACGCGACGACCATCACGGCGGCCGCCGTCTGGAACACGGGGTGGAGGGCGGCGGCGACGGCTGCGGCGTAGATGGCGTTGATCGCGGTCGGGAGTTGCTCGATCGCGGCGGGGGTTGCATCGGTCGGGACGTTCGCGCCGGCCGGGAGGCGGTGCGCGAGCTCGTGGGCGAGGCGGTTCGCGAAGATCGCGCCGAAGACGGAGACGCCGATCGAGCCGCCGACCTGCCTGAACAGCGTCGCGCCCGAGGTGGCGACGCCGAGGAGCCGGTAGTCGACCGCGTTCTGCGCGGCGAGCACGAGCACCTGCATCACGAGCCCGAGCCCGAGGCCGAGGAGCAGCATGTACAGGGCTGCGGCCCACGTCGGGGTTTCCGGCTCGAGCGTCGAGAGCAGGTAGAGCGCGACCGCCGCGAGCGCCGTGCCGGCGCGCGGGAAGCGGCGATAGCTCCCGTAGCGCGAGATCAGGAAACCGCTCGCCGTCGAGGTCACGAGCACGCCGAGCATCATCGGCGTCAGCAGCAGCCCCGAGCCGGTGGCGCTGAAGCCCTTGACGATCTGCAGGTAGAGCGGGATGAACGTCACGGAGCCGAAGAGCGCGAACCCGATCACGAAGCCGATCGCGCTCGTCGTCCGGAAGGTGGCGTTGCGGAAGAGCTCGAGCGGCACGATCGGCTCCGCGGCGCGTGCCTCGACGAGCGGGAAGAGTGCGAGCAGCACCACGCCGGCGGAGATCGTCGCGAGCATCCACGGCGCGTCCCAGGCGTAGCTCGTCCCGCCGAGGCTCGTGTAGAGGATGACGCTCGACAGGCCCCCCGCGAGCACCAGCGTGCCGAGCCAGTCGATCCGGCACCGCTCCGTCACCTGCCGCGACTCGAGGACGCTCGAGATCACCGCCAGCGCGACGAGGCCGAGCGGCAGGTTGATGTAGAAGATCCAGCGCCAGGAGAGGTTGTCGACGAAGAAGCCGCCGAGCAGCGGCCCGGCGACGACCGCGGCGCCGAGGGCGCCGCCGAACAGACCCTGATAGCGGCCGCGCTCACGCGGCGCGACGAGGTCCCCGACGACCGCCATCGAGACGACGATCAGGCCGCCGCCGCCGAGTCCCTGCACCGCTCGGAAGATGATCAGCTCCAGCATGCTCCCGGCGAGCCCGCACAGCACTGAGCCGGCGAGGAAGAGCACGAGCGCGGCCTGCAGGACGCGCTTGCGCCCGTACATATCGCCGAGCTTCCCGTAGATCGGTGCCACCACCGTCGATGCCAGCAGGTAGGCGGTCACCACCCACGAGAGGTGCTCGAGTCCGCCCAGCTCGCCGACGATTGTCGGCAGCGCCGTCGAGACGATCGTCTGGTCGAGCGCCGCGACGAACAGCACGAGCAGCAACGTGCCGAAGACCAGGCGCCGCCGTCCCACGGTCATCTCAGTCAACGACCTCGCCTCCCGGGACGGAGGCCGCGAGCGCCTGGCGGCCGAACACCTGCTGCTCGGTGATCGCGCGTTCGGCGCGGCCGCTGCGCGATCGCAGCGCCGATACCGCGGGCAGCGCCGCTGACCGACGCCATCTCTCTGTTGAGGCCGGACAAGTCTTCTCCTTCGTTCTCATACGCCGAACGATGGCTAGAGCCGCTGCCAGACGGCTGCCATCCGTCGCGCCTTCTCTGCCGCGGCGGGTCTGCTACTTGCGCAGGCACGCGCGGCGCGCGCCGCTGGCTTGCTCTCGAGCCGTATCCGGCTCGGAGCGCCTACGTCAACGATGGGGCCGATTGCGACAACGGCGTCGGGCGCGTATGAACGACTTCCTGCGCGAGAGGGTGTCATTTGGTCAGCCAGGCACCGCCGCGACGGGGGCGGCGTCGGTCGTCGTGCCGCTGGGATCGACGTTGAAGTTGTCGCGGAACAGGTTGTGCGGGTCGAGCTTGCGCTTCAGCGCCCGGAGGCGTTCGATCGTCGCGGGCGGGAAGACTTCGCCCAGACGCGCGGGGTGCTGGTCGGTCTCGAAGGGCAGGTAGATGCCGCCGAGGAGCGGGCGGATCCGCGTCCAGTGGCGGTCCACGTCACGCGCATCGGCGCCGAGCGCGTTGACCTGGAACTGCGCTTCGCGGTGGGCGAAGGCGGTCGCATCCGGGGCCACGTCTGCCGTTGCCCCGCCGAGGCTCCGCAGCTGGACGAGATGGACCGATCCTGAGCGCAGCAGTTCCGCGATCTCTGCGCTGAACGCGGGCGTGATCGCGCTCAGCAGGCCCGAGCGGCCGACCGGCTCGCCCCGGCCGTGCTGCTCGTCGGTGGCGTGGAGGTTCATCACCCCGGCGTAGGGCGTGACGACGACCTGGTGCTGCACGAGCGGCGCGAGCTCGACGAAGGGCTGGAGGCGGGCATCGATCGTGTCCGGGTCTGCGGAATCCACCACGACGGCGATCGTCAGGGCGAGAGGACCCGCGTCGCCACGCGCCGCAAGGAGCATGGTCGTGGTGTCGCGGGGCGCGCTGGAGGCGACCTCACCGAAGGCGACCAGGAAGCTCGCAGGATCGTGCACCAAGTGGGTTAGCAGGGCCAAGCCGACCTGGTCGACCTCGTCGACCACGAAGTCGAAGGAGACGACGACGCCGAAGTTCGCCCCTGCGCCTCGCACCGCCCAGAACAGCTCCCGGTTCTCGTGCTCGTCGGCCACCAGCACCGACCCGTCGGCGAGGACGACGTGCGCCCCGACGAGGTGGTCGATGGTCAGGCCATGCGCGCGGGCGAGCAACCCAATCCCGCCGGAGGTCGCCAAGCCGCCCACACCCACCGCGCCGCTGTCGCCGGACGACAGCGCCCAGCCGTGCGGCTGCAGCGCGACCGCGACGTCCCTCCAGCGGGCGCCGGGGCCGATGCGGACGAGCCGCGCGGCGGGGTCGAGCACGTGAATGCGGTTCAGATGCCGAAGGTCGACGACGATGCCGCCGTCGTTCGTCGAGCGACCGCTGAGGCCGTGCCCGCCGCTGCGGATGCCGAGGGGCAGATGCAGGTGATGCCCGGCGAAGCCGACGGCGTCGACGACCTGCTCGACCGTGCGCGGGAGCAGCACGATGGCGGGCGCCCCGCCGCGGAAGTACGTCGAGGTCAGCCGGCCGTACGCCGGATCGCCCGGCTTCACGGCGGCGTCGGCGAGGGACGCCGGGAGGGCGTCGTAGTCCCGCGTCGATGATCCGTGCAAGCGCCGAGGCTCCTAGGTGCCGCGCGCCTGCGCGACGGCAGCGCGCGCCGCCTCAACCGCGACGGTCTCGCCGCCGCCGTCGCGCGAGATCTGGTGCGCGAGATTCGTCTCGGCCTCGAGCACGCGCTTGGCCGTGCGGGGGCGCCGGTGCGCGCGGATGTAGCGCCGGTACGTCGAGCGCGTTCCCGCCAACGCCTCCAGCTCGGCGGGCGCGACGACGCCGCGTGCGACCTCGGGAGCCATCAGATCGCGCATCCACTCGCGCTCGATCGGCAGGGTGTTCTGGTAGATCCAGACGAACGTGGCGATGAGCGCGGCCGAGACACCGAGCGGCACGATCCAGCCGAAGATGCTGCTCCCCCCGATCGCACCGCTCGCGTTCCACAGGCCGTGCATCAGCGTCGCGGTGAGCATCAGTCCGGCGCCGACCCCCTTGCGGGCCGGCACGTCCGGGCGGCCGATGAACCAGACGAGGCCGGCGCCGAAGATCGCCGTGAACATCCAGTGCGACGGGATCGACGCGAGCGTCCGGACGACGATCGTCGTCCAGGCCGCGTCGACGTCGCCGAAGGCGTTGGCCGCCCCGATCCATGCGTAGCTGATGTCCTCGCTGATCTGGAAGCCGAGCCCGACGAACGCGCCGAGGATGAGCCCGTCGAACGGGCTCCGGACGAGCCGCGGCGCGAGCGTCAGGAGCAGCAGGACGCCCGCGCCCTTGGCGAGCTCCTCGTTGACCGGCGCGGCGAGCGCCGCGCCCCAGTCGTAGGCGAAGCTCGCTCCGAACGCCTTTGCGTACAGGTCGATCACGGCCTCGTTGGCCACCAGCGCGAAGGCGCCGGTCGCCGCGACGAAGCCCCAGATGAAGCCGGCGGCGGCGAGTTTCCGGGGGACGGTGGTGTACCGATCCTCGTAGTGGATGAACCACGCGTACGCGACCGCGAGCAGCCCGAACGCGACGATCCCGCTCGTGAGCGCGCCGCTGTAGGCCGCCGCCGCGATCGAGATCTGGCCCGACAGGACGAACGCGCCGGCGACGACGAGCACGCAGTAGACCCAGAAGGCCACGTTGTGCGGCCGGACGAGGCGGAAGTCCTCGCCCCACCCGGACTGCGCGATCGCGCGTCGGCGGTTGACGGCGGGTGTGCTCACGAGGCCGCCTGGATGCTGCGAATCATCGAGACGATGTCGTCTCGCCGGCGCGAGATCGCGCCGCTCGGGCCGGAGACGCTGATCTCGACGCCCTCGTGCGTCGGTTGTCCGTCGGAGCTTGCCGATTGCGCAGGCGACCCGAACGCGAAGGCGACGACCGATCCCCGCCTTGCGACGCTCACGAAATCCTCCGCCACGCCCGTGACGCCCTGGCGCGTCGTCACGGTGTAGCGGCCGGTCGTTTGCGCGGTGCGCCCCTGCGCGCGGCGGACGTCCGCGTTGATCTCGTTGATCTGAGTGAGCAACGCCGACGCCGTCCCGTCGAAGGGCGCCGCGTGCACGTAGAACCGCACGTTCCCGCGGACGAGCTCGGTCGACCCGGTGCTCCCGACGGCCGAGCGCGTCTTGCCGGCGAGCGCGCCGCTGGCCAGGTTCCATCCCGAGGCCGGCACGAGGGTGATCCCGTCGGCGAGCTGGACGACGTCGCCCCGGTCGACCGCGTCGCTGTACTCCGTTTCGCTGTCGACCCACGGCAGGACGACGCTCATCAGCACGGCGAGCGCGAGGACGAGAAGCGCCGGCCCGATCGTCCACCGGTCGAGCCCGGCTATGCGGCGCTCGTCGCCGATCTCGCTTTCGAGCGTGGCTGTCCGCGTCTCCATGACTGCTAGGCGGCGGCCGCCGCTGCATTTCGCTCGGCCGCGACCAGCTCACGCGTGGCCGGAACGACCTCGGCCGCGAAGCGTTCGATCGTTGCCGCCTCGTCGGAACCGAGGACGAAGGCGCTCACGCCGTAGCGCAGCGCCATGTCGGCCAGATCCTCCGCCCACTGGGCGGGCGGCCCGGCGAGCAGACCACCCCGCAATCGCGAGAACCGCCCCGGGAAGGTGAGGATCCGGCGGACGGCCGACGGCTCGCGGCCGGCGGTCGCGGCAGCCTCGTCGATCACGTCGTTGGGTTCGGCCAGCGTCGGCGGTCCCCCCGGCAGGAACAGGCGGATCGGCACGGACCAGCCATCCGCCCTCCGCCCGACGAGGCGAAGCATGCGTGGCATCCCGGCCCCTACCCAGATCCCGATGTCGTGCGCCGGGGCCGGTCCGCGCGGCGCTCCCCAGGCGCGGTAGTGCTTCCCGTCGAAGAGAACACCGCCCGGCTCTTCCGCGGCCCACACTTCACGGACGATCGTGATCGCCTCCTCGAGCGCCTCGACGGCCTCGCCTGGGGTGCGGCGCGGCCCGCCCATCGCCTCGATCGCGTCCCAGATCCGCCCGGCACCGATCCCCAGCTCGAAACGGCCGCCGGAGAGCAGGTCGACCGAGGCGGCGGCGCGGGCCAGCATGACCGGAGGCCGCAGCGGGAGGTTGAGCACGTTGTGGCTGAGCCGAACCCGCGAGGTGCTGGCCGCCACGTACGTGAGGAGGGTCCACGTATCGAGGAAGCCCGGCTGGTACGGGTGGTCCTGAAACGTCACCAGATCGAGGCCGGCCCCGTCCGCGACCACCGCCAGTTCGACGGCCTGATGAGGTCGCTGCGCAGCCGGCGTGATGAACGTCCCGAAAAGCAGCTCGTGTCCGTAGTCCATGTAGATCCCCCGGGTTAGTCGTCTGTGTTCGTGGCGCCAGGATGGGTGCCGGCGCTGCCGAGCCACTGCCAGCCATTGCGCCGCCGCTGCCATCGAGGCAGTCCGCCCGTCACACGGGTGTGAGCGGCCGCTGTGGCAGCCCCGAGGTCCAGCCTGGCATCGGGTTGGCAGCGATGCGCGACAGGGTGCGGTCGGAGCTGTTCGAACGAAGGGGTAACGATGGCTGAGGAAGACGTAGTGATCGTTCGGTTCGCGGAGGCCGGCGGGGAACTCGACCGCCGCCGGTCCGGAGCGCGGTGATCTTCAGCGGCAACGTTCTCGGTGGTCTGTGGGACTGGGTCGTTGGCGTCGTCGAGCGAATCGGGGACGTTTCCGTTTACTGGCTTGCGCTCGCTCTTGCGCTGAAGACGGCCGAATCGGCCTTCATCGGACTGAGCTGGCGCAACATCCTGCGCGTGGCCTACCCGCGCAGTGGCCTTTCGTTCAAGACGGCGTGGGCGGCATCGCAGGGAGGAACGGCGATCAACGCGGTGGCGCCGGCGCAGGCGGGGACCGTTGCCATGATAGGCATCTTCCGGACGAGCATCCCCGGATCGTCCGTTGCGGGCCTCGCTGCAGCCACGGCCGCCCAGGCGCTCTTCTTCACCGCGGTGAGCGCAATGATCCTGATTGGCGTGGCGCTACTCCTGCCGAGCGTGGTCTCGAAGGGCTCGCCCTCGGACGAGACCGGCGGCTTCGTCGCGTCCCACCCCGTCCTGATTCCAGCCGTCGTTGTCGCGGCGATCGTGATCCTCATCGTTCTTTGGCCGCGGTTGAAGCCGTGGCTCCGCGAGCAACGGCGCAACGGGAAGCAGGGTCTTGCCATCTTCAGCGACTGGCGTCGCTACGCGAGGGAGGTGGCGCTTCCGTCCGGCGCCTCGTACTGCTGCCGCATCGGCGTCAACGTTGTCTTCATGGCCGCCTTCGACATCCCCGTAACCGCGTACACCGTCGCGCTGGTTGCCGCTTCGCACATGCTCTCCGGGCTCTTCGCGATCACACCGGGTGGGGTGGGGCAGACGCAGGCGCTCGACGTCGCCACGCTCGGCAGACACGCTCCGACCGAGAATGTCGCCGCATTTTCGGTCACGCAAGACTCGGTTCTGATGCTGTGGAACGTGGTTCTCGGTGTCGCGCTCATGCTCTGGGCCTTCGGCTACGTGGAGACCAGGCAGCTGCTCTCGAAGACACGCCGGACGCAGGCGCAGGAGCAAGGCGCCACTTGAACGAGTCGCCGCCAAAGACCGGGATCGCGTCCTTGAGCGAGATCGATACGGGCGTCTCCTCTCCCGAAGACGAGCTCGTCCGCGCCGAGCTCGACGAAGCGCGCCGGAAGCGCCGCACGGGACGCGCGCGGATCATCGGCACCCTTGTCTCCGTCGCTGTCATCGGCGCGGTGTTCGCGTTCGCACTGCCGCGCATCGCGGACTACGGAGACGTCTGGGACGAGATCCGAAAGCTGTCGTGGCAGTGGCTCGTCGTGCTTGGGCTGGCGACGCTCCTCAACCTCGCCACCTACGGGCCGCCGCTCATGGCCGCGCTTCCCGGGCTCTCCTACTTCCAGGCGTCGCGCGTCACACTCGCTTCGACGGCGCTCTCCGTGATCGCTCCAGGCGGCGCCGCGGCTGGCGTGGCGACGACGGTCGCGATGCTGCGCGCGCGCGGCTTCAGCGGCCGCCCCGTCGGGCTCGCCGTCGTTGTCATGAGCGTCTGGAACCAGTCGGTGATCCTCGGCTTCCCGATCCTCGCCGTCGCGGGCCTTGCGGCGCAGGGGGCCCGAAACCGCACGTTGGAGATCGCGGCGCTGGTCGGACTCGCCGTTTTCGCGGTGATCGTCGCGGGGTTCGCTATCGCCCTCTCGAGCGAGCGGCTTGCAAACCGGGTCGGCGACCGCGCCGCGCGTATTGTCAGCGGGGCTGGGCGCCTCCTCCACAAGGCCCCGGTCAAGTGGAACGGCGCGTCCTTCGTCCACTTTCGCGATGAGTCGATCGAGCTCATCCGCCGGCGCTGGCCCTTTCTCACCGCCGCGACGCTCGCCGGGCACCTGACGGTCTTCGTTGTCCTGGTCGTCTCACTGCGCGCCGTCGGCGTCACGCACGCCGAGGTGACGATTGTCGAGGCCTTCGCGGCATGGACGCTGGCGCGCATCCTCGGCGCAATCCCGATCACGCCCGGCGGCGTGGGCTTCGTGGAGCTCGGTCTCACCGGTGTGCTGGTCGCCTTCGGTGCGAGCAACGCCGAGGCGGTCGCGGCGACGATGATCTACCGCTTTCTGACAGTCGTGCCGACGGTCCTCCTCGGGCTCGTCGCCGCGGGGACGTCGGTGGTCGGGCGGAAGCCGGGCGAGACGGCCGTCACGAAGCCAGCGACAGAAGCGTCCCGGCTCTCGGGCCACGGACGGTCGCGACCGGGCTGAGAGAAATCGCCTGCAACCAGGGAGCGGCCGTGGCTCGCGGCTGGGCGTCGTGTCTCAATGAACGAACTTCTCGAGCAGCAGCAGCGCGATGCCGAGCGCTCCGCCGACCGCGGCGAAGAGGCTGACCCGCAGCCATGACCATCCGGCGCGACGGCCGGCGACCAGTGCCCACCCGGTGATCTGGAGGACGGCCGCACCGAGCGCAAGCTGGGCGCCCGTTTCCCGCGACCACACGCCGGCCCAGGCGAGAGCGAGGAAGGCGGTGGGAACGACAGCCGCTTCGACCAGCGGCCACTCGCGGCGGGCGACGACGAAAACGTCGCGACGCCGGAACTCCTCTCCTCCCGAGATCTGTTCGCCGATGACCTCCGACCACCAGTGCGCGAGCCAGAAGACGAGGGCGGAGGCGAACGCCGTTGTCGTCATGGCCCGCGCGTCTTGGCCGGCCTCGAAGGCGACACCGACCACCGAGGCCACCAGGAACGAGCCGTAGACGGCGGCTCCGAACCGGACGTTTGTGCCGCGCGATTTGAGCGGGACGCTCACGCCCGGGGTCCCGCCCGCAGCTCCTTGGCCCTGGTGGAGGACTCCTCGACCAGGCGCTTCCCGCCCGATGGACCGACTGCGGCAGCGCCGAGCACTGAACGCCTCGACACCCGTATCCTGGTTCCAGGTCGCCTCAACTCTCTGCCCTATGCGGCCAGTCGCTCATCCTCGTAGTGGACGTCGCACTCCGCCACGTGGGCGTACGGGTGGTAGAAGACGACGAGCGCCTGGTCCGGCTCGGGCCGGATTTCGAAGTAGGCGCCGTCGTTGTGGTCGCAAACACAGACCTTCAGTTCGTTGCTGTCGGGTCGCCAGAAAAGCGTGACCTCGAGACCGTCGTTCGCGCGGTAAGCCAACTCTCGAAGTTGGCCGTGGCTCCATTGCGGGACTGTCATCTTCGGCTCCTCTGTCGTCGTTCTTGGGACGCCAACGATCGCAGCCGAACACGCAGATGTCTCTATGGCTAGCTACCAATCGGAAGCCCTGCCCGCCCGAAATCGCGACTGCAGCCGGCCCTCACGGCCTGATGAAGAGCCGCAGCGGCGAGTTGTCTCGCGCGACAGGGACGCCACGACTACTTGCCGTCCCTTGGCATGGATTGCAGAAAGCCAGAGCCAGCGTTTGTAGCTCGCCCTAATGACGCAGACGGCTGAATGCGCGATCGTTGGCGCATGTTCGCAAAGCAGAACCGGCTCGAGATCCGACTACTCGGCACGTTGCAGGTCGTCGTCGACGGTCGCCAAGCAGGCACGGGTGGGTCGAAGCGCGACGCGCTGCTAGTGCTCCTTGCGCTGCGTCGCGGGCGCCCCGCCTCGGTCGAAGCTCTCATCGACGACTTGTGGGGCTCCGACCTGCCCGCTTCGCCCCGAAACGCCGTCCAGCATCACGTGGCGCGGCTGCGTGCGGCGCTCGGCCACGACGCGATTGTCGGAACGCCGAACGGCTATGCCGTCGCGGATGCGACCACCGACGCGCTCCTTTTCGAGGACTTGCTCGTCGAGGCGCGCGCGGCGCTGCGCGACGGCGACGCGCGTACGGCGGCCGACGTCGCGTCCCAGGCGCTTTCGCTCTGGCGCGGAGCGGCGCTGGAGGGTCTGGCGGAGACGGATTCAGTTCGAGCCGAGGCGGCCCGGCTCGAGGAGCTCCGCATCGATGCGCTCGAAGAGAGCTTCGAGGCGGCGCTCGAGCTCGGGGAGCATCGCGAGATCGTCTCCGACCTCCAGCAGGCGGTCCACGAGCGCCCGTTTCGGGAGCGGCTCTGGCGGCAGCTGATGCTCGCGCTCTACCGGAGCGGGCGCGCAGCTGACGCGCTCGAGGCGTACCAGTCGGCGCGGCGCGTGCATGTCGAGCAGCTCGGGCTGGAGCCGGGGCCGGAGCTCCGCCGGACACAGGAGGCGATTCTCGCTCACGATCCCGAGATCGCGGAGTTCTCCGCCGCGCAGCATGGGGCGCCCTCGCTGGGGCTTCAGAACCGCCGTGACGAGCTCGGACGCGTGATGGATCAGCTCCGCGAGAACCTCCGTCACGCGGAGGAGCTCTACGAGTGGGCATGCGGCGCCGTCGAGGGGATCGCGCCGCCCGCTGCGCCGGCGACCGCGGTCGTGAGCCTTGCCCGTTGAACGCTTCACCGGCTCCGCGCCTCTCTTCGTGCTAGCTGCAATGCGGGATGCGGCGACGTGTGCCACGCTGGGTGATGGATGTCACTTCGCTGCCTGATCGTCGACGACAACGCCTCCTTCCTCGAGGAGGCTGCTGCGCTGCTGCGGAGTCAGGGACTCGTGGTCGCCGGCGTCGCCTCGAACATGCACGAGGCGCTCGACCGGGGGCGGGAGCTGCAGCCTGACGTTGCCCTGGTGGACATTTTGCTCGGATCCGAGAACGGCTTCGAGGTCGCGCGCCGACTCGTCGAGGCAGACGGGGCGAGGCTGAACGTCATCCTGGTCTCGACGCATGCCGAGGGCGACTTCGCAGATTTGATCGAAGAGGCACCCGTCGCGGGATTCGTGGCGAAGTCCGAGCTATCGCGGGCCGCGATCGAACGGCTCGTGACGAGAGCCTAGCGGGACTCGAGGAACGCGATCACGGCGAGGACGCGGCGATGATTCTCGGCGGTCTCGGGCAGCCGGAGCTTCCCGAGGATGCTTTGCACGTGCTTTTCGACGGTGCCCACCGTGACCCAGAGGTGACCGGCGATGCCGGCGTTGGAGCGGCCTTGGGCCATCAGCTCGAGGACCTCGCGCTCGCGCGGGCTGAGGTCCGCGAGTGGATCGCGGACGCGGCGCGTGGCGACGAGCTCCCGCACGAGCGCGGAGTCGACCGCGGAGCCGCCCTTCACGACGCGGTCGAGCGCGTCGAGGAATTCGTCAAGGTCCGTGACGCGGCTCTTCAGGAGGTAGCCGCTCCGGTCACCGGTGGCGAGCAGGTCCATCGCGTGCTCGACGTCGACGTGCGCCGACAGCACCAGGATCGCCGTCTCCTCGGTTTCTTCGCGGATCGCGCGGGCGGCGTCGAGGCCCTCGGTCGTGTACGTCGGCGGCATTCTGATGTCGACGATGGCGAGGTCCGGCTTGTGTTCGCGGACGAGCTCGAGCAGCTCATTCCCGCCGCCCGCCTGGCCGACGACGTCGAACCCGGACCGTTCGAGCAGGCTCGCGAGACCTTCGCGCATCAGGAGTTCGTCGTCGGCGATGACGACGCGACCGCGTGTCGCGTCTCCGTCCGCTTGCGCTTCCACCGTGTCCATTATCAGCCGAGGCGCAGCCTCGCCGTCGTTTCGCGCACGATGAGCCGCGTGAACGGCTCCAGGTGCAGCGTGTCGACGGCCTCCTTCCGCATCAGCCGCACGAGGAGGTCGACGGCCGTGACGCCCATCTCGTTGAGCGGCTGGCGCACGGTCGTGAGTGCAGGATGGACGACTGTCGCGTAGACGCTGTCGTCGAAGCCGAGGATTGATAGCTCGTGCGGGATCCCGATTCCGCGGGCTCGCGCCGCTCGCATCGCTCCTACGGCGATCATGTCGCTGAACGCAAAGATCGCCGTCGGCGGCTGGTCCAGGTCGAGCAGTTCGGCCGCCGCCTGCGTTCCCGGCTCGAAGTCGAAGTCCGCCTCCAGCTCGAGAGCGGCGTCGAACGGGATTCCGGCGGCCGCAAGCGCGCCGCGGTATGCGCGCCGTCGCTCCTCGCTCGCCACCCAGCCGGGGGGACCCGTGATCGCCGCGATGCGGCGGTGCCCCAGCTCGAGCAGGTGCTCCATCGCCTGCTCGGCACCTGACGCGTGCGCCGCGGAAACCGACGGAATCCGGGCGTCGAGCGGCGCGAGCGGATCGACGACCACGACGGGGTAGCCGTCGGAGACGACGGCGACGAGCTCCTCGCTGGAGTGCTCGGGGAGGATGAGGATCGCACCGTCTGTCGCTTCACGGAGCTCCTCGAGCAGCGCGATCTCGCGGGCGTGCTCGTGACGCGTCGGCCAGAGCATGAGTTGGAGGCGGTGCTCATACGCTGCGTCGGCGACACCATGGAGGATTCGCGCGAAGTAGTCGTCGAAGACAACGGGGACGAGGACGCCGACGCGGCCGGCCGGATGCGGGCCGATCATTCCACCGCGACGGGAAGGTCGACGGAGATGGTCGTTCCGCCGCCGCGCGGGCTGACGAGGCTGAAGCGCCCCGCGAGCGCCCGCACCCGATCGCTCAAGCCGGTCAGCCCGGAGCCCGCGCCGGTCTCGGCTCCGCCCACGCCGTCGTCTGCCACCGTCGCCCGAATCGAGCGTGAATCCGCGACGACCGTCACCGAGACAGAGGTCGCCCGCGAGTGCTTGATCGCGTTCGCGAGCGCCTCGGAAACGACGTAGTAGAGAGCGGTTTCGACGGACCCGGGCGGCCGCTCGGGGACGTCGACGCTCACGTCGACGGGGATCGGCGACCGGCGCGCGAGCGCCCGCAGCGACGGGCGGAGGCCGCCGACCGCCAGCTGCGCCGGGTGGACGCCGCGGGAGAGCTCCTGCACCTCTTCGATCACCGACTTGAGCTCGCGTTCGACCTGCTCGAGCCCTTGGCGGGTGGCGCGCTCCGCGATCGGCACGCCGGCGTGGAGCCGCTGCAGACGGAGCGTCAAGGCGACCAGCCGCTGCTGGGTGCCGTCGTGCAGGTCACGCTCGATTCGCCGCATCGCTTCGTCTCCGGCCTCGACGATCCGGGCGCGGGACGCGATCAGCTCCGCCTGCGCCTCTGCCCGCGAGATCGCGGCGCCGACCAGCTGGGTGAAAGAGGCCAGCCGCGACTCGATCTCCTCGCCCGGCACCGAGGACGAGAGCATTCGGCTCGTGTACCAGCTTGTGAACTGCGGCAACGCCTCGCGCCGCTGCCGTAGCCCGACCCTCACCATCCCCCAGACGTCGCCGTCCACGACGATCGGCGCGCCGATGACCGAAACGAGCCCGGCCGAGCGCACGGCGTCCGCGACGATTCCGCGCGTGTCGGCGACGTCGTCGAAGCGAACCGGCGCTCTGGCCTCGCGCACGGCGGCGGCGAGGCTCGATTCCTCGACCGGCCAGCTGCTGCCGACCTCGAACACCGGGTCGTTGTGTGCGGCCAGGACCTGGAACGAGTCGCCGCGCTCGTACCGGACGACGGCGACCGGCACGCCGCCCAGGATGCGAGCAGCCTCGTCGGCGACCGCGGTCAGCAGGTCCCCCGGCGTCGCCCCTTCCGCCGCGAGTGTCGCGACACGCCGAAGTGACGCCTCGGAATCGGCGAGCCGCCGCAGCCGGTGTCGAGACTCCGCATTCGCGACGGCGACCGCCGCGAGCTCGGCGAAGTCGCGCAGACGGGTCTCCGCAGCGGCAGCGAGCGGCTCGGCGCGCTTGCCCCCGACCCACATCAGTCCCCACACCGCCCCGTCGACGATGATCGGCGCCGCGACCAGCGAGCGGATGGCCGAGTCCGCAATGGCTCTTCCGGCCCGCCCGTCGAGGCCGGAGACATCGTCGATGCGCACCGGCCGTCCTGAGGCGATGACCGACGCGTGCAGTCCGGGCTCCTCGAGCGACCAGCGGCTTCCGATCGGGAACATCGGCGCGTCCAGCGAGGCGATGACGGTGGTCGACCGGTCCGCGTCGATCCGCTCGACCGAGATAGCGTCGACGTCGATCGCCTCGGCGACGGCGCGCGCCACAGCTGCGAACAGGTCGCTCGGCGACGAGCCTTCGGCCACGAGCGTCGCGACATGCCGCATGGCAGCCTGCTCTCCGGTCAGCCGTCGCAGCGCCGCCCGCGCCGACGCGTCCGCAACGGTTACCGAGACAAGCTCGGCGAATTCGTCGATGCACTTCTCTGCGTCCGCGCGCGAGGACGCTTGCGGTCGGGCGCAGAGGACGCCCCACGTCACGCCGTCGACCACGACGGGTGACGTCAGCGACGATCCGAGCAGACTGAGGCCCGCGCGCGGCCAGCGGCTGCCTTTCGGAAACGCGGAGTCGCCGACCGACGCGAGCACGCTCGTCTGTCCGTCCCACTCGTCACGCAGTAGCCATGCACTCGCATCGAGGACTCGCGCGACCTCGGACACGACTGCGTCGAAGACGGCTTCGAGTTCCGCGTGTTGCGTGATCAGCCTCGTCACACGCCGAAGCGCAGCATGCTGGTCCCGCAGATCGACGACGCTCGTGGGGGGTGCCACCCGCCCCTCCCTCTTCGACACAACCCGCCGCCGATCCTACCGCGCTGCGTCGCGAAATCGGGGGGTGGCGTCGCGTTGGTGATGGTGCAGGCGGGCAGCGGCGCAGTGCGTGCTTCAGCCACGAGTTGCCGGGCATCCGAGCGACGCCGAGCCGGCGACTCTTTGCCGGCTCGGCGTCCCTGTGCCGCGTAAGCCGCGGCTTGTGTCAATGAGAGGGCTGCGGCGTCTTCGTCTTCCCGAACTTCTGCTTCGCTTTCCGCTCGAGCAGCTTCTTGCCGCCGATCGCCACCACGAGCTCCGTCACTCCGATGACGAGGGCAAACGCGGCGATCAGTGCGAGCACGGAGAGCGCACCGGCGCCCGGCTCCGCGAAAATCACGATTCCGAACACGATTGAGACGAGCCCGCTAAGGATCGTCAGCGCTGTGTCGCGGCCGTCCAGCGGGAGCCGCACGGATGCGATGATCGCGACCATCCCCAACAGCACCGCGTAGGCACCGATCACGTACAGCAGTGCGAGCGCGGAAATGCTGGGCCATGCGAGGACGACGATGCCCGTCACCGTCCCGAGCAGCCCCGACACGATGAGCGAAGCGCGCTCGTCCTTCGTGTGCGAGCTGAACGCCGCTGCGAACGCGGTGATGCCCGTCGCAAGCGCGTAGACCCCGAACACGATCGTGAGCGCGTAGACGCTGATCCCGGGCCACGCAAGGATCAGGACGCCGAAAATGACGGACGCCAGGCCTCGGAGGCCGACCGCCCAGCGCCACTTCGTGACCTGCGTCCCTGCGAGTTTCGTGAACCGGTCGAATGCCGATTCCATCTTGCTACCTCCTGAATTGAGGGGTTGGTTGCAACACGAACGTTGCGCGACGCGGCTGCCACGTCGCTGCCACGCCAGCCCCTGTCACCGTTCCCTCGGCCTCACGAGCGTCACTGCGATCGGCTCGACCGACAGCATGAGCGAGGGGCTGCATCTCGTCCACCTCCGACGAGGGCGGCCGGCGCCTCAGCGCCGGCCGCCCGGGATCCAGCTCCTGCCGAGACGGCGCCGCCTTCGCGGCTGCCGCCTCCGGACGCCCTCGGGCCGCCACGAGAGGAGGCGCTTGCCGACGCCGGCGTGCACCATGAGGACGGCGGCGCAGACGGCGGCGAGCGCACTCACGAGCGGTGGGTCGAGCGGCTGCATGGGGTCGCTCCTGCTCCTTACCCGTGCGCGATCGGCTTCGGCCGGGCGGGCGAGCGGAGGTCCTCCTTCACATCGCCGAGCACACGCCGAAGCTCGACCGCGAGCGCGATGTCGAACGTCCCGCGGACGAGCGCGAACGCAGCCACGAGCGCCAGGAGGGCGATCGCGCCCTCGTCGGGCTCGACGAACATGACGATGCCGAACGCCGCCATCACGATTCCACTCACCGCGAGGAGCACCGTCCGCGCCCCGCTCAGCGGGAGCGCGAACGCAGCGAAGAGCTCGATCACGCCCGTCGCGATCGCCCAGATCGCGATTGCGTACAGCAGCGCCTTCGCCGACAGGTCGGGCCACACGAGCACGGCCACGCCGACGGCGAGGCCGACGAGCGAGTTCAAGCCGAGCCAGAGGCGATGCTGCGTCGCCGCGCCCGACAGCGCGTACGCGGCGACACCGGCGACGAACCCGCTCGCGATTGCGAACGCGCCCACCACCGTCGTCATCGCCGTGAGGCCGATGTCCGGCCACACGAGCAGGACAAACCCGAAGATGATCGCGACTGCGCCGCGCAGGGCGAGCAGCCTCCAAACGCGGGCGACCATCCGCTCGCCTTCCTCCAGGGCCGAACGAGGGTCAATTGCCGTTTCCATGTTCATGTCTCCTTCCTAGTCGCGCCACGCCGCGTCGGCGTTGCTCTTCAGGTCGTCGAGATCAGCGAGGACGCGCGTCTTCGCGTCGTTCCACTGCTCGCCTGTAGTCGTGCCGACGTCGGAGAGGCTCTTGCCGATCGAAACGCGCCGCTGCCGCAGACCGGCGATCGCCGCCTCTGCGCGCTCGCGCCCGGCCCCAGCCTCCGCCGCTGCCTTCGTCTGCATCCGGTCGAGGTACGCGTCCCAACGGTGCAGCTCAGCCTCGAGAGCGTCGTTGAACTGGTTCTCTGTCTCTGCGAACTCCGCCGCCACGCGGTGCTCGGCGAGCTCGAGCTCGTTGTCGAGCTGCTCGAGCTGCTCGTCGACGGCGGCCGCGCGCTCCCGAGCCGAGGCCCGCGCGGACTCCTCCTCGCGGCGCACGGAGTTGATGTACCGCTGCATGCGGGACTTCGCGTCTGCCGTGCCGCGTTGCGTCTCCACCTCGAGGCGGGCGATGCGGCGGCGCGCCTCGCCGAGGCGTTCGTTGGTTGTTGTCGCCATGAAGACTCCTCTCTCGTGCTTACCGGTTCACGGCAAGCGTGGTCGCCGCCGCTGCCAGAGCGCTGCCGTCGGCCCGGCCGGCGCTGCCACTCGGGGCGGCGCGATCGCCGGTTCAGGCGGGCGCGACTGCGGCCGCCGTCTCGGCGTGGCCATCGCCGAGGGCGGCCAGTCCGGCCGCAGCCGCCGCGCCCGGGTCGTCCGCCAGCGCGACGAAGAGGCTCTCGCGCGGCCCGTGTTGCCGCGGGAGGTCCGACCACGCGAGCACGTTCCGGTACAGCCTCTCGGCCGTGTCGGTGTCTCCTGCCGCGGCGAGGATGCGGCCGAGCTCGACGCGCGCATGGGCGGCGGCCCAGGCCGCGCGCGCTGCCTCCGCGGTCGCGAGCGCGCGCCGCTCAAGCTCTTCGGCGCGCGCTAGATCTCCGATCGCGAGGGCGCGTGACGCGAGCCCGGACAGCGCGAACGCGGCGTGGTCGGCGAGGCCTGTTCGATCTGCGAGCTCGAGGGCGCGACCGTACGCGGCTGTTGCGGCGTCGCTGTCGTCGCGTCGCTCGGCGACCCAGGCATCGAGAAGCAACGCCGGGACACTGAAGCCGTCGAACCCGCTCGCTTCGGAGTGGCGGTGCGCGTCCGCCGCCATCGCCGCGACGGTGGAGACGTCACCTGAGGATGCTGCGACCTGCGCACGAAGGAGGCTGGCCACTGCGATCGCCCAGTGGTTCTTGCCTGCGTCGAGGGTCGCGTGCGCCTGTTCCGCGAGTGCGACCGCGCGCTCGACGTTCCCGGCTTCGGCAACCGCAAGCGCAAGCGTTGCCTCGACCAGGCCGCGCTCCGGCGCTGCCGCCCCGGTGCCTGCGACCGCGAGCGCCCGCTCGCCGATCTCGATCGCGGCGTTGAGGTCGAGCTCTTCGGTCGCCAGGTAGCAGAGGAAGGCGAGCAGCTCGAGCCGCGAACCGAGCGGGACGTCCTCTGATCCCTCGGCAAGTGCGAGCTCGAGGAACCGCCGCCCTTCGGTGACGCGCTCCGCCAGCGTGAAGTACCAGGCGAGCGACGCCAGGCGAGCTGCGATGTCGCTGGCGCGTGCATCGCGCGCGTATGTGAGCGCAGCCCACAGGTTGTCGTGCTCGAGCTCGAGTCGGTCGAGCCACGCACGCCAGTCACGCCCGCGAAGCTGCTCCTGCGCTTCGTCCGCGAGCGTCGCGAAGTACTCGGCATGCGCCTGCCGAACGGCGTCCAGACGGCCGGTCCCCGCAAGACGTTCGAGGGCGTACTCACGTACGGTGTCGAGCACGTCGTACCGCGCACCCTCGGCGGGGAACGACACCGACAGAATCGACTTGTCGACGAGCACACCGAGGAGGTAGGTGACCGTCGCCTCGTCGAGCCCGCGGCTCGCGCCGAGCTCGAAGAGCGACGGCAAGGACGCCCCGCCGCGGTGCACGGCGACCTTGTGGAGCAGCGACTTCTCGTCCTCGTGCAAGAGGTCGTAGCTCCACTCCACCAGCTCCCCGAGCGCCGCACGGCCCGCGTCCGCCCCCGGACGCTCGCGCAGCAGTGCCAGGCGGCGCTCGACGACGAGCTGGAGCTGCGCGAGCCCGAGAGCATTCAGTCGCGCTGCGGCGAGCTCGATCGCGAGCGGCAGTCCATCGACCAGGCGACAGATTTCCGCGACGGTCTGGGCGGCGCCTGCTGTCAGCTCGAACCGTGGCCGCGCCGCGCGTGCGCGGTCGACGAAGAGCTGCACCGCCGGGGCAATGTCGTCGGAGGAATCAGGCAGACCGAGCGGCTCGACCGCGAATCGCACCTCGCCCGGGACACGGAGTACTTCGCGGCTCGTCGCGACCACCCGGACGTCTGGGCACTCGGCGAGGACGGTCGCTACCACGCGCGCCGCCTCCCCGACGACGCGTTCGCATGCATCGAGGAGAAGGACGGTGGCGCCGTCCCGGAGGCGGGCGACCGCGCGGGCGAGCGGGTCGGCGCCGCGGGCGTCGACGGCGGTCGCGACGAGGCGTGCGACGTCCTCCGGCCCTCCGGCTCGCGCGAGGTCGACGCGCCACGCACCGACTTCGGCCTCGAACGAGCGAGCGGCCTCGACCGCGAGCCGGCTCTTCCCGACGCCCGGCGGCCCCGTCAGCGTCACGAGGCGGTAGTCGTGCAGCAACTCGACCACCTGGGCGAGCTCCTGCTCGCGGCCGACAAACGAGGTCGAGGGAGCCGGCAGGTTGCCGCGGCGCCTCTGCGCCACGACGACGGGGGCGATCGCCGGGTCTTGCGTGAGGATCGCGTCCTGGAGTCGCCGCAGCTCGGGGCCGGGCTGGAGCGCAAGCTCGTCCGAGAACACGCGCCGCGCCTCGTGGAAGATCTCGAGGGCGTCGGGCTGGCGGCCGCTGCGGTACAGCGCCAGCATCAGCTGCCCCCAGAAACGCTCGCGGAACGGGTTCTCGTCGAGCGCCGCGCGAACTGCGGCGACGATCTCGCGATGCTCTCCGAGCGCGAGGGCGGCCTCGAACTGCTCTTCGAGGGCGTCGACGCGAAGCGACTCGAGCCGTCGCGCCTCCGCCCTGAACCACGGAGTGTCGGTGAGCCCGTGCAGCGCCGCGCCGCGCCAGAGCGCCACCGCCACTGTGATGGACTCGGCGGCGGAAGCCGCATCGCCGGCGCGAAGTGCACTCCGTGCGTCTCCGAGCAGCTCCTCGAACCGCAGCCCGTCGACGGCCGCGCCCGTCAGCTGGTATCCGTCGGGCGAGCCCACGATCGTCTCCGGGCCCAGTGCAGCCCGAAGACGCGCGACATGATGCTGGACGGCGTTGCGCGGCGCGGCAGGCAAGTCGTCTCCCCATAACGCGTCGATCAGCGAGTCCACGCCGACGACCCGGCCACAGCGGAGCGCAAGCAACGCGAGGAGGCCCTGGCGCTTACCGCCGCTCACGTTCGCCGGCCGTCCACCGGCGACGACCTCGAACGGGCCGAGAAGCCGGATTTCGAGCGGATTCGTCATGCGTGCAGGGCTGCCGCGCCAGTCTCGCATGCTTGTGCACCCCAGTACAGGTTCGCGACGCCGGCGTTACATCGCGACGGGCATCGCAGCCTCGACGGGTGCGGCCTCGTCCTCGGGCGGAGCGAGTCCGGCGGCGGCGTACGCCTGCGGCTGGTCGAGCGTCTCCTCGCGGAGCAGCGCCTCGGCGATCCCGTCGAGGCGGCTGCGGTTCGCGGTGAGGAGCCGGGTCGCCTCGTCGTGCGCCCCCTCGACAACGCGCTTGACCTCGTCGTCGATCCGCTGCCGCGTGCGCTCCGAGACCTGCGACGCGCCGTTCATCGTCCATCCGTCCCCGTCTTGGGGTAGGACGGAAACGAAGCCGATCTCGTCGCTCATCCCGAATCGGCCGACCATGTTGCGCGCGAGTTGGGTGGCCTGGTAGATGTCGTTTTCGGCGCCGGTGGTCTCGTCACCGTAGACGAGCTCCTCGGCGGCGCGGCCGGCAGTCGCGACCTCGATGCGGGCGAGGAGTGCGCGCTTGTCGTAGTTGAAGCGATCGTTTTCGGGCGCCGAGACGGTGACGCCGAGGCTGGTCGTCCGCGGGATGATCGAGATCTTGCGGACGGGGTCGGCGCCGGGCGTGAGCATGCCGACGAGCGCGTGGCCGGCCTCGTGGTAGGCGGTCCGGCGTCGGTCGGCGGCCGACAACACCAGCTTGCGCTCGGCGCCGAGGACGATCCGCTCGAGGGCGTCGCTGAAGTCGCTCATCTGCACGCGCTCGTGCTCGCGCCGTGCCGCGAGCAGCGCCGCCTCGTTGGCGAGGTTGGCGAGGTCGGCTCCGACCATGCCGACAGTCGTGGACGCGAGAGCGTCGAGATCGACGTCCGGAGCGAGCGGGACGGAGCGCGTGTGCACGCGCAGGATGTGCTCGCGGCCGTTCTTGTCGGGTGGGTTGATCGTGACGCGCCGGTCGAAGCGACCGGGGCGTAGCAGCGCCGGGTCGAGCACGTCCGGCCTGTTGGTCGCCGCGAGCACGATCACGCCGGTGCTCGCGTCGAAGCCGTCCATCTCGGTCAGGATCTGGTTCAACGTCTGCTCGCGCTCGTCGTTGGAGCCGCTGAATGCCCCGCTGCCGCGTGAGCGGCCGATCGCGTCGATCTCGTCGACGAAGATGATCGACGGAGCCGCCTTCTTCGCCTGGTCGAAGAGATCGCGGACGCGCGAGGCGCCGACCCCGACGATCATCTCGACGAACTCCGAGGCGGACATGGAGAAGAAGGGGACGTCCGCCTCGCCGGCGACCGCGCGCGCCAGCAACGTCTTCCCCGTCCCCGGCGCGCCGCTCAGGAGCACGCCGCGCGGGATGCGCGCGCCCAGCTTCCGGTACTTACTCGGGTCGCGGAGGAAGTCGACCACCTCGGCGAGCTCCTGCTCGGCCTCGTCGATGCCGGCGATGTCGGCGAACGAGACGCCCTCCGTCGTGGGCTCGTACCGCTGCGGCTTCGCACGGCCGAAGCTGAACATGCCGCCGCCCGCACTGGCGCGGCGCTGCATGTACCAGAAGAGACCGAAGAAGAGCAGCGTCGGTCCGAGGTAGAGGAGCACCGTCAACCACCACGGCGTCTCGCTCGTCGCCGGCTTCGCAACCACCTCGACGCCGGTCTCGCGCAGCAACCGATCGAGCGCGGCGCCGTCGGCGAACTCGGGCACCTCCGTCGCGAAGCGGGTCGTCGCGGTCGCCTTCGCGTCGGGGTAGCGGACGGCATTCTCGAACGCGCCCTCGATCGTCGCGCCCTTCGCGGTGATCGTCGCGACGTTGCCCTCGCCGACCTGCTCGAGGAAGGTGGGCTGGTACGGGATCGTCACGCGCGGTTCGTCCGCCGCCCCGAACAGCTGCGAGACGATCACATAGTTCAGCAGCAACAAGCTGACGAACACAACGACACTGCGCCGGTCGATACGCCGCGGCTTCCGCGCGCCTCCGTTCCCGGCGGGACCCTCGGGAGCGGGGCCGTCTTGTTGTCTCGGGCTCATCTTGTGCTCCTCCTTGCGTCGATGTGGCCGAAGCGTCGTCCGGGCTGCTGCCACGCCGCTGCCATCGAGCTGCGTCACTGCCGCTGCGCCCACCGGGGGCCCGCGTCCCCGGCTGCGCGCGTCGGCCGTGAGGCAGCCATGAGGGGGCGCCGCGGCAGCGCTCTGGCAGCGTCTTCGTGCATCGTCGGATCCCATGCTGCCGCTCTCCGACGGTCTCCCAGCACGCCGCTTCCCGGCCGTGACGATCGCCCTGATAGCGGCGAACCTCGCCGTCTGGATCCTCTACGAGCTGCCCGACCTCGGAGGGGCGGTCGCGCAGGCGTCCTTCTACCCCTGCAGCATGGACGGCACCTGCGAGGCGCCGCAGCCCTGGGCGATCAGCTGGCTCACGGCGATGTTCATGCACGCGAGCTGGGACCACCTCCTCGGCAACATGCTCTTCCTCGCGATCTTCGGCAAGAGCGTCGAGGACGCCTTCGGCCGCCTCCGCTACCTGGCCTTCTACCTCGCGGGCGGCTTCGCCGCGACGGCGCTGCAGACGGCCATGACGCTCTCCTTCAGCCCGGACGCCGACGCGCGCATCCCCATGCTCGGGGCGAGCGGCGCGATCTCGGCCGTCCTAGGCGCCTTCCTCGCGCTCTACCCCCACGCCCGGATCAAGACGCTCGCGCTCGTCTTCATCGTGCAGATCCCCGCCTGGGTCTACCTCGGCGGCTGGTTCCTCTACCAGCTCGTCGAGGCGCACTCCGCGCTTGTCGACCCGTCGGCAGCAGACAGCGGCGTCGCCTTCTTCGCCCACATCGGCGGCTTCGTCTTCGGCTGGGTCATCGCCCGCGCCCTCCTCGACAGCGAGCGGAGACGAACCGAGGCTGCGCGGCGCGCCGCGCTGACCCCGTTCTGACGATGGAGGTACCGCCTGTGACGTCGAGCGTCGCACGGGCCGCGGCCTGGAGCTGGAGGCTCCTCGTCTGCACGGCAGCGGTGGCGCTCGTCCTGGCGGTGCTCTGGTACCTCCGCGTGATCGTCCTGCCGATCGCCGTCGCGCTCACGATCGCTCCGGCGCTGTCGCCCCTCGCCGCGTGGTTCCGCCGCCGTCGGCACCTCGAACGGCCGGCGGCGGCGCTCGCCCTGCTGACGGGTCTGGCGGTGGTGCTCGGGCTGGTCACCGTGGCGACGATCTCGGTCGTCGAGCAGTTCGACGAGCTCCGCTCGGCGGTGTCGCAGGGCGTCGACGACCTCGCCGGCCAGCTGCAGGACGAGCCGATCGAGCTGTCTGGAGCGCGAACCGACGAGCTCGAGTCGTCACTCGGGGATGCCTGGCGCGAAGCCTCGGGCTACGCCGCCGCCGGCGTGCAGACCGGTGCAGGCATCGTCGCGGGCGTCGTTCTGGCCGTCGCGATGCTCTACTTCATCCTGCGTGACGGCGCGGCCCTCTGGTCCGCGATCCTGCGCAGCGTCGGTCCCGAGGTGCGGCCCTCGATCGATCGCGCGGGCCGGCGCGCGTGGGAGGTGCTCGGCGGCTTCGTGCGCGGAACGGCGACGGTCGCGACGATCGACTCGGTGCTGATCGGCATCGGGCTCTGGCTCCTCGGCGTGCCCCTCGCCTTCGCGCTGGCTGTGCTCGTGTTCATGGGCTCGTTCATCCCCTACGTCGGCGCGTTCGTCTCCGGCCTCGTCGCGGTGCTCGTGGCCTTCGCGGACGGAGGCTGGCAGCTCGCGCTCGCGGTCCTCGGGCTCGTAATCGGCGTTCAGGTCACCGAGGGTACGTTCCTCCAGCCGGTCATCCAGAGCCGTAGGGTCGACCTCCACCCCGCGGTGATCCTGCTCGCGGTTACCGCGGGCGGCTCGCTCTTCGGGATCCCCGGCGCATATCTGGCCGTGCCCGTGATCGCAGTCGTGAGTGCCGTCTACACGTCGCTGGCCGCCGACGAGCCCTAGCGACGAGGCAGCGGCGTACCCGCCGCGCGGCAGCAGCATGGCAGCCGCGCGCGGGATGCTCGACCCGATCCCAACGAGCAAGGAGACGACATGAGCAGCGCAGCAATCGCAACGCAGACGTTCGAGCGGTGGACGGCCGATCCCAGCCGGACGACCGTCGAATTCGAGGTCGGGCACCTGTGGGGACTGCACACCGTGCGCGGCCGCTTCCGCAGCTTCGACGGCGCGTACGTCGTCGGCCCCGGCGGTTCGGAGATCGAGTTGACGATCAACGCCGACAGCGTCGACACCGGGTGCGCCGCACGCGACGAGCACTTCCGGTCGGCCGACTTCTTCGACGCCGACCGGCATCCGCAGGTGCGCTTCACCTCGACGCGCGTCACCGGGCTCGGAAGCGGGCGCGTGCGGGTGAGCGGCGAGCTGGAGGCGGCAGGGAGGCGGGTGCCCCTCGCGTTCGACGCATCGGTGAGGCTGATCGACGGCGACCTCGAGCTCGAGGCGACGACCACGGTCGACCACTTCCGCTTCGGCATCAGCGACGGGCCGCTTCGCAACGTGCTGCGGCCGACGACGCTGCGCGTGAAGACACGCCTCGTCCGCGTGCCCTCCGGGTTCGACGGGAGCCGTGGCGGCAGCGTCCGCGTCGCGCGTGGCAGCGAGCTGGCAGCGACGCGCGAGACAGTGTGATCGTCAACTCGAACGAAAGGAGAAGGGAATGGCTGAGCTAGACAACGTCGTCGTCGTCAAGTTCGCGGAGGCGAGCAAGGCGTACCAGGCGATGAGCGTGCTGAAGGAGTGCGACGCCGACGGTCGGATCGGCTTGAAGTCCGCCGCGATCGTGGAGCGCACGCCCGACGGCGAGCTGCGCATCCCGGAGGGCACCGACAACATCGCGCTCGTCGGGACGGTGAGCGGTTCGCTGATCGGGATGCTCATCGGCGTCCTCGGTGGCCCCGTGGGCGTTCTCGTCGGCTGGGGCGCCGGCGCCCTGATGGGCGGGACGATCGACATCGTCGGCGTGACCAAGTCGGATGAGGCTCTCACCGCTCTCGGCCGCGCCATCCCGCCGCAGTCGACGGCCGTGATCGCGAGCGTGACAGAGACGGCAGTCGAGGTGATCGACGGCGAGATGGCCAAGCTCGGCGGCGAGGTGACGCGCCGGTCGGTCGCGGACGTGATGGATGAGCTCGAGGCAGCGGAGGAGGCCGCCGACGCAGCGGCGCGCGAGGCCCGGCGGGCACTGCGCGAGGAGCGCAAGGCGAAGCTGAGCGCCAACATCGACACGCGCGTCGAGTCGCTAAAGGAGAAGCTCCACGTCGCCTGACCGCGAGCGCCGCGTGACGGCGATGCCGGAGGGTCGGAGTCATCGTGCCGAGGCCCGGCGACCGAAAGGTCGGCGGGCCTCGGCGTCCGTGTTCGAGGGAGTCGACCTGCTCAAGCCCGTGGAACATCGGAGCCGCAGCGGGCTGATCGACCGACTACTCGGATTCCGCGAGCGGCTCCAGCGGCTCGGGCACAGGCGGCGGGCGTGTCGCCGAGGGGAAGTCATCTTTCCGATCGCGCGCGGGCACGTCTTGACCCGCCTGGTCATCCGACGAGTCGTGCCAGCGCCGGAGCCGGTCGCTGAGGGGATGAAGTGTTCGTCCCTCCTGACGGCGGGTACCTCGCGTCGCGCGCTCTTTCCCCGCGGCAGCGGAGGTCGGCGACCGCGGCAGCACGATGGCAGCGGCGGGCGCGACCATCTCTCGTACACCTCGCACGGATACGAAAGAGAGCGACCATGAGTAGTGTCACAGAACCAACGAGCCCGACGGCGACGCGCCGCGGACCGATTCTCATCTGCTACGACGGTTCTCCCGAGGCCGCGCGGGCGATCGACGCGGCAGCGGCTCTGCTGGGCCCGCGCCGCGCCGTCGTCATCGACGTCCTCCCCTGGATCACGCCGGCAGAGAGCATGGCAGCGACCTCGTCCTTCGTGCCCGGCACCGCCTTCGAGGAGTTGAACGAAGCCGAGGCGCGGCGGATCGCCGACCGCGGCGCCGAGATCGCACGCTCGGCCGGCTTCGAGGCCGAGCCCCGCGGCGAGCTCGCGAGCTCCACCTGGCTTGGAATCGTCGACGTCGCCGATGAGCTCGACGTCCCCGTGATCGTGATCGGCTCGAGGGGCCTGACCGGCGTGAAGAAGATCCTCGATACGAGCCTCTCGCAGCAGGTCGCCGAGCACGCAGGCCGGCCAGTCCTGATCGTGCCCCCGACGCGCTGATGGCCGTCGCCCGCCAAGGCCTGCGGCGCCGCCCGCCCGAGCCGAACCCAGCCCTCGTCCGCCACGCCCAAGAGCGCGCGCAGAGCCTGCAGAACCGAATCGCCGATCGGATCACGGCGTTCGCCGGATCGATGACTTTCGTCTACATCCACATCGTTTGGTTCAGCTGCTGGATCGGATTCGGCGTCGAGGACTACCCGTACGGCCTGCTGACGATGATCGTCTCGCTCGAGGCGATCTTCCTCTCGACGTTCGTGATGATCAGCCAGAACAGGGCCGACGGGAAGCGCCAGGTGATCGCCGACCAGCAATGGCAGACCGTCCAGGACGAGGAGAGGCAGAACGAGGAGTTGCTCGAACTCTCCCGTCAGATCCTCGGCGTGCTCCACTCGCGCGACGGTCGTGCCGCGGACGTCACGGCAGGCGTCCCGACGGCGAGACGCCAGGATGACGAGGGGAGATCCTGACGCGCAGCGCAGCCTGCCGGATCGCGAACGAGAGGGGCGCGTCCAACGCGACAGCCTCGCCGTCGACGCCGGCGTGCACGGGTGCCATCCAGTGGTAGACGGCGGTGTCCCGCACCAGCCTTCGACTGGGGCGGGTCGCAAGAGACAACTGCCAAGAAGGCGGACCGCTCGCGACTGACTTTCGCGAGCCGATCGCAGTCAATCTGCGTCCACAAGTTTGTGGCGATCTCAACGGCGTCGGCGAAGTTCTCGTAGGCGTGACACGGGCGGTGCCGTCAAAAATGGCAGCTGTGTTGGCAGCTGTCCCAGTGGAGCGTGCCGGGCTCGAACCGGCGACCCCCAGCTTGCAAAGCTGGTGCTCTCCCAACTGAGCTAACGCCCCGGGCCGCCTCAGTGTAGAGGCTGATTCGGCGCGTCGCCGCGGCGGACGCCGCGCTGCTCGAGCGTCCGCAGGCCGCTCGAGAACGTCTGCGTCGTGCCCGTGCGTGTCCTCGAGCGCTCGAGCCGGCGGATGCGCGCCTCCAGCTCGTCGAGCTCCGGCGAGCGGGGCGCCTCCCGCGAGGCCACCGACTGCTCGCGCAGCGCGAGTGCGGCCTCGCGCTCGGCAAGGGCGTCACTCCGCGCGGCGAGCTCAGCGTGGGTCCGCGCGAACTGGGTCTCCGCCTCACGCAGCTCGGCGAGCTTCGCCTCGATCTGCGCGAGCTCATCCTCGGTGGGCTTTGGCGGCCGGCTCGGGCTCGACCGCCGGCTCGGCCGGCACGTCGGCCAGCGCCGCCTCCCGGGCGTCGAGCTCGGTGCGCCGCACGTCGAGCGCCCGCTCGCGCTCCGTCACGGCAGCTTCGCGCGCCTCGAGCTGAGCCCGGAGCGCCTCGAGCTCGGGGGTCGGCTCGGCGGGCGCAGGCCCTTCGACCGCCGGGCTCTGCGCGAGCTGCTCCTCGAGCTCCCTCTCCTTCGCCCGCACGCCCGCGACTCGCTGTGCGAGCTCACGCTTCAGCGACTCGAGCTCTTGCGCCGCCTCCAACCGCTGGCGTTGCAGGGCCGCACGCTCCGACTCCACGTCGGCGGCGGCGTCTTCCTCCCGTGACGAACCCCAGAACCGGCTCACATCGAGCCGAATGCTACCCCTGGCTCAGGCTGCCCTCTCCAGCCGCTCTTCCGCCCGGGCGCGCCTGACGATGTCCTCGCGCTCGCCGAAGCGGATGCGGGCGCGCTCGGCGCGATGCTCGTCCCAGAGCGCCTGCAGGCGATCGTCGATGTCCTTGATC
This sequence comes from uncultured Gaiellaceae bacterium, assembly GCA_963791905.1. Taxonomy (GTDB): domain Bacteria; phylum Actinomycetota; class Thermoleophilia; order Gaiellales; family Gaiellaceae; genus Gaiellasilicea. Next base: position 259,644 of record CAWBTX010000005.1, read on the forward strand.
TCCGCTACCAGGGCCTCGGTTCGACCCCGCGAAAGAAGGTTCCAGAGCTCCGTGCGCTGCTCGCTCAGGCGCTCGATCTCCGCATGAATATCCGCAATCGTTCTCATGCTTATCAGAACGCGTGTGCGAGGGCGGGGATTCCCAGGCTTTCAGCGGCTCAACAGAAACACAACAATGGCCGCCCCGCCTGCGATTGCGGCCGCGACGGCGATCACCTCGAGCGCCGTCACCATCAGTCGTAGCCGAGCTCTTCGAGGCGGTCCTCGTCGATGCCGAAGTAGTGCGCGAGCTCGTGCAGGACGGTGATCCGGATCTCCTCCTCGAGCACCTTCGGATCGGGGAACGACTCCTCGAGCGGGAGCCGGTAGATCGTGATCCGGTCGGGCAGCGCGGCGTAGCCGCTTCCACGCTCGGGGAGCGGGATCCCCTCGTACAGACCGAGCAGGTCGGGGTCGTCCGGGTTCTCGTCCTCGATGACGACTGCGATGTTGACGAGAGCTCGCGCCAGATCGGGCGGCAGCGAGTCGAGCGCAGCGCGAACGTGCTCTTCGAACCTCTCCACGGTCAGTAGGCCGGCCTCACCGGCCCGCGCACGCGGAAGACGACGACCGTCAGCACGCCGAAGAGGAAGCCGCCGACGTGTGCGAAGACCGCCACGCCGCCGCCCTCGGGCGGGTGCATGAGCTGGAAGTTCGCCTCCCACAGCTGGAGGAAGGCCCAGATGCCGAGGAAGACCCACGCAGGGAACTCGCGGAGGATGACCAGCACGAGCGTGAGGACGCGCGCCTGCGGCAGGAGCACGAGATATGCGCCGAGCACGCCGGAGATCGCGCCGCTGGCACCCAGGTTGGGGATCGCCGAGGCGGCCGCGGAGCCCGTCGACAGCGTGATCGCCGTCTGCAGTGCGGTCGCGGCGAGCCCGGCGAGGACGTAGAAGACGAGGAACGGCAGATGACCGAACGCATCCTCGACGTTGTTGCCGAACACCCACAGGAAGAGCATGTTGCCGAGCAGGTGCAGCCAGTCGCCGTGCAGGAACATCGACGTGAATGCCGTGAGGAGCCAGCCCTCGCCGACCTGCGGGCACGCCCTGTCGACCTCGCAGGGATGGTACGCAAGCTCGTTCACCGAGCCGTTCAGGTCGGGCAGCTGGTAGAGGACGAAGACGAGGACGTTCGCCGCGATCAGCGCCCACGTGACGACCGGGAGCGAGCGAGTCGGCACGTTGTCCCGCAGCGGCAGCACGCGGCGATGCTATCCCGAGCGTTCCTGGCCGATTTCGGCGGCTGGTCCGAGTAGAGTCGCCCCGTGGCCGGATTCCCCGCAGGGCTGAACGAGCAGATCGGGCACGAGTTCGGCGCGTCGCAGCAGTACGTCGCGATCGCGACCTACTACGACGCGCAGACGCTCCCGCAGCTCGCCGCGCACTTCTACCGCCAGGCGGTCGAGGAGCGAAACCACGCGATGATGATCGTCCAGTACCTGCTCGACGCCGGCGAGGAGGTCGCGATCCCGGGCGTGGCGGCGCCCCAGACCGGGTTCGGCGACGTCGTCGAGCCCGTGCGGCTCGCGCTCGAGCAGGAGCGGCGCGTCACCCAGCAGATCTCGGACCTGGCGCAGCTCGCGCGGGACGAGCGCGACCTCGTCGGCGAGCAGTTCCTGCACTGGTTCCTGCAGGAGCAGCGCGAGGAGATCTCGTCGATGTCGGCGCTGCTCGCCGTGGTCGAGCGCTCGCGCGACAACGTGATGTTCGTCGAGGACTACCTCGCCCGCGAGAGCGGCGGCGAGCCCGGGCTCGAGGCAGGCGCACCGCCCGCGGCCGGCGGCGCGCTCTAGCCGCGGCCTACCAGCCCGCGTAGGGCGGCTCGCGCCGGTCGACCTCGTTCCAGTAGTCGCGGTGATCGACGACGAGGCCGTCGTCGCGGAAACGGAGGCGCGTCGTGCCGGCGAGCGTCAGACGCCGGCCGCCCTCGACCCAACTCGCCCACCACTCGATCGCGGCCCGGTCACCGGCCGCGACCGGCTCGCCGAACCAGCACTCGATCTCGTCCTCGACTGCGAAGTTCTCGCTCAGGTACCGGCGCACGCCGCCGAGGCCGAGGTCCGGCTCGCGGAACGCAAGCGCGCGGTAAACGGCGTCCTCCGAGTAGAGCGCCGCGATCGCCTCGACGTCCTTCGCGGGCCACGCTCTGAGCCACGTGTCGGCCCACCTGCGCGCCGCGACTTCGGCGTCCACGGCTAGCGAAACGCGGGCAAGGCCGCGCGGACCTCTTCCGCGACGGCCTCCATCTCGATCGGCGCGCCGGTGACGTCGCGCAGCAGCTCGTCCGCGGTCGGCTTCTGCCCGAGCGACCACAGCTCACGCAGCAGGTCGCCGGCCTCGCGTCGCCGGAACCAGTCGGTGCCGAACTCCTGGCGGAGGAAGGTCGTCATCTGGGCGGCGAACGCCCAGGCGCGGAGATACGAGATGACGTAGTAGCCGGAGTCGATGTCGCCGAGGTAGTCCGCGTCGCTCGGTTCGACCTTGAGCGCGTCGCCGAGCAGCTCGACGTAGCGGCTTCGCATCGACGTCGGGTCCTCGGCCGCGTGGAACTCGATCTCGTAGAGAAGCTTCGCCGAGTAGCGGCGGACGAAGAAGAGCAGGTGGACGCCGCCCTCCTCGGCGAACCGCTCCGGCCGCGGGAAGTCGAGCATGCGCGTCAGCCAGGCGCGGTCCTGGATCAGGTGGTCGAAGAGCATCGCCCAGCCCTCCGTGACCGCGTTGTCGCCGAGTCGCTTCTCCTCCATCTTCAGGTCGGCCGAGGTGAACGCGAAGTGCTCCGTATGCCCGGCCTCGTGGAAGAGCGCGAACCAGTCGTCGGGGCCGCCCTGTGGCTGGATCACGAGCATCACCTTGTCCGGGATCTCGATCGGCGCACAGAAGGCGCGGGGCGACTTCGTCGGGCGCTCGTCGACGTCGAGGTGGACGTTCTTCTGCGCGTCGAGGTCGATGCCGAGGTCGGCGAGCGTGCCGCGCAAGGCGGGCAACATCCGGTCGGCGGGGAAGGCCTTGTCCCAGCTCGAGCCGCGGAAGAAGCGGCGGATGTCGTGGCGCTCGGCCTCGTCGAGGCCGATGCCGACGTGCTCGCGCAGCGCCTGGTCCATCGACTCCTCGTAGAGGCGCTCGGTCGAGTCGAGGAAGGCCCGGCACTGGCCCGCGAGCCCGTCCAGATCCAGACCGAAGCGGTCCCGGTAGAGCTCGAGGTACGTGCTCGCTCCGAGCCGCGGTACCGCACGCTGCGTCACGTGCACCGCGTCGAGGTAGAGCGGGTTCAGGTGCTCCTCCGTCAGGGCGCTCCGCGCGCTCTCCAGCCGGCGCCGGTCGTCTCGGTCGGCCGTGTTCGAGATCGTCGGCGGCAGCATCCGGTAGCCGACCGTCTCGCCGTTCGACGGCGCCTCGAGCGTCGTCTCGAGCTCGGCGATCTTCTCCGAGTGCTCGCGCGTGAGCTCTCCGATGTAGCCCTCGCAGCCGAAGCGGAAGAGCTCGCGGTTCACGCGCCCGCGAACGCTCTCGCCGAGGCGCTTGACCGTCTCCAGGTCCGTCAGGTCGGCATGCCGCTCGTAGATCGAGCGCAGGTCGAAGTCGGGCTTCTGGCCCGAGTAGTGGAGGTAGTACTCCTCATCGAGCTCGGCGATGAAGCGGTCGGCGCCGGCGCGGTAGCCGTCGAGCTCGCGGTCTGAGAAGAGGGGCTCGGCCACAGCCGCCTAGGATACGCGCCGTGCGCGAGTTCACGGTGCAGACGGAGCGGCGCAGCCAGCTCGTCGACATCACCGAGCGCGTCCGCGAGGCTGTTGCCGACCTCGACGGCGCCGCCGCGGTCCTTGTCTACGTCCCGCACACGACCGCCGGACTGACGATCAACGAGCACGCCGACCCGGCAGTGGCGCGCGACTTCGAGGCGGCGCTCGAGCGGATCGTCTCGGAGGACTGGCCGTGGCAGCACGTCGAGGAGGGGGAGGAGAACGCGCCCACGCACGTCCGGGCCGCCTTCATGGGCTCGGACGCGCTCGTGCCCGTGAAGGACGGCAGGCTCGCACTCGGCACGTGGCAGGGCATCTTCCTCTGCGAGTTCGACGGCCCACGCAGGCGCTCCGTCTACGTGACGACGCTCGGTTGATCCAGGTCGAGGGCCTCAGCAAGCGGTTCGGCAAGACGCAGGCCGTCGCCGACCTGAGCTTCACCGCCAATCCCGGCCTCGTCACCGGCTTCCTCGGGCCGAACGGCGCCGGCAAGTCCACGACGTTGCGCGCCGTGCTCGGCCTCGTGCATCCCGATGCCGGCAGGGCGACCGTCCTGGGTCATCGCTTCAGCGAGCTCGAGACGCCGAGCCGGCAGGTCGGCGCCGTGCTCGAGGCGTCCGACGTACATCCGGGCCGTTCGGGGCGCAATCATCTGCGGGTCCTCGCCGCGGCCGCCGGCATTCCGCGCTCGCGTGTCGAGGACGTGCTCGCGCTCGTCGAGCTGTCGGGCGCGGCGAAGCGGAGGGCAGGCGGCTACTCGCTGGGTATGCGCCAGCGGCTCGGGCTCGCCGTCGCGCTGCTCGGGGATCCGCAGGTGCTCGTGCTGGACGAGCCCGCCAATGGGCTCGACCCGCAGGGCATCCGCTGGTTGCGCGACCTGCTGCGATCGCTGGCCGCCGAGGGCCGCACGATTCTCGTTTCGAGCCACGTGCTCGCCGAGGTCGCGCAGACGGTCGACGACCTCGTCATCATCAGCGGCGGCAAGCTGATCGTGCAGGCGCCGATGGCGGAGGTGCTGGCGCGCTCCGCCGGCGGCACGCGCGTGCGCAGCCCGGACGCGACGCGGCTCGCGGGCCTCCTCGAGGCGCAGCAGCTGAAGGTCGAGCGACTCGCCGACGACGTGCTCATCGTCGATTCCGGGCCGGAGCGGGTGGGCGAGCTCGCGGCGGCCAACGGCATCGTCCTCCACGAGCTCACGACCGAGCGCGCGACGCTCGAGGAAGTCTTCCTCGAGCTGACCGGCGACCCCGGCGACCGGGGAGCATGACCGGGCTCCTCGCGTCCGAGTTCCTGAAGCTCCGAACGCTTCGATCGAGCTGGGGCTACCTTCTGACTGCGGCAGCGCTCGCGGCGCTCATCGCGGTGGGCTCGATTGCCGACGCGTCGCAGCAGGAACGGCTCGAATCGGACTTCCAGCGCCGGCTGGTCACGGATGCGACCGCCTATGCGCCGACGATCCTCGCGCTGCTGCTCGGGATCACGCTCGTCACGAACGAGTTCCGGCACGGCACGATCACGCCGGTGCTGCTCGTCTCACCGCGCCGGGACCGCGTGATGGAGGTGAAGATCGTGATCGCGGCCTGCGCCGGGCTCGCGCTCGTCCTGACCTCCCTGATCGTGGTGACTCTCGTCGGCGTGCCGTGGCTCGCGATCCTCGACGTCCCGCTCGAGCCGGGCGATGCGATCCGGGGGGTCGGCCGACCGCTCGTGGCGGCGGCGCTCGTCGGCGCACTCGGGGCGACCGTCGGCGGCATCGTGCACGCGCAGGTCGCGGCGCTCGTCGGCACGCTCGTCTGGATCTTCGTCGCCGAGGGCATCGTCGGTGTGCTGCTCGGGCTGATCGACGCGGACGGGGTGGCGGAGTACCTTCCGGCGGCGGTCATCTTCGCGCTCGCGGATCCGGCGAGCGACGGTCTGAGCTTCGGCGGCGCTGCGGCCGTCATGGTCGGGTACCTCGTGGTGGGAACTGTGCTCGCCATCGCCCGCATGCTCCGCCGCGACATCACCTAGGGATACCCTCAGACGATGGCCGCGCCGGTTCGCAAGGACGAGGAGCTCGAGCTGACGATCGACTCGCTCGCCTACGGCGGCAACGGCGTCGCGCGGCTGAACGGCTTCGTCGTGTTCGTCCGCCGCGGGCTGCCGGGCGACACGGTGCGCGCGCGCGTGACGAAGGTCAAGCGCGGCTTCGCCGAGGCGCTCGCGACCGAGGTGATCCGAGCCCTCGGCGAAACGTGTCGAGGCGCCCTGCGCGCACTATCCCGCCTGCGGCGGCTGCCGGTTCCAGGATCTGGACTACGCAGTGCAGGTCGAGTCGAAGGCGACGCAGCTCCGCGACGCCCTCGTCCGCATCGGCGGGATCGCGGACCCTCCGCATCGAACCGATCGTGCCGGCAGCGTCGCCGTTCCACTACCGGAACAAGATGGAGTACTCGTTCACGCAGACGCCGGACGGGCCCACGCTCGGCCTCCACAAGGCCGGCCGCTGGGACGAGGTGCTCGAGATCGAGCGCTGCTGGCTGACGACCGACCTCGGCAACGCGATCCGGAACGCCGTTCGCGGCTGGGCGCGCGAGGAAGGGCTGGCCGCGTACGACCAGGAGGAGCAGAGGGGCTATCTCCGCCACCTCGTCATCCGCGAAGGCCGCAACACGGGGCAGGCGCTGGTGATGCTCGTGACCGCACCCGGCGAGAGGTTCGAGACCGGCTATTTCGTCGAGGTGCTGCGCCGCTTCCCCGAGGTGCGGTCGATCCACTGGGCGATCAACGACACGCCGTCGGAGGTGACGAACCTGCCATCGACGCTGCTCTGGGGCGAGGACGCGATCGAGGAGGAGCTGCTCGGCCTCCGGTTCCGACTGCGCCCGAACGCGTTCCTGCAGACGAACACGGAGATGGCGGAGCGGCTCTACGAGCTTGCTCGCGAGTACGCGGCGCTGACCGGCACCGAGACGGTGTACGACCTCTATTGCGGCACGGGCACGATCGGGCTCAGCGCTCGCGCGGGACGCGCTCAGTGTCTGGGGTGTCGAGATCTCCGAGGAGTCGGTGGCCTGCGCGCTCGAGAACGCCGAGCTGAACTCGATCGGCAACGCCGCCTTCTTCGCCGGCAACGTCGGGCAGGCGCTCGAGGAGCTGGAGGAGCGCGCAGGCAAGCCGGACGTCGTCGTCGTCGATCCGCCGCGCGCGGGGCTCGCGGGGAAGGCGCTCAAGCGGACGGGCGCGCTCGGCGCGGCGCGCATCGTCTACGTCTCCTGCAATCCGACGACGCTCGCGTCCGACGTGAAGGTGCTGCGCGGCGAGTACGGCTACGAGCTCGTCCGCGCGCGGCCGGTCGACATGTTCCCGCACACGCCGCACGTCGAGACCGTGGCGCTGCTCGAGCGCTCCAAGTAACAGTCTGTTACTCTACGCCCAGATCGCGCCGAGACGGTCGGTGTGGCCGGCGGGGAGCGGCTCGGCGTCCTGCCGCGCGTAGCGCGCGGCCGTCCAGGCGGCGGCGGCCGCATCGAGCAGGTCGACCTCGCGCACGCCGGGGACGGCGTCCGGCAGCCTGACGCCCGCCTTCGCGAGGAGCGCCCTTCGCAGCTCGAGCCCGTCGGGCGTGTGCTTCGACTTCGCGAGCGGGCCGCCCGCCAGCCGGCAGAACGACGCCTCCGGGTGGACCTCGATCACCCGCTCGTCGCGCTCGGCGAGCCCGTCGACCTCGAGGATCTTCTGCGCGAGCGCGAACGACTGCTGCGAGATGCCCTTGCCGGTGATCTCGCGCGCGATCTCGTTCGCGTCGGCGAACGTGCGTGCCTGGAGCGCCCGCCGCGGAGCGGTGGGGAAGACGCTGCTCGCCCGGCCGCCGACGAACGCGCGGGCGGCGGAGTCGGCGGCTCGCGCTCCGTTGCCGTCGGGGTCGATCGGGATGTCGACCGCGATCACCTCCGCGCGAGAGCGGAGCACCTCCTCGAAGGTCGAGTGGGTCGACACCTGCACGTCGCCGCTCGGGTCGAGGGAGACGGTCACCCAGCCCTTGCGATAGCCGTCGACGCCGACGACGAGCACGGTGGTCGCGGTCCGCGGCGCCGCGTCGGGAACCAGCGGCGGGCCGTCCCCGAAGCCGAACTGAACGAGGCGCGCCAGCGCGACGTTCATCGCCTCCGGGCTCTCCAGCTCGATGGCCTCGCCGCCGATCCGGAGCGTCCCGCTCTTCGTCCCGCTAGGTGCGCGCCGGAACTCGAGCGAGAGCTCGAGCCTCCCGTCGCTCAGCGCCCGCAGAACGGCCTCCTCGAGAGTTGGCACCGCCCTACCGTGGTTCCCGGGAGCCGCGAAAGTCACGCCAGAGCAGGTCGGCGTTCGGCAGCAGGAAGCCGACGCAGATCGCCGGCAGGGCGGGCAGGCCGGCCACATCCGTCGTTGCGGTGATCACGAGCGTCAGGCCGAGGAGCGCGACCATCGCGATCCACGTCCACGCCACGCGCAGGCCGAAGCGCTGGGCGGCCGCGAGGAAGAGCGAGAAGAAGAGGATGTCCGGCGGGCCGATGTTGGCGCTCGCGTTCTCGCCGGGGATCCGGAACGCGATCGGAGACGTCGTTGAAGACGCTCGGCTGCTCGGAGACGATGTAGTCGGTCGGTCCGCGCCAGACCGAGATTGCGTCGACGAACGGGATCACGACCGCGATCAGCACCGCCCAGGAGACCGCCTCGAAGTAGGTCAGGAACCAGAACCCGAGCAGGATGAGCGCGAGCAGCTTCGTGAAGTTGAAGAGCACGTCGAGCTCCGCGGCGCGGAGCAGCAGCGCGAGCACGATCAGGGCGAGGGCGATCGGCAGCAGACCGCGCACGAATGCGAGCGGCAAGAGCAGCCACGGCACGAGGAAGAAGCCGGGAACGAGCACGAGGACGAGGAACGCGACGTCCCAGCGGAGGCCGGCCTCCCAGAGACGGCCGGCCGCCGCGGTGTAGAGCGCGAGCGCGACCGAGAGCCCGACGAGCGCGCCCGCGCGCTCGGTGCCCAGAGCTCTTAGTACGGCGGCAGCTCTTGCCACCAAGCGCCGACGGCCTTGAAGGCGTTCCAGAAGGCGGTCTTCGCGGCGGTCTCGTCGAGCGCGGTGTCGATGTCCGGGACGACGAGCGCCTCGATCGTGCCGGTGAAGCGCTGAAGTCCTTCGCCTTCGGGGTCGACGCGGTCGGCGAGCGGGAACTCGAGCGCGTTCAGGAACTCGACGGCGCGCTCGCCCATGACGACGAGGAGCTTCGGCTGGACGATGTGGAGCTCGCGCGTGAGCCACGGCCGCCCGCTCTCCGGGTCCTGCCCCACGAACTTGAGGCAGTTCGTCCCGTACACCGCCATCGGGTCGACCCGCAGCCGTTGCAGCGACTTCAGCAGCGCCTGTCCGGCGCGACCGTAGAACGCGACGCCCTCGTGCACCTCCGAGGGCTGAGGCTCGTACTTGAGCAGGAACACGTCCGCGAGCGGGTGCCCGGAGCCGAGCACCGGCACGTGCGACTCGTCGCCCTCGCGCCCGATCTCCTCGCCGAGCTCGTTGATCTCGGAGATCGCCTTCTTGAGGTAGCGGTCGTAGAGCTCGTCGGTGGGCACGGCAGACACAGGGACGTTTGCGCTTTCTCTCCTACCGCACCTTTTCCTTGACTTGCGCGACCCACTTGAGGCTCTGGAGGTACGCGAGCGACTTGGGCCGGCGCAGCACCTCGGCGGTGCGCAGCGAGAGCATGAACTCCTCCGGGCCGTCGAAGGCGCGCATGCGCACCGCGCCCGTCCCGACACCCGGGAGCACGTGCGCGTCGGAGCCCGCGCCGGCGACGAGGTTGTACTTGCGCGCGAAGCGGACGGCCTCGTCGTTGTACGTCTCGAACAGCAGTCTCGCGTTGTAGACCTCGAAGACGTCGATCTCGCCGAGATGCCGGTGCAGCGTGACCGGGTCCGGGATCGCGTGCATGCGGTCGAAGGGGTGGGGCAGGTAGACGAGGCCGCCCTGCTCGCGGATCGCGGCGATCGTGTCGGCGAAGGGCAGGCCGCCCGGGATCTCCTCCTTGAGGAACAGCCCGATCACCTCGCCCTGCTCGTCCGTCTTCATCTCCTCGCCGGGGATCACGATCAGGTCGCGGCTGCGCGCGCTGCTCGACCGCCTCGAGGGCGCCGCCGAAGACGTTGTGGTCGGTCACGGCGATGGCGCCGAGGCCCTCCGCCTCGGCGTGGTCGAGCAGCTCGTCGACCTCGATCGAGCAGTCGTGCGACCACGAGGTGTGCATGTGCAGGTCGGTGACGATCCAGGGGCGGTCGTCGAGCGGTCCGTGCTCGCGCCGCGGCGCGCGGCGGCGCGTCCCGAGGCCCGAGTAGAGACCGTCGAGCTCGCGTGCGACGTCGTCGAAATCGCGGATCTGCGAGCGCGGCCGATTCGGCCTTCCGCCGGCGCAGCTCCGCGTCGCTCGGCCAGACGCGCGATCGCGGCGGCGGCGAGCTCCGGCTGCTCGGCGACTCCGGGCGGCGCTGCGACGGCCGCCCCGGCAGCCATGGCCTCGAGCAGGAGCCGTTCCGAGCCGGTCGGGCGCCGACGCGAAGATGGCCGCCTCGGCGAGCAACTCGGCGCGCACCGACGCGAAGCCGGCCCGAACGGACGCGTACGCGGTCGCGGAGACCGAGCGGGATCGCAGGCCGGACCGAGAGCGGCTTCGTGCGGAGCAGGATGATCTCCCAGTCCGGCAGCTCGCGGAGCGAGCGCAGCGCGGCGCGCGCGACGGGCAGCGAAGCCGAGTGGAGCTCGACCACGATCAGCTGTCGCTTCTCGCCCGGGCTGGAAGAGGTCGAGATCGACGCCCGGCGGGATCACCCGGTAGTCGCCCGGGAAGCGCTCGGCGGCGGCCGCGGCAGTCTCCTTCGAGGTGGCGACCAGCGCGTCGATCCGGCCGAGCAGCTTGTCGCGGAGCGCCCGGCGCGGGGGGTAGGTGAGGCGCTCGGGCGAGAAGAACGTCGCGACGGACAGCGTCTTCGCGTCGCGGAGCGCCAGGTAGGAGATGCTCGGCAGCGCGGGCTCGAAGCCGTGGACGACGTCGTACTCGCCCTGGCTGAGCGCCAGCGAGACGTTGGCGCGCACGCCGACCGGCACGCCGAGGCTCGACCGGCGCGAGACGGGCACGCTCGGCCCGACGGCGATCACGTCCGCCGCCTGGCCGCGGTTCAGGGCCCGCCGGCCGGCGAGGAGGTCGGCTGCTCGGCTCGAGGGGGCGAGGACGGTGACCGTGTGGCCGAGGGCGCGGAGCGCTCCCGCCACTCCGGCGACATGCTCGTTGACCTCGTGCGGCTGCGACCAGGCGAACGGGGTCACGAGGCAGATGCGAAGGCTCACCCGTCGAGTGTAGCCCTGCGTCCGCGCGGAGGCAGGCCACCGCGAGCTCAGCCGCCGGCGCCGACCGCGTAGAAGGCGCCGGCAGCGACCAGGATGGCGCCGACGATGCCGTACGCGAGCGGCGTCACGCCGTGACCCTGCGCCTTGGCCTGGGCGCCGAGGCGGTCGCGCAGCATGAAGATCAGGGCGCCGAGGGCGAGGACCACGAGGCCGACGATGCGCTCGGCCACGCTCAGAGCCGCAGCAGCATCTCGTGCTGACGGTGCGGCGAGCGTGCCGCCGAGCGCGGCGATCGCGCCGTTGAACGGATCGCCCACCGGCCCGTTCATCCACACGACCAGCGCGTCGCCTCGGCCGGAAGTCCCTCGAGCAGCTCGCGCGCACGCGGGCTCGTCCGCGGCGACGCCCTGGAGCAGCGAGACCCGCGCCGCCGGTACGCCGGTAGAGCGCGACCGCTCGCGTCGCTCTCGAGCCCCTCGACGCCCTCGAGGTTCGCGACCGTCTCGTCGGCGCGCTGCCACGGCTCGCGCCAGCGTGCGCTCGCGGCGGATCCGGGCCTGCGCCTGCTCGGCCGGGACCGCGCGGACTTTGTGTTCCTGGAACACAAGCGGCTCGGTCGGGGCGGCTCGAGCGTCCACACCTCGAGCTCGCGCACGCGCTCGAAGCCGAGCTTCTCGTAGAGCCGGATCGCGGGCTCGTTCTGGACGAGCACCTCGAGCCAGACCTCGCGCGAGGCCGCGGGCACGCGCCTCGCCGAGCACGCCGCGCATCAGCGCCTCGCCGATGCCCTTGCCGCGGTGCGGCGCGGCGACGCCGATCCCGGCGATCCAGCCGCGGTCGCCGCGGATCGCGAGCTTCGCGATCCCGGCCGGCTCGCCGTCGACGACTGCGACGCGCGACGCCTCCAGGTCGTCGTCCCACGACGGTCGACATGAAGCGGAAGCTCGCCTCGTCGACATCGAAGGGCGTGTAGTACCCCTCGTAGCCGGCGGTGAGGATCTCCGCCAGCTCGGCGTGCGAGCGGCGGGAGGCGGGCTCGAGCGCGACGTCGGCCATCGCGCCCGAGCCTACCGTCGCGTTACGCCGCTGCCGGGGCCTTGGCTTTCTTCAGCGCGTTCTGCGCGATGAACTTCTCGGTCAGGTCGTACGCCTCGTCGTCGACGATCTGCCGGGGCGGCGACTTCATCAGGTAGCTCGACGGGCCCTCGAGCGCGCCCGCGAGGCCGTTGTTGAGCGCGAGCTTCGCCATCCGGACGGCGTCGATGACGATGCCGGCCGAGTTCGGCGAGTCCCACACCTCGAGCTTCAGCTCGATGTTCAGCGGCACGTCGCCGAAGGAGGAGCCCTCCATGCGGATGAACGCCCACTTGCGGTCGGTCAGCCACGGCACGTAGTCGGACGGGCCGACGTGGACGTTCCCCTCGCCCATGTCGTAGTCGAGCATCGAGGTGACCGCGTTCGTCTTCGAGATCTTCTTCGACTCGAGCCGGCTCGCGCTCGAGCATGTTGAGGAAGTCCGAGTTGCCGCCGACGTTCAGCTGCATCGTCTTGTCGAGCTTGACGCCGCGCTCGCGGAAGAGGCTCGTCAGGACGCGGTGCGTGATCGTCGCGCCGACCTGCGACTTGATGTCGTCGCCGATGATCGGCAGGCCCTTCTCCTCGAAGCGCTTCTGCCAGTAGTTCTCCCGCGCGATGAAGACGGGCATGCAGTTGACGAGCGCGACGCCGGCCTCGAGGCACTGCTCGGCGTACCACTTGGCCGCCGCCTCGGAGCCGACCGGGCAGGTAGCTGACGACGACGTCGGTCTGCGTCTCCTGGAGGATCCCGACGATGTCGTCGGTCTCGCCCGGCGCCTTCGTGACGACCTCGGAGATGTACTGGCCGAGGCCGTCGTGCGTCATCCCGCGGTTGACGGTGATGCCCGTCTTCGGCACGTCGGCGAACTTGATCGTGTCGTTCGGGTGCGCCCAGATCGCGTCGGCCAGGTCCTTGCCGACCTTGTCCGTCGTGACGTCGAACGCGGCCGTGAACTCGATGTCGCGCACGTGGTAGCCGCCGAGGTTGACGTGCATCAGGCCGGGGACGAACTGGTCGTCCGGCGCGTCCTTGTAGTACTCGACGCCCTGCAGAAGCGAGTTGGCGCAGTTGCCGACGCCGACGATCAGCGACGCGCACCTTGTCCTTGCCGCGCGTGCTGCCAAATTTCTTTGGGCCGTTGGCGGAGCCGTTGGTCGAAGCCATGGTGTCCTTTCGATTGGAAGCGAAGGGGACCTCGAGCGCCTGCGAGAGCGTGAGGAGCACGAGGTCGTTGACGTTGAGCTTGCGGCGCCGCGCTGCGTCCTTCAGCTCGCGCGCGGAGCTCGGGCGGCATGCGCAGCACGACGGTGCCGGCTGCGCCGGGGATCGCCTTGCGGCGGCGGCCGCTCGGCTCGAACGGGACGCCGAAGCGTTCTGCTAGCACAGCGACGACGACGTCGTTCAGGTTGGAGCCGCGCCGGGCGACCTCGCGCACGACCGCGCGCTTGATCGCGGGCGGCATGCGGACGAGGACACTCGTTCTGGAGGAAGTGCTAGCAGCCAAACTGCTAGCACTATAACGCCTCGAGCTAGCTCTCGCGCAGCTGGAGCTCGCGGCGCACGTGCAGCACGCGCTGCACGACGGTGATCCACGTGGTCGCGGCGAGCAGCCCGATGGCCCAAGGCAGGGCGCCCCACGGCGCGAGGATCAGCCCGGCCGAGATGACGACCACGCGCTCGGCGCGGGAGCCGATGCCGACGTCGCCGCGCAGGCCGAGCGCCTCGGCGCGTGCGCGCGTGTACGAGACGAGGAACGAGCCGGCGATGGCGGCGATCGCCAGGGCGAGCGCCGAGCTCCTTCCCGTCGCGCATGAAGACGAGCGAGATCGCGCCGAGCATGAACGCCTCGGAGGCGCGGTCGGTGGTCGAGTCGATGAACGCGCCGAAGGTCGTCTGCTTGCCGCCCGCCCGCGCCAGGGCGCCGTCGAGGATGTCGAGGATCGAGCCGACGACGAACACGGCCGCGCCCAGCCAGAACCAGAGCAGCTCGTTCCGGTACTCGAAGTAGACGAACACGCCGCCGACGACGCAGAGCGTGACGCCGGCCGCGGTCAGCATGTTCGGCGTCAGCCGCGTGCGCGCGAGCCCGGACATCGAGCGTGAGGCGAGGCCTCGAGCGCCCGACGTGTACGCCTCCTTGAGGCTCATCCGCGTCGGCGCGCAGGGGCCGGAGCAGGCGGCCCCGGTACACGATCGCGGCCGCGACGGCCGCCACGCCGACACCGGCGGCGATGTCGAGCCAGAAGTGGTTGCCCGTGGCCATCACGCTCACCCAGACCCAGACGGGCCAGGCGAGCCAGAGCGCCTTCGCCCAGCGCGAGCGCACGGCGAGCGCCATCACGACGCCGACGATGAGCGCGTCGGCCGAGTGCAGGCTCGGCATCGCCGCGTACGGGTTCGACGCGAACGCGACGATGCTCGAGTCGTGCGTCACCGACGCGTGCTGCGCCAGCGTGTCGCGGAAGCCCGCCTCCGGGAACATCCGCGGCGGCGCGGTCGGGAAGAGCACGTAGCCGACGAGCCCCATCAGGTTGGCGACGATGAGCGTGTTGCGGAAGCGGAAGAAGCGGTCGTGCGCGCGGAAGTAGGTCCACAGCAGCGCGATGCCGACGACCGCGAACTGCGACAGCCAGTACGTGTACGACGTTGCCTGGACGAGAACCGACGAGGCCTCGACGGCGTGCTGAAGCGGCAGCTCGATCATCGAGCCGAGGCTGCGCTGGACGTCGATGATGCGGCGGCCGTTCTCGAACGCCTGGTCGACGCTCCGGTCGGCTGCGCCGCGCGCGACCTGGTAGGCGGCATAGAACCCGAGCCAGATCGCGAACTGGAGCGCGAGATGCGCCCAGCCGCGTGGGAGTCGGCGTGTCGCGGCTTCCGAGTAGCTCGACATCGAAGGGGCCGATTCTACCCCGAGGCCTTGCCGGGCCCCTGCAGGCCGGGCTCGCAGGAGGCATACTCCCGGTGCGTAGACCGACCCGAGGAGGTGGGATGAGCACGAGGCTTGTGCTTGGAGCGGTGGTCGGCGCGGTCGCGGTCCTCGTCGCCGCAGTCGGGGCGATCGGCGGCACCGCCGCCCCGGCGCCGCAGCGTGTGGCGGTCGGGATGACGGAGTTCAAGTTCGCCGTCGTGCCGAAGACGGTCAGCAAGGGCGCCGTGGTCACGTTCGCGCTCACGAACAGGGGCACGATCGGGCACGACTTCCGCGTCGGCGGCAAGAAGTCGCCGGTCCTCGCCGCCGGGAAGAAGGGGACGCTGAAGGTCACGTTCGCGAAGGCCGGTCGCTTCCCGTATCTCTGCACGCTGCCGAGTCACGCTCAGGCGGGCATGAAGGGCGTGTTGACCGTGAGGTAGCTCCTGCAATCCGACGTGTCTCCGCTGCGGTCGGAGGCCCCCAGCTCCCGCAGCGCCGTCCGCCGCCCGGCCCGCGACGGCGACGCTGTTCCTTAATCCGTCGTCGAGGGGTGAGGAATGGCCAAGGCAGTGAAATTGACGGTGAATGGCAAGCGCCACACCGTCTCGTCCGCGCCGGACACGGCGCTGCTCTATGTCCTGCGCAACGAGCTCGACCTGCACGGCCCGCGTTTCGGGTGCGGGCTCTCGCAGTGCGGAGCGTGCACCGTGCACATCGACGGGCAGGCGCTCCGGTCCTGCATCGTCCCCGTCTCCACAGTGGCCGGGAAGAAGGTCACGACGCTCGAGGGGCTCGGCACCGCGAAGAACCCGCATCCGGTCGTCGAGGCGTTCATCGCCGAGGAGGCCGCCCAGTGCGGCTACTGCATCAACGGGATGGTGATGCAGTCGGTCGCGTTCCTGAAGCGGAACCCGCGCCCGAACGAGGCCCAGATCAAGCAGGCCCTCAACGGCAACATCTGCCGCTGCGGGACGCACTACCGGATCGTCAACGCAGTCAAGCGCGCCTCACAGGCGACGGCGTAGGGGGAGAGATGACAAATCTGATCGAGACACCCCATTCCCGCCGTGCCTTCCTCAAGGGCGGCGGTGCGCTCGTCGTCGCGTTCAGCACGCCGCTCACGCTCGGTGCGGCGCGCGCAAACGGAGCGACCGGTGCGATCGGTCCCGCCCTCGTCGACGAGAACCAGATCGACTCGTGGGTCGTCATCGGCCAGAACGGCCGCGTCACGATTCACACCGGCAAGGTCGAGCTCGGCACGGGCCTGAAGACGGCCCAGATGCAGATCGCCGCCGACGAGCTCGACGTGCCGCTGAGCATGATCGACCTGATCCAGTCGGACACCTGGCTGACGCCCGACCAGGGCACCACCGCAGGCAGCCAGTCGGTGAAGACGAACTTCGCCGGCGGCCTCCGCCGCGGCTGCGCCGAGGCGCGGCAGGCCTTGATCAACATGGCCGCGCAGAAGCTCGGCGTCCCCGCGAGCAGCCTCGTCACGCGCGAAGGGGCGGTCGTCAGCTCGACGGATTCCACGAAGCGGGCGACCTACGCCGAGCTGATCGGCGGTCAGCGCTTCAACCTCCGCTCCACGGGGCGCGCGCCGCTGAAGAAGCCGGCCGAGCTGAAGGTCGTGGGCCAGTCGGTCAAGCACGTCGACGTCCCGCAGAAGGTGCGCTCGGAGCTCGAGTACATCCAGAACCTGAAGGTGCCCGGGATGCTGCACGGGCGCGTCGTTCGCCCACCGGGGATCAACGCGAAGCTCGTCAGCGTCAACGGGTTCAAGACGAAGATCCCGGATCTCGTCAAGGTCGTCGTGCAGAAGGACTTCGTCGGCGTCGTCGCGCGCTCCGAGGCAGGCGCGATCAAGGCCGCGAAGGAGCTGCGGGCGACCTGGAACGACCCGGGCGGGGTCCCCGCCACCTACGACGCCCTCTACGCGCAGATGCAGACGCAGCCCTCTGTTGGCCGGCTACTCGCGAACGACGGCGACGTCGACAAGGCGCTCGCCGGGGCGGCGAAGGTGATCGAGGCGACGTACTACTACCCGTACCAGCTGCACGGTTCGATGGGCCCGTCCTGCGCGGTCGCCGACGTCAGGTCAGACGAGGCGACGGTGTGGTCGCCGACGCAGGGCGTCTACCCCCTCCGGCAGGCCGTCGCGCGGGTGCTCGGCTTCACGAACCAGCAGGTGCACGTCGTCTACAAGGAGGGCTCGGGCTGCTACGGACTGAACGGTGCCGACACCGCCTCCATCGACGCGGTGCTGCTGTCCAAGGCCGTCGGCGCGCCGGTGCGCGTGCAGTGGATGCGGGCCGACGAGCACATCTGGGAGCACTACGGGACGCCGATGATCATGAAGATCAGGGGCGGCCTCGACGCCACCGGGAACCTCGTCGCCTGGGACTTCGAGAGCATCCAGGCCTCGCGGGGCGGCCGGCCCGGCAACGTCGGCGCGGCGAACCTGCCGACCGGCGCACTGATCGGGCTCACACTCGCACCCCTCCGCCCTGCCGCGCCCGCGTTCCCACCGCTCGGCGCGGACAACTCGAACACGGAAGCGGGCTATCTCAAGGACGAGGAGGGCCTCGTCCAGAACGCCCGCGTGATCGCGAAGACGGTGGCCTCGCCGTTCTTCACCGGCCCGCTCCGCTCGCCGGCGCGGATCCAGAACTCGTTCGCCAACGAGAGCTTCATCGACGAGCTCGCGGCGGCTGCGGGTGCGGATCCGGTTGCGTATCGGCTCCGGTACCTCGGCGACGAGCGGTTGCGACACTGCGTCGAGGTCGCGGCGAAGGCTGCCGACTGGTCGCCGCGCAAGTCGCCGAAGGCCCCGTCGAAGGGCGACATCGCCACCGGCCGCGGCATCGCCGCGATGCAGTACGAGGGCGAGGACGGCTACGCCGCGACGGTCGTCGAGCTGGAGGTGAACAAGAAGACGGGCAAGATCCGCGTCACCCGCGTCGTCGTCTCCCACGACGTCGGGATCATCATCAACCCCCGCGGGATCAAGGCCCAGATCGAGGGAAACGTCGTGCACGGCGTCTCCCGTGCGCTCAAGGAGGAGGTCGTCCTCGACCCGAAGACCTCCAAGAGCACCGACTGGGAGAGCTACCAGGTGCTCCGCTTCACGGAGCTCCCGGAAGTGAAGATCGCGCTCATCAACCGCCCGAATGAGGCGCCGACCGGTTCGGGCGAGAACGCGATGACGGCGATCCCACCCGCCGTCGCGAATGCCCTGTTCGACGCGACCGGCGCCCGCGTGCGCCGGCTGCCGCTCTCGGCCGCTCGCGTGAAGGCGGCGATCGCGGCGGTCAAGTAGGACGACAGCGAGTGGCGGCCGCCCAGTGACAGGCGGACGGGGCGGCCGCCACTCACTCTTCCGAGCTACCAGGGGAAGCCGCGCTCGGCGACGGCCTCCTCGACGAGGCCGCGCGCGAGCGAGAGGAACGGGCGGTCGTTCGGCGGGTGCGGGGGCATCGGCTCGGCGAGGATCCGGTCGATCCTCTCCGCCGCGAGCGGCAGCTCGATCTCGACCTCCTCGGCGACGACCGCCAGGAAGCGTCGCATCGCGAGGCGAGCGTCGTCGCCGTCTACCGTCATCCGCCGAGTCAGCCACGCGGCGGCCTTCCCGACGACGTCGACGCCCTCCGACCCCTCGGGCGGGAAGCTCGCGACGTAGCGGTAGCCCTCGTCCTTCAGCAGCGCGACGTCGACGGCGAGCGCCGGCACGGCCGCGCGTGCGAGCGCGGGGCCGCGTTCCTCGAGCTCCTCCTCGGTGAGGCTCTCGAGCAGCGGCTCGACCTCGGCGAGAGCGCCCTTGACCGTGCTCGTGCCGGGCCAGGTACGGGAGGGCGAGCCTGTAGGCGACGGCCTGCGCGAGCCGCTCATCCGCACGCTCGTCCTCGGCGAGCACGGCCGCAGCGGCCTCGTCGAGCTTCCCGGCGAGCGTCTCGGCGGGCTCGCGCGCCGCGAGCGCGTCGGCGACGGCGGCGAGGGCCTTGCGAGGCTCCCCGCGCGGAACGTCGACCTCGATCGCGTCCGCCAGCTCCAGCGTGCGGGCGTCGGTGAAGGGCGAGAGCGGCTCGAGCGTGTGCTCAGCCACCGATGTAGCTCATCTCCACCTTGGGCAGCGAGGCCGTCGCCTCCGAGCGCCGCTCCGAGTAGCGGTCGGTTCGCTTCGCCCAGATGCCCCTGATCGCCACGCCCAACTCCTCGTCCGCCGCAGCCCCCGCGAACGAGCGCGCGCAGGTCGTGGCCGCGAACGCCGAAGAGACACGTGTAGAGCCGGCCCTCGGCCGAGATCCGCGCTCGCGTGCAGTCGCCGCAGAACGGCTGCGTGACGGAGGCGATGACGCCGATCTCGCCCGTGCCGTCCCGGTAGCGCCAGCGTCGCGCCACCTCGCCGCGGTAGTTGGCGCCGACCGGCTCGAGCGGCAACGCCTCGTCGATCGTGGCGACGATCTCGGCGGCCGGGACGACGTCGTCCAGCCTCCAGCCGTTCGAGTGCCCGACGTCCATGTACTCGATGAAGCGGAGCACATGCGGCGTGCCCTTGAAGTGGCGCGCCATCTCGAGGATCGAGCCCTCGTTGACGCCGCGCTTGATCACGGCGTTGACCTTCACCGGCAGCCCCGCCTCGGCCGCCGCGTCGATGCCGTCGAGAACACGCTGGACGGGGAAGTCGACGTCGTTCATCGCGCGGAACGCCTCGTCGTCGAGCGAGTCGAGGCTGACCGTGACGCGGCGCAGGCCAGCCTCCGCGAGGACGCGCGCCTTCTTCGGCAGCAGCGAGCCGTTCGTCGTCAGCGTCAGGTCGACGTCGAGCCGCGAGAGCGCCTCGATCAGGCGCTCGAGGTCGCGGCGGAGCAGCGGCTCGCCGCCGGTGATCCTGATCTTCTCGACGCCCTCCGCGACGAAGATCCGCGCGAGGCGCTCGAGCTCCTCGAACGTCAGCAGCTCGCGCCGCTCGAGGAACCGGTAGTCGCGGCCGAAGACCTCCTTCGGCATGCAGTAGACGCAGCGGAAGTTGCAGCGGTCCGTGACCGAGATGCGCAGGTCGCGGAGCGGGCGTCCGAGGCGGTCGACCGTCACCCTGGGAGCGTAGCGGGGCCGCCGCCAGCGGCCAAGAATCGAAATTTGCGTCCAGCCGAGTGGAAGAATATTCTCCAGCATGCTGGACGCGCCGCCCGTGTCGGCGCCCGGCTGCCCGGTTGCCACGAGAGAGAGGGGCGATGGCCGACAGACTCGAGATCAAGGTGAACGGACGCGTTCACTCCGTAGCGGCGTCGCCGAACACGCCGCTGCTGTACGTCCTCCGCAACGAGCTTCGTCTGAACGGGCCGCGCTTCGGCTGCGGCCTCGCCCAGTGCGGGTCCTGCTCGGTGCTCCACAACGGCAAGGAGATCCGCTCGTGCATCACGCCCGTCGCCGGAGTGGCGACCGGCACGATCACGACCCTCGAGGGACTGCCGGCGCTCTGGCGCGGCAAGGGCGGCCCCACCGCCAAGGCCGGCGCGCTCCACCCGGTCCAGCAGGCCTGGATCGACGAGCAGGTGCCCCAATGCGGCTACTGCCAGAACGGGATGATGATCAAGGCGACCGAGCTCCTCACGAAGGTGAAGAGGCCGACCGAGGATCAGATCAAGTCGCACATGAACACGCATCTCTGCCGGTGCGGCACCTACCCGCGGATCACGAAGGCGATCAAGCGGGCGGCCAACACGATGGCGAAGGGAGCGTGAGGTCATGCTCCTGAGCGACACCACGATCGAGCTGCTCGACAACCCCAAGGTCGACGAGCTGCTGGACGGCGCGGAGTTCTCGCGCGCCTCGTTCCTCAAGGGCGGCGGCGCGCTCGTGATCGGCTTCAGCTTCCTCGGCTCGGCGCTCGCCGGCGCGGCGAAGGGCGCGAACGCCGCCGTCGCCGCCGGTCCGCCAAACCCGGCCCTGATCGACAGCTGGGTTGCCATCCACTCGGACAACACCGCCACGATCGCCTTCGGCAAGATCGACATCACCGGCGCGCCGACCGGTCTTCTTCAGATCGCGGCGGAAGAGCTCGACCTCACGATCGACCAGGTCAAGGCCGCGGCGTGGAACACCGACATCACGCCGAACCAGGGCCTCACGGCGGGAAGCAACTCGATCTCGAGCGGCGGGCCGCAGGTGCGCCAGGCCGCGGCCGAGGCACGAGCCGTCCTGCTCGGGCTCGCGTCGACGCGACTCGGCGTTCCCGTCTCGCAGCTGAAGGTCGAGGCGGGGGTCGTCTCGGTCGCCGCCGACCCGTCGAAGAAGGTCACCTACGGCGAGCTGCTCGGCGGCAAGACCTTCCAGGCGCCGAACACCGGCCGGGCGCCGCTGAAGCCGGTCTCCGAGTACAAGCTGGTCGGCAAGCGCGTGAAGCGGAAGGACACGCCGGCGAAGGTCGCCGGGACGCACCCGTACGTGCATCAGCTCCGCCTGCCGGGGATGCTGCACGGCCGCGTCGTGCGGCCGCGGGGCCAGGGGCCGTACGGCGTCGTCGACAAGCCGCTGAAGGTCGACGAGAGCTCGATCAAGAAGATCAAGGGCGCGCGCGTCGTCCGCAAGGGCGACTTCATCGGCGTCGTCGCACCGAACGAGCAGGACGCGATCCAGGCGGCGACCCAGCTCAAGGTCACCTGGTCGCAGTCGAAGACGATGCCGGGCAACGGGAACCTGTGGAAGCACTTCCGCGAGGCGAAGCCGAACGACCGGTTCACGCGCGACCGCGGCTCCGTCACCAACGCCTTCAAGTCGGCTGCGAAGGTGGTGGAGGCGAGCTACTCCGTCTCGTACCAGGCCCACGCCTCGTTCGGGCCGTCGTGCGGGGTCGCGGACGTCAAGCCCGGCAAGGCGAATGTGCTGGGGCGCGAGCCAGGGCATCTACGCCAGCCGCACTCTCGTCGCCGGCCTGCTCGGGATCCCGCAGGAGGAGGTGACGTTCCACTTCGCGGAGGGAGCCGGCTGCTACGGGCGCAACCTCCAGGACGATGCGGCGGCCGCCGCCGCGCTGATGTCGCAGCTCGCGGGTGCCCCGGTGCGCGTTCAGCTCACCCGCGACCAGGAGCACGGCTGGGAGTTCTACGGCCCGGCCACGCTGGTGGACGTCCGCGGCGGTCTCGACGCCAACGGCACGATCGTCGCGTACGAGTACTCCTCGTACCAGCAGCCGTGGGTGACGAGCGAGGCGACCGACTACATGTCCGGCCGGCCGCTGTCGCTCGGCGGCTTCGGCGGGGCGGACACGGAGAACGCCGGCTCGCAGTACGCGATCGCCAACCACCGCATCATGGGGCGGTCGATCGCGAACGACTCCGGGCTGCCCAAGGTGGCGTATCTCCGCGCGCCGGCCGCGCCGCAGGCGCTGTTCGCCTCGGAGCAGATGGTCGACGAACTCGCGTACGCCGCCGGGATGGACCCGGTTGCGTTCCGGAAGCAGAACATCGAGAACTTCCGGTGGGCCGGCGTGCTCGAGGCCGCGGCGAAGGCGGCCAACTGGAAGCCGTACCGGGCCAACTCGCGGGCGACGACGGGGCGGATCCGGAAGGGCCGCGGGGTTGCCATCGGCGGCTTCGCGAGCACGCTTCGTCGGCATCGTCGCGGAGATCGAGGTCGACACTGCTACCGGCAAGATCCGGACGAAGCACGTCTACGCCGCCCAGGACTGCGGTCTGATCATCAACCCGAACCTCGTCGAGCAGCAGATCGAGGGTTGTGTCGTCCAGGGCGTCAGCCGGGCGCTGATCGAGGAGGTGACGTTCTCGAAGAGCCGCGTCACCTCGCTCGACTGGGAGTCGTACCCGATCCTTCGGTACAAGGACGCCCCCGAGATCACGACGGTGCTCGTCAACCGCCCCGAGCAGCGCTCGAGCGGTTCCGGCGAGCCCGCGACCGCGCCGGTCGCCGCGGCGATCGCGAACGCGTTCTTCGACGCGACCGGCAAGCGCATCCGGACGATGCCGATGAAGCCCGCGCGCGTCCGCGCCGTGCTGAAGGCGTAGCGAGGAGGAGCGAACGAGCGGGCCGGGCCTCACGAAGGCCCGGCCCGTAGTCTTCGACCGTGCTCACCGCCGCGCTCGCACTCGTGCTGCTCCTCTCCGGGGGTCCGGCGCCGGAGCGCACGACGGCGGCGGCTGCGCTGCCGGCGAGAGGCGTGCTGATGCCGGGCGAGAGCCTCGGCGGCGTCCGGCTGGGAGACACGCGCGGCCGCCGTCCGCTCGCGCTGGGGCGCCGGCTACCGCCGCTGCGCCGTCTGCACGCGGACCACGTGGCTCTACACCTATCGGCCCGACGTTGCGACCGGCGCAGCCGTCTCGTTCTGCACGGGCGCGTGTCCGCGGTCTTCACGCTCGGCGTCCCCCGCGGCTGGCGGCACGAGCCGGGGAGTTTCCTCGGCGATCCCGCCGACAAGGTGCTCGCCGTCTACGGTCGCCTGCCGTGGAGTCGCTGCATCGGCTACGGGGCGGTCAGCATCCGCCGGCCCGGCGCGTGTCAGCTCGATCTACACCTTCGGCGAGTCGGTCTACGGGTTCGCGCTGACGCGCCCGTCCGAGCCGGTCTGTCAGTAACGAGGAGCTCATCGCGCGCTCGGCCGCCGGATGACGATGATCATCCGCGTGGACCGTGTCGGTGAGGTTCCTGTGCCGGTGCCCGCCCTCGCCGGACACGAACGTCGCGCTGTCGCCCGCCTCGAGGTCGAACTCGCGGCCGTCCGCGAACTGCGTGTGTACCCGGCCCTCCGCCACGTGGACGAACTGCTCGTTCAGCTGGGAGACGTAGTCGGCCATTGCGGCGTGCGGCGCGAAGGTCGCCAGCAGCGCCTGTATCGTGTGCGGCCCTTCCGGGACGAGGATCTCGATGTCGATCCCCTCGGCGGTGTAGTGCATGCCGGGCCGGTCGTCCGCACGCACGACGATGGGATCCGGGTTGCGCGGCTCGGGCACGAGGTCGGCGAGCTTCAGGTCGTAGAGCTGCGCCAGGCGGCCGAGCCGGCCGATCGTGATGTCGCTGCGACCGGTCTCGATCAGCGAGAGCAGGGAGCGCGAGATCCCCGTCGCAACCGCGACGTCGGCGAGCGAGTGCCCGCGTGCCTTGCGGATCCGCCGCAACGTCTCCCCAAGGCCGGATTCATCGGCCCAGGTGACAGCGCTGGGAGGAGAGGCGTCCTCGATATCGTTCACGATAGAGCGATTCGCAGTCGAGGGCCAGACGGTTGTCGTCCAGCCGGCTGGAAAATTGTCTATGTTTCGCGGCCGGGTTTCCAGCCAGCGAGGAGGGTTTGCTTGAGCACGTTTCGGAAGGGGTCTGCGCTCGTCGTCCTGGTCGCGCTCGTTGCGCTCGCCGCGGCGGTGTCGGCGTTCGGGCGGCCCGGCGCAACGACGACCGTCGGCGTCACGGCCGGGAAGCCGTCGGAGTTCAAGTTCACGCTCTCGAAGAAGAGTGCGGTCAAGGGCACGGTCGTGTTCAACGTGACCAACAAGGGTGCGATCAAGCACGACTTCAAGATCAGCGGCAAGAAGACGCCACTGCTCGCGACCGGCAAGAAGGGCACGCTCAAGGTCGTGCTCAACAAGGCCGGCAAGTACGCGTTCCTCTGCACGGTCACTGGTCACGCGGCCGCCGGCATGAAGGGCACCTTCACGATCAAGTAGGGCACGCTCGGCAACAGCCTCCTGCAGGGTTCGGACTTCGGCGGAACGGGAATCCCGCTCACAACCGAGGAAAGGGGCTGTTGTGGATAAGGATCGGATCGAGGGCAACCTCAAGGAGGCCGAAGGCAAGCTGACCGGCGACGAGGAGCTCGAGCGCGAGGGCGAGGCCCAGGACGCGTGGGGCAAGGCGAAGGACAGCGCCTCGGACGCGTGGGACAAGGTCAAGGACGCGGCCGACGACGGCAAGGACGCGGTCGACAAGCGCGTCTAGCGCCGTCGCTGGATCCCTGCGAGGGCGCCCTCAGGGCGCCCTCGCCGTTCCTAGGCGCTGACGGCGGGGGCGACCTCGTCGCCGAGCAACCGCACCATCTCGACGTCCTCGTGCACGAGGTGCTGTAGGAAGATCCGCTCGACACCGACGTCCTCGAGCTCGCGTAGGCGCTCGACGACCTCGTCGACCGTGCCGAGCACCGCCCGGTCGCGGCGCTCGCGAATGTACTCCTCGGGGCTTCCGTCCCGGCCGAACCGCGCGAGGAGCCGCGCGACCCGCTCGTGGAGCTCGTCGCGGTCTCTGCCCACGACGCACGTGGTCATGAGCGAGAAGACGAGCTCGCGGCCGGCCTCCGCCGCGGCTCGCCGGACGTTGTCGCGCCGCTCGGCCAGCTCCTCGTTCGTGGCGAAGATCGTGTTGTACTCGTCCGCGAAGCGGGCCGCGAGCCGCGCGGTGCGAGGGCGTGCCGAGCCGCCGACGATCACGGGGGGCCGCGGCTGCTGCAGCGGCGCCGGGCGCGCCTGCAGGCCCTCGAGCCGGTAGTGGCGGCCTGCGAAGTCGACGGTCTCCTCCGTCCACTCGCGGACGATGATCTCGAGCTGCTCCTCGAGCATCTCGAGGCGCACGGCCAGCTCGGGGAACGGGAAGCCGTACTGCATGTGCTCCTTCTCCATCCACCCGGTGCCGATGCCGAGCTCGACGCGGCCACCGGAGATGTGGTCGGCGGTGACCACTGCCTTCGCCAGCTGCGACGGATGCCGGAAGGTGACCGGTGAGACGAGCGTGCCGAGCCGGATCCGGTTCGTGACGGCTGCGAGGGCGGCGATCTGAGTCCAGGCGTCGAGCGCGCCGCGCGGATCGTCGGTGCCGCCGCTGTAGTGGTCGGAGCGGAACAGGCCTTCGAGGCCGCTCTCCTCGACGGCTCGGCCGAGCGCGAGCCAGTCGCCCCACGCGACGCCTTCCTGGCCCTCGATCATCAGGCAGACGCGCATCGCGGGATTATGGGCCGAGCTCGGTGAAGAGCGTCAGCTGGAGCCCGGCCGGTGCCTCGAGCCTGGCGTTGAGCGAGTTCCACGGCGTGCGGGTCGGTTCGGCGACGACCGTCGCGCCTGCGGCCGCGAGCGTCCGCGTCACGGCGGCGCTGTCGTCGACCTCGAGGGCGAGCCGGATGTGGCCTGCCACCGTCCGCCCGACCTCGATCTCGTCCACGAAGGCGGCGTGCGTCGGGTCGAGCAGCTCGAGCGTCGCGCGACCCGCGTCGAGGATCGTCACGCGCCCGTCCTCGGACGAGAAGGCAGCTTCTTCCCGCAGGCCGAGCACGTCGCGGTAGAAGGCGAGCGCCTCGTCGTAGTCGGATGCGGTGACGGCCACGCGCAGCTGGCGAACGGGTGCTGGGTCGGGCACAGGAACCTCCGGGGTCGGGGATAGCCTCGCCGCCATGCTGCCACTCGGCGCCCTGGTACTCGTCACCGCCGTCTGGGGGCTGACCTTCGTCCAGGTGAAGGACG
Organism: uncultured Gaiellaceae bacterium; assembly: GCA_963791905.1. Lineage (GTDB taxonomy): Bacteria > Actinomycetota > Thermoleophilia > Gaiellales > Gaiellaceae > Gaiellasilicea. The sequence goes on from CAWBTX010000005.1 coordinate 286,221, forward strand.
CGGTGGCGCTCTACCCGCTCTTCGCCTTCCTCGCCGTTCGCTTCGCGATCGCATGCCTCGTGCTCGCCGTCCCAGCGGCCGGGCGCCTCGGCTCGCTCGGGAGACGCGGCTGGGGCGCCGGCATCGGTCTCGGTCTCCTGCTCGCGGCCGGCTACGCGCTGCAGACGGCCGGGCTCGAGCGGACGACCGTGTCGAGTGCGGGCTTCATCACGGGCCTCTACGTCGTTTTCACGCCGCTCCTCGGGTTGCTCCTGTTCCGGACTCGGATCGGCGCGGCGGTCTGGCTCGGCGTCGCCTTCTCCGTTGCCGGGCTCGCCCTCCTGTCCGGCGTCGGCGCCGGCGATCCGGTCGGCGATGCCCTCGTCCTCGCCGGCTCGGCGGCCTTCTCGCTCCAGATCGCGCTGATGGAGCGCTTCGCCCCCCGCTACCACCCGGTTGCGTTCACGCAGGCGGAGCTGCTCGCCGCGTTCGGTGGCTTCACCGTCGTCGCGGTCGCGCTGGGCCAGCTCGAGGTGCCGCATGGCTGGACTGTCTGGGGCGCGCTGCTCGTGACCGGGATCTTCGCCAGCGCGCTCGGCTTTCTCGTGCAGACCTGGGCTCAGCGCAAGACGTCCGCGACGCGCACCGCGCTCGCCTTCGCGATGGAGCCGGTCTTCGCGGGGATCTTTGGCTTCTGGCTTGCGGGCGACAGGCTCGGCGTCATCGGCTGGAGCGGCTGCGCCCTGATCATGGCGGGCATCATCGTCGCGGAGCCGGAAGCGGGGCGGACGCTCCGCCGGCTCGTTCCGGGCCGCGCGTGACGGTTACGACGACGAGAGGACCAGAGGTCTCCGCACCGTCAGCTTGTCGGACGTGTAGAGGATGACGAGGTCGGAGAACATGACGCTGCCGCTGCCACTCACCGCGAGCGTCAGCTCGTTGTCCGCGGGCCTGAGGGCGCCGACCGGGATTACCTCGTGCCAGCTGTGAGGCCCGTCCTGCTCGAGGGCCTCGGCCGTCAGCCGCGCCGTGTTGAGGCGCACGGAGAACGACGGCGTCCCGGAGTGCTTCGTGCGGTAGAAGATCACCGCGGGCACGTCGACGACGAGACCCGGAACGTGGATGCCCTGGATGTGTCTGTCGTTGACGCCGCCCGCGTCCGGCAGCGTCACGCCGCTCTCCGTGCCGATCACCGTCACGTAGCGCGCGACGCGGGTCTCCTCCGTGAAGAACACGAGCGCGTCGCTGAACTTGCTCAGAGGGTTCGCCACCACTTCACCTCGAATCTGCCGTTGGCGTCCCCAACCTACCAACGCCTGCGATGCCTAGGGTCGCGACCGGAGCACCTCGGGCCCGTTCGGGCGCGGATCGCCGTCGCCCGGCTCGGCGGTGACGCTCAGCACCGGGTACAGCGCCGGGGTCGACGGCCGCTGCGAACGTGACATTCGAGCGGCCCTGCTCGTCCGGGTGGAACGTCCCGGCGGAGATGCGGTTCGGTGCCGCCGGACTGTCGCGGGGGCCGACGAACCAGAGCTCGTAGTACTCGCCCTTCGGCAGGATGGGCAGTTCGTCCGTGCGGAGCCGGACGACGCGGCCGATGCCCGTCCTCCGCACCTCCACTGCGGCGCCCGTGCCGGCCGGGGAGGCGAGTGTCGCTCGGAGCTCCAGCTCTCCCGCCGGCCCGTCGACGCGCAGCGCGAGCAACGCGATCGCGGCCGTTGCGGCGAGCACGCCGAACCCGGCTGCGAACGCGGGTCGGAGCCGCCGGCGGCGTTTCGGTACGGTGCGCGCCGGCGCCGGCTCGGCGCTCGCCATCGCCGCGCGCTCGACGGCCGCGAGCACCTGCACCTCGAGGTCCGGCGGCGGTGTCACAGGCGGAGAGGCACGGCGCAGGAGCCGCGCCGTTGCCCGGAGCTCGGTCAGCTCCCAGCGGCACGCGTCGCACGCGTCGAGGTGCGCCCCGAAGTGACGGCGCGCGTCTGCGTCGAGCTGCCCGAGGACGTAACCGCCCAGTTCCAGGTGGCCGTTCGCGTCAGTCAACGAGACCGCGCTCCCTCAACTCGGCGGAGAGTGCCCGCAGGGCGTAGAGCGTCCGCGTCTTGACCGTGCCGAGCGGGATGCCGAGCCGCTCGGCGACCTGGGACTGGGTGAGGTCGCCCCGGTACTGGAGCTCGAGCACCTCGCGGTGGGCGCGCGAGAGGGTCTCCAGCGCTTCGCCCACGTCCAGGCGCAGCATCGCCTCGTCGAACGCTGCTCCGGCCGCACCGTCCTCGGTGTCGGGTGGGTCGGTGGGCGCCGTAGGCGCCCGCGACGATCGCCGCCACAGGTCGACGGCGGCGCGACGGGCGAGCGTGTAGACGAACGTCCGCACGGACGAGCGGTCCGGGTCGTAGCGGTCCGCCGAGCGCCAGAGGCGGACGAACGTCTCCTGGACGAGATCCTCGGCGAGCCCCTCGTCGTGCAGGAGGTGCACGCCGAGGGCGTAGAGGCGCCGCCCGTAGACGTCGTAGAGCGCGGCGAGCGGCTCGACGCGGTCTCCGGCTGCGAGGCGGGCGACCAGTGCAGCCTCGTCGAGCGCGGCTGCAGGCGGTGACTCGGTGGGCGGCGACATGCGAGCGATGACCCGGGTTCGCAGTCGCGACCCAATCGGTTCGGCGAGGGCGGACACGGGTCGGCCCGCCCTCGCCGGTCGCTGCTTCCTACCGGTCCTACTGGCCCTGCTGGTCCTGCCAGACCGCGAGGCCCGTGACGACGACGTTGCCGTTGCCGATCCGGCCCAGCTGGCGGGTCTTGCCGGTCGTGATGTCGATGCTGTACAGCTGCGCACCGGAGCGCCGCGGGGACTCGCCGGCGACGTAACCGCGGTTGTCGGCGCCGGCGATGTCGAAGCCGACGTCGGTGCCGAGGTCGAGCCCGGTCGAGAGCGGGTTCATCAGCGTGCCGGCGTTGGCCGGGTTCTGCAGCCACAGCCGGTCCTTGCTGTCAGACGTGTCGTACGCGAACAGCATCGTCGTCGCCGGGCGGTTCGCGAAGGCGACGAACGACGAGTTCGTGTAGGCGGAGCCGACGACGGTCACGTCAGCGGGGGTCAGCTTCGTGTCGTTTGCGAGCAGACTGCCCGGATCCGGGTCGAGGCGGAAGTTCTCGTCCGCGTCGCTCGTGATCCGGATCTTGTCCACGGTCGGGTTGAAGTCGAAGCCGATCTTGTCGCCCTTGAGCACGGTCGGCATCGTCTCGAACGCCGGTCCTTCGGCGACGGCGATCGCCGTCTGCGGGTTGACCCGGTAGACGACGTTGTCGCTGCCGAGCCCGTACAGGTCGCCGGTCGCCGGCCGGAAGTCGATTCCCTTCAGCGAGACGCCCGCGGGCAGCCCCGTGATGTCCTTCGAGCGGACGAGGAACGGCAGCCGCTCGTTGAAGCTGAGCAGGTTGCCGGCGTCGTCGGTCGCGAAGATCGTCCGCGACTGGCTGCCGAGCACGATGCGGGACTTGGGCTTCCCCCCGTCGTAGCGGCCGCCGGCGAATGCGGCGAGCGGGACGAGCAGCGCGACGACGACTGCCACGACGAGACTGCGGGTGATGAAACGAAGACGCATGGCGTAAGCCTCCTTCGAGTGCGTTGACGCCCGCGCTTTCGCAACCGGCCCGTCGAACGGTTCAGCGGACCCGGCTAAGAGCTCGGTTCAGAATGACGCCCCGCCGATCTGGTGCGATCGGTGGTGTGTGGCAAGGACGCAGGGAGCGCCCGTATCGAATGAGATACGGGCGCGACCGAGGACGCCGCCACGCGCCGCCGAGCGTGCCAGAGCGGTGATGGCGTTCATTTTGAATCGAGCTCTACATCAGCCAGTCGCCGTCGCGCTGCACGAGCTCACCGTCGGCCCAGAGCTCACCGCCGCGGCGCAGGTCCTTGACCATGTCCCAGTGGATCGCGCTCTCGTTCTTCCCGCCGGCGTAGGTGTAGCTGCCGCCGAGCGCGAGGTGCACCGTGCCCGCGATCTTCTCGTCGAAGAGCACGTTGCGCGTGAACTGCGTGATGCCGGGGTTGCAGCCGAGGCCGAGCTCGCCGAGCCTGCTGGCGCCGTCGTCGGTGCGCAGCACCTGCTGCAGAAACTCGTCGCCGCTGTCGGCACCCGCCTCGACGACCCGGCCCTCGCGGAAGACGAGGCGCGCGCGCTCGACGTCGTTGCCGAGGTACACCGCCGGATACTCCGAGTAGGTGATGACCCCTTCGGCCGAATCCTCGACGGGGCAGTAGAAGACCTCGCCGTCCGGCATGTTGCGGAACCCGGCCGAGACGATCCCCGGACGGCCCTCGATGCTGAGGGTGAGATCCGTGCCGTCGCCGACGATGCGCACGCGCTCGGTGCGGTCGAAGCGCTCCTTGATCGCCCGCATCCGCTCCTCCTCGGCGTCCCAGTCGAGCAGGCAGGCGCCGTAGACGAACTCCGTGTACTCCTCGAGCGACATGCCCGCCTCGGCTGCGGCGGCCTCGGTCGGGTACTGAACGACGGCCCAGCGAACCTCGAGTGCGCGTGCGCGCCTGCTCGACGGCTCGGCCGCCTTCTGCAGCAGCGTCCGGCGCTCCTCGTCGAGCGCGTTGCCGGCGTGGACGTCCTCGGGGGCGCGGATTGACAGCCGCGCGTCCTCGGTCTCGATCTGGTGGAGCTCGATCGGCGGCAGCTCGGCAAGCAACGCCGGCGGCGCCTCGAGCGCCCAGTCGAGGTCGGCGAGGATCCGTTCCGTCCCCCAGTTGATCCGTGGCAGGTAGTACGCGCCGCGCCGGGCGATCGCGCGCGCGACCTCGGTGACCAGCGGTCGCGCGAGCGGCGACGAGCGCACCGTCACCTGCCAGCCCGGCTGCACGTCGAGGCACCGGTCGACGAGCAGCTCCGCCAGCTCGGCGTTCCTCGGGTCTGCCACGGCCGCGGATCGTAGTCGGTTACGTTCGCGGGAGTGGACGCGGTCGTGCTCGCGCTGGCGTCGGCCTTCCTGTTCGGCGCCATGACCGTGGCGCTCCGGTTTGCGCTTGCGCGGGTCCCCGATGCGGAGGCCGGCGCGCTCTTCACGATCGCCGTGGCCTTCGCGGTCACGCTGCCGTTCGTCGTCGCGGGCCCGATCGACCTCGGCGGCGTCTGGCCCTTCGTGCTCGCCGGCCTCCTCGGGCCTGGGCTGTCGCAGCTCTTCTTCACGATCGCGGTGCGCGAGGCGGGACCCTCACGGACCTCGGTCGCGGTGGGAACGGCGCCGCTCTTCTCGGTGCTCCTCGCACTCGTCTTCCTCGGCGAGCCGCTCGAGGCGGGTCTCGTCGCCGGTGCGATCCTGATCGTGGTCGGCGGCCTCCTGCTCGTCGCCGAGCCCGGCCGGCCGGAGCACGTCAAGCGGATCGGGCTCGTGTTCGCGCTGCTCGCCACCGTCATCTTCGCCGTGCGCGACAACCTCGTCCGCCACCTCTCGATCGACACCGAGGTCGAGCCGGCGCTCGCTGCCGCCGCGACGCTCGGGGCGGGCGGGCTCGTCGTCGGCGTGTATCTGCTCGCGAGTCGACGCCGGCTGCCGGCCGGCGGGCTGCGCGCGTTCGCGTTCTCCGGCCTCCTGTTCGGTCTCTCCTACATCTGCCTCTTCGAGGCGTACTACCGCGGCCGCGTCACGGTCGTCTCACCGCTCGTCGCGACTGAGTCCCTCTGGGGCGTGGCGCTCTCCGCGCTGCTGCTGCGCCGTCACGAGCTCGTCGGCCCCCGCCTCGTCGCCGGCGCGGCGTTCGTCGTCGCCGGCGGCATGCTGATCGGCACCTTCCGCTGATCCGTGAATCTGCTACGATCAGGCTCAGATTTTCTGATCTGCCACTACTGAATACGGAGGAACCCAAGGAATGGCCAAGACAATCGGCATCGATCTCGGCACGACCAACAGCTGTATGGCGGTACTCGAGGGCGGCGAGCCGACCGTCATCCCGAACGCCGAGGGCGGGCGCACGACCCCGTCCGTCGTCGCGTTCACGAAGGACGGCCAGCGGCTCGTCGGGGCGCCGGCCAGGCGCCAGCAGGTGACGAACCCGCAGAACACGATCTTCTCGATCAAGCGGTTCATGGGCCGCAAGTGGGACGAGGTCTCGGAGGAGATGACGATCGTCCCCTACGAGGTCGTGAAGGGCGAGAACGGCGACGCGCGCGTGAAGGCCGAGGGCAAGGAGTTTGCCCCGCCCGAGATCAGCGCGATGATCCTGCAGAAGCTGAAGACGGACGCCGAGGCGTACCTGGGCGAGCCCGTCACCGACGCGGTCGTGACCGTGCCGGCCTACTTCAACAACGCGCAGCGCGAGGCGACGAAGGACGCGGGCCGGATCGCAGGCCTGAACGTCCTCCGGATCATCAACGAGCCGACCGCGGCTGCGCTCGCGTACGGGCTCGACAAGGAAGGCACCGACCAGACGATCCTCGTCTTCGACCTCGGCGGCGGCACGTTCGACGTGTCGGTGCTCGAGCTCGGCGAGGGCGTCTTCGAGGTGAAGTCGACGAACGGTGACAACCACCTCGGCGGCGACAACTTCGACAAGGCGATCGTCGACTGGATGGTCGCGGAGTTCAAGCGCGACCAGGGCATCGACCTGGCCGCCGACAAGATGGCGCTGCAGCGGCTCTACGAGGCGGCGGAGAAGGCGAAGATCGAGCTCAGCTCGACGATGACGACGCAGATCAACCTGCCGTTCGTCACCGCGACGCCGGAAGGCCCGAAGCACCTCGACCTGCAGCTGACGCGCGCGAAGCTCGGCGAGATCACGGCCGACCTGATCGAGCGGGTCGTCGGTCCGACGCGGTCGGCGCTGAAGGATGCCGGCCTCGAGCCGAAGGACATCGAGCACGTCGTCCTCGTCGGCGGCATGACCCGCATGCCGGCCGTCCAGGAGAAGGTCAAGGAGCTGCTCGGCAAGGAGCCGCACAAGGGCGTCAACCCGGACGAGGTCGTCGCCGTCGGCGCGGCCATCCAGGCCGGCGTCCTCAAGGGCGAGGTCAAGGACGTGCTCCTGCTCGACGTCACGCCCCTCTCGCTCGGGATCGAGACGAAGGGCGGTGTGTTCACGAAGCTGATCGAGCGGAACACAACGATCCCGACGCGCAAGTCGGAGGTCTTCTCGACGGCCGAGGACAACCAGCCGTCGGTCGAGATCCACGTCCAACAGGGCGAGTCGGAGATGGCGACCTACAACAAGACCCTCGGCAAGTTCCAGCTCGTCGGGATCCCGCCGGCGATGCGCGGCGTGCCGCAGATCGAGGTCGGCTTCGACATCGACGCGAACGGGATCATCCACGTGAACGCGAAGGACACGGGCACCGGCAACGAGCAGCAGATCCGGATCGAGGGCGGCTCGGGCCTCTCCGAGGACGAGGTGCAGCGGATGGTCACCGACGCCGAGTCGCATGCCGGTGAGGCGCGCCAGCTGCGCGAGCTCGCCGACGCGCGGAACACGGCCGAGCAGATCGCCTACCAGACAGAGCGCTCGCTCAAGGAGCACCGCGACAAGCTCGACGAGGCCGACGCCTCGACCATCGAGGGCCGGATCATGGAGCTGCGCGGCGCACTCGAGTCGACCGATGTGGCCGAGATCCAGTCGAAGACCGAGGCCCTGAACGAGGCGGCGCGGAAGCTCGCCGACGCGGTCTACGCGCAGGCCTCGGCGCAGGCCCAGTCGCAGGGTGCAGGTGCGCAGCCCTCGGGTGACGGCACCGCGCCCGAGGACGAGGTGATCGAGGACGCCGACTACGAGGTCGTCGACGAGGAAGAGAAGGCGACACGGTCGTGACCGACGAGTCGCGCCTGGACGAGGGCGCCGAGGAGCAGGTCGAGGACGTCGTCGAGGTCGAGGAGCCGGTCGCCGAGGAGGCGCCGGCTCCTCCGGCAAGCCCCGCTGAGCCGGCGCAAGCGCCGGACGCCTACCTGCGCCTCGCCGCCGACTTCGACAACTACCGCAAGCGCGTCGCGCGCGAGACGGCCGAGCTGTCTCGTCGTGCGAACGAGCGGCTCCTGAACGAGCTCCTGCCCGTGCTCGACGACCTCGAGCGTGCCCTCGAGGCCGCTTCTGAGCATGAGGAGGCGAAGCTCGAGGAGGGCGTCCGCCTCGTGCACCGCTCGCTGCTCGGCCTCGTCGAGCGGCACGGCCTGCAGGAGATCGAGACCACAGGGCACTTCGACCCGCACGTCCACGAGGCGCTGCTGGCGCAGCCCGGCGACGGCGTCGAGGAGGGCACCGTCCTGCAGGTGCTGCAGAAGGGCTACCGGCTCGGCGACCGCGTCCTCCGGCCTGCCCGAGTAATTGTTGCTGAGTGATCGTGGCGGAGTAGATGGCGACGACCTTGTACGAGACCCTCGGCGTTCAAAAGGGCGCCTCGGCCGACGAGATCAAGAAGGCCTACCGGAAGCTCGCGCGCGAGCACCATCCCGACCAGGGGGGCGACGAGACGCGCTTCAAGGAGATCCAGGGCGCGTACGACATCCTCTCCGACCCGGAGAAGCGCAAGGCCTACGACACCTGGGGTTCCACCAACGGTCGCGGCGGTGCCGGCGCGGGGCCGCAGTTCCAGGAGTTCGACTTCGGCGATCTCGGCGACCTGTTCGGCGGGCTTTTCGGCGGGCGCGGACGGCGCGGGCCACAGGCGCGGCAGCCGGAGCGCGGTGCCGACGTCGAGGCGCAGGTCTCGCTCTCGTTCGAGGACTCGCTGCACGGAGCCGAGGTGCGCGTCCCGGTCGAGCTCGAGACGGCGTGCCACACGTGCGCCGGCTCCGGCGCCGAGCCCGGCACCGCACCGACCATTTGCCCGCAGTGCGGCGGCCGCGGTGTCACCGCGGACTCGCACGGGCTCTTCGCGCTCTCGCAGCCGTGCCCCCGCTGCCGCGGGAACGGGACGATCGTCGAGCATCCGTGCCCGACCTGTCGCGGCACCGGCCGCGAGCGCACCACGAAGCGCTACACCGTGAAGATCCCGGCGGGCGCGAAGGACGGTACGCGCATCAAGCTCAAGGGGCGCGGCGAGGCCGGCCGGAACGGCGGCCCCGCCGGCGATCTCTGGGTCGTCACGCGCGTCGCCCCCTCCGACGTCTACGAGCGCCGGGGCTCCGACCTGATCGTCGACGTCCCGGTGACCTATGCCGACGCAGCGCTCGGCGCCTCGGTCGAGGTGCCGACGCCGGACGGGCCGATCTCGCTGAAGGTGCCGGCCGGCTCGCAGCACGGGAAGCTGCTCAAGGTCAAGGGCCGCGGCGCGCCGAAGCTGAAGGGCGGCGGTAAGGGCGATCTGCTGGCGCGCCTGAAGCTGACCGTGCCGGCGAAGGTCTCGAAGCGCGAGCGCGAGCTCCTCGAGGAGCTCCGGAAGGTGGGCGGCTGATGGACCCACGCCCGCGCTACATGATCTCCGTCGCAGCCGAGCTCGTCGGCATGCACCAGCAGACCCTGCGCATGTACGAGGCCAAGGGCCTCGTACGGCCGAAGCGCACGCCGGGCGGCACGCGGCTCTACTCGGAGGTCGACATCGACCGCCTGCGGGTGATCCAGCGGCTGACGACCGAGTTGGGGCTCAACCTCGCCGGCGTGGAGCACGTCCTCCGGCTCGAGGACGAGCTGCGGCGCATGCAGGCCCGCATGAACCGGCTCGAGCGCGAGCTCCGCGAGGAGATCCGTGCCGTCCACCGCTCGTACAAGCGCGAGGTCGTCGTGTACCAGGCAGCCCAGCATCCCGCCACGAGGTAAGGAATGGATTTCAACAAGCTCACGATCAAGTCGCAGGAAGCGGTCGCAGCCGCCCAGGAGCTCGCGCGCCGCATGGGGAATCCCGAGCTCTATCCGGAGCACCTGCTGCTCGCGCTGCTCGACCAGGAGCTGGCCATAACTCTCGTCGAGAGTTCTGGCTATGAAGTCTCGAAGCTACGCGGCGATGCCGAGGCAGACGCTCGCGTCTAGGCCGCGCCTGCAAGGCGCGGCCCAGCAGCCCCAGGTCGGCGCCTCCTTCTCGCGCGTGCTCGACCGCGCGGCCGACGAGGCGCGCAAGCTCGAGGACGACTACGTCTCGACGGAGCACCTGCTGCTCGCCCTCGACGTCGTCCAGCGCGACGAGCTGCTCGCGCGCATCAAGGACGTCCGCGGCGGACAGCGGGTCACGAGCCAGGATCCTGAGGGCACGTATCAGGCACTCTCGAAGTTCGGCCGCGACCTGACCGAGGCCGCCGAGGCCGGAAGGCTCGATCCGGTGATCGGCCGGGACGAGGAGATCCGCCGCGTCATCCAGGTGCTGTCGCGGCGCACGAAGAACAACCCCGTGCTGATCGGCGAGCCGGGCGTCGGCAAGACCGCGATCGCAGAAGGCCTCGCGCAGCGGATCGTCGCCGGCGACGTGCCCGAGGGCCTGAAGGGCAAGCGCGTTTGGGCGCTCGACGTCGGCGCGCTGCTGGCGGGGGCGAAGTACCGCGGCGAGTTCGAGGAGCGGCTGAAGGCCGTCCTCGCCGAGATCAAGAACGCCGAGGGCGACATCGTCCTCTTCATCGACGAGCTGCACACGATCGTCGGCGCGGGCGCGGCGGAGGGCGCCGTCGACGCGGCGAACCTGCTGAAGCCGATGCTCGCGCGCGGGGAGCTGCGCGCGGTCGGCGCGACCACGCTCGACGAGTACCGCAAGCACATCGAGAAGGACGCCGCGCTCGAGCGCCGCTTCCAGCCCGTCTTCGTCGGCGAGCCGTCGGTGGCGGACACGATCGCGATCCTGCGCGGCCTGAAGGAGAAGTACGAGTCGCACCACCGCGTGCGGATCCGCGACGCGGCCCTGGTGGCCGCCGCGGTGCTCTCCGACCGGTACATCTCCGACCGGCAGCTGCCCGACAAGGCCATCGACCTCATGGACGAGGCGGCCTCGCGGCTGAAGATGGAGATCGACAGCTCGCCGCTCGAGCTCGACCAGGCCGACCGGACCGTTCGCCAGCTCGAGATCGAGCTCGCGGCGATGGGCAAGGAGTCCGCCGAGGTGCGCGAGCCGGTCGAGCGTCAGCTCGCCGACGCGAGGGAGCGCCACGCCGGCCTGGCCGCGCGCTGGGCGGAGGAGAAGGCGGCGCTCGACCGCATCGGCGAGATCACCTCCCGCATCGACCAGCTGAGGATGGAGGCCGAGCGCGCCGAGCGCGCAGGTGATCTCCAGCGCGTGGCGGAGATCCGCTACGGCGAGCTGCCGGAGCTCGAGAAGGAGCTCGCGGAGCGCGAGGCGCCGGCCGAGCCGATGGTGAAGGAGGACGTCGACGAGGACGACATCGCTGCCGTCGTCGCCTCGTGGACGGGGATCCCGGTCTCGCGCCTCTTGGAGGGCGAGACCGAGAAGCTGATCCACATGGAGGAGCGCCTGCACCGGCGCGTGATCGGGCAGGACGAGGCGGTCGAGGCCGTCTCGAACGCGCTCCGGCGCGCGCGCTCGGGGTTGCAGGATCCGAACCGGCCGATCGGCTCGTTCGTCTTCCTCGGCCCGACCGGCGTCGGCAAGACCGAGCTCGCCCGCGCGCTCGCGGAGTTCATGTTCGACGACGACCGCGCGCTCGTGCGGCTCGACATGTCGGAGTACCAGGAGCGCCACACCGTGTCACGGCTCGTGGGCGCGCCGCCCGGCTACGTCGGCTACGAGGAGGGCGGCCAGCTGACCGAGGCCGTGCGCCGGCGGCCGTACACCGTCGTCCTGCTCGACGAGATCGAGAAGGCGCATGCGGAGGTCTTCGACGTCCTCCTGCAGGTGCTCGACGACGGGCGCCTGACCGACGGCCAGGGCCGCACGGTCGACTTCCGCAACACCGTCCTGATCATGACCTCGAACGTGCGCTCCACCGACGCGCTGCGGGACGTCTTCCGCCCCGAGTTCCTGAACCGGATCGACGAGATCGTCGAGTTCGAGCCCCTGACGCGCGAGCAGATCGCCGACGTGGCCGAGCTCCAGCTCGAGCGGCTGCGCGTGCGGCTCGCCGAGCGGCGGCTCTCGCTCGAGCTGACCGAGGCGGCGAAGGAGGTGGTCGCGGAGGCCGGCTGGGATCCGACCTACGGCGCCCGGCCGCTGAAGCGGGCGATCCAGCGCCTGGTCGAGAACCCGCTCGCGGCCCGGCTGCTCGAGGGCGAGTTCGCAGAGGGCGACACGATCCGGATCGACGCGCAGGACGGCGAGCTGGTGTTCGAGCGGGCCGCCGAGCCGGTCACCGCCTAGCGCATACCGACCCGAGCGCGGCGGCGAGGGCGGGATCGACGGCGGCGCCGAGCACCCGCGCGGGGCCTCTCCTCGTCGCCGCGCGGTGGACGGCTGTCCGAATGGGCAAACAGCTCATCCGAACGTACCGCTTTCTACGTCGAAACATATAAATACTTGACTTTTACGGCTTAAACCTGTCTTGTAGTCGGGATCGATGTTCGTGCCGGGAAGGCACGCCGAGAGGGGCACTGCGGCAGACGTCGATCGGGCTCGAGGGTGACAGCTGCGTGGGCGGCGATTCGGCACCTGGAACTACACGCGTCGCAGACCTGCGGCGCGGCAGGATCCACCAACAAAGGGAGAAGCTTGATGAGACGACGTCTCTTTCACACGATGGTCCGACGCGGGCGCCTCCGGTTCGCTGCTGCGGCGGCGCTTGCGACAGGTCTGGTGCTCGTCGCCACGGCGGCGGCGGCCGACAGCATTCAGAGCCCGGACGGCATGGACGTGTCGGTCGGCGGGCAGGCCCTCGTGCTCGACGGGTCCGGGAACCCTGTCATCAGCTATCCCGCGGCAACGACCGGCCACCTGAAGGTCATGCACTGCAACGACCCGAACTGTGCGGGCGGCAACGAGAGCATCGAGACTGTCGACGCCACCGCCGCTGTCTCGGACACGTCGATCGCGCTCGATGCATCCGAGCACCCAGTCATCAGCTACTACGGCGGGGCCAACGACCTGAAAGTGGCGCACTGCAACGACGCGAACTGTGCCGGCGGGGACGAGAGCGTCACGAGCCCGGACACCGCGGGCATCGTTGGGCGGTACTCGTCGATCGCGCTCGACGGAAGCGGCTATCCGGTCGTCAGCTACACGGACTTCGGCACGGTCGACGACCCTGACGCGGGCGTGAACCTGTTGCACTGCAACGACGCGAACTGCGCCGGCGGCGACGAGAGCCTCGAGAGCTTTGCGATGGGGATCGACACCTCGCTCACACTGGACGCAGGCAACCCGATCTTCAGCTACGCCGATATCACGGGAGGCGTCCAGAGCCTGGCGCTCGTGCACTGCAACGACCCCGACTGCACCGGCGGCGATGAGAGCATCGAGCATCCGGATGCTCCCTTCACCGACGGGTTGTACTCGTCGCTCGCACTCGACGGGGACGGGTATCCCGTCGTCAGCTACCAGCTACAGGCCGGCGTGCTGGGCCACCTCCGCGTCCTCCATTGCAACGACGCGAACTGCGCAGGCGCCGACGAGAGCATCGAGACGCCCGACATCGGCGGATCGCTCGGATTCTCCAGCTCGCTGGAGCTCCATGCGGGCAAGCCGGTCGTCAGCTACTACGACCTCACGAACGGCGATCTCAAGTTGCTGCGTTGCGACGACGTGAATTGCGCCGCCCCAGGGGAGAGCATCGAAGTTCCGGACAGCGCCGGAACCGTCGGGCGCGACACGTCCCTCGAGCTCGACGGAGCGGGAATCCCCGTCGTGGCCTATGTCGACGTCACGGACGGGGACCTGAACGTCCTGCACTGCGACGACGCCAACTGCGTCACGCCGTGCTCCGCCGGGTCACATTCGGCGTCGGGGAACACGCCATGCACGCTCGCTCCGGCAGGTTCGTTCGCCGCTGGGCTCGGTAACACCTCGGCGACGCTCTGTCCGGCGGGGACGTTCTCGGCAACGGCGGGTCAGGCGTCGTGCACGAATGCGCCGGCGGGTTCGTTCGCCGCCGGGACCGGTAACACCTCGGCGACGCTCTGTCCGGCGGGGACGTTCTCGGCAACGGCGGGTCAGGCGTCGTGCACGAGTGCTCCGGCGGGTTCGTTCGCCGCCGGGACCGGTAACACCTCGGCGACGCTCTGTCCGGCGGGGACGTTCTCGGCAACGGCGGGTCAGGCGTCGTGCACGAATGCGCCGGCGGGTTCGTTCGCCGCCGGGACCGGTAACACCTCGGCGACGCTCTGTCCGGCGGGGACGTTCTCGGCAACGGCGGGTCAGGCGTCGTGCACGAATGCGCCGGCGGGTTCGTTCGCCGCCGGGACCGGTAACACCTCGGCGACGCTCTGTCCGGCGGGGACGTTCTCGGCAACGGCGGGTCAGGCGTCGTGCACGAGTGCTCCGGCGGGTTCGTTCGCCGCCGGGACCGGTAACACCTCGGCGACCCTTGCTCCGGCGGGTTCGTTTGCCGCCGGGCTCGGTAACACCTCGGCGACGCTCTGTCCGGCGGGGACGTTCTCGGCAACGGCGGGTCAGTCGTCGTGCACGAATGCGCCGGCGGGTTCGTTCGCCGCCGGGACCGGCAACACCTCGGCGACGCTCTGTCCGGCGGGGACGTTCTCGGCAACGGCGGGTCAGGCGTCGTGCACGAGTGCTCCGGCGGGTTCGTTCGCCGCCGGGACCGGTAACACCTCGGCGACCCTTGCTCCGGCGGGTTCGTTTGCCGCCGGGCTCGGTAACACCTCGGCGACGCTCTGTCCGGCGGGGACGTTCTCGGCAACGGCGGGTCAGTCGTCGTGCACGAATGCGCCGGCGGGTTCGTTCGCCGCCGGGACCGGCAACACCTCGGCGACGCTCTGTCCGACGGGGACGTTCTCGGCGGCCGGTCAATCGTCCTGCACGAACGCTCCGGCGGGTTCGTTCGCCGCCGGGACCGGTAACACCTCGGCGACGCCCTGCCCGGCCGGGACGTACTCGGCGACGGCCGGTCAGTCGTCCTGCACGGCTGCCGATATCGGCTATTACGTTCCAAGCCCGGGCCAGGACCACCAGACGGCCTGCCCGGCCGGAACGACGACTCAGTCGACTGGGTCGACGTCGTCTGCGGCGTGTGTGCCGCTCTACGGCTTCAGCGGGTTCATCTCGCCGCTGCCGAAGAGCACCCTGTCGAAGTCGGGGTCGACGATCCCGGTCAAGTTCATGCTGACCACTTCCTCTACCTCCACGACGCCGATCAGCCCGTTGCTGGCGGCGCAACTCGCAACGGCGGGCAAGGTCAAGGCGACGCTGGCCGGCCCCGGCATCAGCGCGCAGGTGGTGGTGTGCAGTTGGAACAACAGTGGCCTGGTCTTCGAGTGCAACATCAAGACGCCGAAGAACGGCCTGGTGACCGGCGTCGCGTACACGATCACCGTCACGGAGGCCGTCGGGACAGGATTCGTGACCGCGCCTGCCGTTGGCTCGGCCGTGAACCCGGAGACGGTCTTCTTCAAGTAGTCGAACGAGAACACACACCGGTAGGACGGAAGGCCCGCCACGGCGGGCCTTCCTACCTCCCGGCTCGAACTCAGGCCCTCCACGGGCTTTGGGAGCGGGCCGCCTAGCAGGTCACGGTCTAGCGCCGCAGGGAGGCGAGCGCGCCGACGCCGAGGTCGACGGCTGGGTCGATGTCGAGCACCGCTCCTTCGGCATGGAGAGCGCCGAAGCGATCCGAGCCGAGCTCGCCGGCGACGAGATCGCGGACGTGCTCGAGCCGCTCCGCTTCCTCCGCCTGGGGAACGACCTCGGCCCGGCCGAAGGCCGTGCCGGAGGCGCCGAGCAGCCGCGCGGCGCTCTCCTCGTCACCGGCGCGGTGGACGAGGTCGGCGGCGAAGAGCAGCGCGTAGGCGATGTACTCGTGCTTGCGGAGCGGTCGGGAGGCCTCGAGCGCGAGGCTCGTCCAGCGCGCCGCCTCGTCGAGGTCGCCCTCGCGCTCCGAGACGTAGCCGAGCATCGCGAGCGTGTAGGCGCGACCCTCGGCGGCGCCGGAGCGGTCTTGCAGCTCCAGGGCCTCGGTCAGGAGCGCCCGCGCCCGCGCGAAGTCTCCGGCCTGCTCGGCGTGGCGGGCGAGATTCGCGATCACCTGGCTCTCGGCGACGGTCGCGCCGACCTCGTGGAAACCGGTGCGGGCGGCCTCGGACTGCGCGAGTGCCTCGTCGTTCCGCCCAAGTCGAGCGAGCGCCGTCGAGGCATTCGCATGGGCCAACGCTGCCGAGCGCCGGTCGCCGGCCGCCTCGAGCAGCGGCAGCGCCTCGTCGAAATAGGCGAGTGCGGCCTCACCGTCGTCGTCGTTCACTGCGTGGATCCCCGCCGAGATGAGGAGCCGGCCCTGCTGCCCGGGAGAGGCGCCGGCACGACGAGCGAGCGAGTCCGTGACCATTTTTCGCGACTCCGCGGCGGGGCCGCGCACGTTGAGGAATAAGCGGAGCGACGTGATGAGCCGCAGCTGGCGCTCGGGGTCGTCGTCGACCGATGCGACCGCGAACGCCGTGCGCAGGTTGTCCCGCTCCGCCTCCACCTCGTCGAGGACCTCGACCGTGCCCGCTTCCCGCAGGCGGAGCTCCGCCGCCTCCGCGTAGGCGACGAAGTGGTCGAGGTGGCGATCCGCACGCGTCCTCCTCCTCGCCTGCGTCCCGCAGCTCGGCCGCGGCGAACTCGCGGATCGTCTCGAGCATCGCGAAGCGGGGCTCGCCTCCCGGTGCGTCGTGGTTGACGAGGCCCGAGTCGAGCAGCGCCGCCAGGGCGGCCGGCACGTCCGTCTCCGGGTCGGCCACCGCCTCGACCGCGTCGAGCGTCGCGCCGCCTGCGAAGACGGAGAGCGCGCGGAAGACGTGCGCGGCGGGCTCGTCGAGGAGGCGGTAGCTCCAGTCGATCGTCGCGCGCAGCGAGCGCTGGCGTTCCGGAAGATCCGGTGCGCTGCGCGTGAGCAGCGACAGCCGCTCGCCGAGCCGCTTCGCCGTGCCCTCGGGCCCGAGCACGCGCACCCGCGCCGCTGCGAGCTCGATCGCGAGCGGGAGCCCGTCGAGCGCGCGGCAGATCCGGGCGACGGCGTTGGCGTTCGCATCGGTCAGCTCGAAGTCGGGCAGCTCGACCCTGGCCCGCTCGACGTAGAGCCGGACTGCGTCGCTGTCCGCCTCGGCGGCTGTCTCGACGCCGAGCTCGGGGACGGCGAGCGGCGGGACGCGGTACTCCCGCTCCGCCTCGATGCGGAGCGGCGTCCGGCTGGTGGCGAGGATCCGGAGCTCGGGCGCCGTCTCGAGCAGGCGGGCGACATCCGCGAACGCCTCCGGCAGGTGCTCGAGGTTGTCGAGGACGAGCAGCGGCGGCTGGCCCGACAGGGCGTCGCGAAGGGTCTCCGCCTCACGGCCCGAGACGTCACCGAGGTCGAGAGCGGCCGCGATCGTGGCGAGCAGGAGCGATGCGTCGGCGAGCGGGGAGAGGTCGACGAAGACGGCGTCCTTGCGCTCGTCCGCGAGGGCGAGTGCCAGCCGGGTCTTGCCGCTGCCGCCGGTGCCGGTGAGCGTGAGCAGACGGGTGTCCGGCCTCCCGAGCAGCGCCTGCGCCGCCGCGCGCTCGAGCCGCCGTCCGATCAGCGTCGTCGCCGCGCGCGGAATCGCGGCCCCGCGCTCGGCGACCGCGAGCGAGGGATCCTGCTCGAGCATGCGCCGTTCGAGGCCGCGTAGCTCGGCGGACGGCTCGAGGCCGAGCTCGTCGAGTGCCTCGCGGGCCTCGCGATAGGCGGCGAGGGCGTCGGCCTGGCGGCCGCCGCGGTAGAGGGCCAGCATCCGCTGGGCCTGCAGTCGCTCGCGGTGCGGATGGGCGGCGGCGAGCACGTCGAGCTCGCCGGCGAGCGCACGGTGCCGCCCCGCGTCGAGGTCCGCGTCGATCCGCGCCTCCAGCGCCGCGAGGCGCATCTCCTCGAGCCGCGCGGCCTCAGCCTGGGCGAACGGCTCGAAAGCGACATCGGCGAGCGCCTCGCCGCGCCAGAGCTCGAGCGCCCCGTGCGGATCGCCGTCGGCGAGGAGCTGCTCGAAGCGCTGCACGTCGAGCTCGCCGGGCTCGACGCGGACGAGGTAGCCGGGCGCCCGCGTGACGATCCGGTCGGTGCCGAGCGTCTTTCGGAGCGAGTGCACGTGCACCTGGAGCGCACCTGCCGCGCTCGCCGGTGGCGACTCGCCCCAAACGCCGTCGATCAGCCGGTCGACGGACACCGCCTCGTTCGCGCTGAGCAGGAGGAGGGCGAGGACCGCGCGGGGTCGCGGGCCGCCGAGCGCAACCTCGGCGCCGTCGTCCCCGGCCACCTCGAGCGGCCCGAGCAGCCGGAACTCCACCTCTTCAACCCCTCCTTAAGCCGACCTTGAGCGGATCGTAAGCGGGCTGGCCCACGGTGCACATGACCCGTTTCGGCCAACCACAGGAGGAGCACCATGATCCAGCCCGGCCAGTCGCTCACGAACCACATCACGGGAGAGACGCTCGTCTTCCGCACCACGTCCGCGCAGACCGGAGGCGAGTCGGTCGTCGTCGAGACGTTCGTCGCGCCGGACGGCGCCGTCGCCGCCGCGCATGTCCATCCGGCGCAGGAGGAGACGTTCGAGGTCGTCGCAGGCGAGCTCGAGTTCAAGCTCGGGCGAAAGAAGTTCGTCGCCCGCGCCGGAGACCGCGTCGTCGTCCCTGCCGGCACGCCTCACCGCTTCCGCAACGCCGGCGAGGAGACGGCTCACTTCGTCTGCGAGGTGCGGCCGGCGCTCGGCTTCGAGCAGCTGATCGAGACGATGTTCGGGCTTGCCTCGGACGACAAGGTCAATCGCAAGGGGATGCCGAACCCGCTCCGGCTCGCCGTGATCGCACGGCACCACTTCGGCGACGTCCGGCTGCCCTTCCCGCCGGCCTGGCTCCAGCGGCTCGGTCTCCTGCTCGGCGCTCCCGTCGGCCGGCTGTTCGGGTACGAGCCCACGTACTCCTACGAGCCCAGCTACAAGCCTGCAATGCCCGAAGCCTCCGCGCCGATCGGCGCGTGAGGCCACGGAGGACCTTGAACTCGAGTGACAACCGAGGGATCATGCACGCACACAAGACGCTTGGGGCGGAAGCTGCCTCTCCCTCGGCGCCCGAAAGAGATCGAGAGGAGATGGGTGATGAACATGCGCCGCCTACTAGTGCTCGCTGGCCGCGCTCGTTGTGCTCGCCGCGCCGGCCACGGCCCGCGCGGACACTGTGACCGACTGGAACGCGAACGCGTCGAACGCGATCTTCACCGTCGCGGGTCAGGCGCCCCCCGTCGGCGTCCAGCACATGGCGATGGTGCAGGGCGCGGTGTACGACGCCGTGAACTCGATCGACGGTCAGTTCGAGCCGTATCTGTATCCCGGACGCCGTGGTGCGTTCTGGGCCTCGAAGGACGCCGCGGTGGCGACCGCCGCCTATCGCGTCCTCGTCAGCATCGTCCCGTCACAGCAAGCACAGCTGGAGCAGCTGTACAACGCCTCGCTCGCCGCACTTCCGAACACGTCGGCGAAGTGGATCGGGATCGGCAACGGTGAGCGAGCGGCGGCGGCGATGATCGCTGCGCGCACGAACGACGGGCGTTTCGGTGCCTGTTGCTTCCCGACGGGGCTCCTGCCGGGGCAGTGGCGTCCGGTTCTGCCGGGGTTCGTCAACGATCCGAACGGGTGGGTCCGGAACGTGAAGCCGTTCCTGCTCCAGGGCCCGTCGCAGTTCCGCTCCGCGGGGCCGTTCGCGCTCACGAGTGCCGCCTACGCGACCGAGCTCAACCAGGTCAAGTCGATCGGCTCGCTGACCAGTGCGACGCGAACGATCTTCCAGACGAACGCGGCGCTGTACTGGGCCGAGAGTGCCGTGAGGACGTGGAATCGAATCATGCGCACACTGTCCGCTCAGGAGGGGCTGACGCTCGAGCAGAACGCGCGTCTCTTCGCAATGGCCAACATGGCCGGGGCCGACACCGCGATCAACGTCTGGGACGACAAGGCGTTCTACGGCTTCTGGAGGCCGATCACGGCCATCCGGGAGGCGCACCTGGACGGCAACGCGGCCACGACGGCCGATCCGGACTGGCTGCCGCTGATCGCGAACCCGCCCTATCCGGACCACTCGTCAGGCGCCTCGGGTCAGGCCGGCGCGTTCAGCAAGGCGGTCGAGCACTTCTTCGGAACCAACGACATCGCCTGGAGCGACACGAACCTCGGCGGGCTGACGCGGAGCTTCACCCGCCTGTCCGATGCGAGGAACGAGGTCGTCGACGCACGTGTGTGGTCGGGAATCCACTTCCTCCGCGCCGACGTGCACGGCGCCTTGATCGGGACGAACGTCGCCGACTGGGCGAACGCGCACTTCTTCCGGCCGACCGACTGACCGACGGTTCGAGTGGGCCGGGCACTGTGCCCGGCCCACCTCCGGACGAGGACGCGTTGCGCGTCTGAAACCGGGCTGTAACGCCGGTCACCTACAACGACTCCTCCGAGTCGGCCAGTTCCCTGCGAGGTCTCCACGAGCGAGGATAGGTACGTGCACGTGAGCGACGACCCGCGGGTCGGCACCGAGCTCGCCGGGTACCGGATCGAGTCGCTGCTCGGCTTGGGCGGGATGAGCGTCGTCTACCTCGCGGAGGACCTGCGGCTCAAGCGGCGGGTCGCCCTGAAGCTGCTCGCGTCCGGTCTCGCCGAGGACGAGTCGTTCCGCGACCGCTTCCTGCGCGAGTCGGAGCTGGCCGCCTCGATCGACCACCCGAACATCGTCCCGATCTACGAGGCCGGGACGACCGAGGACATGCTCTTCATCGCGATGCGCTACGTCGAGGGTCGTGACCTGAACGCGCGCCTGCGACGAGGTCGCCTGGATCCCGCGGAGGCGATCGGCCTCCTCGCGCAGGCCGCCAGCGCCCTGGATGCGGCGCATGCGCGCGGCCTCGTGCATCGCGACGTGAAGCCCTCCAACGTGCTCCTCGACACCGGGGCCAGGCCGGACGGCTCCGACCACGTCTACCTGGCGGACTTCGGGATCACGAAGCGGGTCTCCGACGAGACCGGTGTCGGCGAGGACAGCCAGCTGCTCGGTACGATCGACTACGTCGCTCCCGAGCAGATCGAAGGTGACGAGATCGACGGCCGGGCGGACGTCTACTCGCTCGGCTGCGTGCTGTACGAGTGCCTCGTGGGCCAGCCGCCGTTCAGGCGCGACTCGGAGGTGGCAGTCGTCTTCGCCCACCTCGACGTGGAGCCGCCGGCGCCGAGCGCGGAGCGGCCCGAGCTGCCCCCCGCGCTGGACGGTGTGATCGCCAGGGCGCTCGCGAAGGCGCCGGAGCAGCGCTATCCGAGTTGTCGCGAGCTCGCCCGGGCGGCGCTCGCGGTCGCGGTCGACGAGGCGAGCCGCGAGCTGTTCGACGTCGCTTCCAGGGCAGCCGCCGGCCGGAGCGACCTCGGCGAGGTCGAGGCCGAGCTGGCCGACAAGGTGATCGACCTCCAGCTCGCGCGTGAGCAGGCACACGCGTTCTCCGGCCCGTCCACGCCGGCTCGTGTCGCCGCCGAGGGCGTCTGTCCGTTCAAGGGTCTGGCGAGCTTCGAACCGGTGGATGCCGACTACTTCTTCGGCCGCGAGCGGCTCGTCGCCGAGCTCGTCGCCCGGCTCGTCGGCGCCGGCTTCCTCGGCATCGTCGGTCCGTCGGGTAGCGGCAAGTCGTCAGTGCTTCGCGCCGGCCTGCTTCCAGCGCTCGCCGGAGGCGTCCTGCCGGGTAGTGCGGGTTGGCGGCGACTGCTGCTGCGCCCCGGCGAACGGCCGCTGGATGAGCTACGCCGCGTGCTCGTGTCGGGGGCGAAGGATCCTCTCGCCGAGGCTCTCGACGCGCTGCCCGTGAACGGGCGGCTCCTCCTCGCCGTCGACCAGCTCGAGGAGCTCTTCACCGCCTGCCGATCCGAGGCCGATCGCGCCGCCTTCACAGCCGTCCTCGCCCGCGCGGCCGCCGATCCCGACGGCAGAGCCGTCGTCGTGGTCGCGCTGCGCGCGGACTTCTACGGCCGCTTCGCGGCGCACCCGGCGTTCGCCGAGCTCCTGGGCGCCAACCACGTGCTGGTCGGGCCGATGCAGGCCTCGGAGCTGCGCCGCGCCGTCGAGCTGCCCGCCGCCCGGGTGGGCCTGCGGGTCGAGCCGGAGCTGTCCGACGCGCTCGTCGACGACGTCGAGGGCGAGCCAGGCGCGCTGCCGCTCCTGTCCACCGCCCTGCTCGAGCTCTGGCAGAAGCGGCAGGACAACACGCTCACTCTGGCTGCCTACCGCGAGTCCGGCGGTGTCCACGGCGCCGTTGCGCGGCTCGCCGAAGGAACGTACGACCGGATCCCGGACGAGCGCAAGCCGCTCGTCCGCGCCCTCATGCTGCGCCTGGTCGGCGAGGGCGAGAGCGACGCGCCGGTGCGCCGCCGTGCCTCGCTCGCCGAGCTCGACCTCGAGCGCGACCGCTGGATGGCCGAGGTGCTCTCGGGGCTGGCCAACAGCCGTCTCGTCACCGTCGGCGAGGGCTCGGTCGAGGTCGCCCACGAGGCGCTGCTGCGCGAATGGCCTCGCCTGCGGGAGTGGATCGAGGAGGACGCCGAAGGGCGCCGGCTTCGCCGTCACATCACTCAGGCCGCTGCCGAGTGGGACGGGGCCGGGCGCGATCAGGGCGAGCTCTTCCGCGGTGCGCGCCTCGCGGCCGCGCTCGACTGGACCGCCGACCACGCGCTCGACGTCAACGAGCTCGAGCGTGAGTTCGTGACCGAGAGCCGCGAGGCGTCGGAGCAGGAGGCCAAGAGCTCTCGGCGCACGAACAGGCGCCTCCGTGCGCTGCTCGCAGGGGCCGCGCTCCTGCTCGTCGCGGCCGTCGTGGGTGGGATCTATGCGGTGGCCCAGCGCGGCGAGGCCCGTGATGCGGAGACGGCCCAGCTCGCCCAGCGCCTCGGTGCCCAGGCGCTCGTAGAGGAGGACTTCGACCTCTCGCTCCTCCTGGCTCGCCAGGCGGCCGCGATCGACGACACGCCGCAGACGCGCGGCTACCTGCTTGCCGCCCTCCAGCGGGCGCCGAAAGCGGTCGGCATCATGCACGCGCCGGCGGACGCGCTGCTCGGGCAGGCCGATCTCAGCCCGGACGGGAGAACGCTGGCCGTGATCGACTTCTACGACCGGATCCTCTTCTTCGACTCCCGAACGTTTCAACCGGTCGGCCGCCCATTCGATGCTGCTACGTGGCTCGACAGCGTCGCGTACAGGCCCGACGGCAAGACGCTCGCCTTCGGCACCAACGACGGTCTCGTACGCGTGCTCGACGTGCGGACTGGCGAGGAGCTGGCCGAGACGGGCGTCGGCGGGTCGGCCGCTCGCCTCGCCTTCACCGGCGACGGCTCGCGGCTCGTCGTGCTCGTCGGAGGCCCGCCGACGATCCGCATGCTGGACGCGGACACGCTGAGGCCGGTCGGCTCACCGATCCGGCCCACGGGCTTCAGGCGGAACGACATCGCGTCGTACTACCGGCCTGCCCACTTCGCGCTGACCCCGGACGGCCGCTCCGTCATCACAGCGTCGGACGAGGGTGAGCTTGCCTGGTGGGATCTGCAGACCGGGCGGCAGACCCGCAGCCTCGACATCGCAAGGGACTACCACGCGCTCGCGCTCAGCCTGCAAGGGCACCTCGTGGCCGTCGGCATCGACGGTGGGATCCAACTGGTCGACGTGCGTACCGGCAAGGTGACGACGTCAACTGCGGGCTTCAGCGGGAGCCCGAACGCCCTGCGGTTCAGCCCGGACGGAACGTCCGTCGTGTCGGCCAACCTCGACGGGACCGTCACCCGATGGGACACCCGGTCGGGCAGGCCACTCGAGACGCTGCGCGGGCACTCGAACGCCGTGCAGCATCTCCTCTTCGGCCGGGGAGGCAAGACGCTCTACACGGTGAGCAGCGACGGCACTGCGATCGCGTGGGATCTCACGGGCGAGCGGGGCGTCAAGCGGACCTTCACCTTCACCCACGACCGCGATTTCGACGCGTCGTACGACCGCCATCCAGGCAGGTTCAGCCCCGACGGCCAGCTGATCGCGGTCGGCCTCAAACAGCAAGGAATCGGCCTGTGGGACGCGAGGACGCTGAGACCGGACGGGCCGCCACTCCTCGAGACCGGGGGTGAGGTGAAGGCGCTCTCCTTCTCGTCCGACGGACGGGCGCTGGCGGCGGTCACCGCAAACGGCCAGGCGTCGATCTGGGACGTCGAGTCGCGATCGCTGCGCCTCGGCGGGATTCCGGCCTACGGGGAGCAAGGGGGCGTCGTCTTCAGCAAGGATGGGACGACGCTCGTGACGACGAGCTCGGCCGGCATCGGGCTCTGGAACGCCGAGACCGGCGAGAGCATCGGCAGGATCCCCGCGTACCTTCCGTTCGGAGGCGTTCCCGCGTTCAGCGACGACGGCACGCTTCTCGCGGTGGGGTTTGGAGGAGGCGGCGTGCCGCGGGCACAGGTCTTTGACGTGGCCAGACGCTCGCGCGTGGCCGCGATGGAGGGTGGGCCCGAAGGGGATGGTCTCTCCGTCGCCCTCACCCCGGACGGCGAGAAGCTCGCCCTCGGTGGCTACGGGAAGGTCGTCCGCCTCTGGGACGTCGGTACTGGGAAGCTGATCGACGTCCTCGACACCGGCCGCGGCGGCGCGACGTCGCTCGAGTTCAGTGCCGACGGCAGCATCCTGGCGGTCTCCGGCTTCGGCGAGCCCGCGGCCTCCCTGTGGGACGTTGCGACGGGGACTCGGATCGGCCCGAGCCTGACGGCCGGCCGGCGCACGGCGATGGTGGATCTGTCCTCCGACGGGCGCCAGTTGCTGCTCACGCTCGCGAACGGGGAGGGGGCTGTCTTCGACATAGATCCGGGATCGTGGGCGAGGCGGGCGTGCGCGCTCGCGAACCGCGCGCTGACGCCGGAGGAGTGGGAGCGCTTCCTGTCGGGGCGGCCCTACGAGCCCGCCTGCGCCGATTGAGGGCGGATCGACCAGGTGAAGCGCGTCAGCGTTCCGGGAGGCGCCAGGCCGCCCGGTCGTAGGCCTCGGCGGACGAGCAGGGTGGGCGCCGTCGCTTCACGCGCGAGCCGGAGGCGTGCCGGGCCGAGACCCTCGCTGTGCCACTTGGTCGACAGGCCGACGACGAGCAGGCCGGCGTCGCGGCTCGCCTCCAGTATTCCGTCCTCGCCGGGCGGCGTCAGCAGCGGCTCGGCCGAGATGCCGAGGACTCGTTGCACCGCGAGCGCGCCGTGCGAGAGCAGGCGGCTCGCGTCGCGCTTGCCGTGCTCCGGCACGGCCGCGGCGCCTGCGAGCTGCAGCGGCGTCTCCGACGCGCGCGCGAGCCAGGCGCCGAGCTCGACCGCCGCCCAGTCGTGCTCGGCCCCTCCGAAGGGAACGAGGACCGGCCCGGGCCGGGCGTTCTCCCGCGGGACGAGCAGAGCGACGTCGCACGGCGTCTCGGCGAGCATCGTCGCGAGCTGCTCGCCTGCGACTCCCTCTGCGAGGAGCTCGTCCGGTGCGTCGACGAGGAGGAGCTCGACGTCGAGCTTGGTCGCGAGCCGTGCCAGCTCTGCACCCGGCGCGGTCGCCGTGAATGACGCCGAGCGGGCGACGACACCGCGCCCTTCGAGCGCGGTGCGACGCTCTCCGAGCCAGGCCGATGCGGGCCGCAGCTCGGCAGCGTCCGGCACGAGCCTGGCCAGGACGACGATCCGTGGCGGCTGCCGTGCGAGCGGCTCGGCCAGGGCGAGCAGCGCGTCGACGTTGGCCTCGTCGGTGACGGCGACGAGGATCGATCGCTCCGCGGCCTCCGCGACGGCGGCTGCCGGCGGCGCCGCGAGGTCGAGCGAGGGGTCCTGCCGCAGGATCGCCCGCTCGAGCTCCTGAAGCGCCGGGCTGGGGTCGATCCCCAGCTCGTCGACGAGCGTCCGGCGCGCGTGTTGGTACGCCTCTAGGGCCTCTGCCTGCCGGCCCAACCTGTACAGCGCCGTCATCAGACAGCTCCTGAGTCGTTCGCGAAGCGGGTTCCCGGCGACGAGTGCCTCGAGCTCCGGGATGAGCTCGTCTTGCCGCCCGAGAGCGAGATCGGCGTCGATTCGAAGCTCGACCGCCGCCAACCTGATCTCTTCGAGCCGAGCGATCGCCGCCTGGGCGAAGCTCTCGTAGCTGAAGTCCGCGAGTGGCGGGCCGCGCCACAGAGACAGCGCGTCGCGTAGCCGCTCTGATGCGTCGGCCGCCAGGCCGCGGGCAAGCAAGCTCCGGCCCTCATCGACGAGCCGTTCGAAGCGATGCAAATCGAGCGCGTCGGGCTCGATCCGGATGAGGTATCCGGGTGATCTAGTCGCCAGCACGTCCTGCGGCAGCGCCTTGCGCAGCCGCGACACATTGACTCGCAGCGCGGCGGCAGCGTCCTCCGGCGAGTCGTCGCCCCAGAGCTCCTCGATCAGCCGGTCCGCGGGGACGACCTCGTTGGCATGGAGCAGAAGCACTGCGAGGAGCGCACGCGGCTTGGGCCCGCCAACGGAGACCTCACGTCCTTCGTCCCACGCCTCGAGCGGTCCCAGGATCCGGAACTCCATCTGGCTGACCTCCTGGCGCGGACGCTAACAGCGGCTGTTGCAGGTCTGAAACGGCGCTGAAACGGGCCCGGTCGATCATCGGCGACAGTCGACACTGAGAGGAGATCGGCATGAAGGTCCGATACGCGGTGCTCGTTGTCCTCGCGGCCGCGGTCCCGCTGACATCCATCGCGGCGGCCGGCTCTAACGCAACGAAGCAGCGGGTTGTGATCGAGACGAAGATCCTGCCGCAGGGCACGTTCGAGTTCCTTCCGCAGCCCGGAGCTCTGAAGCGCGACACGGGCAGGGTGAGCGGTAACTGGCAGAGCCTCCTGGACAATGGACGCGACGTGATGCGCGACGGACAGGAAGTCACGATCTACAGCGGTGGCGTCTGGACGCTCACCGGGAAGCGAGGAACGCTCACGATTCGGGAGCGGAACGAGTGGGTCTCCGTCGGGTACGACGACGGCGTCGCGCTCGGCACCTGGAAGGTCGTGCGCGGCACAGGGCAATACGCCGGCATCACCGGCAGCGGGGGCAGTGGCCATGCAGGCCTCGGTTCCCCGTGGTACGCGCGCTACGAGGGCTTCCTCAAGACGCCGTAGTGCCCTCAGCGACGGGCGGCGTGCGGTCGCGCGCCGCTCGGTCTCGGCAGCCTCGCTGGGTTCAGACCTCCCCGAGCGCCCGGCCTGCTTGCGCTCACGCCCGCCCTTGATCGGCACCCGACCACTTGCGGCCGTGGGCCGACGCCTGTTGCGCGTCTGAAACAGCCCTGAAACGAGCGCGGCGGATCATCGGCTTCCACAGCCGAGGGTCAGGATCAGAACGAAAGGAGCTGGACCATGAACGTGCACCGCTTGTGGGTGCTCGTGATCGCCGTCGTCGCGCTCGCCGCGCCCACCGTGGCCCGAGCCGACACGGTGACCGATTGGGACCTGAACGCGTCGAACGCGTTGTTCAACACCGCCGCGCAGGCGCCCACGGTGGGCTCGCTGCACATGGCGATGGTGCACGGCGCGATGTACGACGCCGTGAACGCGATCGACGGTCGGTACGAGCCATATGTGTTCCCCGGACGCCGTGGTGTGTTCTGGGCCTCCAAGGACGCCGCGGCGGCGACCGCTGCCTACCGCGTTCTCGTCAGCATCGTCCCGTCACAGCAAGCCGCAGCTGGAGCAGCTGTACAACGCCTCGCTCGCCAAGCTCCCCAACACGTCGGGGAAGTGGATCGGCATCTCCATCGGTGGGCGGGCCGCCGACGCGATGATCGCCGCTCGCACCGGCGACGGCCGCTTCGGCGCGTGCTGCTTCCCGACGGGAACTCTGCCGGGTCAGTGGCGCCCGGTCCTGCCGGCGTTCGTGAACGACCCCGCCGGCTGGATGCGCAACGTGAAGCCGTTCCTGCTCGAAAGCCAGTCGCAGTTCCGGTCGGCAGGCCCGTTCCCGCTCACGAGCGCCGCGTACGCGACCGAGTTCAATCAGGTCAAGACCGTCGGCTCGCTGAACAGTGCGACGCGGACGATGTTCCAGACGAACTCGTCCCTGTACTGGGCGGAGAACGGCGTACGGACGTGGTTCCGCATCTTCCGCACCGTGTCCGCACAGGAGGGGCTGACGCTCGAGGAGAACGCCCGCCTCTTCGCGATGTTCAGCACGACCGTGGCCGACGCGCTCATCAACGTCTGGGACGACAAGGCGTTCTACGGCTTCTGGCGGCCGATCACCGCGATTCGCGAGGCGCACCTGGACGGCAACGCGGCCACGACGGCGGATCCGGACTGGCTGCCGCTGATCGCGAATCCGCCGTATCCGGATCACTCGTCGGGGGCCTCGTCCGCCGCGGGCGCGGCCGCGAGGACGATGCAGAACTTCTTCGGGACCGACGACATCGCCTGGACGGACACCAACGTCGGCGGACAGACGCGGAGCTTCACCCAGGCGTCGACCGCGATGAACGAGGTCGTCGACGCGCGCGTCTGGTCGGGAATTCACTTCCTCCGTGCCGACCAGCACGGCGCCCAGATCGGCCGGCAGGTCGCCGACTGGGCGAACGCGAACTACTTCCGCCCCGCCAGCGACTGATCGACGTTGGGGGAAGGGGCCGCGGTCAGGGCCAGCGCCCTGGCCGCGGCTCCTGGTGTTCCAACCCGTTCCAGTCGTCGCGCCCGGGGGCGAAGACGTCGATCACGGTCGCTCCGTCGGGGCCGGCCGTCGCGCTGTGCAGCACGTTCGGCGGGATGCTCCACGTGCCGCCGGGCTCGAGGGCGCGCTCCTCGCCGCCGGCCCGGAACTGCATCGAGCCGCGGAGGACGAGGCCGAGCTGCTCGTTGTCGTGGCTGTGCTCGGCGACGACTGCGCCGGGCTCGAGCTCCACGATCGCGAGCGTCAGCCGCTCCCCGTGCACAGAGCGCGCGAGGACCCCATCCCAAACCTGCTGCGGGCCGATCGCGGCGGCGTCGTCGAAGACGCTCACTCGACGTCCGGCATGAACGTCGCCTCGCCGCGCTCAGGCGGCGCCCCGTAGATGAAGAGCGCGAGCGGCTCTTCGTGGGCATTCCGGATCTGTAACGGCGTCTCGGGCTGCACGACGAGCACGCTGCCGCGCGACAGCGTGTGCCGCTCGGGCGGCTCCCCGAGGTCGACCGTCAGCGTCCCGTCGAGGACGACGAAGACCTCTTCCTGGATCGGGTCGCTGTGCCGCTTGCCGCGCGCACCCGGCGGGTAGCGCCAGAGGTTGGCGCGGGAGCGGGTCATCTGGTCGGAGAGGCGCGCTACCTCGCGCCCGCTGTCATCGCCGCGCGGCTCCCAGGGAGCCTCGGCGGAATGGAAGATCGCGTACTCGGTCATGGACGGAGTATCGCGAACGGCCGTGTCCCGGGGACAGGCCCCGGGACACGGCCGCGCTAGACGGGTAAGCGACGCGAGGGGAGTGTTGGTGCGGCGCTTGTGCCCGTCACGCCGGCCCGGAGGAGGTCGGGTGCGGCGGTGGCGTAGGGGGCCGCTGGCGTCGCTTTCATGCCTCCTACGATCGCTGACGGGCGTAGCCGCAGGCATGCGGTGCGCAGGTGTTCTCAGGTGCGGTCTGCCGTACCGTTTTCGCGCCGCGCGCGCGACAATCGTCACGTGCGCGATCCGATCGTCGGCCGGCAGCCGGAGCTTGCTGCCCTCGACGCGTTTCTCTCCTCGGCGGACTGGCCGCGCACGCTCCTGCTCTCGGGCGAGGCCGGGATCGGCAAGACGACCCTCTGGCGCGCGGCCGTGGAGCGGGCCGACTCCGCAGGCTACGTCGTGCTCTCGTCGCGACCCCTCGAGGCCGAGGCGAAGCTCGCTCATGCCGGCGTCGGCGACCTCCTGGCCGAGCGGCATACGGCCCTGGCAGAGCTGCCCGAGCCGCAGGCGCACGCGCTCAGAGCGGCGCTCCTCCTGGAGTCGCCGCGCTCGGGAGCGGTCGACGAGCGGGCGGTCTCGCTTGGCTTTCTCGGCGTGCTGCGTGCGCTCGCGGCGGAGCAGCCCGTGCTCGTCGCCGTCGACGACGTGCAATGGCTCGACGGCGCGTCCGCGCGCGTGCTCGCCTACGCCGCGCGACGCCTCGCCGCCGAGCGCGCCGCGTTCCTCCTTGCCCTGCGTGCCGAGGCTCGTGCCGAGCTCGGGTATGCGCCGGACCGGGTGTTTCCGCGCGTGGTCGAGCTGCCGGCGCGCGGGCTCGCGCTCGAGGATGTACATGCGCTGTTGCGGGCTCGGCTCGGGGTCTCCCTATCACGGCCGGCCCTGCGCGACGTGCACGCGACGGCGCAGGGTAACCCGTACTTCGCCCTCGAGCTCGGACGGACGCTGGGCGAGACCGGCGGCCCGCACACCCTCGGCGCGCCGACAGAGCTCCCCGCAAGCCTCCGCGAGCTGACTGCGGCACGAATTGCCTCGCTCCCCGACGACACGCGGAAGGTGCTCGCGGCGGCAGCAGCGCTCGCGGACCCGACGGTCGCGCTGGTGGGAGCCGCGACGGCCTGCGACGGCCCCGCGGCGCTCGCCCCCGCGGTGGAGCAGGACGTCGTCACGATCGCGGCCGGGCGCGTGCGGTTCTCGCATCCACTCCTCTCCGCGTCGGCGTACGCCGATGTCGGCGCCGGCGTACGCCGCGACCTTCATGCGGTCCTCGCGGGCCTCATCGAGGATGTGGAGGAACGAGCCCGGCACCTTGCGCTCGCGGCGGTCGGCCCGGACGCCGGGATTGCCGCTGCGCTCGAGGAGGCGGCGGCGCTGGCTCGGGCCCGTGGCGCTCCAGTCGCGGCGGCCGAGCTGCTGGAGCAATCCGCCGCGCTCACGCCGCCGACGGCGGGCTCGGACGCCCTCCGCCGGGTGGTCGCTGCGGCCGGCCACCTTTTCGAGGCCGGCGACACGCCGCGCGCGCGAGTGCTGCTCGACGAGACGATCCCGCAGCTGCCGCCTGGCATCGAACGCGCGCAGGCGCTGATCACGCTCGCCCGCGTCCGTTCGTACGACGACGACATCCGGGCCGCGGTCGGACTTCTGGAGGAGGCGATCGCCGAGGCGGCCGACGCACCGGTCCTGGCAGGACAGGCCCACGAGATTCTCTCCGGCATCCTCTTCCGGTTGCGCGAGCGCTTCACGGACGCGGTCGAGCACGCGCAGGCGGCCGCCGCGATCGCTCGGTCGTCCGACGACAGCGATCTGCTCGCGACCGCGCTCGGCTCCCAGCTCCTCGCAGAGGCCGCCCTCGGAGCCCCGGAGGCGCAGGAGACCCTCGTGGCGGCGGCTACGCTCGGCTCGGCGGGACGAAGCGCGCGCGCCATGGGCGGATCGGCGTTCCAGGTTTCGGTGGTGCAGCTGTGGTGGGAGCGGCTCGAGGAGGCGAAGGACGGCTTCGAGGAGGTGCTCGCATGGGCGGAGGAGATCGGCGACGAGAGCTCGATTCCGTACGTCCACGTCCTCCTCGCACAGACCGAATGCCTGCGCGGGGCGTTCGACGTCGCTGCAGTGCATGCCGACGAGGGAGCCGCCCGGGCCGAGCAGGCGGGGCAGGATACTCTCCGCGCGTACGCTCTCGCCCTCAGGGCGCTCGCCGCTGCATACGCCGGAGACGAGGAGCTCGCGCGGACGGACGCGCATCGCGCGCTCGAGCTCGCCGGCAGCACGAGCGGCCGCCCGGCCGAGCAGTTCGCAACCGCCGCGCTCGGCCTGCTCGAGGTCTCTCTCGAGCGGCACGCCGAGGCTGCCGACGTGCTCTCGCCGCTCGTTGAGTTCGCGCGCGAGCAGGGGATGCGGGAGCCGGGCCTGACGCGCTTCGTGCCGGACCTCGTCGAGGCGCTCGTCAACCTCGATCGGCCGGAGGAGGCGGAAGACCACCTCTCCTGGTTCGAGGCCAATGCGGAGTCACTGGAGCGCCCGTCCGCACGCGGCGCGGCCGCCCGCTGCCGGGGGTTCCTCGCCGCCGCCCGCGGCGACTCGGCCGCGGCCCTGGGGGCGTTCGAGGCGGCACTCCGGCACCACGATGCGTCTCCGATTTTGTTCGACCGAGCGCGCACGGTGCTCGCGCTCGGTGCGGCGCGTCGGCGCGCCAACGAGCGGCGGGCGGCGCGAGAGGCGCTGCAGCAGGCCCGCGACGACCTCGGCCGGATCGGCGCTGGAATCTGGGAGCGCCGCGCGGCGGCCGAGCTAGCCCGGATCGGGGGCCGCGCTGCGGCGGCCGGAGAGCTGACCCCGGTCGAGCGGCGAGTGGCCGAGTTGGTGGCCGAGGGCCGGACGAACAAGGAGGTGGCGGTCGCCCTCTTCCTCAGCACCCGTACCGTGGAGGGGCATCTCCACCGGGTCTACGGAAAGCTGGGCGTGCGGTCTCGCGTAGAGCTCGCGCGCAAACTCGGGTAGTTCCCCCGTTTTTCGCGCAGCGTCCGCCTCCTACCTTCGAAAGCGTCAGGAATCGATCGGATCCGTGGATCCGAAGGAGGCGATCACGATGATGCTTCGGACGGCACTCACACTGGCGGTGGCGGCGCTGACGCTGGGCACTTCGGTTGCGTCGGCCACTCCCGACGGCTACCAGCCCCAGCTCAAGTCCGTTTCGCAGCCGGACGCAATCGAGCGCTACGTGCGGAACAACCCGCCGGTGCTGCAGCCGGACGCGGTCGAGCGCTACCTGCGGAACAACTCACCTGTGCTGCAGCCGGACGCGATCGAGCGCTACCTGCGAAACAACACGCCGCAGTCCGGTGCGGTCAAGCATCCGGACTCGCGCGGGGCACGCTTCAGCCTGGCCGTCGCGTCTACGCAGGCGCCGGGCGGCGACGGTCGCGACTGGACGGCGGGCGTCGTCGGCGCCGTTTCCGGCGCTCTCTTCGCCGTGCTCGCGATCGCCGGCGTCTCCGCGGTCCGCGGACGCCGCCGTCTCGCCGGAGCGAGCTAGTTGCTCTCGGCGACGAGCTCGGCGGACTGGGTGGAGCGGCTCTCCTCGCGGAGGGCCGCTTCGTTCCCGAGCCGCCGGCCGAACCAGTCGAGCAGGAGCTCGAAACGCGCGACGCGGTGCGCCGGGTTGCCGGACCGCGTCAGCTCGTGGCCCTCGCCGGGGAAGCGCACCATCTCGACGTCGCGTTTCAGCAGCCGCAGCGTCGTGAAGAGCGCCTCCGCCTGCTCGATGTTGCACCGCAGGTCGTTCTCCGAGTGGAGGATCAGCAGCGGCGTCTCGATGTCCTTCGCGTACGTCCACGGCGACATCTGCAGGTACGTGTCGACCGCGTCGTGGACGAACTCGCCGTGGTAGCTCTTGAAGACCCAGCCCACGTCGCTCGAGCCGTACATGGAGACCATGTTGTTGACCGCGCGCTCGGAGCAGGCGGCCTTGAAGCGGTTGGAGTGCGAGACGATCCACGAGGTCATGTAGCCGCCGTACGATCCGCCGATGACTCCCATGCGATCAGGGTCGATGAAGTCGAACCGCGACAGCGCCTCGTCCGTGACGGCCATCACGTCCTCGTAGTCGACCGTCCCCCAGCCAGGGCCGAGCCCGTCGCCCGGGCCGCGGATCGCACGCCCCCACTCCTCGGAGTAGCCGGAGGAGCCGCGCGGATTCGAGTAGACGACTGCGTAGCCCGCACCCGCGTAGACCTGGAACTCGTCGAAGAAGCCGACCGTGTACTGCGTGAACGGGCCGCCGTGGATGTTCAGGAGGAGCGGGTAGCGCTTACCCTCCTCGAACCCGGCCGGGCGCACGATCCAGGCGTCGACTTCGGACCCGTCCGCTGAGACGGCGGTGAAGTGCTCGGGCGTGACGAGCTCACGCCCTGCGGCGAAGGCAGAGCCGAGGTCGGTCAGCTTCTTGCCGTCGACGTAGAGCTCGGTCAGGTCGGGTGCCCTCGACGCGACGTACGCGAGCTTGCCTGCGGTTGCGTCGAAGCCGCTGATCGCCTGCTCTTCGCCCACCAGCAGCTCCGGCTCGCCGCCGTCGGGCGAGACGGCGTAGAGGTGGACGCTGCCGCCATCCTCGAGCGCGAACACGATGCGGCCGTTCTCCCAGATCGGCTCCCGCAGCTCCGGATAGGGGTCGCACTGACGGTCGAGCGAGGCCGTGAGGACGCGGCGGTTCTCGCCGGTGACGGGGTCGACGACGGCGATCTGCGTGTGGCGCGGGAAGTCGAAGGCGCCCGGCGCCCACTTGACGGCGAGCAGCGTCCCTTCCGGCTGAGTACGCCGGCGCTCCGTAGGCGCTGTCGTTCGGCGTCAGCCGCTCCGGTTCGCCGCCGTCGGCCGGAACGGTGTAGATGTCGGAGAGGAGGTCGATGTCCCAGTCCTCCTCGCGTGCGGAGTCGAACGCGATGCGGGAGCCGTCGGGCGTCCAGGCGGGATGGCTGTCCTCGTAGTCGCCATCGGTGAGCTGCTTCGCCTCGGCCGAGCCGTCGGCCGGCACGACGTAGACGTGGCGGCGACGGTCGCCGGTCCAGCCCACGTTGTCGAGCTTGTAGAACAGCCGCGTGAAACGGCGCGGCGCCCGCTTCTTGTCGTCCTCCTCCTCGTACGCCTCGTCGGGGACGCGCGCGGTGAACGCGAGGCGCGTGCCGTCCGGCGACCACACGGGCTCACCGACGTCCTCCTTCATGTCCGTCAGCTTCTTCGGCTCGCCGCCGCCGACCGGCATCACGTAGAGCTGCCGCTTGGCCTTCTCGTCGCCGCGGCCGGAGACGAACGCGAGCTGCGCGCCGTCGGGCGACCAGCGCGGCTGCGCGTCCTTGGGCCCCGACGTGAACTGGCGAGGCGGCGCCGAGCCGTCCGTCGGCGCGACCCAGATCGCCTGCCGGTACTCGTTCTCGTCCTCGTCGATCCACCAGACGACGTACGCGACCTCGCTGCCGTCAGGCTTCAGCCGGGGGTCGCTCGCCCCCGTGAGCTCGTACACGTCCTTTGGCCGCATGCCGCGCGAAACCCCCGCCATCGGCGCACATAATGGCAGGTCGATCCCGCCGAGCGAACGCCTACGCCCCGCTCACGTCGGCGAAGACGAGCCGCACGCCCCGCACGGCTTCGAGGATCGGTAGGTTCTCAGCCGTGAGCGCGACCGTCACCGGCGCCGAAGCGATCGAATGGGATCTCTCGGATCTCTTCACCGGGCCCGACGATCCGAGGCTCGACGCGGACCTCGACGAGGCGTCTTCCGCGGCGACCAGGTTCCAGGAGCGCTACCGCGGCCGGATCGCCGAGCTCTCCGCCGCCGAGCTGAACGAGGCGATCCAGGAGCTCGAGCGGATCAAGTCGATCGCGACGCGGGTCGAGGCGTACGCCCGGCTGCGGCTCGCGGCGGACGCGAGCGACCAGAGCCGCGGCGCCCTCGTCCAGCGGGCCCACGAGCGGAGCACCCAGATCGAGACCGAACTGCTCTTCTTCGACCTCGAATGGGCCGGAGTGGACGACGAGACGGCGGAGCAGCTGCTCGCCGACGACGCGCTCGAGCACTACGCCTCCGTCCTGCGCTCCGAGCGGCGCTACCGGCCGTACCTGCTTTCGGAGCCGGAGGAGAAGATCGAGATCGAGAAGAGCGTCACCGGCGTCAGCGCCTGGGGTCGGCTGTTCAACGAGCTGCTCTCCGACCTCAGCGTGCCGCTCGACGGCCGGGAGCAGCCGCTCGACGAGGCGCTCGCTCGGCTCTCGCGCGAGACGGAGCAGTCCGAGCGGCGTCGCGTCGCCGAGGCGGTGACCGAGACGCTCAGGCCCGGGCTGCGCACGCGCGGCTACATCCTCAACACGATCCTGAACGAGCGCGCAATCGAGGACCGCCTGCGCGGCTTCTCGTCCTGGATCGCCGCGCGCAACCTCGACAACGAGATCCCCGACGAGGCCGCGCAGACGCTCATCGACTCGATCGTCGCGCGGTACGACATCCCGCAGCGCTACTACGCGCTGAAGGCGCGCCTGCTCGGCCTGCCCCGCCTTGCCGACTTCGACCGCTTCGCGCCGATCCAGGAGGTCGGCGGCACGATCGCGTGGGACGAAGCCCGCGACATCGTGCTCGAGTCATTCGCGGCCTTCACTCCGCTCGCCGGTGAGATCGTCGGGCGCTTCTTCGAGCGCAGCTGGATCGACGCCGCGCTGCGGCCCGGGAAGTCGCCCGGCGCCTTCTGCGCCCCGAACATCCCGGACGTCCACCCGTACGTGCTTATGAACTACGCGGGCGAGCGGCGCAGCGTGCTGACGCTCGCGCACGAGCTCGGCCACGGGCTCCACGGCGCGCTGGCGCAGGATCTCGGCCTGCTGAACGCCCGCACACCGCTGACGCTTGCCGAGACCGCCTCCGTCTTCGGCGAGGCGCTGACCTTCGAGACGCTGATGGAGCGCGAGGACGATCCGCGCGCACGGCTCGACCTGCTCGTCGGCCGGATCGACGACACCGTCGCGACCGTCTTCCGTCAGATCGCGCTCAACCGCTTCGAGGACGCGATCCACACCGGCCGGCGCGAGGAGGGCGAGCTCGCGGTCGAGCGCATCTCCGAGCTCTGGACACGGGAGCAGGAGCGCATGCTCGGCGACGCGGTCGAGGTGACGGACGACTACGGCATCTGGTGGAGCTACGTGCCGCACTTCATCGGCACCCCGGGCTACGTCTACGCGTACTCGTTCGGCTACCTGTTCTCGCTCGCGATCTACCGGCGCTACCTGGCGGAGGGCGAGTCGCTCGTCGAGCCGTACCTCGACCTCCTGCGCGCCGGCGGGTCGGCGCCCCCGGCCGAGCTCGCCTCGCGCCTTGGCTTCGACCTCGGCGATCCCTCCTTCTGGGCCGCCGGGCTCGACGCGGTCGGCGTCCTGGTCGACGAGGCCGAGCGCCTCGCCGCCGAGCTCGACGCCAAGTAACAGTCTGTTACTTGGCCGGCGGCCTTCTCGTGATCGCGGCGACGGAGCGGGAGCTCGCGCCCGTCGACGGCGCACGGACCTTCGCCTGCGGAATCGGCCCGGTCGAGGCAGCCGTCGCGACGGCGCGCGCGCTGACCGAGCTGCGGCCCGACGCCGTGCTGCACGTGGGCGTCGCGGGCGCACGCGGGCTGCCGCCGCTCAGGCTCGTCCTCGGCTCCGAGGCGCTCTATTGCGACACCGCCGGCCCGCTCGTGCCCGCCCGGGTGTCGCCCGACGCGACGCTGCTGGAGCGGCTCCGCCTGGCGTTCCCGGACGCCTACGTGCGCCCGATCGGGACGAGCGCTCGCGTCGGCGGCACGAGCGGGGTGGACGTCGAGGCGATGGAAGGCTTCGCCGTCCTGCGGGCGGCCGAGCTCGCAGGTGTGCCGGCGGTCGAGGCGCGGGTGATCTCGAACGAGATCGACGAGCCGGATCGCGCGCGCTGGCGCCTGGACGAGGCGCTCGCGACCCTCGCCGAGCTGCTGCCGCGGCTGGTGCGGGTGGCAAGGTGAGCGGCAACGCGAGGCGCAACGAGCCGCTGCCGCCGCCGCTGCCGCCGGAAACCCGCACCGTCGGCCAGCTGGTCGCCGAGAGCATCCGGCTCTACGGAAGTCAGTTCTGGCCCTCGCTCGTGCTCGGCGTGCCGCTCGCGGCCTCGGACCTCGTCGCCTTCGGCGGCTCGGTTCCGCGGCGGATCGTCATCCTGCTCGCGTTCTCGCCGGTCTTCACGGCCGCCTATGCGTGGGCTTCGGCGCTCATGTCGGGGCGGCGGCCGGACGCGCGGCGCTGGGTGACGATTCTCGTCGTCGGCACGCTCGTCTTCGCGCCGGCCGCGCTCTTCTTCCCGTGGTTCACCCTCCTGTCGGTCGCGTGGCTGGCGCTGATCGGCCTCGTCGTCCCGGTCCTGGTCGTCGAGGACGTCTCGCCGCGTGCGGCGCTGCGCCGGGCGGTCCAGCTCGGCCGGATCGACTACATCCACGCGCTCGGCTCGCTCGCGACGCTGATGATCGTCTTCATCCTCACGCGCTTCGCGCTCGCGTTCGTCCTGCGCTCGCAGGCGGACAACACCATTCGCGTCTCGGTGACGATCGCCGACGTCGTCGTCTCGCCGCTCATCTTTCTCGGCGCTGCCCTCCTCTACGTCGACCAGGCCGCCCGGGTCAGGTCTCGCGGCGAGTCTCGCGCAGCAACGCGAGGAAGTGCTCGGCGGGAGGGGTGAGAGGAACGTCGCGCGCGACTGCGACAGCAATCTCCCGGGAGGCGCGCCACCGCGGTGCGTCGAGGATGACGAGCGTCCCCGCCTTCAGCTCCACGTCGATCGCGATCCTGCTGACCGCGGCGATGCCGGCACCTCCTGCGACTGCCAGCTTGATCGCCTCCCACGACGGCAGGTCCAGGGTGCGCGGAGGCGCGACGCCCATCTGAGTCGCCGCCGCCTCCGTCGCTGCTCGGGTCGCCGACCCGGCCTCGCGCCGAACCCAGGTCAGCTGCTCGAGCTCACGGAGGCCCCAGCGGCGGCCCGCGTACGCAGGTGCGCCGACGAGAACGATCTCGTCAATGAGCAGGAGCTCGCTCTCGAGCTCGGGCGGGACGGCGAGCCGGCCGACGACGCCGAGCTCTGCCTTGTGCGCTCGCACGAGCTCGAGTGCGCCCTCCGTGGTCGCGAGGTCGAACCGGATCTCGACGCCGGGATGGAGCTCGTGGAAGCGGCCGATCACGGTGGGGAGGACGTAGAGGCCCGGCGTCCCCGAAGCGGCGAGCGCGAGTGTTCCGACCCCGGCGACGCCCGAGCTCTCGAGGGCACGCCGCCCGTTCGCCAGGAGCGCCTCCGCCCGCAGGACGTAGTCGGCGAGAATGCGCCCCGCCTCCGTCAGGGATGCACCGCGGGCGCCGCGGGTGACGAGCGTGCGTCCGAGCTCGAGCTCGAGCAGCGCGACCTGCTTCGACACTGCGGGCTGGCTGACGAATAGCTCCCCGGCGGCCCGCGAGAACGACCCTCGCCGTGCCACTGCTGCGAACGCTCGCAAGCGGGCGTCCAACTCCATACCTGAGGTTATAGCTCGGCATCCGGATATGCATTGGATTCCGTGTCGCGCGAGGCGTAGCGTGCCCGGTTAGTGAGTAGTTAGCGGCGCCGTTCGCCTCACGAGAGCAACGCCGTTGTCGTGAGAGGAGTACGCATGAGCAGGCGCAAGCGCTTCACCGCGGCCGGGCTCGTCGGCCTGGTCGCAATCGTCGCCACCGCAGTCGTCTCGGGTGCGGCGGCGGAGCCTCCCGATCGCGTGACAACCGTGGACGGCACGATCTGGGTCGCGAATCGCGGCGCGCACACGATCCGCGGCTTCGACGCGGCGACCGGCGAGGTCGTCAGCACCGTGGCGATGCGGTCGGGCTCACAGCCGGGCGATCTCGCCCACGCCCGAGGCAAGCTCTATGTCGCGGAGGAGTTCGGGACACCGCCCGCGATCGCGGTGGTCGACGCCACAACCGGAGCGGTGGAGAGCCGCATCTTCACGGCGACGGGATCGCGGCCGCACCACGTGCACACGAGTCCCGGAGGGGACCTGGTCGCGGTGGGCCTCTACGGAACGGACACCGTCGCCGTCGTCGACACGGCCACGGGCGCGCTGCTCGGACCGTGGGACACGGATCCGGCGGGGACGAACGGCCGGGTGCACGCCGGCGTCTTCTCACCCGACGGTGTGACGCTCTACGTCGCCAGCGACGCCACGAACGAGGTGATCGCGCTCGACCCGCGGACCGGGTCGCTGCACTGGCGGCTGACCGTGCCGGGGGCGCACGAGCTCGCCGCCGGTCGGGACGGGGTGACGCTGTATGTCACCCGCCGCACCGCCAACATGATGAGCGCAATCGACCTACGATCGCGCACCTACCGCGACCTCTTCCCGCTCGGCCTGCCCGACACGCTGCGCCTGGCGGCGAAGGACCGTCGGCTGACAATCGGGCTCCGGACGTCGCCCGCGCAGCTGGCGGATGCGAACACGCTCAGCGCTGCCTACGCGGTCGTGAACCTCGGCCCCGTCGCCGACGCGAGCACCATCGCGGGACACCAGTGGACATCACCCGACGGCCGGTTCACCTTCGCCGCCTACGAGGGCGGCAGCAATCCGGGGCTCGCCGTCGTCGACCACCGGGTCGGCGATCGCGTTGTCGCCACGCTCGCCTACCCGGGCCGGCCTCACGGCGTCGACTTCGTCCCCGCGCCCGGATTTCACTTCGACCCGGGCGCCGGCGTGGAGGAGTGACGACGCATCGGTGGGTGGGCGCTAAGCTCGCGCCCACCCACCACGAAGGAGGCGCCGGTGCCGACGTACCTGATGCTCTCGACGCTGACCCCGCAGGGCGTCCAGACCCTGAAGGCCAATCCCGGCCGGCTGCGCGAGGTGAACAACGACGTCGAAGAGCTCGGGGCGAAGGTCCTGCACCAGTGGGCGACGCTCGGCGAGTACGACTTCGTCAACATCGTCGAGGCGCCCGACGCCGCGACGATCGCGAAGGTCTCGCTCGCCCTCGGCGCGCGCGGGAGCGCGAAACTGCAGTCTCTCGAGCTGGTCGAGATCGACGCGCTGCTCGGCGCACTCGAGGGTTAGAGGAGCGCGCGCACG
Organism: uncultured Gaiellaceae bacterium; assembly: GCA_963791905.1. Classification (GTDB taxonomy): domain Bacteria; phylum Actinomycetota; class Thermoleophilia; order Gaiellales; family Gaiellaceae; genus Gaiellasilicea. The sequence continues at coordinate 326,766 of CAWBTX010000005.1, forward strand.
CGGTCGTCGGCCGCGAAGTCGGCCGGCCGCTTGCCGTCATCGGTCGCGAGGCCCGGATCCGCGCCGCGGTCGAGCAGCAGCCGGACGAGCTCCTCGTCGCCGTTCTGGGCGGCGCTGTGGAGTGCCGTGAAGCCGCCTCCGCCCCGCGCGTTGACGTCGGCGCCGGCGTCGAGCAGCAGCCGAGCCAGCGGCACGCTGCGCGCGAATGCGGCGGTGCCGAGCGGGGGTACGCGCGCGATCTCGCCGCTCGAGAGGGCGTTCACGTCGGCGCCTCGGTCGATCAGAATCTGCGCGGCGTCGGCCTGCTCCGCGAACACGGCGAGGTGGAGCGCGGTGAAGCCGTCTTCGGAGAGTGCCGTGGCCTGGACAGGGTCATCGTCGAGGATGGCTCGCAGGCGCTCGACGCGCCCGAAGGCCGCCGCGTCGAACACCGAGAGCTCGTCGTCCGGCGCCAGCAGCTCGCGCGCCTTCTCGACCTCACCCGCGTAGAGCGCCTGAAGTGCTTCGCTCGTCACGTGTGAGCCCTAGCGGAACCCCGGCTCGCCCGCCGCGGGCGGGAGTGGGCTGTCGGGCAGTCCCGGTCGCGGCGGGCCTTCGTTGAACTCCTTCGGCGCGACGTCGTTCGGCGCGTCCGCATGAAAAAGCGAGGCGAGGTGCTGGATCTGGCCGCGTCCCGGCCCCAGCTCGAACTGTCCGCCGCCGTAGATCTCGATTCCGCGCTCCTCGCACGCGTCGTAGAAGTCGAACAGGTTGCGCACGGAGCCGAAACGGGACGGCTTCGAGTTCAGGCAGCGCGGGGGGAAGGGGAGTGCATCGACGTCCGCGACGGAGTGGATCGGAAAGTCCCACGTGATCCGGCCGCGATGCGGCTCGAGCACGGGCGTCGTCTCGTCCGTCAGGCGTGGGTCCTCCAGCCAGGCGTCCGGAAACGCCGTGGCGACGCGGCCGTACAGCTCGGCCGAGGGCGTGGCGTCCACCCAGTCGCCCTCGTACAGCCCCTTGAGATCGACGACGTCGACGGCGCCGGTCGCCGCGAGCTCGGCGACGACGCCGTCGGTCCACTTGTCGCTGGCATCGAGCTTGAGACGGAGGTCTGGATAGAGCTCCAGCAGCTCGCGGACGGCGTTCTGGGAGACGACGAAGCGGACGGGCCGCGGCTCTCGGTCGACGGCAGCGGCGAGCGACAACCCCGCTTGGCGCAGCGCGAGATCGAGCGCTGCGGACTCGAAGCCCCACGGGCGGTACCCGGGCTGGTCCGCGACGAGGGCGGAGAACGTGTCGAGCGTGTGCTCGCCGACGAGATCCGGCACGACTTCGTCGGTGAAAGCGAGCTGCAGCTCGCCGTCGTAGCTCACGTCCTCGCCGACTCCTTCGTGTCCGCCCCCGATGAGGTGGATGACCGTCGTCCGGCGGGTCAGGTGCCGGAGCGGCAGGGTGTGCGGCTCGAGCTCGACGCGCTCGATCGTGAGCGGCGAGATGCTTGACTCGATCAAAAAGCGGCATAGGCGACGGCCACCTCCGCGGCCAGGGCGGCGTTGTCGGCGATCAGCTGCCGGTTCGCGACGAGCGTGCGACCGCCGGATGCTCGGTGCAGGTAGGAGAGCACGAACGGCGTCACGGCCTGACCGCTGATGCCGCCCGCGTGAGCCTCAACGAGCGCGCGCTCGATCAGCGGCTCGACGTCGTCGAGGCTCGCCGTCGCCGGCCGGGCGAGCAGGATCGAGGAGTGGCGGCCGAGCCGCCAGTGTGCGCGCGCGATGTGCGCAGCCTCCTCGGCCGATTCGACCCGCGCCGAGACCGGCGGGCCGCCGTGCGCCGCGTAGAAGAGCGGCAGGTCGTCCGTCCGGAAGCCGAGGACCGGGATGCCGAGCGTCTCCAGCAGCTCCGCCGTCGCAGGCACGTCGAGGATCGACTTCACGCCCGACGAGACGATCAGCGCCTCCGTGCGCACGAGCTCCCCGAGATCCGCCGAGACGTCGGGCGGCGACGGGAAGCCGCGGTGGACGCCGCCCAGGCCGCCCGTGCCCATGAAGCCGATGCCGGCCGCCCGGCAGGCGGCGAGCGTGCCGCCGACCGTGGTCGCGCCGACCGAGCCCTGGACGATCGCGGCAGCGAGGTCGCGTGGGCCGACCTTGCGTGCGTCGGGCCCGAAGCGCTCGAGCTCCGCCTCGTCCAGGCCGACGCGCAGCAGCCCGTCCAGGACGCCGATCGTGGCGGGTACGGCGCCCGCTTCCCGCACGCGCCGCTCGCTCTCGAGCCCCACGGCCACGCCCTCCCCGGGCGGGAAGCCGTGCGCGACGAGCGTCGTCTCGAGCGCGACGACGGCCTGCCGGTCGCCGAGCGCGTGGCCCACCTCGTCCGAGATGCGGAGCACGTCCCTCACGGCATCGACCCTAGCTTCGCCACGCAGCGAGCCGCCGCCGCGAGGGCGAGCTCCGGCCCGCCGACGAGGTAGCCGGCCGCCAGTGCGTCGCCGGCGCCGGTCGAATCGACCACGTCGGCCGGCACGGCGGGGAGCTCGAGGCCGTCGAAGCGGGCGCCGAGCGGCCCGCGCTTGAGGATCCAGGAGCAGCCGGCGAGCGGGCCGCCGAGGATCCGCTCCTCGTCCTCGTTGGCGAAGACGATGTCCGGGTGCAGCTCCTCGAGCCGCTCGCGGAAGCGCTGCGGTCCGAAATCGCGAATCGCGCTCCACGACGACAGGTCGACGCTCACCCGCGGTGCGAGCCGGGCGGCGGCGAGCGCGGCCTCGTCGACCGGCGAGCGCAGGAGCGAGTAGCCGGGGAGGTGCAGCCGCTCGCAGCCCTCGAGCCAGGCCGGATCGAGCTCGTCGGCGCGCAGGTCGGGAGAGACGCCGCGGTCGGAGGCCATCGTGCGGCCGCCGTCCTCGGCCACGAGCGAGACCACCGTGCCGGTCCGGCCGGAGACGACTGGGCCGCGGAGCTCGACGCCGTGCCGCGCCAGCTCGGCCGCTGCGATGCCGCCCGCCTCGTCGTCGGCCCGCTTGCCGATGAACCGGGCGGCTCCGCCGAGCTCGGCGATCCAGGCTGCGACGTTGGCCGCCTGCCCACCCGCGCCGAGGCGCGTGACGGCGTTCGCGTCGGCGCCTTCGGCCAGCGGCTGCTCGAGCCGCACGATGACGTCGAGCAGCAGGTCGCCGAGCGACCGCGATCACCGACTCTACGATCCTTCCATGGACGACGAGTCGCGCCGCTCGCGAATGCGCTCCTTCCTCGTCGGCGCCGCGCTCGGCGCCTCCGCTGCGCTCGCAGCGGCACGCCGCCTGCGTCCGAAGGAGCGCCGCCGGGAGACGCCGGCCGGTCTCGCCGCCTTCGAGGAGGCGCCCTGTTACCGGGAGCTCGTCGAGAGGGAGCGCGCCGCGCCGTAGCCGCGGAGTCTGCGGGCGGCCCGCTCGATCGTGACGAGGTTGATGTCGGCGTCGCCGATGTACAGCGCCTTGCCGACGAGCGTCGCCTGACCGGCCCGCTCGAGGTACCGGCGCGGCGTCACGACCGGCTCGGCAGTGCGGATGACGAGAAAGGGCCCGAACGCACGGACCTCGAACGCATCGGCCGGCCGCGGGCTCCGGAGCGGGATCGACAGCCGCGGGCTGATGTTGTTGTTCGCGCTCGCGTCGAAGATCCAGATGCCGCGGCCGAGGGGCCGTTCGAGCTCGAGCAGCGTCTCCAGGGCGAGCTTCGCGTCGGCCCGGGGCAGCACGTCGAGCGGGAAGTCCGGGTTCCGCTCCCAGGCGCCGAGGTAGAGCGGCTCGTAGCCGAAGAGGACGTCCTCGGGCCGGCTCGTCGCGGCGAGGTAGTCGGACGCGTCCGCCCGGGCAGTCTGGCGCGCGTCCGGTTCCCACTCGAAGAGCGGCGGCGTCCGCTCCCACGCCCACGCCACCTGTGTGATCGCGAGCGCCGCGAGCGCGACCGGCGCGAGGCGGCCGAGCCGGAGGATCCCCGTTGCGAGCGCGATCGCGAAGAATGGGAGCGCGAAGATGAGGTGCCGCGTCTCGGGCGAGGCGGCGTTGCCGAGGCGGGCGGCGAGGAACGCGGCTGTCGGGACGGCGACGACGCACGCCATGAGGAGCACGGTCGAGCGCGGCAGACGCATGAGCCCGAGAGCGGCGACCGCGAGGACGGCGAGCGTGACCGGCCACCACGCCGCCGTGAACGCGCCCGCGACGTGCCACAGGTACTCGAGCACGCTCACCGGGCTCCCCAGTCTGGAGCCGCCGCCGCCGACGCCGACGTCGAACCGGCCTGCGAGCACCAGCGTCGCGAGCCAGAACGGCAGGCCGAGCACACCGACGGCCGCGAACGGCCAGACGGCTGCGCGGAACCGGTCGCGCCGGGCGACGAGCACGTACGCCCCCTGGCTCGCCAGGACGAGCGCGCCGTACGGATGCGTCGCGACGGTAAGCAGGATCGCGGCCGCCCAGAGCGCCCACCCGCGCCGGCCGCCCCGGTCGAGCGCCACGAGGAAGGCGAGGTAGGAGAGGGCGCTCGTGAAGAGGAACAGGCTGTACATCCGCCCGTAGACGCCGTGGAAGAGGAACATCCAGCTCGCGGCGACGACGACTGTGGCGACGAGCGCCTCGCGCCGGCCGGCCAGGCGGCGCCCGAGGAGCGCCACGAGCGGCAGGCTCGCGATCGCGAAGGCAACCGAGACGAGCCGGAGGCCGGCGAGCCCGAAGCCGAGGTGGGCGACGAGCCACGCGAAGAGGAAATGCAACGGTGCCCCGCCGCGCTCGGCGAGCACGGTCTCGAAGAGCGTGTCGAGCGGCTGCCGACCGACGAACAGTGCGAGCGTCTCGTCCTCGTGCGGCTGCCAGGCCAGCAACTGGTGGAGCAAGAACGCCGCCGCGACCGCCATCACCGCGCCGATCGAGAGCGGGAACCAGTTGCGCGCAAGCGCCTCCGGAAGCTCGATTCCGCGGGCTCCGGCGCCGCGCGGAACCCCTGCTCGTTGGGCGCTCTCGCTCATGATCTGGCCGGGATTGTCGCTAGCCTTGGGCGGCCATGCCGATCTACGAGTACCGGTGTCCCGACGGGCATACCTTCGAGATCTTTCAGCGCATGGCGGATGCGCCGATCACGGCCTGCGAGATCTGCGGCAAGAGCCCTGTCGAGAAGCTCCTCTACCCGGTCGCCGTCCACTTCAAGGGCTCGGGGTTCTACACGACCGACTACGGCCGTGGCTCGCGGAAGCGGGATGCGGCGAAGGACGGCAGCAGCGACGGCGCCGGATCGTCGTCCTCCGAGGGCTCGTCCGGCGAGAAGTCGGACTCGAAGGACACAAAGGCCACGGCCGCGGACTAGCTCCGCCGTAGGGCGTTCAGCGCGAGCAGCAGCACGACCGAGCCGGCGACGGCGAGCAGGAACGGCTTCAGGTCCCAGCCGAACTCGATCTCGTCGTCGAAGACCGCCTCGCCGAGGAGCCCGCCGAGCAAGGCGCCGATCACGCCGACGGCGAGGGTGCCGAAGCAGCCGATGCTGTTCCGGCCGGGCGTGACCATGCGTGCAACCGCGCCCGCGAGCAAGCCGAACAGGATCCAACCGAAGATGCCCACGCCGCCTCCTCGACCTTCGAGCCGCTAGTCCTGAGCCAGCCTATCCTGGGCCGAGCCGACGACACAGCCGGCACCGAAGGGGCCCGAGCCCGGCGGCGGCGGCTGTGACGCCGAGCGGCCGGCGAACATGCTGAGGACGGCGCTGTTCTCCTCGGTGCCGATCAGCACCGACTGCCCGCCGGAGGTCGAGGGCTCACCGCCGAGGCGGCAGTGCAGCGCCCGGCTCGAGTTGGCCCGGAACTTCACCCAGCCGAGCTGGACCAGCTCGCCGGCGCTGAGGTCGGTCGTCAGCGGCTGCATCAGCTCGTCGCCGACGAACGGAAGCCGTAGGAAGGTGCCGAAGCTGACGAGCTTGTCGGCCATGGCGTCGACGACCTCCTGCTGGCGCTCGCCGCGCGTGAGGTCGTTCTCCGACGGGTCGAGCCGGTTCTCGCGGATCCGCGAGTAGATGAGCGCGCGCCGGCCGTCCATGTGCTGTTCGCCGCGCTCGAAGCGCCAGCCCTCCCACTGCTGGCAGCGCGCCTGCGTGGCGTAGGGGCAGTCGAAGCGGTTCGAGAGGATCGGCTTCGGCACCGTCACGTCGACGCCCCCGAGCGCGTCGATCGTCGTGCGGAAGTCGTCGAAGTCGACCATCGCGACGTGGTTCGGCCGCAGCCCGGTGAGCGCCCGCACCGTCCGCATCGCGAGCGTGGGGCCGCCGAGCTGGAACGCGGCGTTGATCTTGTTCGGGCCGTAGCCGGGGATGTCGACGCGCAGGTCGCGCGGGATCGACAGGAACGCCATTCGGTGCCGCTTCGGGTCGGTGCGGATGAGGAGGATCGAGTCGGAGCGGCGGGCGTCCGAGCGCGCCTCCGTCCGGTCGCCGTCGGTGCCCAGCAGCAGGATCAAGGTCGGGTTGGAGATGAGGAGGCCGTCCTCCGGGGCGAGCGCGGCGGCGACCTGCGCCGGCAGGCGGTCGTTTGCCTCTTCGACGCCGTTGCGGAAGGCGAGGTAGCTCGCCACGAGCCAGACGATCATCAGCGTCACGAGCGCGAGCACCACGAGCCCGATCCGAAGGCGCCAGCGCGGCCGCTTCGTGCGCGCCGGCGTGCCGCGACCGGGGGGTGGAGAGCCGTCCGGTTCGCCGAGCGACCGTGGCGCCGGCCGCGTCGCGAGCGGCACCTTGCCCTTCGTCCGCCCACCTTTGTACAGGCGGTAGGGCTTCTCTCCCTCAGCCATCGAGCGGGTTATGGTAGCCGCCGACCTTTGACTAGAGCTCGATCCAAAATGAGCGCGATCACCGCTCTGTCATGTTCGGCGGCGCGTGGCGGCGTCCTCGGTCGCGGCCATGGCGCTGCTATGGCCGCTCCCTCCGTCCTTGCCCCGCACCACCGCTCGCACCAGATCGGTGGGGCGTCAATTTGAACCGAGCTCTGTCGTCCCAGACTCGTCATCGGCGTCGATCTCGGCGGCACGAAGATCCTCGCCGGGCTGCTCGACCGGGAGGGACACGTGCTCCAGCGCCACGAAGTGCCGACCCCGACCGACTCGCAGGAGGAGCTGGTCGAGGCTCTGGCATCGGCCGTCGAGCACCTACGGAGCGACGCCGTCGGCGGCATTGGGTTCGGCGTGCCGTCGGTGATCGACGCGCGGACCGGCATCGCGCTCGGCTCGATCAACATCCCACTCGCGAACGTCGATCTCGGGCGGCTCTTCCGGGAGCGGTTCGGGCTGCCGACGGCGGTCCAGAACGACGCCAACGCCGCCGCGCTCGGCGAGTGGAAGCGCGGCGCCGGGCGCGACGTCGACGATCTGATCATGCTCACGCTCGGCACCGGCGTCGGGGGAGGCGTCGTGCTGGCCGGACGGCTCTTCCGCGGCTGGGCGGAGCTCGGGCATATCGTCGTCATCGCGGACGGGCCGCCGTGCCAGGGCAACTGCACCGGCCGGGGCCACCTCGAGTCGGTCGCCTCTGGGAACGCGGCCGACCGGGCCGCGATCGAGCTGTGGGGCGAAGGGGCCACCGCCGAGCAGCTGGTCGAGCGTGCGAAGGGCGGCGACACGAGCGCGATCGAGGCGCTCGCGTCGATCGGACAGCTGCTCGGTGCCGGCATCGGCTCCCTCGTCAACATCTTCGGTGCCGAGCTCGTTATCGTCGGCGGCGGCTTCGGCGACAGCGGCCGCCGCGTTCCTGGTCGAGCCCGCTCTTAAGATCGCGTCGAGCCCGCTCTGAAGATCGCGCGCCGGGAGGCACTCCCGCCTGCCCGCGACGGGCTCCGGCTCGTGCCGGCCGAGCTCGGCTCGGACGCGGGGCTGATCGGCGCCGGGTTGCTCGCGTTCGAGGCGCTCGACGAGGCGGGCGTAGGACGGCCGTGCCGCTCGCGGTCTGCGCGACGCCGATCGGCAACCTCGAGGACGTCACTCTTCGTGTCCTGCGCGAGCTGCGCGAGGCAGACCTCGTGCTCTGCGAGGACACGCGCCACACGCGCGTGCTCCTCGACCGCCACGGCATCCAGGCGCGCCTGCTGAGCTTCCACGAGCACAACGAGGCCGCGCGCGTCGCGGAGGTGCTGCCGCGGCTCGAATCAGGCGAGCGTCTGGCGCTCGTGAGCGACGCCGGCCTGCCGGGCGTGAACGATCCCGGCGCGCGGCTGATCCGGGCCGCGCTCGAGGCGGGTGTCGCCGGTGACGGTACTGCCGGGGCCGTCGGCCGTCGAGACGGCGCTCGTCGCAAGCGGGCTCGTCGGCGAGCGCTACCAGTTCCTCGGCTACCTCCCGCGCGGGGCGAAGGCGTTGTCGGCGCTGTGGGCCGAGCTGGCTGCGTGGCCTCATCCCGTGGTCGCGTTCGAGTCGCCGAAGCGGCTGCCGGCGACGCTGCAGAGCCTCGCCGCCGTCCAGCCGGGCCGGCCGGTCGCCGTCTGCCGCGAGCTGACGAAGCGCTTCGAGGAGGTCGTTCGCGGGCCGGCGGCCGAGGTGGCGGAGCGCTTTGCTGCGCCGCCGAAAGGCGAGATCACGCTCGTGCTCGGGGCGGGGGAGCCGGCGCCTCGGCGAGCCGCAGCGACGGAGGCGCTGGCGGTCGTGCGAGCACTCGTGGAGGCCGGTGTCCCGCGTCGGCGGGCCGCCGAGCTCGTGGCGAGGATGACTCCTGTGAACCGGAACACTCTGTACGCACAATCGTTGCAAAGTGACTGAGACGCGCCGCTAGCGTGGATTGCAAGCCGTCATCCACGCCGACATCGAAGAAAACTGTCCGGAGGAAGGTGCGTCATGCGACGATTGCTCTCGGCTGCAGCAGCCCTCATGACCTTGGTCGTCGCGCCCGGCGCGCACGCCTGGACGTGGCCGGTCGACGGGCCCGTGGTGCGTCCGTTCTCGCTCTCGGTCGACCCGTACGCCGCCGGCCAGCACCGCGGCATCGATATCGGCGCACCGGAGGGGACACGCGTCCGCGCGCCCGCGTCGGGCACGGTGTCCTTCGTCGGCACGGTGCCGAACGGCGGCCGCGCCGTCACGATCCTGACCCCGGACGGCCTCGCCGTCACGCTCCTCCAGCTCGGTTCGGCGTCCGTCGACCGCGATGCCGCCGTCGACGCGGGAGCGGTGGTCGGGACGATCGGCCCGAGCGCCGACGCCGTCACGACCGAGCCGCATGTCCATCTCGGCATCCGCGTGCACGACGACCCCCACGGCTACCTCGATCCGCTCGGGCTCCTGCCGCCGCGGCCGCAGGCACCGCCGCCTCCGGTCCCGCCCGCAGAGCCGGCACCCCCGGCAGCCGCTGTAGCGCCACCGCCGCCCGTGACGGTTGCCGTCGCCGAGGCTGTCGCCGGCCGCGGACGCGGCGGACTCCCCGGAGACCGCTCCCGTGGCGGCGGTGAGCCCGGCACCGTCCGCGGAGGCGAGCACGCCCGCGGCCGTCGCGGCTGCCCGCCCGGCTCCGGCGCCGCGCGGTCCGGGCCCACGCCGGACGCCGGGAGAACCGACCCCGCTCCGCGAGTTCCCGAAGGCTCCCGGCGCACATCCAGCGTCGCGCCTGAGAGCGCTCGCAGTACAGGTCGGCGGGCGCAGGTGTCGGGCAGAGCCGCGGAGCGGCCGCAGGCGCCGACGCGACTCCCGGTGGCACCGCGGGTCGGCCGAGCCACCAGCGTCGGCCCGGCGGCGCTCGCCGAGACACGCGTCGAGCGCTCCACGCCTGGTAGTCGCCGTCGTCTCCGTCCCCGAGGTCGTTGTCGACAGCGCCGGGCCTTCGGCAGACGAGGCCCCGGTTCGAAAGCCGGCTCGCCCGGCGATCCCGTCCGGGCGCGAGATCCGGGATGCCTCGCTCTCCAGGCCTGCGGCGCTGCGCCCTCCCGGCCGACCGGCGCCGTGGCCGGAGGCGCTCGTCGTCCTCGCGGCGGCCGGCATCTGCGCGGGCTCTGCCCTCGACCGACGCCGACGCGCCGGGACGGAGGCCCCTGATGCCGCTCGTATCATGCTCGTCCATGAGCACGCCGGCGACGCCTCGGAAGATCCTGGTTGCGGTGGCGTGGCCGTATGCGAACGGCCCGCGGCACATCGGCCATGTGGCGGGCTTCGGCGTCCCGGCGGACATCTTCGCCCGCTATCACCGCCTCCGCGGCAACGACGTGCTCATGGTGAGCGGCACGGACGAGCACGGCACGCCGGTGATGGTGGCGGCCGACGAGGCCGGCGTCAGCCCGCGTGAGCTCGCCGATCGCAACAACGAGATCATCCGCGAGGACCTTCGGCGCCTCGGTCTGGCGTACGACCTCTTCACCCGTACGACGACGCGCAACCATCACGAGGTCACGCGGGACGTCTTTCGGACGCTCTACGAGAAGGGGTTCATCTTCGAGCAGACGACGATCGGCGCGTTCTCCGCCGTCTCCGGCCGGACGCTTCCGGACCGCTACATCGAGGGCACGTGCCCGATCTGCGGCTTTGCGCACGCACGCGGCGACCAGTGCGACAACTGCGGCAACCCGCTCGATCCGGCCGATCTGATCGAGCCTCGCTCGACGAATCGACGGCCAGCCGCCTGTGTTCCGGGAGACCTCGCACCTGTTCCTGGACCTCCCTGCCTTCAGGGACCGCCTCGCGAGCTGGATCGAGCAGCAGACCCACTGGCGCGCGAATGTCCGCAACTTCTCGCTTCAGTTCCTCAAGGACCTGAAGCCGCGACCGGTCACCCGCGACCTCGACTGGGGGGTTCGCGTTCCGGTCCCCGGCTACGAGGAGCAGGAGAACAAGCGGATCTACGTCTGGATCGACGCGGTCGTCGGCTATCTCTCCGCGGCGGTCGAGTGGGCGCGGAACCGCGGCACGCCGGACGCATGGCGGGAGTGGTGGCAGAACCCGGACGCCCGGCACTTCTACTTCATGGGCAAGGACAACATCTTCTTCCACAGCGTCATCTGGCCCGCCCAGCTCCTCGGCTACGGCGCCGGCGGCGAGTTCGGAGCCGGGCGGGGAGAGCTCCAGCTGCCGTACGACATCGTGAGCTCGGAGTTCCTGACGATGGAGGGCAAGCAGTTCAGTACGAGCCGCGGCGTCGTCATCTACGTCGGCGACTTCCTGAGCCGGTACGACCCCGATCCGCTGCGCTATTTCCTGACCGCCGCCGGACCCGAGACCCAGGACACCGACTTCACCTGGGCCGAGTTCGTGCGCCGAAACAACGACGAGCTGCTGGCGAACTGGGGCAACCTCGTCAACCGCACGCTGACGAGTGCGTACCGCAACTTCGGCGTCGTTCCCGAGCCAGGCGAGCTCACGGAACGCGATCGTGCGGTGCTCGACGCGATCGAGGCGGGCTTCGACACCGTCGGTGACCTGATCGAGCGCGCCCGTTTCAAGGCTGCGCTTGCCGAGACGATGCGCCTCGCGAGCCTGCTCAACCAGTACGTCAGCGACGAGGCGCCGTGGGCGACGATCAAGACCGATCGCGAGCGCGCCGCGACGGTGCTGTACGTGGTGCTGCGCGGCATCGACAGCCTGAAGGTCCTCTTCACGCCCTTCCTTCCGTTCACGTCGCAGACGCTGCACGAGCTTCTCGGCTACGACGACCTCATCGCCGGTCCGCTCGAGTTCCGGGAGGTCGAGGAGGAAGGTGGCGAGACCTACACGGTGCTCACGGGCGACTATGCCTCGTGGGCGGGCCGCTGGCTGCCGAGCGAGCTCGAGCCCGGACGCGCGCTCCGTGAGCCGACGCCCCTCTTCGTGAAGCTCGACCCTCAGCAGGTCGTCGAGGACGAGCTCGCGCGGATGGAGCGTGCGGCCGTAGCGTGATCGACACGCACGCGCACCTCGACGCGCTCGAGGAGCCGGACGAGGCCGTCGCGCGCGCACGCGCCGCAGGCGTAACGCGCGTGATCACGATCGGCACGGGGATCGACTCGTGCCACGCCGCCCTTGCGCTGGCGGAGCGTCACGGGGGAGTGCACGCCGCGCTCGGGATCGATCCGCATCAGGCGGCGACCGGAGAAGCCGGCCGCATCGACGAGCTGAGTGCGCTGCTCGCCCATCCGAACGCGGTCGCGGTCGGCGAGACCGGCCTCGACTACCATTACGGGGCCGACAAGCGCGACGGGCAGCGCCGGCTCTTCGAGGCGCAGCTCGGGCTTGCGGCCGAGCGCGAGCTGCCGGTCGTGATTCACACCCGCTCGGCCGACGAGGACACCGGCGCGCTCTTACGGCGCCACCCGGGGACCATCGTCATGCACTGCTTCTCCGAGCCGGGCTTGCTCGCCGACGCGGTCGAGCACGGCTGGTACGTGTCGTTCGCCGGCAACGTCACCTACCCGAAGGCGGACGACCTACGCGCGGCCGCTGCCGCGGTCTCCGCCGAGCGGATTCTCACCGAGACGGACAGCCCGTACCTGGCGCCGCAACCCGTGCGCGGCCGCCGCAACGAGCCCGCGAACGTCGTCCACACCCTCGCCGCGCTCGCGGCGGTCCGCTCCGAGGACGTCGACGAGCTCGCCGCCAGGGTCGACGCCAACGCGACGGCGGCGTTCCGGCTGCCGTGAGCGTCCGCCCCAAGAAGGAGCTCGGGCAGCACTTCCTCGTCGACGAGAACATCCTCGGCGTGATCGCTCGGCTGGCCGAGCTCGCGCCACAGGACGTCGCGCTCGAAATCGGCCCCGGCCTCGGCGTGCTCACGCGCGTGCTCGCGGCGCGGACGGCCCACGTGCACGCGGTCGAGCTCGACCGCTCGCTCGCGCCGAACCTGGCCGGCGCTGCCGGAGAACGTCCAGCTCCACTGGGGCGACGCGCTCGCACTCGACCTGGCCGCGCTGGAGCCGCCGCCGACGAAGCTCGTCGCAAACCTCCCCTACAACGTCGCGACGCCGATTGTCGTCGAGAGCCTCGACGGCCTGCCCTCGGTCGGCCTCTGGTGCGTGATGGTGCAGCGGGAGGTCGCCGACCGGTTCTTCGCCTCGCCCTCGACGAAGGCCTACGGCGCCGTCTCGGTGCTCGTGCAGCTCGCGACCGAGCGCACCGGCTTCCACCCTGTCTCGCGGACGGTCTTCCGGCCGCCGCCGAATGTCGACTCGGCCCTCGTGGCCTTCCGGAGGATCCCGCTGCCGCCGGGCTTCGCCCGGATCAAGCAGGTCGTGGAGGCGGCGTTCTCGCACCGGCGCAAGACGCTGCCGAACTCGCTCGCGCTCGCGGGCATTGCCTCGCGTGAGCAGGGCGTCGCGGCGCTGGCGACGCTGGGCCGACTCCCGACGACCCGCGCGGAAGAGCTCGCCCCGGCGAGTTCATCCGCCTCGCCGAGGCCCTGTGAGGCGGGCGCCCGCGCCGGCCAAGCTCAACCTCGCCCTTGTCGTCGGAGCCCGACGCGACGACGGGAAGCACGAGGTCGCGACCGTGCTGCAGCGGCTCGACCTCGGCGACCGGGTGGCGATCTCAACCGCCGAAGAGCTCATCGTCGACGGCTTCACCGGGGACACGCTCGTCCGCCGCGCGCTCGAGCAGCTCGCCGAAACAGCCGGTGTCGAGCCGCGCTGGCGCGCGACGATCTCGAAGCGCATCCCCGTCGCGGGAGGGCTGGGAGGCGGCAGCTCGGACGCCGCGACCGCGCTCCGGCTCGCGAACGACACGCTCGACCGCCCGCTCCCGGCCGAAGAGCTGCACGCAGTCGCGGCCTCGATCGGGTCCGATGTCCCGTTCTTCCTCGTCGACGGGCCGCAGCTCGGCCGGGGCGACGGCTCCGAGCTCACTCCGCTCGAGCTTCCGCAGGACTACTGGGTGCTTCTGCTCCTGCCGCATGGAGCCGCGAAGGAGTCAACGGCCGCGGTCTACAGCGCCTTCGCGGCGCGTGACGGGCCCGCGGGCGCCGCCGAGCGCTTCATCGCGCTCGACACCGCGCTTGCCGGGATTCAGCGGCCCCGCGACCTCGCGGCGTTGCCGCCGAACGACCTCGTCTCGTCGCACTACTCCGACGAGTTGCAGGCGCTCGGCGCCTTCCGGGCGGACGTCACCGGCGCAGGGCCGGTCGTCTACGGTCTCTTCCACCACCGGCGGGCGGCGGAGGCCGCGCGGCGTGCCATCGCTACCCACGGCCGCACCTGGCTCACCGTCCCTGTGTGGTACGGATGAGCCGCGCTCGCTACCGTTGAATCGTGAGCCAGTTCGAGACCATCGAACACCGCCAGGGCCGCCTCGGACCGGTTCTGCGCCAGCGGCGCGTCCACCTCATCCTCTGGATCATCCTGGTCGAAGGGATCCTCGTCATCTTCGACGTCATCCCGTGGTGGTCGGTCCTCCTTGCGGCGGCGGTCGCGATCATCGTCTACGTCACCGTGGGCAGGGGGCACAGCAGCCCGACCGTGCGCGAGATCAGCTGGATCGCCGCGGTCTCGCAGCTCGTCGTCGTGCTCGTGCCCGTGCTGGCCGTCGTCCTGACCGCGCTCGCCGTCGTCGCGCTCGTCGTCGTCGCCGTCGGAGCGCTCGTCATGCTCGTGCTCGATCGCCGTTAGCCCTGTGGCCCGCCTATACTCGGCTGTCGCTGAACCGATCTCTGGGGCGTAGCCAAGCGGTAAGGCAGCGGGTTTTGGTCCCGCGATCCCAGGTTCGAATCCTGGCGCCCCAGCCATTCCACCTCCGCCCTTGACAGAGACAAAGCTCGCAGCCGTCGTGATGGCCGGAGGCCTTGGAACGCGCATGCGCTCCGCGACGCCGAAGCACCTGCACCCGCTGCTCGGCCGTCGGATGGTCGACTGGGTGATCGAGGCCGCGCGGCCGCTCGCGCCCGACCGACTCGTCGTGATCGCATCGCCGGAGAGCCGCGACGCGTTCGGCGACCTCGACGTCGCCGTGCAGGAACGGCCGCTCGGCACCGGTGACGCCGTCCGCTCCGCGCGCCCGGCGCTCGGCGACGGCGAGGGCGATCTGCTCGTCCTCTCGGGCGACACGCCGCTCGTCACCCCCGAGCTCCTCGGAGCGCTGCTCGAGACGCACCGCCGTGAGAACGCGGCGGCGACCGTGCTCACGTTCGAGCCCGCGGAGCCGCGCGACTACGGCCGCATCGTTCGAGGTGACGACGGTCGCGTTCGCGCGATCGTCGAGGCTGTCGACGCGACCCCGGAGCAGCTCGCGCTGCGCGAGTGCAACTCGTCCATCTACGTCTTCCGCCTCGAGCGGCTCTGGCCGGCGGTCGAGCGCCTCAGCCCCGCGAACGCCCAGGGCGAGCTGTACCTGACGGACGCCGTGCGCGATCTCGTGGACGCCGGTCACGCGGTGTCCGCCCACATCGCCGACGATCCGGCCGAGACCGAGGGCGTCAACACCCGCGCGGAGCTCGCCGCGGCAGCCGCTGCACTCCGCGACCGGATCAACCTCGCGCACATGCTCGCAGGCGTCACCATCGTCGACCCCGCCTCGACCTGGATCGACCCCGAGGTCGAGCTCGAGCCCGACTGCGTCGTTCACCCCTTCACCGTGCTGCGCGGCCAGACCCGGGTCGCGACCGGCGCCGAGGTCGGCTCCCACACGGTCGCGATCGACACGCGGATCGGTGCTCACGCGGTCATCGGCCCCTTCTGTTACCTTCGCCCAGGCACCGTGCTGGAGGCGGAAGCGAAGGCGGGGACGTTCGTCGAGATCAAGAACTCCCACATCGGTGAACGGACAAAGGTGCCGCATCTCTCCTACATCGGCGACGCGGATATCGGCGAGGATACGAACATCGCTGCGAGCAACGTGACGGTGAACTTCGCGCATGAGCCCGGCCTGCCCAAGGGCCGGACGACGATCGGCAGCAACGTCAGGACCGGTGTCGACAATGCGTTCGTCGCCCCTGTGACGATCGGAGACGATGCGTGGATCGCAGCCGGATCGGTGATCACCCACGACGTGCCCCCCGGCGCGCTCGCGGTCGCGCGCTCCCGTCAGGTCAACAAGGAAGGACGCGGTGGAAACCGGGACGATTGAGCAGGCCCTGCCCGGCCTGGAGATCGCGACCCCGCGCTCCGAGATGAGCGTCGGTCGCGCGCTGCCGCTGACGCCGAAGAAGCGGTTGATGGTCTTCTCCGGCCGCTCGCACCCGGATCTCGCGAACAGGATCGCGAACCAACTCGGCGTCGAGCTCGGGCACGTCGCGCTGGAGACGTTCGCGAACGGCGAGACCTACTGCCGGTACGAGGAGTCGATCCGCGGCGCCGATGTCTTCCTCGTCCAGACGGGCTGCCGCCCGGTCGACCAGAACCTGATGGAGCTGCTGCTGATGATCCAGGCCGCGAAGCTCGCCTCCGCGAAGCGGATCACGGCCGTCATCCCGTGGTTCGCCTACTCCCGGCAGGATCGGAAGGCCAAGCCGCGCGAGCCGATCTCCGGTCGTCTCGTGGCCGACATGCTCCAGCTCGCCGGGGCAGACCGAGTGCTGACGATGGACCTCCACGCCGGTCAGATCCAGGGCTTCTTCACGATCCCGGTCGACCACATGACCGCGCTGCCGCTCTTCGCGCAGCACTTCCGCGACCTCGGGCTGACCGGCGAGGGGATCGTGTCCGTCGCGCCCGACGCCGGGCGTGCGAAGCACGCCCTCCGGTTCGCGGAGATGGTCGGCGCCGACTTCGCGATCATGCACAAGACGCGCCCCGGGCACGACGAGGTGGCGATCACGGAGGTCACCGGCCGCGTTCGCGACAAGATCGCGATCGTCGGGGACGACGTCACGACGACGGGTGGCACCCAGATCGCCGGCGCGGCCACGCTCCGCGAGCACGGTGCGACCGCGGTGTGGATGTTCGTCACTCACTCGCTGCTCGACTCGGACACGTTGCGCCGTGTCGCCGACTCGGACGTCACGGGCGTCGTCGTGACGGACACGGTCCCGGATGATCCGCTGAACCGCCCCGAGAACGTGACCGTCCTCACCGTCTCGGGCATCCTCGCCGAGACGATCACGAACGTCTTCTCTGACGACTCGGTGTCCGCCATCTTCGGCGGCGAGAACCAGCTCTTCTAAGCTCTCGGCGAGCGGACCGCTGCAACGGTGCCGGCTTGGTCACGTACACCTACGCCTGGGGCAACAACCCGCGCCGCGCCGAGCTGCGAGGCCGCGAGTGCGTCGTCGAGGCGCGTGGGCGCATGCGTTCCGTCCTCGTCCGCTTTCTCGAAACGAGCGAGCGCGTCGTCATCAGCGACCGCGCCCTCCGACGCACCCTCTAGCGCCGGCAGGTCAGTCCAGCAGCCGCTTCAGGGCGAGCGCTGCAATCGAAGCCGCCACGACGAGCGAGACCAGGTCGCCGGGACGCGAGATCCGCTTGAACTGGGCGGTGCCGTCGCGCACCTCGATGAAGCCGACCGGCGCCACGAGTGCACCGCCGCCTCCACCGCCGCCCGACCCGTCCTGCTCCCGCGAGCCGCCGCCTCCGCCGCCGCCGAATCCGAAGCGCGCCTTCGCCACCGGGATGACCGTGATCCCCTCGCGCTCGACCGGCTGGCCGAACACCGTTGCCGCCTGCGCTCTGTCGCCGACCGTCTGGCCGATTCGCTGCACCAGCGCCTCGGCGAGTGCCGACCCGTTCTGCATGATCGTCGTCACGTTTCGCCTCCCTTCGTTCGGACACCGCCCATGTTGACGGTTGGCCCGCGCTCGGCGCGCGGAGGAGCGCTTCGAAAGGGAACGTCCGAGCGGCGCCTCCAGCGCCGGTTGCCGCCAACGGGCCGCCGGAGGCGCGCTCAGCGGAGGAGCGGTTTCCCCCGTGCCTCGTACGATCGTCGGACCGGAAGCGCAATTCAACCTGGCCGACGGGTAGGCCGGAGGCCAGTTTTCGGCACTTAGAAGTAGGCCCTCGGAGTTCAAGAAATCCGCTCGTTGTGTCGAAGCATGGGTGGGCGCGCCCCATCGACCGCGCCGCCCGAGCGGCCCATGCACTGGTCGTTCGCGGTTCGCGATCGTGTTGAGGGAGAAGCCGCAGCTCCCCAGGGCGCGCCCCATTCCCGCGCGAGGCAGTCGAGCCTCGGCTTTCGTAGCATCGCCGCGTGATCGTCATGTCCCGCAAGCTCGTGCTCGTCGCGTATCTCGTCACGGGCGTCGTCGTGGCCGCCTCGAAGGACTACTTGGACAACGTCGACACCGTTCGCCTGCTCGGTTCGGCCCTGCTGGCGATCGCCCTCTGGCCCCTGCTCTACCTCGGCATCGACCTCCACATCGACTCCTGACGCTCCTGGGCGGGCGGCTCCCGCCGGGCCTGCTGTTCATGTGATCTCCGGCTCCGCCGCCCTCTCGCCGCTCGCGGCGCTCCAGCCGGCGGCCCGTATCTCAATACTGTTCCACCGGCTTACGCACCGCGAGCGACGAGCCAGGAACGTCAGGACGCGAACCAGGGTTTGGGCCCTGGAACACGAGCTCTTCGCTATCATCCGCCGCCGTGGCCGGGGAGAGATTTCGCCTGGAAGTGACCGAACGCACGAGCCTCGGGTCGCCCGAGTCTCGGCGCATGCGCAAGCGCGGGCTCGTGCCCGGCGTGCTCTACGGCAGGTCCGCGACGCGCGCGATCGCGATCGACGAGCGTGCGCTGCGCACGGCGCTGACCGGCACGTCCGGCCTGCACGCCGTCCTCGACGTCGTGCTCGAGGGCCAGACGACCGCCCACCCATCGATTCTCAAGCAGTACCAGCGCGATCCGATCCGCGGGCACGTGCAGCACGTCGACCTGCAGGAGGTGCGGCTCGACCAGCCCATCCAGGCCGCGGTTCAGGTGCACATCGTCGGCACCGAGGACGCTCCGGGCGTGCGCGAGGGCGGCGTCATGTCGCAGCCGACGACCGAGATCAACATCGAGGCCCTGCCGATGGAGGTGCCCGAGTCGATCGAGGTGGACGTCAGCGGGATGTCGATGGGCGACACGCTCCGGCTCGAGACCATCCCTGCGATGGAGGGCGTCACGTTCCTCGACGACCCGCAGGAGACCGTGATCGCGACCGTGACCGCGCCGATGCGCGAGGTCGAGCCCGAGCCGACCGAGGAAGAGCTCGCGGAGGCTGCCGAGGCGGAGGCCGCCGAGGAAGGCGCACCGGAGGGTGCCGCCGAGGCCGGCGAGGCCGCCGGCGAGCCTGGCACGGACGAGGGCTAGTCCCTCATGCGTCTGTTTCGCCGGGGCGAGCGCGCCTCGACGCTCGACCTGCTCGTCGTCGGCCTCGGCAACCCTGGCCCCGAGCACGCTCGCGATCGGCACAACGTAGGTTGGCTCGTGGCGGACGAGCTCGCGCAGCGGCACGGCGGCTCATTCCGCTCGAAGTTCTCCGGCCGGCTGGCCGAGATGCGCCTCGACGGGCTCCGGCTCGCGCTGCTGAAGCCGGAGACGTACATGAACCTGTCGGGCGGCTCCGTCGCCGCCGCGGCCGGCTTCTTCAAGGTCCCGCTGGACTCGATCGCCGTCGTGCACGACGAGGTCGACCTCGAGCTGGGCCGGCTGCAGCTTCGACTCGGCGGCGGCCTGGCGGGCCACAACGGCCTGCGCTCGCTCCGGCAGTCGCTCGGCTCGCCGGAGTTCCTGCGCGTCCGCGTCGGTGTCGGCCGCCCCGGACGGGGCGACCGGCGGCCGGTCGCCGACTACGTCCTGTCGCCGTTCGAGCCGGAGGATGACGCCGAGGCGCTGGTGGCTCGATCCGCCGACGCCGTCGAAGTCCTCGCCCGCGACGGCCTCGAAAGGGCTCAGGCTCAGTTCAACTAGCGAGCGCTGCGATACGCTCGCGGACCGGGCAGGTCGCGAGGTGGTCGTTGACGATCCCGCACGACTGCATCGCCGCGTAGACCGTCGTCGGGCCGAGGAAGCGGAAGCCGGCGGCCTTGAGCGCCTTCGCGAGCGCGGTCGACTCGGGCGTGGTCGCCGGCAGGTCCTCGAGCGTCTCTACGGGCGGCGTCGGCTCTGCAGGGGCGAACGACCAGACGAGCTCGTCGAGCGGCGTACCTGACTCTCGCAGCGCGAGCGTCGCGCGCGCGTTTGCGATCGCGGCCTCGATCTTGGCGCGGTTCCGGACGATGGCGGCGTCCTCGAGCAGTCGCGCGACATCACGCTCGCCGTAGCTCGCGACGACCTCGGGGTCGAAGTCGGCGAACGCGGCACGGAAGCCGTCGCGCTTGCGCAGGATCGTGATCCACGCGAGGCCCGACTGGAACGACTCGAGCACGAGCTTCTCGTAGAGGCGGCGCTCGTCCCGAGCCGGGAAGCCCCACTCTTCGTCGTGATAGCGCTCGTAGATGGGGTCCCCGTCCCCGAAACACCGCGCCATGCAGCTCAGCCCCGTCGGACGTCGAGCACGCGCGCCTGCCACGAGCCGCGCGGCGCGGCGACCTCGACGACGTCACCAACCTTGGCGCCGAGCAGCGCCGCCCCGAGCGGTGAGTCGGGCGAGACGCCGCCGACGCTCGAGATCTCGACTTCGAGCTTCTCACCGGCGTCGTCTTCGACCTCGACAATCGAGCCGACGCGCACGACCCCGTCGTCGGCTCCCTCCACGATGACTGCGCCGTTGAGCCGCGCGCGGATGATGGTGATTCGCCGCTCGAGCAGCCCCTGCTCGTTCTTGGCGTCGTGGTAGGCGAAGTTCTCCGAGAGGTCGCCGAACGCCCGGGCGGTCGCGATCGCCTCGACCACCGCCGCGCGCCGCGGGCCCTCGAGCTCGCCCAGCTCGGTGGCCAGCGCGTCACGCTGCGCCGCCGTCATCTCCTCGGGCATCCCGTCGGGCATGACCGCATCTTTGCTGACCGGGCTCGTCCGCGTCACACTGGGCTGGATGGGGACCGCGGCTCGGCTCGCCATGCTCGCCGCCGCCGGAGCGGTTTCGTGCTTCGGAACAGCGGCCGCAGCGCCCGCGCCGACGCCGAGGCTCTGCGCGCCGGCCGAGGTGGACGGAGCGGTGCGGCGCTTCCTCGCGGCCTTCAACCGCGGCGACTCGACGGCGCTTCGCGCGGTGTGGGCGGCGGAGCCAGACTTCCAGTGGTACTCGACGCCTGCTCCCGGAGAGCGTCTGCGCGCACGGGCGTCCGATCGGGCGTCGCTGATCCCGTACTTCCGCGCCCGTCACGCCCAGCAGGAGCGCCTGGAGCTGACGGCGTTCCGAGTGAACGGGAACACCTCGGCCGCGAGGCCGTACGGGAACTTCGAGTACCGCCTCGTCCGCAGCGCGCGCGGCCTGCCGCGCACGGACTACCACGGCAAGGGCGCGCTGCATTGCTACGCGAATCGCCCGGACGTGCTGATCGTCTGGTCGATGACCGTCGACACGACGTAAGACGGCGACGACGCGTCGCTAGGATCGACCGGTGATCCGGCTGCCGGTGAGTGACCCGGGCGAGCCGGACATCCGCTCCCCGACGCGGCTGCTGGTGTGGGTCGGCCGTCACCAGGTGGGGACGCTGGTGCTCGGCATCGTCTTCGGGGTCGTCTGGATGGTCGCGCAGGCGCTGATGCCGTTCGCGATCGGCCGCGCGATCCAGGACGGGATCGTGGACGACGACTCGCAAGCTCTCGCACTCTGGGCCGGGATCCTGCTCGGCCTCGGGGCCGTCCAAGCCACCGCAGGCGTCATGCGGCACCGCGCCGCGGTCTCGAACTGGCTCCAGGCCTCGTTCCGGCTCGTCCAGGTCGTCGGGCACCACGCCGCCCGATCGGGCCCGGCGGTGCGGGCAGAGCACTCGACCGGGGAGGTCGTGGCGACGGTGTCGAACGACGCCATGCGAGCGGGTGGCGCCTTCGACATCACCGCACGCCTCTCGGGCGCGATCGTCGCCTACTTCGTGGTCGCCGTGATCCTGCTCTCGGCCTCTGTCGTGCTCGGCCTGATCGTGCTGCTCGGCGTCCCGATTCTCGCACTCACCCTCGGCGCCGTGATCAGACCCCTGCAGGCGCGCCAGCGCGAGCAGCGCGAGGAGGTCGGGCAGCTGACGGCGCTCGGGGCCGACACCGCGGCCGGCCTCCGCGTCCTGCGCGGGATCGGCGGCGAGCAGGCGTTCCTCGACCGCTACCGATCGCGCTCCCAGCAGGTGCGGCACGCGGGCGTCCGCGTCGCGATTCCGCAGTCGACCCTCGACGCCGCACAGGTGCTGCTGCCGGGCATCTTCGTCGTCTTCGTCACCTGGCTCAGCGCGCGCTTCGCGGTCAACGGCGAGATCGACACGGGTGATCTCGTCGCGTTCTACGGCTACGCCGCGTTCCTCGTCATCCCGCTGCGAACGGCAGCGGAGGCAGTGGACAAGGTCACGCGCTCCCACGTCGGCGCGCAGCGCATGCTCGAGGTCCTCCTCGTCGAGAGGCACGCAGCGGAGCCGGCTGCTCCCGCCGCCGAGCCGCCTGCCCGCGCGCAGCTCGTCGACCAGCGCTCGGGACTCGTCGTTGAGCCGGGCGCACTCACGTGCATCGTCTCCACGCTTCCCGACGAGTCCGCGGCGATCGCCGACCGCCTGGGCCGCTTCGGCGACGGCGGCCGCGTCACCCTCGGCGGCGTCCCGCTCGAGGAGCTGCCGGTCGCGACCGTTCGGCGGCGGGTCGTCGTGAGCGAGCCGGACCCGCTGCTCTTCTCGGGCACGCTCCGGAGCGAGCTCGACCCGTGGAGCAGGGCGCCCGACGACGAGATCCTCGCCGCGATCTCGGTCGCGAACGCAGAGGATGTGGTCGACTCGGCCCCGGCCGGGCTCGACACGGCCGTCGACGAGCGCGGGCGCTCGTTCTCGGGCGGCCAGCGCCAGCGGCTCATCCTCGCCCGCGCGCTGCTGTCGGACGCCGAGGTGCTCGTCCTCGTCGAGCCGACGAGCGCGGTCGACGCGCACACCGAGGCCCGGATCGCGCAGCGCCTGCGTGAGCGGCGCGCGGGGCGCACCACGGTGGTCGTGTCGACGAGCCCGCTCGTCCTCGACCAGGCCGATCGCGTCGCCTTCGTGCAGGGCGGCCGCGTCGTCGCCGTCGGCAGCCACCGCGAGCTCCTCGGCTCGCGGGCCGACTACCGCGAGACGGTGACGCGGGGGGAGGACTCTTGACCGAGGCGGCCGTCAGCCAGCTGCTCCCGATCGCAGACGGCCCCGAGCTGCGCGCACAGGCGGGAGCCCTTGGGCGGCGCCACCGCCGCGGGCTGATCTACGTCATCGGCCTGCACGCGCTCGCAGCCGGGGCGGGCCTCGCGGGACCGCCGCTGCTCGGCGAGATCGTCCAGTCCGTGGTCTCAGGCACGACGACGTCGTACGTCGACCGCATCGTTCTCATCCTGGCCGGCTTCCTCGCGGCGCAGACGGTCCTCACGTGGTTTGCGCGGCGGGCCTCGTTCGTCCTCGCGGAGGAGATGTTCGCCGAGCTGCGCGAGGACTTCATGCAGCGCGTGCTGGCCTTACCGCTGTCGACCGTCGAGCGCGCGGGCACCGGCGACCTGGTCTCGCGGTCGACCGCCGACGTGGACTCGCTCGCCCGCACCATCCGCTTTGCCGTCCCGGAGACGCTCGTCGCCGCCGTCACCACGGTGCTGACGGTCGCTGCGGCGATCTGGGTCAATCCGCTCGCCGCGCTCCCGTGTGTCGCCGGCGTCCCGGTGCTGTGGGTCGGCACGCGCTGGTATCTCCGCCGCGCGCCCGCGGGCTATCTCTGGGAACGAGCGGCGTACGCAACCCTCGCCGGGACGGTCGGCGAGACGGTCGACGGCGGGCGCACGATCGACGCGCTCGGCCTCGGTGAGGAACGCGTGCGCCGGATCGACGCCGACCTCGACGACGCCTACCGGGCCGAGCGCCGCACGCTTCATCTCCGCACGGTCTGGTTCCCGAGCGCCGAGTTCGCCTACGTCATCCCGGTCGCAGCCTCGCTCGCGTGGGGCGGCTGGCTCGTCTCGACCGGGAACGCCACGATCGGCGAGGTGACCGCGGTCGCCCTCTACGTCGCTCAGCTGGCCGACCCCGTTGACCGCCTGATCTCGTGGCTGGACGAGATCCAGGTCGGCGCGACGTCGTTCGCGAGGCTCGTCGGTATCGCGCGCGTGCCTCCGGACCGAGTGGCGACCGGAGATCGGCCGGACGGCGACGATCTGCGGGCGCACGAGGTGCGATACGCGTACGTCCACGACCGCGACGTCCTGCACGGCATCGACCTCGAGCTCGCGCCGGGCGAGCGCGTCGCGGTGGTCGGGCCGTCGGGCGCGGGGAAGTCGACCCTCGGGCGGCTGCTCGCCGGCATTCATCCGCCGAGGACCGGGCGGGTCGACGTCGGCGGGGTACGGCTCGTCGACCTGCCGCTCGAGTCGCTTCGGCAAGAGGTCGCGCTCGTGACGCAGGAGCAGCACGTGTTCGTCGGCACGCTCGCGGACAACCTGAGGCTCGCGCGTGCCGGAGGCGTCGGAGCGCTGAGCTCACCGACGCGCTCGAGGCGGTCGACGCGCTGCAGTGGGCGGAGAGCCTCCCGGACGGCCTCGGGACGGTGGTCGGAGCGGGCGGCTTCCCGCTCACGCCCGCTCAGGCACAGCAACTCGCGCTCGCGCGCCTCGTCCTCGCCGACCCGCACACGCTCGTGCTCGACGAGGCGACCTCGCTGCTCGACCCGCGCGCGGCGCGACACCTCGAGCGCTCACTCGCGTCGGTGCTCCACGGGCGGACCGTGGTCGCGATTGCACACCGGCTGCACACCGCGCACGACGCCGACCGGGTGGCGGTCGTCGAGGACGGCCTGCTGCAGGAGCTCGGCACGCACGACGAGCTCGTGGCGCACGGCGGCTCGTACGCCGCGCTCTGGGAGTCGTGGCATGCCGATCGGTAACCGGCGCGTCAAGGCCGCCGGCTCGCCTCAATGAAGGGGATCAAGAGCTCTGGCGGGTCCGGCACCGACGGGCTCACCTCGGGCGGCGTCGCAACGGTGACCCAGCCCATGTTCGTGGTCATTGCGATCGCGACGCCCGAGTCGGGGTGCGCGAGCAGGAACGCGGTGCCGCCGACGACGTTCCCGGTGTGGCCGACGAAGCGGCCGAGCGGCGACCGGCCTGTCTCGAACCCGAGCCCGTAGCCAGTTGGGCGGCCGGTGGTCGGCCTCCTTTCCCTGAAGAAGGCAGCCTGCGTCGCCGGCGTCAGGAAGTCGGGATCGCCCAGCCGGGAGCCGAGGCGTGCCAGCTCCTCCGCGGTCGACAGGAGTCCTCCCGACGGATACCGGTCGCTCGAGATCGACGCGTGGCGCCGGACGCGCACGTCGATCGGCCCCGACCTCGTAGAGAGCGGCTCGTCCGGCGGGAGCGTCGAGCCGCGTGTGGGACAGCGCGAGCGGTGACAGGACTTCGCGTCGCAAGCAGCTGGGCGTAGCCGGCCTCGTCCGGCCCGCTCGAGCGCTGCTCCGAGCAGGTTGAACCCATAGCTCGAGTAGCCGTAGTCGCTGCCGGGCGGAAAGAGCAGCGGATCGGTCGCGAACACACGGAGAGCGGCGGCGACCGAGTCGTAATGGACGGTGTTGAGCGCCTCGCCGCCCTGATAGTGGCGAATGCCGGCCTGGTGCGACGCGAGCCGAGCGATCGTGATCGAGCCGCTCTTCTGCGGGAAGGAGGGCACGTATCGCTGCACCCGGGCGTCCAAGTCGACCGTGCCGGCCTGCACGAGTCGGGCAAGTGCCGTCGCGGTGAACACCTTCGAGACGCTGCCGATGCGAAACAGGGTTGTTCTCGACGTCGGCGTGCGGTCGGCCACGCTGGCGAAACCGCAAAGCCGCGACCAGACCACCGTGCCGTCGACGGCAACGGCGACCTGGAGGCCCGGAGCTCCGAACGCGGACTTGAGCCGCGACACGAGCGGCCGGCCTGCCGCGATCGGACGCGCGAACCTGGGCGTGGAGACCGCGTCCCTGCAGCTATTGCTTCGCCACGGCGCCGGGCGCCGCTCGGCCTCGCGGCTCAGGGCGTACCCGAGGGCAGCGGCGCCCACCACGAGTGCGAGCGCGCCGGCGACGGTAATCCTGCGCGAGGGAGGTTGCATACCTAGAACAACAAAGCATAGCATAACTAGGTATAGCGAACTCGCTCAGCGCGTGACTGCGTTCAGCGCGCCGCTCGCGATTGCGACCACGACGAACGCGAGGGAGAGCCCGCCGTGACCGGCCGCCCACAGCGCGGCGCCGGCCGCGAGCCAGACGCCGAGCTCGATCGCGAAGCGAGCCGGCGCGGCGAGCTCGTAGCGTGCTTTCGGGCTGATGAAGAGCGCCCAGACGACGATCACGGCGGCGACGGCCGCGACCGCCAGCAGCGCGCCGAGCACGCCGTCGCCGGTCGTCCAGCCCCAGTAGCCAACGGCGGCGAGCGCCCCCAGCTCCAGCAGGAAGCGAAGGCCGAGGTTCGCGTTCACGAGCGCTGTCACGTGGTCAGTCTGGCCTGGCCCTGCGATCGCCGGGGCGAAGCGCCGTCGAACGCGAGTTGAAGCGCCTCCGGCAACGGCATCGCCGCACCTCGCGCGAGCGCGTCGGCGTACTCCGCTTCGCCGCAGAGCGCTCGCGCCCGTGTCGTCGTCGACTCGTGCAGCTTGCGCTCGAACGGCTTGAAGTCGGCGCCCATCTGCTCGAGCAGGGCGCCTGCCGCTCCGAGCAGAACTGACGCGTGCTCGCCTGCCTCCTCCGCCGCGGCAATAGAGGCGAGCCCTTCCAGACACCAGGCGATGTCCTCCTTGTCGTCCATGTCCCGCGCCAGCCCGAGGCTTTCCCGAAAGCGGGAACGAGCTTCCTCCCGGCGGTCCAGCATGAGGTCGACGGCGCCGCTGTTGAAGAGCGAGCGGGCAATGTTGGCCGTGTCGCCGCGGGCCTGGAGGAGCTCACGGCTCTCCTCGAAGAGAGGGCCCGCTCGCTCGTAGGCTCCGGTCGTGAGCGCGAGATCGCCGAGATTGTTGATCGCCAGCGCCGCGATGCGCTCGTCGCCCACGCCGCGCGCCAGGGTCACCGCCTCGTCGAGCACGACGGCCGCACGCTCGTAGTCGCCCGCGGCGAGCACGATCGCACCGAGGTTGCTCAGTGCGTTGGCGACGAAGTCGGGCTCGCCGCCGCGGCGGGCCTCGACCAGAGCTCGTTCCGAGAAGGACGTTGCCGCGCCGTAGTCGCCCTGGAGCAGCGCGAGCGCCGCTGCGGCGGTGAGCGCGCGGCGAAGCAGCGTCGGCGGCTGGTCTTCGGTCTCCGCCAGCGCGTTCTCGAGCCGGCGCCGCCCTTCCGCGAGGTAGCCCCGCACGTACCAGAAGCGGCTGAGAGCCACGGTGAGGCGAAGCAACAGCTCCCGGTCTCCGCTCGCCGTCAGAAACGCGAGTGCGCCGCGGAAGTTGTCGTGCTCCGCCTCGAGCGTCGTAAACCAGCTGGCCTGCTGCTCGCCGCTCAGCTCCGGGGCGGCCGCCTCCGCCAGGGCCAGGGCCCAGTCCGTGTGGCTCTGCGCCGTCTTGTCAGGCCCGAGCGCGTCCAGGCGATCGGCTGCGTACTCGCGGACTGTCTCGAGCAGGCGATAGCGCATGCGACCGCTGTGCTCCTCCGCAGCCACGAGCGACGCGTCGGCGAGCGCTTCGACGAGGTCGAGCGCTCGGTTCTCGTCGCCTGCGAGGCAGACTGCGGCGGCGGCGGCGATCGTGAAGCCGCCGACGAAGACCGAAAGCCCGGCGAGGAAGGCGCGCTCGTCGGGTGCCAGCAGGTCGTAGCTCCAGTCGAGCGTCTCACGCAGCGTCTGCTGCCGGGCGGGTAGATCGTGGGGGCCGCCTGTCAGGAAGCTGAGCCGCTGCTCGAGCCGGTCAAGGAGCGCGGCCGGCGTGAGGATGCGGACGCGGGCGGCCGCGAGCTCGATCGCGAGCGGCAGCCGGTCGACGCGCGCGCAGATCTCGCCCACATCGGCGCGGTCGTTCGCGGACAGCCGGAACGCCGGCTGCAAGGAGCGCGCTCGCTGCTCGAAGAGCTCGAGTGCGGCCGACTCCTCGAGCGGCGCGACCGGGAAGACGTGCTCGCCGGAGACGTGCAGCACTGCCCGGCTTGTGACAAGGACCCGCAACCGTGGCGCGCGGGCGAGCAGGTCGACCAGAGTGGGGGTCGCGGCCCGGACGTGCTCGGCGTTGTCGAGCACGAGCAGGAGCTCGCGCTCGCGGAGCCCGCTGCTCAACGTCTCGAGCGCCGTCTGGCCCGAGCTGTCTGCGATGTCGAGCGCGCGCGCGATGGTCGGCAGGACGAGCTCCGGGTCGCGCACCGACGCCAGCTCAACGAGCGTCGCACCGTTCGCGAACGACGGCGCAGCCTCGCGGGCGGCTTCGAGCGCCAGCCGCGTCTTGCCGCTTCCGCCCGCGCCGGTCAGCACGAGCAGGCGCACGTCGCGCCGGGAGAGCAGGCCGCGTAGCGCCTCGAGCTCGCGCTCCCTGCCGACGAGCGGGTTCGGGGGCACGGGGAGCGTGCGCGGCGTCTCCGTGCCGGGCGCGACATCGAGCTCCGGGTCCTGTTGCAGGATGCGGCGCTGGAGCTCGCGGAGGTCCGGGCCGGGCTCGAGGCCGAGCTCGTGCAGTCGAGCCCGGACGGCCGCGTAGAGATCGAGCGCCTCGGTCTGGCGCCGCGACCGGTAGAGCGCGTGCATCGCCAGCGCCTGCGAGCGTTCCCGGAGAGGCTGCTCGCGCGCCAGGGCCAGCGCGTCCGCCAGGACATCGCGCCCGAGCAGGAGCTGTGACTCAACTCGCTGCTCGAGCGCGACCACCCGCAGCTCCTGCAGCCGCTCGGCCTCGGCACGGGCGAAGTCGTCGTAGGCCACGTCGGCGAGCGCCGCCCCGCGCCAGAGTGCGAGCGCCCGGTCCGCGAGCGAGGCGGCGAGCGCCGGGTTGCGGGACGCGAGAGCGGCGGCGGCCTCTTCCACGTGCGCCTCGAACCGCTCGGCGTCGAGAGACTCCGCGGGCAGCAGCAGCGCGTACCCCGGCCCCTGTGTGACGAGGTTGGCGCCCTCCGGCAGCACCTTCCGCAGCGCTGAGACGTAGACCTGCAGCAGCTTGCGCGCGGAGGCAGGCGGCGACTCGCCCCAGACGGCATCGAGGAGCTCGTCGACCGAGCAGGTGCGGCCGCGGGTCAGCGCGAGCGCCGCCAGCAGCCGGCGGTGCTTCGCGGCAGGCAGGGGCACGATGTTGTCGCCCTCCGCGACTTCGAGCGGCCCGAGTATCCGCAGCTCCACCATGCCCCTGCGCCGCATTCTGATCGGCCCTCCGGTCGTGGGTAAGGCGCGGCTATACCGAGAGTAAGGCGGGCCGCAGGACGTTTTCGCCATGCCGTACGCATTCGTCCAGGACGTGGCCGCGAGCTGGGAGCAATACACGCGCTACGCAGACGCGCTGTCCGAGCCGCCGCCCGGCCTGATCGTCCACGCTGCGGGGCCCACCGACGAGGGCTTCCGCATCATCGACATCTGGGAGAGCGAGGAGGCCTGGGAGCAATTCCGGGCCGAGCGGCTCCCCGTCCAGGCGGCGGACCCTGCGCTGCCGCCGCCGCACTTCCGGGCGCTCCGGCCCGCCCACGTGATCTACGGGGCATCCAGCCGGGCGACCGATCAGCCAGCGAACCCGAAGGAGGCCCACTGATGCATGAATCCAAGTCAACGAACCACCGTGAGACGCGGGCGCCCGTAAGCGCTCGGATGACGATGGCGCTCGGGAGCATCCTGCTGCTCGCCGCGGTGACGCTCGCGGCGGCCGCGGCCGCCGCACCCGCGCAGAAGTGCTCGGCGTGCGGCAAGAACCTCATTCGGAACCCGGGGGCCGAGAGCGGCGCCGGCATCACCGCCGTCGGCGCGTTCGGCGCCGTGCCGGGGTGGACGAACACGGCCGGGCAGTTCGGCGCCGCGTCGTACGCGTTCCCGAACGGCTGGTTCTCCGCCAACTCGAAAGGCTCGCCGGCGCGGGGGAAGAACTACTTCTTCGGCGGGACGACGACGGAGGCCGTCCAGGCCAAGGCCACGATCGGCACGCAGGCGATCAAGCTTCCCGCAGCGGCGGCCGGTCGCAAGGTGACGCTGAGCGGGTGGCTCGGCAACTACACCAAGAACACCTCGCAGGTACGCGCGGAGTTCGCGGACGCCGGCGGCAAGGTGCTGGCGAGGCTCAGGATCGGCCCCGACACGACGATCTCGAGCACCGACATGGCCCGTCGCAGCAGGACCGGAACGGTTCCCCGCGGTGCGACGCAGGTGACCGTGGTCGTGACCTTCACGAACTCGAACCAGTACAACCTGGCCGGCGCGGACGACCTCTCGCTCGTCCTCTCGTAGTGGGGGTGGGAGGAGGCGGGCTCCGGCCCGCTTCCTCCTGGCGGCCCGGCTACGATGACCGCCGCGGAACCGCCGGTTCCGCCTTCTGTCATGGACCGCCCAGTGCTCCACGCCTTCGTCGCCGCGCTCCGCGAGCACGAGTCCCTGCCCGCATTCGCCGCGGCATTTCCGGCCCGCGCCCGGGTGTCCGAGCCGGTGCTGCCGCTCCTGCTCGCCGCCCTGCACGAGGAGCTCGAACGGCCGCTCGTCGGCCTCCTGCCGGAGGACGCCGACGCCCGCGACGCCGCCGACTCGGCCGGGTGGTTCCTCGGTGCCGAGAGCGTCGCGCTGCTGCCGAGCCGGGGCGTCCGCTGGGGCTCCGGCCTCGCGCCGCCGCCCCACCTCGTCGGCGAGCGCGCCCGCGCGCTGGACGTCCTCGCCCGCGGCGGTCTCGTCTGCGCCTCGGCGGCGGCGCTCGCCGAGGGCATGCCGCCGCCGGACGAGCGGCCGGAGCCGATCCGGCTCGAGGTCGGCGCCGAGCCAGGGATCGAGGCGCTTGCGGAGGACCTCGCCCTCGCAGGCTACGAGCGCGTCGAGCGGGCGGAGGAACGCGGCCAGTTCGCCGTCCGCGGCGGCATCGTCGACGTCTTCCCGACCACCGGGCGCGAGCCGTTGCGGATCGAGTTCTTCGGCGACGAGATCGAGGGCGTGCGCGTGTTCTCGCCGTTCACGCAACGGGCGCTCCACCCGGTCGCGGACGCCGTCGTCTACCCGGCGTCGGAGCGCATGGCCGACGGACTTAGCAACAGTCTGTTACTTGACGAGGGCGAGACGCCGCCCGTACCGGACGACCTCGTGCCCGTCCTCGACGGTCCGCCCGACCTCGTCTGGCAGCCGGAGGAGGTGCGCCGCGTCTGGGCGGAGGAAGCGCTCGAGCCCGTCGACCTCGCGGGCACGGCCGAGCTCGACCCGTTCCCGCAGGGCCAGCCGTTCGCCTTCGAGGCCCAGCGGCCCGCGATCTCCGCGCGCGGGCTGGCCGAGGCCGAGACCGAGCTCGCCGGGTTCGTGCGCGGCGGCAACCGAGTCGTGGTCGCGTTCCCGCACGCCGGTGAGGCGCTGCGCACACAGAATCTGCTGCGTCGAGTCGATTCGCGCATCCTCGAGGCCGAACAGGAGCTGCCCGAGGAGCCCGAGCTCCTCTTCGCCGTCGCGCCGGCCCGTCGTGGCTTCGTCTGGCGCGAGCTCGGGCTCGTGCTGCTGCCCGACACGCAGGTCTTCCGAAAGCGGCCGCCACGCGCAGACCGCCGGCTCGGCCGGGCGCTCGCGACCTTCGCCGACCTCCGGACCGGCGACTACGTCGTCCACGAGGACCACGGCGTCGGCAAGCTGCTCGGGTTCGAGACGCGAGAGGTCGCCGGCGTCACGCGCGACTACCTCTTCGTCGCCTTCCGAGGGGAAGACCGCCTCTACGTCCCGCACGAGCAGCTCGGCAAGGTGTCGAAGTACATCGGCGCCGACGCCACCGCGCCGACCCTCTCGAAGCTCGGCGGCAAGGCCTGGCAGAACCTCAAGGCCCGCGCGCGCGAATCCGTGCGCGAGCTCGCGGGCGAGCTGATTGCGCTCTACGCGCAGCGGCAGCAGGCGCCCGGGCACGCCTACGACCTCTCGAACGAGTGGCTCGAGCGTCTCGAAGCAGAGTTCCCCTACCGCGAGACCGAGGACCAGGAGCGCGCGATCGAGGCCGTGAAGGAAGACCTGGAAGCGCCGCGGCCGATGGACCGCCTCGTCTGCGGGGACGTCGGCTTCGGCAAGACCGAGGTCGCAGTGCGGGCAGCGTTCGCAGTGGCGGTGAACGGCAAGCAGACCCTCGTGCTCTGCCCGACGACGATCCTCGCGGAGCAGCACTGGAACACGTTCAAGGCGCGTTACCGCGACTTCCCGGTCCGGGTCGAGATGATCTCGCGCTTCCGCACCGCGGCCGAGACGAAGCAGGTGCTGCGGGACTTCGCCGAGGGCAAGGTGGACGTCCTGATCGGCACGCACCGGGTCCTCTCGCGCGACGTGATCCCGAAGGAGCTCGGCCTCGTCATCCTCGACGAGGAGCAGCGCTTCGGGGTCGCGCAGAAGGAGCTGATCCGCTCGCTGCGGCTGGAGGTGGACGTGCTCGCGCTCTCGGCGACGCCGATCCCGCGCACGCTGCACATGTCGCTGTCCGGTCTCAGGGACATCTCCGTGATCGAGACGCCGCCCGAGGGCCGGCGGCCGATCCGCACCACCGTCGGCGAGTACGACGAAGAGCTGATCAAGACGGCGCTCGAGCGCGAGATCGAGCGCGGCGGCCAGGCCTTCTACCTCCACAACCGCGTCGAGACGATCGAGGAGGCCGCCCAGAAGCTCCAGCAGCTGTCACCGGATCTCCGCTTCATCGTCGCCCACGGGAAGATGCGCGAGCGCGAGCTCGAGGAGAAGATGCACGCGTTCCTCAGGGGCGACGCGGACGTGCTCGTCTCGACGACGATCATCGAGTCGGGCCTCGACATCCCGCAGGCAAACACGCTGGTCGTCGAGCGGGCGGACGCCCTCGGTCTCGCCCAGCTGTACCAGATCCGCGGGCGGGTCGGCCGCTCCGACGTCACCGCCCACGCCTACCTGCTCTACCCGGATGCGCACGAGCTCTCGCCCGAAGCGCGTGCCCGCCTCTCGACGCTCGCCGACCACACCGAGCTCGGTGCGGGCTTCCAGATCGCGATGCGCGACCTCGAGATCCGCGGCGCGGGCGATCTCCTCGGCGCCGAGCAGTCCGGGCACGTGGCGGCGCTCGGGTTCGAGCTGTACGTCGAGATGCTGAACGAGGCGGTCGCCGAGCTGTCGGGCCAGCGCCGCACCGCGGCGCGCCCCGTTCGCGTCGACGCGCGCGTCGACGCCTACGTGCCCGCCAGCTACGTCGCCTCGGAGGCGCTGAAGATCGACATCCATCGCCGCCTCGCACTCGCCGAGTCGGACGACGAGCTGCGCGAGCTCCATGCGGCGCTGGAGGACCGCTACGGGCCTGTCCCCGAGCCGGTCGAACACCTGTTTGCGATCCAGGAGGCGAAGCTGAAGCTGGCGCGGCTCGGCGCCGATTACCTCGTGTTCCGGGGCGGCCGGGCCTCGGTCGGTCCACTGATGCTCGGTTCCGCCGAGTTGCGGTCACTTCGGGACGTTTCGGACACGGCCGTCTACACGAGCGCCCGGCGCGAGGTCACACAACGCACACAAGGGCTTAAAGAAGCACTCGCTCTTGTCGATGCTATCGTGGTAGCCCGTCAGGCGGCCTGATCGGGCGGCTGGACGCTGAAACTACGTAACTGGAGTTCACTTTCTGATGATTACGCGCCTTGCACTTCTTCCTGCCCTGCTCATCGCCCTGTTCGCTGCCGGCTGCGGCGGCGGCGGTGAGTCGAGCTCCGACGACGTCCCGAGCGATGCTGTCGCCGTCGTGGACGGACGCGAGATCCCGCGCTCCGAGTTCGACAGGCTGATCGCGCAGGCCAAGCGGAGCTACGCGACCCAGAAGCGCGATTTCCCGAAGGCCGGCTCCGAGGAGTACCAGACGCTCCGGAACCAGGCCGTCGCCGCGCTCGTCCAGAACGTGGAGCTCGAGCAGGCCGCCGAGGACATGAACATCAAGGTCACGGACGAGGACGTCGAGAAGCGGCTCGACCAGATCGTCAAGCAGTACTACGGCGGCGACCGGAAGCAGCTCGACAAGCAGCTGCAGCAGCAGAAGCTGACGATCGAGCAGGTGCGCGCCGACCTCCGCAATCAGCTCGTCTCGGAGAAGATCTACAACCAGGTCACCAAGGACGCGAAGGTCACCGACGCCGAGGTCAAGGCGTTCTACGATCAGAACAAGACGCAGTACCAGCAGCTGGCGAGCCGCGAGGTGCGCCACATCCTGGTGAAGACGAAGGTGCTCGCCGACAGCGTTAGGGGCCAGCTCACCGCAAACGGGTCGAACTTCCCGGCGCTCGTGAAGAAGTACTCGACGGACACGGGCTCGAAGCCGACCGGCGGCAAGCTCACGATCTCGCGCGGCCAGACCGTCTCGGCGTTCGACAAGGTCGCCTTCGCGCTCGCGACGGCCGCGATCTCGAACCCCGTCAAGACCGAGTTCGGCTACCACATCATTCAGGCGGTCGGCGACGTCAAGAAGCCCACGACGACGCCGCTCAAGGAAGTGCAGACGCAGATCCGGCAGCAGCTCGCGCAGACGGAGAAGAACCAGGAGATGACCAACTGGCTCGAGGACCTGAAGGCGGACTACGAGGACAAGGTCGCCTACGCCGTCGGCTTCAATCCTCCGCCTGCTTCCACGACGGGGACGACCACCTCCGAGCAGTAGCGTGTCGCTCGGCGATAGCCTCGTCGAGCTGCAGGAACTGACGAAGCGTCTGCGCCGCGACTGCCCCTGGGACCGGGAGCAGACGGCGCAGACGATCGTCCCGCACACGGTCGAGGAGGCCTATGAGGTCGCCGACGCAGCGCAGGCGGGCAACGCCGCCAAGCTGCTGGACGAGCTCGGCGACCTGCTCTTCCAGGTCTACTTCCTCGCGCTGCTCCTCGAGGAGCAGGGTGAGGGCGATCTCGAGCAGGTCGCGCGCGCGGTGCACGCGAAGCTCGTCCGGCGTCATCCGCATGTCTTCGGCGAGGCAGACGTCCGCACCGCCGAGCGCGTGCGCCGGCGGTGGGAGGCGCTGAAGACCGAGCAGGAGGGGCGCACCGGCATCTTCCACGACGTCCCGGAGTCCCTGCCCGGGCTCCTCTACGCGCGCAAGGTGCAGCGGCGCGCCGCCGCGGTCGATTTCGAGTACCCCGACGTCGAGGGCGCGCTCGCCGACCTCGAGGACGAGCTCGCGGAGCTGAAGGCAGAGCTCGACGGCAAGCCGGAGCCCGCGCCGGAGACGCCGCCCGACCCGCGCCAGGCAGAAGAGCTCGGCGACCTCCTCTTCGCAGCCGTCAACGTCGCCCGCCGGCTGAACGCCGATCCCGAGCTCGAGCTGCGCGCCGCGACGGCCCGCTTCCGCGCCCGCGTCGAAGGAGCGGAGCGCCGCGCGGCCGCGGAGGGTAAGGATTGGGCCTCCCTGCCCCTCCAGGAGCAGGACCGCTACTTCGACCTCGCCAAGGAGAGCCCGTGAGCGATTCCAGCATCGCCGCCGTGCACGGCCGTCAAATCCTCGACTCGCGCGGCAACCCGACGGTGGAGGTGGAGGTGACTCTCGCCGGCGGTGCGCTCGGCCGCGCGGCGGTGCCCTCGGGCGCGTCGACCGGGGTGCACGAGGCGGTCGAGCTCCGCGACGGCGGATCGGAGTGGGGCGGTAAGGGGGTCGGGAAGGCGGTGGCCAACGTCCGCGGCGAGATCGCCGCTGCCGTCGCCGGCCTCGACGCGGCCGACCAGGCGGGCCTCGACCGGCGCCTGATCGAGCTGGACGGCACGCCCAACAAGGGGCGGCTCGGCGCGAACGCGATTCTCGGCGTCTCGATGGCGTCGGCGAAGGCGGCGGCGGCGCACGCGGGCCAGCCGCTCTGGCGCTGGCTCGGCGGCGATGCCGCATCCGTGCTGCCCGTGCCGATGATGAACGTGATCAACGGCGGCGCGCACGCCGACAACGCGATCGACTTCCAGGAGTTCATGGTCGTGCCGGCCGGAGCCGCGTCGTTCTCGGAGGCGCTCCGCATCGGCACGGAGGTGTTCCACTCGCTGAAGGCGCTGCTGCACGAGCGGGGCCTGGCGACGGCCGTCGGGGACGAGGGCGGCTTCGCGCCCGACCTGCCGAGCGCCGAGGCGGCGATCGAGGCGGTGCTGGACGCCGCCGAGCGCGCCGGCCACCGCGATCGCGTCGCGATCGCGCTCGATCCCGCCTCGACGGAGTTCTTCC
This sequence comes from uncultured Gaiellaceae bacterium, assembly GCA_963791905.1. GTDB lineage: Bacteria > Actinomycetota > Thermoleophilia > Gaiellales > Gaiellaceae > Gaiellasilicea. The sequence continues at coordinate 362,922 of CAWBTX010000005.1, forward strand.
GCGACGGCGCCTACCACGTCGAGGGCGGCGAGCTCGACAACGCGCGCCTGACCGAGTTCTACGCCGGGCTGGCCGAGCGCTTCCCGCTCGTGTCGGTCGAAGACGGGCTCGCAGAAGACGAGTGGGAGGGCTGGCGCGCGCTCACGGAGCAGCTCGGCGGCCGGCTCCAGCTCGTCGGCGACGACCTCTTCGTCACCAATGTCGAGCGGCTCCGCCGCGGGATCGAGAGCGACGTCGGCAACGCGATCCTCGTCAAGGTGAACCAGATCGGAACGCTGACGGAGACGTTCGAGGCGATCGAGCTCGCGCGGTCGAACGGCTACGCCGCAGTCATCTCGCACCGCTCGGGCGAGACCGAGGACACGACGATCGCCGACCTCGCCGTCGCGACGGGCGCCGGCCAGATCAAGACCGGCGCGCCGTCACGCACCGACCGGGTCGCGAAGTACAACCAGCTGCTGCGGATCGAGGAGGAACTCGGCGACCGCGCCGAGTACCCCGGGTGGTCTGCCTTCGGGCGCGCGGATCGTTAGCTTGTAGGCATGCCCGTCGAGCCGCGCCGCACGAAGATCGTCGCCACGATCGGACCGGCGACCAACTCCCCCGAACGGCTGCGCGACCTCCTGCACCTCGTCGACGGGGCGCGCCTCAACTTCTCGCACGGGACGCACGAGGACCACGCCGAGACGGCGAGCCGCATCCGGGAGTTGCGCGCCGAGCTCGAGCGGCCGGTCGCGCTGATCGCCGATCTGCAAGGCCCGAAGCTGCGCATCGGCGACCTCTCCAACGGGCCGGTCGACCTCGAGCGCGGCGACGAGATCACGATCGCGGGCGAGGACGGCGCCGCCGGCGACGACCTGCCGGTCGCACCGGCCGTGCTGGGCTCCATCCTGCAGCCCGGCAACGACGTGCTCATCGACGACGGCGCCGTACGCCTGCGCGTCCAGAAGGTCGAGCGCGGCCGGGCGCTGTGCGAGGTGCTCGTGGGCGGGAAGGTGAGCTCGCACAAGGGCGTCAACCTGCCGGGCATCGCCCTCCCGATCCCGTCGCTGACGCGCAAGGACATCGACGACCTCCAATTCGCGCTCGAGCTCGGCTGCGACTTCGTCGCCCTCTCCTTCGTCCGCTCCGCGTCCGACGTCCAGGCCCTGAAGACGCTGATCGAGGCCTCGAGCTCGACCGCGCACGTGATTGCGAAGATCGAGAAGGCCGAGGCAGTCGCCGTGCTGGACGACGTGCTGCGCGAGTCCGACGCCGTCATGGTCGCGCGTGGCGACCTCGGCGTCGAGATTGGCGCGGCCGAGGTGCCGCTGCTCCAGAAGCGGATCATCCACCGCGCGCTCGAGCGCGGGAAGCCGGTGATCACGGCCACGCAGATGCTCGAGTCGATGATCCACGCGCCCGAGCCGACTCGGGCGGAGGCCTCCGACGTCGCGAACGCGATCCTCGACGGCACCTCGGCGATCATGCTCTCGGGCGAGACCGCGGTGGGCGAGTTCCCGCTCGAGGCGGTCGCGTACATGGATCGGATCGCGCGTGCCGTCGAGCCGCATCTGGGCTACCGCCACGAGATCCCGACCGCAGAGGAGCAGCCGACCATCGGCCAGGCGATGTCGAACGCCGCCTGCGACATCGCCGAGGCGCTCGCGGCGCGTGCCCTGCTCGTGCCGACCTTCACCGGCCGGACTGCATCGGCCGTCGCCCGCCTGCGGCCGCGCAGGCCGATCATCGGGCTCACGCACCACGACTACGCCCTGAACCACATGGCGATCGAGTGGGGCGTCACACCGGTGCCGATCCCGGAGGCGTCCGACGTCGAGGAGCTGTGGGCCTCGTCGATCGGGGCGGCGCGCGCAACCGGCATCATCGACCCGGGCGACCTGCTCGTGATCACCGCGGGCACCGCGGTCAACATCCCGGGCTCGACGAACGTGATCAAGGTCGACTACGCGTAAGGAGGCCAGTCGAGCAGGAGCGGGGGCGCGGCCGCTGAATCGAATGCCGTGGCACGCGCTCGCTCGAGGAAACGCCGCCGCCTGAGCGCCGGGCGCAGGAGCCTGATCCTGCGGCTGTCGGTCATCGGCGTCGTCGTCCTCGTCGGCGTCCTCTACTACCGGCCGCTCGCGAACTACGTGGAGACGAAGCGCACGCTCGACCAGCGACGCGCAGAGGTGCAGGAGCTGCGGGACGAGCGCGCTCGGCTCGAGGCGCGCCTGCTCCGCTCGGCCACGGCCGCGGCGCTCTCGCGGGAGGCGCGGCGACTCGGCCTCGTCCGCGAGGGCGAACGCCTCTTCATCGTCAAGGGCATCCCGGAGTGGAGACGTACGATCCGCTCCGATGGATGACCGAGCGCTCGTCGAGCGCCAGCTGGGCCGTCCCCCGCGAGTCTTCCGGCGCGTGATCGTCCGCTGCCCGTACGGCGCGCCGGCCGTCACCGAGCAGGACGCCTACGACGAGTCGGGCGAGCCCTTCCCGACGACCTTCTACCTCACCTGCTCGTACCTCGTCGCGGCGCTCGCCAGGCTCGAGGCGGCCGGTGGGGTCGAGCGCTGGAGCGCCGAGGTCGAGCGGGATCCCGAATTGGCCGAGGATCTCGCGCAGGCGACCCGGGAGCAGCGCGAGCTGCGGCGCGAGCTCGCGGCGGGCCGCACCGGTCGGGACGACGGCGCGTCGCTCGAGCTCGGCATCGGCGGCAGCCGGAACCCGAGCCGGCTCAAGTGCCTTCACGCGCACGCGGCGTACGCGCTGGCGCGGCCCGGCTACGAGCTCGGCAGCCGCATCCTCGCTGAGGTCGTGCCGCTCTGGCCGCCGGACCGCTGCTGCACGATCCCGTAGTTGCTCATCTAGCATCGGCGCATGTCAGCGGTCGAGGTCGAGAGCGCTCGCCGTGAGTGGCAGGAAGGCCACGAGCGGCTGCTCGAGGTGCGCGATCGCGAGACGCGGGAGCGCCTGCTCGTCCAGGTCGAGGCGGTGACCGAGGAGCTGCGCCGGCGGATCGGCGGCACGTTCACGCTCGCCGAGCTGAGCCGTGTGTACGCAGGCGCCGAAGAGTGGAGCCGCGTCGCGATCGCGGAGCGTGCGCCATCACCCGGCTGGCCGCGGACGCTGTCGCTCGTCGAGGCGGCGGCGTTCCATCGCTACGCGCGCGGCGCCGTCGACTACGAGCCGTGACCACCTATCGCCCCGTCGAGCTCCGCGGGCGTCGTCGGCGCCGCAACCCGCTCTGGCGGTGGCTCATCCTGATCGGCGGCGCACTGTTTCTGCTCGCGGTCGGCATCTCGATCGGGCGGGCGCTCGAGGACGGGCCGTCTCCCAGCGGCTCACGAACGATCGTTCGCACCCTCGAGCCCCGGCCGCTCGCGCCGGCCGCGACGACGGTCACGGTGACCGTCGACGACGGGTAGCGAGCCGCCTCGCGTTTCAGAAAGCTGCACATTTGGAAAGGTTCAGTGCCACATGGCGTTAGGGGATTCGAATCGCGCCCGCCGTGGCGAGGCGTCGCCTGAATGGCTGACGCTCGGACAGGCGGCGAAATATCTCGGGGTCGCGCAGAGCACGATGCGCAAGTGGTCGGACCTCGGCCGCGTCAACGCCTTCTACACGCCCGGCGGACACCGTCGCTACCGCCTCGGCGATCTCGATCAGTTCCTCGACCGTTCGGGCCGCGGCGCGCCACCGGCCGGCGGAGGCCCGCTCGTGCTGATCGTCGACGACGACGATCGGATGCGTGAGTACGTCCGGGTCAACCTCGAGGTGGAGGGCTACAAGGTCCGTGAGGCCGGGAGCGCGGACGAGGGCCTCGCGGCGCTGGAGGAAGAGCCTCCAGACCTGATCCTCCTCGACGTGATGATGCCGGAGGTCGACGGCTGGGAGATGCTGCGGCGCGTGCAGGAGCGGCACGGCGTCGGCTCGATCCCGGTGATCATGTTCAGCGGCAAGGTCGACGAGCAGGCGGCCGGCGACGCAGCCTCCCGCGGCGCGCAGGGCTTCATCGGCAAGCCGTTCGACCCGCGCACCCTGATCGACTCGACGAAGCAGCTGCTGCCGGTCTGACCCGAGCCGGCCTAGAGCTCTTCGGAGACCTCGAGCAGGCCGGCCACGATCACCGCGAGCGCGGCGAGCAGGCTGATCCAGATCCCGATGCCTCGCCCCGCGAAGAAGAACTCGTCGGGGATCGAGATCGCGCGGACCAGGACGCAGACGAAGGCGGCGCTGCCGAGCGCGATCACGACCAGGCTCTCCGGCACGGCCGCAGGGAGCGTGATGCCCGTCTCGCGAAGCACGACGAGGACGATGAGCGCGAGGCCGATGAAGAAGACGAGCTTGCCGAGGATGCCCGTGTGCCAGCCGATCACGCTGACGTCGACTCCCTCACCGGTGCCCGAGTACCAGCCGGTGAAGGCCGAGATCGCGAGGACGAGGCCGACGACCCAGGTCAGCCGCTCGCCGAGGCCCGACAGCTCGGGGATGCCGACGCGAGGACGCGCCCGCGGCGACTCGAGCGGGTCGTACTCGCTTTCGATCAGCGGCTCCGGTGTTTCCACGGCGGGAAGTATGGGCAGATTCCCAGGTGGAAGTCACGGGGAACCGCGGGAGGGGGTCAGGCGAGGTGGCGATCGACTCAAGGCGTCTCGGTGAGGCGTCTGACGGGAGGGTCTCTTTGAGCCTGCGCGCCGGCGTGGAGGTTGCGGGCGAGTACTACTGCGCGAACTGCGGGTACGGCGTCTCTGTTCGGCAGGTCCTGCCGCGGTGCCCGATGTGCGCCGGCGAGGTCTGGGCGCCGCGCGCCACAAGCGCGCTCGTGGCGCGCTGAGCCGCCTCCACGGGACTACACTTCACGCATGGCCGAGCCTGCGACGCCTCGACCCCTGCACGAGCAGGCGGCAGAGGTGGAGGCGCCGCCTCCGTACGACCCGATCGCGATCGACCGCGCGTACCTACAGGAGCGCGCGAGGCGCCGGGCCCGGGTCGAGCGGTCTCGGGCGCGCCGCCGCGCGAGCGTTCGCTTCTGGGTCGTGCTGGTCGTCCTTCTGGCCGCCAGCATCGTGCTCATCGTGACGATCTGGCGCGAGATCGAGCGCCTCTTCGGCCTGTAGACGCCGGGTATGGCGACGACGCCCGGGGAGCGCGAGCGGGTCGCCGGCGTGCCGGCGCTCGCCGAGGCCGGCCGCGCGATCGCGGCCGGGGGCGAGCTCCAGCCGACTCTCGAGACCGTGGTGCGTGCGGCGGTCGCCGCCGCGGGCGCCGAGCTCGGGGTCGTGTGGCTGCGCGAGCGCGACGACGTCGCCGTTCGCGCCGTCGCGTCCGCGTCGGGGATGGTCGCGGCCGAGCTCGAAGGGCTTCGCGCGCGACCGGGCGCGACGGCGGACGGGCTCCGGGCGAGGCTCGGCGGACGCGAGCCCATCGTGCTCTCGATCCCGCTCGAGGCCCCGGATGGCGAGCTCGGCTCGCTCGAGCTCGTTCGCTTCGACACCGACTTCGACGACCAGGCGAGGCTCGCGGCGGCGCTGGCCGCAGACCTGGCGGCGCTGGCGGTCCGGCTCTGCGCCGGCCGCGAGCAGGTGGACGAGGAGTCGACCTCGATCATCGACGTGGCCGGCGACGCGCTCTCGGCCGCCGCGACGGACGAGCACACCGGCGCGCGGATCGCCCGGCTCGCAGTCGTCGTCTCCGGCGCGGACACCGCGCTCGTGTGGCGGGAAGAGCCGGACGACCTCGTCGCTGTCGGCTCGCACGGCGCGCCGGCAACGACGAGCGCGCTGAAGCCGCTGGCGGAGGAGATCGTGCACGACCACCGGCCCTTCACCGTGGACAGCGTCGACGACGGAACGGTGGTCACCCTCCAGCTCGGCCAGCCGCCGCTCGGCGCCGTGCAGCTCGTGTTTCCGCCTGGCGTCGCACCTGAGCAGGACGAGCTGGGCGGGCTCGCCAGCTTCGCCGTGCGCGCGGCACACGCGCTTCGCTCGTCCGAGCGGGCCCGGACGCTGGGCTTCGAGCTCGAGCGGAGCCGCGCGCTGCTCGAGCTCGTGAGCGAGGCGATCTCGCGCCTCTCGCTGTCCCACACGGTCGAGACGACGCTCGAGCGGCTCGCCGAGCTGCTCGGCGCCGACCGCGTGGCGGTCTACCTCGACGAGGACGGCCGGCTCTCGACCGCGGCCTCGCGTTCGCTCGAGGGCCCACACGACGCGGTGGCCGCGGCGTTGCTGACGCTTGCACTGGAGGTCTGGCGCGGCCGCGGGATCGTCCAGATCGACGACGCCGCGCGCGACCGCCGGTTGGCCGCCGTCCACGACCAGGCAGCGGCCGCCCAGCTGCGCTCCGTGATCGCGCTGCCGCTCCTCGTGGCGGATCAGCCGATCGGGCTGCTCGCGGTCTACCCACGCCGCCGCCGCCCGCTGTCGGCGAACGAGTCGGCGCTCCTCGTCGCGCTCGCGGCGCAGCTGGCCGTCGTCGTCCAGAACGCGCGCCTGCACGAGCGCGCGACCCGCCTCGGCGTGGAGCTCGAGAGCGCGCTCGCGGCGGAGCGCGAGACCGCCGGGCGCGTCCAGGCGCTCTACGAGATCTCGCGCTCGTTCGCGCAGAGCCTCTCGCTCGAAGCGACGCTCGACGGGCTGGCCAAGTCGATCGTCAAGCTGCTCGGGGTCGACGCAGCCGTGATCCGGATGCCTGACGACCGCGGCCTCGAGCTTCTGGCCCGGGCGATCCATGTCGACGACGAGCGGGTCGACGCCGCTGTGCGGGCGCTCCTGTCGCGGCCGCAGCCCCTCGACCGGCCCGAGCTCGCCGTGCTCGAACAGGGGCGGCCGCTCGTGCTCGACGCGGCGCTCGCGCACCGCATGGGCGGGTCCGCGACGCTCCTCGCACCGTTCCTCGAGAAGGGCTCCAGCGTCGCGATCGTCCCCGTCACGACGTCGGGCGAGCTGCTCGCGACCCTCACGATCGTCTCCCTCCATCCCGAGCGGTCGGTCGCGGGAGAGCTGGCGGAGACGGCCCTCTCGATCGCCGGCCAGGCCGCGCTCGCGATCGACAACGCACGCCTGTACGCGCAGCAGAAGGCATTCGCGGACGCGATGCAGCGCTCCCTGTTGCCGCGCGAGGCGCCGCAGCTGCCCGGGCTCGAGCTCGGCGACGTCTATGAGTCCTCCGCCCGCGTCGACGTCGGCGGCGACGTCTACGACTATCTGACGCTCGACGACGGCCGCCTCGCAGTCGTCCTCGGCGACGTGATGGGGCACGGGGTCGACGCGACCTCCGACATGGCGATGGCGAAGTTCGTCTTCCGCTCGCTGGCCCGCGAGCGCGCCGAGCCCGACGCGTTCCTCGCCGCGGCGAACGACGTCGTCGCGTCCGAGATCGCCCCCGGCAAGTTCATCACCATGGTCGAGGTCGTGATCGACGTCGCGCGCGGCGAGGTGGCGTGCGCGAGCGCCGGGCATCCGCAGCCGAGGCTCGTGCTGTCCGACGGCGCCGTCGAGGCCATTCCCGCCAGCGGCCTCGCGCTCGGCATCGAGGCCCCGCAGTCGTACCGGGCCGTGAGCGTCGCGTTCCCGCCCGGCGCGTCGGTCGTGCTTTACACGGACGGCGTCATCGAGGCGCGTCGCGACGGCACGCTGTTCGGCCTCGAGCGTCTCGACGAGCTGCTCTCGTCGGTCCGAGACCTGCCGGCGACCGAGATCGCGGCGGCGGCGCTCGCGGCCTGCCGCGACTGGAGCGACGACGACCTCACCGACGACCTCGCGGTCGTCGTGATCAAGCGAACGGGCGCATGACCCGGTCGCAGCTAGCCCTCTCGGCGCTCGTCTTCGGCGCCGGCACCGGCTCGCTCGCGACCGAGATCGCGGCCTCGCGCCTGCTCGCGCCGTACTTCGGCTCGTCCACGATCGTCTGGGCGAACCTGATCGGGATCGTGCTCGCGGCGCTCTCGCTCGGCTACGTGCTCGGCGGCAGGGTGGCCGACCGGCGGCCGGAGCCGCGTCTGCTCGGCTTGATCGTGCTGGCGGCGGCGCTCTGGGTCGCGATGACGCCCTTCATCGCCCGGCCGTTCCTCGACGCGAGTGTCAGCAACCTCGACGACGCCTCCGCCGGCGCCGTGATCGGCTCCTTCTTCGCCGTCTTGCTGCTGTTTGCGCCCGCGGTCGTCCTGCTCGGGATGGTCGCGCCGTTCGCCATCCGGCTCGGGATCTCGGATGTGGCGACAGCCGGCGCCGTCGCCGGCCGCTTCTACGCGCTCTCGACCGCCGGCTCTCTGCTCGGCACCTTCCTGCCCGCGCTCATCCTGATCCCGCTCATCGGCACCCAGCGAACGCTGCTCGTGACCGCCGTCGTGCTCGCCTTGTCGGCCACTCTGCTCCTCGGCAGGAGGATGCTCGCGCTTGCGGTCGGTATCGCCGCGCTGCTTGCGATCCCGCCCGGGGCGGTCAAGGCCGAGCCGGGGCTGCTGCACGACGAGGAGTCGCGGTATCAGTACATCCAGGTCGTGCAGCGCTCGGACGGAAGGCGGGTGCTGCAGCTGAACGAGGGCGTGGCGGTGCACTCTGTCTGGCGGGAGGAGACGGTGCTGACCGGCGGCGTCTGGGACGCCTTCCTGGCCGTGCCACCGCTCCTCGGTCGGCCGTTGGAGAGCGTCGCCATCCTCGGCAACGCGGGCGGGACGGTCGCGCGTGCGTTCGGCGTCTACTACCCGGACGCCGCGATCGACGGCGTCGAGCTCGATCCCGCCGTGAGCACCGTCGGCCGCCGCTACTTCGGCCTCGAGGACAATCCGCGGCTGACGGTCCACGACGCCGACGCCAGGCCGTTCCTGCGTCGCACCGAGGAGCGTTACGACCTGATCGTCGGCGGACGCCTACCACCAGCCGTACGTCCCCTTCTATCTCGCCACGCGCGAGTTCTTCGAGCTCGCACGGGAGCGGTTGACGCCGGGAGGGATCCTCGCGCTCAACGTCGCGACGGTGCCCGGCGACGACAGCCTGCTCGACGGGATCACGGGGACGCTGAAGCACGAGTTCGACCGGGTGGCGGTGTGGCCGGCGCTCCGCTTCAACAAGATCGTCCTCGCCTTCGACGGCGAGCCCGCCGACGACGGAACGGATCTGCCGGCGGAGCTCCAGCCGCTCTGGTCGCTCCTCGAACGCGACCTCGACTGGGTCGAAGGCGAGGGGGACGATCCGTGGACCGACGACCGCGCCCCGGTCGAGTGGGTGACCGACCGGATGATCGTCGAGTACGCCGCGCGCGGCGGCGAGCTCGACGAGGACTTCCTGCCGACTGCTCCATGAGAATGCGACTGCTGCTTTGGGCGGCCTCCAGCGCCCGCGCGTTCCTCGGGCGTCGCTCGCGGTGCCCGGCCGGAGGGGACAGTATGGGTAATACGGCCCCGGAGAGCCGGGTGCCGCGAGCGGCGTCAGGCGGCGGCGGAGGCCGGCTCCGCCGGCCGGGAGCCGCTGCCGGCGAGGGGCGCGCGTGAAGTTGCTTCGCGGGGACGGGCCGCTGATCAGGGTTGGACACCAGGGGCGCCGCGGCGCTCGAGCCGGAGAACACACTGCGCTCGTTCGACGCGGCCGTGGCGGCGGGCGTGGACGCGATCGAGTTCGACGTGCTCGATCTCGTCGGCGGCCCGCTCGTCCTGGCTCACTCGAATGACCTCCTCGAGGTGAGTCACGGCCGCGCGGCGGGCACGGTTCGCGACCACTCGCTCGCCGAGCTGCGCGAGCTGGCGCCGGAGCTGCCGACGCTCGACGAGGCGCTCGCGTACTTCGCCGACCACCCCGAGATCTCGGTGCACGCCGATCTCAAGCTGACGACGCGGCTGGACGAGCTCGCGGCGGCGATCCACCGTCACGGCCTCGTCGAGCGGACGGTCGTCAGCACGTTCGACCGGCCGAGCCTCTGGGCACTAGGGCACGCGGCCCCGGAGATCCGGATCGGCTTCACGTACCCCGAGGATCGGCACGGCATCTCGCGCCGTCGCGGCATGCGTCCGGTGATCCGGCTCTCGCTGGCGGCGTTCCGGGCCGTCCTGGCCCGCCGCGTGCCGGCGATGATCGCCTCGAGCGGGGCGGCCGCCCTCATGCTCCACTATGCGGTCGTCTCGCCTGCCGCCGTCGAGCGGGCGCACGCCGCCGGTGCGGCGGTGTGGGCCTGGACCGTCGACCAGCCCTCCGACCTGGACGCCATGCGGGCCGCAGGTGTGGACGCCGTGATCACGAACGACCCGGGCATCTTCGGCCCCGGCGACGCCGATTTCCCTGCAATTTAGGCTCTGGCTACACTCTTTCGGCTGTGAAGCGCCGAGGCGTCGCATTGATGACCCTTCTCGCCTGCGCCTCCGCAGGCCTGCTCTCCGCGCTCCTGTTCGCGGCGACTCCGGCTGCCATCGGCCAGACCGCGACCGGCGGCACGACGACGGGCACGACGACCACGGCGCCGCCGCCCCCGCCGACGACGACGGGCACGACGACGACGGGCACGACGACGACCGGGACGACGACGACGACACCGTTGCCGCCGCCACCGCCGCCGCCTCGTCCACGGCCGACGACGATCTCGGCCGGGGTGACGATCGCAAACGCGATCCTGGTCGGCGGGCTCTCGCCCGCGCAGGCCGCCGAGGTCGTCCGCGACTACTTTGGCCGCCCGCTGACGATCGTCGTCGGCAAGCGCATTTTCCGCGTGACCCCGCGGCAGCTCGGCGCGATCGCCCGCGCGGAGAAGGCGATCAGGCGGGCACGGCTCGTCCTGCCGGGCCGCAACGTGCCGCTCGAGGTGATAGTGAAGGCGGCGCCGCTCGACCGCTACGTCGCCAAGCTCGCGGACAGGTTCGAGCGCGAGCCCGTCGACTCACGCCTGCTCCTCCGCGGCTCGAAGCCGTTCGTCACCAAGGACAAGTCGGGCCGGTCGCTCAACCGCGTGCTGCTCCGGCGCGAGCTCGTCCGCTACCTCAAGCTGCACCAGCGGGCCCCGATCGAGGCGACGGTGCGGGAGATCGAGCCGAAGCTGACGCGCACGTCGTTCGGCGAGTTGATCGTCATCCGCCGCGACGCTAAGAGGCTGTCGCTCTACAACGGCATGAAGCTCCGGCGGGACTTCGGCATTGCCACCGGGCAGGCGCAGTACCCGACGCCGCTGGGCAACTTCCACATCATTGTCAAATGGCGGGACCCGTGGTGGTACCCGCCCGACTCGGACTGGGCGAAAGATGCGAAGCCGGTGCCGCCCGGGCCGGGCAACCCGCTCGGCACGCGCTGGATGGGGATCTCGGCCCCCGCCGTCGGCATCCACGGGACGCCCGACGCAGCGTCGATCGGCTACTCCGCCTCGCACGGTTGCATCCGCATGCTGATCTCGGACGCCGAGTGGCTGTTCGAGCAGGTCGAGATCGGCACGCCCGTCTTCATCGTCTCTTGACGAACCGCCTGCGCCTGGGAGCCCAGGTCGTCGCGGTCGGCGTTGTGGTCGCGCTGCTCGGCCTGCTGATCTGGAAGGTCGCCAAGGGGACGGACAACGACGTCACCGGCAGCCTCCAGCGCGGCGGCACGCCGGCTGCACCCGACTTCTCGCTCGAGCGGCTCGACCGCGAGGGCGAGCTCGAGCTCGCGTCCCTGCGCGGCAAGGCCGTCGTCCTGAACTTCTGGGCTTCGTGGTGCGCGCCGTGCCGCGAGGAGACGCCGCTGCTCGAAGAAGGCTGGCAGCGCTGGCGGGACAAGAACGTCGTCTTCGTGGGCGTGAACGTCAAGGACTTCCGCGGCGACGCACGGGGCTTCATGCGCAGGTTCGGCGTGACCTACCCGACCGTGTACGACGGGAAGGGCTCAACCGTCGGGCGCTACGGCGTCACCGGCTTCCCCGAGACCTACTTCGTCGACGCGCGGGGCCGCGTCGTCTACCGTATCGCCGGCGAGGTGCGCGAGCCGGAGGATCTCGACGCGGGCGTCGAACGGGCGCTGGCGCCGGCATCGTGATCCGGCTCCTCGCGCTCGGCCTCCTCGCGCTCGCAGTCGCGACGCCGGCGGCCGCGAGCGAGGAGCGCCCGACGCCGGCCGAGCTCGAGTCGGAGCTGGTCTGCCCCGTCTGCGAGACGACGCTCGACACCTCGAACGCGCCCATCGCCGTGCGGATGAAGGAGAAGATCCGCGAGCGGATCGCGGCCGGCGCGACGAAGAGCCAGATCAAGGACGAGTTCGTGGACCAGTTCGGGCCGGGAGTGCTCGCCGTGCCGCCGAAGCGGGGCTTCGACCTCCTGGCGTGGCTGCTGCCGATCGCCGGGCTCTTACTCGGCGCCGTCGTGGTCGGCGTGCTCGCGTGGCGCTGGAGCCATCAGCGCGGCGAGGAGCCGGCGCCGCCGCTCGATCCCGAGCTCGAGCACCGGATCGACGCGGAGCTCGCTCGCTTCGAATGAGCACTGACTTCGAGTGAGCGCCACGGCGTTCGCGGTCGCGTTCGCTGCGGGGTTCGTGTCGTTTCTTGCCCCCTGCGTCCTGCCGCTCGTCCCGGGCTACCTCTCGACCGTCTCGTCGCTCGAGGCCGATCGGCTCGGTGAGCCGGGCGTCGCTCGCCGCGTCCTCGTCGCGAGCGTGCCGTTCGTTGCCGGCCTGATCACGATCTTCGTCCTGCTCGGCGCCGTCGCCGCCGCGGTCGGCCTCTCGTTCCAGCGCAACCAGATCCTGCTCGAGCAGATCGCCGGCTTCGTCCTGATCGTGTTCGGGCTCGGGTTCATGGGCCTGCTGCCGTGGCCGAGCCGGCTCGTCGGCGCGGGGCTCGTCCAGGGCGCGCGCCGCCGCGGCTCGTCGTTCCTGCTCGGCGGCGCGTTCGCCGTCTGCGCGGCGCCCTGCATCGGCCCGGTCCTCGGCTCGATCCTCGTGCTCGCCGGCGACTCGGGGACGGTGCTCGAGGGCTCGGCGCTCCTCGCCGTCTACGCGCTCGGGCTCTCAGTGCCGTTCCTGCTCGCCGCCGCTCTCTTCGTCCCGGCGATGGGCCTCTTCCGGCGCATCCGCGACCACTACGTCGCGATCCAGTTCGTCAGCGGTGCGATCCTCGTCGTCCTCGGCGCGCTGCTCTTCTTCGACCGTTTCTGGTGGCTGCGCGTGTACCTGGACCGCTTCTCCCGCTTCATCGGCCTCGAGGGCTGATCGGAGCACCGGCGCCGGGAGCGCCAGCGTGCCGCGCGCGACGAGGCCCTGTGCCTCGTCGACCGAGCCGAGGACGGCTGCCACGTCGAGGCCGCGATGGGCCGGCGCATACGGGCCGAGACGTCGCCGCGCCTTCTCGAGTTGGCGCTCGCAGCCGACTCGGTTCCCACGGCCGGCCTGGTACCAGGCGACAGTCACGTGCACGAGCCCCTGCAGGAAGTCGCGCTCGGCCGGGGGCGCCGCGCGCCAGGCGATCTCGAGATCCTCGTGGGCAGTGAAGTACTCGCCCGCGAGGATCAGCTCCAGTCCGCGCTCGTAGCTCATCGCCCCATCTTGGCCGTCCCAACCGCGGGTGGTACATTCGCCGCGTGGCGACGATCCTGCTTGCAGGGGTCGACCTCTTCTTCCGAGGCAAGCTCGAAGCGCTTCTGCCCGGCTATCACCTCGTCACGACCGACAGCATCGACGCCCCCGACCTCGTGATCGCGGACATCTCCCGGGTCGACCCCGACGAGGTCGTGGACGCGTGGCCGGACGTGCCGATCGTCGGCTTCACCAACCACACGGACAAATCCGGCCTCAAGCGGGCGCACACCGCCGGATTCGACCAGGTGCTGGCCAAGTCGGCGCTCGTCGAGCGCGCGCCCCAGGTCGTCGCCGAGCTGGTCGCACCGCCGGCATAGCTCGCCGCGGGCGCGGGTAGACTCGCCGCGGTGACGTACATCATCGCGGAGCCCTGCATCGACATCAAAGATCTGTCCTGCGTGGACGTCTGCCCGGTCGACTGCATCCACGAGTTCGAACGGATGCTGATCATCGACCCGGAGGAGTGCATCGACTGCGGGGCGTGCGAGCCGGAGTGCCCGGTCGAGGCGATCTTCCCGGAGGACGCGCTGCCCGACAAGTGGGAGCCGTTCGTGAAGATCAACTACGCCTACAGCGACGGCGCCGAGGTGATCAACTCGCTCGTGGACGCGTATGCGACCGAGCACAACGTGCAGAACCCCCCGCTCGAGTAGGGCTTAACAGGCGCTCGAAGCGGGAACCCTCCCGGGGCAAGCAACCGAGGGAGGGGTCATGCCTCAGGAGGCCTGGAACGCCAAGCGCGACCGCCAGTACGAGCACATCAAGGACAGCCTCGAGGACCGCGGCACGTCGCACGACAAGGCGCAGGAGATCGCCGCCCGAACGGTCAACAAGGAGCGGGCCCGTTCGGGCGAGGCACGCGAGTCGTCGCGGCTCTCCCGGCAGGACATGTCGTCGAGCCGCCGCGGCGGGATGCGCTCGGGGACGAATCGTCCGAAGGGCCGGACGCGCGACCAGCTCTACAACGAGGCGAGGCGGCTGAACATCAAGGGCCGCTCGAAGATGAACAAGGCCGAGCTGCAGCGGGCGGTCGACCGAAAGAAGTAGAAATCAGTCCATGAACCCCCGGACGCTCGATCACGTCGCGCTCTGGGTCGCCGGGCGCGACCGGATCGAGGAGATCGCGGCCGAGCGGCTCGGCATGCACGTGATCGAGCGGACGGAGCGGTTCACGCTCATCGGCGCCGATGCGCGCCGCGGCAAGCTGACGCTCTTCGAGGCGGGGGGACCGCGCGAGCGGGGCGTGCTGAGCCGCATCGGCCTGAGGGTCTCCTCGCTGGCCGGACGCGAGCCCGTCGTCGACCTCGGCGAGGGTCTCGAGGTCGTGCTCGTCGAGGGAGAGACCGACCTCGACTTCGATCTCGACCATGTCGGTCTCGTCTCCGCCGATCCGGCGGGAGCGGCGGAAGCCTGGGAGGCGTACGGCTTCGAGCGCGTGGGGGAGACGAGGGTCGAGGTCGGCGGCGCGTTCCTCGAGCTCCTGGCCGGCAGCCCGGAGCCGACGGAGCGGCCGCTCCTGAACCATGTCGCCGTGCTCGTCGACTCGGTCGATGAGCACGTCGCCGGCGCCGAGGAGCGCGGCATCGAGATCGACGAGGTCGTCGACGCGCCGAACACCCTGGCGGTGTTCGTCTGGGGGCCCGACCGCGTGAAGCTCGAGTACGTCGAGCACAAGCCCTCGTTCTCGCTCACCTGACCCGGCTCCGCATCGCCGGCGCCGGCATGGCCGGCCTCGTCGCGGCCGCCCGTGCCCGCGAGCTCGGCGCCGAGCCGGTCGTCGCCGAGAAGGGCGACCGGGCGGGCGGCTCGATGCTGCTCTCGAGCGGCGTGGTGTGGCGCCATCGAACGCTCGACGAGTTCCGCGCCGAGTGCCCGGGCGGAGACGCCGCCCTCCAGCGCCGCATCGTCGACGAACTCGACCAGGCGCTCGGCTGGCTCGAGTCGCTCGGCGCGCCGGTCGTGGCGCGGGAGACGGGAAACCCACGCACGATCGGCTGGAGATTCGACACGCACGGCCTGACGGACGCGCTCGTCCGTGCCGCCGGGGACGTCCGGCTCGGCGAGGCGTTCACCGACGCGGCCGTTCTCGCGACCGGCGGCTTCGCCGGCCGCCTCGCGCGCGACCGCGGGCTCCTCCTCCGTGCCAATCCGTGGAGCGAAGGGGACGGGCTTGCATACGCTCTCGCGCGAGGCGCCGATCTCTCTCCCGGGATGGACGAGTTCTACGGGCGCAACCTGCCGGCCGCTGTGCCGGAGGAGCAGTTCGTCGGCGCCGCGCAGCTGTACGGGCGCCACGCGCTCGTGCTCGACGACGCTGGACGCGAGTTCTTCCCCGGCGAGCCGTCGTGGTCCGAGAACGACCTCGTGCAGGCGACGGCGCGCCTACCGGCGCGCGCGGCGTGGTACGTCGTCGACGCGCGCGCGCTCCGGGAGCGCGTCCGCGAGCGGACGGTTGCCGACCTCGTCGAGGCCGCGCGTGCGGCCGGTGGGGACGTGCGGCCGGCGGACGAGCTGCCCTTCGATCTGCCCGAGTCGCCGAAGCTCGTCGAGCCGCCCTTTGTCGCCGTGCGCGTGCTCGCGTCGGTGACGCACACGATCGGCGGCCTCCGGATCGACGAGCAGGCCCGCGTCCTGCGCGCCGACGGCACGCCCGTCGGCGGGCTCTACGCGGCCGGAGCGGACGCGGGCGGCATCTTCACCGGCGGGTACGGGAGCGGCCTCGCCGCCGCGCTCGTCTTCGGCCGGATCGCGGCCGAGACCGCGCTGGCGGAGGCGACTTAGTGTTGTTTCAACACAAAGTCAGGCGAGCTGCGTGTAGGCGCAGGGCCGGCGATCGCCCGGGAGTGGGGAGGGGCCGATCTTGCTGACCCGGAGCACGCGCTCCTCCGTCTCGACCGTCGAGCCGACCGCCGGCACGTCGCCGTCGCGCTCCTGAAGCGTCCAGCCGGAGGCCGACCAGACGAAGAGCAGGTGACTGCCGTGACCGCCGTTTTCCTCGTACATCGGCGCGGAAGTGTAGTGAATCAGTCGCGCGACGGCGAGTCCGCCGCGTACGCAGGCAGGACGACGTGAAGCGTCGTGCCGCCGTCCCGCCCCTGCTCGACCGAGAAGCGGCCGTTCAGGGTCGTCACGCGCTCGCCGAGGGCGTCCAGCAGTGCCTTCCGGCGCTCGCCCTTGCCGTTGTCGGAGACGATCGTCTCGAGGCCGCCCGCAGTCACCTCCCGCACGACGACGGTGATCCGCGTCGGCGGGCCGCGCAGCACCGCCTGGTTGAGCGACTCGCGGATGATCTGGTAGAGGCCGACCTGCTCCTTCTCGCCGAGGCGCTCGGCCGCCCCGACGTCGACGTCGATCTGGAGGCTGTGCTCGAGCCCCAGCTGCTCGGCGAGCTCCTTCACCGCCGGCACGATGCCCTGATCGCGAAGCACGACCGGCTCGAGGTTGAAGGAGAGGTCGCGTAGCGAGCGGATCGTGTCGCGGTGCTTCTCGAGGGCGGAGCCGATGATCTCGTTCGCGTCGTCGGGTCGGTCCTCGGCGATCGCGTGGACGGCCGCATCGAGCATGAGCGCGATCCCGGACAGGTTCTGCACCGGGCCGTCGTGGAGGAAGAGCGCGAGCCGGCGCCGCTCGTCCTGCTCGGCCGTGATCAGCCGGTCGGAGAGCTGGGCCCGCTCGTCCTGGCGCAGACGGGCGTCGGCGAGGAGCCGCGCGTTGTCGAGCTCGACCTCCTCGTGGCGGCGCCGCTCGCTGATGATCAGGTAGAGCGCGGCGACGCCGGCGAGCAGGGCGAGCACGAGGATGAGGAGCCAGACGGCCAGGCCGCTCGTCAATCGATGATCGCCTCGCGGAGCGCGATGGCGACCGCATGCGTGCGCGTGTCGGCCTCGAGCTTCGCGAGGATGTGGCGGACGTGGCTCTTCACCGTCTCCTGGCTGATGAAGAGCTTTGCAGCCACGTCTGCGTTCGACATGCCGTCGGCGAGGAGCTGCAGGATCTCGCGCTCGCGCGCGGTCAGCATCTCGTTCTGCTCCTTGCCGGTCAGGAAGGCGGGCATCAGCGCCGGGTCGACGAAGCTCTCACCGCCCGCGACCTTCTCGATCGCTCGCAGCAGCGTCGCGTGCGGCGCCTCCTTGAGGATGTAGCCCTTGGCGCCGGACTCGAGCCCGCGGCCGAGCAGCGACCGCTCGCTGTACGCCGTGAAGATGAGGACGGCCGTCTCGGGCACCTTGTCGTGGATCTCCTTCGTCGCCTCGAGGCCGTCCATGCCCGGCATCCGCACGTCCATGATCACGACGTTCGGCCGTCGGCGCTCCACGAGCGAGACGGCGCCGGCGCCGTCCGAGGCCTCGCCGATGACGCGGATGTGCGGCGCCCGCGAGAGCGACAGCCGCAGTCCCTCGCGCACGACTTCGTGGTCGTCCACGATCAGGCACGTGATCTCGTCGGGCACGGCCAGGGATTGTATTCCGGTCGTCGGATCTGACCCGGACTGCGTGGTGTACTACCCGGTGAAACCGTGAAGCGACTCGCGTTCCTCGCGCTTGCCCTCGCGACGCTCTGGGCGCCGGCGAATGCCTGTGCAGCGACGTTCTTCCTGTTCGATCGCCCGAGCGCCGCGCCGAACGACCGCGTCTCGGTGCGGACCGGCGGCACGGCGGAGAGCTTTGCGCCGAGCCGGCGGGTGAAGCCGTTGCAGCGCCCGATTCGGCTGTACCTCGTCCGCGACGACCTGGCGGCCCAGGTCCACACGCGCCTCGACACGGCGACTGGCCTTCGTCGGCTCGATCGTCCCCGACAAGAACGGACGCGGACTGTTGACGTTCGACGTGCCGCCCCTCGATGCCGGCACGTACACGATCGCGTACTGGTGCCCGGCGTGCCCCGCGTACAGCGGCGGTCGCGCGTTCTTCGTGCAACGGCCCGCCCAGTTCGCCCAGCGGTACCGCTCGCAGACGCGCCTGAGCATCGCGACGACCGCGTCCTGCCCGGTCACGCTCCCGAACGGGAATCGACCGCCGGGACAGCCCCGTAACGTCTCCTGGTACGGGAACGGGCTGCTCTGGGCGGGCCTGCACGTCCGACGGCGTCAAGGACCTTCCCGCCGGACCGTGTCGGTGCCGACGGTGCGATCGGCGACAAGCTGCTCTGGGTGACGACGCCGCCCTGGCAAAGGCCGACGCTCTCGGGCGAGCGGCTCGACGCACCTGCGCCGCCGCTGCGCGTGCTCGGGATGAACCAGGGCTCGTTCTCGAGCGCGGCCAACCCGTCGTACATGAGCCCCGTCAACTTCCCGTCTGCCGGTTGCTGGCGCCTGAGGTTGCGCCTGGACGACCTCAGCCTCACCTACGTCGTCAACGTCGTCGTCACACCGCCAGGGTGAGCTGCTCCGGGCCCGCGGCGGCCGCAGTGGCACGCGGCGGCGATCGCGGACGTCGTGCTCGCGTGCAAGCTCCCGCACGAGCGCCCGAACCGGCTGCGCCTCCGCCTGCGGCAGGTACGCGCGCCCGTCGTAGAGCCGCTCATAGTGGTCGAGCTGCTCCGGCCAGTCACGCGCGAGGGCCTCGAGGAAGTGCTCGCGGGTGCCGGGCTTCAGGTAGAGGAGGTTCGCCCAGATGCCGGTGGCGCCGGCCTCCCGCGCCGCCCTGACCACCTCGGCGAGCTGCTCCGGGCGATCCGACAGACCCGGGCAGGATCGGCGCCATCCCGACGCTCGCCTTGACGCCCGCGTCGACGAGCTCCTTGAGCGCCCGCAGGCGCTGTCTCGGCGGCGGCGTCCCGGGTTCGGTCGTCCGCCAGACCTGCTCGTCCAGGGTCGGGGACGGAGAACGTGATCGAGACGTCGGCCCGCGACGAGGCCTCCTGCAGGACGTCCACGTCGCGCATGACCATCGGGCCTCTGGTGATGAGCGCGAACGGGTTCGCGGCCCGCGCGAGCACCTCCAGGCAGGCGCGCGTGAGCCTGTACCGGCCCTCCGCCGGCTGATACGGGTCGGTTGCCGCGCCGATCGCGATCCCCTCGCCCCGCCACGAGGGCCTGGCGAGCTCGGCGGCCAGCACCTCTGCGACGTTCGTCTTCACCCGGATCGAGCGCCCGTAGCGGTCGCCGGACGGCCGGTCGGCGCGCTGCTCGAACGCCCGGACGTAACAGAACGTGCAGCGGTGCGCACAGCCCATGTAGGGGTTCAGCGACCAGTCGAACGGCATGCCGCGGACGCGATTGAGCGCGCTCCGGCACGGCTCCTCGCGGTAGTCGACCCGCATGCAGGCAGTATAGAACACACGTTCGCTCGGCGCCGGACGTGTTAGATACACGGATGGACGAGCTTCCGGCAGGAATCCGCCGAATTACCTGCGTCCTGCCGACGCGTCCCGGCCACGTCCACGCGTACCTGCTGCCCGGCGAGGACGGCTGGACCCTCGTCGACACCGGCATCGGGCTCCCGGACGCCGCCGAGCGCTGGTCGGCCGAGCTGGACCAGGTACCCGGCGAGGTCGCCCGGATCCTGATCACGCACTTTCACCCGGATCACGTCGGCGCTGCCGCGGACCTGGCCTCGCTGACGGGGGCGCCGGTGCATCAGGGAGCGCTCGACTACGAGCAGTGCACCAAGGTCTGGTCGGGCGTCGACTGGCCACAGCACATCGCCGACTGGTTCCTCAGCCACGGTGTGCCCCGGCGGATGGCCGAGGAGCTGATCCGGACGGGGTCCGCCTATGCGCCGTACGTTCGCTACCAGCCCGACCCGGTGCGCGTCGGCGAGGGCGACCGCCTGGACGGCTGGGAGCTCGTCGCCGCGCCGGGCCATGCGGACGGCCAGCTCTGCCTGCTGAAGGGCGACATCCTCGTCTCCGCCGATCACCTGCTCGGCCGGATCTCGCCGACCGTCGGCCTCTGGCCGGAGAGCAGGCCCGACCCGCTCGGCGACTTCCTCGACTCGCTGCGGCGGACGATCGAGCTCGCGCCCCGCCTCGCGCTGCCGGGGCACGGCGACCCGATCGAGGATCCCGTCGCCCGCGCCCACGAGCTGATCGAGCACCATCGCGAGCGACTCGAGGCGGCCGAGGCGGCGCTCACCGAGGCGCCGCGGAGCGGCTACGAGCTCTCGTTCGACCTCTTCGGCGCCGATCTGAAGCCCGCCGCCCGCCGCTTTGCAGTCGCCGAGACGCTCTCCCACCTCGAGCGGCTCGTGGGCGAGGAGCGGGCCGCGCGCATCGAGAACGACGGCACCGTTGCCTATACTGCGCGCCAGCTTGGAAGACGAGCAACCGCCTAGTACCTACGCCCCGGCTAGGTCCGGGGCCACATGAGCGACGCCCTCCGGATCCTCGTGATCCTGCTGCTCGTGCTCGGGAACGCGATCTTCGTCGCGGCCGAGTACGCGCTCGTGACCGCCCGCCGAAGTCGGCTCGAGCCCGAGGCTCAGCGCGGTAGCCGTCGCGCGCAGGCGGCCCTGGACCGGATGGACAACCCGGTCGGGTTCATCAGCACGATTCAGATCGGCATCACGGTGTTCGGGATCGCGCTGGGCGCCGTCGGCCAGCCGCTGCTGTCGAACTACTTCGACTCCTGGCTCTCGCACGGGATCGCCTACGTGCTGGCGTTTGTCATCCTCACGTACCTCAGCGTCGCGCTCGGCGAGCTCGTGCCCGAAAGCAGTTGCGCTGCAGCGGGCCGAGCCGATCGCGAAGGCGTTCGCCGCGCCGCTCGGCCTCCTGCAGCGCATGACGGCGCCGTTCAACTACGTGCTGCAGGTCTCAGCGAACGCGGTCACACGCCTCTTCGGGGTCAGGCCGGCTCGCGCCGGCGACCTCGCCCATACCGAGGAGGACATCCGCCACATCGTGGCAGGCGCGGAAGAGGCCGGCGTGATCGCGACCACGGAGGAGGAGATGCTCTACAAGGTCTTCGACTTCGCCGACAAGGAGGCCCACGAGGTGATGGTGCCGAGGCCGCAGGTGGTGGCGATCGCGGCCGAGCTACCGCCCGAAGAGGCGCTCGGCGCGCTGATGACCTCGCCGTACACGCGCTATCCGGTCTACCGCGGCTCGCTCGACGAGATCGTCGGGATCCTGCACGTCCGCGACCTCTTCGGCGCCATGCACGACCGCGGCATCGCGGCCGTCGAGCTCGAGTCGCTGCTCCGGCCCGCCTACATCGTCCCCGAGACGAAGGACCTGGCCGCGCTGCTGGCCGAGTTCCGCGTGCAGAACCAGCACATGGCGATCGTCGTCGACGAGTACGGCGCGATGCAGGGCATCGTCACGCTCGAAGACCTGCTCGAGGAGATCGTCGGCGAGATCGAAGACGAGTACGACCTCCCGGACGAGTCGGTCGAGCGGATCGACGACCATCGCATCCGCATCGACGGCACCTTCCCGATCGACGACTTCAACGAGCAGTTCGAGACGACGATCGAGGCCGGGGATTACCACACGATGGCCGGGTACGTATTCGGCCTGCTCGGACGCGCGCCGGAGGTGGGCGACGAGATGCCGACGGACGGCATCGTCATGCGCGTTCTCGAGGTCGAGGGCTCGCGCATTCAGCGGCTCGAGGTGGAGTTCGCCGAGCCGGCCGAGGAGCAGGCGGAGGGGGAGTAGCGCGGCGATGCTGCCGATCGAGCGGCCCGGCAAGATCGTCTGCGTCGGGCTGAACTACCGCTCCCACGCCGAGGAGCAGGGCCGCACGCCGCCCGAGCGGCCGATGCTGTTCGCGAAGTGGGCGACGGCGCTGATCGGGCCGGGCGAGCCGATCGTGCTGCCGGCGATCTCGAGCGCGGTCGACTACGAGGCCGAGCTCGGGGTGGTGATCGGAGCGAGGCTCAAGGGCGTCTCCGTGGAGAGCGCGCTGGAAGGGGTGCGGGGCTACCTCTGCGCGAACGACGTCAGCGCGCGCGACCTTCAGCGCGCCGACAGGCAGTACACGCGAGGCAAGTCGCTCGACACGTTCTGTCCCGTCGGGCCGGAGCTCGTGCCGGCGGCCGAGGTGCCCGATCCGGATGCGCTGCGGATCCGCTGCCTCGTGAACGGAGAGGTGCGTCAGGACTCGACGACCGCCGACCTCATCTTCTCCGTCGCCGAGCTGATCGCGTTCACGGCCGAGGCGATCACGCTCGAGCCCGGCGATCTGCTGTTGACCGGCACGCCGTCGGGCGTGGGGGAGTTCCGCGATCCGCCTCTCTACCTCGCCGACGGCGACGAGGTGACGGTCGAGATCGAGGGGGTCGGCACGCTCACCAATCCAGTTCGCTCCTGATGCTCTACGACCCCGCGAAGTTCGAGCCGCTGACCGACCGCGCGTGGGACGACATCTGGGTGCGCGAGCGGATCGCCGAGATCGTGGCGGACGCAGACGGTGCGTTCGCAGCGGACGGGCTCTGGCCGGCCGACGACTGGGATGCGTGGCAGACGCCGACCCCGCTCAAGGCGCTGTACGTCGGTGCCGCGGGCGTCGTCTGGGCGCTCGACGCACTGCGCCGGCGCGGCCACGCGGAGTCCGCGCCTCGATCTGGAGGACGCGGCTCGGGCGACGCTCGACGCGTGGCGCGAGCGAGCCCGACCTCATGCGCGGGACCGAGCTCCCGACCCGGCCCGGGCTGGGCTCCTCTCAGGCCAGAGCGGCATCCTCGCGGTAGCCTGGCTCCTCGCTCCCGACGAGCGGCTCGCCGACGAGCTGCACGAGCGCGTGCTCGAGAACGTCGACAACGAGGCGATCGAGGTCATGTGGGGCTCGCCCGGGACGATGCTCGCCGCCCGCGCGATGTTCGACCGGACCGGCGATGACCGCTGGGCAGAGGCCTGGCGCACGAGCGCCGCGGCCCTGCTCGACCGGCGCGACACGGAAGGGCTCTGGACGAAGCGGCTCCACGGCGGCACGTCGCGCGGCCTGGGCCCGCCGCACGGCGTCGTGGGCAACGTCCTGGCGCTCCTAGGCGGAGGCGACCTGCTCGACGACGGGACGCGTGAGACGCTCGAGCGCGACACCGCGGCCGTCCTGCGGCGCACCGCGGTGGTCGAGGACGGTTCCGTCAACTGGCCCGGCCGGGCAGGAGACGAGCTCGAGGGGGAGGGAGAGATCCGGCTGCAGTGGTGCTCGGGCACGCCGGGCATCGTCGTCTCGGCCGCTTCGTACCTCGACGAGGATCTGCTGCTCGCGGGTGGGGAGACCATCTGGCAGGCCGGGGCGCACGGCCCGGAGAAAGGCGCGTCCATCTGCCACGGCACCGCCGGCAACGGCTACGCCCTTCTGAAGACCTTCGAGCGCACGCAGGACGAGGTCTGGCTGGAGCGCGCCCGCCGCTTCGCCGTGCACGCCCTCGAGCAGGCGGCGCGCGCACGCGACGAGCGCGGCCGCGGCCGCTATTCGCTCTGGACGGGCGACGTCGGCATCGCCGTCTACGCGGCCGACTGCCTCGACGCCCGGCCGCGCTACCCGATCATGGAGACGTGGGAGTAGGGGCCCAGAAGCGCTCGAAGGCGAGCGGATCGCTCGGGAGGGCCAGCACCTCCGCCACGAGGCCGTCACGGATCGTAAAGAGCAGCAGCTGGTCGATGTCGAGTGACATGCCATCGCGCTCGCCGAACGCGCGGTAGAGAGCGGCGGCGCGGTCTTCGCTCGCGAGCACGTCGATCAGGCGCGAGCCGTAGGTGCCGTTCGTCTCCCTCGGCAGCCTCGCGAGGAAGCGGAAGATCTCGGACCGGCCGCGGTAGGTGCCGGACATCACGCTCGCGCCGGGCACGTGCCAGACCGCGTCCTCGGCGAAGACGTCGCGCAGCGCGAAGCCCTCCTTGCGGGCGAACGCGTCGAAGATGTGCCGTACGAGCGCCTCGTTCGATCCCGCACTCAGCGGCCTTCCTCCCACCTCTCGATCAGCCCGGCGACGTGCCGGCGCTGCGCGTCGGTGAACTCCATCTGGCCGAGCAGCCGCCGCGCCTCCTCGGGGTCGTCGTTCGCGACCGCGGCCTCGAGGCGCTCGCGCCAGGGCGTCGGCTCGCGCAGTTGGCGCCGGAGCCAGCGCAGAAGGCTCACTGCGGCCTGGTCGCCCGTCATCGCGGAGCAACCTATCGCGATAATGGCGGCGTGAAGGAGATTCTTCCCGAGATCGAGCGCTGGCAGCGCGACGGTGAGCGGGTCGTCGTCGCGACGGTCGTCGCCACTCGGCGCTCGGCGCCGCGGCCGGTCGGGTCGAGCCTCGCGATCTCGGAGAGCGGCAAGCTCTGCGGCTCCGTCTCGGGCGGGTGCGTCGAGGGCGACGTCTACGAGCAGGCACAGGAGGTCCTGGCGGGCGGCGAGCCGAAGCTCCTGTCCTACGGGATCTCGGACGACGAGGCCTGGAACGTCGGCCTGCCCTGCGGCGGCGAGATCGACGTGTTCGTCGAGCGCTTGCAGTGATAGAGCGCCTCCTGGCGCTCCAGGAACGGAACGAGCGCGGCGTCCTCTTCACGGTCGTCTCGGGTGAGGGCGCCGGCGCGAAGCTGCTCGTGCTGGAGGACGGCGAGACGGTCGGGGACGGTCCCGCCGACCTCGCCGCGCACGCGCCGGAGCTGATTCGCGGTGGCCGCAACCGGCAGCTCGAGCTGGAGGGCCGCCGGGTTTTCTGTGAGGTCTACGGGCCGCCGCCGCGGCTGCTCGTGTACGGCGCCGTCGACACGGCCGAGTCCCTCTGCCGGGCGGCGAAGCTGCTCGGCTGGAAGGTCATCGTGGCCGACGCGCGGGCCAAGTTCGCCACGACCGACCGGATCCCGAGCGCGGACGAGCTCATCGTCGCTTGGCCTGAGGACGCATTCGCGCAGGTCGAGCCCGACCACTCCACCGCCGTCGTCGTACTCACCCACGACGACAAGTTCGACGTCCCCGCGCTCAAGGCCGCCCTGGAGACGGAGGCGTTCTACATCGGTGCGCTCGGGTCTCGCCGCAACCAGGAGCGCCGCCGGAGCCGGTTGCTGGAGGCCGGCGTGGACGAGGCCGACCTCGATCGGATCGCAGGGCCCTCCGGGCTCGACATCGGCGCAGACTCGAACGAGGAGACAGCCGTATCGATCCTCGCGGAGGCACTCGCGACGCGTGCGGGCCGCACCGGCGGACCCCTGCGCGCCGCGAAGCAGCGGATCCACGTCGAGGTGGACTGACGCGCACGGCGGTCGTGACGGGCGCCGCGCGCGGCCTCGGCGAGGCGATCGCACGTCGGCTGCACGACGACGGCGACCGCGTAGTGCTCGCGGACCGGGACGCGGAGGGCGTGGCGCGTGTCGCCGCCGAGCTGGGCGAGCCCGCGCTCGCGGTCGAGCACGACGTCCGCGACCTCGCGTCGTGGGAGCGGCTGCTCGCGGACGCCGGCGAGGTCGACGTCCTCGTCAACAACGCGGCCCGCACCGAGCTGCGTTCCTTCTGGGAGATCGATCTCGAGGAGTGGGACGACGTGCTCGCGACGAATCTGCGCGGCACGTATCTCGGCTGCCGCGTGATCGGCGCGCAGATGCGCGACCGCGGCCACGGGCGGATCGTCAACCTCGCGTCCGTCGCCGGGCAGGCGTCGCGTGCCGTGACCGGCGTCCACTACGCGACCTCGAAGGCCGCCATCGTCGCGCTGACGCGCCACGCCGCGACCGAGCTAGCCGGGTCGGGCGTGACCGTCAACGCGGTCGCCCCCGCAGCCATCGACGGGCCGATGGTCGCAAGCGTGCCTCCCGAGCGGATCGAGACGATGCTCAGGACGATTCCGGTCGGCCGGCTCGGCCGGCCCGAGGAGGTCGCCGCTGCGGTCGCGTACCTCGCCTCCGACGCGGCGGGGTTCGTCACCGGCGCGACGCTCGACGTCAACGGCGGCATGCTCATGCGATGAGAACGCGGGCGGCGGTCATGTTCGAGCCGGGGCGGCTCGACGTTCGCGAGCTCGAGCTCGAGGAGCTGCAGCCGAACGAGGTGCTCGTCGGGATGAGCGCTGTGGGCGTGTGCGGCACGGATCTGCACTCGTACAAGGGTGAATGGGACCGCCCGACGCCGATCGTCCTCGGGCACGAGGGCGCGGGTGTCGTCGAGGCGGTCGGAGACGCCGTCGACGCCGTCGCCGTGGGCGACCGCGTCGTGCTCTCGTGGGCGCCTGCCTGCGGCGAGTGCGGCGCTTGCCGCCGCAACCGGCCCGCCGCCTGCGGCCCGCTCTCGCGCGCGATCGGCGGCGGCACGCTGCTCGGCGGGCGAACCGGGCTCAGCCTCGACGGCGAGACGGTCTACCGCGGCACGGCGACCGGCGCCCTCGCGGGACACGTGGCCGTGGACGCCGGCGCGGCTCTGGCGATCGGCGACGACGTGCCGCTCGAGCAGGCCGCACTGCTCGGCTGCGCGGCCCTGACCGGAGTGGGCGCCGTGCTGCACGCGGCCCGCCCGGAGGCGGGCTTCACGGCGTTCGTGATCGGCGCCGGCGGCGTCGGCCAGTTCGTCGTCCAGGGCGCGCGGATCGCCGGCGCAAGCGCGATCGTCGTCGTCGATCCGGTCGAGGCGCGCCGCAAGCAGGCGCTCCGGCTCGGCGCGACGCACGCCTGCTCGCCTGACGACGTGCGCGGGGCGATGCGCGAGCTCGCGCCCGAGGGCGTCGACTACGCGTTCGACGCCGTCGGCTCGCCCGAGACGACCGCGCTCGCGCTGCGCTGGACGCGCGGCGGCGGCACTACCGTCGTCGTCGGCCTTCCCGCCGCCGGTGCCCGCCTCTCCCTCGATCCACTCGACTTCACGAATCGCGAGAAGACGCTGACCGGGACGATCTACGGCTCGGAGCATCCTGCCGTCGCCCTGCCGCGCCTGCTCGACCTCGTCCGAACCGGCGACCTCGAGCTCGCGAGCCTCGTCGGGCCGAGCTTCCCGCTCGAGCGCGCCGACGACGCGTTCCGGGCGAGCCTGGCCGGGGAGCCCGGGCGCGTGCTGGTGACGCCGTCGGAGGGCCGATGAGCGAGCGGGAGCTCGTCGTCGACCGGGGCGCGTTTCAGCTCGCCGGCACGCTCTGGCTGCCGGACGAGCCGCTCGCCACGGTTCTGATGCATCCCGGTTCCGGCCCGTCCGACCGGCACAACGACGTCTTCTTCCCGCCGATCCGAGAGCACCTGCTCCGAACGGGGATCGCGGTCTGCTCCTTCGACAAGCGGGGCGTGGGCGAATCGACCGGCCGGTGGCAGGACGCGGCGATCGTCGAGCAGGCCGAGGACCTGCTGGCGTGCATCGTCGTGCTCACGGCCGACGAGGCGGACGGGACGCCGGTCGGCGTCTTCGGCCACAGCCAGGGCGGCTGGGTCGTGCTCGAGGCCGCGAGCCGCGACTCCCCGATCGCATTCGCGGTGACGAGCTCGGGCCCGGGCGTGACCCCGGCGGCGCAGGAGCGGTACGCGACCGTGACTGCGCTCGAGCGCTCAGGCGCCTCGCCCGACCAGATCGAGCTCGCTCTGCGGGGATTCGACCTCGTGTTCGGCGCCATTCGCGACCGGCTACCGCTAGACGTGGCCCGCAGCCGCTTTGACACCGCGCACGACGAGCTCGAGCTCTCCTTCTTCCCGGACGACCCGGCCGAGTGGGCTCTCGCCGCAGGGCTGATCGACTACGACCCGCGCCCGGCGCTCGAGCGCCGCCCGAATCCCCGTGCTGGCGCTCTTCGGGCAGGACGATGCCATCGTGCCCGTGGACGAGAGCGTGGCGGTTTATCGCGAGGCGGTGCCGCCGGAACGTCTCGCCGTCGAGGTCTTTCCCGGCGCCGACCACCGGCTGCAGATGGGAGACCCGCCGCGATTCGCCGACGGCTACCTCGACGCGATTTCGGCGTTTGTCATCGAGGTGACCGCGCCCGTCGAGGCCGGATGACGTCGCTCTCCCTGTACGAGGATCTACTCGGCCCCGGCGAGGTGCTGTCGCTCCCTGCCGGGTCGCGGATCGTCTACGTCGCCTCCGGCGAGCTCGCGAGCCTCCACGCCGGCAGCGCCGCCTTCGGCGCCGACGAGGCGGAGCTGCGTGCGGGGCGGGACGGAGCGACGGTACTGCGCTGGGAGCTGACCGAGTGGTCGGTCGACGACGCGAAGCTGAGCATGTCGATCCAGCTCGACCCCTGGGGCGACTATGCCCTTCGCTGCGAGCGCGACGGGGAGCCCGAGGCTCGTCAGGGCATCGGCTGCGTGCTGCGCGGCGAGCTGCTCGTCGACGGCGAGCGCGTGCAGCCGTTCGGCGCCTTCGTGCAGCCGACGGACCTGTACGGAGAGGGCTCCCACGTACGGGTCGTGCTCGTCCGGGCAGACGAGCCGCTCGGCAACGCACTGGCGCAGGGCGCAGTGCACCTCTGATAGTCCTGAGGCGATGAGACTCGCGCTGGCACTGCTGCTCGTGCTCGCCCTCACCGCGGGTTGCGGCGGCGACGACGAGGAGGCCGGCTCGACCGCGCCGGCGACCGTCACCGAGACGGTGACGACGAGCGAGACCGAGACCGTCACGGAGCCCCAGGTCGAGTGCTCGACCGCAGGCGTGCGCCTGACGCTGCCGGAGCAGGAGCTCCCGCAAGCGGTGGCCGACGTGCGGAGCCGGGTCTTCGAGGCCGCCGTCGCGTGCGACTACGAGACGCTCGAGGAGATCGCGCTCGAGAAAGGCGAAGGCTTCACGTTCAGCTACGGCAGCGAGACCTCCGCCGCCGAGTACTGGCGCGAGCGCGAGGAGGCGGGCGACGCCGAGCCGGGGCCGAAGCCGATGTTGGCGCTCGCGACGATCCTGACGACGCCGTACACGCGTAACGAGAGCGGCTCGTACGCCTGGCCGACCGCGTACCAGGAGTCGCCGAGCGAGGCCGACTGGCAGGCGCTCGTCGACGCAGGGCTCTACACGCAGGAGCAGATCGACGGGATGAAGACAGGCGGCACGGGCTACCTCGGCTACCGCACGGCGATCACGCCCGACGGCGACTGGCAGTTCTTCGTCGCCGGCGACTGAGCAGCGGCCCCGGGCCGGCTGCGCCTCCCGGCCGGCGGAGCCGGCCTCCGGCGCAGCCTCGCGCCGCTCGCGGCGCTCCAGCCGGCGGCCCGTATTACTCATACTGTTCCACCGGCCTACGCACCGCGAGCGACGCGCCAGGAACCGCTGCTCGGCCGCCGTGGCGACTAGCGGCTACTCGATCCGCTCGTACGCGGGCAGCGTGAGGAACTCGACGAACTCCTCACCGAGCGCGACCTGCTCGAAGAGCTCGCGGGCCTCGTCGAAGCCGTCGCCGAGCCGCGCCGTCTCCTCCTCGATGATCCGCTCGACGTCGGCGCGCTCGACCTTGCCGTGCCGCAGCCACTGCCACACCTGCGAGCGCGAGATCTCCGAGGTGGCGGCGTCCTCCATCAGGTTGAAGATCGCCACGGCGCCCGAGCCTCGCAGCCATGCGCCGAGGTACTGGATGCCGACCGAGACGTTGTTGCGAAGCCCGTCCTCGGTGATGGCGCCGGGCGTCGAGACGACGTCGAGCAGGGCGCTCGGGTCGGCGGCGACGTCCTCGCGCTGCCGCTCGACCTGGTTCGGACGGTCGCCGAGCACGCGGTCGAACACCTCCAGCGCGACCGGGACGAGATCGGGGTGCGCGACCCAGGTGCCGTCGAAGCCCTGCGAGGCCTCCCGCTCCTTGTCCTCGCGCACCTTCGCCAGCGCGACCGCGTTCACCTCGGGGTCGCGCCGGGAGGGGATGAAGGCGGCCATGCCGCCGATCGCGTGCGCGCCGCGCCGGTGGCAGGTCTTCACGAGCAGCTCCGTGTAGGCGCGCATGAACGGCACCGCCATGGTCACGTCCGCGCGGTCGGGGAGGACGAACTCGGGCCGGTGGCCGAGCTTCTTGATCACGGAGAAGATGTAGTCCCAGCGGCCCGCGTTGAGCCCGGCGGAGTGCTCCCGCAGCTCGTAGAGGATCTCCTCCATCTCGAACGCCGCGAGGATCGTCTCGATCAGGACGGTCGCCTTGATCGTCCCTCGCGGCACGGCGAGCTGGTCCTGCGCCCAGGCGAAGACGTCGTTCCAGAGCCGCGCCTCGAGGTGGCTCTCGAGCTTCGGCAGATAGAAGAAGCGCCCGCCGCGCGCGTGGTTGCGGAAGAAATAGAGGCCGAAGTCGAACAGGCTCGCGGACATCGGCTCGCCGTCGACCTCGAGGTGCCGCTCCACGAGATGCCAGCCGCGCGGGCGGACGAGCAGCGTCGCGGTCTCGTCGTTCAGGCGGTACTGCTTCTCGCCGCGTATCGAAGGCGTAGATCGTGCGGTCGAGCGCGTCGGTCAGGTTGACCTGTCCCTCGACGCAGTTCTGCCAGGTCGGCGAGTTCGAGTCCTCGAAGTCGGCCATGAACATCCGCGCGCCGGAGTTCAGCGCGTTGATGACCATCTTCCGGTCGACCGGCCCGGTGATCTCGACGCGGCGGTCCTGCAGCTCGGCGGGGACGGGCGCGGCGCTCCAGTCGCCGCTGCGGACGCGCTCCGTGTCCGGCAGGAAGTCCGGCAGCTCGCCGGCGCGCAGGCGGGCAAGACGGGCCTCGCGCGCAGCCAGGAGCTCGGCACGCCGCGGGCGGAACTCCCGCTCGAGCCCGGCGACGAAGGCGAGCGCCTCATCGGTCAGGACATCGTCCGCGGCGGCGACGGCCGGCGCGCGGAGCTCGACACCGGGAACCATCCGGAGACTCTAGGGCACGGTGACGAGGCGATCCGCGGCGACGTTGCGGAGCGTCGTTTCACGGCCGCCGGGCGAGCGGACGACGAGCCGGGTCACCCGTTCCGCGCCACCGAGCCCGAGATGCACGTCGCGGATCCTCCGACGAGAGGTAGCTGCTGCCGGCGTGCACCTCGCGGACGAGCCGGCGCCCGTCCGGCAGCACCGCCGTCACCCTCGTTCCCGGCAAGAACCGCGTAGCTCGACCTCGAGCCAGTGACCGGTGGCGCCGGTGTTCTGGAGCAGCGTCAGCGGTCCGCCGACGGAGTTGACCGCCACGTCGAGATCGCCGTCGTTGTCGTAATCGGCAGCGGCGAGTCCGCGCCCGTTGAGGCGGCGGCTGTCGGCGAGACCGGTCGCCACGCCGGCGTCGGCGAACGCGGCGCGCTCCCCCTCGCCGGCGAGGTTCTCGAGCACCTGGATCCGCTGCGCGTCGCGGGCGGGGTGGAGGAGCGGGATGGCGCCGTTCGCGAGCACGAGATCGAGGTTGCCGTCGAGGTCGAGATCGGCCCACGAGACGCCCCAGCCGGTGTAGCTCGTGCCGAGCGCAGGCGCGAATCGCGGCCCTGGCGTCGTCGAAGCCGCCGGCCGCGCTCCGGTAGGCGGCATGGAGCTGGTTGCGCGAGTTCGTGACGAACAGGTCATCCCGGCCGTCGCCGCTCCAGTCGGCGGCTGCGATCCCCATGCCCGCGTTGGCGTCGTCGACGCCCTCCGCCGACCCGCGCTCCTCGAGCCGGAAGCCGAGCCCGCCGTCCGCGCGCACGTTGAGGTAGAGCCGGTTCGGATCCTCGTCGTTCGCCACGTAGAGGTCGAGGCGGCCGTCGCCATTGACGTCGGTGAAGACTGCGCCGAGGCCGTGCTCGAGGCGGCCGCGCTCCAGGCCCGCCTCCGCGCCGACCTCGCGGAACCGCGAGCGGCCGTTCGCGTCGGGGCCGTCGTTCAGGTAGAGGAGGTCGCGGACGCCGCGGTGGTTCGTCGGGAAGCCGGCGGGCGAGCCGGGGATCGGCGCGTTCACGTCCGTGTAGCCGGCGACGAAGAGATCGGGCCGGCCGTCGCCGTTGACGTCGCCGACGGCGGCGCCCGAGTGCCAGCCCGGCGCGCCGAGGCCGGCGGCGGCCGCTCCCTCCGTGAAGGTGCCGTCGCCGTGACCCCAGAGGAGCGCGTCGTACCCGTCGGTCGCGAAGTTGTATCCGCCCGCGGTCACGTAGAGGTCCGTGTGGCCGTCACCGTCGAAGTCCGCCGCGACGCAGCCGCTCCCGCGGATCGGCAGGTCGGCGCCCGAGCCTCGGCTCGCGTCGACGAAGCGGCCGCGCTCGTTGCGGAAGAGCGCGCTGCGCGGGAGGCCGCCGCGCTCCTGCCAGCGGACGATCTCGTCGTTCGAGTACGAGTTGACGACGAAGAGGTCGAGCCAGCCGTCCTCGTCGGCGTCGAGCCAGCAGAGGCCGCCGCCCATCATCGCCGGCGTGTCGTCGGACATCCCGAAGCGGAAGGCGGCGTGCCTGAAGTCGAGCCCCACCTCCGCGGCGACGTCGTGCAGCTGCACGCCGCCGAAGGCCTCGGTGCTGAGGACGGGTGCGGCGGCGGGCGTCGAGGCGGCGCCGCGGACGCGGACGATCAGGTAGCGGCCGCCGTCGGGCGCGAGCTCGTACGTTCTGCGAGAACCGCACGGGCGCTCGCGGTCGCCGTGACCGCCGACGGGCGAGCCCTCGTACGTGACGCGCTCGACCGTGCCGACGACCCGCGCGACGACCGTGGGCGGCGACTGGCCGCTGGCCGGCTCGAGGGTGACCGCGACGGACTCCACGCGGTAGCGCGGAACGACGACTGGGCGGCCGCGGGCGGCCCGGATCTCGCTCCAGATCGCCGCCAGCTGCTCGCCGTCGGCGCCCGTCGCGGCGCGGGCGGGATCGCGCCGGCGCAGCGCCTCCGACTCCGCCTCTAGACCGGCCACGACGTCGTGCGCGATGCGCTCGGCCGTCGCGCTGTCGACGGCCGCGACGCCGGGCGTCTGGCGGACCGAGACGGCGACCTGCCCGTTCGCGACCGGCCCGGTGGCCGCCGCCGCTGACGGGCGCGCCGGCAGGCCCGCCAGGACGAGCAGGCCGACGAAGGCGACGGCGCCGGTCGCGCTGCCGAGCGCGAGCGGGAGCCGGCTAGGTCGCCGCACCGCAAGCCAGCCGCGCGAGGCCGACAGCTCGAGCACCGCACGCGCGGCGCAGACGATGAAGAGCGCAGCCAGCACCGCGACCTTGCTCGCGAACTCCGTCGTCTGCGGCGCGATCAGGAGCACGGCGAGGAGGCCGATCGAGACGGCGTAGACCCGTCGTCCCGCGGGCCCGCGCGGGATCGTCCGCGGGTCGGTGATCATGAAGAAGAGGAAGACGAGGATCTCGGGGGAGAAGACGAGGATCCGCCAGAACTCCCAGTCCGTGACCGGCCCGACGTGCCAGCGGGCGGTCATCTCGTGGCCGACGGCGGCCAGCACCGCGAGGGCGGCGGCGAAGGTGACCCAGAACCCGATCGCGATCGAGAGGATGTGCAGTCGCAGCAGGATCGCGAGGCCCCCGGCGACGATGATCGCGAGCGCGAGCGCGAGCAACGGCGTCATCGGCCCCCACCAGAACTCGAGCGGGTCGGCGCGCTCAGGGCCGAGCAGCAGGAAGCAGAGGACGAGCCCGAAGTTGGACGGGTTGAAGACGTGCCGTCCGCCCATCTGGATCAGGTACTTCGAGAGCAGCGACACGGCGGCGGTGCCGGCGAAGATCCACCAGCCGTTCAGGCTCCACCAGTCGCCGTGCTCCGTGCCCGGCACGCGCAGGATGAACGCGACCCCGTTCCCGGTCAGCATCGCGCTCGCCGGCCACATCAGCACGTGGTCGCGCCTCATCGCGATCCCGACCTCGAGCACCGCGCACGTGAGGATCGCGATCAGGATCTGAGCGATCGAGAGGCGGAAGTCGAACGCGACCTGCCCGAGCACCTGCAGCGAGATGATCACGGCGGCGAGGTGAAGCCGCGGATCGCTCAGCTTCGGCAGCAGGATCGGATACGAGGTGTCTCGGATCCGCAGGGTCGGCTTGCCGACGGCGATCGCGGGCGCGCTCATCGACCGTCCACGTTAGGCCGCGGCTGCTCGGTTCCGCAAGGGCAAATGGGTTTGACTCGAATGTGCCGCACGGATAGGTTCATCGATGGTCTATCGATCAGGCGGGGCCCAAGGCGCGGCAACAGGGGGACGTGCGAGGGTCGATGCACCGACGCCGTCCAACCGTAGTGGGAGGAAAACCAAGTGAAGAAAGTCATCGTCGGTCTCGTGGTCGCAGCCCTGACGGTCAGCGTGACCGTCACCGGCGCAGTCGCGAAGTCGACCAAGTCCGCCGGCGGGAGCGCAGACATCTGCGTCCTGCTGCCGGATCCGAAGACGTCTGTCCGCTGGGAGACGCAGGACCGGCCGGCGCTCGTGGCCGCGTTCAAGAAGGCGAACGTCTCGTACATCATCAACAACGCGAACGGTGACGCCCAGCGGCAGCGCTCGCAGGCCGATCAGTGCCTGTCGAACGGCGCGAAGGTCGTCATCCTTGTCTCGCTCGACGCCGGCTCCTCGATCGCGATCGAGACCGCCGCGAAGGCCGCCAACGCGCGCGTGATCGAGTACGACCGCCAGGTCAAGGGCGGCAGTGCCGCGATCTACATCTCCTTCGACGGCAAGCGCGTCGGCGTGCTCCAGGGGAACGGCGTCGTCGCGGGCTTGAAGGCGAACGGCATGTACTCGAAGAAGCCGGTCGTGGCCGAGCTGCACGGCGGCCAGACCGACAACAACTCGTTCCTGTTCAAGTCCGGCTACGAGTCGGTCCTGAACCCGCTCTACAAGAACGGGACGTTCAAGAAGGGCCCGCAGCAGTTCACGCCCGACTGGGACAACCAGAAGGCCGGGACGATCTTCGAGCAGATGCTCGTCCAGACGAGCAACAAGATCGACGCGGTCGCCGCGGCCAACGACGGCCTGGCGAACGCGGTCATCGTCGCCCTCAAGGCGCGGAAGCTGAAGCCGATCCCGCTGAGCGGCCAGGACGCGACCGAGCAGGGTGTCCAGAACATCATCTCGGGCTGGCAGACGATGACGGTCTGGAAGGACACGCGGAAGCTCGCGACCGCGTCCGCCCAGGCGGCGATCGCGCTGTCGAAGGGCCAGACGCCGCAGAAGACCGGTTTCGTCGACAACAACGGCAAGAAGCTGCCGGCGTACATCATCCCGCCGCAGTCGATCACGAAGGCGAACTACAAGATCCTCTTCAACGGGTACCTGAAGAAGAGCAAGGTCTGCGTCGGCCAGTACGCGAAGTTCTGCAAATAGCAGACGCACATGACCGCGGAGGCGCCCTTCGGGGCGCCTCCGCTTTTCTGCCCTGACCCGTTCTGTGGTATGAGAACCCGGCCGTGAGCGACGCACCGCTCCTCGAGCTCCGAGGACTCTCGAAATCGTTCGGGTCGGTCCAGGCGCTGACCGACGTCGATTTCGAGGTGCGCGAGGGCGAGGTGATGGCCCTCGTCGGCGACAACGGCGCCGGCAAGTCGACGCTGATCAAGTGCGTCGCCGGCATCCACGGCTACGACTCCGGCCAGGTCTTCTTCGACGGCCAGGAAGTGCACATCCACGGCCCGAAGGACGCCGCGAAGCTCGGGATCGAGGTCGTCTACCAGGACCTCGCCCTGTGCGACAACCTCGACGTCGTCCAGAACATGTACCTCGGCCGCGAGGCGCACGACTTCTTCCAGCGGCTCAGGGAGCCCGTCATGGAGGTGAAGACGGCCGAGACGCTGAAGAGCCTCGCCGTGACGACGATCAAGTCGATTCGCCAGCCGGTCGCGAGCCTCTCGGGCGGCCAGCGGCAGTCGGTCGCCGTTGCGCGCGCGGTGATGTGGAACTCGCGGCTCGTGATCCTCGACGAGCCGACGGCGGCGCTCGGCGTCGCCCAGACCGAGCAGGTGCTGGCGCTCGTCCGCCGCCTCGCGGAGCAGGGTCTCAGCGTCGTCCTGATCTCGCACAACCTCCACGACGTCTTCGAGACGGCGACGCGGATCACGGTGCTCAGGCTCGGCCGCAACGTAGGCATCTACGAGCGCGCGAGCACGACGGAGCAGGAGGTCGTGCACGCGATCACGGCGGGCCGGCCGATCAAGGTCTCCGGCATCGCCGCCAGCAGCCCGGAGCCCCCAGTATGAGTGCGGGCCAGGCCGCCGCCGACCTCGAGCCGGTCGGCATCGCGTCGATTCCGCGGCGCATCTGGGACAACATCCGCACCGGGAACCTCGGCCCGGCGCCCGTCATCCTCGCCCTCGCGGCGATCGTCCTGTATTTCAGCCAGTCGGCGAACAACTTCTTCACCGCCTCCAACTTCATCAACATCATCACGCAGACGGCGGGGGTGACGCTGATCGCCTACGGCGTCGTGTTCGTGCTCCTGCTCGGCGAGATCGACCTCTCGGTCGCCTACGTGAGCGGCCTCACGGCCGTCGTCGCGGCCGAGCTACAGCTCCCCGACGGCAGGAACTGGCCGGGCTGGGCCTGCATCCTGGGCGCCATGGTCGTCGGCGCCGCCATCGGCGCCTTCCAGGGGTCGTTCGTGGCGCTGGTCGGCGTTCCGTCGTTCGTCGTCACCCTCGCGGGCTTCCTGATGTGGCAGGGCGTGATCATCGAACGGGTCGAATCGCGGGGCGCGATCATCATCCAGGACACCTACATCAACAACACCGCCAACTACTTCTTCAGCCACCGGGGCGGGTGGATCCTCGCGTTCGTCTTCAGCGGCATCTACCTCGCCGCGGTCCTGAGCGGCTGGTGGGCGAACCGCCGTCACGGCATCAAGGTGCGCGACCCGGTCATATTCGCCGTCCGCTTGATCGTGCCGCCCGCGCTGATCTTCCTCGTCGTCGCGATCTGCAATCACGACGAGATTCGCGGCGTCCCGCTCGCGCTCCTGATCGTGATGGCCGCGCTCTTCGTGCTCACCTTCCTCGCGAAGCGAACGACCTTCGGTCGTCACGTGTACGCCGTCGGCGGCAACGCCGAGGCCGCCCGGCGCGCGGGCATCAACGTCGCCCGCATCCGCATCATCGTCTTCATGATCTCCGGGGTGATGGCCGCGGTCGGCGGCATCGTCCTCGCGGCCCGCCTGAACAGCGTCGACCTGAACCAGGGCGGAGGGACACTTCTGATCGATGCGATCGCAGCGGCGGTGATCGGCGGCACGAGCCTCTTCGGCGGGCGCGGCGAGATCCGGAACGCCCTGTTCGGCGCCCTCGTGATCAAGACGATCGAGAACGGCCTGAACACAAAGGGCTACAGCCAGGGGATCATCTTCATCGTCACCGGCGCGATCCTGCTCCTGGCCGTCACGATCGACGCTCTGGCGCGCCGCCTGCAGGCCAAGTCCGGCAGGTAGCTCAGCGGTACACGACGTTGACGCGCTCGCCGCTGTCGCTCGAGCGGACGATCGCGTCGCACACCTCGGCCGCCCGGTAGCCGTCCGCGAAGGTCGCGCCGTACGGGGCGACGTCAGTGTCGTCGGCGATGGCCCGCAGGAGGTGGAGGATCTCGTGCGTGAACGTCTCGCCCCAGCCGATGATGTGCCCGGGCGGCCACCAGTGGCTCCAGAACGGGTGGTCGGTCTCCGAGACGAGCACGGTCTTGAAGCCCCGCGCGCGGTCGCCGTCGGCGCGGAAGACCTGCAGCTCGTTCAATTTCTCCATGTCGAAGGCGAGCGACGCCTTCGAGCCGTTGATCTCCCACTGGAACGCGTTCCGCCGGCCGAGCGCGAGCCGTGTCGCCTCGAGCGTGCCAACGGCGCCGCTCGCAAACTCGACGGCAGCCTCGAGCGCGTCGTCCACCCGCCGGCCCGGAACGAAGGTGCGCACGAGCGCCGAGACGGTCGCGACCTCCCCGACGAGGAAG
The DNA here is from genome assembly GCA_963791905.1 of uncultured Gaiellaceae bacterium. GTDB lineage: Bacteria > Actinomycetota > Thermoleophilia > Gaiellales > Gaiellaceae > Gaiellasilicea. The sequence goes on from CAWBTX010000005.1 coordinate 401,054, forward strand.
CGGGCGAGGTCGACGACGTGCGTGCCGAGGTCGCCGATCGCGCCCGACCCCGCCTCGTCCGGCTGGAACCGCCACGTGTCGAGCGACGGATCGTCGCCCCAGTCCTGCAGGTAGCGCCCGCGGAAGTGCCGGATCTCCCCGAGCTCGCCGGCCTCGATCATCTCCCTCGCGAGGCGCACCGCGGGCACGAAGCGGTAGTTGAAGCCGCACAGGTGCTTGACGCCGGCCGCGTCGACGCGCTGCCAGATCTCGTAGCTCTCGTCCGCGTCGCGGCCCAGCGGCTTCTCGCAGAGCACGTGCTTGCCTGCCTCCGCGGCCGCGATCGTCGGCTCGGCGTGCAGCGAGTTCGGGCCGCCGTTGTCGAACAGGGTGATGCCTGGATCGGACACGAGGTCGTGCCAGTCGGTCGTCCAGCGCTCGTAGCCGTAGCGCTCGGCCATCGCGGCAACGGCCTCCTGGTTGCGGCCGGCGACGCTTACGAGCCGTGGCCGCAGCGGCGGGTCGAGGGCGAGGATCTCCCTGCACGCACGCGAGTGCGCCTTCCCCATGAAGGCGTAGCCGAGCATGCCGATTCCGATCTCGTTCGCCACTCGCGTACCGCGCTCAGTCTCTACGATCGGGAGCGGCTGTGAAGCTCGAGCAGGCAATGGCGATCGTGCACGCCGTCGTGGACGGCGCTCCGGCGCCGGTCTCGGTTTACGTCGCCGAGTCGCACGGCGAGCTCGTCGCCGCCGCGACGATGGACGGCGCGCCTCCCGACACGCGGCTGAACGCGCAGCGCAAGGCGTACACGGCGGCCAGGAGCGACGCGCGCTCCACCGCCGAGCTCGCGGCGAAGGTCCGTGCCGACGCGGCCGAGCTGGCGAGCTTCGACCCATTCTTCACCTTCTTCCACGGCGGAGTCGCAGCCTTCGACGGCGAGCAGCGCGTGGGCGCCGTCGGCGTGAGCGGGCTGGCCGGCGCGGACGACGAGGCGCTCGCGCGGCGCGCCATCGAGCAGGTTGGGCTCACCTGGTGACGGCGCTGCGGCTTGGCCTCGTCTCCACGGCGAACATCAACCGGATGATCATCCAGGGCGCGCGCGCGACCGACGCCGTCGACGTCGTCGCGGTCGCGAGCCGCGACGGAGCGAAGGCGCAGGCCTACGCCCACGAGCATGGGATCGAGGGCGTCCACTCGAGCTACGAGGCGCTGCTCGAGGATCCGCGCGTCGACGCGGTCTACATCTCACTGCCGAACGGAATGCACCACGAGTGGACGATGCACGCACTCGGGGCCGGCAAGCACGTCCTCTGCGAGAAACCGTACTCCCGTCACCCGGAGGAGGTCGAGGAGGCGTTCGACGCCGCCGCTGCGGCCGGGCTCGTGCTGATGGAGGCGTTCATGTACCGCCATCACCCGCAGACGACCCTCGCGCGCTCGCTCGTCGAGGAGGGGAGGATCGGAGAGCCGCGGCTGCTCCGGGCCACGTTCAGCTTCCCGCTCGACGACGCGGCGAACATCCGGCTGCGACCCGAGCTCGACGGCGGCGCACTGATGGACGTCGGCTGCTACTGCGTCAGCGGCCTGCGCCTGCTTGGGGGCGAGCCGGAGCGCATCGTGGGCGAGCAGGTGACGAGCGACACGGGCGTCGACCAGACGATGTTCGGCATGCTCAGCTTCCCGGGCGGGATCGTCGGCCAGTTCGACGCGTCATTCGCCCTGCCCAACCGCCAGCGGCTCGAGGCGGTCGGCGCCGACGGCACGCTGGTCGTCGAGGCGCCCTGGCGCGTGGATTGGGGCGGGCGGCTGCTCGTCGACGGCGAGCCGGTCGACGTGCCCGAGGCCGACTCGTACCGATGCGAGCTCGACAACTTCGCTGCGGCGGTCGCGGGCGAGCAGGAGCCGCTCCTGGGCCGCGAGGATGCGCTCGCGCAGGCGCGCGTGATCGACGCGCTCTACCGCTCGGCCGAGTCGGGCGTCCCCGTCAGGCTCTGAGCGCGTGGTCGAGCGCTGCGCGGCCGTTCTCGAGCACTGGCTTTCCGTGCGTGGGCAGCACGTGCTCGACCGGCAGAGACAGCAGCGGCCGGAGTGCGTCGCGCGCCATCTCGGGCGTGAGGCGCTCGGGGAACCAGTCGTCGGGCACGCGCACGCCGCCGTCCGGCGTGCCGAGGAGCGCATCGCCGAAGACGAGAGCCTGATGCGACGGAAGCCAGAAGACGGCCTCCTCGGGCTCGAACGCCGCGTGCGACTCGACGCCTGCCGGCAACGTGTCGCCCGGCGAGAACGTCTTCGTGACGGTCACGCGCTTGCGCGCCTCGGCCTCGCCGCCTTCCGCCGTCCACACCTGCGCGCCCTGGTAGCGGTCGGCGATCACCTGTGAGCTGCGCGCGTGCCAGTAGAGCGTGAGCAGGATGTGCGGCGGCCCGTGGTGCTCGACGTCGGCGTCGAGGTTCCGCCAGAACCGCTCCTCGTCGTCCGCGGGGACGAGCGGATCGAAGAGGACGAGCGCGTCCTGCTCGACGAGCGCGAACGAGGCGACCTCCCGGTCCCAGCCTCGCGCTTCGGGCGTCCAGTCCGGATGGGCCGCAGTCCAGCGCCAGAGGCGCGGCCGAATCTCGGCGATCTCCATGCCTCGAACCTACCGCAGCTCAGGAAGACTGCGATCCAACCCTCGCCGCGACTCGTATAGGCCAGGAAGCGAAGACACTGGGAAGGAGACGAACATGAGACGAGCAGGCTTGATTGCCGCCACAGCAGCCCTCGCGGTTGCACTGCTCTCGGCGCCGGCGCAGGGCGCGGCGGAGGCGACGGCGCTCTCCGCGACGGTCGGTCCGGGCTTCACGATCTCGATCACGAAGGGTGGAAAGGCGGTGAAGACCCTGAAGCCCGGGGCCTACACGATCACCGTGAACGACAAGTCCCCGAGCCACAACTTCCGGCTCAGGGGCCCGGGCTTCAACAAGGCGACGAGCGTCGCCAAGTCGGGCAAGACGACCTGGAACGTCACGCTGAAGGCCGGCACCTACCGGTACGTCTGCGACCCCCACGCGACGATGATGAAGGGGTCGTTCAAGGTCAGCTAGGCCGCGTACGCCGCGGGAGTGCTTCATGCGCTCCCGCGGACTACGCCACGGTGTCTACACCACCGTGTCGTGCTCTGTCAGCTCGAGCGGGGCGATCGTCTCGCCGTCGATCGTCCACGCGGCGAGGCTGCCGCTTCGCAGTGAGAGGATCACGTAGGGCCGGCCCTGCCAGAGGCCGATGTTCTCGACGTCGGTGCGGGACGGTCGCGGCGGCGACGAGAGGTGGGAGTGGAAGACCGCGAGCTCGTAGCCCTCGTCCTCCAGGAACCACACCTCGGGATCGACGTCGAGCTCGAAGCGGTACGGGCTGGCGGCCGCGTTCCGGGCGGCCACGTAGCGCTCGGCGACGCCGTCGTTCAGGACGAGCAGGCCGCAGGCCTCGTTCGGCGCCTCCGCCCGGGAGTGCTCCTCCAGCTCGGCCCGGATGCGCCCCGGGATCACCACCAGACCGTTCGCTCCATGGACCGCTCGACGTCGGTCGCCTCCCAGAAGTCGGCGGAGAGGTACTTCCAGCCCGCATCCGCGAGGATGCAGACGGCGACGGCGCCCTCGTCGAGCTCTCCGGCCAGGTTGCGCGCGACGTGGACGACGGCGCCGGCGGAGACGCCGCCGAAGATGCCCTCCGCGTCGAGCAACTCGCGCAGCGCGGAGACCGACTCGGCGTTCGAGACGAGTACCTTCCGGTCGAGCTTCGAGACGTCCAGGATCGGCGGCACGTAGCCGTCCTCGAGCGAGCGCAGGCCCATCACGGGGTCCCCGGGCAGCGGCTCGGCAGCGGCGACGACGACGTCGGGGAAGCTCTCGCGCAGGCGCTCGCCGACGCCCATCAGGGTGCCGCCCGTGCCGAGCCCCGCGACGACGAGATCGACGCGCTCGAGCGCCTCGGCGATCTCGGCGCCGGTGCCTTCGTAGTGCGCGCGCGGGTTAGCAGGGTTCGCGTACTGGAACGGCATGAAGTACGACGGATCGGCCTCTGCGAGCGCGAGCGCCATGCGCACGGCGCCGTTCGAGCCCTCCTCGCCCGGCGACTCGACGATCTCGGCGCCGTAGAGGCGAAGCAGCCGGCGGCGTTCCTCCGTCGCGTTCGCCGGCATCACGCACGTGAGCGGATACCCCTTGAGCTTCGCGACGAGCGCGAGCGAGATGCCGGTGTTGCCGCTCGTCGGCTCGAGCAGGCGGCGGCCCGGCTCGCAGCTCACCCGAGGCCTCCGCCGGCCTCGATCATCGCCTTCGCGACGCGGTCCTTGATCGACCCGGTCGGGTTCTGGCCCTCGAGCTTCGCGAACAGGCGCGTGGGGCCTGGCGCGAAACGAGTGAGCTCGACGAGCGGGGTCTGCCCGATGAGCGAGAGGAGGGAGTCGCCGGTTCTCAGCATCCGCCGGCCATGGCCGGCAGGAGAATCATCGGCTGGCCGTTGACGCTCGTGTCCAGCCCGTCGAGCGTGCGGATGTCCTCGCCGCCGAGGTAGACGTTGACGAACGGCGCCAGCTCGCCTTCGTCGAACAGCTGTTGTTCGAGGGCGGGATAGCGCTCGGTGAGGTTCACGAGCACCTCGCGCACGTTCTCGCCGACGGCCTCGACCTGGCGGGCGCCGCCGACCTCGTTGCGCAGGGTGGGCGGGATCCGAACGGCGGTCACAGGCGCACCGCCTGGCAGAACTCGACGTAGTCGACGTACTCGGTGATCGACGGGCTCTCGCCGCAGACGGGGCAGGACGGGTCGCGCTTGACGATGACCTCGTCGAACGTCGTCGCGAGCGCGTCGAACAGCAGCAGCCGGCCTTCGAGCGACTCGCCCGCGCCGAGCAGGAGCTTCAGCGCCTCGTTCGCCTGTAGCGAGCCGATGATCCCGGGCAGAACGCCGAGGACGCCGCCCTCGGCGCAGCTCGGTGCGAGCTCCGGCGGCGGTGGGGAGGGGAAGAGGCAGCGGTAGCAGGGGCCCTCGTGCGGCTTGAAGACGGTCACCTGGCCCTCGAACCGGTAGATCGAGCCGTGGACGACGGGAATGTCGTGCCACACGGAGGCGTCGTTGACGAGGTAGCGCGTGGGGAAGTTGTCGGCGCCGTCGACGATCACGTCCCAGCCGTCGGCGAGGATGCGCTCGACGTTCTCGGACGTGAGCCGCTCCTCGTAGGCCTTGACCTCGACGTCGGGGTTCAGGGCCTCGATCGTCCGCTTCGCGGAGGCGACCTTCGGCTCGCCGATGCGCTCGGTCGAGTGGATGATCTGGCGCTGGAGGTTGGAGTCGTCGACGACGTCGGCGTCGACGATGCCGAGCGTGCCCACACCCGCCGCTGCGAGGTAGAGCGACGCGGGCGAGCCGAGCCCGCCTGCCCCGATCAGGAGCACGCGCGAGGAGAGCAGCTTCTGCTGGCCGGCCTCGCCGACCTCGGGGATCAGGAGGTGGCGCGAGTAGCGTGCGCGCTGGCCGGGCGAGAGCGAGCGGGGCGTCTCGATCGGGAAGCCGTTGCGCTTCCAGTCCGTGAAGCCTCCAGTGAGCGAGGTGACGTTCTCGTAGCCCAGCTCGCCGAGCGACTTCGCGGCGAACGCCGAGCGCGAGCCGCCGGAGCAGAGGACGATGAGCTCGCGCGAGCGATCGGGCACGAGCCCCTCGATGCGGGACTCGAGTTGGCCGCGCGGGACGTGAATCGCGCCCGGCACGGTGCCCTCGTCCCATTCGTCTTGCTCGCGCACGTCGACGAACAGCGCATCCCCATTCCCGACGACGGAGCGTTCGCGCGCCTCGGCGGCGCCGATCTCGTCGATCTCCTCTTTGACGCGCTGAAGCAGCTCGCGATAACTCGCCATTACTTCAGGAAGGATAGCGACATCGGGACTGCCGTGAAGACGGGCGGCCGCGCGTCGCTAGATTGGCCGCGTGTCTGCGCGGCTTCGCGTTGGATTGGTCGTGGCCGCCGTGGCGGCGCTGGCCGCCGTCGTCGTGGCCGGGGGGGCGGTGCTCTCGGCCGAGGACGTGCCGACCCGGACGAGCGCGAGCCGGGTCGCGGAGCCGCGGGAGGGAGCACCGAGCCTCGTGCTGGACCTCGGCGTGCGCGACGACGCCGAGGCACGCGAGCTGCGCGAGGCCGCCCGTCTCTACAACGATGGGCGTCAGCAGCAGGCTGGACGGCTGTTCGCGCGGCACGACTCGCTCGAGGCGAAGATCGGCGCCGCCTTTGCGGACTGGCCCGGTTCGAACGGCTCGGCCTCGCTCGCCCGCATCGAGCAGCTCGGCGCCCTGTATCCGCGCAGCGCGCTCGCCCAGCTCCATCTCGGCCTCGCCCGCTTCTGGGCGGGCGAGGCCGGCGCGATCGAGGCCTGGCGGGAGGCGCGGGAGGTGGAGCCGGACACGCTCTATGCCGTGCGCGCCAACGACCTGCTCCATCCGGACTTCGCGCCGGGGCTGCCGGTGTTCGTTGCGTCCGCGGGGGTCCCGTCGGATCTCGAGGAGCGTTCGCCCCCGGCGCAGCTCGAGACGCTGAAGGCGGCGGCGAGGTCAGGAAGGCTCGACTCCATGCTCCTCTACGGCGCGGCACTGCAGCGGCTCGGGCGGCCGATCTCCGCCCAGCGGGTCTTCGGCGAGGCCGCCCGCACGCATCCCGACGACCCGGAAGCGCTCGCGGCCGCCGCGGTCGGCCGTTACACGAAGGAGCGTCCCGCGGCGGCGTTCTCCCGACTCGGCCCGCTGACGAGGCGGTTTCCGCAAGCGGCGACGGTGCGTTTCCACCTCGGTCTCCTGCTCCTGTGGCAAGGGGACGTCCCCGAGGCCAAGCGCCAGCTGCGGCTCGCCGTCCGGGCCGAGTCCGGCTCGCCGCTTGCGCGCGAGGCGGAGCGGTACCTCGAGGCGCTGCGCTGAGAGGCCGGCTTTTTCGGAAGCGATCGCGCCGAGATCAACCGCGGGTCGCACTGCGCAGCTTCAGGGATCTTCGCGCGGAAGGCATCCGCGGGAGCGGATGCCGTAGGCCGATCCGCAGGATCGGCCCCGCTGCAAATGAGAGAGGGACCCACGAGTCGCAAAGATAGGCCGGACGGCCTATGCGCGGCCGGACCCGGCGTGGCAACCTACCGGCCTACTTGTTTGGAAGATGTTGCGGCCCTGTCCCGTCGTGACTACTGTGAGAGCGCCGAATCGGAGGGGGAGCCGGGTGAGCGCAGGGAGTGGCAACAACACCGCCGCAAGCGGGCAGGGGGTAGACCTACTCGATTCACAGGAGGGTCGCCTCCTGATCGAGAACGGCCGCCAATCCGGCCGTATCGTCGCTGAGGAGATCGCGAAGACGCTGGACGAGCTGGATCTCGACGCCGCGCAGATCGAGGAGATCTATGCGGCGCTCGACGAGCTCCAGATCGAGATCGTGGAACGGGCCGACGCCGACGACGCCGACGAGGCCGAGTCCGAGACGCACGAGGTGTCCACCGACACATTGCAGCTCTTCCTGAAGGACATCGGCCGCGTGTCGCTGCTCACGGCCGCCCAGGAGGTCGAGCTGGCGAAGAAGATCGAGCGCGGCGACCACTGCGCGAAGCAGGCGATGGTGGAGGCCAACCTTCGCCTCGTTGTGTCGATCGCGAAGCGCTACCGCAACCAGGGCCTGCCGTTCCTCGACCTGATCCAGGAGGGCACCATCGGCCTGGTCCGGGCCGCCGAGAAGTTCGACTACCGCAAGGGCTTCAAGTTCTCGACCTACGCCACCTGGTGGATCAGGCAGGCAGTCGCCCGTGCGCTCGCCGACAAGGCGCGCACGATCCGCATGCCGGTGCACGTCGTCGAGAAGCTGAACAAGATCGTCCGTACGGAGCGCACGCTGCGCGCCAAGCTCGGCCGCGAGCCGAGCTCGGTCGAGATCGCGGTCGAGCTCGATCTGCATCCCGAGGAGGTGGAGCAGATCCGCCGCAGCGCGCAGACGCCGGTCTCGCTCGAGAAGCCCGTGGGCGACGAGGACGAGTCCGAGTTCGGGCACTTCCTCAGCGACGCGACCGCGCCGCTGCCGGACGAGCTGGCCGAGGAGGCGATGCGCAAGGAGTCGCTCAAGGCGATCCTGGGGACGCTCTCGCATCGTGAGCGGCGCGTGCTCGAGCTCCGGTACGGGCTCGACGGTGAACAGCCGCGGACGCTCGACGAGGTCGGCCGCACGTTCAACGTCACCCGTGAGCGGATCCGGCAGATCGAGAACCAGAGCCTGAAGAAGCTGCGCGCGCTCGCAGACGCCGCCAAGCTCCGCGAAGTGGCCTAGGCGCTTAGGCCGAGCACCGCACGTCCCCGCCTGACTAGACTCGCGCGGGTGTCCGTCCTCGACCAGGCCTGGCTCGACGAGCTCAGCGAGTTCCTGCGCATTCCGTCCGTGAGCGCCGACCCGGCGCACCAGGACGACCTGGAGCAGGCCGGCGAGTGGCTGGCCGACAAGATCAGGCGCGGCGGCGGCGAGGCCGAGCTCGTTCCGTACGGCAAGCGGCCGCTCGTGATCGGTGAGATCCGGGCCTCGAACGGCGCCTCGAACGCGCCGACGGTGCTCGGCTACGGCCATTTCGACGTGCAGCCGCCCGCACCGCTCGAGCTGTGGGAGAGCGACCCCTTCGAGGCGACGGTTCGGGACGAATGGCTCTACGCACGGGGTGTGGCCGACGACAAGGGCCAGCTGTGGATGCTCGTGCAGGCCGCCTCGTTGCTCGCGGCCGAGGGCGCGCTCCCGATCAACCTCCGCATCGTCTCGGACGGCGAGGAGGAAGTCGGCGGCCAGTCGATCGTCGAGTTCCTGCAGCAGGACGAGCGGGGCGCCGACGCCTGCGTGATCTTCGACGGCGGCATGGAGAACCGGAACCTGCCGGCGATCTCGATCGCCACGCGTGGGCTCGCCGCGTTCAACATCCGGGTCCGTACGGGCTCCCGCGACCTCCACTCGGGCATGTACGGCAACGCCGCGCTGAACGCGATCCACGCGCTCATGACGACGCTCGGCGGCATCCTTCCGCGCGACGGCCGCGTGCCGGAGCCGCTGCGCGTCGGCATCGCGCCGCCGACCGACGAGGAGCGCGCCGCCTGGGAGTCGCAGCCGACCGGGGCGGAGGTGCTCCGAGAGGCCGGCGCGATCCCGTACGACTCACGCGCGGCCGACGAGTTCTACCTCCGCACGACGGCGGAGACCTCCGTCGAGGTGAACGGGATCCTCGGCGGCAAGCCGGGCCTGAAGAACACGACCGTGATCAGCGAGGCGCAGGCGAACTTCACCGTCCGCCTCGCGCCGGGGCAGGAGCCGGGCGAGGTCGCGCCCGAGGTGGAGCGGCTGCTGCACGAGGCCGCTCCGGAGGGAGCGACGGTCGAGGTCGAGGAGCTGGAGGGCTCGACTCGGCCCGGGCTCGTGCCGCCCGACTCGGCGCCGGTCAAGATCGCCCAGGACGCGTTCGAGCACGCCTTCGGGATCAGGCCGATCCTGACCCGGGCGGGCGGGACGCTGCCGATCCTGCCGGCGCTGCAGGACAAGGGCATCCCGACCATCCTCACGGGCTTCGCGCTGCCCGAGAGCAACGTCCACTCGCCGAACGAACGCATGCTCACCGAGTTCTTCCCGCGCGGGGTCGAGACCATGAAGGAGCTGTTCCGCCGCCTTGGCGACCTGTAGGGGTCTGTCCGGGCACTGGTCGCGGTGGATGGCCCGCGGCACGTGGCGCGAGGCAAGGACGCAGGGAGCGTCCATATTGATCCAATATGGGCGCGACTGAGGACGCCGCTTCGCGGGGCGTGACGCGGGCCAGGCGCCCCGATCCAGTGCCCGGGCAGGCCCCTACCGCTGAGTTCACGTCGCCGCTGGCTGCCGAGCTCGCCGACGACGTGCTCGAGCGCTTCATCCGGTACGCCCGCATCGACACGCAGTCGGCCCACGAGTCCGACACCTACCCGAGCACGCTGAAGCAGCTCGACCTCTGTCGCCTGCTCGTCGACGAGCTGCGCGAGGTCGGGCTCGAGGATGCCGAGCTGACCGAGCACGGCTACGTCTTCGCGACGCTGCCGGGCACCGCCGAGGCGCCGACGGTCGGCCTGAACGCCCACGTCGACACGAGCCCGGATGCCTCGGGAACCGGCGTCTCGCCGCAGGTGATCCGCGGCTACGACGGCAGCCGGATCGCCCTGCCGGGCGACACCTCGCAGGTGCTCGACCCGGACGAGGAGGAAGAGCTCGCGGCGCGGGTCGGTCACGATCTCGTCACCTCCGACGGCACGACGCTGCTCGGCGCCGACGACAAGGCTGGCGTGGCGGAGATCGTCTCCGCTGTGGCCTACCTCGCCAAGCACCCGGATCCGCCACGGGCACCCGTGCGCGTCGCGTTCACCGTGGACGAGGAGGTGGCCGGCGGCACGACGTTCTTCGAGCTCGAGAAGTTCGGCGCCGACGTCGCCTACACGATGGACGGCTCCGGCCTCGGCGAGCTGCAGACCGAGACCTTCTCGGCGAAGAGCGCCAGGGTGACGATCAGAGGCCACAGCGTGCACCCGGGCACGGCGAAGGGCCGGCTCGTGAACGCGCTCAAGCTGGCCGCGGACCTCGTGGCCTCGCTCCCGCGGGACCGCCTCTCGCCGGAGACGACCGAGGAGCGCGAGGGCTTCGTCCACCCGACGCGGATCGAGGGCGGCGCCGAGCACGCGACCGTCGACTTCATCATCCGCGACCACGACGACGAGAAGCTGGAGGAACACGTTGCGTTGCTGCGCGGGCTCGTCGACGAGCTCGTCGCGGGCGAGCCGCGCGCACACGTGACGATCGACGTCCAGCACCAGTACACGAACATGGGCACCGTCATCGACCAACACCCCCGCGTCGTCGAGGCGGCGGAGGAGGCGATCAGGCGCGCCGGCACCGAGCCGGTGCGGACGATCATCCGGGGCGGCACCGACGGCTCACGGATGTCGGCGATGGGCCTCCCGACGCCGAACATCTTCACCGGCGGCCAGAACTACCACTCCGTGACGGAGTGGGCGAGCGTGCACGACATGGCCGCCGCAGCCGCGACGGTCGTCGAGCTCGTCCGGGTCTGGGCCGAGCCGGCCTAGCCGGTCCGGCTAGGAGTGTCCCTCGACGCCGCAGCCGAGGAACTCATGGCCGAAACGCCGCATCTCATCGATGATCGGCAGGAGGCCCTCGCCCTTCGCCGTCAGTTCGTACTCGACGCGGGGCGGTGACTCCGGGTAGCTGCGGCGGGCGATGATGTCCTCGGCCTCGAGCCAGCGCAGGCGCTCCGACAGCGTGCGCGGGCTGATTCCTCTGCAGGAGTGCTCCAGCTCCGAGAACCGGCGGGGGCCTTCGGAGAGGTCGTGCACGAGGAGTGCGGTCCACTTCGCGCCGATGATCTCGGCGCAGGCAGCGACCGAGCAGGTCGAGTCGTGGACCGGATTCATCGTGCGGACTGCCATCTCTTGATTGTACGCCTCGGACTCGATGGTGGCCCGTCGCCGGCCCATCGTCACTCCCAGGGCGGCGGGTTGTGCACCCAGCGGCCGCCGACCATCGTCGCGACGACCTCGAGCCCGCGCAGCTCATCCGGCTCGCAGGACACCGGATCGCGGTCGAGCACGACGAGGTCGGCCGCGTACCCGGGCAGGAGCTTGCCGCGGCGGCGCTCGTCACCGGCGAGCCACGCCGGATTCACAGTCGCGGCCTGGAGCGCATGCTCGATCGACACGCACTCTTCCGGACGCCACGGCCCCCGCTCGTCGATCGTTCGCGTCACGCCCGCCGAGAGCCCCGCGATCGGATCGAGCTCCTCGACCGGCGCATCCGACCCGTTCGCGACGAGCGCGCCCGAGTCCCAGAGCGAGCGGAACGCGTACGCGCCGTCGAGCCGCTCCGGCCAGAGCCGCTCGGCCAGGTCTCGATCGGACGGCGCGTGCGAGAACTGCACCGAGCACGCGATCCCGAGGGATGCGAATCGCGGCAGATCCTCCGGGGTGACGCATTGCGCGTGCTCGATTCGGTGGCGGAGGCCGAGCGGCCCCCAGACGTCCTTCGTCGCCTCGAACGCGTCGAGCGCGTTTCGGTTCGCCTGGTCGCCGATTGCGTGTACGGCCACCGGGAAGCCGGCGGACGCGCCGCGGCGGATGATCTCCTCCAGCTCCTCGCGGCTCGTGATCTCGACCCCCGAGCCGTCGGTGAGAAGCGCGGTCCGCGAGCCGAGCGTGCCGTCCATGAAGGTCTTCAGGTAGCCGATCCGCAGGTAGTCGTCGCCGAACCCGGACCGCAGCGAGAGCTCTGCGGCGTGCTCGACGAGCTCCGCCGGGATCGAGCTCCACACGCGGAGGCTGAGGCTGCCCTCGTCACGGAGCCGCTGGAAGATCCCGGGCGCGCCGAGCCAGCCGTCCTTGTCGTGGATCGCGCCGACGCCGCGCGAGGCGGCGAGCAAGAGCCCGTGGCGTGTCGCGTCCACCCACTCGTCCTGCGTCGTGACGACGTGCCGGTCGCGGAAGCGCCAGGCCGACTCCTCGCGCAGGACGCCGGTCGGCTCGCCGCGCTCGTCGCGCTCGACGACGCCGCCCTGGATCTCGAGGTCGCCGTTCGCGGCCGCGAGCGCTGCCGAGTTGAGCCACGCCGAGTGGTAGTCCTTGGAGATCAGGATCGTCGGCGTCCGGCCGGTGACCTCGTCGAGCGCCTGCCTCGTCGGCTCGGTGCGTGGGCTCCAGTCGCCGTCGCGCCAGCCGTAGCCCCGCAGCCAGCGGCCCTCGGCGCGGTCGGCCGCGCCGATTCGCGCGAGCGCCTCCTCGATCGACCCGCAGCCGTCGAGCTTCACCTGCCGCTGCGCGAGCGACCAGGTCGGGAAGTGCACGTGAGAGTCCGTGAATGCAGGCAGGACGCAGCGCCCACGGAGATCGACGGTCTCCGGGCTCGCGAGCGCGGTCTCGTGGACGCCGACGCCACCCGCGATCCGCGAGCCCGCGATCGCGAGCGCCCGCGCGGTCGGCAGCGAGGGATCCATCGTCCTGACGACGCCGTTCTCGAGAATCATCGGCGGTGAGCCTAGCCCGAACGGCCCGAACAGAACCCTTGCAGACGTATTGCAACCGCTTTACACGGGTGGGTACTCCTTAGCGTGACAACGCACTCGAAGGGCGGAGGCATCGCCAGACTTCTCGGAATCGGGGTTCTCGCCGCATCGGTCGTGCTCATTGCGGCCGTCGCCGGCGGTGCGTCCACGGTCGCGGCGCCGTCCGCGATCACCGGCCCGGTCACTTCGGTCGGCCCGTCCACCGCGACCGTGACGGGGACGGTGAACCCGAACGGCCAGGCGACGACGTGGTACGTCGAGTACGGCACGAGCACGAGCTACGGCACGAGGACCGGAAACGTCAGCGCCGGGTCGGGCACGGCCAACACAGCGGTGTCGGCCTCCCTCGCCGGCCTCACGCCGGGGACGACCTACCACTACCGCGTGGTCTCGACCAACAGCGCCGGCACGGCCCGCGGCGCCGACGGCATCTTCACCACGCCCGCGGCGCCGGTCGCGGTCACGGGCTCGGCGACGAGCGTCTCGTTGACGTCCGCGACGCTCACCGGAACGGTGGATCCGAACGGGCGGCCGACGACGTGGTACTTCGAGTACGGGACGAGCACGAGCTACGGCTCGAAGACCGCCGAGAAGAGCGCCGGAGCGGGCTCCAGCACGACGGGCATCTCGGCGCCCGTGTCGGGCCTGACGCGCGGACGCGTCTACCACTACCGCCTCGTCGCGACCAGCGATGCCGGGACCAGCCGCGGTGCCGATCGGACCTTCTCGACGACCGGCGCGCCGAGCGCCGTCACGGGATCCGCGAGCTCGATCTCGCTGACGTCGGCGAGGCTCAACGGCGCCGTCACGCCCAACGGCGTGGCGACGAACTGGTACTTCGAGTACGGGACGAGCACGAGCTACGGCTCCAGGACACCGGCCCGGAGCGGTGGCTCGGGCACGAGCTCCCGCAACGTCTCGGAGTCGCTGACGCGCCTGCGGGCGGCCACGACCTACCACTTCCGCCTCGTGGCGACGAACGCGGCCGGAACGAGCGTCGGCGGCGACCGGAGCTTCAGCACCTCGCTTCCCCCGGCGGTGCGAACGGGCCCGGTGCAGAACGGCGGGCCGATGGGCGCGACGCTCACCGGCGCGGTCGACCCGAGGGGGCGGTCGACGACCTGGTACTTCGAGTACGGAACGTCCACGAGCTACGGGTCGCGGACGTCGAGACGAAGCGCCGGCTCCGGCACCGCGGTGCGAAACGTGGCCGAGCCGATCTCGAACCTGGCCGCTGGCGTCACGTACCACTACCGGCTCGTCGCGACGAGCGACGCGGGCACGAGCCGAGGAACCGACGGCACGTTCACGACGGCCGGTGTGACGCTCGCGACACCCGCCCGCCTCGTCGTCTACGGACGCGGCGTCATGCTCTCGGGGGCGGTCCCGACCAGGCGGGGCGGGGAGGTCGTGGCCCTCCTCGCGCAGAGGTTCGGCGAGGCATCGTCCACGACGATCGCGAACGTCGTCACCGCAGCCGACGGTTCGTGGCGCTACCTGACGAAGCCGACGATCCGTACGTCCTACGTGGCCAGCTGGAACCGCGGCTCGAGCCCGGCGACGGTCGTCGGTGTCCGGCCGGCCGTCTCGATCCGCCGGCTCCCGTCCGGCCGTCTCGCGACCCGCGTGACGGGCGGGAGATCGTTCGCGGGCCGCTTCGTGCAGCTCCAGCGCCGTTCGCCGGCGGGCCGGTGGATGACGATCAAGCGGACGCGGTTGAACGCCCGCTCGAGAGCCGTCATCGGGGCGACGCTGCCGAAGGGAAGGTCGGTGCTCCGCATCGCGATGAGCGTGAACCAGGCCGGAGAGGGCTACCTGGCCGGGTTCAGCCGGAGGCTCGTCTACCGCCGCCGCTGAGGCCGGAACGTGAACGTTCGGCCGCCGTCGGGAGTCGATCCGGTGACGGAGCCTCGCAGAGGGTCGCCGCCATCCGGCCGCGGAGCTACACCGCGAGGAGATGAGCGAGCCCGGTCGCTGCGACCTGCACGTCCACTCGTCGTACTCCACTGACAGCGGCAACTACGCGCTCCGGCGCGCGCGCCTCGGCGAGTCGTACACCGCGCCCGAGCGCGTCTACCGCGTCTGCAGGCAGCGCGGCATGCGCTGGGTGACGATCACCGACCACAACACCCTCGACGGAGCTCTGCGCATCGCCCAGCTGCCGGGCACGTTCCTGTCGGTCGAGGTGACGACGTGCTTCCCGGCCGACGACATGCCGCTCCACGTCCTCGTCTGGGGGCTGACCGAGGAGGACCATCGCGACCTGCAGCCGTACCGGCCCTCCGTCTACGAGCTCGTCGCGTTCCTCCGCGAGCGCGGGCTCGCACACGCGCTCGCGCACCCGCTCTACCGGATGGGCCCGCCGATCACGCCGTTCCACGTCGAGCACATGATGCTGCTGTTCGGGCTCTGGGAGGGCCGCAACGGGGCTCGACCTGAGGAGGCGAACACGCTCGCCTGCCGGCTCGCCGAACGGGCCACGCCCGAGTACCTCGCGAGGCTGGCGGAGCGTCACGGGCTTGAGCCGGCGCACGAGGGGACTGTCCGTGTCACGGCCGGATCGGACGATCACGGCGCGCTCGACATCGCCACGACCTGGACCGAGGCGCCGGGCGACGACGTCGGCTCGTTCCTCGCCGCCCTCGCCGACGGCACGGCCGCGATCGGGGGAGCGCACGGCTCCACCGTCAAGCTCGCGCACGCGGTCGCCGCGCTCGCCGCGAACGCCTACCGCGCGAGCGGTGCCGGGATCGGGCCGTCCCTCCGGTCGAAGCTCGAGGAGCTGTTCGACACGGACGCCGAGGACGCGGCGAGCCGGCACGTCGAGATCTCCGACGCGGCCGATCTCTTCATCCGCTCGCTGGGCGAGCGCGCCCGCGCGGGCGGCCTCGGCCTCGATGCCGTGAGCTCGATCGGACCGCGCCTCGGGGCCCTTGGGTTCGCCTCGGCGCTCCAGGCGCCGTACCTCGCGAGCGCGCACCACCACGCGGGGTCGCGTGCCGGGCTGCGCGAGCTCGACGACGCGTTCTTCGGCAGTGAGTCCGGGCCGCGCGAGCCGCGTGCGGTCGTCTTCAGCGACACGTTCGAGGAGGCGAACGGCGTCGCGGGGACGATGCGGCTGCTCGCCGCCGAGGGTGCCGCGGGCCGCTTGCCGCTGCGGGTCGCGACCGCGGGCGCGCAGGCCAGGAGCGAGCCGGGGTTGATCTCGTTCTCGCCGGACTGGGCGCTGCCGTTGCCCACGTACGAGCTGCTCGAGCTGCGCTTCCCCGTTTTCACCGACGTCCTGCACGCACTCGAGGCCGACCGGCCGGACGTCGTGCACGTCGCGACGCCCGGGCCGGTGGGAGCGGCGGGCCTCTTCGCGGCGAAGCTGCTCGGGCTGCCGCTGGTCGGCTCCTACCACACCGAGCTCGGCCCCTACGCGCTCCACGTCACCCGCGACCTGATCCTCTCCGAGGCGCTCGACCTGTGGGTCGACTGGTTCTACCGGCAGTGCGACCACGTTCTCGCGCCGTCGCGGGCTGTGGCCGCCACGCTCGCGCGGCGGCGCGCGGACGACCGCGTGGGCATCTGGGGCCGCGGGGTCGACACGGAGCGCTTCCACCCGGGCCGCCGGGACGAGGCCGTGCGCACGCGCCTCCTCGAGGGTGGCGACGTCCTGTTCCTCTCGGTCGGCCGGCTCTCGATCGAGAAGCGGCTCGACGTGCTGCTCCAGGCGTTCGAGGAGGTCCAGCGCGAGCTGCCCGGTGCGCGTCTCGTCGTCGTCGGCGACGGCCCCGCGCGGCCTGCCCTCGAGAAGCAGGCCCAGGGATCGGTGCGCTTCGCGGGCGAGCTCCGTGGCGCCGAGCTCGCAACGGTCTACGCGAGTGCGGACGTCTTCTGCTTTTCGAGCTCGGGTGACACCTTCGGGCAGGTCCTGCTCGAGGCGGCCGCGTCCGGCCTGCCGTCCGTGGCGGCGGCGGCCGGCGGCACCGCCGAGCTCGTCACCCATGGCCGCACGGGGCTGCTCGTCCCGCCCGACGACCACGCGGCCCTCGCCGTCGCGATGGTCGGGTTGGCGCGCGACCCGGCGCTCCGCGCAGAGCTCGCACGGGCCGCGATCGCAGCGGCGCGCAAGCGCACGTGGGATCGCGCGCACGCCGAGCTCCGCGCCGCCTATGCGTACGCCTGCGGCGGCGCCCGCGCGGTCCGGCACCGCCGGATCGCGGCCTGACCTGCACGGACGTAGGATGCGCGGATGTCCGGCCTCTTCGTTCCCGGCTGGGGCGCCGACCCGGCTCTCTACCAGAGCGGCCTGCCCCACGGCTGGGCGGCGCTGCGTCCTCCGGGCTACCGGCGGACCGGGGCGAGCTCGACGAGTACGCCCGCTGGCTCGCGGACGAGCTCGAGCGGCATCCGGGCCCGGTGACCCTCGGCGGGCACTCGATGGGAGCGGCAGTCGCCGTCGCGGCGACGCTGCGCGTCCCCGAGCGGGTGGAGCGCCTCGTTCTGCTCTCTCCGGCCGGTCTGCCGCTGACGAAGCCGATCGCCGCCAGCCTCCGCGATCTCGCGCGGCAGCTCTGCTCGGGCTGGTACCCGCTCGCCGCCGCCCTGAGCAGCCTGCGTGGACGCGGTGCAGGCCCCGCGCGCGGCCGCGCGGCTCGTGCGCCAGTTGCGCCGGCTCGATCTCGGTGAGGACCTCCGCGCCCTCGCGGCGCTCGGCATCCCGTGCAGCGTCGTGGGGTGCGTGACGGACACGCTCACGACCCCGTGGCACTGCCGCCGGATCGCCGCGTCGCTCGGCGCTCCGTACGAGGAGATCTCGTCTCCCCACGGGCACATGTGGCTCGTTCGCGACCGGGCGCTGCTGGCGGGCGCCCTCGCCTGAGTTCTTAGACTGGGTTTCTTAGACTGGCGGGATGCCTGAGAGCCATGCCGGCCGACTCTTCGACCACGTCCACCTCCGCGTCTCCGACCTCGACGCGAGCCGCAGGTTCTACGAGGCCGCGCTGGCCGCGCTCGGGTACGAGCTGCGCTGCGGCGAGAGCTCGTTCTCGTTCGACGAGCTCTATGTGACGAGCGACGGCACGCCGAGCGCCGGCATCCACCTCGCCTTCCAGGCGCCCGACCGCGAGACGGTCGACCGCTTCTTCGAGGCCGCGCTGGCCGCAGGAGGTCAGAACAACGGGCGGCCGGGCGAACGGGACTACCACTCGGGCTACTACGCCTGCTACGTGCTCGATCCGGACGGGAACAACCTCGAGGCCGTCTACCACGGGCCGATCGAACGATCTGCGAAGTCCGTCGTCCTCCGCTGGGAAGAGGGCTGAGCGGCTGGCGCACGCACCTCCACGCCGCGCTGCGGCATCCGAGCGAGCCGAAGATTCTGTTGCTCCGCAGCGACCGAGCGTGGCGCGCGCCGCGCGTGCGCGTGGCCGGGCGGGTCTGGGCTGCTGACACGCCGACCGTTGTCGGCGCGTTCGAGCGCCGGCTGGGGACGCGACCGTGGGTCCTTCGGCGAGTCGCCGTCGAGAACGACGAGGCGGCGAAGAGACGCAACGCTCTCTACGAGCTCGAGGTCGTCGACGGAGTCTGGAGTGTGCCCGGCCACGGCCGGTGGGTCGGGGAGGACGATCTCGAACACGTCGCGTTCGCAGACGAGGCCGATCGCGATCGCACTGCTGGCTACCTCGCCGGGATTCATGACGTGCCCGAGCAGCGAGCGCCGTGGGCGCGCTCGGGCTGGCTTCCGGAGGTGCGGCGCTGGGTCGAGTCCGAGGTCGAGCGGCTGGGTCATGTCGTCGTCCGTGTCGAACAAGCGAAGCAGTGGAGCATCTCGTCGGTGCTGCGTGTCGAGACCGACGGTCCCGAGCTCTACTTCAAGGTGCCGTTGCGGCTGCCCCTGTTCGTCGAGGAGGCCGTCGTCACCCGCAGGCTCGCGCAGCGGTTCCCCGGCTACGTCCCGGCGCCGCTCGCCGTCGAGCCGCAGCATGGCTGGATGCTGCTGGCGGCGTTCGAAGAGCTGTTCGACTTCGATTCGCCGCTCGAGATCGGGAAGGAAGCGCTGCGGCGCTTCGCGGTGCTACAGCTGCGCACGGCCGAGTTGACCGCCGAGCTGCTGTCGGACGGGTGCCTCGATCGGCGCCTGGACGTCCTGGAGAACCAGATCGAGCCGCTGCTGAACGATCCCGAGGCCGTCAGCAAGCTCCAGCCGGATGAACTGGCCGAGCTCCGGCGGCTGACCCCTTCGCTGCAGGCGATCTGCCGCCGGCTCGCGGAGTTCGAGATCCCTGCGACGCTCGTTCACGGCGATCTTCACCTCGGCAACGTGACCCGGGTGGACGGCGAGCTGCAGTACTTCGACTGGACGGACGCGTGTGTCGCGCATCCATTCATCGACCTGCTGTCGCTGCAGTGGGAGCCGGACGGGGCGAAGCGCGCGGCGCTTCGCGAGGCGTATCTGGAGCCCTGGCTCGAGGTGGCGCCCGCCGAGCGGCTGCGCGAGGCCGCCGACCTCGCCGCGGTCGTGATCCCGCTTCATCACGCCGTCTCCTACGCAACCATCGTCGCCAACCTGGAGCCGTCGGCGCAGGGTGAGGCCGACGCGACGCACGAGTTCCTCCGCGAGGTGCTCGCGCGGATGACCGCTGTGGACGCCGCGTAGAATCGCACCGGTGCCGTTCGACGTCCTGAGCGAGGAGCAGCGCGAGATTCGCGAGCTCGTGCGCGACCTCGCGCGCGAGCGGATCGCGCCGCGCGCGGCCGAGATCGACGCCTCGCACGAGTTTCCATGGGACGTCGTCGAGCTCTTCCGCGAGCACGAGATCTTCGGCCTCCTGTTCGACGAGGAGTGGGGCGGCACCGGCACCGGGACGCTGCTCGCCCTCGTCGCGATCGAGGAGGTCTCCAAGGTGTGCGCGACGAGCGGCCTGCTGCTCGCGGTGCAGGAGCTCGGCTCGCTCGGGCTCAAGCTCGGCGGGAGCCAGGAGCAGAGGGAGCAGTGGCTGCCGCGGCTCGCGACCGGCGAGTGGCTTTGCGCCTACGCGCTGACGGAGGCGGGATCGGGGTCGGACTCCGCCGCGATGCGCACGACCGCGCGGCTCGACGGCGACGAGTACGTCCTCAACGGCACCAAGCGCTTCATCACGAACGCCGGCGTCGCGAAGCTCTACACCGTCTTCGCGAAGACCGACCCGACGGCCGGCCACGCGGGCATCTCGGCGTTCCTCGTCGACGGCGACACGCCCGGCTTCGAGGTGACCCGGCTCGAGCCGAAGATGGGCATCTCCGGCTCGACCACCGGCGAGCTCGCCTTCGACGACTGCCGGATCCCGGCCGCGAACCTGCTCGGCGAGGAGGGCGGCGGCTTCAAGCTCGCGATGCAGATCCTCGACCGCTCGCGGCCCGGGCGTCGCGGCCCAGGCGCTCGGGCTCGCCCAGGGCGCGACCGACTACGCGCTCGAGTACGCCAAGAGCCGGGAGACGATGGGCAAGCCGATCGGCCAGCACCAGCTGATCCAGGCGAAGCTCGCGGACATGGAGACCGCCTGCGAGGCGGCGCGGGGGCTCCTGTACCGCTTCGGCCAGATGGCCGACGCGGGCATCGACGGCCCAGAGCTGACGAAGGCGTCGGCGCAGGCGAAGCTCCTCTGCGGCGACACGGCGATGTGGGTCACGACCGAGGCCGTGCAGATCCTCGGCGGCTACGGCTACATCAAGGAGTACCCCGTCGAGCGGATGATGCGCGACGCCAAGATCACGCAGATCTACGAGGGGACGCAGGAGATCCAGCGACTCGTGATCGCGCGCGAGATGCTGCGCGAGAGCCGCGCGTTCCTGCTCGCCGGCGTCGGCTGATCGTGGACCGCGACGGCGTCAACCGCTGGCTCGAGCGCTACATCGCCGCCTGGGCGAGCGGCGACCGCGCCGAGATCGGCGACCTGTTCGCCGAGGACGCGCGCTACCGGTACCACGCCTACGACGACCCGGTCGTCGGCCGCAGTGCGATCGTCGAGGCCTGGCTCGAGGAGCCGGACGAGCCGGGGAGCTTCGAGGCGAGCTACGAGTGCTACGCGGTCGACGGCGACCGTGCGGCAGCCGTCGGGTGGAGCGCGTACCCCCACGAGGGGCGCACGTACGACAACGTCTTCCTGCTGCGCTTCGACGGCGAGGGACGCTGCACCGACTTCACGGAGTGGTTCGACAAGCGGCCGGGCGGCTGAGCCGCGCGGCAGCCAGGCGTTCGGCGGCCTCGGCGGTCGTGATGCCCTCGGCGTCGGCCGCCGCGTAGATCTCGAGCAGCGTCTCGCCGATCCTCTCGACCGCGGCGTCGAGCTGCTCGGGAGTCCAGGCGAGCTGTTCGAGCCCGTAGCCGTGGAGGGCTCCGCCGCCGTTGATGACGTAGTCGGGCGCGTAGAGAATGCCCGCCTCGCGAAGCCGATCGCCGTCCGCGGGTGTCTCGAGCTGGTTGTTCGCAGCGCCGGCCACGACACGGCAGCGAAGCTGCGGGATCGAATCCGCAGTCAGCGTGGCGCCGAGGGCGCACGGCGCGTACACGTCGCATTCGGACGTCAACGCGGCCTCCGGCGGGACAACGGTGCCGCCGGTCTCGCGTGCCCGATCGGCGTCGACGTCGCTGACCAGAACGGTCGCCCCGGCCTCGAGCAGCAGCGCGGCCAGCTTCCCGCCGACCGAGCCGGCGCCCTGCACGAGCACGGTGCGGGAGCCGAGCTCGTCCGACCCGAAGGCGTGCCTGAGGCTCGCGCGGATCCCGTGGAAGACGCCGAGCGCCGTGTGCCCGCTGGGGTCGCCCGACCCGCCGTTCTCGACGCTGCGGCAGAAGACGTATCCGGTGCGCTCACCGATCGTGTCCATGTCCGCCGCGTTCGTGTTGACGTCGGGCCCCGTGAGGAAGCTGCCGCCGAGGGACTCGATCAGATCCCCGTACCGCTCGAGCAGCTGCCGACGAGCGTCGCCGAGAGGCTCCTCGCGCACAGCGAGCACGGCCTTGCCGCCGCCGCACGGGAGCCCGAGCACGGCGAGCTTCCGCGTCATCCCGGCTGCGAGCCGCATCGCGTCGCCGAGCGCGTCGCCCGGCGCCGGATAGGTCTTCAGCCGCGTTCCACCGGTCGCCGGGCCGAGTCGCGTCGAGTGGATGCAGACGATCATCCAGGCGCCGCTCTCGGGATCGTGGCGGATGACCGTGTGCTCGCCGTCCCAGCCTTCGAGCAGCTCCTCGAGCATCTCGGCCGATGCTACTCGCCGAGGAGTGCGGCCCGAAGACGCGCGAGCCCGAGATCGAGTACGGCGTCCGCCGTCGCGAGCGAGAGCCGGACGTTGCCGGCGCCACGCTCCCCGAAGCCCTCGCCCGGCGCGACGGCGACGCGGTGCTCGACGAGAAGCTGCTCGGCCGTGACGCTCTTCGGCAGGCGGAGCCAGAGGAAGAACGTTCCCTCGCAGCGCGGCTCGAGCGGCCCGAGGGCCTCGACGACGCGATCGCGGCGACGTTCGTAGAGCTCGCGCCGCTCGGCAACCGTCTCCTGCGGGCCTCGCAGCGCGGCGATCGCCGCCCGCTGGAGCGCGACGAAGATCCCGGCGCGGACGTGCTCCTGGAGCCAGGTCACGCGGGCCACCAGCTCGGCGTTCCCGAGCACGAAGCCGAGGCGCCAGCCGGCCATCCCGTAGCTCTTCGAGAGCGAGAACAGCTCGACGCCGACGTCGCGCGCGCCCGGCTCGGCGAGGAAGCTCTGCGGGCGGCGGCCGTCGTAGACGAGGTCGCCGTACGCGAAGTCGTGGAGCACGGCCGCGCCGGTCTCCTGCGCGAACGCGACCGCTTCCGCGAAGACGCCGTCGGGCGCCGCGGCGGCGACCGGGTTCGAGGGGTAGTTGAGGTAGACGGCGGCGACGCCGTGTCGCGGCGCCTCCTCCCACGCCGGGCGGCCGTCCTCGTGGAGCGGCAGCGACGCACGCTCCGCGCCCGCGAGCGCCACGGCCGAGGCGTAATCGGGGTAGCCCGGATCGGGGAGCACGATCGTGTCGCCCGCCTGCGCGACGCAGAGCGCGAACTCCACGAGCGCCGTCTTGATCCCCGGCAGGAACGCGACCTCGCGCGCCGGGTCGAGCTCGACGCCGTACTCGGACGCGTAGCGCTCGGCGATCGCTTCGCGTGCCTCGGGGAGCCCGGCGAACGGCGCGTACCCGTGCACCGCCGCCGTCGGCTCGCGCGCGGTCTCGACCAGGGCCTCGACGACGTGCCGAGGCGGCGGCACGTCCGGGTTCCCGCGGCCGAGGTCGACGAGCGGCTCGCCCGGCTCGGCCGCGACGGCGGCGACGCGCGCCAGCAGCGACGTGAAGTACTGGTCGGGAAGTCGGTCGATCCGGCCGGGCCGCGCGCGCACGCGGCGATGCTACGCGCCGACCGACGCGCCCGGGTGCGCTTGTGTTGAAACAACACAAGGTCACAGCGGTCCCTGGCCCGACTCCGCGCCTCGCCGGCCGGATCCCGCACAGGCGCTGACGTCGTGCCGCCCGCGGGGATAACGAGAACAGAGACCGCGCCGAGAGCTTGTGTTGAAACAACACAAGCCTTCCGGCGCGGCTCCGGAGTCGGCAAGCGTTCGGGCTGCCCGGCAGGCGCACCGGCCCTGGCGTCGCGCCGCTCGAGCGGGGCCGGGAGAAGAAGCGCCGCCGGGAGACCTTGTGTTGAAACAACACAAGGTCAGATCGCGACCGCGTCGTTCGCTACCGGCGCAGGCTAGAGGCGTCGACGACCTCGAACGCCGACCCGGGCACCCGGTGCAGCGCGTGCAGCTGGTCGTTCGACCACTTCGGGTGCGGGGCGCCGGTGACGTACCAGTTCGACCCGTTGTCGGCCAGGACCATCCCGTACTCCTTCAGCGCCCGCAGGACGACGCGCGCCTGGGGCGGGAAACCCGAGATCGGATACGACGCCTTCAGCCGCACGCGCAGGCCCATCGGCGGCAGCGCCGGGTCGGTCTGGTCGCTCGCGAAGTGCCGGGCCGGCCAGACGTACGCGCGGCGCGTCTGCGACGCAGTGAAGCGGAGCGCGTGGTCGATCCGGCCGCGCGCCACCTCCTCGTAGCGCGCGAGGCCGGGCAGGATCGGCAGGCCGGCCGCATCCGCCGACGTCCAGCCTGCCGGCCGCAGCTTGTTGGAACGGAGATCCCAGATCGCGCCCGAGCCGGCCTTCCAGCCGCCGCCGGCGGTCGGGTAGAGCGCGAAGAGCTCGTAGAGCCTGCAGCGGTCGCGGTCGACGATGAGCGCGTGCCGGTCGCCGTCGGAGGCGCGGCCGCCCTCGATCGCGACGTTCGCCGGGATCGGGTACGGGCCCTGGTCCGACTCGTCCGCATAGTCGAACGAGACGCGCGTTTTCGGCTGCGAGCCGCGCACGACCGTGATCGGGATCCCGATCGGGCCGCCTTCCCAGAGACCGGAGCCGAAGTCAGCGTGCATGTTGTCGTCGAGCCCGATCGAGGCGACCAGCCGGTCGGAGTCGGGCGCCACGGGCAGCCGGTCGACGCGCTGGTTCCACGGGCTCGAGGCCGGGAAGACCGGACAGGCAGGCGCCTGCGAGAGCCGCGGCGCCGACGCCGAGGCGGCGCCGATCGAGAGCAGCGCGAGGACCGCGAGAGCGACGGCCTTCCTCACGTTCCTCACCGTACGCCTCGCCCCGGTCGGCCGCCTGCCCTATTCGGGGGGCCCAACTACTCGGGAGGCAAAGTCACGAGCGGGTAGATGGCGCGAATCTCGTCCACGAACGCCGCCAGCCGGTCCGCGATCGCCGCATCCTTGATCTCCAGCACGTTCTCCGCGTTGAACTCGCCGGAGTGCGAGAGGTTGAAGCTGCCGACGAACGAGATGTCGTCGGCGACCGTGACCTTGGCGTGCATGAAGTCGTGCACCGTGTCGGGCGCCCAGCGCGTCGACGGCTTTCCGGCGAACGCCGACCGCTCGAGCAGCCGCCGCAGCACCGGCACCTTCCAGCTCGCGTTGCCGTTCAGCCGCCACTGGTAGAGGACGCCGTCGACCTGGGTGTCGTCGACGATCCCGGCGACGTCGACGCGGCCGTCGGAGGTGACCTCAGCGAGCGTGCCGAGGATCGGGCCGGAGCTGAGCACGGGCGACGCGATCCGCACCCGCCGCTTGGCGCCTCCGATGCGCTTGGCGATCCGGTGCGCGAGGTTCTCGCCGTGGCCCGGCGTGAACCAAGGCCGCACCTCGATTTGCGCCCACGTCGACCGGCCGTGGCTCGACGAAGCCCGAGCGGGCCACCTCCGCGGTCTCCCACAGCTCCTCGAAGTTCAGCCAGAACGCGTGCGCGAGCTGGACCGACTCGGCGATCACGATCGCGTTCTCCTGGCGAGACCATGAGTCGTTCGTCCAGTTCATCGACCCGGTCCAGACGGCTTCCTGGTCGCGGATCGCGTACTTGTGGTGCATCAGGTCGGGCTCGCCCGGGATCGCCTTCGACTCGAGCGGCAGCGCCTCGATCAGCTCCGGCGCGGTGCGCGGTGGTGGTGGCACCGGGATCGGCCCGTGATGGTCGACGTTGTACGCAAGCCGGACGCGGACGCCGCGCTCGTGCGCGTTCACGAGCGCCGCCTTGACGATCTCTCCGGCCTCGTTCTGGAGCCGGATGTCGTAGAGCGCGAGCTCGAGCGTCTCGCGCGCGGCGCCGAGGAACTCGGCCACCTCCTGCGCGACGTCGACCGCGCTCTGCCCGCCGTCGCGGTACAGGCGGACGTCGAGCACTACTCGGCGGCGCGGAGAGAGGCCTTGTAGGCGCGCTTGGCCGCCTGATACTCGGCGAGGGCCTCCGGCGAGTCGACGTCCCCGAGCATCGGGTTGCCGGGGACGAGCGGCTCCGCCATCGCCACGCCCATGCGCCGGGAGAGCACGGACGCCAGCGCCTTCACCTTCATCTCGCCGAAGCCCGGCAGCGCCGAGATCCGGCGCTCGAGATCGGCGGTGTCGGCTGCGTCCGTCCAGACCCGCGCGGCGTCGCCGTCGTAGTCCTCGGCGATCACGGCGGCCAGCTCCTGCACCCGCTTCGCCATGTTGCCCGGGAAGCGGTGAATGGCCGGCTTCTCGCGGAAGATCTCCTGCATCCGCTCGGGATCCGTCCTCGCAATCTCGGCCGCGTCGAGCCGCCCGAGGCGCTGCTTCAGCTTCAGCGGTCCGATGAACGCGACCGGCACCGGCACCTGCTGGTCGAGCGCGAACCCGACGAGAAGCGCGAACGGCTCGCGGGCGATGAGGGCATCGGCCTCGGCGTTCCCGGTGAAGTGCAGTACGTCGGCCACGGTTCGATCCTAGCGAGGCCGGGTAGTCGTGCACCATGGCGGATCCGATCGAGAAGACCGAGGAGCTCGTCGAGGAGGCCGAGCGAGGGCAGAGTGAGCGCACGCCGTGGCTCGTGCTCGGGGGCGTGCAAATCGCCGTACTCGCGCTCGTCGCAGCCGTGCTCGTGATCGCCTTTGTCGCGTACCTGATCGCATAGGCGAGGGCTCGTGCGGCGGGCCTGCCCACCCCCAGTCAGAGAGCAGGCCCGCCGGGCACGAGCGTCCGCGGGCGCTAACGGAGCGCCGGCACCTGGACGACGATCAGCTCCACGTCGTCCGGTCGGTCGCGAGCGGTCCACCGACCGTCGCTGAAGGGGTAGTTGTTGTCGTTGGCGATGAGCAGCGTGCCCTTCTGTGTCCAGCCGCTGAACGGTCCGAGCACCTCGAGGCTCTCGACGGACTGCAGCGGGAACGAGAACGGGTCGCCGACGCCGAACTCGCCCGGGCGCGCCGGCAGCGAGATCACGAAGGGGTCGCGGATGCGGAGCAGGTCGAGCACGAGCTCCTTCTCGAGGTAGCCCTCGGCGTCGACCCTGCGCAGATCGATGAGGTAGATCCTCTTCTGTCTCGCGGCCGCTCCCTGGTCGTCGTCGCGCTCGATCAGCAGCAGCCGGTTCGCGTCGAGGGCCGTCATGTCGCCGATCACCGCGTTCGGGAAGCCGGCGTCGACGCGGTAGCTCCAGATCGTGCCCGTGTACCGCTTGCTCGCGAGGTCGAACTCGTTGATGACGCGGCGGCGAGGATTCGTCGTCGCGTCCGCTCGAAGCGCTCCCTCGAGCATCGGATAGAGCGTCGTGCCGTCGCGCGAGATCGCCATCGGCTCGAACCCGCGGCTGCCGGGGATCGTCCACGCGTCGGGATTCGGGAGAAACGGGTTCTGGGGCGACTGCACGCCGGGCAGCGGGATCGGCGCCTCGAGCACCCTCCCGGTCTCGTCCGTGTGCAGGAGGAACGGCCCGAACTCCTCGCCGAACCAGAAGGTGCCGTCGGGAGCGCGGCGCACCGACTCGAGGTCGAAGTCGGCGCCCGTGAGCAGCCGGTCGGGACGGGTGATCGCGAAGGGAACCTTCCCGTCGGGGTCGCGGAGCTGAAGGTGGCCGAGGACGTCCACGGCGCCCGAGCCGCCGCGGGCCGTCTCGAAGTCGGGCCTGATGAAGTAGAGGCGGAGGAGGAAGTCGGCCGAGTTCGTCTTGGCGCCGTAGCCGTTGTCGGGCATGGCCCAGAAGGTGCCGCGGCCGGCCGCGAGGACGGCCGAGAAGCCCGGAATCGGCTGCCCGGGGAACGGCGCCGCCTGCCCGTTGTCACCGGGCGCGATGGCTGCGCCCGACGGAGGGCCGGGCTGGTAGGCGTCGGCCGGGTAGATCGCCCGTCCGAGCAGCGTCGGCTCGCCGCCGTCGCCTGATGCCGTCACGTCGAACGCGCCGACCGTGAGTGCGGCCGCAAGCGCCGCGAGCAGGACCTTCACCTCGGAGCCTCCTTCCTCGTCGGGAGCGCCCCGACTCTAGGAACGGAGGTCGCCGCGATGGGTTACGTCCTGGACTCCCGGCGGTGAAGAAGCAGAGACCGCGCTACGGGCGCGGCGGCTCGAGCTCGGGCAGGAGCTCGACGCTCTCCTGCTCGTTCGGGTCGGTGCGCGCGACCAGCGCGACGCACTCCTCCGTCGCGCTCGGGTTCCACGGCAGGTGGGGCATGTCGGCTGGGATGTAGAGGAAGTCGCCCGCCGCCGCGGTGAGCTCGTCCTGCAGACGGTCGCCGAACGCCATCCGGGCGGTGCCGCGCACGACGTAGATCGCGGTCTCGTGGCCGCGGTGCAGGTGCGCTTCCCCGCGGCCGCCAGGAGGGATGCGGACGAGGTGGAGGCAGATGCCGTCCGCGTGGGCGCTCTCGCGGGAGATGCCGGCGAAGACGTCGAGACCCTGGCGGCCGGCGCTTGCTGTGCCGCTCCGGACGACGACGCACTGCTTCTGCAACTCGCCGGTCTCCATCTCTCCTTGTTCGCTCGGAGCGTCGATTCGGTTCACTCTAGAAGAGCTCGGCGAGCCGCTCGGCGACGGCGACGGTGCTGAGATTCGTGTTCACGCGCGGGATCGTCGGCATCACGGAGGCGTCGGCGACTGCGATTCCGTCCACGCCCTTCACGCGGCCCTGCGCGTCGACGACCCGGCCGATCGCGCACGTCCCCACGGGATGGAAGAAGCCGCGAACCTCCGCCCGCACGTACTCGCCGACCGCGGTCTCCTCGCCCGGCCGAAGCTCCCGCGACCAGTAGCGGCGGAACGCATCCTCCCCGACGAGCGCGCGCGTCGCCTCGACTCCGTACGAGATGACGTCGACGTCGCGCTCGTCCGAGAGGAAGCCGTGCTCGATGCGCGGCGGCTGCGCCGGGTCCGGCGAGAGGAGTGAGACGCGCCCGCGCGAGAACGGCTTCATCGCGAAGATGCCGGCGCTGATCGCGTAGCCGGGGTCGACGGCGGGGAAGGTGAAGAGGTCCCACGTCCCGTCGGTGCAGAGCTCGCTCGCCAGGGCGACGCTCACCTGGCCCATGAACAGCGGCCATTCCGCCTCGAACGCCGCCGTCTCCTGCTGCAGCGCGTCGGTCGGCTCCCACGACATGCCGACGCCGACGTGGTCGACCAGCCCCTCACCGACAGGGAGATCGTGGGCAAGGCCCGGGCCGATGCCGCTCCGGAGCAGAATCGGTGGTGAGCCATAGGCACCGGCAGCGAGGACGATCAGTCGCGCCTGCAGCGGGCCGTGACTCGTCGTCAACGTGAGGCTGTCCACGTCGATCCGGTCGGCGAGCGTGTCGGGGAGGATGGTGAGGTTCGGGCGCCGGCGGGCGGGATCGAGATACGCGAACCCGCAGTGCCACCGCACGGCGCCGAGCGCGTTCACGGGGTGCACGATCGCCCCTCCGGCAGCGGCGAACGCGCGGTGCCAGGGCGACAGCTCCGCGCGCTCGAACGTCCGGACACGCAGGTTCGTCTCGGCGCGGGCGAGGTACGGCTCGAGCTCGGCGTGCGTCCAGCCGGGACCCCACTCGTCGTAGTCGCCGGGCGAGCCGCGGAGGACGATGCAGGCGTTGTGCGCGGAGCAGCCGCCGATGATCCGCGCGCGGAGCTGCGAACGGTCCTCCACCGCGGTCTCCCAGGAGTGCGAGAACGCGAGCTGCCTCGCGTCGAGCATGTCTTCCGGCCACCGTCCGTCTGCGAACGGCCCGTAGTCCGGCCCCGCCTCGACCAGGCAGACGGTTCTGTCGGGATTCTCGCTCAGGCGAGCGGCGAGGACGCAGCCCGCCGACCCGCCGCCGACGACGATCGTGTCGAAGGACCGCCTCACGCAGACCACCATCCCAGATGTGACCGACCGGGGCGACAGATTTCCTAAGAATCCGTCGAAACCGCCTAGACTCGATGTGCATGGTCCGGAAGACCGTCACACTCGTCTTCTGCGACGTTGCCGAGTCGACTCCGCTCGGCGAGCGGCTCGATGCGGAGGCGCTTCGGGACGTCTTGTCGCGCTACCACTCGACCGCGCAGCACGTGCTCGAGCGGCACGGCGGCACGATCGAGAAGTTCGTGGGCGACGCGGTCATGGCCGTGTTCGGCATCCCGGTCGTGCACGAGGACGACGCGGTCCGTGCCGTTCGCGCGGCTGTCGAGCTGCGAACCGCGATCGAGGAGCTGAATGCCGAGTTCGAGCGCACGTACGGCGTTCGCATCGGCGTGCGCACGGGCGTCAATACGGGCGAGGTCCTCGCCGGCGATTCGTCGCAGGGACAGGCCTTCGCGACCGGTGACCCGGTTGTGATCGCGCAGCGCCTCGAGGCCGCCGCAGAAGGCGGCGAGATCCTCGTCGGCGACTCGACCTTCAGGCTCGTGCGCGACGCCGTCGTCGCCGAACCGGTCCCAGCGCTGGTGCTCAAGGGCAAGTCCGAGCCGGTTGCCGCCTGGCGCCTCGTCGACGTCGAGCCGGGCGTGGCCGGGCTTCTGCGGCGGATGGACTCACCGCTCGTTGGCCGCTCGGCCGAGCTCGCCCGACTCGGAATCGAGCTCGGCCGGGCGAAGGCCGAGCGCACGTGCCGCACGATCACGATCGTCGGCGAGCCCGGCGTCGGCAAGTCACGGCTCGCCGCCGAGCTCGTGAGCACGCTGGGCGACGACGCCGTCGTGCTCGAGGGCAATTGCCTCCCGTACGGCAGCGGCATCACCTACTGGCCGCTCGTCGAGATCCTGCGCCGTCTCGACCTCGACGAGGTCCTCGCGGGCGAATCGGATGCGAGCACGATCCAGGGCCGGATCGTCGAGCTGATGGGCCGCGCCGAGCCCCGCTCGCGCAGCGACGAGCTCTACTGGGCCGTGCGGCGGCTCGTCGAAGCGCTCGCACGCGATCGGCCCGTCGTCGTCGTCCTGGACGACCTCCAGTGGGCCGAGCCGGCCTTCCTCGATCTCGTCGAGTACCTGGCGGGGTGGAGCCGGAACGCCTCCGTCCTCGTCTGCGGTCTCGCGCGCACCGAGTTCACCGAGATCAGGCCGGGCTGGCCGATGCTGCCGCTGGAGCCGCTGCCCCTGGGCGATTCGGCAGCGCTCCTCGTGAACCTTGCGGGCCCGCTCGACGAGGAGGCGACGCGCGAGCTCGGCCTCGCCACCGGCGGCAACCCGCTCTTCCTCGAGGAGATGGTGCGGATGCTCGCCGAGGACGACCGGCTCGTCGAGCGGGACGGTCGGCTCACCGCGGACCTCGAGTCCCTGCGGGTTCCCGAGTCGATCCAGGCTGTCCTCGCCGCTCGTCTCGACCGGCTCGCCCATGACGAGCGCGACGTGCTGCAGCGGGCCTCCGTCATCGGCGAGGTGTTCTGGTGGGGACCGGTGTCGGAGCTGACGCCGCCCGAGCAGGTGGACGCTGTCGCGGGGCGGCTGCAGGCGCTGGTCCGGAAGGGCCTCCTTCGCCCGGATTCGTACACGCTCGCCGGCGAGGACGGCTTCCGCTTCGCGCACATCCTCGTCCGCGACGCGGCCTACGACTCGATGCCGAAGCGCCTGCGCGGAGAGCTCCACGAGCGCTTCGCCGACTGGGTGGAGCCGCGTGCGCAAGAGCGGCCGGAGCTGGACGAGATCCTCGGCCACCATCTCGAGCAGGCGCGCGCGCTCCGGCTCGAGCTTCAGCCGGGCGGGGCCGAGGAGGACGCGCTGGCCGTGCGTGCCTTCGACCCGCTCACCCGCGCGGGCCGCCGGGCGCTCGGGCGCGGCGACCTGCACGCCGCGCGCGGACTGCTCGAACGGGCGGTCGCGCTGCGTCCCGAGGACGACCCACGTCGGCTCGAGCTGATGCCCGAGCTCGGCCTCGTGCTGACCGAGGCCGGCCAGCTCGCGCTGGCGGAGCAGGTCCTGTCGGAGGCGATCGCCGGTCCAAACGGCGGTGGCGAGATCGTCAGGCTCGCCGCGCAGATCGAGCGCGCGGCGCTGCGGCTCCGGAGCGATCCTCGCGGCGGCTGGGAGGAGGATCTCGATCTGGTCGAGCGCGCGCTGCCGAGCCTCGAGGCGGCCGCGGACTCGGATCGGACCGTTCACCGCGCGCTCGGACGCGGCTGGTTCCTCGTCGGCCTCGTCCGAGGGCTGTGGGCGGGGCAGTTCGCACTCGGAGAGGACGTGCTCGAGCGGGCGCTCACACATGCCCGTGCCGCCGGTGACCGCCGCCAGGAGGCCGAGATCGTCGGCCGGCTCGGCTATATGGCCTGGTCGGGCCCGATGCCCGTCCCGGAGGCGATCGAGCGCTGCAACGACCTGCTCGTCGGGGGAGTCGACGACACGTTCATCACGGCCGGCGGCCGGCGCTGGCTCGCCTCGCTCGTGGCGCGGCAGGGCCGCTTCGACGAGGCACGCGTCCTCATCGCCGAGGCCGTCTCGGCCTACGAAGAACTCGGGACGAGCCTCAACGCGACCGCCGCGTCGGCTTTCGGCTACGGCGACGTCGAGTGGCTCGCCGGGGATCTCGCGGCCGCCGACCGTGCCCTCCGGCGCGGCTTCGAGGAGCTCGAGCACCTCGGCGAGCGTGGCTACCGGGCCAGCGTCGCTGCGCTCGAGTCGCGCATCCTCCACCGCCAGGGACGGCTCGAGGAGGCGGAGCACTTCGCCGCGATCGTCGAGGTGACCGCGTCGGAGGACGACATCTGGTCACAGGTCCTCTTCCGCCTCACCCGCGCCCGCGTCCTCGCAGACGCGGGGCGGATCGGCGACGCCGAGGCGATCTGCCGGGAGGCGCTTGCCAGGGTCGAGCGGACCGACCTGCTCGACCTGCACGGCGACACGCTGCTCGACCTCGGACACGTCCTGCGGGCCGCGGGGGGCGACGACGAGGCCAGGGCGTGCGCCGAGCAGGCGCTCGCGCTCTACGAGCGCAAGGCGAACGTGGTCTCGGCCGAGTGGGCACGCGCGTTCCTCGGCGAACGCGTCACTCGAGCCTGACTCCGAGCCGGCGGGCCATCTCCTCGTCTACCGGTCGCGGCGGCAGCGGTGGTACGTAGAGCGTCGGGCCGGGCGCAGCGCCGAGCTCGGCGAGCGCGTCGAGGCGGACGGGCTCGATGAGCGCGTCGGCCACCGGGTAGAGCGAGGCGCGATAGAAGACGACCTCGTGGTCGGGCGGGTAGAGCTGTCGCAGCCGTTCGCCGAGCACCCGCAGACCGCGGGGCTCGGGATCCAGATTCCAGGTGAGCTTCCCGATGGCGTCGACCTGCCAGAGCACGAGGGCGGCGGTCGGATCGAGGTTGTGTCCGCGGAGCAGCAGGCTGGTGGCCTCATAGCTCTGCCAGCCGTGCTCGCCGGGATCGACGCCGAGGTCGGCGATCAGGCAGCTCTCGGCAGACACCGCAGGCAGCATCCTGGCGGGGTAACCCTCCGCACGAGCCTGGCGGATCGCCTCGTGGGACGGTGTGACGAAGATGCCCGGATGCCCATAGAACGCGGCGCACACGCGTGAGCCCCGGCGCAGCGGCGCGAGGATCTCGGCGACCATCTCGTCGTAGATCCGGCGCCGTGGGATCCCCGGCCGGTAGAGCGAGCTGAGCGAACGAGCCCGCGGATAGTGCTCCTCGAGCCAGAGCGCCATCGCCGGATCCGCGACGAGGAACACCAGCTCGTCCGCCGCGTCGAGCTCGACTCGTGTCTCTGGCGTCAGCTGCCGGAGGAGCTGGATCCCGGTTCCCACGACCACGAGGGACGGGATGCCCGGCGTGCCCGACGGCTTGCTACCCCGCACGCTCCGTCAGGCGTTGCGGATCCACCAGTCAGGGATCCCGATCGCGGCGACGTCGGCTTGCGGGTGCTCGGCACTGACTGCGCTGTGAATGTCCGCGTGGCCGCCGGTCTCAAGGATGGGGAAATAGCGCTCCGGCACCCCCGAACGCTGCGCCACGCCGGCTCGGTCGGCGAGGAACTCCTCCAGCAGGTCCGGTGACTCGGAGAGCTGTGTCACGAAACGCGTCAGCGGATCCCTAGGCATGTCGCGCGACGCTACAAGACTCGCTGGGAGCGGTCAACGGCCGCCGGCTCCGTCAGCATCAACTGCTGCGGATCCACCAGTCCGGGACGTCGCCCCCGCTGTCGCCCTCTTTCTCGGCGACCCTGATCCACCAGCCGACGACCGCCTCGCTGCCAGTCCCTTTGATTTCGGCACTGACGGCCTTCTGGATCTCCTTGAGGTTCCCGCGCCTGAGCAGGGCGACCTGCGCTTGGGACAGCCCCCATCCTTTGGCGGCTCTCGCGGGGGCCTTGCTGAACTCGTCGAGCAGTTCCGGCACGTGGGAGAGCGCCGTGAGGAAGCGCGTCAAGGGAAATTTGGCAGGCGGCGGCTGGGCCACGTGGCGGACGCTACAAGACCCGGTTGCGCCGGTCAACGGCGGCGCGGCGTTACCCTGACCCCATGGATCCGCTCGCCCCGTTCTCACCGAAGACGCGCGAGTGGTTCGAGCGGGCCTTCGCCGGGCCGACCCCCGCGCAGGCGGCCGGCTGGCCCGCGATCGCGAGGGGCGGCAGTGTTCTCATCCAGGCGCCGACGGGCTCAGGCAAGACGCTCGCCGCCTTCCTCTACGGCATCGACCGGCTCGACACGCGGCCGGGCGAGGGCCTCCGGCTGCTCTACGTCTCGCCGCTGAAGGCGCTGAACTACGACGTCGAGCGCAACCTGCGTGGGCCGCTCGCAGGGCTGCAGTCGGAGCTCCGCGTCGCCGTCCGCACGGGCGACACGCCTCAGAAGGAGCGCGCGGCGATCGTCCGGAAGCCGCCCGACATCCTGATCACGACGCCCGAGTCCCTCTTCCTCATGCTGACCTCGGCCGCGCGCGAGGTGCTGCGCTCGGTCGAGACCGTGATCGTCGACGAGGTGCACGCCGTCGCCGGCACGAAGCGCGGCGCCCACCTCGCGGTCTCGCTCGAGCGCCTGGACGCGCTCACCGGGACGCCGGCGCAGCGGATCGGGCTCTCGGCGACGCAGCGTCCGCTCGAGGAGATCGGTCGCTTCGTCTCGGGCGACCGTCCCATCGAGCTCGTCGACGCAGGCACCCGCAAGGAGCTCGACCTCGAGGTCGTCATCCCGCTGGAGGACATGCGCGAGCCGGGCGGCGCCGTCGCCTACGAGAACCCGCCCGCCGCCGACGGCAGCAGCCTCGGCGTCTCGACTGAGGGCGGCATCGCCTCGATCTGGCCCTCGATCTACCCGGAGCTGCTCGAGCTCGTCCGCGCCCACCGCTCGACGATCGTCTTCGTCAACAACCGGCGTCTGGCCGAGCGGCTCGCGCTGCGGCTGAACGAGCTGGCCGAGGCAGAGATAGCCCGCGCGCACCACGGCTCTCTGGCACGTGAGCAGCGCGTCGAGATCGAGGAGCTGCTGAAGGCTGGGCAGATCCCGTGCCTCGTCGCCACCTCCAGCCTCGAGCTCGGCATCGACATGGGCGCCGTCGACCTGGTCGTCCAGGTCGAGAGTCCCAAGTCGGTCGCGCGCGGCCTTCAGCGGATCGGCCGCGCCGGGCACGAGCTCGGCTCCGTCTCGAAGGGCCGCGTCTTCCCCAAGTTCCGGGCCGACCTGCTCGAGTGCGCGGTCGTCGCGCGCGCGATGCGCGACGGCGCGATCGAGGAGACGACGATCCCGCGCAACCCGCTCGACGTGCTCGCCCAGCAGATCGTCGCGATCGCGGCCGAGGATGAGATCGAGGTCGCGGAGCTGCACCGGCTCGTGCGCGGCGCCTATCCCTTCGCGTCGCTCTCCCGTGAGCAGCTCGAGAACGTGCTCGACATGCTCGCCGGTCGGTACCCCTCCGACGAGTTCGCCGAGCTGCGCCCGCGCATCGTCTGGGACCGCACCGCCGGCGTCATCCGGGGCCGTGAAGGCGCACGCCGGCTCGCGGTCACGAACGCGGGGACGATTCCCGACCGCGGCCTCTTCGGCGTCTATCTCGTCGACGGCGGCGGCCGTGTCGGCGAGCTCGACGAGGAGATGGTGTACGAAGCGCGCCAGGGCCAGACGTTCCTGCTCGGCGCCTCGACCTGGCGCATCGAGGAGGTCACTCGCGACCGCGTGCTCGTCTCGCCCGCACCGGGCGTCCCCGGCCTGATCCCGTTCTGGAAGGGCGAGGGAGTGGGGAGGCCGTACGAGCTGGGGGAGAAGATCGGCGTCGCGTCGCGCTCGCTCGCGGCGCTGAGCGACGCGAAGGCGATGTCGACGCTGCGCTCCGACTACCACCTCGACGAGCGCGCGGCGCGGAATCTCGTCGTCTTCCTCCGCGAGCAGGAGGCGGCCACGGGCGTGGTGCCCTCCGACCGGACGATCGTCGTCGAGCGCTTCCGCGACGAGATCGGCGACTGGCGCGTCTGCATCCTGACGCCGTTCGGCGGCCGCGTGCACGCACCGTGGGCGATGGCGCTCGCCGCGCGACTTCGCGAGGGCCTCGGCATCGAGGTGCAGTCGATCTGGTCGGACGACGGCATCGCGCTGCACCTCCCCGACGCGGACGCACCGCCGCCGGTCGCCGACCTGCTCATCGGCCCGGAGGACATCGAAGAGCTCGTCGTGCAGGAGGTCGGCCAGACGGCGCTCTTCGGCGCCCGCTTCCGCGAGAACGCCTCGCGCGCGCTGCTGATCCCGCGTCGCCGTCCCGGTCAGCGGACGCCGCTCTGGCAGCAGCGGCTGAAGGCGCAGAGCCTGCTCCAGGTGGCGCGGAAGTACGGCTCGTTCCCGATCGTGCTCGAGACCTACCGGGAGTGCCTGCAGGACGTCTTCGACCTGCCCGCCCTGCGCCGGATCCTGCACGGCCTGCAGACCCGCGAGCTCGACCTCGTCGACGTGGAGACTGCATCGGCCTCGCCCTTCGCCGCCTCGCTCCTCTTCGACTACGTCGCGACGTACATGTACGAGGACGACACGCCGCCCGCGGAGCGGCGCGCGCAGGCGCTCTCGCTCGACCGCGACCTCCTGCGCGAGCTGCTCGGCCAAGAGGAGCTGCGCGAGCTCCTCGACCGCGACGCGATCGAGGAGGTGGAGCGGTCGCTCGAGCCGACGCCTCGGAACGCCGACGAGCTGCATGACCTGCTGCGGATGCGTGGCCACCGCTTCGCGGGCGCCTACGACGAGGGCTTCGCCGAGACGCTGCTGCGCGAGCGCCGCGCGATCCGGTTCCGGCTCGCAGGGCAGGACGCGATCGCGGCCGCCGAGGACGCCGGACGCTATCGCGACTCGGTCGGTGTGATGCCGCCCGGCGGCCTGCCCGACGCGTTCCTCGAGGGCGGCGCCGAGTCGCTGCGGCAGCTCGTGCTCCGCTACGCAAAGGGACGTGGGCCGTTCACGACCGCCGAGGTGGAGGCGCACTTCGGCATCGAGCTCGAAGGTCTGCTGCACGAGCTCGAGCGCTCCGACAAGCTCGTGCGCGGCGAGCTTCGCCCCGGCGGCAGCGAGCGTGAGTGGTGCGACCCGGACGTGCTGCGCCGGCTCCGTCGTGCCTCGCTCGCCGCGCTGCGCCGCGAGGTCGAGCCTACCGAGCAGTCCGCGCTCGGCCGTTTCCTGCCTGCCTGGCACGGGATCGGCCGCCGGGCGAGCCTGCGCGAGGCGCTCGTGCCGCTCCAGGGTCTGCCGTTGCCGGTCTCGCTGTGGGAGACCGAGGTGCTGCCGCGGCGCGTGCCCAACTACCAGCCCGCGTTGCTGGATTCGTTGTGCGCAGCGGGCGAGCTCGTGTGGGTCGGCGCCGGGCTCGACCGCGTCGCCGTCTACTTCCGCGAGGATGCTGCCCTGCTCGGTCGGCCGGCCGGTGCGCCGTCCCCGGAGGGCGAAGCGGCCGACGCGATCCGGCGCGCGCTGGCCGCGAGCGCCGAGTTCTGGTACCCGCTCGTCGAGGCGACCGGCCTCGAGCCCGAGGTCGCGCTGCCCGCGCTCTGGGAGCTCGTCTGGGCCGGCGAGGTGACGAACGACGCGTGGACGCCGCTTCGCGCCGGCCGACGGTACGCCACGCCAAGTAACAGACTGTTGCAAGGTCGGCGATTCTCGAGGACGCGCGCGGTGCAGATCACCTCGACCCAGGGCCGCTGGTCCCTCACCGATCGCCTCTTCCCGAGCCTGCCCGACCGCCGCGCCCTGGCGGAGCTGTTGCTCGAGCGTCAGGGCATCGTCACGCGCGACGGCGTCCGCGGCGAGGGCATCACCGGCGGGTACGGCGCGGTCTACGGCGAGCTGAAGGATCTCGAGACGATCGGCGTTTGCCGCCGCGGTTACTTCGTCGAGGGTCTCGGCGGCGCCCAGTTCGCGCTGCCGGGGGCTGTCGAACGGCTGCGCGAGCTGCGGGCCGAGGACGATCCCGAGCCCCTCGTGCTCGCGGCGGCCGACCCAGGCCAGCCGTACGGCGCCGCGCTCCCGTGGCCGAAGCGGGCCGGAGCCCGCGCCGCCCGCGTGGCCGGGGCACAGGTCGTGCTGCTCGGCGGCGAGGCCGTGCTCTTCGTCGAGCGCGGGGGACGGACGCTCGTGCCGCTCCGCGATCCCGACGAGGAGTGGCTGCGCCCGGCGATCGAGGCACTGGTCGCGTATGTCCGCGCGGGGGGCGCGAAGCGGCTCGCGGTCGAGCGCTTCGACGGCCGTCCCGTCGTCGAGACCGAGGTCATGTCCCTGCTCGTCGAGGCCGGCTTCCTTGCCGGGCCGCGGCGGGCGGTCCTCAGGCCGTAGCCGTCAGGCGAGCCGGCCGAGCGCCGTCCCGAAGACGGCGTGACGCAACGTCGCCTGCGCGAACGCCCGCGGGCTCAGAAGCGGCGGTACTCCCGGCTCGCCGCGCGCCGGATGGACGCGGTCGACGACCGAGGACAGGGGAAACAGGGCGACGTGCTCCGCCAGGGCGAGGCCGAGCGCGAGGCGGCGGCGGTCGACGCCCACACGCCGGCTCGCGGCCTCGTACGCGAGCCCGAACACGGCGCCGTTGACCGCGTGGAGCGCAAAGCCGACTGCGCGCCAGCCCTGGCCGCGTGTGACTGCCTTGCCCAGCACCGCCACGTCCGAGTAGTCGTACCTCAGCGCCCTCTGGTCGAGCGGCTCGAGGAGCCCCCAGATCGTGGCTGCTGCCGCTCCGGCGGCCGCTGAGCGCGCGTACGAGCTCATGCGGCGAGTCTAGGTGTCGCGTGCATCGCGTGGTCTACGTTGGAGTCGTGCCCGAAGGCGACTCGCTCGTTCGCGCCGCACAGCGGCTCCAGGTACTCGTCGGCGAGCGGCTCGAAGTCGAGTCGCCGCACCCGCGCGCCCAGGTGACGGGTGTCGCGCAGCAGATCGACGGCCGCGTCCTGGAGGCCGTCGAGGCGGCCG
Organism: uncultured Gaiellaceae bacterium; assembly: GCA_963791905.1. Lineage (GTDB taxonomy): Bacteria > Actinomycetota > Thermoleophilia > Gaiellales > Gaiellaceae > Gaiellasilicea. The sequence goes on from CAWBTX010000005.1 coordinate 440,309, forward strand.
GGAAGAACCTCTTGCTCCGCTTCGAGGGCGGCCTCGTCGTCCGCAGCCATTTGCGGATGTCCGGCCGCTGGCGCGTTGATCGTCGCGGCGCGAAGCGCGTCGGCCTGCCGTGGCTCGTGCTGCGCGGTCGCGAGCAAGAGGGCGTTCTCTGGAATGGGCCTGTGCTCGAGCTGGAGCGGAGCTCCGTGCGACGGCGGCTCGGCCCCGACGTCCTCGGAGACGGGTTCGACGCCCCGCGCGCGGTCGCGCGGATGCGATACCTGGGCGATCGGTGGCTCGGCGAGGCGTTGCAGCACCAGCGGGCGGTAGCGGGGATCGGGAACATGTGGATGTCGGAGGCCCTCTGGGAGATCCGCGTCTCGCCGTGGGTGCGGGTGCGGGACGTCAGCGACGAGACGCTGGTCGCGGCGCTGGCGGCTGCGCGCCGGCTGATGCAGGCCTCGCTCACGTCGGCACGGCCGCGCCGGAACGTCTATCGCCACGCGGGCAGGCCGTGTCGCCGTTGCGGGTCGATGGTGCGCTCGCGCGGCCAGGGTGACGCGAACCGCACTGCCTACTGGTGCCCCGGCTGTCAGGCAGGAGGCGAGCCGCCCGGCGCGTAAGCGGAGTTGTGGCCGTGCGTGCTCCTCAGCTCCACCTCGCCCTTCGTTCGTTCTGCCTCGGCGCGTTCGTCTTCCTCGGCCGTGCGCTCGAGGAGGGGGACGAGCTCCCGTTCGCTTTCGAGGAGCATGTCCAGCGCTCGGGGCCGGCGCTCTACGAGTACCGGCCGCTGGTGCGTACGTTCATCGAGTCACGTGCTAGCGCGTTAGCACGCCGCGACGACGCGCTCCTAGCGCTCGACGAGCTGCTACGAGAGCCGGCCGCAGCGATCTATGCGCGTGCCCATGCCGGCCCGCGTCCGTCGGAGGAGCAGGCGCTCTTCAAGACGGTGCTGCTTTCGCTCCTGATCTCGACCGCCGAGGCCTGCGGCGGGTTCGACTGGGACGACATCGCGTTCGAGCGTGCCTACGCCGAGCTCGAATCGTCGCTCTTCGGCGAGTCGCGGGCCTACGCAGCTGTGGCGCCGCTCGTCGGCATCTCGGTCGTGACCCAGTTCGAGCTGGGAGAAGGGCTCCGCATCCGCGCGGCGGCGACGGGTGAGCTCGCGCGCCACTGGCCGGAGGCGCAGGGGCTCTTGCCCCCGGAGTTCGGCCGCGCGGCTGATCGATACTGCGTCCTCGAGCTCGAGCGCGGCCTCGATGCCGGGGAGGAGCCGCCGGACGCTCCCGCCGAGCTCGCCGACGCCGTCACCGCCGTTCGCCTCGCGACCGCAGCCCCGGTCGCGGCCGGCCCGGTTCTGTTCGAGCGACTCGACTGGCGCCCGTTCGGGATCAGGCCGGTGCTTCCGATCGCCGCGACGCAGCCGCCGGGTGAGCCGGACCGCCTCGACGGCTTCCGGGGCGGGCTCGCGCGAGAGCTGCTCGCCCGTCTCACGGTTGCCGACGGCGATCCTGCGCTCGCCGACGCGCTCGACCGCTGGGAGCTCTCGCTCTTCCAGAACGAGCCGTTCCGGTCCGAGCAGCTGCGCGGCTCCCTGGCGTCGCTACTCGGCGAGACGTGGGAGCTCCGCGCCGCCGTCCTCCTCGGCGACGAGTCGGAGCGGCGGCGTTCGCTGTACCGGTCGCTGCGCGAGCTCGGCGAGGGTGAGCAGGCGTCGGCCGCCTCGGCCGACGCGGTCCGGTGCGCGCTGGTCGAGATCCTCCGGCACGGCGACCGCCCGGCGCTCGTCGACTCGCTCGACGAGATGCTGCTCGGGCTGCGAACGGCACGGCTGGCCCGCACGGCCTGACGACTGTCGGCCGGGTGAATTGGCACGAAGCCGGCACAGATCCGACGCAAAGCTGTCACACATTCCCCGCTAGCGTCGGTGGGGTGGACGACAACCCCGCCCTCCTGGCCCGGCTCGACCGGATTGGCGCACTCGATCGCCGCGGCGCCTCTCCGAGCGAGCTGCTCGCCGAGCTCCGCGGCCTGCTGGAGGCTGCCGACGAGGAGCGGGAGACGCGACGTGATGACGGAGGGGAGGTGGTCGAGCGTCTCCGCACGGCGCTGGCACGAGACATAATCGACAGGTGATCGCCCACTGGGACGAGGCCGCTACGGATCGCGCCGAGGTAGGCCACCTCGGCGCCCTCTGGGGCAATCTGGGCGTCGCCGCCGGGACGAAGACCGTCGGCGTGAACCGGATCCAGATCCAACCGGGCAAGTGGTCGACGCCCTACCACCGGCATACCGCGGAAGAGGAGATCTTCTACGTCCTCTCGGGATCGGGCGTCTGCCTTCAGGACGACGCTGGCTTTCCGGTTGGGCCCGGCGACTGCATCGTGCACGGCCTGCGCCAGGCGCACTCGCTGCGGGCAGGCGACGGCGGGCTCGACGTGCTCGTGTTCGGCACGCGATCGCGAAGCGAGATCGGCCATCTCCCGCGGGCCGGGGTCGCCTGGATCGGCGGCACATGGGCCGAGGTCGGCGGCGGCGACCATCCCTGGCAGCGTGAGGTCGAGGCGGGTGCGCCCGACGTGCCCGAGCTCGGCGAGCGGCCGGCCAATGTGATCAATCGCGACGACGTCGAAGGCAGCTTCGGCGGCAAGTGGCGGCGGCTTGCCCGTGCCGTAGGTGCGGAGCTCTCGGGTCTGAACTGGGGCCGGCTCGACCTCGGGGACGAGGGCTCGCCCCCGCACTGCCACTCCGCCGAGGAGGAGATCTTCGTCGTGCTCGAGGGCGAGGGGATTCTCGAGCTCTGGCCGAACCCGCAGCAGGCGCGCGACGGTGTGGAGTACGAAGAGAACCCGATCCGCGCCGGCCACGTCATCTCGCGACCCGCCGGAACAGGGGTCTCGCACGGGCTCCGCGCGGCCGAGCCGGGGATGACGTATCTCGCCTACGGCACCCGCAGGCCGGACGACTGCTGCTACTACGTGCGTTCGAACAAGATCTACTTCCGCGGGCTCGGCCTCATCGCGCGGCTCGAGGATCTGGACTACGACGACGGGGAGCCGCGATAACTGAAGGAATCGAACCGGCAGGCTTGAAGGACGAGGACGAGATGGGACTCATGCGCCTGCTGCCGCGCCCGAATGTGCGGCCCCACGCCGCCAGCGAAGACGCCTCCTCGCAGCAGGTGATCGTCTTCGCGAACCAGAAGGGCGGCGTCGCGAAGACGACGACGACGCTGAACCTGGGCGTCGCGCTCGCCGAGCGCGGTCACCGCGTGCTCATCGTCGACCTCGACCCTCAGGGCAACTTGACCATGAGCCAGGGGATGAACCCCGATGCGATCGAGCGCTCGATGTTCGACGTCCTCGTGCACCGGCTGCCGATCTCCGAAGTGATTCACAAGGCCGAGGTCGACATCGCGGTCTCGTCGATCGACCTCGCCGGCGCCGAGCTCGCGCTGAGTTCCCTCATCGGGCGCGAGCGCGCACTGGAGAAGGCGCTCGTCGAGGTGCGAGGCAGCTACGACTACGTGCTCGTCGACACACCGCCTTCGCTTGGCCTGCTCACGATCAACGCGTTCGTCGCTGCGACCGGCGTCATCGTCCCGGTCCAGTGTGAGTACCTCTCGCTGCGCGGGCTCGTCCAGCTCGAGAATACGCTCTCGATGGTGCGCGAGAACCTGAACCCCGACGTCAAGGTCGAGGGGATCCTGCCGACGATGCTCGACAGCCGCACCCTCCACTCGCGCGAGGCGATCGAGATCCTCGAGGAGAACTTCGGCGAGCTCGTGTACAAGACGCGCATCCGGAAGACTGTCCGTTACGCCGAAGCGCCCGTGAAGGGCCAGTCCATCCTCAAGTACGACCCGACCGGCTCGGCCGCCGAGGCGTACCGCGAACTCGCAAAGGAGGTGCTCGATGGCGCGAAATCGCGCGAGCATGCGTGAGGGTCCGCTTGCGGAGCTCTTCCGCGCGACCGAGGCAGCGCAGCGCCAGGCCGAGCAGGGGGAGCAGGCCGAGCAGGGCGCCGCGCCGGAGTCGCCCCCGGAGGAGACGAAGCCGTCAGGGAAGAAGGCAGAGGCGCAGGCCGAGCCGACCCCGGCCGTCGCCCCGGAGGAACCGCAGGAGATGACGGTCGAGCACGTACCCGATTTTGTCGCCGAGGCGCAGCGCGAGGCCGAGTCGGCCGCGGCCGCACCTGCGGCCGAGCCGGTCGACGCGCCGCCGGTGTCGGCGCCGCAGGAGCCTCGCCGCGCGCGGGCATATGAGCCGCCAGCAACGCGCTTTGTCCTCCCCGAACCGGCCCCGCGGCTCGAGTACGCACCGCCGCGAGACTCGTCTTCCTATCTCGCCGTCATCCGCGTCGTCGGTGTCGGTGGCGCCGGCCTGAATGCGGTCAACCGGATGATCGACGCCGGCATCTCGCAGGTCGAGTTCGTGGCCGTGAACACGGACATGCAGCAGCTCCAGCTCTCCGACGCGCCAGTGAAGATCCACATCGGCCAGGAGCTCACCCAGGGCCTCGGCTCCGGCGCCGACCCCGAGGTCGGCCGCCGTGCCGCGGAGAGCACGTACGACCAGCTCAAGAACGCGCTCCGGGGCTCGGACATGGTCTTCGTGACCGCCGGTGAGGGTGGCGGCACTGGCACCGGTGCGACGCCGGTCGTAGCGAAGATCGCCCGCGAGCTCGGCGCGCTGACTGTCGGCATCGTGACGATGCCGTTCCGCTTCGAAGGAACGCGTCGCAAGTCTGCGTCCGAAACCGGCGTCGAGGAACTCCGCGCAGCCTGCGACACGGTCATCGTCATCCCGAACGACCGTCTGCTCGAGGTGCTTGACCGCTCGACCTCGATGATCGACGCCTTCAAGATCGCCGACGACGTCCTCCGACAGGGCGTCCAGGGCATCTGCGACCTGATCACGATGCCGGGGCTGATCAACCTCGACTTCGCGGACGTGCGGACGATCATGTCCGGCGCCGGCTCCGCACTGATGGGGATCGGTTTCGCGACCGGCGACGACCGGGCGAAGCAGGCCGCCGAACGCGCCCTCCGCTCGCCGCTCATCGACACCGAGATCGTCGGCGCCCGCGGGATCCTCCTCTCGATCGCCGGCGGCGACGACCTGACGCTGCTCGAGGTGAACGACGCCGCCGAGGCCGTCCGCGCCGCCGCAACGGACGACACCAACATCATCTTCGGCGCCACCGTCGACGAGCGCCTCACGGGCCAGATCTGGGTCACCGTCGTCGCGACCGGCCTCGGCGGCCGCGGCCGCCGCAGCGCGCCTGCGTTCGAAGCGACGGCAGACCGTCCCTCGTCACGGCCCGAAGAGCGGCTCGAGCCGCCGAGCTTCCTCCGGCGCTAGCGCGCTAAACGAGCGGCAGTACGACGGTCGCGCCGAACGCGGCCGCGCCTAATACGAGACAGCAAGCTGTCGCCGCGGCTGTCGCGAACGAGCGGCGCGTCCCAGGCGATGCTGCGCCGACGAGGTACAGCACGCCGACCGTGCCGAACGCGAGGCTCGTCACTGTCTCGACCGCGCTGAACGCGATTCCGGCCGACATGGCCACCCCCGTACCGGCCCCGTGTGCGTGCAGTGCGAACGCAACGGCCGCGCTCGCGACGCCGATGTTCCCGGGCGTCAGAGGCAGCAGACCGGCCAGGTCGAGAGCCGGCACGACGAGGAGCGCAGCGAGCAACGGCTGATCGATGCCGAACGCGGCGGCGATCGCGGCTGCTGCGCAGATCTTTGCTGCCGTGGCGAGTCCGACCCACCCCACGAGCTGCGCCGCGGCGCGAGGGCTGCGACCGAGGGCACGGAAGGCGTCGAGGATGTGTGCGACACGCGCGTGTGGCGACCGGTTTCGCGCGAAGTACGCGACGGCGACTGCCACCAGCACACCGAGCGCGAGCACCGCCAGCGGCCACACAGGCAGCACGCCACTCGCGGCTGCGAATGCGAGCAGGAGTGCGAGCCAGAGGCAGCGCGCCGCGCCGATCGAAGCGCAGACACCGCCGGTCGTCCAAAGCCGACCCTCCCCGTGCAGCACCCGCGCGAAGAGCGCAAAACGGACGGCGCTTCCGATTTTCGCCGGAGCGACCGAGTTCACAAGCGAGCCGACGCTGTACCGAGCCGCCGCTTCGGGGCGCGAGAGCTCGCCGCCGCAGCGGCACAGCGCCGACCGCCAGGCGCATCCCGCGCACGCGAGCGCCGCCGAGAACGACAGTGCTGCGAGCCAGAGCCAGGCCGGGCTCGCGTCGAGTAGACCGCGAAGCGCCTCCGTCACCTGCTCGCCGAGCAGCTGCGGCGACATCGCCAAAACGGCAAGCACTCCAAGCGAGCCGATGGATACGACGATATGGCGCCACCGCAGGGCGGCTTCAGTGTGCATCTGCTCTCATCGTTCGGCCTGCGACATCGGTTCCTTTAGCTGGTCTCGGCTGCGACACCACGCGTTTACGCTTTCGTGATGAAGGCGGCAATCGCAGCCGGTCATCCGCTCACGGCCGAAGCTGGTATCAGAGTACTGCAAAACGGCGGCAATGCCGTGGACGCGTGCATCGGCGCTGCGCTCGCCGCCTCGGTCACGGAGGGTCCACTCACCGGCCCCGCCGGTGGAGGCTTCCTGCTCCTGTACGTCGACCGCGAGCCGCTCGTGCTCGATTGCTTCTTCGCCGTCCCGTCGCGGCCGCTCGGCCCGATGGAGGAGATCGTGATCGACTTCGGCGACGCCTCGACGCAGGTCTTCCACGTCGGCGAGGCGTCCGTCGCCGTACCGGGCCTCCTCGCCGGTCTGGAGCAGGCGCACCGACGCTTCGGCCGCGTTCCGTGGGCCGACCTCGCCGCGCCCGCGCTCGAGCTGGCCGACGCAGGCGTCGACGTGAGCGAGGCGCAGGCCTTCCTCCACCGGATCCTGAGCGCGATCCTGCAGCACGACGAGGGCGGCCGGCGCATTTACGGCAGCCCTGGCCGCCTCACGACAGACGCGTACGTCGCGACGCTCGAGGCCGTGCGCGATCGCGGTGCACGCGCCGCCGCCGAGCTCATTCCGGAGCTCGAGGCCGACCTCGAGGCCTACGAGGTCGCCGAACGCGAACCGGCCCGGACGACGTTCCTCGGCCACGAGGTCCTCGCGACGCCGCGCCCGTCCCGCGGCGGCAGCGTCGTCACCCACGCGCTCGAGCGGCTCGAGGGCGCGACATCGCTCGACGACAGGGCCCGCGCGATCCAGTACGGCTACGCGAGCGCACCACCCGCTCGCATGGCCGGGACGACCCACATCTCGGTCGTCGACGAGAATGGCGACGCCGCCGCGCTCTCGTCCACACTCGGCTCCGGCTCGGGCGTCTTCCGCGGCGGCACGCAGCTCAACAACATGCTCGGCGAGCTCGACGTGATCGGCGACGGTGAGCTTCGTCCCGGCGAGCGGCTGGCGAGCATGATGACGCCGACGCTCGTCCTCGAGGACGGCCGTCCACGCCTCGCACTCGGCAGCGCCGGCTCGGTCCGGCTCGCAGGCGCGATCGCCCAGGTCACCGAACGGGTGCTGCGCGACACCGCGCTCCAGGAGGCGATCGACGCGCCGCGCATCCACGTCGAGGGCGAGATCCTTCACCTCGAGGGCGGCACGCCCGACGAGCCGCTTCCGGACTGGGAGGTCGTTCGCTGGGCGAACCGGAACCTCTACTTCGGCGGCGTCTCCGCAGTCGAGCTCCGCGCCGACGGCACCTTCGCTGCCGCCGGCGACCCACGCCGCGGCGGACACGGCATCGTCGTATGAGCATCACGATCCGACCCGCGCGAGCCGACGACGCCCAGACGCTCGTCCAGCTCGGCAGCGCCGTCGGGCGCGAGGACGGCGGCTGGCTGCTGACGACCCAGGGCTGGCGCAGCGTCGCCGACGAGCGCCGCTACCTTCGCGCACTCAGGCGCTACCCGCACGCGGCCGTCTACGTCGCCGAGGACGACGACCTGCTCGTCGGTCGCCTCTCGCTCGCTCGCGACAACCACCCCGCGAGCCACCACGTCGCCGATCTCGGCCTGATGGTTGCCGCCAGCCACCGCCGCCGCGGCATCGGTCGCGCGCTGCTCGAGCAGGCCGTGGCTTGGGGGCGCGAGGCGGGCGTCCGCAAGCTCGAGCTGCACGTCTTTCCCTGGAACGACGCGGCGATCAAGCTCTACGAGTCGTTCGGGTTCGAACGCGAGGGTCTCCGTCGCGATCACTACCGTCGCGATGGGGAATATGTCGACGCGATCCTGATGGCCTATCGGCTCCCTCCTTCGGCTGATCGTCGGGACTGACCCGCCCTCCCGAAGCATGCCGAGGGCCGAGTCACGGAACCGTCACAACTTCGTTCCGGATCAGCAACTTCTCCGGCCCAGGCCCACCGTCGACGTATGACAACCTCCAGAGAACCGATTCGAAGGAAGGAGCCGCCATGGCCGTGTTCACCGAGTACGCAACCGGCACGCCGTGCTGGGTCGACGTCACGACGACCGATCTCGACCGCACGATCTCGTTCTACTCCGACCTGTTCGGCTGGGAGACGGAGGGGCCGGATCCGCAGGCGGGCAACTACACGATGTTCACGAAGGGCGGCAAGTCCGTCTCTGCCGCCAGCCCGCCCCCGCCGGGAAGCGAGGCCATGCCGCCCCACTGGACGACGTACATCGCGACCGATGACGCCGATGCCACCGCCGCGCGCATCACGGAGTCCGGCGGCACGATCCTGATGGAGCCGTTCGACGTCTTCGACTCCGGCCGCATGGCGATCGCGCAGGATCCGACTGGCGCCGTCTTCGGCATCTGGCAAGCGCGCGAGCATCACGGCGCGCAGATCGCCAACGAGCCCGGCACGCTCTCGTGGAACGAGGTTCAGACGAGGGATCCCGAGCGGGCGGCGAAGTTCTACACCGACGTCTTCGGCTACGAGATCGAGCAGGCGCAGATGGGGGAGGGCCCGCCGTACCGGGTGCTCAAGGTCGGACGGCAAGGGCGTCGCCGGCATGTTCGAGATGACCCCGGAGATGGCCGACGTGCCGCCGAACTGGTCGACGACGTTCGCCGTCGAGGACGCGGACGCCGCAGCGAAGCACGCGGAGGAGCTCGGCGCCCGCGTGCTCGTGCAGCCCTTCGACATCCCGACGGTCGGCCGCTACGCCGTCATCCAGGACCCGGTCGGCGTCGTCTTCGCGATCCTCGCGGACGCGTAACGCCCCTAGAGTGGCCGCATGTCGGCCACGTCGACCGATGAGCCGGCGGTCCGCGCCGAGCCCGACCAGGTCGCGCTCGGCGCGTTCGCCGGCGCGGTCCTGATCGGCGGCAGCAACTTCGTCGCGATCAGGTTCAGCAACCGCGAGCTCGACCCGCTCTGGGGTGCCGGGCTGCGCTTCGCCCTTGCGGCCGCGGTCTTCGCGGTGCTGTGCGCCACCCTCAGGCTTACCGTGCCGCGCGGCCGCGTGCTGGCCCTGCTCGTCGTGTATGGCCTGCTCGCGTTCGGCGGAGCCTACGGCTGCCTGTACTGGGCGCTGCAGGAGGTTCCGGCAGGGATCGGGGCGGTCGTGATGGCCGTCGGGCCCCTGCTGACCCTCCTCCTCGCCGTCGCGCACCGCCTGGAGCAGCTGAATGGCCGCGCGCTCGCGGGCGCCCTGACCGCGCTCGCGGGCTCGATCGTCATCTTCTTCCAGCCCGACAAGACCTCGTTCGGCGTCGTCTCGCTCGTGATCCTGGGCGTCGCCGCGCTGTGCGCGTCGGAGGCGGTCGTCGTGTCGAAGCTCGTCGGCCCCGAGCACCCGGTCGTGATGAACTTCGTCGCGATGACGGCGGGAGCCGCCGTCCTGATCGCCGCCTCGGCGATCGCGGGAGAGAGCCTCGTGCTCCCCAGAGAGGGCGAGGCCCAGCTCGCCGTCGCCTATCTCATCGCGGCGACGGTGGCGCTGTTCGTGTTCGTCCTCGTCGTCATCCAGCGCTGGACCGCCTCGTCGACGTCGTACATCTTCGTCCTGATGCCCATCGTCGCGGTCGCGGTCGGCGCCGTGCTGGCAGACGAGGTGATCACCGTCACGACGCTTCTGGGCGGAGCGGTCGTCTGCGCCGGCGTCTATCTGGGAGCGCTCGCCCGCAACCGCTGAATCGCAGCAGTGAATCGCGCCTTCAATTAGGCGCGTTGGGAGGGGGCCGCCGCGGCGGCCCCCTCCCGGAGTACCTAGTTGGCCATCAGCTTGAAGCGCGTTCCGGTGGGATCCGTGGCGGCGGCGAGGCGCCCGTACGGCGTGTCCTCGGCCGGCCGCTCGATCTTGCCGCCGAGCTCGACGATCTTCTCCAGCGCGGCGTCGACGTCCTCCACGTCGAAGTACACCGTCCAGGCGGCGGGCTCGCCCTCGGCCAGGAAGGCGGACGAGTCCATGATCCCGGCGAGCGCGCTCTCGCCCTCGCCCTGCGTCGTGTAGCGGAGCTCGTCCGTGTCGCTCGCGGTGTGCGCGTCCCAGCCGAACACGTCGCGGTAGAAGGCGACGCTCTTGTCGTAGTCGCGCGTGTGCAGCTCGAACCAGGCGGCGGCGCCTGGCTCTCCGCGAACCTCGAAGCCCTTCACGTTCTTGGGCTCCCAGGCGCCGATGCCGGCCTGGCCGGGATCGCCGATCATCGCGAATCGGCCGTTGTCGGCGACGTCCATCGGTTCCGTGTAGACCTGCCCGCCGTTCTTGCGCGCGGCCTCCACGGTGCGATCGATGTCGTCGGTCATCAGGTGGACGGTCCAGGTGTCGGGCGCGTTCTGCGACCCGTCGTTCAGCATGCAGCCGGCGACGTGCTTGCCGTCCTTCAGGAACGTGAAGTAGCCGCCGAACTCGGGCGGCGCCTCCTCGGGCGTCCAGCCGAACAGCTTCCCGTAGAACTCTTTGGCCTTGTCCGTGTCGGAGCTGTACAGGTCGATCCAGCACGGCGCGCCGACGACGAGGGTGGGTGCAGGCATCGTGGGGTCCTCCTTCTCGTTGAGAACGGATGTCTCAGGTTCGACCGTTCCGGCCGCCAAGACTCATCGGTGGGCGGATCGGTGCAGATCCTGCCAGGTCGGCGGCGAGACCGGCCGGTACTTCACAGTCCGCGCGAGGTCGGTCGAGAAGAGATCGGGTCGCGGCGTGATGCCCACGCGCGGGAGGTCGAGCCGGTCGGCGTCCCAGCACGCCGCGACCGTCGGGTCGCTCGAAACGAGCCCGTCCGCGTGCTCCGCGCAGGCGTACCGGAGCTGTTCCAGCTGCGCGTCGGAGATGCCGAGGAGCCCTGACTCATAGAGCTCGAGCGCGAACGCCGCCGCCCTCCGCCCGTGCTCGGGATCGCGGTGCTCGTTCTCGCGCATCGAGTCGTGGAGCAGGGCGAACAGGAAGATCACGCGAGTGTCGCCGGCGCCGATCGACTCGGCCAGCCAGAGCCCGTTTGCGCCGACCGTCCGCCAGTGTCGCTCGCCGTGATCGTGCGACTCGGTGAATGCACTCCGTTCCCGCACGGCAGCGAGCAGCGGCTCGAGCTCAGTCACGCGCCCATCCTTCCTCAGCGGCGCCTGCTCGGCCTCGCGATCCGCCCGCCTGCGCCGCCACCGCTGAAGGCGCAGAGCTGCAGGAGTTCCCCGTCGAGCTCGAGTCCGGAGCCGACGACGCCGTCGCCGTGCAGCCGCACGTCCTCGCCGAGCCCGGCGGAAGGTCGACGCGCCTGAGCGGCCGCCGCGACCGCAGCGACGAACCGCCCGAGGCGCTCCTGCGGCGCCGGGTGTCCCCCGACCCGCTCGATCGCGTCGAGCAGGTACCCGGCGCGCAGCTTGGGGTAGAGCCGCGCGAATGCCTCGGGACGCGAGACGTAGTCGAGGCAGACGTCGTCTCCGAGCGCGAGAACGGCGCCGCACTGGCCCGGCTGCAGCGCGAACGCCTGCTCGAGCTTCCGCAGCTCGCTCTCGCGCGAGCGAAAGACGTCCGCCTGGGCGCCGGTCGGCGAGTGCACGCCGAACCGTGCCGACTTCTCCCTCACTGCGTCCCACACCTCGGACTGCGCCGCGCCGCGGGCAAGCGGCTCCGCCGCGAGTCGCAACGCCTTGCGCCGGCGCAGCTCCGGGTGTGACGCGTGCGGGGCGGCGTCGAAGTCGACGCTGCGGCGACTCCATCGCCCCTCCTCGACGCACGAGACCGGAATCGGCAGCTTGCTCCGCGCCGGCGCGAGCACGGTGACGTTCAGGATCCGGTTCTGCTTCGCGCCGATGAGCTCCTCGCCGTCGTAGAGGAGCACGTTCGCGTCCGTCGGGTTGTCGACCGCGAGCTCGGGCACGGACGCCGCTCTCGCTCACCTCGCCGATGCGAAGGCCGAGCGGCAGCGCGTCCTCGAGCGTGATGTAGTCGGCAACGGGCGTCCGCCGCGGAAAGAGCGGCGCGATCACGATGCCGCGGTGCTCGACCGGCTCGCCGAGCTGGATGGTTGTGTCGATCATGAGACTCCTTTCCATGAGTCTCCTTTCGCTCACCCTCAAGTCGCGTGGAAAGGGAAGCCCTCTTACGATTTGGGTGTGAGTCATCTCTTCGTCGTACGTGGGGACGTCACGAAGATTCATTGCGACGCCTGGCTGCTCCCGTGCGACGCGCACTTACGCGTCACTGCAGGCTGGACAACGCCGCTCGGGAAGCGAGGCGTCCCGTTCGAAGGTGAGGTCTTAGGGGTTCAGGCGCCGCAGGGTTGGGGCGCCGAACTCCGCGCGTTCACCATCGCGGCGGGCGAGACCGGAATGCCTGCGATCGTTGCCACGGACACCGGTGGCCATCGCTCCAAACCGTTCGCTTGGTACCTCGAGGGCGTGACGCAATTCGTTGCTGAGGTGCGCCGGAACCCCGCGGTGCGTCGCGTCGCGCTGCCGTTCGTCGGCGCGGGCGAGGGCGGCAAAGCGGACGCTAAGGGCGAGCTCCTGGGATCGCTGCTACGGCATCTTCACGAGCTTGCCTTAGAGTCGGGCATCGAGATCGTGCTCGTCGCGCACGACGCCGCTGCTTTCGCCGCGGCTCAGGCTGAACGTAGGAAGCACAGGGCAGGATTTTGGCCGTCTCTCAGGGGGCTCGAATCCACAGTCGAAGTTCTGGCGTTGGCCGCCGCAGAAGGGCGCCTCGTCCTTTTCATCGGCGCGGGCGTGAGCATGGAGGCCGGCCTTCCCTCTTGGGATGAGCTTCTGTGGGAGATGGCTCGGGAGGTAGGTCTCGCGGAAGATCCCGAACAGTTTCGCCAGTTGCCCGCAATCGACCGGGCCAACGTGCTCGAGGCGCGTCTCACGCCGGAGTTGTTCAGACAGCGAGTGGTCGATCGTTTGTCGCGCCCGAGTCAGTACTCGCTTACTCACGCATTGCTTGCGGGCTTGCCAGTAACGGAGGCCGCGACAACGAACTACGACGATCTGTTCGAGCGTGCGGCGAAGGACTCCGGAGCCCCAGTCGCGGTCCTGCCGTACGAGTCCGTTCGCTATCGGCCTCGGTGGCTCTTGAAGCTCCATGGAGATCGACGCGACCCGATGAGCATTGTGATTTCGCGCGACGACTACCTCGGCTACGCAGCGACGAGGCGAGCTCTCTCGGGAATTGTCCAGGCGTTGCTGATCACGAAGCACATGCTGTTCGTCGGTTTCTCGCTTCGCGATGACAACTTTCACCAGATCGCACACGACGTGCGACTCGCCGTTCGCGCACGAGACTCAGGCGCGTACACCGAACCATTCGGAACCGCGCTGCTGCTCGCGCCGGATGAGCTGCGAAACGATCTGTGGAGTCGAGACCTCGATCTGTGCGTGATCGCCGAGTCCGCTGAGGAGGGGCGGGAGAGTTTGCCTGTGATGCTCGACAGCCTCCTTGCTGAGGCTACGACGACGGCCGACCACCTGCTTCACGACTCGTTCGATCACCTTCTGACGGATGTGGAGCGCGACCTCCGGCAGAACCTCGTCGCCATTCGCGACCTTGCCAGCCGTGCGGATCCCGCGATGGCAGCGCGTCTCAAGCGGCTGCTCGCAGAGTTCGGTGGTTAGACCGCGCTCGTAAGATCCGGACGTGCCCGAAGAGACTCTGTCCTCGATGCACGATGCGCGCGATGCCGAAGACAACCGACTGCTCGAGGCCAAGGAGCACACCCAGCTCCTCGAGAACTACGTGTACCTCGTCCAGGAGTGGGTCTCGCTCCGCGTGCGCGACCGCGCCGCGGCCGAGGAGGTCGTCCAGCGCGTCTTCCTGCGGCTCGCGAGCGAGCTCGCTGCCGGGAAGACGTACCGCGTGCCTTTCCGGGTCGTCGTCTGGAGCATCGTGAACTGGACCAGCCGCGGCTACGAGTGGACGCCGAAGGAGGCCGCGACGCTGCCGGACGACTGGGAGGAGATCGCCCCCGATCAATTCGAGGCGTGGGAGGGAGAGCAGGACTTCGCCACGCTGATCGCCGATCTTCCCGACCGCGACCGCGAGGTGCTCGACCTGCTCCACCGCGAGGGGCTCTCGCCGGCGCAGGCGGCAGAGCGGCTGGGGATCGAGCGCAATGCCGTCGATCAGGCCGCCTACCGCGGGCACCGAAGGGTGGCGGAGCTGCTTGGGCGGTAGCGTCGTCGACCGAGCTGTTCGCCGAGTACGCCGCCGCTCGTCGCGAGGGGCGAGCGACCGCGGGCGCAGCGAGTACCTCGAACGCGCCGGCGCCGACGCGGACGTGCTCGCGGAGATGATCGACCGCTACCTGCGGGCGGCGCCGCGGCCGGCCGCGACTGCGGAGGACTCGGCGCGGCTCGCCTCGCTGCTCGGCAGCGAGCCGCCGATCCTCGAGCGCCGCGTGCGGCCAGGGCTGAAGCGCGGCGCGGTCGTCGACGCGCTGCTCGGCGGCGCTCGGGCTCGAGCCGCGGAGCCGCGACCGGCTCGCCGAGGCCTACCACGAGCTCGAGACGGGCCAGCTCGACCCGCGCGGCGTCGACGTCGAGCGTCTGGAGCGCCCTCTCGGAGATCCTTGGCGCGAATGTGCGCGAGCTCGCCGGCTGGCGGCCGCCGCCGCTCGACGGCGCACCGGCATTCCGTGGCGCGATGTCGAGCAACGTGCGGGTTGATGCGACGACCCGTATGCGTCACGATGAGGGGTCGGAGGGCGACGAGGTCGACCGCCTGTTTCGCTCCGTCAGCTGACTGGGGGAGCCACGACCGGATCTGACAAGTACGACGATGCACGCGCGCACGCGCTGCGCGAGCGCTACCACGCCGCCTTCGGCGGCGACGAGCTGCCCGTGCCCGTCGAGTCGATCGCCGAGGACCTGCTCGGCCTCGCGGTCGAGGTGCGCGACGACCTGAGCTGTGAGCGGCATGCTCCTCCCGGCCGAGCGCCGCATCTACGTCCGCGCCGACGAGCCGGAACCGCGCCGCCGCTTCACGATCGCCCACGAGCTCGGCCACTGGATCTGCCAGTGCCTCGAGGGCACGGCTCAAGCCGGTCTACTGCCGTGCCGATGAGATCGGCGTGGATCCGGAGGCGAAGGCGCTGGAGCGCGAGGCGAACATCTTCGCCGCGAACCTCGTGATGCCGGAGCCGGCGGTGCGCGGCGGCCGGCGGCGAGAACCGCTTCGGCGTCAGCGACGAGGCGCTCGCGTGGCGGCTCTACAACCTTGGTCTGGCGCCGCGACCGGAGTCTGCCGCTTCCGAGCCGGTCGGCCACGTAGGCGCACGGTCGATGCGCATCCTGCACTTCGCTGACGTTCACCTCGACCGGCCTTTCGTGGGCCTTCCTTCCGACGTGGCAGCTCGCCGTCGGCACGAGCTGTTCGAGGCATTTCGCCGCTGCCTTGCGATGGCGAAGGAGCGCGAGCGCCGAGCTCATCACGATCGGCGGAGACCTATGGGAGGAAGAGCACGTTACCGCGGACACGCGGAACTCGGTGTCGTTACGAGTTGGCTCAAGTCGGGCTCCCTGTCCTGATCGCGTGCGGCAACCACGATCCGTTGATCGCAGGCGGCAGCTATCTCCGCACGAGTGGCCGGACAACGTCACGATCGTGTCGCGGCGCTCCCTCAGCGAGCACTCCTTCGACGACGTCTGCATCTGGTCTGTCTCGTGGGGCGGCGGCGACCTGTCGCCGCTCCTGCTTCAGCGGCTGGAAGTGCCTGAGGACGGGCGCACGCACGTCCTGCTGATTCATGCGACGTCGATTGCTGCCCCTTTTGCGGACACGGCCGGCGAGTCGTATTGCCCGTTCGATCCCAAGCTTGTTCGTCGCGCGGGCCTCGCCGTATGCCTGGCCGGACACATCCACGCCGCGAGCTTCGTCGACGACGTCGTCTATCCAGGAAGCCCCGAGCCGCTCGGGTGGGGGGAACGGGGTCGCCATTGCGTGGCGATCGTCGAGATCGCAGGCCGGCGACGCCGACGGTGGAGTTGATCGACGTCAACGAGAAGCGATACGAGAAGCGCGAGAGTCGACTGCTCAGGCTGCGCGTCGAGCGCTGAGATCGATGCGCGAATCGCTGAAGGCGCTGACGGACTCGGACCCGCAGCACGTCTTCCTTCGGCTACGGCTCGTCGGCGAGGTCGGTCCTGACTGCGCTGTCGACCGAGCGAGGATCGTCGGCCAACACAAGGCCCGCTATGCAGCGCTTGTCGTGGAGGACGCCACCGAGCCGCTCCTCGACATCCAGAGCCGCGCGGAGCGAAAGGGCCTCGATGGTCTGTTCGTCCGAAAGCTGCAGCAGAGGATCGCCGCGCTTCCACCGAGGACGAACGTCGGCTTGCCGAGCTCGCGCTCCTGGCCGGGCTTCACGCGATCGACGGCCATGAGGTGATCCTGCGTGTGGATTGAGCGACTCGAGATCGAGGGCTTCCGCAGCCTCGCCGGCACGTACGAGTTCTCAGCAGGGTCTGACGCTCGTGGTCGGCGACAACGAGTCGGGGAAGAGCTCGCTCCACGACGCGCTCGTCCGAACGCTATTCGGATACTCGAAGAGCCGAGCGCCGCAGATCGAAGGGCAGTTCGCCGCTCGAGCGTCGGGCGCCATGGGACGGCCGCCCGTACCGCCTCGTCGGCTTCGTCCGCAAGGACGACAGGCAGTTTCGGATCGAATGGGACTTCGCCGCCCATCGCGTCCGGCTCTTGGACGAGCTCGGCCATGACATCTCGGGCAGCATCTTGGCGAAGGGCGACGAGGTCGAGCTCGGCGACTATCTCCTCGGGGTCGACCTCGACGACTTTCGCCAGGTGTGCTGCATCGATCAGGAGGGGCTGTTGGCCGTCAGGCACAGCCCGTCACTTGGCGTCGCGCTTCAGGAGGCGGTGGCGAACATCGCCGGAGAGACGCCGGTCGAGGACGCGCTCGCCAGCCTGAACGACTTTCTTCGGACTGCCGTCGGCGCTCGTGTCGACAACCTCAATCCGTCACCGAAGGGTCGGCTCGCGGATCTCGGTCGTCAGCACGAGGAACTCGAGCGCCAGCTCGAAGCCGCCGAGAAGGCGCGGGAGGAGCTCGTTGCGATCTCGCGTGACCTTGCGAAGGCACGCGAAGAGCACGACGCGCTGCTCGTCGAGCACGAGCGGATCGAAGCAGCGTCAGCGTCTCGTCGAGCTCCGGCGCCTCGAGCAGCAGCTCGCCGAGGCCCGGCGGCTCGACGCCGCCGCCCGAGATCGGCCGGAGACGGAGCAGACGCTCGCGGCGGACGCGGTCGACGCAGTGAAGGCCGCGAGCGACGGCCTTCTCCGAACTCAGGTCCAGATCCCGGGCCGAAGCCGAGGCGGAGGCTGCCGCCGAGAACGTCGCTCGGCTGGAGAGGGAGCAACGAGAGCTGATCGCGGCAGTCGACGGGCTCTCGCCATACGCGGCATCGACGTCTCTGCGCGTGAGGAGGTTCAGACGGCATCTGCGCAACTCGCGGCTCTGCGAAACGCCGGAGACGCCGTCACCGACGGAGGTCCCGGTGCGCGATCCGATCCTCGCGCGGTACCGAGCCGAGCGCGAGTCGTTGCTCGCGCTGGCGCAAGGGTCTCGATCGAAGCTACGCGGTTTCCCTGGGTCGTACTCGTCGTGCTCACGGCCGGAATCGCATGGTCGATTCGATGGCTCGTCGGACGCTACGCGGCGTGCGCCCGGATCGCTCGAGGAGCGGCTCGCGGCCTACGACGCGGCTTCGCTCGACGAGCTCGATGCACGTGCGGCCGACGAGGATCGTCGGATCGCCGTGGCGGAGGGAGTTGCTGCCGCGCTTGCCGAGTCGCGAGCGGCAGCCGAGACTCAGCGCCAGCAGCTCGTCGGGCGGCTGGACGCGGCTCTCGACACCGTGAACGCGCCCTCCTGCGCCGCTCGAGGAACGAGTTCGCGCCTACCTCGTTGCCGTCGAGCGACACATCCGAGACGGACGGAGAAGGAGGCCGCTCTTGGCCGGACTCAGCAAGAGCTCTCCCATGCACGGACTCCGCAGAACGAGCTGGAGCGCCTGCAGGCGCGAAGTGTCTCGCGCTGAAGCGTAGGCTTCGCGACGCCTATCGAAGCCGCTGGAGATCGAGCTGAGGATCTCGAGCGCTGCTGAACGGAGATTCGACGCGGCTCTCACGCTTCGCCGAGGCCGAGAAGCAGCGGGAGCACGACGCCGAAGCGGCGGCGACCGCGCTGAGCTCCATCCTCAGCGGCGACTCGATCGAGACGCTGTCCGCGCGCGTCGCGGAAGCCAGCGAGTCGTCGACGAGCACCGAGCCGTCCACGGTGACCTGGTCGGAGAACTCGTCGTCATCGAAGGGGAGGAACGACCAGCTGACCTGGAGGCGAGCGTCATGGCGCAGGTCCAGCGCGTGGCAGAGCTGGAGACTCGAGCGAAGCAGCTCGAGGAGGAAGCGGGCGATCCTGCCGCCTTGAAGGAGAAGCTGGCGCTGATCGAGCTCGCAGGTCGACGCGGCTCGACGAGGCGAAGAGAGCGGTCGCGATCGCTCGTGACGTCTTGAGCGAAGCAGCGGACGAGCTCAGGCGCGAGTTCGCCCCTCACCTGAACGCAGCGCTGAAGCGGAACCTCTCGCGGATCACGAACGGGCGATATGCGGAGGCGATGGTGAACGCAGAGCTCCTGGTCCAAGTCGTCGTGCCGGAGACCGGCAAGCTGCAGCCGGCGGATGAGCTCAGTCGGGCGACAAAGGACCAGCTCTTCCTAGTCCAACGCCTCGAGATCGCGCGTCTCCTCGCCCCGACCAAGGGAAAGGCGCCGCTCCTTCTAGACGACCCATTCGCGCATTACGACCGAGAACGCAATCGGCAGCGGCCTGGAGGTCGTCGCCGAGGCGGCTGAAGAACGGCAGATTGTCGTGTTCTCGGAAGATCCGGAACTGGCGGACATCGCTCGAGAGGCAGGCGCCACATGTCACGTCATGAACGAGCTCGTCCGCGGCGCGAGCTAGCGATGAGTAAGCCAGCAGAGCTTGCATGTCACGTCCGAGAGCGAGATTCGTATACGACACCGTCAGTGCTCGAGAAGCCGATCGACTAGGAGCTCTCCAGGGGCAACGACGCCGCGGCGCTTCACGCGCTCTGGCTTGGAATGAGCCGGGCAAGGAGTCACTGAGCTGGCGCTCGAGTATTCCGGATCAACCGAGACGATGAGCTTCTTCATGGTCAACGCCAGACGACGCTCGATGATGCGTCCGTGAGCTACGACGCGCACTGCACGGCATGCGGAAGTGGTTCAAGCTGGTCGGCGTGACCGGCGGTTCCGTCCCCGATCTGTGGACGGAGGAGGAGTCGAGCCTGTTGGAGCTGATGCGGTTTCCGAAGCATCGTCAGCCATCGAACATCGCCAACTACGAGGGACTCATCGCGTATGCCGTCGGCAAGCGCAAGGTCTTCGCAGCGCAGAGGCGAGCGGGCGCTGTTCGGATCAACCCGCCGAGCGGGCCGGAGGGCAGCGTCACGCATCGCTGGCCGCATGAGATGGAGGTGGAGACGTTCGCCTGGGTAGCGGACCTTCGCGATGCTCCGACCGTCGGAGACCGCTGCCCCAGGCTTCATGGCCAAGTACAAGAAGAACTTCTGGAACGGGTCGCACTGGCGGATCACCGACGAAGAGTTCGATGCTCTTGAGGCGGCGATTCTCTCGGAGGGCGAGGGAGTCGCAGTTCCGCCGCCGCCCTGGGCGACGACATGAAGACCGGGCCCTACGCGTGAGCGAGCCTCGCGACCTTCTGATTGAGGCGCTGGGTTCCGCACCCGCCGAACCCGCAGAGCGCAAGCTGGCGGCGGGCATCGAGGCGACGGCGTACTGGACGTTCGCACCGAACCTCGAGATCGTCCTCGCCGCGCCGAGCGCTGCCGCCGGAAGGCCAGGCTATCGCCGCATGGACGAAGCGGCTCAACAAACGCGCGATCCCGCTCGTGCTCCTGATCGACGCGGCCGGACGGCCAACTCATCGTCGGGCCGAGCGGAAAGCCGCCTCCGGTGGTGCGGCTCGACGCGCGGCTCGTCGTCGACGATCTTGCCGCCGCGCGCGAGCTCGACCCGCTCGACGTGCGCAAGCGGCTGCCGCTGCGTCTGGCAGCGCGTCCGCGGCGCTGGCGGGATGACCGGGCTCCGCAACGTCGGCCTCTTCTCGACGCACTACCTCCGCTCGCGGACGCCGCGGCTCCCCGAGTGGCCGCAGCTCGGCGAGCAGGGCGGCGCGGCGCGCGGCGCGCGCTCGCTCGAGCGCGCCTGAAGGCGCTCGGCTTCGAGTCGGAGGAGCGCGGCGCAGGGCATCTACCTCCTGCGCACCGAGAACCGGCCGGCCGCGGCCGTGCTCTCGTATCCCGCCGAACCACGACTTCGACCGCGCGGCCGCCGGCGGCGAGTTGCCCGTCGCCGCATCTGCTGCGCGAGATGGAGGCGGCGGGCACGCGCTGGGGGATCCTCGTCAGCGGCGACGTCTGGCGGCTCTACTCCGCCGAGCATCCCGCCCGGGCGACGAGCTTCGCGGAGCTCGATCTCGCGAGGCTCGGCGATCCCGCCTACTTCGCGGCGCTCTTCTCCGCCTCCGCGCTCGCGCCCGCCGGGCTCGCTGAGGCGATCGAGCGCGGCTCGCGCGACTTCGCCGTCGGCCTCGGCGACCGCCTGCGCGGGCGTGTCTACGAGCGGGTGGTGCCGGCGATCGTCGCGCGCGATCTCCACGAGCTGGAGCGCCTGGGCGAGCCGCCCGAGTCGCGCGCGGAGCTCGAGGGTGTGTACGAGGCGACGCTCGTCCTCCTCTACCGCCTGCTCTTCGTCCTCTACGCGGAGTCGCGCGAGTACCTGCCGGTCGAGGCGTCGGCGGGCTACAGGACCACTCGCTGCGCCGGCGACTCGACGCGATCGTCGCCACCGTCGAGGCGGAGCGCGAGTTCGACGAGAACGCGCGCGACATCTGGAGCGACCTCGAGGAGACGTTCGGCGCGATCGCGCGCGGCCAGCGCGAGTGGGGCGTGCCCGCCTACAACGGCGGTCTCTTCCACGACGACCCGAAGACGCCGGCCGGCGCGATCCTCGCCCGCGTGCGCCCGACGAACGCCGGCCTCGGCCGGGCGCTCTACGAGCTCGCGGTCGACCGCGACGACGACGACACCGGCCGGATCGACTACTCCGACCTCGACATCCGCCACCTCGGCGACATGTACGAGGGGCTGCTCTCGTTCGAGGCCGACCGCGCCCGCGAGGATCTCGCCTACGACGCCGCCAAGGACGCGTACGTCCCAGCGGCCGAGGGCGACGACGTCGCGATCGCTGCGGGCACCGTCTATCTGCGAGGGCGCAGCGGCGGCCGGAAGGCGTCGGGGAGCTACTACACGCCGCAGATCGTCGTCCGCCACGTCGTCGAGGAGGCGCTCGTGCCCGTGCACGAGGAGCACCTCGCAGAGGTCGGCGGAGCGCGCGACGAGCGGCGACGAGGAGAAGGCGGCGCGGCTGCTCTGGGACTTCCGCGTCTGCGATCCGGCGATGGGAAGCGGCCATTTCCTCGTCGACGCGCTCGACGTGCTCACGGACCGGATCGCCGCCTTTCTCGCCGAGCGTCCGCTGGCGCCCGTACGAGCAGTGCTGAACCAGCTCCGCGAGACCGTGCAGGCGCAGGCGCGCGACCTGCCGGCCGGCGTGCTCGAGCAGATCCGCGACGTCGACCTGCTCAAGCGCGTCGTCCTCAAGCGCTCGATCTACGGCGTCGACCTGAACCCGATGGCGGTCGAGCTGGCGAAGCTCGGCACTCTGGCTCGACGCGTTCGTGCCCGGGCTGCCGCTCTCCTATCTCGACCACAACCTGCGCCGCGGGAACAGCCTCGTCGGCGTCGTCGGCGACGAGGTGCTGACGTCGCTGCGGCCCGACGCGGCGACGCTCGAGGGCGACTGGATCGCCGAGCAGCTCGCCGCGGCCGTCGAGCAGGCCAAGCTCGCGGTCGAGCGGGTCGAGCTCGGCTCGAGGACGTGGAGGCGGCCCGCGAAGCGGAGCTCCAGCGCCGCGAGGCGACGAGCGTGCTCACGCGCGTCTACGACCGTTGGACTGCAGAGAGCTTCGGCATCCCCGGCGCGCGGGGGCGGATCGCGCAGCTCGACACGCTCGAGGCCGAGGCCGACGCGCGCGAAGCGGCGCGAGATCGCGGAGGAGCAGGCGTTCTTCCACTGGCCGCTCGAGTTGCCCGAGGTCTTCCAGCGCGACCGGCCCGGCTTCGACGTCGTGCTCGCGAATCCGCCCTGGGACAAGCTCAAGGTCGAGAGGCACGACTTCTTTCAGTGCTGCATTCCGGGGCTGAAGTTCGTCAGCTCGGCGGCAGGAGCGCGAGCGGCTGATCGAGGCGCTGCGCGCAGCCGACGGTGCATGAGCGCTACGAAGCGGAGATCCGCCGGGTTGACCGGCTTGAAGCCGTACTTCGCTGCGAGCGGAGGCAACTACCGCCTGCACGGCGGCGGCGATCCCGATCTCTTCAAGGCGTTCGCCGAGCGGTTCATGCGACTCGTCCGGATCGCGTGGCGCGCTCGGATGCGTGCTGCCGCGGCAGCTCTCTCGGTGGCGCAGGGCTCGAAGCAGCTGCGGCGCGAATTCTTCACGCGCTGGACGATCCAGTCGGTTGATGTGCTCTGGAACCGGCGTGTCTGGGCGTTCCCGAGCGTTCCACCGGACGCGGATGACGCCTGCTCGCCGCGCGTAAGCAGCCGCCGGCGCCGATGCGGTGATCCCGAGCGCCGGGCCGCTCGAGCGACGCAGAGCGCATTCGCTCGCGCGCGCGAGCTGCGCGATCCGCTACCAGCTCGCCGACCTCGCGAGCGTGGTCGCCGATCGCTCGAGCTGCCCTCGCTGCCCGACGCGGCCGCGCGGCCAGGTGTTCCGGCGATGATGCGCCACCCGCGCTTCGACGACGACAGCCGGCCTGGCGCGCCGTGCCGTACACGGAACTCACGCGACCGGCGACCGCGATCTCTACAACGAGGACGGCGACGGCTGGCCGTCTGGAAGGGAGCGACCTTCGATCGCTACCGGCCGGACATCGCTCCCCCGTAGCGGATCTGAGCTGGCGCTGAGCGCTCAGAAGCGCGTGCGCTCGCAGCTCGGCATCGCTGAGAGATGCCGACCGTGACGCATCCTCCTCGACTGTCGAATCGTCTTTCGCGATGTCGAACGAGCACACGAACCGGCGGACCATGATTGCGTGCCTCGCGCCCCGCGAGATTTTCGCCATCCACGACGCACCACAGCTCGTCTGGCGCAAGTGGGGATCGAACGAGACTCGGCTCGGCGCTTCTCGGCGTTCTCAATAGCTGCCTTCGATTGGCTGGTTCGCCGGCGGGTCGAGACACATGTGACCTTCGGAATCCTCAACTCGCTGCCGATTCCCGAGATCCCGCGACCGCGTCGCCGAGCTCGCAGGGCGGCTCTCCTGCGTGGACGAGCGTACGCCGACTTCGCCGCACGTGTCGGGCGTCGACTGGGGACCGCTACCGACCGACGAGCGAGCCGAGCTCGAGGCCGAGATCGACGCTCTCGTCGCGCATGCGTACGGGCTAACGCGCGAGCAGCTCGAGGTCGTCTTCGCCGACTTCGTGGAGGCTGCCGTGCCCGACGCCTATCGCGAGCGCGTGCGCGCTCACTACGACGCCGCCGTGGTCGCCGCGTGAAGACGAGACCGGAGTTCATCGACAACCGGGAGGAGCGGACGCTCGCCAACGCGCTGCGGAGGCTCGCCGGCGATCCTGGCTACGCGCAGTCCGAGCTGGACGTTGCGAGCGGCTACTTCAACCTCGCGGGCTTTCTCGAGGCGCGTCCGTCGTGGAGTCGCGCCCGCCTTCCGGCTGCTGCTCGGCGCTGAACCGGAGGCGCCGCTCGCTGCCGCGCCGCAGGCCGACGGCGGCCGATCGGGCTCGACTCGCGCCAGGGCCTCGCCGACCTCGAGCGCCAGCTCGACGCCGAGCGCGACCGGCTGCCGTTCTCGCGTCAGACGGCCGAGCAGGTGCTACGGCTCGCCGACGTCCTGCGACGGGACGAGGTCGCTGTCCGCCGCTACCTCCAGCGCTTCCTGCACGGGAAGGCGTACATCTTCCGCGGCGGCGTCGTCATCGCCGGCTCGGCGAACTTCACCTACGGCGGGCTCGTGCACAACCGCGAGCTTGCGCTCGCGCAGTACCAGCCGAACGTCGTCGAGATGGCCGAGACGTGGTTCGACGAGCTCTGGGAGGAGGGCGAGGACTATCGCGAACGGTTGATCGAGATCCTCACGGCGCGCGAGCAGCAGACCTGGACGCCGCACGACGTGTATCTGCGCGCGCTGCTCGAGCTCTACGGTGACGAGCTCGAGCTGCTGCGGGACGACGAGGAGGCGAGGTTCACGCCCGGCCAGCCGGGCGGGATGACGCTCACAGACTTCCAGCGGCACGGCTTCGACGGGCGCTGCGGGTGCTCGAGCGCTTCGACGGCGTGCTCGTCGGCGACGGCGTCGGGCTTGGCAAGTCGTACATCGGCTCGAGCTGCTCGACCACTACGTGAAGCGGGAGAAGGTGCACGCGCTCGTCGTCGTGCCGGCGGCGCTCCGCGACTCGTTCTGGCAGCGGCACCTCGAGCAGCAGCGGATCGCGGCGCGCGTCATCAGCTATCAGCAGCTGGCGACCGACGAGCAGCTCGGCGGCGACAAGGACGTGCTGAAGCTCGACAAGGACTTCTACCGCTTCGTGCTGGTGGACGAGGCGCACGCGTTCCGGAATCCCGACACCGATCAGTACCGGGCGCTGTCTCGTCTGATGGGCGGGAGCCGCAAGAAGCTGGCTTGATGACGGCGACGCCGGTGAACAACTCGATCCGCGACCTCTACCACCAGCTGATGCTGTTCGCGCGGCACACGGCCCACTTCGCGTCGCTGGGGATCCCGGATCTGAACGCCTACTTCCGGGCAGCCGAGAGGGCGGCTGCGCACGGCGACTCGGCGAGCGCGATGTTCAAGCTGATCGACGCGACGAGCGTCCGCCGCACGCGCCGCTTCATCCAGAAGCACTACCCGAATGCGCAGATCGACGGGCAAGCCGATCGCGTTTCCCGAGGCGAAGCTGAAGACAACGCGCTACGACCTCGACGACGCCTATCCCGGCCTGTTCGCGCAGCGTCGCCGTCGAGATCGACGAGAAGCTCTCGCTCGCGCGCTACCGGCCGGACGACTACCGGCTCGACGGCGTCGGAGGACAGGCGGGCGCAGACGATCGCCGGCCTCCTGCGCACCGGCCTGCTGAAGCGATTCGAGTCGAGCGTGCACGCGTTCCGGCTAACGGTCGAGAAGCTGATCGACGATCACGAAGCCTTCCTGGTCGCGCTCGACTCAGGTCGGGTGCTCTTCCCGGCTCGAGCGCTCGCGCGGCTCGGAGGCGGAAGACCCGGCCGAGCTCGTCGACGAGCTCGGGCTCGACGCGATGCCGGCGAGCGAGTACGGGCCGAGGAGCTCCGCGCGGCGATCGTCGGCGACTCGCGCTCCTCCGCGGGCTCCGCGAGCGGTGGCGGGCGCGACGATCGACGACGATCCGAAGCTCGAGGCGCTCGCGGTGCTCCTGCGCGAGACGCTCGGGCCGGAGAAGGCGATCGTCTTCACCTACTACGCGGACACCGCCGACTGGATCGCGCAGGCGCTCGACGCGGATCCGGCGCGCTTCGGCAGTCGCCGCCACGTCGTGGTGACGGGAACCAGAACGAGAACGCAGCGGAGCGGCTTCGGCGCGTCCACGAGTTCTCGACCGAAGACCACGCTCGAGGAGGCGGGCTCGGAGGAGGTCGCGCCGAGGACGAGAAGGACCTGCTCATCGCGACCGACGTGCTCTCCGAGGGCCAGAACCTCCAGCAGGCGCGCTACATCGTCAACTACGACATGCCGTGGAACCCGATGCGGCTCGTGCAGCGCAACGGCCGGATCGACCGGCTGGGAGCCCGTTTGCCGGGCAGGAGATCTACCTCTACAACCTGTTCCCCGAGGGCGAGCTCGACGGGATCCTAACCTCTACGACCGGCTGCTGCGGAAGATCGGCCACGCGAACATCAGCGTCGGGATGGAGGCGCCGGTGTTCGAGGACGCCGCGGCGGTCGAGCGCAACTTCGCCGAGTGCGGAGCAGATCGAGGGCGTCGCGGCCGAGGACGACGGCGATCCTCGAGCAGGCCGAGGCGCGGCTCGACGCCTTCTCGGGCGAGGAGTTCCGGATGGACCTCCGCACCGCGCTCGCGGCTGAGCGGCTGCGCGAGCTGCGCGCGATGCCGCACGGCGCCGGCAGCGGCTTCCGGAACGAGGTGCTACCGGAGGGAGCCGGTCGGCGTCTTCTTCGGCGCGCGGGTGCTGCTCGGCGCGCGGCTCGAGCCCTCGAGCGAACGACGAGCGGGCGTGGCGCTACGTCGATCTCGCCGACACTGACGAACCGCTTCGCGACGAGCTCGAGATCCTGCGCCGGATCCGCTGCGACGCCGGCGACGCCGCGAGAGCTGCCCGACGGGATCGCTCCGACGCTGTACGAGCTATGGGAGCCGTGCAGGGAGAGATCCTCGACGAGTACGCGGAGCAGCTCGACCCCGCTCAGGCGGGGATCGTATCCCGGCAAGCCAGGAGTGGGCGATCGAGCTGCTCGCGTCGTCGGACGCTCTGCTCGCCGGCCGCGGACATGCGGCGTCGGTCGCCGCGAGAAGCGCGCTAAGGCGTTGTCGGTCCCGCGAAGCCCGCTCGTCATGCGCCGGCTGTCGGCTCTACGCAAGGATCTCAGTTCCGGGGACACAACGCAGCTCGCCGCGGCGCTCGGCGTGCTTCGCGTCGTCGCCGAGGAAGGGCTGCGCGCTCCCGAGCCCGAGGAAACGCGCTTGCCCTCCCTGACGCCGGACAGGATTCGGCTCGATCTGCTACCAGGTCATCCATCGCTAGGAGGCACGTGGAGACATTTAAGGTCCATCCCCATTCGTTGAACTGGCTCCTCAAGACAATCCACGAGGGGCAGCTCGCGCTGCCGGACTTCCAGCGTGACTTCGTCTGGGACGCGCGCGCAACGGAAGCTTTGATCGAATCGATCTCAGCCGAGTTCCCCGCGGGCAGCCTCCTGTTCATGCCGTACCGCGATAAGACGTTCAAGCCGCGAGCCGTGCAGAACGCGCCGGAACTGAGCGGGAACCCCGCGAAGCTCATCCTCGACGGTCAACAGCGGCTTACGTCCCTGTACCAGGCATTCTTCGGTGTCGGCGAGTCGCGCTACTTCATCGAGCCTTCAGACGCTCGTGGACAGTGGAGACCTCGAGGAAGCGGTGTTCTACCGGCATCACAAACGTGT
Organism: uncultured Gaiellaceae bacterium; assembly: GCA_963791905.1. Lineage (GTDB taxonomy): Bacteria > Actinomycetota > Thermoleophilia > Gaiellales > Gaiellaceae > Gaiellasilicea. Next base: position 468,055 of record CAWBTX010000005.1, read on the forward strand.
TGGCGCTTACCGGGAGCTGAAGCAGCAGGCCGACCGACTCGTTCTCCCACTCGGCGTGATCTTCGGCGCTCACGGGGGCTTCGACGCGTGGCTTGACGAGGTGATGGACCTGCGTGCCGAGCAGGGGGATGAGCGGCGCGAGCTCAAGGCCCGGTTACGTGCGGCTTACGAGGCACACGTGAAGACAATCGAGACGTACCAGTTTCCAGTCGTAGAGCTGGGCCACCAGACCCCGCTCGAGGCGGTCTACTCGATTTTCGAGACGCTGAATCGGACCGGCGTTCGGCTCACGGTGTTCGAGCTGCTCGCGGCGCGGTTCTACGCGCAGGATCTCAACCTGTCGCGAGCTCTGGGAGTCGACGCTCGAGACGTTCCCACTAGTCGGAGACTACGGCGTCGACCCGTACTACATCCTGAAGTCGATCGCTCTCCGGAAGTCGGGGTCAAAGAAGCGTGGTGACATCCTTACGCCTCGATCGCGACGACGTCGAGGAGCACTGGACGAGCGTCTGCACCGGCTATGAGGAAGTCGCTGCGGATGCTGCGTGATGAGTGCGGCGTTCTCACGCCCAAGTGGATGCCGTACCAGTATCTGCTCGTCGCCATGGGCGCTTGTTGGAACGAGGCTGTCGCAGTTCCGGGACCCGCCGCGCGGGGCGAACCGTCAGCGATTCCAGCGCTGGTTCTGGTGCAGCTCGTTCTCTCAGACCTACGAGTCCGCTGCGAACTCGCAGGCCGTGCGCGACTTCGGTGAGCTCCGGCGATGGACTGAAGGCGGCGAGGCGCCGCAGCCGGTCCGTGATTTTTCTTTTGATCCAAGTCGCCTAGCCGACATCACGCCGAAGCAGCAGTCGATCTACCGAGCGGGCATGGCGTTGATCCTGAGGAATGGTGCCCTCGACTTTCATCGTGGCCGGGTCTTGACGCCGGCGAGCATCGCGGCCGAAGACGTCGACGACCACCACATCTTCCCGCAGGCGCATCTCCGGGATGCCGGGCTTGGGGGCGCAACCGTCGACTGTGTGCTCAACCGGACCATGATCGACGCGACCACGAACAGACGCATCGGTCGGCGTCCACCGAGCGACTACCTCACGGAGGTCCAGGCACGAGCTCGAAAAGGCCTCCGTGGGCCATCTTCTCCCGCAGATCCTCGACTCCCACTTGCTGCCAGATGCCGCTGAAAGCCCTCTTCGTCGCGATGACTTCCAAGGCTTCCTGTCGTGGCGCCAAGCGCGTCTGGCACGCTCGATTCGCGAGGTAACGGGAGCGCTCGCTCCGCGCATGAGCAAGAAGAGGTCGCATGAGTGCGTGGCTGAAGGTGATCGGAACGAGCAAGTGGCCGCTGCGCGACGACTGGGGGAGCCACGCACCGCCACTGCTACGGTCGGCCTCGTTCGCGAAGAAACCTGGCACCGGCTCGTTCGTGCGTGGAGATGACTTCGTCTACTACGCGCTCCGCGGCGACATCAGCAGGGTTGTGGCCCTTGGGAAAGTGATTGGCGATCACCGCTTCGACCCGTCGCGTGTAGACGATCCCGGTTGGCCGTGGCTCGCGGACGTCGAGATCCTCGCGAAGAGGGATCGGATCCATGATGGTTTTGCGCTCGACTTGCTGGACGTGGATCGGACACTGCGACGGTCCGTGACACAGAAGTCTCACATTCTCCTTCGTCCCGCTGAATTCGACCGGGCACGGGCTCTCTTCGGCGTTTGAGTTGGCACATCTGTGGCACAGTTCTGTGACGGCTTCGCGGGCATCGTTAAGGCGTGACCCCGGGACGGCCGCCGACAATCACGCAGGTGTTCGCGCTTGCGGCTGCTCTTTGCGCTCGGCTCGCCGAGCCGTTCCCGGAGAATCGCGCCCAGGCGGCCGAGCTTCTCGACCGGTTGAGGAGCGATCGGTTGTCTCTCGGCGCCAGCGTTGAGAGGGACACGTTCACGGCTCGCGAGGCGACGGCCCCACGCGAGGCTCATGGGCCGCTCGAAGAAAGGCGTTGACCTCGGTCGAACTGCGTCCACCGCTGGGCCGCCTTAGCGGTGCAACCGGCGAGCGCATCTGGTCGTGCCACAATCCGTAAGCTCTACAGACTCGCGAGCCGACTTCCACGGTATGCGCCTCCGCGACGACCGTCTGCATCTTTCGCCGTCCGACGTCACGGCCTTTCTCGCCTGCGAGCACCTGACGACGCTCTCGCTTCGCGCACGCCCGCGGGGAGATCGACAAGCCCGAGGTCGAGAACGAGCAGGCCGAGCTGATCTTTCGCAAGGGGCTCGAGCACGAGCGGGCCTACCTCGAGCACCTGCGCGCCGAGGGGAACACGATCGCAGAGGTCGAGCTCGACGACCTCGACTGGGAGGCCGCGCAGGAGCGCACCGTCGAGGCTATGCACGCACGGCGTCGACGTCGTCTACCAGGGCGTGTTCGTGCACGACGGCTGGCGCGGGGTTGCGGACTTTCTCCTCCGCCAGCCGGACGGCACGTACGAGGTGCTCGACACGAAGCTCGCGCGGACGGCGAAGCCGGCGTACATCCTCCAGCTCCTCTTCTACAACGAGCAGCTCGCGCGCATTCAGGGCCACGAGCCCGAGCACATCCACGTCCTGCTCGGCAACGGCGAGCAGAAGTCCTTCCGTCCGCAGGAGTTCGCTGCGTACTACCGGCGGGTTCGCTCGCGGCTCGAGGCGTTCGTCGCCGAGCCGCGGCCGACCGAGCCGTACCCCGTCGACCACTGCGGGATCTGCGACTTCAAGCCGGTGTGCGACGCGCACTGGGACGCCGTCGACCACCTGAGCCGCGTCGCAGGGGTCTACCGGACGCAGATCGACAAGCTCGCCGCGGCCGGGATCACGACGCTCGCGCAGCTCGGGCGCGCGCCCGCAGGAGCCCGTCCCCGCCGGCATCAACCCCGACACCTGGGCGAAGAACCGCGAGCAGGCCGAGCTTCAGCTCTACCGCCGCGAGCACGGCGTCGACGTCTACCGCCTCCTGCAGCCGCAGCCCGAGGCCGGCCTCGCGCTCCTGCCCGACCCCTCGCCGGGCGACCTCTTCTTCGACTTCGAGGGCAACCCGTTCTGGGACGCGCAGGGCTCGCTCGAGTACCTCTGGGGGATCCTCGACGTCGACGGCAACTTCACGCCGCTGCACGCGCACGACCACGCGACGGAGCGGATCGCGTTCGAGACCTTCGTCGACCTCGTCCACGAGCGGCTCGAGCGCCATCCCGAGATGCACGTCTACCACTACGCCGCGTACGAGATCACCGCGCTCAAGCGCCTCATGGGGCGGTACGGGACGCGCGAGCGCGAGCTCGACGACCTGCTCCGCCGCGACGTCTTCGTCGACCTGCTCCGCGTCGTCCGCAACGGGCTCCGCGCCTCGCGGCCGGGCTACGGGCTGAAGGAGATGGAGGCGTTTCTCGACTTCGAGCGCCAGGCGGAGGTGAAGGACGGCGGCACCTCGATCGTCATCTTCGAGCAGTGGATGCAGACCGGCGAGCAGGCGCTCCTCGACCAGATCGACGCGTACAACCGCGAGGACTGCATCGCGACGCGGCTCCTCCGCGACTGGCTGCTCGAGCGGCGGGCGGAGGCGCTCGAGCGCTTCGGCCCGTTCCCGCTGCCGGAGCCCGTCGAGTCGAAGCCGATCACCGAGGTGAAGGCCGAACGCGAGGAGCTCCGCACGCAACTGCTCGACGCGGGCGAGGAGCTCGCCGCGCAGCTCCTCGATTACCACGACCGGGAGCGCAAGCCGGTCTGGTGGGCGTTCTTCGACCGGCTCGAGATGACGCCCACGGAGCTCGTCGAGGACGCGGAGTCGATCGGCCAGCTCGAGCCGACGGGCGAGCATTGGCCCGAGAAGCAGTCGGTCGCCCACGTGTTCACCTTCCCGGCGCAGGAGCACAAGCTGAAGTTGGGGAAGGGGCCTGCCGATCCCGAGACGAGGAAGGGCGCCGGCGAGATCCTCGAGCTCGACCGCGAGGAGCGCCGCCTCGTGCTGAAGCGGGGTCCGAGCCTGAAGGACGTGCCGTTGCCGGAGGCGCTGATCCCCGGCGATCCGTACCGGACGCCGGAGCAGGAGGCGGCGCTGATGCGGCTCGGGCGCTCGCTGCTCGCGGGCGACCGGCAGTACGCCGGCGCTCGAGTCCGTCCTCCGGCGCGAGCCGTTCGACCGACCGATCCAGACCTCCGACCTCGAGCAGATGAAGGAGCTCGTGCTCTCGCTCGACGGCCGTCACCTCGTCATCCAGGGGCCGCCGGGCTCGGGCAAGACGTGGACGTCCGGGCGGCTGATCGCGCACCTGCTCGCGAACGGCAAGACGGTGGGCGTCGCCTCGACGAGCCACAAGGCGATCCACAACCTGCTCGACGCCGTCGTCGAGGCGGCGGGCGAGCTCGGGATCGCGTTCGACGGGCGCAAGAAGGCGAGCGCCGGCAACCCGGAGTCGTACTACTCGAATGAGCCGATTCAGGACGTCGGGGACGCCGACGAATGTCTCGGCGCCGACCTCGCGGCCGGCACGGCGTGGCTCTTCGCCCGCGAGAACCAGCAGGTCGACTACCTCTTCATCGACGAGGCCGGCCAGGTGTCGCTCGCCGACGCGCTCGCGATGGGGACAGCAGCGCGCAACCTAATACTCGTCGGCGATCCGCAGCAGCTCGACCAGGTGATCCAGGGAACGCACCCGTCGGGCAGCGGCGCGTCGGTGCTACGCCATCTGCTCGGCGACGAGGCGACAGTGCCTCCCGACCGCGGGCTGTTCCTCGAGCGCACGTACCGCCTGCACCCCGATGTGTGCGCCTACATCTCGGAGGAGTACTACGAGGGACGGCTCGAGCCGGCGGAGGTCGCGCGGGGACGGACGACACCGCTCGGCACCGGTCTGCGGTACGTCGCCGTCGAGCACGATGGGCGGCGGCAGGAGTCGGCAGAGGAGGTCGAGGCCGTGCGCGGCGTGGTCGACGAGCTACGCGCCGCCGGAGTGACGGACCTGATGGTGGTCGCCCCTTACAACGCGCAGGTGAACGCGCTGCAGGAGGCGCTGCCGGACGTGCGGGTCGGGACGGTCGACAAGTTCCAGGGGCAGGAGGCCGACGCCGTCGTCTACTCGATGGCGAGCTCGAGCGGCGAGGACGTCCCGCGCGGTCTCGAGTTCCTGCTCTCGCGGAACCGCCTGAACGTCGCAATCTCGCGGGCCCGATGCCTCGCGTACCTGGTCGCGAGCCCGCGGCTGCTCGAGGTGAACGCTCGGACCATCCCGCAGATGCGCCTCGCGAACGCACTGTGTCGCTTCGTCGAGCTGGCCGAGCCTGCGTGAACGCATACACGGACGAAGCCTTCCGCGATGCGATCGACGCACTCCGCGCCGGAGTTCGTGGCCTTGCAGACGTCCGCAGCGCAATCGACTCTCGGGAGCCCATCACCGTCTGCTCGACCTCCAGGTTTCGAGTCTTGAGAGCCATCTCGCCGACCTGGAACGGCTTTTCGCTCAGGCAAGAGACGAGCTGCTCTAGGCAGCCAGCGTGTAGAAGTTCAGAGCCTTGGAGACTTGGTACACGTGCCACTAGTCCGCGTCGTAAAGGTCGACGGACTGAACAACATTGTGATCCACCTGTCGTCCGACGCACTTGCGGCGGTCGGTATCACGCACGAGTCCGCCCCCGACCTCCTTCGTAAGAGGACCCAGCAAGGCTCCTTCGAGTTGAAGCTCGGTGCCGCGTGCGGCCGCCTCATCGGCGATCGGTTCGGGATCGGCGAGGAGGCGCGGCAGTGGCCGGAGTGGTTGCCTGATCCCGCCGCTCTCGCGATCGCCGAGGCGCTTCCGTACGCTCAGGAGCGCACCAGTGTGATGCGATCAGCAGGGAAGCGCGTCCCGCTGATCGTCTACTCGAATGACCTAGCGCGAGTGTTCGGCGATGATCCGACGGAAGTTCGCGAGCGGTATCGGGCGAGCGCCGTCAGCGGCATGGAGTACGAGGCGCTCGTTCAACGCATCAAGCACTCCGATCTACCACTGGTCGATCGAGTGGATCGCCTCGGCGACGCGATGCTTGCGCTCGTTCCGGACCCGGCGCCGAGCACGAGCGGCTCGTGGCTCCCCGCGCTGCACCCGGCTGCGCGCCGTTTCATCGACTCGGCGGAGCAGCTCAGCTCATTTCTTACCGGCCTGTCGCTGGACTGGTCCGGTGTCGTCATCACGTACTGCAAGGCGCTCGAGCTGGAGGGAGTCGAGCGCCTGGTGGAGCCTCTCCGGGGCAGGCTGCGGCAGGACGGAGTGCCGAAGGACGATCTGGAAGACAAGGACATCGGGCGCATCGCGCGCTACTGCGTGGGCCGGGGGGACACACCGCCCGAGCTGGGGGTCATTCAGCACTTTCTCGCCACCGCTGCGCATAGCAAGCAACGCGCGCAGCGGAGCGTGGTGATCCGGACGTTCCGCGGGCTCGTGGCTGATTGGCCGGGGGGTGCTTGGATCCTCGAGGACGATGGGGCGATCGGTGGCCTTTCGCGCCTGACGCGGGAGTTCCGAAACCGCGCTGCACACACAGGCGAGCTCGGGGAGGAGGATGCGGCTGGGTGCCGCGACCTCGTGATCGGCCCAGAAGGGCTACTTCCGGCGCTGGTTCGCGCGACCTCCTGAGCGGTCGCGGCTAGAGCTCGTCGTCGGCTCCCTCGTCCCACTCTCGGGGCTCGACGTCGACCTCGTCGGGATCGAGCGTCCCGTCTTCGAGTTCCTCCTCCGCGCGCTCTGTGTCTTGATATGCGTCCTGCCCGTCGGTCATCGCTTCAAGGTAGCGCGCGCCGGAAGCATCGCGTGGTGGCGGCTGTCCGCGCGATGAGGTGGTGCTCGTGCCTCTGTCGGCGAAGAGGTGTGGAACCCACTCTTCCTCGCGCGACCGGCGAGTCGCCATCTCGCGCGCCCGATGCCTCGCCTACCTGGTGGCGAGCCCGCGGCCGATCGAGGTGAACGCGCGGACGATCCCGCAGATGCGGCTAGCCAACGCGCTCTGCCGGTTCGTCGAGCTCGCTGATGTCACGGACTCGTCACGGAGTCGATGACCATCCGTGACGTCCGTTCTGCGTCAATGGACCGATGCTGGACAAACGCCGCGCTACCGAGCTCGTCGAGGAGCTCGATCTCGACGGACTGCAGCCGTGCACGATGTGCCTCTTCGACCTCGCGTGGGAGATGCGCACCACGGGGGAGGCGAAAACTGGGCTCGTGCAGCGCACGGCCGGGAACATCTGGCTGGAGATCGAGATCGCGCTCAGGCTGGCGGTGATCGACGCGAGGATGAGGGAAGTACTGCACGCGGAGCAGGCGCTCGACGATCTCGACACCAGGGCTTGGCGGAGCCCACTCGTGCGGGCAGTCGTCACACGACTCGCGCAATGCCTCGCGAACGAGATGGCGGAACGCGAGGCGGGCTAGTGCGTACGCTTGATTCATGGAGCTGACGTCGCTTCCGGGCCACGAACTCGTGCTCACCGGGCTGGATGACCTCCAGCGCGGGACTCGAGTCGATCGAGGCGCTGCTCGTCTCGATCGGCGCGCCGCGGCTGCGGCAGTCCGGCATCGACGTGGCCGATCCGCTACCCGACGCGGAGCACCGTCTCTACGCCCTTCTCGCTGCCAAGGACTCCGACGCGGCGCATGGCCGCTACAACGCGCTCGTGCGGCAGCTCGTCAGCTTCGAGCGGGCCGCGGATGCGCGAGCTCGCTGACGCCGACCGGATCCGCGCCTTCATGCGTGCGGCCGGCGCGGCGGCGACGCAGGAGGGCGTCTGCTACCTGGCCGGGGGAGCGACTGCCGTGCTCGTGGGCTGGCGCGCGACGACGATCGACGTCGACATCGCCCTCGAGCCGGAGCAGGACGACCTGCTTCGCGCGTTGCCTGCGATCAAGGACGAGCTCGCCGTCAACGTCGAGCTCGCGTCGCCGCGCGATTTCATCCCGTTGCCTGCGGAGTGGGAGGAACGCAGCGTCGGCATCGGCAGTGAGGGAACGCTTCGGTTCGCGCACTTCGACCCGTACTCGCAGGCGCTCTCGAAGCTCGAGCGCGGCCACGTGCGCGATCTCGACGACGTCGAGGCGATGCTGAGGCTCGAGCTCGTGGACAAGAGCCGTCTCCGCGAGCTCTTCGACGAGATCGAGCGCGAGCTCCACCGATTCCCGGCCATCGATCCTCGCACCTTCCGCACCGCAGTGGCAACGGCGACCGATTGATCGCGGTTCCGTCGCGGACTACTTGCCGCGCGAGGTCTTTTTCTTCTTCGGCGTGACCGTCTTTCCGGCCGCGGCCGCCTGCTTCTGCTTTTTCTTCGCCGGCATGTTGGCCCCCTTTAGTCGCCTGAGTCGTACTTGAACGAGATTCCGAGCCGGACGCGGTAGCTCTCGATCGTGCCGTTCTCGATCGTGACGTCCTGCCGGAGCACCTCCGCGACGCGCAGGTCGCGGACCGTCTTCGCGGCGGTCTCGACCGCGGCGCGGGCGGCCGCCTCCCAGGAATCGCTGCTGACGCCGATTACCTCGGTGACGCGGTAGACGCTGTCTGCCATGTCGTTCGCTCCTCCCGTGAGACGACGGAACCCGCAGGGAATCTGTCAGCTACCGGCGGCGAGTGCAACGGCGTGGCGGTCGCTACGGTAGGCCAATGACCGGGAACCTCCTCGACGGCTGGCGCGTGGACGACTACGGGCGGTCGCGGGACGGCATCGCGCTGCGCGTCTTCATGCCGGAGGCCGACGGCCCGGTGGGCGGACTACTGATCGCTTCCCAGCACGGCGAGGAGGCCGCGACGGGCCTGCTCGCCCGTCGCCTGCTCGAACGCGTCTCGGCGCGCGAGACGCGCTGGGCGGTCGTTCCCGTGGCGAACCCGGACGGTCTGATCAACGGCACGAGGCAGAACGCCGCGGGCGTCGACCTCAACCGCAACTTCCCGTCCGCGTCGTGGCTGCCGGACGACTCGTTCACCTATCCGCCGGGGATCGAGCAGGAGCGACGGGTGCTCGAGAACCGGACGAACCTCTCCTCGCCGGGAGAGCACGCCGGCTCCGAGCCCGAGACGCAGGCGCTGATCGCGCTGATCGAACGACTGCAACCGCCGCTCGTCCTCGACATCCACAGCCCGCTCGAGCTCGTGTATCCGCGCGGCGACGTCCAGCCGGCACTCGTCGAGTCGCTGAGCGAGGCGGCGCGTCTGCCGGTGGTCGACGCGCTCGGCGCGCCGTGCCCGGGAGCGTTCGACGACTGGCTCATCGAGGCCGGGATCCCAGGGATCATCTACGAGGTCGAGCACGCCGGACTGCCCGATCTCTGTGCGCGCCACCTGCCCGGGCTCGAGGCGCTGGTGCGCTCGAACGGCGCCCTCTAGGGCCGCTCGGACGCAGCAAACGACGCGTACGCCCGCTCCAGCACGTCGGCCAGGTCGTCGTCGCCCACGCGCACGCCGCTCTGGCCGAGGCGCTTCAGCACCGCCCCCACCGGGAGCGGCCGCAGCTCGCGAGGCGGCGGGAGCGGCCCCGCCTGCCACGGGTCGCCGTCGAAGGCGGCAGCGGGAGCCGGCTCGGGCTCGGCGTCCTCTTCCTCGCCGCAGCCCCGGAAGCGAAGCAGCAGCGACGGATCGCGGTCGAGCTCGTCCGCGATGACATAGGCGAGCGCGGCGACGTGCGGCGCAGCCCTCCTCGTCGCACGTGCACGCGCGAACCAGAGCCCGGGCGGGAGGCACGAGCGGCTCCTCCCAGTCGACGTTCATCAGGTGCTCGAGGTGCACGGACTGGGCGCGGCCCTCGACCGCCTCCTCGAGCGGGGGCTTGCCGCGCGCGTAGCGCTTCATCGCCGTCCAGATGCGCGGCGGGATGCGCGGGGCCGAGATCGTGACGGCGCAGTCCTCGACGACGCCGGCGATCGCGCCCGCCGTCACGTCGACGTTCTGGACGGCGCCCTCGCGCGCGAGCACGCGCCCGCGCTCGGCCACCGACGAGCCCTCGTCGCCGACGACGCCGCTCGCCAGGAGCCGCGACCACGGGCCCTGTCCCATGCGCTCGCTCACGCCGCCTCCTCCACATCGACGGAGAGCTCGACGGCAGCGCGGATCGCGCCGAGGTCGAGGTCGCCGAGCCAGTCCTCGGAGCGGCCGGCGATGACCTTCTCGGCGAGCTCGCGCTTGGAGTCGAGCATCTGGTCGATCCGTTCCTCGAGCGTGCCGGTGCAGATGAGGCTGTGCACGTAGACGTGCTTGCGCTGGCCCAGCCGGTGAGCGCGGTCGGTGGCCTGCTGCTCGACCGCCGGGTTCCACCAGCGGTCGAAGTGGAAGACGTGATTCGCGGCCGGCAGGTTGAGGCCGCGGCCTCCGGCCCGGATCGAGATCACGAGCACGGGCGGGCCTTCCTCGGCCGCGAACGACGCCAGCACGTCCTCGCGCTGCCGCGCGCTCAGCCGGCCGTGGAAGAAACCGACGTTCCGCTCGAGCCGCTGCTCCAGGTGCGGCACGAGCCGGTCGAAGCCCGGGTACTGCGTGAAGACGAGCGCCTTGTCGGTGGTGGGCACGGCATCGAGCAGCTCGACCAGCCGCTCCAGCTTGCCGGAGCGCCCGTCGAGCGGCCGGCCGGTCGTGAGCACCATCTCGGGGTGGTTGCAGACCTGCTTGAGCTGGCTGAGCATCGCGAGCACGGCCCCGCGGCGGCCGAAGCGATCCTCGTGCGCCTCGACGCGCAGCAGCCAGCGGTCGACCGTTGCGCGGTAGAGGCTCGCCTGCTCGACCGTGAGCGGGCAGTAGTCCTTGGCGATCGTGATCGGGGGCAGGTCGAGCTCGACCTCCGGTGAGTCCTTCTCGCGCCGGAGGATGAACGGCTGCACGATCGACCGGAGGCGCTCGAGCGCGTGCGTATCCCCATAGCCCTCGATCGGCCGCGCGAAGGTGCGGTCGAACCAGTCGCGGGAGCCGAGAAGGCCTGGATTGACGATGTCCATGATCGACCACAGCTCGCCGAGCCGGTTCTCGATCGGCGTGCCCGTCATCGCGACCTTGCGGCGGGCGGGCAGCCGCCGCAGAGCACGTGCCCGCTTCGTGTTCGGGTTCTTGACGTCCTGCGCCTCGTCGAGCAGCACGCGATCCCAGGCGACCGCGGCCAGGTCGTCTCCGTCGCGAGCGGCGATGTCGTAGGAGGTGACGACGACATCGGCCGCACGTGCCGCGGCGGCCAGCTCCGGGCCCGAGAGGCGAAGGTTGCCGTGGTGGCGGTGGACGCGCAGCGACGGCGCGAAGCGCGCGAGCTCCGCCTCCCACTGGTTGACGACGCTCATCGGGCAGACGACGAGGGTCGGGCCGACGTCGCCGTCCTCGCGCTCGGAGGCGAGCATCGCGATCGCCTGCACCGTCTTGCCCAGCCCCATGTCGTCGGCCAGGATCGCGCCGGCGCGGAGATCGCCGAGCAGGCGGAGCCAGCCGTGGCCGCGCTCCTGGAACGGAAAGAGATCGAACTGCATCGCCGCCGGGGTGGGGAGCGAGGTGTAGCGGCGCTCGGCGCCCTGGAGCAGCTCCGCCAGCGGCTCGTCGAGCATGACCGCGCCGAGCTCGACGCCCGCCTCGTCGGTCTCGAGCCCGGAGACGGCCCGCACGAGGTCGACGATCCCGTGGCCGGCCTGACGGCGCTCCAGGAAGCGCAGCGCGCGCTCGACGTCGGAGCGGCGGAGGGCGTGCCAGCGGCCGCCGATCTGCACGAACGGCTCCTTGGCGGCGGCGAGCTCGGCGAGCTCCTCCTCGGTGAGCACGTCGTCGCCGACCGCGAGCCGCCAGTCGAACCGCGCGAGCTCGGCCGTCGACAGGAGTCCGCTCGACCGAGCCGGTGGCCCGCTGGTCGCCCGCAGGTTGACGCGCAGGCGGCTGCGCGTCCCCAGCCAGGCGGCGGGCAGCGTCACCGGGACGCCGCGCTCCTCGAGCCGAGGGACCGACTCGCGCAGGAAGAGGCGAACCGCCTCGGGCTCGAGCTCCGCCTCGGACGGCTCGGTCGGATGGAAGCCGATGCCGGCCGCGGCGAGGAGCGGCTCGATCTCCGTCAGCTGCCGGATCAGATCGCGGCGCGCGTCGCCCGCCCGCAGGAACGAGTAGACCTCGTGGCCGCCGCTCCAGAGGAGCGAGGCGGGCAGGCCGAGGGTGGGATCGTCCTCCGCCTGCAGCCAGAGCTCGAGCACGACCACGTGCGCGCCGTCCGGCTGTGCGCCGGCCGCTCGTCGAGGTGGAGCCCCAGCCTCCACGGCGCAGAGGACCGTCGAGTGAGACCGGCGTCGATCCAGCCTGACACCCGCCGCCGCAGCGCTGCATACCCGGAGTGCGGCGCGAGCACGGCGTCGGCCGCGGCGAGCCCGGCCAGGAACAGCTCTGCCGCGCTCGACCGGCGGGGGCCGCGCGGCGCGGCGAGTTGCACGCCGTCCGCCCGGAGGCGGTCCCGCGCGATCTGGTCGACGAGGACGGGGTAGAGGTCGTGGACGGCGGCATCCCGGTCGCCGTCGAAGGGGGCCGCGCAGACCTCCGGCAGCGCGGCGGCGATCTGCGTCAGCTCCTTCTGCACCGTCGCGTCGAGCGTGGCGCCCCAGAAGGCGTGCCACGCGCCGTTCGCGTGCTCGAGGTAGGGGTGCACCAGGCCCTCCGCGACCCCGCTGTGGGCGAGCTCGACGATCGCGAAGGTCGTTCGGGCGCTGCCGCCGAGCTCGACCCCGGCAGGCGGCGCGTCGGCCAGCCGAACGAGCTCGGCCGCGTCGATCCGCCGCTCGTCGGCCCGTGCGTCGTCGCCGTTTCGCGTGAAGACGTGCGCAGTCGCGTCCTGCTGCCAGATGATCTCGAGTGTCGGCACGACCTACCACCATAGGCACAGCCGGAGACGGGGCGCCACACAGTTGTTGCTACGGTGGCCGCACGGAGCCGACTGGCGCCGTGGAGATCTAGCTTCTCGTTCCTCCTTTCGAGGTTGTTCGAGGTCAGTTGCATCTCGAACCTGCTCGACTCGATCGAGCTGAACCCAAGGAGTCGAACAACGTGTCACAGTCATTCCAGGAGCTCGGCGTCAGCGCGCCCGTCACTCGGGCGCTCGCGGCGACCGGCATCACCCATCCCTTCGCAATTCAGGAGCTCGTTCTTCCGGACGCGCTCGCCGGCCTCGACATCCTCGCCGAGTCGCCGACGGGCTCCGGCAAGACGCTCGCCTTCGGCCTGCCGCTCGTTGAGCGGACGGCCGGGGCGGGCAAGCGACCAGGCGCGCTCGTCCTGGTGCCGACGCGCGAGCTCGCGCTGCAGGTGGCAGCCGACCTGAGCCCGCTCGCGGCCGCCAACGGCCTGCGCGTGGCAACGGTGTACGGCGGCGCGCCGATCGCCGAACAGATCAAGAAGGCGCGCAGCGCGCACGTCCTCGTCGCGACGCCCGGCAGGTTGTTCGACCTGTTGGAGCGGCGCGCCGTCTCGCTGTCCGACGTGCGCGTCCTCGTCCTGGACGAGGCGGACCGGATGCTCGACATGGGCTTCAAGCCGCAGGTCGACCGCATCCTCCGCAGCGTGCCGGACAACCGGCAGACGATGCTCTTCTCGGCCACCCTCGGCGGCGGCGTCGCCGAGCTTGCGCGCGCCTACACCGTCACGCCCTCGCACGTCCGGGCGGAGCTGCCGGCCGATGCGCAGCGTGGCGAGGTCGAGCACTCGTTCGTCGCGGTCACGCCCGAGGACAAGCTCGAGCGCCTCGTCGACCACCTCGGCGGCGAGCGTGGGCTCGCGCTCGTCTTCGTGCGGACGAAGCACGGCGCCGACAAGCTCGCGCGCAAGCTCGACCGCCAGCACAACATCAAGGCGGTCGCCATGCACGGCAACCTCTCGCAGAACCAGCGCGAGCGCGCGTTGGCGCAGTTCGAGTCCGGCCGCGTCTCGACGCTCGTCGCGACCGACGTCGCCGCCCGTGGCCTCGACGTCGACGACATCACACACGTGATCAACTTCGATCCGCCGCACGGGGACGACGATTACGTCCACCGCGTCGGCCGCACGGGCCGTGCGGGGCGAAGCGGCACCGGCATCACGCTCGTGCTGCCGGATCAGCGCCGCGATGTCGGCCGGCTGGCCACGCGGCTCGGCCACGGCGAGCAGTTCGTCGCCTCCGGCATGTCGGTCGCGACGACGCCCAGGCGGGCCGGTTCGGGCCCGCGCCGGCGCCGGCGGCGCTAACGCGCTCCGGCCGGCGTGCTTGAATGCGAGCGTCGCGCGAACGAAGGGGAGCAGATGAAGGGTGCGCAGAAGCCGAAGAAGCTCGCCAAGAAGGCGCCGCAGAAGTCACTCAAGGAAAAGCGCGCCGAAAAGCGGAAGGCCGCGAAGCCCGGCTACGGGCTCGACACCTAGACGCGCGGCGAATCCGGCGCGGCCGGAGGGTCGTCCGGCCTGAACCAGTCATAGGTGCCGTCGTGCTCCGTCGCGATGATCCGCAGGCGGCCGGCGTACCGGTCGCACTCGCTCTCGGGGAAGAGTCCCCGCCGTCTGGCCAACACGTGCCAGTCACCCGCCTCCTGCGACAGTTCGACGGTGAACGCCCTCGCGGTGCAGTCGCGCGCGGCGATCTTCATCGCGGCCTGCGTCGGGAAAGAAAGTCGAAAGAGGCCGGAGATCAAGGGTCCAGAGTACAGGCCCGCGGACCGACTCGCCCGGGAGCCATCTGCGAGATAGTCGCTCCGACAACCCAAGGTCGAAGGGGAGGAACGATGAAACGATTGGCAGGGGTCACCGCGGCCGCGTGCGCAGCGCTCGTTCTCGCTCCGAGCGCGATGGCGGCCGCGCCGCCGGCGCTCACCATCCGCGTCGTCTCGAGCCCGCCCGCGTACGTCTCCGGCGACGATGCGCGCATCGAGGTCGCGGTGCGGGACGGCATCTCGCTCGGCGCGGTCAAGGTGACGCGGAACGGCGTCGACGTGACGTCCGCGTTCGGGCCGGACCCGGAGGGCAACCACCAGCTCGAAGGCGTCGTCACAGGGCTCCCGCTCGGCGAGAGCACGATCGCGGCCGAAGTCCCCGGCCTGCCGCGGTCGGAACGCACGCTGAGACTCGTCAACAACCCGATCCAGGGGCCGATCTTCTCCGGCCCGCACCAGAAGGTCTTCCTCTGCGCGACGGCCGCGAATGCCGCGAGCAACGGGCTGCCGCCGATTCCGCAGTCGCCGACCTGTGCGACCGGAACCGTCGTCTCGTTCATCTATCTCACGACAGGCGGGGCGTGGCTGCCGTACGACCCGGCCTCGCCGCCGGCGCCGGCGACGATCGCGCAGACGACGACGATGGACGGCAAGACCGTCCCGATGATCGTGCGCTGGGAGCGCGGCGTGATCAACCGCTTCATGTACTCGATCATGGTGCTCTCGCCCGGCTCGCAGACGACGATGCCGGACCTCGCCGCCTGGAACCAGAAGCTCCTCTACAGCTTCTCCGGCGGCGTCGCGATCGGGCACTACCAGGGCACCCCGAGCGTGAACGACATGCGCTACCTGAACGGGCTCCGGATGGGCTACGCCGTCATCTACTCGACCGGCACCCGAACGAACACGCACTACAACCTCCAGCTCGGCGGCGAGACCGCGATCATGGTCAAGGACCGCTTCGTGTCGGCCTACGCCGAGCCGGAGTACACGGTCGGCGTCGGCGGCTCGGGCGGCGCCATCCAGCAGTACGTCTACGGCCAGAACCACGCCGGCCTGCTCGACGCGGGCGTGCCGCAGTACTCGTACCCGGACATGGTCACGCAGACGATCCACGTCGGCGACTGCGAGCTGATCGAGCGCTGGTACGACTCGAAGGTGCTCGCCAGCCCGCTCTCGATCTGGCGGACGTGGGCGAACCGGTCGCTGCTCGAGGGGCTGAACGTCTCCTCGATCATCCCGAACCCGTACGCGGCGTTGATGCCGTACATGCCGACGCCCGGCTCGACCGAGTGCATCAACGGCTGGCGTGGCCTCTCGCCGCTCGCGCTCAACCCGCACTTCGGCACCGCGCCCGGCTACAACCCGGCCGTCCACGGGCCGGTCGAGTGGACGCACTGGGGCGACCTCGTGAACATCTACGGCACCGACGAGTCCGGCTTCGCGCGTACGCCGTGGGACAACGTCGGCGTCCAGTACGGGCTCGCGGCGCTCACGAGCGGCGCGATCACGCCCGACCAGTTCCTCGACGCGAACGCGAACATCGGCTCCTGGAAGGACTCGAAGGACATGGTCCAGGAAGGCTGCCCGTACATCGCGGCGCTCTGCGCCACGCAGCTGCCCGACGTCTGGAGCGCGCGCAACCAGCGCCTCTCCCCGAACGGCGGCGTGACTCCGGCGCCGAGGCGTGAGGGCAATCGCGAGGCGCAGCACGCGGCCTACCGGTCGGGGATGGTCTTCCGCGGGGACATCGACATCCCGCTGATCGACTGGCGCCACTACCTCGAGCCGTTCCTGGACATGCACAACTCGCACCAGTCGTTTGCGTCCCGGCAGCGGCTGCTGAACTTCGACCGCGACGCGTCGAACCAGCTGATCTGGTTCACGGCGGCACCGCCGCCGGGCTCGCCGGCGCCGCGCTTCGACCAGACGCCGCAGGCGCTGCTCGTCCTCGACCAGTGGCTGGCGAACATCGAGGCGCACCCCGAGCGCGGGGTGGCCGGGAACAAGCCGGCTGACGCCGTCGACTCCTGCTTCGCGACGGACGGCTCGCTGCTCGCGCGGGGCGACGGGGTCTGGAACGGGATCCTGGACGGCGGACCGAAGGGTGCGTGCGCGCAGCAGTTCCCGCCGTTCGCGACCTCGCGGATCGTCGCCGGCGGCCCGATCGAGGGCGGCATCTTCAAATGCCACCTCCAGCCCGTCGAGACCGCGATCGCGACGGGCGTCTACGGGTCGTGGCAGCCGGATGCCGGCGCCGTGGCGCGCCTGAAGCAGATCTTCCCGACGGGGGTCTGCGACTACTCGAAGGGCGACGCGGGGATGCCGCCCGAGCTCGTCGGGCCGCCGAGGCGAGGCTCGAACGGGTGACCCTCGCAGGGGCGGGTGGGGCGGCGGCGACCCCACCCGCTCCTGTTACTGCAATACCTACAGTTTTGTTGTGCGTTCGTTAACGGCCTAACCTCAACGGCCGCCGGTCGTATCAAGTGTCATGACAGTCGTGCGGCCGGGTGTCTCCAGCCAGTGGTTCGACCCCAACACGGCGCGGCTGTGTCAAAGGCGGGAGGAAGAGAAGCTCGCCGAGAGGCTTCTCGACCGCGCAAAGGCCGCGCGAGACTGCACCCCATCCGCGTCTCGCGCCGGCCGCCCGCCGGCTCGTTCTCAGTAGAGACAACGCTCGCCGCGGCCGTCGGACGGCCCGGAGGGGTCGTCAGATCGGCGGAGTAGCATGGCCCTTCCGTGAGCGCCCCCTTCGTCCACCTGCACGTCCACAGCGAGTACTCGATCCTCGACGGGGCGTGCCGGATCCCGGCGCTCGCCGCCCGCGCGGCCGAGTTCGAGATGCCCGCCGTCGCGCTCACCGACCACGGCTCGCTCGCCGGCGCGGTCGACCTCTACAAGGCGGCCGGGAAGCACGGCGTCAAGCCGATCCTCGGCTGCGAGGTCTACGTCGCCGACGACCGCCGCGCCCGCACGCGCGGCTACGCGCACCTGACGCTCCTCGCCGAGACGAACGACGGCTACGCGAACCTGATCAAGCTCTCCTCGCTCGGCTACCTCGAGGGCTACTACACCAAGCCGCGCGTCGACTGGGAGCTGCTCGAGACCTACGCGCCGGGGCTGATCGCGCTCTCCGGCTGCCTCTCGGGCCGTGTGTGCAAGGCGCTGGAGGAGCACCGGCCCGCCGACGCACGCGCAGACCTCGACCGGCTCGCGCAGGTCTTCGGACGCGACTCGACCTACGTCGAGCTCCAGAACGCCGGCCTCGACGTGCAGCAGCGCGTCAACCCGGAGCTCGTCAAGCTCGCGGGCGAGGCAAAGCTGCCGCTCGTCGCCACCGGCGACGTGCACTACCTCACGGCCGAGGACGCGTACTCGCACGAGGCGCTCCTCTGCATCCAGTCCGGCGACTCGCTCAAGAACCCGGAGCGCTGGCGCTTCGACACCAACGAGTTCTATTTCAAGTCGCCCGACGAGATGGCGCTCGACTTCCCGGGCCACGAGGACGCCATGCGGCGCACGCTCGAGGTCGCGGAGCGCTGCAACGTCAGCCTCGAGCTCGGCGCCGTCCACCTGCCGCAGTTCCCGACCCCGGAGGGCCGCGACGCGTTCGACTACCTGCTCGAGCTCTGCGAGAAGGGCCTCGAGCGGCGGTACGACAAGGTGACGGCGGAGCTCCGCGAGCGGCTCCAGTTCGAGCTGAAGACGATCAAGGAGATGGGCTTCGCGGACTACTTCCTGATCGTCTGGGACTTCATCCACTTCGCCAAGACGCACGGGATCAGCGTCGGCCCCGGCCGCGGCTCGGCCGCCGGCTCGCTCGCCGCCTACTGCCTGCAGATCACCGACGTCGACCCGATGCGCTACGGCCTCCTCTTCGAGCGCTTCCTCAACCCGGCCCGCGCCGACCTGCCCGACATGGACATCGACTTCTCCGTCGCCGGCCGCGAGCAGGTGATCAACTACGTCGCCGAGAAGTACGGGCGCGACCGCGTCGCGCAGATCATCACCTTCGGGACGATGGCCGCCCGCGCCGCCGTCCGCGACGCCGGCCGCGTGCTCGAGATCCCCTACGGCGTCGTCGACCGGATCGCGAAGCTGATCCCTGAAGGGCCGGGTCAGACGCTCGCGGAGTGCCTCAAGTCCGGCGAGCTGAAGGCTGCGTACGACAGCGACCCCGTCGCGAAGGAGATCGTCGACCTCGCGAAGCCGCTCGAGGGGCTCGTGCGGCAGGACTCGATCCACGCCGCCGGCGTCGTCATCGGCGCGCAGCCGCTGATCGACGTCGTGCCGCTGCAGCAGAAGGGTGCCGACCAGGAAGTGGTGACCCAGGTCTCGATGGGGAACGTCGTCGACCTCGGCCTGCTGAAGATGGACTTCCTCGGCCTCCGCAACCTCGACGTGATCGACAAGGCGGTCGAGCTCGTCGGCGGCATCGACATCGAGAAGATCCCGCTCGACGACGACAAGACCTACAAGATGCTGGCCCGCGGCGAGGCGACCGGCGTCTTCCAGTTCGAGTCGTCGGGCATGCGCGAGGCGCTGCGGCAGGTGAAGCCGACGGAGTTCGAGGACCTGATCGCGCTCGTCGCCCTCTACCGGCCGGGGCCGATGGCCTACATCCCGGTCTACGCACGCCGCAAGCACGGCCAGGAGCCGGTCACCTACCTCGACGAGCGGCTCCAGCCGCTCACGGGCGACTCGTACGCCATTTGTATTTTCCAGGAGCAGTACATGCAGATCGCCAAGGTGATGGCGGGCTTCTCGCCGGCCGAGGCCGAGACGCTGCGGAAGGCGATCGGCAAGAAGATCCACTCGTTGATGGCGTCTCTGAAGGACAAGTTCCTCGAGGGCTGCGCCGAGAACGACGTCACCCCCTCGGTCGCGCAACAGCTCTGGAAGGACATGGAGCAGTCGCAGGACTACTCCTTCAACAAGGCGCACGCGGCGTGCTACGCGCTCATCTCGTACCGCACCGCCTGGCTGCGCGCGCACTACCCGTGCGAGTACATGGCCGCGCTGATCTCGTCGGTCATGAACACGAAGGACCGGGTGCCGTTCTACGTCGCCGCGTGCGACGAGCTCGGGATCGACGTCCTCCCGCCCGACGTCAACTCCTCGCAGACGGACTTCGCCGTCGTGGAGGGCAAGATCCGCTTCGGCCTGAACGCGGTCAAGAGCGTGGGGGAGACGGCGGCGCGCGCGATCATCGCGGCGCGCGAGGAGGGCGGCGCCTTCGAGTCGATCTGGGACTTCACCGAGCGCGTCGACCCGCAGGTCGTCAACAAGCGCGCGCTCGAGGCGCTGGTCAAGTGCGGCGCGCTCGACTCGACCGGCGGCACCCGCAAGGGGATGCTGCTGTGCCTCGAGCAGGCGCTCGCGTGGGGCCAGAAGCACGCGGCCGACCGCCTCGCCGGCCAGGGGTCGATCTTCGACGCTGGGACTTTCGGCGAGGTCGAAAGTCCTAGAGACAGCACCATCCTGTCGTCCCCCCGGGCGAGTTCGAGAAGGCCGAGCTCCTGCAGCTCGAGAAGGAGACCCTCGGGCTCTACGTCTCCGAGCACCCGCTCCACGCCGTCCGCGACCAGCTGCGGCGCAAGACGGACTGCGCGCTGGCGGAGCTCGAGCGCCGGCGCGACGGCGAGGTCGTCACCGTCGGCGGGATCGTCTCGGCCCTCAAGCAGCTGACGACCAAGAAGGGCGAGCCGATGGTCTTCCTGACCCTCGACGACCCGACGGGCGGCGGCGAGGTCGTCGTCTTCAACTCGACCTACGCGAACGCGCGCGACCTCTGTGTGACCGAGCGGATCCTCGTCGTCAAGGGGCGTGTCGACCACAAGCAGCAGGGCGAGACGAAGCTCATCGCGATGGAGGTGACCGCCTTCGAGGCCGTGCCGGAGCGGACGGAGGTGCGCTTCAAGCTCGACGCGAGGCAGGCGCGGGCGGGGATCGTCAAGGAGCTCGTCGAGCTCGTGCAGGAGTACCCGGGCGACTCGCCGGTCTACGTCTCGCTCGAGACCTCCATGGGGCCGAAGACGCTCGCCCTCGGCCCCAAGCACCGGGTCACGATCGACTCGGACTTCCTCACCGACGCCCGGATGCGGCTCGGCATGGACGCGATCCTCTAGGCGGTTCTGCGCCGGAGGGTCGCCGCCCCGGCGGCGAGCGCGACGACGATGAACCCGAGCACGAGCGCGACGTCGCGTGCGAGCGTGGCGTCGAAGTCGCCGATCTGCGTCGCGCGGGCAAGCGCGTCGTAGGCGTAGGTGAGCGGGAGCACATCGGAGAGCCACTCGAGCGGCCACGCCATCTTCTCGCGGGCGACGAGCAGGCCGCCGAGCAGGATCTGCGGCAGCACCACGGCCGGCATGAACTGAACCGCCTGGAACTCCGACGTCGCGAACGCGCTCATGAAGAGGCCGAGCGCCATCCCGAGCAGCGCGTTCGCGATCGCCAGCACGAAGACGAGCCAGACCGGCCCCGCCGTGTCGAGCCCGAGCAGGCCGAACGCGGTCGCCGACGTCAGCAGAGCCTGCACGGCCGCGACGGCGGCGAACGCGAGGGCGTAGCCGAACAGGAGGTCCGCCTTCGCGAGCGGCATCGACATCAGCCGCTCGAGCGTGCCCGACGTCCGCTCGCGCAGCATCGCGATCGAGGTGACGAGGAACATCGTCACGAACGGGAAGAGGCCGACCATCGGCCCGCCGAGGCGGTCGAACGTGCCGGGCGCCTCGTCGAAGACGTAGCGGAAGATGATCAGGAGGACCGGCGGGACGACGAGCACGAGCCCGAGCGTCCGGTGGTCGTGGACGAGCTGCCGTAGGACGCGCTCGGCCGTTGCGAGTGTGATGCGAGCGTTCATGCTGCCTCCGCAAGGGTGAGAAAGGCGCTCTCGAGGTCGTCGGCGCCTGCTCGGATGAGAAGCTCGCGCGGCGGTGCCGAAGCGACGAGGCGGCCGTCGCGCATGAGGATCAGGTCGTCGGTCCGCTCCGCCTCGTCCATCACGTGGCTCGAGACGAGGAGCGTCGTCCCGGCGTCCGCGAGCCGGCGGAACGTCGACCAGAGGTCGCGCCGGAGCACGGGGTCGAGGCCGACCGTCGGCTCGTCGAGCACGAGCAGCTCCGGCTCGCCGAGGAGTGCGGTCGCGAGCGAGACGCGGTTGCGCTCGCCGCCGGAGAGGGTGCCGACGAGCTGCTCGGCCTGGTCGCCGAGGTCGACGATCTCGATCGCGGCGTCGATCCGCGAGGCGCCGACGCCGAGCACCCGTGCGAAGTAGCGCAGGTTCTCGCGGACGCTGAGGTCGGTGTAGACGGACGGGGCCTGGGTGACGTAGCCGACGCGCCGGCGCAGCTCGGGGGAGCCCGCCGGGAGGCCGAGGACGGTGACGGAGCCGGACTCGACGATCTGGACGCCGACGATCGCACGCATCAGCGTCGACTTGCCGGAGCCGCTCGGGCCGAGGAGGCCGGTGATGACGCCGGCCCGGACGTCGAGGTCGAGGCCGGGGAGGATCGGCTTGCCGCCGCGGCGGACATGCAGATCCCGGACTGTGATCGCTGTGTTATTCTTCATGCGATGAATTCTACACGTGATGAATTACCAATGCAAGCTGAACTGACTGCGCAAGTGCGCCGTTCCGGCCGCCGGCCCGGGGCTCCTGACACACGGGGCGCGATCGCCGCCGCCGCGGGGAGGCTCTTCGCCGAGCGCGGCTACGACCGCACGAGCATGCGGGCGATCGCGGCCGAGGCGGGCGTCGACCCGGCGCTCGTGACGCACTACTTCGGCTCGAAGCAGCGGCTGTTCGTCTCGTCCGTCGAGCTCCCGATCGACCCGTCGATCGTGCTCGCACAGGTGATCGACGGTGACGTGGAGGGGGCAGGCGAGCGGCTCGCCCGGACGGTCGTCGCCGTCCTCGAGTCACCGGCGGGTCGCGAGCGCGCGACGAGCATCGTGCGGGCGGCGGCGTCCGAGCCCGAGGCGGCGGCACTGCTCCGCGAGCAGATCGCCAAGCAGCTGTTCGGGCCTGTGGCGCACTCGCTCGGCGGCGACTCACCCGAGCTGCGGGCGAACCTCGTCGGCAGCCAGATGGTCGGGCTCGTGATGGCGCGCTACGTCGTCGGGATCGAGCCGCTCACGTCCGTCGACCCGGAGACGGTGATCCGGGCGATCGCGCCGGTGCTCCAGCACTACCTCACCGGGGATCTCGACGCACCGTTCTGAACCCATCAGGCGAGCCCCTTCTCGCGCAGCTCGGCGAGAGCCGACTCGCTCTTCTCGAGTTCGAGGCCCATCCCGCGCATGATCTCCGGCGTCTTCGTGAATTGAACGTCGGCGTAGGCCACGACCTGGACGTGGTTTCCCCACGGATCACGGAACGAGTTGCCGCCGAAGACATCGACGCCCGCCTCGCGTGCGGCCGCGAGCACCGCGGGGACGTCGTCGACGACGAGCCCGAAGTGCCGCGCTCCGTCGGGCGGCTGCGTCCGCCCCTCGGCGAGCGCGATGAACTGGTCGCCCATGTCGATGAACGCCATCCCGCGGAGGCGGCCGCGCAGCTCGACATCGAACAGCCGGCCGTAGAACGCGAGCGCGTCGTCGATCGAGCCGACCTCGAGGGCGATGTGGTTGACGCCGACCGCGCGCGCCATGGCCGTAGCGTACGTGTCCGGGGGTCTGTCCCCCAGACACGTCCTTTGCGGACGTGTCGGGGAACTCTGCGGCGGCTGCAGGTGTAGAAACGTCGAGTGGTGAGCCGACCACCGACTGAGGACGAGCTGGTCGAACGGGCGAGCCGGGGAGACGGCGAAGCCTTCGGCACGCTCATCCGCGAGCACGAGGAGATCGCCTTCCGCACCGCATACCTCATCACCCGGAACGCCGCCGACGCGGAGGACGCCGCCCAGGCCGGGCTCGTCAAGGCCTTCTACGCCCTGCCGCGGTTCCGCCGCGGCGCGCCGCTCCGGCCCTGGCTGCTCACGATCGTCGCGAACGAGGCGCGGAACCGCCGCCGCTCGGCGGGCCGCCGTGAGGGCCTCGCGGTGCGTGCCGCGCACGACCTTCCCTCGGGGGCCGCGGCTCCGTCTCCCGAGGGAAGCCTGCTCGCGGCCGAGCAGCGCGCGACGCTCCTCGCCGCGCTCGACACGCTGCGCGAGGAGGAACGGCTCGTGCTCTCGTGCCGCTACCTGCTCGACCTGAGCGAGGAGGAGACCGCCGCCGCGCTCGGGGTCAGGCGCGGAACCGTCAAGTCGCGCACCTCACGCGCGCTCGAGCGGCTGCGCGCGCAGCTGGGGGAGGACGCATGAGCGCGGGCGACACGAGTCTGGGCGCGCTCGAGCTTCGGCTGTCGTCGCTCCGTGACGACCTCGTCTTCCCGGAGACGCCCGACCTCGCCTCGCGCGTCGAGCAGGCCGTCGCGGCGGGTCCCACGCGCCGCCGGCCGATGCGCCGTCCGCTCGCGATCGCGCTGGCCGTCCTCGTCGCGGTGGTCGCGGGCGTGCTCGCGTTCTCGCCGGGCGCGCGCAGCGCGTTCCTCGAGATCTTCCAGCTCCGCGGCGCGACGGTCGAGCGCGTCGACGAGCTCCCCGACGTCCCCACCACCGGCGGCATCGATCTCGGCGAGCGCGTCTCGCGCGAAGAGGCCGAGCGCCGGGTCGGCTTCGAGCTTCGCGACCTCGGCGAGCCCGACGCCGTCTTCGTCCGCGACGGGATCGTGGCGTCCCTCGTCTACGGCGACGTCGACAACCCGCGGCTCGTCCTCTCGCAGCTGCGTGGCTCCGTCTACGACGGGTTCGTCAAGAAGGTCGGGGGTACGGGGACCACGGTCGAGGACGTGACGGTGCGCGGCGGCAGGGGGCTGTTCGTCTCCGGAGACGAGCACTTCGTCATGTACCTCGACGAGTTCGACCAGATCGCGGACGAGTCGACGTACCTCGCCGGCAACACGCTGCTCTGGAACCGCGGCGACCTCCTCTTCCGGCTCGAGGGCGACTTCGCGAAGGACGAGGCGCTCGAGCTCGCTCGCTCGATCGAGTAGGAACCCGGCCGGCGCGGGCGGTGTACCCACGGCACCAACGCGCATCGGAGGTCCGTATGAAGAAGCTCCTGCTCCTCGTCGTGCTCGCTCTGGCCGCCGTTCCTGCGGCGAGCGCGGGCGGTTGGGCGACGGTCGGTCTCAACTCGACGCCGAAGGACATGTCCGCAGGCGGCACCTGGTCGGTCGACCTGACGGTCCTGCAGCACGGCGTGACGCCGCTGGAGGGCATCGTGCCGGTCGTCAATCTGACCCGCGACGGAGGCACCGAGACGCTCACGTTCACGGCGAAGCCGACGGACGAGATCGGCGTCTACCGCGCCGTCGTGCGCTTCCCCGTCGAGGGAACCTGGCGGTACGAGATCTGGGACGGCTTCAGCCAGACCCACACGTTCGCTCCCGTCGACGTCGGGCCGGCGTCCTCGCCGTCGTCCTTCCCGACGCTGCCCGTGGCCGGCCTTGCGCTTGCCCTGGCGCTCGCCGCGGCGCTCGCGTTCTTCAGCAAGCGCCCGCGGACGGAGCCGCAGCCCGCCGCAGCACGCAACTAGGCACGACCCGCGGGGCCGTCGCCGACGGCCCCGCGATACTCCGGGCGTGCTGTCGCCCTTCCCGCGGTTCGACCCCGAGGCGGGGGAGACGATCCTCGAGCCCGCCGACGGCGGGCCGGGCAACTGGGTCGGCGCCCCGTCCGTGCTCGAGGATCCAACGCGCGGGACGGTCCTGCTCGCCTACCGGAAACGGCGCCCGCGCGGCGGCCCGCCGCCCGACCGCGGCTTCGAGTGTCGCGTCGCCGAGAGCAGCGACGGCGTCTCGTTCACCGACCGCTGGGCGGTGACGAAGGAGGAGCTCTCGACCGACTCGATGGAGCGTTTCTGCCTCCGTCGCGATCCCGACGGCCGCTACCTCCTCTACCTGAGCTACGTCGACCCGGCCGACGGGCGCTGGCGCATCGACGTCGTCGAGGCCGGCTCGCCGGACGCGTTCGACGTGCGCACGGCGCGGACGGTGCTGACCGCGGCCGAGACGGGCACGAACGCGGTCAAGGATCCATACGTCGTGCGCGCCGGTCCGGCGTACTACCTGTACGCGAGCACGTTCCTGACCGCTGCCGGCCCGGCGCCGACCGCGCTCGCCGTCGGTCTCGACGGCCTCCGCTTCCACTGGCTCGGGGAGACGCTCGGCGTCGGGGAGGGCTGGGACCGCTACCAGGCGCGCCTCTCGGCGATCCTGCCGCTCGACGCCGGCTTCCTCGGCTTCTACGACGGCGCGTCGAGCCCGGCCGAGGACACCGAGGAGCGCCTCGGCATCGCGCTCTCGTTCGACCTCGTCCGCTGGCAGCGGCTGAGCCTCGACGAGCCGTGGCTGGTCTCGCCGCACGCGACCGGATCGCTCCGCTACCTCGACTGCCTCCGCCGGGGCGGCGAGGCGTGGCTCTACTACGAGTACGCGCGGGCGGACGGTGCGCACGAGCTGCGCCTGAGCCGCGTCCCCTTGGGAACCCCCGCCTCGCCGCCGGTGTAGAGATGGCGACCAGAGGAGGCCGCATGAAGAAGTCGATCCTGTTCCTGCTCGTCGCCGGAGCGCTCTTCGCGCCGAGCGCGGCGAAGGCGGGCTGCATGGCCACCGTCGGGCTGAGCTCGATGCCGAAGGCGGGCCTCGCGGCCGGCCAACCGTGGATCGTGACGATCCGCGTGCTCCAGCACGGCCGCACGCCGATGCCGGACGCGAAGCCCGAGGTGCGGATCCGCAACACCGCCGGCAAGCTCTTCCGCTTCAAGGCCGCGAAGACGGCGGTCGTCGGCTCGTACCGCGCTCGCGTCGTGTTCCCGGCCGCGGGGCTGTACAAGCTGGGCGTCTACGACGGCTTCCCGTTCGCGGACTGCGCCCGGGTGCACAGCTTCAAGTCGGTCCTGATCGAGTCGGTCTAACCCCCACGGGGTGAGACACGGGGTGGCGGCGCGGCCGCCACCCCGTCTCGAGCTGCCTCCACGCCGTCCCACAAACCGCATGAACATGCGGTTCCGCAGATGCCTTGCAAACCTTTTACGAAAGCTTCACTGCAATCCCCTCAAATAGGGACGTCTAACTCGTTGATCAGGACGAATACCCGAGTACAACGGCCCGGAGGAAGATCACGGCATGACTGCGGCAGAGCTGAACATCGAAACCGAGCAGGATCGGATCGAGCGCTGGCGTACCGGCGAGCTCGAGCGCGTCGGGTTCGACGAGTCGGCGGCGGCCATGCTCGCGAGCCGTCACGACGTCGATCTCCACTTTGCGATCGATCTGATTCGCGCGGGTTGCCGGCACGACCTGGCGCTCGAGATCCTGCTCTAGCAACAGGTTTTCGCGTCTCCGGGCAGAATGCTCTGCCGGATGACGATCCTCGCCTCCATACCGTCGCCTTCGTCGGGCACGCTCGACCTCGGCCCGATCACGATCCACATGTACGGCCTGATGCTGCTCGCCGGCATCGCGGCCTGCATCGCGCTGACCGGCGTGCGCTGGGTGCACCGCGGCGGCGACTGGGATCTCATCTTCCGCGTCGCGGTGTGGGGTGTCGGGGCGGGCATCGTCGGCGCGCGCCTCTACCACATCGCCACGAGCTGGGACGAGCTCCCGGACGAGTGGTGGGGCCCGTTCGCGGTCTGGGAGGGCGGCCTCGGGATCTGGGGCGGCATCGGCCTCGGCGTCATTGTCGGCTCGATCGTGGCGCACCGCTCCGGTGCGAGCGCGCTGGCGCTCCTCGACGCGGCGGCGCCAGGCCTGCTGGTCGCGCAGGCGATCGGGCGGGTCGGCAACTGGTGGAACCAGGAGCTCTTCGGCAAGCCGACTGATCTGCCGTGGGCGCTCGAGATCGAGCCGGCGCGCCGGCCGGACCAATACCTCCTCTCCGAGACGTTCCATCCGATCTTCCTCTACGAGGGCCTCTGGTGTCTCTTCGCGGCCGGCCTCCTGCTGGTGCTCGATCGTTTCTACCGGTTCAAGCCGCCGGCGCTGTTCGCCCTCTACGTCGTCCTCTACACCGGCTTTCGCTTCTTCCTCGAGCAGCTGCGCGTGGATCCGTCGAGGGAATGGTTGGGTATGCGCGTGAACGCGTGGGTCTCGCTCGTCGTGTTCATCGCTGCTCTGGCGTTCTTCATCTGGTGGCAGTTCTTCCACGGCCGCGGCCGGCGCGCGCACGCGCACGACCGCAAGGCCGAGCCGCCGCCGGCCATGGCCGTGCCGCGCGGTCGCGTCCGACCCCGCCGCTAGCCTCGGCGCATATGTCGGTGCGCGAGCTCGAGCTGGACCTCGAGGCGTTCGAGGGTCCCTTCGACCTGCTGCTCACGCTCGTTCTCCGGGAGGAGCTCGAGCCCGCGGAGGTCGACATCGCCGCGATCGTGATCGCCTTCGTCGAGCGGCTCGCGGCCCGCGACGAGCTGGACCTCGAGGCGTGCGGCGAGTTCCTCGTCCTGATCTCGGCCCTGCTCGAGCTGAAGGCGCGCGCGCTCTTCCCGGAGGAGGAGGCCGAGCTCGCCGAGCTCGAGCCCGAGGAGGCTGCCGAGGAGCTCGCGCGGAGGCTCGCCGAGTACCGCCGGATGAAAGAGGCGGCGGTGTGGCTCTCCGAACGGCTCGGCGCAGAGCGCGACCGTTTCTTCCGCCTCGGGCCGGCGCCGCTCGCGCCGCAGCCCGAGCGCGCGCTGGCGCCGCAGGATCCGACGACGCTCGCCATCGCCTTGCGCCGGCTCGCCGAGCCGCCGCCGCAGGTCTCACTCGCGCACATGTCGCTGCGCTTCCCGCCCGTCTCGCAGTTCCTCGAGCGCTTCCGCGCGGTGCTGCGGCGCCGGACGCGGTTCGACCTCGACGCCGAGATCGGCGATCTGCCGCGCATCGACCAGGCCGTCGCCTTCCTCGCGCTCCTCGAGCTCCGCAAGGCCGGCGAGATCGCCCTCGACCAGGCCGCCCCCTTCGCCCCGATAAGGGTTTCTCGTCCCGCCGCACGCCCCTGGCCGGCGACGGCTCCCGCCGGGCGGAGCCCGGCTCCGCCGCCGCCTGACGCCGCTGGCGGCGCTCTAGCGGGCGGCCCGTATTCCCATACTGTTCCGCCCGCCTACGCACCACCAGCGGCGCCCCAGGAGCGCGCGGATGGAGTCGAGCAGGAAACCGGCACTTCAACCGAAAGGACCGCCGCATGGACCGCCCGCTCCGCCTGATCACGTCGAACCCGGTCGACCAGCTGGCACGCACCCTGGAGGCGCTGCTCGTCGTCGCCTCCGCGCCGCTCTCCGTCGACGAGCTGGCGCAGGCGGCCGACGACGACGCGGAGCGGATCGAGACGGCGCTCGGCCTGCTCTCCGATCGCTATCGCGAGGGTCGGAGCGGGATCGTGCTGGAGCGGGTCGCCGGCGGGTACGCGTTCCGCGCAGCGCGCGGGGCGGCGGCCGCATGCAACCGCCTCTTCGAGCGGCCTGTCGAGCGCGGGCTCTCACAGGCGGGGCTGGAGACACTGGCGATCGTCGCCTACCTCGGCCCATGCAGCCGCCCCGAGATCGCCCGCATCCGCGGGGTCGCCGCCGACTCGGCCGTCGCCGGCCTCGTCGAGCGCGGGCTCATCGCCGAGGCGGGCCGGGACGACGCCGCGGGTGGCGCAGTCCGCTACCGGACGACGCCGCTCTTCGAGCGTGTCTTCGGCCTCGAGAGCGCCGCCGAGCTGCCGCGGCTCGCCGACCTCGGCGATACGGCCGCGGAGATCCGCGAGCGGCTCCACAGCGTCGCGGTCGGCAAGACCGCCTAGCGCGGTCGCGCTCGTGCGAGCACGCCGAGGACGAAATCGGTCTTCGCCTGCGTGTACGCCTCGCGATCGTGGCGCAACTCGGCCGCGAGCCGTCGCTTGAGCGCCTCGTAGGCTCTCGCCGTCTCCGGTTCCGAGCGCAGGACGTCGCGGAAGAGCAGTTCCTCCCGCCAGGCCTCCGAGCCCTCGACCATGAGGTGAAGGTGGTGCGTGCGATGGGCGGGCGAGGGCTTGCAGAACCAGTTCATGACCTCTTCCTCAAAGGGTGCCCAGTGGTACGAGAGCGCACGGAGCGGCTCGATCGCCGCGCGGCTCTCCTCGAGACTGCGCACGCCGGCGAGGATGTCGATGACGGGCTTCGCAGCGAGGCCCGGCACGGCGGTGCTGCCGACGTGATGGATGCCGCCGGTGATCCAGGGCTCGAGGACCGGCTCCAGCCGTGCGCGCTCCTCCTCGAAGAGCCGCGGCCACGCCGGGTCGTAGTCGACGACCTCGACTACAGCTGCCAGGAGCCTCCTCGGAGCACAGGGACACGGTCGCCCTCTCTCGTGATCCCGTCGACGTCGACCTCGTTCGAGCCGATCATGAAGTCGACGTGGATGTCGCTCCGGTTCGCACGCGGGCGTTCGGCCTCGTCCTCGACTGGGAACGTGTAGGCGTTGCCGAGCGCGATGTGGCTGGCGGCGTTCTCGTCGATCAGCGTGTCGTAGAAGACGGTCTGGAGCGGCCCGATCCGGCCCTCCTTGTCGACGAGCGCGATCTCGCCGAGCCGCGCGGCTCCCTCGTCCTTCGCGATCGTCGCCCGAAGCGCGTCGGCGCCGACGTCGGCGTCGGCCTTCACGGCCCGCCCGCCCTCGAACTCGATCCGGATGCCCTCCATGTAGGAGCCGAAGAGCTCGAGCGGCATCGTCGCCGACACGTGGCCGTCGACGCGTTCTGGGTCGGGCGTCGTGAAGATCTCCTCGGTCGGGAGGTTCGGGTAATGGACGAGGCCGTCAACGGTCCGGAAGTCGGCCCCGAGCCACTTCGAGCTGGGCAGGAGCCCGATCGTCAGGTCGGTGCCCGGGCCCTGCAGGTGGATCGCGTCGAAGCGACGCTCGGTGAGCCGCTCCGCACTCGCGACGATCACCTGCATGCGCTCCCGCCAGGCGCTGACCGGGTCGTCCGTGTCGAGCCGGAGGATGTGCACGACCTCGTCCCAGAGCTTGTCGAGCGCCTCGTCCGGCTCGACGTCGGGATAGACCCGCTGCGCCCAACCGAGGTTCGGGTACGGGCCAGCCGTCCAATTCGTCGTCCGCTCGTTCACGATCTTCGGCGTCTCGGCGACGTACGGCAGGAAGTCGCGGCCCATGCGCGTGGGATCGACCCCGTCGAAGTTGGCGGGCTGACCCGTGAGCGCGATGCGCGCGGCACGCTCGGAGGACAGCCACTCCAGACGCCGTCCGATCCAGGGCGGCACGAACTCCAGCGTGTCCGGATCGGCGTGGAGCAGGCGCTCGCGCTTGACGAGATGGTCCCACCAGAAGACGTCGACGTACTTCGCGCCGTGCTTGTAGCCGGCCCGGGCGATCGCGCGCGCGGCCTCTTCCATGCCGAGGAACGCCGTCACGCCGAGGATCTGGCCCGGCTGCAGATTGGCGCCGAAGCCGACGAGCAGGTCGGCGAGGCGCTCGAGATCGCCGGAGCGGTCGCGCATCGGCGGGCACACTACAGCCGCTGTGAGACTGAACGCGTACCTCGCCCGGGCCGGTGTCGCCTCGCGGCGCAAGGCCGACGAGCTGATCAAGGCGGGGCGCGTCCGGGTCAACGGCGCGCCCGGTGAGCTGAACACGTTCGTGAGCGGCGCCGACGTCGTCGAGGTGGACGGCGAGGCCGTCGCGAAGCAGCAGCTCGCCTACGTGCTGCTCCACAAGCCGGCCGGCGTCGTCACGACCGCGAGCGACCCGCAGGGCCGCCCCACGGTCGTCGAGCAGGTCGAGCACGCGTCCCGGGTCGTCCCGGTCGGGCGGCTCGACGTCGAGACGACCGGTGCGCTGCTGCTCACGAACGACGGGCCGCTCGCCCACCGGCTGGCGCACCCGCGCTACGGCGTCGAGAAGGTCTACGAGGTGGAGACCTGGGCGCAGCCGACCGACGAGGAGCTGCGCAGGCTCGCCGAGGGGGTCGAGCTGGAGGACGGCCCGACGGCGCCTGCCCGCGTGCGGCGGCTCGACGGGGCCCGGTTCGAGCTCGTCCTGCACGAGGGGCGGAATCGCCAGGTGCGGCGGATGACCGAGGCGGTCGGCCATCGCGTGCGGCGCCTGCACCGGAGCGTCTACGCGGGCCTCGACCTGCGTGACCTCGAGCCGGGTGCCTGGCGCGAGCTCCGGGAGGACGAGGTGAAGCGCTTGCGAACTCTGGTCGCGTGAGGCTCCGCGCGCTCAGCCTGCTCGTCGTCCTGCTCGTCGCGGCTTGCGGCGGCGATGACGACGAGGCCGCGCCGGCCAACAGCGCGCACCTCGCCGGGCCGGCGACGCTGCTCTTCGCCGCGAGCGAGGCCGGCAGTAGCTGGGACATCTACGTCGAGGACGTGGCCTCGAAGACGCGGACGAACCTCACGAGCACTCAGCGGCAGGGGAGGATCACGGCCGACGACCGTCGCCCGGTGCTCTCGCCCGACAGCTCCCTGATCGCCTACACGAGCACGGCCGACAACGTCTCCGAGGGCGATGTCGACGAGGAGATCTTCGTGATGGCGCGCGACGGGAGCGAGCAGCGGCGGTTGACCGAGGACGACGACATCGACCTCGACCCGCAGTGGACTCCCGCGGGGCGCATCTTCTTCACGACCTGTCCGACTGAGCGGGACGCCGTCCCGGTGTGCAGGCTGGACCTGATCTGGCCGAACGGCAGCGGCCGCCGCACGGCAGTCGAGAACATCGGCCTTGCGGTCGGCGTTGCGCTCGCACCCGGGGGCGACAAGGTCGCATTCGGCGGCCTGGACGAGATGCTGCAACCACGAGGCCTCTTCGTCGTCGACCTCGCCTCGGGCGCCCAGGAGCGCCTCGGCGACGGCGTCGGGCCGCGGTGGTCGCCCGACGGCGAGCGGATCGCCTTCCTGCGCGGGCGCGACCTCTACGTCATCGACGCGGACGGGTCGGACGAGGAGCGCCTGACGGAGACGACGGCGCAGGAGGACTACGCCGGCTGGACGCCCGACGGCGAGTGGGTGCTCGTCGCGCGGAGCGAGGTCGAGGGCGGAGCCTTCGACCTCTATGCCGTGCGCGTCGACGGCGACTGCGAGGTGCGGCTCACGGAGACCGAGGCGTCGGAGACGTCGCCGTCCTGGACGGGCCCGACGGACTCGCTGGACTGCTGAGCTAGAGCGAGCGCGGCCGCGCGGCGCCGAAGAAGCGGCCGAGCTCGGGCTTGACGAAGCCCATGCGGTCGTACATCGCCTCGAGGGTCGGCTCCGAGGCCTTGCGCGCCTTCTCGGCCCCGCGTGCGAGCAGCCGTTGCAACTCGGCCGGGTCGGACCGCAGCTCGGCGTACCGCTGCTGAATCGGCTCGATCGCCTCGACGACGGCGTCGCCGACGTCGGTCTTGAACTGCCCGTAGCCGGCGCCGTCGTAGCGCGACTCGATCGCATCCGGAGCCTCGCCGGTGAGCGCGGACATGATGTCGATCAGGTTCGTAACGCCGGGCTTCTCGTCCGCGCGCCGAACCTCGCTGCCGGAGTCGGTCACGGCGGAGCGGAACTTCTTCCGGATCACGTCGGGCTCGTCGAGCAGCTTGACCGTGCCCTGCGGCGTGCCGCCCGTCGTCGACATCTTGTTCGCCGGCTCCTGGAGATCCATGATCCGCGCGCCGACCTCCGGATAGACGCCCTCGGGGAGCTTGAAGGTCTCGCCGAAGCGCGAGTTGAAGCGCTCCGCGAGGTCGCGCGTGAGCTCGAGGTGCTGCCGCTGGTCGTCGCCGATCGGGACGATGTCGGTCTGGTAGAGCAGGATGTCGCCGGCCATCAGGACCGGGTATGTGAAGAGGCCCGCCGAGATGAACTCGTGCCGGTC
The DNA here is from genome assembly GCA_963791905.1 of uncultured Gaiellaceae bacterium. Lineage (GTDB taxonomy): Bacteria > Actinomycetota > Thermoleophilia > Gaiellales > Gaiellaceae > Gaiellasilicea. Next base: position 501,574 of record CAWBTX010000005.1, read on the forward strand.
GGACTTGTCTTTGAACTGCGTCATGCGGCCGAGCTGGCCGTAGCTCGTGACTGCGCCCAGCAGCCAGGCGGCCTCGGCATGCGCGGGCACGTGGCTCTGCGCGAAGACCGTCGAGCGCTCGGGGTCGAGGCCCGTCGCGAAGAGGATCGCCGCGAGGTCGAGCGTGCGCTCGCGGAAGTCCCCGGGGTCGTACTCGACCGTGATCGAGTGCAGGTCGACGATGCAGAAGAAGCCCTCGCCGCGCTCCTGCGTGGCCGCGTACTGGCGGAAGCCGCCGATCAGGTTGCCCAGGTGCTTGTCGCCCGTCGGCTGGATGCCCGAGAAGATCCGCATGCGCGGATGGTAGGCACAACCGCGGCACTACACTGGCCCGATGGCCGTCGTGGGATCGCCCGAGCTCCTGATCGTGATGGGCGCGCAGGCCTCCGCCGAGGAGGTGGAGGAAGTCGTCGCGCGCCTGCACGAGGCCGGTGCGAGCGCGCACGTGAGCCACGGCCGCGACGCCACCGTGATCGGCGCCATCGGCGAGCGCGAGCTCCTCGCGACGCTGCCGCTCGAGGGCTATCCCGGCGTCGAGCAGGTGCTCCCGATCGTCAAGCCGTACAAACTCGTCTCGCGAGAGCTGCGCCGCGACCCGACCGTGATCGAGACGCGCGGCCGGCGGATCGGCGACTCGTACTTCGGCTTCATCGCCGGGCCGTGCACGGTCGAGACGCGCGAGCAGACGATGGAGACGGCGCGCGTGGTCGCCGATCAGGGCGTGACGATGCTGCGCGGCGGCGCCTTCAAGCCGCGGACGTCGCCCTACGCGTTCCAGGGGCTCGGCGTCGAGGGGCTCAAGATCCTTGCCGAGGCCCGCGACGAGACCGGCCTGCCGCTCGTCACCGAGCTGATGGACCCGCGCGACGTGGACGCCGTCGTCGAGACGGCCGACATGATCCAGATCGGCGCGCGCAACATGCAGAACTTCAACCTCCTGTCGGAGGTCGGGCGCGCGCCGAAGCCCGTCCTGCTCAAACGCGGGCCGTCGGCGTCGGTCGAGGAGCTCCTGATGGCGGCGGAGTACGTCGTCAAGGAAGGCAACGCGCAGGTCGTCCTCTGCGAGCGCGGGATCAAGACGTTCGAGCGCTCGACCCGCTACACGCTCGACCTCTCGGCGATCCCGGTGCTGAAGCACGAGACGCACCTGCCGGTGATCGTCGACCCGTCCCACGCCGCCGGCAAGCGCGACCTCGTGCTGCCGCTCGCGCGGGCGGCGGTCGCAGCCGGCGCTGACGGGATCATCGTCGAGGTGCACCCGCGTCCCGAGGAGGCGCTCTGCGACGGGCCGCAGCAGATCCCGGCGGCGGAGTTCGCCGACTTCGCGCACGAGATCCGCGCGCTCGCCTCGCTGCTCGGCAAGACGATCGGCTAAAGAGCTCGATTCAGAGTGAACGCCATCACCGCTCTGGCACGCTCGGCGCCGCGTGGCGGCGTCCTCGGTCGCGCCCGTATCTCTTCGATACGAGCGCTCCCTGCGTCCTTGCCACACGCCACCGATCGCACCAGATCGGCGGGGCATCACCCTGAACCGAGCTCTGTTTGACATGCGGCTGGCGATCGTCGGCACCGGCCTGATCGGCGCGTCCGTCGGCCTCGCGGCGCGCAAGGCGGGGGTCGAAACGGTCGCCGGCTGGGACCCCGACGAGGCGCACCTCGCGGGCGCGGCTGAGCGGGGGGCGGTCGAGCCGGCGTCAGATCTCGCGCGCGCGCTGGACGGTGCCGAGCTCGCCGTCGTCGCGGCTCCCGTCGCGGCGCTACCGGCCCAGGTGCGAACGGTGCTCGACGCCGCGCCCATCTCGTGCACCGTCACCGACGTCGGCTCGACCAAGAGCGCCGTCGTCGCCGCGGCGGCGGGTGAGGCGCGCTTCATCGGCGGCCACCCGATCTGCGGCTCCGAGGCGCGCGGCCCGGAGCGGGCGACGGCGGAGCTGTTCGAGAGCGCGACCTGGTTCCTGACCCCGATCGCGAGCACCGAGCCCGAGCGGTACAAGCTGCTCCACGGGTTCGTCTCCTCGCTCGGCGCGATCCCGGTCGCGGTCGACCCGGAGGCGCATGATCGCCTGGTCGCGATCACGAGCCACCTGCCGCACGCGCTCGCGAACGTGCTGCTCAACCAGGCCGGGTCGGTTCGCGTCGAGGGCCACGAGCCGCTCGCGGCTGCGGGTGGCTCGTTGCGCGACATGACGCGCGTCGCCGGCGCCAACCCTCGGATCTGGGTCGACATCTTCCTCGAGAACCGTTCCGCCGTGGCCGAGGCGCTCGCCGAGCATCGCCGTCGCGTCGAGCAGCTCGAGGCCGCACTCGCGGCCGGGGATGCCGGCTTCCTCGCCCGCTGGATCGGCGAGGCGTCCGGGAACCGTCGACGGCTGCTCGAGACGGCATACGACGACCCCGGCGCGCTGCAGCGCCTGCGCGTGCACATTCCCGATCGCCCCGGCGTGATCGCCGGCATCGCGCAGGCGCTCGGCGCCGAGCGGATCAACATCGCCGACTTCGACCTCCAGCATCTGTCGTCGGAGCGGGGCGGCACGCTGACGATCCTCGTCGCCGGCGAGCAGGAGGCCGCGCGTGCGGCCGACCTCCTCGAGAGCCAGGGCTACGGCGTCGTCGTCGCGCCGGTGTTGGAAGCGGCGGAATGAAGGTCGAGCCCGCCGCCTCGCTCGTCGGCCACCTGGCCGTGCCGGGCGACAAGTCGATCTCGCACCGGGCCGTGCTGCTCGGCGCCGTCTCCGAGGGCGAGACGCGGATCGACGGCTTCGGCCGGTCGCAGGACACCGAGGCCACGGTCGAGGCGGTGCGGTCGCTCGGGGTCGACGTCTATGAGGCAGGTCCCGAGACGCTGCGCGTCTTCGGGGCGGGTCTCCGCGGCCTGAAGCCGCCCGACGAGCCGATCGACTGTGGCAACGCGGGCACACTGATGCGACTGCTGCCGGGGCTGCTCGCCGGCCAGGAGGGCCGCTTCGTGCTCACCGGCGACGAGTCTCTCCGCTCTCGGCCGATGGAGCGCATCGCCGAGCCTCTCCGGCTGATGGGCGTCCGGATCGAGACGACCGACGGCACGGCGCCGCTCACGATCGAGGGCGGCCCGGTGCGCCCGCTCACCTACGAATTGCCGGTCGCGAGCGCCCAGGTGAAGTCCGCGATCCTGCTGGCCGGCCTCTACGCGGACGAGGGAGAGACTACGGTCGCGGAGCCGTTGCCGACCCGAGACCATACCGAGTCGCTGCTCACGGCCGCAGGTGCCCGCGTGGAGCGCCGTCCGCGCAGCGCCAGCGTCTGGCCGGCCGAGACGCTCGAGCTCGGCGAGGTCGAGGTCCCGGGCGACTTCTCCTCTGCGGCGCCCTTGCTCGTGGCCGCGACGCTGCTGGCGGGCTCGCAGCTCACGATCCACGGCGTCAACCTGAACCCGCGCCGCACCGGCCTGCTCGACGTGCTGGAGCGCATGGGCGCCAACGTCACCGTTTTCAACCGCCGCCGCATCGCGGGCGAGCCGGCCGGGGACCTCGACGTCCGGCACGCGGAGCTCGTCGGCACCGAGGTGACCGCCGCCGAAGTGCCCCTGCTCGTCGACGAGCTCCCGCTCTTCGCCCTCCTCGCCGCGCACGCCCGCGGCGACAGCGTGCTCAGCGGCGCCGCCGAGCTGCGCGCGAAGGAGACCGACCGGATCGAGGCCGTCGTCGACGGCCTGCGGCGGATCGGCGCGCACATCAGGGCGACCGAGGACGGCTTCGTCGTCCGCGGCGTCCCCGCCCGCCTCCGGGGCGGCACGATCGAGTCGCGCGGCGACCACCGCATCGCGATCCTCGCCGCCGTCGCCGGCTCGGCCTCCCGCGAGGGCGTCACGATCGAGGACGCCGACTCGGCCGCGGTCAGCTTCCCGGGGTTCTACGAGCTACTGGAAAACCTCGCGGTGCGAGGTTTTCCACTAGAAATCGATCGCACATGAGACCTTGCCTCTTTGACCATTTCGCCGAAGGCGAAATGGCGTGATCATCGCCATCGACGGTCCCGCCGGTGCGGGGAAGAGCACGGTCGCCCGCCTGCTCGCGGAGCGGCTCGGCTTCCGCTACCTCGACACCGGCGCGATGTACCGGGCGCTGACCTGGCTCGCGCAGCGGGAGGGCATCGCGCTCGACCAGGCGGACGAGCTCGCCCGGCTGGCCCGCGAGCATCCGGTCCGCTTCGACGAGCAGGATCGCGTCTACATCGACGAGGCCGACGTCACTGCGTCGATCCGCAAGCCCGGCATCGACAAGCTCGTCCCGGTCGTCGCGCGCCATCCGGCCGTCCGGGAGGTCATGCGCGAGCGGCAGCGCGAGCTCGGCGACGAGGGGAACGTCGTCATCGAGGGCCGGGACATCGGCACGGTGGTCGCTCCGGCCGCCGTCGTCAAGGTGTACCTCGTCGCCGATCCGGCGATCCGCGCGCAGCGCCGCGCCGCCGAGCGGCCGGAGATCGCCGCCGATGCGCTCGCGACCGACCTGCGCATGCGAGACGAGCGGGACGCGGTCAACATGCGGCCCGCGCCGGACGCCGTGCAGATCGACACGACCGACCTCGCCGTCGAGGACGTCGTCGCGCGCATCGAGGTCATCGTGCGCGAGCGCGTCGCAACATGAGCAGGGTCGATGCCGCCTGGACGGTCGGCCGCGTGACGCTCCAGCCGCTCTTCCGCCTGCTCGTGCCGCTGCGCAACTATGGCGTCGAGCGCGTGCCCCGCACCGGCGGTGTCGTGCTCGCCTTCAACCACTTCCACTGGATCGACGTGCCGGCGTTCGGCGCCGCCTCGCCGCGAAAGGTCTACTTCGTCGCGAAGGTGGAGGCGCACCGGATCGCCGGCCTCGGCCAACTGATCCGCGCCTTCGGCACGATCGCCGTTCGCCGGGGCGAGTCGGATCGCGAGGCCGTCCGGCAGATGCGCGCGGCCGCGCAGGCCGGGGAGGCGGTCGGGCTGTTCGTCGAGGGCACGCGGCAGCGCTCGGGCCGGCTCGGGCCTGTGCAGCCCGGCGCCGCCATGGTCGCGCTGCAGGAGGACGTCCCGATCGTGCCGGCGGCGGTCCACGGCTCGCAGTGGTGGCACGTCGGCAACTGGGCGCCCGTCTCGGTCGCCTGGGGCGAGCCGATGCGGTTCGACGGCCTGCCGAAGGGCGCGAAGGGCTACCGCGAGGCCTCCGCGGAGGTCGCCGCCAAGCTCAAGGAGCTGCACGGGTGGCTGGTCGAGATGCACGCCGACGGCCGTCCCCGGCACGCCGTTCCGCCGGCATGAGCGAGGACGCCGACCCAAACGGCATCGCGGGCACCGTCGCGATCGTCGGTTTCCCGAACGTCGGCAAGTCGACCCTGATCAACCGGCTGACCGAGTCGCGCCAGGCCGTCGTGCACGAGACGCCCGGCGTCACGCGCGACCGCAAGGAGCTGCTCTGCGACTGGAACGGCGTCCAGTTCCTCCTCATCGACACCGGCGGCCTCGACGACCAGGCGACGGACACGTTCGGCCCCGAGATCGCAAGGCAGGCCCGCCTGGCGATCGAGGAGGCAGACCTCGTGCTCTTCGTGGTGGACGCACGAGCCGGCGTCACGCCGGGCGACGAGGACCTCGCGAAGACGCTGCGCGCGGCCAAGAAGCCCGTGCTCGTGCTCGCGAACAAGATCGACGATCCCCGGCAGGATCCGCTCTCGGCGGAGTTCCACCGCCTCGGCCTCGGGGAACCGTTTGCGCTCTCGGCGCTGCACGGCCACGGCACGGGCGACCTCCTCGACGAGATTGTCGAGCGCCTCCCGGGCGAGGGCCGTGTGCCGGTCGGCGAGGAGGCGATCCGTGTCGCCATCCTCGGGCGTCCCAACGTCGGCAAGTCGTCGCTCCTGAACGCACTCGTCGGGCAGGAGCGTGTGATCGTCTCCGATGTGCCTGGAACCACGCGCGACACGATCGACACGATCCTCGAGCGCGACGGCCGGACGTTCCAGCTCGTGGACACGGCCGGACTCCGCCGCAAGCGGAAGCAGCGCCAGGGAATCGAGTACTACTCGGAGCTGCGCGCGCTCGAGGCCGCAGAGCGCGCCGACGTCGCGCTCGTCCTCGTCGACGCGAGCGAGGGCGTCGTCGATCAGGACCTAGCTGTCGCCGACGTCGCGCGCAAGGCCAATGCGTCCACGCTCGTCGTCCTGTCGAAGTGGGATGTCGGCGAGATCTCAATCGAGGAGGTGCGGCCGAGACTCGAGGCGAAGCTGCGGCAGCGGCCGCCGCTGATCGCCGTCTCGGCGAAGACGGGTCGCGGCATCGAGCGTCTGCTCGAGTACATCGTCTCGCTCTACGAGAAGCACGCCGGCCGCGTCCCGACGCCCGCCCTGAACAACGCGCTCGCCGAGCTGCGCGAGGCGCGGCAGCCCCCTTCGAGCCGCGGCAAGCGCCTCAACCTCCTGTACGGGGCGCAGGTCTCGACCCGGCCGCCGCGCTTCCGCATCCACGTGAACGACACGAGCCTCGTCACGCGCGACTACGCGTACTGGATCGAGAACGAGCTGCGCAAACGGTTTAGCCTCGAGGGCGTGCCCGTCTCGATCGACTTCGTGCCGCGTTCGTGAGAGTCGTTGTCGTGGGAGGGGGGTCGTGGGGAACCGCGCTTCTCGCGCATCCTGCTCCAGCGGGGCCACGAGGTGACGCTCGCGTGCCGCGATCCCGAGCAGGCGCGCGTGATCCAAGAGACGCACCGCAACCCGCGCTACCTCACCCACGCGGATCTCACCGGCGTGCGGGCCGCGTCGATCGCCGAGGCGCCCCTTGCCGAGGCGGAGCTCGTCGTCCTCGCCGTCCCGAGCGCTGCGTTCGGGGGACTCGCCGGCTCGCTGCCGGGCAGTGGGCCGGTGCTCTCGCTCACCAAGGGGCTCGACCCGGCAACCGGCGAGCGTCTTTCCACGCTCGTGCGCGACCGGCCCGTCGCCGTCCTCTCCGGGCCCAACATTGCGGAGGAGATCTCACGCGAGCTCCCGGCGGCGGCCGTGATCGCCAGCGACGACCAGCAGCTGGCGCTCGACCTCCAGCACGCGATCAACTCGACCCTGTTCCGGGTCTACGTCAACGAGGACATCGTCGGTGTCGAGCTCTGCGCGGCTGCGAAGAACGTGATCGCGCTTGCGGCCGGCGGCGCGGACGGCCTCCGGCTCGGCGACAACGCGAAGGCTGCGCTCGTCGCCCGCGGCCTCGCTGAGATGTCGCGGCTCGCCGAGGCCGCGGGCGGGAAGCCCGAGACGTTCGCCGGCCTGGCCGGCATCGGCGACCTCGCCGTCACCTGCTGGGCCGCGACCGGCCGCAACCGCCGGGCCGGCGAGCTGATCGCGCAGGGGGTCGACCCGGCCGAGGCCGCCCGACGGATCGGCATGGTCGTCGAGGGCCTGACGACAGCGCCCGTCCTCCGCGACCTCTCGCTCAGGCTCAAGATCGAGCTCCCGATTACCGAAGGTGTTTGTAGCGTGCTCTCGGGAACCTCGTTGCACGAGCTCGTCGCCGGCCTCATGAGCCGGGCACCGACCCAGGAATGACCCACAGGAGTGGCTACAGTGAAATCGATGCGCTTCCTTCCGCTCGTTGTCGTCGCGGTGTTGCTCGCGGCCGGTTGCGGCGGCGGCTCGGCCGTTTCCACGGGCTCGAGCGCCGACGAGGTCGCCGGCCTCGTACCGGCGAGCACCCCGCTCCTGATCGCGTTCGAAACGGATCCCGAGTCGGAGCAGTGGGGGCAGGCAGACGCGCTGCTCGACAAGTTTCCCGGGAGGGAGCAGCTGTTCGACAAGCTGCAGGAAGAGCTCGGCCAGGAGGGGCTCCAGGTCGAGCGGGACCTCGTTCCTGCCCTGGGCGACGAGACCTACGTCGCGGTCCTCGGGTTCGAGGACGAGGGCGGAGACGCCGTCGTGCTCACCCAGCCTCGCGACGAGGCGAAGCTGAGCCAGCTCCTCGAGAAGTCGGACGAGCCGCTCGTGACGCGCGAGGTGGACGGCTGGACGCTCGTCGCCGAGAGCGAGGCGGTGCTCGACCGCTTCACCGCCGCCGGGGAGAAGCTCGATGGTGCCGCCTGGTTCGCCGACGCGCAGGCGCGGGTCGACGAAGCCGGGCTCGTGACGCTCTTCGCCAACGGCCAGGGCATTCGCGACGCCGTGCGCGAGTCGCTGCCGGCCGGGTGCGAGCTTCCCGACTCGATCGGCAACCTCGATTACGCGGCCGGTCTCCTCGCCGCCGAGGACGACGGCGTGCGGTTCAGGCTCGCGGCCTCGGGCGACGGTGTGCAGGAGCTGCTCGAGGGCGAGTCCATGCTCTCGAACGTTCCGGCCGGCGCCTTCGCCTACCTCGGCGCGCCGGGCTTCGACTCCTCGCTCTTCGACTTCAGCGGCCAGGCGGGTTGCGCCGCCGACACCCCGGCCGTGCCCGACCTGAACATGTTCGGCATCAAGGCGGATGGCCTCGCCGACCTTTTCGCAGGCGGCTTCGCGTTCTACGCCAAGAGCGGCACGATCATCCCCGAGGTCACGCTGCTCCTGTCCCCCGAGGACGAGGCAAAGGCCGTCAAGCTGCTCGACGACCTCGTCGAGTCGCTGGCCGAGTGGGGCGACCTCGAGGTGCAGCATCGTCAGATCGGCGGGATCGACGTGCGCTCGGTCGCGCTCGGCCCGGTGACGCTGCTCTGGGGAGCCGGCAACGGCAAGGTCGTCGTCACGACGTCGCCGGCAGGCTTCGACGCCCTCACCGGCGCCGACGACGGCCTGGAGGACGACGCGGACTTCCGCGCCGCCCGTGAGGCCGCCGGGCTCGGCGACAGTGACGAGGTCTTCGTCTACGTCGATCTCCAGGAGCTGATCCAGCTCGCGGAGGTGATCGCCGGCCTGTCCAACGAGAGCGTGCCGCCCGAGGTGCAGGAGAACCTGGAGCCGCTGGAGGATCTCCTCGTCTGGGCCGACCGCAGCGACCCGAACGACGTCGAGGTCGGCGCGTTCCTCACGATCCGCTAGCCGCAGGTACCCTGGCGCCCGTGCTCGCACGCTCGTTCTCATTCACGTCGGAGTCGGTCACCGAGGGCCATCCCGACAAGATCGCCGACCAGATCTCGGATGCCGTCCTGGACGACGTCATCGCGAACGATCCCGGCGGCCGCTGCGCCTGCGAGACCCTGATCACGACCGGCCTCGTGGTCGTGGCGGGGGAGATCTCGACCGAGACGTACATCGACGTCCGCCGGCTCGTCCGCGAGACGATCACGGACATCGGCTACACGCGCGCCAAGTACGGTTTCGACGCCGAGACGTGCGGCGTCATCGTCGCGATCGACGAGCAGTCGCCCGACATCGCGCAGGGAGTCGACGAGTCCTATGAGGTGCAGCACGGTGACAGCGATCCGCTCGACCGGATCGGCGCCGGCGACCAGGGGATGATGTTCGGCTACGCGTCGAACGAGACCCCGGAGCTGATGCCGCTGCCGATCGTCCTGGCGCACCGCATCTGCAAGCGGCTGTCCGAGGTGCGCAAGGCCGACGTGCTGCCGTACCTGCGGCCGGACGGGAAGGCGCAGGTGACCGTGCGCTACGAGGTGGACGAGAACGGGCGCCAGCGGCCGGTCGAGATCGAGCGCGTGCTGATCTCGACGCAGCACCGCGACGGGCTCGACACGGAGGCGTTGATCAAGCCCGACCTGATCGAGCACGTCCTGCGTCCGATCCTCCCGCACGCGCTCTACGACGAGAAGCGGCTCGACGAGCGCGACTTCGTCTACGTCAATCCGACCGGCAAGTTCGTCATCGGCGGGCCGATGGGGGACACCGGCCTCACCGGTCGCAAGATCATCGTCGACACCTACGGCGGAGCTGCCCCGCACGGCGGCGGCGCCTTCTCGGGCAAGGACCCGACGAAGGTCGACCGCTCGGCCGCGTACGCGGCGCGGTGGGTGGCGAAGAACCTCGTCGCCGCCGGCCTCGCCGAGCGCTGCCAGATCCAGGTCGCCTACGCGATCGGCGTCGCGCACCCGGTCTCGGTGCTCGTGGACTGCTTCGGCACCGAGTCGATCCCGCAGACGCGGATCGAGGAGCTCGTCCGCGAGCACTTCGACCTCCGGCCGGCGGCGATCCTCCGCGACCTCGACCTGCGCCGCCCGATCTACCGCAAGACGGCCGCGTACGGCCACTTCGGCCGCGACGACAAGGACTTCACCTGGGAGCGCACCGACCGCGCCGAGGCGCTTCGCGACGCGGCAGGCATCGCGGTCACGGCCGCCTCCAGCGGCTCCGGCTCCTAGGCGACGAGCCTGACGTAGAGGCCGGCGGCGGCCTTCTCGCCGATAGCGCGCTCGCTGCCGTCGAGCGTGACCTTGAACTGCCCGGCTGCCGGCTGCCGCTCCTTGAGCGCGATGCGGACGCCCGGCACGAAGCCCTCGTCGTAGAACCAGTGCAGCAGCTCGCCGTCGTGCTCGGCCAGCCGCACGATCTCGGCCTTCTCGCCCGGCTGGAGGTCGGTCAGCGGCGCGAGCTCGGAGTTCTCGCGCTGCTCGAAGGCCGGATCCACGGGCCAGCCGTGCGGGCAGCGCTCGGGGTTCCCGAGCCGCTGCTCGATCCGCTCGACCATGTCCTCGGTGAACGTGTCGCCGAGCTCGTCGGCGTGGACGTGCGCCTCGGCGGCCGTGTAGCCCATGAAGTCGGTCAGCAGCCGCTCGATGATCCGGTGCTTCCGGACGACGCGCTCCGCCCGCTGGATACCCGCCTCCGTGAGCAGCGCCTCCTTGTGCTCGCCGCGCTCGACCAGCCCGTCGGCCTCGAGCCGCTTCAGCATCTCCCCGGCCGACGCACGCGAGACGCCGAGCATCTCCGCCACGCGCGACGCGATCGCCGCGGTCGAGTTCGGATCCGGCCGATACTCGCCGATCGGGAAGGCGAGGAAGTAGATCGTCTCGAGGTACTCGTCGACGGAGTGGCCGGCCATGCGCCGGACTCTATCCGTCGAAACGTTGCGTAGGCTGCGCCGTCATGGAGGCCGTAGCTCTCCCCCGGACGGCCGCCCGTGTGCGCCCGGTCGCAGCCATCGTCGGCGTCTCGCTCGCCCTCGCCGGGCTCTCGCTGCTCCTGCCGTCGACGCCCTCGTACGACCCCTGGGCGTGGCTGATCTGGGGCCGTGAGATCTCGGGCGGCGAGCTCGACACGACCGCCGGGCCGGCGTGGAAGCCGCTGCCGGTGATCGTGACGACGCTGCTGGCGCCGCTCGGGAGCGCGCCCGAGCTCTGGCTCCTCCTCGCGCGCGCAGCGGGGATCGCGGCCGTCCTCCTCGTCGGCCTCCTCGCCCGGCGGCTCGCGGGCGGGCGGGTCGTAGCCGCGGTGGTGGCGGCGGCGTCCCTCGTGCTCGTCGCCGGGTTCGTGCGCGGCATCGCGCTCGGCTTCTCGGAGGGGCTGCTCGTCGCCCTCCTCGCCGGAGCGGTGCTCGCCCACCTCGACCGGCGCCGGCGCCTGGCCCTCGTCCTCGCGACGCTCGCGGCCCTCCTGAGGCCCGAGGTATGGCCGTTCCTGCTCGTCTACGGGAGCCTGCTCTGGCGTCGCGGGGAGGAGCGTTCGCTGGTCGCGGCGGCGGCTGCGGCCGTGCCGCTCCTCTGGTTCGCCCCGGAGCTCTGGGGCTCCGGGGAGCTCCTGCGCTCCACGGAGCGCGCCCGGATTCCGAACTCGGGCCAGCCGGCGCTCGCGGATGTGCCGGCGCTCGAGGTGCTGAAGCGGTTCGTCGTCATGACGCCGCCGCTGGTGACCGTCGGTCTCGTCGCCGCCCTCTGGTGGAAACAGGCTGCGCGCCGTGTCGCGCTCGCCTCGGTCGCCTGGCTCGCTCTCGTCGCACTGATGAGCCAGGCGGGCTTCTCGGGCGAGGAGCGGTACCTGCTGCCGGCCGCGGCCGGAGCGTGCGTCGCGGCCGCTGTCGCGTGGGCCCGCCTGCTGCGTCGACGGGCCGCCGCCGTGGCGCTCGCCGCGCTCGCGCTGGCGCCGCTCCCGTTCGTCGTCCTCGCCGCCGCCGACCTCCGCCGCGACCTCGCCGACGACGCGGCGCTCAGGCACGATCTGCACGCGGCGATCCTGGCCGCCGGAGGCGCGGAGCACCTTCGTTGCGGCACCGTCGCCGCCGGCCGCTATCGCTTCCCGCTCGTCGCCTGGCACCTCGACGTGCCCATCTCGGCGGTCGGCTTCTCGCTCGGCGCGGACGACGGCACGGTGTTGCGCTCGCGTCTGCGTCGCGACGCGCCGGCGGCTCCGTCGCGTCGTGCGGACGCTCGCCTGCTCGGCGCTGCCGGAAGTTGGGAGATCTGGAGCGGGTGTGACCCGTAGGCTCGGAACCGCCGCCGCGCCTGCTCGCGCTGCTGGCGCTGTCGCTCTGGCTGCGGACGCGGGCGCTCGACGGCGGCCTGTGGATCGACGAGGCGATCTCGAGGGGCATCGCGACGCACCCCTTCGTCGAGATCCCGCAGCTGCTGCGGCTGGACGGCTCCCCGCCGCTGTACTACCTCCTGCTCCACGCCTGGATCGAGCTGTTCGGCGACGCCGAGGCGGCGCTCCGCTCTCTCTCCCTCCTCGCGGCGCTGCTGACGATCCCGGCCGCGCTGTGGGCGGGGACGGTCGTCGCCGGCCGGCGCGCCGGTTGGCTCGCCGCCGTGCTGGCGGCGCTGAACCCGTTCCTGACCATCTACGCGCAGGAGGCGCGGATGTACGCCCTCGTGGCCCTGCTGTCGGTGCTCGCATGCGGAAGCTTCGTCCGCGGCATCGTCGAGGGCTCGCCGCGGCACCGCGTCCTCTTCGCCGTCGAGCTGGCGGCGCTCCTGTACACGCACGCGTGGGCGATCTTCCTCGGCTTCGGGTTCGCGGTCGCCGCGGCGGTGCACCTCCGGGCGCGCTGGCGAGAGGCGGTCATGCCGTTCGCGGCGGCTGCGCTGGCGTTCCTCCCGTGGCTCCCGACGCTGGTCGACCAGGCGCGCCACACCGGCGCGCCGTGGTCGAAGACGCCGTCCGCGGCGGCGCTGCTCGGCGGCATCCCGGGAGCGCTCGACGGCGGCGGGGGCGCCGCGGCCGTGATCGCGGTCGGCGCGGTCGGCTTCCTGCGGCTGCGGCATGACGACCGTGTCGTGCGGGCCGCTCTGCTGCTCGCTCTCGCCGGCGGGGTCGCGCTCGTCGTCGCGTGGGCGCACTCGCACGTCTCGCCGAGCTGGGCGAACCGGTACCTGGCGATCCTGGTCGGCCCCGTGATCGTCGTCGGCGCCGCCGGCCTTGCCCGCGCGGGGCGCCTCGGGATCGCGGCCGCCGCGGCCGTCTCGGTCCTCTGGCTCACGTTCGCCGTCGAGCCGGACAAGAGCAATGCGCGCGCCGTCGCGGCGGCGGCCGGGCCCCTGCCGCGGGGGACGCTTGTCGTCGCGACGCAGCCCGAGCAGGTCCCGCTGCTCGCGTACTACCTGGACGGTGCGGCCGGCTTCGCGACGCCGCTCGGCCCTGTCGCGGACGAGCGCGTGATGGACTGGCGCGGTGCGCTGGCGCGCCTGCGCGCGACGGGCGGGGACGGCCTGGAGCAGGTCGTCGCGCGGGCACGCCCGGGCGACACGATCGCACTCGTGCTGCCGCTCCCGGCCGAGCGCGGCTGGGACGCGCCGTGGCAGCGCGAGGTGCGCCGCGCGAGCGACGCCTGGAGCGCGGCCGCGCGCGCCGACCCTCGCCTCGACGCCGTCGGGACCGTCTCGGCGCCGCGGGTGGCGCGGAGCCGGACGGATGTCGAGATCCGCCTCTTCCGCCGCGTGTAAGGTCACCCTTACATCGTGACTACACCTATCCTTACGAGAGATCCAGTGCTCGTGCTCGGCGCCGGCCCCGCCGGCGTCACCGCCGGCTACCTGCTCGCGCGTGCAGGCGTCGACACGCTCGTCCTGGAGGCCGAGGACCAGCCCGGCGGGCTCGCGAAGACCGTCGTGCGCGACGGCTACCGCTTCGATCTCGGCGGCCACCGCTTCTTCACCAAGAGCGCCGAGGTGGAGCGGCTGTGGCACGACGTGCTGAGCGAGGACCTGCTCGTCCGCCCGCGCCTGTCGCGGATCTACTGGAACGGCCGCTTCCTCGACTACCCGCTCCGCGCGGGCAACGTGATCCGCCGGCTCGGGCCGGTCGAGGTCGTGCGCTGCGCCGTCTCGTACGCCGCCGCGGCGCTGCGGCCGGCAGGCGAGGCGCGGACGTTCGAGCAGTGGGTGACGAAGGCGTTCGGCCGACGGCTCTTCGAGCTCTTCTTCCGCTCGTACACGGAGAAGGTCTGGGGCGTGCCGACGAGCGAGATCCGCGCCGAGTGGGCGGCGCAGCGGATTCGCGGCCTCTCCTTCGGCAGTGCGGTCCGGGCGGCGCTCATCGGCAACCGCGGTAACCGGATCAAGAGCCTGATCGAGGAGTTCCACTACCCGCGCCTCGGCCCCGGCCAGATGTGGGAGGCGTTCGCGGACGGGCTCGACGAGGCGGGCGGTGAGCTCCGGCTGGAATCTCCGGTCGAGGCGCTGGAGCTCGAGGGCGGGCGACTGACCGCCGTCACGGCCGCGGGCGAGACGATCGCGGCGGAGGCCGTCATCTCCTCGCTGCCCCTGCGGGCGGTCGTGCGAGCTCGCGGGCGACGCTGCTCCCGCCGACGGTGCGGGCGGCGGCGGCCGGCCTCCGCTACCGCGACTTCCTCACCGTCGCCCTCGCGCTCGATCGGGACGCGCCCTTCCCGGACACGTGGATCTACGTCCACGACCCCGAGGTGCGCGTCGCTCGGATTCAGAGCTACGGCGCCTGGAGCCCGGCGATGCTGCCGGAGACCGGCCGTGCGTGCCTCGGGCTCGAGTACTTCTGCTTCGCCGACGACGATCTCTGGCAGACGCGCCGACGAGGAGCTCGTTCGGCTCGCGACGCACGAGCTGGACACGCTCGGGCTCGTTCCCTCGGACGCCGTGACGGCGGGCTGGGTCGTCCGCGTGCCGCAGGC
Organism: uncultured Gaiellaceae bacterium; assembly: GCA_963791905.1. Classification (GTDB taxonomy): domain Bacteria; phylum Actinomycetota; class Thermoleophilia; order Gaiellales; family Gaiellaceae; genus Gaiellasilicea. The sequence continues at coordinate 516,605 of CAWBTX010000005.1, forward strand.
GTACCCGATGTACGACGAGGACTACCAGGCGCGGGTCGACACGATCCGGGCCTGGCTGGAGACGATTCCGAACCTGCAGCAGGTCGGGCGCAACGGCCTCCACCGCTACAACAACTCCGACCACTCGATGCTGACCGCGATCCGAGCGGTCGAGAACCTCCTCCACGGCGCGCGGCACGACCTCTGGCGGGTGAACGCCGATGGCGTCTACCTGGAGGAGGGCGAGGTCGAGGAGCAGCCGTACCTGCGCGTGCCGGAGCCGGCCGCGACCGCAGCGAGCGCGTGAGGCGCCTGCTGGCGGGAATCGCGGCGGTGACGCTCGCCGGCTGCGGCGGCGACGGGCCGGAGCGGCGAGTGACGCGGGACGACCTCCCGCGCGGGCCAGTGGTCGAGCTCGAGCTCGTCGCGCGCGGTCTCGAGGCGCCGGTGCAGGCGCTGCCCCTGCCCGGGACGGGCGAGCTCGTCGTCGTCGAGCAGGGCGGTCTCGTGAGGGTGCTGCCAGGCCGGCGCGTGCTCGTCGACCTGCGCGGCCGCGTCACTGCGGACGGAGAGCAGGGACTGCTGTCCGTCGCGTTCCACCCGGAGTACCCGCGCGACCGGCGCCTGTACGCCTCCTACACCGACCTCGAGGGCGACTCGCGCGTCGTCGAGCTCGGTCCGGACGACGAGCGCGAGCTCCTCCGCGTCGACCAGCCCTACGAGAACCACAACGGCGGCCACGTCCTCTTCGGGCCTGACGGGCTCCTCTATCTCGGCCTCGGCGACGGCGGGGACGCCTTCGACCCCAAGCAGCGGTCGCAGGACCCCGCGACGCGCCTCGGCAAGCTCCTCCGCATGGACGTCGAGGCCGAGCGAGCCGAGTGGGAGATCGTCGCGCTCGGGCTCCGCAATCCCTGGCGGATCTCGTTCGACGAAGCGTCGGGCGACCTGTGGATCGCCGATGTCGGGCAGGACCTCTGGGAGGAGGTCGAACGTCGTGCGAGGCGGGCCGCAGGGGCTCCTCAACTTCGGCTGGGACGTCTACGAGGGAGGCGAGCGGGTCGAGGAGCACGAGCTCGGTCCCGGGCAGGTCGTGGAACCGGTGGCGACCTACGGCCACGACCTCGGCTGCTCCGTCACCGGCGGTCACGTCGTCGCGACCGGGCCGCTGGCGGGCAGGTACGTCTACGGCGACTTCTGCAGCGGCCGCGTCTTCAGCCTCCGCGCCTCCGACGGCGGCGACGTGCGGCTCGAGCGCTTCCGTGTGCCGCAGCTGACGTCGTTCGGGCAGGACGCAGAGGGGCGGACGCTTCTCGTCGCGCAGGACGGCCGCATCCTGCGTCTCCCTGGCTAGTCGGCCGAGGCCGCCGTGCGCGGGCGGTCGCGCCAGAGCAGGAGCAGGAACGGCGCGGAGAGGAGGATCAGGAGCAGCGCGGCCGGCGCCGCCTGCGAGTAGGCCGCGACGGAGGTCTGCCGCCAGATCGACGTCGCGAGCGTCTCGAACCCGATCGGCCGCAGGATCAGCGTCGCCGGCAGCTCCTTCATCGTCGAGAGGAAGACCAGCGCCGCCCCGGCCGCGATCCCGGAGCGCGCGAGCGGGAGCGTCACGCGCGCGAGCACCGCCGACTCCCGTCGTCCGAGGCCGCGAGCCGCCTCCTCGACCGAGGGGCTGATGCGGCCGAGCGCCGCCTCGAGCCCCGCGAGCGCCTGGGGGAGGAAGCGGATGACGTAGGCGGCGACGAGCAGCGCGAGCGTCTGGTAGACGAGCGGCGCGTACCGCGCCGCGAAGAAGACGAGTGCGAGCGCGATCACGATTCCCGGCAGCGCGTTCGCCGCGAACGCGGCGCGCTCGAGGACGCGCCACCGGCCGCGGTAGCGCACCGCGAGCAGCGCGACCGGCAGCGCGGCGGCGACCGCGAAGACCGCGGCGAGCCCGGACGCGACCAGGGAGTTGAACGCCTCGACACCGGGGAACTCGACGCCGCGCCGTGTTGTCCAGGCCCCGGACGAGCCAGTACGTGAGCACCGACGCCGGGAGCACGAGGAACGCGCTGGTCGTCAGCACGCAGAACGCGAGCGCCGGGATGCGCCAGCGCCCGAGGGGCTGCGGTACGGGCGCCCGGCGGACGCCGGGCGACGTCCGGTGCAGCCGACCCTTCTGCCGCATGCGTCCCTCCACGACGAGGAGCAGCATCGTGAACGCGACGAGGACGAGCGAGAGCGCCGCCGCGGGTGTTCGGTCGAAGAGCGACCGGTACTGGAGGAAGATGGCGCGGGTGAGAGCGTCGTAGTTCATCAGCGAGACGACGCCGAAGTCCGAGAGCACGTACAGCGCCACGAGGAGGGAGCCGGCGGCAAGCGACGGGCGCAGCACCGGCAGCGTCACGCGCCGGAACGTCGCCGCGGGCGAGCGGCCGAGGCTCCTGGACGCCTCCTCGAGCGCGGGATCGAGGTCGCGCAGCGCGGCGGAGGCGAGCAGGAACACGTAGGGATAGGTCGCGAGCGTGAGCGCGAGGAGGGAGCCCCAGTAGCCGCGGAGCTCCGGGAGCTCGCGCCCGAGCGCGTCGGCGAGGAAGCCCCGCGGCCCGAGCGCGCCGAGGAGGCAGAGGGCGGCGACGTAGCTCGGGATCACGAGCGGCAGCGCCGCGGCCACGGCCCAGAAGCGCCGACCGGGGAGGTCGGTGCGCACGACGAGCCAGGCGAGCGGGACGGCCACGAGCAGCGCCGCCGCGACGACGCCGACGACGAGGAGGCCGGTGTTCCAGATCAGCTCGAGCGTCCGCGTGCGGAAGACGACGTCCCAGGCGTCGCCCGTTCCGGCGCGGATGACGAGGTAGACGAGCGGCAGCAGCAGGAGCGCCGCGACGGCGACTCCGGCCGCGGCGAGCGCGAGCGGGGGGCGCCGGGACCCCCGGCGGCTCACGTCGTGTAGCCGGCCTCGGCGAGCATCTCGAGCGTCGTCTCGAGCTCTGCGCCCAGCTCGGAGAGCTGTACGTCCGGCCCCTCGAGCGAATCGAGCGGCGGCAGCCCTTCCCGCGGCTCGACGCCGGCTATGAGCGGGTACTCCGCCTCCTCCGCCTCCTCGGCATAGAAGCGCTGGCCGTCCTCGGAAAGGAGGAACTCGACGAACCGCTCGGCGTCGGCCTGCTTGTCGGCTCCTTCGATCACGCCGGCGCCGGCGACGCTGATGAGCGCTCCGTCGTCGCCGGGAGCGAGGAAGTGGTTCGCCACCGGCGCGTCCGGGTTCTCGGCCTTGATCAGCGAGAGGTAGTAGTGGTTGACGAGGCCGATCTCGATCTCGCCCTCGGCGAGCGCCTCGAGGATCGCGATGTTGTTCTCGTAGAACCGCGGCTCGTTCTCCTTCACTGCGTCGAGCCACTCCCTCGTGGCCTCGTCTCCACGCGACAGGCGCATCGCGCTGACGAATGCCTGGAACGACGCGTTCGGCGGCGCGATCCCGATCTTCCCGCGCCAGCGCGGGTCGGCGACGTCGTCGATCCGGTCCGGCACGTCGTCCTCCGAGACGGCGTCCGTGTTGTACGCGATCACGCGGACACGGCCGGAGACGCCGGTCCAGCGGCCCGCGTCGTCGTGGAAGCGCTCCGGGACGAGCGCGAGCACGCTTTCGGGCAGCGGGCCGAGGAGGCCCTCCTCCGCGACCGCGCCGAGCGCGCCGGGGTCCTGCGCCCAGAAGACGTCGGCAGGCGAGTTGCCGCCCTCCTCCGCGAGCGTCGCGGCCAGTTCGGCGCTGTTCGCGTACCGGACGGCGACGTCGATTCCCGTCTCCTCCTCGAAGCGCTCGATCAGCGGGCCGACCAGCGCCTCTTCACGGCCGGAATAGATCACGAGGTCGTCCTCGCCCGGGGAGAAGCCGCCGCCGCAGGCGCCGAGGGTGAGCGCGAGCGCACAGAGCAGGATGCGGATGACCTTGCTTCGCATGTAAGGACGACCTTACAGGCTAGGAGAAGATCGTGACTCTCGACGCATGCGGCCGGACGCGTACGCGCGAGCCGAGCGGCACGGCCTCGTTCGAGGGCCGCTGCGAGACGAGCTCGACGCCGTCGAGGAGGACGCGGTAGAAGACGTCGTGGCCGCGGAACTCCCGGCCGACGACTTCGCCCGCGCCCGCCGGATCAGGCTCGAGCTCGAGCAGCTCGGGGCGGATCAGCACCTCGACGTCGGTTGCGCCGTTCGGGTTCTGAGCCGGGAACAGGCCGACGGGCGTCTCGACGATCCCGTTCGCGAGCCGGCCCGGCAGGAAGTTCCCGGCCCCGACGAACTCGGCGGCCCAGCGCGTCGCCGGCGTCGTGTAGACCTCCTCCGCCGTGCCCTCCTGCACGACCGCGCCGTTCCGCATCAGGGCGATGCGGTCGGCGAGCGAGAACGCCTCCTCGCGGTCGTGCGTGACGAGGACGACCGTGACGTTGATCGCGCGCAGGATGCGAGCCAACTCGTCGCGCATCGAGGCGCGGAGGTGAGGATCGATGTTCGACCACGGCTCGTCCAGGAGGACGAGCTCGGGCTCCGGCCCGAGCGCACGCGCGAGCGCAACGCGCTGCTGCTGGCCTCCGGAGAGCTCGTGCGGATAGCGATTGCCGAGCCCGCGGAGGTCGACGAGGTCGAGCATCGCCGGCACCCGCGTCCGCCGCTCGCGGCGCGAGAGCCCGAAGGCGACGTTCTCGAACACCGTCAGGTGCGGGAAGAGCGCGTAGTCCTGGAAGACCATGCCGACGCGCCGCCGCTCCGGTGCCGTCCAGCTTCCCTCGCCGGCGACGGGCTTGCCCGCGAGCTCGATCGTGCCGGCATCGGGAACCTCGAACCCCGCGACGAGGCGGAGCAAGGTCGTCTTGCCGCACCCCGACGGCCCGAGCAGGGCGACGAACTCGCCCCTCTCGACGCAGAGCCGCGCCTCGTCGACGGCGCGCACGGAGCCGAAGCGCTTGGAGACGCCGTGGCAGCAGATCATCCCACAGGCCATGTAAGGCGCACCTTACAGCGCAGCGGGGGGATCCGCCGCCCCAGCTAGCCTCCGCGGGTGAGGCTGGCCTCGGTCTATCCGCTCGTGTCGTCCCGCTCGGTGGCGCGCCCGTTCACGTACGAGGTCGCCGACGAGGTCGGCAAGGGGGCCGTCGTGGCGGTGCGGTTCGGCCGTGCGGCGCAGCGGGGCGTCGTCGTCGAGACTGGTGTTGAGGCGCCGGCCGGCGTGACCGTCACGCCGGTCGAGCGCGTGCTCTACGAGCTCCCGCCCGCACTCGTCGAGCTCGCGCTGTGGGTGGCGGACTACTACGGCACGACGCCGGCACGGGCGCTCGAGCTCGTGGCGCCGAAGGTGCGTGCGCGCCGCGGCGAGCGCCGAACGACGGGCGCGGGCCTCGCCGCCGAGGCCGCACCGGAGCGGCTCACCGAGCCGCAGGAGGTCGCGCTTGCGCGCCTCGTCGAGGCGCTGGACGGCGCCGGCGGCCACTTCCTGCTCGCCGGGGCGACCGGCAGCGGCAAGACGGAGGTGTACCTGCGTGCGTGCGCGGCTGCCCTCGAGCGAGGACGGAGCGCGATCGTGCTCGTGCCGGAGATCGCCCTCACTCCGCAGACCCTCGGGCGCTTTCGCGAGCGCTTCGGCGACCGCATCGCCGTGCTCCACTCGGCGCTGACCGACGCCGAGCGCCGCGACGAGCGCGAGCGCATCGTCGGCGGCGAGGCGCCGATCGTGATCGGCGCGCGGTCCGCGGTGTTCGCACCGCTGCCCCGGCTCGGGCTGATCTGCGTCGACGAGGAGCACGACTCGTCCTACAAGCAGGAGGCCGACCCGCGCTACGACGCGCGGACAGTTGCGGCGAAGCGGGCATCGCTCGAGGGCGCCGTCGCCGTCTACGGCAGCGCGACCCCGCGACCCGAGAGCTGGCAGCGGCTGGAGCGGCTCGAGCTCGGCCCACGGCTCGGCGCGCCGATGCCGTCCGTACGGATCGTCGACCTGCGGCGGGAAGCCGGCTATCCGCTCTCGGCGCCCCTGCTCGCAGAGCTCGGCCGCATCTCGGAGCGCGGCGGCAAGGCGATCCTGCTGCTCAACCGGCGCGGCCTCGCGCCCGCGCTGCACTGCCGCGCGTGCGGCGCCTCGCGGCGGTGCAACCTCTGTGACGTGGCGCTGACGCTGCACAGCGACGGCCGGCTCCATTGCCACCACTGCGGTTACTCGGAGGCCGTTCCGGAGTCGTGCCCGGCCTGCGGATCGAGCGAGCTGGCGCGGATCGGGGCGGGGACGCAGCGGCTCGAGGTCGAGCTCGCCAAGCGGCTCCCCGAGCTGGAGCGGATCCGCCTCGATGCCGACGCGGCCGGGAAGCGCGGCGCGCTCCACGACGCGCTCGAGCGCTTCGCCTCGCGCGATCGCGTCGTCCTCGTCGGCACGCAGATGGTCGCCAAGGGCCACCACTTCCCCGGCGTCTCCCTCGCCGCCGTCGTCGACGCCGACACCGGCCTCGCACTGCCCGACTTCCGAGCCGAGGAGCGCACGTTCCAGCTCGTGACGCAGCTCGCCGGCCGCAGCGGGCGCGACGCCCCGGGCAAGGTGATCGTGCAGACGTTCCAGCCGGACGCGAGGCCGCTCGCGTTCGCTGCCCGTCACGACGTCGCGGGCTTTCTGGCCGAGGAGCTCGCCCGCCGGCGAGAACTTGGCTATCCGCCGTTCCAGCACCTCGTCTCGATCGTCGCCGCTGGCGCCGACGCGGTCGCCCCGGATCGTCTGCTGCGCGAGCTCCGGGACGGCCTACCCGACGCCGCCTTGCTCGGGCCGGCGCCGCTGCTGCGGCTCCGCGGCCGGCACCGGGCTCAGTTGCTCGCGAAGACCGACGCGCCGCGCGCGCTGGCGCGACGGGCTGCGCGGCTCCTTGAGGCCGCGCAGCCCGCAATGCGACGTGCCGGGGTGACGGCCGTGGTGGACGTCGACCCGCAGTCGCTCTAGCTCTCGGCGCTAGACGACGTCGCTCGGCGTGCGGCCGGTGCCGACCGGCTGCCGGTAATGCTCGTCGAGCGAGGCCCGATAGTCCTCCGAGAAGCCCATGTCGTCGTCGAACTCCGGCGCGCTCTTGATCTCGTCCTTGGTGCGCGAGACCAGCACCGTCTTCTCGGCCATGTCGATGCGCTCGATGACCCCGGCCGGGAGGACGACCTTGCGGCCGAAGATCCACGGCCCGGTGTCGACGACGATGCGCCCGGCGCCGGCCTCGTCGGTGGCCTCGTCGATCTTGCCGATGCCGCCGTCGAAGGCCTCGACCTTGAACCCGACGACGTCGGACCCGATCTGACCCTCACGGAACTTCCACAGGTCGCTCTGCACGGTGGTACCTCCTCGGTTTGACAGTGCGTCCGACTCTTGCTTTCCCACTTGCAAATCGGGCAAACCCTCGAAGTCGGCCAACCCCTGTCCCGGGCTACACTCGCGCGGATGGCGGTGGAAGAGGAGATCCGAGAGGACGAGGGCGAGGACGAGCCGTCGGCCGAGGCCGAGGTTCGCCGGCGCATCGCCCTGGCGCAGATCCGGCAGTACCCGGACGCGGTGCTGCGGATGCGAGCGAACGAGGTCGAGGCGTTCGACGACGACCTCGGGCGCCTGGCCGAGCGCATGACGCAGCTCATGCAGGACGCGCGCGGCGTCGGGCTCGCCGCCACGCAGGTCGGCGTGATCCAACGACTGTTCGTCTTCCAGCCGCACCAGGAGGACGAGCCGCGTGCGATCGTCAACCCCGCGATCACCGCGCGCTCCGACGAGACGGACGTCGTCGACGAAGGCTGCCTGTCGATCCAGAACGTGCTCGTCCCCGTCGAGCGGAGCATCGAGGTGACGCTCGAGGGCCAGGATCTCGAGGGGAAGCCGGTCAAGCTGGAGCTCGAGGAGCACGCGGCTCGCGTCGTCCAGCACGAGCTCGACCATCTCGACGGCGTGCTGCTGCTGCAGCGGACGGACGACGAGTCGCGGCGGGCAGCGCTCGCGACGCTCCGCCACCAGCTGTAGAAGAGCTCGGCTCAAAATGAGCGCCATCGCCGCTCTGGCACGCTCGGCGGCGCGTGGCGGCGTCCTCGGTCGCGCCCGTATCTAGTCGATACGAACGCTCCCTGCGTCCTTGCCACACACCACCGATCGCACCAGATCGGCGGGGCGTCATTCCGAGCCGAACTCTCCAAGTAACAGACTGTTACTTTCTCGCTGTGGAGCTCGTGGTTGCCGCAACGGCTCCGTTCGGCGCCGACGTGCTCGAACGGCTCGCTGAGCGGCACGACATTGCAGCTCTGCTCACGCGCCCCGACCGTCCCGCCGGGCGCGGCCGGAGGCTCACGGCTCCGCCCGCGAAGGAGGTCGCCGAGCGGCTCGGCATTCCAGTGCTACAGCCCGAGCGCCCGACGGCCGAGCTCGAGCTGCCGGCGGAGACGGTCGTCGTCGCGGGCTACGGGCTGCTGATTTCCGAGGCGCTGCTCGACCGCGGCCTCTGGCTGAACGTGCACCCCTCGCTCCTGCCGCGCTGGCGCGGCGCGGCGCCAATCGAGCGCGCGCTGATGGCGGGGGACACAGAGACCGGCGTGACGATTCACGAGACCGTGAAGGAGCTCGACGCCGGGCCGATCGCGGCGCAGCGCGCGTTCGCGAATCGGGCCCGAGGACGACGCCGGGTCCATCTCCGCCCGCTGTGCCGAGGTCGCGGTCGAGCTCCTCGACGAGGTGCTGCCGTCGCCGGCCTTCTCGCCGCAGCAGGGCGAGCCGACGTATGCGGCCAAGATCGAGCCGGCGGACCGGGAGCTCGACCTGTCCCGGCCCGAGGAGAGCTTCAACCGCATCCGGGCGCTCTCGCCGCACATCGGCGCCCGCGCCGAGCTGAACGGGCGTCGCGTCACGATCTGGCGTGCGCGGCTCGACGGCGGCGAGCTCGTCCCGGTTGAGGTGCAGCCGGAGGGCCGGACACGGATGGGCTACGACGAGTTCCTCCGCGGGCTCCGGTGATCTCACCGGCCCGCAGCGCGGCCTACGAGGTGCTGCGGCGCGTCTTCGAGGAGGAGGCCTATGCCGACCGCGCCCTCCGCAGCGCGTCCGCGGGGCTCGACCCGCGTGATCGCGCGCTCGCGCGGCAGCTCGCGTTCGGCTCCGTGCAGCGGGTGAGGACGCTCGATCACGCGATCGAGACCCTCGGCAAGCGGCCGGTGCGGAAGCTCGACGCGCCGGTCCTCGCCGCGCTCCGGCTCGGCGCGTACCAGCTCGCGTATCTGGACGGCGTACCGCAGTACGCCGCGGTGAACGAGTCCGTGGAGCTCGTCCGGCGCGCCCGGCTCGAGCGGGCCGTGCCGTTCACGAACGCCGTGCTGCGGCGGGTGGCGGACGGCATCGATGCGCTGCTCGCGTCACTGCCGGAGGGACCGCTGAAGCACTCCTACCCGGACTGGATCTGGGACGTCTGGCGCCGCGACCTCGGCGACGAGGAGGCGGTGGAGCTCATGCGCGCCCAGAACGAGCCGGCGCCCGTCGTCGTCCGGCACGTCCGGGGCCCGACCCCGGCCGGGTCGACGACGGACATCCCCGGCGCCTGGGAGGTCGAGCGCGTGGACGAGGCCGCGCTCGCCGAGGGACGGCTCTGGCCGCAGAGCCGTGGCTCGCAGCTCGTCGGGCTCGTCGTCGGCTCGCGGGAGGGCGAGCGGGTGCTCGACCTCTGCGCCGCGCCGGGCGGCAAGGCGACCATGCTGGCCGGTGAGGTCGTTGCGGTGGAGCTGAACGAGGCCCGCGCGCGGGAGCTCGAGGAGAACGTCCGCCGCCTCGGCGCGTCGAACGTGACCGTCGTCCAGGCCGACGGGCGCGCGCTCCCGCCGGACCTGACGGATTTCGACCACGCGCTGGTCGACGCGCCCTGCTCCGGCCTCGGCGTGCTCGCCTCCCGGCCCGATCTCCGCTGGCGCGCGCAGCCGCTGCCCGAGCTCCAGCTCGAGCTGTTGCGGGCGGCGGCCGAGCGCGTGAAGCCGGGCGGCACGATCGTCTACTCCGTGTGCACCGTCAACGCCGATGAGTCGGAGGCGGTCGTGGACGCGTCCGGCCTGCAGGTCGAGCCGATCGAGGGCTGGGCGCAGTTCCGCCACCCGCGTCGGCCGGAGTTCCTGCAGACGCTGCCGCACCGCCACCGCACGAGCGGATTCTTCGTGGCCCGCCTCCGAGTGTGAACAGCCTTCGGGTCTAGGATCGCGTGGTGGGCTGGCAGGACTGGGTGCGGGCGGTCGAGATCGAGCCGTCGCTCTACGCGGCGGATTTCGCTCGGCTCGGCGAGCAGATCGAGGAGCTGCTGGACGCCGGCGTCCGCGTCTTCCACTTCGACGTGGGCGACGGGCATTTCGTCCCGCCGGTGACGATCGGCCCGGTCGTGCTCAGGTCGATCGCGCCGCTGATCCACGACCGCGGCGGCCGGATCGACTGCCACCTCATGGTGGACAACCCGGTGCACCACTTCGCCGAGATCGCTCAGTCGGGCGGCGACAGCGTCACCTTCCACACCGAGGTGGCGACCGACCCCGCAGGAGTGGCGGCGGCAGCACGCGACCTCGGGCTCGGCGTCGGCGTCGCCTTCAACCCAGGGACGGCTCCGGAGGTCGGAGCCGAGGCCGCGACGAAGGCAGATGCCGATCTCTGCCTCTGCATGTCGATCGTCCCGGGCTACTCGGGCCAGGACTTCATGGACGACGCCTACGACCGGATCGCCGCGCTGCGCGGGCTCGTCGACTGCCTCGTCCAGGTAGACGGCGGCGTCAAGGAGAGCAACGTCGCGCAGGTGCGTGCGGCAGGCGCCGACCTGCTCGTCGTCGGCAGCGGCATCTTCGCCGCGCCCGATCTCGGCGAGACCTACCGCCGGCTCGTCCAGCTCGTCGCGTGAGCCTCGCGCGCGCGCTCGAGCTCGCCGACGCTGCGCGCCACCGCGCGTACCCGAAGCCGACGGTCGGCGCCGTCGTCGTCGCCGACGGCGAGGTCGTGGGGGAGGGGGCGACCGAGGAGGCGGGCCGGCACGGTGAGATCGTCGCCCTGGAACAGGCCGGGGAGCGCGCGCGGGGCGCGACGCTCTACGTGACGATGGAGCCGTGTGCCCATCACGGCACGACGCCGCCGTGCGTGGACGCGATCCTGGCGGCCGGGATCGGTCGAGTCGTCGCCGCCTCGCGCGACCCGAACCCGGAGGCCGCCGGGGGCCTCGAGAAGCTCGAAGCGGCCGGCGTCGAGGTCCAGCTCGACGACCGCATCGAGGCACGCCGCCAGAACGAGGCCTGGCGGACGTGGGTGACGAAGCGCCGACCGCTCGTCGTCTACAAGGCGGCCGTGACGCTCGACTGGCGCGTGACCGTGCCGGGCTCGCGCTGGGTGTCCGGCGAGGAGTCGCGGCGGCTCGTCCACGAGCTCCGCGCGGCCTCGGACGCCGTCGCGGTCGGCATGGGCACCGTCCGGCTCGAGAACCCCCGCCTGGACGCGCGCGACGTGCCGGTCGTGCGCCAGCCACGGCGGCTCGCGTTCGGCAGCGGCCCCCTGCCGGCCGGCTCGGAGCTCGAGCTGCGATCGGGGCCGTTGGAGGACGAGCTGCGCACGCTCGGTGGCGAGGGCGTTCAGTCCCTCCTGCTCGAAGGCGGACCGACCCTGGCCGGAGCCTTCTTCCGCGCGGGCCTCGTCGACAAGGTGCTCGTCTTCGTCGCACCGGTCCTGTCGGGACAGGGCCCGGGCCTGCTCGACCGGCTCGATGCGTCGATCCGGCTCATGCACGTCTCGAGCCGCCCCGTCGGCGCGGACGTCCTGATCGAGGCCTACGTGCACGAACCGTAAGGTTCGACCATGTTCACGGGACTCGTGCGAGAGGTCGGAACGGTCGTCTCGTTCGACGACGGACGGCTCGTCGTCCGCTGTTCGACGGGTGCGTCGGTCGGCGACTCCATCAGTCTCGACGGGGTCTGCCTGACCGTCGTCGGCGGCGATGCCGGCACGCTCGCCTTCGACGTCGTCGAGGAGACCCGCGCGCGCGCGAAGCCATTCCGCGAGCGCGTCAACGTCGAGCCGGCGCTCCGCGCGGGGGAGCCGCTCGGCGGCCATTACGTCCAGGGCCATGTCGACGGCGTGGGCGCGGTCGCCGCCGTGGCCCCCGAAGGGGACGGCGTCCGGCTGACGATCGAGGCTCCGTCCGAGCTCCTGCGTTACTGCGTCGAAAAGGGCTCGATCGCGGTCGACGGCGTCTCGCTGACGATCGCGGCGGCTCGTCCGGACGGCTTCGAGATCGCCCTCGTGCCGCACACGCTCGAGGTCACGACGCTGTCGGACCGCCGCCCGGGCGACCCCGTGAACCTCGAGGTGGACGTCCTCGCAAAGTACGTGGAAAAGTTGCTCCCGGGTACGATGCGCGCGTGAGTTTGGTGGCCGCACCCCGCCCCGACAACCCCTTCGCGACGATCGAAGAGGCGATCGAGGACATCCGCGCCGGCAAGTTCGTCGTCGTCGTCGACGACGAGGATCGGGAGAACGAGGGCGACCTCACCATCGCCGCACAGTTCGCGACGCCGGAGGCCGTCAACTTCATGGTCACGCACGCGCGGGGCCTCGTCTGTCTCTGCCTCACCGAGGAGCGGTGCGACGAGCTCGAGCTGCGCCAGATGACCGAGAACAACGAGACGCCGTTCGGCACCGCGTTCACCGTCTCCGTCGAAGCCCGTGAAGGCGTGTCGACCGGGATCTCGGCGCACGACCGCTCGCACACGATCCAGGTCGCGATCGACCCGACCTCGCGGCCGAGCGACCTCGTCCAGCCGGGCCATGTCTTCCCGCTGCGCGCGCGCGAGGGGGGCGTCCTACGGCGGGCCGGCCAGACCGAGGCCGCCGTCGACCTCGCCCGCCTCGCCGGGCTCAACCCGGCCGGCGTCGTGTGCGAGATCATGCGGGAGGACGGCACGATGGCCCGCGTGCCCGACCTCGTCCCGTACTGCGGGCGCCACGATCTCAAGATGGTCACCGTCGCCGACCTGATCGAGTACCGGCGCCGCCACGAGCAGCTCGTCGAGCGCGTCACGTCGGTCCGGATGCCGACGGAGTTCGGCGACTTCACCGCCGTCGCCTTCCGCGAGCAGCTGACCGGCAAGCACCACATCGCGCTCGTCCGCGGCCACGTGGAGGGCGCGGAGAACGTGCTCGTGCGCGTCCACTCCGAGTGCCTGACGGGCGACGTCTTCCATTCGCGCAAGTGCGACTGCGGCGAGCAGCTCGAGCTGGCGCTGCGCCGGATCGCGGCGGAGGAGCGCGGCGTGCTCCTCTACATGGCGCAGGAGGGCCGCGGCATCGGGCTCCTGAACAAGCTGAAGGCGTACGAGCTGCAGGAGCAGGGCCTCGACACCGTCGAGGCGAACCTGGCGCTCGGGTTCCCCGCCGACGCCCGCGACTACGGCATCGGCAACCAGATCCTCGCCGATCTCGGCCTGACGTCGATCCGGATCCTGACGAACAACCCGAAGAAGCTGACGGGCATCGAGGGCTTCGGCCTCACCGTCGTCGAGCAGATCCCGATCGAGGTGCGTCCGAACCACAACAACCGGCGCTACCTGGACACGAAGCGCGAGAAGCTCGGTCACCGGCTGCACCATCAGGATCTGCGCTTCGAGGCCGACCCGTTCGACGGAGCCGAGGCTTGACCGAGGGCGACTGGAAGGACGGCCCACCGGAGGAGCGCCAGGAGTCGGTGCTCGCCCCCACTGAGCCGGCAGAGTCGGAGCCGGAGCCGGCCGAGCCGGAGGTCGAGGAGGCGCCCGAGGCCGAGGAGGCGCTCGAGGCCGAGGAGGACGCGGTCGCGGTCGACGTTCCTCTCGAGGAGCCGGTTCTGGAGCAGGAGGCTCCCGCCGGGAACGGCGGCCCGCCGCCCGAGCACGCCGCAGGCGACTTCGTGATCCCGTCGGGCTACGGCGTCCTCGCGGGAACACCGCAAGGCACGCGGCGGTCGGTCGGCGTCGTCGTCAGCCGCTTCAACGGGGCGGTGACCTCGAAGCTGCTCGAGGGCGCGCTCGCCGAGCTCGAGCGGGCCGGCGTCTCGCGCGACGCGATCACGGTCATGCCGGTCCCGGGCGCCTTCGAGCTGCCGCTCGCGGCGATGGCGCTCGCGAAGACGCGCCGGTACGCATGCATCGTCGCCCTCGGCTGCGTGATCCGGGGGGACACGCCGCACTTCGAGTTCGTCGCCGGCGAGGCGGCCAGCGGGCTTCAGCTCGCTGCGCTCGAGACCGGCGTTCCCGTCTCGTTCGGCGTCCTGACGCTCGACGACGCCGCCCAGGCGGACGACCGCCTCGAGAAAGGCGCCGAGGCCGTCCGCACGGGCCTCGAGATGGCCGATGTCTTCAGCCAGCTCCGCGCCGCCGCCAGCCGCTGACCACCGGCCGCGCCGGCTCCCGCCGGGCGAAGCCCGGCTCCGCCCGGCGCTCACGCGCTGCGGCACGCGGCTCTCCGGGTCTGTGCGGAGCATCCCTCCGGCCGCGCCACGAAGTGAGCCGGAGTGAGCTAGTAACAGTCTGTTACTTGGTTGCTACACTCGGCAGCCGTGTCCAAGGTCTGCGTAGTCTGCGGCAAGAAGCCGTCGTTCGGGAACAACCGGAGCCACTCGATGGTCGCGACGCGCCGTCGCTTCAACCCGAACCTCCAGAAGGTGCGCGTGCTCCTGAACGGCGTCGGCAAGCGCGCGTACGTCTGCACCCGGTGCCTCAAGGCCGGCAAGGTCCAGAAGGCGATCTAGACCGCAACTTCCGCGCCGCCGTGGGCGTCTAAGCCTCGGCGTGGAGCGCGAACATCTCACTGCGCAGTCCGAGCTCGGTCGGATCACGATCGCAACGGACGCGATCGCCCAGATCGTCGGCCACACGGCCGCCGAGTGCTACGGCGTCGTCGGCATGGCCGGCAAGGGCCTGAAGCGCCTGCTGACGCGCGATCGGCTGACGCAGGGGATCCAGGTCGGACGGCGCGGGGACGCGCTCCTGCTCGACCTCCACGTCGTCGTCGAGTACGGGCTCAACCTGGCGCAGGTTGCCGCGACCGTGCGCTCGCGCGTCTCCTACGAGGTCGAACGCCTCACCGGCCTGCCGGTCGCCGCGGTCGAGGTGCATATCGAAGACGTCAGAAGGTCCGCGTGACCGAGCTGCAACGGGCGCGGGAGGTCGCGCGGGCCGCCCTGCAGACGCTCGAGGCGAACCGGCGCCGGATCGACGACCTCAACGTCTACCCGGTCCCCGACGGCGACACGGGCACGAATCTCGCCGAGACGGCTCGCGCGATCGTCGAGGCGCTGGAGTCCTCCAGTGCGACCGACCGTGCAGCAGTTGCGAAGGAGCTGACGCGGGCGGCGCTGATGGGTGCGCGCGGCAACTCGGGCGTGATCTTCTCCCAGATCCTCCGCGGCGCCGCCGAGGTCCTTGGCGAGGCTGGGCCGCTCGACACGAGGCGGATCGCGAGGGCGTTCCGCGGCGCGAGCGACGCGGCCTACCGGGCCGTGCGCCGACCGGTCGAGGGGACGATGCTGACCGAGATCCGCGAGCTGGCGGAGGCGGCCGAAGATCCCCGTCACGCCTCTCTCGGCGCGGCCGACCTCTTCAGGGCGCTGGTCGAGCGCGGGGAGGACGCGCTCGCGCGGACGCCCGACCAGCTGGCGGTGCTGCGCGAGGCCGGCGTTGTCGACGCCGGCGCCGCAGGGCTGCTCGAGATCGTGCGTGGCATCGCCGCCGCGCTCGCCGGCGAGCCGATCCCCGACGTGCCGGTCGAGCATGCGCATGAGGCCGGTCTGGACGCGATCCATCAGGAGCTCTCGGAGTTCCGCTACTGCACCGTCTTCGTGGTCGAGGGCGAGGATCTCGACGCCGCCACGCTCGAGGACGAGCTCGAGCAGCTCGGCGACTCGCTGCTCGTCGTCGGCGACGCGAGTGCGCTGAAGGTGCATCTCCACACCGACAACCCGGGCGGCGCGATCGCGCTCGCCACCGCGGCGGGCGTCGTCGAGGGCGTCGAGATCGCCAACATGCACCGGCAGACGGAGCAGCGCGAGGAGCGCCTGCTCGAAGCGGTCCCCGACCCCGTTCCCAGCCTCGAGCACACGCTCGAATCCGGCGTCGTCGCCGTCGTTCCCGGTGCCGGCAACCGCCGGTTGTTCGAGAGCTACGGCGCCGCGCGCGTGGTCGAGGGCGGCCAGACGATGAACCCCTCCACGGCGGACATCCTTGCCGCGATCGAGGCGACGCCGGCGACCGAGGTGCTCGTGCTGCCGAACAACTCCAACGTGATCCTCGCCGCGCAGCAGGCGGTCGAGCACGCCTCCAAGCCCGCGCGCGTGATCCCGTCGCGATCCGTCCAGGCCGGCCTGGCCGCGATCGTGCGTTACCTCCCGTCGCTCTCGGCCGAGGAAAACGAGGCTGCGATGGGAGCGGCACTCGAAGAGGTGACGACGGGCGAGGTGACGGTCGCCTCGCGGGACGTCGAGCTCGACGGCGTCGACGTTCGCAAGGGCGCCTACCTCGGCCTCGCGCAGGGACGCGCGGTTGCGTCGTCTCCGGACTTCCAGGCGGTTGCGTCCGCGGTTGTCGACCAGCTGCTCTCGAACGGCGCCGGCGTGCTGACGATCCTCACGGGCGACGAAGAGCCCGAGCTCGACGGGCTCCTGAGCAGGATCGAGGAGCGTCACCCCGAGGTCGAGCTCGACGTCCACCCAGGCGGCCAGCCGCACTACCCGCTTCTCCTCTCGGCCGAGTAAGGGCGGACGTCTTAAGGTGGCGCCCGTGGAGGACACGCCGACGCCACTCCGCGTGCTGCTCGTCGAGGACAACGACGTCTTCCGGCAGGCCCTCGAGCTGCTGCTCGGCATGCAGGAGGGGCTCGACGTCGTCGGCGCCGTCTCTGATGGCACATCGGTCCTGGACGCCTGCAGGCGGCTGTCGCCGGACGTCATCGTCATGGACTTCCGGTTGCCCGGCATGGACGGGGTCGAGGCGACCACGGCCGTACGGGAGGCGTTCCCCGAGATCGCGGTCGTCTGCCTGACGGCGTCAGCCAGCTCGCGCGAGTTCGACGCGATCCTGGCCGCGGGCGCCGTCGCCTGTCTACGCAAGGATCAAGAGCTGGACGAGATCGTCGAGGCCATCCGCGGCGCTCGCAAGGCGCTGCATCGATGACCCTCACCCGCGAGAACACGGCGATCGTACTCGACTCGACGGCCGACTTCCCGGAGGCGCCCGAGCGCTACCCGAACATGCGCGTCGTCCCGCTCTACGTCCGCTTCGGCGAGGAGAGCTTCCGTGACTACGAGGAGCTCGCGCCGGCCGAGTTCTACTCGCGACTGCGCACGGCTCCCGAGTTGCCGACGACTTCGCAGCCGACGCCGCAGGACTTCCTGCAGGTCTACGAGACGCTCGCCGGCTACGAGCGGATCTACTCGCTCCACATCTCCTCGAAGCTGTCGGGGACCTTCGCGAGCGCGTCGCTCGCGGCCGGCGAGGCCGGCGGCGATCGTGTCCGGCTGATCGACACGGAGACTGCCTCTGTTGCGATCGCGATGCTCGCGATCGACATCCAGCGCCTGCTCGAACGGGGAACAAGCGACGAGGAGATCGACGCCGTCGCCGAGCGGCACCGGCGCGACGCTGGGCTCCTCTTCACCGTCGACACGCTCGAGTTCCTTGCGAAGGGCGGCCGCATCGGCCGGGCGCGGGCGCTCGCCGGCAACCTTCTCAACGTGAAGCCGATCCTGACGATCGCGGACGGTGAGGTGCTGCCGCTCACCCGCGTACGCGGCCGCCAGAAGGCGCTCGAGGAGTTCCGGAGGCGCTTCGAGGCCGGCACCGACGACCGTCCCGGGCTCTACGTGGGCATTGCGCATGCCGAGGCGCCCGACACGGTCGAGGCGATTCGCTCGATGGTGAGCTCGACGCGGCCGGCGGCGCAGGTCGAGCTCGTGTCGCCGCTCGGCGCCGTCGTCGGGACCCACGCCGGCCCCGGCACGGTCGGCATCTTCTGGTTCCAGAACGACGCTTGACCCGACCTGCCCGCCGGAGGATGATCGCCCGGGGTCGCAAACGGTAACCGGCGGGCGCCTGACGCCGGATCACGTGCGGTGGGTGCCGCTGCGGCAGGCGCCCACCGCCCCTACTGCCATACTCGGTCGATGAGCCGGCAGCAGCCCGGTTTTGCCGCTGTGGACCCGCCCGAGCACTGGCCGCCGACGCGCGGGCGCTTCCGCCCCGAGCGGCTCGACGCGCCGGTGGACTCCCTTTCAGGCGTCGGCCCGACGCTGAAGCGGAGGCTCGCGAAGCTCGGGCTCGAGCGGGTCGGCGACCTGCTCGCGCACCGGCCGCGCCGGTACGAGGAGCCGGCGCCGCTCCGCCGGATCGCCGACCTCTGGGGCGAGGACGAGGTGCTGATCGAGGGCCAGGTGCTCAGCGCCCGGTCACGCCGGGGAAGGGGGCGGCTGCAGATCCTCACGGCGCAGGTCAGCGACGGCAGCGGGCAGATCTCCGCGACGTGGTTCAACCAGCCATGGCTGCAGGAGAGGCTCAGGCCGGGCACGCGCGTTCGGTTGCGCGGCGCGCCCAACAGGTACGGCTTCGCCGTCCGCTCGTACGACCTGAACGGCGGCTCGGCGACGGCGGACTTCGCTCCCGTCTATCCGGCGACCGAGGAGATCTCGGCGGCGAAGCTGCGCGAGCTGATCTCGGCCGTGCTGCCGCACGCCCGAGACTATCCCGATCCTCTGCCGGTCTCCGTCAAGGTCGAGCGGCGGCTGCCGCTCAAGGCCGATGCCCTCACTGCGCTTCACCAGCCGCGGTCGCTCGAGGAGGCCGAGGAGGGCAGGAGCCGCCTCGCGTTCGACGAGCTGCTGACGCTCCAGCTGGCGCTGGCGCGGCAGGCGGCCGAGCGCGAAACGGCGGTCGCCGCTGCGCTGCCCGTCCCGGGCGAGCTGATCGAGCGCTACCGGGCCTCGCTCCCCTTCGAGCTCACCGAGCACCAGGAGCAGGCGATCGCGGAGATCGACGCCGATCTCGGCCGGACGACGCCGATGCGGCGACTGCTCCAGGGCGATGTCGGCTCGGGCAAGAC
This sequence comes from uncultured Gaiellaceae bacterium, assembly GCA_963791905.1. Taxonomy (GTDB): domain Bacteria; phylum Actinomycetota; class Thermoleophilia; order Gaiellales; family Gaiellaceae; genus Gaiellasilicea. The sequence goes on from CAWBTX010000005.1 coordinate 535,680, forward strand.
GGTCGTCGCGCTCTACGCCCTGCTTCGCGCCGTCGAGGTGGGCCGCCAGGGCGCGCTCATGGCGCCGACCGAGACGCTCGCCGAGCAGCACTTCCTCACCGTCGAGCCGATCTGCACGCAGCTCGGCGTGACCTGCGCGCTCTTGACCGGCTCCGTTCGGTCAGGCGGGGCGGATGCGGACGCCGTCGTCGGCACGCACGCGCTGATCCAGGAGGGCATCGTCTTCCGCGACCTCGCCGTCGCGGTCGTCGACGAGCAGCACCGCTTCGGCGTCGAGCAGCGCTCGGCGCTCGCGGAGGGCCGGAGTCCGCACGTCCTGCACATGACGGCGACGCCGATTCCGCGCACGCTCGCGCTCACGGTCTATGGCGACCTGGCCGTGTCCGAGATCGCGAAGCCGCCCGCCACGCGGAAGCCGGTGGTCACGGCCTGGGTCACGGACGAGCGCAGCTCGGAGGCGTACACCCGCCTGCGCGCGCACCTGACCGAAGGGCGTCAGGCGTACGTCGTCTGTCCGCTCATCGAGGAGTCGGCGACGAGCGTCGCGCGGGCCGCGGAGCAGGAGGCCGAGCGGCTGCGCGCCGGCGAGCTGAAGGGGTTTGCGCGTCGGCTGCATGCACGGCCGCCTCAAGCCGGCGGAGCGGCGCGAGCTGATGGCGCGTTTCAAGGCGCGCGAGCTCGACGTGCTCGTCGCGACCACGGTGATCGAGGTCGGCGTCGACGTCCCGAACGCGACCATCATGATCGTGCAGGAGGCCGACCGCTTCGGGCTCGCCCAGCTCCACCAGCTGCGGGGCCGCGTCGGCCGAGGCTCGGAGCAGTCGTACTGCCTCCTCGTCTCACGCGCGAAGGACGAGCTGACCGAATCGGCTCTGGAACGGCTCGAGGCGATGGTCGCCACGACCGACGGCTTCGAGCTCGCCGAGCGCGACCTCGAGATCCGCGGCGGCGGTCAGCTGCTGGGCGCGCGGCAGGCCGGGCTCTCGGATCTCCGCTTCGCGCGGATCACGAAGGATCGCGAGCTGCTCGAGGCCGCCCGCGACGCGGCGCGGCGCCTTCCGCCCGGCACGATGGCCCACGAGGTCGAAGCGCTGCTCGGCGAGGCCGAGCATCTGGGCGCGTCCTAGCTCGTCTGGCTGTAGCTCGCGGGCACGCCGGGTGCGAGTCGCAGGGTCCGAGCTCCCCAGCCGGCGAAGGTCGTGCTGAACGAACCCGTCGCCGCGCCGGGCGTCCGCGCCGTCTGGCAGCCGCCGAAGCTGGACGAGCTCGCTTCCTCACCCTCGAACCGGGCGCTGCCGCTGATCGCCGTCGACGGAGCGCGCACGTCGATCGTGGGTAGCGATCCCGTCAGCGCGTCAAAGCCGCGCACGGTCATCACGTGGTACCACGCGGCCGTCCCAACTGCCTGGCGGAACTGGAGGATCAGCTCGCGTGGCGTGGCCGAGATCGAGCCTGCGGCGTTGCCGGCCTGGAGCGAGGTGAAGGCCTGCGCAGGTCGCCGGCGCCGGGCCGGTCGCAGCTGACCTCGCCGCTCTCGTACGTGACGGACCCGGTCAAGGTCGCGCGCCGGATCGTCTTGAAGAAGCGCGTGCCGGTCCGCAGCGTCAGGGCACCCTGCAGGCGCACCGGAACGCGGACGAATGCGCCGGTGCAGCCCCAGGCGTCCGTTGTCGGCGTCGGGGTACCCGTCGAGGTGATCGCCATGTCGATCGCGGCGACGCTGCCCAGCTGGCCATTCGTCCGCCAGCGGCCCGTGCGGCCGTCGAACGAGATCAGCGAGCGCTTCGGGTGGGCGCGGAGCGCGTGCTGCTCCTCGCCGCGGGCGCCAAGGAACGAGCGGCGCAGTGTCAGCCCGAAGATCTCGTCCCCGCGATAGAAGCTCCCGCTCGTGTGCGTCCCGGCGAGCGTCCAGCCCGGCGCGACCTTCGTCTTGTCGACGGTCAGTCCGACGTAGTCGGCGGCCTGGGCGCCCGCCGGAAGCGCAAGTGCGGCCGCAATCGCAACGACGAGCTTCCTCATGTCGAACACCTCCAGCCAGGGGTATTCCCTTAGACGTGGAACCCCACGCTCGGTTTGCGTGTACTGACTGACATGCGCCTCGTCGCCGCGGCCCTGGTCGTCACAGCTGTCGCGGGCGGAAGCCTCCAGCCCGCCCGTGACCTCCGCGTCCCACGCGCCGTGCATACGGCGACTCTGCTCCCGGACGGCCGCGTGCTCGCCGCCGGCGGCTGCGTCGACCCAGGCTGCGAGTCCGCGACGGCGACGACCGAGCTCTATGACCCCGCGAGGCGCCGCTTCGTCCGCGGCCCCCGGCTCACGCGCCCGCGCGTCGGTCATGCCGCCGTCCGGCTCCGGGACGGCTCCGTGCTCGTGCTCGGCGGCTGGACCGGCGGTATCCCGACCGCATCGGCCGAGCGGCTCGTCGGCGGCCGCTTCGTCGCGACGGGCTCGATGCTCTCGCCGCGCGGAGGCCCGACGGCAACGCGGCTGCGCGACGGCCGTGTGCTCGTCGTGGCCGGGACCGGCGGCAGCGAGACGCTCGCGAGCGCCGAGCTCTACGACCCCGCGACGGGTCGGTTCTCCGCGACGGGGAGCCTGGCGAGATCGCGGCAAGCGCACACCGCCACGCTGCTCGGCGACGGCAGAGTCCTCGTGGTCGGGGGGTCCGACGGCGCCGACGTTCTCGGCACCGCCGAGATCTACGACCCGGTCACAGGCCGCTTCGCACCAACCGGTGAGCTCTCGGTACCACGACACAAGCATGCGGCCGTACTCCTCCGTGACGGCCGCGTGCTGGTCGTGGGCGGCTCGGATGCACGGGACTTCCGCGGCCGCTACCGCACGACCGAGATCTGGAGCCCGGGGACGGGCCGCTTCACGGCGGCGCCGCGCCTCCGCGAGGCCCGGTTCAAGCTCGGCGACGCGGTCGTGCGGCTGCGCTCGGGCGACGTCCTCGTCGCGGGCAGCGGCGACACGGTCGAGCGGCTTCGCCCGGGGAGCCGCTTCGCCAAGGCGGGCGAGTATCGGCGGCCCCTTCATGTTCGCGACCGCGACCCTGCTCGAGGGCGGTCAGGTGCTCGTGGCCGGCGGCTACGACGAGTCGATCACGCCGACGTCGGGCGCCTGGCTCTACCGCTCGGGCTGAAGGGTGCGGTTACCCGCACCTGCGAAGGCTGGGAGGCCGAAGTGTCTTGCCGACCGCCCCCTGTCAGCCTCCGCGTATGGATGCAGTCGCTCTCATACCGCTTCGCTTCGGCGATCGCAGGACCGTGCTCGAGGTCTTCGCCGGCCTCTCGGCGCAGTCCCGCAACCTCCGCTTCCTCGGCGCCAAGCCCCGCCTGAACGACCGCGACCTCGACCAACTCGTGGACGTCGGCCACGCCGGCCGCGAGGCCGTCGTCGCGATCGACCAGGAGACGGGCTGCTCGATCGGGATCGGCCGCTACGTCCGCGACACCGACGCTCCCGAGGCGGAGATCGCCTTCGAGGTCGTCGACGAGTGGCAGGGACGCGGCGTCGGCCGCCGCCTCGCCGGAGAGCTCGCACGCCTCGCCCGCGCCAACGGCATCCTGCGCCTCCGCGCGAGCGTCGACCGCTCGAACTGGCCCGCCCTCGCCGTCATCCACGGCCTCGGCGACGTGCTGTCGCGGCAGTCCGAGGGCAGCGTGATCGAGCTCGTCGTCCGCCTGGAGGACTGACGAAGCTTCCAGGGCTGAGAATGCCTGCGTGCGGATCATTGCCGGGAGCAAGCGTGGCGCGCGCATCGCTGCGCCTAAGGGCCTTGCGACGCGCCCGACCGGCGACCGAGTCCGTGAAGCGGCGTACAACCTGATCGGCCCGGTCGAGGACGCGGCCGTCCTCGACCTCTTCGCCGGCTCCGGGGCCTTCGGCCTCGAGGCGCTCTCGCGCGGCGCCGTGAGCGCGACCTTCGTCGAGAGCGATCGCGCTGCGTGCCGGACGACTCGGAGAATCTGCGGAAGCTGGGGCTGACGGGAGCGCGCGTCGTCTGCGCGGACGCGCTCTGGACGCTGCGGCAGGAGTCGCGGGAGTACGACCTCGTCTTCGTCGACCCGCCCTACGAGCAGTGGGAGGCGCTGGAGACGAGGCTCGGCGAGCACCTGCCGCGCGTGCTCGGGCCCGACGGGCTCGTCGTCGTGGAGACCGGCGCTCGCACGGAGCCGTCGCTCCCGCTCGCCTTGCGTACGTCGCGGCGGTACGGTTCCGCGCGGCTCTCCCTCTTCGAGCATCCCTCGTGATAACTGCCATCTGCCCAGGTTCGTACGACCCAGTCACGTTCGGCCACGTCGACGTGATCGAGCGCGCGGCCGCGATCTTCGACCGCGTCGTGGTCGGCGTCGTCGACAGCCCACGGCACAAGACGCCGCTGTTCACCCTCGACGAGCGCGTCGGCTTCCTGAAAGAGGCGGTCGGCGGGCTCGACAACGTCGAGGTCGACGTCTTCTCCGAGCTCGTGGTCGAGTTCGCCCGCCGCTGGGACGCGAAGGCGATCGTCAAGGGTCTCCGCGTCATCTCGGACTTCGAGTGGGAGTTCCAGATGAACCAGCTCAACCGGCACCTCGCGCCCGAGATCGAGACGGTCTACGTGATGGCGAGCCCGCAGGTCAGCTTCGTCTCCTCGAGCGGCGTGAAGGAGATCGCGGCATTCGGCGGAAAGGTCGATCAGCTCGTGCCGGGCTCGGTTGCGCGCAGCCTGGCCGAGAAGTTCCCCAATGGGCGGCCGGGCGCGCCCGAGAACCCGCGAGAGTAGACTGGAGCCATGGACGTTCTCGTACTCATCGACAAGCTCGACGACCTGGTTCACAACGCCAAGGCCGTGCCCCTCACCGACCAGGTGCGAATCGACCGCGAGGAGATCTACGACATCCTCGACCAGATGCGCGCCACGATCCCAGAGGAGATCAAGCAGGCCCGCTGGATCGTGAAGGAGCGGCAGGAGATGCTCGCCGAGGCGAAGCGCGAGGTCGACCGGATTCTCGGCGAGGCCCGCGAGCAGGCCGTGCGTGAGGCATCGCAGACGGAGATCGTCAAGCTCGCCGAGCGCCAGGCCCAGGAGATCGTCGACGACGCACGCCGGCAGGCGCGTGAGACGCGGCTCGAGATGGAGGACTGGGCCGACGGGATCCTCTCGACGCTCGAGGTGAACCTCGACAAGTTCCTCACCGCCGTCAAGCGCGGTCGCGAGCGCCTGCACGAGCGCTCCCAGGAGACCGTAGTGGCGGGCATCGGCCCGCGCGAGATGGTCACCGCCGAGACGAACGAGCGGCAGCCGGAGGAGGATCCGAGCTACCTCTAGGCGGGAGCGGAGCTAGGCTCCGGGCATGACCCGCTTCCCGCTTCGGCGCGTTCGCCTGCGTCCGGGCGAGAGCCACAGCGACGCCGCTTCGATCGACCTCGAGCCGTTCGACCTCGGCGGCCAGCGCTACTTGCCCGTGCCGCACCAGGTCGAGGCGGAGCTCTCGATCACGCAGGCGACGACCGGCCTCGACCTGCAGCTCGGCTTCGACGTGCGGCTACACGGGCCGTGCGTGCGCTGCCTCGCGGACGCGTCGCTCGACGTGCGCGTCGACGCGCGCGAGTACCACGCCGCGGACGCCGGTGCGGGCGACGAGCTCCGGAGCGAGTACGTGGTCGACGACCAGCTCGACCTCACCGCCTGGGCCCGCGACGCGATCGCGCTCGCGCTGCCGGATCAGATCCTCCACGACCCGGACTGCCTGGGTCTCTGCCCCGTCTGCGGGAAGGACCTGAACGTCGAGCCGCACACGCACGAGGACGAGGTGCTCGACCCGCGCTGGGCGGCGCTCGAGGAGCTACGCGAGCGCCTCTGACGCGGTCTGCCTGGCCGCACGGGCCGCGGCCGACAAGGACAAACGGTGTCAGACTCGTCTCGACCCGCGCCAGACTCGTCTCTGGCACGTGTCTGGCACGTGTCTGGCACGTGTCTGGCACCGATTCCTCGTTGCAAGACGTAAATGCCTGCTCGCGTGCTTGCGACCGCGGAGAACCGCGCTACGATGGCCGCGGCGCTTCGGCGCCTGCCCATGACGGACTAGACGAGCCACAGACGTCCCTTCTGCGCGCCCCTGGGTTTCAGACAGGGAGCCGCGCCCGTCCTCGTCCCGTCCCCGGAGGTGCACCCCTCGTGCGGATCTCGCTCGCCGGCGTCGTCAAGTCGTTCGGCGCCCAACACCGTTCTCGACCGCGTCGACCTGACGCTCGGGCCGCACTCGCGGCTCGGCCTCGTCGGGCGCAACGGCGTCGGCAAGACGACGCTGCTGCGGCTCCTGGCCGGGCTCGAGCAGCCGGATGACGGGGCGGGTCGAGCGGAGCCCGGCGACGCTGACGGTCGGCTACCTCCCGCAGGAGCACGACCGCCGGACGGGCGAGACGCTGCTCGGCTACCTCGCCCGGCGCACCGGCGTGGCCGACGCAGAGGCGGCGCTCGAGCGGCACTCGAGCGAGTGGGACGCCAATGCCTACTCGGCCGCGCTCGAGCGCTTCACCGCGCTCGGCGGCGGCGACCTGGAGGCAAGGGCGCGGACCCTGTGCGCCGAGCTCGGCCTCTCCGTTCCGCTCGAGCAGCCGACGGCGACGCTCTCCGGCGGTGAGGCGGCGCGTGCCGGCCTGGCCGCGATCCTGCTCTCCCGCTTCGACGTGCTGCTGCTCGACGAGCCGACGAACGACCTCGACTTCGACGGCCTCGACCGCCTCGAGCGCTTCCTCGACGCGTACGAGGGCGGGCTCGCTGTCGTCTCCCACGATCGCGCGTTCCTCGACCGCACGGTCACCCGGATCGCGGAGATCGATCCCTGGACGGCCGCGGTGACCGAGTTCGCCGGCGGCTGGAGCGACTACGCGGCGCAGCGGGACGAGGCCCGGCGGGCGGCGTGGGCGTCGTACGAGCAGGCGCAGCAGCGGCGGCGCGAGCTGACCGACCTGCTGACGCGCCGGCGCACCGAGGCGAGGACCCTCGGCGCCGGCCTGGGCGACAAGACCGGCGGTCAGGACCGACGCGCCACGAACGCCCTCCGCGGCAAGGTGCGCCAGGCCGAGAAGCTGCTCGAGCGGAACGACCTGCCCGACAAGCCTTTCCAGCCGTGGGAGCTTCGGCTCGCGCTGCACGCCGGCTCGAGGCTCGGCGACCTCGTGCTCCGGCTCGACGGCGCCGTCGCGCGCCGTGGCGGCTTCCGGCTCGGGCCGCTCGACCTCGATCTGCTCCCGGGAGAGCGCCTCGCTGTCACCGGGCGGAACGGCAGCGGGAAGTCGACGCTGCTGGCGCTCCTGCTCGGCGAGCTCCCGCTGACCGAGGGCACCCGCACGCTCGGCCGCACGACGGTGCTCGGCTCGCTGGAACAGACCCGGCTCTCCGGAGACGAGCCGCTGCTCGACACCGTCGTCGCCACGACCGGCCTCTCCCCCGTCGACGCGCGGACGCTGCTCGCGAAGTTCGGCCTCGGCGCCGAGCACGTGCTGCGGTCGACCCGATCGCTCTCGCCCGGCGAGCGCACGCGCGCCCGGCTCGCCGAGCTCCAGGCCCGCGGCGTCAACTGCCTCGTGCTCGACGAGCCCACGAACCACCTCGACCTCGAGGCCGTCGAGGAGCTGGAGGAGGCGCTCGCGGCCTACACGGGGACCGCGGTCGTCGTCTCGCACGACCGCCGCTTCCTCGAGCGCTTCGCGCCGACGCGCGAGATCGGCCTCTGACTTCGGCTAGACTCCGCAGCCGCCGATGGCAGTCCCGAAGAAGAAAACCTCGAAGGCACGCCGCGACAAGCGTCGCGCGCAGCACGGCATCGAATCGCCTCGCGTCAACGTGTGTCCGACCTGCCATCAGCCGAAGCGGCCACACCGCGTCTGCCCGACGTGCAAGACGTACAAGGGCCGCGAGATCGAGCCGATCCGCACGCCGATCCCGTAGCCGACAGTGGCCCGCATCGCGGTCGACGCGATGGGGGGCGACCGGGCCCCCGACGAGATCGTCGCCGGCGCACTCGAGGCGGCGAAGCACGGCATCACCCCGATCCTGGTCGGCCCTCGTGGCCTCGACACGGGCGGGCTCGAGTTGATCGAGGCGACCGAGACGATCGCGATGGACGAGAAGCCCGCCGACGCCGTGCGCGGGAAGCCCGACTCCTCGCTCGTGGTCGCGTGCAAAGCGGCCGGCGACGGCCGCGCGGATGCCGTGGTGTCAGCCGGCAACACGGGAGCAATGCTCGCCGCCGGCCTCGTCCACATGCGCCGGCTTCCCGGGGTGATCCGCCCGGCGATCGCCGTCCCGATCCCGACGCAGCGCGGCCCGTCCGTCCTGCTCGACTCGGGCGCGAACGCCGATGCCCGGCCTGAGCACCTGCTCCAGTTCGCGTATATGGGCGCGGTCTTCGCGGAGGAGATCCTGGAGCTCCCGAATCCGGACGTGCGCCTGCTCTCGATCGGCGAGGAACCCGAGAAGGGCAACCAGCTCACGCTCGAGGCGCACGCACTCCTCGCCGAGAGCGAGCTCAACTTCGGCGGCAACGCCGAGAGCCGCGAGTTGCTGGCCGGCGCCGCCGACGTCGTCGTCTGCGACGGCTTCACCGGCAACGTCGCGCTGAAGCTCCTCGAGGGCACGATCACGACCCTCCTCGACGCGCTGCGCGCGGAGATCACGGCGAGCGCTCGCGGCAAGCTGGGCGGACTGCTGATCCGGCCGGCGGCCGGGCGGCTGCGGACGCGCTTCGATCCGGACACGTACGGCGGCGCCTACCTCCTCGGCCTGCGAGAGCCTCGCGGTGATCGCGCACGGCAACTCGTCGCGGCGCGCGATCGCGAACGCGATCCTGCTCGCCGCCCGCGGCGTCGAGCACGACGTCGTCGGCCGTCTGGCGGCGCGTTTGCCTGAGCGGAGCGCCCCTGCCGCTGTATGATCGTGCGCGCTCTGTAACCGCCCAAGTGAGGTCGATTTGGCAGCGTCGCGTGAAGAAGTCTTCGAGCGGGTCAAGGAAGTGCTGAGCGAGCAGCTCGGGGTCGACGAAGGTGAGATCACCGAGGAGGCGTCGTTCCAGGAGGATCTGGACGCCGACTCGCTCGATCTCGTCGAGCTGATCATGGAGCTCGAGGATCAGTTCGGGATCAAGATCTCGGACGAGGACGCGCAGAAGATCACGACCGTCGGTCAGGCCGTCGAGTACGTCTCAACGCACTCCTAGCGGCGCTCCGACGGGCGGCTCGGAGCAGCTTCTCCGCCTCATCGAAGCGCTTCCGCGAGAGCGTCTGGAGCACGTCTTCACGCATACCTCGTGGGCGCCGGACCGCGCCTCCTCCTACGAGCGGCTCGAGTTCCTCGGCGACAGCGTGCTCGAGCTCGCGATCGCGCGCGAGCTCTACGAGCGCTACCCCGACGCCTCCGAGGGGCGGCTCGCCAAGGTGCGGTCGCACGTCGTCTCGCGCCAGAGCTGTGCTGCCGTCGCCCGTGAGCTCCAGCTCGGCGAGCGGCTCGCGAAGGCGGCGCGGGCCGAGGTCGCTGCGGACGAGCTCGCGCGGATCGTCAAGAGCCGGAACGTCACAGCGGCGCTGCTCGAGGCCGCCATCGCGGCGCTCTTCCTCGAGCACGGCTACGAGAAGATCGAGAGCGCGATCGTGGCGGCGTTCGCCGACCGGATCGAGTACGCCCGTACGGAGCACGTCGACCACAAGACCGCGCTGCAGGAGGCGCTCGCGAAGTCCGGCCGCCAGGTCGCGTACTCGGTGCTCGAGGTCGAAGGCCCGCCGCACGACCGGCACTTCCTCTGCGCCGCGACGATCGACGGGGAGGAGCTGGGCCGCGGCACCGGCCGCTCCAAGAAGGATGCCGAGCAGGCGGCTGCGCAGCAGGCCCTCGTCGCGATCGGGCTCGAAGCTCCCGCCTAAGCCGTGAGAGTCGCCGCCGTCTGCCTGCTCGCGGTCGGACCAGAAGCTCGTGTCGAAGCTGGAGGCGCACGTTGGGCCAGGCGCATCCCGAGCTGGTCGGCAAGCTCTCGCGTGAGGACACCCTGGGGATGGCCCGAGGAGGCGTAGCAGCGCGAGGCGGCCGGGCGGCGAAAGCGATAGCGCGGTCGCAGCGGCTCGCCGCCGGAGCCGGGCTTTGCCCGGCGGGAGGCGCAACACCGGCGCGTGCGTAGCCAAGGAGGGGGCTCACGGGGGAACCATGGGTTCCCCCGTGCTATCCGTTACGCCCGCTAGCCTCCGCGCGTGCATCTGCGCTCGCTTCGCCTGCGCGGCTTCAAGTCGTTTCCCGACCCGCTCGAGCTGAAGCTCGAGCCCGGCGTCGCCGTCGTCGTCGGCCCGAACGGCTCCGGCAAGTCGAATATCGCGGACGCGATCGTGTGGGCGGCCGGCTCGCTGGCGCCGTCGGAGCTTCGCGCCGAGAAGCCGGACGACGTCCTCTTCAACGGCGCCGAGGGCCGTAAGCCCGCGGACGGCTGCGAGGTCGAGCTCCTGTTCGACAACGCCGACGGAGGCATCGCCGAGCTCGACTACGCCGAGGTCTCGATCGCCCGCCGGCTGCAGCGGGGCGGGGAGGGCCAGTACCTCGTCAACCGCTCGCAGGTGCGGCGCACCGATCTCGTCGAGCTGCTGGCCGACGTCGGCCTCGGCGGCTCGATGCATTCGATCGTCAGCCAGGGCAAGGTCGAGTCGGTGCTCGCTTCGAAGCCCGAGGAGCGGCGCGAGCTGGTCGAGGAGGCGGCGGGGCTCGGCAAGTTCAAGCGCCGCAAGCACCGGGCCGAGCTGAAGCTCGCTCGCGTCGGCATCCAGGTCGAGCGCGCGCGAGACGTCGAGGCCGAGGTGCGGAAGCGACTACGCCCGCTCGCGCTCCAGGCAACGGCCGCCGAGCGCGCCGAGAAGCTCGCCGAGGAGGTGGCGCGCCTCCGGGCGCGGATCGCGGAGCTCGATCTTGCCGCCGCCGAGGCGCGCCGATCCGAGGCCGAGGAGCGCCGCACCGCCGCCGGGATTGCCCGGACGAGGACGCAGGCCGGGCTCCAGGGCCTGCTCGAGGAGCGCCATGCCGCCGAGGAGGAGCTGGAGGACGCGGCCGGGCGCCGCGAGGCGTCGGTGAAGGCGCTCTACCGGCTGCAGGGCGCCACGGAGCGCATCGCGCTGCGCAGGGAGGGCGCCGGCGCCCTGCTCGCACGGCTGCGAGGAGACCTCGGAGCGGCCGAGGCGGCGGCTGCTGCGCCCGCGGACGGGCGACTGCAGGAGCTCGAGCGTGCTGCTCTGGAGGCGACTGCGGCCGCACGCGCTGCCGCAGCGGCGAGCGGCGCGAGCGCAGAGCGGGCTCGTGCGGCGCAGGAACGGCTGGCCGCGCTCGAGCGAGGAGCGGCTGCACGGGCCGACGCGGAGCTGGAGACGCTGCGGGCTCGGAGGCTCGAGCTCGAGGCGCACCTCGCTGCGGTCGCCGGCGGGCGCGGCGGCGGCGACACGGTCTATCGCCTCGGGGCCGTCAGGGAGCGCGTCGGGCTGCGCGCCGATTCCGCGGCCGCGCTCCGCGCGCGCCTTCGCGAGGAGCTGGCCGAGGCCGAGGCGGCCGCGAAGCGGCGTGAGCCGTCGCCGCTCGAGCTGGAGCGGGCCGCGAACGCGGCGACGACGGCGGCGCGGGCCGCCAAGCACGAGCACGAGGAGCTCATGTCGGGCCTCGCACTCGCCGAGGAGCGGCTGGCGTCGTTGGAGCGCGCGCTGGCGGAGCGGGAAGGGATTCCGCCGGCGGCCCGGGCGCTGGCCGAGGAGGGCGCGCCCCTCGCGCTCTCGCTCGTCGACGTCGAGGCGGGTGCCGAGCGCGCCGTTGCCGCCGCCCTCGGCTGGCGCGCCTCGGCGGTGATCGCGGACGACCCGCCGGCTGCGCTTGCGCTCCTGCGCCGGGCTCGCGACGCCGGCCTCGGCAGCCTCGCAGTGCTGATCGGCTCGCCGGCGGAGCGTGTGGCAGCCCTGCCGGTCGTGCCGCTTGCCCAGCTGCTCTCGTCCCCTAGGGCCGCCGTCACCGCCGAGGGCTTCGGCTTCGACCCGCAGCGCGGCGAGCTCTGGTTCGCGGGCGAGACCGCCGAGGCCGTCCTCCTCGAGCTGGACGCCCGTCGCCGGAGCCTCGAGGGCGAGGTGGCCGAGCTCCGCGTCAAGACTCGGGAGTCGGAGGGGGCCGCACAGGCCGCCGCGACGCACGCCGCCGAGGCCGAGGCGGCCTACGGGCGCGTCGCGCACCTCCGAACGGCGGGAACCCTAGACGCACACGTGTTGAGCAGGCTCGCGGCGGCGGCGGACCGTCTCGACGAGACCCTGCATGCAGCGGCGACTCTCGCCGCGAGACTCGAGGCGCCCCTTCGCGAGCGCGCCGAGAGCACTGCCGAGCAGGCGGCGGGAATCGGCGGTGAGCTGGCGCGTGTCGGAGCGCACGAGCGTGACGTCCAGCAGGCGGCGGCCCACGCGAACGAGCGTGCGGCCGCGGCGGAGCTCGTCCGCGTGCGGCTCGGCGGTGACGGACAGACACGCGTGCTCGAGGTGCCGGAGGCCGAGCGCGAGCACGTCGAGCTGGACGCCCGTGAGCTCACCGAGGAGGCGGATCGCGCCGCCGCGGCGGCAGCCGACGCCGCCGACGCAGCCGGCCGGATCGCCGCGAGCGCGGCCGAGCTTGGCGCGCGCCGCCCGACCCTCGATGTCGACCTGCTCCGCCGCATGCTGGCGGCCGCCGAGCGGCTCGAGGAGGCCCTCGCCGCCGGGGCGAACGCTGCCGCCCGCTTCGAGGCGCCCCTCCGCGGGCGTGTGGACGCCGGCGCCTCGCGCGCCGCCGATCTCGGCGGGAAGCTGCGCGAGCTCGGCGCGGCGGAGGTCGAGCTGCGCCAATCCGCCGAGGAGGCCGCGCAGCGCGCGACCGGGATCGAGATCGAGCTGACGCGGATCGAGGCCGAGGCCGCCGACGCACGCCGCCGGCGCGACGAGGCCGCAGCCGAGCCGGCCGAGGGAGACGACAGGGACGAGCTCGCCGCGAAGCTCGAGCGGCTCGACGCCCGGCGCGTCCAGCTCGGCCAGGTCAACCCGCTCGCGAAGGAGGAGTACGAAGCCGAGAAGGAGCGCCTCGTCGAGCTCGAGACGCAGCGGCAGGACCTGGAGCTGAGCCTGAAGGAGCTCGAGGAGCTGCGCGCCGAGCTCGCCGAGACTGTCGAGCGCCGCTTCGCCGAGACGTTCGACGCGGTCGCGTCGCACTTCGAGGACGTCGCCGCGACGCTCTTCCCCGGAGGCGAGGGGCGGCTCCGCCTCGTGGAACCGGAGGAGGGCGAGGCCGAGATCGGGATCGAGGTCGAGCTCCGTCCCGCCGGCAAGAAGATCACGCGGCTCGGCATGCTCTCCGGCGGCGAGAAGGCGCTGGGGGCGATCTCGTTCCTCTTCGCGCTATTCCTCGCGAAGCCGTGCCCGTTCTACCTCCTCGACGAGGTCGAGGCCGCGCTCGACGACACGAACATCGGCCGCTTCGTCGAGCTGCTCCGGCGCTACGCCGATCGCGCGCAGTTCGTCGTCATCACGCACCAGAAGCGCACGATGGAGGCGGCCGACGTGCTCTACGGCGTGACGATGGGCGGCGACGGCGTCAGCGAGATCGTGTCTCGCCGCCTGCCCCGCGAGGACGCCGTCGCAGCGGCCGCGTCCTAGTCGAACTCGTACTGCGCCGCGAGCCGCTTCGGCGCCTGGATCAGCCAGGCGTCGATCAGCCGCTCGCGGACCTCATCCTCGTCGATGTGCTCGAGCCAGATCAGCAGGAACGCGGGCGAGGCCTCGAAATGGGGCGTCAGCCGGTAGGCATCGGGGTTCGACGCGACCAGCAGCGGCCGCTCCTCGCGGTCGCATCGCGCCCACATCGCGCCCTCATGCCGTGTCGAGAGGCCCGCGAACTTCTTCCCGCGGATCGCGAACGACGGCTTCCCCCACGACGTGCTCTCCTCGATCTCGGGCAGCTCGCGCGCGATCTCGGCCACCCGTTGCCACGTGACCACGGCCGAAGGCTAACGTTCCGCGGCGATGGCGAGAAGCTGGGCAGAGCTCCTCGGCGATGCCGAGGGACCGGAGGAGACCGAGGAGCAGCGGGTCGGCCTCTTCGGCCGTCTGCGCGACTCGCTCGGCAAGAGCCGACGCGCGCTCACGAGCGAGCTGGCGGCAGCGACGTTCGACCCTGGCAACGAGGAGGACTGGGAGCGGCTGGAGGAGGCGCTGATCCACGGCGACGTCGGCGTGCGCGCGACGGCCGAGCTCGTGCGCCGGCTCGAGGCCCGTGGCGAGCTCAGCGATCTCGGGGAGGCGCTCGAGGAGGAGATCGCCGAGATGCTGGGCGAGCCCGGGACGCTCGAGCTCGGCGAGAAGCCGACGATCATCCTCGTCGTCGGCGTCAACGGCACCGGCAAGACGACGACGATCGGCAAGCTGGCGCAGAAGCTGCGCGAGCACGACCGCACCGTTCTGTTCGGCGCGGCGGACACGTTTCGCGCCGCCGCGGAGGAGCAGCTCGAGATCTGGGCGGAGCGGGCGGGCGCGGACTTCGTCGGCGCCGCGCGCGGAGCCGATCCGGCCGCCGTCGCCTACGACGCGGTCGAGGCGGCGCGCGCGCGTGGGCACGACGTCGCCATCGTCGACACGGCCGGCCGCCTGCACACGCAGTCGAACCTGATGGAGGAGCTCGCGAAGGTGCGGCGCGTGATCGAGGGCCGGCTCGAAGGCGCTCCGCACGAGACGCTCCTGGTCATCGACGCCACGACCGGGCAAAACGGGCTCCAGCAGGCGCGGCTGTTCGGCGAGGCGGCGCAGGTGACGGGCGTCGCGCTCACGAAGCTCGACGGCTCCGCAAAGGGCGGCATCGCGGTCGCGATCGCGTACGAGCTCGGCCTGCCCGTGAAGCTGATCGGCGTCGGCGAGGGCCTCGACGACCTGCGCCCGTTCGATCCCCGCGACTTCGCGCGCGCGCTCGTCTCGGGTTAGGCTCGGCCCGTGGCGCGGCGCGATGCTGTTCACACCTGAAGCGCACGAGGCGCTCCTGGACGACGAGTGGAGCGCCGACAGGGTGCGGGCAGCGATCGCGACCATCGCCGCCGACGCGGAGAGCGCCTTCGACGACGGGTGGCCGGCCCATCCGCGGGACGTGTACGAGGGCGAGGACCCGACGGTGCGGCTCCGGACGGTCTACGACGGGGGTGCCGGCGTCGTGGAGGCGCTCCACCGGCTCGCTCGACGGGGCTTCGTCGAGTTGCGGCGGGACTACGTTCCGTATCTCGAGCGGTCGGTCGAAGCGCCGCCCGACTTCCCCGACGACGACGTCGAGCGCAGCCTCTGGGCGGGTCGGACCGGAATCCGGCTCGTGCTCCAGCGGGTCGCGCCTTCTCCGGCGAATCTCCGGCAGCTGTCGGAGCTGATCGCGGCGAACGCTCGGGACGAGCGCTGCGATCTGCTGTGGGGGAGTCCCGGCACGATTCTCGCGGGCCGTGAGCTCGGGCTCGACGTGGCCGCGAGCATCGAGTGGTTGCACGGGCAACGCGACGAGGACGGCCTGTGGACGCAGCACTTCAGGGGGCAAGCCAATCGCTGCCTGGGTCCGGCACACGGGTTCGCAGGCTGCGTGCTCGCGCTCGGAGATGCAGCCGAAGTTTCGGAGACGCTCCGGCCCTTCGCCGTCGAAGAGGACGGGCTCGTCAACTGGCCGTCGTACGCTGGGAAACGCGACTCGACGGAGGCCGCGACGGTCAGATCCGCACGCAGTGGTGCCATGGCGCGCCGGGGATCGTCGCGACACTCGCCCATCTCCTCGACGAGGAGCTTGCCGTCGCGGGTGGAGAGCTGACGTGGCGGGCTGGTCCGCTGAAGAAGGGCGGAGGGCTCTGCCACGGCACGGCGGGGAACGGCTATGCGTTCCTCGCGCTGCTCGAGCGGACGGGCGACGAGCGGTGGCTCACGCGAGCGCGCGCGTTCGCGATGCATGCGGCCGGCCAGGTAGAGCGCAGCCGGTCGAACGACGGGCGCGGCCGCTACACGCTCTGGACCGGCGACCTCGGCACGGCCCTCTACCTGGCCGACTGCATCGAGGGTCGAGGGGAGCCGCCCGTCCCGTAGGACGATTCGCGCCCGCGGGATGGAGCGCGGCGGTGTCTACACTGACGGGCCGTGTTCGACACCCTCTCAGACAAGCTCCAGGCCACCCTCGGCGACCTGCGCGGCAAGGGCCGCCTCGACGAGGACACGATCTCGAAGGCGATGCGCGAGATCCGCCTCGCGCTGCTCGAGGCCGACGTCAACTTCCAGGTGGTGAAGGACTTCGTCGCCCAGGTGCGCGAGCGCGCGACCGGCCAGGACGTGCTGAAGAGCCTGACGCCGGGACAGCAGGTCGTGAAGATCGTGCACGAGGAGCTGACCGCGCTGATGGGATCGGGCGACTCGCGCCTGGCCTTCGGCCGCCCGCCGACCGTGATCCTGCTCGCGGGCCTCCAGGGCTCGGGGAAGACCACCGCCGCAGCCAAGCTCGCGCTGCTGCTGCAGGAAAGAGGGCAAGAAGCCGGCGCTCGTCGCCGCCGACCTGCAGCGCCCCGCCGCGATCGACCAGCTCGAGCAGCTCGGCCGCCAGATCCAGATCCCGGTCTACCGGCGCGACACCAAGGATCCTGTCGAGGTCGTGAAGTACGGCCTCCAGGCGGCGCAGAGCGGTGGCCAGGACGTCGTCATCCTCGACACCGCCGGCCGCCTGCACGTCGACGAGGAGCTGATGGACGAGCTCGCGCGCGTGCGCGACGCGGCGAAGCCGACGAACGTCCTGCTCGTCGTCGACTCGATGACGGGCCAGGAGGCGGTCAACGTCGCGCAGGCGTTCTTCGAGCGCATCGCCTTCGACGGCGTCGTCCTGACCAAGCTCGACGGCGACGCGCGCGGCGGCGCTGCGCTCTCCGTCAAGGCCGTCACCGGGAAGCCGATCAAGCTCGTCTCCATCGGCGAGAAGCTCGACCAGCTCGAGTACTTCTACCCCGACCGGATGGCCTCGCGGATCCTCGGCATGGGCGATGTCCTGACCCTGATCGAGAAGGCGGAGCAGGCGGTCGAGGAGGACGAGGCGGAGGCGATGGAGGCGCGGATGCGCGCCGGCCAGTTCACGTTCGACGACTTCCTCGCGGCCCAGAAGATGCTCAAGAAGATGGGGCCGCTGCAGGGGGTCATGAAGATGATCCCCGGCCTCGGCAACCAGCTCAAGGACGTCGACATCGACGAGCGCCAGCTGGCGCGGGTGGAGGCGATCGTGCTGTCGATGACCCCGCAGGAGCGGCGCATGCCGCACCTGATCAACGGCTCCCGGCGGCAGCGGATCGCGGCGGGCAGCGGGCAGACCATCCAGGACGTGAATAAGCTGCTGACCGCACGAAAGCAGATGGAGAAGATGATGAAGCAGATGGGCAAGGGGAAGATGCCGACCTTGCCCGGACAACTGACGAAGGCTGGACGGAGGTAAGTCGAACGTGGCAGTACGCATGCGGCTGACGAGAGTCGGCTCCAAGAAGAACCCGATCTACCGGGTGGTCGTGGCCGACTCGCGCTCGCCGCGCGACGGGCGGTTCATCGAGATCGTCGGTCGCTACAACCCGCAGACCGACCCGTCGACGATCGAGCTCGACGCCGACAAGGTGAAGGGCTGGCTCGACAAGGGCGCGCAGCCGTCGGACGCGGTCGCGAAGCTGATCAAGATCGCCGACATCTCCTAGCGTGGCCGACCTGCTCGTCTGGCTGGCTCGTCGGCTCGTCGACGATCCCGACGCCGTGCGCGTCGAGGAGATCGAGCGCGACGACGCCACCGTCCTGCAGCTCTACGTGGCGCCCGACGACCGCGGCAAGGTGATCGGCCGCGCCGGCCGGATCGCGCGTGCCCTCCGCACGATCGTCCGCGCGAGCGGAGCGCGGTCGCGCCGGCGGATCGTGCTCGAGATCGTTGAGTGAGGAGCAACTCGTGACGGTCGGCCGCGTCGGAAGGCCGCACGGCATCGACGGCTCGTTCTTCGTCGAGGACGCGAGCGAGGCGGAGCAGCGCTTCGCGCGCGGCGCGCGCCTCTACGTGGACGGGGAGCCGGCCGAGGTCGTCGTCTCCAAGCGCGGAGCGGGCGGCCGCGCCGTGATCAAGCTCGATCGCGATGTCGCCCGCGGCGCGACGCTTGCCCTGCCGCATGACGAGCTGCCGGACCCGGAGCCGGATTCCTACTACGTCTTCCAGCTTCGTCGGCCTCGAGGTCGAGGAGGAAGGGGGGCGCCGGCTCGGAACCGTTGCCGAGGTGCACAACGGCCCCGCGAACGACTCGATCGAGCTCGACAGCGGCCTGCTTTTGCCGCTCGTCGCGGCCTGCATCACGGCCGTCGATCTAGAGGCGGGTCGGGTCATCGTGTCCTCCGGCTTCGCCAACGACGAGTAACCTCAAGCTCAGTCCTTTGCGCCTCGACCTCTTCACTCAGATCCCGCATGCCTTCGCGTGGATGACCGAACAGCAGCCCGTCGCGGGCGTCCTTGGCCGCGAGCTGGAGCTGCGCCTCTTCAACTACCGCGACACGACGCCGCTCCGCGCCGGCCAGGTCGACGACGAGCCGTACGGCGGCGGAGCCGGCATGGTCCTGCGCGTCGACGTCGTCGCGGCCGCGCTCGAAGCTGCCTACGGGGACAGCCCGGCGCATCGCGTCGTCGCGCTGACCCCGCAGGGGCGGCCGCTGACCCAGGCGGTCGTGGAGGAGCTCGCCGCCGAGCCGCACCTGACTCTGCTCTCATCGCGCTTCGAGGGCTTCGACGAGCGCGTCGTGGCGAACCTCGCCTCGGACGCGATCTCGATCGGGCCGTACGTGCTCTCCGGAGGCGAGCTGCCGGCGATGGTGCTGCTCGACGCCGTCGTCCGCCGGCTGCCGGGTGCCCTGACGCCAGGCTCGGGTGAGCACGAGAGCTTCTCGGCCGAGCTCGAGGGCGGCCTCGAGTACCCGCACTACACGCGCCCGCCCGAGTTTCGCGGCTGGGGCGTGCCGGAGGTCCTCCTCTCCGGCGACCACGGCCGGGTCGACGAGTGGCGTCGTGAACAGAGCCGGCTGCGGAGCGCCGCTCTGTGAGCGGCCAGTGGCCCGAGGACGAGCCCCGCTACCGGGTGGTGAGCGAGGAGGAATACGTTCCGCCGGCGCCCATCCCGCCCGAGCCGCCTGTACGCGAGCATCACTCGCGAAACCCGGTCGACCGGCTGACCCGCGGCCTCCCGCAGCCGTGGCGCGCGATCGTCGACTGGGTCGTCACGATCGTCGGCGCGATCCTGATCGTGCTCGCGATCAAGGAATGGGTGGTCAACCCGTACCGCATCCCGTCGTCGTCGATGGAGCCGACGCTCCACTGCGCCCAGCCCGCGAGCGGCTGCGAGGCGCGCTTCTCCGACCGGGTGCTCGCGAACCGCTTCATCTACCACTTCAAGGATCCGGAGCGAGGCGACGTCGTGGTCTTCGAGACGCCGCTGGCCGCACGTGAGCGCTGCGGCGCAGGCGGAACCTTCGTCAAGCGGATCGTCGGGCTCCCCGGCGAGCGGCTCGAGCTCCGCTCCGAGCGGAACCTGACCTACGTCTACATCAACGGCCGCAAGCTCGACGAGCCGTACATCGCGCCGAACCGCCGCGACACGCGACCCCCGCGCACCTTCCAGATCCCAGAGGACCAGTACTTCATGATGGGCGACAACCGCTCGCAGTCGTGCGACTCGCGGGAGTGGGGGACGGTGCCTCGGGGCAACCTCATCGGCAAGGTCTTCGCGACCTACTGGCCCCCGAACCGCATTTCCATCCGCTGACCGCCAGCGGCCGCGCGCGCCTCCCGCCGGGCGGAGCCCGGCTCCGGCGCGCGCTCGCCCCGCTCGCGGCACGGTGCTCTCCGGGTCTGGCCTAACGGCCTATCCCCTCCGGCCCCGCACCGCGACCGGGACGCCGGAGGCGTCAGCGCGCGAGACGTTTGGCTATCATCCGGCGTCGGCTTCCCGCCGCCTTCCTTGCCATGAGCACGATCATCGAGAGCATCGAGCAGCGTCAGCTGCGCCAGATCCCGCGCTTCAAGGCGGGCGATACCGTGCGCGTGCACTTCCAGGTGATCGAGGGCCAGCGCCGCCGCGTGCAGGTCTTCGAGGGCATCGTCATCAAGCGGCAAGGCTCCGGGGCGCGCGAGACCTTCACCGTCCGCAAGCAGTCCTTCGGCGTCGGCGTCGAGCGGACGTTCCCGGTGCACTCGCCGAAAATCGAGAAGATCGAGGTCGCGGCGATCGGTGACGTCAAGCGCGCGAAGCTCTACTACCTCCGCGAGAAGGTCGGCAAGAAGGCTCGCGTGCGCGAGCTGCGGCCGGCCCCCGGTGCGAAGGCGGCCCAGGCCGCCGAGGAAGCGGCGGCAGCAGAGGCCGCGGAGCTCGCCGCGGCCGAGGAGCCGGTGGACGAGGAGCTCGCCGCCGCCGGTGAGGCTCCTGTCGAGGAGGCTTCTGTCGAGGAGGCTCCTGCGGAGGAGGCTCCTGTCGCGGAGGCTGCGGTCGAGGAGGCCGTCGAGCAGCCCGCCGACGACGAGCCCGCCGACGAGGAACCGCCTCCGGCCGCCGAGGCGGAGGAGGAAGCCGCGGTCGCCGACGCGCCGACCGAGGACGCGGCCGCCGAGGCCGAGCAGAAGTAGCGTCCGGTGCGCCGCCTCGGCGCGCTCGTGCTTCTCGTCTTCCTCGCGGGCTGCGCCGAGGACTCTCAGCAGCAGGCGGCGCGGGAAGCGACGCAGGACTACGTCGGGGCGTCCGCGGCCGCCGGCATCTACGACGTCAGCGAGACGCACTGCACTGACAGCGCCCGGACCTTCCTGCGAATCGAGGAGACGTCCGTCTTCATCTGTGCCGTGCGCCGCGTGGACGGCAACTGCGACTGGTTCCGCGTCGAGGCCGCCGTCGGCGCACCACGGATCCGACTCACCCAGCGCAGCGCCGGCTGCACGCTCCCGAAGTAACACTTCCGTGTCGAAGGCGTGACGGTTCCGTCCGAGCTTCCACGCTATCCTCGGCGCGTGCCACGTCCTCCCGGTCAGAAGCTGCTCTCGTTCGACCGGAGGCTCGGGGCGCGCTTCGTCGCCGGCGCCGACGAGGCGGGCCGCGGCTCGCTCGCAGGCCCGTTGGTGGTGGCCGGCGTCCTGCTCGATTACGAGTGCCTGCGGAACCATCGCGTGCGGCCACTCGCGTTCCTGAACGACTCGAAGCAGGTGGCGCCGCCCGCGCGCGAAGAGCTCTTCCGCGCCGTGGTCGGCTGTGCGACGCGGATCAGCGTGCGGATCATCCCCGCCGGTGAGATCGACCGCACGGGGCTGCACCGGTCGAACCTCTGGGGACTCCGGTCGGTGCTGGCGGATCTCGCCCCGCCCGCGGAGGCCTGTCTCGTCGACGGCTTCCGGCTCGGCTCGGCTGCGCCGAAGCACCAGGCCGTCATCGACGGCGACACGAAGAGTGCCGCGATTGCCGCCGCCTCGATCGTGGCGAAGGTGACGCGCGATCGCCTCATGCGACGCCTCGACGCGCTCTACCCGCGGTACGGCTTCTCCTCGCATGTCGGCTACATCACGCCCGGCCACTCCGCGGCCGTCCGCGAACACGGTCCCAGCGAGCAACACCGGCTCTCCTTCAACGCGCTCGCGTATGCGCCGCACGAGCTCGTCGCGCAACCCTGACGAGCGCCGCGCGGCGCGCCACTACCGACTTCGTGGCTACCGGATCCTCGGGACCAACGTCTGGGCTGGCGGCTACGAGCTCGATCTGATCGTGCGCCGCGGTCGCCGGCTCGTCTTCTGCGAGGTCAAGGGGAAGGCCGGCGCCGGGTTCGGCGACCCGCTGGAGATGGTAGACGACGAGAAGGCTCGCCGACTCGGCCTGGCGGCCGAGGCGTGGCTCGCGCGGAATCCCGACTGCCTCGACCTCACGTGCGGCTTCGAGGTCATCGCCGTGCGCGCGGGCGCGCTCGAGCGACGTCCCCTTTAACCACGCCGCAATACGTGTCGACCACGCCGCTCGCTAACATTTCGATTGCCGGAAGGCACTATCCCCCAACGGGCGCACTCGTCATCACGGCCTCGGCCCGGGTGCGCAGACCCAGATCCTGGGTGGGAGAAACTTTCGGCTGAATCCAGAAACAATCGTTCAGCCGGAAAGGAACACCCAACACCAATGTCCATCACCCGTACCAAGGTCATGACGCAGGCGCGCACCTGGCTCGTCATCTCGGCGCTCGGCGCGCTGTTCGTCGGCCTCGGCTGGCTCTTCGGCGGCTCGAGCGGCCTGATCCTGTTCGCCGGCATCGCGATCGTCTTCAACCTCGTGATGTTCTGGTTCTCCGACCGGCTCGCGCTCAAGGCCTCGCGTGCGCAACCGCTCGAGCAGAGCCAGGCGCCGGAGCTCTACCAGGACGTGGCAGAGATCGCCGGCAAGGCCGGCCTGCCCATGCCGAAGCTGTACCTGATCCCCTCCGAGCAGCCGAATGCGTTCGCGACCGGCCGCAGTCCCAAGAAGGCTGCCGTCGCGGTCACGGAGGGCTTGCTCCAGCACCTGCCGCGCGAGCAGGTACGCGGCGTCCTCGCCCACGAGCTCGCGCACATCGACAACCGCGACATCCTCGTGACGACGATCGCCGCCATGATCGGCGCCGCGATCGCCGCGATCGCGAACATCCTCCAGTTCTCGCTCATCTTCGGCGGCGATGACGACGACAACAACCCGCTCGGCTTCATCGGCGTGCTCGTGGCGATCATCGTCGCGCCGCTCGCGGCGACGATTCTCCAGCTCGCCGTGTCGCGCCAGCGCGAGTACCTCGCCGATGCGACCGCCGCCCAGTACCTGGGCGAGGGGCGGCCGCTCGCGGAGGCGCTCGGGACGCTCCAGCGGGGTGTCCAGGCGGTGCCGATGAAGGTGAACCCGGCGACGGAGGCGCTCTATATCGCCAACCCGCTCAGCCGGCACGGCTTCTCGGCACTCTTCTCGACGCATCCTCCGATGGAGGAGCGGATCCGCCGCCTGCGCGAGCTCGACGCGGCGAGCGGGATCCACTACTAGGACGAATGCGCCGGCGCGGTCTCTGGCGGCGGATCAAGCAAGCCCTCGGGCTTGCGCCGCCGGAGCCGCCCGCGGCACCGCCGGACGAGGAGCCGGCGCTCGTGCCGTCAGGGCCGCCGCGGCGCCCGCTTGGCGCGAGCGGCGTCGCGCTCGAGCTGCCCGAGGAGCCGCACGACACCGACGCCCGCGGGCGCGACGTGGCCTAGGGATCCCGCAGGCGCCGTCGAAGTCCGCCTCCGTGGCGGCGACGCAGGAGGCGCTCTACAGCGGGATCGACCTCGCCCTCTCGTGGTCGGAGCGCCAGCTCCCGGAGCGCGAGCGGACGAAGCATGTCCACCGCCTCCATCCGTACCTCGGCAAGTTCGTCCCGCAGCTCGTCGAGGCGCTGCTGCGGCGATACGTGCGCCCAGGAGGTCGCGTACTCGATCCGTTCGCCGGCTCGGGCACGACGCTCGTGCAGGCGCTCGAGTCGGGCTACGACGCGGTCGGCGTCGACATCGCGGCATTCAACGCGCTGCTCATGCGCGTGAAGACGCGGCGACACGACCTTCCTCTCCTCGAGGACGAGGTCTACGACCTACGAGGCCGACTCGGCCGTTCGTCCCGGCGCCCGAAGGGATTCGTCCGCGAGTGGTTTGCGCCCGAGGCTGCCGCCGAGCTTCTTCACTTCCGCTCGCTCGTCGAGGAGTACGAGCACGCCGACGTCATGCGCGTCGTGCTCGCGCGGGCGGCGCGGTCGGCGCGGCTGACGACCCACTTCGATCTCGACTTCCCGCGCGCGCCGCAGGTCCGGTCCCTACTGGTGTCACAAGCACAGGCGCACGTGCGCCCCTGTTCAGGGAGCGCAGAAGTTCCTCGCGCGGTACCTCCTCGACACGCTCGCCCGCCTGCAGGGGTTTGCTGCCGTGCGCGACGGTGAGCGCGCGGCGGTCGTCCTCCACGGTGACGCGCGTGATCTCGAGCTCGGCGGCCACTACGACGGCGTTGTCACGTCGCCGCCGTATCCGGGACTCATCGACTATCACGAGCAGCATCGCTACGCCTACGAGCTGCTCGGGCTCGACGACCGGCGCGAGCGTGAGGTCGGAGCCGCCGCGCGCGGCACGAGCCGGGCCGCGCTCGAGGAGTACATCGCCGGGATCGCGACCGTGCTCAGCCGGGTGCGCGATGTCGTCCGCCCGGGCGCTCCGATCTGCATCGTCGTCAACGACCGCCGCGAGCTCTACCCGGAGATCCTGTCGCGGGCGGGTCTTCGGCTGGAGGACCGTCTCGAGCGGCACGTGAACCGGCGGACGGGCAGGCGCGCCGGCGAGTACTTCGAGTCGATCCTGATCGTCACGCATTAGGCACGAAGGTGTTGCACTCTCGTTGCGGCTTCGTCCATAGCGTCGAGGTGTGCTCGCGCGCGCCGTCACTCACGCCCTGGTCGGGCTCGAAGCGAGGCGCGTCGAGGTCGAGGCACATCTCCAGAGCGGCGTACCGTCCTTCGCCATCGTTGGTCTCGCCGACCGAGCCTGCTCGGAGGCGAAGCACCGCGTCCGGAGCGGCATCGCCTCGGCTGAGCTCGAATGGCCACTGCGGCGGATCACCGTCAACCTCGCGCCCGCCGGACTGCGGAAGGAGGGCTCCGGCTTCGACCTCGCGATCGGCCTCGCGTTGCTGGCGGCCTCGCGCCAGGTACCGCCGGAGCGGCTCGAGGAACACGCGTCCGTCGGCGAGCTTGCGCTCGACGGCCGCGTCCGGCCGGTGCGAGGCGCGTTCGCGGTCGCGGAGGGTGCCCGGCTGGCCGGGTTCGACCGCATCCTCTGCGCGCCCGAATCCGCGGCCGAAGCCGAGCTCGGCGGCGTTGAGGCCGTTCCGGTCCGGCACCTGGCCGAGGCTGTCGCCTACCTGCGCGGAGAGCTGCGGCCGCCGCCGGTCGATCCACCGGCCGAGCGGATCGAGCCCGAGCTGCCCGACCTCGCCGACGTGCGCGGCCAGGAGCGGGCGCGGCGTGCGCTCGAGCTCGCGGCAGCGGGTCGTCACAACCTGCTGCTGGCCGGGCCGCCGGGAACCGGCAAGACGATGCTCGGCCGTCGGCTGCCGTCGATTCTCCCGCCGCTCGAGCCTCGTGAGCAGCTCGAGGTCACGCGGATCCACTCCGTCGCCGGCCTGCTCTCGCCGGAGCGCCCTCTCGTCGCCCGGCCGCCGTTCCGTGCGCCGCACCACAGTGCTTCAATGGCCGCGGTCGTGGGCGGTGGGCCAGGGCCGCGGCCCGGGGAGGCGAGCCTCGCCCACCGAGGCGTCCTCCTCCTGGACGAGCTGCCCGAGTTCCAACGCCCGGCGCTCGAGGCGTTACGCCAGCCGCTCGAGGACGGCACGATCGCGATCGCGCGGGTCGCCGGCTTCGCCGTCTTCCCCGCTCGCTTCCAGCTCGTCGCGACCATGAATCTGTGCCCGTGCGCGGGCCGCGGCGATCCCGCGGCCGAGTGCTCGTGCTCGCCGCAGCGTCTGGCCGCCTTCCGGGACAAGCTCTCACGGGCGTTGCTCGACCGCTTCGATCTGGTCGTCACCGTACCCCGGCCGCGGGCGCAGGAGCTCGCCGCGGGACCGGCGGAGGCTTCCGGCGCGGTGCGCGGGCGCGTGCTGGAGGCACGGGGGCGGCTCGGTGCAGCGTCTGCGTCACGCACGGCGGCGGCTGATGAGCTCCTGAACAGGGCAGTCGAGCGGCTGCCGTTGTCGGCGCGAGGCCGCGCACGAGTCGCTCGCGTGGCGAGGACGGCCGCGGCGCTGGCCGGTTCGGAGGCGGTCGAGGCGGAGCACGTTGCCGAGGCGCTCGCGTACCGAGCACCGAAGGAGCTCGCAGCATGAGCGACCTGGCGCTCGCCTCGTTTGCGGCCGCCAACGACGCGCATCTCGTGGGCGAGCCCCGAAGCGCACGCTTCGCTGCGTTCCGCGCAGCGTTCGACGAGCAGGCAGAGCTCGCGCGTCTAGAGGACCTCGGGCTGCGATTCCTGGCCCGGTCGGACCAGGCGTTCCCGTTGCTCCTGCGGGCGATCCACGACCCACCGCCCGGCCTCTATCTGCGCGGGGACAGAGACGTGGAGCTGCTCGGCCGGCCTGGCGGTCGCCGTCGTCGGCGCTCGCGCCTGCTCGCCCTACGGCCGCCAGGTCGCGCGCCGGGTCGCGCGAGAGCTCGCGTCCGCCGGGCTCGTGATCGTGAGCGGGATGGCGCGCGGCGTCGACGCCGAGGCGCATCGAGGCGCACTCGAGGCGGGTGGTGTGACGATCGCGGTGCTCGGCTGCGGCATCGATCGCGACTACCCGGCCGCCCATCGCGCGCTGGCCAGGGAGATTGCCGCGTCGGGCCTGGTCGTCGCCGAGTACGCCCCGGGCATCGAGCCGGCACCCTGGCGTTTCCCGGCACGAAATCGAATCGTTGCCGGCCTGTGCTCGGCGACGGTCGTGGTCGAGGCGCGCGAGCGCAGCGGCGCGCTGATCACGGCTGACTTCGCGCTCGAGGAGGGGAGGGAGGTGTTCGCCGTACCGGGAGAGATCACGAGCTCGCTCTCGGCAGGCTCCAACGCGTTGCTGCGGCTCGGCGCGACGCCATTGACGCGGTCGGAGGACGTGCTCGAGAGCTTCGGGCTGGAGGCGCCGGTTCAGCCTGGCGCTGTGGTCGGAGAGGTGGCTTCACGTGTGCTCGCTCGCATCAACGAAGCCGCCGCCGGCGCCGACGAGCTCGCACGCGCTACGGGCCTCTCGGCGGAGCAGCTGGCAGTGGCCTTGACGGAGCTCGAGCTGGCCGATCTCGTCACGGAGGAGGACGGCGTCTACCGTGCGAGTGCGTAGCATCGCGCCGTGGCTCGCACCGCTACGCGTCCGCACCGCGTGCGCGACCTCTCGTTCTACGGCGTCGCGCCCGCCGAGCGTCGGCGAGGATTGCCCGCGCTGCATTCCTCCCGGGGCCGCCGGTGACTCCGCCCCCGGGGTGCGTGCCCGCCCCGCACATGTAGAGGCCGCGGATCCCGGCAAGCCGGTAGCGAGCATGGCCGAGGAGGGGCCGCCAGGCGAAGACCTGGTCGAGGGCGTGCTCGCCGTGCATCGGGTGCCCGCCGCTGAGCCCGTACTCGCGCTCGAGGTCCGCAGGCGTGACGACGTGGCGAGCGACGATCCTGTCCGCGATACCCGGTGCATAGACCTCGAGCGTCCGCACGGCCCCGTCCGCTACACGATCGCGCGCCGCCTCGTCCCAGTCCGCGTCCCGGAGTCGCCGTGGCGCGTACTGGAACAGCGCGGTGACGACGTGGGTCCCGGCAGGGGCCAACGAGGGGTCCGAGAGGGTGGGGATCGTCGCCTCGAGATACGGGTGCTCGGAGATCCGGCCGTACTTCGAGTCGTCGAACGCCCGCTCGAGGTCGTCAAGGCTCGGTGCGACGACGATCCGCCCGTGCAGGCGCTCGCCTTCGACGCCGCCGATCGCCGGCAGGCCCTCCAGGACGAGGGTCACCTTCGCCACCACGCCGGGCGTGCGGATGTGCTCGACCCGCCAGCCCAGAGTCGGGCCGACCTCGGCCGGGTCGACGAGGCGCAGAAGGGTCTGCTTGGGGTCGGCGTTCGACACGACGATCCGCGCGTCGATCTCCTCGCCGCTCGCGAGAGCGACGCCTTCTACGGAGCCTCGCCCGGTTCGGATGGCGGCGACGTCCGCGTCGCAGCGAATCGTCGCGGCGTTGCTCCGCGCGGCGGCGACGAGCGCCTCTGCGAGGGAGTCCGGCCCGCCGCGCGCGAAGACCGTGCGGCCAGCCGCTCCGCCTCCTGAAGCCGAGTCCCACAGGAGGTTGAGCGCCGTCCCCGCCGACCGAGGTCCCATGGCCGCGTAACGAACGCCACGCGCGCCGAGGGCGCCGCGTAGCGCCTCGTTCTCGACGGCTTCGTCGACGAGGTCCGCGACGGACATCGGCAGCACGCGCAGCGCCTCGCGCAGCTGCTGTCTCCCGAGGTGCCGCAGGCCGTTCAACAGCGTGAGGCCGCCGGTGGTGTCCGCGAGGGACGGAGACGCGAGGTCCGGCGGCTCGGTCGCCTGGACGCGGGCCAGGAATGCTCCCAGCGAGCGGATCCTGCGGTCGAAGGCGAGGAACGCCTCGGCATCGCGCGGCTTGGTCCCCGTCCGGAGCCCGATCGCCGTCCGGACCGGGTCGCGCCACAACGTGAGGCCCGGCCCGTCGGCGGACGGGGCGAAGGCCACTACCTCCGGCTCGATGGCGCGGAACCCATGCGAGCCGAGCCCAAGGTCACGGACGACATCGTCACGGAGACCTCCGAAGTTGGCCGCAACCGGCGCGCGCACACCGGGCGCGATCTCCTCGGTAGCCAGGAGGCCGCCCGCCCGGCTTCGCCGCTCGAGAACCAGCGTCCGGAGCCCGCCCTTCGCCAGGTACGAAGCCGCGACCAAGCCGTTGTGTCCGGCCCCGACCACGACCGCGTCGTATCGCTCCCGGGCCACTCTCAGGCGGCCTTCTTGGCGCGGAGCGCGCGCAGGACCTGCAGCGCCGCGAGGCGTCCCGACGCGCCCATGATTCCACCCCCGGGGTGCGTGGCCGAGCCGCACATCCAGAGGCTCCGCAGCGGCGTCCGGTAGCGCGCCCATCCCGGCACGGGCCGGTTGAAGAAGAGCTGCTCGAGCGAGAGCTCGCCCTGGAAGATGTTTCCCTCGGAGAGCCCGAACCGGTCCTCGATGTCCTTGGGGGTGAGCACCTGCGCGTGCAGGATCAGGTCGCGGATGTTCGGCGCCCGCTCCGCGATCGTGTCGATGACGGTCTCCCCGAACGCATCGCGCCGGCTGTCGTCCCATTCGTCGCCCTCGGCCAGGCGGTAGGGCGCGTACTGGACGAAGCAGCTCATGACGTGCTTGCCCGGAGGCGCCATCGACGGGTCGACCAGGGTCGGGATGACCATGTCGATGTACGGACGCCGGCTGAAGCGCCCGGACTTCGCGTCGTCGTAGGCCTGCTCCATGTAGTCGATGCTCGGGCTGAAGCTGATCGCGCCGCGCAGGTGGTCGCCCTCGCCGGGCAGGCACGTGAACTCGGGAAGCCCGTCCAGGGCCAGGTTCACCTTCCCGCTGGAGCCCCGGTACCGGTAGCGCGCGACCTCTGCGAGGAACGACCCGTCGAGGAGGCCGGACGGCAGGAGCCGGAGGAACGTCTGCTGCGGGTCCAGGCTCGACAGCGTCACCCGCCCGGTCACCTCGTCGCCCGCCGACGTGACCGCGCCGGTCACCTCGTCGCCTCGGGTCAGGAAGTGCTCGACGGCGGTCTCGGTCCTGATCTCGGCACCGAACGACCGGGCGGCGCTCGCGATCGCCTCGCTGACTGCGCCGGTCCCTCCCCGCGGTATTCCCCAGGCTCGCAGGACGCCGTCGATCTCGCCCATGTAGTGGTGCAGCAGGACGTAGGCGGTCCCAGGAGAGCGGATCCCCTGGAACGTGCCGATGATCCCGGAGGCGCTCATCGTCGCCTTCAGCGGATCCGTCTCGAACCACTGGTCGAGGAAGTCGGCGGCGCTCATCGTCATGAGCTGGATGAACACCGTCCGCTGCTCGAGGGAGAGGCCGTTGAAGGAGCGGGCGAGACGTGCGACGGGGAGCCATTCGCGCGGATTGAGCCGTGTCGGGTCCGGCGGCGCGATGGACAGGATCGGCTTGATGAACCTCGCCATCTCGAACATCAAGCGGCTGTACTCCTCGTACGCCTCCGCGTCGGTCGCCGACCAGCGTCGGAGCTCACGCATGGTGCGGCCGTGGTCGTTCACACGCCACAGGTAGTCGTCGTCGAGCGGCGTGAACGTTCCGTCGAGAGGCAGGATCTCGAGGCCGTGCGCCGGCAGCGAGAGCTCCCGGACGATCTCGGGGCGGAGCAGCGAGACGACGTACGAGGCCACGCTGAACCGGAAGCCGGGGAACACCTCCTCGGTTACCGCCGCCCCGCCGAGAACGTGTCGCCGCTCCAGCACGACGACCTTGAGTCCGGCCCGCGCAAGATACGCCGCGGCGACGAGCCCGTTGTGCCCGCCGCCAATGATCACGGCGTCGTACATGCGGTGATCGGAGCTCGCCATCAGCGGCGACACTAACCGCGGGACGGCCCGGCGCGCTCCGCAAAAAGCCACCCGACTATGCTTGCCGACATGCTCGGCTCGTTCGACATGGAGACGGTTCAGCGTGGAGCGCGCTTGCGGCGCAGCCCCTTCTACGAGGCGACGCAGCGGCACGGCCCCAAGGGCTTCACCGTCTACAACCACACGCTCTTCCCGATCAACTTCGACGATTTCGAGGCCGAGTACTGGCACCTGCTGAACCACGTGACGCTCTGGGACGTCTCCGTCGAGCGCAACGTGGAGGTGACGGGCCCGGACGGCTTCCGCTTCGCGCAGCTGCTCACCTGTCGCGACCTCAGCGCGTGCGCGGTCGGCCAGGGCAAGTACGTCCTGATCACGGCGCCGGACGGCGGGATCCTCAACGACCCGGTCATGCTGCGGCTCGACGAGAACACGTTCTGGTTCGCGCTCGCGGACAGCGACGTCCTGCTGTACGCGAAGGGGCTGGCGGCGCACGCGGGGATGGATGTGCAGCTCTCGGAGGTCGAGGCATACCCGCTGCAAATCCAGGGTCCAAAGTCGAAGGACGTCGTCCGTGGCCTGTTCGGCGACGACATCCTCGACCTCGGCTACTACCACTTCCGCCGCCTCGAGCTGGACGACATCCCGCTCATCCTCACCCGGACCGGCTGGACGTCGGAGGTCGGATACGAGATCTACCTCCTCGACGCCTCGCGCGGAACGGACCTGTGGGACCGGATCATGGAAGCGGGCGAGCCGTACGAGATCCGGCCGACGGGGCCGGTGGACATCCGCCGGGTCGAGGGAGGCATCTTCAACTGGGGTGCCGACATGACCTACGAGAACAACCCCTTCGAGTTGGGCCTCGGCCGGCTCGTCGACCTGGACACCGAGGCGGATTTCGTCGCCCGCGACGCGCTCACGAGGATTCGCGACGAGGGCGTGAAGCAGAAGATCGTCGGCGTCGAGATCGACGGCGACCGGCTGGAGATGAACGCGACGGGCTGGCCGGTTTCGGCCGACGGCGCGAGCGGACGGGTGACCTCCGCCGTCTATTCGCCCCGCCTCGAGAAGAACATCGGGTACGCGTGGCTCCCCGTCGAGCACACCGAGCTCGGGACGCACGTCGCGGTGGAGACACCCGAGGGTATGAGGGACGCGACGATTGCGCCGCTGCCCTTCTTCGACCCCGAGAAGCAGATCCCGAAGTCCTAGATCCGCCGTGTCGGTCGGAACCGCGTTCTATCCCCGGACCGCACCACTCAACACCAAGCTGCAGTGGCGCGAATGGTCGGGCTATCTCGCGGCGAGCGCGTACTCCGACTCCCACGAGATCGAGTACAACGCCATCCGGGAGGCCGCGGCGCTCATCGACGTCTCTCCGCTCTACAAGTACCTGGTCTCCGGGCCCGACGCCACGCGGCTCGTCGACCGCGTGATCACGCGGGACGCGAGCAAGCTCGCTGTCGGCCGCGTCTACTACACATCCTGGTGCAACGAGGACGGCCGCGTGGTCGACGACGGGACAGTCGCCCGGCTGGAGGAGCAGACCTACCGCTGGACCGCCGCCGACTCGTCGCTGCGCTGGCTCCGGATGAACGCTCGCGGGCTGGACGTCGAGCTCGAGGACGTGAGCGAACGCATCTCCGCGCTGGCCGTGCAGGGGCCGCTGAGCCGCGACGTGCTCGAGGCGGCCACCGAGATGTCCTGGGGCGACCTCACGTACTTCGGCCGGCGGGCGGCGCAGGTCGGCAGCATCCCCGTCGACGTCTCCCGGACCGGCTATACGGGCGACCTCGGCTACGAGGTGTGGGTCGAGAGCGCTCAGGCGGTCGAGCTCTGGGACGCCCTCGTGCGGGCGGGGAGCGCCTACGGCATCCGGCCGGCCGGGATGCTCGCCCTCGACATCGCGCGGATCGAGGCAGGGCTGATCCTCATCGAAGTGGATTTCGACTCTGTCCGGCGCGCGCTGATTCCCGAGCAGTCGTACTCGCCCTTCGAGCTGGGCGTCCTGGGCCGCTTCGTCGACTTCGAGCAGCCGGTGGAGTTCGTCGGCCGTCGCGCGCTCGAGCGGGAACAGGGTCGCGGGGGGCCTCCGCGGAGGCTTGTCGGGCTCGAGCTCGACTGGGAGCCACTCGAGGAGCTGTACCGCGCGAAGGGGCTGACGCCGACGCTGGAGCCGGCCGCCTCGCGTGTCCCGGTTCCCGTGTACGCGCGGGGCCGCCAGATCGGCAAGGCGACCAGCACGACGTGGAGCCCGACACTGAAGAAGGTGGTTGGGCTGGCGTCAGTCGCTGCCGACCACAGCAAGCTCGGCACGAGGATCGACGTCGAGTGGACGGTGGAAGCGCGGCGCAGCCGGACGGCGGGGACGGTGGTGGAGCTGCCGTTTTTCAACCCGATGCGCAAGACCTCGACGGTCGCTCATCCACCAGCCTCACATGCGCACCGGGTCAGAGGTCGAGCTGAGGCAGCTCGAGCTCACCGCGGCGCTCATACGCGGCGATCGCGACCGCGAGATCCTGGATCGCGAGGCCGGTCGAGTCGAAGATCGTGATCTCGTCCGGCCGAGCGACGTCCCTCAGCGCCTCCCGTCAGCACCGCGCCGAGCTCCGTCACGTCCTCGCGCGCGATCGCGCCCGCCTCGACCGCTGCGGCCAGCTCGCCGCCGTGGCTCGCCTGCTCCCACTCGTCGCAGAAAACCCGTGCGCGCTGGATCTCGCCGACCGCGATCTCGGCCTTCCCCGGCCCGTCGGCGCCCATCAGGCTCACGTGCTGGCCGGGTCGGAGCGAGCCTTGCGGCAGCAGGATCTCGCGGCCCGGAGTGACGGTGACGACGACGTCGGCGGCGAGCGCCTCCTCGCGCGAGACCACCCCTGCCGAGAGCTCCGACGCCGTCGCGCGAGCCCGCTCGCCGTCGATGTCCCACAGCGCCACGTCGCGCCCGATCGCAAGCAGCGTCCGGGCGGCTGCGCGCCCGTTCACGCCGGCGCCGATCACCGCCGCTGCGCCTCCCGCCAGGCCAAGCGTCTCTGCCGCGATGGCCGCCGCCGCGCCGGTTCGCAGAGCCGTGACAGACGCCGCGTCCAGGAGAGCCTCCACGGCACCGGTCTCTGCATCCGAGAGCACGACCACGCCGGTCACGGTCGGCAGCCCGAGCGCCGGGTTACCAGGGAAAGACGTCACCCATTTCAGGAGCGCATGACCGCCGCCGAGCGCCGGCATCGCCCGGAAGTCGCCCGCTGGATAGTTCGTGACGTAGAGCTTCGGCTGCATCGTCCACTCGCCGCGGGCGTGCGCGACGAAGGCGTCGCGCACAACGGCGTACGCGAGCTCGGGCGGGACGGCCGCCTCGACCGCCGCGGCGCTGAAGAACGGGACGCCCACGCCGCTAGAGGTTCTTGAGGGCGACGACGACCTGCTCGAGCGCCTGCTTGGCGTCGGCGAAGAGCATCGACGTCTTCGGGTCGTAGAACAGAGGGTTGTCGATGCCGGCGAATCCCGTGTTGAGGCTGCGCTTGACGACGACGACGTTCGCGGCGCGGTCGACCTCGATGATCGGCATGCCGTGGATCGGGCTGGACGGGTCCGTCTTGGCGGCCGGGTTGACGACGTCGTTCGCGCCGAGGATCACGACGACGTCGGTCTGCGGCAGCTCCGGGATTGATCTCGTCCATCTCCTTCAGCTGCTCGTACGGCACATTCGCCTCCGCGAGCAGGACGTTCATGTGCCCCGGCATCCGGCCCGCGACCGGGTGGATCCCGTAGAGGACGTCGACACCCTTCTCCTCGAGCAGGTCGGCGAGCACGCGGACATCGTGCTGCGCCTGGGCCACCGCGAGCCCGTACCCCGGCACGAAGACCACGCGCTTCGAGTAGCCGAGCATGATGGCGAGATCCTCAGGCGAGGTCGAGCGAACGGTCCGGCCGTCGCGTATCGGCAGCTGCGCCGGTGCCCGACGGGGCTGCGCCGAACGCGCCGAAGAGCACGTTCGCGATCGATCGGTTCATGGCGCGCCCCATCAGCAGCGTCAGCAGCGTGCCCGACGCGCCGACGAGCGCTCCCGCGACGATGAGGACGTTGTTGTGGAGCAGGAAGCCTGCCGCCGAGGCGGCGAGCCCGGTGAAGGCGTTCAGGAGCGAGATGACGACAGGCATGTCGGCCCCGCCGATCGGGAGCACGAACAACACGCCGAACAGACACGCGGTCAGGATCAGGCCGACGACGAGCGCGTCACTGCTCTGCCCCGGCGAGGATGGCCGCCCCGAGCGCGAGGGCGACGAGCAGCACCGCTCCGTTCACGAACTGCTGGCCGGGGTAGACGATCGGCCGCCCGCTGATGAGCTCCTGCAGCTTGCCGAACGCGATCAGGGAGCCGGCGAACGAGATGCTGCCGATGAGTGCCGAGAGCAGGATCGACACGGACTCCTCGCCGGCGAGCCCGGCCGCTGCGAGGTTGTGGAACTCGGCCAGCGCGATCAGCGCCACCGCACCGCCGCCGACGCCGTTGAAGAGCGCCACCATCTGCGGCATCGCGGTCATCTTCACCGAGCGCGCGCCGACGACCCCGATGACGGCTCCGACCGCCATCGCGGCGGCCATCCAGCCGTAGTTCTCGAGGCCGTCCTGCGCCAGCGTGACGGCGATCGCGAGTGCCATCCCGGCCGCACCGAGCAGGTTGCCCTGCCGCGCCCGGCGCGGTGAGGAGAGGAACCGCAGCGCGAGGATGAACGTCACGATCGTGACGAGGTACAGCAGGTTCGTGACGTTCTCGCTCACGCGCCCGGCTTCCGCTCGCCGCGGCCCTTGAACATCTCGAGCATCCGGTCGGTGACGACGAAGCCGCCGACGACGTTGGCCGTCGCGAGCACGACGGCCACCAGGCCGACGACGAGCGTCAGGCTGTCGGCGTCGGCGCGGCCGGCCACGAGGATCGCCCCAACGAGCACGATGCCGTGAATCGCGTTCGTCCCCGACATGAGGGGCGTGTGCAGCATCGTCGGTACCTTCGAGATCACCTCGACGCCGAGGAAGATCGAGAGGACGAGGATGGTCAGTTCCGTGACGAGGACGGCGTCCATTACGCGGCCACCTCCGCTCGAGTCACGCATGCACCGCTCGTGATCTCGTCGGCAAAGTCGAGCACGAGCTCACCGGCCGGTGCGAGATGCTGGAGGAGGGCGGACACGTTCCGCGCGTAGAGCTGGCTCGCGTGGTACGGCATCGTCGAGGCGAGGTTCGTCTCGCCGACGATCGTTACGCCCTCGCGCACGACCTCCCGGCCAGGCTCGGTGAGCTCGCAGTTGCCCCCGGTCTCGGCAGCGAGATCGACGATCACCGACCCTTGCCGCATGCGCGCGACCGAGGAGGCAGGAATCAGCTTCGGCGCGGGCCGACCGGGCACGAGCGCGGTCGTGATGACGACGTCCATGTCCGCGATGCGCTCCTCGAGCGCCGCCTGCTGCCGGGCCTGCTGCTCCGGTGTCAGCTCGACGGCGTAGCCGCCGGCGGTCTCCTCGCCGCGCACGCCGAGATCGAGGAAGCTCGCCCCGAGGCTCTCGACCTGCTCCTGGACCACAGGGCGCGTGTCGAACGCCGACACAACGGCGCCGAGCCTTCGTGCCGTCGCGATCGCCTGCAGGCCGGCCACGCCCGCCCCGAGGACGAGCACCTTGGCCGGGGCCACCGTCCCGGCGGCCGTCATCAGCAGCGGAAAGAGACGCGGCAGCCGGTCGGCCGCGAGCACGACGGCCTTGTAGCCCGCGACCGTGCTCTGCGACGAGAGCGCGTCCATTCCCTGAGCGCGGGTGATGCGCGGGATCGATTCCATCGCGAAGCCGACGATGCCCCGGTCGGCGAGCGCCTCGACACCGGCCGGCTCGCTGAGCGGCGACAGGAAGCCGATCAGCACCATGCCTGCGCGGACACCGTCGAGATCCTCCACCGAGGGGGCGACGACGCGGGCGACCGCCTCGACACCGCTGTAGAGCTCGCTGCGACCGACGACACGTGCACCCGCGTCGGCGTACTCGCCGTCCGCGAAGCCGGCCTCGGCGCCCGCTCCCCGTTCGACCGCGACCTCGAAGCTCTCACCGAGCCGGCGGACGGCCTCGGGGACGAGTGCGACGCGCCGCTCGCCGGCTGCGGTCTCTCGGGGAACGGCGACCTTCATCCGGCGCCAACTCTACGGAGCCGCGCAGACCCTAGAGCGAGGACCAGACCTCCAGCTTCTGCTTCGTGCGCCTGATGACCTCGTCCGTGAACTCGCTCGTGCCGGAGTGGCCACCCAGGTCGGCCGTGCGAACGCCGTCCGCGACGGCCTCGAGCGCGCTCTCGCGGATCGCGCGCCCCGCCTGCTGCGCCGGCTCGTCGGCGTGCGAGAGCAAGGCTGCGCCCGCGAGGATCATCGCCATCGGGTTCGCGACGTTCTTGCCGAAGAGGGCAGGGGCCGTCCCGTGCGCGGCCTCCGCCATCAACGCGCTCGGCACGTAGTCGTCGTCGAACGCGACGAGGAGAGACTCCGAGCCCGCGATCGAGCCGAAGAGAGGCAGGACGAGGTCGGAGAGGATGTCGCCGTCGCGGTTCAGCGCCGGGATCACGAGCGGCGCGCCCGTCTGGGACAGGAGGAGGGCAAACGTCGCGTCGATCAGCTGCGGCTCGTACGGCACACCCGCGTGCCGCTCCGCCGCCGCATCCATCTCCTCCTTCAACATGCCCTCGTAGGTGGGGCTGACGGTGTACTTGGGGCCGCCGAACACCTTGGCGTCCGTCCGCTCAGCCTGCCGGAAGGCGAACTCGGCGACCGCGCGGCAGATCCGCCGCTCGATGCGCTCCGTGCGGAACGCGACCTCGTTCTCGCCGGCACCCTCGCGCCACTCCGTTGCGCCGTACGCGTCGCCCACCGCCATCCGCACGACCGAGATCGGCGCGTGCACGCCCCCGAGGGGCACGACGCCCGGAATGCGCCGGCCGGTCCGGACGATGACCTTGCCGCCGATCTCCTCGCGCAGGATCCTGTTCGGCGAGCCGACGTCGCCGCGCTGCTCGGGCGTGATCGTCGCCGCCTTCAGCCCGAGCCCGTGCTCGCGGATCGCCGCAGCGGCGGCATCGACGACCGCATTGTCGGTCGCGCGTCTGTTCTCCAGGGAGAGGTCGAACCGAGGAAAGTCGAGCTCGATTTCGATCACGTCCGGCGCGAGCACGCGCAGCGCCTCCTCGAGCAGCTCCTGGCCGGTCTCGTCCCCGTCGAGCACCGCGATCGTGCGCGTGTTCATCGGCGGCGGATTCTACTCGCGGGTGTTGCGGGAACATCCCGTGGCATGGCGCGCACGGGTGGTTGGCGCCGCACGGGGTCGAAGGGTCGCTTCCGCTACCTCGACGCGCGCGGCAGACAGATCGAGGACGAGGACAAGGTCGCGCGGATCGAGGGCCTCGTCATTCCGCCGGCCTGGCGCGACGTCTGGATCTCGCCGAGTCCACGCGCAAAGCTGCAGGCGACCGGCCTCGATCGTGCGGGGCGGCGGCAGTACCTCTACCACCCGGAGTTCCGCGCTCAGCAGGAGCAGGCGAAGTTCGACAAGCTCGTCCGTTTTGCCGAGAAGCTGCCCGATCTCCGGCTCGCGATGGGCGAGCACATGACCCTCGATCCGTACGAGCGCGAGCGCGTCTGCGCGGTCGCCGTGCGGCTGATCAATCTGGCGTGGTTCCGCGTCGGCACCGATCGGTATGCGAAACGGTCGCGGACGTACGGCGTCACGACGCTCACGAAGCGCCACGTCTCCGTCCGGGGCAATCGGATCGCGTTCCGCTTCCGGGCGAAGCACAAGCTGCAGATCCGAACGACGCTCGCCGACGCGGAGCTTGCGTCCGCGTTGAAAGACCTGCTCGTCCAGCCGGGCGGCGCGCCGGCTTTTCCGCTACCGGTTGAACGGCGAGGCGTGCACGCTCACCGGCGCAGTGCTGAATGCCTACATCCAGGAGCACATGGGCGAGGAATTCACCGCGAAAGACTTCCGCACGTGGGGCGGAACGCTAACGGCGGCGATTGCGCTGGCCGAGCGCGGCGTCGTGGACTCGCCGACCGAGGCGAAGCGCGTCGTCGCAGCCGTGATGCGCACTGTCGGAGAACGCCTCGGGAATACGCCGGCAGTAGCCCGCGGATCGTACGTAAGCCCTGCTGTCGTGGAGCAGTATCTGGATGGGCGGACAATTGGCGACTTCAGGCCACGTCGCTTTCGGATCGTCAGCGCTCGGGATATCGGTCTCGATCAGGAGGAACAGGCGCTCGTCAGCCTGCTGCGCTCGTGGCGAATCAGGCGTACGCGCGAGGCCGCGTGATTTCCGCCTCCGTTCGCGGTATTGTTGTCAGCGACGATTACGCCGCGAAGGAGGAGTGCATTGGCCCGCAAGACAGTGCTCGTGTCGGACGTCTCTGGTCAGGAAATCCCAGAAGGAAAAGGCGCGACGGTACGCATCACGTTTCACGACGCCCGCAAGGGCGTCCGTGAGCTCGACGTGACCGACGCCGAGGCCGAGCAGATGGGCGGCCGGCAGGTGGCCAGGCGCGGCCGCAGGCCGAAGTCCGCCTCCGCCTAGCCCTCAGACTCGCGGCTCGCGGGCTGGGCGACGCTCCGCCCGCGAGCGTTTCCCGCTCTTTCCGTTTCCCGGTCCGTCACGGGGCCGGGGGCCGTCAGGAGCCCCGGACTACGATGGGTCGGTGAGTCTGGCACTCGTCGTCGGGCCGGCCAAGGCCGGCAAGATCGCGCGCCTCCTCGACGGGTTCCTCGTGGAGATCGAGCGCGATCCGGTGTTGATCGTGCCGAACGCGGCGGACGTCGAGCGCGTCGAGCGGGATGTCCTGCGCCGCGCGGGCGCGCTGCTCCAGGGGTCGATCGGCACGTTCGACGACCTCTTCCGTGCGGCTCGCGACCGCGGGTGCAGACGCGAGGCCGGTCGTCGGCGACGCGCAGCGGGCGCTGGTCGTCCGGCGGGCGCTCGAGCGGACCTCGCTCAACGGCCTCGGTCGCTCGGCGCGCTTCGGCGGCTTTGCGGACGCCTTGCTCGCCGCGCTCGCAGAGCTCGAGTCGGGCCTGGTCGACCCCGAGCAGCTCGACGGCGACCTCGGCCGGCTGTACTCGGCCTATCGCGGCGAGCTCGACCGCCTCGGGCTGTGGGATCGAGACCTCCTGCGCCGGCACGCCGTCGAGCGCGTGCGCTCCGAGCTCTCGACGCGTGGGACGGGCGGCCGGTCTTCGCCTACGGATTCGAGGATCTGACCGGGGCGGAGTGGGGCCTCCTCGAAGCGCTCTCGGGCCGCGGCGACGTGACCGTCTCGCTTCCCTACGAGGCTGGTCGCACCGCGTTCGTCTCGCTCCAGCGGACGGTGCAAGACCTGGGCGCGCTCGCCGACGGGAGGATCGAGGAGCTGCCGCCGCGCTCGGCCGAGTACGGGCATCCGGCGCTCGCCCACCTCGAGCGGTACCTCTTCTCCGACGAGCCCGCCGAGGGACCCGAGCTCGAGGGAGCACTCCGCTTCTTCGAGGGCGCGGGAAGCCGCGGCGCGCTCGAACTGGTCGCAGAGGAGATCAGGGAGCTGGTCGACGGCGGCACGCCTCTGGAGTCGATCGCCGTGGTAGTGCCGTCGCTCGAGCGCTGGCGGGCGCCGATCGACACCGCCCTCGGCACGTTCGGCATCCCGTTCGCGATCGAGGGGCGCGTGCGCCTCGGCCAGACGCCGTTCGGGCAGGCGCTGCTCGCGCTGCTCCGCTTTGCGTGGCGAGCGGGGCGGCCGCCGCGACCTCTACGCGTATCTGCGCTCACCGTTCTCGGGTTTCGCCCGCACGAACGTCGACTTCCTCGAGGGGAGGCTGCGCGGGCGTGGGGTCGCGACCGGCGCGAGCGTGGAGGAGGAGACCGTGCGGCTGCGGGACGGGCACCCGATCCCGGCGCTCGAGACGCTGCGCGCGGCTCGTCGGCCGTGGAGGGCGTGCGCATCGTCGCCGCGGCGATGCTCCGAGCGGCGCACGGCCTCGAGACCCCGCCGGTCGGCGCGACGACGCTGCCCGACCTCCGTGCCTACGACGCGGTCGGCGCGCGTCCTCGACGAGCTCGACGGGCTGGCTCGGCGCCGGCGGTGAGCTTGCGGCCGACGAGGTGGTCGACGCCCTGGAGCGAACTCGGAGGTGCGTCTCGCCAGAGCGGGCGAGACGCGGCCGCGTTGCCGTGCTCGACCTCGCGCGCGTCCGCACGCGGCGCTTCGACGCTGTCTTCCTCCTCGGGCTCGAGCAGGGAAGCCTGCCGCGGCGCGGCACGGCGTCACCGTTCCTCGACGACGACGCTCGGAGCGAGCTCGACGGGCGCGCCGGGGCGCGGCTGACGCGGCCCGACCCGGTCGCCCGCGACCGCTACCTCTTCTACACGGCCTGCACGCGGCCGACGCGGCGGTTGTACCTCGTCCGCGAGGCGGCGACCGACGAGGGAAGCCCGCGCGAGGCGAGCCCGTTCTGGCACGAGGTGCAGGCGCTCTTCGAGCACGACGATGTGCGCCGGTGGACGCGTCGCCGACCGCTCTCGCAGCTGACCTGGGAGCTCGAGCATGCGCCGACCGACCGCGAGCGCCTGCGTGCGGTCGCGCGGCTGGCTGCGACGGAGCCGACCGAGGCAGTCGCGCTGGCGGCCGCGAACGGCTGGGAGCGACGGCTCGAGCGCGCCCGCAAGGCGTTCGTTCGCCGCACTGCGCTGACCCATCCCCGCGCGCTGGCCGAGCTCGCCGCGCGCGGCAGCTTCAACGTCACCGAGCTCGAGCGGTTCGCGGACTGCTCCTCCGCCTGGTTCTTCGAGCGGCTGATCGATCCCAAGCAGATCGACCGCAAGGTCGACGCGATGCTGCGCGGGTCGGTCGCGCACACCACCCTCAATCGCTTCTTCGCCGGGCTGCCGAAGGCGATCGGGAGCGAACAGGTGGACGAGTCGCGGCTCGACGACGCGCTGGCGTTCCTGAACGAGTGCCTCGACGGCGCGCTCACCGGCGTGAAGATGGAGATGACGGACCTCGAGCGCCGCGAGCTCGAGGTGAGCCTGCGTCGTGACCTCGAACAGCTCGTGCGTGACGAAGCGGTCTCGGAGCTGCCGCTCGTGCCGCGCCGGTTCGAGGTCTCGTTCGGGTCCGAGCGCTCGGCGCCAGAGCTCCAGCGCGGGCTCGATCTCGGCGACGGAATCACGCTCTCGGGGAAGATCGACCGCATCGACATCGATCCGGCGAGCGCGCGCGGCATCGTGCAGGACTACAAGTCGGGCCGCACCGGGCACTCGGCGGTCGAGATCGAGAAGGAGCTGAGGCTCCAGATCCCGCTCTACATGCTCGTCCTGCGCGATCTCGTCGGGATCGAGCCGCTCGGCGGGCTCTACCGGCCGCTGGC
Source organism: uncultured Gaiellaceae bacterium (assembly GCA_963791905.1). Classification (GTDB taxonomy): domain Bacteria; phylum Actinomycetota; class Thermoleophilia; order Gaiellales; family Gaiellaceae; genus Gaiellasilicea. The sequence goes on from CAWBTX010000005.1 coordinate 577,292, forward strand.
CGGCGAGCGACGCCCGCGCGGTCTGCTCCGCCTCGAGGCGAAGGACGACGGGATCCCCGGCTTCGCGAAGAACGACTATCTCGACGAGGAGGCCTTCTGGAGCCGCGTCGAAGGTGCGAAGGAGCTCGCGCACGAGTTCGCGGGTCGCATCCGCGCCGGCGACGTGCAGCACGACCCGAAGGGCGGCGACTGCCCCGCCTGGTGCGATCTCTGGCGCATGTGCCGCGTGAGACGGGCATGAGCGCCCTCGTCGTCGACGAGCGGAGAGGGCTCAACGAGCAGCAGGCCGCTGCGATCGGCGCGCGCGGCCAGGTGTTCGTCTCGGCCGGGGCCGGCACGGGCAAGACGACCGTGCTCGTGGAGCGGTTCGTCGAGGCGGTCTGCGAGCGCGGCCTCGACATCGAGTCGCTCCTCGTCATCACCTATACCGAGCGGGCGGCGGCGGAGCTCGCCGGCTCGCATCCGGGCGCGGCTCGACGAGCTGGGCCGGCACGAGCTCGCGCGCGGGCTCGACGGCGCCTGGATCTCGACCATCCACGGCTTCTGCCACCGCCTGCTGCGCGCGCATCCCTTCGCCGCCGGCCTCGATCCGCGGTTCCGCGTGCTGGACGAGAGCCAGGGCCGCGTGATCCGGGGCGAGGCCTTCGAGACGGCGCTGACCGCGTTCTGCGGAACGGAGCAGCCCGAGCGGTTGCAGCTGCTCGCCACGTACGGCGCCGGAGGGCTGCGCCGAATGCTGACGAGCGTCTACGAGACGCTCCGCTCCGCCGGCCGCGAGCTCGAGCTCGAGCTGGGGGACCGGCCCGGGCCTCGACGAGCGGCTCGACCGAGCTCGCCGTGGCCGCGGCGGCACTCGCCGCCGACGCCGGCGCGACCGAGGGCGCGCGGGCGGCTGCGGCCGAGGCGCTCGCGCTCACGGAGCAGCCGCAGCAGCCCGAGCGGCTACTCGATCTGCGCGGGCTCCGGGCGCACGGCGAGCGAGCGGCCGCGTACGAGGACTCGCGGAAGGCGGTCCAGCAGGCCGCGCTCGACGAGCTCGCGCTCCGCGACCGCGAGCTGCTGCAGGAGCTGCTGCGCCGCTTCGCCGAGTCGTATGCGGCCGCGAAGGACCGCGAGTCGGCGCTCGACTTCGAGGACCTTCAGCTGCGGGCGCGGGACCTTCTGCGCGGCGACCCAGCGCTCCGCGCCGAGGAGCAGCTCCGCTTCCGCGTGCTGATGGTGGACGAGTTCCAGGACACGAACAGGCTCCAGTGCGAGCTCGTCGACCTGCTCACCGCACCGGATACGGAGCGCTTCTTCGTCGGCGACGAGTTCCAGTCGATCTACGGCTTCCGGCACGCCGACGTGCAGGTGTTCCGCGAGCGCCGCCGCGAGGCGGAGACGCTCTTGCCGTTGACCCGCAACTACCGCTCCCGACCGGAGGTGTTGCGGGTCGTCAACCACCTGTTCGCGGCCGAGTTCGGTGACGAGTTCCAGCCGCTGGCGGCCTCCGGCGAGTTCCCGGACCCCGTGTTCGGCATCCCGGTCGAGCTGCTCGTCACGGACAAATCGGCCTATGCGAACGGCGGCGTGCACTGGCGGCGGGCCGAAGCGCAGCACGTCGCGCGTCGGGTCCGCGAGCTCGTCGATGCAGGCGCCGCCGCGCCGGGCGAGATCGTGCTGCTGTTCGCGGCGGGCACGGATGCCGAGTGGTACGAGGAGGAGCTCCGTGCGCTCGGGCTGCCGACCTACCGCGCCACCGGCCGTGGCTACTTCGGCCAGCAGCAGGTCGTCGATCTGCTCTCGTACCTGCGTCTGCTGCACAACCGCTACGACGACGACGCGCTCGTGAGTGTGCTCGCGTCGCCGTTCGTCGGCGTGTCGAACGACGCGCTGCTGCTGATCCGCCGAGCCGCGGCCCGGCGGCCCATCTTCGCCGGGATCGAGCGCGGGTTGCCGCCGGATCTCACCGAGGCCGACGAGCGGCTGCTGCGGGCGTTCCGTCAGCGCTACGACCGGCTGGTGGAGGCGTCGGCGCGACTGTCGCTCGAGCGACTGTGCGAGCGGACCGTCGCCGACCACGACTACGACCTCGCCGTGCTCGCGCACCCGGACGGGAGGCGCCGCTACGCGAATCTGCGCAAGCTCGCCCGGCTCGCGCGCTCGTACGAGGAGCTGCGCGGCCCGGACGTCGAGGGGTTCGTCCGCTTCGTCAACGAGCAGGACGCCGTCGGCACGGTCGAGCGGGATGCCGTCGCCGAGGAGGAGGGCGCCGACGCGGTTCGGCTCCTCACGATCCACGGTGCGAAGGGGCTCGAGTTCAAGGTCGTCGTGGTCGCCGACGCCGGCCGTGACCGCGCCGCGCCGTCGGCCGACGAGATCCTCTGCCTCAGCGACGGCCGCTTCGGCTTCCGCGTCGCCGACCCCGTCACGGGGAAGCGCCACGGCGCGTTCGAGTACGCGGACGTGACCGAGGCGCGGCGGAGGGAGGAGGAGGCCGAGCGCCTGCGGCTCTACTACGTCGCGATGACGCGTGCGATCGACCGGCTGATCGTGTCCGGCTCGATCGATCTCGCGCCCGCGCGACCCGCGATCGACGAGAAGACGCCCATCGGCTGGGTGCTCGGACGCCTCGACTGCGCCGACGAGCTCGCGGGGACGAACGCCGGTCCCGTCGAGCTCGAGCGGGAGGGGGCGCGCGTGCTGCTGCGGCTCGATCGCGGCGCGCCGGAGGTTCCGGCGGCCCTCGAGGAGATTCCTGTCGAGATAGGCCAGCTCGCCCTTTTCGACCAGGCCGAGATGCCGGTCCTGCCGCCGCTCGCGCCTTCTCTGGCGCCGATCCCGCCGCTTCCCGAGGCGCCGCTGCACGACGTGCGCAGGCTCTCGTACAGCGCACTGGCGCTGTTCGACCGCTGCTCGTACCGCTACTACGCCGAGCGTGTCGCCGGGATGCGGCCCGCCGACGCGCGCGGGACGGTGCCGGGGGCCACCGGCACTGGCGGCGACCGAGATCGGCGATGCGGTGCACCGCCTGCTCGAGCTCGTCGACCTGGCCGCCCCGCAGCCGCCGGATCACGAGCAGGTGCGCGCCTGGTATCCGGCGGTGACCGACGACGAGCTCGACCGCATCCGCGGCTTCGTGGAGGTCTACTGCGGGTCGGAGCTCGCCCGTCGCGTCGGCGCGCTCCCAGGTGTCCAGCCGGAGCGACCGTTCGCATTCGAGCACGACGGCGTCCTGCTCCACGGCCGCCTCGACGTCCTGCATCGCGACGGGCCGCGCGCGCTCGTCCTCGACTACAAGACGAACTCGCTCGCGGAGGGCACGCCCGACGAGATCGTGGACGCGGACTACCGGCTGCAGCGGCTCGTCTACGCGTTGGCGTGCTTCCGTGCCGGCGCGGACGAGGTCGAGGTCGTCTACCACTTCCTGGAGCGGGCCGACGCGGTCGTCTCGCGGACCTTCGCCCGCGACGAGCTGCCCCAGCTGGAGGCGGAGCTCTCGGGCGCGATCGCACGGATCCGCGCAGGCGAGTTCCGGCCGACGCCGAGCGAGTTCGCATGCGCCGGGTGCCCCGCGCTCGACCTCGTGTGCGCAGGGCCGCGGCTGCGAGAATTCGCAGCTGCATGAAACGCGTCGCCGTCCTCTCAGACGTGCACGGGAACCTGCCCGCGCTCGACGCCGTGCTGGCGGAAGTCGACGCGGATGCAGTCGTCTGCTGCGGCGACGTTGCGCTCGGCGCGTCGCCGGCCGAGTCGCTTGCCCGCATGCGTGATGCCGGGGCGCAGTTCGTGCGCGGCAACTGCGACCGCGATCCCGGGGACTGGGTGCGGGAGCAGCTGTCGGCCGAGGAGACGGACTTCCTCGCCGCGCTCCCGCTGACGGTCGAGCTCGACGTGGACGGGCTCGGACGCGTCCTGTTCTGTCACGGCACACCAAGAAGCGACGAGGAGATCTTCACCCGCCTCACGCCCGACGACGAGCTATCGGGGATCCTGGAGGGCGTCGAGGCGGACGTCGTGGTCTGCGGTCACACGCACGTCCAGTTCGACCGCCGCGTGGGCGACGTGCGAGTCGTCAATGCCGGCAGCGTCGGACTGCCCTACGAGGGGAAGCCCGGAGCATTCTGGCTCGTGCTCGGCCCCGAGGTCGACTTCCGCGCCACCAGCTACGACATGGCGTCCGCCGCCGACGCGATGGAGCGCGCCGGGCACGCGTCAGCGGCCCAGTTCGCCGACTTTCTGCGCGAGCACCGGGACCCGGACGAGACGTCCCGGTATTTCGAGTCGCTTCGCGACTCGTCATGAAGCTCGTCGCGGTGCTCGCCGACGTGCACGGCAACCTGCCGGCGCTGGACGCCGTGCTGGCGGAGGTGGAGGCTGACGCGATCGTGTGCGGCGGCGACCTCGCGCTCGGCCCGATGCCCGCCGAAGTGCTCGCCCGCATGCGAGACGTCGGCGCGCTGTTCGTCCGCGGCAACTGCGACCGGCTCCTGAGCGACTGGGAGCAGGAGCGACTCCCGCCGGAGGACGTTGCTTTCCTGACGGGGCTGCCGCTGACGCTCGAGCTCGAGGTCGACGGCCTGGGCACGGTGTTGTTCTGCCACGCGACGCCGCGTGACGACGACGAGATCATCACCAAGCTCACGCCGGAGACGGAGCTCGAGGAGATCCTCGGCGACGGCGCGGCCGAGGTCGTCGTCTGTGGGCACACGCATGTTCAGTTCGATCGGCAAGTCGGCGGGCGGCGCGTCGTCAACGCGGGCAGCGTCGGCATGCCGTTCGAGGGCCCGCCGGGAGCGTTCTGGGCGCTGCTCGGCCCCGATGTGGCCCTTCGCCGAACCGACTACGACACGGCTGCGGCGGCAGAGGCGATCGACCGCAGCGGCCATCCGTCGCCGGAGCAGTTCGCGAAGTATCTGCGCGAGCCGCAGTCGGGCGACGCCTGGTCCGAGTACTTCGAGTCGGTGCGTGGCACGTAGCTTCGTCCGCGAGGCGCGCCGGGCAGTTGGACGCAGGCGCGAGAGAATCGGTCCGATCATCGAGCGCCTCGCCGCCGAGCACGCTGACGCCCGCATCGCCCTCCGCTTCCGCAACGACTTCGAGCTGCTGTTCTCGGTGATCTTGTCGGCGCAGACGACCGATGTGAACGTCAACCGCGTCACCGAGCGGCTGTTCGAGAAGTACCGGCGCCTCGAGGACTATCTGGCCGTGCCGCAGGAAGAGCTCGAGCGCGACATCTACGCGACCGGGTTCTTCCGGCAGAAGGCCAAAGCGCTGCGCGGCTCCGCCCGTATCCTGCTGGAGGAGTTCGACGGTCGGGTGCCGCGGACGCTGCCGGAGCTCCTCCGCCTACCGGGAGTGGCGCGCAAGACCGCGAACGTCGTTGCGGCCGAGCTCGGCAACCCGCAGGGCATCGTCGTCGACACGCACGTCCGCCGGCTCTCGCAGCGGCTCGGGCTGACGAAGCACGACGATCCGGTGAAGATCGAGCGCGACCTCGTCAGGCTCGTGCCGCGGGCCGACTGGGGTCGCTTCCCGCACCTGCTGATCTGGCACGGCCGGCGCATCTGCCACGCGCGGACGCCGCTGTGCGAGATCTGCGTCGTCAACGACCTCTGCCCGTCCAGCCGCGTCGACGCGTCGATGGCTTGACGGCTTTGCTCAGGTGCGCGTCGTCAACGGGTGACGCGCGAAGAACGACGCGAGGCCCTCGGCCATCCCTCGAGGGTTCTGCACGTGCAGCAGGTGCGTGGCGCTCGGCAGTGTGAAGGGCTCAGCGTTCGGCAGCCAGGAGACGAGCAGCTCCATTCGCTCGGGGAAGGTCGGAGCCGTGTGCTCTCCGAGGACGGCGAGCGCGGGCTGCGTGATGTGGCTCGCGCCCTCGCGGGTCAGCTCCCATTGCTGCACCGCGGGCAATTCCTGGCCGAAGAACGCGTCTGCGTCGGCGATGGCCTGCTCGAAGGCGCCCGGCAGGCCCCGCTCGAACGGGCCGCGGTACTCCGGTCCGAAGACGCCGCGCGCGAACGTATCGACTGCCGTGGCGCGGTCTCCGGCGCGATAGCGCTCGGCCGCGGGCGCGGCGAAGTCGCGGATGAACGCCGCCTGTACGTCCGTCGTCGGGGTGGGCCGTGCCGGTTCCATGAGCGCGAGTGTCTGGACGGCAGCCGGGAAGTCGAGCGCCAGCTGCAGCGCGATCATCGCGCTCGAGGAGTGGCCCGCGATGTGCGCCCGCTCGATCCCCAGCTGACGCATGAGCCCCGCGCAGTGTGCCGCGTGCTCGGCCATGCCGATCGGGCCATCGATGCGATCGCTGCCCGCGAACCCTGCGCGGTGGTAGCGCAGAAGACGGAACCGGTCAGCGAGCGCCGGCTCGGCCAGGAGCGGCTCGGCCCACGCGGCACACAGACCCCAGTGGATCAACACCACGGGCTCGCCGTCTCCGAGGAGGTCGTACTCGAGCTCGACGTCGTCGACCCTCGCCCGTTCCATCTTCTCCGCAACACCCCGATAAATAACCTGATAGGAGCTGGAGTGAATTAATCGATACTGTATTGAAAATGTCCGGTGAGGTCAAGGGCCGCAAGCGGCGCAAGTACAACTCGCCGCTGCGGGCCGATCAGGCGCGACAAACGCGGGGGAGGGTCTTCGACGCCGCCCTCACCCTCTTCGTCGACCGCGGCTACGCCGGCACCACCGTCGCGGCGGTCGCCGAGCGGGCCTGCGTCTCTCCCGAGACCATCTATCTCACCGTTGGCGGCAAGAAGGGGTTGCTGGAAGGCGTGATCGCACTGGCGATCGCCGGGGAGGAGGACCCCGCGACCGAGGAGGAGACGCTCTGGGTCGAGGTCGCGGAGCTCGAAGGCGCTCGCGAGCGACTCGAGCAGATGGCCGAGTACAGCTGCGCCATCCTCGCCCGCACTCGCCCGATTCATATGGTCATCCGCGGGGCGGCGGACAAGGAGCCGGCCGCGGCCGCGCTCGGCAGGCGCTTGCTGAACGACCGGCTGCGCGCGCAGACCGAGCGGATCCGGCGGTACCTGGGCGACGACCTCAGGCCGGGGCTCTCGGTCGCGGAGGCGGGGCAGCGCTACTGCGCCCTCGCGAGCCCCGAGCTCTACTACACGCTCACGGTTGAGTTCGGCTGGACGGCGGCAAAGCACCTGAGGTGGCTCACGGGTGTCCTCGCCACTGAGCTGCTGGGACTCGCGCCGGCCGGCTAACGCGGAGCGAGCGAGACGAGCAGGCCGCCGTCGTGATCGTACGCCGGGAAGATGTCGGCCCGGACGGGCTTCACCTGCCCGGCGCGCGAGCGCAGCTCGAGCTGCTCGCCTAGCCTGCGCACGCCCCACTCGAGCGCCAACGCGATCGGATCCTGGCCGCCGTTGAAGCCGCCGAGGCGGAACGCCTCGACGACGTCCTTGCCCATCAGCTCGCGCTCACGGAAGCCGGTCAGCTCGAAGACGCCGCGGCCGGCGGCGAGGATCCGGCCGTTGCGGTCGCACGCGATCAGGCCCGCGTTCGGCCCCGGGTAGTAGTCGTCCATCAGCTCGAACAGGAAGCCGAAACCGCAGCGCTCGCACGAGACCGCCTGCTGCAGCAGACCCTGGCGTCCGTCGTTGTCGATCGAGCGGTCCTTGCAGTTCGGGCAGATGAAGTACGGCATCGAGGCAGGGTAGCTCGCCGGTTAGGGGTCGACGAAGCGCCGGCTAGGCGGGCGCGGCCTGCTCACGCGGCGCGATCAGCGCCTCCTCGGGCTCGCCGGCGAGATCCGCGAGGAACCGCTCGGCGTCGAGGGCCGCCTGACAGCCGGAGCCGGCTGCCGTCACCGCCTGGCGGTAGACGTGATCCTGCACATCGCCGGCCGCGAAGACTCCCGGGATGTTGGTCTCGGTCGTCTTGCCCTTCGTGACGAGATAGCCCGACTCGTCATGGTCGAGCCAGTCGAGGAAGAGCTTCGTCGTCGGGTCGTGCCCGATCGCGACGAACAACCCGTCGGTCGGATAGTCGACGAGCTCACCGGTCTCGACGTTTCGGAGCCGGATTCCCGTCAGCTTGTTGCCGTCGACGCCGAGCGCCTCCTCGACGACGTACGGCGTCATGAACTCGACCTTCTCGTGGGCCTTGGCGCGGTCGACCATGATCGGCGAGGCGCGGAACCCGTCCCGCCGGTGCACGACCGTCACCTTGTTCGCGAACTTGGTCAGGAAGAGCGCTTCCTCCATCGCCGAGTCGCCGCCGCCGATCACCACGACCTCGCGATCGCGGTAGAAGGCGCCGTCGCAGGTCGCGCAGTACGTCACCCCGCGCCCCTGCAAGGCCCGTTCCGACTCCAGCCCGAGCTGGCGTGCGGTGGCGCCGGTGGCCACGATCACCGTCTGGGCGAGGTATTCCTTGTCCTCGACGTAGACCCTGAACGGCCGCTCGGAGAGGTCGACGCGGGTCACGTCGTCGGTGATGTACTCCGCGCCGAAGCGCTCCGCCTGCTCGCGGAACTGCCGCATCATCTCCGGGCCCATCACGCCGTCGGTGTAGCCCGGATAGTTCTCCACCTCGCTCGTGATCATCAGCTGGCCGCCCCACTGGAACCCCTCGATCACGAGCGGCCGAAGATTGGCGCGCGCAGCGTAGAGCGCCGCGGTGTACCCCGCGGGCCCGCCGCCGATGATGATCACGTCACGAACGTCGTTCACTCCAACACTCCTCATTCCCGTTCAAAGAGTTCCCTCACAATAGAGAACGAATCGGCGATCCCCGATGTTCCGTTCCGCGACGCGCACACCACCCCTGAAACTGGTCTCGGGCAGGCTTAGAATCGAGACGAGACCGGCAGAAAGGGTCGTATGACGACGACAGTGAGCACCGACAGCCTGCGGGAGCTCGCCAGCTTCCGGGCGCAGAACGGATGCGCGATCAGCCTCTACCTCGATCTCGACCCCAGTTCGACGCCGACGGCACGCGAGACCGCGACACGCGTCAGATCCCTGCTCGACTACCGGCGCGAAGTCGCACGGCGCGACGCGCGGCGATCTTGCGCACGAGGTGCGCCAGGGCCTGAAGGCGGACTTCGAGCGACTCGAGCGGTACTTCGACGACGGCTTCGATCGCGACGGCGCACGAGGGCTCGCCGTCTTCGCGGCCGGCCTCGACAACGTCTGGAGCACGTTGCCGCTGCCCATGCCGGTTCCCGACACGATCCGCGTGGCCGACGACTTCCTGCTCGCGCCGCTCGTGCCGCTGATCGGGCGCGGCGAAGGCGCCCTCGTCGTCGTGGTCAACCGCGAGGCCGGGCGGCTCCTCGCGTTGCAGGGCGGCCGGCTCCAGGAGATCGCCGATCGCACGGAGGACGCTCCGAATCGCCACGACCAGGGCGGCTGGGCGCAGGCTCGCCTTCAGCGCCACGTCGACAACGTCGCGCACGAGCACTACAAGAGCGTCGCCGAGGAGCTGGAACGCTGCTTCCGTCGCCTGCAGCGGCCGCGCATCGTCGTCGTCTGCTCCGAGGACGTGCGCCCGGAGTTCGCCGATGTCCTCACGACGGAAGTCGCAGACGCCGTCATCGGCTGGGCGACCGCGGCGCCCCATGCCGGGCCGGCCGAGCTGCAGGGCGCGGTCGTGCCGCTGCTCGAGTCCTGGCGCGCCGGGCGCGAGGCAGAGCTCGTCGACCGCTGGCGCGAGGAGACCGGCCGCAACGGCCGGGCGGTGACCGGCTGGGCCGACACGTTCGAGGCGGCCTCGGATGCGCGCGTGGACACGCTGCTCTACCAGGATGGCGTGCAGCGGGACGCGTTCCGTTGCCCCGCCTGCGGCCGCGCGGCGGTGGAGGCGCTGACCTGCCCCCTCGACGGCACGAGGATGGAGCCGCGCGACGACGGCCTCGACCTCGCCGTCCGGCTCACGCTCGCGAACGGCGGCGACGTCTGGGCAGTGGAGCACCGCCGCGACCTCGACCCGGTCGGGAGTATCGGCGCGCTACTGCGCTTCTAAGAGCTAGGCCGCGTCGATCGCGCGCAGTCCTTCGTCGCGGCCGTCCGTGAGCTCCGGGGCCTGCAGCGGCCGGGTCTGGGCCTCGAGCTGCTCGAGCGCAGGCAGCGTCTCGCCGGTCATGCCGTGCTCCTGCAGTCGGCGCCCCGTGACGAGCACGCGCGTCTCGAGGGTGGCGACTGTCTTGTTGTAGTTTCCGACCGCGCTGGTGAGACTCCGGCCGAGCTGGTCGACGTGCCCGGCGAGGGTGCCGAGCCGATCGCAGAGCTGCTGGCCGAGCTCGTGCACCTCCCGCGCGCTCTGCGCCACCGTCTCCTCGCGCCACGTCGCAGCGACCGTGCGCAGAAGCGCGAAGAGGTTGGTCGGCGACGCCGGCACCACGTTCAGGCGCCACGCGTCCTCGGTGATGGACGAGTCGTGCTCCTGTGCCGCGCGCAGGAAGCTCTCGTCCGGCAGGAACATGATCACGAAGTCCGGCGACGGCTCGAACTGTCTCCAGTAGGCCTTGCCCGCGAGCTTGGTGACGTGATCGCGCACCTGCCGGGCGTGCTCGACGAGGTGGGCGCGCCGGGCGTCGGGATCCTCGGTCCCGCAGGCGTCGAGATACGCCGAGAGCGGCACCTTCGAGTCGACCACGACTCGCTTGCCGCCGGGCAGGCGGACGACGAGATCGGGCCGGAGCAGGCTGCCCTCGTCGTCGCGCGTGGTCGACTGGAGGACGAAATCGCAATGCTCGAGCATGCCGGCGGCCTCGACGACGCGCTTGAGCTGCACCTCGCCCCACCGCCCGCGCACGTGCGGTGCACGAAGCGCGGTGACGAGGTTGCCCGTCTCGCTCCGAAGGCGCTCCTGGCCGTCGCGCAGCGTCGCCAGCTCCTCCTTCAGCGCCCCGAAGGCGTGCTGGCGCGCCTGTTCGAGCGTGCGCACCTGACCGTCGACCTTCTCGAGCGACTCCTTCAGCGGCCGTACATAGCCCGTCAGCTTCGTCTCCGCGAGCTCGAGAAACGCCGTGTTGCTGGCCTTGAACGCGTCGCTCGACGCCGATCTGACCGCGTGAACGAGCTTGTCGTCGAAGCCTCGCCGCTCGACGTCGAGCTCCGCGCGCGTCGCCGCGAGTTCGAGCTCGCGCGCGTTCAGGCGGCGCGAAAGCGCGATCCAGGCGCCGGCCGCGCCAAGCGCGAGACCGAGGATGAGCATCAGGCCGATCATGGGTCTGCGAACGGTAGTGAGAGGGCCGGACGGAGCGGCGGAACAGGCTGAGACTATTGCTACAGTCGCCACCCGGAATGGCCCGCAAAGACCGCGTCCCGAATCCTCCAAAGCGCCCGCAGGCGCCGCAGCGGCGGCACACGCCCACCGATCCCGCGGTGGCCGCGCGACGCCGCCGGAATGTGCTCATCGCGCTCGGCGGCGCAGCCCTCGTCGCCATCGCGATCGCGCTCGGGGCGATCTTGCTCTCGAGTTCGGACGCCGACGCGGCCCAGGCACTGGAGGACGCGGGTTGCACCCAGCAGACGTTCCCCGGACAGCCGGGAACGCACGTCCAGAGCCTGACCGCGACGCCGAAGCCGAAGTGGAATTCCTCTCCGCCGACGAGCGGGCCGCACTACTTCACGCCTGCGATCTGGGAGTTCTACTCCGAGCCCGTGCCGCTGATCCAGTCTGTGCACAACCTCGAGCACGGCGGCATCGTCATCCATTACGGAGCCGACGTCACCCAGGAGACGCTGACGCAACTCAGAAGCTGGTACGACGAGAGCCCGAACGGCATCCTCGTCTCGCCGCTCGCCGTCGCTCACCCCGAAGAACACGATCGCGCTGTCCGCCTGGACGGCCGAGCCGAACGAGGACGGGAACGGATTTCTTGCCAAGTGCACCAGCTTCGACGAGGATGCGTTCTCCGCTTTCCGCGACGTGCATCGCTTCAAAGGTCCCGAGCGGTTCCCGTCCGAAGCGCTCCTGCCCGGCCAATGAGCCGCCTAGACTGACACCCCGCCGGGGTGGCGGAATCGGTCAGACGCGCTCGACTTAAAATCGAGTGGCCCTTCGGGGTCATGAGGGTTCGACTCCCTCCCCCGGCATACACTTGGCGCGGATGGCGCAGATTCAGGAAGCGGCCTCGCATACCCACCTCGAGTGGGACACGCCGCTCTTCCGTACGGCCATCGCGCAGTTCGAGCAGGCGCTGCCGTACGCCGACATCTCGGACGCGGTCGCGGAGCGGCTCCGCTACCCCGAGCGGGCGGTCATGCTCTCCGTCCCGGTTCGCCTCGACGACGGCCGACGGGTGGTCTTCGCCGGCTACCGGGTGCAGCACTCGAGCGTGCTCGGGCCGACCAAGGGCGGGATCCGGTACGACGAGGAGGTGTCGCTCGGCGAGTGCGCGGCGCTCGCGGTCTGGATGACGTGGAAGTGCGCCCTCCTCAAGCTCCCGTACGGCGGCGCGAAGGGCGGCGTCCGTTGCAGCCCGCGCCAGCTCTCACCTGCCGAGCTCGAGCGGGTGACGCGGCGGTTCACGTCCGAGCTGCTGCCGGTGATCGGCCCGCAGGAGGACATCCCTGCGCCGGACATGGCCACGAACGAGCAGACGATGGCCTGGATGATGGACACGTACTCGATGCAGGTCGGGCACGCCGTCCCGGAGATCGTCACGGGAAAGCCGATCGCGATCGGCGGCTCGGTCTTCCGTCACGAGGCGACGGGCGCGGGCGTCGTGATGGTGACCGCCCGCGCGTGCGAGCGGCTCGGCTGGGACCTCTCGCAGCAGCGCTGTGTCGTGCAGGGCTTCGGCAACGTCGGCGGAATCGCAGCCCACGAGCTCGTCGCTCGAGGCGCGGCCGTGATCGCCGTTTCCGACCACACCGGCGGCGTTCTCGACGAGGACGGCCTCGACGTCGACGCCCTGGCTGCGTACACGCGCGAGCGCGGCTCGCTGGAGGATTGCCCGGATGGGCGCCGGATCACGAACGAGGAGCTGCTCGAGCTCCCCTGCGACATCCTCGTTCTCGCCGCGCGAGAAGATCAGGTGACGGAGGAGAATGCCGGACGGATCCAGGCGAGGATGGTCGCCGAGGGCGCGAACGGCCCGACGTCGCTCGAGGCCGACGCGATCCTGCACGAGCGCGGGATCCTGATCCTCCCCGACATCCTGACGAACGCCGGCGGCGTCACCGTCTCCTACTTCGAGTGGGTGCAGGATCTCGGCCGCCTCTTCTGGGACCGCGACGAGATCCGCCACAAGCTCGAGGAGAAGATGAACGACGCGTTCGACCGCGTGTGGGAGACGTCGCGCGAGCGTGGGACGACGCTGCGCACCGCCGCGCTCGTGACGGGCATCCGCGAGGTCGCGTCGGCTCTCGACGCGCGCGGGCTCTACCCGTGACCCTGGCGCGCCGCCGAGGCGGCCCGTGACCGACAGAGTCCGCGACGCGATGGTGGTCGACCCGCCGCAGCTGCACGGCTCCGCAACGGCGCAGGAGGCCGGGCTCGCCTTCGAACGGCCCGAGGTGCGCGCGCTCTTCGTCTGCGAGGACGACGGCAAGCTGCTCGGCGTCGTGACCCGCAAGACCCTCGTCCGCGAGGTCGTGGCGGCCGACGGACAGCCGAGCTCGACCCAGCTGCGCTCGATCGCAGAGCCGCCGGAGCACACGATCGACTCCGACGTGCCCCTCGACCAGGCGTTCCGGTTCCTCGAGGAGCACGATCTCGACCGCGTCGCGGTGGTGGAGGACGGGCGCCTGGTCGGCGTGCTCTCGCGTGCCGTGCTCCAGCGCCGCCTGGCCGAGGACGAGCCGCCGCCCGACGACGCTTAGGCGCTCTTCGGCTCGTCGCCCTGCTGCGCTCGCAGCTCCCGCAGTCGCGCTCGTTCGCGCTCGATCAGCTCACGTGCTTCGCGGATGCGCTCGCGCTGCTCCGTGAAGTCAGTCTTCTTCCGTCTCTTCGCCATCGTCCTCCTCGATCAGCTCGATGATGCGCTCCGTGTTCGCGACGATGTCGGCGACGAGGCCCAGCTCGATGAGCACGAGGTCTCGGTCCCACGCCGGCTGACTCATTGTCGAAGCGTGCCCACCGGCCCGGTGCCGCGCAAGGCGGCTCTTTCAGACCGCGAGCTACGCGGCGGCCAGCACGCGCCGGATCTCGAGCAGGTGGTCCTCCCGCGCGCGGAACGCGTCGACGACGTCCGGGTCGAACTGCCGGCCGCGCTCGCGGAGGATCTCCGCGGCGGCCTCGTCCCAGGTGCGAGCAGCCCGGTACGGGCGGTCGCTCGTGATCGCGTCGAGGGCGTCCGCGACCGAGAAGACGCGTGCGGCGAGTGGGATGTCCTCGCCGGCGAGGCCGTCCGGATAGCCGCTGCCGTCCCAGCGCTCGTGGTGGCCGCGCACGACCTTGAGGCCCTCGCCGTGCAGCAGGTCGACGTCGCCGAGCAGCTGCTCGCCGAGGACCGTGTGCGAGCGCATCAGCCTCCGCTCCGCCTCGCTCAGCGGGCCGGGCTTCTGGAGGATGCGGTCCGGGATCCCGATCTTGCCGACGTCGTGCAGGAGGAAGCCGTACTCGACGCTCGGGTTCTCGAGCAGCGTGCGGTCGAGCGTCCGCGCGAGCTCGACGGCGTAGCGCTGGACGCGCTGCGAGTGCGAAGCGGTAGAGATGTCCTTGGTCTCGAGCGCTCCGGCGAGCGCCGCCACCGTCTGCCGGTAGGTGCGCTGGAGCAGTTCCTGCCGCCCGCGCTCGACCTCGAGCAGACGGCGCAGGTCGTTCGCATACAGGAGCAGCTGCTCGTCGGCCGGGCCGCTCTCGCCGGCGAAGAACGGGCCCTCGTAGAGGCCGCCGGCGAGCCGCTCGACGACGGCCAGGAGCTCGAGCGGGCTGAACGGCTTGCGCAGGAACGCGTCCGCACCGGCCTTGCGCGCGGGCTCCTCCGCCTCGATGCCGGCGCCGGTGAGGAGTACGACGCCGATCCAGCTGGTCGACGGATCGCGCTTCAGGCGGCGTGTCAGGCTCAGGCCGCTGATGTCCGGCAGCCCGATGTCGAGCACGACCACCTCAGGCGGGCTGGCGGAGATGGCCGCGATGGCCTCGGCGCCGGTTCGCGCCTCGGAGATCTCGATGTCGATCAGCTCGAAGGTGGCGCGAAGCAGCAGCAGGAGCGCCGGGTCGTCGTCGACGAAGAGGACGCGAGCGCCGCGGGAGTCAGGGTGGCGTGAGGGGGCTGACTCCCGCGTTCCGGCGCCGCGGCTCAAAGGCGGGATCGCCGGTGCGCTCGCTGGGGGGTCGACTGAGGCTGCAGTACTGATCCGCCGCTTGCCGGAGCGCTTCGACGCGTACAGCGCCTCGTCGGCTGCCCGGAGCAGCTCGTCCTTCGTCTGCGCGTCGGCCGGGTAGGTCGCGACGCCGACGGAGATCGTAGGGAGGGCGCGCACGCGACGCTGCGCGCGCAGCGCGGCCTGGATGCGCTCGCCGATCTCGATCGCAGTGCGGGTGCCTGCCTGGACCACGAGGGCGAACTCGTCGCCGCCGATCCGGAACAGGTGCTCTCCGGCCCTGAGCACCCGTCCGGCCGTCTGGCCGATCTGGGTGAGCACCGCGTCGCCGGCGGCGTGGCCGTCCGCGTCGTTGACGGCCTTGAAGTCGTCGAGGTCGAACACGACCACGCTGACCTCGCGCTCGCGCGCCGCAGCCTCCCGGATCGCCTCGCTCAGGCGCTCGTCCAGCGCGCGGCGGTTGGCAAGGCCGGTGAGCGCGTCGCGGCGCGCCTCGGCGTGCGTGAGGCTGAGCCGGCGCTCCGTCGCGAACGCGCTCGCTGCGAGCGCGGCGATGTCCGAGACGAAGGCTTCGTCGGCGCGGAGAGGCGCGTTGGCCGGCATCGCGACGAGCAGCGCGCCGAGCGACTCGCCGTCGGAGATGAGCGGAACGGCGAGCGCCTCGGAACAACACAGTCCGAGCTGCGCGAGCTCCTGCAGGTCGGCCTCGTCTGCCCTGACGCGGTCGAGCGTCGCGAACGCGCGGAGCGCGACGCCGGGCGCCGACGTCAGTCGGTCCGCGGGAGCCGAGCCGGCGCAGCCGGCGAGCGACAGGGCGACGTCCGGGGCCGCGACGTACGCGGCTGCGGCCGCTGGCCCCGGTGAGCTCGACGAGCTCGCGGGCGACGATCGTGCCGACGCCGGCGCGGTGCGTCGCCTTCGCCAGGCCGTGGGCGAGCCGGACGAGCGGGTCGGTGCTGCCGGCGATGGCGCGCTCGAGCTCCCAGAGCGGCGCGCCCTTGACGCAGTAGGCGGCCGCGCCGGCCGAGAGCATCGCGTCGACAGACTTCGGGTCGTCCACGCCCGAGAAGGCGACGACCCGCGTCGCGGGCACGAGCCTCGAGATCTCCCGGGTCGCCTCGACCCCGTCGACGATCGGCATCCGCACGTCCATCAGCACGACGTCCGGCGCGTCCTCGAGCGCGATCTCGATCGCCTCACGGCCGTTCGCGGCCTCGGCGACGATCGCGATCTCGGCGTGGTCGGCGAGCATCGTGCGCAGGGCTGCGCGGGCCTCGTCCGAGTCGTCGCAGACGAGGAGGTCGATCATGAGACTCTCCAGGCATTCAGAGGGAGTCGAACCGACATGGGCGGGCGGGGCACCTTCCGGGCGGCGAGGGCGTGAGTGGCGCACTTCGCCAAGTAGGGCGGGCCCCCTCCCTGGCGCAGGACCCGGACTAGGCGCGTCCGGCGGCGATCCTGGGCGATTGCGGGCATATGCGGCGCCTTTCTGTCTGCTGGGGCACCCAGTACGTCTGCCGGGAGGAGAGAAACTTGCGGGCTTCGTGGCGATTCACTCGTTTGAGGGAGTTACAAGCGGGAACGTGCGAGGGAACACTTTCGGACAGCCTCATCCCCCGAGAGTCCGCCAGCACTTCGCCGCAGGAGCCGCAGATGGCAGTCGTTACGTCCAGAGGTCGGGCCACCGAAGTCGAGCCCCTCGGGGGTGCCTTCGACTCGGCGTTGGTCAGCGGCCTCTACGAGCGCAACGCCGGCCGCGTGTTCGGCTACTGCCTCTCGCGGCTCGGACGGCGCGAGGATGCCGAGGACGCCGTGCAGACGACGTTCCTCCACGCCATCCGCGGGCTGCGCCGCGGCGTCGTGCCCCTGGTCGAGTCGGCGTGGCTGCTCGGCATCGCCCGCAACGTGTGCCTCACCCGCCGCGAGGCCTTCGGTCGCAGGAAGCGGCTCGAGACGGTCTGCGATCCCCACGACCTCGAGGACGCGGCGCCTGCGCCGGAGATCCGGCGTGACGAGCTGATGGGCCTCGACGACGCGCTCGCCAAGCTGCCGGAGCGCCAGCGGCGCGCCGTGCTGCTCCGCGACTGGCGCGGGCTCTCCTACGACGAGATTGCGGCCGAGCTCGACGTCAGTCTCGCGGCAGTCGAGACGCTCATCTTCCGTGGCCGGCAGTCGCTCGCCGATCTGCTCGGCGAGGAGCCGCGGCAGACGAAGAAGCGGCTCGCCTCGCTCGGCAACATCGGCTCGCTCTTCGCCGCCGTGAAGGGGCTCTTCACCGGCGGGACGGTTGCGGTCAAGGTTGCGGCGGTCGTCGCTGCCGTGTCGGGAGCGGGGCTCGCGATCGAGTCCGTCGACGGGCTCCCCGTCGTCGGTCCCGGGCGCGGCGGCGACGCACGCCCGGTCGTCTCGTCGCCCGCAGGAGGCGGGGGCGAGATTTCGCGCGCCCAGCTCGCGCCGGCCGCGGCAGCGGGCTCGAGCTCAGGCCCCGCGAAGGCCGGCCCCGCGGAGACGAGGACGAGAGCCGTGGCGCCTTCAGCCGCGGCCAAGCGGGACGCGACCACGACGGCGGCCCAGGCGGAGCCTGGAGGCGCGGTCGCGGCTGCAGAGGACGGCGGGCCGCAGGCGAGCGGGCAGGCCGGGTCGGCTCCGCACGTCACGTCGCAGTCCGCTGCTCAGGCGACGGACGTCGGCTCCGTGGCGCCTGCGAACAAGGTCACGAAGAAGGTCGCGAACAACGGCACGAAGGTGACGACGGTCGGGGCCAAGGTCACTGGCACGGTCGACAAGGTCGTGGAGAATGTCTCGGCGGCGCTCCCGGTGCAGCTCCCGGCCGACCCGCCGACGGTCCAGCTGCCCGCGCTGCCGCCGATCGCTCTGCCCCAGTTGCCGCCGCTACAGCCGCTGCCGGTGCCCGTGCCGGCGCTGCCGACGCCGCCCGTCGCTGTCACGCCGCCGCCGCTGCCGTCCCTCCCGCCGCTCCCAGTGCCAGTGCCGGTGCCGGTGCCGCCGGTCGCGCTGCCCGTCGTGCCGCCCGCTCCGCCGCCGGGCTCACCGCTCCCGCCGGTCCCGCCGATCCTCCCTCTAGCAGCAGGTGTAGGCGCCGGGAGGCGCCGCGCCCTCTTCGCGCGCGGGCAACTCCGCTGCCGCGAGCGCGGTGCCGTGGAGGATGTCGCGCGCGCTCGTCCTGATCCCGTAGAGCTCGTACCGATCGACGATCTCGGTCAGGATCGCGGCGCCGGCGACGATCACCGGCGCGCGACCGGGCTCCATGAGCTTCGCGCGCTCGGCGAGCGAGAGGCCGCGGAGGCGCGCTGCCTGCTCCTCGATCGCCCGGCGTGAGATCACGTGTCCGTGGACGCGCTCAGGGTCGTGCTCCCCGAGGTGGAGGTCGAGTGCCGCGATCGTCGTGACCGTCCCCGACACGCCGACCGCCCGCGTCGTCTCGAGCTCGGGCAGCTGCGCGCGGACGTGTGCTCTGATCGCCTCGACGTCCTCGCCGAAGCGCTCGGTCAGCCGCACGCAGCCGATGTCGAGGCTGGTTTGCACGTCGGTGCCCGCGATCTGGAGCTCCGTCGAGCCACCGCCGATGTCGACCACGAGCGTCCCGGTCTCCACCTGACCGAGGCCGCGCATCGTGAGTGCCGCCTCCTCCTCACCCGTGAGGAGGCGCGTCTCGAAGCCGTAGCTCCATTCGATCTCGCCGAGGAACGCCTCGCCGTTCTCGGCGTCGCGCACGGCGCTCGTGCCGATCGCCAGCGTCCGCTCGGCGCCGAGCGCCTCGAGCTCGCGCCGGTAGTCGGAGAGCACGTTTCGGACGCGGGCGATCGGGAGGGGGAGGAGGCGGCGGCGCTGGTCGACACCCTCGCCCAGCCGGGTGATCACGAGCCGGCGGGCGACCTCGGTCACCTCGCCGTCGACGTCGGCGACGAGGAGCCGCGTCGCGTTCGTCCCGAGGTCGACCGCTGCGACTCGCACTTACTTTCGCGGCGCGAACGCCAAGAGGCTGTCGAGCGTCGCCCGCACGTCGTCGATCGCCGCCCGCTGGACGTTCAGCCGCGCCTGCGAGGCCCGCAGCCGGGCCAGCGACGCGTCGAGCCGGGTGCCGCTCTCGGCGGCCAGTGTGAGGTGGCGCTCGATCTGCTCCGTCGAGCGGTTGACGGCGTCGAGCGCGGTGCTGGTCGCGGTCGTCATCCGCTTGGTGTCCCGGTAGAGCTGGAGCCCCCTCCGCGTCGCGACCATCAGCGGACGCAACGACGGCGACGGATCGAGACGAGGAGCGCCAGCCAGAAGAGCCACATTTGGCCGGGATCGTACCTCGGGCACCGGGACGGACTCGGGCGCGGAGCGGTGCTATAATCAACGCCGCGTCGCGGGGTGGAGCAGTCAGGTAGCTCGCCGGGCTCATAACCCGGAGGTCGCAGGTTCAAATCCTGCCCCCGCTATGAACCACTTGCTGCGACCGGCCTCCTTGGCCGGTCGTTCTCGTTCTACATCGTGACCTGCGTCCTCACGGGCCGGCGGCGGTCACCGCAGCCCGAGCAGCCTCGCGGCGTTCTCCTTGAGGATCAGCGGCCGTACCTCGTCCTTGAAGTCCGCTTGCGCGAAGTCGCTCAGCCAGCGGTCCGGCGTGATCATCGGGTAGTCGGAGCCGAAGAGCACGCGGTCGCGCAGCTGCGTGTTCGCGTAGCGGACGAGCTGCGGCGGGAAGTACTTCGGCGACCATCCCGAGAGGTCGATGTAGACCTGCTGCTTGTGCAGCGCGACCGAGATCGCCTCGTCCTGCCAAGGGAACGAGGGGTGGGCGAGCACGATCTTGAGGCTCGGGAAGTCGACTGCGACGTCGTCGACGTACATCGGGTTCGAGTACTTGAGCCGGATGCCGCCGCCGCCGGGCAGGCCGGAACCGATCCCGGAGTGGCCGGTGTGGAAGAGCGCCGGCAGTCCCGCCTCCTGGATCGCCTCATAGAGCGGGTAGAAGGCTCGGTCGTTCGGGAAGAACGCCTGGATGTTCGGGTGGAACTTGAACCCGCGCACGCCGTGGTCGCGGATCAGGCGCCTTGCCTCCTCGACCGCGTTCGGTCTGTTCGGGTCGACGCTCGCGAAGGGGATCAGCACGTCGGGGTTCGCGGCCGCGACCTCCGCGATCTCCTCGTTCCGGACGGCTGGGCGGCCCGTCACGGTCTCGGCGTCGACGGTGAACACGACGGCGGCGATGTTGCGCTCGCGGTAGTAGGCCGCGACCTCCTCGACCGTCGGCGTGCCGCCCTCGCCGAAGTACTTCCTCGCCGCCTCGCGCCACTCCGGCAGGAGCCCGTCCTCTCCCGTTCGGCCGACCTCGGCGTGTGTGTGCACGTCGATCGCCACGACTCGGTCGACGTCGATGCTCAGCGCAGCTCCAGCCGTCCGTCCTTCAGGACTGTCGCTCCTTCGCCACTCAAGGCCTCGAAACCGTAACCGCCTTCCACGCGCCACACGCGCGTCGTCAGCGTGTCGCCGGGGAAGAGTGGCGCCGAGAAGCGCACGGCGAGCCGGCGTACGAGCGCGGGGTCGTCGACGCCCCCCGCATGGAGCGCGGCGCGCCCGGCGAAGGCGAGCGCACAGAGGCCGTGCACGATCCTTCCCGGCAGGCCGACCTTACGAGCGAACTCGTCGTCGAGATGGATTGCGAAGTCGTCGCCCGACGCCGCTGCGTAACGCACCGTCTGGTCATCGGCGACCGGGTGTGCGACTCTCTGCGAGCGGGTCGGCTCCGTCGATCGCCAGCCGGTGGTCCGGCGCGCGCTCACCGATGCTCTCGCCGGCCTCGACGCCGCGGAAGAACTCGGTCACGTACTGCTCGTTGACAGCTCGCCGTCGTCGGTGCGCGTCTCCGTCCGGATCACGAGCGACGTCCCGTTCGGCCGCGCGAGCAGCGAGACCGGCGTCGCGCGCGACACGAGCGTCGTGCCTGCCTCGATCGGCCGGTGCGAGACGATGTCGTGCTCGTAGTGCACGACGCGCTTGCGTACCTCGTCCGAGGCGACCGAGCGCGACGCAGGCGCGATCCTCTCCCATACCGGGACGATGGCGAAGACCGGGCCGCCCGGCACGTCGTCGGTCGCGTCGGCGTACGCACGCAGCGCCTCCTCGGTCACCTCGTAGCGCAGCTCCTCGCCGACGCGACCGATCGCGGCGAGGTCGAAGCTCATGACGTCATCCCCGTCGTCTGCCCGCCGCTCGCGGTGATCACCTGGCCGTGCACGAAGTTCGACCAGGGCGAGCAGAGGAAGAAGATCGGGCCGGCAGCGTCCGCCGGCGTCGCCGGGCGGCCGAGCGGGATGATCGTGGGCGCGAGCTGCCGCATCCTCTCGGGGATGCCGAGCGGGATCTCGACCCCGTCCTTGACGAAGCTCTCTGCGTCTCCGTTTCCGTCTCCGTCGGAGGCGGCCGTCAGCCGCGTCTCGACGAAGCCGAACGCGACCGCGTTCACGTTCACCTTGAACGGACCCCACTCTCGCGCAAGCGTCTTCGTCAGCCCGACGAGCCCCGCCTTGGCCGCCGAGTAGTTCACCTGGCCGAGGTTGCCCTGCGTGCCCGAGATGGAGGCGACGTTGACCACCTTCCGGAACACCTCGCGGCCCGCCTCCTTGTCCAGCCTTGCCGGCATCTCGCAGGTGGGGCGCCGCCGCGCGCAGGAGCTTGAACGGCGCGACCGTGTGGATCTCGAGCATCGCGCGGAACTGCTCGTCGCTCATCTTGTGCGCCATGCCGTCCCACGTGTAGCCCGCGTTGTTGACGACGATGTCGAGCCGCCCGAACTCATCCACGGCCTTCTGCACCACGGCTTCGGGTACGCCGTCCTTCGTGAGGTCGCCGCTGAAGACGACGGTTCCGCCGTCGACCTCGGAGGCCGCCTGCTCGGCGACGTCGCCGTCGATGTCCGTGATCAACACGCGCGCACCGTGCTCGACGAGTAGCTCCGCGGTTGCGCGTCCGATACCGCGTGCGGCCCCGGTGACGATCGCGGCTTTTCCATCCAGCACGTTCATCCGCCCTCCTGTCTGAGAATCAGGTTACCTGACATCCAACCGTGTGCGAGGATGGCTTGGTGGCCGATCGGGCTTACGACGATTGGCGCGACGACGACGTCGAGCCGCGCGTGAGCTACGTCGTCGCGCGCCTCGAGCGCGCGCTGCGGCAAGCAATCCACGAGCGCGTTCGCGAGTATGGGCTGACGACGCTCCAGTACACGACGTTGAGCGTTCTCGGTCGCCGGCGCGGGGGGCTCTCGAACGCGCAACTCGCGCGGCGCTCGTACGTCCGCCCGCAGTCGATGAGCGACGTGATCGAGGCGCTCGAGCGCGCCGGGCTGATCGAGCGGAAGCCGCATCCGAATCACCGCCGCGTGCTGCCGGCGAGGCTGACGCCGAAAGGCCGGCGCGTGCTCGCGATCTGCGACGACGCGGTCGCGAAGATGGAGGAGGAGATGATGCGCGACCTCTCGCCCGCGCAGCGCGGTGCGCTGCTCGAGGCGCTGAAGTCGTGCGTGCGCTCGCTGCACGCCGGCTTTCCCGCCGACTGAGGGCCGGGGAGGGGCAGGACGCCTCCTGCCCCTCCCACGGTCTCTCGTCAGCAGCCGATCAGGCTCGCGAGATCGCGCGCGTCGGCGGTGAGGGTCGCCGCCTGGTCGGCCGGGGAGACCCTCGCTCTCGACGACCACGACGAACGCCTCGAGGTCGCGGCAGACCTGCAGTGTGTGCCCCCTCGGGAGCTGCTGCGCCGCCTTCTCGATCTCCTTCAGCAGCTTCCCCGTCGACTTCTCGTCGAGGTGCAGCGACTCAACCGCCTGCGCGAGGTCGGCGAGAACCTCGGCCGGCCCTTGCGACGCCGGCGCCTCGCCGAGTGGGCGCCCGCCCGGGCCGTGCTCGAACGTCAGCCACTGCGCCTTCGGCGGCTGCTGCGAGACGCCGGGCTGCGTGTAGTCGCACACGCCGCTCGGGAACGCCGCCTGGAGGCGCGCCCGCTGGGCGCGCGGTGAACGCGATCACCCCGTAGTCGGTGCGGGACAGCGGCCTGAGCCGGCACTTCATGACGTCCTGCGTGAGCGGACCGCCGGCGGCGATGCGCGGCGCGGCGTAGTGCTGCCACGTGCCGTTGCACGTCATGTCGCCGCGGACACCGCCCGCCATGAAGCACGTGTCCTGGAGGTCGGCCGGCTTCGCGCGCCGGACCTTCACCGACGGCGGATCCCCGCTCGTGTCGGCGGCCAGGTTGTCGAGCCACTGCCGCATGTAGTCGAACTGCGACGGGACGACGCCGCCGGGCCGCGAGAGCCAGACGATCTGGTTCGCGTGGTGCCCGTTCGAGCGGTCGAGGCGCGCGCGGTACGAGAACGTCTCGAACGCGGGATGGAACCCGGTGTCGTCCATCTGGAAGCCCGTGCGGTTGTCGATCTCGGGGACGTCCGCGGCGCCGGTGCCACTGTTCATGCGCCCAGTGGCGTAGAGGATCTCGAGCGCGGCGGGGTCGGCCGCCTTGCGCTCCGGCACGAAGTTGCCGTCGATGTCGATGCCGCCGATCTTCGAGTTCAGGTCGACGAACTGCTCGGGCGTGATCGCGCCCGTGAGCAGTGCCTTCAGCCCGTACTGGACGCCGACGTTGTCGGTCGCGCTGCGCCCCTTGCCGTTCGGCGCGTCGGGCGTGACTGTCACTCCGAACACGGCGCGCAGCCAGTCGAACGTCCCGCACCGCTCGCCGGTCGGGTTCGTCGGGCTCCAGATGAGCTCCGGCGGCAGGCCGCACGCGACGCCGGACGCCGGCAGCAACTCCGTCCGGTCGGCGCCGAACAAGAGGACCTTCTGCCCGCAGAGGTTGTCCGGATCGGTTGGGTTGCTGCCCCACACGGGCAAGCGCGACAGCGGCGTCGGGAAGAGTGGGTTCGGCGGGGCAGTCGCGTGCCCGGGAAACGTCAATGGGCTGGTCGGCCAGAAGTAGTGCATGAGCAGCCGGCAGTCGAGCGAGCCCATCACCTGCGTCAGATGGTCCGGGAAGACCTGGCTCGTGGTCAGGCCGTCGAGCAGCCCGGGGTAGTTCTCGGCGTGCAGGTGCTGCTGCATCGACGCCGCCGAGCCGCCGGTGCCCATCGTGTAGACGAGCGGGCCGTAACGCTCGACGACGATCTCCTTCGTCATCATCGTCGCCTCGGCAGAGGTGACGTCGCTGCAGTTGTTCGCGAAGATGTTGAGGCTCGAGGTCGCGACCGCGAATCCGAGACCGAGCTGCGTCGCCTGCAGCACGTTGCCGGGCGCGCGCTGTGCGTGGAAGTTCCCGCATGCGCCGCCGAACGTGTAGAACAGCTTGCGGCTCCACGGCTGCGTCGTCGACCACGGCACGATCGGCTTCGACGGGTCGACGAGCACGGCGATCTGGTAGATGCCGCGGTTCGCCGTGCCGGTGACGCGCTGGACGATGAACGGCACCGTCTTGCCGGCGTCGGTCGTCGTCTGCGCGATCGCGGACGCGGCTGGAGGGCTCGCCGGGTCGTACGCGACGAACTGCGCGGGCGTCGCCGTGTTCCGGTACAGGAAGTCGACCTTCGTCGGGGCGTTGCACTGCGCGTCGATGGCGGTGCCGAGCGGGGGATTCGAGATGTTGGGATTGCAGAAGAACGGCGTCACCTGCGGACCGGAGAAGACGGGTCCGCCGATTGCGTGATTGCGGATGACGATGCGGCGTCCGAAACCGCGGTCGGGCCGCGCGATCACGATATTGCGACCGACCCGCATGCCGTTGACGAGACCCATGTAACGGCCGTTCTCGCGTACCGCGAACGCGCTCGTGACGTCATCGCCGTTGAGCGTGACGCGCACGTCGGCCGCGTCGACCCCTGCGAGGTCGACCGCGACGAGCGCATCGCCACCCGAGATCAGGTCGGCGCGGTTCGACAGCACGCTGATCGCGCCGATGCTCGCCGGCGGCCTTTCCTTTCGCGGACGCGACAGCGCTGCCGGAAAGCGACAGCGCAGCGACGGCGAACGTGACGACGCTGAGTACCAAGCGGCGGTTCACCTCGGCTCCTCCTTCGCCTCGGCCCGGCCCTCGTCGGCCGGATCGCCTCGACAGTATCAGGGTTCCTGATACTGTCAAGCGTCACGTGTATCAGGCTCCCTTCCATTCGCTCCGCCGAGCGTCTAGAGTGGCGGGGCTTTCCCCCGACGAAGGAGGACGACGGATGAGCAGGAGGCTGGCGCTCACGCTGGCGGCATGTGGAGCTCTCGCGCTCGTGCCGCTGCTCACGGGGTTCAAGGCGCAGACGGGCACGATCTACCTCGGCATGGACACGCCGCTCACCGGTCCGCAGGCGGTCGTCGGCCAGGGCGATCGCGAGGCCGTCGAGGCGCTCGTCGGCTACTGGAACTCGCGCGGCGGGATCAGAGGTCGCCGCGTCGTCGTCGACATGCTCGACAACGCGTCGAACCCATCGCAGGGAGTACAGAACGTGCAGCGGTTCGTCGGCGACTCGAAGTACGTCGGCATCCTCGGCTCCGGCAATGCCGCCGCGGCGGCCGCGACGGCGCCGCTCGCGACGACGGGCCAGATCCCGTTCATCGCGCTCTCGCCGCCGACGACGATCGTGGTTCCGGCGCGTCCGTTCGTGTACGTCGCGCTGCCGACGTCACGCCTCTACGCGTACAGCATGGCGCGCTATCTCCGACAGCAGGGCATCCGGCGCATCGCGCTAATGGGCGACAACGGCGGCTTCGGCCGCGACGGCGTTGCGCAGGCGCAGGCGCTCGCGCGCGCGTACGGCTTCGAGATCACGGAGAGTGTGATCTTCGCGCCGACGACGACCAGCTTCGCCGCCGAGTTGACCCAGATCAAGAACTCGAATGCACAGGCGCTCTGGCTGTGGACGGTCACGCCGGCGGCGGCGACGATCGTGAAGGAGTTCCGCCAGCTCCAGCTCGGGCAGCGTCTCGTCCTGACCGGTGGCAACCTCGCGCCGCAGTTCCTGCAAGGCACCTGCCCCGACGTCAACGGGGCACTCGTGAACGGGTACCTCGGCAACGTCTGGGAATCGCTCCCGAGGAGCAATCCGAACCGCCAGCATGGACAGCTGCTGGAGCGGCTCATGAAGCGCGACGTGTCGGTCTTCAACGTGGACGCCGCGACGGCGCTGTACGCGTTCAAGGCCGCGATCGAGCGCGGCGGCTTCACCCGCAGCGCGATCAACAGCGCCCTCGAGACGAAAATCCGCGGGCTGCCTACGCCGGGCGGACGTCTCTACTTCTCGAACAACAACCACAGCGGGATCCAGCTGCCGAGCATGTGGGCGGGACGGATCGCGAACTGCAAGCCGCAGCCGCTGTTCGGGACGGCGTTCGCGAAGAAGAAGTAGACAAGCGGCCGGTGGCCGGGACAGCCTCGGCGTGCGAGGTCGACGGCGTCCGCAAGTCGTTCGGCGCGGTTCCGGCGGTCGACGGCGTCAGCACGCGCATCGAGCGCGGCTCGCTGACGTGCTTGATCGGCCCCAACGGCGCGGGCAAGTCGACGCTGCTCGGGTGCATCTCCGGCTTCGCGCGCGCCGACGCCGGCCGGGTGCTCGTCGACGGCGTCGATGTGACGCGGTGGAGCGCGCACCGGCGTGTGGGTGCCGGGCTCGGCACCGTCTTCCAGACGACGCGGGCTGTCGGCAGACTCGACGTGCTCGAAAACGCGATGATCGGCTGCCACCGGTGGACGCGGACGGGGGTCGTTGAGGGAATGCTCCGCCCGCCGTGGCAGTGGCGCGAGGAGAAGCGCGTGCGCGCGGCCGCGTACGAGGCGCTCGAACGCGTCGGCCTCGCCGGGCGCGCCGGCGTACCCGCGGCGTCCCTCCCACTCGGCCAGCTCCGCCTGCTCGCCGTCGCGCGTGCACTCGCGCAGCAGCCGGAAGTGTTGCTTCTCGACGAGCCCGCGGCCGGACTGCGCGCCGCCGAGAAGGAGCAGCTCGTGGCGGCGTTCAGCGATCTGAAACGAAGCGGCCTGACGCAGGTGCTCGTCGAGCACGACATGCAGTTCGTCGGCTCGCTCGCCGACCGCGTGATCGTGCTCGACCGCGGCCGGGTGATCGCCGACGGCACGCCGGCCGAGGTGCGCGAGAATCCCCAGGTGGTCGAGGCGTACCTCGGGTCGGCGACGCTGTGACCGCTCTGCTCGAGGTCGACAAGCTCGTCGTCCGCTACGGAGAGGCGGTCGCAGTCGACAACGTGTCGCTCCACGTCGGCGCCGGCGAGCGCGTAGCGCTGATCGGGCCGAACGGCGCCGGCAAGAGCTCGCTGCTGAACGCCGTTTGCGGCGTCGTGCGAACGGCGGGCGGGAGCGTGCGTGTCGACGGGGACGACATCACCGGAGGCGCGCCCGCGGCAGTCGTTCGACATGGCGTCAGCCAGGTGCCGGAAGGGCGGCACGTCTTCGCGTCGCTGCCGGTGGAGGCCAACCTGCTGCTCGGTGCGTACGGCCGCTTCTTCAGCCTCGAGGTCGTGTCGTCCACGGTCCGCTACCTGCGGCGGAAGGGGGCGATCCGCGAGCGGCTCGACCGCGTGTACGGGCTGCTGCCCAAGCTGCACGAGCTCCGCGACCGGCCGGCCGGGAACACGTCGGGCGGCGAACAACAGATGGTGGCGATCGGGCGCGCGCTGATGGCGGAGCCGCGTGTGCTCGCGATCGACGAGCTCTCGCTCGGGCTCGCGCCGCTCATCGTCGACCAGCTCGCGGAGTTCCTCGTGCGTCTGAACGAGGAGGAAGGCGTGGCGGTGCTGCTCGTCGACCAGAGCGCGCTGCTCGCGTTCTCACTCTGCGAGCGGGCGTACGTGCTCGAGGCGGCACGCGTTGCCCTCGAGGGCGCCAGCGCCGAGCTGCGCGAGCGCCCGGAGGTGCGCCGGGCGTACCTCGGGAGCGGCGCACGATGACGACGTTCCTGCAGCTCGTCGTCGTCGGCATATCCACCGGCTCCGTCTTCGGCATCGTCGGGATCGCGCTCGTCCTCATCTACCGCACAACCGGGATCGTCAACTTCGCGCAGGGCGTGTTCGTGGTGGTTGGCGGCATGCTCACGTTCCAGCTCGTCGAGCGCATGCCGCTACTGCCGGCGGTCCTCGTGGCCGTGCTGCTGACCGCGGTGCTCGGGACGATCGTCGCCGTGATCGCCGTCGGCATTCGCGGTCGGACGACGCACCTCGCGAGCCTCGTTATCACGGTTGGGATCGCGTTGACCGCAGAGGCGATTCTGCTTGCGACGTTCGGCGAGGTGCCGCGGTCGTATCGGGGCGTGTCGGAGCACGCTTGGGACGTGGGCGGCGTGCTCATCCAGCCGCAGTATTTGTTGATCACGGGCGTCGCGCTGGCAGCGGCGGCGGCGCTGACGTTCTTCCTCCGCCGGACGATCGTCGGGCAGGCACTCGTTGCGTCGGCCGACTCGCCCCGCGCAGCCGAGCTCGTCGGCTTGAACGTCCGCTCGATCGCGATCATCGCCTTCGCGATCGCCGGCGGGCTGTGCGCGCTCGGCGGCGCCCTGCTCGCGCCGACGGTGCCGGTCGTCTACAACGCCGATCTCGCGCTGACGATCAACGGCTTCGCCGCCGCTGTGTTCGGCGGCCTCACCTCGATCCGGCTCGCGCTGGTGGGCGGGTACGCGCTGGGCATCGTCGAGCAGCTCGTGGTCGGCTACGTCGACCCCCAGTACAACCTGACCATTGCGCTCGTCGTGATGCTTCTTCTGATCGGTTGGCGCTCGCGCAAGGAGCTCGCGGTATGAGCGCGGCAGTGCGGCTCGCGGCAATCGCCGCCGGCGGCGTGTTCGCGTGCTGGCTCGCCTTCCAGCTCTCGCCGCTCGACCTCGGGCTCTACGACCGCATGGGCCTCTACACGCTCGTCACGATCGGGCTCACGCTGCTGATGGGCTTCGCCGGCCAGGTCTCGCTCGGCCAGGGCGCATTCTTTCTGATCGGGGCGTACACGGCCGGCCTGCTGACCGTCGGCCTCGATCCGGACACGCGCCTCGTCGACCCAGGAGCAGGCATCGCGCCGCTCGCGGCCTTGCTCGCCGCGCCCATCGTGACCGCTGTCGTCGCCGCCGCGATCGGCGTGCCGCTCCTACGCCTGCGCGGCCACTACCTCGCGTTCGCGACTCTCGCCTTCCATCTGATCATGGCGTCGCTTCTCTACGCGCAGGACCGCTTTACCGGCGGGCAGTACGGGGTCACGGTCGCGAAGCCGCTCGAGGTCTTCGGTCACACGATCAGCGGCGCGACCCACGCGGCCGTCGTGTGGGGGATCGTCGCGCTTGCTCTGCTCCTCTCGTCGAACCTCGTGCGCTCGCGCGCGGGACGCGCCCTGCAGGCAATCGCCGAGAACGAGGCAGCGGCCGCTGCCGCGGGGATCAACGTCGCCACCTACAAGCTGCGGCTGTTCGTGCTCGCGGCCGCCCTCGCCGGTCTCGCCGGCGGCCTGTTCGTGTTCTTCGCGCAGTTCGTCGGGCCGGAGGACTTCACAATCGTGCTCAGCCTCCAGTTCGTGGTCATGGTCGCGGTCGGCGGCCTCGGCAACGTCTACGGCGCCGTCGTCGGCACCGTCTCGATCCTGTGGCTCGAGCACAAGCTGCGCGACGTCGGCACAACGCAAGACTCGCTGCTGGGCTGGGACCTTCCGCCGCAGGCGCCGAACGTGCTCTCGCTCGGCGTCCTCGGCGTCATCCTGATCGCCGTCATGCTGTTCTTCCCGAACGGGCTGCTGCCGGCGCTGCTCGGCTCGGCGCGACGGGCGCGGCGGCTCGTGCGGCCGCGGCCGCGTGCGGTGTCGGCCCCGAAACCGCGCTAGATGAACCTCGGGCAGATCCTTACCGACTGCGCCGCCCGGGACGGCGAGCGGCCGGCGCTGTCGTTCGAGGGGCGGCCCACGTCGTATGCGGAGCTCGAGCACCGCGCGGCCGTCGCCGCGCACGTGCTGCGCGAGCGCGGCGTGCGGCCGGGCGACCGGGTCGCCGTGAAGCTCCCGAACGCGCCCGGGTGTGTCGCCGCGTACTTCGGCGCGCTGCGGCTCGGCGCGATTCTCGTTCCGCTCAACGTGCTGCTGGCGCCGCCGGAGGTCGAGGAGCGCCTGCGGGCGGCGACGCCGGTCACGCTCGTCGACGAGGAGCTGCCGGTGGACGGCGAGGCGGAGTTCGAGATCGCGGTGCGCGCGGACTCCGATCCGGCCGTCATCCTTTTCACCTCCGGCACGGAGGGCCGCTCGAAGGGCGCGGTGCTCACGCACGGCAGCATCGGCGCTGCCGCGCGCAACGCGGCGGAAGCGCTCGCACTCACGGAGGACGACGTCGTGCTCGGGGCCGCGCCGTTCTCGCACGTGCTCGGCCTGACGACGGGCGTCGTCTCGACGCTGCTGGCCGGAGCGGCCGTGGCGGTCGTGAAGCGGTTCGACGCGGAGCGGACGCTCGCCACGATGACGCACACGGGCACCACCATCCTGCTCGGCGTGCCGACGATGTGCATCGCCCTGTGCCAGGCTGCGCGCCGCGGCGGCGAGCTGCCGCCCATTCGGGTCGCTCACGTCGGCGGCTCCGCGGTGCCGGTCGAGGTCACTCACGACTTCGAGCGGATCTTCGGCGGCAAGGTCTACGAGGGCTACGGGCTGACGGAGATGAGCGGCATCGCCACGACGTTCAGCGCCGGGCAGCGGCGCAAGCCGGGCTCGGTGGGGATGCCGCTCGGCGGCACCGAGATGCGGATTCGCGAACCGGACGCCCGAGGCGTCGGCGAGGTCCAGTTCCGCGGGCCCTCGGTCGTTCCCGGCTACTGGAACGACCCCGGGGCCACCGCCGCCGCGATCGACGCCGAGGGCTGGCTCGCCACCGGCGACATGGGGTACGTCGACGAGGACGGCTACCTCTTCCTTGTCGACCGCAAGAAGGAGCTGATCATCCGCGGCGGGTACAACGTTTACCCTCGCGAGGTCGAGGAGGTGCTGTACGCCCACCCGGACGTACTCGAGGCAGCCGTTGTCGGCGTGCCCGACGAGTCGCTCGGCGAGGAAGTTGCGGCGGTCGTCGTGCGCCGCCCCGGCGCGACGGTGGGCGCCGACGAGCTGCAGGCGTGGGCCAAGGCGCGTGTCGCTGCCTACAAGTACCCGCGCCGGATCGTCTTCGTCGGCGAGCTCCCGAAGGGACCGACCGGGAAGATCCTGAAGCGGGCAATCGACCGCGAAGGGCTCCTCGCCGGCTGACCCTCAGGAACGGGAACGGCTGCAGCGCGCCGACCGTCACTCAATGGGTTGGCGCTTCAGCGAAATGGCTGCAAACGCCGTACTCCCTCGATTCGGAACCCGTTCGCAGGAACCTGTTCATGACGCGCCCCCGCTACTGAAAAGGCCCGTTTGCGGACCTTTCTTTCGCAGGTTCAAGTCGCAGGGTGCTAGGCCGGCGGCGAGCTTCAGCGGGTTGTGCGGGCGCACCGACGTCCGGCTCGTGGCCGGGCTTGGGCGAGCACCAAGACGGAATCCGCATCTCGGCGTATCGTCCAACCGGTGGCCGTTCCTGATCGGGAAGAGCGTTCACGCGGTTCGTTTGAACGTCGGATGTGGAGTGAGGCGTTCGACGAGCTGTCGGCGGCTCGTGATGACGGACGCTTCGACGGCGAGGATCTCGAGCACCTGGCCGTTGCCGCGTACATGGTCGGGAGAGACGATGCTTGCGAGGACGCGTGGCTCGCTGCTCACCAGGTGTGGTTGCATCGCGGTGACGCGCCGCGCGCGGCGCGCTGCGCCTTTTGGCAGGCGCTCGGGCTGTTCTTCCGCGGCGACCTGGCTCCGGCGATGGGCTGGGTCGCCCGCGGGGGCCGCCTACTGGAGGAGAGCCGTGGCGACAGTGTCGAGCATGCGTGGATGCGGATGCTCAGCGCATTGCCGCGCCTGTTCGAGGGAGACGCAGATGTGGCTGCCTTCATGGAGGCGGGGGAGATCGCAGAGCGCCTTGCGGATCCGGACGCGTCGATGTTCGCTCGCCTCGGCCGTGGCTATTCGTTGATCCTTCAGGGCCGAGTCCAGGAGGGCAAGGCGCTCCTGGATGAGGTGATGGTGGCCGTCACTGCAGACGAAGTGACCCCGATGCTGGCCGGGATCGCCTACTGCCAGGTGATCAGCCTGTGCCAGGCCGTGTTCGATCTCCGTCGCGCGAGGGAGTGGACGGAGGCGCTCACCCGATGGTGTGAGTCACAGCCCGACATCGTCCCGTTCAGAGGCAACTGTCTCGTCCACCGCTGCGAGATCTTCCAGCTGCAAGGCGCGTGGACCGACGCCGAGGAATCGGCACGCCGAGCGTGCGACTGGCTCTCTGGCCCTCCCGCCTGGGATGTGCTCGGGTCGGCCTACTACCAGCTGGCCGAGATCCAGCGGCTGCGGGGCGAGCTCGAGGAGGCAGAGGAGTCCTACCGCCAGGCCAGCCTCGCGGGCCGCGATGTGGAGCCGGGGATGTCGCTGCTCCGCTTGGCGCAGGGGAGGGTCGATCTCGCGTTGCCGGCCATGAGGCGCGCGCTCGAGGAGGAGCAGGATCCGGTCGTTCGGGCACGGCTCCTACCCGCCTGCGTCGAGGTGTTGCTCGAAGCCGACGATGTCGGAAGCGCGCGGGCGGCCGCCGATGAGCTTGCTGCTGTCGCGGCGCGGCTCGAGGCCGCGCATCTCAACGCGCTTGCCATTGAGGCGTCCGGTGCCGTCCTGCTGGCTGAAGGTGATCCACGTGCAGCGCTGGCAATGCTCCGTGGAGCACATCGCTCGTGGCGCGACCTCGACGCGCCGCATCAGGCGGCGCGTGTCCGGCTGCAGATCGGTCTCGCCTGCCGGGAGCTCGGCGATCGAGCGAGCGCCGAGCTCGAGTTCGAGGGCGCACGCAACGTGTTCGAGCAGCTGGGCGCCGATCCGGACCTCGCGCGGCTTGCTCGCCTTGCCGGGGCGCCGAGGCCGGGAGGACTGAGCCGGCGCGAGTGCGAGGTGCTCACGCTCGTGGCCGTGGGCAAGACCAATCGCGCGATCGCAACGGAGCTCGTCATCAGCGAGAAGACGGTCGCGCGACACGTCAGCAACATCTTCACGAAGCTCAGGCTCTCATCACGGGCCGAGGCCACCGCGTACGCCTTCAAGCACGGCCTCGCGCGGTAGCGCCCCCGCTACACAGAACTACCCATGTTGCGTGATGACCGAATGGGTCGTTCGCCCGAAGTCCGAGTACGCCCGCGCTTCTACGGTCAGGCGAAATCCGCGACTGCAAGGGAGGACACGATGACCACGAGCGCGAGTGAAGCAACGAAGACGGATGAGCAGGTCGCACCGCCCGAGGCATGGGACGCCATCGCCGAGGGGTACGACCGGTACGTTGCTCCACAGGAAGCTGAGCTTGCGCACGAGGCGCTCCGACTCGTCGCGCTCGAGCCGGGCGAGAGGTTCCTCGACGTCGCGGCCGGGACGGGCGGACTCGGCCTACCGGCTGCACGACTGGGAGCAGAGGTGCTCGCCACCGATTGGTCGCACGCGATGATCGAGGCTTTCGGGGCTCGCTTGCGCGAGGAAGGGCTGACCAACGCGGAGGGACGCGTGATGGACTGTCACGCGCTCGATCTCCCCGGCGACAGCTTCGACGTCACGGCATCGCAGTTCGGGGTCATGCTCGTGCCAGACCAGCCACGCGCGCTCCGCGAGATGGTGCGGGTGACCAAGCCCGGCGGGCGCGTGCTCGTGATCGCCTACGGCGCCCCGGCCGAGCTCGAGTTCCTGCAGCTCTTCATCGGTGCGTTGTCGGCCGTCGCCCCAGAGTTCCCCGGCCTCCCCGATGACCCGCCGCCGCTCGAGTTCCAGGTGTCCGATCCCGAAGTCCTGCATCGGCGGTTGACCGATGCAGGGCTCAAGGACGTGCGCGTCGAGCGAACGGCCGAGCGGCCGGCGTTCGGTTCGGGCCAGGAGATGTGGGACTGGGTGCTGAACGGCAATCCGATCCCCGGCATGCTCGTCGCAGATCTCACCGAGGACCAGCGGGTCCGGCTCCGCCAGGTCCTCGACGGCATGCTTCGCGAGCGCGCCGGCAGCGACGGACGAGCCGTCCTCGCCAACGCCGTCAACATCGGCGTCGGAACGAAGTGAAGCCCACGACGACGATCGCATCGCCTCGGCGTACCTCAGAGGTTTCGTCGCAAGCACGTACACGCTCGCATGCAGCCCCACAGCGAGAAGCACTGAGACGGCGCCTGCACTCCTGCGCACGCGCCGCCCACGGCCTAGAGTTCCGCCCGTGAAGCGTGTCGAGGCCGCTTGCCGCTACGACGTGTCCGTCGAGCGCGGTTTCGCCTTCATCACGGACACGGGGAACTGGTCGACGTTCTGGCCGGGGTACGTGCGCCTGATCGACGGCTCGAGTTGGGGCGCGTCCGGTGACACGGCTCGGCTGGTTACTCGGCTGCTGGGTCGCGAACGCGAGCTGACGATGACGATCACGGCGTTCGAGCCGAACCGGCTCGTGACGTACACCAGCACACAGTCCGGCCTGCCTGACGCGCGGCATGAGCGCCACTTCGAGCCCGACGGCGACGGATTCATGTACCGGCTCGTCGTCGAGTACGAGCCACGCAGCGGCATCGCCGGATTCTTCGACCGGTTCCTGGTCGCGCGCGGAATCGAGCGCGCGTTCCAGAGCACGTTTGCGGCCCTGGAGCGCGAGTTCATGGCCTCCCTCCAACGGCCGTGACGCTGCGTGTCCTGATCGTCGGTGCCGGCATCGCCGGCCTGGCGCTCGCCCGCGCCCTTCGCCTGCGTGGCATCACGGCCGAGGTCGTTGAGCGGACAGCCGAATGGGAGGCGAGTGGCGCCGGTATGTACCTGCCCGGCAACTGCGCGCGGGCGCTCGGCGAACTCGGGCTCTCGGCGGAGGTGGCAGGTCACGCGAACCCCATCGTCGGGCAGCGGTTTCTCGACCACCGAGGCCGTCCGCTCGCCGACATCGACGTTCGCCGCTACTGGGACGGCGTTGGCGGCTGTGTCGCGATCACTCGAGGAGCGCTTCACGAGGTGCTTCGCGCCGACGGTACGGAGGCGCCGCGTCTCGGCCTTTCGGTGACGGAGCTGGATGACGACGGCCAGGTGCGCTTTTCCGACGGCTCGACCGCCGAGTACGACCTCGTGGTCGGTGCAGATGGTGTCCACTCGACCGTCCGCACCCTCGCCTTCGGCGGCCCGCGCGCCCGCTACGTTGGGCAGGCGAGTTGGCGGTTCGTCGCAGAAGGCTTCCCGGGGGTCAGCGGGTGGACAGTCATGCTGGGCCGAAACCGCGCCTTCCTCACGGTCGCGCTCGGCGACAGCACGGTTTACTGCTATGCCGATGTCAACACGAGTGACCCGGCGGACGCTCCAGGGGCGGCGTGGCGCGAACTGTTCGCCGACTTCGCCGATCCGGTGCCGCGCCTGCTCGAGCACGGCGGCGATGCGTACTTCGCGCCGATCGAGGAGGTCGTTCCGCCCGCCTGGACAGCAGGTCGCGTCGTGCTCGTCGGAGACGCCGCCCACGCCAGCTCGCCGAACATGGCCCAGGGTGCCGCAATGGCGCTCGAGGATGCACTCGTGCTCGCCGACGTGCTCGCGAAGCGTCACCCCATCGAGCAGGCGCTCGCTGAATACCAACGGCGGCGCACCTCCCGCGTCGCATGGGTACAGGAGCAAACCCATCGCCGTGACCGCACCCGCAGCCTGCCCCCGATCGTCCGCAACCTGACGCTCCGCCTCGCGGGCGAACGCATCTTTCACTCCAACTACCGACCGCTGCGCGAGCCGCCCTAGGCTCGGGGAAAAAACCGTCACGGAGGCTACACGGCCGCGGCTTCGATCTCGCCGAGCAGGGCCTCCGTCTCCGCGAGCGCGGGCTTGTAGCCCATCGACGCGAAGAGCTCGCGCGCCTCGCGCAGCGGCGCTTCCGCTTCGGGCTTAGCGAGCTCTGCAAGGCAGCGGCCCCGGCCGAGCAGGGCGTAGGCGCGCTCGGGGACACTGCCAAACTCGCGCCAGCGCTCGGCCGCCCCGGCATAGAGGGCAGCAGCCTCGGCACGCTCGCCCCCGGCTTCGGCGAGCTGGGCCCGGCTGGTGGCGAGCACGTGCTCTACAAGTGGCGTGACGGGGTCGATGCCGGTGGTGAGCCGTTGGGCAAGCAAGGGGTCATCGAGTGCGAGCACGATGCGCAGCAGAGAGGGAAGTTGCGAGGTGCCGAGGACGTCGCGGCAGTTGGCGGTGAGCCGATCGAGCTCGCGCAGGAGCGTGTGTGCCCGCTCGGGTTGGCGCTGGGCGAGCAGAAGCTGGGCGGCGCCCACGAACGCCGGCGCGATCGCTGATGGTGGGTCGACGTCGCGCACCGCAGTGACGAGCGCGTCGGGGTCGGGGGCGAGGTCGGGGGTCCCGGATTCGGTAAGCAGTCGCAGCTGCAACGCGCGCAACCAGGCGAACGCTATGTCGCCGGTGGCTTGGATTCGGTCGGCGAGCGCCCCGACCTCGTCGAGCGCCTGCTGCGTCTGTCCGAGCTCGGTCAGGACGTCCATTCTGGCCGCGCGCATGTGGAGCGCGAACTCGGTGATGCCGCGCCGCTCGCAGAAGGCGATGCCGTCCCTAAGAGCGTCGAGTGCAGCCTGTGGCCCCTCGTAGGAGCCGACGACGCCGGCGAGGTTGTTGTGGATGACGCCTGTTTCGCGGCCCAGGCCCTGCTCGAGCGCCAGGTCGAGCGCCCGGCGCATATCCTCGAGGCCGTCTGCGTCCGCCAGCGCGCAGCGGGCGGAGCCGCGGAAGTGGAGCGCGAACGCCGGCTCGGGGAGTCCGAGGTCGGCGGCAAGCGCGAATGCCCGGTCGGCAGCCGCGACTGCCTCGCGGTGATGGCCGGTCAGCTCGTTACGTCCGGCCATGTAGGTGTGGGCGCTGACGAGCTCCGGCCCGGCCGCCTGCGTCTCGAGCAGTTCGACTGCCTCGGCGATCGTCGCCTCGCTTCGTCGGTCGCCGAGACGGAAGAGCACAAGAGAAAGGCGGGTCAGGACGCGCCCGGCCGCCAGGGGCTCGCCCCGCTCGCGGTATAGCGCGAGCGCCTGCTCGAGCGCCTCCCGCGCCTCCTGTAGCCGGCCCTGTTGCTGGGCGGCGTGCGCCCAGCGCTCAAGGAGCTCTGCGCGTGCAGCGTGGTCGGCCGGAGCGAGCTCGAGCGCCTTGGCGAGGTGCGCCTCGGCACGCACGCCGTCGAGCGGAAGTGCGCGCTCGCCGGCGAGCCCCAGGTAACGGATCGCGTCTGCCTGGAGCTCCTGAGTCTCTTCGTGCTGACCCGCCGCGAGCGCGAGCTCGAGCGCGGCCAGATAGTGATGAGCGAGGACGTCGGCCAGGTCCTCCACGCGCTCGCCCGCCTTCTGCTCGATCCAAGCGGCAGCCGTCTGGTGGCGGGTGGCGCGAGCGGCGCGTGGGATCTGCCCGTAGCAAACATCGCGCACCAGCACGTGCCAGAAGGCGTACTCGTGCTCGCCTGCCATCGAGCTGGTGCGAGCGGGGCGCACGAGCTCCTTGCGCGAGAGCTCGTGCAGCGCCTGCTCGACCTCTTCGAGCTCGCGCCCTCCCATCTCCGCGAGCGAGCCGGCCCAGAAGACCTTGCCCAGGACGGCCGCGTCCTGGAGCAGGCTCTTGCGGTCGGGGCTCAAGGTGTCGAGGCGGGCGGCGATCAGCGCGTGCACCGAGTCCGGCACATCCTCGGCCTCCGCGGGTGCACCTCGGTCCGTGAGCAGCCGAACGAACTCCTCGGCGTAGAGCGGGTTTCCCCCAGCACGCTCGAGCAGCGCCTGCTGGGCCTCGGCGGGGAGGACGGCCCGCTCGAGGAGGCTTGCGACGAGACGGGCAGTCTCCTCGTCGGTCAGAGGGGGCAAGTTGACCCGCTGTGTGTTTCTCGCGTTGGCGCCGAAGCCGGGTTGCTGCTCGTACAGCTCCGGGCGGGCCGTACAGAGCAAGAGGAGCGGCACGCCCTCCGACCAGTCCGCGAGGTGCTCGAGGAAGGTCAGCAGCGCCTCGTCTCCCCAGTGCAGATCCTCGAAGACGAGGACGGTCTCTCGCGCCTCGGCCCATGTCTCGACCACGCGCCGCCAAGCGTTGAACGCCTCCGCTTGCGAGGCAGGCTCCCCGCCCGCGCCCACGAGCGGTGCAAGACGCGCCTTGAGCCAGGCGTATTCGGGATCGTCGCCCGGAAGCGCCTGCTCGAGCTTCGACTCCGCCTCATCCTGCGAGTCGGACTCCAGGATCCCGCACTCCGCCTTGACGATCTCCCCGAGCGCCCAGAATGCGATTCCGTCGCCGTAGGGAAGGCACCGCCCCTGGCGCCAGCGGACGAGACCCGGCCGCTCTTCGAGGTGGTGCAAGAGCTCGGCGCAGAGACGGCTCTTCCCCGCGCCTGGCTCGCCGACGATCGTCACCAACTGGCAGGAGCGCTGCTGCGTCGCCCGCTCGAAGGTGCCGATCAAGAGCGACTTCTCGAGCTCACGCCCGACGAGCGGCGTCGCGTGCGTGCGGGTCACATCCGAGCCCAAGCGGGCCCTCGGCGCGAGCGGGCGAAAGAGCGCGACCGGCACGGCCTTCCCCTTGACGCTTACCGGCTCGAGCTCCTCCCAGTCGAAGACGCGCTCGGTGGCGAGATACGTCTGCTCGGAGCAGGCGATGCCGTTCACGGGCGCCGCCCCCTGCAGGCGGGAGGCTGTGTTGACGACGTCGCCCGTGACGATCCCCTCGCCCTCCTCGGGGCGAGCGCCGAGGGCGACGACCGCTTCCCCTGAGTTGATGCCGATCCGCACCTGCAGCGATAGGGCGGGGTCCTGCTCGTTCAGCTCGGAGATCGCCTCCAAGATGCGAAGGCCGGCGCGGACGGCGCGTTCGGCATCGTCCTCATGCGTGACCGGAGCGCCGAAGACCGCCATCACCGCGTCGCCGATGAACTTCTCGACGGTGCCTCCATAGCGCTCGATCTCCTGGCGGAGGCGCGCGTGGTACGGGCGGATGCGAGAACGGACGTCCTCAGGATCTGCCGCCTCCGAGGCGGCCGTGAAGCCGACGAGGTCACAGAAGAGGACGGTTACGACCTTGCGCTCCTCTTGGAGAGAAGGAGCGGACGCCTCGGTCAACGGCGCGCGGCAGAACGGGCAGAAAGGAAACTCGCCCGGAAGCTCCTTGCCGCAGGCAGGACACGTCGACACGAGCCGAGTCTAGGCCCGCAAGCAGCCGAAATCACGTCTCGGACCTGTCGACCTTCTTCCAGAAGGTCAGCCAGTTGCCTTCGTGATCTTCCACCGTGAACTCCTCCTGACCCCAGGCCCGCTCTCCTAGCGGATCGACGATCCGGGCGCCCGCCGGTACTAGCCTGGAGTAGAAGGCGGAGAGGTCCGAAGCCTCGATGTAGAGGGCGATGCACGAAGGGGTACCGAGTCGCTCCCTGATCGCAGCGTTGTACTCGGCGCTGTAGTGATCCGCCGCCGTCTCGATCATCACGTGTGCGTCACCGCGCGTGAGGGACGAGTTGCTCTTGTCATCGCCACCGCTGTCGAGAGCGAACTCGAGCGGTCCACGGTAGAAGGCGAGCGCGTCTGCCATGTCGCGCACGCGGATCGACGGGATCACTCCCCACTCAGTCACTTTCGCCTCCTTACTCGCTTACGACCAGCGTAGAAACTCGCGCGCTGCGCTGTCTTGTACGAATGTGACCTAGCACCGACCGCCGAACACGACGACCGCGTGGCGCTGTGCGAGCTCGACCCCATG
The DNA here is from genome assembly GCA_963791905.1 of uncultured Gaiellaceae bacterium. GTDB lineage: Bacteria > Actinomycetota > Thermoleophilia > Gaiellales > Gaiellaceae > Gaiellasilicea. The sequence goes on from CAWBTX010000005.1 coordinate 617,305, forward strand.
GCGGCCCAGCGGTTGGAGAGAAGTGCTGCGCGATGGCCGGGCGAGCCGAGCCACTGCTGCACGGCGCTACCAGGGTTCTCCTGCGGTGAGCGCCAGGCGATGATCTCGCCGGCGGCGCACTTCGTGTAGCGCACCACCCAGGCCCCGAAGGGAACGCTGTTGTGCCAGTCATGGCCGAGGTAACGTGCCGGATCATGTCGGCGGTGTGGTCTCTCGCGGCCTGCTGCAGGCTGGCCTGGATGGGGAGGGGCGCGAGTCCGTGCCGGCTCCGTTCGGCGTTGACGGCGTCGCGGAGCGCTGCCTCGCGGGCGTCGAGCTCGACCTGGGCGATCGGCTCGGCGGGCGGATCGGTCGGCTGCTCGGGCGCTTGCGGGCACGGCGCCGCCCGGTACCGCTCCAGCCGCGTCCACCATGAGGCCGGGATGCGCAGACGCACGTTGGGCCGGACCCAGGAGGCGCCCGCCTGGCAGGTGTACGGGGCGTGGCCGAGACGCCATTTCGCCCAGGTGTAGAACTCACCGGACGCGGCGTCCGCGGGCCTGGCGACGAGCGCGAGACCGACGACCAGCGTCAGGGCCGACAGCGACAAGACTAGGCGGAGACGCGACATCAACATGATCTCGACGGTAGGCCCGGTGGCCGGTCGGTTCGATCGCAAGTCGCGATCCGGTGACATGGCCTTCCTATTCGACCGAGCGGCACTCATGGTCGAACGTTCGCCCACCTGAGCTGATCTGAGCTGGTCTCAGCGCACGTGAGATCGCTCAACCTCGGCGACTCCGCCGCACCAACGCGAAACGCCCGTAGGGGCGCCCTCTATCCGTTCCAGCTACTGAAGCGCCCACGGCCAGTACGTCGAGCGCCTTGACGTCGGCCCGAACCTCCTGAAAGGTGGAGTTGGAGGGCACAACTTTCGGGAGGAGTGCGTGCGCAGATTTCTACTGACTGGCGCCTTGTTGCTGGTGGTTCTCTCGGTGCCCGCCTCCAGCGTCTCCGACGCAGCGACGACGCAGCCGAGGGTCTGGAACGTCGTGGCGCTCGGCGACTCCGATACGACCGGGGAGGGCGACCCGACAGGTCTCGGATGGGTGGGGCGCTACGCGCGGCTGCTTCGACAGAAGCTGGGGCTGAAGGTGGTCGTGACCAATCTTGCGCGGAGCGAAAAGCCCAGCGGGGCGCTGCTCTCGGAGATGCGATCCGACGCGACGACGCGCGGCGCAGTAAAGAAGTCGCAAATCGTCCTGGTTGGCATCGGGGGAGCGGACCTCGGCGCTGGAGATGCCCGGCTGGAAGCCGGGACATGCAAGGCGGCGGCGTGCTACGCGGCTGATCTTCGGGCGTTCGGGCGGAACCTCGATGCGACTGCGGCGCTTGTTCGCAAGTTGCGGAGTTCGAACGAGAGCGTGCTGCGGGCGATCACATTGCCGAACGTCGTTCCCGGCGCCAGCGACGTAGTCCCGCCGTTCATCACGCAAGAGATCGGCATCTACCAGAACAAGACCTTGAAGCAGTACATCTGCGGAGCGATGGCGAAGCATCGCGGCCGCTGCGTCGACGCCCTCCGAGCGTTCAACGGTCCCGACGGGACGAAGAACGCGTATTCCAAGGGTTGGCTTACGAAGGCTCCATGCTGCTACCCGAGCGGGAAGGGGCAGCAGGTCATGGCTGAGCTTGTCTTCAAGACCGGGCTCGCACCGCTTCGGTAGCGACTTCGTGGGGCCAAGCCCGGCCCATCCACGCTACTTAGGCTGGCCCGGGCGGCGCGTCGCCGGCGGGTCTTCCTCGGCCGGACAAGTCGTTCCTGGTTCGGGACGACCAGAGCAGAAGGAGCAACGAGGCAATGACTCCGACGATGCCGACGATCAGCAGGATCGAGCCGACCGTGTGGATCTCGACTCCTGAGCCACCGATCGGCGTCACCGTGACGCGGCCGTCGCGCAAGATCCAGACCCTCGCGGAGCCGTCCGGTGAGATCGGAGGGGGCGCGACCATACGGATGGAGGTTGGCTCCGGGGCTGCCGCTAGGAGTACGTCGCTCGCGGCCTGGGGAGCCGAGGCTCGCGGGGATGCCAGGAGCACCAGTCCCGCACCCACCGCCGTGATGATCGTCAGAGCGGCGATTGCGGCGAGGATGAGTGTTCTCCCGGGAAGTCTGGCCGTCGAGCCCGCGAGCGGGATGACTGCTCGCTCGTCTGCCCAGGAGGCGGCGAATGCGCGCGGGTCGGTTGCGGCGTTGCCGAGCAGTTCTCGTGCCGAGACGCCGTCGTCCTCGGCTTCGTTCAGGTCGGCGGCGAGCTCCGCTGCCATCTCTTCGGCGACCGAGTCCGCGACGCCAAGCCGTTTCCACTCGCGGCGACACTGTTCGACGAAGTCGTTCACGCCTGTACCTCAGCTTCCGTGACGTCCAGCACGCCATCGACCGCATTCCGCGCTGCCCGCCACTCGGATGTGCCGGCTGCGAGGGCACGTCGCCCGTCGTCAGTGAGACGGTAGTACTTTCGAGGCGGCCCGCCGTTGCTCGCGGCGCGATAGGTGTCGACAAGCCCGTCTCGCTCCAAGCGGCCGAGAAGCGGGTAGATCGAGCCCTCGCCGACGGTCGAGAGACCGCGGGCGCGCAGTCGCTTCGTCATCTCGTAGCCGTAGGCCGGCTCGTCATTCAGCACCGCCAGCAGGCACAGGTCGAGAACTCCGCGGAGTAGCTGGCTGCGACGCGCTTCACTACTTGCCATGCGTCGCATGATAGTGGCCGCTACCTTGCATCGCAAGGCAATTCTGGGCAGGACGACGAGGGGCCGCCGGGCGCCTCGCGCACGTTCTGCCTGGCGCTCCACGGTGAGTGAGTCGGACCGAGCGCTCGGTCTGGCTGTGTGTAACGGGGTGGTGCCTCGGCCTTCGGATTCTTGCGGCAGGGCGTAGTCTGGTGGGATCACCCAAAAGGGGGTGTCGTCTGGGAGTCGATGCTGCCGCCACCACCCCCGCTCTCGAGGCTCGCTGATGCTGCAAGACTCTGGCTCTCATCGCGGCGCTGGCGGTACTTCGCCGTGCCAACCGGATAACAGCACAGAAGCCAAGGCATCTCGACAGGAAGGAGCTCTTCATGAGCGAGTCGGACAGTCCCACCGTCGTTCTTGTTCACGGCGGATTCGTGGACGGCTCAGGCTGGCAGGGTGTTTACGAGCACCTGACCAAGGACGGCTACGACGTCAGCGTCGTCCAAAACCCGACGGTTTCGCTCGAGGACGACGCCGCCGTGACGCGTCGCGTCCTGGACAAGCAGGACGGCCCGACGATTCTCGTCGGCCACTCGTACGGCGGCGCCGTCATCACCGAAGCGGGCACGCACGAGAAGGTTGCAGGGCTTGTCTACATCGCAGCCTTCGTCCCCGACCAGGGCGAGTCGGTCAACAGCCTCATCGCAGGTTTCCCGACCGACGGGCCCCAGCCGCCGATCCTGCCGCCGCAGGACGGCTTCCTGCTCCTCGACCGCGAGAAGTTCCATGCCTCATTCGCGGGCGACCTGAGCGCCGAGCAGGCCGCGTTCATGGCCGACTCGCAGGTTCCGTGGGGCCTCGGCGCGCTTGGCGGCACGATCACCGACGCCGCCTGGCGGAGCAAGCCGAGCTACTCCCTCGTGACCACCGACGACCACATGATTCCCCCGTCGGCGCAGCGCACGATGTCAGAGCGGGCGGGTTCGACCGTGATCGAGGTTGCAGGCAGCCATGCGATTTACGTGTCGAAGCCGGCTGCTGTGGCTGACTTCATCAAGACAGCAGTCAACGCGACGGTGCCTGCCGCGATCGGCGCATAGCGCTTTCGAGCTTGGAGAAGCACAGCTAGGCGGAGCTGGCAGCACTTCCCTACGGAGAGAGCCCCGGAAACGGGGCTCTTTCGTTCCGTCCGTTCACTTGCCACGAGCAAGACGACGAACTTCCTATCGCGCGAGCGGCCCTTCGTCTGAGTCGCCCCTCAACTGCGGGCTGAACTGCGTGGTGTGGAAGGGAGACGCAGATGAAGTGGCTAGTTGTTGGTGCGGCTCTTGCCGGACGTGGCTGTGGCGTTGTTCGGGATTCCGCGAGAGAGCAAGGTGAAGCCCGTAGAGGCTGTGCAGGTTCAGGCTGCGGCGCCGGCCCTTCCGAGTGAGTCGGCCGAACCCGTCGTCGGTCGAGCTCCGAAGCCAAGGCTGCGAACGCCGCGGCGTCCATCTTCGGCGGAGCCGTGTCAGCAGGAGAACGACGAAAGCAGCCACCGCGATGACGAGCCGGATGAAGACGAGAGTCCCGCTTCCTGTCCGGACGCCGGGGACGAGAGAGAAGGCGACGAGCGTGAAGCCGATGAGAACGAGGCTCGTGAGGATCAAGCCGGCGACGATGAGGCACCTGACGGCAAGGATGATCAGGCGGGCGACAGTGATGGTTCGGGCGACTGATCCTGAACTCTCAGCGCAATCGAGGAGATCCTCGAAAGACGACTGCCAGGCCGCGGCCACGCAACTGCCGTGAGGCGCGCCGCCGCCGGCGGCGCGGAGTCAGCGTTCTGCTCGTCGGGCGAGCCGCAACCGCCGCTCAGGCCATGAATGGCATGAGCTCCGAGGGCATCGTCACGAACGGCCGCATCATGTCGCGATCCTCGTGTTCGAGGATGTGGCAGTGGTACATGTAGCGGCCGCTGTAGGCCGTGAAGCGGACGGCGATCTCGACGATCTCGTTCGGGTTGACGCGGATGGTGTCCTTGAGGCCGAGCTCGTTGTCGTCGATGGCGTGGTCGAGCTTGTCGTCCGGGTCGCGCTCGAGCGTGATGATGGCGGTGAGCTCGCGTTCTCCGATGCCGCCTGCGGGAACCGCGTACCGGATCGCGCGTCGCGAGAGGATCTGGAACGGGTCCAGGTGGACGTGGATCGGGTGCGTGTCGCCGGTGAGGTTGACCAGCTGCCAGACCTCGTACCGGCCGAGCACCGGGAAGAAGGTCGTCGTGTCCTCGAAGTGGGCGGCGATCGAGCGGTAGCGGGTGGTCTTTCCGCCGTCGCCGACGGTGACGACGGGGCCGGTCTCGTCGTCGACGGCGATCTGGAGCTCGCGCATGGTGAGCATGTTCGGCTCGTCCTCGAGCTCGCGTTCGACGAGAGCGATCATGCGGCGTGGCGCATCGGACAGCTCTCCCGGCGTCGGTGTGTCGAAGTCGGTGGCGAGCTCGCTCGGGGCCGACCGGCGGGCGGCCGTGCCCGGGACGACGCGGAGGCGCATGACCTGCGGATAGGGGAGGAGGCCCTCGAGATCCGCCGCCCGCTCGGCCTCCGGGGCGGGGAACGGCGCGCCGTCGAATGGGGCGGCGGCGGTGTTGAGCAGCGTGAGCTCGCTGCCGACATCGAGGTCGGAGAAATCGACCAGCAAGTCTGCTCGTCGGCCGACGCGAGCACGAGCCCGTCCGGCGGGACGCCCGGGGCGAAGACATTCTCGGCCCAACCGTCGTAGGCGGCAGGCGTGAGGCCGCCGTGCAGATGGACGACCGTGTGGCCGCTCAGCTTGGCCGCGTGGCGATTCGGCTCGCCCCCGCTCCACCCGGGAAGGCACTGCACGGGCACGCCGTCGGCGTCCGTCGCCTCCGGGGCAACCGTGACGCAGACCGGGAACGTGCCCTCCAGCTCGTTGTGCCACTCGACCGTGATCGGCTGCCCGCGCTCCGCCTCGATCGTCGGCCCGGGAACCTTCCCCTCGTACCCCCAGATGCGCGAGACGGGGAGGTCACGGTGGAATCGGTGAGTCCCTGCGCGTATGCGCACTGTCAGCCGGCCGTCATTCTCCACCGCAATGAGCCGCGAAGGGATGGGAAGCTGATCGATGAACGGAGCCAGCGCGACCATCGCCTACTTCATACCCTGCGGGGCGGGCTCGAGGTCAGTGTCCGAGCCGCTCCAGGAGGACGTTCAGGGTCACACCGTCGCCTGCGTCGCTGCGGCCTGCCGCAGCCGCTCTGGTGTGAACGGGATGTCGCGGAGTCGAACGCCGACCGCGTCGAACACGGCGTTGGCGATCGCCGCAGCCGTTGGCCCCTGGGTCGCCTCTCCCGCCCCGAGGAACGGCTCCCCAGGCCTGTCGATCAAGACCGTCTCGAGCTCGGGGGACTCCATAAAGGTCAAGATCGGATACGTCTCCCAGTCCGTGCTCGTGACGCGGGTGTCGTCGAACATGACCTCTTCCTTCAGCGTCCAACTCGCGGACTGGACGACGCCTCCCTCCAGCTGATTCGCGAGCCCGTCCGGATCGATGACCTCGCCCGCATCGGCAGCGACGATCGCCCGCACGAGTCGGATCGCAGCGGAGTCGTCATCGACGAGGACGTCGGCGATCACGGCCGCGTACGCGTGCGTGTTCTTGTACCGGGCGAAACCGACTCCGCGCCCGCTCCCGAATTCGGCAGGCTTCGCTCCCCAGTCGGCGCGCTCGGCGGCCGCCTCGAGAACGGCGTGCGCTCGTTCGTCGTCGAGATGGCGGAGCCTGAACTCGATCGGATCGGTGGCGGCCGCCTGAGCAAGCTCGTCGATCGTCGACTCGATCGCGAACACGTTGGCGTAGGCGCCGAGGGAACGCAGGGCCGAGGTGCGAAGTGCGCGCTCCGGCACCAGGTGCTTCACGATTCGCCGCCGGCCAACGTCGTAGATCGGGTCGGCGTTTCGGTGGCTGCCGGCGTGGAAGAAGAGGTACGGCTGAACCGGTGTCGGCGCGGTCGCCTTCTCTCTGTGCCATGAAGCCAGCAGTCCGCTCGTCCCTGCGGCGGGGCGCGGCCGGGCGATGTGGGTCTGACTCCACGTCTCCAGGTTCCAGTCGACCCCTCGCCCGCTGCGGTCGACGCTTGCGCTCGTCTTCACGACCATTGCCGGGCCGAAGGGCTCCCACGCGTTCTCGTCGTCGCGCATCCACTTCAGCAAGACGGGGCGGCCGGGAACGGCCCGAGCCGCCAAGGCAGCGTCGAGTGCAGCATCGTCGGCGCCGTTGTGCCCGTAACAGCCTGGGCCCGGGACGTGGACGACCCGGATCGATCCGGGGTCCAGCTCGAGGACCTGTGCAAGGGAGATGCGAAGCAGCGAGATCCCCTGCGAATGCGTCCAGACCGTGAGGGAGGTCGAGTCCTCCCAGAGCGCGAGCGCCGCGGACGGGCCGAGGGACGCGTGCATCTGATACGGCCGCGTGAACGTCGCCTCAATCGTGTGTGCTGCGTCGGAGGGAACGACGTGGGGCTCGATCGGATCGTCCGGCTTGCCGACGCCGTCCACGACCATGAAGTCGAGCGACGGTCGTCCGAGCAGCCACTCACGTAGCTCGCCGCGTGGCGGCAGGGTCGGACGCTCCGCCCACTTCGCGTGCGCCGCCACCAGCGAGCGCGCGCTGACGGCGTCCTCCTCGCGATCGGCGAGAACGGCGAGAAAGCCGCCATCGCGAACGACAGTCGCACCGTCGGCGCGATCCAGCTCGAGTGACTCCAAACGTGCGGCGGCGCTGGGCGGTCGAACGACTCGGGCGTGCATCACCCCCGGTGGCGCGAGATCCTGCACGTATCGCGTCCGGCCCGTGACGATGGCCTCGAGGTCGATGCGGTCTCCCGGCTTGCCGACGATCGAATGTTGCTCTGGCGGCTTCGGCCGGACCGTGCCGCTCAGCAGCCGGTCGAACGGCCGACCTCCTTGCACCTCCCAGTAGGTCGTCACACCGCCGCCCGAGCGATCGGTGACGGTTCCGTCGACGACGTCGAGATCCGCAAGCGCGGCACCGAGCCGGGTGGCAGCCGACTCGAGGAGCGCCGAGCGCGCCTCCGCCGCGACAAGCCGCACGCTCGTGCCGCTTTGCGCCATCGACTGGCTACCGGTGGTCATCTGTTCGTCCGGACCGCGGGCGGTGTCCGCAGTTTCGACACGAATGCGTGTCAGCTCGACGTCGAGCTCCTCGGCCGCGATTCGTGCGATCCCCGACATCAGGCCCTGGCCGAGCTCCACCTTGCCGGTGCGGACGGTGATCGTCTCGTCCGCGTTCACCGCGATCCACGTGTCGAGCTGGGCATTCTGCTCGAGCGCCTGCGGCACCACCGCAGTCATGCGCTCGCCGCCTTGCGTAAGGCGCGAAGGATGCGTGGTTGTGAACCGCAACGGCAGAGATGTGGCGTCAGGGCTTCTCTCATCTCGTGCTCGGACGGATCGGGGTTTTGGTCGAGCAACGCCACGCCGGCGATGACGATCCCGGGCACGCAGTAGCCGCACTGCCCCGCCTGCTCGTCGAGCAACGCCTGCTGGAACGGGTGGAGGGAATCCCTTGTCCCGATGCCCTCGAGCGTGACGATCCTCTTCCCGACGAAGTCGGTGACGGGTGCGACACAGGAGGGAACCGAGACACCGTCGACGAGCACGGCGCACGCGTGGCACTGCTCGAGACCGCAGCCGAACTTCGCCGCGATCAAGCCGAGATCGTTGCGAAGCACGTACAGCAGTGGCGTACTGGGCGCCGCGTGGACGATGCAGCGTTCACCATTCACCTCGAGGGTCAGCTCGGACGTGCGCCCGGAAGCTGGACCTCCATCCGCCGTCGGGACATGACGATCGGCGGGCGTCACGGCGCGCCCGGCTTTCGCCCGCCGATGAGCCGAGTGATGCTCTCGGCGACCTCGACGACCCGGGCAGCGTCGCCGCGCAGCCGAGCCGCCGTCGCGACGCCCTGGCATTCCCACGGCGCCCATTTCTGGTCGCGAGGAGAGATCGATTGACACGCCCGGGTGATGGGCGCATCATCACTCCATTCGCGAAGGGGTGCGGTGCCATGCGACGAGAGTGGTTGTCCTCGGGTCGTCCGTTGGTTCCAATGAGGCCGATCGCCCCTAGGGTCAGTGAGGGCCACTCGCACGCTCACGGGTGGTCGCGTCGAGAATTCCTCCGGACCGCTGCGGGCGCAGCGGCGATTGGTGCGGCAGCGAGTGCTGGGTTGCTGCGACCCGGCCGGGCCCTCGCGGGTGGTCCCGGCATCGGACTGGTCGAGCCCATCCCGACCACGTTCGAGTTCTTCCCGGGCGTGCAGTCGCACGTTCTCGGCCCGCCCTTCTTGTTCGGGCCAGACTCGGATCCGGCCACGGTGAACAACTTCCACGGTGTCAGCGCGATCGCGTTCATCAGCGGTACGTGTGAGCGGCGCAATCGCAAGACGGGGGAGATGCGAACGTTGCCATTCCACTTGAACGACATGCGGTTCATGAAAGGCGTGTTTCGTGGCCATGACGGCCACGTACGCGATGCGGCCTTCGGCTTCGTCTGAATCGACGTCTTCGAGCCCCCCGGTTCGGGGGGCGCACAGATCACTGACTTCAACCCAGGCATCCGCCAGAACGGCCTGTTCTGGACGACGGTCGTCGACGATCGCGATATCGAGGTCGATCTCGCTGCGGGCACGGGGACGCTGCGAGGCTCCAACCTGCACATGCCGGACTTTCACGACTTCGAGAACTCGATCCTCGGCAACGGTGAGACACCGACTCCGGCGGTCGTGTCGTTCACGGTCAAGTGGACGGCCAGCGGAGGCGTCACTCACTTCGACAACCCGGGACAGCAGTACCGGGGGGACATGCGTGCCGCGACGGCGCAGATGGAGTGGACCGCCCGTTCTGGCATCTACGAGTACACGTCGGCACCGTTGGCGACATCGACGACGGACGCTGCGCAGATCGGCGAGGAGAGCAACGGCTCGTTCTTCTGACCGGCTCTTGCTGGTCTGACGCACTTCTCGAGCCAGCCTTGCCAGCCAGCGCACCGCAGCGGGGCTCGACCTTGGTACGAGCGGGGTGTCGCTTCGCTGGCGGGTCGTCTGCCGCGCTGGTGCGGGCGCGGAACCACCGCCACGACCAAGGGTACGGCGACCAGCGCCATGATGACCCACGGGCCACCCCGGCGGCGTACCCCGCCCGCTGGTAAGGGGCTTGGCAAGCCGGCGAATCAACCAAGGAGGAGACCCATGCAGCTCACGAGGAACAGCCTCGACACCGCAGCGGGGCCAGAAGACTGGTTCACCGGCTCGGTCTATCTCGACACCGTCGCAGCGCCGTCAGCCGGATCACGCCTGAGTGCGAGCAGCGTCCACTTCGCGCCCGGTGCACGCACCGCCTGGCACGCGCACCCGAACGGCCAGACGATCTGGGTGCTCGAGGGCGTTGGCCTCGCGCAGCGGCGCGGCGGCCCGATCGAGGTCATCCGGCCCGGCGACCGCGTCTTCTTCGAGCCCGGTGAGGAACACTGGCACGGCGCCGCGCCGAACCGCTTCATGACTCACATCGCGATGCTCGAGGTCGACGCGGAAGGAAGCCCCGCGACCTGGGGCGACCACGTCACCGACGGCGAGTACGGTGCCGCGCCGACGATCGAAAGCTGAGGCGGCCGGGGTCGCCGCCGGTTGTCCCGTCACGGCCATCAGTGCCGCTGGTACGAAACAAGAGGACGCACACGATGGAGCCCGACGAACACGACGCCAGTGACCGCCCGCTGGGGCCGCACGCGGCTGCGATCCTGGCCACCGAGCACTGGAGCCTGCTCGCCGCCCGGTCGCTGATCTGGAACGAGGCGATGAGCCGAGCGACCGTCTTCCTGACGGTGCTGTCGGCCTCGATCATCGCGCTGGCGCTGCTGGCCGACGCGACGGGCTTCGGATCGCAGACCAGGGCGCTCGCCCTGGTGCTGCTGCCGATCGTGTTCCTCCTGGGCCTAGGCGCCTACGCGCGGCTGGTTCAGATCAACACCGAAGAGTTCCAGCTCGTGCTGGCGATGAACCGGCTGCGGCACGCGTACCTGGAGATCGAGCCCGGCCTCGAGCGCTACTTCACCACGGGCCACCACGACGACGAACAGGGTGTGATCGCCACCTACATGTTCGAGGGCCCAAGCAGGAAGTGGCTGTTGGTGCATTTCCTGGTCAACACGCCGACCATCGTGGCGACGGTGGACGCCGCCCTGGCGGCCACCATCGTCGTGCTCCTCCTGCAGGTCGGCGACGCGTCACGAGCCGTGGAGGTGGCTGGTGGGATCGCGGCGTTCGTCGTGGTCTGGGGAGCGCTGTTCAGCTTTCAGCTGAGCGCGCTGCGTCCAATGCGCAAGACGACGCCGAGGTTCCCCACCCCGTCGGACCCGGCCTGAGGCACTCAGCGAACCGCAGTCGACTTGTGCACCACCCAGCCGAGGCCCGCGCCGGGTATGCCGGGCAAGCTGCGAAGGTCGGCGAGGCCCGCCCTCAGTTCTTCATCCGTCGCACCAGGCGCTTGGGCCAGTGCGTCGAATGCGCTTTCCATCACGTCGGCCGCGTACGACGCCTGGGTGGCCAGGTCGCCGTCTTCCCACCAGTACGGTCGCTCGCCTTCGTCGATCTCGCGGAAGCCGACCTCGTCGAGCCATCCGGGTAGGCGTGTGCCGGCATCGCTCCATCCGGACGTCGTCATGGCGTGGACGGTTGCGTGGACCAGCGTCTCGATCGCCGGCGTCGAGGGGTTGGCGCGGCAGGTCGAGTAGTCGACCTCGATCGCGGTGATTCGGCCGCCGGGAACGAGGACACGCCGCGCCTCGCGGAGCGCGGCGGGCGGGTCGGCGAGGTGCTCGAGGAACCACATCATCCAGACGTGGCCGAACGACTCGTCGCCGAACGGGAGCGCGAGCGCATCGGCCTCGGTCAGGTCCGCCTCGACCCCCGCCCGCCGCAGGTGGCCGCGCGCGAACTCGAGCTGTCTCGGCTCGATGTCGACGCCGGAGAGTCGAACGCCGGGGAACTCCTGCCCGAGGATGGCGAGCACCGCGCCGACTCCGCAGCCGACGTCGAGCAGGCGCGTTCCGGGGTCGAGCCGGGTGCCGTCGCGGATCAGGCGGTGTCGCCAGTGCTCTGCCTGCTCGACCAGCCGCTGCTGCTCGCGGGTGCCGTAGCCATGAACGTATTCGGCTATGCGCCAAGGTTAGGCGCCGCGCGCGACCCTGCGTCGAGCACGTTCCTCTGTCGTCGACAGGGTCAGGCGTCGGAGAGATGCTTCGCGATGGCGTCGAAGAACATGCCCCAGCCGCTCTCCGTGGCCTCGTATTGCTCGGCGGACTGGTGACCGCGCTGCTCGAAGCGCATCTCGGTCCGCCCGTCGCCGAGATCGGCGAGGACGACGGTGACCAGCTCGTAGACCTCGTCCGGCCGGTCGGAGACCGTGAACACGAGCCGCTCGGGCTCGACGACCTCCTGGAACTCTCCCTTCCAGTGGATGACGCGGCGCCCGGGCTCGGCGTACATCGTCAGCCGCCACGTGCCTCCGGGCCGGACGTCCATGGACACCGTGTCGAGCGGCACCTCGGACTGGGTGCCGCCGAACCAGTCGGCGAAGCGCTCGGGCTCGGTCCACTCCTTCCAGACGAGCTCTCGCGCCGCGTCGAAGACGCGCGTCACGAAGATTCCAGGCTCACCCGCGGTGTCCGAGGTCGGCTGCTCAGCCACTCCGGGGATCATCCCCAGCGCCGAGGCGCTCGTCGAGTCGGTTGAAGCTGTCCCGCCAGAAGCCGTGATAGCGCTCGAGCCACTCCGCAGCCTGTTTCAGCGGCGCTCCCTGCAGGCGTGACGGCCGAAACTGCGCGGTGCGACCGCGCTCGATCAGCCCCGCACGCTCTAAGACCTTGAGGTGGCTGGAGACCGCCTGGAGGCTGATCGGGAACGGCTTTGCGAGGTCGCTCACCGTCGCCTCGCCGCCTTCGGCCAGGCGCGCCAGGATCGCCCTCCGCGTCGGATCGGCGAGGGCGGCGAACGTATGCGTCAACTCGTCGGTCGCCATGACCCATCGTCTATTCTATTCCTCAATTGAATGATTGAGCAGCGTACAGGCGGGTCCGGACCGAAGGGAGGAGCGGCATGGGCAAGATCGTGGTGACCGAGTTCGTCTCGCTCGACGGCGTCGTCGAGGCGCCGGGCGGGGGCGAGGGGTTCAAGCACGACGGGTGGTCGTTCGAGATCGAGCGCGGGGAGGAGGGCAACCAGTTCAAGCTCGACGAGACGATGTCGTCCGAGGCGTTGCTGCTCGGGCGCGTGACCTACGAGGGCTTCGCCGCGGCCTGGCCGTCGCGGACGGGCGAGTTCGCAGACAAGTTCAACTCGATGCCGAAGTACGTCGTCTCCTCGACGCTCGAGAGCCCGGAGTGGAGCAACACGACGGTGCTCGCAGGCGACGTCGCGGAGGAGGTCGCGAAGCTGAAGGGCGCGCTGGAAGGCGACATCGTCGTCCACGGCAGCCCCCGGCTCGTGCAGACGCTGATCGACCGCGACCTGGTGGACGAGCTGAGGCTCATGGTGTTCCCGGTCGTGCTCGGAGCCGGGAAGAGGCTCTTCGACGGGACGAGCGACAAGAAGCCGCTGCGGCTCGTCAGCTCGAAGGTCGTCGGCGACGGCGTGGCCATCCTCGTCTACGAGCCGGCGGCGAAGTGACGGACGTCGAAGGAGCAGATCAGGTCAAGCGCCGACCGTGACCGCGACCTCACGTGCGACCGCGAGGAACGCGGCCACGGTCGGCGACGTCTCGTCCGACCGCGAGAGGACGCATGTCTCGAGCCGGGCGGTGGGCTCTTCGAGCGGCACGGCGACGACACCCACGGGGAGCTCCCGTGCGACGGACTCGGGCGCGAGGGCGACTACGGGGACGTCGGCGAGGACGCGAAGCTCCCAGCCCGTGTGGAACGACTCTGGCCGGATCGTCGGCTCGAAGCCCGCGTGCCGACAGACGCCGACGATCGTGTCGTAGAGCCGGGGCGCGAGCTCGCGCGGAAAGACGACGAACGCTTCTCCCGCAAGCAAGCCGACGTCGATCGCCTTCTTTCCCGCCAGCGGATGCCCGCCACCGAGCAACACGACCACGTGCTCGGCGCGGATCGGCTCGTAGGCCACGTCAACTGCGATCTCCGGGCAAAGGGAAATTGCGACGTCGATCGCACCGGCACGCAACGAGGCGGGCATGCGCGAGTTCCACATCTCCTCGGTGAGCAACTCCGCCTCGGGCAGCTGCTCGCGGAAGGCGCGGCCGAGCGCCGGCAGCGTCTCGAAGCGCGCGCTCCAGCTGAAGGCGACCCGCAGGCTGCCGAGCTCGCCGGCGCCTGCGCGCCTCGCGGCTGCGACCGCGCGTTCGGCTTCTGCGAGCGTGCGGCGTGCCCCGTCGAGCAGCACCGAGCCGGCCTCGGTCAGCGTCACCTCTCGCGGGCTGCGCACGAACAGCACCGTCCCGAGCTCCGCCTCGAGCTGCCGGATCGCGACGCTGAGAGGCGGCTGCGCCATCTGCAGCCGACGCGCAGCGCGGCTGAAGTTGAGCTCCTCCGCGACCGCCACGAAGTAGCGGAGATGACGCAGCTCGGGCATCGGCGTGCCGTCAGCCTAGCGCCGCCATAGCGAACGGATCTAGCGCTAGACCCAATCGGTGTTCCGTGCGGATGCGCCGCGCACCTAGCCTCGACGGTAGTGACGTGCGTACCGATGGATTTGCGCCGCAGCCACGGTCTTAGAGATACGTGCCGTACCACACGAACCTCAGACGAAGCCCATGACGACCGCCGACACTCCCCGGGCGGGACGGCGCGAATGGATCGGCCTCGCCGTCATCGCGCTTCCTTGCCTGCTGTACTCGATGGACCTGACTGTCCTCTACCTCGCGGTGCCCTCGCTGACGGCGGAGCTCGAGCCTTCCAGTGCGGAGCTGCTGTGGATCACGGACATCTACGGCTTCTTCCTCGCCGGGTTCCTGATCACCATGGGCACGCTTGGCGACCGCATCGGCCGCCGCCGCCTGCTCCTCATCGGCGCCGCCGCGTTCGGCGTCGGCTCGGTGGCCGCAGCGTTCTCGACGAGCGTCGAGATGCTGATCGTGACTCGCGCGTTGCTCGGGATCGCCGCGGCGACGCTCGCTCCCTCGACGCTGTCCCTGATCCGGAACATGTTCCTCGACCCGGAGCAACGAACCTTCGCGATCGGCGTGTGGGCGACGAGCTTCTCCGTCGGCGCTGCGCTGGGCCCGCTGCTGGGCGGAGTGCTCCTCGAGTTCTTCTGGTGGGGCTCCGTCTTCCTCCTGGCGGTGCCGGTGATGCTGTTGCTGCTGGTGCTCGGCCCCAGGTTGCTGCCCGAGTACCGCGACCCCGACGCCGGCCGCCTCGATCTCGTCAGCGCCGGGCTCTCATCGTCGCCGTGCTCGCAGTGATCTACGGGCTCAAGGAGATCGCCGACGCACGGTGTCGAGGGCAGTCCTCTGGTCGCGATCGCCGTGGGCGTCCTCGTCGGCCTCGTGTTCGTGCGGCGGCAGCGCACGCTGCGGGACCCTCTGATCGACCTGCACCTGTTCCGCAGCCCGACCTTCAGCGCCTCCCTCGCCGCGAACACGCTGAGCATCGCGATCGCGTTCGGGATCTTCCTCTTCATCGCCCAGTACCTGCAGCTCGTGCTCGGCTACTCGCCGCTCGAGGCAGGGCTGTGGACCGTGCCTTCGGCCGGTGGGTTCATCGCCGGCTCGATGCTGGCGCCGCTGCTCGTGCGCAGGATCCGCCCGGCCTACGTCGTCGCGGGAGCATTCGTGCTCGCCGCCGCCGGTCTCGTGCTGCTGGCCCAGGTCGAGGCAGGATCGAGCGTCGCGCTGGTGGTCGTCGGATCGGTCGTGATCGCGCTCGGAGTCGCGCCCCCGGTCACGCTCGGAACCGATCTGGTCGTCGGCTCCGTGCCACCGGAACGAGCCGGCGTCGCGTCGGGGCTGTCGGAGACGGGCGCCGAGCTCGGCGGCGCGCTCGGCATCGCCGTGCTGGGAAGCATCGGCGTCGCCGTCTACCGGAGCGAGGTTGCCGACGCCGTTCCGAGTGGCGTGCCGGCGGACGCGTCCGAGGCGGCCGAGGACACGCTCGCCGGCGCAACCGAGGCCGTGGAGAGCCTGCCTGCAGAGCTGGGCAACACTCTGCTCGCGGCGGCCCAGGATGCCTTCACGCAGGGGTTCCAGGTGGCGGCGCTCGCCGGTGCCGCCGTGGCCGTGGCGACGGCGATCATGGCCGCGATCTTCCTCCGGCGGACGGGGCGGGGGTCACCAGAGGGGGAGAGCATCCCAGCCGCGGAAGCGGCGATCGGCACGATGTCTTCCTGAGGAGGTGCGGACGAAGTGACCGACACGCAGGGAGTACCGGAGCACGAGCCGACGCTCTTCGAGTGGGCGGGCGGCTTACCCGCGCTGACGAGGATGACCCGCATCTTCTACGGGAAGCACGTCCCGAACGATCCGCTCCTCGCGCCGCTCTTCGCGGACATGGCGCCCGACCACCCGGAGCGGGTGGCCGCCTGGCTCGCCGAGGTCTTCGGCGGCCCGAAGGTCTACAGCGAGGGCTACGGCGGTTACGAGCGGATGGTCTCGCGGCACCTGGGGAAGGCGCTGCGGGAGGAGCAGCGCGCCCGCTGGGTGCAGCTCCTCTGCCAGTCCGCGGACGAGGCAGGGCTGCCGGTGGATCCCGAGTGGCGCGCGGCATTCGTCGCCTATCTCGAGTGGGGGTCGCGGATCGCGGTCGAGAACTCGCAGCCGGGCGCGCATCCGCCTCCGCACATGCCGGTGCCGCGCTGGTGGTGGGTCTGCGACGCGACGCCGGGCTCTCGGGTGTCGGCGCTGCGCCGAGGAGGCCGCGCCACCGTCCGAGCTCCCTGGGCTGGACGAGAGCGTTGGCTTTCAACGGCACATCAAGCCGCTCTTCCGCGAAGTCGACCGACGGTCGATGCGCTTCGCGTTCGACCTCTGGTCGTACGAGGACGTCGCCGCGCACGCCGACGCGATCCTGGACCGGCTGCGGGCCGGGACGATGCCCTGCGACGGTTCGTGGCCGGACGGAAAGGTCGATGTCTTCGCGCGCTGGATCGCGTCGGGAGCACCCGAGTAGGAACGAAAGAGAGGAGAAGGAGATGACCCACGAGCCTGTCGTGCACAGATTCCCCGTCCAGCAGGAGGGTGCGTTCGTCAACGCATACCTCGTCGAGACGGCCGCGGGAGTCGTGGCCGTCGACTCACAGCTGACGGTCTCGGAGAGCCGGGCGATGCGCCGGGCGTTGGAGCAGCTCGGCAAGCCCTTGCAGGCGGTGCTGCTCACGCACTCCCACCCGGACCACTACGCCGGACTCGCGCAGCTCGTCGCGCGGGACGACGTTCCGATCATCGCGCCGCAGGGCGTGATCGACACGATTGCCCGGGACGATGGGGTGAAGGACGCGATCGTCGGGCCGATGTTCGGAGACGAGTGGCCGAGCACGCGGATCTTCCCGAACACGCCGATCCGCGACGGCGAGAGCCTGACCTTCGACGGCGTCGAGTTCACCGTCATCGACCTGGGGCCGAGCGAATCGCCGCACGACAGCCCCTGGATCATGGGAGCCGACGCCAAGACCGTCTTCCTCGGCGACCAGATCTACGACCACAGGCACTGCTTTCTCGGGGACGGCTTCCACCGCGAGTGGCTCGCGAACATCGCGACGCTCCGCGAGCGCTTCCCGGCCGACGCGACGTTCCACATCGGTCACGGTGGGCCGGTCGGCGGCGAGATGTGGGACTGGCAGCGCGGCTACATCGAGACGTTCGTCGCCGCCGTCGGTGAAGCGGACTGGGCGGAGCCGGAGCAGGCGAAGGCCGCCGTCGTCGCTCGGATGAAGGAGTACGAGCCGAGCGACGAGCTCCAGTTCCTGATGGAGCTCAGCATCGAACCGGTCGCAGAGCAACTGGGGCTGCGGGCGCCCGCCGCCGGCTGATGGCCGTTGCAGAGCCCGACGACGGCGCCAGGTCGGCCTTCGTCTACCAGGAGGCGCTGCGCGGGCTGCTCCAGCAACAAGCCGCGGTCGAGAGCCTGCACGGTCGGGCGGCGACTCTCATCTTCGCCGCCTCGTTCGCCAGCTCGCTCCTCGGCGCTCGCGCGCTCGAGGACGGCGTCGGCGCCTGGGACTGGATCGCGCTCGGGCTGCTGGTCGCGATCGGCGCCCTGGCCGTCTTCCTGCTCTGGCCGTACTACAACCTCAGGTTTCGCTTCGACCCCGAGGATCTGCTCGCGCGCTACGTCGACGTCG
Organism: uncultured Gaiellaceae bacterium; assembly: GCA_963791905.1. Taxonomy (GTDB): domain Bacteria; phylum Actinomycetota; class Thermoleophilia; order Gaiellales; family Gaiellaceae; genus Gaiellasilicea. The sequence goes on from CAWBTX010000005.1 coordinate 635,388, forward strand.
CCCGGCCGCCGCCGATGCCGGCGATCCACCGCGAGCTGGCGCTGCAGATCAAGTCCGACTGGCGGCAGAACGGCCGCATCGTGCGGCGCCTCCGCGAGGCGCTGCAGGTCGCGCTGATCCTGCTGCTCCTCGAGATCGTGGCCTGGCTCGTCTCGATCGCCGACGCGAGCAACGCCTAGCGCGGCGCCGCAGGCGCACGCACGCCTTGCGGCTCCGTTGACCTTGTGCTTCTATGCATAGCACTTCAAGCCGTGGAGGCGGTATGCGCATCGACAAGGATCTCGTCGCGGCCTCGGCGACGCCGCTCGTGCTCGCAATCCTGGCGGAGGGCGAGAGCTACGGCTACGCCATCCTGAAGCGGGTGCGTGCGCTCTCCGGCGGCGAGCTCGAGTGGACTGACGGGATGCTCTACCCGCTGCTCCACCGCCTCAGCCGGCTGGGGTACGTGACGACGGAGTGGCGAACGCCGGCGGAAGGTCGTCGCCGCAGGTACTACGCGATCACCGATGAGGGACGAACAGCGCTCGCAAACCAGCAACGGCAATGGGTGGCGGTCACCCGGGCGCTGAACGACGTCTGGCCGGGCTCGGGCGGGGTGCTGACGGCTCTCGGCGAGGCGTGAGCGATGGAGAGCATGGAGTCACAGATCGCAGAGTGGCGCGCGTACGTCACGAACGCCCCGGGCGTCAACGGACACGACGTCGATGAGCTGGAGGATCATCTTCGTCACCAGATCGCCGAGCTGAACGCGGCCGGCCTCACAGCCGAGGAGGCGTTCCTGATCGGCGTGAAACGGCTCGGGGACGTCGACGGCCTGTCGCGAGAGTACGCGCGCGAGCACAGCGGCCGACTCTGGAAACAGCTCCTCGTGAGCGGCGACGACGAGCCGGCGCGCGCGGCCAGCGGCTGGTTCGAGACGCTCGTCTTCGCTGCGGCTGCGGCCGTCGTGATCCAGATTGCCTGCCTCGCTGCCGACTTCCCCGACGAGGAGCCGAGCTGGCTGGCGCGGAACGTCGGTCTGTTCGTGTTGCCGTTCCTCGCCGGGTACTTCGCCCGCCGACGGCAGCTCGACACCCGGCAATGGGTGCTGGCGGCGGTGCCGTTCGTGCTGGCTGCACTCGTGGTCAACCTCTATCCGTACGGTGCGGACTCCGACACCGAGGCCCTCGTCGCGCTCCATCTGCCCGTCGTCCTCTGGTTCGTCGTCGCCTACCCGTACATGGGCGGCACGGTCCAATCGCACGAGCGGCGCATGGACTTCGTCCGCTTCACGGGCGAGTGGTTCATCTACTACGTGCTGATCGCGCTCGGGGGTGGCGTGCTCATCGGCTTGACCGCGGGGATCCTCGAACCCACGGGTGTCGACGTCGACCGGATCGCTGAGGTGGTGCTGCCCTCGGGAGCGGCGGGTGCCGTGATCGTGGCCGCGTGGCTCGTCGAGTCGAAGCAGCGCGTCGTGGAGAACATGGCGCCGGTGCTGACGATGCTCTTCACGCCGCTGTTCGCGGTGATGTTGGCCGGCGCGGCCGTCGTCTACGCCGTGACCGGGCTCGGCGGCGCGTTCGATCGCGAGCTCCTCAGCGTCTTCGACGCCCTGCTGCTGGTCGTTTTCGCGCTCGTCCTGTACGGGATGTCCGCGCGGGACCCGTCCACGTCGCCCGATTGGATGGACCGCATCCAGTTGGTCGCCGTCGTCAGCGCCCTCGTGCTCGACGCGATGGTGCTCGGCTCGATGGTCGCTCGGATCGGCGAGCTCGGGTTCACCCCGAATCGAACGGCAGCACTCGGCCTCAACCTCGTCCTGCTCGTGAACCTGGCCGGGGCCGCTTTGCTGTCCGCCCGATTCCTCACACGACGCAGCACGCTCCACCGGCTCGAGCGCTGGCAGACGTCCTACCTGCCCGTCTTCGCCCTGTGGGCCGCCACGGTTGTGGTCGTCCTCCCACCGCTGTTCGCCTTCGACTGATCGCACGCCGCGATGAGTTCGGGAGCGTCAGCCGGTCTCATCAGAAAACAAGGAGGCGGCATGGGAAACGTGGTTATCGACATGAGCATGTCACTGGACGGCTACATCGCTGCACCGGACGACACTCCCGAGCAGGGGCTCGGCGAGGACGGAATGCGGCTCCACAACTGGGCTTTCGACGATCCTTCGGTGTTCGAGCAGGTCTACGGCAACCTGGTCGAGGAGACGGGGGCCGTGATCATGGGCCGCCGGACCTACGACAACTCGATCGAGGCATGGGGTGGCAAGGGGCCGCTGGGCGACGTCCCGTGTTTCGTGGTCACCCACGGCCCGCCAGCGAGCTCGGACCCGGTCTTCACGTTCGTCACCGACGGAATCGAGCGCGCCCTCGCGAACGCCCGGGAGGCCGCCGGCGACAAGCGGATCGGGCTGATGGGCGCGAACATCGACCAGCAATTCCTCGCGGCGGGGCTCGTGGACGAGATCAGGATCCACCTGATCGACATCCTGCTCGGAGGCGGACGTCGGCTGTTCGACGTGCTACCGCAGCGAATCGAGCTGGAGCAGACCGGGCTCAGCCAGACCGACGGCGTGACACATCTCGAGTACCGCGTCGTCCGGTAGCGCTTCCAGCGTTTGAGGTTCGCCGACTGGTGGATGTAGCCCGCCTCGGCAACGCCCACATGCCGAGGCATTGACCCAGTTGGGTTCTACCGTTTCGATCAACGCGTGACTACGCTCGTCTCACGCGATCGAGGATGGCTTTCGGGGTCGCGTTAGGTAGCGGAAACGCCAAGAGCAACGGGCGTCATCCCAGTCGAGAAATCAGTCGCGAGCCATTCGGCTCGCATACAAGACGAAAGGCTCTAAATGAAGCGTCTCATCATGATGCTGCTGCTGGTTGCGCTCGCAATCCCGGCGACAGCTTTCGCAGCATTCGGCAGCTCGGGCCACGGTACGTGCACGTTCACGACGAATGACAAGGCCAAGACCGTGTCGCTCGTCGCCGACTGCACCACCGACACGACCATCGGCGTGCCGGACGGCTACACGCTCGACGGCAAGGGCTTCACGATCACGGCCGTCGACGGGCCCACCGGGGCGTCGTTCGAAGGCGCGGTCGTCCAGAACGACGGCACTGCGATGAACGTCAAGAACCTCAAGATCGAGGGTGGCGTGCCGAACAACTGCGTCGGCGTCTTCAACGGCGTCGCCTTCATGAACGCGGGCGGGTCGATCAAGAACGTCACGCTCAACAACATCGGGCAGACGACCGGTTGTCAGTCCGGTCGCGCGATCGTCGCCTGGGCGATCGGGGATACGACCAAGCGGTTCGTCACGATCGAGAACAACACCGTCACGTCCTACAACAAGAACGGGATCGACGTGCGCGGCAACGTCGAAGCGAAGATCGTCGGGAACACCGTCACGGGCAAGGGCCGGTCGACTACATCGCCCAGAACGGCATCGTCGTCTACGGGTTGGATACGGTCGCGCAGGTCGAGGGCAACAAGGTCAGCGGGAACGTCTACACGCCCCTCAGTAACGTGGCCACCGGGATCCTCGTCATCGATGGCAAGGTCACCATCGACAGGAAGAACACGCTGTCCGGCAACGAGGTCGAAATTTACGACAGCGATGCCGACATCAGCGGCAAGAAGTACGTCGTCGCCTAAGAACAGTGGCCGCGGGGGTCGCAGCACCAACCCCTGACAGTCCGGCAAGACAACTGATGCACAGGAAGGCCCGCTCCGGCGGGCCTTCCTTGTGCGAGAGCTCAACGATGACGCCCGGCGCGCGGATCGGTCACACTTCCGTGATGGCCACTGGCCTGAAGGTCGGCGGCGACGTCGAGCAGGCTCTGGGGAGCGTCGGCGTCCCGAGCTACGTCCTCGATTCAACGGGCATCGTCCGGTGGATCAATGCGGCGGCCGAGCGGCTCGTCGGCGACGTCCGCGGTCGCCACTTCACCTCCGTCGTCGCGCCCGAGGACAGCCGGCGCGCGCGCGAGCTGTTCTCCCGGAAGGTGCTCGGCACCTCCCCGGCCACGGAGGCGACCGGCGTCCTGGTCTCGACCGCCGGCACGCGGGTGGCCGTGGAGATCAGCGCGGTGCCGCTCAAGAGCGGCGAACGGGTGGTCGGCGTCTTCGGGCTGTTCGAGGGACGCCCCGACGACAGCGCCCACGGCGCCACTCCCGCATCTCACCCCACGTCAGGTCGAGGTGCTTCGCCTTCTGGAGCAGGGCCGCTCGACGAAGCAGATCGCCGCGGAGCTGCACCTGACCACCGAGACGGTCAGGAACCACGTCCGCCGTCTCTTTCGCGCCCTCGGCGTCCACTCCCGACTCGAAGCCGTCGCCGCCGCCCGGGCCACATCGCTCTCCTGATCGGCTCGCTTGCCTACCGCGCCCGTGAGCGTGGGTCGACGCCGGCGAAGGTCAAGAAGTCCGTCATCCGGAACGATCCGTCCTTGCTCGGCAGCGTCGGCCGCCAGGGCGGGCGGACGTGCACGAACGATGCCGGGTCGGCCTGCAGGAGGCCGATGAAGACCTCGGCGACGATGCGTCCACCGACGGGGCCAAGGCGGCGCCCATCGGCGAGGAGCTCAGCCTCCTTGAGCACGTAGTACCAGAGGGGCGTGCTCCGCTCGAAGCCGACGCCGAGCGGCGTGAGCTCCCGCAGCTCGGCCGGGGCGAGGGGTCGTGCACCCATCGCGCGGGCGAGGGTCTGGCCCGACGGCAGCTGCCAGGTCAGGTGCCTGAGCAGATTCCGCTGCGCCAGCGACGTCGGTGGATCGTGGCTCGCGATCGCTCCGAGCGGCAGGTTGAAGAGCGGAGTCGAGATCTTCGTGTCGATCTTCTTGTTCGGCTTGACCTCGCCGTCGCCGAAGTCGAAGAACGTCTGCCAGTCGACGAACCGCCGCGGCGCCCGCGCACCACCTCGGAGATCATCCGGGTCGGCAGTCCCCTACTTGCGCCGGGTCGAAGATGAAGGCGAAGAACGGCTGGCCGGCGTCGCCGGCGAGGTTCGCTCGGTACGACGGGCGGACCATGCTGTGCCCCATGCGATAGGCGGCGGCCTGGAACTCCACCGGCATGGCGGCCTCGCCGCGGCTCGGCCGGTAGAAGCGTCGGCCCCGTCGGACGGCTTCGACCATCGACCGGCCGACGATCAAGGGCAGGAACTCGTGCAGGATCAGCCAGTGGTAATGCCACGTCGTCAGCCTGCGAGCCTCCGTGAAGACGTCGAACGGCTGGGTCAGGCGTCCCTGGTCGCGGACGTAGTCGACCGCGCGGTTGTGGAAGAGGAGGAACGCGCAGTGGAGCCCGGAGATGATCAGGTGCTCGTCGTTGCGCGGGTCGCCGACGATGGCGCCGCCGTCCGCCCGGCGCGGCAGGTCCTCGAAGGACCCGCCGCTCTCGACCTTGAGCTTGATGTGGTCGGAGGGGTCGTAGAGCTCCTGCTGCGCGACGGGGCCTGCCCCGTAGACCGAGTCGAGGTCGAAGGACGGCGTGCGGAAGTTCCGCGCGCTCTCGGGAGCGGTGGCGCGCCCCAGGGTCGAGCTCGCGTCGAACGTCATGTCGTGATCGAGGAACTGGCCGAAGAACGTCGTGCCCGCCGGTTGGTCAGGGTTGTTCGGGTTGTTCGCGCTCAACGACAGGTCGACGATCAGCGCCTTCGGCCCGGCCGCCAGTTGGTCGTTCGCGTCGAGCAGCCCGCCGGGTTTGCCCAGCTCGCGGAGGGCCGCCTCGATCTTCGGGCTCTGCTCGGCGAACGCCGGCAGCCTGAACATCCGGCCGAAGCGATCGGGGCCTGCGAGCGAGCGACCGTTCCGGCGGCCGCGCCCAGCGACCGCGCTCGCCGGGTCGAGCGCGATGGCGCCTGCGCCGGCCCCCAGCGCTCCCAGGAACCGCTTCCGACTGACCCCACGTCCTTCCATACAGCTGACGGTACGCCTGCGCTCCGGTCTCCGAAATACCGGAAACCCCCACAGTTTTGCCCGTCTACAGCTGGGCCAGACGGTGCGCGAGCTGGCCGCGCGAGTGGACGCCGAGCTTCGCGTACGCGCGCGAGAGATGGGCCTCAACCGTGTGGACGGTGACGAAGAGCGTGCGCGCGATTTCCTTGTTCGAGAGCCCGTCAGCCGCCAGGTCGGCCACGCGTCGCTCCGTCTTCGTCAGCACGCCGGGCGTCGGCCGACGGGCGCCGACGCGGGCCAGCTCGGACCGCGCCTGCTCTGCCCAACCGGGAGAACCGAGCTCGTCGAACGCGGCGGCGGCCTGCTCGAGCGTCCGCCGGGCCGCGCCCCATTTCTTGAGCCGCCGCTGCGCCCGGCCCAGGACGAGCAGCGACCTGGCCGCATCAAACATCGATCCCAGCTCCTCGTACGCGGTCGCCGCCTGCACGAGCGCCGCGCCGGCGTCCTCGTCGTAGGTCAACGTCGAGAGCCGAACAAGTGCGTCGCACCGCTTCGCGGTCGCGAGCCCCCAGGGATGCTCGTATCGCTCGGCGAGCTCCGTCATGCGATCCGTGACTGCCCGCGCCTCGTCCACCTCGCCGACCTCCACGAGCGCCTCGACGAAATCGAGAATGGCCGGGCTCAGCGCGAGCTCGTCCAACGCCTCGCGCTGCGTGTGTTCCCAGACCGCGCGGAGGCTCTCGATCGCCTGTACCGGCTGACGCGCGACGAGCGCGGCGCTCCCACGTACCCGCATGGCCATGAGCAGATGCCACCGCTCTCCGGTCGCCTCCGCCCCGGCGACCGCCGCCGCTGCCCACCGCTGCGCGTCGCCGGGATCGCCGAGGCCAACGGCGACGGCCGCTCGGAGCCGTTCGTACGATCCCGACCCCATCAGCGCCCGGTCCGCGGACTCGTCCCACTCGTCGAGCAGCCGCGACGCCGTGCTCCACTCCCCGGCGCGCACCTCCGTCTCGCACAGGTGGCGGCGCAGCACGACGGAGGACCACGGCTCGCCGCGCTCGCTTGCGAGGCGCAGCAAGCCGGTGAGCTTCGCCCGTGCGCCGCTCAGCTCGCCTCGCATGATGAGGCGGCAGGCGGCTGCTCGATCGGGCGAGCCGGCGATGTGAAAGGCGGCGTCCGAGGCGGCGTGAAAACGTTCACACAATTCGTCGACCGGGCGTCCAGTGAGGATGCGGGCCCAGGCCAGCCCGGTCAGTGCGAGCCGCTCCACGTCGGGCCCGGCAAGAGGCGACTCCGAGAGCGCTTCCAACGCCCACGCCTCGGCTTCGCGGACCCGTTCGACCTCGACCGTCGTGGCGTAGATCGACATCTTCGCCAGCACATGCGAGCGCGACGCCGCGTCACCCTCGCTCTCCGCCAACGCCTGCTCGAGGCGCATGCGCCCCTCGGCGCTCGTGGGGGCGCACTCGAACAGCAGCAGCTGGGCGCGGACGCGAGCTGCGCCCGGAGGGAGCACGTCGAGCTCCGGCGTGAGCAGATCCGTGAGTCGCTCCGGCTCGCCGGCCACATCCAGGTAGTCGGCGAGCTCGAGAAGCCGGTCGCTCCACTCCACCGCACCCGGCGGCGTCAGGCGCAGCGCATGCTCCGCGAGGCTGACGGCGTCGTGGACGGCACCTCGTGCCGACGCTCCTGCCGCGGCCGTGGCCACCGTGGCCGCAAGCTCCGCGTCGGGACGCTGCGTCGCGAGCGCGAGGTGTCTGACCCGCAGCTCCCCGTCCGCGACTGCGCCCGCCAGCTCGAGGTGGAGCTGCCGCCGCTCGCTTGCACGCGAGCGGTTTCTCGCTGCCGCGGCGAGCAAGGGATGCGACGGGCGCACGCGCTCCCCGTCGATGACCAACGCTCCTGCTTCGACGGCGTCCTCGACCGCGGCCGGACCGCCGAACGCCTCGAGCTCAGACACATGCAGGCCTCCGCTCAGAGCAACTGCAAGCAGCAGCCGGCGCGTTCGGCGCGGCAACCGCGCCACGTGCATGCCGAGCGCGTCTTCGATCGCGTCCGGCACGGGGATGTCCTCGCCGGCTTCCGGCAGCCCGCGCCCGACCAGCGCGCGCCCGAGCTCGAGCGCGAACAACGGGTTCCCAGACGACGAGTCGAACACGCTGCGGAGAAGGTGCCGCGGCAGCGTCAGCTCCAGGCGTTCGGACAGCAGCCGGCGCGTGGCACCGAGGCTGAGCGGTCCCACCTCGAGGCGTTCCAGCCCCGTCCGCTCCAGCGCACGCTCGAGCGGAGCCATGCCGCCCGGACGAGTGGCGAGGAGAAGCCCGACCTCACCGGCGTCCAGCCGCCTCGCCGCGAACGTGAGCGCGTCGGCCGACGGCGGATCGAGCCACTGGACGTCGTCGACCGCGACCAGAAGCTGCCCTTTCGCAGCCAAGGTACGCAGTGCGTTCAGGAACCCGACTGCGACCGCGTGAGGCTCTGCGGCGGCGCCCGATGGCTCGGCCCTCAAGAGCGCAACCTGCAGAGCGCGAAGCTGAGGGCCGGGTAAGCCGGCCAGCTCCTCCGTCTCGACGCCGTCGAGGAGGTCGGTCAGCGCCGCGAACGACAGCTGCGCCTCGGCACCGCTCGGCCGGGCCGAGAGCACGCGCAGCCCCTGCTCACGCGCCGCTCCGACTCCGGCCTCCCAGAGTGTCGTCTTGCCGATCCCCGGCTCGCCGACGAGGACGAGCGGATGCCGGGACGGGTCCTCCACGAACTCCGACAGCACGGCAAGCTCCGAGTCGCGCCCGATGACGCCCGTGCCACGCTCCGTCGTTGCGTTCTCCACCGACCCCCCGGAGTCGCCTTACTTCAAGGTCTCGATAACACAGTTTCGAGGCAGCGGCACCGGCGCGCTACCCCGAGCCCGGTTGGCGGGCGCTGTGTCAGTTGGGCCTGCCCGCCATCGCCCAGACCGCGACCAGGTAGGCGGCGAGGAGGACGACGGAGAGCCCGAGGCTCACCCGGAGCAGGCCGGTGTCCCCGGTCGCGCGCTGGCGGCGCAGACCCAGGCCGCCGACGCCGAGCGCGGCGAGGAGAACCAGCCCGCCGGCGTCGCCGATGATCGCTCCAAGAGTGAGCCAGCCCGGCTCGTCTACGCCCTCCGGAAGGTCGTCCCAGCCCTCCTTCGAGTAGATCCACTCCGCGCCCACGCGCATCACCAGCCAGCCCGGCAGGGAGACGGCCAGAAGTGTGAGTGTGCCGAGCCGGAGGAGCGCCGCGTCGCCCCTGGCGAAGAGGAACGTGGCTGCGCCCGTGAAGAGACCGCCGACGAGGATCATCGCGCCGAGGACGTGGACGAAGAGCGCGAGGTTCCAGCTATCCGGTCGGACGGCGGCAAGGACGCTCATGCGCCCGGCTTCCAGATCATGTCGATCAGGACGAGGAGGGTGGCGACGGAAACGAGGGTGTGCATGAGGACGCCGGTGGTCGTTCGGTTGAGCGCTCGGAGCTCGTCGCTCGAGTCCTCCTGCCCCGCGTCCCGCAGTTCGACCGCCCTGCTGATCGCCGGAGCGTAGGCGGCGTTGGCCCGCTGCCCGAACCCCATCGCGGCCAGCCAGAGCACGTACGCCGCGATGATCCAGCCGTCCCAGACGTCGTAGCCGCCGACCGAGAAGGCGAGCCAGGTGCCGAGGCCGATCGTGCCGAGCGCGCCTACGCCGATCGCGCCCTCGGCGAGGCTCGACGGCAGCCCGAACCGGATTGTCTCCTCCGGGGTGTCCGTCCGTCGTAGCGCGACGATCAGCACCCAGAAGAAGACGATGCCGGCGACGAGCGCGAACGCGCTCAGCACGTGCAGCGCGAGCAGCCAGTCGTCGAGGCTCACGCGGAAGTTCTAACGGATGCCACGCCCGACTCGCGAACGCACCTGAGGCAGCGCCGGAGCCCGAACAGCCAGCCCGAGCCGCGGTACGATGCGCAGATGCCGCCGGTCTCGCGTGGGTTCCGCGGGCGGCGCCGGCTCGACGGCGACCCGGCGCGCCTCCCCCCAGGCCAGTACGTCACCGACGACTTCCCCGTGCTCTCGGCCGGGCCGACGCCGCACACGAAGCTCGAGGACTGGAGCTTCACGATCGGTGGCGCCGTGGACGAACCGCGCACGTGGACGTGGGCCGAGCTCGGTGCGCTTCCGAGCGAGACGGTCACGGTCGACATCCACTGCGTGACCAAGTGGTCGAAGTTCGACACCGCGTGGACGGGCGTCTCGCTGGACACGCTGTTGGAGCAGCGTGCCGACGACCGCGGAGTACGTGACGGCCTGGTCGGACGGCGGCTACACGACGAACCTGCCGCTCGAGGACGTGACCGGCGGCCGCGCGTGGATCGCGTACGAGTACGACGATGAGCCGCTCGAGCCCGAGCACGGCGGCCCGGCGCGGCTGCTCGTGCCGCACCTGTACTTCTGGAAGAGCGCGAAGTGGGTACGCGGGCTCGAGTTGCGCCAGGACGACGAGCCCGGCTTCTGGGAGACCTACGGCTACCACAACTATGGCGATCCATGGCGAGAACAGCGGTACTGGGGAGACTGAGCTGGCAGGTCGCGACGGTGGTCGAGCTGGTCGCGGAGACGGCGCGGGCGAAGAGCATCGTCCTCGACGTACCTGACTGGCAGGGCCATCGGGCCGGCCAGCACGTCGACGTGCGCCTGACGGCCGAGGATGGCTACCAGGCGCAGCGCAGCTACTCGATCGGCTCCGCGCCCGGCGACGACAACCTCGTGCTCACGATCGAGCGGCTCGACGACGGAGAGGTCTCGCCGTACCTCACCGACGAGCTTCGCGCCGGGGACGGGCTGGAGCTGCGGGGGCCGATCGGCGGCTACTTCGTCTGGGAGGACGCGCTCGGGGGGCCGCTGCTGCTCGTCGGCGGCGGCTCGGGAGTCGTGCCGCTGCGCGCGATCCTGCGCCACCATCGCGCGATCGACAGCGCCGTGCCCGTCCGCCTGCTGTATTCGGTTCGCTCGCGTGACGAGATCCTCTACCGCGACGAGCTGGAAGGACTGGCCGTCGACGACGGAGCCGACATCCGCTTCACGCTCACGCGCGAGCAACCAGACGGCTGGGATGGCTACGCGCGCCGAATCGATCGGGATCTCCTCGACGACGTCTCGTGGCCACCGGACGAGCGCCCGCTCGTCTACATCTGCGGCCCCACCGGCTTCGTCGAGACCGCCGCGAACGCGTTCGTCGAGCTCGGCCACGAGCCGGCGCGTGTCAAGACCGAGCGCTTTGGACCGACCGGATGAGCACCGACCGGATGAGCGAGGCGCCACTCGACGGAAACGCGATCGCCGGGCTCCTAGTCGAGGTCTTCGGCACCGAGATGACCACGGCGAGCTCGACCTGCGTTCACTGCGGCGCGCGGGGGATCTTCGCCGAGACGCTGGTCTACACGCGTGGGCCGGGCACCGTCGTCCGCTGCCGGAGCTGCCAGGACGTTCTCATGGTGCTCGTGACGATTCGCGGGATCACGTGCGTCGACGCGCGGGGCCTCGCAGAGCTCGCGCCGGCGAAGACGAGCTAGCGATCTGATCCAGCCCCCTCGTCGCCAACCTCGCGTCGCGCGCCGACCTGCTCGCGCGGGATGTTCCACACGACGCGGCGATCGCGCGGGCCTTGCACGAACGCGACGGTCTCCGAGCGGATGGCGGCCAGGGCGCCCAGCAGCCAGTACGCGATCGGAAACAGGGCTCCGATGAGGAGCGGCCGGAAGACGCTCCGGTCGTAGCGGTGCCAGAGGGAGAGCGCGACGATCATCTGAACGGTGGCGATGACGGCGATCGCGATCCCCCACGCGAACGCGAACCCGAACAGATCGTCGTCACCCTCGCCCAGCGTGATCCCGATCACGACGATGACGAGCGACACGGTGAGGAGGACGATCCAGATCAGCGACGCGACCCCCTCGATGCTCAGCAGCCACATGCGATGGTTGCGGAAGCGGCTCACTTCGCCGAGGTGCACGCGGAGCACCTCGCCCTGGCCGCGCGCCCAGCGCTTGCGCTGCATCCACAACGCCCGGATCGTCCCCGGAACCTGCATCCCGACCACCGCGCGCGGCTCGTACGCGGTCTGCCAGCCGCGGAGCAGGAGCTTCCACGTCAGGTCGATGTCCTCGGTCGCCATGCGCGGGTCGTAGCCTCCGACGGCGAGCACGCGGTCGCGGCGGAAGCAACCGAGGACGCCGGCCACCACGCCCACTCGTCCGGTCAGGGACTGGGTGCGGCGGATCAAGCCGATGATCGCGGCTCCCTCCAGGACCTGCATCGCCGTCAGGAAGCTGCCGCGGTTCGTGACGTGCGCCCCTCCCGCCACAGCGGCGAGGATCGGTGACCGGGACAGGCGGGCCACGAGCAGCTTGAGCGCCTGGGGATGCAGGTGCGTGTCGGCGTCCGTGACTGCGACGAGGTCGTGACGCGCCTGCCTGAAGCCGTCGTTCAGGCATTCGGCCTTGCCGCGGTTGACCGGATCGCGGATGACGCGGCAGCGCCTGTCGCCGGCGAACGCCGCCAGGGCAGCCGCTTCGGTTGCGTCCGTCGAGCCGTCGTCGATCACGATCACCTCGAGTTCCGGGTAATCGGAGGCCAATGCGGCCGCGACGCACGTTGCGATCACGGCCTCCTCGTTGTAGGCGGGGATCAGCAGCGTCACTCCCGGCCAACCTCCGGCAGGCTCTTCGGCCGCATCCGGCTCGTCCAGCAGCCGGAAGACGATTCCCCCGGCGATCCACAGGGCAGCGGTGCAGACCGGGTAGAGGGCGACGAAAGCCAGTAGGAGCTCAGCCAGCGTCCACATACCGCCTCTCCTCCCGCTGGCGCCCTTCCCGCAGCACCACCAGGACGACCAGCGAGACGAGGAAGGCCGCGAAGGTGACGAGCAGGCCCACCCCGATTGCCCAGCTGTACTCGAACGCTGCCGCGGCAAAGAGGAGGGCGACGGTCCAGAGCAGCGGGCCGAGCAGGATGCCCGCGATCAGAGTCCGGCGCGAAGCCGGCCGCAGCGGCTCGAAGCGCACCGGCGAGCGTCCGGCGTCTTCGCTCATGGCTGTCGCCGATCTTGTCAGGTTCGGCGGAGGTCAGGCCCCGGGCTGCCCGCCGGGAGTCCGGCCGGACCAGCCGGCGAGCCTGGCCGCGAAGGCTGCGATCCCCGCGGAGCCCCAGTGCCACGAGGGCTCGGCGCGCAGGCGTCGGCGCGCGTTCGTCCGGCTCTCGTACCAGAACGGCGCCGAGCCTGTCGCGGCGCGCCTCGGCCCGAAGCCCGGCGAGCGCTTCGCGTGCGGCCGCCCGGTTCGCCGTCGTGTCGATGCCCGCGCGCGCGAGGTCCTCGAGCACCCAGCCGATCCCGGCCGCGCCGCTGTCGAGCCCGACGTGCAGGGGAGAGGCGGGATCGCCGGGCAGTTCCTCCCAGCGGCCGCCGCCTACGTCGACGCGCCTCAGCCAGCGTCCGGCCCGGCGCGCGCGCTCGCGGTACTCGGCGTCGCCCGTTGCTCGAGCGGCCTGAAGGTTGACCCAGGCGATCCCGGCGACCCCGAGCTCGAAGCCCGACGCCGTCCAGGCTCCCGCGTGGCCGGCGAAGGGCCAGCTGACCGCTCCCCCCGAATCCGTCACGGCCTGGTCGTCGACCCAGGCGAGCAGGCGGCGAGCCGCCGTGAGGTCGACGGGGTTGCGATCGCGCCGGTAGCGCTCGAGGAACATGTGCGCTGCGCCTGCCGAGCCGGACAGGAAGCCGGTCTCGCGCGTCGCGCTCTCCGACCCGCGCGGCAGCGCGCGGGTGCCGTCCGCAGTCAATTCCCGCAGCCGAGCGGCTCCGGCGCGTGCGTAGGCGCGAAAGGTCGAGTCGCCGGTACGGTCGGCGAACGCGTCGAGCGTGAGGACGATGCCCGCCTGGCCCATGCCGACGCCGTAGTACGCGGCTCGCCGGGCCGGATCGTCCGTCCATCTCCACGAGCAGGCCGTCTCGGGACAGGACCGACCCTCCGCCTGCGCGACCAGCCAGCGCACGCCGGCGAGCGCGGCGCTGCGGAAACGCGGCTCCCGGGACACCTCGTACAGCGCCCAGAGGTAGTCGCTGATGCCGGCGGCACCGTCGTCGAAGCTCGTGTAGTGCGTCTCCGACCGACGCCCGTCCGGATCCGCCCAATCGGGCCAGCGCAGGCCGCCCGCTGCCGGCTCCGCCACGCCGAGCAGGAAGTCGCCCGCCGCCTCGGCGGCGCGCACGTAGCGGGGGTCGTGCGTGACGGCGTAGGCGGCCAGCAGCCCTTCGCCGACCGACGCGGCCCCGACGTCCCGGTCGGTGTAGTAGTGCGGCGCCTGGATCGAGGACCGCCAGGCCCAGCCTCCCTGCGGCATCGCCCGGTGCCGCGCGACGAGAGAGTCCGCCGCCATCCGGACGACCTCGCGCTCCTGCGCCTCGCTCGCCGAGATCGAAGCCGTCGCTGCTGCAGCGCCGAGCACGCAGAGGATCATGGGGAGGACGAAGCGCAACCGGCGGTTACAGTAGCCTCGGATGAAGGTCTCGGCGCTGGTGCTGGTCGCCTGTGCCTGCGGTATCTGCCTCGCCGTGCCTGCGTGCCGGCACTCCGAGGAGAACGCGGAAACCGCCGCCAGGACGCCGCGACCCGCCCCCACGGTCGTGCTCACCCCCGAGGAGGAAGAGGTGTGGGCGCCCCTGCCCCCGGACCGCTCGGCCGTGCCCGTGCTCCTCTACCACGGCATCGGCCCGGAGAGCGACTTCGCGAACGCCGCGGACGCGTCCTACGGCATCGGCTTCGACGACTTCGCCAAGCAGATGACCATGATCGAGCACGCCGGCTACCAGACGATCGACCTGCCGACGTTCCTCGGGTTCATTCGGGGCGATCCGGTCGAGCTTCCTCCGAGACCGCTCTTGCTCACCTTCGACGATGCGAGAGCGGACTCGTGGACGGGCGGTGACGGCATCCTCCGAGAGCTCGGCTTCAACGCCGTCATGTTCGTCGACGTCGGCCGCGTCGACGACGGCGATCCGGAGTACCTGACCTGGGAGGAGCTCGAGGCCATGCAGGCAGGAGGCCTCTGGGAGCTGCAGCTCCACTCCGGCCAGGGACACCAGCTGATCAAGTACGGCCCCGGACCCGACGACGAAGGCGCCTTCTATGCCTACGAGGAGGAAGGTGAGGACTTCGACGGCTGGCGGGAGCGTGTGCGCTCGGACCTCGAGTGGGGCCAGGAGACGCTCGCCGACCATGTGCGGGCCTACCGTCCGCTCGCGTTCGCTCCGCCGTACGGCAACTACGGCCAGGACGGCACCAACAACCCGCGCATCCCCGGCGACCTCCTCAGCTGGCTCACCATGCGCTACGACGCCGTCTTCACCCAGGACCGGAACGCCCTGGCGCACGTGGGGAGCGGCCAGCCGCTCGGCCGGATCCAGGTCACGCGCGCAATGAGCGGCGGCGATCTCCACGCCATGCTTCTCTCCGGGGAATAGCGTCTACTCCGGCGCTTGCGACTGTCTCAGGAGCTCCTCGTCCGAGGCTGCGGCGAGCTTCTTCGGCACCACCATCCGCCACGCATCGAGGACGAGCTCGCGCATCTCCGTCTCGTCGATCGCGTCCAGACGGACGACCAGCCACTTGAAGCGGAGGTCGGCCGGCTTCGGCCGCAGGAACTTCTCCGGGTAGGTCTCGAGGGCCGCCTCCCGCTCCTCCTTCGGGAAGGCGAAGCCCATCAGGGTCTCGTCGCGCGAGAAGGACAGGTAGACGATTTGCCCGACGCGGAACTTGACCCGGCCGCGCACGAATGCCTCGTACGACCTCGGCAGGCCCGTCGCGAGCGCCCGTACGTCGTCGATCGTGACCATGACCTAGTGATAGCTGGACGCCGCTAGGCTCGGTCGTCCGATGAGGCGGCGACGGCCACCCGTGCTGCGCGAGCGCGACTACACGCTGCTGCTCGGCGGGTCGCTCGCGTACGGCCTCGCGCGCGAGATGGTCTTCGTGGCGGTCGGCTGGCAGGTGTACGACATCTCGCGGAACCCGCTGCACCTCGGTCTCGTCGGGCTCGCGGAGTTCCTGCCCCTGTTGCTCTTCGCGCTGCCCGCCGGGGCGATCGCGGACCGCTTCTCGCGCAAGCTCGTCCTGCTCGTCTCCCTCGGGATCGACGCCGCCATCACCGCTGCGCTGATCGGCGTCAGCCTCGCGGGGGCCGGCTCGATCTGGCCGTTCCTCGCGCTCTCGTTCGCGAGCGGCTGCGCCGCTGCGCTCGGGAACCCCGCGGTCCGGTCGATGTGGCCGACGCTCGTCCCGGCCCAGCTGCTGACGAGCGCGCTCGCGCTCCGCTCGACGGTGATCATGGCGGCGGTCGTGGTCGGACCGGCCATCGGCGGCCTCCTGTTCGCGCTTTCGCCGGTGGTCGTCTACGGGACGGGCGTGGCCCTCATCGTCCTTGGGATGCTGCTGGTCGCGCCGATCGCGCCGCGTGCGATCGAGGAGGAGCCGGCCGGCATCGTCGGGACGCGGCTCGGCTCGCTGCTCGCCGGCCTGCGGTTCGTCCGCCGGACGCCGCTGCTCCTCGGTGCGATCTCGCTCGACCTCGTCGCCGTCCTGTTCGGCGGCGCCGTCGCGCTGCTCCCGCTCTTCGCACGCGACGTGCTCGAGGTCGGTCCGGTCGGCCTCGGGATCCTGCGCAGCGCGCCCGCCGTCGGCGCGCTCGCGGCCGGGATCATGCTGACCCGCCGGCCGCTCAGGGGCATGGCCGGGCGGAAGCTCCTCCTCGTCGTCGCCGTCTTCGGCGCGTCGATGATCGTCTTCGGGCTGTCGAAGTCGTTCCCGCTCTCCTTCGCCGCGCTGGCGGTGAGCGGGTTCGTGGACATGATCAGCATGAACATCCGCTCCGTGATCACGGCGCTCGCGACGCCGGACGCGCTCCGCGGCAGGGTCAACGCCGTCGAGATGGTCTTCATCAGCGCCTCGAACGAGCTCGGCGCCTTCGAGTCCGGCGTCGCCGCGGCGCTCGTCGGCGCGGTGCCGGCGGTGGTCGTCGGGGGCTCGATCACGATCGCCGCGGCGCTGATCTGGCCGCGGCTCTTCCCGGAGATGGCGCGGATCGACCGGCTCGAGCAGCTGCGGCCGGCGCCCGAGACCTGAGCGCAGGCTGGGACAAGGCTCAACCCGTGTTGCGGAGCGCCGCGGCGATGCCCGCGATCGAGCGGCGGAGCGGCGGGAGCACCCGCTCGCGCTCGGCGTCGTCGGCGGCGCCGCGGTACTGCAGGAGGAGCTCGACCTGGATCGCGTTGAGCGGGTCGACGTAGGGGTTCCGGAGCCGGATCGACCGCTGCAGCACGGGATGGCGATCGAGCAGCCGCTCGGCGCCGACGATCGCCAGCACAGCCGCCGTCGTCCGTTCGTGTTCCTCCGCGATCGAGGACCAGAGCCGGTCGTCGTCGACGAGCTCGAGATAGTCGCCCGCGACGGCCAGGCTCGACTTCGCGAGCGTCATCTCGAGGTTCTCGACCAGTGAGCGGAAGAACGGCCAGCCGCGGTAGAGGTCGCGCAGCTCGCCCGCGTCGGCCGTGGTGAACGCTGTGCCGCAGCCGTACCAGGCGGGGAGGAGCGACCGGTTCTGCGTCC
Organism: uncultured Gaiellaceae bacterium; assembly: GCA_963791905.1. Lineage (GTDB taxonomy): Bacteria > Actinomycetota > Thermoleophilia > Gaiellales > Gaiellaceae > Gaiellasilicea. The sequence goes on from CAWBTX010000005.1 coordinate 652,922, forward strand.
ACGCGAAGACCCACGGGATCGCCCGGAGCGACGCCAGGTCCCACGCGCCGCCGCGGCGGGCCGGGCGCGAGCCGATCTGGAGCAAGGGAAGCTCGGGGATCGGCGTGAACGCGCGAAAGAAGTCCTCGAAGCCGGGGTCTTCCCAGACCAGCGACCTGTAGGCGCGGTGCGCCTTCTCGGCGAGCTGTTCGAGCAGCTCGTGCGCTCCCGCGGGCGGCAGCGAGCCGACCGCCTCCGGGAACGCGGACAGGAGCGTCGCCGCGAGCGCGCCCTCCAGGTTCCGGCGCGCGAGGCCGCGGAGCCCGTAGTTGAACGAGATCGTCTCGCCCTGCTCGGTCAGTCGCAGCTGCCCGGGCGGATGCCCCGCGGGCTGCGCGAGGATGGCGGCGTGCGTCGGGCCGCCGCCGCGACCGGCGCTGCCGCCGCGGCCGTGGAAGATCGTCAGCTCGATCCCGCGCTCCCGCGCGACGGCCGCGAGCCGCTCCTGCGCCTGGTAGATCTCCCAGTTCGCGGTGAGGTAGCCGCCGTCCTTGCCCGAGTCCGAGTAGCCGACCATTACCTCGACGCCCAGCTCGGGATCGAGCGCGCCGCTGTCGAGCAGCGATGCGACGATCGCCGGAGCCGCGCGCAGGGAGTCGATCGTCTCGAAGAGAGGGACGATCCGCAGCGGCTCCTGGAGGAGAGCGGCAACGGCCTCGATGTCGGCCGGCGCCTCCGTGCCGGAGACGACGACGCGTCCGATCGCCTCCGCGCCGCGGGCGGCCCGAACGCGGCCGATGGCGGCGAGCGCCTCCGCAGCGCGCGGCTGGTCGAGCTCGCGCGCGTGCACCCGGACGTCGAGCCCCGCGAGCTGGAAGCCGAAGATCTCGAGCCGCCGCCGCAGCGCGGCGAGCCGTCCGTCGGCGAGACGCGCGCAGCCCGCCGCGCGCAGGCTGCGGTCGATCAGCTCGAGATCGGCGGCGAACGCGGCAGCGGAGTCGTAGCCGTCGTTCGCCAGGCGCCACCAGACGAACGACAGCTTGCGGCGGTACGGCTCGCTGTCGTTCTGGGCGCCGATCCGCCCCGCGTAGTCGCCCAGCTCCCTCTCGTCCCGCGCGATCGACTCCCGGAGCTCGTCGTCGACGGCCACGAGCGTGGTCGAGACACCGAGGCCGACCGCCAGCGCCCGCACCTCCTGGGCGTAGCGCTCCAGCGCGAGCGAGCGCGCCCGGGCTGCCGCCTGCTCGATCGTCCCCGCGTCGACGTTCGGGTTGCCGTCCAGATCGCTGCCGATCCAGCTCCCGAAGCGCAGCGGCGTCGGCCCGTTCAGCCGCGCCCGATACGAGCGGAGCAGCGACTCCGCCTCGTCCATCAGCGTCTGCTCGAAGAACCACAGCCCGTGCCGGATCTCGTCGGTCACACGCGGCCGCTCCGGCCGGACCTCGTCCGTCGTCCAGAGCGCCGTGATCTCCTCCGCGAGGCTCGACTCGATCAGCTCCTGCTGCGCCGGGGTCAGCGTTGGGCTGTCCAGCGCTTCGAGGAGGTCCGCGAGGCGAACGTGGGCGAGCAGAACCGTGCGTCGCGTCGCCTCCGTCGGATGCGCCGTCAGGACGAGCTCGAGCGCGACCCGCGAGCCGCGGCGGACGATCTCCTCGGCCGGGATGCCCGCCCGCTCGATGATCTCGAATGCCTCGTCGAGCGACTCCCGCGGGACGCGCGCCTCGTGCTCCATCTGGCGCCGCCGCCGCACGCGGTGCACCTGCTCCGCCAGGTTCACCAGCTGGAAGAAGACGGAGAACGCGCGCAGCACGTCGGCGCGCTGCTCGAGGTCGAGTGCGCGCACCTCGTCGCGCAGTGGCTCTCGCGACGCGCCCTCGCGCGCGGCGCCGGCGAGCCGGCGGACCCGCTCCTCCGCCTCGAGCAGCTCCGGGCCGCCCTGCTCCACGAGCACGGTGCCGAGCAGGTCTCCCAGCAGGCGGACGTCGCGGCGGAGCGCCGCGTCCGGATCCCGCTGAGCGGTTGTCATCTCAGTGCGAGGAGCTCGGGCGTCATCTCGGGCGTCATCGTGCCCAGCTCGAGCGCGGCGACGTCGCCGACAACGAGCAGCGTCGGCGTCGGCAGGCCGGCCGCGGCGGCGGGGAGGTCCTCGAGCGCGCTTCGCACGACCTCCTGGTCGGGGCACGTCCCGCGCGAGACGGCGGCCGCCGGCGTCGCCGGATCGAGCCCGGCCGCGATGAGACCGCGGACGACGAGCTCGACGCGTCGCCCACCCATGAAGAGGACGAGCGTGCCGCCGGCGGCGGCGAGCCGTTCGTACTCTGCCTCGCCGTCGTCGGCGCCGTGGCAACTGGCGAGCGTGACGCGGTCGGAGACGCCGCGATGCGTGACCGGGATGCCTGCGGCGGCCGGCACGGCCGCGAGGGCCGAGACGCCCGGCACGATCTCGACGTCGATGCCCGCCCGCTGCAGCGCGACCGCCTCCTCGCCGCCGCGGCCGAAGACGAGCGGGTCGCCTCCCTTCAGGCGGACGACGCACGCCCCCGTCCAACCGTGCTCGACGAGCAGGTCGTTGATCCCTTCCTGGGTCAGGCCGTCGCGGGGGACGAGCAGGGCGTGGGGTGGAGCCTCGTTGACGAGCTCCGGGGCGACGAGCCGGTCGTAGACGAGGACGTCGCACGCGCGGACGAGCTCGAGCCCGCGGACGGTGATGAGCCCTGGATCGCCGGGCCCGGCTCCGACCAGGTGGACGCTCATCCGAGCTCGTCGCGGACGAGCTGGGCGAAGTAGTCGCGGCGCGCCTCGTACGTCGGCAGTCGTTCCTTGGCCCACGGCCGCAACTCGCGCAGGCGCACCGCGAGGTCGGCGTGCCGCGTTCCCACCACCTCGGCGATGTCGTCGCGCAGCCGCTGCGCCAGCGCCGGCGAGGCTCCGCCCGTCGAGACCGCGACGGTGATCGGGTCCTGCCGGTGCACGGCGGGGAGGATGAACGAGCAGAGCTCCGGGACGTCGACGACGTTGCAGAGGAGCATGCGGGCCTCGGCGTCCGCGAACACGCGGCGGTTCAGCTCGGTGTGGGACGTGGCTGCGACGACGAGCCAGCGGCCGGCGAGGTCCGACGAGCGGTAGCGCCGCCGTCCCAGCTTCACCGGCAGCGCCGCGATGTCGGGGAGCACGTCCGGCGCGACGACGGTCACGATCGCACCGCAGTCGAGCAGCCCGGTCACCTTCTCGAGCGCGACGCGCCCGCCGCCGACGACGAGGACGTTGCGGCCCTCGAGGTCGATGCAGGCGACGTAGTGGCGCTTCTCGGCCACGTCAGACTCCGACCGAGGCGAGCGAGACGCCGCGGCGGTCGAGCCGGACCGAGAGCTCCGCGCCGTCCGCGACGAGGGCGAGCCGGTACATCCCGGGCCCGACCGCCTCGATCCGGATTGACTCGAGCGAGCGGCTGCCGAGCGACGCCAGCGCCTCGGTCACCGCCCGCGCGCTCTCGACGAGGCCGGCGCCCGCGGGGAGACGGCGGAAGAGGCGCAGTGCCGCCTGCTCGCCGGCAGGGCCGTAGACGGCACGGATCCGGCCGGCGTGCAGGCCGAGGTCGAGCACGCGCTCGAGCTCGGCCGCCTCGTCCTCCGAGAGCTCGCCCTGCTCGACCGACGCGGCGACGGCGTCGAGTCGCTCGCGGTAGCTCTCGTCACGCGCGGCTGCGAGCACAGCTCTCACCTCGCCGAGCGCGACCTCGCGCTCCTCGTCGCGGACGGCGACGCTAGTCATGCGCGGCCGACCCGACGATCGCGTGCAGCTCGTGCTCGAAGCCGCCGGTCTCGATCGCGCAGTGCATGCCGCATTCCTTGGGCGCACCCGTCTCCCACCACCAGCGGCCGGCCCTGACTGGTTCCCCCTTGGCGACGGGTCGGGTGCACGGGGCGCAGCCGATCGACGTGTAGCCCTGCTCGTAGAGCGGGTGGACGGGGAGATCGTTGCCGCGGACGTAGTCCCACACCTCGTCCTCCGTCCACTCGGCGAGCGGATTCAGCTTCACGATCGCGCCGTGGTCGTGGTCGATCTCGACCTTGCGGATGTCGGTGCGGCCGGCCCATTGGTCGCGGCGCAGGCCGGTGACCCACGCGTCGACGCCCCCCAGGTGCCGCGTCAGCGGCTGCACCTTGCGGACGTTGCAGCAGAGGAGCCGCTGCTCGACGGAGCGGTAGAAGAGGTTGGGCCCGTGCCGGTCGACGAGCCGCTGCACCTGGCCGGCGTCGGGCGAGAGCAACGAAAGACGGAGGCCCGGGTAGCGCTCCCGCAGCTCCTCGATCAGCTCGAACGTCTCGCCGGGCAGGCGGCCGGTGTCGATCGAGAAGACCTGGACGGCGGGATCGATCTCGTAGGCCATGTGGATCAGGGCGACGTCGCCCTCCTGGAACGCCGTCGAGAGGACGAGGCCGTCGCCGAACCGCTCGATCGCCCACTCGAGGAGCTCCTCGGGCTCCGCGCCTTCGAACTCAACGGAGAGCTCGCCCGCCTCGAGGTCGTCCAGTTCCCGGCTCATGCAGGCACTTCCTCTCTCCGGCTCTTCGCCGGCTCCTGCCCGGCCAGGAGGCCGAGCTCGTCGTCGCTCGTCCGGTCGCAGAACGCCCGGAACGCCTCGTGCTCGTCCGCCCGTTGCAGCAGCCAGCCGTCGAGGAGGCCGGTGACGGCGTCCGACAGGTCCTCGGCCGGCACGCGCCGGAAGACGGGACGCGCGATCGCCGCGTCCGGCCCGAGGCCGCCTCGCAGCAGGATGTCGTAGGCCTGGCGCCGGACGCCCTCCTCGTTCCGGACGGTCGAGCCCTGGAAGCCGAGGTCGCCGACCCAGTGGTGGCCGCACGCGTGCGGGCAGCCGTCGAGGTTCAGCTTGAGCCCGGCGAGGGTGTCGCCGTAGCGCTCCTCGAGGTGGTCGACCAGCGTCGCGAGCCGAGTCTTCGTCTCGGCGACGGCGAAGTTGCAGTGCGGCTCGCCTGTGCAGGCGATCGACTCGGAGCGCAGGGCGTGGCCGGCGAGCGGCAGGCCCAGCTCGGCGAGCCGCTCGCCGATGTTCTCGACGGCACCGGCCGGCACGCCGGTGAGCACGAGGTTCTGCTGCCGCGTCACGCGCACGTCGCCGCCGGACTCGGCGGCGAGCTCGGCGACCGCGACCATCTGGTCGCCCGTGATCAGGCCCACGCGCACGGGGACGCCGAGCGACACGAGCCCGTCGTGCTTCTCCGGCCCGGCGCCCATGTGATCGGTTGGGGCAGGCGCCGGGCCGAGCTCGTAGTCCGCCAGGGCGTAGCCGAGGCGGCGCTCCACCTCGGCGCGCATGCCGTCGGCGCCGAGGTCGTCGACCATGAACTTGAGGCGCGCCTTCACGCGGGAGAGCCGATAGCGGAGGTCTTCCTTCCAGGCGTCGAGGAGCGCGCGCAGCACGGGCAGCGCCTGGTCGACCGGGACGAAGACGCCGAGCTCGCGCGCGAGTCGCGGCACCGACGAGAGGCCGCCGCCGACGAGCACCGCGAACCCGGGCTCGCCGTCGCGCAGGACGCCCACGAGCGAGATGCAGTTGATCTCCGGCGCGTTGCAGCGGTGTGCGCAGGCCGAGATCGTGATCTTGTGCTTGCGCGGCAGGTCGGAGTACTCCGGGTTGCCGTAGAAGAAGCGCGTCACCTCCTCGAGCACGGGCGTGACGTCGAAGAGCTCGTCGGCGGCGACGCCGGCGACCGGGCAGCCGGTGACGTTGCGCACCGCGTCGCCACAGGCGCCGACGGTCGTCAGTCCGACCTCGTCCAGTCGCCGGAACACCTCCGGCAGCGACGCGAGCTCGAGGTAGTGGAGCTGGATCGTCTGGCGCGTCGACAGCTCGCCCGATGCCTGGCCGTGGCGGAGCGACAGCTCGCCGACCGCCCGCAGCTGCTCCGGGGTGGCGCGACCCGCGGGGAGCTTGATGCGGAGCATGAAGGTCCCGATCTTCGGCTTGTCGTGGTAGAGGCCCCACCACTTGAGCCGGACGAAGTCTTCCTCGGGCGTCTCCTCGTACCCGGCCGCGATCAGCGCCGGCAGCTCGGCGAGCATGCCGAGCGGGCTCTTCTCTCGTTTGATCCGCTCGACCGAGTTCCGCTTGAGGACCAGCTCGAGCGTGGGTGGGCCTTGCTCCGCCCGACGTGCGCGCGTTCGCTCGCTCCCCATTACTTCAATGTGTATAGCAACGAAGCTTTACCTTCGCAAGCAATGAGCTTGCGCTGTCCGGCCGTTGCTTTACACTGGAAAGCAATGGAGGGCCGCCTGGTGACCGATCTCGACTTGGCCTTTAAGGCCGGGCTCATTTCGCGCCCCAGAGCGCGCTAGCCGGCCACCCTCTCTCGCACCTCCGGTCTAGCGCACACCACACAGGCGAGAGGGCCGCGTGAACGGGCTGCCACCGCGGACCGGGCTCTACGACCCCGCCTTCGAGCACGACGCGTGCGGCGTGGCCTTCGTTGCGCGGCTCGACGGCGTCGCCTCGCACGAGACGGTCGTGCGCGCGGCGCGCGCCCTCGCGAACCTCGAACACAGGGGAGCGGCGGGCGCCGACGCAGACACCGGCGACGGCGCGGGGATGACGCTGCGCCTTCCCGACGCGCTGTTCCGAGGCGAGCTCGGCAACGCGCTTCCGTCGCTCGGCGCCTACGGCGTCGGCGTCTGTTCCTCCCGCACGACGCGGTGCGTGCGGCTCACCTCGAAGCGCTGCTCGAGCGGATCGTCACGGCCGAGGGACAGACCGTCGTCGACTGGCGTGACGTGCCCGTCGACCCGAGCTGCCTCGGCTCGGTCGCCGCCGCGGCGGCGCCTCGGATCCGGCAGCTCTTCGTCGCGGCTGCACGCGGGCTCGACGCCGACGCGTTCGAGCGCAAGCTGTACGTCATCCGCCGCGTTGCGGAGCTCGAGGCGGGCGCCGAGCTCGTGATCCCGAGCTTCTCCTCGCGCACGGTCGTCTACAAGGGGATGCTGACCCCGGCGCAGCTCCTCGGCTTCTACGCCGACCTGCGCGACGAGCGGACGCAGTCGGCGCTCGCGCTCGTCCACTCGCGCTACTCGACGAACACGTTCCCGAGCTGGGAGCTCGCGCACCCGTACCGGATGATCGCGCACAACGGCGAGATCAACACGCTCCGCGGCAACGTCAACTGGATGCGCGCGCGGGAGTCGCAGCTCGCGTCCGAGCTCTTCGGCGACGACCTGTGCAAAGTGCTGCCTGTCGTACGGCCGGGCGGCTCCGATTCCGCGACGTTCGACAACGTGCTCGAGCTGCTCGTGCTCGCGGGCCGCTCGCTACCGCACGCGATCATGATGATGATCCCGGAGGCGTACCGCGGGCGCGACGACCTGCCGGAGGAGCTGGCCGGCTTCTACGCCTTCCACCAGTGCCTGATGGAGCCGTGGGACGGCCCGGCCGCGATCGCGTTCACGGACGGCCGCATAATCGGCGCGACGCTCGACCGCAACGGGCTGAGGCCGGGACGGTGGCTCGAGACGAGGGACGGCTGGGTCGTGCTCGCGTCGGAGACCGGCGTTCTCGACGAGCGCCCGGAGAACGTCCTCCGCAAGGGTCGTCTCCAGCCCGGGCAAGCTCTTCCTCGTCGACGTCGACGCCGGCCGCGTCGTCCCGGACGACGAGCTCAAGCGCACGGTCGCGTCCCGCCGCCCGTACGCAGAGTGGCACCGGCGCGAGGTCGTCCAGCTCGACGACCTGCCGGCGAGACGGACGCCGCGGCGGCCGGCCGAGCCGCTGCGCCTGCGCCAGCTCGCGTTCGGCTACACGCAGGACGACATGAAGGTGATCCTGGCGCCGCTCGCGCGCAACGCCGAGGAGGCGATCGGGTCGATGGGGAACGACCTTCCGCTCGCGGTCCTCTCCGACCGGCACCCGCTCCTGTACGCCTACTTCAAGCAGCTCTTCGCGCAAGTGACGAACCCGCCGATCGACTCGATCCGCGAGGCGGTCGTGATGAGCGTCGAGGCGAGCGTCGGCTCGGAGCGCAACCTCTTCGACGAGACGCCGGAGCACGCGCGGCAGCTCGCCATCCCGAACCCGATCCTGCTCGACGAGGAGCTCGAGCGCCTGCGGCAGATCGACTCCGACGTGTTCCGCGCGCAGACGATCGACATCACCTGGCCGGTCGCGGAGGGCCCGGAGGGGCTCGAGACCGCGGTCGAGCGCATCTGCCGCGAGGCGGACGCGGCGCTCGCCGCCGGCGCGAACATCCTCGTGCTCTCGGACCGGGCGGTGTCCGCGACCCGCGCGCCGATGCCCTCGCTGCTCGCCGTCTCGGCCACGCACCACCACCTCGTCCGTGCGGGCACGCGGCTGCAGGCGGGGCTCGTCGTCGAGTCGGGCGAGCCGCGCAGCGTGCACAGCGTCGCCGTGCTCGTCGGCTACGGCGCCGCCGCCGTAAACCCGTACCTCATGCTCGAGACGTTGGCCGAGCTGGTCGATCTCGACCTGCTCCCGCCGGGGATGACGGCGGAGGACGCCCAGCGGCGTGCCACGAAGGGCGTCGCCAAGGGCCTGCTCAAGACGATCTCGAAGATGGGGATCTCAACGATCTCGTCGTACTGCGGGGCTCAGATCTTCGAGGCGGTCGGCCTCTCGCACGAGCTCGTGGAGCGCCACTTCACCGGCACGCCCTCCCGCATCGGCGGGGTCGGCCTTGAGGCGCTCGCCCGCGACGCGCTCGCGCGCCACGCCCGCGCGTACCCAGGCACGGTGGAGCGGCTTCTGCCCGTCACCGGGCTCTACGCCTGGCGGCAGGGCGGCGAGCACCACCAATGGAACCCCGAGACGATCGCGCTGCTGCAGCACGCCGTCCGACACGGCGGCGCGGACACGTACGAGGAGTACTCGCGGCTCGTCAACCACGACTCCGCGCGTCGCTCGACGCTACGCGGGCTCATGCGCTTCCGCTTCCCGGAGGACGGCGGCGTCCCGCTCGAGGAAGTGGAGCCGGCGAGCGAGATCGTGAAGCGCTTCTCGACCGGCGCCATGTCGCTCGGCTCGCTCTCGCGCGAGGCGCACGAGACGCTCGCGATCGCGATGAACCGGATCGGCGGCCGATCGAACACCGGTGAGGGCGGGGAGGACCCGAGCGCTACGTGCCCGATCCGAACGGCGACTCGCGGCGCTCCGCGATCAAGCAGGTCGCCTCGGGCCGCTTCGGCGTCAACGCGCACTACCTCGCGAACGCAGACGAGCTGCAGATCAAGATGGCGCAGGGCGCGAAGCCCGGCGAGGGCGGCCAGCTGCCCGGCCACAAGGTCGACCGCTACATCGCGAGCGTGCGGCTGACGACGCCAGGCGTCGGTCTGATTTCGCCGCCTCCGCACCACGACATCTACTCGATCGAGGACCTCAAGCAGCTCATCTACGACCTGCGCTGCGGGAACCCCGATGCGCGGATCTCCGTGAAGCTCGTCGCCGAGGTCGGCGTCGGCACCGTTGCGGCCGGCGTCGCGAAGGCGAACGCCGACCACGTGCTGATCTCCGGGCACGATGGCGGCACCGGCGCGTCACCGCTCTCGTCGATCCTCTTCTCAGGCGTCCCGTGGGAGATCGGGCTCGCGGAGACCCAGCAGACGCTCGTCCTGAACGACCTGCGCTCGCGCATCTGGGTGCAGACGGACGGGCAGCTGAAGACGGGGCGCGACGTCCTCGTTGCGGCGCTGCTCGGCGCCGACGAGATGGGCTTCGCGACCGCCCCGCTGATCGCAACGGGCTGCGTGATGATGCGCGCCTGCCACCTCAACACGTGCCCGGTCGGGATCGCGACGCAGGATCCCGAGCTGCGGCTCCGCTTCCAGGGTCAGCCGGAGCACGTCGTCAACTTCCTCTTCTTCGTCGCCGAGGAGGCACGTCGGCTGATGGCGCGGCTCGGGATCAGGCGCTTCGCCGACCTCGTCGGCCGCGTCGACCTGCTCGAGCCGGACGACGCGATCGAGCACTGGCGCTCGCGCGGCATCGACCTGTCGGCGCTGCTGCAGCCGCCGGCGGCCGCCCCTGGAGCGCCGCTTCGCCGGACGCAGCCGCAGGCGTCCCCGCTCGGCGGCGCTCTCGACTGGACGCTGATCGAGGCGGCGCGGCCGGCGATCGAGCACGGCGTGCCCGTCGACGGCGCCTACCCGATCCGCAACGTGCACCGCACGGTCGGCGGCCTGCTCTCGCACGCCGTGACGAAGGCGCACGGCGCGGACGGCCTGCCGCCGGGCTCGATCCGGTTCACCCTGCGCGGGTCGGCCGGGCAGTCCTTCGGCGCGTGGCTCGCGCCCGGCGTCGAGCTCACCCTCTTCGGCGACGCGAACGACTACGTCGGTAAGGGGCTGTCGGGCGGCGTCCTCGCCGTCCGGCCCCCGGACGGCAGCGGCTTCGTCGCGGAGGAGAACGTGATCATCGGCAACACCGTTCTCTACGGCGCAACGGCCGGCAAGGCGTTCTTCCGCGGTCAGGCCGGCGAGCGCTTCGCCGTCCGCAACTCCGGCGCGGCCGCCGTCGTCGAGGGGCTCGGCGACCACGGCTGCGAGTACATGACCGGTGGCCGCGTCGTCGTGCTCGGGCGCACTGGGCGCAACTTCGCGGCCGGGATGAGCGGCGGCATCGCCTACGTCCTGGACGAGGACGGCACCTTCGCGACGCGCTGCAACACGGAGCTCGTGGGCTTCGAGCCCGTCGAGGGTCGCGATGCACAGGAGCTCCTCCACCTCGTCGACGAGCACCGGTTGCGCACCGGCTCCACCGTCGCCGAACGGCTCCTCGACGACTGGGCCACCGCGCTGCCCCTGTTCGTCAAGGTGATGCCGCACGACTACCGGCGCGCACTCGAGGAGAGCGCCGAGCTGCACGACGAGCGGGCGGTGGCGGCCTGATGGGCAAGTTGCGCGGCTTCCTCGACTACCAGCGGCTCGACGCGCCCGAGCGCGACCCCGGCGAGCGCGTCCACGACTACCGCGAAGTCGCCGGCGTGCTGCCGCTGCCGCTCGTGCAGGAGCAGGGTGCGCGCTGCATGGACTGCGGCGTGCCGTTCTGCCACAACGGCTGCCCGCTCGGAAACCTGATCCCCGAGTGGAACGACCTCGTCTACCGCGACCGCTGGCGGGACGCGATCGTCCAGCTCCATCGCACGAACAACTTCCCCGAGTTCACCGGCCGGCTCTGTCCGGCGCCGTGCGAGGCGGCATGCGTGCTCGAGCTGCGCGAGGGCGACGCCGTCGCGATCAAGCAGATCGAGCTCTCGATCGTGAACCGGGCGTGGGAGGAGGGCTGGATCGCACCGCAGCCGCCTCGCTCGCGAACCGGCCAGAGCGTTGCCGTCATCGGCTCCGGTCCGTCTGGCCTCGCGTGCGCGCAGCAGCTGAACCGGCTCGGCCACCACGTCACGGTCTACGAGCGCGACGAGGCGGGCGGCGGGCTCGTGCGCTTCGGCGTCCCGGACTTCAAGATCGAGAAGTGGATCGTCGAGCGCCGCCTGCGGCAGCTCGCCGAGGAGGGCGTCGAGTTCGCCTACGGCGTCGACGTCGGAGTCGACGTCGACGCTGAGGAGCTGCGTGCGCGCCACGAGGCCGTGGTCGTCGCGGTGGGCTCGCGCGTGCCGCGCGACCTGCCCGTCCCCGGTCGCGAGCTCGGCGGCGTGCACTTCGCGATGGACTACCTCTACCAGCGCAACCGCTGGGTCGCGCGGGAGCTCGGGCCGCAGGTGCCGGGAGCGCCGCCGGTGCCGGCCCCGGAGGCGACGATCACCGCGGCCGGGAAGCACGTCGTCGTGATCGGCGGCGGCGACACGGGCGCCGACTGCGTCGCCAACGCCCACCGTGAGGGCGCCGCCTCCGTCACCCAGATCGAGCTCGTCGGCGAGCCGCCGCCGTCACGGCCCGACGAGGTGACGCCCTGGCCGCGCTGGCCGATGAAGCTCCGGACGTCGTACGCGCTCAAGGAGGGCGGCGAGCGCGACTTCGCGATCTCGACGACCGGCGATGACGGGTAACGGCCGCGTGCAGCGGCATCCACTGGGCAAGGAACACGGGCGAGCCGCCGTTCGAGACCGTGGCCGGCACGGACGACGAACGGCCGGCCGACCTCGTCCTGCTCGCGATGGGCTTCCTGGGCCCGGAGAAGCACCTCCTCGACGCGTTCGGGATCGAGACGGACGCGCGCGGCAACGCGGACGCCCCCGCGTACGCGACGTCCGCGGAAGGCGTCTTCGCGGCCGGCGACGCGCGCCGCGGGCAGTCCCTCATCGTCTGGGCGATCACCGAGGGCCGCCGCTGCGCCGCCGCGGTCGACCGCTGGCTCGCAGTGGAGGCGAGCGCGGCGTGAGTCACCTCTCGGCATCGTTCAGCGCCACCGTCCGCGTCCGGCTGCACGACCGCCCGGGCGCGTTCGCGGAGCTCGCCGGCGCGATCGCGGAGACCGGCGCCTCCCTCGAGGCAATCGATCTCGTCCGTACCGAGCCCGGCGTCAAGGTCCGCGACGTCACCGTCCTCGCGAGGGACGCCGAGCACATCGGGGAGGTGGTCGCCGCGGCAGAGGCGCTCGAATGCGTCGAGGTGGAGCACGTGTCCGACCGAACGTTTCTCATGCACCTCGGCGGCAAGATCGAGATGGCGCTCAAGTCGCCGCTCGCGACGCGCGACGACCTCTCGATGGCCTACACGCCGGGTGTCGCTCGCATCTCGCAGGCCATCGCCGAGGACCCCGAGAAGGCCTGGAGCCTGACGATCAAGCGCAACACCGTCGCCATCGTCAGCGACGGCACCGCCGTCCTCGGCCTGGGCGACATCGGGCCGGAGGCGGCGATGCCCGTGATGGAGGGCAAGGCGATGCTGCTGAAGGAGTTCGCCGGTGTCGACGGCTGGCCCGTCTGCCTCGCGACGACCGACGTGGACGAGATCGTGGCCGCCGTCACCGCGATCGCACCCGGGTACGGCGCGATCAACCTCGAGGACATCTCCGCGCCGCGCTGCTTCGAGATCGAGGAGCGCCTGCGCGACTCGCTTGACATCCCGGTCTTCCACGACGACCAGCACGGGACCGCGATCGTCGTCTACGCGGCGTTCCTGAACGCCCTCCGGCTCGTCGGCAAGCGGCCGCAGGACGTCAAGGTCGTGCTCACCGGCGTCGGAGCCGCGGGTGTCGCGACGACTCGCATGCTGCAGCGGGCCGGAGTCCAGACGATCGTCGGCTGCGACCGGCTCGGAGCGGTCTATGCGGGTCGTGCCGGGCTCGACGGGGTCAAGGCGGTGTACGCCGACGAGACGAACCCGGACCGCGAGCGCGGCACCGCAGACGAGGTGCTCGCCGGCGCGGACGTGTACATCGGGCTCTCTCAGCCCGGCGCCGTCTCGCTCGAAGGGATCTCCGCGATGGCCGAAGACGCAATCGTCTTCGCGATGGCGAACCCGACGCCCGAGGTTGCGCCGGCCGATCTGGCCGAGCTTGCAGCCGTCGTCGCCACCGGCCGGTCCGACTATCCGAACCAGATCAACAACGCGCTCGCCTTCCCGGGGCTCTTCCGCGGTGCGCTCGATGTCCGCGCGCGCGACATCACCGACCAGATGAAGCTCGCGGCCGGCGAGGCGATCGCTGCCGTCGTCGCCGCGGACGAGCTCGGGCCGGAGTACATCGTGCCGAGCCTCTTCAACCGCGCGGTCGTGCCTGCTGTCGCCGCGGGCGTGGCCGAGGCGGCCGAGCGCGACGGCGTCGCCCGCCGCGGGCGCGAGCTCGCGTCGTTCGACGCGTGAGCCTGGCCGGCCGTCGGCTCTTCGGCTCAGCGCGACCGTCATTGATAGCGTCGGTTCGTCACGCGGCGCACCCTCGATCTCCGTGCGGGAAATGTCGACGAGATCGCCGCGCGCGGCGTTCCTGTACCTCGCTACAACCGGTCGAGGCTGCGCCCACGCATCCTCCATCTCGGCGTCGGCGGTTTCCACCGGGCGCACCTCGCGCTCTACACGCACGAGCTCGCCGCGGCCGGGAGCGATTGGGGAATCTGCGGCCTGGGAGTGCTCGACGCCGATCGGCGAATGGAGGCGATCCTGCGTTCGCAGGACTACCTCTACACGCTTGTCGAGAGAGGTGATGCCGAGCCGCGCGCGCAGGTTATCGGCAGCATCATCGACTACGTGCTCGCAATCGACGAGCCGGCGCTCGTGTCAGTGAAGATCGCCGATCCCGAGACAGCAATCCTCTCGCTCACGATCACCGAGGCGGGGTACTCGCTCGACAGGCCGAATCCGACCATCGAGGCGATCGCGGGTGGACTGGCGCGACGGCGCGAGGAGACCGGCGCGGCGCTCACCATTCTCAGCTGCGACAACATCCCCGGCAACGGCAGCGTTGCGCGCGCGGCCGTCCTGCGCGTGTGCGAAGAGCGTGATGGAGAGCTCGGGCGCTGGGTCGAGAGCGCGTGCTCCTTTCCGAACTCGATGGTCGACCGCATCACGCCGCAGACAAGCGACGCCGACCGGGTCTGGTTGCGGGACAGCGTCGGGATCGAGGACGGGTGGCCCGTCGTCGCGGAGCCGTTCCGCCAATGGGTGCTCGAGGACGCATTCGCCGCGGGCCGACCGCGCTTCGAGGACGTCGGGGCGCTCTTCAGCGACCGCGTACATGACTGGGAGCTCTACAAGCTGCGCCTGCTGAACGCGACGCACTCGTGCATGGCTTACCTCTCGGCCCTGGCCGGAATCGTCTACGTCGACGAGGCCATGGCGACCCCGCCGTTGCGGCGGTTCCTCGAGCGCTTCCTGTGGCGGGAGGCGATCCCGACACTCGACGAGATCCCCGGATATCCCCGCGAGGACTACGCGACGACGGTGCTCGAGCGGTTCGCGAGCACGGGGGTGCGCGATCAGATCGCCAGGCTCTGCATCGACGGGACGGCGAAGTTCCCGACGTTCGTCATCCCGACCATCGAGCGCCAGCTCGCGCGTGACGGCCCGGTGGAGTGTGCCGCCCTCGCCCTGGCGGGCTGGGCGCGCTACCTCGCGACGACGCCGCCCGCCTCGCGCGCGCCGGACTCGAGCGCGGAGCACTCGGCCGCGTACGCGATGCGGGCGATGGACGATCCGGTCGCGTTTCTCGATCTCGACCTGGTTTTCCCACCGGCGCTGCGCGAGAGCGAGAGTTTTCGAAACGTGTTCGCTGCGTCAGCGCGCAGCCTCGCCTCCCACGGCCCGGTCGGTTCGGTCGAGGCGCTGCTCCGTTGACGCCGTAACGGTCGCAATCCGCGCGCCGCCCGGCTCGAATACGTGCATCGTCCCGCTCAGGGCGAGCGACACGTTCTCGCCGATGTGCCCGTCGAACGGCGTCGGGGTCTTCGCGACGAGCGTAGCGGGCTCGGACTCGTGCTCGATCAGGGCATGGACGAAGATCTCCGAGCCGAGATCCTCGACGGCTCGGATGCGACCGGCGATCGGTCCGGAGCCGACGCGGAGCGCCTCCGGGCGAAAGCCGATCACGAGCCGATCGCCGACGACGCCGTCCAGCCGCCCGTCGATGTGTACCTCCGCTCCAGCGATGTGCGGCGGCCGGGTTGCGGCCACCGGCAGCTGGTTCATCGCCGGCGAGCCGATGAACCCGGCGACGAACACGTTCGCGGGGGCGCGGTAGAGCGTGCTCGGGGTGTCGCACTGCTGCAGCTCGCCGTCCCGCAGCACGGCCACGCGGTGACCCATGGTCATCGCCTCGACCTGGTCGTGCGTGACGTACACAGTGGTCACGGCCAGGCGTGCCTGCAGCTCGGCGAGCTCGGCACGCGTCTGGACGCGCAGCTTCGCGTCGAGGTTGGAGAGGGGCTCGTCCATCAGGTAGACCTGCGGCCGCCGCACGATGGCGCGGCCCATTGCCACGCGCTGACGCTGACCGCCGGAGAGGTTCTTCGGCTTCCGGTCGAGGAACGCCTCGAGGTCGAGCAGCCTCGCGACGTCGCGCACCCGCTCCATGCGTTCCGCCTTCGGGACACCGCGTTGCTTGAGCGCGAAGCCCATGTTCTGTGCGACGTTGAGCTGCGGGTAGAGGGCGTAGTTCTGGAAGACCATCGCGATGTCGCGCTCACGTGGATGCACCGAGGTCACGTCGCGATCCCCGATCCACACCCGCCCCGCGTCGAGCGGCTCGAGGCCGGCCAGCATCCGCAGCGCCGTCGTCTTGCCGGACCCGGACGGGCCGACGAGAACGAGGAGCTCGCCGTCCTCGATCGCCAGGTCGAGCTCGTTCACCGCCGGCCGCGGCGTGCCCGGGTAGAGGCGCGTCGCGGAGTCGTAGCGGACGGTAGCCATCGACTACTTGATCGCGCCCATCGAGAGGCCGCGGATCATGCGTTTCTGGGCGAGCCAGCCGGCCAGGACGACGGGGATGACGGCGAGAACCGACGCTGCCGACAGCTTTGCGAGGAAGTCGCCGCGCGTGCTGATGCTCGTCGTCACCCACTGCGGCACGGTCGAGCCGGCGGCCGGGTTGAGCTGGACCGCGTAGAAGTACTCGTTCCAGGCGAAGATGAGGCAGAGGAGCGCCGTGGCGGCGATGCCCGGAGCGGCGATGGGCAGGATGACCGAGGTCAGCTGCCCGCGCAGCTTGGCGCCGTCGATGTCGGCCGCCTCGATCAGCTCGCGCGGGATCTCCATGAAGAACGACCGCAGCATCCAGATGGCCAGCGGCAGATTGACCGCCGTGTAGAGCACGATCAGCACGGTGCGCGTGTTGAGCTTGTCGAAGTGGTTCGCGAGCACCCAGATCGGCAGGATCGAGGCGACGATCGGCAGGAACTTGGTGGAGATGAAGAAGAACAGCACGTCGCGCCACCTCGGCACCGGCCGGATCGCGAGCGCGTACGCGGCCGGGATCGCGAGCGCGAGCACGATCAGCGTACTGGCGAGAACGACGACCGCCGAGTTCGTCGCGGCTTCGGCGAACGCGAGCGTGCCCTCGGGGTTGCTGGTCACGTCCCGGTAGCGGTCGAGCGTCGGCGAGAAGAAGAGTTTCGGGCTCGTATTCGCGTCCTGCTCCTCCTTGAAAGACGAGAGCACCATCCAGAAGACCGGGAAGAAGAAGACGAGCGCGGCCAGCCAGGCGGTCACGCCGAGCGCCACATGCGTCGAGCGACGCTCGCCGACGCCAAGCCGCGTCCCGCGCCGTCGCATCAGACCCTCTCCTCGTCTCTGAGCAGGCTCGAGAGCACGCGCAGCGCGAGCGTCGCAACGACGATCGAGACCAGGACGACGACGATGCTGTAGGCCGAGGCGAGCCCGAAGTCCCAGCCCCCGCCGATCGAGCGTTGGTAGACGAAGTACGGGATGTTCGTGGAATCAGGCCCGCCGCCCGTCATCACGTCGACATGGTCGAAGACCTGGACCACGTAGATCGTCCCGAGCAGGACGCAGAGCTCCATGTACCGGCGCAGGTGGGGAAGCGTGAGCTGACGGAACGTGCCGACAACCGACGCTCCGTCCACCTTGGCGGCCTCGATCACGTCGGTCGGCTGGCTCTGCAAGCCCGCCAGCATGATCAGCATCATGAACGGTGTCCACTGCCACACGAGGACGATCACAATCGAGGCCAGCGGATACTCCGAGACGAACTCGATGCTCCCGAAGCCACCCCGCTCGAGCAGCCAGTTGAGGACCCCGTAGAGCCCGCTGAACATCTGGTTCTTCCAGATCAGGCCCGCGACCACCGGCATGACCAGAAACGGAGTGATCAGCAAGGTGCGGACGATCCCCTGCCCGAAGAAGTGCCGATCGAGGAGCACCGCCAGAAGCGTGCCGAGCACCAGCGAGATGAGGACGGTGGAGACGGTCATCAGCACGCTCGTCCAGGCCGCCTCCCGGAAGAACGAGTTGCTGACGAGTTTCTCGTAGTTGTCGAGTCCGATGAACCGGCGCGGCGTCGGCGGAAAGATCGACCAGTCGGTGAAGCTGTAGTAGACGCTCAGTACGAACGGGACCTGCGTGACGACAATCGCGAAGAGGAGCGCCGGCAGGAGGGGCAGCCGCCGCCGCCACGGCCGGGAGAATGGGTCAGCGGAGGGCGTTCTCCCGGCCGTGGCGCTCGTCACGTGGCCGATTGTCCTACTCGATCGCCTGTGACGCGATCTCCTGGCAGGCCTCGAGCGCGTCGTCGATCGACGTACGGCCCGCGATGACGCTCGAGAACTGCTCGGTGCACTGATTCCCGACGTCCTGGAACTCGGGAATGCCGACGTACTGCACGCCCGGCACGCCGGGGCGCTTGGTCGTGCCCGGGTTACTGATCGGGGCCGCCTTCATCGCCGCGAGCGTCTGAGCCGCGAACGCCTTCGCCGCGGCCTTGTACTGCGGGATCTTGTACGTCGAGAGCCTGGTCCCGGGCGGGATGGCGGCCCAGCCGCCGTCGATTCGCGAGCCCGCTGCCTTGAGGTAGGCCGGGCCGGTCGCCCACGAGATGTACTTCCACGCGGTGGTCGGATCGGGCGATTCCCTCGGGATCGCGAGCGCCCAGGTCCACAGCCACCCCGACGCCTTCGTCAGCTTGACCGGCGCGAGTGCGTACCCGTTCTTGCCCCTCACCTTGCTGTCGTTCGCCTCCAGTAGGCCGGCAGCGACGGTGGCGTCGTACCACATCGCGACCTTGCCGTCCCTGTACTGGGCCAGGCACTCGTTGAAGCTCGCGTTGGCCGCGTCCTTCTCGCCCGCGTCCTTGAGGAGGTTGACGTAGAACGTCAGCGCCTGCCTGAACTGGGGCTTGTCGATCTGGGCCTGGTCCGGCTGGCCGTTCGACTTCGCCGACCACCAGGTGCCGCCGAACGTGTTCAGCACCGTCGTGAACGACGCCCCGAGGTCACCCCAGCCGGGCTTGCCGCGCAGGCAGATGCCGGCCATGTCGTTCGAGTCGATCCGGCGGGCGATCGACGCGATCTGATCCCAGGTCGGCCGGGCCGGCACGGTCACGCCCTTCGCCTTCATGACGTCCTTGCGGTACATGACGAACGACGACTCGGCGTAGAACGGCGAGGCGTACATCCTGCCGTTCGCCGACAGCGCGTTCCGGACCGCCGGGATGACGTCGTTGTACCTATAGGACGCGTCGCCCTTGGCGAACGAGGACAGGTTCTTGAGCAGGCCGCTGGCACCGAACTGCGGCGCCTCGTACGGCCCGATCATGACCACGTCGAACTGCCGGCCGCCCGAACCGACGTCGCGGGTCACGATCTCGCGGAGCCTGCCCTCCTCGAGGATGGAGTACCTGACCTTGATGCCGGTCCGCTTCGTGAACAGCGTCGGCGTCAGCTTGGCGATGTCCTCCATCTGCGGATTGCCGACGATCGCAACCCTGATCGTCTTCTCCGATCCGCCCGAGGCGGCGCCCGCGAGCGCCGCGATCAGCGTCGCCGCAAGGAGAAGCGCCACGGCCAGACGCCCTACCTCGAGTCGTGCTCTGAGCATTGGACTCCTCCTTCTCGCGTTAAAGGCGGTGTCGATCGTGCTCTTTCGTGATAGCGATACCACGACAGCGCGCTACTAATAACACGAGTCGAGCGCCGGTGTCAAGCACAACTCACTAGGACAAACGGCCAAGACGTGGTATCAATAACACGCGTGAGAGTGTTAGAAGGCCGATGAGAGTCACTCTTCGAGACGTGGCGGAACGGGCCGGCGTGTCGCCCATGACCGTCTCGCGTGTGATCAACAACAGCCCGCGTGTGCAGGCCGAGACGCGCCGCCGGGTCGAGGCGGCCATCGTCGAGCTGCAGTACGTTCCCAACCGGCTTGCGCGCGGCCTCATTCGCCGCAAGACGGGAACGCTCGCCCTCCTCGTCCCGGACCTGGCGAACCCGTTCTTCACGCTCATCGTCCAGGCCGCGGAGGACGTGGCGTGGCGCGCCGGATACCACGTGATCCTCTGCGACACGCGAGCGGAGCTCGAGCGCGAGCGCGAATACCTCGAGGACATGCTCGAGTTCCAGGTCGAGGGAGTGCTCGTCGCTCCGGTCTCGGACCGCTCGCGCTCGCACCTGCGCATCCTGGCGCGCAACAACGTTCCCTACGTCCTGATCGACCGATCGATCGCCGGCTTCGAGGCCGACCTCGTCCAGGGCGACAGCGTGGCGGGCGCGCGACGCCTCGTCGAGCACCTGATCGCGCTCGGTCAGACGAGAATCGCGATGATCCCCGAGTCCCTCGACGTCTCGACGTCGCGGGAAAGACTGCAGGGCTACCGGGATGCGCTCGAGGCGGCGGCGATCGAGCAGCGGCCGGAATATGTGGTCGGGGCGAGCGCGGTCGACGCACGCAGCGGCTACGAGGCGGCGTTGCGTCTCCTCGACCTCGACCAGCCGCCGACGGCGATCTTCGCGGTGAACAACATCGTCGCGGTCGGGGTCGCCGAAGCGGCACGCGAGCGAGGGATCGACATTCCGGGAGATCTCGCGCTCGTCTGCTTCGACGACATCGAGCATGTCTCGCGCCTCTACCCCTTCCTGACGGTGATGGCTCAACCCGCCGAGACCTTCGGCACCCTCGCGACGCAGCTCCTCCTCGACCGCATCGCAGGACGCGTACGCGAGCGCCGGCGGGTGGTCGTGCTCCCCGCCGACCTCGTCGTTCGCCGGTCGTCTGGAGCCGACCACGAGGCGGTCCTCGTCGAGTGAGCGGCGCCTCGGGCGGGGGAGCGCGCCTCTTCGGCGGCGTTGAGGCCGGCGGCACGAAGTGGGTCTGCGCAGTCGGAAACGGCCCGAGCGACATACGGGGAACGACGACGTTCCCGACGACCAAGCCAGACGAGACGATCGCCCGTGCCGTGGAGTTCTTCGCCGAGAACGGATCGCTCGCGGCGGTCGGCGTCGGGTCCTTCGGGCCGATCGACGCCCGCCGCTCCTCCGAGAGCTTCGGCTTCATCACGACGACGCCGAAGCCGGGATGGGCGCAGACGGACGTCGCCGGCACGCTCGAAGAGGCGCTCGGCGTCCCTGTCGCCTTCGACACGGACGTCAACGCGGCGGCCCTCGGTGAGCAACGCTGGGGAGCCGCGGTCGGTCTCGACAGCTTCTGTTACGTCACCGTCGGGACCGGCATCGGCGGCGGTGTCGTCGTGAACGGTCGGCTCGTCCACGGCCTGCTTCACCCGGAGCTCGGGCACATGCGGATTCCTCACGATTGCGTCGCAGATCCTTTTGCGGGGTGCTGCCCGTACCACGGCGACTGCTTCGAAGGGCTTGCGTCAGGCGAAGCGATGCGCCAGAGGTGGGGAAAGCCCGCACGAGAGCTCGACGAGGACGAGCCGTGGCGGCTCGAGACGGAGTATGTGGCGCTCGGTCTGATGAACGTGGTGTGCGTGCTGTCCCCCGAGCGGATCATCCTCGGAGGTGGCGTGATGAAGAGGCCGGGTTTGCTCCCTTGCGTACAGGAGCGCCTGCGAGAGCTCCTGGCGGGCTATGTCGACGCTCCGGAGCTGAAGCACGCAATCCGCGACTTCGTCGTCCCGCCGGGCCTCGGCGATCGCGCCGGTGTGCTCGGCGCCATCGCGCTCGCCCAGGAGGCCGACGCGGGCTGACGCGAGCGGGACCGCCGGCAGAGCCACTCAGCAGAAAGGCCCGCTTCCAAGCCTTCCCTACGGATCCGAGACCGCCAGCTCCGGCAGGGCCTGCCGGATCCCGCGCACCGCCTGCCGGATCCGCTGCTCGTTCTCGACGAGGGCGAAGCGGACGTGGCCCTCTCCGCCGGCGCCGAAGCCGACGCCCGGGCTGACGGAGACGCGCGCCTCGCGTAGGAGCTTGAGCGCGAACTCGAGCGAGCCCAGCTCGCGGTAACGCTCCGGGATCGGCGCCCAGACGAACATCGTCCCGCGCGGCGGCTCGACCGGCCAGCCGATGCGCGCGAGGCCGCTGCAGAGCACGTCGCGGCGGCTGCGGTAGACCTCGCACACGTCCGCCGAGTACGCCCGCGCCTCGTTCAGCGCCACGATCGACGCGATCTGGATCGGCTGGAACGTGCCGTAGTCGAGGTACGACTTCAAGCGGGCGAGCGCGGCCAGCGCCGGCGCGTTGCCGAGCGCGAAGCCGACCCGCCAGCCGGCCATCGAGAACGACTTCGTCAGCGAGTAGATCTCGACCGCCACGTCTTCGGCGCCGTGAACCTGCAGCACCGACGGCGGCCGGTAGCCGTCGAACGAGATGTCGGCGTAGGCGAAATCGTGCACGAGCAGCGCCTCGTGCTCACGCGCAAGGCCCACCAGCCGCTCGAGCAGCGCGGGCTCGACGACGCGCGTCGTCGGGTTGTGCGGGAACGAGACGACGATCGCCCTCGGAGGTGTCGGTGAGCCCGAGCAGGCGGCCGCGAAGCGGTCGTAGACCTCGTCGTCGTCACCGTCGAGCTCCACCGGGACGACGGTCGCCCCCGCGAGCACCGGCGCCTGCAGGTGGATCGGGTAGCTCGGCGTCGGCACGACCGCGACGTCGCCGGGCTCGACGAGCACCCACATCAGGTGCGCGAGCCCCTCCTTCGCGCCGATCGTCGCCACCGCCTGCGTCTCGGGATCGAGGTCGACGCCGAAGCGGTCGGCGTAGAGGTCGCAGATCGCGGCGCGCAGCTTCGGGATCCCGCGGCTCGCCGAGTAGCGGTGATTCCGGGGCTTCATCGCGGCCTCGGTGAGCTTGTCGACGGCCGCGGCCGGCGAGGGGAGGTCGGGGTTCCCGAAGCCGAGGTCGATCACGTCCTCGCCGCCTCGGCGCAGCTCCAGCTTGAGCTGCTCGGTGACCGCGAACACGTACGGGGGAAGGGACGGGACTCGCCGGAACTCCATCGCGCCGGCGGCCGGCGCGCGGGTTGCGCTCAGGCCGCCAGCTCGAGCGTAACGCGCTCGAGCCACTCCGGCTCGTAGCTCGACAGCCCGCGGACACAGCGCAGGTACTCGTCCCGGATCGACTCCGTCACGGGGCCGACGCCGACCTCGACGTCGTCCACCGAGCGGAGCGGCGTCACCTCGGCGGCCGTGCCCGTCATGAACACCTCATCGGCGAGGTAGAGGTCGGACCGGATCAGGTTTCCCTCGACGACGGTGTGGCCGAGGCTGCGGGCGATCGCGATCACGGTGTCGCGGGTGATCCCGGGCAGGATCGACGCGGAGAGGCTGGGCGTCGCGATGACGCCGTCGCGGACCGCGAACACGTTCTCCCCCGAGCCGTCGGCGACGAAGCCGTCGGCCGTGAGCAGGATCGCCTCGTCGTAGCCGGCGTCGAGGGCCTCGTTCACCGCGAGCATCGAGTTGACGTAGATCCCGGTCGCCTTCGCGGCGTGCGGGATGACATTCGGGCCGACGCGCTGCCAGGACGAGATCTTCGCCCTGATCCCGTTCGTCTGGCCCTCGGCCCCGAGGTACGGGCCCCACGGCCAGCTGACGATCGCGACCTCGACCGGGTTCCCGCGGGGCGAGACGCTGAGCTCCCCGAAGCCGTAGAAGGCGATCGGGCGGACGTAGCACTCGGCGATCCCGTTCGCCGCGACGAGCTCCAGGGCGGCGTCTCGAAGCTCGTCGACCGTGAACGGGATCCGCATGCCCATCAGGCGCGCGGAGTGGTGGAGGCGCTGCAGGTGGTCGGTGAGGCGGAAGACGGCAGAGCCCTCTGCTGTCTCGTACGCGCGGATCCCCTCGAAGACGCCCGAGCCGTAGTGGAGGCCGTGGCTGGCGACGTGGAACGAGGCGTTCTGCCACGGCACGAGCCCACCGTTCATCCAGATCCAGGGCGTCGTCTGCATTACTGCACAAACTACAGTATTAGCTTTACTTCGTACACCGCTTTGGCTAGCCTCGGATGGTGGGAAAGACCCTGCTCGACCGCATCTGGGAGCGCCACGTCGTGGTCGAGCCCGCGGGCGAGCCCGCGCTCCTTTACGTCGACCTGCACCTGATCCACGAGGTGACGTCGGCGCAGGCGTTCGAGGGACTCAGGCTCGCCGGCAGGCGCGTGCGGCGCCCCGATCTCTCGCTCGCGACGATGGATCACAACGTCCCGACGGAGCCTGGACCGGTGCGCGACCCGCTCGCACGCGCGCAGCTCGAGGCGCTGCGGCGCAACTGCGCGGAGTTCGGCGTCCCGCTCTTCGCGACCGGCAGCGGCCGCGAGGGGATCGTGCACGTCATCGGCCCCGAGCTCGGCCTGAGCCAGCCCGGGATGACGATCGTGTGCGGCGACAGCCACACCGGCACCCACGGCGCGCTCGGCGCGCTCGCGATCGGCGTCGGCACCTCCGAGGTCGAGCACGTGCTCGCGACGCAGTGCCTGCCGCAGCGGCGGCCGCGCTCGATGCGGATCGAGTTCGCGGGGGAGCGCGCTCCCGGCGTGACGGCGAAGGACATGATCCTGGGCGCGATCGGCCGGATCGGCGTCGCCGGCGGCACGGGTCACGTGATCGAGTACACCGGCGAGGCGGTTCGCGCCCTCTCGATGGAGCAGCGCCTGACCGTCTGCAACATGTCGATCGAGGCCGGCGCCCGGGCGGGGATGATCGGCCCGGACGAGACGACCTTCGCCTACCTCGAAGGGCGACCGGCCGCGCCGACGGGCGCGGACTGGGAGCGCGCCCTCGACGACTGGCGTGCGCTGGCGTCGGACGCCGACGCGACGTACGACACCGAGGTGGAGGTCGACGTCGCGTCGCTCGTCCCCCAGGTCACTTGGGGCACGAATCCGGGGATGGTCGTCCCGGTCACCGGTCGCGTGCCCGACCCAGCCGAGTTCCGCGAGTCCGACAAGCGAGAGGCCGCCGAGCGCGCGCTGTCCTACATGGGCCTCGAGCCGGGAACGCAGATCCAGGACATCCACGTCGACCGCGTCTTCATCGGCTCGTGCACGAACGCGCGGCTGGAGGACCTGCGGGCGGCCGCCGCGGTCGTGGCCGGCAAGCGGGTCCATCCGAAGGTGCGCGCGCTCGTCGTCCCGGGCTCGGCGACCGTGAAGCGGCTCGCCGAGGACGAAGGGATCGACCGGATTTTCCGCGAGGCCGGGTTCGAGTGGCGCCTCGCGGGGTGCTCGATGTGCCTCGGCATGAACCCCGACGTGCTCGCCTCCGGCGAGCGCTGCGCGTCCACCTCCAACCGCAACTTCGAAGGGCGGCAGGGGCGGGGAGGGCGCACGCACCTCGTCAGTCCCGAGCTGGCCGCCGCGACCGCGATCGCCGGCCACTTCGTCGATCCGCGCGACCTGGCGGAGCTCGCGTGAAGCCGTTCCGCCGAGTGTCGTCGAACGTCGCGGTGCTCGATCGGCCGAACGTCGACACGGACCAGATCATCCCGAAGCAGTTCCTGAAGCGGATCGAGCGAACAGGCTTCGGCGAGTTCCTCTTCCAGGACTGGCGCCTCGACGAGAACGGGGAGCCGCGGCCCGACTTCGAGCTCAACGACCCGGCCGTCGCAGGCGCGAAGATCCTGATCGCGGGCGAGAACTTCGGCTGCGGCTCGTCGCGCGAGCACGCCGCCTGGGCGCTGCAGGACTACGGCTTCGAGGTGATCATCGCGCCGTCGTTCGGCGACATCTTCAGGACGAACTCGCTCAAGGTCGGGCTCGTGCCGATCGTTCTGTCGCCCGGCCAGGTGGCCGCGCTGATCGCCGCCGTGCGCCGAGGCGCGGAGCTGACGGTCGACCTCGAGCACCAGGCTGTCAGCGGCGCCGGCGCCGTCATCACCTTCGACTTCGATCCGGCGGCGCGGGAGTCGATCCTGCACGGGCTCGACGACATCGCCCGTTCGCTCGCGCACGAGGACGCCGTCGCGGCCTACGAGACGGCGCACCAGCCGCGCGTCGACACGCTCGCGCTCGCGCGAGGTTAGGGCGTAGGCACGCGGAGGCCCGCGAGCACGGCCGCGGCGAACTCGGCCGTCGTCGCGTTGCCGCCCACGTCCGGCGTCGGCGCGGCCACGAGCGCGTCGTCGACCGCCCGCTCGAGCGAGGCCGCAAGCTCCTCCTCGCCGGCCGCGTGCCGGAGCAGCAGGGCGACCGAGCGCAGCATCGCCGCCGGGTTTGCGGTGCCTTTGCCGGCGATGTCGGGAGCCGAGCCGTGCACCGGCTCGAACACTCCTGGTGCGCCGTCTCCGAGGCTCGCTGACGCGGCGAGCCCGAGGCCTCCGGTGAGCCCGGCGGCGACGTCGGAGAGGATGTCGCCGAAGGTGTTCTCGGTGAGGAGCACGTCGAAGCGGGCCGGCCGCTCGACGAGCGTCAGGCCGGCGGTGTCGACGAGCATGTGCTCCAGCTCGACGTCGGGATAGTCGCTGGCGAGGCCCGTCACCACCTCGCGCCACAGCCGTGACGTCTCGAGGACGTTCGCCTTGTCGACGGAGGTCACGTGGCTGCGCCTGCCGCGGGCGAGCTCGAACGCCCGCCGGGCGACACGCTCGATCCCGGCCGGCGTGTACTCGCACGTGTCGAACGCGGAGCCGTCTGGCCGACGTCCGCTCTCGCCGTAGTAGAGCCCGCCGACGAGCTCGCGGACGATGAGGAGGTCGATGCCTCGGCCGGTGGCCGGCCGGAGATTCGCGTAGACGTCGAGCGCGCGCCGCAGCCCGATCAGGCCCTGTTCGGGTCGAACGGCGGCCCCTTCGAACTCGGGGAGCCCGACCGCGCCGAGCAGCACCGCGTCCGCGCCGTGGCAGGCGGCCAGGGTCGACTCCGGCAGCGGCGTCCCTTCGTCGAGAATTGCGCGGCCGCCGAAGGGGTGCTGCTCGATCTCGACGTCGACCGGCAGCGCGACGAGCACGTCCGTCGCGACGGCCGCGACCTCAGGACCGATCCCGTCGCCCGGCAGGCAGGCGATGCGCAGAGTCACGGGTCGGCTCTCACAGCAACGCTCCAGGCGGCAACGGGGTCGTCCTCCGCTGCCGCCTGGGAAGCGGTGCAGGAGGGACGTACATGCACGTGCGAGCCTACCTGTAGCGCTGTAGGAAGTAAAGCTATGCCGCGACCCCCAGTTGCTGGAGCAGGACGTCCGCGTCCGCCTCGATCTCGACCGGGAGGAGCCGGTCGGCAATGAGGCCGGGCGTCTTGAGGCCGTCGCCGGTGACGAGCAGCACGACGGAGTCGTCGGCGCCGACGGATCCCTCCTCGATCGCCTGACGCAGCGCGCCGAGGCAGATGCCGGCCGCCGCCTCGCCGAAGACGCCGGAACGCTCGGCCAGGAGGGTCATGTTCGCCGCGATCTCGTCCTCGGCGACGGCGTGGATCGAGCCGCCAGACGCCCGGACCGCCGCGATCGCATTGTTGCCGTCCGCGGGATTGCCAATCGCGAGCGACGTGGCCGCCGTCTGAGGCCGGACCGGGGTGACCGGCCGATCCTCGGCGAACGCTGCCGCGACCGGGCTGCAGCCCTCGGCCTGAGCGCCGACGATGCGCGGCGCCGGCCCGTCCACGAGCCCGAGCTCGCGGAACTCCGAGAAGCCCTGAGCGACCTTCGAGAGCAGCGAGCCGGAGGCGACGGGACAGACGACGACGTCGGGGAGCGTCCAGCCGAGCTGCTCCGCGATCTCGAACGCGACGGTCTTCGAGCCCTCCGCGTAGTACGAGCGCAGGCCGACGTTGACGAAGCCCCACGGCAGCTCGAAGGAGAGCTCCACCGTGAGGCGGCTGCAGTCGTCATAGCTGCCGCGCACCTCGTACAGCGTCGCGCCGTAGGCCGCGACGGGAGCGAGCTTCTCGCGCTCGAGGCCGATCGGGCAGAAGACGGCTGCGGCGAGCCCTTCCGCGGCAGCGCGTGCCGCGACGGCGCCGGCGAGGTTTCCGGTCGACGAGCACGCGAGCGTGTCGAGGCCGGCCTCCTGCGCCTTGGCTGCCGCGACGGCGACGACGCGGTCCTTGAACGAGTGCGTCGGGTTTGCCGTGTCGAGCTTGAGCCGGAGCTCGCGCAGCCCGATCGCCTCCGCGAGCTTCGGCGCCTCGACGAGCGGTGTGAGACCGGGGGCGAGGCGCGGCTCCTCGGGGGCCGCGACGGGCAGCAGGTCCGCGTAGCGCCAGAGGGACGGATGCCCCGTGGCGATCCGCTCGCGCGTCAGTCGCGGGCGGAGGTCGTCGAGGTCGTAGACCGGGTCGAGCGGGCCCCAGCAGCGGCTGCAGGTGCCGACCGGCTCGAGGTCCACGTCCGCGCCGCAGTTGCGGCAGCGAAGGTGTGTAGCGGGCATCGGTTCCTCCTCACGTTCGTCGCTCTACATCGCTCCGAGCGGGTGCTCGGCCGGTTGGCACCTTGCCCAAGGTCACAGGGCAGGTTGCCGAGGCGTCGTCGAGCCGGTCTCTCGGCCTCTCTTGATGCGGAGCGGGAACGAGTCCCGCCCGTGGCCTTCCGAGTGTACAAAGTAAAGCACGCTCATGTCGTGACGGCTCCCTCGGAGGCGGACGAGACGTGCCGCGCGTACTTCGCGAGCGCACCCGCCTCGTACCGGGGCGCGGGCTGCACCCAGTCGGCCCGCCGCCGGGCGAGCTCGTCGTCCGGAACCTCGGCGCGAAGCTCCCGTGCCGCGACGTCGATGACGACGACGTCTCCGTCCCGCAGCGAGGCGAGCGGGCCACCGTGGAACGCCTCGGGCGTCACGTGGCCGACCATGAAACCGTGCGTCGCGCCCGAGAAGCGGCCGTCGGTCACGAGTGCGACCGAGTCGGCGAGCCCTTCGCCGACGATCGCGGCGGTGACGTGGAGCATCTCGCGCATCCCCGGCCCGCCGGACGGCCCCTCGTACCGGATCACCACGACGTCGCCGGGCAGGATCGAGCGCGCCTT
Source organism: uncultured Gaiellaceae bacterium (assembly GCA_963791905.1). Taxonomy (GTDB): domain Bacteria; phylum Actinomycetota; class Thermoleophilia; order Gaiellales; family Gaiellaceae; genus Gaiellasilicea. The sequence goes on from CAWBTX010000005.1 coordinate 681,665, forward strand.
GACGGCGGCGAAGCACGCCTCCTCGGAGTCGAAGACGCGGGCTGGGCCGCGGTGCTCGAGCCGGTCGTGGCCCGCGAGCTTCACGACTGCGCCGTCCGGTGCGAGGTTGCCGTAGAGAATGCGGAGGCCGCCGGTCGGCTTGAGCGGCCGCTCGAGCGGCACCACCACCTCCTGCCCGGGACGCTCCGCAACCGCGGCGGCGATGCCCGTGAGAGAGGCGCCGCCGACGTTCCGCGCGGAGCCGTCGACGAGCGAGTCGCCCTTCAGGAGCTCGCGCGCGAGGAGCCCGAAGCCACCGGCCTCGTGCAGGTCCGTGGCGACGAAGCGGCCGCCGGGCTTGAGGCTCGCGAGCACCGGCGTCCGCGCCGCCACGCGGTCGAAGTCATCCAGCGTGTAGGGCACGCCGGCCTCCCGGGCGATCGCGAGCAGATGCAGCACGCCGTTCGTCGAGCCCGCGCTCGCCGCGATCGCCGCAGCAGCATTGTCGAGCGCCGCGCGCGTGATGATGGCGGAGGGCCTGACGTCCTCGCGCACGAGGCGCATCGCGAGCGTCCCCGCCTCGTGCGCGGCCTCTTCCTTCGAGTCGTGGAGCGCGGGGATGGAGTTGAGGCCGCTCGGCGCGATGCCGAGGAACTCGAGCGCCATCGCCATCGTGTTCGCGGTGAACTGCCCACCGCAGGCACCCGCGCCGGGGCAGGCGACGCTCTCGAGGGCGTGGACGTCGGCGCCCGACATCGTCCCGGCCGCATGCTGCCCGACGGCCTCGAAGACGTCCTGGATCGTCACGTCGCGGTCGCGGAAGCGGCCGGGCGCGATGGAGCCGTTGTAGAGGACGAGCCCCGGCAGGTCGAGGCGCGCGAGCGCCATCGCTGCGGCCGGGATCGTCTTGTCGCAGCCGACGAGGCAGACGAGGCCGTCGAAGAGATGGCCCCGCGCGACGAGCTCGATCGAGTCGGCGATCACCTCGCGCGAGACGAGCGAGGCGCGCATGCCCTCGGTCCCCATCGACACGCCGTCCGACACGGCGATCGTGTTGAACTCCATCGGCGTGCCGCCCGCCTCGCGGATGCCGCGCTTGACGTGCTGCGCGAGCGCCCGCTGGTTGAGGTTGCACGGCATCGTCTCGATCCAGTTCGTGGCGACGCCGATCAGCGGACGCGCGAGGTCCTCGTCCGTGAAGCCCGTTCCCTTCAGCATCGCGCGCGCAGGCGCGCGGTCGGCGCCGTCTGTCAGGGCGGCGCTGTGGCGCTTCGCGGGATCGGTCGGGCGGTCGTAGGGAGTGCTGCCGTTGCGCGAGCCCTCAGCCGACACTCGACTCCTCGGCGCGTTCCCGGGTCATCAGCGAGCGGAGCTCGAGTCCAACCTGCTCGAGCTGCTGTCTGCGGCCGGCCTCTCGCAGCTCGTTGAAGCGCTGCTCGCCGGAGTCCATCTCCGCGATGATCTCGCGCGCGAAACTGCCGTCCTTGATCTCGGCCAGGAGCTCGCGCATGCGGCCGCGGACGTGCTCGTCGATCACACGTGGGCCGCGCGTCAGATCGCCGTACTCCGCCGTGTCGGAGATCGACCAGCGCATGTGCGTGAGGCCGCCCTCCCAGATCAGATCGACGATCAGCTTCAGCTCGTGCAGGCACTCGTAGTAGGCGACCTCGGGCTGATAGCCCGCCTCGACGAGCGTCTCGAAGCCCGCGCGGATCAGCTCCGTCGTGCCGCCGCAGAGGACGGCCTGCTCGCCGAAGAGGTCGGTCTCGGTCTCCTCGGCGAAGGTGGTCTCGATCATCCCGGCCCGCCCGGCGCCGATCGCCGTGCCGTAGGCGAGCGCCAGCTCGAGCGCCCGGCCGCTCGCGTCCTGCGCCACCGCGATCACGGCCGGCGTGCCGAAACCCTCGGTGAAGAGGCGCCGGACGACGTGGCCGGGTCCCTTCGGCGCGACCATGATCACGTCGTGCTCCGGCGGCACCTGGATGCGGCCGTAATGGATGTTGAAGCCGTGGGCGAAGCCGACCGCAGCGCCCTCGGAGAGGTTCGGCGCGACCGCGTCCGCGAAGACCTCGGGCTGGAAGTGGTCAGGCAGCAGCAGGAAGACGACCTGCGCTCCTCGCACCGCCTCGGCGGGCGTCGCGACGGCAACCCCGGCCTCCTCCGCGGTCTGCCAGGAGGTGCTGTCCGGCCGCAGCCCGACGACGACGTCGACGCCCGAGTCGTGCAGGTTCAGCGCGTGGGCATGCCCTTGGCTCCCGTAGCCGATCACGGCGACCTTGCCGGTGAGCAGATCGACGTTGCCGGTGCGATGGATGGTTGCCATGTGACGTGTCCTTTCGACTAGGCGTTGAGGGCTGGCTTGCCGTTTCTGCTGCTGCGGTCGATCGACGCGCGGGCGAGGCCGATCCGTCCGGTGCGCGCGAGCTCCTTGATGCCGTGAGGCCGGACGAGCTCCTCGAACCGCTCGACCTCCTCGGACGTTCCTACCACTTCGAAGACGATCTCGCCGGGCCCGACGTCCAGGGCACGGACGCCGAAGACGTCGGCGAGCGAGAGCAGCTCGGCGCGCTGTGTCGGTGGAGCGGCGACCGTGATCAGCGCGAGCTCCCGCTCGACGGCCTGTCCCGGCCGGAGCTCGCTGACCCGGAGGACGTTGACGAGCTTGTGCATCTGCTTCTCGATCTGCTCCAGGGAGTGCTGCGAGCAGTCGACCCGCAGCACGATGCGGGAGACGTTCGCCCGCTCGGTGGGGCCGACCGCGAGGCTCTCGATGTTGTAGCCGCGCCGGGCGAACATGCTCGAGATCCGCATCAGCGCGCCCGGCTTGTCCTCGACGAGGACGGACAGCGTGTGGATCACGTCGCGGGCACCGCTTCCCGCTCCCGCTCCCCGTACTCGACGAGATCGAGGGCTGCGGCGCCGGCGGGGATCATCGGGAAGCAGTGCTCGGCGGGATCGACGCGGCAGTCGACGACGGCCGTCCGGCCGCTCTCGAGTGCGGCGGCCAGTGCGTCCTCGAGCTCGTCCCCGCTCTCCGCCCGCAGCCCGACCGCGCCATACGCCTCCGCCAGCTTCACGTAGTCGGGAGAGTCCTGCTCGAGCCGAACCTGGGAGAACCGCTCCTCGAAGAACATGTCCTGCCACTGCCGGACCATCCCGAGGTAGCCGTTGTTGATGATCACGACCACGATCGGCAGCCCCTCGGTGACCGAGGTCGCGAGCTCCTGGCAGGTCATCTGGAAGCAGCCGTCGCCGTCGACGCACACGACCGTGGCGTCGGGGCGGGCCGCCTTCGCGCCGACGGCGGCGGGCAGCCCGTAGCCCATCGTGCCGAGTCCGCCCGGAGGTGATGAAGCTGCGGGGGCGGTCGCAGAGGAGGTACTGCATCGCCCACATCTGGTGCTGGCCGACGCCCGTCGTCCAGATCACGTCGTCGCGGCCCTCGGTCAGCTGCTGCAGAGTCTCGAGGACGCGCTGCGGCTTCAGAAGGTCGCCGTCGCTGCCGTAGCGAAGCGGGAACTCCTCGCGCCAGTCCGCGAGCTGGGCGAGCCAGGACCCTGTCCTCGACGTGCGTCCGGCCGCGGCGAGGGTCTCGAGCGCCGTCGCCAGGTCGGCCAGGATCTGCTTCAAGGGGCCCACGACCGGGACGTCGGCGCCGCGGAGCTTGCCGATCTCGGCGGCGTCGACATCGAGGTGGACGACGGACGCGCCCGGCGCGAACGCCGACAGCTTCCCCGTGACGCGGTCGTCGAAGCGGGCGCCGACGGCGACGAGCACGTCGCACTTGTTCATCGCCCAGTTCGACCACTTCGCGCCGTGCATCCCAGGCCAGCCGAAGTGCAGCTCGTGCGTCTCCGGGAAGGCGCCCTTCGCCATCAGCGTCGTCACGACCGGGAGCTGCCAGAGCTCCGCGAGCCGGAGCAGCTCGCCGCAGGCGCGGGCGTTGAGCGTCCCGCCGCCCACGTACAGGACCGGCCGCTGCTGCCGAGGCGATCGTCTCCGCGGCGGCGCGCACCTGCTTCGCGTTGACGCGCGCGGCCGGGCGCCAGCCCGGCAGGTCGGGCTCGTCCGGGTACTCGAACTCGATCGCGGCCTCCTGCACGTCGCGAGGGATGTCGACGAGCACGGGGCCGCACCGGCCCGTGCGGGCGACGTGGAAGGCGGACTTGATCGCCTGCGGCAGCTCCTCGACGTCCTGCACGAGCCACGAGTGCTTGACGATCGGGATCGTGATCCCGGTGATGTCGCACTCCTGGAACGCGTCCGTCCCGATCAGGTGCGTGCGCACCTGGCCCGTGATGCACACGAGCGGCGTCGAGTCCATCCAGGCGTCCGCGATCGGCGTGACGAGGTTCGTCGCTCCCGGCCCCGAGGTCGCGAATGCGACGCCGACCTCGCCGGACGCGCGGGCGTAGCCCTCGGCCATGTGGCCCGCGCCCTGCTCGTGCCGCGCGAGCACGTGCCGGAGCGAGGTGCCGCGCGCGAGCGCGTCGTACGTCGGCAGGATCGCGCCGCCGGGAATCCCGAAGATCGTCTCGACGCCCTCGGCCTCGAGCGACCGCAGGAGCGCGTCGGCGCCGTTCATGCGCATCTAGACGGCCTCTGTGAAGAACTCGGCGTTGGTGAACGAGTGGGGGAACCTCGCGAGGACGGCGTCCGTCATCTCCGTCGTCGAGGGCGCGACGCTGCGCATGCGCAGGCCGTTGCCGCAGACGTAGGCGACGGCGGAGGCGAGCGTCGTGCCGGCGCCTCGCTCGTGCAGCCCTTCCTCGAGCATGAGCGATGCGGCGAGCAGCATCGAGCCCGGGTCGGCGCGCCCTGCCCCGCGATGTCGTGCGCCGTGCCGTGGCTCGGCCCGAAGATGCTCGGCCCTTCGTCCGCCAGGTGGCCCCAGGCGAGCACGCGCCGGCGGTCGTCGCACCACGCGAGCTCGGCGAGCGGAACGAGCAGCGCCTCGTCGCACGCGACCGCGTCGAACGTCTCGGGCCTGGCCGCGAAGGCTCGGATCGCCTCGCGCGGGGAGAAGTGCTCGAACTCGAGCCCGGCGTCGTAGACGGCCTCGGCGACTGCGCCGGCCCAGCCGTCCTCGCCGGTGACGAGCGCGAGCCTGCCTCGGCTCGCCAGCGCGGCCGCGAGCGCCCGTTCGAGCGCCCAGGGCCAGTCGTCCGGATCGAGCGGCGCGACCAGCGTCACGCTCGCTCCGCGCAGCCTGACGCGCAACGCCCTGGCCCTCACGTCGAGCTCGCCTTCGAGCACCTCGAGCAGCTTGCGGTCGATCGTGGCCGTCAGGATCGCGTCGGCCTCGAGCGCGGCGGCTCGCGACGTGGCCGGGAACGGGTGGCCAACGCGCATCCACGCATCGGCGCCGAAGGGCAGGTGGTCCTCCTCGACGCTGAAGCCGTGGAGCCGGGCGGCTGCCGAGACTGCGCGGCTGGCCTGCGCCATCACCTCGGGTCCGATCCCGTCGCCTGACAGGCACGCAACCGAATAGGCGGTCATGTCACCGTCACCTCCTCGAAGAGCTCGTGGATGGAGACCCGTTCGCCGCCGTCGGCGCGGGTCTTGAACCGGGCGAAGGCCTGCTCGAGCCCCCGGTCGTCGAGCGTGTAGCCGGCGTCCTCGCAGGCGCGGACGAACGCGTGCCGCCCGGAGTGCTTCCCGAGCGGGAGGGACATCGCGAGCCCGAGCTCGCCGGGGTCGATGATCTGGTACGTCGCCGTGTCCTTCAGCATCCCGTCCTGGTGGATGCCGGCCTCGTGGGCGAATGCGTTGGCGCCGACAACGGCCTTGTTGGGAGGCACCGGGCAGCCGGTGAGGCGCTCGACGAGGCGCGACGCCGGGCCGATCTGCGCCGGGTCGACACCGGTGTGGCGCAACGTGGTCGCGCCCCGGACGCGCAGCGCCATCACGATCTCCTCGAGCGCTGCGTTGCCCGCGCGCTCGCCGATGCCGTTCACGGTGCATTCGATCTGCTCGACGCCGGCGTCGAGCGCGGCGAGCGAGTTCGCGACCGCGAGGCCGAGGTCGTCGTGGCAGTGCGCGGAGAGGGTGACGCCGTCGAGCACCGGGCACGCGTCGCGCACGTAGCGGATGAACGAGGCGTATTCCTCCGGCAGCGCGTAGCCGACGGTGTCGGGGAGGTTGACCGTCGTCGCGCCGGCTTCGACGGCTGCGCGGCACACAGTCGCGACGAAGTCGGGATCGGAGCGGGTGGCGTCCTCGCACGAGAACTCGACCTCGTGCGCGACGGCCGAGGCGCGGGCAACCGACGAGGACGCCGCGGCTACGACCTCGTCTGGCCGGAGCCGAAGCTTCTTCTCCATGTGGAGGGCGCTCGTCGCGAGGAAGACGTGGATCCGCGTGTGGGGCGCGCCGTCGAGTGCGGCGGCCGCGACGTCGATATCGCCTGCGTTGGCGCGACAGAGCGACGCGACCGTAGCGTCGCGGACCGTCTGGGCGACCGCTCGGACGCCCTCGAAGTCGCCCGGCGAGGAGGCTGCAAACCCGGCCTCGATCACGTCGACGCCGAGCCGCTCGAGCTGCTCGGCGATCTCGACCTTCTCGTCGGGTCGCAGCGCGATGCCCGGGGCTTGCTCCCCGTCTCGGAGCGTGGTGTCGAAGATCTTGATCCTGCGAGAGTTCACGTGTCCTCCTGTCGCGACCCGCTGAGCGGGCGCACTTCTGGCGTCCGATGGTGGGCGTCTGCGCCGAGTCGACGCGTGAGTGCGATCTCCCCCTAGAGGGGGAGAATCAGGAGGACGAGGCCGATGGATACGAGCAGCGTGGCGGCGCCGGGGCGGCGGACGACGCTGATCGGCGGCGAGCTCGTCATGGGCACAGTCTGCGTAAGCCGCTTTACTTTGTCAAGCTGGTGCAGCTCGTAAAGGAGTCACCAGGTTTGTGGTCACGGGCTTGCGGCAACTGCCGCGAGGAGTAGAGTTACTGTCGAACCTACACTGGCTTCCGCGGCACTCTGCCGCCGCCTACTGGGAGGCATCGGAGCGTATGAAGACACAGGAGCTGGAGGACGTCGACCTTGCGCGCAGCGCCGTTTCGTCGGCAGGCGACATCGTCGGCGCAAAGTGGACGCCGCTGCTCATCCACGAGCTCGGCCGCGGGACGCGCCGCTTTCGCGAGCTGGAGCGAGCCTGCGAGGGGATGAGCACCCGTACGCTCGCCGATCGGCTGCGAGCGCTCGAGCAGGCGGGAGTCGTCGCGCGTCACAGCTACCCGGAGTCGCCGCCGCGGGTCGAGTATCAGCTCACCGAGAAGGGGCGCGCGCTGCTGCCGATCATCCGCGAGATGCGGAAGTTCGGCACCAACTGGCTCGTCCCGACGCAGCGCGCCGAGGTCAGTCTGGCTCGACGCCGAGCGCGCTGAGGAAGCTCGACGCATCGGCGTCGATCACATGTGAGGAGGGCACGGGGCCGCCGCCGTTCGGCTTGATGCCGCTGCCGGTGACGACGAGCACGACGCGCTCGCCGGGGCCGATCGTGCCCGACCGGACGAGCTCGAGAAGCGCGCCGAACGCGACTCCGCCGGCCGTGTCCGCGTAGATCCCGGCCGTCTCGGCGAGGAGTTCCGTGCTCGCGGTGATGCGGTCCTCCGGGACGGCCGCGATCGCGCCGCCGGAGATCTTGGCAGCGCCGAGCGCCAGGTCGCCGTGCCTGGGATCGCCGACCGCCAGCGACTCCGCCAGCGTGTGGGGCGTCACGCGCGACAACGGCCGCTGGTCGGCCCACGCCATTGCGATCGGCGGGCACCCCTCCGGCTGCGCACCGAACTGCCTCGGCGGCTTGCTCCCGTTCATCAGCCCGAGGTCGGCGAGCTCGGCGAAGCCCTGCGCCAGCTTCGCGATCAGGGTTCCCGAGGCGATCGGGCTGACGACTGCGTCGGGCGCCTCGCCGCCGAGCTGCTCCGCGATCTCGTACGAGATCGTCTTCGCGCCCTCGATCGCGAACGCATGCAGGTTCCCCTCCAGGAATCCCCACGGGAAGAGCTGCTCGAGCGCCTCCTCGAGCCGTCGGCAGTCCTCGTAGGTGCCGCGGACGAGAAAGACCCTGGCACCCTGCGCGGCGGCCGGGAGCGCCGCGTCCGCGAGCTCGACCGGCGTGAGCACGACCGCCTCGAGGCCGGCAGCCGCGCACGCCGAGGCCAGCGCCTCGCCGAGGTTGCCACGCGACGCGCAGCAGAGCGTCGTCAGCCCGAACGCGCCGGCGGCGGCCACCGCGCTTGCCGCGAGCCGGTCCTTGAACGAGCGCGTCGGGTTGGTGGACTCGAGCTTCAGATAAAGGTCGATCCCGAGCGCGGAGGAGAGCGTGGGCGCAGGCACCAGCGGCGTTGCTCCCGGCACTGCGCCTTCGGCCTGGTGGGGGAGAAGGTTGCCGTAGCGCCACATCGAGCGGCGGTCCTCGTACGCCGGAGCCGCCGCCCAGTCGTAGTGCACGTCGAGCGGGCCGGCGCAGACGGGGCACGCCGACAGCGGCGCGTCCGGCTGCGCCTCCTCGCAGACCCGGCAGGTGAGGACGGCGTGCGTCATCCGCCTCTCACGCCTCCGCCTCCGGGGAGAGCGCTAGTCGGGAGGGCGGGTGCGGAAGGCCGACTAGCGCGGTTGAGCGCGCACGATTGCAAGGAGGCCGCAAATCAGTACGAGCTTGTGCGCGCTCATGGTTCCTAGAAGGTAGTCGTCATGCGGCCGGCGCGCAACTTAGAGCTCGATTCAAAATGAACGCCATCACCGCTCTGGCACGCTCGGCGGCGCGTGGCGGCGTCCTCGGTCGCGCCCGTATCTCTTCGATACGAACGCTCCCTGCGTCCTTGCCACACACCACCGATCGCACCAGATCGGCGGGGCGTCATTCTGAACCGAGCTCTCAGCTTGCGAGCCGGTACCCACGGACGGAGTCGACGACGAACTCCTTCGGGTAGGGGCCCGGAGGCTCGTCGTCCTTCGCAGGGAACTCGTAGATGCCGAGCATGAGCTGCATCGGATAGCCCGCCGACTGCTCGACGGTCTTTACCGGCTCTCCGTCGACGAAGAAGCTGACGCGCTCGGCCGTCCACTCCGCGCCGTACGTGTGGAGCTCGCGGGCGTCGATCGGAATAGACACCTGCGTGAAGTCGTCGACGATCTCTGGATCGCCGAACGGATGGACGCCGACGCCGACGGCCGCCGTGTCGGCGGCGACGTCGCGGCCGAAGATCTCGCAGACGCAGATCTCGGAGGAGCGCTCCGGCACGTCCCCGTAGCCGATCATCCAGAGCGAGACCATCGCGCGCGGATCGTCGGTCGCCTTCGCGCGGAGCTCGATCCGCCCGTACCGCGGGAGGTAGAGGCGGACGTTTTCTTGCGCCTCCCGCACGACCGCCTCGGGACTGAACCTGTGCTGGCCCACGCCGCTGCCGACCGGACCCGCGAACAACCCGGTCTGGAGCGACGAGCAGCGGATCTCGCCGTCGAGCTCCGGGCACCAGGCCGGTTGGTCTGCCTCGATCATGAGGCGCAGGGTGCCGTCGCCCAGGCGGTAGCGCGCCGCCGAGCGCTCGCGGCTGCTCCAGTGCGGGAGGTAGTACGGGAGCCACCGGCCGAGGTCGAGCGTCTCGCCCTCGAACGTCTCCTCGAACTCGAGCTCGAAACGCACGCGCGCGAGTCTTGCGAATCCGCCTGCCTTGCCGCGCCGTACCCCCTCCAGGACAATGGGACGCGCCTGAGGAGGTCGAGTCGTGACGGAGCTGCAGCGCTATCTGGCGGAGGAGGTGGCCGAGGACCACGCGGACGGCCTCGTGTCTCGGCGTGAGGCGTTACGCCGCCTGGGCTTGCTCGGGCTGAGCGGCGCCGCTGCCGCGTCGCTGCTTGCGGGCTTCGTGGCGGGCGAGGCAAAGGCGTTCGTGGCCTCGACGGCGGGAAAGGGCTCGCCGGACGTCGAGGCGGGCGTCCCGACGCGGGAGATCACGTTCCGGGGGCCGCAGGGCCGCAACCTGATGGGCGCCTGGGCCGCCGCGCGCCGGCCGCGCGGAGGCGTGCTGGTCATCCACGAGAACCGAGGGCTCAACGACTCGATCCGTGCGATCGCCGGACGACTCGCGACGAGCGGCTACTCCGCGCTGGCGATCGACCTGCTGTCGGAAGAAGGCGGTACCGGGTCGTTCTCCGACGAGTTCGAGGCGATGGCGGCGCTCGGCGCCGTTCCGCCGTCGCGCTTCGTCGCGGACATGAAGGCCGGCGTCACCGAGCTCCGCCGCCGCCTCCCGGGCAAGAAGGTCGCGGCGACGGGCTTCTGCTTCGGCGGCGGGATGACGTGGCTCCTGCTTGCGTCGAAGGAGGCTCGGCTGGCTGCCGCCGCGCCCTTCTACGGTCCCTTCCCGGAGGGTGGCAACCTCGCGGGCTCGAAGGCCGCCGTCCTCGGCATCTATGCAGAGCTCGACTCGAGGGTGAACGCGAGCCGAGCCGCGGCACGGGCGGCGCTGCGTAAGGCGGGTCTGAAGCACCAGATCGTCACCTACCCCGGTGTCGACCACGCGTTTTTCAACCCGACCGGCTCGCGCTACGACCCGGAGGCCGCGGCAGCCGCCTATCGCAAGCTGCTCAGCTGGTTCGGCACCCACGTCGCCACCTAAGAGGAGCGCGTCTCTTCGGCCGGGCGCATACTGGCTGTGTGCCCGAGGCTCGCGTGAACGGCGTGACGCTCTACTACGAGGAGCGGGGCACCGGTGAGCCGATCTTCTGCATCCACGGCACCGGCAGCTCGTCGGCGCTGTGGGGCGAGGCGGCCGAGCAGCTCGGGAAGCGGGGCCGTGCGATCGTCTACGACCGCCGCGGCTTCTCGCGCAGCGAGCGGCCCGAGCCGTTCGTCACGGACGTGCACCAGCACGCCGACGACGCGGCCGCGCTGATCGACGCGCTCGCCGCGGCGCCGGCGATCGTGATCGGGCGCAGCCAGGGCGGCGAGATCGCGGTCGACCTCGCCCTCCGGTACCCGGATCGCGTGCGAGCACTGGCGCTGCTGGAGGGAGGTGGGCTGTCGCTGAGCGAGCCGCTGAGGCGGTGGCTGGCAGACCTCCATGCCGAGATGTTCGCCGCGGCCGACAACGACCCCGGCACCGTCGCCGAGACGGTACTGCGCCGTGTTCTCGGCGAGGCGGGCTGGGAGGGACTGCCCGAGCCGGCCAAGGAGATCTTCGTCGCCAACGGCCCGGCGATCGTCGCCGAGGAGCGTGGAGGTCTCCTCGACGTCACGGTCGAGCAGCTGCGGACGATCGCCCAGCCAACGCTTCTCGTCGCCTCCGAAGAGTCGCCGCCGCCCCTTGCGGACGCTGCGAACGTCGTGGCAAGGGCCATCCCAGCGGCACGCGTCGAGTGGGTCGGCGGCGGCCACCTGATCGATCCGGCCCACCCGGCCGTGCTCGCCTTCGTCGACGAGGTCCTCGCTGCCTAAGGAGTGACGTCGGCCGCGAGTCGTGCCGCCTCGTCCCGCGTCCCGGCGCCCTGGAGCAGGAACGCGACGCCGTCCTCCTCCCAGAGCAGTGCTCCGTCGGCGACGTCGAAGAGCTCCTTGTGGAAGGCCCCGTCCGCACCGACGACGGTGAAGACCCCCCGCGCTGCGCCCTCGATCCAGAGCGCGCTCAGCCCTCCGACCGTGACCTCGTCTGCGGTGCCGTTGACCGGGACGACCGAGATGCGCGTGCTTACATCGGCCGCCTGCCACTGCGTGAGCAAGGTGCCCGCGTAGGCCACCGAGACCATCCCGCCTCGGATGTCCTCGCGCATGTGGTAGCTGTCGGGGGTCCCGAGCGTAGGGATGGTTCTGATGCGGAACGGAACGACCGTTCCAGCGGCGTCGGGCGACACGGGAGGGCCGAGGTACGGACCGACGGCATCCGGTACGACCGCCTGCAACTCCGGCACGACCTCGACGTCGAACAGGTCGCGGAGCGCCGAGATCGCCGCCGGTGCGGCGGTGAGGCCGGCGAGCGCGGTAAGGGCCGCGAGTGCGACCAGCGTGTACCGGGCGCGGTACCGCGATGCGCGGCGCAGCAGCGCCGGGTCGAACGCGGGTGCGTCCGTGTCGAGCGTCCGCGCGACCGCCTGGAGGCGCAGCTCGAGCTCGCGCTCAGTCATGCGCTTCCTCCAGCAGTGCGTTGAGCCGCCGCCGGGCGCGAAGGAGTCGGACGCGGAACGCTCCGGTCGAGGTGCCCGCGAGCATCGCGGCCTCGCCGTCGGGCAGTTCCGCGAAGTAGCGTAGGACGATTGCCAGGCGGTCGGCGTCGGAGAGCCGTGCGAGCGCACGCAGGACCGTCTCCGTCTCCTCGCGCTCGAGGACCGCCTCGTCCGCGCCCGCGGTCGGTGCCTCGTGACGCTCTGCCGCGCGCGTGCCGAGCCGCTCGTGCCGCCGTTCGGCGCGCCGCACGTTGTGCGCCTCGTTGATGACGATCTTGAGCAGCCACGGCCTGAAGGCGGCGTCGCGGCGGAAGCGGCGCAGAGAGCGGTACGCCTTCACATGCGCGTTCTGAACGGCCTCCTCCGCGCCGCCGTTCCAGCCCGTGATCGCGGCGGCGACGCGGTAGGCGAGGCGCTCGTGCGGCCGCACGAGCGTCGCGTAGGCCTCGTGATCGCCGGTCGCGGCCCGCGCAGCGAGCGCCGCTTCGCCGGCGCACGCCGCCTGCTGCAGCGGGAGCTCGACCGAGTAGTCGGTGGCCATCTGCCTCTCTTACACCCTGAGCGGGCCGGATGTAACACCGGGCCGCCTCGGCGCGTACCCGGCACATGCGCCGCGGGCCTAGGGCCGCACGTTCTGGTTCAGGCGAAAGACGTTGTCCGGGTCCCAGGCACGCTTGAGAGCGACGAGCCGCTCGTACTTCGCGTCGCCGTAGATCGAGCGGACGACGTCATCGCCTGACTCGGCCACGTCGTTCACGTAGCGCCCGGCCATCGTGAACGGCTCCAGGGCGGCCATCGCGTTCCGGCCCCACGCGACGTTCTCCTCGTCCGCATCCGGGTCGTCCCAGAGCGCTTCGGCGCTCACCCAGAACTCGGCCCCTCGACCCGTGAAGGCCGTCGCATCCTCCGCGACCCGGCCGATCGCCCGGCCCCACGACCAGATCGAGAACGAACCGGCACCGCCCGATTGCGCGATCTGCTCGACGCACCGATCCACCATCTCGTCGGGCAGCGTCGGCGCGAAGCCGCTCTTCATGTAGAAGCGGTGGCCCCACTCCATGGCGTCGTCGTTGGCGTGCTGCGCCTCGAGGTAGGTCATTGGCTTGAACGTGTCGACGACCGGAGGGCCGTACTCCCGGATCGGCGCGAGGTCGCGCACAGCCTGCTCCGGCGGCCCACAGTGATGGGCGCTGATCCACACGGCCGACCCGCCCGCCGGCAGCCCGGGCCCGAACCCCAGGGTCGCCATGACCTCGTCCGGCGAGGACTCGACGAACGCCCGGAAGAGCGCGGCGACCTCGCCGTGCTCGCTCGACCGGGTGCAGGACGAAGCCGTAGGTGACGGCGTGGGCCAGCGGATGGAGCCGGAACTCGAACGAGGTCGCGATCCCGAAGTTCGCCCCGGCTCCTCGGAGGCCCCAGAAGAGGTCGGCATTCTCGTCCTCGCTCGCACGCACGACCCGGCCGTCTGCGGTCACGAGCTCGACGGCAAGCAGGTTGTCGATCGTCAGGCCGTGCTTGCGGTGCAGCCGTCCCATGCCGCCGCCGAGGGTGAGCCCGGCGACGCCGGTGTGGGAGACGACACCGACGGGGCAGACGAGGTCGAACGCCTGCGCCGCGTCGTCGAGCTCGGCCAGGAGCGCACCGCCGTTCACGCGCGCCGAACGAGCCTTCGGGTCGACCTCGGCCCCGCGCATGCGTGACAGGTCGATGACGATGCCGCCGTCGCAGGTCGAGAGCCCGCTGATGCTGTGCCCGCCGCTCCGGACGGCCACGATGAGGTCCTGCTCCCGCGCGAAGCGCACGGCCGCGATGACGTCGGCGGTGCCGGTCGGCCTGACGACGAGCGCCGGCCGCCGGTCGACCATCCCGTTCCAGACCACGCGCGCGGCGTCGTAGTCCTGGTCGCCAGGCACTGCGACCTCGCCCGCGAACTCGTCGCGGAAGGCGGCTGACGGCTCCTGAGCCATGCCCGGATACGGTAGACGGAATGGAGGTACAGGACCGTCTGCTCACGACGGTCGTCGGCAGCTATCCGCAGCCGGGCTGGCTGATCGACCGCGACCGGCTGGGCGATCGCCTGCCGCCGCGGGTGCGGGCGCTCGAGCTCTGGCGCGTCGCCGAGCCGCTCCTCGAGGAGGCTCAGGACGACGCAACGCGGCTCGCGGTCGGGGACATGGAGCTGGCCGGCGTGGACGTGGTCACCGACGGCGAGATGCGACGCGAGAGCTACTCGAACCGGTTCGCGACCGCGCTCGACGGCGTCGACCTGGACACGCCCGGCGTCGCCATGGACCGCACCGGGCACCCGAACCCGGTGCCGCGGGTCGTCGGGCCGATCCGCCGCACCCGGCCGGTCGAGGTGCGCGACGTCGAGTTCCTCCGCTCGATCACCGACCGCCGGATCAAGATCACCGTGCCGGGGCCGTTCACGATGACGCAGCAGGCCCAGAACGACCACTATCCCGACGGACGCAGCCTGGCGCTCGCGTACGCCGACGCGGTCAACGACGAGCTGCGCGATCTCAAGGCGGCGGGCGCGGACGTCGTCCAGATCGACGAGCCGTACCTCCAGGCGCGCCCCGAGCCGGCACGCGAGTACGCGGTCGAGGCGATCAACCGGGCGCTCGACGGGATCGAGGGCGACACCGTCCTGCATACCTGCTTCGGCTACGCGCACATCGTCCACGACCGGCTGCCCGGCTACCCGTTCCTGCGCGAGCTCGACGACTGCGCCGCCACCCACATCTCGCTGGAAGCGGCGCAGCCCGACCTGGATCCCGAGGTCCTGCGCGCCCTCCCGAGCAAGACGATCGTCCTCGGCGTCCTCGACCTGGGCGCGAGCGAGGTCGAGACCCCGGAGGTCGTCGCGAACCGGATCCGCCGCGCGCTCACCGTGGTCCCGCCCGAGCGGCTCGTGGTCGCGCCGGACTGCGGGATGAAGTACCTCCCGCGCGAGCGCGCATTCGGCAAGCTGCAGGCGATGGTTGCCGGTGCGCGACTCGTCCGGGAGGATCTCGGCGTTTGAAGCCGGCCACCCACATCGCGCAGGCCTACCCCGACCGGGTCGAGGTGCGCGGACGCGATCTCACCGGCGACCTCATGGGCAGGCTCAGCTTCACCGAGTACTTCCACCTGCTGCTGACCGGCCGCGAGCCGACCAAGGACCAGCGTTTCTTCCTCGACGTGCTCCTCGTCGCGATCGCAGAGCACGGCCTGATGCCGACCAACGTCGCCTCCCGCATGACGCTCGCCGCCGACCCGGGCTCGCTGCAGGGCGCTGTCGCCGCGGGGATCCTCGGCTGCGGACCGGTGATCCTCGGCACCTCCGAGGAGTGCGCACGGCTGCTCGAGGAGGCAAATGCGTCGGGTCGTCCGCCGCTCGAGCTGGCGCGCGGGATCCACGCGATGGACGGGAAGGTGCCCGGGTTCGGCCATCCGGTGCACAAGCCCGTCGATCCGCGAGCCGTCCGCATCCTCGAGCTCGCGGACGAGCAGGGCGTCAGCGGCACCTATGTCGCGCTCGCGCGGGGCTTCGAGAGCGCCGTCGCCGAGGTCTGGGAAGCGCCGCTGACGATGAACGTCTCGATGCCGATCGCGGCGGTCCTGCTCGACCTGGGCTTTCCGGCCGACGCGACGAAGGCGGTTCCGATCCTGGCCCGCACGGCGAGCCTGCTCGCGCACCTGGCCGAGGAACAGCGGGAACCGATCGGATTCGTCCTCGCGCGCGAGGCGGAGGCGGCGATCGAGTACGAGCGTCCCGATGCTTGACCCCGAGGTCGAGTCCCGCCCCTGGTCCGAGCAGCTCGAGCTCGACGACGCGAGCTACCGCACGCAGCTCGCCTACCTCTTCGACCGCTCCGCCTTCTACCGCGAGAAGCTGACGGCGGCGGGGGTCGGCTCCGCCGAGGAGGCGGGCGGGCTGTCCGACATCGCCCGCTTGCCGCTCACCGACAAGCATGAGCTCCGGGCGGCGGTCGCACCGCGCAACCCGATCGGAACGCATCTCTGCGTCGCGCCGTCCGAGATCGTCCGCATCTACTCGACGAGCGGCACGACCGGCGCGCCCACCTACGTGCCGCTCACGGCGGGCGACCTCGACAACTGGCTGACGGGGTCGTCGCGCAGCTACGCCGCGTCGGGTGTCGTCGCCGGAGAGCGGGTCGTCACCACGTACGACGCCGGGCCGTTCGTCGCCGGCGCGGCCCTGGCCTCCTTCGACCGCATCGGTCTCAGCCACATTCCCTTCGGGACCGGCAACACCGAGCGCCTCATGCAGGCGATCGAGCGCCTTCGTCCCGAGGCGGCCGTGTTGACCCCGTCGTACGCCGCCTACCTCGCGGAGACGTTCGACCTCCGCCAATCGAGCGTCGAGCGCGTCCTGGTCGCGGGGGAGCCGGGCGGCGGCGAGCCGGCCTTCCGCGCCAAGCTCGAGGAGGGCTGGGGCGCGAAGGTGACCGAGGCGATGGGGGTCGGCGACATCGGCGTCTCGCTGTGGGGCGAGTGCGAGGAGCAGGACGGAATGCATCTCGGCGCGCGCGGCTTCGTGCACGTCGAGCTGATCGATCCCGACAGCGAGTCCGCGCTCGAGCTGAGGGACCGCGCGAGCGGCGAGCTCGTGCTGACGCACCTGCAGCACCGGGCGGCCCCGTTGCTCCGCTTCCGCACGCGCGACCACGTCCAGGTGCGGACGAGCCCGTGCCGGTGTGGGCGTACCGGCCCCCGAGTGCGCTGCATCGGGCGTACCGACGACATGCTCATCGTCCGCGGCGTCAACGTCTTCCCGTCGGCGGTGCGCGAGGTCGTGAGCGAGTTCGCGCCTCTGGTGAGCGGCCTCATCCTGATCCGGCCGCGGAGCACGGGCGTGAAGCAGGAGCCGCCGTTGCCCGTCAGCGTCGAGCTGGCGCAGGGCGGCAGCGCCGACCTCGCGCTGACGGAGGCGATCCGCGAGAGACTACGCAGCGTGCTCGTGGTGCAGACGCGCGTAGAGCTCGTTCCGTGGGGAACGTTGCAGCGCAGCGAGTACAAGTCGAAACTCGTCGAGCACGCGGTGAGGAGGCCGATGCGAAAGCTTCAGAGCCAGGGCGTGCACCACATCACGCTGACCGGGGCGAACCGGCAGACGTCGATCGATTTCTGGGAGGGCGTGCTCGGCATGCCGTTCGTGTTCGAGCAGCCGAACCTCGACAACGAGTTGGAGAGCCATCTCTACTTCGACCCCGGCGACGGGCGCCTCATCACCGTCTTCACCAACGAGGAGCGCGAGCCCGATCCGACCCGCACGGCCACGGAGCAGGGCTGCGTCCACCACATCGCGTTCTCGCTGTCGCAGGCGACCTTCCGCCAGACGGTGGAGCGACTCGACGAGCGCGGCATCCGGCACAGCGGCGTCAAGGACCGAGGGTTCATGGACTCGATCTACTTCGAGGATCCACTCGGACTCCTCATCGAGCTGGCGTCCTATCGCTTCGAGCCGCCGTTCGGCTACACGCACTCCGACGTCCTGCTCGAGGCCCACAAGCTCCGGGTCGAACGCGGCGACTACAACATCGCCGAGGAGCACCTCGCGGACGCGATCGAGGCGCTCGTCCGGCGCTCGCGGCCGTCGCTCTCGGACGACCGGACGCCGAAGGAGCCGTACCAACGACAACGGGAGGAGGTCTCATGACCGCCGGCACGCTCAACATCCTCAAGCCGAGCGTCAACAACCTGACCGTCCGGATCTTCACGCGGGCCGCCGGGCTCGACTTCGAAGAGGTGGACGTCTGGGGGCAGACGACGACACCGGAGTATCTGGAGAAGTACCCGGCCCACCTCACGCCGACGCTCGAGGAGGAAGGACTCCCGAGAGGCACGCTCGGAGAGAGCTGCGCGATCATGCAGTACCTCTGCAACAAGCACGGCCTGACCGACTTCTATCCCGCGGATCCGGGCGAGCGGGCGATGGTCGACAACGCCATGTTCTATTTGATCGGCACCTTCTATCCGCTGCTCACGCGCGCGACGTATCCGACTCTCGGCTTCGGGCAGTACCCCGGTGAGGTGGGGACGTCCGAGGCGGACGAGGCGATGAAGGCGAAGGCGGCGAAGGACGCCGAGGCCGCGCTCGCGGAGCCGCTCGAGGCGTTCCGGGCGTTCTTCCTCGAGGGGAGGCCGTTCGTCGGCGGCGACCGGCCGTCGATCGCGGACATCCGCTGGGCCGCGACCCTCGAGTTCCTGAACGCGATCGACTACGACTTCCCGGACTGGACCAGGGAGTACATGGAGCGCATGGAGTCGACGCTCGGCGACGCGTACTCGGAGCCGGCGCAGGACGTCCGCGACTACATCGCCTACGCGAGGTCGCAGAACGAGTGATCTCGGCGAGGGCGTGGAAGCGCGCGGGCGGTTCACCCGTCTGGAGGGTATGCCGAGCCTCAGCCCCGACCCGTTCCAGCAGTCGATCAAAGCTCCGTGGTGGCCGCCGCTCGTGGCGTTTGCCGTCGTTCCCTCGTTGATTCTGCTCGGCGTCGTGTCCGCGGCACTCGGGGCATCCGACGCGGTTGTCGTGGGAGTGATCGTCGGACCTCTCGTTCTGGCCGGCGTCGGCGCGTTCGCCTTCGCGCTTGGTGCACTCGCCTACATGCCGTACGCGCTCTGGCGAGACTCGCGGCAGCGGCGGAGACCGCGCACGATGCAGCCTCGTCCATCGATCCGACCGGAGCCGAGGCCGAGCAACCGCTGAAGGAGCACTGCTTGCCGGATTGCTCTAGCTTGTCGGCACGGTGTCCACTCCAGCTCCCGAATCGGCGCCGCGGCGACCGCCGGGTGCCGCCGACGACACGCCCGCCTGGCGTGTAGAGCCGGCGCCGGACGGCAGGGGCGCGCCGCCGCCCGCAAAGCGGCCGATGATCCCTCGCAGCAGGACCTTTCTCGCCTTCTTCATCGGGCTGCTGGTGTTCAACCTCCTGATCTCGTTCCTCACGGGTGCGCCGGAAGACCGCCGGCAGGTGCCGTACCAGCCGTTCTTCCTCTCGCAGGTCGATGCCGGGAACGTGCTCGAGATCACGTCCCGGGAGGACTCGATCGAGGGCGAGCTGAAGCAACCGGCGACCTACGACCCGCCGGGCGAAGACGAGCCCGAGCAGGTGGAGAAGTTCAAGACGCAGGTGCCTGCGTTCATCGATCGTGCCGGGCTGACGACGCTCCTGACCGAGAAGAACGTCGTCATCAACGCCAAGGCGCCGGACGCGGGCCGATCGTTCCTGGCGAGCTTGCTCCTCGGGCTCTTGCCCGCGGTGCTCCTCGTCGGCTTCCTCCTCTGGCTGACGCGCCGGCAGCTCGGCGGTGGCGGCGGGGTGCTCGGCGGCTTCGGCAGGTCGACGGCCCGTCGTGTCGTCAAGGAGGGACAGCGCGTCACCTTCGACGACGTCGCCGGCATCGACGAGGCTGAACAGGAGCTGGTCGAGATCGTCGACTTCCTGAAGAACCCCCAGCGCTACAGCCGTCTGGGCGCCCGCATCCCCCGCGGCGTGCTCCTGTACGGGCCGCCGGGCACCGGCAAGACCTTGCTCGCCCGCGCGGTCGCGGGGGAGGCGGAGGCGGCGTTCTTCTCGCTGTCGGCGTCGGAGTTCGTCGAGGCGATCGTCGGTGTCGGCGCGTCGCGCGTGCGCGATCTCTTCAAGCAGGCCAAGGAGAGCGCTCCCGCAATCGTGTTCATCGACGAGCTCGACGCCATCGGACGATCACGTGCAGGCGGCTCGGCCGGCATCAGCGGCGGCCACGACGAGCGCGAGCAGACGCTCAACCAGATCCTGACCGAGATGGACGGGTTCGAGCCGGGAACGAACGTCATCGTGCTCGCGGCCACGAACCGGCCGGAGATCCTCGACCCTGCGTTGCTCCGGCCCGGCCGCTTCGACCGGCGGATCGCCGTCCAGCCGCCCGACAAGAACGGACGCCGGAAGATTCTCGAGATCCACACGCGCTCCGTGCAGCTCGCGCCGGACGTCGACCTCGACCAGATCGCCGCGTCGACGCCGGGAGCCACCGGCGCAGACCTCGCGCTGCTCGTGAACGAGGCGGCGCTGTTCGCCGCGCGGCGCGACCATGACTCCGTCGAGCAGCGGGACTTCACGGACGCGATCGAGAAGATCATCCTCGGCGCCGAGCGGCAGATCGTGATGACCGACGCCGACCGTGAGCGCACCGCGTATCACGAGTCCGGCCACGCGCTCGTGGGGATGCTCACGCCGGGCGCCGATCCGGTTCGCAAGATCTCGATCATCCCGCGCGGCCAGGCGCTGGGGGTGACGCTCTCGACGCCGGAGACCGACCGCTACGGCTACACGCGTCACGAGCTGATCGCGAGGATCAAGGTCTCCCTGGGCGGCCGCGTCGCCGAGCAGCTCGTCTACGGGGAGATGACGACCGGCGCCGAATCCGACATCCAGAACCTGACCAAGATCGCGCGCTCGATGGTCGCGCGTTGGGGCATGAGCGACGAGCTCGGCCCGGTCGCAATCGCCGAGGGCCCGCAGGACGGCTTCCTGCTGCCGGGAACGTCGCCCGCTTCCCCGGCGACGCTGGAGCGGCTCGACGCGGAGACCCGCCGCATCGTCGACGACGCCGAGGACGAGGTGATCGGCCTGCTGGAACGCGAGCGCGGACGACTCGACGCGCTCGCCCGGGCGCTTCTTGAACGGGAGACGCTCGACCAGGCGGATGCCTACCGGATCGCCGGCGTCGAGGCGCCGGTGTCCGACGCGGACGACGTGGCGGCCGAGGTCGCGGCACGCATGACTGCCGACTAATCGCCGCCGTCGCCGCCGCCGCCCACACCGCCGGCTGAACCGGCTCCGTACGAAACGGCCGCGAACTCTTGCGATTCACGTGCACGGCCTGCGCCCCACGGAAGGCGTTTTGCCTTGCCGCAGGCGGTGCACCGCAGCATTGGTGCATAGGCCTCTGGAGGTGGTAGCCGAGGATCTCCTCGAACTCGTCCGCGCGCCCGCCGGTCTTCTCCTCGAGCCAGCCCGCGAACTGCTCGTGAAGCTCCGCACGCTCGGTCTTGGACAGCGACTCGTAGGTGACGTCGCGAAGCAGTTGGTGGCGGAAGCGAAACGCGTGCTCGTCGGCGAAGCTCGCACGACCCGGCTGGAGAAACTCCCGCTCGAGGAGCAGGCGCAGCCGCTCGTCCAGCGTCGCGCGGTCGGCGGGAGGCGACAGCTCGAGCACGGCGCTCCGATGGAAGACCTTCCCTTCGAGAGACCGCCTGGCCCTTGCCCTTGAGGTCGAGCGGCTCGACCGACTTGACCGTGACTGCATCTCGCACGAGGCGATACGTGCTCTCGCCGACGAGGATCTCCCCCGGCCCAGCTGCCTGCTCGAGCCGGGCAGCGACGTTGACAGCATCGCCCGTTGCAAACCTCTGCTCGCCCGAGGTGTCGTCGACGACGACCTCGCCCGTGTTGACACCGACGCGCACCTCGATTCGGACGCCTCTCTCGCGTTCGAAGTCGTCGTTCAGGGATCTGAGCGTGTCGCGCATCTGCGCAGCTGCCCGCACGGCGCGTAGGGCGTCGTCCTCGTGGATGACAGGGATGCCGAAGACGGCCATGACCGCGTCCCCGATGAACTTCTCGACCTTCCCGCCGTGCTGCTCGAGGACCCCGCTCATCTCCCCGAAGTAGCGGTCCATGACCAGGCGAAGCGACTCCGGGTCGAGCTGCTCCCCAAGGGCCGTCGAGCCGACGAGGTCGGAGAAGACGACGGTGATCGTCTTCCGCACCATAAGTCAGTGTACGGCGGTCGCGGGTTT
Organism: uncultured Gaiellaceae bacterium; assembly: GCA_963791905.1. GTDB lineage: Bacteria > Actinomycetota > Thermoleophilia > Gaiellales > Gaiellaceae > Gaiellasilicea. The sequence continues at coordinate 703,600 of CAWBTX010000005.1, forward strand.
TCTTCGAGCCGCGCGCAGAGCCTTCTATTGGCTCCCCGAACTGCCGATCAGGCCTGGGTCGGATGCGGAGACGGTGAACTCGGCATCCGGCGCTACCGGGCCCCGATGTCGCCTGACCTTGCCGCAAGAGGCGCACCGCAGCATCGCGCCGCCGCCGCGCTGCCTGAACTCCCACGCGTGACCGAGCGGCCGGCGCCAGTAGCAGCGGACCGAAGCCCAGCTTGTTCCGGTCCGCGTCTGCTCGCCGGTCTCGAAGAGCGCGTCGTCGAGCTTGGGTATGAGCCCGGCGGAGTCGTTCCCCGGCAGTCAAGGCGACCGCGCTCGAGAGCAGCTTGCTCGCGCCCCACATGTCACCGCGGGCGTGAGCGCGCAGGCCGGCGTTCCCCAGGCGGTTTGCCGCACGCGTGGCCAGCTCCCGTCCATGATCGTCGACAGGGCCGAGATCGGCCTTGTACCGGTATGCCTGCTGGAGGTGGTAGCCCAGGATCTCGTCGAACTCCTCCGTACGCTCGGCGGTCTTCTCTTCGAGCCAGCGCGCGAACCGCTCGTGCAGGTCCGCCCGCACCGTCTTGGACAGCGACTCGTAGGCGACGTCGCGGAGCAGCTGATGGCGGAAGCGGAACGCCTGCTCATCGCGGAAGTCGGCCCGGCCCGGCTGGATCAGCTCCTGCTGGGAAAGCGTATCGCAGGCGGCCGTCGAGCCGCGGACGGTCGCTCGCCGGCGAAAGCTCGAGGACGGCGCCGCGATGAAAGACCTTGCCCTCGACCGAGCCTCGCTCGAGCACGGCTCTGTCCTCGGCCTCCGAGCCGGTCGAGCCGGGCTGCGAGGAGAGCCTGAATCGTGGGTGGGAGGGAGATCTGCGACCACGTGCCCGAGGCGACTACGGAGCCGTTCCGACGGACGACCAGTCCCTCGTCGATCAGCATCGCGACGATCTCCTCGACGAAGAGCGGATTGCCCTCCGCCGTCTCGACGATGCGGGCGCGCACCTCCTGCGCGAGCCCAGGCGCGCCGAGCAGGTTCGAGATCAGACGCGTCGACCGCCTCGTCGGTGAGAGGGGTCAGGAGCAGGCTGCTCGCATGGTCGGCCTCGCCCCAGGACGGGCTGTCTTCGAGCAGGTCGGGTCGTGCCATGCAGAGGAGAAGGATCGGCGACTCGCGCGATTGCGCGGCGATGGCTTCGACCAGGTCGAGAAAGGTGGGCTCGCCCCATTGAATGTCGTCGAAGACGACGATGAGGGGCCGCCGGCGGGCGAGCTCCTCGAAGAACCGGCCGATCGCCCAGGTGTTCCCCCTATGCCCGGCGACGGTTTCGGCGACGCCGATGGTCTCCGTCACGCGCTCGACGATCAGATCGGCGTCGTCGGCGGCCTCGACCAGGGAGCGGATCTTGTCCGCGCCGCCTGCGGCGACTCTTCGCCATTCAGCCCAGCCGCCTGCGAGATCACGCTCTTGATCGGCCAGAACGTGATGCCTTCGCCGTAGGGAAGGCAGCGCCCGCGCACGATCGTCCGCCTCGTCGCGCCGTCGCGCGAGGAACTCCTCGACGAGCCGGGACTTTCCGACGCCGGCGGAACCGAGCACGGTGACCAGCCGGCACGCGTGCTCGCGTACGACTCCGTCGAACGCCCGATCGAGAAACTCGAGCTCGTGCGTCGCGTCCGACGATCGGCGATGCGAGCCGGCCGCCTGTCGCCACCGGGCACGGCGAGCAGGCGAACCGCCGAGACGGCTCTGGCGTTTCCCCTTGAGGGACAGCTGGCTTGATGGACTCGACCGTGACGGCGTCCCGCACGAGGCGGTAGGTGCTCTCTCCGATCAGGATCTCTCCCGGCTGCGCCGCTTGCTCGAGCCGCGCGGCGACGTTGACCGCATCTCCGGTCGCGAACCTCTGCCCGCCGAGCCGAGTCGCCCGCGACGACCTCGCCCGTGTTGACGCCGACGCGCACCTGGATTCGGACGCCTCGCTCCCGCTCGAGCTCGTCGTTCAGCGGACCGAGCGCCTCGCGCATCTCCGCGGCCGCTCGCACGGCGCGGAGGGCGTCGTCCTCGTGGACGACCGGGATGCCGAAGACGGCCATGACCGCGTCGCCGATGAACTTCTCCACCGTGCCGCCGTGGCGCTCGAGGACGGCGCGCATCTCCTCGAAGTAGCGGCCCATGACCCCGCGCAGCGACTCCGGGTCGAGGTCGCTCGCCCAGCGCGGTCGAGCCGGCGACGTCGGAGAAGACGACGGTGACCGTCTTGCGCACGTCCCGCCCGGTCGGAGCCTGCGCCGCAAGCGGCGCCGCGCAGGCCAGGCAGAACCGGGCGATCTCAGGGTTCTCTTGGCCGCACGTCCGACAGACGGCCACAGCTCAGTCTACGACGGTCGTTGTCCGGCTTCTACGCCGGCGCTGTCGCAGCCGACACGAGCCGCCACGAGTCCCAGGTGATCTTCAGGATCACGGCAGAGATCAGGAGCCCGACGAGCGGATCCGCCGTGTCGGCGCCGACGGCGACCAGCGCCGCGCTCGCGACCACTCCGAGCGAGACGAAGCCGTCGACGCGCGCGTGCTTGCCGTCGGCGATGAGTGCCGCACTGTCGAGCCGCCTGCCGGCCCTGATCCTGATGTGGGCCGCGATCTCGTTCCCGACGAAGCCGATCGCACCGGCCGCCGCCACGAGGCCGAGCTGTGAGATCGACTCGGGCTCGATGATGCGGCGCACGCTCTCGACGAAAGCCGCGCACGCCGAGACGAAGATCGCCAGGACGACGGCGTAGCCGGCGACCTTCTCGGCGCGCCACGACCGGAGGAGAAAGGCGACGCCGAGGGGCACCGCGGTCAGCGCATCGCCCACGTTGTGGATCAGGTCGGCGAGGAGCGCGACGGATCCCGAGGCGACGAAGACGACCGCCTGTAGGAGCGCAGTCAGGCCGAGGACGCCGAGGCTCGCCGCCACGGCGCGAAGGCCCGCTCGCGAGCGCATGAGCGAGCGGTCGATCAGCCCGTGCGAGTGTCCGTGCCCGTGCCCGTGGGCGTGCGAGTGCTGTGGCTCAGGCAACGGCGATGACATGACGGAGGCTGTCGAACCGCCGCAGCGGGAAGTCGACCGGCCCGCGCGCCACGACCTCGAGCCCCAGGTCCTCGACGAGCGGGACGAGGCGCTCGAGGTCGAAGCGCCCATGCGAGTGCGGCGTCGTGCCTCGCTCCGGGCTTGTGCTGATGTCGACCAGGAGGAGCCGGCCGCCGGGCGCGAGCACGCGCCGCATCTCCCCGAGCGCCGGCCTCCACGAGTCGTGCGGGAGCTGGTGCAGCACAAGCGTGCACGTCACCACATCGAAGGTGCCGTTTGCGTAGGGAAGCGCCTGCGCCGTCCCCCGATCAAGGGCCACGTCGAGCCCGGCGCGTTTCGCCTTCCGGCGGGCCGTCGCGACCATCGCGGCCGACGGCTCGATCGCGTGCACGACGCCGGCCTCGCCCACGCGACGCTTTGCCGCCAGCGCGAGGCTCCCCGTCGCGCTGCCGACGTCGAGCACCGACTCGCCGGCCGCCAGGCCGGCCAGGTCGACGAGTGCCTGGCGGAAGCGCCGCTCGCGGCCGCGCGAACGAACCCAGAGCCGCAGGTCGTACTCGAGCGGCGAGTGGATGACGAGCCCAGCCGGGGTCCGCTCGAGCTTCACGCGACGCGCTCCAGCCCGCGGATGAGCGTGGCGACGATGCCGGGCAGGCGCTCGGCGACCTCGGTCCGTGAGACCCCGAGTGCTGTCGTGAGCGCGAGCACCACGACGGCGCCGACGAGGAGATCTGCCGCAGCCCTCGTATCGACGTCACCGACTCGACCAGCCGCCTGCTCGGCGTCGAGGTACCGCTCGATCGACAGGACGATCTCGACGGCGCCCACGTGCGCACGGTGGATCTCGACGAGGAACCGCTTGAGCAGGTCGGGATCGGAGAGAAGGCCGCTGAGGAGGGGGAGCGTCTCGAGATGGAGGTCGAGCGCCGCCGCCGCGAGCGATCCCAGGTTGTCCTCGAGCGAGCACGATCCGGGCTCCGGAACCGCCTCTACGAGCCGCGCGAGGAGCTCCGCGAAGCGGCGCACCATTGCATCCACGACCAGCGCGTCCTTGTCCGCGAAGTAGTTGTAGAGGACGCCGTCGGAGACGTCGGCCGCGCGCGCGATCTGCCGTGCCGTGAGCCTGTCGGGCGAGCGGGTTGCGAGCAGGCGCTCGGTCGAATCGAGGAGATGCTCCTTCAGCGCCGCGCCGGGCTCGCCCTCGCGCCCGTGCACGGCCTGTGCCCGCCGAGGCGACACGCTACGAAATTGATCGTTTGTTCATGAACGAGCGATCATATACGAGTCGAACTTGTACGGTGGAAGCGTTGACGAATTCGAGCTTCGAAGGAGGCAGTCGTGTCGAGAGAGCAGACAGCGAGCGAACGGATCATCGAGACGGTCACCGCCTGGCCGGGCGTCGAGGCAGGGCCGGGTCGAGCGCGGCGAGTTCGCGTTCCGCGTGGGTCGGAAGGAGATCGGCCACCTGCACGGCGACTACGCCTTCCACGCCGGCTTCCCGCAGGCCGTGTGGAAGGAGCTCTACGACGAGGGGCGGATCGACTATCACCCGGTCTTCCCGGGCAAGCCGGGCTATGCGTCGCGGGGCATCGAGACCGACGACGACGTCCGCGACGTGATCGCGCTGCTGCGACTCAACTACGACCGCGCGGTCGCTCGCAACACGGCGGCAGCCGCGTAGACGCGATCAGCTGGGGCGGGTGACCGCGCCTTCGGACGCGGACGAGACGAGGGCCGCGTATTTGGCCAATGCGCCGCTTGCGTAGCGCGGCTCGGGCGGCGACCACTCGGCCAGGCGCGCGGTGAGCTCGTCGGGAGCAATCTCGACTCGCAGCTCCTGCGCATCGACGTCGATCACGATCGTGTCGCCCTCCCGCACCGCGGCGAGCGGGCCGCCGCGGAACGCCTCGGGCGAGACGTGGCCGACCATGAAGCCACGTGTCGCGCCCGAGAAGCGGCCGTCGGTGACGAGCGCGACCTCGTCCGAGAGGCCCTCGCCGACGATTGCCGCCGTGACCTGGAACATCTCACGCATCCCGGGCCCGCCCGCCGGGCCCTCGTAGCGGATGACGACGACGTCGCCGGGATGGATGCGCTGCGCCGTCACCGCGGCGAAGCAGTCCTCCTCGGTGTCGAAGACCCGCGCCGGTCCGCGATGGGCGCGACGGGCCTCGCCGGAGAGCTTCACCACGCAGCCCTTCGGCGCGAGATTCCCCCAGAGCACGCGCAGCCCGCCGCTCTCCTTGATCGGCGTCTCGATCGGGACGATGACCTCCTGCCCGGGCGTCTCGACCGCGGTAGCCGCGATCTCGCCGAGCGTCCGGCCGTCGACGGTGCGCGCGCCGGCGTGGACGAGCCCCCGCTTGTGCAGCTCGCGCCCGACGAGCGCGACGCCGCCGGCCGCGTGCACGTCGGTCGCGAAGAACCGTCCGGCGGGCTTGATCTCCATCACGACCGGCGTGCGCCTGGCGACGTCGTCGAAGTCGCGCAGCGTGAAGTCGATCCCGAGCTCGTTTGCGATCGCGAGCAGGTGCAGGATCCCGTTCGTCGATCCGCCCGTCGCGGTGACGGCAGCCGCGGCGTTCTCGAGCGACTCGCGCGTGACGAGCTGGGACGGTCGGACGTCGTCGCGGACGAGCTCCACGACCAGCCGCCCCGCGGCGACCGCGCTCTCCTCCTTCGCCGCGTCCAGCGCCGGGATCCCGTTCAGGCCTGCGGGCGAGAGGCCGAGGAACTCGAGCGCGGCCGACATCGTGTTCGCCGTGAACTGGCCACCGCAGGCGCCCGCTCCGGGGCACGCGACGGACTCGAGCTCGTGCAGGTCGGCGTCGCTCAGGTGCCCGGCCGCATGCGCGCCGATCCCCTCGTAGACGTCCTGGATCGTCACGTCCTTCCCACGGAAACGGCCGGGCGCGATCGTCCCCGAGTAGAAGACGAGGCCGGGCAGATCCATCCGGCAGAGCGCCATTGCCGCCGCGGGGCTCGTCTTGTCGCAGGCGACCACGCAAATGAGGCCGTCGAGCAGGTGGCCGCGGGCCACGAGCTCGATCGAGTCCGCGATCACCTCGCGCGAGACGAGCGACGCCCGCATCCCCTCGGTGCCCATCGAGACGCCGTCGGAGACCGCAATCGTGTTGAACTCGAGCGGCGTGCCGCCGGCCTCGCGGATCGCCCGCTTCACGTGGACGGCGAGCGCGCGCTGGTTGAGGTTGCACGGCATCGTCTCGATCCACGTCGTGCAGACGCCGATCAGCGGCTTCGCGAGGTCGTCGTCGCTCAGCCCGGCGCCTTTCAGCATCGCCCGCGCGCCTGCGCGGCCGGGCCCGTCCGTCAGCGCCGCGGCTGTGCCGCTTCGCAGGGTCGCTCGGGCGCTCGTACGGGCTCGTCATTCCGTCGACTCCTTCGCGGCCAGGAAGCCGACGGCGGCCGCCTCGCCGGCCGCGAAGCTCTTCTCCGCGAGCCAGCCGCCGTCGACCGTCAGCGCAATCCCGTTCACGTAGGCGGACTGGTCGCTCGCGAGGTAGACCGCGGCGTCGGCGACGTCGGCGGTGAGCCCGGCACGACCTTGCGGCACGACCGTTCCTAGCCCGTCCTCGAACGCATCGTGCGCAAAGTAGCGCTCGGTCAACGGCGTCCTGATCATGCCCGGGCAGATCGCGTTGACACGGATGCCCGCCGGGGCGAGGTCGCGGGCGAGGCTCTTCGTCAGCCCGACGACCCCGTGCTTCGAGGCCGTGTAGGCAGGGCGGCGCGCGAGCCCGATCAAACCGCCGACCGATGAGATGTTCACGATCGCGCCCCCGCCGCCCTCGCGCATCCGTCGCGCGGCGGCCTGGCAGAAATAGAACGTGCCGCTGAGGTTGACTGCGATCACGTTGTCCCAGTCGTCCGTCGCCATCGTGTAGACGTCGCCGATCTCCCGGACGCCGGCGCTACAGACGAGCACATCGAGGCGGCCCTGATCGGACACGACCCGCTCGACCGCGCTCTCGACATCACCCGGGAGGCGGACGTCGCCATGGATGGCAACATCGCCCGCGCGGTCGAAGCCGATCACGTGCGCGCCCTCGCGTGCGAAGCGCTCGGCGATCTCGCGACCGATGCCGCTGGCAGCCCCCGTGACGAGCGCGACTCGGTTCTCCAGCATCCGGCCCTCCTCCGAAGTACGTTAGCCCCATGAGTGCGTGGACGATCACCGGGCCTCGTCACGCCGGCATCACTGTCTCAGACCTCGACCGCTCGCTCGCGTTCTACCGCGACCTCATCGGGCTCGAGCTGCTCTGGCGCCGGCTCTTCGAGGAGCCCGAGATCACGCGGATCGTCGGGGTGCCCGAGGCGACCGGGCTCGAGATCGCGATGCTGCGCGTGCCCGGGAGCGACGTCGAGGTCGAGCTTCTCGAGTACCGGGGCTGCGAGCGCTTCTCCGGCAGCTCGCGACCGTGCGACTACGGGACCGGCCACTTCTGCGTCTTCGTCACGGGGATCGACGCGCTCTACGAGGAGCTGCTCTCGCGAGGCGTCTCGTTCCGGTCGGACGGGCCGGTGGAGACGCCTGCAGGCCCGAACAAGGGCGGCAAGAGCCTGTACTCGCTCGATCCGGACGGGTACATCTTCGAGTTCCACCAGCGTCCGCCGCGGTGAGCGAGCGGTCCGTCGAGCGGCCGTCGCTCCTGGAGCAGTACCGCGTCATGGCACTGATTCGCCGCTTCGAGGATCGCGCCGCCGAGCTCTTCCAGCAGGGCGTCATCTTCGGCACCGCCCACAGCTGCGTCGGCCAGGAGGCGATCGCAGTCGGCGCGGCCGGAGTCATGCGTGACACGGACTACCTCGTCGGCCATCATCGCTCGCATGGCCACCTGATCGCAGCCGGCGCAGACCTCCGCCGGATGATGGCCGAGATGTTCGGGAAGCGGACCGGCTATTGCAAGGGGCTCGGCGGGTCGATGCACATCGCCGACCTCTCGCTCGACATCCTCGGCTGCAACGGGATCGTCGGTGCCGGAATCCCGCACGCGTGCGGGGCGGCGCTGACCGCGAAGCTGCGCGGCACCGGGCAGGCCGCTGTTGCCTTCTTCGGCGACGGGGCCGCAGGTCAAGGGGCGGCGCACGAGGGCATGAATCTCGCCGCGACCTGGGCGCTGCCGGTCGTCTTCATCTGCGAGAACAACCAGTTCGCACTCTCTGCCGGCTGGCGCGCGCAGCGAGCCGTGGAGGACCTGGCCGACCGCGCCGCGGGGTATGGGATGGCGGGCGAGATCGTGGACGGGAACGACTTGCTCGCGGTCGAGGAAGCGGTCGCGCGCGCCCTCGAGCAGGCACGGGCCGGCGCTGGGCCCACCTTCCTCGAGATGAAGACATTCCGGCGGATGCAGCACTCCATGCGCGCCAACCTTCCGGACGTCCGTGACCCGGCGCTCGTCGAGGAGTGGGAGGCGAACGACCCGCTCCCGCGCTTCGAGCGTCTGCTGCGAGAAGCCGGCGAGCTCGACGACGAGCGCCTGGAGGCCGTGGTGCGCGACGTCGAGCACGAGGTCGAACAGGCGATCGAGCTCGCGCTCGGCGACGAGGACGCGAGCCCCGACGACCTCTTGCCGGCCGTGTTCGCGGCACAGCGGAGCTATTCGACACCCGCGGAGGAGGGCGGCCGGCGACTCGGCTTCGTCGCCGCCGTGCGCGAGGCGCTCGAGCTCGAGCTCGAGGCGGATCCCGACGTGATCGTGATCGGCGAGGACGTCGGCAAGGTGGGCGGGCTCTTTCGCGCCACCGAGGGCCTGTACGAGCGCTTCGGTGCCGACCGGATCCGGGATACGCCGCTGACGGAGAGCGGCTTCGTCGGCTGCGGGATCGGCGCGGCGCTGACGGGGTTGAGACCGGTCGTCGAGCTGCAGTTCTCCGACTTCTCCGGCGTGGCCTTCGACCAGATCATGAATCAGGCGGCGAAGCTCAGATTCATGATGGGCGGTTCGCCGAGCATCCCGCTCGTGATCCGGATGGTCTCGGGCGGCGGGGTCAGGCTCGGCGCGCAGCACTCACAGAGCCTGGAGGCGCTCTTTGCCCACATCCCGGGACTCGTCGTCGCCATGCCTTCGACGCCGTACGACGCGAAGGGCCTGCTCTCCGCGGCGATCCGCGGCGACAACCCGGTCATCTTCCTCGAGCAGAAGCTCCTCTTCTTCACCGAGCCGTCGCCCGTCCCGGAGGAGCGATACGGGATCGAGCTCGGCGTCGGGCGCGTCGCCCGCGATGGGACTGACGTCACGGTGGTCGCCCTCGGGGTGCAGGTTCAGCACGCGCTCCGGGCGGCCCACGAGCTGGAGGCAGACGGCGTCAGCGTCGAGGTCGTCGACCCGCGCACGCTCGTCCCGCTCGACACCGCCATGATCGCCGAGTCGGTGGCGAAGACGCACCGGCTCGTCGTCGCGCACGAGGCCGTCCGGTTCTGCGGCTTCGGCTCCGAGATCGCCGCGCACGTGGCGGAGCACTGCTTCTGGGACCTCGACGCGCCCGTTGTTCGCGTCGGCGCCGCCTCGCATCCCATCCCGTACCAGAAGGACCTCGAGCAAGCGACGCTGCCCGGACCGGCCGAGATCGTGGCGGCTTTACGCTCGGTCGCCGCTAGGGGATGAATGCCCCCTGGAGCACCACCGGGCCGAGCGTGTAGTCGAGCTCCACGGACTGCGACACGCCCGGCGGCGTGATCACGTCGATCGTCTTCGGCACGAGGCCCGGGTTGAAGGTGCAGTGCGGATCGGCGCTCGCGGCGGCGCAGACGCCGAACTGGAACTCCTGCGGCGTCGGCGTGAAGCCGCGGGCCTGGTCCGGGCTGAAGCCGTCCTGGCCCGTGAGGACCACGGTGAAGCCCCAGCCGGAGGTCGGCGTTCCGAGGGACGCCTTCGGGACGCTGAAGGTGATGAAGCGCGTGATCGCGTTCGCAGAGATCGTGGCCGTGCCGAGGGTCGCGCCGCCCGCGTCGACGTACCGCTGCCCGAAGCCCTGCACCTGCACGAGGCGGCTCCACGCGGACGCCGGGGCGATCGAGAAGTTGCGGAGCGGATGCGCCGCGGAGGTCGAGGTCGATCCGGCGCCCGGCACGTGGACGTAGACGTCGACGAGCTGTGCGCCGAGCGGGCTGCCGAAGGTCTCCGAGAGGTCGCGCGTCTGCACGCGGAAGGTGACGTCCGGTCCGGAGTCGTAGACCTGGAACCGCTGGATGTCGAAGGCCCCCGGATGGAAGTTGCCGGAGGTCGGGTAGGCGTAGTTGCCGGGGCCGTTGTCATCCCCGCTCGGGTCGGCGACATCGAGGATCAGCGTCCCGGGCACGAAGTCGAGGAAAACGCTGCGCTTCGCGTTGGCGGTGCCGCCGCTCGGGCTGACCGCGACGATGTTGAGGACGTTCGTGCCGCCCGTGACGGCGACGTCGATGCTGAAGGAGCCGGTCGGCGCGGCGGTCGAGGCGAACGTCGTCGCCGAGTTGGCATCGATGTTCGTGGCCGAGACGAAGACGTTGTTGCCCGGCGCGGTCGTGCCGGTAACTGTCACCGGCGACGCGGAGACGACCGAGTTGTCGGCCGGCGCCGTCACCGTCAGCGGCGTCGTCCCCTGAGTGCGGGCGACGTAGCGCGAGAACGTGAGCGCGGGCAGAACGACGTTCCGTCTCGCCGCGATGCTCGCCGCCAGCCGGACGTACGACGCCGCCGACCACGTGAGCGGCGCGGCCGAGCCGGCCGGGCCCCCGTTCGTGAAGCCGATCGACGCGACGGTGGGGTCGGTGCCGAAGGGCGAGGCCGGCAGGTCGGGCAGCTCCCAGTTCTGCTCCGGGATGAGCCCGACGCCCGAGCCGAAGTCGCTCATGCCCTTGAGGAGCGAGGCCGCGCCTGCCGAGTCGCCGGTGGCGAGGCTCTGCTCGCCCCGCTCGGCCGACAACGCCGGCCACAGGTGACCGGTGCCCTGGCCGCTCGGAGCCCACGGCCGGCCGTCGCTCGCGCGGTCGCCGTAGCCGTCGCCGTTGTAGCGATGCCATCCCGGCCCCTTCGCCGTCGTCTTCTTGATCGTCGCGTCGACGATCGGCAGCGACCGGGCGACATCGGGATCGGCGGCCGGCAGCAGGCCGAGCCGGACGAGCTCGAGGAAGCCGGCGTCGATCACGGCCCGCTGATCCAGCGTCGGGCCGCCGTTGCCCACGTTGTACGAGATGGCCGCGTTCGGGTCGCCGGTCTTCGAGAGCCGGATGAAGTACCGCTGCCCCGGCAGCGGCCCGTTCGTCGTCACCGTCCAGCTCTTGACGCGGCGCTGCCACTCGTCGGCGATGCCGAGCCAGACCGCAGCCGCGGTCGGGTCCCCGTTCGCGGTCGCCAGCTGCGCGGCCGCAACGAGACCGGCGACCTCGGCGGCGATCGTCGAGGGCGAGAAGCCGCTCTGCTCCTCCCAGCGCTCGACGCCGAACGCGGGTCCGCGCGCGGCGAGGAAGTTGGCGGCCGGCTTGATGTGATCCGCATAGAGCGAGGCGCCGGTCATGCCGAGCTGCGCGGCCATCAGGATCGGGTACGCGGTCTCGTCGAGCTGGGTGCCGAAGGAGTCCGGAGCGACCTTCCCGTTCACGAGGCTGTTCCGCGGCATCGACCCGTCTGGAAGCTGCTGCCGCTCGAACAGGAAGAGCGTCGCCGCGCGCGCGGTCGCGAGATCGCCGGCGGCGACGAGCCCCGTCCACGACTCGTAGAGGTCGCGTGCGAACACCTCCCGGTACGAGCCGAAGTACGTGTTCGCCGGATCGCCGGCGGAGACGGCCTGGCCCCACGGCGAGGCGAGGCTGGCCACGATTGCGCCCGGGAACGTCTTGTCCTCGGAGGCCTTGATGACGTTGGCGCTCAGGTAATAGGTGTCCTCGACCCGCTTCCGGTCCGCGGAATCGAGGCCGGGCAGGGCGTTGACCCGAAGCTTGCCCAGGGTCAGGTCGTAGACCTTCCACCCGTTCCTGTACGCGGCGAGCTTGTCGCCGAAGTCGGCGCCGAGCGCTCCTGCCGCCGTGCCGACCGCGTCCGACTGTGAGGCCCCGAACCCGAGTGCGAGCTCGGTCTTGCCCGAAGGTCCGAGGTCGACCTGCGCCACCTGGACGACGTTGCCGTTCACCGCGTCGGCGACGGTCGTGGTGAGCTCGCGCGAGGCGTCGAGCTGGACCAGCCCGTCGCTGTCTTCGCCGACAAAGCCGCTCGTCGCCTCGGTGAACGCACCGTCGAGCGCGGCGTGGACCGGCTCGGCGTAGTCCCGGTTGGCCGCGTTGGTCGCCGTCACAGGGTCGGAGCTCACGAGCACTGGATGGCCGCTCGAGTCGTCCACGGTCGCCGTGTCGGCGCCGCCGTTGCCCGCACCGCCGCCGCCGTTCCCGTTCACCGTCGCGTCGAACCGGACGTAGAGCCGGTAGCCCGCCTGGTTGGGCTTGAAGTCGACGCGCATCACCACGGCGTTGCGGCCCGGGTCGGTGATGTACTCGGTCTCGATCGAGTACTTGCCGCTCTTCGCCCGAGCCGTGACCTTGCAAATCAGGTCAGCCGGGTCGCCGACGGGCTCGACGGTGTACGTCATGTCGCGCGTCTGGAGATCCGTGAACGTCGAGCCGTCGGTGACGACGTACTGGAGCGTCTCGACGTTCGTGTTGTCGACCGTCGGGTAGTAGACGTCGCTCAGGACGCCGTTCGCGACCGTGTACCAGACCTTCGAGGTCGTGTTGCGCGCGGTTCCGAGGCAGTCCTTCCGCGCCAGGCCGAAATGCGACAGCGCCCCCGGGCCGTCCTGCGCCCCTGGGACGTCCGCGACGTCGACCGTGAGCACATGCGAGGTCGCGTTGTAGGAGAACGTCACCTTCGCGTTGTCGAACGGGACCGCGAACGCGATATTTGCGCCGCCGAGCGCGCCGCCCTCGCCGTAGTTCTCGTCCCAGCTCTCGTTGATCGCCACCTTCGTCTCGTACGAGCCCTGCGGCAGGGCGGTGGTCTCGAACGTGTAGGTGCCGTCCCCGTCGACGTCCTGGAGCCACGAGCGGAGACAGCTCGGATCCCAGTCGCCCGCGCAGCCGAGCTCAGACTGGAAGCTTCCGGGCGCGACCGCGATCACCGAGCCCCGGTTGTCGGTGGCCCAGTGGCTCTTGTGGTCGTAGTAGAACTTCACCCCGGCGCCCGCGGCCAGGGTGAGCGGGATGTTCGGCCCGTTCGGCTGCGCGTGCAGGCCGTAGTTCTCGTCCCAGGCGTCGTTCAGGGGAGCCTTGTACTCGTAGCCGCCGGCGGGAACCGTGAACGCCTTCTGCCAGACATCGTCGTCGGCGTCGTACGCCAGGTGCGTCGTCGCGCACTCGGGCTGCCAGTCGGCCGGGCAGCCGAGCTCCGACTGCAGCGAGCCGGCGATCGTGACGGAGGTCGGGTTTGCCGTGTGCGATGCCGACGCCGCGGGCAGCAGCACGAGCCCGGCGGCAACCAGCGCGAGCAGTACGGCACGAGACTTGCTCATTCCAGTCCCCCTCTCCACGACCGCGGAGCCGCAAGCATACGACTACACGACCGCGTTCGCGGGCCGGCGGCCGTGGAGCAGCACCTCCCGCAGCGCGGACACCGCGAGCAGCCCCATCGCCTCGCGCGTTCGCCTGGTCGCGCTGCCGATGTGCGGCGTCAGGACGACGTTCTCGAGTCGTCAGCAGCTCCTCGCTCACGTCGTGGCTCGTGCTCGAAGACGTCGAGCGCTGCGCCGGCGATGCGGCCCGCTCGCGAGCGCCTCGACGAGCGCGGCCTCGTCGACGATCGCGCCGCGGGCCGTGTTCACGAGCACGGCCGTCGGCCGCATCGCGGCGAGCGCGTCCGCGTCGATCAGGTGGCGCGTCTCCGGCGTCAGCGGGCAGTGCAGGCTGACGACGTCGGCGGTCGCGAGCAGCGCGTGGAGGTCGTCGTCTGCGCCCGGCGAAGACCGGACGTGCCCCGAATGCCTCGGCCAGCCTGGCGGTCTCGCGTCCGATCCGGCCCGGGCCGACGATCGCCGAACGTCTGGCCGTCGAGCCCCTCTCCGAGCATGAACTCGAGCGAGAACGACCACGTCTTGCGCTCGCGGAGCAGACCGGTCGCCCTCGGCCACGCGGCGGAGCAGCGCGAGGGTGAGCGCGATCGTGAGCTCGGCCGTCGCCTTCGTCAGGACGTCGGGCGTGTTCGCGATCTGGACGCTGCGGCTGCGCGCGGCCTCGAGGTCGACGTTGTCGACGCCGACGCCGTAGTTGGCCACGATCTCGAGCTGTGGCCCCGCGCCGTCGAGGTAGTCGCCGTCCACCCGCGTCGTGAGGAGCGAGAGGATGCCGTCGGCGCCGCCCGGCTCCGGCACGAGCTCGAAGTCCTGCGCGAGCGCCTCCGCGACGACGGCGGGGACGGTCCCCGTGACGTGGACGCGGCGCGCTGGTCAGCGCTTCTTTCCCGGGTTGAGGAGGCCCTTGGGGTCGAAGGCGGCCTTCACCGCGTCGTGCAGCGCGACGGCGGCCGGCGCCCACTGGCTGCGCGAGGCTGACCGCTCTTCACGAGGCCCAGGCCGTGCTCGCCGGAGATGCTGCCGCCGAGCCGCGACGGCCAGCTCGAACAGCTCGTCGGCCGCGCTCTCCGCGCGCTCGCGCTCGTCCTCGTCCGTCGGGTCGATGAGGAAGGTCGAGTGGAGGTTCCCGTCGCCTGCGTGACCCCAGCTGCAGGCGGCCAGGTCGTGGCGCGCGCCGATCGCGAGCGTCTCCTCGATCGCCTCGGCCAGCCGGTCGAAGGGCACGACGATGTCCTCGCTCACCTTGCCGCCGCGCTCGGCCTGGACTGCGAGCGAGACGCCGTCGCGCCAGCGCCAGAGCGCGGCGATCTCCGCGGTCGCGTCCGGCGCCCAGATCGTGAGCGGCGTCCTCGGCGAGCACCTCGAGGACCGCGGCTCGCGCAGCCGCGCGACCTCCTCGGCGGAGCCGTCGACCTCGGTCAGGACCATGAAGCCGCCCTCGCTCGAGCGGGACCGGGAAACGACGCTGCCGCTCGCCGCAGCGTCTCGCCGTCGAGGTACTCGAGGGCGGCGACCGGGAGGCCGCTGCCGAGCGACGCGGGCCGAGCGCGTCGCAGCCCGTCGCGGTGTCGCGGTGCAGCGAGACGATCGGGCGCGACCGCCTCGGGCGCCGGAGCGAGGCGCAGCCAGACGGACGGTGACGATCCCGAGCGTCCCCTCCGAGCCGACGAGGAGGCTGCCGAGGTCGTAGCCGGCGACGTCCTTCCTGATCGGGCCGCCGACGCGGACGAGCTCGCCCGGCGCGACGACCACCTCGACGCCCGTCACCCAGTCGCCGGTGACGCCGTACTTGAAGGCGTGCGGGCCGCCCGCGTTCGTGGCGACGTTCCCGCCGATCTGCGACTGCTCGGCGGCGCCCGGGATCGGGCGGGAAGAGGAGCCCGTTCTCGCGCGCGACCCTGCGCACGTCGGCGGTCGTCACGCCGGCCTCGACCTCCATCCGCCAGAGGAGCGGCTCGAGCGACCGGACCCGCGCGCACCCGCTCGAGGCCGAGCACGACGCCGCCGTGCGGGACGGCGCCGCCCGCGAAGCCGGTGCCGCCGCCGCGCGGCGTGATCGGAACGCCCTGCTCGTAGCACCACGCGACGACCTCGGCGACCTCCTCGGCGGTCCGGGGGAGCGCGAGCGCGTCGGCATGGCCGCTGAGGCCGCGCGCCTCGGTCGCGTCCGTCAGGTAGAAGGCCGGAACGCCGTCCGCGACGACGTCGGCGCCGAACCGGTCGCGCAGGGCCGTTCGAGCGACGCGGGCGCCACGCTCACGCGCGGCGGACCGGGTTCGTCGAGGCGTGCCGACGCCCTCGATCTCGACCGTCACCTCGTCCCCGTCCTGGAGGAAGACCGGCGGGTTCCGGACGAAACCGACGCCGGGCGGTGTGCCCGTGAGGATCAGATCGCCCGGCTCGAGCGCGATGCCGTCGCTGACGTACGCGATCACCTCGGCGACGCCGAAGATCATGTCCGCGGTCGTGCCGTCCTGGATGGCCTCGCCGTTCAGGAGACAGCGGATCCGCAGGTTCTGCGGGTCGGCAATCTGCGCCGCGGGCACCATCGGCCCGACCGGGCAGAAGGTGTCGAAGGACTTGCCGCGCGTCCACTGGCCGTCGCCGAACTGGATGTCGCGCGCGCTGACGTCGTTCGCGCACAGGTAGCCCGCGACGTGGTCGAGCGCGTCGTCGGCGGAGATGCTGCGCGCGGCTCGCCCGATCACGACGCCGAGCTCGGCCTCGTAGTCGACCTCCGTCGTCTGGTGCGGCAACACAATCGGCTCGCCGGGCCCGACGAGGCCATTCGGCCACTTCGCGAAGAGGAGCGGCGCGGCGGGCAGCTCCATGGCGGACTCGCTGGCGTGGTCGCGGTAGTTGAGGCCGACGCAGACGATCTTGCCGGGCCGCGGAATGGGAAGTAGGCCGTTGTCGGTCATTCGAACGCCGCTCACTCGAACACCTTGCCAGGGTTGAGGATCCCGTTCGGGTCGAACAGCCGCTTGATCCCGCGCATCAGCGGCAGGAGGTCGCCGTGCTCGAGCTCGAGCGCCTGCAGCTTGCCGCGGCCGATCCCGTGCTCGCCCGTGCAGGTGCCGCCGCGGGCGAGGGCGTCGACGACGAGGCGCTCGACCAGCTCGTCCGCGCGCGCCAGCTCGTCCGGGTCGTCGACGTCGACCTGCATGCTCACGTGCACGTTGCCGTCGCCCGGCGTGGCCGAGGACCGCCGCCTCGAGGCCGAGGCGCTCGACCTCCGCGCGCGCGAACTCGACCGCTCCCGCGAGCTCCGAGACGGGGACGCAGGTGTCCGTCGCCCGCTCGTGCCGGCCCGGCGCGGCGGCAGCCGACGCGTACGCAGCGGCATGGCGGGCGGCCCACAGCCGCGCGCGCCCTTCAGCGTCGCGTTCTTCGACCACGTCGGTCGCGCCTTCGGCGTCGGCGAGCTCGCGAACGAGCTCGAGATCGGCCTCGACGGTCGACTCGGTGCCGGCGGCCTCGACGAGCAGGCACGGCCCGGCCGGGTAGTCGGTGCCGAGGTGGGCGTTGATCGCGTCGGATCGTCCAGCGCGTCGAGCAGCTCGAGCCGCGTCAACGCCGAGCCCGCCGCGACGAGCGCCGCCGCGGTCGCGGCACGCGGCCTCGACGGTCGGGAACGCGATGCGCAGCGCGCGCACGTGCTCCGGGATCCCGTAGAGCCTGACGCGCAGCTCGGTGATCACAGCGAGGGTGCCCTCGGAGCCGACGAGCAGCGAGGTCAGGTCGTAGCCGGCAGAGGTCTTCGGCGCTCGGCTGCCGGTGCGGACGACGGTGCCGTCTGCGAGCACGGCCTCGAGCGCGAGCACGTTCGCGCGCATCTTGCCGTAGCGGATCGTGGTCGTCCCGGCGGCGTTCGTCGCCGCCATGCCGCCGAGCGTCGCGTCGGCGCCGGGATCGACCGGGAAGAAGAGCCCGTGCTCGCCGGCGGCGCGCTCGAGGGCGCTGCGCGTGACGCCGGCCTGGACGGTGGCGGCTGAGGTCGTCGGGCGCGATCTCGAGGATCCGGTCGAGCCGGGAGAGATCGAGGCTGATGCCGCCGCGCTCCGGGATGACATGCCCCTCGAGGCTCGAGCCGGCGCCGAACGGCGTCACGGGCACGCGCAGCTCGTTCGCGAGCGCGAGGACGCGCGAGACGTCGTCGGTCGAGGCGGGGTAGACGACGAGATCCGGACGCCGCGGGCGGTGGAACGTCATGTCGCCCGCGTGGAGGTCGAGCTCCGACTCGCCGTCGGAGACGCGGGCGTCCGGGCCGAGCTGGCCGGCCACCGCGTCGCGAAGATCCTGGGCCGCCGTGCTCAAGCGGCCTCGCTCGGCAATCCGGGCGCAACACTCGCGACCGCCCAGCGCAGGCTGTCCTGCACGATCGCCTCCGCCGTCTCGTCCTCGTTCCGCAGGCACGCCTGCTGGAAGGACTCGTAGCGGTGGAGCGAGTCGCGGAAGCGGTCCGGCGAGGAGAGCACGAGCCGGTTGTACCGCTCCGAGCGGCGGTAGAGGCGCTCGACCTCGTCGACGAGGCGCCGGCGGCCACTCGCGCGGTAGCACGTGCCGTAGAACTCCCAGCGGAGGGCGAGGTACTCGTCGACGTTCTCCCGGGCGGCCGCGTGCCGCAGCAGCCCGAGCGCCTCGTCCATGCGGGAGGTCTCCGGCTCGCCGACGGCGGCTGCACCGAGCCGGGCGGCGAGGCCCTCGAGCCCGAGCCGGGCGGCGTAGATCTCCTCGAAGTCCTCGCGCGTCAGGCGGCTCACGAACGACCGGCCCGTCGCGCCGACGGCGACGAAGCCCTCGCGCTCGAGCCGGCCGAGGCTCGCGCGCACCGGCGTCTGCGAGACCCGGAAACGCGTCGCGAGATCGCGCTGCACCAGCTGCGTGCCCTCCGGGAGCTGTCCCGTGACGATCAGGGAGCGCAGGGACTGGGCGACGCGGTCCTCGATCGACTCGCGCTCCTCGAGCGGCTCGATGGAGAGTGCGTCTTCCATTCCGCCGAAGTGTCGTTTACGCTCGCCGCATGACGCAACATGAAATTTCAAATCTCATGACGCTGCTGTGACTGCGACCCGGATCGGCGTCGACGTCGGCGGCACGTTCACCGACGTAGTCCTGCACCGGGCGGACGGGCACGTCGCGATCCGCAAGCTGCTCTCGACACCGCCGAGCTACGACCGCGCGGTCGTCGAGGCCGTGGGCGCGCTCGCCGGTGACGACGCCGTGAGCGAGGTCGTCCACGGGACGACCGTCGCCACGAACGCTGTGCTCGAACGCCGCGGCAGCCTGACCGCGCTCGTCACGACCGCCGGCTTCCGCGACGTGCTCGAGCTGCGCAGACTGCGGATCCCGCACATGTACGACCTCTTCTGGCGCAAGCCGCCGCCACTCGTCGAGCGGCGCCTTCGGTTCGAGGTGAACGAGCGCGTGACGGTCGACGGCAGCGTGCTCACGCCGCTCGACGAGGCCGAGTGCCGCGCTGTCGCCGAGCGCCTGCGCGACGCAGGCGTCGAGTCGATCGCCGTTTGCCTGCTCCACTCGTATCTCTATCCGGACCACGAGCAGCGGCTCGGCGCGATCCTCGCGGAAGAGCTTCCCGACGCCAGCATCTCGCTCTCGTCCGAGATCCTGCGCGAGCAGCGGGAGTACGAGCGCTCGGCGACGACCGTCGTCAACGCCTACGTTCGCCCCCTGATGGGCTCCTACCTCGACCGCATCCGCTCCGGCCTCGACGGGATCGGCCTCGACGGCCCGCTTCAGATCATGCAGTCGTCGGGCGGGGTGATGACCTCGGAGGACGCGAGGGCGAGGCCGGTGTTCGCGCTCGAGTCGGGTCCGGCGGCCGGGGTCGTCGCCGCGCGCGGGATGGCCGAGCAGCTCGGGCTCCGCAACGTGATCGCGTTCGACATGGGCGGCACGACCGCGAAGGCGTCGCTGATCGAGCACGGCGCGATCGCGCGCGGCCGTGAGTACGAGGTCGGCGGCTCGATGTCCGCCGGCAGCAGGCTGATCCGCGGCGCCGGCGAGCTGCTGAGGATCCCGACGATCGACATCGCCGAGGTCGGGGCGGGCGGCGGCAGCATCGCGTGGCTCGACTCCGCCGGCGGGTTGCAGGTCGGCCCGCGCAGCGCCGGGGCAGACCCCGGCCCCGCCTGCTACGGACGCGGAGGCGTCGAGCCGACGGTGACCGACGCGAACGTGCTCCTCGGCTACATGCCGGCCGGCGCTGTGGCGGACGGTCAGATCTCGATCTCGGTCGCGGCCGCCGAGGCCGCGGTTGGTCGCGTCGCGCGGCCGCTCGGCCTCTCGCTGCTCGAGGCCGCGAGCGGCATCCACCGGATCGCGAACGCGCGGATGACGCGCGCGCTCCGCTCGGTGTCGTCCGAGAAGGGCCGCGACCCGCGCGAGTTCGCGCTCGTTGCCTACGGCGGCTCCGGCCCGATCCACGCAGCGGGGCTCGCGGACGACCTCGGGGTGAGGACCGTTCTCGTTCCTGAGGTCGCCGGCCTCTTCAGCGCCGTCGGACTGCTGTTCGCGCGCCCGGAGTTCCACGAGGTGCGCACGTGCCACCTCGACCTCGACGGCTGCAAGCCCGGCGAGATCTCTGCGCTGCTCGACGAGATGGAGACGCGGCTGGCGCCAACGCTCGACGGCCGCGAGGTGGAGTGGGTGCGGAGCGCCGACCTGCGCTACGGCGGTCAGAGCTGGGAGGTCGAGACTCCGTTTGCCGAGGGGCCTGTCGACCGGGCGGCGCTTGCGGCGCTCCGCGCCGAATTCGAGGACGAGCACGAGCGGTTGTACGGCGTTCGCGACCAGCCTGGCTCGCCCGTCGAGATCCGGGCCGTACGGCTCGTCGCGCTCGGCGCCTCCGCGGCGGCGGCGACGTTCGTCGTCGACGACGCCGCGCCGCCGGTAAGCGAGATGCGCACGATGCAGGTCGGCGACGCGCGCCACGACGCTCCTGTCTTCTCGCGGGCGTCCATCGGCGCCGATCGCGAGGCGGGGCCCATGCTCGTTGACGAGTACGACACGACCGTGGTCGTGCCGCCCGAGTGGACGATTCGCCGCGAGTCTCAGACCGGAACGCTCGTGCTCGAACGGAGCAGCGATGGTTGACCCGGTGACGCTCCAGATCGTCGCGAACGGCCTGGCGTCGATCGCGGACGAGATGGCGACGACGATCTTCCGCACCGCGCACTCGAGCGTCGTCCGCGACGGCATGGATTTCTCCGCCTCTGTCTGCGACGCACAGGGCCGCACGGTCTCGCAGGCGGTGACCGTGCCGTTCCATCTCGGGTCGGTCCCCGCCGCGATGGAGACGCTCCTCGAGCACTACGACGGGCGCATGCAGCCGGGCGACGTCTACCTCATGAACGATCCCTTCGACGGCGGCATCCACCTGCAGGATCTCTTCGTCTTCAGGCCCGTCCACTTCGAGGGCGAGGTGATCGCCTTCACGTGCACGACGGCCCATCACGGCGACGTCGGCGGCCGCCTGCCTGGCTCGAGCGCCTGCGACAACACCGAGATCTTCCAGGAGGGCATCCGGCTGCCCTGGCTCAAGCTCTACGACGAGGGCGAGCCGGTCGAGGACGTCTTCAAGATCCTCGAGGCGAACGTGCGCATCCCGCGGATGACGTTCGGCGACCTCGGCGCGCAGGTCGCCGCGTGCGCCGTCGCCGAGCGTGCCGTCGTCGCCCTCGCCGAGCGGCACGGCCGCGACGGGCTCGCGGAGCTGCTCGACGCGATGATCGATCACACCGAGCGACTCGTGCGGCAGGAGATCGCGACGTGGCCCGACGGCAGCGCCTCGTTCACCGACTACCTGGGCTCGGACGGCATCGACGTCTGCGACGTTCCGATCACGGCGCACGTGACGATCGCCGGCGACGAGGTCACGGTCGATTTGACCGAGTCGGCGCCGATGGTGCGCGGCTCGTTGAACAGCACGCGCTCGTTCGTGCAGGCGTGCGCCTACCAGGCAGTTCGGGCTGCGCTGACCGTCGAGGTGCCGAACACCGCCGGCGCGTTTCGGCCTATTAACGTGTTAACACGCCCGGGCACGGTCGCCGAGGTCGTCATGCCCGGCGCGTCCTCGATGCGCGGCGTGACGGGGTTCCGCGTCCTCGATGCGGTCAACGGCGCGCTCGCACAGCTGCATCCCGGAGCGGGTGCCGGCCGCCGGTGAGGGCGGGAACACGCTCGCGATCTTCGGCGCGGACCGCCCGGACGGCGGCCGCTTCGTCTTCTACGAGCTCGTCGTCGGCACGTGGGGCGGCACGCCCGAGGCCGACGGCAACGACGGCCTCACGAACCCGGCGAGCCTCGCCGCGAACATGCCCGTGGAGGTGGCCGAGCAGGAGTACCCGATCCTCGTCGAGCGGTACGGGCTCGTGCCCGACTCCGGCGGCGCAGGGCTCCACCGCGGCGGGCTCGCCGTGGAGCGCGTCTGGCGCTGCCTGACACCGGAGACGTCTCTCATCGTCAGGTCCGACCGGGCCACGCACCCGCCCTACGGCCTCGCCGGCGGCGCCGCCGGAGCGCCCTCGGAGAACGTGCTCGTACACAACGGCAGCCGGGAGCCGCTCCCGCCGATGTTCTCGACCGCGATCGAGGCGGGTGACGTCTTCGAGCACCGCACTGCGGGCGGCGGCGGCTGGGGCGATCCGCTCGAGCGCGATCCGACCGCCGTCGCGCGCGACGTGCTGAATGAGAAGGTCAGCGCGGCGGCGGCGCGCGAGCTCTACGGCGTGGTCGTCGCTCCCGACGGCACCGTCGACGAGGAGGCGACCACGGCGTTGCGAGCAGAGGGACCGCGTGAAGATCACGGCCGTCGACCGCGACGCCGGTCGCGATCCCGCTCGCGCGGCCGTTCCACTGGCGCTCCGGCGTGCAGGAGGGCGCGAACCTCGTCCTCTTCGCGGTCGAGACCGACGACGGGCGTGACCGGGTACGGCGAGTCGATCTGCCGAGGATCCCGCCGCGGTCGCGGCGCACGGCCGCCTGATGGCGCGCGCCTTCGTCGGCCGTTCGCCGGGCGACGTCGAGGCGATCTTCGGCGAGCTCTGGCGCGAGGGGCGGTGGCGCCTCTGGCCGCGCTTCTCGCTGCAGGTGCTGAGCGGGATGGAGTCGGCGTGCTGGGATGCGCTCGGCAAGGCGCTCGGCGTGCCGGCGTCGACCTTCCTCGGTGGGCGCGTCAACGACGAGGTCGACTTCATGGCCTTCCCGCAGGGCGACACGGCCGAGGAGCTCGCCCGCGACGCGGCCGCGCTCGCCGCCGAGGGCTACCGCGTCGTCTACATCAAGGTCGGCCGCGGGCACCGCGACGACGCGGAGGTCGTCGGCGCCGTGCGCGACGCGATCGGCCCGGAGCCGCTGCTGCGCGTCGACCCGAACGAGGCGTGGGACGTCCCGGGCGCGGTCGACGCGATCCGGCGGCTCGAGGAGTTCGACCTCGACTGGGTCGAGCAGCCCGTCGCGGCCGGCAACGTCGCCGGGCTCGCCTGGGTGCGGCGCTCGGTCGAGACGAAGATCGCCGCCGACCAGTCCGTGCACACGACCGCCGAGCTGCGCGCCGTGCTCGAGCAGGAGGCCGCGGACGCGATCGTGCTCGGCAGCCACGAGTCGGGCGGCCTCTGGCGCTGGCGCCAGCTGGCGTACCTGGCCGAGTCGTACGGGATCCCGATGAACCGCCACGCCTGCGTCGAGAGCGCGATCTCGACCTTCGCCGGCCTCCAGGTGATGGCGACGCTCCCGAACCAGACGCTCGGCAGCCAGGTCATGCACCACCTGCTCTCGGAGCAGCTCGTGACGACGCCGATCGAGATGACGGGCGGCCGGGTGGCCGTGCCGACGGCGCCCGGGCTCGGCTTCGAGATCGACCTCGACGCCGTCGCGCGGGCGAGCGAGCGGTACGAGCGGCAGGGGCCTTACCTCCTGTGATGTTCGACCCGATCACGTTCGAGGTGATCCGGAACGCGCTCGTGGCGGCGACGGACGAGATGGTGCTGGCGCTGAAGCGGAGCGCCTACTCGACGAACATCAAGACGCGCTCGGACTTCTCCTGCGCCTTCTTCGACGCCGAGCTGCGGTCGGTCGCGCAGGGCTTCACGCAGCCCGTGCACCTCGGCTCGATGGTCGAGCAGATCCCACGCGCCGTTCGCGACTACGGCCCGGAGCGGCTGCGCCCGGGCGACGTCCTGATCACGAACGAGCCGTTCCCGAGCGGCGTGCACCTGAACGACATCAGCCTGATCTCGCCGGTGTACGACGGCGAGGAGCTGATCGGCTACGTCGCCAATCTCGCGCACCACGTCGACGTCGGCGGCGGCGCGCCGGCGTCGATCGGCGCGTTCCGCGAGGTGTTCCAGGAGGGCGTGATCATCCCGCCGGTCAAGGTCGTGGACGCGCGGCCGGATCGTCCCGGACGTCTTCAACCTGATCCTGGCGCAGATCCGCTCGAAGCACGAGACGGGCGGCGATCTGCGCGCGCAGGTGGCAGCCAACGCGACCGGCGTGCGCCGCGTGCAGGCGCTCGTCGGTCGGCACGGGCGCGAGACGATCGTCGCCGCGATGGCCGAGCTGCTCGACTACACGGAGCGCCGCACCCGGGCCGAGCTCGCCTCGCTCCCGCAGGGCGTCTACGAGGCTGAGGGGTCCGTCGACACGGACGGCTACACCGACGAGCCCGTCCGGCTGCGGGCGCGGGTCGAGATCTCGGCCGAGGGCGTCGCGTTCGACCTGACAGGGTCTGACCCCCAGCGGCGCGCGCCGGTCAACTCGACCTACGCGCAGACGTTCTCCGCCTGCGCGTACGCGCTCAAGTGCCTGATCGACCCCGACCTGCCGGTGAACGACGGCTTCTACCGGCTCGTCCGGCTCGACGCGCCGCGCGGCAGCGTCACGAACTGCACCTGGCCGAGCCCGGTCGTCGGCGGCTGGGAGACGCAGACGCGGCTCGTCGACGTCATCTTCCGCGCGCTCCTGCCCGCGCTGCCGGAGCGGCTCCCCGCCGGGACGAAGGCGATGATGTGCCACGCGGGCTTCGGCGGCGTCGACCCGCAGACGAACGAGTACTACTGCTTCCTCGAGACCTTCGCAGGCGGCTACGGCGGCCGTGCCGGCAGCGACGGGCCGGACGCGGTGCAGACGCACGGGCAGAACACCGAGAACGCACCGGTCGAGGAGACCGAGCTGAACTACCCGGTGCGCATCGCGCGGCTCTCGCTCGTCGACGACTCCGACGGGTGCGGGCCGCTTCCGCGGAGGCCTCGGCCTCCGCAAGGACTTCGTCTTCGACCGCCCGACGACGTTCACCGTCCTCGCCGACCGGACGGTCGCCGGGCCGGCGGGCGCGTTCGGCGGCCTGCCCGGCAAGACCGCGGAGTACGTGCTCATCCGCGGCGGCGTGGAGACGCGGCTGGGCGCGAAGACGACGATCGACGTCGAGGCCGGCGACACGATCAGCTATCCGCACGTGCGGCGGCGGCGGCTACGGCCCGCCGGAGGAGCGGGATCGCGAGCTCGTTGCGCGCGACGTCCGCGAGGGCAAGGTCAGCCTCGAGCGGGCGCGGGAGGTCTACGGATGGCAGTAGATCCCATCTCGTTCGAGGTGATCCGGAACGCGCTCGTGGCGGCGACGGACGAGATGGTGCTGGCGCTGAAGCGGAGCGCCTACTCGACGAACATCAAGACGCGCTCGGACTTCTCCTGCGCGTTCTTCGACGCGCAGCTGCGGCCGGTCGCGCAGGGGTTCGCGCAGCCCGTCCACCTCGGCTCGATGGTGGAGCAGGTGCCGAAGGCGGTGCAGACCTACGGCGCCGAGAACCTCGGCCCGGGCGACGTGATCGTCACGAACGACCCGCATCCGAGCGGCGTCCACCTCAACGACGTCAGCCTCGATCTCGCCCGTGTACGACGGGGAGGAGCTGCTCGGCTACGTCGCCAACCTCGCGCATCACGTCGACGTGGGCGGCGGCGCGCCGGCGTCGATCGGCGCCTTCCGCGAGGTCTTCCAGGAGGGCGTGATCATCCCGCCCGTCAAGCTCGTCGAGGGCGGTGCGATCGTCGAGGACGTCTTCGAGCTGATCCTCGCCCAGATCCGCTCGAAGCACGAGACGGCGGGCGACTTCCGCGCCCAGATCGCGGCCAACGCGACCGGCGTCCGCCGCGTGACGGCGCTGGTGGAGCGGCACGGGCGCGAGACGATCCTCGCGACGATGGAGGAGCTGCTCGAGTACACCGAGCGGCGCACGCGGGCCGAGCTCGAGGCGCTGCCGGCGGGTGTCTACGAGGCCGAAGGGCACCGTCGACAACGACGGCTACACCGACGAGCCCGTTCGCCTGCGGGCGCGAGTCGAGATCTCGGCCGACGGGCATCCGCTTCGATCTGACCGGCTGCGACCCGCAGCGGCGCGCGCCGGTCAACTCGACCTACGCGCAGACGTTCTCCGCGTGCGCGTACGCCTTCAAGTGCCTGATCGATCCCGACCTGCCCGTGAACGACGGCTTCTACCGGCTCGTCCGCCTGAACGCGCCCGCCGGGAGCGTCGTCAACTGCACGCTGGCCCGCGCCGGTCGTCGGCGGCTGGGAGACCCACGCCCGCCTGATCGAGGTGATGTTCCGCGCGCTCCTGCCGGCCTTCCCGGAGCGGCTGCCCGCGGGCACGAAGGGGATGATGTGCCAGGCGGGGTTCGGCTCGCTGGACGCCGCGGCCGGAAAGTACACGTGCTTCTACGACACCTTCGCGGGCGGCTACGGCGGCCGCGCGGAGAGCGACGGCCCCGACGCCGTCCAGTCGAACAGCCAGAACACCGAGAACGCGCCGATCGAGGAGACCGAGCTCAACTACCCGGTGCGGATCGACGGGCTCTCGCTGGTGGAGGACTCCGAGGGCGCCGGGCCGCTTCCGCGGCGGGCTCGGGCTGCGCAAGGACTACCGCTTCGACCTGCACACGACCTTCACCGTCCTGGCCGACCGCGACCGCGCCGGGCCGTGGGGCGCGTTCGGCGGTCGGCGAAGGCCGCCTCGCCGAGTACATGCACATCCGGGACGGCGCGGAGACGCGTCTGGGCTCGAAGAGCACCGTCGAGCTCGTCCCGGGCGACGTGATCAGCGTCCGCTCGTGCGGCGGCGGCGGCTACGGCCCGCCCGAGGAGCGGGAGCCAGAGCGCGTCCTGCGCGACGTACTCGAGGGCAAGGTCAGCGCCGAGCGCGCGCGCGACGTCTACCAGGTTGCGATCGACGGCCGCTCGGTCGACCCGGCCGCGACGGCGACGCTCCGCGCCGAAGGGCTTGTGTTGAAACAACACAAGCGCAGCTCGCCCCGCGGAGCGAAGCCAGGAGGCGGTGAGAAAGTGTTGTTTCAACACAAAGTCTCATGAGCGTTCGCGTGGCGGTCGACATCGGCGGCACCTTCACCGACGCGACGCTCGTCGACGAGGAGTCCGGCCGCGTCGCGATCGCCAAGGTCCTGACCACGCCCGCCGACCCGTCGACCGGGTTCATGCAGGCCGTCGAGCGCGCGCTCGCGGAGGGCGACGAGCGCGCCGAGGACGTCAGCTTCGTCGTCCACGCGACGACGGTCGCGACGAACGCGATCATCGAGGGCAAGATCGCCCGCAGCGGCTTCGTCACGACCGAGGGCTTCCGCGACCTGCTCGAGATCGCCCGCCAGGTGCGGCCGTCGCTCTACGACACCCGTTTCGAGAAGGCGAAGCCGCTCGTCCCCAGGGACCGAGCGGTCGGCGTGCGCGAGCGCCTCGGCCCCGCGGGCGAGGTGCTCGTCGAGCTCGAGGAAGGCTCCGTGCGCGAGGCGGCGGCTCTCCTGCGGCGCGAGGAGGTCGAGTCGGTCGCCGTCTGCCTCCTCCACTCGTACGTCAACCCGGTCGCACGAGCAGCGGATCGGCGCGATCCTCGCCGAGGAGCTGCCGGGCGTGCCGGTGTCGCTCTCGGCCGAGGTCGCCCCGGAGTTCCGCGAGTACCTGCGCGCCTCGACGACGGTCATCAATGCCGCGGTCCGGCCCGTCGTCGAGCGCTACCTCGAGCGGATCGAGCAGCGGCTCGCCGACGCAGGCGTGCAGGCGAAGCTACTCGTGATGCAGTCGAGCGGCGGCGTCTTCGGCGCCGACG
The DNA here is from genome assembly GCA_963791905.1 of uncultured Gaiellaceae bacterium. Lineage (GTDB taxonomy): Bacteria > Actinomycetota > Thermoleophilia > Gaiellales > Gaiellaceae > Gaiellasilicea. Next base: position 731,345 of record CAWBTX010000005.1, read on the forward strand.
CGGCCCGCGTGCGGCCCGTCTTCATGGTCGAGTCCGGGCCCGCCGCCGGTGTGATCGCGTCCGCGCATCTCGGCGAGACCCTGGGCCGGCCCGACATCCTCTCGTTCGACATGGGCGGCACGACCGCGAAGGTCGGCCTGATCCAGGACGGCCGCCCGTCGGTGACCAAGGACTACAACGTCGGCGGGCATGCGGGCGCCGGGATCGGGGGCATGTCGCTCTCCGGCTACCCGGTGCGGACGCCCGTTGTCGACCTGGTCGAGATCGGCGCCGGCGGCGGCTCGATCGCGTGGGTGGACTCGGGCGGTCTGCTCCGCGTCGGCCCGCAGAGCGCGGGTGCCGATCCCGGGCCGGTCTGTTACGGCCGCGGCGGCACGGAGCCGACCGTGACGGACGCGAACCTCGTCCTCGGCCGACTGAATCCGCGCTACTTCCTCGGCGGCGAGATCGAGCTCGACCTCGAGGCCGCCGAGCGCGCGATCGAGGAGCGGTGTGCGCAACCGCTCGGGCTGTCCTTGGTGGAGGCCGCGAACGGCATCGTCGAGATCGCGAACGCCGCGATGGTCAACGCGCTGCACCTCATCTCGGTGCAGCGCGGCTACGACCCGCGCGACTTCGTCCTCGTCGGCTTCGGCGGCGCCGGTCCCGTGCACGCCAACGCGCTCGCACGCGACGCCGAGATGCCGACGCTCCTGATCCCGCGCAGCCCGGGCATCTTCTCCGCGACCGGGCTGCTCACGACCGACCTGAAGCGCGACGCCGCGATCACGATCATGCGCCGCGCCGACGACCTGGCAACCGAGGAGGCGCGACGCGATGTTCGCCGAGCTCGAGGCAGTCGGGCGCGAGGAGCTCGAGCGTGAGGGCGTCGGGGCAGACGCGATCGAGTTCCAGCGCCAGGTCGACGCGCGCTACGTGGGCCAGAGCTTCGAGCTGACGATCCCCGCGGGCGACGGTCTCCTCGAACGCTTCCACGAGGAGCACGACCGCACCTACGGCTTCGCGGCGCCGGCCGAGCCGGTCGAGGTCGTGAGCCTGCGGCTGACGAGCGTGGGGAGGATCGCGAAGCCGCCGCCGCGCCAGCTCGAGCGCGGCGCGGCGACCGAGCCGAAGGAGCGCCGGCAGGTCTTCTTCGCCGAGGCCGGCGGCTACGTCGACTGTCCGATCTACGACCGCTACGCGCTTCCGGCCGGAGCCGCGTTCCGAGGCCCGGCCGTCGTCGAGGAGTTCGACTCCACGACCGTCGTCCACCCGGGCTTCCGCCTCGCGGTCGACGACACCGGCAACCTGATCATCGAGAAGGAGGATGTGTGAGCTACGGGATCGTGCTCGCGAAGGACGTGATGGTGCGGACGCGGGACGGGATCGGCCTCGCGTCGGACGTCTACCGGCCCGCGCTCGACGGCGAGCTCGTCGAGGGCGAGCGCTTCCCGACCATCCTCTGCCGCACGCCCTACGACAAGACGGACAAGCGGTACGTCGAGATCGCCGACTTCTTCGTCCCGCACGGCTACGCCGTCGTCCTCCAGGACTGCCGCGACCGCTACCGGTCGGAGGGGACCGGCGACTACTTCCACACCGTCACGCCGCAGCAGGGCCAGGACGGCTACGACACGGTCGAGTGGATCGCCGAGCAGCGCTGGTCGAACGGCCGCGTCGGGCACGGTGGGCTCGTCCTACGCGGCGATCACCCAGGTGCGGATGGCGCTCGAGCGGCCGCCGCACCTGACCGCGATCTGGCCCGACGTCGTGCCGACGAACTCCTTCCAGCACCAGTCGCGCGAGGGCGGAGCGATGCAGCTGCACATGTTCTGGGCGCTCTTCATCCACGCGCAGGACGCGCAGGACATCGCCGACGACCCGGCCAAGCAGGCGGAGGTCTGGGGCGACCTGGCGAGGCTGCGCGAGCTCATGTGGCAGTTCCCGTTCGAGGCGGGTCAGCTCGCGCTGCGGCACACGCCGACCCTCGAGCAGGCGCTCATCGACTACACGACCCGAGGCGCCTACGACGAGTACTGGGCGCAGGAGAGCAACGACTTCACCGCGCATTACGACCGGCACGCGGACGTCCCCGGCACGTACTCGACCGGCTGGTTCGACGCCTTCCCGCACGCCGACAGCGAGTACTTCGCGGCGATGGCGGCGAAGAACGAGACGCCGCAGCGCCTGGTCATCGGCCCGTGGAGCCACGTCGGCATGCGCGGCGATGCGACCTGGACGCTCGACGTCGACTTCGGGTCGGACTCGGCCTGGGGCGTCAAGCGCTACTTCGAGGAGCAGCGCGCGTTCTTCGACCGCTGGCTGAGGGACGAACGGAACGGCCTGGAGGACGAGGCGCCGGTCCGGATCTTCGTCATGGGCGGCGGCTCGGGCCGCAAGACCGACCTTGGGAAGCTCGACCACGGCGGCCGCTGGCGCGAGGAGTACGAGTGGCCGCCCGCGCGGGCGCAGGAGACGCGTCTCTATCTCCGCGGCGACGGCGCGCTCTCCGCGGAGCCGCCGGAGGGCTCAGCCGAGCCGCGGCGCTACACCTACGACCCGGCCCATCCCGTGCCGACGATCGGCGGCAACTACTGCTCGGTCGGCGAGCTGCCGGCCGAGGGCGCCGCGATGGAGCCGGCGTGGTCGCGGTTCCTGAGCCCCGTGCTGCGCCTGCGCAACATCATGACCCCGGGCCCCGCCGACCAGAAGGAGTCCCCGGAGTTCTTCACCTCACGCGAGCCATATCCGCGGCTCTCCGAGCGGCCCGACGTGCTCGTCTACCAGACCGAGCCCCTCGCGGAGCCGGTCGAGGTGACCGGCCGCGGCGTCGTCAACCTCTGGATCTCGTCGAGCGCGCCCGACACGGACTTCACGGCGAAGCTCGTGGACGTCTATCCGCCGAACGAGGACTACCCCGAGGGCTACGACCTGCTGATCAACGACTCGATCATCCGCTGTCGTTACCGCGAGGGGTTCGACCGCGAGGTCTTCCTCACACCGGGCGAGATCGTGCCGGTCTCGATCCTGCTACCGCCGACGTCGAACGTGTTCGCGGCGGGCCACCGGATCCGGGTCGACGTCTCGTCGTCGAACTTCCCCCGGCTCGACCGCAATCCCAACACGGGCGAGCCGATCGGCCGGCACACGCACGAGGTGATCGCCGAGCAGGCCGTCTATGCCGACGCGGAGCACCCGTCGCACGTCGTGCTGCCCGTCATCCCTGCGTGACTGCGCTCGAGTTCGTCCCGATTCCGGCCGGCCCGTTCGCGATGGGCACGGACCCTGCCACGGACTACCCGCCCGACGCAGACGAGACGCCGCGACGCGTTGTTGCCGTCGAGCGCTTCCGGATCGCCCGGCTTCCGGTCACCGACGCCGACGGCGTGCCGCTGACCTACGTCTCGCGCGCGGAGGCGGAGGCGTTCTGTGCGGCGAACGGCGTCAGGCTGCCGACCGAGATCGAGTGGGAGGCGGCCGCCCGCGGCGGCGATGACCGGCTGTGGCCGTGGGGCGACGAGCCGCCCGACGCGACGCGCGCGACGTTCGGCCAAGGGATCGGCGGGCCGTGGCGAGCCGGCTTCCACGCCGCCGGCGCCGCGCCGTGCGGCGCGCTCGACGTGGCGGGCAACGTCTACGAGTGGACTGCCGACGGCGCGGTGCGAGGCGGGTCGTACCTGAGTGGGCCGGACGAGTTGCGCTGCTCGGCGCGGCTCCCGGTGCATCCGGCGGCCCGCGACACCTACATCGGCTTCCGCGTCGTCGCCGTCGAGCCGAACACGGAGTTCGACTGGGTCGAGGTGCCGGCTGGCGACTACGTCATCGGCCGGGACGCGGGCGACTCCCGGCAACGGCTCGTCGACGTGACCGCGTTCGAGCTGACGCGGACGCCCGTCACGAACGCGCAGTACGAGCGCTTCGTGGCCGACACGGGCGCTGAAGCGCCGCCGCACTGGCCGGCCCCGCCTGATCATCCGGTCACGTTCGTGGACTGGCACGCGGCCTCGGCCTTCTGCGCCTGGGCCGGCGGCCGGTTGCCGACCGAGGCGGAATGGGAGAAGGCGGCCCGCGGCACCGATGGCCGAGCGTATCCCTGGGGCGACGAGGAGGACGGAAGCCGCGCCGCGGTCGGCAGCGGCCTCAAGTACGGCTCGACCTCGCCGGTCGGGTCACATCCGGCGGGCGCGAGCCCGTACGGGCTCCTCGACATGGCCGGCAACGTCTGGGAGTGGACGACGAGCGAGTATCCGCCGGGCGAGCGCGTCCTCCGCGGCGGCTCGTTCGCGAGCCCGGGACTCGCCTGGGCCCGTTGCACGATGCGAAGCCACAGCCGGCCCGGGCGGCGCCAGGCTCACATCGGCTTTCGCGTCGCGCGCTGATCCGGGATCGGCCACTCGGGCGTCTCCCGGAGCCGCTCGAGCCCGTCGAGAATCAGCTCGAGGCCGAACTCGAACTCGGTCGCGCCGGTCGGGCTGGACGGCTCGAGGTGCTGGTGGGCATGCTCGACGATGAAGGGGTACGCCTCGGACGAGATCTGCTGCAGGAAGCCCTCGGCCAGGTCGACGAGCTCCTCCTTCGTCTTGAAAGGCATGCTCACCTGCCAGAGCGTGAAGCCGGTGATGTGGCTGTCGAGCGCGTGGTAGGCGTGGTGCGTCATGTCGGCGGAGAAACCGGCCTCGCGCAGCGTTCGCAGGAGGCTCTCCATCCACTCCATCCGCACCGGGCTGAGCCTCGGCACGCGCATCATCAGGCTGCATGCCCAGCGGTGACGGATGAAGGCCTCGTGGGCCGAGACCGCCGTCCGCCGCACCTCCTCCTTCCAATCGCCGTCCGGCGACGGGTTCTCGACCTCGCCGAGGACGATCTCGACGATCCCATCGTGGAGGTCGTCCTTGTTGTGGACGTGGTTGTAGAGCGACATCGCCTCGACTCCGAGCTCCTGGCCGAGCTTGCGCATGCTGAGCCCCTCGATGCCGTCGCGGTCGGCGAGCTCCACGGCCGCGTGGAGCACGCGGTCGCGGCTCAAGGGGGCTCGGGGCTGTGGGGGTACGGGTTGCGTCGCCATGTCGCTTGACAAAACTTACGTCGTATGTATACCTTACGCCATAAGCTTACACCGTATGGTGTATCCCGACAAGCGGGAGGTTACCGATGCACACCACCGACCCACACGCCGCGCTGGAGATCGCTCGCTGGCGTGTCAGCCATCTCCGCGACGAGGCTGCCGCCGAGCGCGTCCGTCGCGCCGCGGGGACGCGCCGCACCCTCGCCGCCTCGCTCCGCCGTCTCGCCGACCGCCTCGACCCGGCGCCCTTCGCGCCGCGCCCGGCGTGAGCACGCACACGGAGCCGGCGCTCGCGGCCGGCACGGACTCGTCCTCGCCCGGCGGGTTGCCCCGGACGATGAAGGCGATCGTCTCCGAGCGGTACGGGCTCGAGCACCTCCAGCTTCGCGAGAGCGAGATCCCGGCGCTCGAGGACCACCAGATCCTCGTGCGCGTGCGGGCGTCGTCGATCAACCCTGTGGAGTGGTATCGCGTGCACGGCCCGCTCATGTTGCGCGTGTTGGGGCGTAACGGGTTGCGGGCGCCGAAGACGACGCACATCGGCGCAGACCTGGCCGGCGTCGTCGAGGCGATCGGGCGCGACGTGAAGGAGTTCGCGCCGGGCGACGAGGTGTTCGGCACCGGGCCTGGCGCCTGGGGCGAGTACGCGGTCGCCCGCGAGCCGCGGCTCGTCCCCAAGCCGGCCAACGTCTCGTGGGAGGAGGCCGCGGGAGTGCCGATCGCGGCGACGACCGCGCTGCAGGCGCTTCGCGACCACGGCAAGGTACAGCCCGGCCAGAAGGTTCTGATCAACGGTGCGGCCGGCGGTGTGGGCACCTACGCCGTCCAGCTCGCGAAGTGGCTCGGCGCCGAGGTGACCGCCGTGTGCCGGACGGAGAAGGTCGAGCAGACCCGGGAGCTCGGCGCCGACCGCGTCGTCGACTACACCCGCGAGGACTTCACGCGCCTCGCGACGCGTTTCGACCTCATGCTCGACATCGCCGGCAGCCAGCCGTTCCTCCGCTTCAGGCGCGTGCTGACACCGGACGCAACGGTCGTGATGGTCGGGGCCAAGATGAAGAACGCTGCCTTCGGGCCGCTGCCCCACATTGTCGAGACGCATCTCACCGCGCTCGGCCGCAGCCAGAGCGTGAAGATGTTCATGGCGCAGATCAACAAAGAGGACCTGGCCCTCTTCGCGGAGCTGCTCGAGAGCGGGAGGATGAAGTCCGTGCTCGACCGGCGCTTCGACCTCACGCAGGTCGCCGACGCTGTGAACTACCTCGGCGAAGGGCACAGCCGCGGCAAGAACGTCATCGTCCCCTAACGCATGCGAGCCGTCGTCCACGACCACTACGGGCCGCCGGAGGTCCTGCGCATCGAGGAGGTCGCGCGGCCGGTACTGCGCGAGGGCGACGTCCTCGTCCGGGTCCACGCGACGACGGTCAACCAGACGGACTGCCACATCCGCCGGGCCAAGCCGGCGATGTGGCGGCTCTACGCCGGTCTCCGCCGCCCCAGGCGGCGCACGCTCGGCATGGAGCTTGCGGGAGTGGTCGAAGCTGTCGGCGCCGACGTCACGCAGTTCGCAGTCGGCGACCGCGTCTTCGGCCTCACGAACTTCGGTGCCCACGCCGAATACGCCCGCATCCGAGAGCGCGGCGCGCTCGCGCACATGCCGGCGGGCATCGGCTTCGAGCAGGCGGCCGCCGTCTGCGACGGCGCGACCCAGGCGCTCGCGCACCTGAGGCGCGCCGGCGTCGGCCAGGGCACGCGCCTCGTCGTCTACGGGGCCTCAGGGTCGTGCGGCACCGCGGCCGTGCAGCTTGCCGCCTACTTCGGCGCGCACGTCACGGCGGTCTGCAACACGAAGAACCTCGAGCTCGCGCGCTCGCTGGGAGCCGTCGAGGTGATCGACTACACGCAGGAGGACTTCACCGACAACGGCCAGACCTACGACGTCATCCTCGACGCGGTCGGCAAGCACTCGTTCCTCCGCGCGCGGCGCGCGCTCCGGCCCGGCGGGATCTTCGCCGCGACAGATCGTTTTTTCAACCTCCCGCTCGCGCTCTGGACATCGTGGTTCGGGAGGCGCAAGGTGGTCTTCGCCATGCCGCGGCCCGCCAAGCAGGACATCCTGTTCCTGAAGGAGCTAATCGAGACCGGCCACTACCGCGCGGTCGTCGATCGCCGCTATCCCCTCGACGATGTCGTGGAGGCTGCGCGCTACGTCGAGTCGTGGCAGAAGACCGGCAACGTCGTCCTCACGGTCGACGGCAGGTCATGATCGCCATGTGACCGTCGACGCGGACCGCCTCCGGGACCTCACCTTCGAGCTCGTCGAGGTCGACAGCCCGACGGGCGACACCGCGGACGTGTCGCGGCTCTATGCGCAGCGGCTCGGGGAGATCGGTCTCGAGGTCGAGCTGCTGGACGACCTGTTCCCGCGCACGCCCATCGTGATCGGCCGGTTGCGCGGCGACCGGGCGGGGCCGACGATCGTCCTTAACGGCCACCTCGACACGGTGCCGATCCCGCACGAGCCGCCGCGGGTTGAGAACGGCACGATCTACGGGCGGGGCACGGCCGACATGAAGGGCGCGCTCGCCTGCGCGGCGGAGGCGGCGCGGGCGGTGCGCGAGCGCGGGTCGTTTCCCGGCGAGCTCGTGATCGTCGCGGTCGGCCTGCACGAGTCGCCGCTTGGGCGCGGGGAGGACCTGACCTGGCTCCTGGGCGAGCGGTGGCTTCAGGGCGGACTTCGGCGTCGTCGGCGAGCTCGGCGCGACGACGCTGCCCGTCGCACACGTCGGCTGCGCGACCTTCGAGATCACGATCCGCCGCGAGGGCGAGGTCACCCACGAGCTGATGACGGCGGCCGGCACGCCCAATCCGAACCTCGTGGCTGCCCGCGTGATCGAGGCGATCCGCGCGCGCAACGAGGAGCTGGCCGCGGTCGAGCACGAGTGGGTCGGGCCGGAGTCGTACTTTTTCGGGGAAGTGCACGGCGGCGACTTCTACAACCGCCATCCGGTCGAGTGCCGCCTCGTCGGAACGCGTCGCTGGGCGCCGGGCAACACGGCGGAGGCCGCCGAGGCCGAGTTCCGCGCGCTGCTCGAGCCGATCGCGGCCGAGTCCGGCTGCGCGATCGACCTCGACCTGCAGGTCTCGCGCGGCGCCTACCGGATCGACCCCGAGCACAGGCTCGTGGTCGCGACGCGCGAGGCGTATCGCGACGTCACGGGCGAGGAGCTACCCCTGACGGGCGTGCGGCTGGTGGCGGACGGTGCGATGTTCAACGCGGCGGGAATCCCGACCGTCTACCACGGGCCGCAGGGGACGGGTGCGCACGGCGACGTCGAGTCGATCGAGGTGGCCGAGCTCGTGCGGGCGACACGCGTGTACATCGCGCTGCTGGAGGGGCTGTGGTCGCGATGATTATGCGATTAGCCGTATAATCGACTTATGATCTATGCAACGCCTCGGCTCAGCGGTCGGCTGGCGGCTCGGTTGAGGGAGCTCGAAACGCTCCGCCGGACGCTGGGGCAGCGCAGCGGTACTGCCGGCCCGTGGATCGGCACTCTGCGGCGTTCGGTCGGGGCGGCGTCGATCGAAGGCTCGATCGCGATCGAGGGGTACTCGGCGGGCGGAGCCGAGAGCGAGCGTGCGTTCGCCGACTACGCACGCGCGATCGATCACGTCGCCGTGCTGGCGGACGACCCCGTGTTCGAATGGCGCGACCGCGTCATCCTCGATCTGCACTTCGACGCATGCCACTTCCAGCGCGAGGCAAGCCCGGGACGCTGGCGGGAGACGGCGATCGCGGTGACGGGCGCTGACGGTCGGATTGCCTATCAGGCTCCCAAGGCCGATCGGGTCGTCCGGCTGATGCGGGAGGTCGTCGCTTGGCTCCGCGGCGGTGACCTCGACGCCCATGTCGTCGTCCGCGCCGCGATGGCTCACTTGCACACGGTCTCGGTTCATCCGTTCCGCGACGGGAACGGCCGGATCTCGCGCATCGTCCAGTCGCTCGTCCTTGCGAGCGAAGGGCTCTTGTCTCCGGAGTTCGCCTCGATCGAGGAGTACCTCGGCAGCCACACGCCCGAGTACTACGCTGTCCTGCGGTCCGTGCAGGGAGGGAGCTACCAGCCCGACCGCGACGCAACTGACTGGGTGCGGTTCTGCATCGAGGCTCACGTCGAGCAGGCTCGCCGGCGGCTTGACCAGCTCGACCAGGCGGCTGCGCGCTGGCGGTTCCTCGAAGAGCTCGTCGAGCAGCGCGGCTGGCCCGATCGTCTTGTGATCGCGCTCGAGCAGAGCCTGATCGGAGGCACCGACCGCTCGACCTACGAGGCCGAGGCGGACGTCTCTCCAGCGACCGCGAGCAGCGACTTTCGGAGGCTGGTCGATGCCGGGCTGATCGAGCAGTCGGGTCGCGGCAGGTCCACCCGCTACCACGCTGCCGCGACGCTGAGGACCGAGGTGGCGTGACGTACGACGAACTGTGCGGGAGCTTCCGCTGGCAGGTGCCGGCGCGGGTGAACCTTGGTGTCGACGTTTGCGAGCGCCAGCCGCGCGATGCCGTCGCGATCGTCGTCACGGACGGCCGCGAGATCACGCGGCGCGTCACCTTCGGCGAGCTCTCCGACGACTCCAACCGGCTCGCGAACGTGCTGCGGGCGAGGGGCGTGGGGGAAGGGGATCGCGTCGGGATCGCGCTGCCGCAGCGGCCCGAGACGGCGGTCGCGCACATCGCCGTCTACAAGCTCGGCGCGATCGCGGTGCCGCTCTCGACTCGCTTCGGCCCGGACGCGATGGCGGTGCGGCTCGACGATGCGGATCCGGTGGTCGTGCTCGCCGACCGCGAGTTCGAGGGCGTCGAGACGATCGACGTCGAGCGCGACCTCCCGGCGCTGCTCGAGGCAGCGTCGCCGCGGTTCGAGCCGGTGGCGACGGCCGCCGACGCGCCGGCGCTGATCGTCTACACCTCCGGCACGACCGGCCCGCCGAAGGGCGCGCTCCTCGCCCATCGCGTCCTGTACGGCCACCTGCCGGGGTTCGAGCTCTCGCACGATTTCTTCCCGCAGCCGGACGACCTGATCTGGACGCCGGCGGACTGGGCCTGGATGGGCGGCCTCTTCGACGTCCTCATGCCGGGCCTCTACCACGGCCGCCCCGTGCTCGCCTTCCAGACGACGAAGTTCGATCCTGAGCGCGCCGTCGACCTGATCGCACGGGTTGGGGTGCGCAACGTCTTCATGCCCGCGACGGCGTTGCGAATGATGGCTGCGCACGACGGCCCGGCGCTCTCACTGCGCACGGTCGCGAGCGGCGGCGAGATGGTGGGGGAGGAGACGGCCGCGTGGTGCTCACGAGCGCCTGGGCGCGAGGCTGAACGAGTTCTACGGGCAGACGGAGGCGAACCTCCTGATCGGGAACAGCGCCGCCTGGCCGGCGAAGCCCGGCTCGATGGGCCGCCCGTACCCGGGTCACGACGTGCTGCTCGTCGACGGCGAGGTGACGGTGGCGATGGACGGAAACCCGGTCGTCTTCCTCGGCTACTGGCGAAACGAGGCCGCGACGGCGGAGAAGGTGCGCGACGGCCGCCTGCACACGGGCGACCTCGCGGAGTTGGACGAGGACGGCTACTTCCGCTTCGTCGGCCGCACCGACGACCTGATCTCGAGCGCCGGCCACCGCATCGGCCCCGGCGAGATCGAGGACTGCCTCGTCCGCCACCCGCAGGTCTCGCTCGCGGCCGTGATCGGCGTCCCGGACGAGCTCCGCGGCGAGGCGATCAAGGCGTTCGTAGTCGCATCCTCGCCCTCGGCAGAGCTCGCGGCGGAGCTCCAGGCGCTCGTCCGCGAGCGCCTGGCGGCGTACGAGGTGCCGCGCGAGATCGAGTTCGTCGTCGAGCTACCGCTGACGACGTCTGGGAAGATCCGCCGCAACGAGCTGCGCGAACGCGAGACGAGGGAGGAGTAATGCCGCTCTATCTGACGAAGTTCAGCTACACGCCGGAGACGTGGGCCAGGCTGATCGGCAACCCGGAGGATCGCCGAGAAGCCGCTCGGACGTACATCGAGGCGGTGGGCGGGAAGCTCGAGGGCTTCTGGTATGGCTTCGGCACGCACGACGGATACACCCTCTGGGAAGCCCCGGACAACGTGTCCATGGCGGCAGTCGCGCTCGCGATCACCGGTGGCGGTGCGCTTAGCTCTCTCGAAACGACCGTGCTCATGAGCGTCGAGGAGACGCTGGACGCCCTCAAGAAGGCAGAGCAGATCCGGTACCAACCGCCAGGGGCGTAGCGGTTTGCCTAGCCGGCGCCGCGGAGCGGGGCAAAGGACGCCACGGCGAACGCGGCGCCGCGGGCGAGGCTGTCCAGGAGCTTCATGTCGACGTTGCCGAGCCGATCGCAGGCTGCGTGGTAGCAGGAGTCGGTGCCGGCGAAGAGCCCTCCGGTCGGGACGCCGATCTGGTCGAATGGGAAGTGGTCGGAGCGGCCCGACAGGTCGACCACCTGGGGTCGCTGGCCGCGGCCGGCGAAGTAGGCGGCCATTCGCTTCGCGAAGGGGCCCTGGTACACGCCGGTCGTCCCGCCGCGGGTGCCTAGCATGTCGAAGTTGAGGTACCCGACGAGCTGCTTCGGGTCGACGCTGCCCGCATACGCGCGTGAGCCGATGAGACCGAACTCCTCGCCGCCCCAGAAGGCGAAGCGGACGGCGAGCGTCGGGGCGCGGAGCTTCACCACGCGCGCGATCTCGAGCAGCGCCGCCACGCCCGTGCCGTTGTCGTTGATGCCGGGTCCGGCCAGGACGGAGTCGAGGTGCGCGCCCACCATCAGCACCCGCCCCGACCCGCCCGAGTCGGCCACGACGTTCTGCGAGCGGGCGCGCCGCTTCTCGGTCTTGATCTCGAGGTTGAGGACCGGCGCATCGCTCGCGATCAACGATCGAGCGACCGCGTCCTCGATCGCAGCGACCGGAATCCTCGAGGCGTTTGGATCGCCCAGCGTCGCGTCCATCGGCCCTGGCTCGGTCGTGAACACCACCAGCGCGACGGCCCCGGCGCTCGCCGCGTTCTGTGCCTTCTCGTAGATAAAGCAGACGCCGCGGCTCGCCAGGGCGATGCGCCCACGAACGTCGACGAAGTCACCCCGCGAACAGCCGTTGCCAGCAGAGACTACGGGCGCGCGCAACCCGCCGTCAGGCGTCGAGGGCGAGTAGTCGATCGCTTCGACCCGGATCGCTCGCTGACTCGGGGCAACCTGCCGTGCGCGCTCGGTCAGCTCCCGATACGTCGTGAACGGGAAGGGGGTCACCTTCGCCGTGTAGCCGAGTCGGCTGAGCGTGTCTCGGACGTAGCGCACGGAGGCGGCGTAGCCGGCGCTTCCGGAAACCCGCGTGCCGCCGTTCCGGTCGGCAAGGCGCTGGAGCGCGGCGAGGTGCTTGTTCAGCTCGGCCGGCTTGATTGCGCGCGGTAGCTGCGACGTGAGAGCGGCGCGCTTCGGCGGCGCTGCCTCCGAGTCGGCGGCGGAGAGGTAGCCGACGGCCAGTGCCGCGCAGGCAATGACGACGGCACCCAGGCGTCGGAGGATCGAGGCCACGCACCCGTTGTGACGTGCCACGACCTCGGATGTTCTTTAGCCTCGCGTTAAGCCGGGGTCGGAGCAGGTCTTGCGCTCGCACGAACCTACCGCGGAAGATTCGCGTGGATGCAAGACCCGACCCCGGATCGATGACGGCTCGCGCGGCGCTCGCGGTCTGGACGCTCGCGCTCGTCTGCGCGGCGGTCGCGATCGCGCTGATCGCGACCGGCGACCACACGGACGACAAGCTGGCGCTGATTCTGCTGGCCGTGCCGACCGAGCTCGCCTTCGTGGCGAGCGGCGTCGTGGCGCGGCTCCAGCGGCCGCACAACCGGACCGGCGTGTTGCTGATCCTCGTCGGCTTCAGCTGGTTCCTCGGTGCGCTCACGACGGCCGGTAACCCTTTCGTCTTCACCGCCGGGCTCGTACTCGGCACGCTCTTCACGGCCCTTCTCGCACACCTGTTCCTGGCCTTCCCGACGGGGCGTCTCACCACCCGCGTCGACCGCGCGATCGCCGCGGCCTTCTACGGCGTCGTCCTGATCGGCCCGACACTCGCATACGTTTTCGACGAGGGCGAACTGACGGAGGCCGTGTGCGACGGGCCCTGCCCGGATAACGTCCTTTCGTTCGCGCCGGCCCAGACCGTCGCGACGGCGATCACCGTCGCCTACGGCGTCTCGGCCGCGATCCTCGCGGTTCTCGTCCTCGCCCGCCTGGTGCGCCGCTGGCGGCGGGCGTCACCCGCGCTGCGGCGCGCGCTGTCGCCGGTGCTCGCGGCCGCGGGCGTCTTGATCGGGCTCGCGGTCGTTCAGACGATTGTCGGGTTCGCGTCCACCGAAGCGGCGGAGGCGATCAACTGGCTCGTCCTCGGGGCGGTCCTCGCCGTGCCGCTTTCGTTTCTCTATGGGCTGCTGCGGTCTCGCTTCGGAGCGACGACGCGGCGCCTCGTCGCCGAGCTGTCGGAGAAGCGCACACCCGAGGAGGTTCAGGCCGTCCTCCGGCGGGCGTTACGTGACCCGACGCTCGAGCTTGGCTACGTCCAGCGCGCCGGACTCGGGCTACGTCGGCGTCGACGAGCGGCCGCTGCCTATGCCCGACGCCGACGACCGACCGGATCGTCACTCGAATCGGTGAGGCGATCATCGTCCACGACGCGTCGCTCCGGGAGCAGCCGGAGCTCGACGAGGTCGTGCATGCGGCACGAATCGCGCTCGAGCGAGGTCTCTCACTACGCTCGCTCGAGGAGAGCGAACGGAGGGCCCGCGCGGTGCTGGACGCGATCCCCGACAACGTCTACCGCCTCTCGATCGACGGGACGTTCCTCGAACCTTCGAGTCTGGCCGGCCGACGGATCGACGACGTGTTGCCGGAGATCAGCGACGTCGTGCTCGCGGGCGTACGCCGCGCACTGGCCGCGAAAGAGGTCGTGAGCGTCGAGTACCAGTTCGCCGAGCCGGACGGTGTGCGCGACCACGAAGCGCGGATCGTCCGAAGCGGGGAGGACGAGGTCGTCGGGATCGTTCGCGACGTCACCGAGCGAAAGAGGCAGGAGGTCGATCTTCGCCTGCTTGTCGAGGAGCAGGCGGCCCTGAACCGGGTCGCGGTGACGGTCGCGACCGAGACGGCGACGCAGCGGATCTTCGACGTCGTGACGGAGGAGGTTGCGCGCCTGCTTGGCGCCGACGCCGCGAATCTCGTGCGCTTCACGCCAACTCGGACGCAGGCGGTCATCGTCGGCAAGTGGAGCGAGCCGGGCGTGCCGATTCCGGAGGCCGGCACGGTGGATGTCCCGGACGGCAGCGCGCTGTCCAGTGTCGCCCGGACCGGCGCACCGGCTCGAATGGCCACGGATGACCCCGGCGTCGAAGCAGAGCTGCACCGGCGGCTCACCGCGCTCGGTGTGACGTCCCTCGTCGCTGCGCCGATCGTCGTGTCGGGCGACATCTGGGGCGCCGTCGTCGTCTCGGTCACGCGAGACGAGCAGTTCGCGCCGGACGCCGAGAAGCGAATCGGGAAGTTCGCGAGTCTCGTCGCGGTGACGCTCGCGAACATCCAGGCCCGGGCGGAGCTCGCCACCCTGGCCGAGGAGCAGGCAGCACTCAGCCGCGTCGCGGTCGCCGTCGCAACCGAGGAGCGGCACGAGCGGCTCTTCAACGCCGTCTCGGAGGAGCTCGGCCGGCTGTTCGGCGCGCACGCCGCCGCGACCGTGCGCTACCTCGACGACACGGACGAGGTGGAGTTCGTCGGCGGCTGGCAGCGCGACGACCGCGTCGACGTGCCGTCGGGCGTGCGCATGCCGATTCAGGACGGCGCGATCATGCGCGTCCGCCGCACCGGCCGGACGGCGCGGATCGACCTGGACAACGAGCCCCCCGACGTCCGGGAGCACATGGTCGCGCGCGACGTGAGCTCGGGAGTGGCGGCCCCGATCGTGGTCTCGGGGCGGCTCTGGGGCGCCACCTCGATCTCGATCGGCGGCCCCGAGCGCTTCCCGCCCGACGCCGAGGAGCGCCTCGAGAAGTTCACGCGCCTCGTGGCGGTCGCGCTCTCGAACGCGGAGGCCCGCGAGGAGCTGAACGCATCGCGAGCGCGCATCGTCCAGGCCGGCGACGCCGAGCGAAAGCGGCTGGAGCGGAACCTCCACGACGGGGCGCAGCAGCGCCTGGTCACACTCGCTCTCGGTCTTCGCCTCGCCCAGTCGCGGCTGCCCCACGAGCCGGCGGGTGCGGCGGAGTTGCTCGCACGGGCGAGCGAGGAACTCGCGCTCAGTCTCGAGGAGCTCCGCGAGCTCGCCCGTGGCATCCATCCGGCGATCCTCACCGACCGCGGCCTGACGCCCGCCCTCGAGGCGCTCGCCGGGCGCGCCACCGTGCCGGTGGAGGTCAAGGGCCTCCCGGCGGAGCGGCTGCCCGAGCCGATCGAGGCGGCTTGCTTCTACGTGGTCTCGGAATCGCTCGCGAACGTCGCCAAGTACGCCGAGGCAAGTCGGGCACGGGTCGACCTGACGCGCGACGACGGAGTGCTCGTCGTCGAGGTCTCTGACGACGGTGTCGGCGGCGCGGACGCCGGTAAGGGATCGGGTCTCCGAGGGCTGAGCGATCGGGTCGAGGCGCTCGGAGGCCGTCTTCGCGTCTCGAGCGAGCTCGGCCTCGGCACGACGGTCCGCGCCGAGCTGCCGATGCGCTCGTCGAGCTCGTCGGGCTAGGCGGCTCGCCGGTTCAGCGGCGGAGAACGACGCCCGTGCGCTCGCCGGTCGGCTCGCCGTCTCTTACCGTCGGCGCGCCGTTCACGAGCACGTGCCGCATGCCCTCCGCCAGGAGGTTCGGTTCGTAGATCGTTCCTCGCTCGGCGAACGCGCCGGGATCGAAAACGGCGACGTCTGCCCGGGCGTCCTCGCGGAGAATCCCGCGGTCCGTCAGCCCGATGCGCTCCGCCGGCTGGGCCGTCAGACGGTGGACTGCTTCCTCGGGGGTCAGCAGTCGCTCGTCGCGGACCATGAAGCGCCAGAACCAGGCCGCCCACGTGTAGGCGCCGTGGAAGAACGACTCCGCCAGCCGCCCGTCCGGCGCCAGGGTGGTCGCGTCCGAGCCCGGGACGCAGAGGCGATGCGCGAACGCCTCGCGCTGCTGGTCCTCCGAGTAGGCGTGGATGATCACCATCAGCTTGTGGAGCTCGTCGACGCCGGCGAGCAGGAGGTCGTAGACGGCGTCGAGCGGTTCCCCGCCGCGGTCGGCGGCGATCGCGGCGAAGTCCCGTCGGCCGTACTGCGGCCAGATCTCGTTGTCGAGCAGGACGACCCGCGACCAGTCGTTGCCCGCGCTCAGGATCGAGCGATGGCCTCGCATCTCGTCGCGCCTCGCCGGGTCGCGCAGGATCGTCGTCAGCTCCGTCGGCTCGGCTGCCAGCGCCCACGCCGGCAAGGCGGCGTAGAGGTTGGTCAGCCCGAAGGTGCGCGTGTGCATGTCGAAGGCGACGTCCTGGCCCGTGTCGTGTGCGTGCTCGACGAGCTCGAGGCAGCGGCGGCTCTCCTCGATCCCGTTCCGCGGGACGAGGTGTGAGACCTGAAGGCGGACATCGGCGTTCGCGCCGGTGCGGATCGCCTCGGCCACCGCGTCCGCGGCGCCGTCGTCGCGCTTGCGCGTGTGCGTCGCGTAGAACGGGGCCTCCCGCGCGAGTGCCGTGAGCTCTTCCTCGCTCGCCCCCTGTTCCTGGGCGTACTCGAGGCCGGTCGAGTAGCCCCAGGCGCCCTCCTCCAGGGACTTACGCAGTAAGCCGCGCATCTCGGCGATCTCGCGAGCGTCTGCCGGCCGGTCGGCGAGCCCCATCGTCGCCAGCCGCAGCTGGCCGTTGGGAACGAGGCTGAGGATGTTGACGGCCGGGCGGGCGGCTTCGAGCGCCTCGAAGTACTCGCCGGCCGAGCTCCATGTGATCGGGAGGTCGTCGGAGTAACCGTAGATCGCACGGCGCGCGAGCTGGGGGTCGCGGATCGGGAAGCAGCCGAAGCCGCAGTTGCCGACGACCTCGGTCGTGACGCCCTGGTGGATCGCGCTCACCGCGCGCGGATCCATCAGCAGCGTGTAGTCGGAGTGGCTGTGGATGTCGATGAAACCCGGCGTCACGGCCAGTCCCGACGCGTCGATCGCCTCGCCGTCGCCCTCCAGCGCGCCGACCGCCGCGATCCGACCGTTCTTCACCCCGACGTCCGCAATGCGGCCGGGCGCGCCCGTGCCGTCGTAGACGGTGCCGCCGCGAACGAC
This sequence comes from uncultured Gaiellaceae bacterium, assembly GCA_963791905.1. Lineage (GTDB taxonomy): Bacteria > Actinomycetota > Thermoleophilia > Gaiellales > Gaiellaceae > Gaiellasilicea. The sequence goes on from CAWBTX010000005.1 coordinate 748,716, forward strand.
GAGGTCGAAGCTCACCCGCGTACCGAGGCCGTCGCGGCCTCGTCGACCCGGCCGTCGACGACGACGACGCCGTAGCGCTCGCGCGCCGCCTCGACGCTCACCTTCCCGTCGAGGACGTCCTCGAGGACGAGCGCCGGGTCGCGCTCGAACGGCGGACCGCTGCCGCCCCCACCCGCCGAGACGTGACGGAAGACGTCGCCCTTGCGCAGCTTCAGCGCCTCCATCGGCATTGTTGGCACCACCCGATCGCCGATCGTGTTAGCCGAGGGCGCCCCGGCCTCGGCTCCGTCGAGCCCCCACGGTGGGTGGTCACGACGGTCGGACCGCACGGTCAGCACCGCCTCGTCGGCGAGCAGCTCGAACGAGCGCTCGTACGCGAGGCCGCCGCGGAAGCGCCCCGGCCCGCCCGAGTCGGGGACGAGCGCGTAGCCGTGCACCCGCAGCGGCAGGTCGCTCTCGACCAATTCGACGGGCTGGTTCGAGAGGTTCGCGAGCGGATTCGAGACCCCTTCGAGACCGTCGCGCGCCGCGCGCGCGCCCCAGCAGCCGACGATCACCTCGGTCAGGACGAACGGCTTGCCGTTCTCGTAGCCGCCGATCGCGATGAGCGTTGGCCCGCCCTCGCCGGGCGCGATCACCTTGTCCGGCACGACCTGTGCGAGTGCGCCCATCACCGCGTCCATGACGCGGTAGCCGATGACGCCGCGCGCGCCGCAGGCCGCGGGTAGCACCGGGTTCACGATCGTCCCCTCCGGCGCGTTGATGTGGATCGGCCGCATGTAGCCGCCGGTGTTCGGGATCTCGCGGCCGGCGATGCCCCGGAACGCGCAGTAGACGCCGGCGTTGACCATGCCGACCGGGCAATTGAGCCCCGCCTGCACCTGCGCCGCGGTCCCCGTGAAGTCGACCCAGGCCTCGTCGCCGCGCACCGTCAGCTCGACCGTGATCGGCAGCGGCTCCGGCTCCTCGCCGACGCCGTCGATGAAGTCCTCGAACGTCCACGTGCCGTCGGGCAGCGCGGCGAGCTCGGCACGCATCAGACGCTCGCTCAGCACCTGCAGCTCGTCGAGGTAGCGGCGCGTCTCGAGCGTCCCGTAGCGCTCGAGAATCGCGGTGAGGCCGCGCTCACCGGCCCGGCAGGCCGCGATCTGGGCCCGTAGATCGCCGATCACCTCGACCGGCTGGCGCGTGTTCTTCTCGATGATCCGGAAGACGGTCGTGTTCTCGCGGCCGGCCTCGTAGAGCTTGAGCAGCGGGAGCCGCAGCCCCTCCTGGTAGATCTCGGTCGAGTGCACCGCGATCGAGCCGGGCGTGAGGCCGCCGACGTCGACGTGGTGCGCCATCGTGGCGGCGTAGCCCTCGAGCTCGCCGTCGTGGAAGATCGGCCGGATCACATAGATGTCGGGCAGGTGCTGGCCGCCGAAGCCGTACGGGTCGTTGGCGATGAAGACGTCGCCGGGGTGGATGTCGTCGCCGAAGTGCTCGCGGACGTGCCGCATCACCGTCGGGAAGGTGCCGAGTTGGACGGCGAGGGTCAGGCCCTGCGCGACGAGCTCGCCGTCGCGGTCGCAAAGCGCCGTCGAGTAGTCCATCGTGTCGCGGACGACGGGCGAGTACGCGCTGCGCATGACGACGAGAGCCATCTCGTCTGCGACTGACGCGAGCCCGTTCTTGATCACCTCGAGCGTGACGGGATCGATCGCGACGGCGGTCATCAGAGGGCGATGTCGATGTTGCCGAGGGCGTCGAGGGTGACCAGGCAGCCCGGCGGGACGACGCAGGTCGCGTCGTACTCCTCGACGATGAGCGGCCCCGTGCGCGGCGGCGCGTCGAGGAGCGATGCCCGTGCGAGTACCGGAACGTCGAGCGAGCCGTGCTCGGGCCCGAAATAGGCGCGGCGCGACCGCTCACCGTCCGCCGCGCCGAGCCCGGCGAGCGGGTCGTACGGCGCATCACCGTTTCCGGACGCCCGCGCGGTCAGCTTGAGGTTGACGATGTCGATCGGCGCGTCCGTCGACGCGTGCCCGTACGTCCGGTGGTGCTCGGCGCCGAAGTCGTCTGCGATCCGGCGGAGATCGGGCGGCCCGGACGCGACGGGCAGCGTCAGCTCGTATGCCTGCCCGACGTAGCGAATGTCGGCGAAGCGCGAGACGGCCGCGTCGGTCACGCCCTCGGCGGCCAGGGTTCGCTCGGCCTCGGCCTCGAGCTCCCGGTAGGCGGCGTGCAGCATCTCCGCGGAGGCGTTCTCGCCGCGGGCCGGCAGCGTCTGCAGGAACTCGTGCTCGATCTCGGACAGGAGCAGCCCGGCCGCGCTGAAGACGCCCGGCGCGAGCGGGACGAGCACGCGCCGCATCTGCAGCTCGCGCGCGATTGCGACGGCGACGACCGGCCCGTTGCCGCCGAAGCCGCAGAGCACGAAGTCGCGTGGATCGCGGCCTCGGTAGGTCGAGACCGCCTTGACCGCCCTCGTCATCGTTGCGACGGCGAGCTGGAAGACGCCGTACGCAGCCTCGATCGAGTCCTTGCCGAGCGGAGCCGCCACGGACTCGATTGCGCTCGCAGCCGCCTCGGAGTCGATCGGCACAGCGCCGCCCGTGAGGTACTCCGGGTTCAGGTACCCGAGCACGACGAGGGCGTCGGTCAGCGTCGGCTCCTCGCCGCCGTGGGCGTAGCAGGCCGGGCCCGGGTCCGCGCCCGCGCTCTCCGGGCCGACGTGCATCAGCCCGAACTCGTCCACCGCGACGAGGCTGCCGCCGCCGGCGCCGATCTCGGACAGGTCGATGAACGGCAGGCGGATCGCGTGGCCGCCACCCTTGATCAAACGGCTGCTGAGGTTGATCCCGGCACCGACCTCGTACTCGGACGTCTTGACCGGCTGACCGTCCTCGAGCATCGCGGCCTTCGCCGTCGTCCCGCCCATGTCGAGCGAGATCACGTTCGGGATGCCGGTGGCGCGGGCGAGGTAGGCGCAGGCCATGACACCCGCGGCCGGGCCCGACTCGACCAAGTGTGCGGGCTTCCGCATCGCCGCCGCGGCGCTCATGACGCCGCCGCTCGACTGCATGATCTGAAGCGGCGCCGCGATGCCCACGTCCGTCAGCCGCGATTGAAGCGACCGGAGGTAGCGCTCGACGACGGGGCCGACGTAGGCGTTCACGACCGCGGTGCTCGTGCGCTCGTACTCGCGGATCTCTGCGAGGACGTCCGAGGAGCACGTGACGTAGACGGCGTCGCCGAGGACCCGCTTCACGAGCTCGCCGGCGCGGCGCTCGTGAGCCGGGTTCGCGTACGCGTGCAGGAAGCTGATCGCGACGGCCTCGACGCCTGCCGCGCGCGCCTGCTCGGCCGCAGTCTGCACCGCCTCCTCGTCCAGCTCTGACCAGACCTCGCCGCGGGGCCCTATCCGCTCGGGGATCTCATAGCGCAGCCGGCGTGGGACGAGCGGCTGCGGCTTCTCGTACTGGAGGTCGTACATGACCGGGATCCGCAGTCGTCGCAACTCGAGCACGTCGCGGAAGCCGGCCGTCGTCAGCAAGGCGCAGCGCGGCCCCTTGCCCTCGAGCACCGCGTTCGACGCGACGGTCGTCGCGTGGACGACCTTCGTGACGCTCGCCGGGACGGCGCCCGTGTCCGCCAGCAGCTCGAGGATCCCCTGCACGACGCCGCGCGCGTAGTCGTCCGGCGTCGACAGCACCTTCTTCGTCGTCAGCGCGCCGTCGGCGCCGAGCAAGACGACGTCGGTGAACGTCCCGCCGATGTCGACGCCGATCCGGTTCACGACGTCGCCAGGGCGAGGCGGCGGTGGAGCTCGTCGGACAGGGCGGCCGCACCTCCGAATGGGAGGCGCGCGTAGCCGGGGGCGCCGAAAGCCGCACCGTCGACGACCGCCACGCCCGCGGCAAGGAGGTTCTCGATGTGCAGCCCGCCAAGATCGAGGAAGAGGAACGGCCCGGCAGCCGGCAGGCGCGCGGAGAGGATGGCGTCGTCGGCGATGACGGCGTGGGCGGCGTCCCGGTCGCGCCGGTAGCGGTCGGCGACCTCGTCGAGCCAGTCCTGCGAGCCCTCGAGCGCGGCCGCCGCGGCGCGCTGGGCGACGTGGCTGACCCGAATGACGTCCCACTCGAGCTCCCGCAGGCACGCGTCGATCACCGTCGGCTCGCCGGCGACGAAGCCGAGCCGCCACGACGGCATCGCGAGGCTCTTGCCGAGGCTGCGGATCAGGATCACGTTCTCGGCGCCCCAGGCGGACGCGAGCTCGCCCTCGTGGATGCAGCGCTCGTACGCCTCGTCCGTCACGACCGTGAGGTCGTGGCGGGAGGCGAGTGCCAGGAGCTCGTCGATCTTCTCCCGCGCGGGGAGGTAGCCGGTCGGGTTGTTCGGATTCGTCAGGACGAGCGCGCGCGACCTGGGAGTCACCGCCCGCTCGATCGCGACCGGATCCCAGCGCCAGCCGTCCTCCTGCCGCGTCTCCACCGGGACGAAGACACCGCCGGCGCGCTCGATCAGGCCGGCGAAGAAGTAGCACGGTGTCGGCACGATCACCTCGTCGCCCGCCTCCAGCAACGCGCGGAAGGTGAGGCTGAGCGCGTGCATGGCTCCGTTGGTGACGAGAATCCCGCGCTCGGGATCGGCCGGTGCGGGCAGGCTGCGCGCGATCGCCTCGCGCAACGCCAGGTCGCCGCGGCTCGGGGCCATCACGTCGTACTCCTCGATCGCCGCCGGCCGGACGGCCTCGCGGACGTGGGGCGGAAACGGCGCCGCGAGCGTTCCTCTCAGAGGAAGCACGTCGCGGCCGGCCAGGGCCCGCTCGGCCGCGATCGACGGCATCTCGTCGTGCCTCACCGGACGACGCCTCCGGCGCGTGCGCCCGTCGGTGCGCCGTCGGCCCACGCGTGCTCGCCCGCGACCCAGACCCCAGTCACGCCGTCGGCGAGCTGCAGCGGCTCCTCGTAGGTGGCGGTGTCCACGTACGTCGCAGGATCCAACAAGACGAGGTCGGCGCGCTTGCCGACCTCGATCCGGCCGCGGTCGTCGAGCCCGAAGCGGTCTGCCGCGCGGGCGGTCAGCCGCGCGATCGCCTCCTCCGGCGCGAGCAGCTGCTCGCGGAGCGTGAGCCGACCCAGAAACCGCGCCGCGCTTCCCGCCACCCGCGGATGCGGCCGCTCGCCGAAGATCCCATCGGAGCCGAGCAGCATCCGTGGGTGCACGGCAATCTCGCGGACGGCGTCCTCGGAGGCGTAGTGGATGATCATCTGCACGCCGAGCTCGGACTCGAGCAGGAGCTCGACGATCGTCTCGACGGGATCGCCGCCGCGGTCGGAGATGCTCTTGCCCTCGACCACGACCTGCTCCGGCCCGAGCGTCCCGAGGATGTTCTCCCAGCCGGGCACGCCGTCGTCGACCTCGTGGGCGATCCGGGCGACGACGTCCGGGTCGCGCAGGCGGTCGAGGGTCGCCGCCGCGCCGCCTTCCTGCACCCATGCGGGCAGCAGGCTCGCGAGCAACGTGCAGCCGGCGCCGTACGGGTACTGGTCGAAGGTGACGCCGTCGGCGCCTTCGATCTTCGCGAGGAGCGGCTCGATCAGCGCCTCGTCCGCCATCGACTTCAGGTGCGAGACGTGCAGGGGAGCACCCGAGCGGCGAGACACGTCGAGCATCTCGTCGATCGCGGCGAGCAGGCCTGTCCCCTCGTTGCGGACGTGCGGGACGAGCGGCGCGTCGAACTCGGCCGCCACCTCGGCGACCGCGACGAGCTCGTCGGTTTCCGCGTGCGCCCCCGGGAAGTAGACGAGGCCGAACGAGAGGTTGTTCGCACCGGCCTCGAAGCCGTCGCGTACCTCGCGCCGCATGGCCTCGAGCTCCGCCGGAGTCGCCTGCCGACGCTCGCCGCCGATGACCGCGTCTCGCGCCGCGCCGTGACCGATCGAGGGGACGAACGAGATCGCGGGCCGCGTCTCGTCGAGCGCGTCGAGGTACTCGGCGAACGTCCGCCAGGGCCATGTCCCGGGGTCTGTCCCCTCGAGCGCGCTCAGGTACTCGCGGCGATCGGCCCAGCGCTCGTCCGTCACGGGAGCGGGCGCGAGCCCGTCCGGGTTGATCACCTGCGTCGTGATCCCCTGCGCCAGCACCTCCGTGAGGAACGGATCTGCGAACGACCGGAGCGCAGAGTGCGCGTGCAGGTCGATGAAGCCGGGGCAGAGCCAGAGCCCGGCACCGTCGACGACCTCGCCGCCGTTCATCTCTCCGCCCACAGCCGCGATCCGCCCGTCGGCGATGCCGACGTCCACCTGCCGAGGCGGCTCGTCGCCGGGGTAGACCGTCGCACCGCGGATGACGAGCATCAGACGACCGCCGTGAGTCCGCCGTCCACGAAGAGCAGCTGGCCGTTGACGAAGTCCGAGGCGGGCGACGCGAGGAAGACAACCGCGCCGCCCAGCTCCGACGCCTCGCCCCAACGTCCCGCCGGGACGCGGGCGCGGAGCCAGGCGTCGAACTCGGCATTCGTCTGCAGCACCACGTTCAGGTCGGTGCGAACGTACCCCGGCGCGATCCCGTTCGCCTGGATCCCGTGCTGGGCCCACTCGGCGCACATCGAGCGCGTCAGCATCTTGAGCGCACCTTTCGTCGCCGCGTACGCACCCGTGGTCGGGCGCGCGAGCTCGCTCATCACCGAGCACACGTTGACGATCTTCCCGCTGCCACGCACGATCATCCCGCGCGCGACCAGCCGAGAGACGAGAAAAGCGCTCGTCAGGTTCGCGTCGAGCATCTGGCGCCATTCGTCGGTCCCGAGCTCGACGAGCTCCTGCCTGATCGCGATTCCCGCGTTGTTGACGAGGACGTCGACCTGGCCGAGCGCCGCGACGGCCGCCGCCACGGCCTCCTCGTCGGTGACGTCGAACGGTGCCGCGACCGCGCCGTCGATCTCGGCCACACGCGCCTCGACCGCCTCCGCGGTGCGTCCGTTGATGGCAACCCGTGCGCCCGCGCCCGCGAGCGCCTGCGCGAGCGCGAGCCCGATGCCGCGCGTCGACCCGGTCACGAGCGCCGTCCGTCCAGTGAGGTCGAAGCTCATCCGACCACAGGGAGGAGGACGTGCGACGGGTAGGCGTCCGTATGCAGCACGGTCTGGTGGGCGACCTCGATTCGCGTGCTCGTGCCCACATCCTCGCCGTTGTTGAGGTTCCGGCTGAAACGAGGGAAGCTCGAGCTGGTCACATCGACGCGGATCCGGTGACCGCGCTCGAACACGTTCGCCAGCGGGTAGCAGCGGATCCGGTATTCCGCCGCCTCGCCGGGCTCGAGCAGCTCGGTGCTGTCGCCCTCGTTCGAGTTGCGGTACCGCGCCCGGATGATCCCCTCCGTGAGGAAGATCGAGCGCCCGTCGGGGAAGACGTCGCAAACGCGGACGAAGAAATCCGTGTCCTTCGCGCTCGACGCCGCGTACAGCACCATCTCGACCGGGCCGATCACCTCGAGGTCGGCCTCGAGCTCGTCGCTCGTGTACGAGAGCACGTCGTCTCGGGCCTCGAGCTCGCGCTGGTCCCAGGGGCCGGGGAGGATCGGCCTCTCCGCGCCCTGCGTCATCGTCAGGACAGAGTTGACCCCGCCGATCGTCGGCACGGGATCCTCGGGGTCGTACGTGTAGCGGTCGGCCGGCTCGTCGGAGCGCGGCTCGTCGCGGTCGAGTCGCCCGCCGGCGCGGAGGAAGAATGCGGTGGGCTCCGTGCCCGGCAGCGGCCACTCGCTCTCGCCGCGCCACTCGTTCCGCCCGAGGACGAAGAGCTCGAGCGGCGGCCGCTCGTCCCAGCCGTTCCCCTCGTCGCGGAGGTAGCGGTCGTAGAACGCGAGCTCGTGCTCGCGGATGACGGTCACGCTCGCGGAGAGGTCGACGTCGCCGCGGAAGGTCTCGACGTCCTCCTCGTGCGACCAAGGGCCCATCAGGACTCGGCTGGGCACACGGTCACCGATCGCCGCGAACGAGCGCAGGTGCGAGCCGGAGTAGGGGTCGAACCAGCCGCCCTGCTGGAAGATCGGCACCGTCACGGCGTCGGGGCGGTGGCGGAACTGGTGCCAGTACGCGTCGTTCTCCTGGTGGTCCCACCACTCGCGCCAGTACCCCACCTTGCGGCCGATCGCGAGCTCGTCGAGCTCGATCAGGGGCAGGTGGCGCCAGAGCCGGTCGTTCAGCATCAGGTCGCGGGCGCTCGAGCCCGTGATGAGGCTCATCGCGCTCGTCCAGAGCGCGGCCGCGCCGAGCGTGAGCGCGAGCTGGAACGCGCCGCCCGTCCAGTAGCCGTCCCAGAAGTAGTCGTCGTGGATCACCTGTGGGGCGATGCAGGCGAGGTTCGGATGCCCCTGGTGCATCAGCTGCCACTGGACGAGCGCGCCGTAACTGCGCCCCCACGTGCCGATGCGGCCGTTGCACCACTGCTCGCCGACCGCCCAGGTCAGCGAGTCCTGGGCATCGACGCCGTCCCTGCTCCAGGCCTCGAACTCGCCCTCCGACTCGTACCGGCCGCGCACGTCGGTGACGACGGCGGCGTAGCCGCGCTGCGCAAACCAGACGCCCCACGCGACGAAGCGCTCGCGGGTCGACTCGTACGGCGTCCACTGGACGATCGTCGGGTGGGGGCCACCCGAGAGCGGGAGGTAGACGTCGGCCGAGAGGGTGATGCCGTCGCGCATCGGCACGCGCCGGTCGTGCAGCAGCCGAACGTCCAGGCTCACCCGGCGACTGGGCCGGTATCCGGCAGCGGGCTCCCCGCGAAGTGGCAGGCGGCCGCGTGGCCCTGACCGTGATTCTCGAGCAGCGGCTCGACTTCGGCGCAGATCTCCTGCGCGATCGGGCAGCGGGTGCGGAAGCGGCAGCCAGACGGCGGGTCGATCGGGCTCGGTACGTCGCCCTCGAGCACGATCCGCTGGCTCTTCCGGCCCGGGATCGGCTCCGGGTTCGCCGAGAGCAGCGCCATCGTGTACGGGTGAAGCGGACGCCGGAAGAGGTCCTCCGACGTCGCGAGCTCGACGATCTTGCCGAGGTACATGACCGCGACGCGGTCCGAGATGTAACCGACCACGGCGAGGTCATGGGCGACGAACAGGTAGGTCAGGTTGAACTCCTGCTTCAACTCCACGAGTAGGTTGAGCACCTGCGACTGGATCGAGACGTCGAGCGCCGACACCGGCTCGTCCGCGACGATGAACTTCGGCCGCAGCACGAGGGCGCGGGCGAGGCCGATCCGCTGGCGCTGGCCGCCGCTGAACTGGTGCGGGTAGCGGCCGGCCGCCTCGGCGCTGAGGCCGACACGCTCGAGCACGTCGAGCACGGCCTGGTCGCGGCCCTTCCGGTCGATGCCGTGGATCTTGAGCCCTTCGCCGACGAGATCCTTCACCGTCATCCGAGGATCGAGCGAGCCGACGGCATCCTGGAAGACGATCTGCATGTCGCGCCGCTTGGCCTTCAGCTCCCGCGAGCCGAGCCGCGTCAGGTCGACGCCGTCGAACTCGATCTCGCCCGCGGTCGGCTCGAGCAGGCGGATCAACGTGCGACCGAGCGTCGACTTGCCGCAGCCGGACTCGCCGACGAGGCCGACCGTCTCGCCGCGGAGGACGTCGAGGTCGACGCCGTCGACCGCCTGCAGCTGGCCGACGGTGCGCTTGAGAAAGCCCTTCCGCACGGGGAAGTACTTCTTCACCCCGCGCGCCTGGACGAGGGCGTCCGCAGGCGCAGGCGCGGCGCTGGATCGGGCTGAACGGGGCGCGGCTCCGCGCTCACGCGACGACCTGGCGCTGGCGCGACTCACGCCGGCCGCTCTCGCAGAGCCAGCAGGCCGACTCCTGCGGCGGCACGGGCAGCAGCGGCGGGTCCTCGCCGATGCAGCGGTCGAAGGCGTAGTCGCAGCGGGGGGCGAAGCGGCAGCCGGTCGGCCACTCGAGCGGGCTCGGGACGACCCCGCGGATCGCCTTCAGCGGCGTCGAGTACCGCATCCCGAGCAGCGGGATCGAGTCCAGCAGCGATTCCGTGTACGGGTGCTGCGGGCTCGCGAAGACGTCGGCGACCGGCCCGCGCTCGACGACGCGGCCCGCGTACATGACGACGACCTCGTCGACCATTTCTGCGATCACCCCGAGATCGTGCGTGATCAGCAGGATCGCCATCCCGAGCCGCTCCCGCAGCTCCTTCATCAGCTCGAGGATCTGCGCCTGGACGGTCACGTCGAGCGCGGTCGTCGGCTCGTCCGCGATCAGGAGCTTCGGGTTGCAGCTGAGCGCCATCGCGATCATCACGCGCTGGCGCATGCCGCCGGAGAGCTGGTGCGGATAGTCGCGGACGCGCTGTGCCGGCGACGGGATGCCGACCAGCTGCATCATCTCGACCGCCCTGGCCATGGCGTCCTTGGTGCCGAGCCCTTGGTGCAGCTGCACGGCCTCGGCGATCTGGTCGCCGACCGTGAACACGGGGTTCAGCGACGTCATCGGCTCCTGGAAGATCATCGAGATGTCGTTGCCGCGGATCTTTGCGAGCTCGCTCTCCCCGAGCTTCGCGAGGTCTCGGCCCTCGAAGAGGATCCGCGAGTCCTGGGCGATCCGGCCCGGCCGGTCGACCAGGCGCATCACCGAGAGGGCGGTGACGGACTTGCCGCAGCCCGACTCGCCGACGACCCCGAGCGTGCCGCCCTGCTCGATCTCGAAGCTCACGCCGTCGACGGCGCGGAGGAAGCCCTCGCCGGTGTCGAAGCCGGTGCGCAGGTTGTCGACGGCGAGCAGCGCGGTCATGACCGGTGGACCCTCGGCGCGGCCGCCGGGGCGGGAACGTCGATGTGGCGCTCGAGCTGCTCGAGCACGATCGCAGGATCGCGCGTCTGCAGCGCGGCGAGCAGCTCGCGATGCTCCTCCACGGTCTCCTCGAAGCTGCGCCAGCGCTCGTAGCGATAGAAGTACGCCCGGATCCGGGGCCAGATCGTGCGCCAGATCTGCATCGTGTGCAGCTGGCCCGACGCCGAGATCACGATCTCGTGGAAGCCGAGGTCGGCCTCGACGAGCTTGATCAGGTTGTTCCGCTTCCCCGCCTGCTCCATCAGCCAGATTTGCTTGCCGAGCTCGGCGAAGTCCTCGTCGGTCATCGTCTCGATCGCCCGCACGAAGCTGTAGCGCTCGAGCGTGAGGCGGATCGGGATCAGGACCTCGTGGACCTCCTCGTCGGACACGCCGAGGACGACCGCGCCGCGGTAGGGGAAGGACATGACGAGACCCTCGTTCTCGAGCTGGCGCAGCGCCTCGCGGACCGGGCCGCGGCTCGTGCCGAACTCCGCCGAGAGAGCCGACTCGATCAGGCGGTCGCCGGGCTCGAAGCGGCCGGAGATGATCGCCGTGCGGACGGCCTCGATCACCTGCTGGCCCCGCGGACCCCTTCGCGCCCGATTCTGCGATCGCCGTCTGCTCGGCTGCGAGAGGCGCGTCGGAGGGCGGAGGAGCGGTCATGTAAACAATCTCCAAATGGTTGACAATCTCCGGCTGAGCGCCGTAGTGTACTGGCCTCGGTGCGGATCACCAAGATCGACACGATCGCTGTCCGGACCCCGGTGCGGGAGCCGTTGATCTGGCCGGGTGGGACGAGGCATTCGGCCTCAGGGCTCCTCGTCCAGATCCATACGGACGAGGCTCTCGTCGGCGTGGGCGAGGCGCCCGGACCGACGCTGCCGACCATCCGCACGATCATCGACGAGGAGATGACGCAGTTCCTGGTCGGCCAGGATCCGCTCCGCGTCGAGTGGCTCGTCCACCGGATGGAGGAGTACGCGCGCAACTGGAGCCGGATGGGCGCGTACGCGATCGCCGGCGTCGAGATGGCGCTGCTCGACCTCAAGGGGAAGGCGCTCGGCGTCCCGGTCGCGGAGCTGCTCGGCGGCTACAGCCGGGATCGCGTTCCCGTCGTCGGCTACCTCTTCATCGACTCGCCCGAGGCGAATGCGCAGAAGGCCGCGGCGTTCGTCGACGCCGGCTACTCCGAGCTGAAGCTCAAGGTCGGCCGCGACTTCGAGCAGGATCACGACACGATCGCTGCGATCCGGGACCGCGTCGGAAAGGACGTGAAGATCCGGATCGACGCGAACATGATTTGGAGCGTCCCGGCGGCGATCAAGTGGATCAGAGGCCTCGAGGGCTTCGACCTCCAGTACGTCGAGCAGCCGGTCCCCGACTTCGACCTGCAAGGCCTCGCGCAGGTGCGCCGCTCGGTGGCGGTCCCGATCGCCGCAGACGAGGCGTGCACCGACCTCCGGTCCGTGCTCGAGCTGATCAAGGCGGACGCCTGCGACGTCTTCGTGGTCTACCCGTCGGAGGCCGGCGGGCTGCGGCGCGCCCACCAGATCGGCGCCCTTGCCGACGCCGCCGGCAAGTGGTGCACGATCGGGAGCTGGGCCGAGCTGGGCGTTGCGACGGCGGGCAACGTCCACGTGGTCGCCTCGTCGTCCAACTACCCGTTCGCAAGCGACACGCACTACCCGCTACAGGAGCACGACGTCCTCGTCGAGCCGTTCTCGATGACCGACGGGCTGGTCGAGGTGCCCCGGTCGCCGGGGCTCGGCGTCGAGCTCGACCCGGAGGCCGTGCAACGGCTTTCCAACTTTCAGGTCCGTGAAGGAGTCTTTTATGACGATATTCACGGGGAGGCACCAAGGGTTGGTCAGATCCTCTGACCACCACAGGGATAGGAGGAGGGCGTAACACGATGGCTGACGAACCTACGTCCGGTCCGTTGGGGGGCGAGCTCGACCGTCGCGAGCTGCTGAAAAAAGCAAGTGCGATCGGTGCGGGCGCTGTAGCGGCGGGTGCCCTCACCGGAGGGGCGAAGGCCGCAACCAAGCGCCGCGTCGGGGGGACGCAGCCGAAGCGCGGCGGGCGGATCGTCTGGGGGCTCGAATCCGACCCGGCACACGTGGCGCCGTTCGGCGGGATCCTGACCGCGAATCACTGGGCCAAGGAGTTCGCCTACGACTCGCTCGTCGAGTGGGACCGCAACCTGAATGTCAAGCCGGCGCTTGCCGAGAAGTTCGAGATCATCAGCAAGACGGCGATCCGCTGGACGCTCAAGAAGGGCATCCGGTTCCACAACGGCAAGGAAGTGACGTCGGCCGACGTCAAGTACTCGGTCGAGCGGATGCTCAACCCACCGCTGCCGGGCAGCATCTCCACCGTCGCCCAGGTGCCGGCCATCGACAGGGTCCAGGTCGTCTCGAAGTACGTGTTCATCCTGCACCTGAAGCAGCCCGACGCCCGCATCATCGGCTTCTTCGCCTGGCAGCGCTACGCACCGATCGTTCCGGAAGGGCTGTACGACCAGGTCAACGTCGCCCGGAACGCGATCGGCACCGGCCCGTTCCGGATGCTCGGCTACGAGCCGAACGACCGGGTCGAGTACGTCCGCAACACGCGCTTCTGGAAGCAGGGCATGCCGTACATGAACTCGATGCAGCTCAAGATCCTCGGTGACGAGCAGGCCCGCGTCGCCGCGCTGCGCGCCGGGGCGATCGACGGCGCCACCCTGTCGGTCGATGTTGCGCGGTCGCTGGCCAACGTCAACGGTCTCACCGTGCTCAAGGGGCCCAACGCCGCGTTCCGCGAGCTGCAGATGACGATCAAGACGGGCCAGAACAGGCCGTGGCACGACCAGCGCGTGCGCTTGGCCGTCAACCACGCGATCAACCGCGCGGACATCATCCGCAGGGTCTACAGCGGTGAAGCCGAGTACTCCGGATTCGTTCCGCCCGGATACGGCCCCTGGCCGCTCACCGACAAGGAGCTGAAGGACAAGTACCTGAAGTTCGATCTCCCTATGGCGAGGAAGCTGATGGCGGACGCCGGCCAGTCGAGGGGATTCGAAGTCACGATGACGACGTTCGCTCTGCAGGACTACCCGCTGACCGCGGCCGTCGTCCAGTCGCAGCTCCGGCAGATCAACATCGACGTCAACATCGTGGCCCAGGAGGCGGGCACCTTCGCCGCCGCCAACGGCCAGGGAACGTTCGACTGGGATCTCACCGGTCGCGGCATGCGCGGCGACGTCGACGGGTACGTGGCCGAGTTCCACCCGGCCGCGCCCGTCTTCAAGATCTGGTACCCGGAGTACCGGAACGTCGCGGCCTGGAGAGGGATCGGGAACGGCCGGATCCAGCTCGACCCGGCCAAGCGGATCCCGATCTACAAGGCTGCGCAGCGGCAGCTCCTGCTCAATCCCGTGCAGATCCCGCTCGTTGCGATCAAGAAGTACCAGGTGATTCGCAACCGCGTCGAGGGCATGTACGTCGCCTTCAGCGACTTCAACACAGGACTCCGGAACGTGTGGCTGAGTTGACGGACGGCAGTCCGACTCACCGGGAGGGGCGCCGCCGCGGCGGCGCCCCTCCGGGCTGGGCTCGTCTAAGACCAGCGCACCGTGGTCGGCTACATCGTCAAGCGGATTGCGGTCGCGATCCCGACGCTCTTCATCGTCTCGGTCGGGATCTTCCTCATGGTCCGGCTGCTCCCCGGCGACATCATCGACATCCTGTTCGGCGGCGACCTCAGCGCCCCCGAGGAGGTCAAGGAGCAGGCGCGCGAGCAGCTCGGCCTGAACGGCTCGTACCCGGAGCAGTACTGGCGCTGGATCAGCGGCATCTTCCAGGGGGACTTCGGCTTCTCGCTCCGCAATACCGAGCCGGTCTCGAACATCCTCATCGACTCGCTCGGCGTCACGCTCGAGCTGGTCATTCTCGGGCTCCTGATCGCCACCGTCGTCGGAGTGCCACTCGGCGTGATCTCGGCCGTCAAGCGCGACAGCGCGGCCGACTACGGCGCGCGCATCGGCGGCCTGATCGGGCTCAGCATTCCGAGCTTCTGGCTCGCGACGCTGCTGCTCCTCTTCACGTCACGCGTGTTCGGCTGGGTGCCGCCGCTCACCTACGTCTCGTTCTGGGACGACCCGATCCAGAACCTGAGCCAGTTCATCCTCCCGGCGATCTCGATCTCCGTGTTCACGATGGCCATCGTCATGCGCATGGTGCGCAACACGATGCTGGAGGTGCTGGGGCAGGACTACGTGCGCACCGCACGGGCCAAAGGGGTCAGCCGGAGGGTGGTGATCTCGAAGCACGCCCTGCGCAACGCCCTGATTCCGGTGGTCACGATCGTCGGCTTCGAGATCGGCGTTCTCATCGGGGGCGCCGCGATCGTCGAGACCATCTTCGGGCTGCCCGGAGTCGGCTACACCCTCCTGCAGGCGATCTTCGGCCGCGACTACCCCGTCATCCAGGCGATGACGCTGATGATCGCGTTCACCTTCATCTTCGCCAACCTGCTCGTGGACATCCTCTACGGAGTCCTCGACCCGAGGATCACGCAAGAATGAGGGTGGGGGAATGAGCCCGCAGGACGAGCTCACCGGAGCCCGCGTTCGCGACCGACGGCGGCGGCGAGGTCGCGACCGTCTGGGAGGCGATGCCGCGGCGTCGGCTGGGCTTCCTCGGCAAGTGGCGCAATCCGATCGGCCTGGTCGGCGCGGGGATCATCATCTTCAACGTCCTCGTCGCCCTGCTCGGGCCGTTCGTCTGGTCGGTCGACCCGAACGAGCTGGCCGGCTTCCGCTTCGAGGACCCGAGCTGGGCGCATCCGATGGGCACCGACGAGCTCGGGCGCGACACGCTGGCCCGGATCATCCACGGAGCGCAGGTCTCGCTCTACGTCGGGGTGATCTCCGTCTCCATCGCCTTCGTGGGCGGGACCGCGGTCGGCCTACTGTCCGGCTACTACAAGGGGATCGTCGACACGGTGCTCATGCGCATCGTCGACATCATGTTCTCGCTGCCGGGAATCGTGCTCGCGATCGTGATCGCGGGCCTGCTCGGCCCCAACCGCCGGAACGCGATGATCGCGATCGGGATCGTGATCCTGCCCGCCTTCGCACGCGTCGTGCGCGGCGCCGTGCTCGAGGTGATGGGCTACCCGTACACGGAGTCGGCGCGCGCGCTGGGCGCCAGCGGCTGGCGGATCATGGGGCGCCACGTGATCCCGAACATCGGCGCGCCGCTGATGGTGCTCGTGACGGTCTACCTGTCCGTTGCGATCCTGGCCGAGGCCGCGCTCAGCTTCCTCGGGCTCGGCACGCAGCCGCCGGAGGCATCGTGGGGCGGCATGCTGAGCACGGCGCGCACCTACATCGACATCACGCCATGGCTGTCGATCTTCCCCGGCGCCGCGATCATGATCGTCGTGCTCGGCTTCAACCTCCTCGGCGACGGCCTGCGCGACATCCTCGATCCACGCCTCGGCCCGCACGTCGGCGACATCCCCGTCAAGAAATAACACTCTTTTGCTGGACGTCCTGATCCGGAACGGCTGGGTCGCGGACGGGACGGGCAGCCCGCCGTTCCTCGGCGACGTCGCGGTCGAGGACGGGAAGGTGGTGGATGTCGGGCGCCTGGGGGCGGAGGCGACAGCCGACCGCGTCATCGACGCGACCGGCAAGATCGTCTGTCCGGGGTTCGTCGACCCGCACAGCCACAGCGACTTCTCGATCCTCGCGAACCCGACCGCCGAGAGCACGATCCGTCAGGGCGTCACGACCGAGGTCGTCGGCAACTGCGGCTGGAGCTATGCGCCCGTGACGCCGGCCTCCGAGCCCGTCATCCGCAGCCGGCTGCACAGCTTCGCGTTCGACAAGCCGACGATCCCGTGGACGACCTTCGGCGGGCACCTCGAGTTCCTCGCCGACGTGGGCCACTCGCCCAACCTGGCGTGGTTCGTCGGCCATAACGCGATCCGGTTGGCAGCCGGGGTTTCGGGCTCGTCGCCGAGCGCCGAGCAGATGGCGGCGATGGAGGGCTTCGTCCACGAGGCCATGCAGTCCGGAGCGCTCGGCATGTCGACCGGGCTCGAGTTCAATCCCGGGCGCGAGGCGACGGCCGACGAGCTGATGCGCCTGAACGCGGTCGCCGGCAGCTACGACGGGATGTACGTGAGCCACGTCCGCAACCGCGACTCGGGCCTGCTCGAGGCGATCGACGAGTTCCTCGCCGTCGCGCGGGCGGGAGGCACGCGCGCGGAGATCTCGCACCTGAACGTCCGCCACAACACGAACGCGCCGGAGCGGGGCTGGGAGCGCGCCGTCGAGAAGATGGCCGCGAGCCGCGAGACCGGCCTCGACGTCCTCGCCGACACGACCCCGTTCCGCGAAGGGCTCGGCCAGATGGCGGGCATCCTGCCGCCGTGGGTCGCGGAGGACGGGCCCGAGGCGGCCGTCACGAAGCTGCGCGACCCCGCGCTCCGCGAGCGGATCCGCACCGAGAGCGACCGCTACTGGCGCTTCATCCACAAGGGCGAGTGGGAGCGCGTCTACTTCCAGGCGACCCCGCAGCACCCCGAGCTCGGCGGGATGAGCTTCCGCGAGATCTCGGAGCAGCTCGGCAAGGACCCCTGGGACTGCTACCTCGACATCCTCGCCGACGCAGGCACGGACTACGAGGCGATCCTGACGGTCGGGACCCTCTTCACCGACGATCACCTCGCGGAGATGATCAGCCACCCGCTCTTCTGCCTCGGCGTCGACACGTTCACGGTGCAGGACAGCGGGCCGCTCGCCGAGATCATGCGCCACCCGCTCGGCTATGCGGGCCACGTGCACTACCTCACGCACCACGTGCGCGAGCAGGGAACGCTGCGCCTCGAGGAGGCGATCCGGAAGATGACGAGCATGCCGGCCGCGCACTTCGGGCTCTGGGACCGGGGGTTGCTGCGGGCCGGCTACGCCGCCGACGTCGTGGTGCTCGACTGGGATGAGCTCGACGACGTCTCGACGACCGAGAATCCGTCCGTGTACGCGCGTGGAGTCGAGCACGTGCTCGTCAACGGCGTCCTCGTCGTCGACGGCGCTGCGCACACCGGGGCGCGGCCCGGCCGGCACCTGCTGCGACGCCAGTGAACTCCAACCCAGTCGACCTCCGCTCGGACGTCCTTGCCAGTCCGACGGAGGAGATGTGGGAGGCCATGCGGTCGGTGAGGCTCGGCTGGGCGACGGTCGGCGAGGACCCGTCCGTCACCGAGCTGGAGGAGCGCATGGCGGGTCTCCTCGGCAAGGAGCGTGCTCTCTGGGTTCCCACCTGCGGCATGGCGAACCTCGTCGCGCTGCTCTCGATCGCGCCGCGGGGAAGCGCGGTCGTCCTCGAGGCGACGTCGCACGTCCTCACCTCGGAGGCGATGGGCATCGAGGAGGTGGCGGGGCTCGACCCCGTCTCGCTCTGGTCCGAGAACGGGCGGCTCGCGCCGGTGGACGTGGACGAGCTGATCGTCGAGACCGGCGCGAAGACGCTCGTGCTCGAGAACCCGCACACGCGCGCGGGTGGGACGGTGCTCTCGCGGGAGCTGACGGCCGCGTTGGCGGAGGTGGCGGTGCGGCACGGCGCCTACGTCCATCTCGACGGGGCACGGCTCTTCAACGCCGCGGTCGCGCAGCAGGTGAGCGTGGGGGACCTGGCGGCACCGGCGAACACGGTCGCTGTCAGCCTGAACAAGGCGCTCTGCGCTCCCATGGGCGCGGTCCTGGCGGGCAGCGCGCACGTGGTCGAGTTCGCCGAGGGCGTCCTGCGCCGGCTCGGCGGCGCGAGCGTGCACAAGGCCGGCCTCGCGGCCGCCGCGGCGCTCGTCGCACTCGACACCCTCGTCGAGCGGATCGCGGACGACCACCGTCGCGCACGCGAGCTCGGCGCGCTGCTCGGCGCCGTCCCCGGGATCGAGGTCAGGCCCGTGGAGATCGAGACGAACATCGTGCTCGCCGACGTGAGCGGCACCGGGCTCGAGCCGGCCGAGTTCCTCCGTCTCCTGGCCGAGCAGGGCGTGCTGGCGCTGGAGCGCGACACCGCCCGCGTCCGCTTCGTCACCCACCGCGGGATCGGCGACGACGAGGTTACGCAGGCGGCCGAGGCGGCCGCCGCCGTCGCGGCGGCGTAGTCAGGCGAGCTCCAGGAGCTCGAGCGACGGCCGGTGGATGATGTCCTCCACGACCTGCTCGTCGATCCTCGGCAGGCCCGGGCCGAAGGCCTCTCCCGTCGACCGAGCGCAGGCCGTCGATCGTCTGGCGCGCCGTGAAGAACGGGTAGTCGGAGCCGAAGAGGAGCTTGTGCTCGACGCGGTACTCGATCGCGGCCACGAGCGCCTGATAGAGCAGCCAGCGCCGTGTCACGAGCCCGGAGATGTCGGCGTAGACGTGCTGGTGCCGCCGGACGACCGCGATCGCCTCGTCGAACCACGGGTGCCCCACGTGCGCGATCACGATCTTGAGCTTCGGATACCTGAGCGCGATCTCGTCGAGCAGGATCGGCCGTGCCTGGAGCAGCGAGCCGGCGCGGGCGAACGTCGTCCCCTGATGGATCAACATCGGCAGCTCCAGCCGCTCGAGCGCCTCGCAGACGCGGAGGAACTCCGGGCTGAGCGGGTCAACGTTCTGGTAGATCGGGCCGAGCTTGCAGCCGACGAGGCCGAGGTCACCCTGCATCCGCTCCAGCTCGTCGGTCGCGGCCGGGTCGGAGGGGTCGACGGCGCCGAAGCCGATCAGCCTGGCCGGGTCGCGCGCGACGTACTCGGCCACGTAGTCGTTCGGGACGACGAACCCGGACGCGGGCGCGTTGAACGCGAGAACGACCGCGCGATCGACGTCCGCGAGGGCGCGCGTGTAGTGGTCTTCGAGGCTCGTGCCCAGCGGCGCCTCGGGCCAGGCGGCGCGCGCCTCGGTCGCGAACTTCTCGCTGATGTGGACGAGGTACTCGCCGACGTGGGTGTGGACGTCGGTGATCACGGTTACGCTCGAGACCCTAGTCCGTGACCGACTTCCCGCCCATCGACTCCCCGGAGACGTTCCCCGGCTGGCACTGCCCGTGGCCGGCCTTCGAGGTCGACTGGGAGCGCGCCGCACTCGTCGTCATCGACATGCAGAACTACGGGTGCAATCCCGACGTCGGTCTGATGGCGATGCTCTCCGAGCGGTATCCGGAGATCGCGCGCTACTACCTGCCGCGCGTCGCGGAGACCGTCGTCCCGAACACGCGGCGCCTGCTCGACGGCTTCCGGGCGGCGGGCCGCCCAGTCGTCTACACGCGCCACGGGCCGCTCCTGGCAGACGGCAGCGACATGATCCCGCGTCGTCGCCGCCGCGATGACGACGCGCTCGCGCTGACGGGTGCGCCGGCCCTGTGGCATCGCGGCACGTTCGAGCACGACGTGGTCGAGGCCCTCGCGCCTGCATCCGACGAGCTCGTGATCGACAAGAACACGTCCAGCGCGCTCAACTCGACGGCGATCGAGGGCCTCCTGCGCAACATGGGCGTCGACACGATCGTGCTCGCCGGGATGGCGACCGACATGTGTGTCGAGACGACCGCGCGCGACGCCGCCGATCGCGGGCTCAACGTGATCGTGGTCGAAGACGCGACGGCGACGTTCTTCGAGCACCACCACCGAGCCGCGCTGAGCGGCTTCGCGCGCGTTTTCGGCCAGGTCTGGGACAGCCGGCGGGTGCTCGGGGCCCTCGCCGCGAGCTAAGACCAGGGGAGGAGGTCCCCACGACGGGGGCCGCCCCCGCCGCCCCCGCTCGAGCCCCGCGTACGCCTGCTTGGCGTCGGACGTCTCCTCCCTCGCGCTCGCCCCGTAGCGCGCCGCGAGCTCCGAGACCGGGTAGAGCACCTGCCAGTCCTCCGACCGCGAGCCGGTCATCAGGATCGCGCACGGCCCGTCGCCGGCGCCGACGAAGATGTGCTCGGTGCCGGCGGGACTGTGGAAGAAGTCCCATCGCCGCAGGAGGCGCTCCTCACCCTCGACGAGCAGTCTGCACTCCCCGGACAGGACCAGGAACGCCTCCTGCGACGACTCGGCGTGGTAGAGGCCGTTCGGCTCGCCCGGCTCGAGGACGCGGACCATGACGCCGAGCTGCGGGAACTCGAACTCCTGGCTCTCGAAGCTGCACCCCGACCCGTTCGACCGCTTGCCGGTGTGCTCCGACGTCCACCATTCGGCGTCCCGCACGTTCACGACAAACCAGCCATCGTCGGCAGGCGCGAGCCCTGAGCCGGAGTCCTCGAGCCGCGCCTCGGGCATCGCGCGAGTCTAAGGGAGCGTCGCTCTAAGCGGCCGCCGGAACTTCCGACTGCCAGCGGCCGTCGAGACGCTGCCACCGCTCGTCGTCAGGGGCGAAGACGGGATCGGTGACGGCGACCTCGCCGAGCCGCCGCGCAGTCCTGCGCACGCTGAGCGCAGTCGGGTCGATCTCGAAGATCGTCGCGTCGAAGGGCGGCTCGATCATCGCGCCGACCGTGAACTGGAGGAGAGGTCCGTCGTTGGCCGTGCAGCGCGAATGGATGTGGCCGCTGAGGACGATCGTCGGCCGCCCGTCTGCGCGCAGCTCGCTCTCGAGCTCGGCGCGGTTCACGATGTCGCCGGCGTACGGGAGCCCGACAGCGGCCACCCGGGAGGCCTCGGAGAGGATGGGAAAGTGCGAGGCGACGACCACGACGTCGGTCTCGGCCGCGACGCCGCCCGGCCGACCGACGTACTGCGGCGGCGCGGCGCCGCGCTCGACCTCGACTCCGGCAATCCCAATCCGCCCCAGCTGCAGCGGCTCCTCGTAGAGCGACCGGATCCCGTTCGCGCGCACGCACTCCGCGAACTGCGCGCCGAACTTGACGTCATGGTTGCCGTTCACCGCCGCGAGCGGAGCAGCGTTCGCCGTCGCCAGCCGGCCGATCACGTGCTCGAGATCGGGCAGGTTCGTGAACTGCGTGTTGTCCCCGAGCAGGAGGATCAGATCGACCCGCGCCTCGGAGAACCACTCAAGCGCAGCGTCCACCCGCCGGTCCAGGTGCTCCGGCTCGAAGACGTTGATCCAGCGGGAGCCGGACGGCTCGAGCTCGCAGTGGAGGTCGCTGAGGACGCCGATGCGCACGTCAGGGAACTAGGCTCGCAGGCGTGAGGATCACCGGCATCGAGACCCTACCCGTGAGCGTGGGGCCGGGCTACGAGTACGCCGTCGTCATCGTGCTCGTCCGCACCGACGAGGGGCTGACGGGCATCGGGGAGGCGAGCCTCGCCGGCCGCGGCCGCGGCGTGCTCGGCATCCTCGACCACTTCGCCGAGCTGCTCGTCGGCCAGGATCCGGCCCGGATCGAGCACTGGTGGAGCGAGCTCGTGCGCGGCACGTTCTGGTCGACGGGGCAGGTGATCATGAGCGCCGTCGCCGGGATCGACATCGCGCTCTGGGATCTCAAGGGCAAGCGCCTCGGCGTGCCGGTGTACGACCTCCTCGGAGGGCCGACGCGCGACCGGGTTCGCGTCTACCGGCACCTCGCGGGCGAGAGCGCCGAGGAGCTCGTGGAGGACGCGCGCCGCTGGCGAGAGCAGGAGTTCACGGCTCTCCGCTACGGCCCGCTGGCGGCGTTCGACGAGCACTCGCTCGCGCACTGGGACCCGCAGAAGTCGATCGTCCAGACCATCGCCGCGACGGAGGCGCTGCGCGAGGCGCTCGGCGACGAGGTCGACCTGCTCCTCGACGCGCACACGATGTTCAGCCCCGCGGAGGCGGCGTACCTCGGCCATGCGCTCGAGCCGTACCGTCTCTACTTCTACGAGGATCCGATCCGGCCGCTCAACCCGCTGTCGCTCCGGACGGTGCGCGACAAGGTCAACCTGCCGATCGCGACGGGTGAGCAGCTTGCGCACAAGTGGGAGTTTCAGCCGCTGATCGAGAACGAGCTGGTCGACTATCTCCGCATCGATCTCGTGCACGCCGGCGGCATCACCGAGGCCAAGAAGATCCTCGCCGCGGGCGAGGTGCACGGACAGCGCTCGGCGCTGCATCACGCGAGCTCGCCGGTGAACGGCGCGGCGTGCCTCCACGTCGACCTGGCCGTGCCGAACTTCGGCATCCAGGAGTGGATGGAGTTCGACTCGCTCCAGGAGCTCTTCCCGAACGCGCCGCGCGCCGAGGCCGGCTACGTCGAGCCTCCGACCGGGCCGGGCCTCGGCCTCGACTTCGACGAGGAGGAGGCCCGCAAGCGACCGTCTCGCGACGCCCGCCTGCCGCAGCGGTACTGGCCGGACGGCAGCGTCGGCGACTACTGAGCGCGGAGCTCGTCGAGCTCCCTCGCGGCGACCTCGATCGTCTGCTCGAGACAGCCCGGCGCGAAGGGCGACTGCTGCTCCTGGTAGAGGCCGGTGCCGTAGGTCTCCTCGGGCGAGAGGTAGCCCATCGTGCTGTTGGTCACGCCCAGCACGAGCAACGGCGTGCCGTCGAGGCGGCGTCGCAGCTCGGTCTGCAGCACCGAGTAGGGCTCGTTGGGGATCGCGAGCGAGCAGCGCGCCGCCGAGCCGCCAGGCCCAGATCGGCATCGCGTAGACAGGGCCGTCGCCGAGCGCCTCGTTGAGGAAGCGCCTCCGCAGCGCCTTCTCCTGCTCCTGCACGGAGTCGGGATCCGTGAGGCTGTCGATGACCCCGAGGTCCTCCTTGCGGCGTAGCTCGACCGTGGCCACGCGCGCGGCCAGCTGCTCGCTCGCCTGCACCTGAGCGGGCTCGCACGGCTCGTACGCCCACGTGCCGAGGTTGGCGCCCGATGCCTGGATCCCCGTGTAGACGAAGCGCGTGCCGGGCGGCGGCAGGCTCTCGATCGCGGCCGCGGCGGCGTGGCCGAGCTGGCGGCCGTTGCGATCGGCGACGGCGGTGTCGCCGACGTAGTCGTCGCGCGGGGCGAGCTCGCCCGAGGCGCCCTGGAGGAAGAGCGCCGGAACGCCGTATGCGTCCACCAGGACCTCGCGCGCGGCGCCGATGTAGTCCGGCGACAGCACGCGGTTCTCCCAGGCGAGCGTCGTCGGGTGGCACGCGTAGTTGAAGAGCGTCGCGCGCAGCTCGCCGTCCTGGCCCGTGACCCGCGCGACGACCAGCGTGTCGTCGGCGGCCGCGCCGGGGTTGAAGCCGGCGGCGAAGCGCTGCGCCTCGGCGTCCCAGAAGTCCCGGTTCGTCGCGAGCGCGCAGCGGCCGGTGCCGTACGTCACCCAGGCCGGCGCCAGCGCTTCCCGCGCCTCGAGGATCGCCGCGGTGATCTGCCCGGTCAGGTGCTCGAGGTAGGGCTCGATCAGCTCGACGCCGGGCTTGTCGGCCAGCTGCGAGTTGACGTTCGCGCCGGCGTGCGTGTGCGACATGTTGACGAGCAGCGCCGCCTCGTCCAGGCCCGTCTCGCGCAGGATCGTCTCGCGGAACCGGCGCGCGTCCGGCATGTACTGGAACCAGCCGAGGTCGACGGCGACGAGCGCCAGCGTCGGCGTCGTCGCCATCGATCGGCGCGAACACGGCGGCGGTGGCCTCGAACGGCCGGTGGACGCCCTCGGCGACCTCGTGCGTCGCAGCGCCCCACGAGCGCGCGTAGATCCCGACCGGCGGCGTGACGTCGCGTGTGGCGACGCCGAAGCGGCAGTGCGTGTAGCTGTAGGTGACGTTCACGTCAGGCGAGTGCGCTCGCGTCGATGACCTGGCCGGTCGTGAAGACGCCGTCGCCGGCCTCGGTCGCCGGGATCGCGCGGATCACGGCGAGCACGCCGTCGAGCGGCGCGCGCAGCACCTCCGGCGGCCGCTCGGGGGTGTCGGGGAACCAGAGCCGCCCGACGGGGTCGCCCGCCTTGACCTCCACCGGCGGCTCGAGGAGCGCCTCGAAGATGCCGTCCTCGGGCGCGACGACGTAGTTCGCCGGATCGCGGCCGTCGACGATCACCGCGTCCGGCAGTCCCAGCGAGGCGCGCGTGACGACCTCGCCCTCGAGTACGCCGACGTGCCGGAGCACGTTCGTGAGCCCGCTCCAGGCGAGATCGTGCACAGCCGGCGGCACGCGCCCGCCGCCGCCGAGCTCGGTCGAGATGACGACCTTGCCCTGCTGCTCGGCCTCGACGCAGAGGAGTCCGGTGCCGTTGATGTCGACGTAGAGGAAGTGGTAGTCGGAGTTCCACGCCTGCATCCCGGCGAGCATCGCGCGGCGCTGCTCGGCATCGTCGACGACGTGCATGTGCGAGCACGGCATGAACCAGGCGCTGCGCCCGCCGGAGTGGATGTCGAGGACGACGTCGGCCGGCGGGAAGAGGTAGCGGGTGAGGAAGTCGGCGAGCTGCTCGTCCGGCCGGCCGTCCCATGAGCCCGGGAACGAGCGGTTGAAGTTGATCCCGGACGGCCACATCCGCGTGTTCGCCTTCGACGCGCGCGCCCGAGAGCACGGGGATGACCGTCACGCGCCCGGAGATCCGGTCCGGCTCGAGTTCCTGGATCAGCTTCAGCGCGGCGACCTGGCCCTCGTATTCGTCGCCGTGGTTGCCCGCGAGGACGAGCATGTTCGGTCCGTCGCCGTTCGCGACCGACGCGATCGGGATGAAGGTGCTCGCCCAGCCGCCCGTGTTGCTGATCCGCGGGAGCGCGAGCCGGCCGATCTGCTTGCCCGGCGCCGAGAAGTCGATCGTGCAGCCGACTTGCGTGGCCATCAGCGGGCAGCGAGTGCCGCGGCGACCGCGGTCTCGGTTGCCTCGAGCAGACGGTCGACGTCGTCGTCCGTGTGCGCGTACGAGAAATGGCTCCGCTTCAGGTTCAACGGCAGCTCGAAGATCCCGTGGCCCATGAGCTCGCGCCGGTAACCGATGAACAGCTCGACGTCGTTGCGGAGCAGGTCGTCGTAGCTCTCCACCGGCCCGTCGAGGAAGTAGGTGACGAAGACCGAGCCGAAGCCGGACACGACGACGGGCACGCCGAGACGCGCATAGAGGGCGCGCAGCCCGTCCCGCGTGCGCTCGCCGAGCCGGAAGACGTGCTCGTGCACCGGCTCGCGCTGCAGCTTGTCGAGCGTCGCGAGCGCCGCGGCGGTCGTCGCGGGATGGCCGTTGAACGTGCCGGCGAAGAAGGCCGGCTGCCCCGGCGTCGTCGAGAACAGGTCCATCAGCTCGGCCTTGCCGCCGAGCGCGGAGACCGGCCAGCCGTTGGCCATCGCCTTCCCGAGCGTCGTCAGGTCGGGCGTGACGCCGGCGATCGCCTGGTAGCCGCCGAGGCCGTGGCGGAAGCCGGTGATCACCTCGTCGAAGACGAGCACGGTGCCGTGCTTCGTCGCCAGCTCGCGCAGGCGCTCGAGGAAGCCCGGCTTCGGCAGGACCGCGCCGATGTTGTGCGGGATCGGCTCGAGGATGATCGCGGCGACGTCGTGCTCGGCGAGCGCCCGCTCGACGGCGTCCGCGTCGTTGAACGGGCACGACGATCGTCGCGTCGAGCACCTCCGGCAGGATCCCCTGCGAGAGCGGGTCCTTGCCGCCGACGCGCTCGGCCGGCGAGATGACGTTCATCGCGACCGAGTCGTGCCAGCCGTGGTAGCAGCCCTGGAACTTGAGCACGTGGCGCCGCCCGGTGACCGTGCGCGCGAGCCGGAGCGCGTGGAAGGTCGCCTCGCTCCCGGTCGCCGTCAGCAGCACCTTCTCGAGCGAGGGCACGGCATCGACGAGGCGCTCGGCGAGCTCGATCTCGACCGGCGTCACGCCGACGCCCATCAGTCCCGAGGCGCTCGCCGCGGCCGCGTCGACGTCGGGGTCGTTGTGGCCGAGGAGCGGCGGCCCGAAGGCGGCGTGGTAGTCGGTGAAGACCCGACCCTCCGCGTCGGTGAAGGTCGAGCCGCTCGTCGCGGTGACGACGAGCTCCTCGAGCCCGGGGACGCGGCGCTGGCCGCTGTTCACGCCTCCCGGGATGACGGCGGTCGCGCGCGCCGCAAGCGCAGCGGCGGCGTCGGCTGAGATCTGAGTCATCGTGCCTCCACACGTAGCGACGAGAGCACGTCCTCGTCGAGGTCGATTCCGAGCCCCGGCGCGGTCGGGACGGCGACGCAGCCGTCCGCCTCGATCGGCAGCAGCTGCCGGGTCAGCTTCGTGTTGATCTCCGTGTCCGCGACGCAGTACTCCTGGAAGAGCGCCTCGGGCAGCACCGCGTTCACGTGCAGCGAGGCCGCCTTGATGATCCCACTCT
This sequence comes from uncultured Gaiellaceae bacterium, assembly GCA_963791905.1. Lineage (GTDB taxonomy): Bacteria > Actinomycetota > Thermoleophilia > Gaiellales > Gaiellaceae > Gaiellasilicea. Next base: position 775,762 of record CAWBTX010000005.1, read on the forward strand.
TCCAGGCGTGGGGCACGAGCTTGACGTCGTGCTCCTCGGCGAGCGCGGCGATCCGCAGCATCTCGGTGATCCCGCCGCAGCGGGTGACGTCGGGCTGGATCAGGTCGACGTGGCCGCGCTCGATCAGCTCGCGGAAGCCCCAGCGGGTCGCGTCCTGCTCGCCGGCGGCGATCGTGATGTCGACCTCGTCGGCGAGCTCGGCGTAGGCCTCGTACTCGTCCGGTTCGAACGGCTCCTCGAGCCAGTAGACGCCGAGTTGCTCGAGCTCGCGCGCGACGCCGATCGCCGCACGCGCGTCCGCGACGTAGCCGAGCCCGGCGTCGATCATGATCTCGACGCGCGTCGCCACCGGCCTCGCGCGCCGCTTCGGCGAGGCGGACGTCGTGCTCCGGGTCCTGCCCGAGCGGGCCCCAGCCCAGCTTGACCGCCGTGAAGCCCTGCTCCCGCAGCGCCGCGACGGCGTCGGTGACCTCTTCGGTCGTGTCCGGCATCAGCCGGGAGGCGTAGGCGCGGATGCGGTCGTGCCGCACGGGGCCGATCAGCTCGGACACCGGCTTGCCGAGCGCCTTGCCCTTGATGTCCCAGAGGGCGATGTCGATGCCGCTGATCGCGTGGATCGCGATCCCGCGCCGGCCGATGAAGATGACGCCGCGGTACATCCGGTCCCACAGCCGCTCGACGTCGAGCGGGTCCTCGCCGATCAGGAGCTCGCGCAGGCTGTGCGCGATCGCGTGCGAGCCGGGGGAGGTGACGAGCGCGGCCACGGCCTCGGGCGCCGAGTCCACCTCGCCGATGCCGGTGATCCCCTCGTCGGTGTGAACCAGGATGACGAGATCGTCCTGGCTGCCGTCCGCAATCCCTTCGTTGACCGCGGGTTGCCGCAGGACAACAGCCTCGACATCGGTGATCTTCAAGCAGTGGCTCCTCTACGGCGGATGCCGGGGCCCGGCGGGCAGATTGTCGATCATAACGCGATTGTCAACAATCTCCGCAAGGGCAGGTTTGGCAGAGTGCGCCGATGCCCGAGGACCACTTCGGCGAGCGCGTGGCCGAGCGGTACGACGAGTCCTCCGCGGAGATGTTCGACCCGACGGTCGTCGAGCCGGCGGTCGACTTCCTGGCCGGCCTCGCCGGCGACGGGGCGGCGCTCGAGCTCGGCATCGGCACCGGCCGCATCGCGCTGCCGCTGGCGCGGCGCGGGGTGCGCGTGCACGGCATCGATCTTTCGACCGCGATGGTCGCGAAGCTCCGCGCGAAGCCGGGTGCCGAGGAGATCGGCGTCACGATCGGCGACTTCGCGACGACGACGGTCGCTGGGACGTTCAGCGTCGCCTACCTCGTCTTCAACACGATCATGAACCTCACGACCCAGGACGAGCAGGTGGCGTGCTTCCAGAACGTCGCCGCGCACCTCGAGCCGGGCGGGTGCTTCGTGATCGAGGTGGGCGTGCCGAGCCTCCGGCGGCTGCCGCCGGGCGAGACGATCCACGTCTTCCGCTACGAGAGCCCCATCAGGTTCGGGTTCGACGAGCTCGACGTCGCGCGCCAGGGGCTTGTCTCGCATCACTACAGGGCGGTCGACGGCGCGCTCGAGGTCGAGTCGATCCCGTTTCGCTACGTCTGGCCGGCCGAGCTCGACCTGATGGCGCGGCTCGCCGGCATGACCCTGCGCGAGCGCTGGAGCGGCTGGCAGCGCGAGCCGTTCACGAGCGAGAGCACGAAGCACATCTCCGTCTGGGAGAAGCCGCGGAGCTAGGCGAGCCGGGCCGGGACGGCCTGCGTCTCGAGGAGGTCGTCGAGCGTCTCGCGCCGGCGGATCACGTCGCACTCGTCGCCGGCGACGAGCACGGTGGCGGGGCGAGGCAGCAGGTTGAACTGGGACGAGAGCACCTCCGCGTAGCCGCCGACGTCCAGCACCGCGAGGAGGTCGCCCGTCCGAACGGGCGGCAGCGACCGGCGTTCGCCGAGGAGGTCGACCACGCAGGTCGGGCCGACGACGCTCACCTCGTCGTGGCCGGCGTCGTTGCCGTTCGTCGCGTGGACGATCTCGTAGTGGTAGCCCTGAAGCGGCACACGCGGGCAGTGGTTCGTGCTCGCGTCGACGTTGACCCAGGTCGTCGACCCGGACGGCAGCCGCTTGACGACGCCGACCCGCGTGAGCAGGACGGTCGCGTTGCTGACCAGGCGGCGTCCCGGCTCGAGGAGGAGGTGAGGCTCGTCGAGCGAGCGCTCCGCCAGCGCCGCGCGCAGGGTGGAGGTGACGGCGTGCGCGTACTCCTCCGGCGTGCCGACAGCGTGGGTTCCCGACGGGTCGCCGCTCTCGGGATCGCGCTCGTGGGGGAAGCCGCCGCCGAAGTCGAGCAGCTCGGGCTGCCACGCGAAGCGGTCGCGCAGCTCCGCGATGCACTCGGCGATCGAGGCGCGCCGCGAGCTCGAACGCCTCGGGAGTGGGGCGGAGCCGGCTGACGTGGAGGTGCAGGCCCCGGAGGCGAACCGAGTCGAAGCCGAGCGCCGCCGGCACGACCTCGAGCATCGTCGCCCGGTCCATGCCCCACTTGTCGTGGCTCGTGTCCGCCGCGATCCCCGCCAGATCGGGCTCGACGGTCGCCTGGTCCGCGTACGAGAAGGGCAGCACCCGCAGGCAGATGTCGGCCTGTCGACCCATCTCCTCTGCCAGGCCGGCCACAACCGCGAGCTCGCCCGGCTCGTCGACGTTGATCGTCACGCCCGCCTCGATCGCTGCGGACAGCTCCGCGGGCTGCTTGTTGCTGCCGTTCAGGACGAGCTGGTCGGGGGCGACGCCGGCTCGGAGCGACATCGACAGCTCGCCGAGCCCGAAGCAGTCGCCGCCCACGCCTTCCTCCACCAGCACGCGGCGGATCGCCAGATTCGCGTTCGACTTCGTCGCGAAGAGGAGCGTCACGTGCGGCCAGCGCGCCTCGAACGCCTCGCGCAGCCTGCCGGACGTTCGCCCTGATCTGAGTCTCCGAGGTGACGTAGAGCGGCGTCCCGTACTCCTCGGCGAGCCACTGCGCGTCCCGGCCTTCGATCCAGAGCATGCCGTCCGCGTCGACCCGGATCGGCCCGTCCCGGCCGACGATCTCCCCGGCGCTCCGCCCTGTCACACGCGAAGCGACGGCGCGGCGAGAGGACTGAGCACCTCCGCCAGCGCCTCCTCGAGGATGTCGAGCAGCTCGTCGAGCTCCTCCGCCGTGATCGTCAGGGGCGGGGCGAGCACCGCCATCCAGTGGCTCGCTCGCAGGAGCAGGCCTCGCTGTCGCGCAGCCTCCCGCAGCTTGATCCCGACGCTCGCGTCGGCGGGGAACGGCTCCTTCGTCTCGGCGTCGGCCACGAACTCGAGGCCGAGGAGGAGGCCGCGGCCGCGGACGTCGCCGATCCCGGGGAGACGTGCCTGCAGCGACCGAAGCCGCTCGAGCGCCTGTTCGCCACGCGCAGCCGCGTTCGCGACGAGATCGCGCTCTCGGAGCTCCTCGAGCGCCGCCAGGCCGGCCGCGCAGGCGACGGGATTCCCGGCGTACGTGTGGCCCGCAGCGAACTCCTGACCCGGCGAGCCCCAGAACACCTGCGCCAGACGGTCGGTGATCACCGTCGCGGAGAGGGCGACGTAGCCGCCGGTGAGGCCCTTGCCGAAGACGAGGATGTCGGGCCAGGTCGCGAAGAGCTCCGCGCCGAAGAGGTGTCCGACCCGGCCGAACCCCGTGATGATCTCGTCGAAGACGAGCAGGATGTCGTGCCGGTCGCAGAGGTCTCGCAGCGCGGGAAGGTAGCCGTCCGGCGGGATCACGACGCCCGCCGACATCAGGATCGGCTCGGTGATCAGGGCCGCGATCGTCTCCGGGCCCTCGAGCTCGATCACCTCTTCGACGAGCCGGACGTACGCCGCACCGACGTCCGCGGGATCGGCCTCGAACGGCGATCGGTAGGGGTCGGGCGTGTGGAGATGGACGAAGCCCGGCGCCAGCGGCTCGTACGGCGTCTTGTGCGCCCGCCAGCCGCTCGCGGCGAGCGCCTGTCCGGTCACGCCGTGGTACGCGCGGTAGTGGGAGAGCACCTTGAACTTGCGCGCGTCGCCGGCCTCGCGGTGGAACTGGCGCGACATCTTGATCGCCGCCTCGATCGCCTCCGAACCGCCGCTGCCCCATTTCAGCGTCGTGTACTGGGAAGGCAGGAGCGCGAGGAGCTCGCGTGCCAGCTCGAGGCTGCGATCGCTCGTCGCCATCGTCGGCGCCGCGAGTGCGAGTCGCGAGAGCTGTGCCGACGCGGCCTCGATCACGCGGGTATTGCCGTGCCCGAGGCTCAGGCAGAACGTGCCCGAGAGCCCGTCGATGTACCAGCGGCCGTCGACGTCCCGCACCCGGACCCCGTCCCCCTCCGTCAGGATCAGCGGGTCCTCGCTGAACGCCTTCATCTGGGTGAAGTCGATCATCACCCGCCCGACGTCCTCCCGCAGGTCGCGACTCATGGCCTCGATCCTCGCACAGCGGAGTCGCAATCCATCGTCCCGGCCCGAGCGTAGTCACAGTCGAGATGCGAGCACGACGAATTGCGGGCGTCGTCGCGTTGACGGCACTCTTCACGGCCGGCGTCTGGACCGGCCTGAGCGGCGCCGGCCGGGGCGGAGAGGGCGGCGCAACCACCCTGAGCCTGACCGCGAAGCTCGACGCGGCGCAGGAGGTGCCGAAGCCGCGCGCGAGCGCTGCGGCGAAAGGCACCTTTGTCGGCGGCCTCGTCCGCACCGGGACCGGCGGGAATCTGTCCTGGCGCCTCACGTTTCAGGGCCTGAGCGGCAAGGCCATGGCGTCGCATGTCCATCTTGGCAGGCGGGGCAAGGCCGGCGCCGTGGCGGTGCCGTTGTGCGGTCCGTGCCGCTCGGGATCGCGTGGCACGGCGAAGCTGAACGGGAAGACCGTCACGGCGCTCCTCGGCGGGAGCGCGTACGTGAACGTCCACACGGCGAGGAACGCGGCGGGAGAGATCCGCGGCCAGGTCGCCCGCAGCACTGCCAAGCCGCCCGCTCCGCCGCCGACGTCGGGCCCGACGACCGGCGGCCCCACGACGTACGAGGAGCCCTACCCCTAGAGGTTCCCGCTCGCGCGGATTGTTGATCACAGCGCGATTGTCAACAATCCACTAGAGTCGCCTTCGGTGGGCGAAAGCCGCGTCTCCTGCACGATCGACCTGACTGCTGCGGGGAAGCAGTTCGGCGTCCTGGGCGTGCCGCGCTCGTCCAACCAGTGGTCGGATCTCACGGTGCCGATCGTCTCCGTCGCGAACGGCGCCGGCCCGACGGTGGTCGTGATCGGCGGCGTGCACGGGGACGAGCCGGAGGGCCAGGTGGCGGCGCTGAACCTCGCCCGGACGCTCCAGCCGGAGCAGGTGACCGGCCGCGTGGTCATCGTCCCGTGCGCCTCGCCCGAGGCCTCGAAGGCCTACAGCCGCACCTGGCCGTCGGGCATCAACTTCAACCGCTCGTTCCCCGGCGATCCGTGGGGCACGGAGGACGAGCAGCTCGCCGACTTCATGTCGACCGTGCTGTTCCCGATGTCGGACGTCGTCGTCGACATCCACAGCGGCGGCCGCGGCGGCCTCCACCTGCCCTGGTCGGAGATGCACTGGGTCGACGACCCGGCGCAGCGCCGCGCAATGGTCGACGGGATGATCGCGTGGAACACCGACTGGTGCTGCGTCTACATGGACATCGGCGGCACCGGCCTCCTCGTCGGCGAGGCGGAGCGGCAGGGCAAGAACGTGATCAGCACGGAGCTCGGCGGCGGCGGGCACGTCAACGCGGAGATCCACCGGCTCGCCGCGAGCGGGCTCGCGAACGTGCTCCGCCACGTCGGCGTGCTCGAGGGCGAGGTCGTGCGACGGGAGACGCCGCCCACGTTCCTGATGGCGACCGAGCTCGAGAACTTCGTGCGCGCGCCCGAGTCCGGCCTCTTCGAGACGCTGGTCGCGCTCGGCGAGCGGGTCCAGGAAGGCGAGCCCGTCGGCCGGATCCACTTCATCGAGCGGCCCGACCGGGAGCCCGAGACCGCCTACGCGCGGAGCGACGGCATCGTCTGCGTCGTGCGGGCGGTCGCCACGTGCGAGCAGGGCGACAACATCGTCGTCGTCGCCCGCGAGGTCGACCGTTCCGTGCTCGACTGATGGAGCGCTTCACCGTCGCCGCGACGCAGGTGGACGTCCGCCACCTGGACGTGGAGCACAACCTCGAGACGCACGTGCGGCTGATCGCCGAGACGGCCGAGGCGGGTTGCGACCTCGTCGTCTTTCCGGAGATGTCGGTGACCGGCCACAACGCCAGTCCCGAGGTGACGCGGTCGGCCGAACCGCACGACGGCGGCATCTTCCGGACGATTCACGGGGCGGCGCGGGAGCACGGCATCACCGTCTCGTACGGCTTCTGTGAGCTCCATCGCGGGACGCACTACAACGCCTCGGCGCTCGTCGGGCCGGACGGCCTGATCGGCCTGCAGCGCAAGGTCCACGCCTCGTACGACGAGTTCTTCCGCTTCCGGCAGGGCTACGAGTGGGGCGTGTACGACCTCGGCTTCTGCACCGTCGGCACCGCGATCTGCCACGACAGCGACTTCTTCGAGAGCTGGCGGATCCTCGCCCTGAAGGGCGCCGAGGTGATCCTGCTGCCGCACGCGAACCGGACGATGCCGGCGGGCGGCGGTCCGCTGACCTTCGACGGCCGCGAGCGCGAGGTCCCGGAGGAGCGAGATGCTGCGCGCGCAGGAGGAGCTGCTCGAGCCGAGCCGCGGCTGCACGACTTCCTGGCCCGCGACAACGGCGTCTTCGCCGTGTTCTCCGAGCATCGTCGGCTTCGACGGCGACAGCACGCACGTCGGCGGCGCGTACGTCCTCGCCCCCGACGGCTCGACGCTCGCCCGGTCCGAGCTCGGCGCGGGAGACCGCTGGATCGCCGTCGAGCTCGATCCCGGACTGCTCGAGCAGGCCCGCGAGAACCCCTGGTTCGCCCTCAAGAAGCGCCGGCCGGAGGCGTACGCCGAGCTGGTCGTCCAACAGTGAGAAAGGACCGTCTGTGAGCAACCTGACCGCCGGCGTCGCGCGCGCCGACATCACCCCGCCCTGCGGCCTCCCGCACGGCTGCTGGTCCGCCCGCACCGGGCTCGCCGCGGGAATCCGCGAGCCGATGATCACACAGGCGCTCGTCCTCGACGACGGCAGCAACGCGCTCGCGGTCGTCGGTGTCGACCTGGTCTTCGCCGGCGCGGACATGACGGCAGCGATACGCGAGCGGGTGCAGCGGCTCACCGGCATCCCGCCGGAGGCGGTGCTCGTGAACGCCGCGCACAACCACAGCGCGCCGAGCGTATCGCGCGGGTCGACGGTCGCCGGTCTCGCCGACACCGGGTCGTTCGCTCCGTACGTCGACGTCCTCCCCGACCTGCTCGCCGGCGCCGTCTACTCGGCCTGGCGCGGGCGGCGGCCGGCGCGCGTCGGCTCGGGGGTCGGCCGAGCGCCGGGAGTCAGCGTCAACCGGGTCCGCCGCGAGCGGCCGGTGGACGACAGCGTCCCGGTGCTGCGCGTCGACGCGCAAGACGGGAGCCCGATCGCGGTCGTCGCGAGCTTCGCGTGCCACCCGACGGTGATCGGCGGCGAGACGCTCCTCTGGAACCCGGACTTCCCGGGGCCGCTGCGCGAGACCGTCGAGGCCGGGCTGCCCGGTGTCGAGTGCATCTTCCTCCAGGGCTGCGGCGGCGACATCGCGGCCTGGGACTACTGGTTCGGCAACCGGGACGCGCGGCGGCACGGTTTCGACGCGCGCGACGAACTCGGCCGGGCGCTCGGGACGGCTGTCCTGGAGACGTTCGACGGCGTCGAGACGACCGCGGAGGTGGAGCTCGGCGCAGCCTCGCTGGCGATGGAGCTACGGCGCCGGCGGCTCCCGTGGAGCGTCGACGAGCTCGAGGGCCGGATCGAGCAGCTGTCGCAGCAGCCCGCCCCCGAGTTCCCGGAGTTCTGGCCGGACAGCGTGCACACCGCGACCTCGGCGCAGGACTTTCCGGCGATGTACCAGCGCTCCGCGCTCGCAATGTACGCCGACATGGCGCGGCGGCCGGACGACCCGGTGCCGGCCGAGCTCCAGGTGCTGCGGATCGGCGACGCGGCGATCGCTGCGAATCCGTTCGAGCTCTTCAACGAGTGCGGCTCCCGCATCCGGGAGGGGAGTCCGTTCGCGACGACGTTCGTGCTCGGCTACACGAACGACTACGCGGGCTACCTGCCGGCGAACGAGGACTTCGACCTGCTCGACGGCGTCCCGCTGGACGATCTCCTCGACCAGGACCGCTACCGCTGGGCCTACGGGATCACGAACTCGAACGTCGACCGCGGCGAGGTCGACCGAGTCGTGGACGAGAGCGTCGCTCTGCTCCGCCGGGCTGCATGAAGATCACCGCCGTCGAGGCGCACGTCTGCAATGCGCGGATGCGCAACTGGGTGTTCGTCAGGGTGCGCACCGACGAGGACGGGCTCGACGGCTGGGGCGAGGCGACGCTCGAGTGGCACACCCGCGCCGTGGCCGGCGCGGTCGAGGATCTCGCGGAGCTGATCGTCGGCGAGGACCCGACCAGGATCGAGCACCTCTGGCAGATGATGTTCCGACAGCACTTCTGGCACGCGAGCGGGATCGTTCGCGCGACGGCGATGAGCGGGATCGACATCGCCCTCTGGGACATCCTCGGCAAGGTGCACGGCGTGCCGTGCCACCGGCTCTGGGGCGGCCCGGTTCGCGACTACATCAGGCTCTACGGCCATCTCGGCGGCGGCCGGATGGAGGACTTCTACGAGAGCGACGAGCCGCAGCGCTTCGGGGAGCTCGCGAGCGCGATGGTGGAGCAGGGCTTCACCGCGTTCAAGTCGATGGCGGTGCCGCCGACGATGCCGCTCGAGGGGCTCAAGCCGGTCCGCCACGCAGAGCGCTGCGTCGCGGCGATGCGGGACGCCGTCGGCGAGGAGATCGACCTCATGGTCGACTGCCATGCGCGGCCGAGCCCGCGCATGGGCCATCTCTTCGCGCAGGCGCTGGAGCCGTTCGGCCTCTACTGGCTCGAGGAGCCGTGCTGGCCCGAGCGCGCCGACGACATCGCCGCGATCCAGGCCGCCGTCGTCACGCCGATCGCGACCGGGGAGCGCGTCGTCGGGGTCCACGGCTTCCGCGAGCTGCTCGAGAAGGGCGCGTGCAGCGTCCTCCAGCCCGACATCACGCATTGCGGCGGGCTGACCGAGGCGCGGCGGATCGCGGCGCTCGCCGAGGCGTACCGCGTTGCCCTCGCGCCGCACAACCCGCAGGGACCCGTCTCGACCGCGGCGTCGATCGAGCTCGGCCTCGCCACGCCCGCCTACGTCATCTGCGAGGCCGTGACGGCGGACGTGCCCTGGCGCGAGGAGGTGGCGTCGACCTCGCACCGGATCGAGGCCGACGGGATGAAGGCCTACCCGAGCGAGAAGCCCGGCCTCGGGGTCGAGATCGACCTCGACGTCGTCGCGCCGGCACCCGTTCGAGCCGGAGCTGCTGCAGCGGGTCTTCTACGCGGACGGCAGCGTGGGGGACTGGTGAGGTTCGAGAGGCGGGTCGCCCTCGTCACCGGCGGCGCGAGCGGGATCGGCGCGGCGGTGGTCGAGCGGCTGCTCGAGGAAGGGGCGCGCGTGGCGAGCCTCGACCTCGCCGAGGGAGCCGCGGACGGCGCGCTCGCGCTCGTGGGCGATGTCCGCGACTCCGGCTCGATCGCGGCCGCGGTCGAGCGCACCGAAACCGAGCTCGGGCCGATCGACGTCCTCGTCTGCTCGGCCGGGATCACGGGCGGCTCGCTCCGCACCACGGACGTCGACGACGAGGAGTGGCGGCGCGTCATGGGCATCAACGCCGACGGCGTCTTCTTCTGCAACCGCGCGGTCGTGCTCGGGTATGACGGAGCGCGGCTACGGCCGGATCGTCAACGTCGCCTCGATCGCGGGCAAGGAAGGCAACCCGATGGCCGCCGCGTACTCGGCCTCGAAGGCGGCGGTGATCGCGATGACGAAGGCGATCGGCAAGGATCTCGCCGGCACGGGCGTGCTCGTCAACTGCATCGCGCCGGCCGTGATCGAGACGCCGCTCCTCGCGGGCATGTCCGAGGAGCACATCCGGTACATGGTCGAGCGGATCCCGATGGGCAGGCTCGGCCAGGTCGAGGAGGTGGCGGCGCTCGTCTGCTGGCTCGCGAGCGAGGAGTGCTCCTTCTCGACCGGCGCCACCTTCGACATCTCCGGCGGCAGGGCCGTCTACTGAGCGAGCGGGTCCTCGTCACCGGAGCGCTCGGCTGTCTCGGCGCCTGGTGCCTGAAGGCCGTGCTCGACCGCGGCGACGAGCCGGTCGGCTACGACCTCGGCGACGCGATGCACCGCGTCGAGCTCGTCCTGACGCCCGAGGAGCGGGCGAACGTCGCGTTCGTGCGGGGCGACGTCACCGACCTCGACGCCCTCGGGCGCGTGCTCGACGAGCACGCGATCACGCGCGTCGTCCACCTGGCCGCGCTCCAGGTGCCGTTCTGCCGCGCCGACCCCGTGCTCGGCGCACGGGTGAACGTCGTCGGCACGGTGAACGTGTTCGAGGCAGTGAAGCAGCGGCTCGATCGGATCCCCGGCGTTGCCTACGCGAGCTCGGCGGCGGTCTACGGGCCTGCGGATCCGTCACCCGCGCCGGAGAGCGGCGGCGCCGCGCCGGCGACGCTCTACGGCGTCTACAAGCTCGCGAACGAGGGGACGGCGCGGCTCTACTGGGCCGAGAGCTCGGTGCCGTCGATCGGGATCAGGCCCTACGTCGTCTACGGGCCGGGTCGCGACCAGGGCCTGACCTCCGGCCCGACGGCGGCGATGCTGGCGGCCGCGCGCGGCGAGAGCTTCGAGATTCCCTTCGGCGGTGTTGCCCAGTACGACTACGCGCCCGCCGTGGCGGAGGCATTCGTGCGCGCCGCCGCAGCCCCGGCGGGCGCCGTCGTCGCGAACTTCCCGGGCGTCGCGGCCCCGATGGCCGAGGTGGCGGCCGCGATCGAGGCGGAAGCGCCCGAGGGCGTGCGCGTCAGCTGGCGCGAGGAGCGCGCTGCCGTTCCCGGCCGAGCTCGAGGCGCGCGCGCTCGAGGAGGCGGTCGGGTCGCTGCGCCGCCCGTCGCTCGCCGAGGGCGTCAGGGAGACGATGGAGCGGTTCCGAGCCGCCTGAGCTCGCGCGGCTGCGTGATCAGCAACAGCACGGCGACGATGATGATCCCGCCGCCGACGATCGTCAGCGTCGGCGGCTGCTCCGAGAGGAAGATCCAGACCCACGTCGGCCCGAGCACCACCTCGAGCAGCGAGATCAGCGCGACCTCGGAGGCGGGGATGAGCCGCGCGCCGGCGGTGAAGAGCACCAGCCCGAGGGCCATCTGGCCGACGCCCAGCAGGATCAGCAGGCCGAGATCGCGCGCCGTCACGGACGCGGCGTCGGCGAACGGGCCGAACACGAGCACGAGCATCAGCTGCGAGAGGCACACGGCCGGAGCCATCGAGACGTCACGCCGGTGGCGGGTGATGACGATCGCCGCCGAGAACGCCAGCGCCATCGTGAGCGCGGCGCCGAGGCCGAGCGCGCTGCCGCTCCCAGGCGCGCCGACCATCACGGCGACACCGACGCAGCGCGACGATCATCGAGAGCCACGCGCGGCGTGTGACCGTCTCGCCGAGCGTGACCCAGGCGAGGAGCGCGGCTCCCACCGGCGCGAGGGCCTGGATGAAGAAGACGCTGGCCACGCTGGCGTGGTTGAGCGCGACGATGAACGACCCCGACGCGACCGCGATGCAGACGGCCACCCCGAGACCGGCGCGGCCGATCGAGGAGAAAGCCGCCGCCACGTGGCCACGGCTCACGATGGCGACGTACGCGGCGAGCGCGAGGAACGCAATCAGGGCTCGGCCGGCGACCTGGGTCATGGTGTCGACCGAGAGCTCGCGTTGCAGCACACCTGCCGTCGACCAGGCGACCGCCGCCGCCGCCACCAGAAGCTCACCCCGACGGCGGCCCATTCCGGCAGTCAATCACGCGAGCGTAGGCTTCACGGCGTGGCGGCGACGTTCCGGGACACACGACTGCGACAGCTGGGGAACCGGCTGATCGCACCGCTCGCCAGGCTCGGCCTGGCCGGCAAGCGGGCGCACGTCCTCACCGTTGTCGGCCGCAAGTCCGGGCGGCGGTACTCGACGCCCGTCATGCTCGTGCTGGACGACGGCCGCCGCTGGCTCGTGGCCCCGTACGGCGAGCGGGCGTGGGTCAAGAACGCGCGTGCAGCAGGCGAGGTCGAGTTGACGCGCGCCCGCAAGACGACCCGCCACCGGGTCGAGGAGGTCGGGGCCGAAGAAGCCGCGCCGGTCCTGCGTCAGTACCTGCGTTCGACTCCGATCGTGAAGCCGTACTTCGATGCGTCTCGCGACGACCCGGTCGAGGCGTTCGTCGCCGAGGCGCAGCGTCATCCGGTCTTCAGGATCGGAGACGAGCTGCCGCGCTGACTTCCTGGTGCTTGACATGTGACTATTTGGTCACGTATCATCGGACGGTGAACGACGACGACCGCGTGTTCAAGGCGCTCGCCGACCCGACGCGGCGATTCCTGCTCGACCGGCTCTTCGTGCGTGACGGCCGCACGCTCACGGAGCTCGAGTCGGAGCTCGAGATGACCCGCTTCGGCGTCATGAAGCACCTCCGCGTCCTCGAGGAGGCCGGTCTCGTCGTCGCCCGCCGCTCGGGCCGGGAGAAGCTGCACTATCTGAACCCGGTTCCGATCCGGCTGATCCACGACCGGTGGATCGACAAGTACACGGAGCGCCATGTGTCGGCGCTCGCAGAGCTCAAGACGGAGTTGGAGGAAACAGCATGAGCACGCAAACCGAGACACGGGTGACCACGCAGGTCTTCCGCGTCTACATCAAGGCCACGCCGGATGCGATCTGGGAGGCGATCACGAGCCCCGAGTGGACGCAGCGCTACGGCTACCGGGGCAAGGTCGAGTTCGACGAGCTCCGGCCCGGCGCCGGCTACCGCTTCCTCGCCCCGCCCGACATGCGGGCGATGGGCATGCCGGAGGTCGTCGTGGACGGCGAAGTCCTCGAGGCCGACCCGCCGCGCAGGCTCGTCCAGACCTGGCATCCGCTCTGGTCGGAGGACATCGCCGCCGAGACGACGCGCGTCACGTACGACATCGAGGAGGACGACGGCGGCGTCACGAGGCTGACGGTGACGCACGAGGTCGAGGGCGCCCCGATCACGGCGGCCCAGGTCGGTCTGAGCGACGGCAGGCTGTTCGAGGGTGGCGGCGGCTGGCCGATGATCCTCAGCGACCTGAAGTCCCTGCTCGAGACCGGTACGTCCCTCGTCGGCTGATCACGTCCGGGTCGGAGGCCCTGCGCGCGGGCGGGGCCTCCACCCGTACGATGAGGCGTAGTGCACGATTCGCAGCTCACGACCAGGCCTCCTGCGGGTGATCTCGAGGCCCAGCTGGAGCAGCACCGGCGGGAGCTGACCGCCTACTGCTACCGGATGCTCGGCTCCCTCGACGCCGAGGACGCCGTCCAGGAGACGTTCCTGCGCGCGTGGCGCGCGTACGAGCGCTTCGAGGGCCGAGCGGCGCTGCGCTCCTGGCTCTACCGGATCGCCACGAACGTCTGCTTCGACATGCTCAACGGCCGCGAGCGCCGGGCGCGCCCGATGGACCTCGGGCCGGCGCGCGAGCCCATCGAGGCGAACCTCTCGTCGCTGCCCGAGGTGACCTGGATCGAGCCGATCCCGGACGAGCGCGTCGTGCCGGAAGGCGATCCGGCGGAGGTGACGGTGGCGCGCGAGACGATTCGGCTCGCGTTCGTGGCTTCGCTCCAGCAGCTGCCGCCGAGGCAGCGAGCGGTGCTCATCCTGTGCGAGGTGCTGCGCTGGAAGGCGGCCGAGGTGGCCGAGCTGCTCGAGACGAGCGTGGCGTCCGTCAACAGCGCGCTCCAGCGGGCGCGGGCGACGCTCGACGCCGCCAAGGTCAAGCCCGCGGACGTCTCGTGGTCGGTCGAAGCGTCCGACGCCGACCTGCTCGCCCGCTACGTCGCGGCGTTCGAGGCGTACGACATGGATGCACTCACCTCGCTCATCCGCGAGGACGCGACGCAGTCGATGCCGCCCTACGACCTCTGGCTGAGCGGCCGCGACGACATCCTGAGCTGGTGGGTCGGTCCGGGCGGCGGCTGCCGCGGCTCGCGCGTGATCCCGACCGTGGCCGCGAACGGAGCGCCGGCCTTCGGCCAGTACAAGCCGACCGCGGACGGCACGGGGTACGAGCCGTGGGCCCTGCAGGTGCTCGAGATCGAGGACGGCCGCATCGTCGAGCTCACGTTCTTCCTCGACACCGAGAGGGTGTTCCCGCTGTTCGGGTTGCCGCTGCAGTACCAGCACTGAGGCCCCGATGCGCTCGAACCGCTCGATGCCGGCTGCCGCGGTCATGCCGGTGCTCCGCTACGAAGACGTCGGAGAGGCGTGCGAGTGGCTCTGTGCGGCCTTCGGCTTCACCGAGCGCTGGCGTATCGAGAACCACCGCGCGCAGCTCGCCATCGGCGACTGCGCCGTTGCGATCGCCGAGGGCCCGGTGGCACCGGAGGCCTCGTCCGTGCTGGTCCGCGTCGACGACGCGGACACCCACCACGAGCAGGCCCTGCGCCACGGCGCCCGGATCCTGCAGCCGCCCACGGAGTTCCCCTACGGCGAGAAGCAGTACACGGCCGAAGACCTCGCCGGGCGCCGCTGGACGTTCTCGGAGACGGTCGCCGACGTCGCTCCCGAGGAGTGGGGCGCCGTCTCCGGCGCCGGCTAGTCCGGCAGCACGTCGCTGAGCCCCATGAAGCCGACGAGGCTGCGCAGGTCGCTCGACGCCTGGCGCAGGCGCACGCGGCACCCATAGCGACGCGCCGCCAGCTGTAGCCGCGCGAGCGCGTCGACGGTCACGGCGTCGACCTGCACGCCGCCGACGTCGCACACGGCGACGTCCGGGTCGTTCGTCCGCAGCAGCTCGCAGACGCGGTCGCAGAGCCCCGGCAGGTCGTCGCGAGCGATGGGACCCCAGATCGCGAAGACGATCGTATGCGGCGCTCGCGCGGCCATCCGAGATCAGACCGCAAGACGGCCCGAAAGTCATCGGTGCGGCGAGCGATGAGTTCTCGGCACCCCTCCGGTCCAAACGTTTGTGACCGACCAGAAGCGATCAAGGGGAAGACAATGAGCAACCTCGATAGCCGCACCCGCTGGCTTGCACTCCTCGTCCTCTGCCTGGGCGACCTGATGATCGTGCTCGACGTGACGATCGTCGGCGTGGCGCTGCCCTCGATCCGGGAGGACCTCGGTTTCTCGGAGGAATCGCTCGCGTGGGTCGTGAACGCGTACCTGCTCACGTTCGGCGGCTTCCTGCTCCTCGGCGGCCGGCTCGGCGACCTCTTCGGGCACCGCCGCCTCTTCCTCGCCGGGATCGCCCTCTTCACGCTTGCGTCGCTCGCGTGCGGCATGGCGCAGTCACAGGAGTTCCTGATCGCGGCGCGCGCCGTGCAGGGGCTGGGCGCGGCGGTCGTCTCCGCGGTCGCCCTCTCGCTGATGATGACCCTGTTCACCGAGCCCGCGGAACGGGCGAAGGCGATGGGGATCTTCGGCTTCGTCGCCTCCGGCGGCGGCAGCCTCGGCGTACTGCTCGGGGGAATCATCACCGACGTGCTCGACTGGCACTGGATCTTCCTCGTCAACGTCCCCGTCGGAGTCCTCGTGGTCGCGCTGACCGTCCGGCTCGTGCCCGGCGTCCGCGGAGAGGGAGAGGCGCGACGGCTCGACGTCGCCGGCGCGGTCACGGTCACCGTGTCGCTCATGCTCGCCGTCTACGCGATCGTGAACGGCAACCAGGAGGGCTGGACGTCGGCGCAAACTCTGGGAGTCCTCGGCGCATCGGCCGTGCTGCTCGCGGTTTTCCTCGTCATCGAGTCGAGGGTCGCCGCGCCGCTTGTGCCGCTCGGCCTCTTCCGGCACCGGAACATCGCCGTCTCGAACGTCGTCGGCGTGCTCTGGGCGGCGGCCATGTTCGCCTGGTTCTTCCTCTCGGCTCTCTACCTGCAGCTCGTGCTCGGCTACAGCCCGCTCGCGGTCGGCCTCGCCTTCCTGCCCGGCAACCTGATCATGGGCGTGCTCTCGGTCGGCGTCTCCGCGAAGCTCGTCATGCGCTTCGGGTTCCGGCCGCCGCTCGCCGCCGGCCTCGGGCTGGCGTCGCGTCGGGCTGCTGCTCTTCGCCCGCGCCCCGGTCGACGGAACCTTCGTCGTCGACGTGCTCCCGAGCATGATCCTGCTCGGCGTCGGCGCCGGCATCGCGTTCAACCCCGTGCTGCTCGCGGCCATGAGCGACGTCGAGCCGAGCGACGCCGGGCTCGCGTCGGGCATCGTCAACACGTCGTTCATGATGGGCGGCGCGCTCGGGCTCGCAGTGCTCGCGAGCCTCGCCGCCTCCCGCACCGACAGCTCGCTCGCCGCGGGCGCAGACGAGCTCGTCGCCCTTACCGACGGGTACCACGCCGCCTTCCTCGTGGGCGCGCTGTTCGCGGCCGCCGCGGCGGTCATCGGTGGGCTGCTGCTCCGCCAGGGCGAGTACGCGGCCGAGCCGCACGGCGAACCGGCGATGGAATCCCACTGAACGAAAGGAGCACCATGCTCAAGGACTCGAAGACCTTCGCCAGCTACTCGGCCGACGACATCCCGAAGGCGAAGCAGTTCTACGCCGAGACGCTCGGCCTGGACGTCACCGACGACATGGACGGCCTCGGGCTGCATCTCGGCGGCGGCGACGTGTTCATCTACCCCAAGGAGAATCACACGCCCGCGACGTTCACCGTGCTCAACTTCACGGTCGACGACGTCGAGGCCGAGGTCGATCGCCTCACCGCAGCCGGCGTCCGCTTCGAGCAGTACTCGGGCGACATCGAGACGGACGAGAAGGGCATCGCCCGCACCGGCAACGGCGGGCCGACGATCGCCTGGTTCAAGGATCCCGCCGGCAACATCCTGTCCGTTCTCGCCGACGCGGCGTCTTAACCCGCAAGTAAGAGTCTGGCAAGAAGTGGGGCCTACCTTGGGTCGATCTGGATCCAAGGAGGGCCCCATGCAGAAGCTGATCGTTCTCGTCCCGCTGGCTGCTGCCGCGCTCGCAGTCACGCAGCCGGCGGTGGCTCAGGTCGATGCCGCGGCCGGCCCGCAGATGGAGAAGAAACCGACGCTGACCGTCCGCTCGACGCAGTACGGACGGATCCTCTTCGACGGCCGCGGCCAGGCGCTGTACGGCTTCACGCGCGACCGCCGCGGCGGGCCGAGCACCTGCTACGGCGAGTGCGCCGAAGCCTGGCCGGTCTACTACTCGAAGAGCCCGGTGACGGCCGGCAAGGGCGTCAAGCAGTCCCTCCTCGGCACGACCCGCCGCAAGGACGGGCGCAGGCAGGTCACCTACAACGGCTGGCCGCTCTACTTCTACGCCCACGAGCAGCCGCGCGAGGTGAAGTGCCAGAACGTCGACGAGCTTCGGCGGCGTGTGGCTCGTCGCGAGGCCCGACGGGACCCTCGTGCGATAGGGATTTAAGGGCCGCGCAACACTCGCGCCGCTCGCAGAGGCCCAGAATGCAATCGTGGCCACAGTTCTCGTAGTCGACGACGAGCCGATCGTCCGAGAGGTGGTCGTCCGCTATCTCGAACGGGAGGGCTACCGGACGCTCGAGGCGGCGGACGGCGACCGGGCGCGCGAGCTGCTCGAGCGCGAGCCGCCGAATCTCGTCGTCCTCGACGTGATGCTGCCCGGCACCGACGGGCTCTCGCTCTGCCGCTGGATTCGCGCGCGGTCCGAGCTCCCGGTGATCCTGCTGACCGCGCGCGGGGAGGAGGCCGACCGGATCGTCGGGCTCGAGCTCGGCGCCGACGACTATGTGACCAAGCCGTTCTCGCCCCGCGAGCTGGCGGCGCGCGTGCGCACGGTGCTGCGCCGCGCCGCCCCGCCCGCGCTCGCGGACGCCCGCGTGGCGGTCGGAGACCTCGAGATCGACGCGAGCACGCGTGAGGTGACAAAGGGCGGCCGGCTGCTCCAGCTCACCGCGCTCGAGTTCGACCTGCTCTGGTTCCTGGCCAGCAACCGGCGACGGGTGTTCTCGCGCAGCCAGCTGATGGATCGCGTCTGGGGCTACGAGTCGGCGCTCGACACGGGCACGGTCACCGTTCACGTGCGACGGCTGCGCGAGAAGATCGAGGACGAGCCCTCGCAGCCGAAGCTCCTCCAGACGGTCTGGGGAGTCGGCTACCGGTTCGCCGGATGATCCCGCTCGCGCTCGCGGTCGCCGGCGGCACGCTCGCCGCCGGCCTTGTCGCCGGCCTGGGGGTGCGGCGGCTGCCCACGCTCCGACTGCAGCTGGCGGCTCTCGGCCTGCTCGCCGTCCTCCTGCCGCTCGTGGCCGTCGTGCTCTCCGGCGCCGTCATGTTCCAGTCGGAGCACGACTTGACCATCCTCGCGGTCACCGCCGGGGCAGCGACGGCGGCGGTCGCGGTCGCGCTCGCCGTCGGCCGCTCCATCGTCGGCGGCCTGGAGCCGTTGCGCCGGGCGGCGGCCGACCTGACCGGCGGCGACCTCGCCGCGCGGGTGCCGCTGCCCCAGCAGCGGGAGCTGGCTGCGCTCGCCGAGTCGTTCAACGAGATGGCGGAGCGGCTGGAGGAGCTCTTCGATGCCCGCACGCAGCTCGTCGCGTGGGCGAGCCACGACCTGCGCACGCCGCTCGCGAACATGCAGGCGATGCTCGAGGCGGTCGAGGACGGCCTCGTTCCCGCGGAGCACTACCTGGCCGCATTGCACGAGCAGGTGCGAACGCTCGGGCTCCTGGTCGACGACCTGTTCGAGCTGGCTCGAATCGACGCGGGCGCACTGACACTCGAGCTCCACGATGCGCAGCTCTCGGGCGTCGTGCAGTCGTGCCTGCGCGGCCTCGAGGCCGAGGCCCAGGCCCGTCGCGTGCGTCTACGGGCCGACCTCGTCGACGGCGCGGTCGCGCACTGCGCACCCGACAAGGTCGAGCGTGTGCTCTTCAACCTGCTGACGAACGCTCTCCGCCACACCCCCGCCGACGGCTCGATCGCTGTTCGCGTCGAGCCCGCCCACGACGAGGTGCAGGTGATCGTCGAGGACACCGGCACCGGGTTGGAGGCGGAGGTGGAGCGCCGGATGTTCGATCGCTTCTGGCGCGGCGACCGGGCCCGCACCTCGACGCGCGGAGCCGGCTCGGGGCTCGGGCTCGCAATCGCGCGCGGCCTCGTCGAGGCCCACGGCGGCCGCATCTGGGCCGAGAACCGCCCCGGCGGCGGCGCCCGGATCTCCTTCACGCTGCCGGCGTCTCGCCAGTTCACCCCGTCGTAAGTGCGATCCTGCGCGCGACGATCGCGGCGTCCTCGCCGACGCCGACGAGCAGGGACGACTTGCGCTTCCGGAGGAAGTGGACGCCGATGAAGTGGAGCCCGGGGACGACGGTGCTCTCGCCGTCCTCGTGGAGCGGGAAGCCGAGCTCGTCGAACGCGTGCGGCCACGGGAGCCACGACGCGTAGTCCGGCCGGAAGCCGGTCGCGAAGAGCACGGTCCCGAACCGGCTCAGGTCGATCCGGTCCGGTCCTTCCTCTTCGAACGGCTCCGGCTCTGCGAGCCCGGCGTCGATGCCGCGCTCGTCGGCCAGCGCCCGTGCGAGTCGGGCGAACTGTGCGTAGCGCTCGTCGCCCCAGGCAACGCTCTCGCAGAGGTCGGACGCGAAGCGTGCCTCGCCATCGTCGATGCCGAGGAAGCGCCCTGTCAGCGTCACGCCCGCCTGCCGAAGCGTCCGCAGGTGGAGGTCGTGGCCGCCGCCGTGACCGGTCGCGAGGATGTTGCCGGCCAGGCGCGCTGCCGGTGTAGGGAGAGACTCGACGCCGACGTCCGCGAAGCCGGTCTCGACCGCCCACCAGATCAGGTCTTTGCCGCCGAAGCGGCGCGGCGCCCACGGCACCTTGCCGCAGGCGAGCACGACGTCGCGCCCGGCGCCGTAGAGCTCCTCTGCGATCTGGCAGCCGGATTGCCCGCTGCCGACGATCAGGACGCCGCCGGGCGGCAGCTCCTCCTCACGCCGAAAGTCGTCGACGTCCAGTTGCTGGACATGCGGCGGCAGCGTCGCCGCGGCCGGCGGACGATGCGGCCGCGGGTAGGCGCCGGCGGCCAGGACGATGCGGTCTGCGCGAAGCTCGCCCGCGGACGTCTCGAGCAGGAACCGGCTTTCACCCGTCTCGGCGATGGAGAGCACATCGACCTGCTCGCGCAGCGGCGTCCCCGTCGCCGCCGCGTACCGCTCGAGATAGGCGACGATCTCGTCGCGCGGCATGAACCCGTCTGGGTCGTCGCCGTCGTACGGGAGGCCCGGGAGCCGGACGCTCCAGTTCGGCGTGACGAGGCAGAAGCTGTCCCAGCGGTCGCGCCAGGTCTGAGCCAGGCGGCCCCGCTCGAGGACGACGTGGTCGATGCCGAGACCGCTCAGCTCGTGGCTGACGGCGAGGCCTGCCTGGCCGCCGCCGACGACGGCAACCGGGATGTGCTCGGCTGCGCTCGTCGTTCGCGTCAGGTCTGGGCGTCGGCGGCGACCTCGCCGGCGGTGACGACCTCGCCGGCCTGCGCCTTCCAGACGCCGTTCAGGCCGCTCTGCATGTACGCGTACATCGCCGGCGACAGCACGACGTAGAGGACGAGGCCGAGCCAGCCGTTGATCGGCTCTTTCCCGGTCAGTCGCTGAGCCGCCTGGACGCGCTTGAACGTCGTCACCGTCGTCCAGATCGCCGGGACGATCACGAGCGCGCCCGGGAAGAGGGCGAGCGTCGACTTCGTGGGGCTGTCACCGAGCTCGTTCGTGCCCTTGGCCCGCCCGAGGTCGGCCATCTCCCGGTTGATGAAGTACCACCAGCAGACGAGGTAGATCCCGAGCGTGACCACCGACGAGGACCGCGACGGCCACGACGTTCCGCACCTTGGCGGTCGTTCCCGCGCCTTCGATCGGAATCACTTGCGCCATCGCCGGCGATCATCCCCCGCCGGCCGAGCCGGCGTCAACCGCGCACGGTCAGCCGAGCCGTCATGCCGCGACTCCGGTGGTCGGCGAGCGAGCACCAGAGGACGAATCGCCCGGGCGCGAGCCGGGTCTCGAGACGCGCCACGCCGCCCGGACGAACTGTGCCGACACGGTAGGTGCGTGTGCCGCCGATCCGCCTGAGGCGGAGATCGTGCTCGTCCTCGCCGTAGTTGACGAGCTCGACGATCGCCGGCCCGCTGCGGATCGACTGCGCGCGAGAGCGCCGGATAGGGGGAACTCGTCCGCCGCGCCACCTGCAGCCGCGCGCGGGCGAGGGCGCCAAGAGCGCCGCGAAGCGAGAGCAGCCAGCGCGGATCACTTCGAGGATGCGCGGCCGCGCGAACGAGCGGGCCGACGGGATGATCCCGTCCGCGTCCGTGTCGAGCCAGTCCTCGAGCAGCGACGCGTAGAGCCCGCGGAAGTCCGAGGTCGCGCGGAGGTTGCCGTGCTGGTCGAGCTTCGCCAGGCCCGGGTACTCGCCGATCATCGTGCCGGTGACGCGGGTGCCGACGAGGAAGCCGATGCCGGCCGCGCCGTGGTCGGTGCCGTTCGAGCCGTTCTCCTGCGCGCGGCGTCCGAACTCCGACCACACGTGGACGAGCACGCGATCGGCGAGACCGCGCGCCTCGAGGTCACGCTGGAAGGCCAGGAGGCTCGACGCGGTGAGCGCGAGCCCGTCGGCGAGCGCCTCGGGCTGGTCGTCATGGGTGTCGTACATGCCGGGCGCCGTGAGTGCGACGGCGCGCACCGGCAGTCTTGCGCCGAGCATCGCTGCCAGCCCGGCGAGCCTGCGCGGGAACGCGTCCTCCGACTTCGGATATGCGACGGGGCTCGTGAAGCCCGGCTTGTCGTTCTTCGGCGTGAACGGCAGGAGCTGCTCGCGCAGGCGCGCCGCCTGGCGCGAGGCCGCGGTCGCCTGGGCGAGCGCGGGGTCGCCGTTGTGAGAGCACGGCACCGAGCTCGCCGAGCGCCTGCATGAGGCGCTTCTCGACGTCTCCCCACACGCCGCGCGTCCAGAAGTCGTAGCGGTCGGGCGCGTCGATCGACGCGACCGGGACCTTCGCAGTCGCGAGCGCGGGCTGGAGGCGCGACTCGAGCGACAACCCCTGCAGCGGGTTGCTCGGCGAGCCGGTGCGGTCGAGATAGCGGCCGAGCCAGCCGGTGAGCAGGCGCTCGGTCGGTCGCGCCGACCTCCCAGAAGTGCCGGGAGGTGAAGTGCGACTGGTCGGGCCCGGTGTAGCCGACTCCCGGCAGCACCGTCACCTTGCCCTCGCCGTGGAGCGCTGCGAGCGGGCCGAGCGAGGGATGCCAGCGCAGGCGGGGATCCTCGGCGAACGGCGTTCCGGCCGAGGCGGGCAGCGCGAGCCGGGGGCGAAGACGGCGATAGAGCGGGTCCTCGGCCGGATAGAGCATCGACAGCGAGTCGGCGCCGCCGTCGAGGAAGACCGAGACCAGGACGCGTTGCGCGGGACCGGCGGCCGACGCGGCGATGCCGTCCTCGAGCAGGCGCGGCGCGAGCGAGTGGCCGCCGTAGACGGCAAGCGCGAGGCCGGCGCCGCGCGCAAGGAAGCTGCGGCGCGTGAGGCCGGTACCCGCCGGCAGGGGCATCCCGGGCTCGATTGCCGGCAGGCCCGGCGCCCGCCTCGGCGAGGCCTCGGCGGAGCAGTTCGGTGCGTGAGAAGTCGTTACAGGGGCGAGCCATCGTCTCAGCAGGTCTGGAAGTCGGGAGAAGTGGCGACGAGCTGGCGGAGCGCGTTCGCGATCAACGACGGGTACGAGCGGCGCTTCCAGCTCGCGTTCGCGTCCGCGGTCGCACGCCTCGCGAAGGCGAGCAGCGCGCGCTTGCGTCTCCGGCCGCAGCGTGGGGGAGCCCCAGAAGGCGATTGCGCGCTCGACGAGCAGCTCCGGCTTCGCAGGCACCTTGCCCGCGTCCTTGTCGGTCAGCGCGTACGGCTGCGCCGCGTAGTTCGCGACCCACCAGCGGCCCCTGAACGTGGCCGTGTCGAGCCAGCGACTGTCGTCCCAGCCGGCGACGCTCGGCGGCATGAAGAGCCGCTGGCCGGTCATGTCCGAGAGCCACGCCCACGACTCGGTGTCGATGCCGCGTCCGAGGGCCCGCAGGAGGCCCGCCGTGTAGACGGCCGGCGGCTTCACCATCCGCGGCCCGGTGTAGAGGGCCGGGTGGCGGAGGATCGCTTGCACGATCGGCCGGACGTCGCCGTGCTTTCTGTACGCGCTGACAAGGGCGGCGCGCGTCGCGGAGTCCGGCTTCGTCGGCACGAAGTAGCTCCAGAGCTTGTCGACGAAGAAGGCCGGGTGGCGGTCGTGCTCGAGGCAGAGCCGCACGGCGTCCTGCCAGTCGAACGCTCCGCGCCGGCCGAAGATGCGCTTGCTGCCCGCGTCGTGGAGCTTCCGCTCGAAGTGGAAGTTGGTGCGGCCCGGTGCCGCGGCGCCACTCGTTCGTCCAGCCCGTCAGCGCCCGTGCCTGCTCGCGCACGTCGTGCTCGGTGTAGCCGTTGCCCGCGCCGAGCGTGAAGAGCTCCATCAGCTCGCGGGCGTAGTTCTCGTTCGGGGACGACTTCGTGTTCTCGGTGCCCGGAGAGCCACAGCAGCATCGCCGGGTCCTTCGTGATCTCCCGCAGGAGCGTCGGGAAGTTGCCGAGCGCGTGCCGCCGCAGCAGCCGGTTCTGCGCCAGCATGAGCGACTGCGAGGAGACGCCCGCGAGCGAGGTCGCGAACCAGTCGTGCCAGACGAGCGTCATGCGCTCGACGAGCGGTCGCGAGGTGCGCACCATGCGATCGAGCCACCAGAGCTGGTCGTGACCCCAGGCATCGCCCGGGGCGAGCGCGCGGCCCTTCGAGTCGCGTCGGCTTCGGGCCGACCATCCGCTCTCGGCGCCGGGATGGGTCAGCGAGTGCACGGCCTCGTCGAGGCCCTTGCTTCGCGAGCGCGGCCGCTTCGCCCTTGCGCGGGCCGAAGCCGGCCCTCCACAGGAGGCGCTCGGCCTGCTCGCGACGGAACGGTCCGGTGTAGACGGCGGCGCCCATCCCGTCGCTCGTATCGGCCGTTCGCGCCGGCCGACCTGAACCCGCAGCGCGGGGGATAGCGTGCGCAAGCGTGGAGGAGACGCGCTACATCGGCCGTCGCAACGTGGCCAAGAGGCTGTCCGGCCTCGGGCCCGGCCGCACCGTCTACCGGGACGGCAGCGCCCGCTTCGAGCTCGCCGACCTGACGCTGACGGTGACGCCGCCGTTCGGGCTGGAGCACGAGCGCGAGTACGAGCGGGTCGCTCCGGAGCCGCTCCTGGAGGCGCTCGAGGCGGATCGGGTCGTGGCCGCGCTCCTCGTCCGGCTCGGAGGGTTCGCGATCGGCGTCTTCGAGGGTGAGCGGCTCGTCGACTCGAAGGTCGGAACGCGCTTCGTCAAGGGGCGGCACAAGAAGGGCGGCTCCTCGGCCAACCGCTTCCGGCGGCGCCGCGGGGAGCAGGAGCGCGAGCTCGTCGAGAGAGGCCGCGGAGGAGGCCGTGCTCGGATCCTCGCGCCGTGGCAGGGGAGGGTCGAGCACGTCGCGCTCGGCGGCGACCGCGATGCCGTGCGGCGCGTGCTGGCCGCGCGCCGCGAGCTCGGCCTGGCTCGAGCCGCTCGCGCTCGAGCGGTTCTTCACCGTGCCCGACCCGCGGCGGCGGGTGCTGGACGAGCTGCCGTACCAGCTCTACGCGGCGCGCGTGCGTCGAGGAGCCGCGGGAGGCTAGAGCAGGATCCGCACGGCCGTCGCCGAGGGGCAGCCGCGCGCGGACCAGCTCGACCGCGCGGTGCAGGTCGACGTCGACGTTGCTCGCGACGACGACGGCGTCGTCGAGGTCGTAGCCGGCGGTCGTGAGCGCGCTCAGGCGCCAGCGCAGGAGCTGCGTCGCCTCGTCGAGATTCGAGCCGGCTGAATTCCGCGGTGGTCATCGTCCGCGGGTCATCGGCAGGACGCCGGTGAGACCTGAGGACTTGTAAAGAGACTGTCAATAGACCACTATTGGCATGTGCAAGTGCAACGAGTGCCGCCGCCCTCGAGCTTGCCGCCCGTCAGGGTCGAGCGCCGCTGCGCCACGTGCGGCTACGGCGCCTACCTCACGGGACCGTCGCGCTCGACCGCGTGCCCCATCTGCCAGAGCGTCACCTGGCTGGCGCCGCGTCGGCCCGCACCGCGCCGCAGCTAGGGGCCTCCGTCATCTTCGCGAGCCGCTCGACCGTTCGCCAGTTGCGGTTCGTGCCGGCGACGCCGAGCGCGCTCGAGCATCGCGCCCGTGAGGCGCGAGCCCTGGATCCCGTTCGGGTAGTGGATGAAGACGTCGTGCCGACGACCTTGGCCTCGTCGGGCGCGACGTCGAGCTCCCGCAGTCGCCGCACTGCGGCCTGCAGCCGGCTTCTCGACGAGGAACGTCACGGCCGATTTCGACGTGTCGGCGCCGAACGGGTGCGAGGCGGCGATCCGGCGGAGCTCGGCCCAGGTCCGGAGGATCGACGGTGCTCTTGACGCCGCAACGCCTCCTCGACGGCACGCTCGAGTTCGACGCTGCAGCGCCGCCGCGCTCGTCGCCGGCGCCCGGAAGACCACGTTCCCGCTCTGGATGTACGTCTGCACGTCCGTGCAGCCCGCGCCCTCGAAGACCTCCCGGAGCTCCGCCATCGGCACCTTGTTGCGGGCGCCGAGGTTGATCGCGCGCAGGAGAGGCGACCCAGCCCATGACCGCGAGCCTACGCAACCTCAGCGCGCGACCGCCTCCAGCCGCTCCCACGTCTCGCCGTAGATCAGGTTGCGCACGTCGTCCGACTCGAGGAACGAGCGCGGGAAGCCGAGCGTCGGGGCGCCGGCCTCGTCGAGCTCGCTCCGCTCCTCGTCGTCGAGCTCGAGCTCGAGTGCGCCGAGGTTCTCGATCGATCTGGCTCTCCGTGCGGGCGCCGACGATCGGCACGATCGGTCGGCGGGCCAGGGGCGCCGAGCAGCCACGCGATCGCGACCTGCGCCGGCGTCGCGTCGTGGTCGGCGGCGATCCGGCGCAGGAGCTCGACGAGCGCCTCCGTCTCGCTCGCTCGACCCGGTCCTCCGGCCAGCGGCGCTCGGCGGCCGGCTTGCCGGTGAGGATGCCCGCGCCGAGCACGCCCCACGGCACGAGCGTCGAGCCCGAGCGAGGCCGCCATCGGCAGCAGCTCCCGCTCCGGGTCGCGGCTCGCGACGCTGTACGGGACCTGCAGCGCGACGAACGGGGACCAGCCGCGGAGGTCGGCGATCGTGTTCGCCTGCGCCGCGACCCACGCGGGCGAGTCGGAGATGCCGACGTAGAGCACCTTGCCGAGGCGCACCTGATCGTCGAGCGCGCGCACGGCCTCCTCGATCGGGGTCGTCGCGTCGCGCATGTGCAGCCAGAGCAGGTCGACGTAGTCGGTCCGCAGGCGGCGCAGGCTCTGCTCGAGCGAGCGCACGAGGCTCTTGCGGTGGTTCCCGCCGGCGTTCGGGTCGCGCGGGTCGAGCGTCAGCGAGTACTTCGTCGCGAGCACCCAGCGCTCGCGCTCTGCCTCGGTGAACTCGCCGACGAAGGATCTCGCTCGTGCCGTCGGTGTAGTTGTTCGACGGTGTCGACGAAGTTGCCGCCGGCCTCGTCGTAGCGCGCGAAGATCCGCCGGCTCTCGTCGGCGTCTGCGCCCCAGCCCCAGTCCGGGCCGAAGGTCATGGTGCCGAGCGCGAGCTCGCTGACGCGGAGCCCGCTTCTGCCGAGGAGCTTGTACCGCATCGTGCCGTCCTTTCGGGGTGGTAGGATCGTCCGATAATAATCGAATGAATACGATGAAACAAGAACCAAAGGTGCACGATGCCTCCGCCGCCGCGCCCGGCCTTCGCGGTCGAGGTGCGCGCCGACCCCGCGTTCGAGCTCCTCGTCGGGCTCTCGACGCTGACCGCCGAGCGGCCGCCCGAGCGGCCGAGCTGGCTGCCCGCGCGGCTCACCGATTGCTCGGCTGCAGCTTCAGCGTGCCGTCGACGGGGTCGGCCGCGAGGCGGGGGAGGTGTGGCTGCACCTGCTCGGGCTCGCGCTCGAGGCGCCGGTGGCGACGGCGGCGGACTTCGTCGCGGCCGTCGCCGGCACCGACGCCGCGAGGAGCTGCGTCGCCACCTCGTCGGCGTCCACGTGCCGTCTTGGCGCATCGTCGCGGGCGCCGACACGCTCGAACGGGCTGCTGCGGGCGAGCGGAAGGCGATCGCGACCCTGCTCGACGCACGACCGCTACTACGCCGGCCGCGCGCGTGTGTCGCTCGAGCTGCTGCTTGCCGCTGACGCCGGCCGAGACGAAGCGGCGGCTGCTCGCCGTCCTGCGCCGCTTCGCGAGCGAGGTGTTCGCTCCGAGGCCGAGCCGGAGGTCACGGCGGCGCTCGAGGCGGACGCCGAGGCCAAGCGGCGCTCGCCGCGCACCTGAGTCCCGACGCGCTGATCACGACGGCCGCGCGGGGGTTCGTCTACGAGCGCGAGCCGGAGGCGTCGCGCGTCGTGCTCGCGCCGCACCTCGCCGCGCGGCCGTGGCTGCTGCTCTGCCAGCACCGCGACACGCGGATCATCTGCTACCCGGCCGATGAGCCGCGCGAGGCCGAACGCGACGTACAGGAGCGGGCGCTGGCGCTCGGCCGTGCGCTCGCCGACGAGGCGCGGATCCGGATCCTGCGCCGCCTCGCGGACGGCGAGGCGTCGCTGAACGAGCTGACAGAGCTCACGGGGCTCGCGAAGTCGACCGCGCACCACCACCTGGGTCAGCTGCGCACGGCCGGGCTCGTCGTGATCCGGGGCAACGCGCGGTCGTACCGCTACGACCTGCACGCAGACGCCGTCGGCGACGCCGGCGCGCTGCTCGCGGAGCTGCTTTCAGGCGGACGCGGCCGGCGTTGAGCCGGTCACGGCGCGGAGCGACTCGAGCTCCTCCGCCGTCGGCTCCCACCTGCCGGCCTCGGCGTTCGCGCGCACCTGCTCGGGCTTCGTCGCGCCCGCGATCACCGACCCGACGGCGGGCTGCGCCGCGAGGCCGCCGATCGCGACCTCGAGCAGCGAGACGCCGTGCTCGCGCGCCCACGCCTCGAGGCGCTCGACGCCGTCGCAGCCGGCCCTCGTCGAGCTCGCGTCCGTGCAGGCGCGTGCCCTCGGGGGCGGGCTCGCCGCGCCTGTACTTGCCGGTGAGGAGGCCGCTCGCGAGCGGGAAATAGGGAATGAACCCGATGCCGAGCCGCTCGCAGGTCGGCAGGAGCTCCGCCTCGGCGTCGCGCTGCGACCCACGAGTACTGGCTCTGCTCGGTGGCGAACGGGGTCAGGCCCCGGTCGTCCGCCAGCGCGTGTGCCTCCTCGACGAGGGCGGGCGAGAAGTTGGACGAGCCGATCGCGCGCACCTTGCCCTCGTCGATCGAGCTCGTGCAGCGCGCCGAGCGTCTCCTCGAGCGGCGTCACGCCGTCCGGGTTGTGGTACTGGTAGAGGTCGATCCGGTCGGTCTGCAGCCGCTGCAGCGAGGCCTCGACCGCCCGACGGATGTTCGCGCGGCTGCCGCGGCGCCGGCTCGCCCTCGCGGGGGCCGTGGCCGAACTTCGTCGCCAGCACGACCCGGTCGCGCCGCCCCGCGAGCGCGCGGCCGATGATCTCCTCGCTCACGCCGCCGCCCCCGTAGATCTCCGCCGTGTCGAAGAAGGTGATCCCCGTGTCGAGCGCGGCGTCGATCACTGCGCGGGAAGCGGCCTCGTCGATCCGGCCGCCGAAGTTGTTGCAGCCGAGGCCCGACGACGTGACCTCGAGACCGCGAGTCTGCCCAGCTGGCGCGTGCGCACGGCTGCAGCCTATGAGCTACTGCTTAACGCGACCGCAACGAGGCGCTTACGAACCCCTCGCAGCCCGTCGTTACGGTGAGGCCGTCGTGCGCCGCCTGACCCTGCTGCTGACGCTGCTTGCCGCGCTCGCATTCTCTCCCGCGGCGCTTGCGGACATCGTCACGAGCCAGGATCACAGCGGGCGGACGATCACCTTCGACGTTCGTGCCGAGAACGTCGACGTCGAGTGGTACGCCGAGCTGCTGAGGACGCGCTGCACACGGCGACGAGATCGAGCGCGTGCGGTTCGTCATCGTCCCGGTCGCGGAGCTCGCCGACCGCTGCGGCTCAGGGGCCGCCGGCTGCTACCGCCGTGGCGACGACGCGAGGATCACGCTGCCGGCCGGTGCGCAACGGAGACGTGCAGCACACGCTCATCCACGAGTACGGCCACCACATCGACGCCTGGCGCGGCGTGGCGCGCGACCTCGCGCGAGCCGAACGGGAGCGCGAGCTGGTGGGAGGCCCGCGGCATGGCGCAGCTGCTCGAGGACGACAAGGTGTCGCACACGTACTCGCTCGGCTGGGAGCGCGCGATCGGCGAGATCTTCGCGGAGGATTACGCGCAGCTGCACCTCGAGACGCCAGTTCCGGATCGGCTGGCTCGATCCGCCGTCGGCCGAGGCCGTCCGCGCGGCGCTGCGCAGGGATCTCGAGAACGTGCCGGCGAGCGCCTGCGGCCGGCCGCGCCCAGGCCGCCCGTCGTCATCGAGCGCCGCGGCGCTCTCCGCCGGCGGCGACTGATCGAGATTCCCGTTCGAGCTGCTCGGGCCCGGGCGGCGCGTCACCTTCACGGCCCGCATGGGCCCGGCGACCGCCCGCGTGAAGATGGAGCTTCGCTGCAGCGACGGTCGCAAGGCCTCGCGGATGCTCAACCGCACGCAGCCGACCGCGACGATCGATCTGCGCGACCTCGGGCCTGCCCGCTGCACCGTCTCGCTGCGCAACACCGGCTCGGTCTCGGCCTCGTACTACGCGCGGCTTCGCCTCGCGATCATCCGCCCCGGGCATGTGACCGCTCCGCTTGACTTCGGCCCCGTCGTCTCGTTTGATCGTGGGGATCTTGGGATTCGTAAGGCATATGCGGCGTTGAGCGTCGGCTACGCGGACAAGGACGCCGGCGCGGCCATCCGGCTCGAGCAAGTCCGCAAGAGCTTCGGCTCCAACCTCGTTCTCTCAGGCATCGACCTGAGCGTGGACCCCGGTGAGGTGCTCGTGATCATCGGGCCGAGCGGCAGCGGCAAGAGCACGCTGCTGCGCTGCGTCAACCGCCTCGAGCCGCTCGACTCCGGCCGCATCTTCTACGAGGGCGAAGAGATCACGCGGAACGGCACCGACGTCTCGCGGGTGCGGCAGCGGATCGGGATGGTCTTCCAGCAGTTCAACCTCTTTCCCCATCTGACCGTCATAGACAACGTGACTCTCGCTGCGCGCAGGATCAAGAAGGAGCCGCGGGCGGCCGCGGAGGCGAGAGGCCTCGAGCTCCTGCGCCGAGTCGGTGTCCCGGAGAAGGCGGACCAGCACCCGCACCAGCTCTCGGGCGGTCAGCAGCAGCGGGTCGCGATCGCGCGCGCGCTGATGATGGAGCCGCACGTGATGCTCTTCGACGAGGTCACGTCCGCGCTCGACCCCGAGCTCGTGGGCGAGGTGCTGATCGTGATGCGGGACCTTGCGCGCATCGGGATGACCATGCTGGTGGTCACACACGAGATGCAGTTCGCGCGCGAGGTCGGCGACCGGCTCGATCTTCATGGACGAGGGCCGCATCGTCGAGGAAGGGCGGCCGAGCGACGTGCTCGAGCGGCCGCGGGAGGAGCGCACGAAGCGGTTCCTGCGGCGCTCGCTGCAGCTTGCCGATTCGCTCGAAGAACTGGAAATCAACGAGGAAGGAGAAGCTCAGTGAAGAGATCGGGACTGTTCGCGGACTTCGTGGCGATCGTCGCCGGAGCGTTCGCGGCCTTGAGCTCGGCGCAGCCGGCGGTGACGACGGGGGGTGCGACCCCGGCCTCGGCGGAGCAGGCGAAGCTGCCTGCGCTCCCGGCGGACATCAAGAACCGCAAGCGGTTCATCGTCGGCGTCAAGTGCGACGCGCCGCCCTTCGGCTACACGGATGTCCGTGGCCAGAACGCGGGCGTTCGACGTCGAGATCGCCAAGTGGTTCGCCCGCTACGCGTTCGGGCGCGCCCAGCGCGTCACGTTCGTGTGTGCGCCGACGGCGGCGCGGGAGCCGCTCCTGACGACGAACCGCGTCGACCTCGTCATCTCGACATTCACCTACACGACCGACCGGGACACGCGCATCGACTTCTCGCGCGCGTACTACAAGGCGACCGGCCGCCTGCTCGTCAAGAACGACTCGCCGATCCGACGCTGAACAACATCCGGGGCAGGCGCGTCGCGACGACGACCGGCTCGATCTACGACCGCTGGATGAAGCGGTGCTTCCACGAACACGGAGGTCATCGTCGTCGAGAGCGTCACGAACGCGCCGTCTCGCCTTCAACCAGGGCCGGGCGGACGCGGTGATGTTCGACGACACCTCGCTCGCGCGCGTCGCGGCCGACCGATCGGAGCGCGAAGCTCACGGACGACACGTTCCTGGCGTTGCCGTACGGCATCGGCATCAAGCAGGGGAACACCGCGCTCAAGCGCTGGGTCGACTCGCGGCTCGAGCTGATGCGCAAGAAGGACGTCTTCCTGCAGATCCTCCAGAACAACGTCGCGCCGCGGTTCGTGCCTGCCTTCTCGAAGAACATCCTGCGGCCCGAACAACACGTTCGGTTACGCGCCTGCGAACTCGCCGAGCGCAGACACCGTTTGTCCGTAGTCTCCGGCCGAAGCTGAGCCGGCAGAGCGGCCGCCTTGGGCGACCGCTCCGCGTGGACCGAGCTGATGCTGCTCGCGCCTACGACCTCGCGTCGTTCGTCTCGGAGAACTGCGAGGAGCTCTTCGACGGCCTCCTCAACACGCTGAAGGTGTCGGCCTTCGCGATCGTCGGCGCGTTCCTGATCGGCGCCGTGCTGGGCGCCGCTCGCGCGCACCGGATTCCCGTCGTCAGCCAGTTCACCGCCGTCTACGTCGAGGTGATCCGCAACACGCCGATCCTCGTGCAGATCTTCATGATCTTCTACGCGCTGCCGCAGTTCGGGATCCGTTCGACCAGTTCACGGTCGCGTGGCTCTCGGTGATGATCTGGGGCGGCGCGTTCAACAGCGAGAACTTCCGCGCGGGCTTCCAGGCCGTGTCGTACCGGTACCGCGAGGCGGGCTACGCGCTCGGGTTCGGCGGGCTCTCGACCTTCCTCAACGTGACGCTGCCGATCGGCGGCCGGATCGCGCTCCCGTCGTCGATCAACACCTACATCTCGGTGGTGAAGAACACGTCGCTGATGTACGTCATCGGCTACGCCGAGCTGACGACGACCGCGATCAACATCAGCAACCTGACGCTGGAGACGACGAGGCGCTGACGGTGCTCGGCGATCGTCTACCTCTCGCTCGTCTGGACGCTGTCGGCCGCGATCCGGCTGCTCGAGTCCCGCCTCGCCCTGCCGGAGAGCACGCTAGATGCCCGACTGGGTCGAGCCGGTCGTCGCGCTACATCCTCACGGAGGGGCTCCCGGGGACGCTCTACGTCTCGTCGTTCGCCGTCATCGGCAGCGCCCTCATCGGGCTCGTGCTTCGGGACGCTGCTGACGATCCGCTTCCGGCCGTCGCGGGCCTGATCCGGCTCTACATCGAGGTCTTTCGCGGCCTGCCGATCCTCGTCACGGTCTTCATCGTCTTCTTCGGCCTGCCGTCCATCTACCCGCAGCTCGAGTTCGAGGCGCTGACGGCGCGGCGATCGCGCTCGTGCTCTGGGGCAGCGCCCAGGTCGCCGAGGCGACGCGCGGCGCCGTCGCAGTCGATCCCGCGCGAGCAGCACGAGGCGGCAGCGGCGCTCGGCTTCGGCTGGGTGGGCCGGCACGCGCTTCGTGATCCTGCCGCAGGCGCTCCGCCGGCTGCTGCCGCCGTTCGTGAGCCTGCTCGTCAACATCATCCAGAACTCGACGCTCGCCGCAGGTGATCGGCGGCCTGGAGATCCTGGAGGCGGCCGAAGCGCCAGAACGAGCGCCTGGCAGCGTTTCCGCCGGTCGGGCATCGGCGAGATCCACGCGTCCGAGATCTTCGGCGGCGTCGCGGTCCTCTTCTTCCTGATCTCGTTCCCGCTGACGCGTCTCGCGGCGATGCTCGAGAAGCGGCTCGTCTAGACGGCGACGACGGCCCACGTGGAAGTGGTCGAGACGACGGTCGAGTCGGCGGGGTCGCGCTCACGCTCGCTGCACCCGCCGGACGCCGAGGAGCTGATCGACGAGGAGGCATTCGAGCGGGACGAGTTCCTCCCTACTGGGCCGAGCTGTGGCCGAGCTCGGTCGCGCTCGCGCGCGTCGTCGCCGGGCTCGAGCTCGACGGGCAGGCGCGTGCTCGAGCTGGGCTGCGGCCTCGCGCTGCCCTCGCTCGTGGCGGCACGGCGTCGGAGCGGACGTGCTCGCGACGGACTGGTCGCCGGACGCGCTCGGCTTCGCGGAGCGCAATGCCGCGCGGAACGGCGTCGAGCTCCGCACGCGAGCTCGCTCGCCTGGGACAGACCCCGGGACCTGGCCGAAGAGGACTGGTCGCTCGTGCTCGCCTCGGACGTCCTCTACGAGCGGCGGAACGTCGAGCCGCTGCTCGAGCTGCTCCCGCGGCTCGGCGCCGAGGTGCTTGCTCGCCGATCCGGGTCGTCCTGCGCTGCGCGCGTTCCTCGACGGCGCCGAGCCGCGCTGGCGACGTCGACGTCCTCCCGCCGGCCGAGCTGCCTCGCGGCGGCGTTCACCGCCTACGAGCGCAGGTAGCGTGTTTGGCGTGCTCCCGTCAGGCGACCCACACGGCGGGCTGAGGCATGATCAGACGCCTGCGCAGCTGGACCCGGGCGGTGCTCCGCAAGAAGCGCCTCGTCATCGCGCTCGAGCTCGTCGCCGTGACGGCGCTGCTCGTCGCGCTCGCCTGGGCGGTGCGGGACGTCTGGGCGGACGCCGGCGCCGCGGCTGCGCGACGCCGACCTCATCGAGCTCGGCCTCGCCCTCGGCGTGCTCGCCGTCGTACTACCTCGTCTTCGTGCTCGGCTGGATGCGGATCCTGCCGCGTACGGGATCCGGCTCTCGTATCCCGTCGCCCTGCAGGCGGAGATGCTCTCGATGCTGGCGAAGTACATCCCGGGCGGGGTGTGGACGCCGGCGGCGCGCGTCGTCGCGCTGCGCCGGTTCGGCGTGCAGCGAGACGCCGGTCGTGCTGGCCACGATCCTGCTCGAGGCCGGGCTGTCCGCGCTGGCGGCGTGGGCGTGTTCGTCGTCGGTCTGGCGCTGATCGGCGGCGCGGACGCGCCGCTGCTGCCGCTGCTCGCCTTCGCGGTCCTGCTCGCCGTCCTGCTCTACCCGCCGGTGTTCGCGCGCCGTCGCGAAGCGTGCTGCTGCGCCCGTTCGGCGCCTAGGAGGTGGCACCGCTGCCGGCCGCGACGGTCCTTCGAGCTGCTCGCCTTCTACGCGCTGACGTGGCCGCTCGGCGGGCTCGCGCTGTTCTTCATGCTGCGCTCGGTCGGCGGCGACCCGGAGCTGATCGCGATCCCGTTCCTCGGCGGCGCCAGCGCCGTCGGCGCGATCGTCGCCGTGCTGGTCGTGTTCGCGCCCGTCCGGGCTCGGCGTGCGCGAGGCGTCCGTGTACGGGCTGCTGCTCGCGATCGTGTCGGAGGGCGTCGCTCTCGGTGCGATCGTGCTGAACCGCCTCGCGATCACGATCGTCGAGGCGGCGCTGCTGCTCGTCGGCCTCCTGCTGCTGCGGCGACCCGCCGGGAGGATCCCGACCGGAGGTGTCGAAGCGCGAGCAGCCGGGCACCGGGTCCCTACCGACGAAAGGACGACCATGAGCGAGACCGGACAGCGAGCGCGACGAGCACGACGAGGACGACGAGGAGTTCACCCTCCTTGGCCACGATCCGGTGCTCGGACCGAGCGATCCCGAGGCGGACGAGCACGGCGACAACCTCACCCGCGTCGACGAGACCAGCTGGGCGACTAGTTCAAGGACGGGTCGAGCGGCATCGTCGCGAGGAGCGCGAGGCCGCCGCCCTGGCGGCGCAGCACCCGGCTCCAGAGCTCGCCGGGCTCGTCGCTGAAGACGTCGTCGGGCTCGGCCGGGACGACGATCCACGACTGCTCGCCGAGCTCGGACTCGATCTGGCCCGGCGACCAGCCGGCGTAGCCGATGAAGACCGGCCGCGCCGCGCCGCGACGTCGGGATCCTGCACGAAGCCGACGTCGCCGAGCACGAGCTCGGAGGCGTCGTCGGGATCCTCGACCTCGGCGAGGGCGAGGACGGCGTCCGTCGACGACCGGGCCGCCGACGAAGAGCGGCTCCTCGTCGCCGGCCAGCGACGCCAGCTCGGGCACCGCCTCGCCGACGGAGGTCTCCGACGGCCGGTTGAGGACGACGCCCATCGCGCCGCCTCGCCGTGCTCCGCGACGAGCACGACCGTCCGCACGAAGTTGGGGTCGATCAGCGACGGAGTCGCGACGAGCAGGGAGCCGCGCAGGGAGGTTTGGTCGCTCACATGCGCTAAGGATCGCCGAAATCGACCGGCGTGGAAACCGTTGGCACGTTTCGACGCGCACGCCTCGTCGGTAAGATCAGGAGGGACACCAGTCCGAGGAGGAGATCGATGCGGAAGTTCGGTATCGGGGCCGCATCGGTGCGGCGATCATGTGGCTGTTCGACCCCGCCGCCGGGCGGCGGCGGCGTGCGCTCGTTCGCGACCGAGGCCTGGCGGTGCTCCGTCGCGGTCGCCCGCAGCGGAGTGCGCGCCGGCCGCGGCGTCGGCGCGGAGGCGTACGGCGTCGGCCAGAGGGCTGATGCACGTGCGGCGAGCAGCCGAAGACGCTTCGACGACGTGACGCTGAAGAACAAGGTCGAGACGGAGATCTTCCGGGACGCGGACGCCCCGAAGGGACAGGTCGACGTGAACGCGCAGGACGGCGTCGTCCAGCTCCGCGGCGAGGTCGAGTCGCCGCAGCTGATCGACGAGCTCGTCGAGCGTGCGCGCAGCGTGCAGGGCGTCCGCGACGTCGAGAACCTGCTGCACGTGCCGGGCACGCCGGCGCCGATGCACCAGTAGCGGTCTACGCGTCGAGGGCGGCGCGGAGCGTCCGGACGTAGTCGCGGAGCGCGCCGGCGCCGTCCTCGGCGACCTCCACTGCCGCGCGAGCCGACGACGACGCCGTCGGTGAGCTCGGCGGCGGCGCGTGCGTGCTCCGGCGTCGAGATCCCGAACCCCGCGTAGAGCGGAACGCCGCCGGCGAGTGCTCGCGCCCGTGTGGCGAGGCCGGCGAGCGCGGGTGGAGCCTCCGTGCGCGGCTCCGGTCGTGCCGGTGAGCGCGACGAGGTAGAGCCAGCCGTCGGTGGTCGCCGCCGCCGCGCTGATCCGCTCGTCGGTCGAGGTCGGCGCCACGAGCTGGACGCGCCGCAGCTCGGGACGCTCGTCCGCCGGTAGGTCGGCGACGATGAGGCTGACGTCGCGCCGGCCGCGTGCGCGTCCTCCGCGAAGCGCTCCCAGCCGTACGCCTCGAGCAGCGAGGAGTACGTCATCGGGACGAGCGGGACGTCGACCAGCTCCCGAGCCGCGGCGAGGCATTCGAGGCACGCCCGCGTCCGCATGCCCGCGGCGAGCGCCCGCTCGGCTGCGCGCCGGATGACCGGGCCGTCGGCGAGCGGATCGGAGAACGGGAAGCCGAGCTCGACGATGTCCGCCCCGCCGTCGACCGCGGCCTTGGCCAGCTCGGGAGGCTCCGACCGGCCATGAGGTAGATGACGAGCGTCTTCCTCACCGTCGGAGGACGGCGAGGATGTGCTGGCCGCACGAGAGCGCGCCGGGCTCGGAGCGCGAGCTGGAGCTCGACGCGCTCGATGAAGCTCCTGCAGCTCGGGCTCCTCCGGGTAGAGAGCGGGCAGGAGGCCCGGCTGCCGAGGCCGCGACGACCGTGCCGTGGCGGGAGAGCAGCTCCTCGAGCTCGCTCCAGCGGTAGAGCTTCATCGGCAGGTGGCCGTAGCCCTCCCCTGCGGGAGCACGCCGGTCCGCACGATCTCGTCGTTGCGCTCCACGCCGTCGCGGCGGACGAGGTCGAGCAGCACCTCGGTGAAGTGCGTGACGGCGCCGACGAGCGACATGACCGAGAGCAGCACGTGACCGCCCGGCCGCGTCACGCGGACGAGCTCCGCGATGCCCTCCTCGGCCCGGTCGAGGAGGTAGCTGAGCGGGCCGCCGTAGCAGACGGTGGCGTCGAAGCTCGCGTCGTCGAACCGGGAGAGGTCGGTGACGTCGGCGATCGACGCGATCGAGCACGCGCTCCTCGAGGCCGGCGGCCGAGACCTTCTCGCGGTTCAGCTCGAGCTGCCCCTGCGAGAGGTCGGCGACGACGACGTTCGCGCCGAGGCGAGCCAGCTCGATCGTGAAGCGGCCCGGCCCGGCGCCGACGTCGAGGACGCGATCGCCCGTCCGAGATGAAGCGGCGGAGGTGCTCGACGTGCACCGCGACGCTCTGCGGCGGCGTTCGCCCGTCGTCGAAGCGCGTCCACTCCTGCTCGCCCAGGTCGTCGAAGAACGCGGCGGCGTGCGCGGCCTCGTAGTCGGCCTTCACCGCGCGAGCACTTCGGCGAGATCCTTGTCGCCGCGACCCGAGAGGCAGACGACGACGAGCTCCGCCTCGAGCTCGTCGACGCGCGCGAGCGCATGCGCCGGCTCGAGCGCAGGGATGATGCCCTCGGTTCGCGTCAGCCGGCGGAACGCGTCGAGCGCCTCGTCGTCCGTCGTGCCGACGTAGCGAGCGCGGCCGGAGTCGCGCAGGAAGGCGTGCTCCGGGCCGACGCCGGGGTAGTCGAGCCCCGCCGAGATCGAGTGGGCGTCGGCGATCTGGCCGTCCTCGTCGGCGAGCACCGAGGAGCGGGAGCCGTGGAGGACGCCGGTTCGCCCGGTGCCGAGGCTGGCCGCGCCGGCCGCCTCGACGCCGACGAGCTCGACCTCGGCGTCCTCGACGAAGCCGGCGAACATGCCGATCGCGTTCGAGCCGCCGCCGACGCAGGCGACGACGGCGTCGGGAAGGCGGCCTTCGGCCTCGAGCACCTGCGCCCGCGCCTCGCGCCCGATCACGGCCTGGAGCTCCCGGACGATCTCGGGGTACGGCGCCGGGCCGACGCAGGAGCCGATCAGGTAGTGCGTCGTCTCGACGTTCGTGATCCAGTCGCGGATCGCCTCGCTCGTCGCCTCCTTCAGCGTCCGCGTGCCGAACTCGACCGGGCGCACCTCGGCCCCGAGCAGGCCCATGCGCTCGACGTTCGGCTTCTGGCGGCGCATGTCCTCGCTGCCCATGTAGACGACGCACTCGAGGCCGAAGCGCGCGCACACCGTCGCCGCCGCGACGCCGTGCTGGCCGGCGCCCGTCTCGGCGACGATCCTGCTGCTTGCCGAGCCTGCGCGCGAGCACGGCCTGGCCGAGCGCGTTGTTCAGCTTGTGCGCGCCCGTGTGCAGGAGGTCTTCGCGCTTGAGGTAGAGGCGCTTCGACGGCGCGAAGCGCTCGGCGCGCGTCAGCGGCGTCGGCCGGCCGGCGTACGTCCGGCCGAGGTGCGTCGAGCTCGTCGCGGAAAGCTGCGTCGTCGGCGCGCGCGACTCCCAGGCGTCGGTCAGCTCGTCGAGCGCCGGGATCAGCGTCTCCGGCACGTAGCGGCCGCCGTAGCGCCGAAGGTGCGGGTCGTCATGCGCGCGCCGCCTCGACGTAGGCCCGCACCTGCTCGTGATCCTTGATCCCCGGCTCGACCTCGAGCCTCGAGCTCGCGTCGACCGCCCACGGTCGCACCTGCCGGATCGCCTCGGCGACGTTGTCGGCCGCGAGCTTGCCCGCGAGCACGACGCGCCCGGCGCGCGGCGGCTGCGCGCTCCCAGTGGTCGGGGTCGTCGCCGTCCCAGGGGAGGTCGTACATCGTCGCGACCTGCTCGCCGTCGCGCAGGAGGACGGCGTCGCGGCCGCGGACCGCGTCCGCTCGGCCCGCTCGTGCACCTGGTCGAGCGTCGCGTCGCTCTCGCCCGCCTCGCCGACCCAGACGGCGACGGCGAGCAGCTCGTCGGGCACGGGAAGGACCGCGGCCGCCGCGCGCGGGCTCTCGGGCGCGAGCACGAAGCCCGCGAGATCGGCGCCGGCCTCGGCGGCCACGGCCACGTCCTCCTCCCGCGTCAGCCCGCAGACCTTGACGAGCGGCCGGCGCAGCAGGTCGGCGAGCTTCGCGGCCGGGTCCGGCGCCTGCATGAGCGCCGAGCCGACGAGGATCGCGTCGGCGCCGGCGAGCTCGGCGGCCGCGCCCTGGGCGCGGGTGTGGATCCCGCTCTCGGCGACGACCACCGGGGCGTGGGGGAAGGCGGCTGCTGTCGGCGACCAGGTCGAGCTGCGCGGCTGCGGTCGATCGCGAACGTCGCGAGGTCGCGCGCGTTGATGCCGATCACCGGCGCCCGCAGCTCCGCCGCGCGCGCCGAGCTCGTCGGCGTCGTGCGCCTCGACGAGCGTGTCGAGGCCGAGCTCGTCCGCCAGTCGCATGAGGCCGGCAGTCGTGGCGTCGTCGAGGTCGCGGAGCAGCAGCAGGACGGCGTCGGCGCCCGCCTCCTTCGCCGATCGCGGAGGTGCTCGGCCGTCGAGAAGAAGCCCTTCGCGAGGAGCGGCAGGCGCGCCGCCGCGCGGGCGGCGCGGAGGTCGTCCCAGGTGCCGCCGAAGCGCTCGTCGACGAGGACCGACACGGCCGCGGCGCCCGCGCGCTCGTAGGCCGCCGCGGCCAGCTCGGCCGGATCTGCGTCCGGGCGGATGTCGCCGAGCGAGGGCGAGCGGCGCTTGATCTCGGCGATCGCGCCGAGCCCGGGGCCGCGAGAGCGTCCCTAAACCTCACGGGAGAACCTCGCGAGCTCCTCGAGCCGGTCGGCGGCCGCGCCCGAGTCGACCGCCGTGCGGGCGAGCTCGAGCCCTTCCCGGAGATCCTCGGCGCGGCCGGCTGCGGCGATCGCGCCCGGCGGCGTTGAGCAGGATCGCGTCGCGTGCGCCGCCGTCGGCGCCGGGCAGGATCGCGCGGATCGTCGCGGCGTTCTCGTCCGGGCGAGCCGCCGCGCAGGGCTCGTCCGGGTCGCAGCGCGGCACGCCGAGCTCGAGCGGGTCGATCTCGCGCTCGCGCACCTCGCCGTCGACGACCTCGCAGACGAGGTTCGGGCCGGCCGGCGAGAGCTCGTCGATCCCATGCGCGCCGTGGACGACGAACGCGCGGCGCGCGCCGAGCTGGGCGAGCACCTCGGCCAGCGTCGCGCACGAGCGCCGGGCGCGTAGACGCCGATCACCTGGGCGCGCGCGCCGGCCGGGTTCGTGAGCGGGCCGAGCACGTTGAACACGGTACGCGTCGCGAGCTCGCGGCGGACCGGCGCCGCGTGCCGCATCGCCGGGTGGTGCGAGGGCGCGAACATGAAGCCGAAGCCGAGCTCGTCG
This sequence comes from uncultured Gaiellaceae bacterium, assembly GCA_963791905.1. GTDB lineage: Bacteria > Actinomycetota > Thermoleophilia > Gaiellales > Gaiellaceae > Gaiellasilicea. Next base: position 816,446 of record CAWBTX010000005.1, read on the forward strand.
ATCGAGCGCGCGATCCGCTCGGGCGGCTGCTCGAGCGTGAAGCCGAGCGCCTCCAGCACGTCGGCGGAGCCCGAGGCCGACGAGACGGCGCGGTTGCCGTGCTTGGCGACGCCCGCGCCGGCCGCGGCCGCGACGATCGCCGCCGCGGTCGAGATGTTGAGCGTGTGCGCGCCGTCGCCGCCCGTCCCGGCCGTGTCGACGAGATCGTCCCGCTGCGGCCGCACCGGCAGCACGTGCTCGCGCATCGCCTCCGCGCAGCCGGCGATCTCGTCCGCCGTCTCTCCCTTCGACGCGGAGCGCGACGAGAAAGCCGCCGATCTGGGCCGGCGTCGCCTCGCCCCGCATGATCTCGTCCATCACCTCGCGGGCGCTGCTCGCGCGAGAGGTCGCGCCCGTCGAGCAGCGCTGCGAGCGCGGCCTGGATCACCGGCGCCGGTCATCGGCGCTCCAGGAAGTTGCGCCCGAGCTCCGGCCCGAGCGGCGTGAGGACGCTCTCCGGGTGGAACTGGACGCCCTCGACCGGGAGCTCGCGGTGGCGGACGCCCATCACCTCGCCGTCCGGAGTGCGCGCCGACACCTCCAGCTCGTCGGGGACGCGCACGGCCGCGAGCGAGTGGTAGCGGCCGGCGTCGAGGCCCTGCGGGAGCCCGGTGAAGACGCCCTTGCCGTCGTGCTCGACCTGCGGCGACTTGCCGTGCAGCAGCGCCTTCGCCTGCCCGACCTCGCCGCCGAACGCCTCGACGATCGCCTGGTGGCCGAGGCAGACGCCGAGCGTCGGCACGCGCGGCCCGAGCCGACGGATCAGCTCGACCGAGACGCCCGCGTCGGCGGGCCGCCCGGGCCCCGGCGAGATGAGCAGGTGCGTCGGCTCGAGCGCCTCGGCCTCGTCCGGCGTGATCGCGTCGTTCCGGAAGACGCGCACGTCCGCTCCGAGCTCCTCGAACAGGTGCACGAGGTTGTAGGTAAACGAGTCGTAGTTGTCGATGACTAGGAGCAGAATTCCTCCTCGGCCAGGTCGATGGCCGCCTCGAGCGCCGCGAGCTTCGACAGGCACTCGCGGTGCTCGGCCTCGGGATCGGAGTCTGCCACGATTCCCGCGCCCGCCTGCAGGCGCGCCACGCCGTCCTGCAGCACCAGCGTGCGGATCGCGATGCACGTGTCCAGCGTCCCGTCGGGGAGCGCGTAGCCGACCGCGCCCGCGTAGGTTCCGCGCCGGTACCCCTCGAGCTCCGAGACGATCTGCATCGCGCGCACCTTCGGCGCGCCCGACACCGTGCCGGCCGGGAAGCACGCGCGGAGGAGGTCGAACGGCGTCACGCCGTCTCGCAGCTCGCCCGTCACCTCCGAGACGAGGTGCGTCACGTGCGAGAAGCGCTCCGGCTCGAGGAACCGAGCGACCCTGACGCGTGCCCGCCCGGCACACGCGCGAAAGGTCGTTCCGGCCGAGGTCGACGAGCATGACGTGCTCGGCCCGCTCCTTCTCGGACGCGAGCAGCCGCTCGGCGTCGCCCTCGCCCGGCTCGGTGGTGCCCGCGATCGGGTTCAGGCTCGCCCGGCCGGCCCTCGCACTTGACGAGCGTCTCGGGCGAGCTGCCGACGAGCGCGAGCTCGTCGTCGAGCTCGAGCAGGAAGAGGTACGGCGACGGGTTCACGCGCCGGAGCGCGCGGTAGAGGTCGAGCGCCGACGCCGAGGTCGGCCGCTCCGCGCGCTGCGAGAGGACGACCTGGTAGGCGTCGCCGGCGCGGATGTACTCCTTCGACGCGCCGACGCCCGCCTCGTACGTCGCGCGGTCCGGAAAGCGCCGGACGCTCCGCTCGGCGCGCCGGAGCGGACTTTGTGTTCCTGGAACACAAGCTCGGCCGCGAGCGACCGCGCCGACGGCCTCCGCGTCGCCGGCGAGCACGGCCGCCGTTCCGCTCCCGTGGTCGTAGCGGACGAGCGTGTCCGCCACGATGAATCGGCTCTCGGGCAGCGCCCGGGCCTGTCGTCCGGGCAGCGGCACCGTCGGCTCGAGCTTCGCGACGTGGTCGTACGCGAGGTAGCCGACGACCGGCTGGCCGAGTCGCCTCCGCCTCCTCGAACGAGACGAGCCGGGAGCCGGAGCCGATGAACGAGTGCCGCCCGAGCCGGCCCTGCTCGACCGACTCGAGCAGGAAGCTCGCCGTGTCCGCTCCTGCCGCAGGCGCAGGTAGACGCCGAGCGGCGTGAGCAGGTCGGTGGGGAGGTGGCGGGTCGTCGTCTGCATGAAAAAAGACCCTCTCGGGTCTCTGGCGAAGCGGGTGGTGCGGTCGGCTAGCCCGAACGCATGCTCCCGCTCCGCCCACGGCGCCAGTGCCAGATGGTGCGAACGGAAGTCACGAACTGAGCCTAGCCGCTCCGTAGACTCCCGGCAATGGCCGTCCCGGCGCTGCTCGACGAGCTCGTTCGTGCCCACGGCCCGTCCGGCCACGAGCAGCTCGCCTTCGACGTGATCCGTGAGGCGGTCGGCGACGTCGCCGAGATCGAGACCGACACGGTCGGCAACCTGATCGCGCGGCGCTCGCCGCGCCGGCGACGGGCCGCATGCTCGCGCTGTTCGCGCATCTCGACGTGATCGGCCTCGCGGTCGCGCATGTCCCGGACGACGGCCTGCTCCCGGTACACCGGCTCGGCGGCTGGCGCGCGAACGTCGCCTACGGCGAGCGGGTCGAGGTGCGGACGGCTGCACGGCACGCGTCTACGGCGTGATCGCGCGCAAGAAGAAGGACGACGAGAAGGTCGAGTGGGATCAGCTGTACGTCGACATCGGCGCCGCCGACGGCGCGGAGGCGCGCGAAGCTCGTCGCGCCGGGCGATCCCATCGTCGACGGCCGCGCCGCCGCTCGAGCTGGCACACGATCGCATCGCCTCGCGGAGCCTCGACAACCGTGCCGGGCGTCTACGTCGCGCTCGAGACGCTGCGAGCGGCTCGCCGCGGAGGAGATCGCCGCCGAGCGTCGCCGTCGTCGCCGGCGCGCAGGAGGAGCTCGGCCACTCCGGCGTGCCGCCGGCGATGTACGGCCTCCGGCCGGATCTCGCGGTCGCGATCGACGTCACCTATGCGACCGATGTGCCCGCGGGCGACGCGAACGAGGCCGGCGACCATCGCCTCGGCACCGGCCCGGCGATCTTTCGCGGCCCGGCGATCTCGCCAAAGGTGTTCGAGCTGCTCCTGGCCGCCGCCGAGGCGGAGGGCATCGCGCACACCGTCGAGACCGGGATGAAGACCTACACGGACGCCGACGACACCTTCACCTCGCGCGCCGGCGTCCCGACCGGGCTCGTCTCGATCCCGCTGCGCAACATGCACTCGTCGGCCGAGATCGTGCAGCTCTCGGACCTCGAGGACTGCGTCCGGCTGCTCGTCGCCTTCGCGCGCCGGCTCGAGCCCGGCGTGGACTTCCGTCGCTAGGCTGGTCCGGTGAGCCGGTCAGTCATCGTCTCAGCCGTCCGCACGCCCTTCGGCAGGCTCGGCGGCGGGCTTGCGCGATACCCCGCGACCGAGCTCGGCTCGATCGCGATCCGCGCTGCGCTCGACCGCATCGCAGTTCAGAACAGCAATGCGTCGAGAACGACGAGGTCGAGTACGTGATCATGGGCCAGGTGCTCCAGGCCGGAGTCGGCCAGGCGCCGGCGCGGCAGGCGGCGATCGGCGCCGGGCTGCCGAAGGAGACGCCGGCCGACACGATCAACAAGGTCTGCGCCTCCTCGATCCGCGCCGTCCAGATCGCGGACGCGATGATCCGCGCCGGCGAGCACGAGGTGATCGTCACCGGCGGCATGGAGTCGATGTCGAACGCGCCGTACCTCGTCCAGAAGGCGCGCTTCGGATACCGGCTCGGCCACGGCGAGCTGATCGACTCGATGATCTTCGACGGGCTCACCGACGCGTACGACCAGATGCACATGGTGCAGCACAACTCGATGGTCTCGCGCGAGCTCGGGATCAGCCGCGAGGAGCAGGACGCGTGGGCGTACCGCTCGCACCAGCGGGCGGCAGCGGCGCAGGACGCCGGCCGCTACGACGACGAGATCGTTGCCGTCGGCGACGTCACCGCCGACGAGGGAGTCCGGCGCGACACGTCCCTCGAGTCGCTCGCGAAGCTGAAGCCCGTCTTCGACCCGGAGGGGACGACGACTGCGGGCAACGCGCCGGGCGTGAACGACGGCGCCTCGTGCGTCGTCGTCACCTCGCAGGAGTTCGCCGAGCGCCGCGGCCTCGAGGTCCTCGCGACGATCGTCTCGCAGGGCTACGTCGCCGACGACTTCGCGTACCTCGTGCGGACGCCCGCCAACGCGGCCGCGGTCGCGTTCGAGAAGGCCGGCAAGTCGATCGAGGACGTCAAGCGGGTCGAGATCAACGAGGCGTTCTCGTCGGTCGCGCTCAACTCGACGCGCCTGCTCGGCGCCGACGAGGAGATCGTGAACGTGAACGGCGGCGCCGTCGCGCTCGGCCACCCGATCGGCGCGAGCGGCGGCCGCATCGTCGGCACGATGGTGCACGAGCTTGCGCCGCAACGGCGGCGGGCTCGGGCTCGCAGCGATCTGCTCCGGCGGCGGCCAGGGCGACGCGCTCTTGATCGAGGTCTAAGCGCCCCTCTCGCGCGCTGATCATCTTCGAGCGTTCGGCGGAGCGCCGGGAGCGTGCAGCATGTCCTTCTCGCGACCCGCGGCCTCCTTCATGCGGATGACGTCGCGCAGCGACGCAAGTCGAACTGCCGACCCCGCGCAAGCGGATCTCGACGGCATCGTCGACGCACGTCGTCGTATCCGGCTGTGCCTGCCGGCTCGAACACGAGGTCGAGTGCGCCTGCGTCCGTGGCGAGCGTCCACGCCGTTGCCTGACCGAGCATCGCCGCGTCGATTGGGAACGCAACGGGTTCGCTCTGCGGGACACGAAGTCGCGCTCCGAGCTCCCGCAGCGCACTCGCGAGCCGCTCGAGATTCTCCGGGTCTCGGGCGGGCGTGACATCGAGGTCCCGCGTCGACAGCGGGTAGCCCTGGACGACTGCGGCGAATGCGCCCACCACGACGTAGCGAACGTCGTGCCGCTCGAGCACCTCGAGCATCGCGGTACGGGTCGAAGACGGCTGTCAAGCCGCGTGCTGGAGCTCGCGAATGAACTCCGCGAGCCGGAGCGCCTGGTCGACTCGCTGTTCCGGATCGAGCGCGAGGTTCTCGCGAATATCGAGCGTCGTACGAGTCGTCGCCGTTCGCGAGCCCGAGCGTCAGCTCGAGCCCGCAGGCCCGCACGATCCGCCGCAGCGTCTCGAGGCTGGGCTCGACGACGCCCCGCTCCCAGCGGCTGAGCTGCGACTGCGTCAGGCCGAGGCGCCGCGCCGAGTTCTGCTTGAGTGAGTCGCCGCGCGCTTTCGCGCCATGTAGATCAGATCTGCACTCAATCATGAGAACACAAATGCTATCAGTGCTCGTGACCGCCGCGCTCGTCGCTCGCCGGGGATGCGGCCGCCTGCACCTGCGCCCCCGCAGCCGCGAAGCAGCGGCTCGACTCGGCCGACGCGGCCTTCATCGGCCGCCTCGTCGCGCACGCCGGCCGGCGGCGACGGCGGGCGAGGCGACCTACGTCTTCACGGTCGACTCGGTGGTCAAGGGCGAGCTCGGTCGCAGCGTCGAGGTGCGTGAGCCCGACGAGCGGCGCGGCCTGTGGCTTCGAGCTGCCGCGTGGCGAGGCGAGCGGCATCCTCCTGCGACGCGACGGGCGAGCAGTGGATCGGCGGGCTGTGCGGCCAGATCGCGGTCGGCGAGCTGGTCGAGGCATCCAGGGAGAGCGACCAGCCGCTCGTCAACTGGGGCGGCGCCGTCGTCGGCGCCGCTCATCGTCGCGCTCGGCGCGCCTGCTGCTCGTCCGGCGGCTTCGCCGGCGCGGACGGCGCTAGGGAGCGAGGACGACGGTCGGCTTCGCGCGTGGCAGCGTTGCCGACGACGCGGCCGGCGCGAACGTCGACGACGGTGAAGCGCGTGCTGTTGCCGCGTGCCGACATAGGCGTAGCGCCCGGCGGCCTGGATGTACCCGTGTCGCGGCCGGCCAGCAGCTCGAATCGGAGCGCGCCGTCGAGCGAGTAGCCGCGGAGCGCCGAGCCGCCGAGGCGAGGAGCGTGTCGCCAACGCGCGTCAGCGCCGGTCGCCGTCTCGTCGAGCACCTGCGTTTTCCCGGCGCCGAGCAGGTGGAGCCTGATGCCGCTCGTCGTCCAGACGGGCCTGTCGCCCTCGTAGCCGTTTGTGCGCGCGATGACGGCGACGCGGTCGTCGCGCAACCAGACGACGCTGCGGCTCCAGCCCTCCACGCGCTTCGTTACGCGCGCCAGGGAGCGCGTCGGCTCGCGTGAGACGTCGAGGGTCTCGAGGTCGACGGTGAGGAAGGTGTCGAGCCCGACGACGGCCGCCTTCGTCCCATCCGGGCTGAGAGCGAGACCCGGAGTCGCCATGCGACCAGTCCCCTGCTGCTCGGGCTCGGTGGACGGCTCGAAGCCCGCGCCGACGCCCGGCAGTGGGACGGTCCGGAACGAGCCGTCGACTGCGGCAACCGCGAGCCGCGCTTGGCCGATCCCGGTCTCCGGCGCGAGCAGTGCGACCAGGCGGTTTCTCGTGGCCACTGCGCCGTACAGGGCCCCGTCGAGGCGCCGCCGGGTGGTGACGCGGCGTGCGGACGTGTCGACGACGAGCACCGCGGGCGCCTCGCCGCCGGCGACGGCGACCAAGCGCTCGGCGGCCGGCCAGAAGGCGGCGGCGATGTACGTCCCGCCTGTCTGCAGCGTCCCGACGCTTTGCAGCGGCCTGAGGCGCAGGATGCGCACCTGGCCGTCGCTGCGGGTCAACGCGGCGAGCCGTCCGTCCGGCGAGACGGCCGTGAGCGAGACGGATGCCCCGCCGACATCGACGATCTTGCCCTGCGGCTTCAGCGTCGTGGCCGAGCGCCACGCGAGCTGTCCTCCCCCGGCGCGCCACTCGATGCCGAGGACGGAGCCGGGCGGTGCCGATGCCGCGCTCGCGAGGCCTGCGAGCACGGCCGCGGCGAGCAGAGTTGTCAGCAGCCGCGCCATACGACTTATACGCTCGCCCGCAGTATGCAGTTCCCGCATGTGCTTGTCGTCGGCGCCGGGCAGATGGGCGCCGGGATCGCGCAGGTGGTGGCGGCCTCGGGCCGGCGCGTCTCGCTGCACGACGCCGCGCCCGGCGCGGTCGACCGCGGCCTGGCGGCGATGCGTGCGAGCCTCGAGAAGCTGGCCGAGAAGGGCGGTGCGGACCCGGACGACGTGCTCGCGCGAGTCACGCCGGTGGACGGCCTGGCCGAGGCCGACCTGATGATCGAGGCCGTGGTCGAGGACGCCGGCGGTGAAGGAGGACTTGTTCCGCCGCGCGGACGAGACGCTGCCGCCCGAGGCCGTGCTCGCCTCGAATACGTCCTCGATCCCGATCACGTCGCTCGCCGCCGCGACCGGGCGCCCGGACCGCGTCATCGGGATGCACTTCTTCAACCCGGTGCCGGTGCTGAAGCTCGTCGAGGTGATCAGAGCCGTCCAGACCTCGGACGAGACCGCCGCCGGGATCACGGCTCTGGCCGAGGAGCTGGGCAAGGTGCCTGCGCAGGCGAACGACTTCCCCGGCTTCGTCTCGAACCGGATCCTGATGCCGTTCATCAACGAGGCCGCCTACGCGCTGATGGAGGGCGTCGCCGAGGCCGACGCGATCGACACGATCGCGAAGCTCGGCTTCGCGCACCCGATGGGCCCGCTCGCGCTCGCCGACCTGATCGGCCTCGACACCTGCGTCGCGATCATGGAGGTGCTGCACGAGGGGCTGGGCGATCCGAAGTACGCGCCGTGCCCCCTCCTGCGCCGCTACGTCGCCGCCGGGCGGCTCGGGCGCAAGACAGGGCAGGGCTATCTACGCGTACTGAGTACCCCGATCGGGTGGGTTGTGCTCAACCCGGACGGCCACCGCGCCGATGTCGAAAGGACCGCCGCCGCAGGAGAGAACTGATGCGTTTGCTGCTCGTCGATGACGACTCGGGTTTCCGCGAACTCCTCCGCACGACGTTCGAAGCTGTCGACGTCGACGTCGACGAGGCCGGCGACGCGGCGGAGGCCGAGCTCCGCATCGCGCGGCAACGTCCCGACGTCGTCGTCCTGGACGTCGGCCTCCCGGTCGTCGACGGGATCGAGTTCTGCCGCCGCCTGAAGGGAGAGCGCGCGACCCAGGACATCGGCGTCGTGCTGCTCACCGGGCTCGACGACGTCGAAGACACCGCCGCCACCGCGGGCGCGGACGCGCTTCTGCTGAAGCCGTTCCGGCCGCTCGAGCTGCTGACCGTCGTCGAGCGTCTGTCCGCGGGGCGGATCGCTCTGCCGCTGCGCGGCGCCCGCGGCCGGTCGGACGAGGAGCAGCTCCTCCTCTACGCCCGCGACCTGCGCCACCTGGTCGAGCTCGAGCGGGGCCAGCGTGCGCTGCTCGAGGGCGCCTACCGGGACACCGTCGCCGCACTCGCGAGCGCGCTCGAGACCAAGGACACGGGGACGCGCCAGCACTCGCAGCGCGTGCAGCGATACGCGCTCGAGCTCGCCCGGACGCTCGACCCGCTCCTCGCCGGCCACCCATCCGTCGAGTACGGCTTCCTCCTCCACGACATCGGCAAGATCGGCATCCCGGACCAGATCCTGCGGAAGCCGGCGCCGCTGACGGAGGCCGAACGGCGGCTGATGCAGTCGCACACGGTCCTCGGCGCGCAGATGCTCGGCGCCGTCGCCTTCCTGCGCGGCCCGGGCGTCGACATCGTGCGGTCGCACCACGAGCGCTGGGACGGCTCCGGCTACCCGGACGGCCTCGGCGGCGAGGAGATCCCGCTCGGCGCCCGGATCTTCGCGGTCGCGGACGCGCTCGATGCGATCACGACGAACCGTCCCTACCGGCACGCGTCGAGCTGGCGGACGGCGCATCGCGAGATCACGGCAGCGGCGGGATCGCAGTTCGACCCCGCCGTCGTCGACGCGTTCCGCGAGCGCGAGCACACCCTGCACGAGATCCGCCGCGAGTTCCTCACCGCCGCCTAGAGCCAGGGAGCGCGCGGACGGCGCCGGTAGACTCGCGCCGCAATGGACTTCTCCCTGACCGACGATCAACGGGAGATCCAGGCGCTCGCAAGGGACTTTGCGCAGGCGGAGATCGAGCCGAACGCCGGCGCGTGGGACCGCGAGCACCACTTTCCGACCGAGCTGTACGAGAAGCTCGGCGAGCTCGGCCTGATGGGCGTCTGCGTGCCCGAGCAGTACGGCGGGGTCGGCGCGGACTTCCTCTCCTACATCCTCGTGCTCGAGGAGCTCTCGCGCGCCGACGCGGGAGTCGGAGTGACGGTGGCGGTACACACGAGCGCGTGCACGCTGCCGATCCTCTCCTTCGGCACCGAGCAGCAGCGCGAGCGCTTCGTGCCGCCGCTCGCCCGCGGCGAGAAGATCGGCGCGTTCGCCCTGACGGAGTCCGGCTCGGGCTCCGACGCGGGCGCCTTGCGGACGACGGCCGTCCCCGACGGCGACGGCTGGCGGATCTCCGGGACGAAGCAGTTCATCTCCACGGCCGAGCAGGCCGGCACGTTCGTCTTCTTCGCCCGCACGGATCTCGAGACGGCAGGGCCGCGGGGCGTCTCGGCCTTCCTCCTCGACCGCGAGCACGTCGAGGTGACGCGGAACGAGGAGAAGCTCGGGCTCAACTCGTCGTCGACGGGCGAGCTGCGGATCGACACCCATGTCGACGGCGACCGGTTGCTGCACGAGGAGCGCAAGGGCTTCACGGTCGCGATGAAGACGCTCGACGGCGGCCGGATCGGGATCGCCGCCCAGGCGCTCGGGATCGCGCAGGCCGCGTACGACGTCGCCCGCGAGTACGCGAAGGAGCGCCGTGCGTTCGGCAAGCGCATCGCCGACCATCAGGCGATCCAGTGGAAGCTGGCGGACATGTCGACGGAGATCGACGCTGCGCGCCTCCTCACGTACCGAGCCGCGTGGCTCAAGGAGCAGGGCGAGCCGCACACCGAGGCGGGGGCGAAGGCGAAGCTCTATGCCTCCGAGATGGCCCGCCGCCAGACCGCCGAGGCGATCCAGGTCCTCGGCGGCTACGGCTACACGAAGGAGTTCCCGGTCGAGCGCTACTACCGCGACGCGAAGGTGACCGAGATCTACGAGGGGACGAGCGAGATCCAGCGGCTCGTCATCGCCCGACACATCCTCGAGCTGCAGCGCGAGCCGGCCCTGAACGCATGAGAGCCCGCGAGGAGCCCGTCCGCCTGACGAAGATCTACACGCGCGGCGGCGACGCCGGCGAGACCTCGCTGGGCGACGGCTCCCGCGTCGAGAAGCTCGATTGCCGGATCGGTGCCTTCGGCGCGGTCGACGAGCTGAACGCGGCGATCGGGGTCGCCCTCGCCGGCGAGCTCGACGACGACCTCCGCGCCCCCCTCGAGCGCATCCAGAACGAGCTCTTCGACGTCGGCGCCGATCTCGCCGTGCCGTGGGGCGTCTCCGACCGTCTCCGTGTGACGCAGAGGTCGATCGACATGCTCGAGCGGCTCTGCGACCGCTTCAACGCGCACCTGCCGGAGCTGCGGAGCTTCGTGCTCCCAGGCGGCACGGAGGCAGCCGCACGCCTTCACGTCGCGCGCACGCTCTGCCGGCGGGCCGAGCGGGACGCGCTCCTCGCCTCCAAGGAGCTCGGCATCAACCCGCTCGTGCTCGCGTACCTGAACCGGCTCTCCGATCTCCTCTTCATCCTCGCGCGCTCGGCGAACGCCGCGGCCGGCCGCGAGGAGACTCTCTGGCGCCCGGGCACAGACCGCTAGGCCGGGCGTGCTGGACGTCGCGATCGTCCTCGTCGGCTCTTTCGTGGCCGGATATCTCGGCGCGGCACTGGGCCTCGTGCTCGGAACGCTGCGCCTGCCGCTCGTGGTCCTCGCCTCCGGCAGCCCGCTCACGGCGGCCGGAACCAACATCGCCATCTCGGCTGCGGCTGCCGGGGTCGGCGGCCTGCGCCACGCGCGCGAGGGCCGCGTCGACTGGCGGGTGGTCGCCTGGATGGCTCCGCCGTCGATCGTCGGCGCCGTGCTGGGCGCCCTGCTCGCCGACGACGTCCCGGAGGGCGCCCTCTACGGGGTGATCGCCGCCGTGCTCGTCTGGAGCGGGATCGACCTTGCGCTACGGCCGATCGAGCCGCGCCCGCGCGAGCGCCTGCGGGTGGGTGCGGCGGCGGGCTCGGGTCTCGTGATCGGCGCGATCGGCGGCGCCGTCGGCGTCATCCTCGGCACGCTCCGGATGCCGGCGCTCGTGCGCTCGGTCGGCCTGGACGTGAGACGCGCCGCGGGAACGAATCTCGTCGTCGGCTTCCTGCTCGGTGTGGCCGGCTTCCTCACCCACGCCGCGGTGACTGCGATCGAGTGGGATCTGCTCGCGGCGGGACTCGTCGGGGCGCTGCCGGGCGCCTGGCTCGGCGCGCACGTGACCGGCGTCGTCCCGGAAAACGTGCTCCGAATCGCGCTCGGTGTGACGCTTGTCCTGGTCGGCGTCGTCTTCGCTGTGCAGGCGGTGTTCGGTTAGCGGCGGGGCCGGACGAGCTCGACCCGGAGCGACCGGCTGACCGTCGTCGTGCCCGCGCGCGCGACCCACGTGAGCCGATAGGCACCCGCCGTCCTCACGCGTGCGGAGAGCGGCAGCTTCAGCCTGCTCGAGCCCGCCTTGACGGCCCAGCGCCACGTCTGCACGGTGCGGCCCCTGGACGAGAGAAGCTTCGCCGTGAGGACAGCAGGCTGCGTGACGTTTGCTCTGGCGGCGATCGAGGGCCGACGTCCGAGCAGGAGTCGCTTCGTGCCGGCCACCTGGAAAACGAGCTTCGCCTGGGGCGCCGCCGGTCCGGCGACGACGAGATCGATCTTCAAGCCCTCGGCGGCCAGCGCGTTGCCGTCGTAGCGGAGCACCGTGCCGGGAGCGCGGCCGGGGGCCGGCTCGCGGCGAACCTCGCCGACGCCGAAGCCACGGGCTGCCAGCAGGGCCGTCGCGCGCGCGAGCTCGACGCCGACGATCGGCGGCACGGCGCGCAGCGGGATGGTCGGCGCGCTCCGGTTGCCGGCGGCGTCGAACTGGACGAACGTGAACTCGCGCGTGTCGTCGGCCGAGAAGGCGCCGAGCTTCGTCTCGAACTGCGTCGGGTCGTACTCGCCGTAGGACTCGCCGTTGACGTAGAGATGGACGCGTCCGAGCTCGCCGCTGTTGTCCGAGCCGGGGATCCAGCGAAGCGTGAGACCGTCGTCCGCGACGACGCCGGCCTGGTGGCGCGGCGGCGTCGGCGGCTCGACGTCGCGGAGCAGCGCGAAGAACGTGAGGTGGCGCGTGACGACGTGCGCGCCGCCGCCGTCGCGGAAGAAGCCGTCCGGCTGGCCGCCGTGGGAGCGTGCCGCCGGGGAGCCACGGCAGCGACCGCCAGCTGGTGCCGTCCTGCGAGAGGGCCGGCACGACGGGCGAGCCGCTCGCGTTCGCGATCGTGATCGTGATCGGCGCTTCGAACTGCGTCACCGCGGTGCCGGCGAGCGCCCAGTGCGCGGTGACCTCGATCAGCTGGCTGCCGGGCGCGAGGCTCGGGCTGAACGCCGCCAGCGCCGGCGACGGGTCGATGCGGAGGACGAGGAAGTCCTCGGCCGACGGCGGCCGCGGCCACGCGGCGGGAGGCAGCGCTGACGGTCCCGAGCGACCCCGCCGCCGTGACGACGGACGTCTGGCTCGGCGACGCGCTCAGCTCGACGGGCGGACGGTCGGCCGTCGGGGTGCTCTCGATCGTGACGGCGACGCGGAACGGCGTGCTCGTGCCGCTCGCGTCCTCGAGCCGCCCGGAGAGCACGTGCAGCCCGTCGGCGAGCGCGCCGGTGGCGAAGGTCACGGTCGAGCCGGACACGGTCGGCGCCGGCGCGGGGGCGCCGTCGAGCATGCCGCCGGTGACGACGGCGGGCTCGCTCGTGGTCAGGGCAATCGAAGTGGCGGACGTCGAGACGGAGCCGTCCTGCGGCGACGACGACACGAGCCGCGGAGCGGTGTTGTCGAACCGGACGCCCGTGCGAACGGAAGGCGCCGAGGAGTTGCCGAACGCGTCGTAGCCGACCGCGCGCAGGTCGTAGAGCCCGTCCGCGAACGCCGGTCGTGTCGAAGCGTCGTGCCGAACGGAGCCGTCGTGTCCTCGGCGAGGGACGTCCAGCGTGCCGCGTGCCGGCCGGTGCGATGCTCGAACGCGACGCGCGCGGCGCCGCCGCCGGTCGTCGTGGTGAGCGAGGCCGCGCCCGCGAGGACTGCTCCCGGATCGTTCAACGTCACGCTCGGGCCGGTCGAGTCGACCGTCACAGGGACGACCGCCGACTGGCGCTGGTTGCCCGCGGCGTCGGTGATCACGAGCCGGAGATCCGCGGTGCCGCCGGGGACGGCAGTCGCGTCCCAGTTGGCAGCGTATGGGGCAGCCGAGTCGGTCGAGATCGTCGAGTACGTGGGCGAGCCGCTCGGCTTCACGGTGAACTCGACCGAGGTCACGCCCGAGCCGGTATCGGCCGCGGTCGCCGTCAGCGCGACGGACGGGCCGCCGACGACGTCGCTCGGCGAGGGCGATGTGATCGAGCCGTTGGGCAGCTCGTTGTCGACGAGGGTCGGTGCGGATGGCGCTCGTGCCCGAGTTGCCTCCGCCGTCGAGCGCCTGCGCACGCAGCTCGTACATGGCCGTCGGCGAGCGGGTTCGTCGGGAACGCGGCGCTGAAGCCGTCGCCGGGCGTCGCATCGGTGGCGATCGTCGTCCAGGAGCCGCCGCCGGCCGGGCGCCGCTCGAACGTCACGCTCGCCGTGTCCGCAGCCGCCGTCGCGGTGAGGGTCGGCGTGCCGGAGACCGCCGCGCCGGGGTCCGTGAGGGTCACGGTCGGCGCCGTCGTTGTCGATCGTGACCGTGCGCGTCGCCGATGTCGTCTCGTTGCCGGCGACGTCGGTGACGACGACGCGGAGGTCCGCGGCGCCGTCCGCGTACGCGGTCGTGTCGAGGCTGTGCCGGTAGGTGCTGCCGGCGACCGGGGTGGTCTCGGTGCCGAAGATGGAGAAGCTGCCGGCGCCCGCCGGCTTGACCTCGAAGCGGACGGCCGAGACGCCGGACGCAGGCGGCGCGGCGCCGTCCGAGCCCGTCGCGGTCACGTCGACGCTGCCGGCGACGAAGGCCGCGGCGGCCGGCGCGGTCACCGCTCCAGCGGGCGCGGTGTTGTCGACGTACTTCGGCAGGCCTGGCAGGAGCGCGTTCTCGACGTTGCCGGCCTCGTCGGTCACAACCGCACGGATGTCGTACGCGCCGTCGACGACGAGCGTCGTGTCCCAGGCGGTCTCGTACGGCGGCGTCACGTCGGCGACCGCGATCGCGACCCACGCGTTGACGCCCGCCGGCGAGAACTCGAACTGCACCGAGGAGACGTCGGTGTCGGCGGTCGTGTACGCGAGCTGCGCGATCCCGCGCAGGTACGAGCCAGGGTCGCCCGCGCTGCCGCTCGGTGCGGTCGTGTCGATCACGATCGTCACGGACTTCGTCGCCTCGACGTTGCCGACGTCGTCGCTCGAGAAGAACTCGACGACGTGCGGCCCGTCGTTCGCGTGGCTGCCGGGTGCGGCGATGATGACCGAGGTGCCCGTCAGCACGCTGCCGCCGTCGACGCGGTACGAGGTCTGGGCGACGCCCGAGCCGGAGCCGTCGTCCGCGGAGAACGTCACGGTGACCGGCGCGTTGCTCGGGCTCGCGGGCGACGACGACGCGGTCGTGACCGGAGCGGTGTGGTCGACGAGGACGGTGATCGCGCCCGACGTGAACGAGTTGCCGGCGAGATCCGTCGTCGTCACGCGCAGCTCGTACGAGCCGTCCGCGACCGCGTGCGGCCCCGAGGCGGTGTCCCAGGTCGAGGGCGTCGTCGTCCACGGGCCGCCGCCGGCCGGCCGCCGCTCGAACACGACCGTGTCGACGCCGGAGCCGCCATCGGCCGAGTCGCTCGTCAGCGTGACGGCCGGGACGCCGATCTCGGCGCCGTTCGCCGGCGCGGTCACCGAGCCCGGTCGGGGCGGTGTTGTCGACGCGGACGGTGATGGTCGGCGAGGTGAAGCTGCCGCCGGCGTTGTCGGTGGTCACGACGCGGAGGTCGTAGAGGCCGTCGGCGACGGAGGTCGTGTTCCAGGAGGCTCCCTGGTTCGTCCAGCTGCCGGCGCCTGCGGGCGAGCGCTGGAACTGGACGGTGGCGACGCCCGAGGCCGATCCACTCACGGCTGGATCGGCGGAGTCGCTCGTGAGGGTGACCGTGCCGCGGAGGTTCGCGCCGGCGGCCGGTGCCGTCACCGAGCCGGTCGGCGCGGTGTTGTCGACGCGGACGGTGACGGTCGGCGAGGTGAAGCTGCCGCCGGCGTTGTCGGTGGTGACGACGCGGAGGTCGTAGAGGCCGTCGGCGACGGAGGTCGTGTTCCAGGAGGCTCCCTGGTTCGTCCAGCTGCCGGCGCCCGCCGGGGAGCGCTGGAACTGGACGGTGGCGACGCCCGAGGCCGATCCACTCACGGCTGGATCGGCGGAGTCGCTCGTGAGGTTGACCGTGCCGCGGAGGTTCGCGCCGGCGGCCGGTGCCGTCACCGACCCGGTGGGCGCCGTGTTGTCGATGCGGACGGTGACGCGCGGGGACGCGCTCGAGTTGCCGTTCACGCCGTTCACGAACGCGCGCAGGTCGTAGAGGCCGTCCGCGTGGGCGGTTGTGTCGAGCGTGCCGTCGTAGGACGGGCCAGTGGTGTCGCTCGCGAACGCCGGATCCGTGTACGGCGCGCTCTGGGCGGTGATCTGGAACTCGACCGAGCCGACGCCGCCCGGCACGGGGTCGCTCGCGGACGCGGCGACAGCCGCGCTGCCGCGCAGGTTCGCCGCCGCACCAGGCACCGTGAGCGTCGCGCTCGGCGCAGTCCGGTCGACGGTTGTCAGGACGAGCTCGGTCCGCTGCCGGCCGGCGCCGTCGGTCGCACGGACGCGAAGCAGCCGCATCCCGTCGGCCGGAAGCGGCCACGTCGCCGAGTAGGGCGGGGTCGCGTCGACGCCGAGCGACGTCCAGCTGTCGCTGTCGCACGCGACGCTGGTGTCGTTGCACTGCTCGAAGGAGACCGACACGACGCCGCTGCCGGTGTCGGTGGCGTTCGCGGTGATCGTCGCCGGATCGGCGGTCGCAAGGTTGACGGGGTTCGGCGCCGAGGCCGTCAGGCTGGGTGCGGTGTTGTCGACCTCGACCGTGCGCATCGCCGACACCGTCGAGTTGCCGGCGTTGTCACGCGTGGTCACGCGCAGGTCGTGGTCACCGTCGGCGAGAGTCGTCGTGTCGAGGCTGACGGAGTACGGCGCCGTCGTGTCCGCGACGCCGATCGCCGACCACGAGCCCGCGCCGGCGGGCGAGGTCTCGAAGAGGGCGTGCATGACGCCGCTGCCGCCGACATCGGCCGAGCTCGCGGCGAGGACGATCGGTGCCGGCGACGGCGCTGCCGTCGGCCGGCGCGGTCAGCGAGCCGGTCGGCGCGGTCGCGTCGACGAGCCAGGTGAAGCTCGCCGGTGTCGCGTCCGTATTGCCGGCGGCATCGGTCGCGCGCGCCTCGAGCGTGTGCGAGCCGTCGGCCAGTGCCGGGCTGACGGTGTGCGGGGTCGGGCAGGCGTTCCAGCCGGCGCCGTCGAGGTTGCACTCGTACGTGGCCGGCGACTGGCTCGAGCCGAAGCCGAAGGTCGGCGTCGCGGTCGGAGCTCGGGTCCGCGGGCGTGAGCGGGATCGTCGTGTCCGGCGCCGTCGTGTCGACCGTCCACGCGTGCGTCGCCGGGGTTGGATCGGCGTTGCCGGCCGCGTCCACGGCGCGGACGCTGAACGTGTGCGCGCCCTCGGCAAGGCTCGCGTAGGTCTTCGGGCTGCCGCACGCGCCGAAGGCGCCGGCGTCGAGCTTGCACTCGAAGCTCGGTCCGGCGTCGCTCGCGATGAAGGAGAAGCTCGCGCCGGTGGCGTTCGTGTCCGCCGGCGGCGCGCTCGTGATCGTCGTGTCGGCCGGCGGTCGTGTCGACCGTCCACGTGCGCGTCGCCGGCGAGGCGTCGGTGTTGCCTGCCTGGTCGACGGCCCGGACCTCGAAGGTGTAGGTGTTGTCGGCGAGGGACGAGTAGCTCTGCGGCGAGGTGCAGGCGCCCCACGAGCCGGCCGGCAGCAGGCGGCACTCGAAGGACGTCGAGCCGTCGCTGGCGCTGAAAGTGAAGGTCGCGTTCGTCGCGCTCGTCGCTCCCGACGGGCCGCTGTCGATCGTCGTGTCCGGTGCGATCGTGTCGATCCGGACGACCTGCGTCTGCACCGGCTCCACGTTGCCGACGCGGTCGTACGCGCGGAACTTGATCGTCGTCGCGCCCTCGCTCGCGACCGAGATCGCGCCCATGTACGTCGAGCCGTTGAAGAGGGTCGGATCGGTGCCGTCGGTCGTGTAGCGGGTGAGGTCGACGCCTGCTCCGCCGTCGGTCGACGGAGAGCGTCACGAGCACCGGCGAGGTCGCGTACCAGCCGGCCGAGCAGGCGCGCCGTCGCAGAGCGCGCTCGAGGCAGGGGCCGGTCGAGTCCTGCGGTGATCGTCAGCGTCGTCTGTGACGTGTTCGGCGGGCTCCACGCATCCGCCGCCGTGACGACGTACGGCGAAGTTGCCCGACGCGACGCCGGTCCACGAGAACGTGCTCGAGACATACGGGCCGCCGGCCGGGGTGGAGACGGCCTCGCACCGTGTGATCCCAGGCGAACTGCGCGACTCCTGGGATACGTCGCGGAGGCGGGGCCGAAGCCGCTGTCGGCGACGGCGCTTCGAAGCGTGAAAGAGCCTGCGGCAGAGGGCCGGTAGTAGAGCGTCGTGCCGGTGAGGTAGGCGCCGACGGGCGAGCCGAGCGTGATCGTGTTCGTCGGCGGCGTCGAGTCCGCGTCCGAGACGGCGGCCGTCAGGCCGGAGTTGGCCGAGGCGTCCGTGTAGCCCGCCTTCGACGCCGTCTCGCGCACCCTCAGCTTCTTGCCGACGTCGGCCGACACGACGACGTACGTCGCGCGCGGTCGCGCCGGGGAGATCGGCACAGCCGGTGCCGTCGGCGTTGCAGCGCTGCCACTGGAACGCGGAGCTCGTCCCGGCCGGCGTCCAGCTCCCGCGCCGTCGCGGTGAGCGTGAAGGTCACAGTCGGCGTGCCCGAGACGGTCGGCACGCCCGTGTTCACGATCGTGCCCGCGGCCACGACGGCGGTCTGAGCCGAGGTGGAGGTCGCGTCGTTGTAGGCGGTCTTGGTGGCGGTCTCGACGACGCGGATGGTCTGGCCGAGGTCGGCCGCCGACGAGCGGTGTAGTCGTGCCGTGTCGCGCCGGCGATGTCGGCGCAGTTCGCCGCCGCCGGCGTCGCAGCGGCGCCACTGGTAGGCGCGCGAGTCGGGGCCGGGCGTCCAGCCGGCGGCAGAGCGGGTCAGCGACTTCGCCGACCTTGGCGGTGCCGGTGATCGAGACCGGGGTGGTGTTGGTGAGGTCTCCGGCGGCGATGACGGCGGTCTGGGTGGAGGTCGAGGTGGCGTCGTTGTAGGCCGTCTTGGAGGCGGTCTCGACGACGCGGATCGTCTGGCCGAGGTCGGCGGCGGCGAGCGTGTACGTCGTTGCCGGTCTCGCCGGCGATGTCGGCGCAGCTCCGCCGCCTGCGGCTCGCAGCGCCGCCACTGGTAGGCGCGCGAGTCCGGGACCCGGGGTCCAGCTCGCGGCCGAGCGGGTCAGCGAGCTCGCCGACCTTGGCGGTGCCGGTGATCGAGACCGGCGTGGTGTTGGCGAAGTCGCCGGGGGCGACGACGGCGGTCTGTGCGGAGGTCGAGGTGGCGTCGTTGTAGGCCGTCTTGGAAGCGGTCTCGACGACGCGGATCGTCTGGCCGAGGTCCGCCGCGTCGAGCGCGTACGTGTTGCCGGTCTCGCCGACGATGTCCGCGCAGCTGCCACCGGCGGCGTCGCAGCGGCGCCACTGGTAGGCGCGCGAGTCGGGACCCGGGTTCCAGCTCGCGGCGGAGCGGGTGAGGAGCTCGCCGACCTTGGCCGTGCCGGTGATCGAGACGGGTGTGGTGTTGGTGAAGTCGCCGGCGGCGACGACGGCGGTCTGTGCCGACGTCGAGGTGGCGTCGTTGTAGGCCGTCTTCGACGGCGGTCTCGACGACGCGGATCGTCTGGCCGAGGTCGGCGGCGGCGAGGGTGTAGGAGGTGCCGGTCTCGCCGGCGATGTCGGCGCACGCGCCGCCCGCCGCGTTGCAGCGGCGCCACTGGTTCGCGCGCGAGTCGGGACCGGGGTTCCAGGTCGCCGCCGAGCGGGTCAGGACTTCGCCGACCTTCGCCGTCCCCGTGATCGAGACCGGCGAGACTGTTGGTCATCGTGCCCGGGTTCGTGGTGAAGCTCGCGCTCGTCCCGGACTGGCTGCCGCCGGACGTCCTCGTCGCGGTGACGGTGGTGGAGCCGGTCGAGCCGAGTGTGAGGCTGTGCGAGGCGAGCACGCCGTTCGCGAAGTCGGCCGTCGTGCCGCTCCCGGCGGTCAGCGTGCCGCTCGAGCTCATGTCGACGGTGTTGCCGGCGCCGTCGAAGGCGGTGACCGTGTTGCCGTTGACGTCGCGGGCGGTCACGCGGACGGAGAACGGCACGCCGACCGTCTGCGTCGCCGATCGCGCCGCCGCCGGCCGCCTCGACGAGGAAGTTGTTCAGCGGCCCGGGCGTGATCGTGACCGTCGGCGAGGAGCCGAGGTTCGTGAACGTGCCGCCCGAGCTCGAGCGCTGCTGTCCCTGCCACGTTGTGCCGGCGCCGGTGCTCGTCGGAGCGGTCGCGCCCGGACCGCCACCTGCGGTCGAGCCGTACGTGATCGTCAGCGTCGCCCGCGCCGGCGAGCGTGACGCCGGTGACCGTGATCACCTGGCCGGCGACGCCGACCGTGCCGGTGCTCGCGGTCGTGTAGCCCGCGGCCGTGCCGGTCGTCGACGGCGCGCTCCAGCCGGCCGGCAGCGTCACGCGCACCGCGCCGGACGACATGCCGCCGGTTGCCGCGGTGTACGTGAGCGTGACGGTGTTGCCGGTGGAGCCGGCGACCGCGGAGGTGGGAGAGGCGCCGAGCGTGCCGGTCCCGTCCGCCGCGAGGACGGTCACCGACGGCGAGGCTGCGAGGTTCGTGATCGTGCTGCCGGCGATCGAGCGCTGGGCGCCCTGCCAGGTCTGCGCACCCGCCGTCGCCGTCGCCGTCGCGCCCGGGCCGCCGCCCGCGGTCGAGCCGTACGCGATCGTCATCGTGGCGCTGCCGGCGAGGGTGACGCCGGTGACCGTGATCACCTGGCCGGCGACGCCGACCGTGCCGGTGCTCGCGGTCGTATACCCCGCGGCGGTGCCTGTGGTGGAGGGAGCGCTCCACCCTGTCGGAACCGTCACGCGCACCGCGCCGTTCGACATCCCGCCGGCGGCGGCGGTGTATGTAAACGTGAGCGTGTTGCCGCTCGACCCGTTCGGGACGGAGGTCGTCGGCGTCGTCAGCGTGCCCGAACCGTCGGCAGCGTTGACCGTGACCGAAGGCGAGGCGGCGAGGTTCGTGATCGTGCCGGTCGTGACCGAGCGCTGGGCGCCCTGCCAGGTCTGTGCCCCGGTCGTGCCGGTGGCGGTCGCGCCGGGCCCGCCGCTGCCGGTGGAGCCGTAGGTGATCGTCATCGTGCCGCTGCCGGCGAGGGTGACGCCGGTGACGGTGATGACCTGGCCGGCGACGCCGACGGTGCCGGTGCTCGCGGCCGTGTAGCCGGCGGCCGTTCCGGTCGTCGAGGGCGCGCTCCAGCCGGCCGGCACCGTGACCTGCACGGCGCCGTTCGACATCCCGCCCGCCGCGGCGGTGTACGTGAAGGTGAGCGTGTTACCGGTTGAGCCGGCAGCGACGTTCGTGGTCGGCGTGGTCAGCGTGCCGGAGCCGTGCGGAGCGTTGACCGTGACGCTCGGCGAGGCGGCGAGGTTCGTCAGCGCACCACTGGCCGAGGACGACCGCTGTTGCGCCTGCCACGTCTGGGCGCCCGTCGTCGCGGTCGCCGTTGCGCCGGGCCCGCCGCCCGCCGTCGAGCCGTAGGTGAGCGTGAAGGTCGATGCGGCCGTGAGCGTCAGGCCCGAAACGGTGATCGTCTGGCCGGCGACGCCGACGGTGCCGGAGGTCGAGGTCGTGTACCCGGCGGCGGTGCCCGTCGTCGACGGCGCGCTCCAGCCTGTCGGGAACCACGACGGTGACCGAGCCGTTCCGCATCCCGCCTGTCGCCACCGTGTAGGTGAAGGTGATCGTGTTGCCGGTCGACGCGGCGGCGACGTTCGTCGTCGGCGTCGTCAGCGTGCCGGAGCCGTCCGCGGCAAGCGGCGCGAGGGCGAGCGTCTGCCCGATGTTGACCGCGTTCGCCGACGCCCAGTCGCCCGTCGACGGCGTGAAGGGCACGCCGACGGCCGAGCCGGCAGCGTTGCCCGCGGCCGAGGTCGTGCGCGTACCGGCTGCACCGCCCGTCGACGACTGGTCCCACAGCTCGCCCGTGAGGCCGCTCCAGTTGCCGCCGGCCGTGCCGCCGCTCGCCGCGCCGTAGAACGAGGCGACCCGGGTGTTGGCGACGGTCGGTGTGACGGCCGGCGGCGTGACGGTGCTCGCCGACCCGAACGCCTGGCCGGCCGACGCGTCGATCGGGTTCGCCTGGTTCGCCGTGTCGACGTACGCGACGATGCCGCCGCTGGCCTTCTGAGTCGAGAGGCCGCCGGCGCAGGTGGTCGTCCGGAGCTGGAAGGCATAGCTGGCGGCCGCGACGTCGGCTGCCGTGGCGGAGAGGCGGAAGACCTCTTGACCGAGCGTGGTCGTGCTGTTCGTGCGGTTGACCGAGGTCCAGGTGCCGGTCGCGATCGGCGGGCAGATCGCGACGCCCGTGCCGCCGCGGGTCGTGATCTGCGCCAGCATCAGATCGCCTGCGACGAGGCCGGCCGGCTTCGTGATCGTGATCGTGTTGGTGCCTCCGCCCGTGTTCGTCGAGGACGCCGGCGTGCGAGCGACGATCGCCGGATCGATGACATAGGGCAGCGGCAGGGCCGAGTCGTCGAGGTGGAGTGCGAGCGACCAGCCTTCGCGGCCCCGCTCGACTGCCCAGTGCACCCCGGCGGGGGTGATCTCGTTGCGGTCTTCGTCGAGGATGCGCGGCGGCGCGAGCCAGAGCTCCGAGAGGAGGCGGCCGTCGCGGATGAACGCGACCGCGCCGTCGTCGCCAACCCTCGGGACGAGGTCGAGGGTCGAGAGCTCCCAGCGCCAGGTCTTCGGTCCCTGTCGGCGAACGACGGTCAGGAACTGCTCGGTTCGTTCCGGGGAGACCGTGACCGCCTCCCAGCCAAACTCGGTTCGGCGGCCGACGCCGCGCTCGAACCGCTCGAGCTCGGGCTCGCCGGCGTGGTCTGCCCGCAGGCCGACCGTCATCCCGGCGTTCCGCACCCGGTACCCGCCGGGCGCGAGCTCGACGACGGTGCCGGCCGCCACCCGCCGCGCGAGGGACGCGTCGCTGTGCCCGCCAAGCGCCTGCTGCAGGAACTCGACCTGCTGAGCCTCTCCGTCGAAAGCGACGCCCAGGAAGATCGAGACGCCGCCCGCGAGCGCGGCCACTGCCGCGAGGACGACCAGGCGGAGGTGGGTCCACGCGCAGGCCGGGGGACTCTCCTGCCGCAGATGTGGTGAGCTCTTCACGTCGTTCGCCGGGATGCCGCGCCCGCCGTACAACGCGCGCGTAGAGGAGGCATCGGCCGACTGCCCCGCGTGTTGAGGGGGAATTCGCGAGAGGGGGCCGTTTCGGGCAAAGATCCCTCCTTCGGGTGAGCGGCTGCGCCGCGCCGGGCGAGGGCGACGTGGCTCGCCGTGGACTAGCTCGAACGAGGGGCTAACCCTCTACTCGACCCTGAGACATCCGTGACCGCGTCGGCGTTGGCGGCGTACACTTCCGCCGATGGCCACCACTGAGGATCGCGGCGCGCTCGATGCGACCCGCGCGTGGCGCGAGGAGGTCTACGAGCGCCAGCCCGAGCGGCAGGGAGAGCTCTTCTCGACGATCTCAGGACTCGAGAACGAGCCGCTGGCGACGCCCGACACGGTCGAGGTCGACTACGACCGCGATCTGGGCTACCCCGGCGTCTACCCGTTCACCCGCGGCGTCTACCCGTCGATGTACCGCGGCAAGCTCTGGACGATGCGGCAGTTCGCCGGCTTCGGCACCGCGGTCGAGACGAACGAGCGCTTCCGCTACCTGCTGGAGCACGGCCAGACGGGCCTCTCGACCGCGTTCGACATGCCGACCCTGATGGGCTACGACTCCGACCACCAGCGCTCGCTCGGCGAGGTCGGGCGCGAGGGTGTCGCGATCGACTCGCTCGCGGACATGGAGACGCTGTTCGAAGGCATCCCGCTCGGCGAGGTCTCGACGTCGATGACGATCAACTCGCCCGCGGCGATCCTGCTCGCGTTCTACATCGCCGTCGGCGAGCAGCAGGGCGTCCCGGCGGCCGAGCTCCGCGGGACGATCCAGACGGACATCCTCAAGGAGTACATCGCGCAGAAGGAGTACATCTTCCCGCCGGAGCCATCGATGCGGCTCGTGACGGACATGGTCGAGTACTGCTCGCGCGAGCTGCCGAAATGGCACCCGATCTCGATCTCGGGCTACCACATCCGCGAGGCGGGCTCCACGGCGGCGCAGGAGCTCGCGTTCACGCTCGCCGACGGCTTCACCTACGTCGAGTGGGCGGTCGAGCGCGGGCTCGACGTGGACGACTTCGCGCCGCGCCTCTCCTTCTTCTTCAACGCGCATCTCGACTTCTTCGAAGAGATCGCGAAGTACCGGGCCGCTCGCCGGATCTGGGCCCGCGAGCTGCGCGAGCGCTTCGGCGCGCGCAACCCCCGATCCTGGCTGATGCGGTTCCACTCGCAGACGGCCGGCGTCTCGCTGACCGCCCAGCAGCCCGAGGTGAACATCGTGCGCACGGCGATCGAGGCCCTCGCGGCCGTGCTCGGCGGCACCCAGAGCCTGCACACGAACTCATTCGACGAGGCGCTCGCGCTCCCGACCGAGGACGCCGTCAGGATCGCGCTTCGCACGCAGCAGGTGATCGCGCACGAGACCGGGGTCGTGAACACGATCGACCCGCTCGGCGGCTCGTACTACGTCGAGGACCTGACGAACCGGATCGAGGCGCAGGCGTACGAGTACTTCGACCGGATCGAGAAGCTCGGCGGCATGGTCGAGGCGATCAAGCAGAACTTCCCGCAGCGGGAGATCGCGGATGCGGCCTTCACGTACCAGGCGGAGGTCGAGCGCGGCGAGCGCGTCGTCGTCGGCGTCAACCGCTACCAGCTCGAGGACGAGAAGCCGCTCGAGATCCTCAAGATCGACGCCGCGCTGGAGCAGCAGCAGATCGAGCGCGTGACGGCCGTGAAGGGACGGCGCGACTCCGCGGCCGTGCAGGCGCGCCTGTCCGCGCTGAAGGAGGCGTCGGCGCGCGACGGCGTCAACCTCATGCCGGTGATCCTCGACGCCGCGCGCGACTACGTCACGATGGGCGAGATGTGCGACGCCTGGCGCGAGGTCTGGGGCACCTGGCGCGAGCAGCCTGTTTTCTGATTAGCAGCGGGTCGGATCCTGCGGATCCGACTACGGATCCGCTGTTCGCGGATCCTTCCGCGCGAACATCCCTGAAGCTGTGCAGTGCCACCCGCGGTCGGTCGTCCGCGGGCCTCGGGCGCGACGGCTCAGACTGTGGTCGTCAGGCCGTCGTAGGCGAGCGTGAGGCCGTTCGGGATGCTTCGCTCCTGCGGTCTGTGGGTGAGCAGGAGCCGCCTGGCCCCGGCCCGTTCCGACGTCGCGATCGCCTCCTCCGCGGACAGGTGCCCGCGGAGCTCCGTCTCGTCCTCGCCCCGCTCGAGCGTCGCCTCGCAGACGAAGAGGTCGGCGTCGCTCGCCAGCCGGTCGAGTGCAGCGCACGGGGCGGTGTCACCGGAATAGGCGAGCACGCTCGCTCCCTCGACGCGAAACGCGTAGGCCTCCATGTCGTAGTGCACGACCGCCTGGGCCGTGACCTCCAGCCCGTTGACGGAGAACGGGCGGCCCGGCTCGTACTCGGCCACCTCGAAGGCCCGCTCGAGCATGTCCTCGTTGCCGAGCTGGGCGAGCGTCGGCCGCAGGCTCTGGCTCGCTCCGGGTGGGAGCCAGAGCTGTGCGCCCTGCGTGCCGGGGCCGTACAGATTGGCCCAGACCCAGGGGATGAGGTCGCCCCAGTGGTCGAGATGGAGATGGGTGATCGCGATCGCCCCGACGGTCGGCCAGGGCTCGCGCTCGCGGAGCTTCGCGAGCACGCCGGGGCCGCAGTCGAGCAGGAGCTGACCGTCTACGAGGTAGCCGGAACAGGCTCCGCCGGGGTTCGGCCAGGCCGGCGACGAGCCCGATGACGTCGAGCTGCACCGCCATATACTTGCCGACGCCATGCCTCGGAAGATCAGAGTGGTGATCGCGAAGCCTGGTTTGGACGGGCACGACCGAGGGGCGAAGATCATCGCGCGGGCGCTCCGCGACGCCGGCATGGAGGTGATCTACACCGGTCTCCACCAGACCCCGGAGCAGATCGTCGAGACGGCGATTCAGGAGGATGCGGACGCCGTCGGCATCTCGATCCTGTCCGGTGCGCACATGACACTCGTGCCGCGGATCCTGTCGGGCCTGAAGGAGAACGGCGTCGACGACGTGCTCGTGGTCGTCGGCGGGACGATCCCCGGGGACGACGCGAAGGAGCTGAAGGAACTCGGCGTCGCCGAGATCTTCACGCCCGGCGCGCCGACGACCGAGATCGTCGACTTCCTCAAGGCGAAGATCCCGACGTAGGAGGGTTTGGCAGAACATCGGCTGAGCCGCCGGGCCGCGCTGGATCGTCCCGATGCGGCGTCCTCAGTCGCGCCCGTATTACCAATACGGGCGCTCCCTGCGTCCTTGCCTCGGAACGACCATCGCACCCCGGCGACGAGCGACGTTCCGCCAAACCCTCCTAGCGGATGACGATGCGCGAGGCGGCGAGCGTGCCCTCGCCGCCGGCCTGGGCGTCGAGCGTCACCTTCGCCGGGGCCGTGTAGACCGTCACCGCCTGCCCGCGCGTGAGCGCGCCGACCGTGCGGAAGAGGTCGACGCTTCCGGCCACGGAGGCGGCCTCGAGCGAGACCGCTTCGGTGACGGAGACCTCGACCTTCTGGCCTCCGTGTGCGATCGTCCGTCCGCCGGGCCACTGTCGCACCTGGTCGACCGTCAGCTCGAGCGCCTCCGGTCCCGCCGCTGCGACCTTGCCGGTCAGCGCGAGCGTGAACGTGCTGCCGGGCTTCGCGGCGAAGAGCAGCTTCCGGGCTTTCCGGAGGTACGAATACGGGCTCACGGCCGCACCGCCGCCGGGATGCACCTCGAAGTGCAGGTGGGACTGGATCCCGTCCGCGTCGCCCGAGTCGCCCACGTAGGCGATCGGCTGGCCGGCGGTCACCTTCGCGCCGCTTTTCAGTCCTTCCGCATACGCAATACCGGGGATGCAGAGCCCGCGGTTGTCGTTCTCGAGCGTGCGGTCGTTGTTCAGGTGGACGTACAGGTACTGGGTGCCGCTGTCGCCGTTCAGGTAGAGCATGCAGCCGGCCCGGAACGACGTCGTGTGGTACTCGACCCGGCCCGACTCCGCGGCGAGCGCGAGCGAGCGCTTCGGCGCCACCATGTCGTTTCCCTCGTGCGGCCCCTGCCCACGCGGCTCGCCGAAGTCGTCCGTGTACTGCGCGTTGCCGAGCACGGGGAAGATGAGCCGCGGCACCTTCGCGGCCCCGCTCACCGACGAGCCCGACGCGGTGTACGCGGCGGCTGACCCGGTGCTAGCGAGGAGGGCCAGAGTGAGGAGAAGAATCCCTCGGGCTGTCGTCCGGTGGCGTTTCATGAGCTCCGGTTCGCGCTCGAAGGGCGGGACACTAACAGACGGCGCTGCGGAAGTAGCCCCCGAGAAGGGGAGATCCGCGGCTCTCGTCGAATGTCCGTACAGGTTTTGTACGATGCGTCGATGGTCGAGCAGCACAGCCTCCGCATCGGCGAACTGAGCCGGCGGGCGGCCGTCAGCCCGGAGCTCCTGCGGGCGTGGGAGCGGCGCTACGGGCTCCTCCGGCCGATCCGGTCCGACGGCGGCTTTCGGCTCTACTCCGCAGCGGACGAGGAACGCGTCCGCCGCATGCAGGCGAATCTCTCCGCCGGACTGTCCGCTGCCGAGGCCGCGCGGCTTGCCGCGGCCACGCCGGAGGACGCCGCCCCGGCCGGTCGACCGCTCGACCCGGACGCCGGCGCTCTCGGCGCTGCCCTCGACCGGCTCGACGACGGTGCTGCACAACGCGAGTTCGACCGCCTGCTCGCCGTCTACACCGTGGAGACGCTGCTCGGCCAGGTCGTGCTGCCGTACCTGCACGCTCTCGGGGAGCGGTGGGAGACGGGCGAGGCGACGGTCGGCCAGGAGCACTTCGCCAGCAACGTCATCCGCGGGCGGCTGCTCGGGCTCGCCCGCGGGTGGGACGAGGGAGGCGGCGCGCGGGTCCTGCTCGCCTGCGCGCCCGGCGAGCTTCACGACCTGCCGCTGATCGTCTTCGGCCTGCTCCTGCGCTCCCGCGGCTTCCGCATCACCTTCCTCGGGCATGACACCCCGCTCGACACGCTCGCGGACACGGCGACCAAGCTCGAGCCCGAGCTCGTCGTCCTCAGCGCGACCATGCCGACGCTGCTCGAGTCCGACGTACCGCAGCTCGCCGCTCTCGCCCGCAGCCATCGGCTCGCGCTCGGCGGAGCGGGCGTCTCGCCCGAGCTCGCGGCCGCCGTCGGTGCCGAACTGCTCGCCGCCGACCTCGTTGCGGCAGCCGAGGCCGTCACGCACCGATGAGTCGCAACCGGCTGCACGGCTGGCGCTCCGACCAGCGCGTCTCCCGGCTCGGCTCCGTCGACTCCACGCAGCGGGCGCTGGCCGGGTCGCTCGTCGTTCCCGGCACGACCGCCGGGGCCGCTCGCCTGGGCGACCTCTACTGGGCCGAGGTGGTCCGGTTCACCCGCGGCCTCGTTCGCGCGCGCGTGGGCGGCGCGGGAGTCGAGCTGCGCGCTCTCGGCCGCGGGCCGACCCTACTCCGCTTCGGGCCGCCCGAACTCGCAGCGTCGGACGCGGTCACGAGATGCGCCTACCCGATCCGGGGAGGCGGGCTCGCGCGCCGCGCCGGCGGTGAGATCGCCTTGGCGCAGACTACGGGGCTGGAGGTCGAGCTCAGCTCGGTCATCCGCGGATTCTTCCCCACCCTGGCGGCGCGGCCCGGCGGCCCAAGGTGGGCGGGCGTCCTCTACAGCCACGGCCAGCGACGCATTCATCTGGCGATCAGTCGGAGGTACTTCAGGCGACTGATTGCGGAGGCCCCTGCATGAAGGTCACCGTCTTCGGCGCCAGCGGCACGATTGGGAGCGCGTTGCTCCCGGAGCTCGCGCGCGAGCATGACGTCGTCGCCGTCTCGCGGCGGGTGCACGCGGCATCGTCGAGCGAGCGTGTGCGGTGGGTCGAAGCGGAAGTGAACGACGCGCAAGCGGTTCGGCGCGCACTGGACGGTGCGCAGGTCGCCTACTACCTCGTCCACTCGCTCGGTTCGGCCGACTTCGCCGCACGCGACTGGCGGGCGGCGGCCACCGTCGCGGCAGAGGCGGAGCGGGCGGGGCTGCTGCAGCTCGTCTACCTCGGCGGTCTCGGCGACGACGCGCCGGACCTGTCGGAGCACCTCCGCAGCCGGCAGGAGACGGGGCGTGCGCTCGCGTCGGGCGCGACGCCGTTGACGACGCTACGGGCGGCGATGGTCGTGGGAAGCGGGAGCGCCGCGTTCGAGACGATCGTCGCGCTCGTTCGCCGCCTCCCCGCGATGGTCACCCCGCGCTGGGTCACGACGCCCACCCAGCCGATCGCGCTCGACGACGTTGTCGCGTACCTGGCAGGCGTGTGCGGCAGGGAGGGAACGTTCGGGCAGGGCTATGACGCCGGCGGTCCGGAGGTGATGACCTACCGAGCAATGATCGAGCGCGTCGCGGCGCTGCTGGGCCGGCGGCCGCTCATCGTCCAGGTACCGGTGTTGACGCCGCGCCTTTCGTCCCTCTGGCTCCACCTGGTCACGCCGATCGGCGCGACCGTCGCGCGGCCCCTCATCGACGGGTTGCGGAATGCGACGGTGGCACGAGACGACGCGATTCGCGCGATCGTGCCGCGGCCGTTGACGACGTTCGACGCGGCCGCGCGAACGGCACTTCGACAATCATTTGACAAATACTGAACAAAAGCTGTACAGTGGCATCTCCTAGACGTCACAGAAGGAGAAGCCGCATGAAGCAAGTGGATGTTGTCGCCGCCGTTCTTGTCATCGTGGGCGGACTCAACTGGGGCCTCATCGCCCTGGCCGAGTTCGATCTCGTCGCGACGATCGTCGGGCTCGAGTTCGGCGAGACGAACTCATTGAGTCGCCTCGTCTACGGCCTCGTCGGCGTGTCCGCCGTCTACCAGATCGCCCAGCAGGGTGCGATCCGCCGCCGCTGGAGCCGCGCGGGCGCGCCCGTCACCGCCTAAGAAGGGATCAGATACAGATGAACTCGTTCCGCCTACTCGCACTTGCAGCAGCACTCACCGTCGCCGCGATCGGTGGCACGGCAGAGGCGGCCCCTGCCGCCAAGCAGGCCAACATCGTCCAGACGGCCGTCGCGGCCGGGCAGTTCAAGACGCTCGCGAAACTGTTGCAGACCGCCGGCCTCGCCGGCACCCTCACGGGGAAGGGCCCCTTCACCGTCTTCGCACCCACGGACGCCGCCTTCGCAAAGGTCCCGAAGGCGACGCTGAATGCGCTCGCGAAGGACAAGGCCAAGCTGCGCGCCGTTCTGCTCTACCACGTCGCGAGCGGCAAGGTGCTCGCCAAGCGCGTGACGCAGCTCCGCTCCGTCAAGACTCTCAACGGGCAGTCGCTGCAAGTCCGCACGACCGGCGGCATCGTCCGCGTCGGCGGCGCCAAGGTGGCGCAGGCCGACGTCCTGGCCTCGAACGGCGTCATCCACGTGATCGACCGCGTGCTCATCCCGAGCTGAGCTTTTGCGCAGGCCGGCCCGCCCGTGCCCGTCGATGACGGGTGCGGGCGGTCGTCGGTTGCGGCATCGCTAGAGTCCGGCCGGATGAAGATCGCCGTGTGCGTGAAGCAGGTGCCGGACGCCGCCGTCCACAAGCGGATGGACCCGGCGACGAAGCGGCTCGACCGGTCCGGCGAGGCCGCGCTGAACCCCGTCGACACGAACGCCGTCGAGGAGGCGCTGCGGCTCAAGGAGGCGACCGGGGACGGCGAGGTCGTGGTCGTCTCGCTCGGGCCGGAGAAGGCGATGGACTCGCTGCGCAAGGCGCTCGCGATGGGCGCCGACCGGGCCGTGCTCGTCGCCGACGAGGCGGCAGCGGGATCCGATCTCGTCGCCACGAGCTATGCGCTCGCCCGCGCACTCGAGCGCGAGGGCGCCGACCTCGTCCTGTTCGGCCAGCAGGCGGCCGACTCCGACGGCGCGGTGCTCTGGGCCGCCGTCGCCGAGCGCCTGCGGCGGCCGATGATCTCGCAGGCGGCCGAGCTGACGCTCGAGAACGGCTCCGTCACCGGGAAGCGACAGACCGAGTTCGGCTACGACGTCATCCGCGCCGCACTGCCCGCAGTGGTCGCGGTCGCCGATTCGATCAACGAGCCGCGCTACCCGTCGCTGAAGGGGATCATGGGCGCGAAGAAGAAGCCGCAGGACGTGCTCACGCTCGGCGAGCTCGGCGTGGAGCCCGACCGCGCCGGCGAGGCGGGCTCGCGCACCGAGGTGCTCGCGCTCTCGGAGCCGCCGGCGCGAGGCGACACGCGGAAGATCGAGGACGACGGCTCGGGCGCCGAGCAGATCGTCGCCTTCCTCGCGGAGAAACGGCTCGTATGACGGCCCTCGTCTTCCTCGAGCACCACTTCTCTGAAGGTGGGGAGGGCGAGCTGCAGAAGGGCTCGCTCGGAGTCCTCTCGAAGGCGGCAAGCCTCGGCGGCGACGTCGCCGCGGTCATCCTCGGCTCCGGTGTGGAAGGCCTCGCCGCCGAGGCCGGCCGCTACGGCGCCGCCACCGTGTACGTCGCCGACGACCCGAAGCTGGCGGCGCCGCTGCCGCAGCCGCGCGTCGACGCGATCGCGCAGCTCGTCAGGGACAAGGGGATCGAGACCGTGCTCTTCCCGCAGTCGATCCTGTCCGCGGACGTCGCCGCGGCCCTCGCGGCCCGGCTCGACGCCGGGCTCAACTGGCAGCTCGTCGACCTCGTCGCAGACAACGGCCGGCTCGTCGGCAAGCAGACCGCGCTCGGCGACTCCGTGCTCGTCGACGTCGGCTGGACGACGACGCCGCAGCTCGGCCTCTTCCGCGCAGGCGCCTTCGACCCGGTCGAGACGAGCGCCGCCGGCACGGTCGAGAAGATCGACGTCGAGTTCGAGGAGCACTCCCTCCTCGCGGAAATGCTCGAGCAGGCCCACGAGGAGTCCACCGGCCCGTCGATCGAGGACGCCGACGTGATCGTCGCCGGCGGCCGCGGGCTCGGGGCCCCCGAGGGCTTCGGCATGGTCGAGGAGCTCGCGAAGGCGCTCGGCGGCGCCGTCGCGGCGACGCGCGCGGTCGTCGACGCCGGCTGGTACCCCTACGCCGCCCAGGTCGGGCAGACCGGCAAGAGCGTCTCGCCGGGCCTCTACGTGGCCTGCGGGATCTCGGGCGCGATCCAGCACAAGGTCGGCATGCAGAGCTCCAAGGTGATCGTCGCGATCAACAAGGATCCGAACGCGCCGATCTTCGAGTTCGCCGATCTCGGCGTGGTCGGCGACGTGCACCAGATCGTTCCGAAGCTGACCGAGCTCGTGCGCGCGCGGAAGTCGTGACGGTCCGGCCGGCCGACCACCCGCCGCCGTTCTCCCCACTGGAGGCGATCGCGCCGCCGACCGATCACGTCGACGAGCGGATCGAGGTCGGCGTCCTGATCGTCGGCGCCGGCCCGGCCGGCCTGGCCTGCGCGATCCGGCTCGGGCAGCTGCTCGAGGAGTCGCCCGAGACGGCGGAGCGCCTCGGCGACGTTCCGGTCGCCGTCGTCGAGAAGGGCGCCAGGCCCGGCGCGCACCTTCTCTCCGGCGCAGTCGTCAACCCACGTTCCCTCCGTGGGCTGTTCAAGGATCGCCTGACGATGAGCGACATCCCGACCTACGGCGAGGTGCACGGTGAGGCGGTCTACGTGCTGACGCAGGGAGGGAAGTACCGCGTCCCGCCGCCGCCGACGATGCGCAACCACGGCAACTTCGTCGTCTCCGTCTCACAGCTCGGGCGGTTCATGGCGGACCAGGCCGAGGAGGCCGGCGCCGCGATCCTGCCGGAGACGGATGCCCAGAAGCTGCTCGTGGCGGACGGCCGCGTCCAGGGAGTGCGCACCGGCGACAAGGGGCGCGACCGCGACGGCAACCCGCTGCCGAACTTCGAGGCCGGCTCCGACATCGTCGCCAGGCTGACGGTTCTCGCCGAGGGCACCCAGGGCTACCTCACCGGTGCCGCGATCAAGCAGTTCGGGCTCGAGGGGGAGCAGCCGCAGGTCTGGGCGCTCGGCGTGAAGGAGGTCTGGAAGGTCGCGAAGCCCCTCCACAACATCATCCACACGATCGGGTGGCCGCTCCGCAAGTCCGCCAAGTACGGCGAGTTCGGCGGCTCCTTCATCTATCCGATGGGCGCCGACATGGTGTCGCTCGGCTTCGTCGCCGGGCTCGAGTACCGCGACGTCGAGTTCTCCGTCCACGACGTGCTCCAGGAGTTCAAGACGCACCGGCTCGTGAGCAGGATCCTGCGCGACGGCGAGCGCGTCGCCTGGGGCGCGAAGACGATCACCGAGGGCGGGTACCACGCGCTCCCGACGAGCTTCAACGCGCCCGGATTGCTGCTCGTCGGCGAGAGCGCCGGCCTCGTGAACGTCCCGACCCTGAAGGGGATCCACTACGGCATCGAATCCGGGATCCTCGCGGCGGAGACAGCGTTCCGCGCCCTCCAGCGCGGCGAGAGCCCGTCGCGGCCGGGCGCGCTCGACTCGTACGACGCGGAGCTGCGCTCGAGCTGGGTGCTGAAGGACCTGTACGAGGTGCGGAACATGCGCCAGGTCTTCGACAAGGGGTTCTACAAGGGCGGCTTCCTGGCCAGCGCGATGACGGTGACGAAGGGCAAGTTCCCGCCCAAGGAATACCGCAGCGAGCCGAACACCTCGGCAGCGCTGATCCGCACGAACCGCGCCCAGCGCTACCCCGCGCCGGACGGGAAGCTGACCTTCGACAAGCTCTCGTCGGTCTTCCTCTCCGGGAACCGGACGCGCGACGACCAGCCGAACCACATCCGGATCCAGCGTCACGTCCCGCGGGAGCTCGCGGAGCTGTGGGTCAACATGTGCCCGGCACACGTGTACGAGGTCGGCGCTGCGGACGCCGACGGCATGGTGACGGTCGAGCTCGCGCCGTCGAACTGCGTCCAGTGCGGCGCGATCACGGCCAAGGGCGGCCGCCTGACACCGCCCGAGGGCGGCGCCGGGCCCGAATACACGCTCGCCTAGTAACAGTCTGTTACTTAGTCCGGGCTTCCCACGCGTCGATCAGACCGAGCCGCTCCACGATCGAGGGGTGGCTGTCGAGGAGCGCATACGACCACGCCGGGGGATCCGGATCGCTGAGCCCTTCGGTGGCGAAGTGGCGGAACAGCGCCCGTGCCGAGACAACGTCGCGGGTCGTCTCGAGCGCCATCCAGTCCGCCTCCTCCTCCATGTGCCGTGAGATCGCGTTCTGCAGCGGCAGCGACGCGAGCGAGAGGACGACGAGCACGAACAGCGAGAGCGGCACGGCGGCCGGCTGCGCCATCCCGCCTCGCCTGCGCGTGAAGCGGGCGATCAGGTAGGCGCCCGGGAACGCGAACAGCGCGTACCAGGCGAGGCCCTTCGGGATGTGGTTCCGGGAGTGGTGCCCGATCTCGTGGGCGAGCACGACCCGCACCTCGCCGTCCGAGAAGCGCCCGTCGAGCAGCGTGCTCCAGAGGACGATGCGGCGCGTCGGGCCGAAGCCCGCCGCGTACGCGTTCGGGGCGTCCGTGAACTCCGACACGTCCTCGACATCGACGCGCACGGGGTCTGTCCCCTGGATGCGCGCGTAGCGGCGCGCGTCCGCACGAAGCTCCTCGTCGGCGGGGTCGGTCGAGGCGAGGAAGGGCGTGATGAACGCAAACAGGGTCGCGAGCACGATGAACGCGGGCGCCGCGGCGAGCCACCAGCGGCGCGGCAACCAGCCCGCCAGGGCCATCACGATCAGGAGCGCGAGGCAGACGAACAGGAACTCGGCCCCGAGCTCGAGCCAGTTGACGAAGAGCGCCTCGAGATAGCCGACCTCGGCCTGGTCGTAGCGGCGGGCCCACCAGACCTCGGCCAGCCGGAACGGGACCTGCGAGAGCCAGACGAGCGCGAGCCCGATCATGCCGAGCAGCATCCCGGTGCCGATCCGGCCGGCGGCGGACTCGCGCGCGAAGCGGGCGCCACGCCAGGCGTAGAGCGCGAGGACGGCGAGCAGCACGATCTGGGCGACGACGAACTCGACGCGGAGGAAGAGCTCGTACCGGTCGGCCCGATCGAGCGTCGCCTCCGAGAACACGGCGTCGGCGTCCACGGCGGGCGACGAGAGGCCGTTCGGAACCCGCGAGTCCCAGAGCAGCCACGCCGCGACGGCCCAAACCACTACAAGCGCGGCGAGCACGATCGCCCGCACGCGTCGGTCGCTCAGGCGTCCTCCTCCGCGACCTCGGTCGGACCGGGGCGGAGCTCCGCCGGCTCGTCGGGCTCGGGCTGCTCTTCGATCGTCGGCGGGCGGCGGGTTGAGCGCCGGGCTCGCGTACGGGTACCGGTCGGTCAGGACGAAGAGGTACGCGTCGGTCTGGGCGGTGTACCGCAGCGAGAGCGCGATGAGCTTCCGGAGGCCGTCGGGCATCCGCCCGGTTGCGAGCGACGCGAACCAGCCGAGGAACGCGGCGACGAACGCCGCGCCGCCGAGCGCGCCGGAGACGATGAACGCCGGCAGGACGAGCACGAGGCGGAAGAGCGTCTTCCAGCGGTTCTGCCGCTCGGGGCCGTCGATGGCGACGTCGACCGGATAGCCGGGCTCGCCGGTGAAGCCCGGGAACGGGTTGGCGGCGAGCAGCAGGAAGGCGCCGAGGTGTGTCGCGTACCGGATGTACGCGGCGAGAAAGCGGTGCAGGGGTTGTGCCGAGCGTCCGCGCGCAAGTGCCACGACCCAGTTCGCGAACGCCGCGACGAAGGCGGCGACCGACCAGAGGATGATCCAGACGATGTGTGGCAGGGCGAGCAGGAGGCGGAAGAAGACCGTCAGACGTGACCGCCGTCCGTCGTCGGCGTGCTCGAGCCGCACCGGATGCTCCGGGAGCGCCCACGCCGGCCCGATCCGCTCGGGCTCGGTGTTCGGATAGCGATCGGTCAGGAGGAGCAGGTACGCGTAGGCCTGCGCGGTGTAGCCGATCGAGTACGCGGCGAGATCGCGCAGGCCGTTCGGCATGCGCCCGAGGGCGAGAATCGCGAACCAGCCGAGGAGCGCGCAGACCGCGGCGACGCCGCCGATGCCCGATGCGAACGACCAGTTGCTCGTCTCCTCGCCGTACGAGTTCCCGCCGCCTCCGCCGCCCCCGCCGCCGATCGAGCCGAGGGTCGCCGCGAGCAGGAGCGCCGGCACCGCGAGGACGAGCCGAAGCGCGGTCTTCCAGCGCGGCTGCGGCGCGGGCTCGGGCAGCGTGATGTCGACCGGGTAGCCGTGCTCGCCGGTGAAACCCGGGTACGGGTTCGCCGCCAGGAAGAGATAGGCGGTTAGGTGCGTCGCGTAACGGACGTAGATGGAGAGGAAGCGGTGCAGCCCACGCGGCGGCCGGCCCGTGATGAGTGCGACCACCCACATCGCGATCGCCGCGAAGAACGCCGCGATGCTCCAGAGCGCGATCCAGAAGAGGTGCGGGATCGCGAGCAGCAACCGGAAGAAGACCGTAAGCCTCGAGCGGTGCAGGTCGTCGGTGACGTCGAGGCGAATCGGGTGGTCGGTCATCCGCCGGAGTATGGCGGCGCGGGCCGACGACTAGCATCTCCCTATGGTCTCGGTGGTCTCCCCGATCACACGTGACGACGTGGTCGCGGCCGCGGGGCGCATCCACGGGCGGGTGCACCGGACGCCGACGCTCTCCTCGACGACGCTCGGCGAGCGCGTCTGGCTCAAGGCCGAACTGCTGCAGAAGACCGGCTCGTTCAAGGTGCGCGGGGTCCTGAACAAGCTGGCGTCCCTGACGCCGGAGGAGCGCGAGCGCGGCGTCATCGGCGTCTCGGCGGGGAATCACGCCCAGGCCCTCGCGTGGGGCGCCGCGGTCGAGGGTCTCGACGCCCTCGTCGTCATGTGGCAGAGCGCGAGCGCCGCCAAGATCGCGGCGACCCGCGGCTACGGCGCGACGGTCGACCTCGGGGCGACGGGACCCGGGGACGCGTTCGACCGCCTGCACGAGCTCGTCGAGGAGACGGGTCGCACGCTGGTGCATCCCTTCGACGATCCGCTCGTCCAGGCTGGCCAGGGCACCGTCGGACTCGAGGTGCTCGAGGACGCGCCGGAGGCCGAGACGATCCTCGTGCCGGCCGGAGGCGGCGGGCTCGTCGCCGGCATCGCGGCCGCCGCGGTGCCCGAGGGCCGCCGGGTCGTCGCCGTCGAGCCGGAGCTGTCGACCGCCGTGCTCCGACGCGCTTGCGGCCGGGCGCTCGGTCCGTGTGACGCCGACCTCGATCGCAGACGGCCTCTCGGGCCCCTTCTGCGGCGAGAACGCCCTCGCGGTGCTTCAGCACAACGGCGTCGAGAGCATCCTCGTGAGCGAGCGGGAGATCGAGGACGCGTTCCGGTTCCTCTATGAGCGGGCGAAGCTCGCCTGCGAGCCTGCCGGTGCGGTCGCGGTAGCGGCGCTCCTGGCCGGAAAGGCCTCTGGTCCGGCGGTCGCTGTCGTCTCCGGAGGCAACGTGGCACCCGAAATCGCCTCTGCTATTCTGGCTCGGCGATGAAGGCAGACATCCATCCCGAGTACGTCCTCACACACGTTCGCTGCTCCTGCGGCAACGAGTTCGAGACGCGCTCCACGAAGCCGGAGCTGCACGTCGAGATCTGCTCGGCCTGCCACCCGTTCTACACGGGCAAGCAGAAGCTGCTGGATTCCGGCGGTCGCGTCGAGCGCTTCCAGCGCCGGCTCGAGAAGGCCGGCGGCGCCCGCCGCGGCTAACGGACTCAGCCTTGAGTAACAACATTGGAGGGCAGGCCGTCCTCGAGGGCGTGATGATGCGCAGCCCGTCGAACTGGGCCGTCGCCGTCCGCAAGCCGAACGGCGAGATCGCCGAGGTGACGCGGGACATCTCCTCGCCGATGGCGCGCAACCGCATCTTCCGGCTGCCGGTCATCCGCGGCGTCGTCGCGCTCGGCGAGTCGCTCGCGATCGGGTTCCGTGCGCTCGCGATCTCCGCCAACTACGCCGCGCAGGACGCGGAGGCGGACGAGGCCGAGGAGGTCAAGACCGAGATCACCCGCGGGCAGATCGTGTTCTCGTTCGCGATCGCGATCGGCTTCGCGCTGATGCTCTTCAAGGTCACCCCCGCGCTGATCACGAGCTGGCTCCCGGTCGACACGACAGGCACCTTCGTGATCATCGAGGGCCTGATCCGGGTCGCGATCTTCCTGGTCTATCTGCTGCTGATCTCGCTGCTGCCCGACCTGCGGCGCGTCTTCCAGTACCACGCCGCCGAGCACAAGGCGATCAACGCGTACGAGGCCGGGGAGGAGCTCACGCCCGAGCGCGTGCAGAAGTTCAGCTTGATCCACCCGCGTTGCGGAACTGCGTTTTTGCTCTGGGTGATGGTGATCGGCATCTTCGTCTTCGCCTTCGTCGGCCAGCCCGCGTGGCACTGGCTGATCGCGAGCCGCATCCTGTTGCTCCCGGTGATCGCCGGCATCGCCTACGAGCTGATCCGCTTCGCCGGGAAGCACCAGGACAACAAGATCCTGATGACGCTGCTCGCGCCCGGGATGTGGCTGCAGCGGCTGACGACGCGCCAGCCGTCGCTCGACCAGATCGAGGTCTCGATCCGAGCGCTTCAGGAGGTGCTGCGGCTCGAGGGCCGCATCACGACCGAGGAGCGCAAGGTCGAGGTCATGGCCTAACTCGTGCCGCGGATCGTCCGGGAGGCCACCGTCGCCTGGACGGGCTCGCTCTCACGTGGCGGCGGGGTCGCAACAGCAGCCAGCTCGGGGGCATTCGAGCTGCCCGTGACACTCGCGAGCCGGGTCGGCGATCCTGAGGGCAAGACGAGTCCGGAGGAGCTGCTCGCCGCCGCGCACGCCGCATGCTTCGCGTCGTCGCTCGCCGGCGAGTCGGCCCGGGCCGGCGGGACCGTCGAGCAGCTCGACGTTCGCTGCACGATCACGATGGACGAGGTCGAGGGGAAGGGACATCTGATCGTGTCCTCCGCGATCGACGCAACCGGTCGCGTCGACGGGCTCGATGGCGCGGGTTTCGAGCGCGCGGCGCGGACGGCGGACGAAGGGTGCCCGTTCTCGGCGCTCCTGCGCGCGAGCGCATCCGTTACGGTGCGCGCGCAGCTGGACGAGAGCTAGCGACAGGGAGGGAGCGCGATGGCAGCGGAGCGCCGTGCCGAGGTGACCTGGCAGGGAGACCTGATGAGCGGGTCGGGGACCATCGACCGCGTAGGGTCGGGCGCGTTCGGCCCGCTCGACGTGACGTGGGCCGCGCGCTCGGAGGAGCAGTCGGGCGGTAAGACGAGCCCGGAGGAGCTGATCGCCGCGGCGCATGCCTCCTGCTT
The DNA here is from genome assembly GCA_963791905.1 of uncultured Gaiellaceae bacterium. GTDB lineage: Bacteria > Actinomycetota > Thermoleophilia > Gaiellales > Gaiellaceae > Gaiellasilicea. The sequence continues at coordinate 855,583 of CAWBTX010000005.1, forward strand.
CTCGATGGCGCTGTCGAGCGGGCTCGCGAAGGCCGGCACGCCGCCGGAGCGCTTGTCGACAGCCGCGGTCGTGACCTTCGTGCCGGGGACGGGAATCACGAAGATCGCGCTCGAGCTGCGGGGCGCCGTGCCGGGGATCGACGAGGCCGGCTTCCGGGCGGCCGCAGAGGACGCGAAGGCGAACTGCCCGGTCTCCCAGGCTCTCGCCGCCGTTCCCGAGATCACGCTCGACGCGCAGCTCGAGAACCCGTAGCGGCCGGCGATCCTTCTCACAAGCGGGCAACGAGCGCCCGTGACGCTGGCTAGCATCGTTCCATGGCAGCCATCGACCAGCTGATCGACGACCTCGAGCGCTCGTACGACGAGGTGCGCGACCGCATGTCCGATCCCACGGTCTACAACGACCACAGGGAGGCGGCTGAGGTCGGGCGGCGGCTGAAGGAGCTCGAGGGCGCGTACCGGCTCGCGCAGGAGTGGCGCCAGGCCCGTGACGACCTCGACGCCGCGCGCGAGGACGAGGAGCTCGCGACCCTCGCGGCCGGTCTCGAGGCGGATGTCGCGCGGCTCGAAGAGGAGCTGAAGCTCGCGCTCGTGGAGCGCGACCCGGCCGACGAGAAGGACGTCATCGTCGAGGTCCGCTCGGGCGTGGGCGGTGACGAGGCGGCTCTCTGGGCCGGGGACGTCTTTCGCATGCTCACCCGCTACGCGGAGCGGCGCGGCTTCAAGACCGAGCTGCTCTCGGCGAACGAGAGCGAGACGGGCGGCTTCAAGGAGGTCGTCTTCGCCGTCAAGGGTGACGGCGCGTACTCGGTCTTCAAGTACGAGGGCGGAACCCATCGCGTGCAGCGCGTGCCCGAGACGGAGTCGCAAGGGCGCATCCACACCTCGACGGCCACGGTCGCGGTCATGCCCGAGGTCGAGGAGATCGACGTCGAGCTGCACGACAACGACCTCAAGATCGACGTCTATCGCTCGACCGGGCCCGGCGGCCAGAGCGTCAATACGACCGACTCGGCCGTGCGCATCACCCACCTCCCGACCGGCATCGTGGTCGCCATGCAGGACGAGAAGTCACAGCTCCAGAACAAGACGAAGGCCATGCGCGTCCTCCGCGCCCGGCTGTACGAGGCCGAGCGGGAGCGGCAGCAGGCCGAGCTCTCCGCGACCCGCAAGTCGCAGGTCGGCTCGGGCGAGCGGGCCGAAAAGATCCGTACCTACAACTACCCGGACAGCCGCGTGACCGACCACCGCGTCAAGGTGACGGTCAACCTCGAGAAGGTGCTGCCCGGCGGGCTCGACGACTTCACCGAGGCCCTCCAGGCCGAGGACCGGCGGCGCGCGCTCGAGACCGCGACCGCCTGAGGCGCCGATGACGTCAGGAGAGGTCCTCCGCCGGGCGACCGAGCATCTTGCCCGAACGTCCGACACGTCACGGCTCGATGCGGAGCTGCTGCTCGCGCACACGCTCGGCAGCTCCCGGATCGAGCTCTACACCGACCTCGAGCGCCCGCTCAACACGAGCGAGCTCGACGCGTATCGCGGCCTCGTCGCGCGGCGCGCGAAGCACGAGCCGGTGGCCTACCTCCTCGGCGAGTGGGGCTTCCGCAGGCTGACGCTGACAGTCGACCGGCGAGCGCTGATCCCGCGCCCGGAGACCGAGGTCGTCGCCGGTCGCTGCCTCGACCTGCTGCGTGGGATCGAGGCGCCGCGGGTGCTCGACGTGGGCACGGGCAACGGCGCGCTCGCGCTCGCGATCGTGGACGAGCACCCCGGCGCGCTCGTGACGGCGATCGACGCCTCTCACGACGCGCTCGACCTCGCCCGCGAGAACGTGGCGCGCACCGGCTTGCAGATCGAGCTGCTCGAGCACGACTTCCACACCGGCCTTCCCGGCGGGCCGTACGACCTGGTCGCCTCGAACCCGCCGTACGTCGAGCCGGATGACCATGCGACGCTGATGCCGGACGTCCGGGACTACGAGCCGCACCTCGCGCTCGTCGGCGTGGGGGGCTTCGAGGCGATCGCCGTCGGCGCGAAGGACGTGCTGCGCCCCGGCGGCTCGCTCGTGCTCGAGGTCGGCGCAGGGCAGTCCGCGCGGGTCGCACGCCTGCTGGCGGAGCTCGGCTACGCCGACGTCGTCGTCACGGACGACCTCGCCGGCCGGGACCGCGTCGTCCAGGGGCAGCTGTGATCGAGGCTGCCGTCGCCGCGATCAAGGCCGGGCGGCTCGCGATCGTCCCCACCGACACCGTCTACGGGCTCGCGACGAGCCCCTATCGCGAAGCGGCTGTGCGTCGGCTCTACCGCGCGAAGGGACGCGACGACCTGCAGCCGACGGCGATCGTCGCCGCCGACCTGGACCTGCTCTTCGAATGCGTGCCCGAGCTTCGCGGCCGCAGCGGCACCATCGCCCGCGCGCTGCTGCCGGGGCCTTTCACGCTCGTGCTCCCGAACCCGGCGCGGCGGTTCCGCTGGCTGACCGGCGCCAATCCCGACGCGATCGGCGTCCGCGTCCCCGACGTCGACGGAGTTGCCCGGGACGTGCTCGCGGGCGCCGGCGCGTACGTCGCCACGAGCGCGAACCTGCCCGGCGGGCCGGACCCGGCGACGGTCGACGACGTGCCGGCGGAGCTCCGCGCGGCGGTCGACGCGGTCGTCGACGGCGGCGAGCTCCCAGGCACTGCATCGACCGTGCTGGACTTCATCGGCCCCGAGCCGAGGGTGCTCCGCGAGGGCGCCGTCCCCGCCGACGAGGCGCTGCGGCTCGTCGCCCCCCTCGTCTAGCATCGACCCGACCTCGTTGGAAGGAGCACGCATGGCCGTCGCCCAGGACACGCTCGACCGCCTCCGCTCCGCCGGCCTCGCCGACGTCGACCCGGAGATCGCGGATCTGCTCGGGCGTGAGGCCGACCGGCAGCGGCAGCAGATCGAGCTGATCGCCTCGGAGAACTTCACCTGGCCCAGCGTGCTCGAGGCGGTCGGCTCCGTGCCGACGAACAAGTACGCGGAGGGGTATCCAGGCAAGCGCTACTACGGCGGCTGCGAGGTCGTCGACGAGATCGAGCAGCTCGCGATCGACCGGGCGAAGTCGCTCTTCGGCGCGGAGCACGCGAACGTCCAGCCGCACGCGGGCGCCCAGGCGAACATGGCCGCCTACTTCGCGCTGCTCCAGCCGGGCGACACGATCCTGGCGCTCCGGCTCGACCACGGCGGGCACCTCACGCACGGCCTGAAGGTCAACTTCTCGGGCCGTCTGTACACGGTCGTCCACTACGGCGTCTCCCGAGAGACGAACGTGGTCGACTACGACGAGGTGCTCGAGCTCGCGCGCGAGCACCGGCCGAAGCTGATCGTGTGCGGCGGCTCCGCGTACCCGCGCACCGTCGACACCGTCGAGTTCCGCCGGATCGCGGACGAGGTCGGCGCGCTCCTCATGTGCGACATGGCTCATTTCTCCGGCCTCGTCGCCGCCGGGCTCCACCCGAACCCGGTCGAGCACTGCGACATCGTCACCTCGACCACGCACAAGACGCTCGCCGGGCCGAGGGCGGGCTTCGTGCTCTGCCGCGAGGAGCACGCGCAGGCGGTCGACCGCGCCGTCTTCCCGGGCATGCAGGGCGGCCCGCTCGAGCACGTCATCGCCGCCAAGGCGGCCTGCTTCCGCATCGCCGCGACGGAGGCCTTCCGCGAGTACCAGACGCAGGTGCGCGCGAACGCCGACGCGCTCTCGGACGAGCTGATCGCGAACGGGCTGGACGTGCTCACGGGCGGCACCGACACGCATCTCCTCCAGCTCGACCTCCGCCGGACCGAGTGGACCGGCAAGGACGCCGAGGAACGGCTCGACGAGGTGAAGCTGACGGTCAACCGCAACACCGTCCCGTTCGACGAGCGGCCGCCGACGGTGGCGTCGGGCGTGCGCATCGGCACGCCGGCGGCGACGATGCGCGGCTTCGACGAGGAGGACTTCCGCGAGGTCGGGCAGATCATCGCCGGGGCGCTGGAGCAGTCGGCCGACCTCGGAGGGCTCGCCGCCCGCGCAGAGGCGCTCTGCGAGCGGCGTCCGCTCTACCCGGGGTTCCGCGGCTACACCTCGTACGTGACATGAGCGTCCTCGCCGGCCAAGTGACAAGGGACAAGCTCACGGAGGTCAAGCATCCGCTGGTCCAGCACAAGCTCGGTCTCCTGCGCGACACCTCGACCGACACGCACCGCTTCCGCCAGCTCGTCAGCGAGCTGACCTTGCTGTTGACCTACGAGGCAACGAAGGACCTCGCCACCGAGGACGCGGAGATCGAGACACCGCTCGAGGCGATGACCGCGCAGCGGATCTCGGGCAAGAAGGTCGCCGTCTGCCCGATCCTGCGCGCGGGCATGGGCATGCTCGACAGCGTGCTCTCGCTGATCCCGGTTGCCCGCGTCGGGTTCATCGGGCTCTACCGCAACGAGGAGACGCTCGAGCCGGTCGAGTACTACGTGAAGCTGCCGGAGGACTTGGCCGACCGGGACGTGATCCTCCTCGACCCGATGCTCGCGACCGGCAACTCGACCGCGGCGGCCGTCGAGCTCGTGAAGGCGGCAGGCGCGAGCTCTGTCCGCCTGATCGCACTAATCGCCGCCCCGGTCGGTATCGAGCGCATCCACCGCGACCACCCGGACGTTGCGATCGTCGTCGCCGGGATCGACCGCGAGCTGAACGACAAGGGCTATATCCTCCCGGGCCTGGGCGACGCAGGCGACCGGCTGTACGGCACGAAGTAGCACTGGCGCCGATGCCGCAAGAGCTTCGCGACAACCCGGAGGTCCTCTACGGGGCGGCACTCGCGCTTCTGATCGTGATCCTGCTGACCCCGGCCGTCGGCGGCATGGCGCGCCTGCTCGGAGTCGTGGACGTCCCCGAGAAGCGGCGGCTGAACCTCAACCCGGTGCCGCGGCTGGGCGGGCTCGCGCTCTTCTTCGGGATCTTCGTGCCGGCGCTGCGCGTTCCTCGACCTCGGCCGCGAGACGCGCGGCGTCCTCCTCGGCGCGGCCGTCGCGACGACCGTCGGCGCGATCGACGACTTCCGCCGCCTGCCGCCGGGCCAGAAGCTCGTCGGCATGGTCATCGCCGCGGCGATCCCGACCTGGTTCGGCGTCTGGATCGACCGCTTCACCTTCCCGTTCGTCGGCATCCACGAGCTGCCGGCATGGGTGGGCGTACCGGTCACGATCCTCTGGATCGTCGCGATCATGAACATGGTCAACTTCCTCGACGGCCTCGACGGGCTCGCCGCCGGCGTCTGTGCGATCTCAGGCATCACCTTCTGCGTGATTGCGCTCTCCCTCGGCAAGCCGGATCCCGCGGTCATGTCGGCGATCATCGCCGGCGCCTGCATCGGCTTCCTGCGGCACAACTTCTATCCGGCGCGGATCTTCATGGGCGACTCGGGGGCGCTCCTGCTCGGCTTCATCCTCGCGGCCGTGTCGATCCAGGGGCTGCTGAAGACGGCCGCGACCGTGGCGCTCTTCTTCCCGCTCCTCGTGCTGGCGGTGCCGATCCTCGACACGTCCTTCGTCGTCGCCCGCCGCCTGAAGCACGGCGAGAAGGTCTACGCGCCCGACCAGGCGCACCTGCATCACCGCTTCCTCCGCCGGGGCTTCACGCAGCGGCGCGCGGCGCTGACGATGTGGCTCTGGTGCGGGACGCTCGCCGCGGCGGCACTGGCGACGAGGTTCATCCCGTTCCGCGAGGGCGGCGAGTGGCATCTCTGGGAGACCCTCGCCGCCGCCGGGATCGGCCTCGTCGCGCTCGCCTTCTCGCTCTACGTCGTCTACCTGCTCGAGATCGTGAAGCTCGCCAACCCGCGGACGCGCAGGCAGGAGCAGGCGACCCGCGAGCGCCGCAGCGCCTGACCGCGGCCTTGTAACAGACTGTTGCAAGGTCGCTCTTTCGGCACGGACTCGTTGACCTTTCGTGACGCGGCGGGAGGCACGCTGGGAAGGCATGCCGGCGTCCGCTCCTCGAATCGACTCCCGGCTACGCGCGGGGCTCGCGCGGTTGGACGACAGCCGCGTGCCGATTGCCGAGACACACAGACGGGTCGGCGAACTGGCGTCTCGGCTCGGCTTGACCCGGCCGAGCTACCAGCAGATCCGGCTCCTGGTCCACGAGCACCGTCGCCGCGGGCCGGCGCCGGGCGCCGGCGAGATCCTCCTCGACGTGGCGACGAGGGTCCGGCCCCCGGAGGCGCTCCTCGACCTCTTCATGGACTAAGCAACAGTCTGTTACTTGGCTCTGTTTCTTGGCTGGGCGCGGCGCTCGCTGCGGGGCCTATGGCGAGATCCGGACCTCCACGGAGCTGATGAACCAGCGGAAGTCCGACGTGCTGTGGATCGACACGTCGTTCGCACCGCTCTTGTCGAACGACCTGGTGCCCACGCAGACGACGACGTCCTGACCGGCGGGCACCGGGCCGGCGCTGAAGAGATTGGCGAAGTAGTGCTGGCCGCGCACGAGGTTCTCGCGATGGTGGCTGCCGTCGGAGTCCGTGTCGACGACGAACCTGGACATCTCGGCGAAGGACGGCTCGGCGACGTTCGGGTGCAGGACGTCGAGCATGAGGAAGTTCAGCTGGCTGGTCCGCGAATCCGACCAGCCCCACTCGTTCCCGGTGCGCAGGCGGTGTGTCCCCTCGACGCACTGCGCGTCGATCAGGACCTCGACGAGGCCGGTAGTCGGCGGCACGAAACGGAAGGCGATCGTGCTGAACGCGTCGACGGACGCGAAGTCGAAGTCGTCGGTGTCGTGCGTGTCCATCGTGACCGTGATGCCGACGTCCCCGAGCGGCGGGACGAGCGTGTGGATCCGGTCGACGGTGAAGTTGGAGCTCCGGACCGGAACGAAGCCGAAGTTGAAGCCGAAGAACGGTGGCCGGAAGAGCTCCCAGCCGCTGTCGCCGGGGTCGAAGACGCCGTCGCCCCAAGGCAGTGGATGGATGTGGAGCGGCGAGAGCGACAGCCACTTGGAGAGGTTCCCGGCGATGCTGGCGCCGGCCGTGCGGTGCTTGTCGGGGACGACCAGGAGGTCGTCCAGCGCGTTGTGGTACTCCCGCGCGATCCGCGTCAGCTTGGCGCGGCTCACCTTGCGCGAGCGCAGGAAGGCGTCCGCCTTCTGTTTCCGCGCGTCGTTGACCTTCGCATGCGACCGCCGCAGCCCGGACGGCGGTTGCAGGAGGTCGCGAACCACGAGCTGCTCCCGGCGCATGAGCTCCTGCAGGCTCGTCCTGTCGCGCTTGCCCAGCAGGCGCTGCACCTGGCCGCTCGCCCGGGCGGCAAGGTCCTCCGCCTTGCGCCGGCGGCCGTCGATCGCGGCGCGCGACTGTCGCTCCCGCTTCGCCGCCGACGCGGCAGCGGTCTTCTGAGCCTCGGCGGAAAGGTGACGTAGACCACGGCTGGTCTCGGGCATGTCTGATCCCCCCTTGGTGACGGCGGCTACCCCTGCGCCGGGACCATAAATCCGGCTCGAGCCTCGTGCAACGAGGTCGGCAGGCCGGGGCGAATCGCGCTGTCACGCGCTCGTACAAAGTCAGCACGAATGCCCGTAAACGAGCGGTTTTGAGGTGTCACAAAGTCAGGCTGAGCTCTGGTATGCTCCGCGCTGGATGGAGCCGCCGGCCTCTCGCTCGAACTTCAGCCTCGCAGGTGCTGGTTCCGTTCTGATCGGGACCACCGCCGCCGTGATCATTCTCGCTGCGCTGGTCGGGTGGGCGTTCGGCTCCGCCGCCTGGGGGTTCCTGGTCGGCGCCATCCTCGGCATTCCCGTCGGCGTCTGGGCGACGTACAAGCGTTACGGCCACGCCCTCTGACGATGGCCGGGATCCTGACGACGCCACGGCCGATGCCGAGCCTCGTGCCGCCGCTCGCTGCCGGCGCCGCCGTGATCGGGCTGGCGCTGCCGGTCTTCGTCGCGGCCGGCTGGCCGCTCGCCGGCTGGGCGATCGGAGCCCTGCTCTGGGCGGGCTCCCGCGTGCTGGCGCTCCTACTGACGCGGCTCAAGCCCGGCGAGGGTAACCTCGCCGCCTCAGGCGTGGTGGGCTTCGGTATGACGTTTCGAGCGATCGCGGTGATGGTTGTCGTCCTCGCGCTCGCAGCATCGGATGCGCGGCTCGCGCTCGCGGTCGTCGTGCTGTACGCGCTCGCCTACACCCTCGAGCTCGGCGTCGCGCTCGCCCTCTACTTCGGCGGAGAGCCGGCTCGATGAAGCGCGCCCTGGCCCTCGTGACCTCGCTCGCACTTCTCGCTCCGTCGCTTGCGCTCGCCGGCGGAGGCACCGAGGAAGAAGAGTTCAACCCCGAGCACGACTTCGAGCCGGGCGAGTGGATCCCGATCCACCTCGGTCCGCTCGACCTCTCGATCAACAAGACGGTTGCCTATCTTCTGCTCGGAACGGTCTGCACGATCGCCCTCGGCGTGGTGCTCATGCGCGTGCGGATGGTGCGCACCAAGAGCGAGCCGGACCGCAAGCAGGCGCTCGGCGAGATGATCTACGAGATCGCGCAGACGCAGGTGGCTGAGCAGGGTCTGCCCCACAAGGCGATCGGGCGCTGGTTCCCGTACGTCGCCTCGCTGATGCTCTTCATCTGGGTGATCAACATGCTCGGGTTCATCCCGCTGCCGCTCTCGAACGAGACGGTGGACATCTTCGGCGTCGAGCGTGCCGACGCTCGCGATCTACGCTGCCACATCCTCGATCTCGGTGACGCTCGCTCTCGCCCTGATGACATTCGTCTTCACCCACGTCGAGGGGATCCGGTACAACGGCGTCTCCAAGTACTTCAGGAGCTGGATCCCGGACGTGCCGAAGGGCCTCTACCCGCTGATCGTGCCGCTCGAGATCCTCGGCCAGTTCATGCGGCTGATCAGCCTCAGCGTCCGTCTCTACGCGAACATGCTCGCCGGCCACATGCTGATCCTGACCTTCATCGGGCTCATCTTCGTGATCGGCAACCTCGGCGTCGCCGTGTTCGCGATCCCGGCCGCGACCGCGTTCTACCTCTTCGAGGTCATCATCGTCGTCTCCATCCAGGCGTTCATCTTCGCCGCCCTCTCCGCCATCTACATCGGCACGGCCATCGAGCCGGACCACTAAGGAGGTCATGTGTTCAGCCTGCTCGCTCAGGAAGCCGACACGGCGGTCGTCGACGCCGGCAAGGCGATCGCGCTCGCGCTCGGCATCGGTCTCGGCTCGCTCGGAGCCGGTATCGGCATCGGCAACATCTTCGGCTCGATGATCCAGGCCGTCGCCCGGCAGCCCGAGCTCCGCGGCGAGCTCCAGGGCATCCAGTGGCTCGGCTTCGCGCTGACCGAGGCGGTCGTCTTCTACGGCCTCATCGGCGGCCTGCTCGCCTACGTGCTGGTCTAGAGAGAAACGAGTCAGAGAGAGATGCTCCTCGCCGCTTCACCACTGATCGACGTCGTCCCGGGTCTGATGATCTGGACGCTCGTCTGCTTCGCGATCACGTTCTTCGTGCTGCGCAAGTTCGCCTTCGGCCCGATCCAGGCGACGATCGACGAGCGCCGGAAGCGCATCCGCGACTCGGTCGAGGAGGCCGAGCGCGCCCGCGCCGAGGCGAGGCGCTTGCTCGAGGAGCACCGCGCGCTGATCGGCCAGGCCAAGAGCGAGGCCGGGGAGATCCTTGCCGAGGCGCGCAAGGTCGCCGAGTCGCAGCGGGAGCGCGCCCGCGATGAGATCGAGGCCGACCGCCAGCGGCGCCTCGAGGACACGCGCAAGCAGATCGACGCCGAGACGGCGCGCGCGCTCGAGCAGATCCGCGCCGAGGTCGCTGACCTCACGCTCGCGGCGACGGCGAAGGTGACCGGCAAGGTGCTCGACCGCGAGGATCACCGCCGCCTGATCGAGGACGCGATCGGCGACCTCGACTTCTCCGCGCTCGAGCGCGAGAGGGTGTAGCCGAGGTGGCCGTCGCGCAGCGCATGTACGCGCGGGCCCTCTTCGAGGCCGCCCAGGACCAAGGCAGGCTCGAGGTCGTCCACCAGGAGCTCGGCGACTTCGTCGCCGCGATCGTGGACGTGCCCGAGCTGCGCAACGTCCTCGAGAACCCAGAGCTCGATCCCACCGCGAAGTCCGCCGTGCTCGAGGAGATCCTCGGCGACGCCGACGAGCTCGTGCACAACTTCCTCCGGCTCGTCGTCGAGAAGGGCCGCGAGGCCGAGATCGAGGAGATCTACCGAGAGCTCGACGCGCTCGTGGCCGCCGAGCAGAAGCGCCTGAACGTCGAGCTCACCACCGCCTACGAGCTCTCCGACGAAGAGGCGGACTCCATCCTGAAGAAGATCGAGGCCGCGTCAGGCCGCAGTGTCGAGGCGACCCGCAAGGTCGACCCTCGGCTGATCGGCGGCGTCGTCCTCCAGGCCGGCTCGCTGCGCGTGGACGCAAGCGTGCGCGGCCGCCTGAACCGCCTCCGCCGGGAACTCTTGGCCGGGACCTAACGACGAGGAGCTGAGAACGTGAAGCTACGCCCTGAAGAGATCACCTCGATCCTGAAGAGCCGGATCGAGGAGTACGACGTCCAGACCGACCTGTCCGAGGTCGGCACCGTGCTGCAGCTCGGCGACGGCATCGCGCGCGTGCACGGCCTCGAGAACTGCATCGCCCTCGAGCGGCTCGAGTTCGAGCACGGCGTCGTCGGCATCGCGTTCAACCTCGAGGAGGACAACGTCGGCGTCGCCCTCTTCGGCGAGTGGGAGCACGTGAACGAGGGCGAGCCCGTCCGGCGCACCGGCTCGGTCGTGAGCGTGCCGGTCGGCGACGCGCTGCTCGGCCGCGTGGTCGACCCGCTCGGCAACCCGCTCGACGGGGCGGGGCCGATCGAGTCGAGCGAGCGGCGGCCGCTCGAGTTCAAGGCTCCGGGCGTCGTCGAGCGCCAGCCGGTGAAGGAGCCGCTCCAGACCGGCATCAAGGCGATCGACTCGATGACGAACGTCGGCCGCGGCCAGCGCGAGCTGATCATCGGCGACCGCGGCACCGGCAAGACGGCGGTGGCGATCGACGCGATCATCAACCAGCGCGACACCGACGTGATCTGCATCTACGTCGCGATCGGCCAGAAGGGCTCGACCGTCGCGCAGGTGTACGAGCGCCTGAAGGACGAGGGCGCGATGGACTACACGATCATCGTCTCCGCGGCGGCCTACGAGGCGGCGCCGATCAAGTGGATGGCCCCGTTCGCCGGCGCCGCGATGGGCGAGCACTTCCTCTACAACGGGAAGCACGCGCTGATCATCTACGACGACCTCTCCAAGCACGCGGACGCCTACCGGCAGCTCTCGCTGCTGCTCCGGCGCCCGCCGGGCCGCGAGGCGTATCCGGGCGACGTCTTCTACCTGCATTCGCGGCTGCTCGAGCGCGCCTGCAAGCTGAACGACGAGCTCGGCGGCGGCTCGCTGACCGCGCTGCCGATCATCGAGACGCAGGCCGGCGACATCGCCGCCTACATCCCGACGAACGTGATCTCGATCACGGACGGCCAGATCTTCCTCGAGGCCGACCTGTTCTTCTCGGGCATCCGTCCGGCGATCAACGTCGGCACGTCAGTGTCACGCGTCGGTGGCTCCGCGCAGACGAAGGCGATGCGGAAGGTGGCCGGCCGCCTGCGGCTCGAGCTCGCCCAGTACCGCGAGCTCGAGGCCTTTTCGCAGTTCGGCTCCGAGCTCGACCAGGCGACCCAGAACACGCTCGCCCGCGGCGAGCGGATGGTGGCGACGCTGAACCAGCCGCAGTATCAGCCGTGGCCCCACGCCGAGCAGGTGGTGGCGCTCTACGCCGGGATCCACGGCCATCTCGACGGGGTCCCGGTCGCCCAGGTGCCACGCTTCCAGGACGAGCTGCGGGAGTCCCTGCGCTCGGAGGGGACGATCTACAAGGCGATCGAGGAGTCGAGCGATCTCACCGACGAGACGACGGCGAAGCTGGACGCGGAGCTCGAGAAGTTCAAGAAGAGCTTCAATGTCGAAGAGGACAAGGGGTTGGCCGCGTGAGGCCGTTGCTCTGTCTAGACCGAAGTCGAGGTCGTTAGACCTTGGCTTCGGTCCAGGACCTGAAGCGGCGCGTCCGCTCCGTCAGGAACACGCGCAAGATCACGAAGGCGATGGAGCTCGTCGCCTCGGCCCGGCTGCGCCGCGCGCAGACGCGGATCGAGGCGATGCGGCCGTACGCAGAGACGATGCGGGAGCTCATCGCCGGCGTCGGACGCGCGAGCTCGTCGGTGCGCGGGCTGCCGCTCCTGCAGCAGCGTGACGAGGTGAAGTCGATCATGATCGTGCCGCTGACCGGCGACCGCGGCCTGGCCGGGCCGTTCAACGCGCAGATCCTGCGCCGGGCGTTCGCGCTCGAGCGGGAGCTCCGCGGTGAGGGCGCGAACGTCCGCTTCCTCGCGGTCGGCAAGAAGGGCCGCTCGACGCTCGCCTTCCGCCGCTACGAGGTCGCCGGTGAGTTCACCGGCTTCACCGACCGGCCCGGCTACGCAGACGCGCAGGCGATCGCCCACCGCGTGGGCGAGCTCTTCACCGAGGGCGAGGTCGACCGCGTGATCCTGCTCTACAACGCCTACGTCTCCCCGCTCGTGCAGCGGGTGACCGAGCAGGACATCCTCCCGATCTCGGCCGACATCCTCGAGACGGACGAGCAGGAGCGCCGCGACGACGCGATGCGCGGCGACTTCATCTTCGAGCCGGAGCCCGAGGAGATCCTGGCGCGTCTGCTTCCGGTCTACGTCGAGACGCAGATCTACCGCGCGCTCCTGGAGTCGGCGGCGTCCGAGCAGGGCGCGCGCATGACGGCGATGCGGAACGCCTCCAAGAACGCCGGCGAGCTGATCGACACGCTCACGCTGCAGATGAACCGCGCCCGCCAGGCCGAGATCACCCAGGAGATCCTGGAAGTGGTCGGCGGCGCGGAAGCGCTCTCGTAGCGTGCTCCGCATCGGCTCGATCGTGATCCGCGTCGACGATCTCGAGCGCCAGGCGGCATTCTGGGAAGAGGCTCTCGACTACGTCCGGCGCAGCGGGCACAGCGACGACTTCGTGCTGCTCCGGCCCAGGGACGGCGTCGGGCCGAACGTGTCGCTCGACGCGGTTCCCTCGAAGGTGCAGGTGCCGCCGCGCCTCCACCTCGATCTGTACACGGAGGACCAGGCCGGCGAGGTCGAGCGCCTCAAGGCGCTGGGCGCGACCGAAGTCCACTGGGACAAGCGGCCCCCGGACGCCGACTACGTGATCCTGGCCGACCCAGAGGGCAATCGCTTCTGCGTGGTCGACATCACGGTCTGAGCTAACGCTCGCTTAACAGTTTGCTTCGCCGGTCCGACTACCATCGGGCGCCATGGAGCCTGTCGAGGTCGAGCGTCAGCGCGGCGAAGGGGAGGAGCGTTTCGCGCGCGCGATCGACGTCGCGTCGCGCCTGCTCGACAACATCGAGACGGTCGTCTACGGCAAGCGCGAGGAGGTCAAGCTCGTCGTCGCCGCCCTGATGTGCGGCGGCCACGTGCTGCTCGAGGACGTTCCCGGGACCGCGAAGACGGTGCTCGCCCGCGCGATCGGCGGCTCGATCGACGGCATCACCACCTCACGGATCCAGTGCACGCCCGATCTGCAGCCCACGGATGTGACCGGGCTCTCGGTCTTCGACCAGAAGTCGCGCGACTTCGAGTTCCGGCCCGGACCGATCTTCACCAACGTCCTCCTCGTGGACGAGATCAACCGCGCGACGCCCAAGACGCAGTCGGCGCTGCTCGAGGCGATGGCCGAGGGCCAGGTGACGGTCGACGGCGCGACGCTCGGGCTGCCCGATCCGTTCTTCCTGCTCGCGACCGAGAACCCGATCGAGTACGAGGGCACCTTCCCGCTCCCCGAGGCGCAGCTCGACCGCTTCCTCCTCCGCACTGCGCTCGGCTACCCGGGCGTGCTCGAGGAGCGCCGCATCCTCGAGGAGCAGCGCTTCGGCCACCCGCTCGCCGCGCTCCAGCCGGTCGTCGGCGTGGAGGACATCCAGGAGCTCCGCGAGGCCGCGCAGTACGTCTACGTCGACGAGGTGCTGCACAACTGGATCGTCGATCTTGTGCGCTCCACCCGCGAGCTCGAGGTCGTCTCGATCGGCAGCTCTGTGCGCGGCAGCCTCGCCGTCGAGCGCGTCGCCCGCGCCTGGGCGCTCCTGAACGGCCGCGGCTACGTCGTGCCCGAGGACGTCGAGCGCCTGTTCGTCCCGGTGCTCGTGCACCGCGTCGTGTTCACGCCGGCGCTGATCGCGCGCGCCCGCTCGGCCGGTTGGGTGGCCGCGATCGACGAGTTCCGGCACGCCTGCCTCGAGCTCGCCCCGCGCCCCGGCTCCGACGAAGATCCTCTCTTCGATCACGAGCGGCCGGTCCAGACCGGCGGCTGACGCCCACATGACTGGCAAGACCTTTCAGCTCGTCCCGCGACGGCGCCTGATGGGACTCGCGCACGGGACGATGCGGAGCGTCCGGCGCGGGCGCGGGACCGAGGTCGCCGGCTCGAGGCCGTACCGCCCGGGCGACGACATCCGCTCGATCGACTGGTCCTCGTCCGCGCGGCTCTCGTCCGCGCGGGGGAGGGACGAGTTCGTCGTCCGCGACCGCTACGCCGACGAGGGCCCACGGGTGGTCGCGGTGTGCGACCGGAGCCCCGGCATGGACTTCCACTCGCCGCCCCTGCCCTGGCTGGACAAGCGGCTGGCCATGCGCCGGGCACTCGACCTCGTGATGACGAGCGCCGCGCAGGCCGGCGGCTTCGCGGGCTATCTCGACTACGCCGACGGCGAGCCCTTCTGGCTGCCGCCCCGCGGGGAGCGCCGCATCGCGGTCGTCCGGGACGAGCGGCTCGACACGGCGCCGTGGACGGCGCCCGCCGACGGCATCGAGCGCGGCCTCGAGCACCTGTTCGAGCACCGGCGGATCATCTCGGCCGGAAGCTTCGTCTTCGTGCTCTCCGACTTCATCGTGCCGCCGTCGCGCCTCACCTGGCTGACCGCCGTCGAGCACCTCTGGGACGTCGTCCCTGTCGTGATCCAGGATCCGGTCTGGGAGCAGAGCTTCCCCGACGTCAGCGGGATCGTCGTCCCGCTCCGCGATCCCGAGACCCGTCGCGTCGCGCACATCCGGTTGACCAGGAAAGAGGCTCTCGCGAGGCGGCGGGCGAACGAGGAGCGGCTCGCGTCGCTCCTGAGCGAGCTCGAGCTGCTCGATCTCGATCCGATTGTCGTCTCGTCGAGCGATCCGATCGACCTTCTCGCCTCGTTCCTCGACTGGGCGGAGCTGCGGCGGGCGCGCCGAGGGGCGATGACGTGACGCGCACGCGTTGGCTCGTCGTCGGCGCGGCGCTCGCGGCGCTCGTGCTCGCCGGGGCGCTCGCGGCGCTGCTGACGCGCGACTCCGGCTCGGACGAGTCGGTCCCGCGCCGCCTGCAGGCGCAGGCGAGCCTCGATCGCCGGATCGTGCTCTTCGGGGACACCGTCAACGCGCGGGTCGACGTCACCTTCGACCGGCGGCGGGTGGATCCGGACTCCGTCAAGGTCCGGGCCGCCTTCAAGGAGTGGCGCCGGGTCGGTCAGCCCGAGATCGTCCGCTCCGAGGCCGGCCAGGCCGTGCACCTGGGGATCACGTACGTCCTGCGCTGCCTGAGGTCGGACTGCCCCCCAGAGCGTGAGTCCCGTCCCTTCGAATTCGATCCCGCGACCGTCGAGTTCGCCGATCTCGACTCGGGCACGCCGAGCCGGTCGTCCGTCGAGGCCTTCTGGCCGCGGCTGATCGTGAACACGCGCATCGGGCCGGGCGACCTCGCGGCGACGCCGAGTCCCTGGCGCGGCGAGGTTGCATCGGTGCCGGAGCCGTCGTACCGCGCCTCGCCGAGCATGCTGATGGCGCTGCTCCTCGGGGCCGCGTTGATCCTCGTCGTCGCCGGAGGCGGGCTGGCATACGCCGGCTGGCCGCGGCGCGAGCCGGCGCCCGAGCCGGAGCCGATCGTGCCGCCCGAGCTCTCGCTGACGCCGCTCGAGCAGGCGCTGGAGCTGCTCGAGGATGCCGCCCGCGCCAACGGCGCGGCCGACCAGCGGCGCTCGCTCGAGCTCGTCGCGGAGGTGCTCGCCCAACGCGGTGACGCGGACGGGCTGGCACCGGCCGCCCGCGAGCTCGCATGGTCGCCCACGCCGCCGCCGCCCGAGGCGACGAGGGGCCTCGCCGCGCGCGTCCGCGCGACACTCGACGCGGAGCTGCGCAAGCTGGAGGCCGAACGGCGGCGCAAGGAGGCCGAGGCCGCTGCGGCGGCAGCGGCTGCGGAGGAGGCTCGTGCGCGGCGTTCGTAACCCGCTCCGGACCGTCGCGAGCCGCGATGCGCGCGCGCTGCGCGGCCCGGCCACGAGAACGGCGGTGCTGCGCTGGGGGATCGCGGCGGCCGCGGTTGCCTTGCTCGCCGCCTCGGTCGCGACCGCACGCGACCTCGACCCCAAGGACCGTGGGCTGCTGCGCACAGGCGGTTCCGGGGTCGTCGTCCTCGATCTCTCGCTCTCGATCCTCGACGACCACTCGGGCATCATCCGCGCGACCCTCCAGCGACTGATCGATGCCGACGTGCCCGTCGGGCTCGTCGTCTTCTCCGACGTGCCGTACGAGCTGCTGCCGCCGGGCACCCCGCCGTCCGAGCTGAGGCCGCTCATCCGCGTGCTCACACCGACCACACAGGGCGACGTGGTGACGCCGTGGTCCGACGTCTTCCGGTCCGGAACCGCGATCTCGAAGGCGTTGCAGCTGGCGCACGACATGCTCGAGGGGGACAACGTGCGGGACGGCTCCATCCTCCTCATCAGCGACCTGGAGACGGCGCCGGACGACGTCCCGGCCACGGCCCGCGTTCTTCGCACGATCAAGCGCTCCGGTACGCCGGTGCAGTTGCTCGCACTCGGTCCGTCGAGTGACGCCCGGTCGCTCTTCGGGGGCATCCTCGGCGCGGATGCGTTCACGCCGCTCGTCGAACGGCCCGACCAGACCAACGAGCCGCCCGCCGCGACGCGGCGTCCGCTGCCGCAGCTCCTGCTGGCGCTCGGCGCGCTCTTCCTGCTCGCGCTCGCCGTGCACGAGCGCTATGCCGGCCGGCTGGCGCTCCCGGGAGCGCAGGCGTGAAGGCGGTGAAGGACTTCGTCGTCCGCCGGGAGCTCCTGCTCGTCGTCTCCGCGGCCGCGCTCCTCCTCGCGGCGTTCCTCACCGTCATCGCGGTCGACGTCGCCCGCTGGCGCTCGACGATCGCCGAGGACGACGTCCGCTACCGCGTCCGCTCCGTCGACGACCTGTGGAGCCCCGACACGCTCGCGCCTTTTGCTGCCGGGCGTACGCTGCTCGCCGTCGGGGACGACATCGAGTTCCGGCAGGCGCTGCGCGCTCTGCGCGCAGGCGAGCTCGACGACCCGACCGTGTCCGATCCGAATCTGGCCGTCAAGCGCACCGAGGCAGCCGAGCGGCTCGAGTCGATCGTGGTCAACGACCGCGACGCCGCGCGGCGTTCCCGCGCCGCGAACCTGCTCGGAGTCCTCGGCATGGTCGTGTTCAATTCCGGCCCGACCGCCGGCACTCTGGCCCCTGACCGTTCGGAGTTGCTCCTGAACGCGATCGCGAGCTTCGAGCAGGCGATCGCGCTCGATCCAGAGAACGACGAGGCGAAGTACAACCTCCAGGTGATCCTGCTGCGCGGCCAAGGCCTCCTTCCGACCGAGGCCTCCGCCGGCCGCAACCCCGCCCCCGGCGGTCGCGGCGCGCGCGGTGCCGGCGCAGGTCAGCCGGGCAGCGGGTACTGAGGACGGCGGCGTGGACGTCTCGTTGCTGACCCCGCTCGGCGTCCTGCTCGCGCTGGTCGTCGTCGTGCCGCTCGTCGCACTGCGGTTCGTGCGCAGGCGTGCGACCTCGCTGCGCTCGACGCTCCACCTGCCCGGCCCGTCGCGTCGCGCGCAAATCCTGACCGTGGCCGCGATCGCTGTCAGTGCCGCACTGCTCGGCCTCGCCGCCGCGCAACCCAGGATCGAGTGGACCTCGACGCGGGAGGTGCGCTCCGACGCCGAGGCCTTCGTCGTGCTCGATACGTCCCGCTCGATGCTCGCCCGAGAGAGTGCGGGCGCGACGATCCGCTACCACCGTGCACGCAACGCGGCGCTGCGGTTCCGCGAGGAGCTCCCCGAGGTGCCGGTCGGCATCGCGACGCTGACCGACCGCGTCCTGCCGCACCTGTTCCCGAGCGCGAACGAGGACGCGTTCTTCGCCACCATGTCACGGTCGATCGGCATCGACCGGCCGCCACCCCAAGGCCACTTCATCTCGACGGCCACGAGGCTCGAGGCGCTCGTGTCGATGGCGACACACAGCTTCTTCTCGCCGCAGGCGAAGTCGAAGCTCGTGATCGTCCTCACCGACGGGGAGAGCGTGCCGGCCTCGGGCGCGCGGCTCGCCGCCGCCTTCCGGCGCCCGCCGGGCATCGGTGCGATCTTCGTGCACACCTGGGCGGGCGATGAGCGCGTGTACGCCGGCGGCCAGATCGAGCCCCAGTACAGCCCCGACCCCCGCGCCCGTTCGATCCTGGAGTCCGTCGCCGGCGCGGTCGGAGGCGAGGTGTACGGCGAGGACGATCTCGACGACGCGATCGCGAAGGCCCGTGAGCTCGTCGGGGAGGGTCAACTCGTGCCGCGGGGCGAGGAGCAGAATCGGATCGCGCTCGCGCCGTACCTCGCCGGCGCGGTCTTCCTGCCGCTCGCATTCCTCCTCTGGCGGCGCGACCGCTAGCTACACCTCCTCCGGCTCCCGGAACCAGAGCTCGACCGCCTCGGGGAAGCCCGTTTCGTCCATGTAGGACACGGCCCGGCTGGCGAGCCAGACGACCGCCTCCGGGCTCGCCTCCGTCAGTACCGCGCGAACGGCCTCGTCGCCGTGCTCGGGGCCGCCGTGCAGCCCGGCCCGCGCCCGGCGCAGCCGGCAGAGCGTGAAGGCCGCCCGATCCACGGCCGTCCCGCCCTCGTGGTACCAATCGACGCCGGTCACGGAGCCCAGCACGGCACCCGCCTGATCGAACAGCGTGGCGGTGTCCTCGGCAGCGGCGGCGACGTCCGGGGCGGGCCTCGGCGGGCCTCCCGGCTCACGTCTCGGAATCTTCATATCCGGCTCCTAACCAAATCGTCTCGGTGACGTCACAGCACTATGATCCTGCACCTTGACCGGGCGTGTGCGGCAGGCTGGTGCCGCAGACGCCTTGGCAGGGGCAACTCACTACGGAGGGAAGTACATGCGTAATCGCTCGATTTGGTTGGTGGCGCTGCTTGCGCTCGTAGCCAGCCTCATCGTCGGCCCCGGCGCGACGGCGAGCCCGTCGCAGGGTGCCCGCGGCACGGTCGTGTTCATTCATGACCAGGAGCCGCCGAACCTGCAGGGCCCGTGGGTCGGCAACAACCTGTACGCCACGAGCCTTGTGCTGAACAACGTCTGGTATGGCTGCCAGATCCGCAACGCCAAGGCCGACTTCGTGCCTGCTCTCTGCACGGCGAAGCCGAAGATCGTGAAGAACAAGCCACTCACGGTGCAGTTCACATACAAGGACACTGCGGTGTGGAGTGACGGCAAGCCCGTCACCGGCAAGGACTTCTCGGCCACCTGGAAGGTCTTCACCAACGCGGCGAACAACGTCATCAGCCGCTCGGGCTGGGAGGACATCTCGAGCGTCAAGGGCAGCGGCAAGACCGTGACCGTGGCGTTCAAGAAGACGTACGCCGACTGGGAGGCGCTCGTCTCCAGCGGTCCGTACCCGGCGCACTACATCGCCGGCAAGAACATGAACGACACGTTCCTGACGTCGGTGCCGCTCTCGAGCGGTCCGTGGATCGTCGATAAGTTCGTCAAGGGCCAGCAGATCGAGGTGCGGAAGAACCCGCGCTTCAAGGCCGGCACGCCGATGAAGCTCAATCGCCTCGTCTTCCGCTACATCCTGGACACGAACGCTCGCTTCCAGGCGCTGAAGGCCGGCGAGGGTGACGTGATGGAGCCGCAGCCCCAGCTCCAGATCGAGGACTTCATGAAGGACAAGTCGTTCGTCGTGCACCGGCAGATCGGGTACACGTACGAGCACATCGACTTCCAGTTCGGCGAGAAGGGCCATCCGGCCCTGAAGCAGCCGTACGTCCGGGAGGCGCTGATCACGGGTATGAACCGGCCGCAGGTCGCTGCCGCGCTCTACACCACGATCGCTCCGGGTCTGCCCGCGCTGCAGAGCCTGATGTACAAGCCGTTCGAGTCGAACTACAAGAAGAACTTCGAGGGGTGGAAGTTCAACCAGAACAAGGTGATCAGCCTGCTCAAGTCGAAGGGCTGCACCGGTGGTCCCGACAGGCCGAGCGCAGGGAACAGCAACATCTTCTCCTGCCCGAACGTCGGCAAGCTGTCGTTCCGCTTCCACACGACGACGGGCAACCAGCTCCGCGCGCTGACCTTCGAGGTCATCCAGCGGCAGCTCAAGTCGGTCGGCATCGAGCTCACGCCGCGCTTCCAGGCGGCCGGAGTGATGTTCGGCACGACGCTGCCGTCGCGTGACTGGGACCTCATGCTCTTCGCATGGGTCGGCTCGCCGTCCTCGCCGATCACGGCGAAGGACATCTACGGCTGCGGTGGCGACCAGAACGACGGCGCCTACTGCAACAAGGCCCTCAGCAAGGTGCTCGAGACGGTCTCCGTGACCCTCGACTCGGCGCAGCGGGCGAAGATGCTGAACGACGCGGAGCTGAAGTACATGGCGAAGGACATCCCGTCCATCCCCATGTTCGCGCGTCCGATCTACGTCATCCGCAAGGCAAGCCTGAAGGGCCCGGCGGTCAACCCGACGCAGGAAGGCTCCCCGTGGAACGTCTCCACGTGGGCGTCGACCGCAGGCTAGGCAACACCAGCAACACGAAGTAGGCACCACGTCCCGCCCCCGCCGAAAGGCGGGGGCGGGATACTTCACTTAGGATTCGGAGCGGACGCCCATGCTGACCTACGTCATTCGCAGACTGCTGTACAGCATCGTCGTGCTCTTCGCGGCGAGCATCCTCGTCTTCGTCTTCGTCACCAAGTCCGGCGACCCGCTGGCGGCTCTCAAGCTCGCGCCGCGCGTCTCGCCCGTGACCGTCCAGAACATCAGCGAACGCAAGCACCTGGACGAGCCCATCTATGTCCGGTACGGCTACTGGGTCAAGGACGCGTTCACGAACAACTTCGGCTCGACCCTGCTCGACGACCGGCCGATCCTGCCCGATCTCTGGCGCGCGATGAAGAACACGCTGCAGCTGGTGATCGCGGCGGAGATCCTCGCGATCCTGCTCGGCGTCTCGATCGGGGTGTACTCGGCCCTACGCCAGTATTCGGCGTTCGACTACTCGATGACCACCTTCAGCTTCCTCGGGTTAGCGACGCCAGTCTTCTGGCTGGCGCTGATGGCACAGGTGGCGGTGGTGCAGATCATCCTTGCGACAGGCGTACGCCTGTTCCCGATAGCCAACCTGAGCGACGTTGATCCCGGAACGGGCCTCTCGTTCTGGATCGATCGAGCGCACCATCTCGTGCTGCCGGTGCTCGTGCTGATGGTCGTCAACCTGGCCGTCTACACCCGCTACATGCGCGCGGCGATGCTCGAGGTGATCAACTCCGACTACGTGCGCACCGCGCGCGCGAAGGGCGTGGCCGAGCGGCGCGTGATCTTCGGACATGCGTTCCGCAACGCGCTCATCCCGCTGGTCACGCTCATGGCGCTCAACTTCGGCGCGCTTCTCGGCGGGGCGATCGTGACCGAGACCGTGTTCTCGCTCGACGGTATGGGGCTCTATTTCACGAACTCGCTCCTCACCAACGACCCGTACCCGGTGATGGCGTGGCTGATGATCACCGCGACGATGGTCATCGTCTTCAATCTCATCGCCGACATCCTCTACGGGGTCCTCGATCCACGGGTGCGGTATGACTGATCGTCAGCCGCCGTCCGACCTGCGCGCTCAGGACCGGGAGAACGTCGTCCTGAGCTCGAGCAACGTGGCGCGCCCGTCCGGCGCGCACGGTCATCCTGGGTCGGTCGCGGTGCCCGGCGAGCCCGAGGGCCCGATCGGCACACCGGGGATCACAGCCGAGCCCGAGCTCGCCGCCTCGTACGAGGCGGGCATCGAGCCGAAGGCCCGGAGCCAGTGGGCGTACGCCCGGATCCGCTTCTTCCGGCACAAGCTCGCGGTCGGCAGCCTGATCATCCTGCTTGCGATCAGCTTCATCGCCCTGTTCGCGAAGCAGGTCGCGCCGTACGGCTACGACGAGATCCCGTTCACCGATCCGCTGAAGCTGATCGAGAACCCGAACCTCGTGGCCGAGAGCATCAACCAGCCTCCCACCACCAGGGACTGGCACCTGTTCGGCACCGACAACGTCGGCCGCGACTACCTGAGCCGGGTCATCTTCGGCCTGCGCACCTCGCTCTGGGTGGCGGTCTTCGTGGCGCTCCTCTCGACCGCGCTCGGCACCTTCGTCGGCGCTGTCTCCGGCTACTACGGCGGGACGACCGACAACCTGCTGATGCGGTTCACCGACCTGATCCTGACCATCCCGGCCTCGCCGTGCTGCTGACGGCGGCGGCGTTCCTCGGGCAGGACGACTCTGAGGTCTTAGGGATACCCCTGTCGCAAACGATCAAGGTCGGGCTCATCCTGGCCTTCCTCTTCT
This sequence comes from uncultured Gaiellaceae bacterium, assembly GCA_963791905.1. Lineage (GTDB taxonomy): Bacteria > Actinomycetota > Thermoleophilia > Gaiellales > Gaiellaceae > Gaiellasilicea. Next base: position 878,352 of record CAWBTX010000005.1, read on the forward strand.
GGACCGTGCTCGCGCGCATCGTGCGAGGGACGTTCCTGTCCCTCCGCGAGAAGGAGTACGTCGAGGCGGCGAAGGCGAGCGGCGCGAGCGACGCGCGCATCATCATGCGGCACATGCTGCCCAACTCGCTCGGGCCGATCATCGTCAACATGACCCTCGTGATCGCGACGGCGATCCTCGTCGAGGCGGCGCTCTCGTTCCTCGGTTTCGGGATCCAGCCGCCGAAGCCGGCCCTCGGCAGCCTGATCGCCCAGGGGCAAGCCGAAGGGTTCCAGACCTGGTGGCTCGTCACCTTCCCGGGCCTCGTGATCGTGCTGGTCGCCCTCTGCATCAACTTCGTCGGCGACGGCCTGCGCGATGCCCTCGACCCGACGCAGCGGAGAGTTCGTGGCTGAGCCGATCCTGTCGATCAAGGAGCTGACGGTCGAGTTCGAGACAGAGGACGGCATCGTGAAAGCCGTCACGGACGTCACCTATGACCTCTATCCCGGCGAAGTCCTCGGCGTCGTGGGAGAGTCGGGGTCGGGGAAGAGCGTCTCGGTGATGTCCGTCCTCGGGCTCGATTCCTGCCGGCCGTGTCGTCAAGGGCGAGGCGCTCTACAAGGGCCGCGACCTGCTCAAGCTGCCGCAGAAGGAACTGCGGCAGCTCCGCGGGGGCGAGGTGGCGATGATCTTCCAGGACCCGATGACCTCGCTCAACCCGGTGCTGACGATCGGCAACCAGATCGCTGAGGCGGTCAAGGTCCACAACCCCGACAAGGACGACGAGGCCGCGCGGAAGCGCGTCATTCAGCTCCTCGAGCTCGTGGGCGTTCCGTCCCCCGAGCGCCGGGTCGACCAGTATCCACACGAGTTCTCCGGCGGTATGCGCCAGCGCGCGATGATCGCGATGGCGATCGCGAACGATCCGACCGTCCTGATCGCCGACGAGCCGACGACGGCGCTCGACGTGACGATCCAGGCGCAGATCGTGGAGGTGTTGAAGGCTGCGCGCGAGGAGACGCACGCGGCGATCATCCTGATCACGCACGACCTCGGCCTGATCGCCGAGCTCGCGGACCGGGTCGTCGTCATGTACGCGGGCAACGTCGTCGAGCTCGCCGACGTCTACACGATCTTCAACGCGCCCAGGCACCCGTACACGCTCGGCCTGCTGAACAGCCTGGCCCGCGTCGACGCCGACCAGGAGTGGCTGCATCCGATTCCCGGGCAGCCGCCGAGCCTGGTCTCCCTGCCCCCTGGCTGCCGCTTCCACCCCCGCTGCGAGATCTCGCACGGCCGTGTCGTCTGCCGCACCGACTTCCCGGAACTGCGGCCGTTCGGCGAGGGGGGAGACCACGTCTCCCGCTGTCACTTCGCCGAGGAGCTCTCGGCGGCGCACGCGAAGGCGTACGTTGATGCAGGGGACCGCTCGTGAGCGAGTTGCCGGAGGTCGGGCCGACGTCCGAAGAGTCCGTCGCCGCGGCGACCGCCGGCGACGAGCTGCTCAGGGTCGAGGGACTCGTCAAGCATTTCCCGATCAAGGCCGGCGTCTTCAAGCACACCGTCGGCCAGGTGCGGGCCGTGGACGGGGTCGACCTCGAGATCAAGCGTGGCGAGACCCTCGGGGTCGTCGGGGAGTCGGGCTGCGGGAAGACCACACTCGGGCGGACCGTGATGAAGCTGCTGGAGCCCACCGCCGGCCGCATCATCTTCGACGACAAGGACATCACGCACTTCGACCGCAAGGCGATGCGCCCGGTCCGGCGCGAGATCCAGATCGTCTTCCAGGATCCGTACGCGTCGCTGAACCCGAGGATGACCGTGCGAGAGATCGTGGCCGAGCCGCTGCGTATCAACGGTCTGTACCGAGGTCACAACGGCCGCCAGCGCGTCGAGGAACTCCTCCGCACGGTCGGTCTGAGCCCGGAGCACGCCAACCGGTTCCCGCACGAGTTCTCCGGCGGCCAGCGGCAGCGCATCGGCGTCGCCCGGGCCCTGGCCCTCAATCCCGCGCTGATGGTGCTCGACGAGCCCGTGTCCGCACTCGACGTGTCGATCCAGGCGCAGGTCGTGAACCTGCTCGCCGCGCTTCAGAACGACTTCGGCCTGACCTACCTCTTCATCGCGCACGACCTCTCCGTCGTCCGCCACGTCTCCGACCGCATCGCGGTCATGTATCTCGGCAAGGTGATCGAGGTCGGCACCCGCGAGGAGATCTACAGAGACGCCGATGCACCCGTACAGCCAGGCGTTGCTCTCGGCCGTGCCGATCGAGAGCCCGAACCAGCGCGGCAAGCGCAAGCGCATCGTGCTCGAGGGCGACGTGCCGAGCCCGGCCAATCCGCCGTCGGGCTGCCGGTTCCGGACGCGGTGCTGGAAGGCGCAGCCGATCTGCGCCGAGCAGGAGCCGCCGCTCGAGCCCCACGGGGGCTCCGCGCCGGGCCACCGTGCCGCGTGTCACTTCGCCGAGGTCCTGCGCCCGCTCGACCTCGTCGAAGCGGGGACCCCAGCAGCAGACGGTCGGCTAGGACCTAGCCGCTGTCAGCGCTGTGCCGGCCGAGCGGCTCCACCGCGATCCCCTGTTTGCGGAGGTCGGCCAGTTCTGCCTGGACCGTGTTCCAGGCCGCGAAGTTGATCGCGCGCGTAATCGGGGCGGTCGGGCCGAGCGAGTCGAAGGCCTCCACGGTGCCGAGGATCTCCTCGGCGAGCTCCCGCATCGCGTTCTGCAGCTCGCGCTTGTCCTCTCGCAGCGAGCTCGGGGCGTCCGCCTCGCCGAGGTCGGCGGCAGCCTTGCTCGACTCGTCGGCCGCGATCTCGAGGCGGCTGAGCAGCTCGTCGAAGTCGCCTGCCTGCACAACCTGCGCCATCCCCGCGTCGACCCGGTCGCGCGCGTCGACGACGTCCTCCTGGAACTCCTCCTTCGAGGCGTCGCCGCCGCAGCCGGCGAGCAGCGCGAGAGCAGCGAAAAGCGGAATGAAGCGCCGCAACACGAGCGTTATGGTAGCCATGGGGTTCGTGGGCGACCGTAGCTCTTACCCAGGCCTAACTTCCTGCCGATACCTCTCGTCAGAATGGCTATGAACCGGCGTCACACGGGGGTTCTCTGCGACCGCGCGCGTGCGTGGGCCGCACTCGCTCCCGACGGCGAGCTGTCGGAGCTCGAGCAAAAGCTGCTCGATGCCCACCTTGCCCGCTGCGCGCCGTGTGAGTCGTTTGCGGGCGACGTTGTCGCGCTTGCCGACACGATCCGCGCGGAGGAGCTCCAGAGGCTCTCGCACCCGCTGACGATCTCGGCCTGGAGGAGCCGCAGCAGCACCTTCGCCCGCGTACGCGCCGTCGGAGCGGCCGCAGCCGTTGCCTTGATGGCGGTCGGCATCACGGCGCGCGCGCCGCTGCCGACGGACGACCGCGACACCGCGCTGCCGCGGGTGACGAACTTCTCGAACAACGCGGAGGCCGAGCTCGTGCAGATCCTCCGCGCCCAGGGAACGGGCCTCGAGGGCGCCGGCGTCGACACGGGCCAGCAGGGCCGCATCGAGCCGCTCTAAACGCGGCGCCTCCCAGTCTCGCCGCCAGAGGCGCTCCGCTAGACTGGCCGCGCACGCGCGGCAGCCTTCGGCGCCGCCGTTTTCCTGCCACGAGAACCTCCTGGGAGTCACATGTCCGAGCACGCGCAGAACGGCACCGTCGGCAAGATCATCGAGATCAAGGGCGTCGTCGTCGACGCAGTCTTCTCCGGTGACCTGCCGGACATCTACAACGCCCTCGCGATCGAGGTGCCGGTCGCAGGCGACTCGGACGGCTCCAGCGGCGGGACGAGGACGCTGATCGCGGAGGTGCAGCAGCACCTCGGCGACGATCGCGTCCGCGCGGTCGCCATGGACACGACCGACGGTCTCGCGCGCGGCACGGACGTCCGCGATACCGGGGGGCCGATCTCCGTGCCGGTCGGCGACACGACGCTGGGGCGGATCTGGAACGTGATCGGTGACCCGATCGACAACAAGCCCGCCGCCGGCCCCGACGTGGAGCGCTGGTCGATCCACCGCGACCCGCCGGAGTTCCGGGAGCTCTCGCCGAGCATCGAGATCTTCGAGACGGGCCTGAAGGTCGTCGACCTGATCGCGCCGTACGTGAAGGGCGGCAAGGTCGGCCTCTTCGGCGGCGCCGGCACCGGCAAGACGGTGCTGATCCAGGAGCTGATCCACAACGTCGCGCAGCAGCACGGCGGCGTGTCCGTCTTCGCAGGCGTGGGCGAGCGGACGCGTGAGGGGAACGACCTCTTCCTCGAGATGACCGAGTCCGAGGTGATCGACAAGGTCGCGCTCGTGTACGGCCAGATGAACGAGCCGCCGGGCGCCCGCCTCCGCGTCGGGCTCTCCGGGCTGACGATGGCGGAGTACTTCCGTGATCAGGGCCAGGACGTGCTGCTCTTCATCGACAACATCTTCCGCTTCGTGCAGGCCGGCTCCGAGGTCTCGGCGCTACTGGGCCGCCTGCCGAGCGCCGTCGGCTACCAGCCGACCCTGGCGACCGAGATGGGGCAGCTGCAGGAGCGGATCACGTCGACCCGGCACGGCTCCGTGACCTCGGTCCAGGCGATCTACGTCCCGGCCGACGACCTCACCGATCCGGCGCCCGCCAACACGTTCGCCCACCTCGACGCGACCACCGTGCTCTCGCGGGCGATCGTCGAGAAGGGGATCTACCCTGCCGTCGACCCGCTCGACTCCGTCTCGCGTGCCCTCCAGCCGGGAATCGTCTCGGCCGAGCACTACGCCGTCGCGACGCAGGTGCAGCAGATCCTCCAGCGGTACAAGGATTTGCAGGACATCATCGCGATCCTGGGCATGGACGAGCTCACCGACGAGGACAAGCTCGTCGTCTCCCGTGCGCGCAAGATCGAGCGGTTCCTCTCGCAGCCGAACTTCGTCGCCGAGCAGTTCACCGGCACGCCCGGCCAGTACGTGAAGCTCGAGGACACGATCAAGGGCTTCCGCGAGATCATCGAGGGCCGTCACGACGAACTGCCCGAGTCGGCGTTCTACATGGTCGGCCCGATCGAAGGCGCCATCGAGAAGGCGGAGAAGACCGCCGCGGCCGCGTAGGGAGACGCCGTGGCTGCGAAGTTCGACGTCGCGCTCGTCACTCCCGACGGGGATGCCTTCCGCGGCGAGGCCGAGATGCTGATCGTTCCCGGCGCCGCCGGTGAGATCGGCGTGCTCGCCCGCCACGCCCCGCTCGTGGCGACCCTGAAGGCCGGCTCGACTCGCGTCTACCGCGACCGCGCGAGCGAGGACGTGCTCGAGTTCGCCACCGGGTCCGGCTTCTTCAAGGTCGAGCTCGACCGAGCGATCGCGCTCGTCGACGATGCGGTCGATGTGAAGCACATCGACCAGGCCCGCGCCCGCGAGCAGCTCGAGGCGGCGAAGGCGGAGCTGGAGAAGGTCGAGAGCGGCGACTCGACCGCCGACCGCTGGCAACTCGAGCAGCGGATCAGGCACGCCGAGAACCAGCTGGGCGTCCTCGGGCGGGACTAGCGTGCGCGCGACGATCGCCGAGAAGCGGGAGGTCGCCAAGGGGACGTTGATGGTGCTGTTCGCGGTGAACGGCTACCCGGAGTACCGGCCCGGGAACTACTTCTGGGTCGAGCTGCCGGACCGTGGCCACGACGATGAAAGAGGGCTTCGCCGCCACATCTCGATCGTGACCTCGCCGACCGAGGAGGGCGTCGTCGGCCTGGCGACGCGCCTGCGCGACAGCGCGTTCAAGAAGACCCTCGCGGAGCTCGAGGTCGGCGACGAGGTCGAGGTCGAGGAGCCCAAGGGCTCGTTCCTCCTGCCGGAGGACACGGGGACGAAGTACGTCTTCGTCGCCGGCGGGATCGGCATCACGGTCTTCCGCTCGATGCTGCGCTACATCGCGGACAAGGGGCTCCCGTACGACATCACTCTCGTCTATTCGAACCGCGACCGCGCGTCGACAGCCTTCTACGACGAGGTCGAGGAGCTCGAGCGCCGGATCGAAGGGCTGCGCGTCGTCATGACGATGACCGACGACCCGGAGTGGGAGGGCGAGAAGCGCCGGCTCGACGCCGATGTGCTCGCCGAGCTCGTCGGCGGCTTCGACGAGAAAACGATCTTCATCGCCGGGCCACCGGGGATGGTGGAGGCAGTCAGCGCCTCACTTCTCGGTGCCGGCCTTCCTGAGGATCGCATTATCGCCGGCAAGTTCAGCGGCTACTAACCGAGCGCGGATGCGCGATCTGACGCTGCTGCGCGACCGCCGCTTCGGCCTGCTCTGGCTCGGCGGGCTGATCTCGCTCACCGGCAACTGGATCCTGTTTGCCGGGCTCCCGCTCGCGGTCTACGAGCTGACCGGCTCGACGCTGGCGACCGGCGCCTTCTTCATCGCCACGATGATCCCGCGCATCGCGCTGGGCACGGTCGCCGGGGTCTTCGTCGACCGCTGGGACCGCCGGCGGGTGCTGGTCGTCGCGAACATCGCCCTCGCGCTGACGCTGCTGCCGCTTCTCCTCGTGAGCTCCGAGGAGACGATCTGGTTGGTCTACGTCGTGGGGGTGGTCCAGTCGACGCTCTCGCTCGTGATCATCCCTGCCGAGGGTGCGCTTCTGCCGCGCCTGGTCGGCGAGGACCGGCTGGTGGCGGCCAATGCGCTGAACGCCCTCAACAATCAGATCGCCCGGCTGATCGGGCCGGCGATCGGCGGACTCGCCGTGGGCTTCGGCGGTCTCGGCACCGTCGCCGTGCTCGACTCGATCAGCTACCTGACCGCCGCGCTCCTGATCGGCGCCATTGCCGTCGACGCACGCCCGCAGCTCGTCGATCGGTCCGTCGAGGAGGCACTGCGCGTCTGGGCTCGGCTCCGGCGCGACTGGGTCGAGGGCATGCGGGTGATCCGGGACGCGGGCGAGACGACCCGCATGATCCTCACCTTCGCCGCCATCACCGGTCTCGGCGAGGGGGTCATCATCACGCTCTTCGTGCCCTACGCCGTCGACGTCCTGGACGGCGGCGGGCCGCTCTACGGCGCCCTGATCTCGGCGCAGGCGATCGGCGGCCTCGTCGGAGGCCTCGCGCTCGGCGTCCTCGGCAGCCCGCTGCCGCCCGCGCGGCTGCTCGCCCTCTCCGCGATCGTCTTCGGCGCGATCGACCTCGTCATCTTCACGTACCCGACCTTCCTCGACGGCTACGTACTGGCGCTCGTCCTGATGGTCGTCGTCGGCTTCCCGGCAGCCGCGCTCGGCGCGGCCTACACGACGCTGACGCAGACGGCGGTCGTCGATGCCTACCGCGGCCGGCTCATCGCCGCCGTCACGACGATCGGCTCTTTCACGATGCTCGTCGGGATGATCGTCGCAGGCGTGCTAGGCGACGTCGTGGGCGTCGTGCCGTTGCTCATCATCCAGGCGGCCGCGTACCCGGCGTTCGGGTTCCTCGCGCTCACGCGGGGTTGGGCGCGAATTTCGGTACCCAAGGGATCAGCGGGTACGATTGAACGACCTGGAGAGCTTTGACAGGCAGCTTGGCGACCAGGAGAAAAACGCCTAAAGAGCCAGCGGCGCGCGCGGCGCCCGCCCTCTTTCGGCAACGACGGAGGAACGGGTGACTGCAGAGGCGAGATTACGGAAGCTGCTCGACGAGCGCATCGTCGTGCTCGACGGCGCCTGGGGCACGATGCTGCAGCAGGCCGGGCTCTCGGATGTCGACTACCGAGGCGAGCGCTTCCGTGAGCACCCGCGCGAGGTCGCCGGCGACCCGGACCTGCTCAACCTGACGCGGCCCGACGTCGTCCTCGACGTCCACCGGCAGTACCTCGCCGCCGGCGCGGATATCACGACCACGAACACGTTCACGGCGACCCGCATCGGTCAGGCCGACTACGGCCTCGAGGAGGTCGTCTACGAGCTCAACGTCGAGGGCGCGCGGCTCGCTCGGCAGGCGGCGGACGAGGCCGGCGGCCGCTTCGTCGCGGGCTCGCTCGGCCCGCTCAACGTCACGCTCTCGCTCTCGCCGCGCGTAGACGAGCCGGCCTTCCGGAGCGTCACCTTCGACGAGGTCAAGGCCGCCTACGCCGAGCAGATCGCCGGGCTCAGGGAGGGCGGAGTCGACCTGCTCCTCGTCGAGACGATCTTCGACACGCTGAACGGGAAGGCGGCGATCGCCGCGGCGCGCGAGGTCGCGCCCGAGCTGCCGCTCTGGATCTCGGTGACCATCGTCGACCTCAGCGGCCGCACGCTCTCGGGCCAGACACTGGAGGCGTTCTGGGCCTCGATCGAGCACGCGCATCCGCTCGTCGTCGGGGTCAACTGCTCCCTCGGCGCCCGCGAGATGCGGCCGCACGTCGAGGAGCTCTCTGCCCTCGCCGACTGCTACACGAGCTGCCATCCGAACGCCGGCCTGCCGAACGCCTTCGGCGGCTACGACGAGCAGCCCGACGAGACCTCAGCGCTGCTGCTCGAGTTCGCAGAAGCAGGGTTCGTCAACATTGTCGGCGGCTGCTGCGGCACGACCCCCGAGCACACGCGCCGGATCGTGGCCGCGGTCGAGGGACAGACCCCCAGACACGTCCCGAGCAGGCGCTCGCGCGCTCGCTTCAGCGGCCTGGAGCCGTTCGAGATCGGCCCGGACACCGGCTTCGTTATGATCGGCGAGCGCACGAACGTCACCGGCTCGGCCCGCTTCCGCCGCACCATCGAGGCGAATGACCTGCAGGGCGCCGTCGACGTCGCGCTCGAACAGGTGCGCGGCGGCGCCAACATCCTCGACGTCAACATGGACGCCGACCTGCTCGACAGCGAGCGGGCGATAACGACATTCCTGAACCTGATCGCGACCGAGCCCGAGGTCGCCAGGCTGCCGATCATGGTCGACAGCTCGCGCTTCTCCGTCATCGAGGCGGGGCTCAAGTGCGTCCAGGGGAAGGGGATCGTCAACTCGATCAGCCTCAAGGAGGGCGAGCAGCCGTTCCTCGAGCAGGCGCGGCGGATCCAGGACTACGGCGCCGGCGTCGTCGTGATGGCCTTCGACGAGGAGGGCCAGGCCGAGACGGTCGAGCGCAAGGTCGCCATCTCCGAGCGGGCATACCGCCTGCTGGTCGACGAGGTCGGCTTCGCGCCCGAGGACATCGTCTTCGACTCGAACGTGCTCGCGGTCGCGACCGGCATCGAGGAGCACAACCGCTTCGCCCTCAACTTCATCGAGGCGCTGCCGCTGATCAAGGAGCGCTGTCCCGGTGCCCGCACGAGCGGCGGCATCTCGAATCTCTCGTTCTCGTTCCGCGGCAACGCCGTCGTGCGCGAGGCGATGCACTCGGCCTTCCTCTTCCACGCGATTCGCGCCGGCCTCGACATGGGGATCGTGAACGCGGGCCAACTCGTCGTCTACGAGGACATCCCGCCCGACCTCCTCGAGCGCGTCGAGGACGTCATCTTCGACCGCCGGCCCGACGCGACCGACCGGCTTGTCGCCTTCGCCGAGACCGTGAAGGGCGAGGGGACGAGGCGAGAGCTCGACCTCTCCTGGCGCGACGCGCCGGTCGAGCAGCGGCTCGCCCACGCGCTCGTTCACGGCGTCGTCGACTTCATCGAGGAGGACACCGAGGAGGCGCGGGCGACCGCCGCCCGGCCGCTCGATGTGATCGAAGGGCCGCTGATGGACGGGATGAAGGTCGTCGGCGACCTCTTCGGCTCGGGGAAGATGTTCCTGCCGCAAGTGGTGAAGAGCGCGCGCGCGATGAAGCGTGCGGTCGCCTACCTGGAGCCGTTCATGGAGCTCGAGCGGAAGCAGGGCAACGGTGCGCGCCGCGAGCAGGGGAAGATCGTGCTCGCGACCGTCAAGGGCGACGTGCACGACATCGGCAAGAACATCGTCGGCGTCGTGCTCGGCTGCAACAACTACGAGGTCGTCGACCTCGGCGTAATGGTCCCCGCCGAGAAGATCCTCGACACGGCGGTCGCCGAGCGCGCGGATGCGGTCGGGCTCTCCGGGCTGATCACCCCTTCGCTCGACGAGATGGTGCACGTGGCGAAGGAGATGGACCGCCGCGGCTTCGAGGTGCCGCTCCTGATCGGCGGCGCGACCACCTCGCGTCAGCACACGGCCGTGCGGATCGCACCCGCCTACGAGCATCCGACCGTGCACGTGCTCGACGCCTCACGTGTCGTCGGCATCGTCTCCGACCTGCTGGATCCCGTGCGGCGCGGTCGCCTCGACGGCGAGAACCGGCTCGAGCAGGAGCGCCTGCGTGACCTGCACGCCGAACGGGAGCGGCGACCGCTGCTCCCGCTCGGGCTCGCACGCGAGAACCGCGTCGCCCTCGCGTTCGACGGGCTCGAGACGCCCGCATTCACGGGAACGCGCACGGCCGAGCCCGACCTCGCGACGTTGCGCAACTTCATCGACTGGCAGTTCTTCTTCCATGCCTGGGAGCTCAAGGGCAAGTTCCCCGCGATCCTCGAGCAGCCCGCGGCGCGGGAGCTCTACGACGACGCGATCGCGGTGCTCGACGAGATCGTCGCGAGGGCCGAGCTCGCTGCACGCGGCGTGTACGGCTTCTGGCCGGCCGGGACAGAGGGGGACGACATCGTCCTGGACGGGGGCGTGCGCTTCCCGATGCTGCGGCAGCAGGCGGCGTGGGGTGACTCACGGCCGAATCGCTCCCTGGCCGACTACATCGCGCCGGACGGCGACCACCTCGGCGCCTTCGCGGTTTCGATCCACGGCGCTGACGAGCTCGCGGCCGGCTTCGAGGCCGAGCAGGACGACTACCGCGCGATCATGGTCAAGGCGCTCGCGGACCGGCTCGCCGAGGCCTTCGCCGAGTGGCTCCACCTCGAGGCGCGCCGGCTCTGGTACGAGCCGGACGCGGCCCCGTCGCAGGAGGAGCTCCACGCCGAGCGCTTCCGCGGCATCCGGCCGGCATTCGGCTATCCGGCGTGCCCGGACCACTCCGAGAAGCAGCGCCTGTTCGACCTGCTCGAGGCAGGCCGCGCCGGCCTCGAGTTGACCGAGACCTTTGCGATGACCCCGGCGGCGAGCGTGAGCGGCGTGTACTTCGCTCACCCCGAGTCGCGCTACTTCGCGGTGGGGCGGATCGGCCGCGATCAGGTCGAGGACTACGCCGAGCGGAAGCAGGTCGAGCCCTCCGAGGTCGAGCGCTGGCTGCGGCCGAACCTCTCCTACGACGCGCCATAGCGACGGTGACTACCGCTGTGCCGGCTACGACCCCGACTTCGCGCAGGTCGTGAAGAATGGGATCGCCGAGGGCGGCGCCGTCGACCTGCAGGGGCTCGGCGCGGTGCTGGCGCAACGCCTCGCCGCCGCGAGGGTCTGAAGCGCGCCACGGGCGCTGGTAACGTCCCGCGATCCGCCGTCTCGACCTCCTTCGCCGCGCGCCGGATTACCGTCGCCTGTTCCTCGCCACGCTGGCGTCGGGCGCGGGCACGTTCCTCGCCGCGATCGCGCTGACGGTCGACGTCTTCGACCGGACGGACTCGGGGAAGTGGGTCAGCGCCCTCCTGATCGCGGACTTCCTCCCGATCGTCCTCGTCGGCCTGCTGCTCGGCCCGCTCGTCGATCGCTGGTCGCGACGCGGGCTGCTGATCGTCTCCGATCTCGCGCGCTTCGCCGTCTTCTGCCTGCTCCCGTTCGCCGACAGCGCCGCCGCCATCGTCGCGCTGGCCTTCCTCGCGGGCGTCGCGACCGGCTTCTTCCGGCCCGCCGTCTACGCCGGGATGCCGAACCTCGTCTCGGACGAGGAGCTACCGGAAGCCAACTCGCTCCTGCAGGCGGTCGAGAACCTCGCGTGGACGATCGGGCCGGTGCTCGGCGGCGTCCTCGTCGCGGCCAGGGGGCCGGACCTCGCCTACTGGCTGAACGCCGTGACGTTCTTGGTCTCCGCGGCGCTGATCGCACGCATCCCGCGTGCGAAGCTCCAGGCGGGGAAGGTCGAGAGCCGCGGCCACTGGCGCGACGTCGGCGACGGCCTCCGGCTGGTGCTCCACTCGCGGCCGCTCCTGACGGTGCTCGTGGTCTGGAACGTGGCGCTGCTCGGCCTCGCGAGCATCAACGTCGGCGAGATCGTCCTCGCCAAGATCTCTCTCGATGCGGGCGACGCGGGCTTCGGCCTGCTCGTCGGCGCCACCGGCCTCGGGTTGACACTCGGCAGCCTCCTCGCGCCGCGGCTGCTGGACCGGTTCGGGACGAGAGGCGCGTACGCCGGCTCGCTCGCGCTGATGGGACTCGGCATCGGCATCGCCGCCGTGGCGCCGAGTCTCGCGGTCGCCGTGGTGGGCGTCACGATCGGGGCGCTGGGCAACGGCGCCGCCGTCGTCAGCAACGCCCTCCTCGTGCAGCGTGGGGCACCCGACGAGCTGCGGGGGCGCGCCTTCACGGTGATCATGTCGTCGAACTACGTCGTGCTCGGTCTGGCGATGGTGTTGGCCGGCGCGCTCGTCGACGTCTACGGGGGCCGCTGGATCTTCGGCGCGGCGAGCATCGCCTTCCTGCTCGCAGCGGCAACCGCCGCGGTGCTGGCGAAGGGAGGAGCAGAGCAGGTGGAAGAACAGCGCCCGCTGGAGGAAGTGGCCGCATCTAGAGTCTGACCGTGGCGCGCGCGGAGTGGACGCTCGGGGACCTCGCCGGCGGCGTTCGCGCGGGCGACCGGCGCGCGCTGGCCCGAGCGATCTCGCTCGTCGAGAACGGCGACCCGCTCGCGTTCGACCTCGTCCGGGAGCTCTACGGAGAGACCGGGCGCAGCTTCGCGATCGGCGTCACCGGTCCGCCGGGCGTCGGCAAGTCGTCGCTCATCAGCGCGCTCGTCCGACACGTGCGCGAGCTCGGACGGTCCGTCGGGGTCATCTCTGTCGACCCGTCCAGCCCTTTCACGCACGGCGCTCTGCTCGGCGACCGGATCAGGCTCTCGGACCACTTTCTCGACCCCGACGTCTTCATCCGCTCGATGGGGACGCGCGGCCATCTCGGCGGCCTCGCCGAGACGACCCTGCAGGCCGCGCTTCTGCTCGACGCGGCAGGCAAGGACCTCATCCTGCTCGAGACGGTCGGCACGGGACAGAGCGAGATCGAGGTGATCGGCATCGCCGACACCGTGCTCCTGGTGCTCATGCCCGGGTCCGGCGACTCCGTGCAGGCGTTGAAAGCGGGGATCATGGAGATCCCTGACGTGATCGCGATCAACAAGATGGATCATCCGGCCGCAAAGACGATGCTGAACGAGGTTCGCTCGATCCTCGCGCTCGACCGCGACAGCGCGTGGAAGCCGCCGATCGTGCTGACCGAGGCGGTGCGGGGCGAGGGCGTCGCCGAGCTCTGGGAGAAGCTCGAGGCGCACCGGACCTTCCTCGAGTCGGAAGAGCTCCTCGAGGAGCGGCGGCGCAAGAACCTGGCCGGTGAGGTGTTCGCGCTCGCCTCGAGCCGTGCGAAGACGCACCTCCAGGAGACGGTCGCCGACGACGCCGAGCTGCGGCGGTTGCTGGACGAGGTGCAGGCCCGCGAGCTCGATCCGCTCTCGGCCGTCCGCGAGATCCTGGAGAAGGTGTACGGAATTGGCGACGGCAGCCGCGCCCAGTCTGCGTGAGCTCGAGGCGGCGCAGCGCCGCCTCGAGGGAGTGAGCCGCGTCACGCCGGTCTACGCGTCCGAGACGCTCTCCCGGCGGGCCGGTCGCAGCATCCAGCTGAAGGCGGAGAATCTCCAGCGCACGGGCGCGTTCAAGATCCGCGGCGCAGTCAACATGATCGCCGACCTCGGCGACGAGGAGCGCGCCGCGGGCGTGGTTGCGGCCAGCGCCGGCAACCACGGCCAGGCGGTCGCGTGGGCGGCGCGCGAGGCGGGGATCGAGGCGACCGTCTTCATGCCCGAGGACTCGCCGATGGCGAAGGTCGAGGCGACGCGCAACTACGGCGCGCACGTCGAGCTCGTCGGCGCCGGCTTCGACGAGGCGCTCGCGGCGGCGCAGGAGCGCGTGGCCGAGACGGGCGCCACCTTCCTGCACGCGTTCGAGGACGAGCGCGTGATCGCAGGACAGGGGACGGTCGGCCTCGAGATCGTGAAGCAGCTGCCGTCGGTCGGCACGGTCGTGATCCCCGTCGGCGGCGGCGGGCTGGCCGCCGGCATCGCGATCGCGCTACGCGAGTTGCGGCCGCATGTCCGGCTCGTCGGCGTGCAGGCGGAGGCCGTCTGTCCGCTCGCCGGGGGCACGGAGTACCGCTACACGATCGCGGAGGGGATCGCGGTCAAGCAGCCGGGCACACTGACCGCCTCGATCCTGAGCGAGCGCCTGGACGAGATCGTCACCGTGACGGACGAGCAGATCAGCCTCGCGATCCTGCTCCTGCTCGAGCGGACGAAGCTGCTCGTGGAAGGGGCGGGTGCCGCGCCGGTCGCCGCGGTGTTGGCCGGCAAGGTGCCCGGGGACGACGAGGCGTGCCTTGTTCTCTCTGGTGGCAACATCGATCCGACGCTGCTGATCCAGGTGATGCGCCACGGGCTGACGCAGGCAGGGCGGTATCTCGTGCTCAGGACTCGGATCCCCGACCGGCCCGGCGAGCTGATCAAGCTCCTCCAGCTCGTCGCCGAGGAGCGCGCGAACGTCGTCTCGGTCGAGCACCACCGGGAGGGGATGGCGCTGCCGATCGCGGAGACGGAGGTCGAGCTGACGCTCGCGGCGCGCGACGAGACCCACTGCGCCGACCTCGTCGAGGTCATGCGCGCGCGCGGCTATCCGCTCGAGCGCCTCAGCTAGCGAGCGCGCCGGCGCAGCCGGAGGGCCACGACAAAGGCAACGACGGCCGCAAGCGGCCACCACGAGACGTGGACCAGCGAGCTCTTCCTGAACCCGAACGCGATGCCGCTGCGGCCGATCGCGACGCGTGCTCCGCCGACGCCGAGGTCGTGACCCCGATCCGCGAGCATGCGCTCGATGTCGTCGAGGCGATCGAGCCGCGGCGCTTCGGTCTGGTTATCGGTGTCCACGCGCGACAGTCTACGGCGGCTTGTGTTCCTGGAACACAAGCTCCTCGCGGTCGCGGATCTCGGTGAGCCGCTCGATCACCAACGGAACGTTCGGGACGCCGCCGGCGAGCAGGCGCTCGCCTGCCCTGGAGAGGACTGCACGACGCTCCCGGCGCAAGCGTTCGAGCTCCCGCTCGCGGCACACCAGCCGGCGGACGTGCCCGTAGCTCGGACGCGCCTGGCCAAGCCGTTCTGCGGCCGCCGCAACGAGTCGCCAGGTCTCGGCCGCGGGCTGCTCCTCGCGGTCGAGCGCGCGGACGAGGTCGGCCACGCGATGGTCCTTCGCTGCGATCGCGAACTGCACCTCTCCAGCGTGCCGGGCACCACGTGGAGAGTGTGCAACGGGACCGTGCCGAAAGAGAGCTTGTGTTCTAGGAACACAAGCTCTCTCGCGGCTCCGTCCTTCCGCAGGCGGCTCGGGGGCGCGGCGCTAGCTGGACTTGCGGGCCGTGGCGCGGCCGCCCTTGCGGCCCGCGGCCTTCTTCTGCGCGGTGGTGCCACCCTGGGAGGAGTTGCCTCCCGAACCGGACTTCTTGCCGCCTCGCTTGGACGCGCCGGGGGAGTTCGCGATCCGCGCCGCGCGCTCCTTCGACATGCCCTTGTCCTTCAGGGCCTCGTACTGCTTCTCGTTCTTGACGTTTGCGCTCTTGCCAGGCATCGATCCACCTACTGCGAGATCTTCTGGACGGCCTCGCCCGTAAGCGCGTCGTGGCCCGCCTGGGCGACGTCCGCCTGGGCGACGATGCCGACCAGCTTGCCGTCCTCCTCGACCACGGGCAGGCGTCGGAGTTGGTGCTCGCCCATCAGCCGGGCAGCTTCCTCGACGCTCTGCTCGGGATCGATCGTGACGAGGTTGCGCGAGGCGATTTCGCCGACGCTCGTGTCGAGGCTCTTCCCGCCGGCGACGATCCCGAGGGCAAGGTCGCGGTCGGTGACGATTCCGGCGAGCCGGTCGCCCTCGACGACGGGGATCGAGCCGACGTTCTCGGACTTCATCAGGCGTGCGGCCTCCTGGGCGGTCGTCCCCGGATCGACCGCGCGTGGATTCGACGTCATGACGTCGCGGATGGTGTGCACGTTGGTCCCCTTTCCTCGTTTCGAGTAGGGATACCCGCCCCGAGGAAGCGAAAACGACGCCTAGATGAGCTCGGGCGCGAGGCGCTCGGCGAGGCTCTGCATGACCTTCGACTGGATCGAGGGCGAGTCGACGAGCAGCCGCCGGAACGCTCGATCCGTGATCACGAGCGCCCGCACGGGCGTCGTCGTCGTGACGGTGGCGCTCCGGGGCTTGTCGGTCAGCAGCGCGAGCTCGCCGAAAAACGAGGCGCCGCCGCGCGTCGGCAGCTTCCGCCCGCCCTTCCGCACCTCGACCGAGCCGTCGAGGACGACGATGAACTCGCGCCCGCGCTTGCCTTCCTGGATCAGCGTCCGCCCGCTGGCGAAGCCGAGCTCGTCCGCGACCGACGCGATCTGGGCCAGCTCGCGTTTGGAGCACCCGGAGAAGAGCGGCACGCTCCGCATGAGCTCGACCTTCGCGTCCTTGCGCATCGGCCGAGTCTAAACGCGGCCCCGCCGCCCACCTAGTCCGCCTCCGGCACGTCCTCCGCGTCGCCCTGCTCGTCCTCCGGATCCGGGACCGGCGAGCCGGGCAGCTCTTCGTTGCGGTCGTCCTCGCGTGGAGGCTGAGTATCCTGATCGGCCATGAAGGTCGTCCTTCCCGACTCGACGGAACTGGAACTTCCGGACGGCGCCACCGGCCTCGACGCCGCGCGCGCCATCGGGCCGAAGCTCGCCGAGCAGGCCGTGCTCGTGCGGTCCAACGGCAGGGTCCAGGACCTGCGCGTGCCACTCGAGGACGGTCAGCCGATCCAGATCCTGACGACGAGGGACACGAGCGATCCGGACGCCCTGTCTGTGCTCCGGCACTCGACGGCGCACCTTCTGGCCGAGGCCGTGCGCAAGCTCTATCCAGGCGTGAAGATCGCGATCGGGCCTCCGGTCGAGAACGGCTTCTACTACGACTTCGAGTTCCCGGAGCCGATCGGTGAAGATGCGCTCGAGCGGATCGAGGCCGAGATGCTGCGGGCGCTCGACGAAGGCAGGGCGTGGGAGCGCGAGGAGATCACCGCCGCCGACGCGCGCCGCCGATTCGAAGAGGAGGACGAGCCCTACAAGGTCGAGCTCGTCGAGACGGCGGACGGCCCGATCTCCCTGTATACGCAAGGGGACTTCACCGACCTCTGCCGTGGCCCCCATCTGCAGGACTCGAAGCCGATCAAGGCGGTGAAGCTGACCTCGCTCGCGGGCGCGTACTGGCGCGGGGACGAGCACAACAGGCAGCTGACGAGGATCTACGGCACGGCCTTCTACTCGCAGGCCGACCTCGACGCCTACCTCGAGCAGCTCGAGCAGGCCCGCGCCCGCGACCACCGGCGGCTCGGCCGCGAGCTCGACCTCTTCCATCTCTCCGACGAGTCGCCGGGCTCGCCGTTCTGGCATCCGAAGGGGATGGTGATCTGGAACATCCTCGAGGACCTCCGCCGGCGCGAGAACAGGCGGCGCGGGTACGTCGAGGTGAAGACGCCGCTGATCTACGAGAACACCGTCTGGATCACGAGCGGCCACTGGGAGAAGTTCCGCGACAACATGTTCCTCGTCGCGGGCGAGGGCGAGGAGCCGCACGCCGCGCTGAAGCCGATGAACTGCCCGGGCCATATGCTGCTCTTCGGCTCCCGGCTGCGCAGCTACCGCGACCTGCCGATCCGCTACGCGGAGAGCTCGACGCTGCACCGCAACGAGCTTGCCGGCACGCTGCACGGTCTCCTGCGCGTGCAACACGTCACGCAGGACGACGCGCACATCTTCTGCACGGAGGATCAGGTGCAGGACGAGATCGACGGCTGCATCGAGTACGCGAAGCGCCTCTACGGGCTCTTCGACGTCACCGCGACTGCGGAGCTGTCCACGAGGCCGGAGGAACGGCTCGGCACGGACGAGGAGTGGGACCGCGCAGAGGGGATGCTCCAGGCCGCACTGGAGCGTCACGGCATGCCGTACGTGATCGGCGAGGGCGAGGGCACCTTCTACGGGCCGAAGATCGACCTGCACATGCAGGACACGCTCGGCCGCGCCTGGCAGATGGGGACGATCCAGGCCGACTCGCAGATGCCGCGCCGCTTCGGCCTCACCTACATGGGGCCCGACAACGTCGAGCACACGCCGATCGTGATCCACCGGGCACTGCTCGGCTCGCTCGAGCGCTTCATCGGGATCATCGTCGAGCACTACGCCGGCGCCTTCCCGTTCTGGCTCGCGCCCGTGCAGGCTCGGCTGATCCCCGTCGGCGAGAGTCACCGCGACGCCGTGCAGGAGTTGCACGCGCGGCTCGTCGCCGAGGGCTATCGCGTCGACGTCGACGCGCGGGACGAGACGCTCGGGCGGCGCATCCGTGAGGCCGAGCTCGAGAAGATCCCCTACGTCGTCGTGTATGGCGACCGCGAGTCCGAGGACTCGCTCGCCGTGCGCGAGCGGGGCGGAGAGCAGTCGACGCGCTCGTTGTCCGAGCTGTTGCAGGCGTTTGCCGGCGAGATTGCTACGATCCAAGCCTGAGAAGCAGGAGCGGACCACGCCCCTCACCTCCGGAGCGCGTCTCATCGGGGGTTCAACCGAGTCGGTTGAGATGGAATCGTGGCCGCTGCTTGCAGCGGTTTTTGTCGTTCGAAGAGAGGATTCAGGCAGCTTGGTGACAGCCCTTTGAGACCCAGACGGCGCCCGGAAGACCGGACGCGTCCCCAGCCGCAGGACCGCATCAACGACGCGATTCGCGTCCCGCGAGTGAGGCTCGTGGACGAGGACGGCTCGCAGATCGGCATCAAGACGACGGACGAGGCGCGCGAGTACGCGTACGGGAAGGGCCTCGATCTCGTCGAGGTCGCGGCCCAGGCGGATCCGCCGGTGGCACGGGTCATGGACTACGGGAAGTACCGCTACGAGCAGGAGCAGAAGGCGAAGCTCGCCCGGCGGCACCAGCAGCAGATCAACGTCAAGGAGATCAAGCTCAGGCCGAAGATCGGCATTCACGACTACGAGACGAAGAAGGGCCACGTCGTGCGCTTCCTGAACCAGCGCGCGAAGGTCAAGGTCACGATCATGTTCCGGGGGCGGAGAACCTGCATCCCGAGCGCGGTCGCGACCTGCTCATGCGTCTCGCCGACGAGGTCAAAGAGGTCGGCCTGATCGAGTCGCCGCCGCTGCTCGACGGACGGAACATGGTGATGCTGCTCGGCCCGACGAAGAACGCAGGAGTGAAGACAGATGCCGAAAGTGAAGACATCAAGCGGAGCGAAGAAGCGGTTCAAGGTGACGGCGAGCGGGAAGCTCCTGCGCCGGCAGGCGATGAGGGCCACAACCTGGAGCACAAGTCGCCGAAGCGAAGCGAAGGTTCGAGCCAGCCGGTGGCGAAGGCCGACGTGCCTCGCCTGAAGAAGCTCCTGGGGATGCGATAGGAAGTGACCCTCCTGGCAACAGTTAGAGCGCCTGGCGCGCGATCCGCGGCGCATTGCTGCGTCCTCAGTCGCGTCCGGGCTGTCCAGCCCGCACGCTCCCTGCGTCCTTGCACTGCTTGCGTCTCGCAGAGACGCGAAACCGTCACCAGGAGGGTCACTGATGCCGAGAGTCAAGCGATCCGTTCACGCGCGCAAGAAGCGCCGCAAGGTCCTCGGCGAGGCGAAGGGCTACTGGGGGCTCAAGAAGTCGAGCTACAAGTACGCCAAGGAGCAGGTCGAGCACTCGCTCGTCTACGCCTACCGCGACCGGAAGAACAAGAAGCGGACCTTCCGCCAGCTCTGGATCGTCCGGATCAACGCGGCCGCGCGGGCCAACGGGATGTCCTACAACCAGTTCATCTCCGGCCTGCACAAGGCGGGCATCGAGCTCGACCGCAAGGTCCTGGCCGACCTGGCCGTGGCCGACCCGGCCGCTTTCACGGCGATCGCCGAGCAGGCCAAGGCGGCGCACGAGTCGTCCCCAGCCAAAACGACACAGCCAGCCTGACCGAGAGCCGCCAGCAGGCGGAGTTCTTCCGCCGGCAGGCGGCCCACTGCGAGGGGCGCTCGCCGCTGTACGCCGACCTCTGTCGGCGGCTCGCGGACGACGGGCGCGTGCCGCAGCTCGCCGGCGAGCTGACCTGGGATGCGCCGCTCCGCTTGCTGGGCGGGCTGCACGCCCTCGTCCTAAGCGGCCGCGCGGACTGGGACGACCTCGACGCCGCACTGGCGCATCCCGATCTGCCGCGGCTCGCGGCGCGTCCGATCCAGACGAACGAGGTCCGCCGGTCCTGGCTGCTGCTGCCCTGCTTCCTCGAGATCGCCCGTCAGACGGGCGAGACCACATTCGACCTGATCGAGCTCGGCCCGAGCGCCGGCTTCAATCTCCTCTGGGACCGCTACCGGTATGCATACGAGGCCGGCGGCTGGGGCCGGGACGATGCCCTCCTCGAGCTCGCCGGCGAGGAGCGTGCGCCCGTGCCGGCCGGCCTGCTCCCGCTCGAGCCGCGCGTCCGCAGCCGCATCGGAATCGATCTCGACCCCGTGGACGTCACGACCGACGAGGGCGCGCTGCGCCTGCGCTCGTTCGTCTGGCCCGGCCAGGAGGGACGTCTGGAGCGCCTCGACCACGCGATCGAGGCCGTACGGCGCGAGCCGCCGCAGCTCGTTCGCGGCGATCTGGTCGAGACGCTGCCGACGCTGCTCGCGGACAGCTCCGACGACGCAATCACGGTCGTCTTCGAGACAGCCGTGCTCGGCTATCTCGCGGCGAGCAGTGGGAGCAGGTTGGCGAGATCCTGGACGAGGCCGGCCAAGACGGCAGGCTCGCCCTCCTCTGGACTGCACGCCCGGCGGAAGACATGCACGACTACTGGGGACTCTGGCTTCGGCTCTGGCCCGGCGGCGAGACCCGCCTGCTCGCCCACGCAGACTTCCACGGGGCCTGGCTCGAGTGGCTCTGATCACCTCTGCGACCAACCCGACGCTGAAGCTCGTCCGCAAGCTGCTCGGGCAGAAGCGGAAGCGTGACGAGCTCGGGCTCTTCGCGGTCGAGGGCGAGGACCTCGTCGCGGCGGCGCAGGCCGCCGGCATCGAGCCGGTCGAGCTGCTCGTTGCGGGCGAGACCGTCGACGCCGCGCTGCTCGACGGCCTCTCGACGCTGCCGCACCCGGCCCGGACGATCGCGGTCTTCCGGACCGCCGACCTGCCGCGTGGGCCGAGGGAGACGACGCTCGCGCTCTGGCACGTCAGCGATCCCGGCAACGTCGGCACCCTGCTTCGCGCCGCCGACGCGTTCGAGGCAGCGGTCGCGCTCTCGGCCGGGTCGGCGGATCCGCTCGGGCCAAAGGCGCTGCGCGCATCGGCCGGAGCGATCTTCCGCGTCCCACTCGTCCCATTCGACGACACGGCGGGCCGGCGCGTGGCTCTCGTCGCCCACGGCGGCACGCCGCTGCACGAGCTCGAGCTCGCGGGCCCGGTCACGTTCGTCCTCGGCGCCGAGCGAGATGGACTGCCCGAGGCGATCGTCGCCGGCAGCGATGCTGTCGCCACGATCGGGCTGCCGGGCGCCGCCGAGTCGCTCAACGTCGCCGTCGCGGGCGCGATCGCGCTGTACGAGCGCTCCCGGCGCCGCTAGCCCGACAGGAACCAGCGTTGGGCGGCCTTCCCGATCGCGGGCGGGACCTCGTGGCCACCGCGGAACGACTTGAACGTGACCGGGTACCCGGCGCCGCGAAGCTGCCGGACGATCGAGGTGCGGGTGCGCTCGTACGGAAGGACCGTGTCCCTCGTCCCGTGCGAGACGAAGATGCGCGGCCTGCCGGTCTGACCGCTGCCGACGATCCCACCGGGCGAGAACGCGATCACCGACCGAAAGAGGTCGCCGCTCGCGAGGCCGAGGGAGAGGGCGTAGCTGGCGCCGTCGGAGAAGCCGCCGATGGCGACCCGCTTCCGGTCGATCCGGCAACGCGCGTACGCCTTCGCGAGGGCGCCGTTGACCGCCGCGAGGTCGGCGTCGGAGCCGAGCAGGCCGCTCCAGGTGTAGGCCTTCGAGGCGGGAGCGACGAGCACGAGACCGGGCGCGTTCCACGTCTCGAACGCGCTCAGCCCGCTGTCGGCCGAGCCGCCGGCACCGTGCAGCACGACCACGAGCGCCTTGCGGCCGCTTCCGCCGGCGGTCACGCGCATGCGGGCGGGACGGCGCTCGCTTCCGAGCCTCAAGGTGTGCACGCCCGGCTTGCACGTCTGGCTTGCTCTGAGCGCTGCCGCCGCCGGCCGTTCCGGCCGCCGCCAGCGCCGCGAGCACGGCTGCGAGCGCCAAGGCCCTCACCATGCGCCGCCACCTCCGCCGCCGCCACCACCACCGCCTCCGCCCGAGAAGCCGCCGCCGAAGCCGCCCGAGCCGGAGGAGGGAGGAGCAAGGGCCGAGCCGAAGCCCGCGGCGAGGTCGCCGATCCCGAGCGAGGTCGCACCGGAGCCGAGGTCGCCGTAGGGACCGATCCAGTAGATCGAGCTCGCCTGGGCGAGCGCCTCGGGCATGTGCAGCTGGGCGCCCTGCAGCACGCGCTCGGCGATCCCGAACGCGATCCCGTACACGAGGTAGCGCTCCCAGAGCTGCAGCGTCGCCGGGGGCGCCTCCTGCAGGCGTGGGAAGTCCGAGAGGTAGCGCCGGAAGGCCTCCCAGCGCTCCGCCTCCTGCTGGGCGGCCGGCGCGCGTCGCCGCCAGAGCCGGCGGTTCAGCGAGCGCAACTCCGAGGATGACGGCGTTGAGGAGCGCGCACACGCCGAAGGCGATCAGAAGCACGTCGTTCCAGCGGGGGGCGAAGGTCTCGAGGCCGTCGACTCCCCGCCAGAGCAGGATCGCGCCCAGCGCGCCGAAGACGACGATCGCGGGGATCAGCAGCTTGAGGCCGTCGCTGCGGAACCAGGGCCGGACGCTTCGCGCCGACGGCGGACTTGAAGTCGGTGAAGCGCTTCGAGTTCGAGGTCCGGTCGCTCTCGATCCGATCGCGGAACCGCGACAAGCGCTCCGGCCCGTCCTGGACGATCGAGTCGACGACCGACGCGACGGGCGCCTCGAACGTCTCGACGGGCGACTCGACGTCGGCCAGCGACACCTCGAGGTCGGCCACCTCCCGGGTGCGAAGGCCGCCCCAGATCGTCTGCTCGGTCGTCACCGGCGCCGCCGCGTAGCGGCCGCGGCGAATCAGGTCGAACAGCGTCGCGGTGAACTCGAACGAGCCCGCCTCGCCTCCCTGCGAGAGCAGCGGCGGCACGAGCGCCGGCTCGGTCGCGGTCGGGGGCTCCTGTTCGTACTCGCGGTCATAGCCGCTCCCGCGCTCGCGGCCCCACAGCCACCAGACGAGCCCGACGAGGGCGAGCGCCGGCAGGACCGCGAGCGCGAGCAGGAGCAGCAGCGGCCGCCACGGGTTCGCGAGCGCGTCGTCGAGTCGCTCCCGGTCGCGCTCGTAGGCGGCAGCGTCCTCCTGCTCCTCGCCGGCGATCCGCTCGAGCGCCTCCCCCGACCGAACCTGCATGCCCGCAGTGGACGTGAAGCCCGAGCGAGGGATCAGCGCACGCAGCTCGACGAACTGCTTCGGCGGGATGTTGACCGCTCGAAGCGTGACGAGGTCGCCGTTGATCGTGACGTCGCCGCGCACGCTGACCGGATGCCCCCAGGCCCGAAGGACGACGGTCGGCGCTCCGAGCGTCGCCGTCAGCTGCCCGAGCCGCTGCTCCCACTGGTCGCCCCAAACCCGCAGGTTGACGTCGACGACGTCGTCGTACGCGACCGCGAGGCCCCGCAGGCGGTAGTGGACGAGGAAGGTCCGCTCTTCGGACGACGCCTGGTAGTGCCAGACGATCCGCAGCCCCTGGTCCGTCGTCGTCGTCCCGAACGTGTCCGGCGCCCCCGAAGAACCGAGCTCGGCCGAGGCGCCCGGCCGGTAGCGGCGGCCACCCTCGGACACGGCGACGTCGTCGATCGTCTCGCCCTCTCGGAGCGGGATCTCGCGGAACGCGCCCGTGAAGCCGCCGGAGAACGCGAACGTGATGCTCTCGTCGACGATGAGCGAGCCGTCCGGCTGGACCTCGACGGCGACGTTTGCCCGCGGAAGCTCGAACGACTGAGCGGAGGCTTCCCCGGCGAGCGCGAGCGCCGCCAGCGCGGCGACGACCGCTAAAACGCGACCCGTGGTGCCTCCTCGGCCGCTTCCTCCGCCTCGAAGAACTCCCGCTTGTCGAAGCCGAACGGGCCCGCGAAGAACACGCCCGGCACGGTCTGGATCGCGTTGTTGTACGTGAGCACGGTGTCGTTGTAGACCTGCCGCGAGACGGCGATCCGGTTCTCCGTCTGCGCCAGCTCGTCCTGCAGCTGGCGGAAGTTCTCGTCGGCCTGCAGCTCGGGATAGTCCTCCGCGACCGCAAACAGCCGGCCGAGCGCCTGCCCGAGGATGCCCTCCGCCTGCGCCTGCTCGGCGGGACCCTGGGCCGACTGCGCCCGCGACCGAGCGTTCGTCACCGCCTCGAACGTCTCCCGCTCGTGCGCCGCGTAGCCCTTCACGGTCTCGACGAGGTTCGGGATCAGGTCGTAGCGCCGCTTGAGCTGCACGTCAATCTGCGCCCAGGCGTTGTCGACGCGGTTCCGCAGCGTGACCAGCCGGTTGTAGAGGAAGACGAGCGCCAGGACAAGCGCGATGAGGAGCACGATCACGATGACGACCCAGAGCATGGGCAGACCTTATCGACTGGTACGCTCGATACATGGCCACCGTTTCCGGGCTCTTCACGTCACCCGCGCGCAAAAGCGGCAAGTCCACGCCGCACGAGCGCGTCCAGGCGCTCGCCGGCTTCGGGCTCGAGGGCTGCGCGCACGCGAACCCGCCGAAGCGCGAGGTGCTGTTCGTCTCGCAGGAGCACCTCGACGGCCTGCGGCTCGATCCTGGCGTGATCCGCGAGAACATCACGGTCGCCGGCGACGACGTCGAGCAGTGGCCGATCGGTCAGCGCGTCCGGGTGGGCGACGCGCTCTTCGAGATCACGATGGTCTGCGACCCCTGTCAGAGGATGGACGAGATCCGCGAGGGGCTGCGCAAGGAGCTCGAGGGCAAGCGCGGCATGCTCGCAAGGGTCGTCGAGAGCGGCGCGGTCGCCGTCGGCGACGAGATCGTGCTCGAGCGCGACGCGGTCAGCTCGGCTCGCGTAGCGCCTAGCGTCTGGCGACGAAGACGAAGTCTTCCTCGCCGGCGTACGGCCGACGGTCGAACCAGCCGTACTGCTCCTCGATCTGGAAGCCGGCGCTTTCGAGCAGCCGGCGCCACTCGACGGGCGAGAGCCAGGCGAGGCGCATCGTCGAAGCCTCCTCTCCCCGGCGCACCGACAGGGTCAGCGTCCGCTCCGCCTCGTCCCAGTCCGCCCGCTCGAAGATCCCCGGCTCCCGCTCGAGCCAGCGGCCGTTGGTCGCATCGATGTCGTCCTGCGCGGGCGCGAAGACGTCGAAGACGAGCCTCCCGCCGAGAACGAGCAGCTCTCGCGCGGCGGCGAGGGCCTGCTCGCGGTCCGGCTCGGTCAGCATGTGCAGCAGCGAGCGGAACGGGATCAGGACGAGCGGGACGCGCTCCTCGACCGGCGGCTCGCGCAGGTCGCCGAGGCGCAGGTCGACGAGCTCCGCGACGCCGTGAGCTTCCGCCCGCTCCTGCGCCACCTCGAGCATCGCGGCCGAGCCGTCGACGCCGATGACGCGCACTCCTGCCTTCGCGACCGGCACCGTGATCCGGCCGGTGCCGCACGCGAGCTCGACAACCGGCCCGCCTGACGCGACGGCCTCCTGGACGTAGAACTCGACGTCCTCGGTGACGCTCGCGCTCCACGGGTCGTAGAGGCGAGCGATCGGGTCATAAGGACTTGGATACAACCCAGACGAACTCCAGCGAGCCCTCGCCGAACGGCTCGCGCTCGAAACCACCGTAGAGCGCCTCGACCTCGAGGCCCGCGACGTCGATCAACGCCTCCCACTCGGAGCGGGTCACCCACCAGAGCGAGACCTCGGGGCCGTCGTCGAGGACGATGTCGATCCGGTTGTCGTGCGGGAATTGGCGGATCGTGTGGCCGATCCCGCGCTCGACCTGGTGGGCGCCGTCGGTCGCCGCCGCGATGCGATGGCTGAAGACGAAGGCGTTCCAGGCGAAGCGGCCGCCGGGCCGCAGCGACGCGGCGACGCGCTCGAACGTGCGCCGCTTGTCCGCCCATGTCGGCAGGTGGAGCAGCGAGCGGAAGGGGCAATAGATGAGCGCGGCGGGCTCCTCCAGGGAGAGCTCCCGCATGTCGCCCTCCCGGAGGTCGAGCTCGACGCCGGCGGCGTCTGCACGCTCCCGCGCGCCGGCGAGCATCGCCGGCGAGCGGTCGATCCCGATCACGGTTCGACCGGTCGCCTGAGCGACCGGCACGGCGACGCGACCGTTGCCGACGGCGAGCTCGACGATCGGGCCGTCGGCCTCGCGTGCGAGCTCCACGTACCAGTCAACGTCCTCCGTCATGTGCCCGGCCCAGCGGTCGTAGATCGGCGCGAACGCGTCATACGAGGACGGCACGAGGCCGATGCTATCGTCGGCCGACCCATGGATCTGGCTGCGCTCGAGCGAGAGGCGACGGCGGCCGTCGCGGCCGCGACCTCCCTCGACGAGGTCGAGCTGGCGCGCGTCCGCTACCTCGGCCGCAAGGCCGAGCTGCCGCAGGCGCTGCGCGAGGTCCGCGACCGCGAGACCGGGATGGCGCTGAATTCCCTCCGCCAGAAGCTCGAGTCCGGCATTGCCGAGCGCCGCGAGGCGATCGAGCGGGAAGAGCTCGACCGGCGCCTGCGCGAGGAGACGATCGACGTGACGCTTCCGGGCGAGGCGCCGCCGCGCGGCCACCTGCACCTGATCACGCAGATCCGACGCGAGGTCGAGGACATCTTCCTCGGGCTCGGCTATCAGGTCATCGACGGGCGCGAGGTCGAGACCACCCACTACAACTTCGACGGCCTCAACTTCCCGGCGGGGCATCCGGCCCGCTCGCCGCTCGCGACCCTCTTCCTCGACGACGAGACCGTGCTGCGCACGGAGACCTCGCCGAGCCAGATCCGGACGATGGAGGCGCAGGAGCCGCCCGTCTACATCGTCACGCTTGGCCGCGTGTACCGCCGCGACACGCCCGACGCCACGCACACGCCGACCTTTCACCAGGTCGAGGGACTGGTCGTCGACGAGGGGATCACGCTCGCCGACCTCGAGGGCACGCTCGACTACCTGCTGCGGGCGCTGTTCGGCGAGGAGCGGCGCACCGAGTTCCGGACGCACTACTTCCCGTTCACCGAGCCGTCGATCGAGGCGTACGTCTCCTGCCACGTCTGCGACGGCGACGGCTGTCCGGTCTGCCGCCACTCGGGCTGGATCGAGGTCGGCGGGGCGGGCATGGTCGATCCGAAGCTGTTCGAGTTCGTCGGCTACGACTCCGAGCGCTACACGGGCTTCGCCTTCGGCTGGGGCCTCGAGCGCATCGCGGTGCTGCGGCACGGCATTCCCGACCTGCGCGAGCTGTGGCGCAACGACCCGCGGCTCGTCTCTCAGTTCTAGATGCGCGTCCCGCTCTCCTGGCTCCGCGAGTACGTCGACGTCGACGTGCCGGTCGCGGACCTCGCGCGCCGGCTCGCGATCTCGTCGCTCGAGGTCGATCGCGTGATCGACCTCGGCGTCCCGGACACGGACGGCAACCTCGGCCTGTTCCGGATCGGCAAGGTCGTCGAGGCCGGCAAGCACCCGAACGCCGATCGCCTGCAGCTCTGTCGGGTCGACGTGGGGGAGGGCGAGCCGCGGCAGATCGTCTGCGGCGCCTGGAACTTCGGCGCCGGAGCCACAGTCGCGGTCGCGCTCCCCGGTGCGCTGCTCCCCGGAGTCGAGGAGCCGCTCGGCGAGGCGAAGCTCAGGGGCGAGCTCTCGCGGGGCATGATCCTGTCCGAGCGCGAGCTCGAGCTCGGCGACGACCACAGCGGGATCATCGTGCTCCCCACGGAGCACGAGCCGGGAACGCTCCTCGCCGACGTTCTGCCGATCCGCGAGTCGGTGCTCGAGGTGACGCCGACGATGAACCGCGGCGACCTCCTCTCCGTGTACGGCGTCGCACGCGAGGTCGCGGCGCTCTTCGGCGGCGAGCTGCGGCCGATGCCGGGCGGCGACCCGCCGCTTTCCGGCGCCGAGCAGGTCGACGTGCGCATCGAGGACTTCGAGGGCTGCCCGCGCTACATCGGCCGGGTCTTCACCGGCGTCGCCGTCGGGCCGTCGCCGGTCTGGCTGCGGGCCCGCCTGGCCGCGGCCGGGATGCGCTCGATCTCGAACGTCGTCGACGTGACGAACTACGTCATGCACGCGTTCGGCAGCCCGCTCCACGTCTTCGACCGGACGACGCTCGCGGGCGGCCGGATCGTCGTCCGCCGTGCCGCGGCGGGCGAGGAGCTGCGGACGCTCGACGGGGATGTCCGTCGGCTCACGCCGGACGATCTGGTCATCGCGGACGCGGAGAAGCCGGTTGCGATCGCGGGGGTCATGGGCGGCCTCGACACGGAGGTCGGCGAGGGGACGAGCGAGGTGCTCCTCGAGGCGGCGAACTTCGAGCCGATCACGATCCTGCGTACGTCCGAGCGGCTGGGACTTCGATCGGAGTCGTCGAACCGCTGGGAGAAGGGCGTCGACCCGCGCCTCGCGGAGGCCGCCGCGGTCTACGCGAGCAGGCTGATCGTCGACCTCACGGGCGCCGAGCTGGTCGGCTCTTCCGACGTCGGCGCCGAGCTGCCGGAGCCGCCGGTCGTCCGCCTTCGCCCGCAGCGGACGAACGCCGTGCTCGGGCTCGAGGTCGCCGACGAGGAGCAGCGCGACATCCTGCGCCGGCTGCAGTTCGGGGTGTCCGACGACTGGGACGTGCAGGTTCCGAGCTGGCGTGCTCGCGACGTGACTCGCGAGATCGACCTCGTCGAGGAGGTCGGCCGCGTCGTGCTCGACCAGATCCCGTTCACGCTGCCGCTGCGGCGGCACGTGCGCGGCCGGCTGACGAAGGAACAGCGCCTGCGTCGGCTCGTCGAGGACGTGCTCGTCGGCGTCGGCTTCGACGAGGCGTACACATGGAGCCTGGCCGCGGCCGATCCGCGACCGGACGCGCTGAGGCTGCCGGACCCGATCACGTCCGACCAGGCCGTCCTGCGGACGACGCTCCTTCCTGGTCTCGTCGAAGCAGTGCGGGTCCAGCTCGACGCGGGCCGCGAGCGCATCGCGCTCTTCGAGATCGCGCGTGTCTACCTGCCGAGCGGCGAGCAGCTGCCGGAGGAGCGCTGGCGCGTCAGCGGCATCGTGAGCGGCGGCTACCCGCCGGCCAAGGGCGCCGTGGAGGCGATCCACGAGGCGCTTCACATCGCGCCGCCGTTCGAGCGCGAACCGAACGCCGGCCCGCTCTTCCACCCGGGCAAGACAGCCCGGACGCTGGCCGGCGCCGTCGGGGAGCTTCATCCCGCGGTGCTCGAGGGCGCGTGGGGCGCGTTCGAGCTCGACCTGACGACGCTCGTCGAGGAGGCGCCCGATCGGGTCGAGTACGAGGACGTGATCACGTTTCCGGCCCTGCGCCAGGACGTCGCCGTCGCGGTGTCGGAGGAGGTCGAGGCCGGCGCCCTCGTTGCCACCGCGAAGGAGGCGGCCGGCCCGGAGCTGCGCGACGTGCGCGTCTTCGACGTCTACCGTGGCGACCAGGTGGGCGAGGGGCGAAAGTCGGTCGCGCTGCACCTCTCCTTCCAGTCGCCCGAGCGCACGCTCTCCGACGACGACGCCGCCGCGCTGCGCGAGCGGATCGTGCAGGCGCTGGCCGAGCGCTTCGGCGCCGAGCTGCGCGCCTGAGCGCTAGACGGTCGTCGGCGCCAGCCGGTCGGCGAGCGCCTCGAGCACGCGCAGCTGGATCCGCGGCGAGTGGTCGAGCAGCGCCCGGAAGTTCGTCCCCGTGATCACGAGGAGGTCGGATGGGACGGTGGTCGTCACCGTCGCCGTTCGCGGGGAGCGCGACACGAGCGCGATCTCGCCGAAGAAGTCGCCTCGGCCGAGCATCCGGACCTTCTTGCCCCCGCGGTGCACCTCCGCCGCGCCGTCGAGCAGGACGAAGAACTCGTTGCCGCGATCGCCCTCCCGCGTCAGCACCTTGCCCGCCTTGACGTCGATCTCGTCTGCGATCTTCGCGACCTCGGTCACCTCAGCGCGGCTCAGCTGCGAGAAGAGCGGCACATTGCGGATCAGGTCGATCTTGGCGTTACGGCCGAGGGCCACCCGCCGAGTCTAACCCCCGCCCGGAGAAGCCAGAAATCCGATTCCGCGTGGGTACCGTATGAGGCTGTGATGCGACGTTGGGGTCTCCTCGCTCTGTGCGCCTGCGCGGCTTTCCTGCTGCCGGGCGAGTCGACCGGCCAGACGACGCGCCTGGAGGGGACGGTCGGGCCGGGCTTCACGATCTCGCTGCGGACGCCGGCAGGAGCCGACGTGACCCGGCTCGACCCCGGGACGTACGAGATCCAGGTGCGCGACCTCTCCGACTTTCACAACTTCCACCTCGACGGGCCGGGAGTGGACCGGTCGACGACGGTGGAGTTCGAGGGGACGATGACCTGGACCGTGACCTTCCAGGAAGGCCGCTACCGCTTCCAGTGCGACCCCCACAGCGCGGACATGTTCGGGAACATCACCGTCGGCAATCCGCCTCCGCCGCCCCCGCCACCGCCTCCTCCGCCTCCGTCCACGAAGCCGCCGGCGGCGAAGAAGCTCACCGCGACGGTCGGTCCCGGCAGCACGATCGCGCTCCGCACCGCAGGGGGCGCCCACGTGCACTCGCTCAAGGCCGGCGCCTTCGCGATCACGGTCCGCGACCGCACGGCGAAGCACAACTTCCACCTGGTCGGCGCGGGCGTGAACAAGAAGACCGGCGTCCCGCAGGTCGCCACATTGACGTGGCGCGTGACGCTGAAGAAGGGGATGCTCCGCTTCTACTCCGACGCCGCCGCGGCGAAGCTCCGCGGCAGCATCCGCGTCTCCTGACGTCTAGCCGCTTGCCCGCCGGCTCGGCTTGACGAGCCCGGCACCCGGTCCTCCTGCCGCATCGATCTCCGCCTGGCGGTCGATCTCCGAGTTCAGCTCGGCGCCGAAGAGCAACGCAAAGGCCGAGTAGTAGAGCCAGAGCAGCAGCACGATGCCGCTCGCAAGGGCGCCGTACGTCCGCGAGTACGAGTCCGAGAAGCTCGTGTAGAGCGCGAAGAGACCGGAGAGCACGAGCCACGACACTGCGCCGACGAGGGAGCCCGGCGTCAGCCACACCCAGCTGCGTGGTTCCACGTTCGGCGCCAGGTAGTAGACCAGCCCGAAGAAGAGCAGGATCGCGGCGAACGCGAGCGGCCAGCGCAGGAACGTCCAGACGAACTCGAACGCGCTCCCCAGTCCGGCCTGCTCGGCGATCGCGGATCCGAGCGGCCCGCCGAAGACGATCAGCAGGAGCAGCCCGGCCAACACGAGCCCTGTGAGCACGACGAGGACGATCGCCACGAGCCGCAGCTTCCAGAACGGACGCGTCTCGACCAGGGCGTAGGCGCGGTTGACCGCCTTGATCACCGCGTTCATCGCGCTGCTCGCCGCCCAGACGGCTAGGGACGCCCCCACGAGAAAGGCGACGACCGAGGTGCCGGTCGACGTGTCGCGCTGCAGCCGCTCGATCGTGTCGATCACCTCGCCGGGTGCGACCGGCGTCAGGAAGTCCCGGAGCGCGTCGTAGGCGCCGGCGAGGTCGAGGACGCCGACGAGGAAGACCATCGCCGGGAAGAACGCGAGCAGGGAGCTGAAGGCCACCTGGGCCGCGAGGCCCGTGGCGTCGTCGGCCATGAACGACTGAACGGCGCGCTTGAAGACGTCGACCCACTCGCGCGGCGACAGTCTCCAGGGGCTTCGCGGCTCCCGGCCGATCGCGACCGGCGCGGCGGTCAAGTCAGCGTGCGACCTTGGTCTCGACCGGCTCGTCGCTCCCCGCCATCGTGCCCTCATCGTTGCCGGAACCCGGTCCGCACAAACGTGGAAGGCTTCGGCGAGATGTCCAGGCCCTTCCCGAAGGAAGAGCGCCAGCGCCTGATCCAGAGCCTGATCACGCGCCGCCGGCTCGGGACGCAGCTCGAGCTCGAGCGGGCACTCGCCGGGGCCGGCTGTGCGGTGACGCAGGCGACGCTCTCCCGCGACCTGCGCGAGCTGGGGATCGAGAAGTCGACAGACGGGTTGGGCAGGCCTCGCTACGTGTTGCCCGGCCGGGCGACGCGCGCCGAGCCGCGCGAGGCACTGGCTGCGATTCTCGGCCAGTACGCACACAGCGTGACCGCCGCGGAGAATCTCGTCGTCATCCGCTCCCAGCTCGGCTCGGCGCCGGCGATCGCCCGGGCGCTCGATCGCGTCGAGCACCCGCTCGTCGTCGGCACGATCGCCGGCGACGACACGTGCCTCGTGGTCGCGCGTTCGGCCGGCGACGCGCGCAGCCTCGCGACCGAGCTCGGCTAGGTCGTCCTAGGACGCGACGCCGGTGTGCTCTTCGAGCTCCTCGAACGCATCCGAGTCGAGGTCGACCTCGATCCGGCCGTCGGTGATCGCCCCGACGTTCTCGGACGGGACGAAGCGAGGCTTGCGCAGGATCCCGAGGAGTCCCGGCGTCACCGCGAGGCCGCTGAAGATGTCCTTGTCGGCGTCGCCGACGACCTCGTGCACCTTGCCGAGCTCCTCGCCGTCCGAGCCGACGACCTCCCAGCCCTTCTCGATGAGAAACCAGGAGAGGGGATCGTCGGTCAAACCGCCTTGCCCTCCAGGTACCAGACGGGCCCCTGCGTCGCGACGTTGTGCGTGTCCGAGAGGACTCGCAGGACGTCGACGTGCCCGACGATGCCCTCCTCGTCGAGGCGCTCAAGGCAGCGCCGGGTCATCTCGGGCGAGGCTCCGTAGCCGAACCGACGGGCGACGCGGAAGCGGAACGCCGACGCGTCCGGCGGCTTGGTCGGGTTCAAGGGAGCGAGCTGCAACGCGGCGCGCTGGAGGTAGTCGCTCGAGGTCAGGCGGATCTCGCACAGGAGGTCGCTCCAGTCGGGCGGCAGGGCCGCCAGGGCCTCGTCCCACGCCGGCGCCAGTCCGGCTCGGTCGACCTCGGCCTCGGGCGGAATCGCGGTCGTGTCGACCAGGCGAAGCCTGCCCCGGATCCAGGCGTTATCGACGCCCCTCATGAGCCGTCGCACGCCCTCGGCGCCGGTCCCTGCCCCGCGGCGATGGGCCGCGAAGCGAAGCTCGGAGCCCGAGCGCCCCGGATTCGCCGGGCCGAGCAGCGCCGCCGCGCGCGCGCGCTGGCTGGAGTTCGGCACTTCGAGCGCGAGCTGGGCGTCGGCCCACTCCTCAGGCAGCTTCGCCTCGATCCTGCGCCACTGATCTTCCAGCCTCACGGGCAGTCAGCTTAAATGAACCTCACATGGCCAAGGTCGAGAGAAAGCCGCGCGCCGAGGGAGGTCTTTCCGAAGACGAGCTACGCGAGCTGCTGCGCGAGATGCTCCTCATCAGGCGCTTCGAGGAGAAGGTCGAGGAGCGCTTCCGGGCGGGCGAGCTGCCCGGCTTCCTGCACGTCGCGATCGGTCAAGAGGCCGTCGCGACCGGAGTCTGCGCGGCGCTGGAGCGCGAGGACACGATCATGTCGACGCACCGCGCGCATGGGCACGCGATCGCGAAGGGCACACACCCGAACCGGGTCATGGCCGAGCTCTACGGGAAGCTCGAGGGCTGCTCGCACGGCTACGGCGGCTCGATGCACCTCTACGACCTCGAGAACGGGATGCTGGGCGCGAACGCCGTCGTCGGCGGCGGCCTGCCGCAGGTGACCGGCACCGCTCTCGCCTACAAGTTCCGCAAGCAGGAGCGGGTCGCCGTTGCCTTCTTCGGCGACGGCTCGACGAACACCGGCACGTTTCACGAGTCGCTCAACCTGGCGCAGCTCTGGAAGGTGCCGGCGCTCTTCGTCCTCGAGATGAACGGCTGGGCCGAGTCGACGCCGATGTCCCAGCACTCGCCGATCGAGGACTTCTCCCAGCGCGCCGTCGCCTACGGGATGCGGTCGATCGACGCTGACGGTCAGAATGTCGAGGCCGTGTACGACGCGACGCGCGAGGCGCGCGAGCATGCCGTCACGGGCGCCGGACCCGTCTTCCTCAACATCCGGACGTACCGCCTGGTCGGCCACTACATCGGCGATCCGCAGGTGTATCGCGACAAGGCGGAGATCGAGGAGCTACGCGAGACAAAGGATCCGATCGAACTCCTGCGCGCCCGGCTCGAGCTCTCCGACGACGAGTTCGAGCAGCTCGACACCGAGGTGACGGCGATCGTGGAGGAGGCGGTCGCGTTCGCGAAGGCCGGCACCGATCCGAAGCCCGAGGACGCACTCAAGTACGTCTATGCCTGAACTGACCTATCGCGAGGCGGTCCGCGACGCGCTCTCGCGCGCGATGCGTGACGACGAGGACGTCTTCATCATGGGCGAGGACATCGCCGAGATGGGCGGCTCGATGGGCGTCACGCAGGGCATGCTCGCCGAGTTCGGCCCGGAGCGCGTGCGCAACACCCCCATCTCCGAGATCGCGATCGTCGGCGCCGGCATCGGCGCCGCCATGCAGGGCATGCGGCCGGTCGTCGAGATCATGTACCAGGACTTCTTGACGCTCTCGATGGAGCAGCTCGTCAACCAGGCGGCGAAGCACAGGACGATGTCGGGCGGCCAGCTGAAGGTGCCGCTGACCGTGCGCACGCAGGGCGGTGCCGGGTGGAGCCCCGGTGCGCAGCACGCACAGCAGGTCGAATCGTGGTTCGTCCACGTCCCCGGCCTCAAGGTGGCGTTCCCGTCGACTCCCGAGGACGTCCGCGGCCTGCTCTGGAGCGCGATCTACGACGACAACCCCGTCATCTTCTTCGAGCACCGACTTCTCTACCCGCTGAAGGGCGAAGTCCCGGACGAGCTCGAGCCGATCCCGTTCGGGAAGGCCCGCGTGATGCGCGAGGGCAAGGACGTGACCGTGATCGCCGTCGGCCGGATGGTGCCCGAGGCGGTCAAGGCGGCCGAGGAGGCCGAAAAGGAGGGCATCTCCGTCGAGGTCATCGACCCGCGGACGCTGCTCCCGCTCGACGAGGAGACGATCCTCGACTCCGTCCGCAAGACGACCCGCTGCGTCACGGCGCACGAGGCGGTCACGCGCGGCGGCGTCGGCGCCGAGCTGACGGCGGTCGTCCAAACGGGAGCCTTCGACTATCTCGACGCGCCGATCGAGCGCGTCGGCGCGAAGTTCGCGCCGCTTGCGTTCGCGCCGGCGATGGAGCAATGGGCTGTCCCGCACGCGGCCGACGTGCTCGAAGCGGTCAAGCGGACGATGGCGCGGGCCTAGAATAAGTGGCTCTCGCGGCGACAGTTAGGGCACCGCTGGCGCGCGATCTGCGGCGCGCTGCGGCGTCCTCAGTCGCGCCCGTATTGTCCAATACGGGCGCTCCCTGCGTCCTTGCATCGCTTGCACCTCGCACGCCATCGGCGCGAAACCGTCACCGCGAGAGCCACTGATGGCGACCGAGGTCAAGCTGCCACGGCTGGGCCAGGGGATGGAGTCCGGCACGATCGTCAAGTGGCTGAAGGGCGAGGGCGATCCGGTCAAGAAGCGCGAGCCGCTCTACGAGCTCGACACCGACAAGGTGACGCAGGAGGTGGAGGCCGAGGCCGACGGCGTCTTGCTGAAGATCGTCGTCGACTCGGGCGAGGTCGAGGTCGGCCGCACGATCGCCGTCATCGGCGCTGAGGGGGAGGACGTGAGCGAGTCGCTTTCCGACGGCAAGCCGCCGGAAAGCGATGGTGAGGGCGCTGCCGAAGTCGAGGACCGCGAGGAGACGCAGACGGAAGGCTCCGCCGCGCCCGGCATGGACTCGGAGCGTGAGCGTGGCCAGGCAGCGGCCGCTGCCACGGCCGCGGCGCAGAAACCGGCCACGACGGACGGTCGTCCAGACACGGGCGCGGCCCGTGTCAAGGCCTCACCGCTCGCACGGCGGCTGGCGCGCGAGAAGGGGATCGACATCGCGCAGGTCAGCGGCTCGGGGCCGGAGGGCCGGATCATCGCGCAGGACGTCGAGCAGGCGGCTCTGGCGCCGCCGCCGGCCGCCCCGGCAGCTGCGCTCCCGGCTGCAGGCGAGGTCGAGGAGCTGGAGCTCACCTCCACCCGCAAGACGATCGCGCGCCGACTGACCGAGGCCTGGCAGGCGCCCGTCTTCCAGCTCGTCGTCTCCGCCGACATGACGCGGACGCTGGAGCTGCGGGAGCGGCTCGTCGACCGGCTGGCCGAGGGCGAGACGAAGCCGACCGTCTCCGACCTGCTGACGAAGGTCTGCGCGGCCGCGCTCGTCCGCCACCGCGCCGTGAACGCGCACTTCACCGGCGAGACGATCCGCCGCTTCCCGAACGCGCACATCGGGATCGCCGTTGCCGCCCCGAACGGCCTGATCGTGCCCGTGATCCGCGACGCCGACCGCCGCACGATCCAGGAGATCGCGGCCGCACGCGCCGATGTCGTCGGCCGCGCCCGCGACGGCAAGCTGCAGCTGGCCGACCTCGAGGGCGGCACGTTCACGATCTCGAACCTCGGCATGTTCGGCATGGAGCAGTTCGTCGCCGTCCTGAACCCGCCGCAGGCGGCCATCCTCGCCGTCGGCTCTGCAGAGCCCAAGCCGGTCGTCCGCGACGGCGAGGTCGTGGTGCGGCCGATGCTGGCGCTGACGCTCACGTGCGACCACCGCGCCATCGACGGCGCCGACGGCGCCGATTTCCTCCGCACCGTCAAGGAGCTGCTCGAAGAGCCGGCTCTGGCTCTCTGAGGACCCTGTTGGCCACGGTCTGGTACCGCGTCCGAGATCTCGATGCCGGACGGGCGTTCTACCGTGACGTGCTTGGCTTCGACGAGGTCTACCTGGATCACCCCGGGGGCTGGTCGAAGTTGACTCGCGGGTCGATGGAGATCGCGCTCGCCCAAGGCGAGCCCGAGGAGGGCGGCGTCGCCCACATCGACGTCGACGACGTGAAGGCCGAGGCCGACCGCCTGCGCGCGGCGGGGGTCGAGGTCGGTGTCGTGCTCGAGCTCAGCGGGGAGATCCGGCTCGTGGACGTGTTCGACCCGGACGGCAACCGCATTCAGCTCGCGCAGACGCTCAACGACTCGTAGATGAGCACCGTGATCAGGAGAGGAGGCGCGCAGGACACGAGGTTCCTGCGCGACATGCTCCATCACGCCTACTACTGGCGGGAGCGCGTGCCGGGCTCGTTCGTCTCGCGGTACGTGCGCGGCTGGGGCAGGCCGGGTGACACGGCCGTGATCGCGCTCGAGAACGGCTTCCCGGTCGGCGCCGCCTGGTACCGGCTGTTCTCTGCCGCCGAGCCGGGCTACGGCTTCGTGGACGAGACAACGCCCGAGCTCGCGATCGCCGTCGTCCCGTCGAAGCGCGGCCATGGGATCGGCGACCAGATGCTCGAGGCGCTGCTCGCGCGCGCACGCGAAGCGGGCTACAGCGCGATCAGCCTCAACGTCGAGCCGGGCAATCCGGCCCGCAAGCTGTACGAGCGCCACGGCTTCCAGGTCGTCGACGAGGGCCGGGACGCGTGGACGATGCGCGCGTCGATAGCATCGACGCCGACCACCGACTGAGGAGCTGAACCGAGATGGAATGTGACGTCGCCGTCCTGGGCGGGGGGCCTGGCGGGTACACGGCAGCGATTCGCGCCGCTCAGCTGGGCGCGAAGACCGCCTGCATCGAGCAGGAGCCCGAGCTCGGCGGCACCTGCCTCCGCGTCGGCTGCATCCCGACCAAGGCCTGGGTGCAGACGGCGCACGCCATCCACCAGGCGCAGGACACCTTCGCGAAGCTCGGGGTCGTGGTCGGCGCGCCGCAGCTCGACTTCGGCCAGGCGTCGGAGTGGAAGAGCGGCGTCGTCAAGCAGATGACGTCGGGCGTGGCCTCGCTCTTCAAGGCCAACGGCGTCGAGTGGGTCAAGGGGAAGGGTGCCTTCCGCGACGCGAACACGATCGCCGTCGAGGGTGGGGAGGACGTCACGTTCCGCTCCGCGGTCATCGCCACCGGCTCGTATCCGCTCCGGCCGCCGATCAGCGGGCTCGACTCGCCGCGCTGCGTCGACTCGACGGGCCTGCTCGCCGCGACCGACGTGCCGGACCGGCTCGTCGTCCTCGGCGGCGGCATCATCGGCTGTGAGTTCGCCTCGATCTTCCAGCGCTTCGGCTCCGAGGTGACGATCATCGAGATGCTCGACGCGCTGATCCCCCAGGAGGACGCGGATGCGGCAAAGGAGCTCGCCAAGCAGTTCGGCAAGCGTGGGATCGTGCTGCACCTCGGCAAGCAGTGCACCGGGGTCGAGGACGACGGCTCGCAACTGACCGTGCACTTCGGCGACGGAGAGTCGGTGCAGGCCGACCTGATGCTCATCTCCGTCGGCCGAGGGCCTGTCGTCGAAGGCCTCGGGCTCGAGCAGCTCGGCGTCGAGTTCGACCCGCGCAAGGGCATCGCCGCGGACGAGCACCGCCGCACGACCGTGCCGCACATCTACGCCGTCGGCGACTGCGCCGGCTACTGGCAGCTCGCGCACACTGCTTTCCGGGAGGGCGAGGTCGCCGCGGAGAACGCCTGCGGTCACGATGCCGTCATCGGCGAGCCCGCCGTGCCGCGGCCGATCTACACCGATCCGGAGATCGCCGGCGTCGGCCTCACGGAGGCCGAAGCGCGTGAGCGACACGGCGACGACATCGCGGTCGGCATGTTCCCGTGGGTCGCGAATGCGCGGGCGGTGATGCAGAACGAGACCGTCGGCTGGGTGAAGTCGATCCACGAGACCAAGTACGGCGAGCTGCTCGGGCTCGTCATGGTCGGGCCGCACGTGACCGATCTGATCGAGGCCGGCACGGTCGCGATCGACGCGGAGGCGACCGTCGAGACGGTCGCGGACGGCATGGCCGCTCACCCGACGCTCTCGGAGGCGATCAAGGAGGCGGGTCTCGTCGCGCTCGGACGCGCCATCCACCTGCCGAACCGGAAGCGGGCGGCCGCGAGTACCTGATCGCGGAGCCGATCCGTTAGCCTCCCGCAATGAGCATCTTCAACCGCCGCAACGCTCTGCTGGGTTGGCTGGCCTGGCTCGGCGCGAAGGCCGTGATCAAGAAGAAGGCGCTGCAGGCGGTTCCGGGGCGCGTGGAGGGGACGTGGCGGCCGAACAAGGGCGCGATCGTCGCGGCGCTCGCCGCTGTCGGCGGCGTGCTTCTGTTCTGGCGCAGCAAGAGCGGCGACGCCGAGACCCCCAGCGGCGACTAGGCTCGGCGTGTCCCTCTTCCGCTCCGCCCTCGACGGGCTCGTCCCGTACGAGCCCGGGAAGCCCGAGGACGAGGTGCAGCGCGAGCTCGGGCTCGAGCGCGTCGTCAAGCTCGCGTCGAACGAAGGGCCGTGGGGGCCGTTCCCGGAGGCGCTGAGCGCGCTCGATGCGTGCGCCAACGCCCTCAACCGGTATCCGGACGGCGGCGCCTACTACCTGCGGAACGCGCTCGCCGAGCGGCACGCGGTCGGCCCCGAGCAGATCGTCACCGCCGCCGGCGCCGACGCGGTCATCGGGCACCTCTGCGTCGCCGCACTCGATCCCGGCGACGAGGTCGTCACCGGCTGGCCGTCCTTCATCAGCTACGTGCTCGACGCCCTGAAGCTGGGCGCGGTGCCTCAGCGCGTGCCGCTGCGGGACGACCACCTCGACCTCGAGGCCATGCTCGCCGCGATCGGGCCGCGGACGAAGCTCGTCTTCATCGCGAACCCGAACAACCCCACCGGGACGATGACCTCGCGTGCGGAGCTCGACGACTACTTCGAGCGGGTCCCCGAGCACGTCCTGACCGTGCTCGACCAGGCGTACTTCGAGTACATCGACCATCCCGACTATCCGGACGGCGTTGCGGAGTACCTCCGGGCCGGGCGGCGCGTGCTCGTGCTGCGAACGTTCTCGAAGATCTACGGGCTCGCCGGCCTGCGGGTGGGCTACGGCGTCGGCCCCCGGGACGCGATCGAGGCGATCCTGAAGGTGCGGCGGGCCTTCGATGTCAGCACGGCGGCCCAGGTCGCCGCACGGGCGAGCCTCGACGCCACGGCAGAGCTCGAGCGGCGCCGCCGGCTGACGGCGGAGGGTCGGCAGAACCTCGAACGCACGCTCACCGAGGCCGGGCTTCCGCCCGCAGGGCCGGCCGTGGCGAACTTCGTCTTCACGGAGGTGGGCGACGACGCGACCGGCCTTTTCCAGGCCCTTCTTCGCCAGGGCGCAATCGTCCGTCCGATGGGCGCCTTCGGCGCGCCTGGAGGCCTGCGGATCACCGTCGGCACGCCGGAGGAGAACACCTTCTTCGCCGACGCGCTCGCGGCCGCTCTGGCCTCGGCACCCACGCCGCGGTAGCACGCGTTGCGCCTGCGACGAGCAGGACGACGACAACCCGCGACTAACAAAGGCATCAAGTAGGTTGGGTATCCTGCTCCTCCGCGGGCGCTGCAGCGTCCGCTTCGACGTATGCGGACAACGCTGAAAAGAGGCATAGGTCGCGGGGCGGCCGTGAATGGCAACGGCCGGCCGGTCTTGCCGCCTGGCGCGCTGTCGCCGATCACGATCTATCGCCAGCCGGAGCGCAAGCGACGCGGCGGCGTGGCCATCCTCGGCGCCGTCGTCGCCTGGATGTTCGTCGCGCTCCTGATGACCGCCGGCGCGATCGGCGGCGGCTACTACCTCTTCCTCGAGCAGCGGGTCGAGGACCTCGTCGCGACCACGCCGGACGTCGTCATCGCGCAGAAGCAGCTCGACATCCCGCTCGCGAACGAGCCGGCGACCGCGCTCGTGGTCGGCTACGACAAGCGCAAGGGCGAGGACGCCTCCGCGCAGTCCCGCTCCGACACCGTGATGCTCGTGCGCGCCGATCCGAATACCGAGTCGATCTCGCTGCTCTCGTTCCCGCGCGACCTGATCGTCGACGTCACGTGCCCCGGGAAGCTCACCTACCGCGGCCGGATCAACGAGGCGTACTCGGAGTGCGGCTCGACCGGCACGCTCCAGACCGTGCGCAAGCTGACCGGGCTCTCCGTCCACTACCTCGTGACGGTCAACTTCCGCGGCTTTCGGCAGGTCGTGGACAGCCTCGACGGCGTGTGGCTCGACGTCGACCGGCGCTACTTCAACGATCGCGGCGGGCCGTTCGGCTACGCGACGATCAATCTCCAGCCCGGCTACCAGAAGCTGACCGGCTACCAGGCGCTCGACTTCGTCCGCTACCGGCACACCGACTCCGACCTCTATCGCCTCGCCCGCCAGCAGATGTTCGTTCGCTCGCTGAAGGCGCAGATCCAGGATCAGCTCTCCGGCACGAGCCTCGCGCTCACGGTGCCCAAGCTCGTCACCGCGATCACGAAGAACGTCGAGGTCGGCCGCGGCGGCGGCAAGGACATCGACATCGACCTCCTGCGCTCCTACGCGCTCTTCGCGTACGGCCTGCCGCCGGGCCACGTCTTCCAGTCCTCCATCGACGGCCTCGAGGGCTTCGCGGAGCTGACGACGTCGGAGGAGAACATTCGCGCAGCGGTCCAGGAGTTCGCGCATCCGGACGTGGAGTCGCCGGACAAGGCGACCGCCGTGGTGCTCAACGAGAAGCCGAAGAAAAAGGTCGCGAAGGCACCGCCGCCGCGAGACACGACGGTCACCGTCCTGAACGGCAACGGCGTCACCGGCGCCGCAGCGAACGCGAGCTACCTGCTCGGACAGCGCGGCTACGCGACGCTCGGCCCGCCCGACGGTCTCTCGGCGGACGCTCCCACGTTCGACTACTTCAAGACGGAGATCCACTACGACCCGGCGCAGCCAGGCTCGAAGCCGGCCGCGCAGAAGGTCGCCGCCCTCTTCGGCATCGAGGAGATCGTGCCGGTCAAGGCGCCGATCGCCGCGCGCTCGAGCGGCGCGATGGTGGTCGCGATCGTCGGCAAGACCTTCCACGGCACGCTCGCCGAGGCGCCGGTCGACAAGACGCCGCAGAAGCAGGCGCCCGCGGTCGCGCCCGGCGCCGATGCCGCGCTGCCGTATCTCCGTGAGCGCGCCTCGAAGGTGCCGTTCAAGCTGATGGTGCCGACCGTGATCGCGCAGGGCAGCTGGATCGATCGGGAGCGGCCGGTGCGGATGTACTGGATCGACGAGGACGATCGCAAGCACAAGACGATCCGGCTCACCTACAACATGGGGACGGGCGAGTACTGGGGCGTCCAGATGACCGACTGGCAGGACGCGCCTGCGCTCTCGGACAAGAATCACGCCCGGCTGATCAAGCGGCGGGCGTACGAGCTCCACTACGCGGGGCCCAAGCTGCGCATGGTCGTGCTGCGCCACGGCGGCGCGAGCTACTGGGTCGTCAACACGCTCTCGAACAAGCTCTCGAACGAGACCATGCTGGCGATCGCCAAGGGTCTGAAGCCGCTCTCCCGGGTCAAGTAGTGAGCAAGGTCGCCGTGTTCGGTGCGGGCTACGTCGGGCTCGTCACGGGCGCGTGCTTGGCCGATCTCGGCCATGAGGTCGTGATCCGCGACGTGCTGCCGGAGAAGATCGACGCGCTCCGGCGCGGGGAGGCGCCGATCTACGAGCCCGGCCTCGAGGAGTTGCTCGCCCGGAACGCCGCGCGGTTGACCTACACGCTGGACGTCTCGGAGGCGGTCGCC
This sequence comes from uncultured Gaiellaceae bacterium, assembly GCA_963791905.1. GTDB lineage: Bacteria > Actinomycetota > Thermoleophilia > Gaiellales > Gaiellaceae > Gaiellasilicea. Next base: position 921,295 of record CAWBTX010000005.1, read on the forward strand.
GGCGCGGAGTTCCTCTACGTCGCGGTCGGGACGCCGCCGACGTACTCGGGTGACGCCGACCTCTCCGCCGTCTGGACGGTCGTCGACGAGCTCGGCGGGCTCGAGCAGCGCGCGATCGTCGTCATGAAGAGCACCGTCCCGGCCGGCACCGGCGCCAACGTCCGCCACCGGCTAGACCAGCGCGGCCTTACCAACGTCGGCTATGCCTCGAATCCCGAGTTCACGGCCGAGGGGACGGCCGTCCGGGACTTCCAGCACCCGGACCGCATCGTCATCGGCGCCTTCGACGAGGCCGACGGCGACGCCGTTGCAGAGCTGCACCGCGGCATCGACGCCCCCGTCGTCCGCTGCGACGTCGCCTCGGCCGAGATGATCAAGCTCGCCGCGAACGCCGCGCTGATGACGCGCATCAGCTTCATCAACGAGATCGCGAACGTCTGCGAGGCGACCGGCGCGGACGTCGTCCGCGTCGCCGAGGGGATCGGCCTCGACCGCCGCATCGGCCCGAGCTTCCTGCGCGCAGGCATCGGCTATGGCGGCAGCTGCTTTCCGAAGGACTCCCTCGCCCTCAAGCAGCTCGCCGCCAACTCGGGCTACCACTTCCAGCTCCTCAATTCGGTGATCGAGGTGAACGAGCTGCAGAAGCGGCGCGTGATCGGGAAGCTCCAGCAGCGTCTCGGGACGCTGCGCGGCAAGACCGTGGCGTTGCTCGGGCTCGCGTTCAAGCCGGGCACAGACGACACGCGCGAGGCGCCGAGCCTCGTCCTGGCCGGGCGCCTGGTCGCCGAGGGTGCCGACGTGCGCGCCTGGGACCCGGTCGCGCACCCGGACGGGCTTCACGGAGTCGCTCAGGTCGCGACGATCGAGGAGGCGCTCGCCGGCGTCGACGCGGCCGTGCTCGTGACCGAGTGGCCGCAGCTTGCTCAGGTCGACTGGCGTGCGGCCGCGATCGAGGCAGGCGCGAAGAGGCCCGTGTTCATCGACGGCCGCAACATGCTGGATCCGGAGCTCATGCGTGAGGCTGGTTGGACGTACGAGGGCGTGGGCCGCCCTGCGGAGAGCTGATGGAGGCGCTGATCCTCGCCGGTGGGAAGGCGGAGCGCCTCGGTGCGGCGGCGCGCGGCAACCCGAAGCCGCTCGTGCCGGTCGCCGGGCGGCCTCTCCTCGGCTACACGATTCGTCGCCTCGCGGCCGGCGGCGTCACGCGGGCGATCGTCGCCTGCTCGGACGGGCTCGAGGCTCGGTTCGACGAGGACCTGGTCGGCCACGGGGTCGAGATCGTCGCCGTCGGGGAGCCGGAGCCGCTCGGCCGGGGCGGGGGGCTCCGCTTCGCCGCCGGCCAGAGGCGCGAGAACGGAGCCGTGCTCGCGATGAACGGCGACGAGCTGCTCGACCTCGACTACGGCGCACTCTTGCAGCGCCACGCCGAGAGCGGCGCCGCCGCAACGGTCGTCGTCGCGCAGGTGAACTCGCCGTTCGGCGTCGTCGACCTCGACGACGAGGATCGGATCCACGGTTTTCGCGAGGCGCCCAAGCTCGAGCATTGGGTCAACGCGGGCGTCTACGTCCTCGGTCAGGAGGCGCTCGAGCGACTCCCTGAGAAGGGCGACCACGAGCAGAGCACCTTTCCGGAGCTCGCGGGGGAGGGCAAGCTGCGCGCCTTCCGGCACGGCGGCGTCTGGCTCACGGTGAACACCCCCAAGGACTTGCGGCGCGCCGAGGAGTATCTGACCAGCCGTAGGGATTGGTAGCGGGCGCCCGCAGGAATATGCTCGACCACCTGGGCATAGATTCACCCAACATCGAGTCGCTCGACCGCTGGTCCTTCGACGTTCGTCGAGTCGAGAAGCCGTGGGGCCACGAGCTCATCTGGGCCCTGACCGGGCGCTACTGCGGCAAGGTGCTGTTCGTGAAGGCCGGGGCCTCGCTCAGTCTCCAGTTCCACCGGGAGAAGGAGGAGTCGTGGCTCGTCCAGTCCGGGCGGGCGAAGGTCGAGCTCGGGGACACCGGCGAGGTGATGCTGCACCAGGAGGTCGTGGGGGCCGGGGCGGCGTTTCACTACCGGCCGGGCACGGTCCATCGCGTGACTGCGCTCGAGGACACGACCATTCTGGAGGTCTCGACGCCGCAGATCGACGACGTCGTGCGGTTGGAAGACCAGTACGGGCGCGAGGGCACGTCGGAGCCGTAAGGAGCCCGAGGACGACCTTACCACGGTTGTGGTAAGGTTGGCCGCGATGCAGCGTTTCACCGTCGGCGAGGCGGCGGCCCAGACGGGCTGGTCGCCGAGGATGCTCCGCTACCTCGAGGCAGCCGAGCTCGTGGTGCCGTTGCGCACCGCGTCCGGCTACCGCTCCTACGGCGTTCGCGATCTCAACCAGCTGCGCGCACTGCGTATGCTGCGCGAGCGCTTCGCCGTCGAGCTCGACGAGGTCGCCTTCGCCGCTCGGCTCGTCCGCGAGCCGGACCTGCGCTCGGCAGTCGACGGTTGGCTCTCGGCCGGCGCGGAGCACGGCAACTCGCTGGAATGGGAGCAGCGCAAGCACGAGCGGCTCCTGGCCGCCTGACCCTAAACAGGCCCCGCCCTGGGGCGACGGAAGGAATCCATGGCTACGACTCAACGGTACGACGTGAAGGACCTGGCGCTCGCCTCCGAAGGCAAGCGCCGCATCGAGTGGGCGGACCGGCAGATGCCGGTGCTCGCTGCGATCCGCGACCGCTTCGAGGCGGAGCAGCCGCTCTCTGGCTACCGCGTTGCGGCGTGTCTGCACGTGACGACGGAGACGGCGAACCTGATGCGGACCCTCAAGGCCGGAGGCGCCGACGTCGTCCTGTGCGCCTCGAACCCGCTCTCGACGCAGGACGACGTCGCGGCCGCGCTCGTCGACGAGTTCGGCATCTCGGTCTTCGCGATCAAGGGCGAGGACAACGACACCTATTACTCCCACATCGAGGCGGCCGTCGACCACAAGCCGCACATCACCATGGACGACGGCGCCGACGTGATCGGCGTCCTCCACAGCGCCCGGCGCGAGCAGCTCGGCGACGTCATCGCCGGAACGGAGGAGACGACGACCGGCGTGATCCGGCTCAAGGCACTCGAGCGGGACGGCAAGCTCGGCTTCCCGGTCGTCGCGGTCAACGAGGCGCGCACGAAGCACCTCTTCGACAACCGCTACGGCACCGGACAGTCGACGATCGACGGAATCATCCGCGCGACCAACGTCCTGCTGGCCGGCAAGCGCTTCGTCGTCGCAGGCTACGGCTGGGTCGGCCGCGGGGTCGCCATGCGCGCGAAGGGCCTCGGCGCACACGTGATCGTCACCGAGGTCGACCCCATGCCGGCGCTCGAGGCGGCGATGGACGGCTTCGAGGTGCTCTCGATGGATCGCGCGGCGGAGATCGGCGATGTCTTCTGCACCGCCACCGGCAACAAGTCCGTCCTCGCGTCGAAGCACCTGGAGCGGATGAAGGACGGCGCCATCCTCTGCAACACCGGTCACTTCAACGTCGAGATCGAGATCGGCGCGCTGCGCTCGCTCGCGACGGAGGTGCGCGCGGCACGCGAGTTCGTGGAGGAGTTCACGCTGGCCGACGGTCGACGGCTCTACCTGCTCGGCGAGGGGCGGCTGATCAACCTCGCGGCCGCGGAGGGTCACCCCGCCATCGTGATGGACATGTCGTTCGCCAACCAGGCGTTGTCGGCCGAGCACGTCGTGCAGAACGCGGCCTCGCTCGAGAAGAAGGTCTACGTCGTCCCGAAGGAGATCGACGACGAGATCGCGCGGCTCAAGCTGGCCACGATGGGGATCGAGATCGACCAGCTGACCGAAGAGCAGGCGAAGTACCTCGCCTCGTGGGACGAGGGCACGTAAGAGCTCTCAGCCCGGACCGGATCCTTCGTCTGGAAGCCGGTGCGGTCGTTCTGCTCGACCAGCGCCGGCTTCCGGACGAGGAAGTGGAGCTCCGCTGCGGGACGGCCGCGGAGGTGGCGGAGGCGATTCGGACGCTCGCCGTGCGCGGCGCGCCCGCGATCGGCATCGCGGCGGCCTACGGCTACGTGCTCGCGGCAGCGCAGGGCGAAGACCTCGAGCGGGCCTACGCAGTGCTCGCCGAGGCGCGGCCGACGGCTGTCAACCTCGTCTGGGCGCTCGAGCAGATGCGGGGCGATCCATCTCCTCAGCGTGCTCGTGCGCTCCACGACGAGGAGGTCGAGCGCTGCCGGCGGATGGCGGCTCACGCGGCAGCGCTCTTCGGCCCGGGCACACGGGCGCTCACGCACTGCAACGCGGGCGGGCTCGCGACCGGCGGCTACGGCTCGGCCGTCGGCGCGCTGCGAACTGCGTGGGAGGAGGGGCTGCTCGCGCACGTGTGGGTCGACGAGACCCGCCCGCTGCTGCAGGGAGCCAGGCTGACCGCTTGGGAGCTCGAGGCGGTCGGGATCCCGCATGCCGTGATCGCGGACGCTGCCGCCGCCCATCTGATGAGCCGCCGCGAGGTCGACTGTGTCGTCACCGGCGCGGACCGGATCGCGGCGAACGGCGACACGGCGAACAAGATCGGCACCTATGGCCTTGCGGTGGCGGCCGCGCATCACGGCATCCCGCTGTATGTCGTGGCGCCCACATCGACGCTCGACCCGGCGACGGCGACGGGCGCCGAGATCCCGATCGAGGAGCGCGCGCCGGACGAGCTGACGAGCCGCTTCGCGGCGCGGAACCCTGCCTTCGACGTCACGCCGGCCGACCTGATCGCGGCGATCGTGACCGAGGTCGGGGTGCATCGCGCGCCGTTCCAGGAGTCCCTGCCGCGGGCCGTCCACGCCGCGTGAAGGTGCTCGTCATCGCGGCGGGCTACGCCACCCGGCTCTACCCGCTCACGCTCGATCGGCCGAAGGCGCTGCTGCCGGTCGGCGGGCGGCCGATCCTGGATCGCGTTCTCGACTCGCTGGCGGGGGTCGGAGCCGACCGGGCGTATGTGGTCACGAATTCGAAGTTCGCACCTCAGTTCCGCGAGTGGGCGGCCGATCGGGCCGACGTGACCGTGATCGACGACGGAACGACGAGCGACGAGGACAAGCTCGGCGCAATCGGCGACATCGCCTTTGTCCTCGACGAGGCTGAGATCGACGACGACCTCGTCGTCGTTGCGGGCGACAACCTCTTCTCCGCGGCTCTCGACGAGTTCGGCGAGTTCTGCCGCCGCCGCAACGCGCCCGTTCTTGCCGTCTACGACGTCGGCGATCTCTCGCAGATGTCGAAGTACAACGCCCTCGAGACCGACGAGGAGGGCCGGATCACGCACTTCGAGGAGAAGCCGGCAGCGCCGACGAGCACGCTCGCCGGGATCGCTCTCTACTTCTACCCGCGGCATTCGCTGCCGCTGATCCGGCGGTACGTCGAGGAGGGGAACAACCCCGATCAGCCAGGCCGACTGATCGAATGGCTCTACCCGCGCGCGGACGTGTACACCTGGCGCGTCCCCGGCGAGTGGTTCGACATCGGCTCCGAGGAGACGCTGCGCGCCGCGGACGCGCGCTTTTCACACAACTGACACGAACGCGTTGCACTCTCGTTGCAGCGTCGGCTCTAGCGTGAAGTCGTGCTCCAGATCGTTCTCCCGCAGCGCTGCGCCGGCTGCCGCGTCCCCGGACCGGCGCTCTGCGACACCTGCCGCGACGCGCTGATCCGGCTCTCCCCGCCGCTCTGCGCGAGGTGCGGCTCGCCGAGCGCCTGGCCGGTGCGGCGCTGCGCGGAGTGCGCCGGCCGCCGGATCGCGTTCGCCTCGGCCCGGGCGGCGATCCTCTACGACGAGCGTGCACGCAGCTTCGTCTCCGCCTGGAAGGAACGCGGCCAGCGGCGGTTGGCTCGCGAGGCGGCCGACCTCGTCGTCGATGCGCTGGCGCCGCCGGAGGCGACGGCACTCGCGTTCGTCCCCGGCGACGAGGACCGCAGCCTGAGGCGAGGGCACACGCCGGCAGAGGCGCTCGCGGTCGAGCTCGGCAGGCGCTGGGAGCTACCGGTCGAGCGGCTGCTGCGCCGGTCGAGGCGAGTCGAACGCCAGCGCGGCCTCAGCCTCGAGGAGCGGCGTCGAAACGTCACCCGCGCGTTCGCGCCGGCGCGGGCGTCTCCGTCGCGCGTGTGTCTCGTCGACGACGTCTACACCAGCGGCTCGACGGCGGCGGCCGCCGCCTCGGCTCTTCGGAAGGGAGGTGCACGTCATGTCGAAATCGTGACTCTCGCGCGGGCAGTCCGTTAACCTGACGGCACCCGGACGCTCCGGCACATCGAGGGAAGGAACGCGATGCGACTCCAGGTCAAAGGCCGAAACGTCGAGGTCAGCGAGTCGATTCGGAGGTACGCGGAGGAGAAGCTCGGCAAGCTCGAGAAGCAGCTGGCCGATCCGACCCAGGTCGAGCTCGAGCTCGCGCTCGAGAGCAACCCGTCGATCCCGAACGACCACGTCGCCGAGGCAACGATCTGGACGAAGGGTCCGACCCTGCGAGCGCGCGAGAGCTCCAATGCTTTCGAGGCCTCGATCGACCAGCTCGTCGACAAGCTCGAGCGTCAGGTGAAGCGCTACCGGGCGAAGCGCAGCCGCCGTTCGACCGGACGCCGGGCGGATGGGCACGCCTCTCCGGAGCCGCAGTTCACGGCGGAACAGCTCGAGCAGATGATCGTGAAGTCGAAGCAGTTCGACCTGCAGTCGATGACGCCGGAGGAGGCCACGCTCCAGCTGGAGCTCGTGGGCCACGACTTCTTCGTCTTCCGGAACGAGGCGACCGGCAAGACGGAGGTCGTGTACCGGCGCCGCGACGGCGGCTACGGGCACATCGAGCCTGAGTGAGTCCGTTCTGGCGGCGAAAGGAGCCGCTGCACGAGCAGCTCGCCCGCGAGGGCGGCCTCGTTGAGCCGGCGCCGCACGAGCCGACCTCACGCTGGGGCGAGATGGAGATCCACGGCGTCCACCGGGAGCGCGTGTGGGACGCAGTTGCGACGGTCGACGCGCCGGAGCTCGACGGCGACGAGGCGGTCTTCGTCGCGCTCGAGGACGGCGCCCTCATCGCCGAGACGGACGATCTCGACGTCGAGCCGCTGGCCGACGCGCTCGAGGCAACCATCGAGCCGCCGTACCGCGCCGAGGCCGTTCGGCGCGAGGACGGCCTCTGGGCGGTCGCTGCGCGCCGCATCATGGTCACCGCGGTGCCGGAAGACGTCGACGGCGACTCCGTCACGATCTCGATTCGTGCCGGCGAGCGGACTGTCGTGGTCGACGGTGCGCGCGCGTTCGGCTCGATCCCGACCCTGGAGCGGCTGATCGGGGACGACGCCGTTCTCACGGCGCGCCGGCTCGACGACACGCAGTGGGAGGTCGAGGTGGCGCCGCTCTAGCGCGAGGGGAGCGGCGTGACCGTGACGCGGCGGCCCAACGACGTCGCGACGGTCAGGAGCTCGGCCTGGACGTCCGATCCGAGCCCCAGCTGGCGCTGCCGGTTGAAGGCGTCCAGCCGGAGCTCGCGGATCTGACCGCCGGTGACGTAGAACGCCGCGGTCGAGGTGGCGTCGCGGAGCGAAGCTCGCGCCGGGAGGGGCCAGCTCCTCGCGGTACCGCCGCTGCGAAGCTCGAGCGCCCGCCCGCGCTGCACGAGCACGCCCGCCCCGGTCAGCCGCACCGCCTGGATCTCGCCTGCAAAGGTCTCGGTGCCGACCACCCGGCCACCCGCGTCGAGGATCGTGACCTCGCCGCCCTCGCTCGCGACCGCGAGCTCGCCGTCGAGCGCGCCCAGCGCGGTCACGCGGCCCGGGGCGCGCCACGAGAAGCGGCGGGAGCCGTCGTTGCGGAGCGCGACGACGGTGCGCTCGAGCGCGTAGGGGAGGATGTCGCCTGCTCTCGAGGCATCGCCGGGGCCGACCACGAGCGGAGCCGGCCCGTCGACGTCGCGGGGCTCGAAGGCGAGCTGTCTGGGCAGACGGCGGGTCGTCGTGGCTGTGAAAAGCCGCCACTCGCGGATGTTCCCGCCTGTGTAGTGGAGCCAGAGAACGCGGTTGCCGGCGATCGAGACGGTCGCGATCCCCGTCCCCGTGCTGCCCTCGTCACAGGGCATCGTGCGGCCCAGTCTCGTGACGGACCGGGTCGTCAGGTTCCAGATGCGAATGCGGTCGCAGTCGAGCAGCGACCGGCCCGAGGCGTAGGCGACGAGGCGGCCGTCCATCGCGAGCGCAGCCACTGGCGCGGGAGCCGCGACGAAGCGGGGTGCCGCCGCGGTCGCGGCCGATGCGGCCGTGGCGACGACGACTGCCGAGAGCACGAGAACGAGACGCACGCGGCGACCGTACAGACGGCATGTGAGTGCAACGGTCGAGCGGTGTTAGGGCCGCGTGAAGAACACGCCGAACCGGCTACCCTACGACTAATGCCCACGCAGAACTTCGGCAGGCTGGAGAAGGTCCTTCGCGTCGGCGAGGGACGCCGCATGAAGCGGCTCAAGCAGCAGGCCGAGTACATCGCCACACTCGAGCCGGACTTCCAGAAGCTCTCCGACGCCGAGCTCGAGGGCAAGTCGGCCGACTTCAAGCAGCGGCTCGAGAACGGCGAGTCGCTCGACGAGCTCCTCTTCGAGGCCTACGCCGCCGTGCGCGAGGCGCGCTTCCGCGAGTCGCAGCAGCGCATGTTCGACGTCCAGATGATGGGCGGGGTCGTGTTGCACGAGGGCGACATCGCCGAGATGAAGACCGGCGAGGGCAAGACGTTCGTCGCGAGCCTCGCGCTCTACCTGAACGCTCTTGCGGGGACGGGCGTCCACCTGATCACGGTGAACGACTACCTCGCCAAACGAGACGCCGAGTGGAACCGACCCGTGTACGAGCGGCTCGGCCTCACCGTCGGCTTCATCCAGAACATGATGCCGTTCGCCGAACGCAAGGTCGCGTACGACGCCGACATCACCTACGGCACCAATTCCGAGTTCGGCTTCGACTACCTCCGCGACAACATGGCCGTCACGGGCGAGGGCCTCGTCCAGCGCGGCCACTCGTTCGGGATCGTCGACGAGGTCGACTCGATCCTGATCGACGAGGCGCGAACGCCGCTGATCATCTCCGGCGAACCGGAGACGGCCGCCTCGACCTACTACGACTTCGCCCGCATCGCGAAGACCTTGACGGCCGCCCCGGCGACGCGCAAGGGCGCCAAGGGCGAGGACGAGACGGAGCTGTCGGGCGCCGACTACCTCTACGACGAGAAGCACAAGACCGTCAGCCCGGCGCAGACGACGATCGAGAAGGTCGAGCACGCGCTCAAGATCGAGAACCTCTACGACCCGCGTCACGTCCAGCTCGTCAACCACCTGATCCAGTCCCTCAAGGCGGAGTCGCTCTATCAGCGCGACGTCGACTACGTCATCCAGGACGGCGAGGTGAAGATCGTCGACGAGTTCACCGGCCGGATCATGGAAGGCCGCCGCTGGAGCGAGGGCCTGCACCAGGCGATCGAGGCGAAGGAGGGCGTCCGGATCCAGGAGGAGAACCAGACGCTCGCCACGATCACGCTGCAGAACTACTTCCGGCTCTACGAGAAGCTCGCGGGCATGACGGGCACGGCGAAGACCGAGGAGAAGGAGTTCGTCGAGATCTACGACCTCCACGTCGTCGAGATCCCGACCAACGTCCCGGTCGCGCGGGCCGACGAGAACGACTTCATCTTCAAGACGAAGGACGCGAAGTTCGGCGCTGTCGCCGAAGACATCGCGGAGCGGCACGAGAAGGGCCAGCCGGTGCTCGTCGGCACGATCGCCGTCGAGACATCGGAGTTCCTCTCCGAGCTGCTCAAGCGCCGCGGCATCCCGCACAACGTGCTGAACGCGAAGGAGCACGAGCGGGAGTCCGAGATCATCAAGGACGCCGGCCAGCCCGGCGCCGTCACGATCGCGACCAACATGGCGGGCCGCGGCGTCGACATCAAGCTCGGTGAGGGCGTCGTCGACCTCGGCGGCCTCTACGTGCTCGCGACCGAGCGCCACGAGTCGCGCCGGATCGACAACCAGCTCCGCGGCCGCTCGGGCCGCCAGGGCGACCCAGGTGAGACTCGCTTCTACCTCTCGGCGCAGGACGACCTCGTGCGCCTCTTTGCCGGCGACCGGATCCACGGGATCATGGAGCGCTTCAAGCTGCCCGACGACCAGCCGATGGAGGCCGGGATCCTGTCCCGCCAGATCGAGGGCGCACAGAAGAAGGTCGAGGAGCAGAACTTCGTCGCGCGCAAGAACGTCCTGAAGTACGACGACGTGATGAACACGCAGCGGCAGGTCATCTACGAGCAGCGCCGCCGCGTGCTCGAGGGCGAGGACCTGTCCGAGGACGTGCGCGCCTGGATCGAAGAGGTGATTCAGGCGAACGTCGCCAACGCCACCGAGGAGGAGTTCGCCGAGGACTGGGATCTCGAGCCGCTCATCCAGCAGATGCAGGGGCTGTACGGGACCGACATCACTCTCGAGGAGATCCGGGAGGAGGTCGACCTCGACCAGGCGGCGCTGACCGAGGAGTTCGTCGAGGACGCGCTCGACACCTACGCCGAGAAGGAGAAGGAGCTCGGCTCGGAGCTCATGCGCGAGCTCGAGCGCGTCGTCATCCTGCAGGTCGTCGACACCCGCTGGCGCGCCCACCTCGACTCGATGGACTACCTGCGCGACGGCATCCATCTGCGCGCGATGGCGCAGAAGGACCCGCTCGTCGAGTACCGCGCCGAGGGCCACATCATGTTCGAGGAGCTCAGCCGGACGATCCGCGAGGACGTCGTCGTGACGCTCTTCCACGCCCAGGTCACCATCCAGCCGGAGCAGCTGGAGCCGGCGGAGCAGGGGAACGGCAATCTCTCGTACCAGCACGAGACCACGGCCGGCGCCGACGCGATCGCCGCCGCCGGCGCGGGAGCCGGTGCGACCGCGACCGCGCTCGCGCCCTCAGCCGCCCGAGCCACACAGACGCAGGGCACGGTCGTGAACGACGAGCATCAGAACGTCGGCCGCAACGATCCCTGCTGGTGCGGGAGCGGCAAGAAGTTCAAGCGCTGCCACGGCGCCTAGCGGTCGTCCCGAACTGCTCCAGTTAGGCGTTGGAGTACCATCGGCGCGTGTCCGAGACCGCGATCCCGCTCGACCAGCAACTGGAGGAGATCAGAGCCCAGCTCGCCTGGGTTCGTGATTACCTTTGACCCGGACGCCGTGCGGCTCCGAATCGGCGAGCTCGAGGCGGCGATGGGCGAGCCCGGCTTCTGGGACGACCAGGGGCGCGCCGCCGCCATCTCCACCGAGCACTCGCGTCTGACCAAGCGCCTCGAGCGCTACGAGCGCTTGCAGGGCGAGCACGACGACGCCGCGGAGCTGCTCGAGATGGACCCGTCCCTCGAGGGGGAGATCACGGTGCAGCTGCAGCCTCTCCGTCAGGAGCTCGAGCGCCTGCAGGAAGACGCGCTCTTCACCGGCGAGTACGACGCCGGCGACGCCGTCGTCTCGATCCATGCCGGGACCGGCGGCACGGACGCCCAGGATTGGGCGGAGATGCTGCTCCGCATGTACCTGCGGTGGGCGGAGAGCCGCGGCTTCAGCGCGCAGCTCGTCGAGGCGAGCCCGGGTGAGGAGGCGGGCCTGAAGTCCGCGACCTTCACGGTCAAGGGCGAAAACGCGTACGGCGTGCTGAAGGCGGAGCGCGGCGTGCACCGGCTCGTGCGCCTCTCTCCGTTCGACAGCGCCCATCGCCGGCACACCGCCTTCGCCCAGGTGGTCGTCGCACCGCTCCTGGCCGACGAGGCCGAGGTCGAGATCGACGACGCCGACCTGCGGATCGACACCTATCGCGCGTCGGGCGCCGGCGGCCAGCACGTCAACAAAACCGACTCGGCGGTGCGCATAACTCACCTCCCGACGGGAATCGTGGTGCAGTGCCAGAACGAACGTTCACAAACTTCGAACAAACAGACGGCGCTGCGCATCCTCAAGTCCCGCCTGATCGAGCTGCAGGAGGAGGAGCGGGAGGCCGAGCTCGCAAAGGAGCGCGGCGCAGCGCAGGACATCGGCTTCGGGAGTCAAATCCGGAGCTATGTCCTGCATCCCTACCAGCTCGTGAAGGACCACCGAACTGACTTCGAGGTGGGAAACACGCAGGCCGTGCTCGACGGCAAGCTGGACGGCTTCGTGCACGCATATCTGCTGGCGAAAGCGGCCGGCCAGGTGGTCTAGCCGTTTCGGTTGGCTAGACTGATGCGGCTTCCAGAGACCGGAGCGGTTGCCCATGGCGGCAGCGGGCATCCGACTTCCTCTTCACGTCCGGTGCAGGATCACGACCTTCAGACCCAGCTCGACTCCGCCACGAACGGCGCGCTCTCGCTCGAGACGAGTGAGGACGCCGACGGACCCATCGAGCACCCCGAGGCCGGCTCCGCGGGGACGATGATCGTGTTCGAGGGCGTGACGAAGATCTACGAGCCGAACGTGGCGGCGCTCAACGAGGTCTCGTTCGTGATCGACAAGGGCGAGTTTGTCTTCGTCGTCGGTGCGTCTGGCTCCGGGAAGTCGACCATGATCCGCCTGCTGCTGAAGGAGCTCGAGCCCAGCAGGGGCCGCATTGTCGTCGGTGGGCGCGACCTGACGCGGCTCAAGCGCTCCAAGGTGCCGCTGCTGCGCCGCAACGTCGGCTGCGTCTTCCAGGACTTCAAGCTGCTCCCGAACCGCACCGCGGCAGAGAACGTCGCGTACGCGCTCAAGGTGCAGGGGGAGAACAACGCGAACATCCGCCGCAAGGTGCCCGAGGTGCTGTCGCTCGTCGGCCTCACGGACAAAATGACGTCGCTCCCCGACGAGCTCTCGGGCGGCGAGCAGCAGCGCGTCTCGATCGCGCGCGCGGTCGTCAACCACCCGCCGCTTCTGATCTGCGACGAGCCGACCGGGAACCTCGACCCCGACACCTCCGTCGGGATCATGCAGCTGCTCTACCGCATCAACCGCGCGGGCACCACGATCCTGATGGTCACCCACGACCGGGAAATGGTCGACAAGATGCGCAAGCGCGTGATCGCGCTGGAGGATGGCCGTCTCGCCCGCGACGAGCGCCGCGGAGGCTACGCGTCCGAATGAGGTTTCGCCTGCTCTTCTCCGAGTCGGTTAGGTCCCTCGGCGCGAACCTCTCGACGACCGTCGCGGCGACGATGACGGTGCTGATCGGGATGTTCCTGCTCGGGCTCTGCATCGCCCTCGGCTCCTGGGCGAACGACTTCGGCCAGAAGCAGGAGGAGAAGCTCCTCACGAAGGTCTTCTTCTGCACCGGGTCGACCTGCCCGAAGGAGGCGTCGGCACAGCAGATCAACGCTGTGCGGCAGAAGCTCGAGACGCCTCCTCTCAATGAGATCGTCGAGGACGTGACGTTCGTCTCCAAGACGGACGCGCTCGAGCGGATGCGCAAGCGCGAGCCGGAGATCGTCGCGAACCTGACCTCGAATCCGCTTCCCGACGCGTTCGAGGTGAGGACCAGCGAGGGCAAGGACGTGAAGGCCGTGAGCGCGGCGCTGCGGCAGGGTGGATTGCCGGCCGGCGTCGACAAGGTGACGGACGGCGAGGAGGTCTCCGACCGGATCGTGCGTGTCGCCGGCCTGATCTCCACCGCCTTCGCGGTCGCCACTCTCATCCTGCTCGTCTCGTCGGCGCTGCTGATCGCCAACACGATCCGCCTGTCGATCTTCTCTCGGCGCCGGGAGATCGAGGTGATGAAGCTCGTCGGCGCGACGAACTGGTTCGTCCGCGGGCCATTCATGATCGAAGGACTCATTTGCGGCGTGGCCGGATCGGTGATCGCGATCCTCCTGCTGCTCTTCGCGCGGGCGACGATCTATCCCGAGCTCGCCGGCCGCTTCGAATCGAGCTCCGGCGCGGAGGCCTGGCCGTTCACCTGGATCGCGGCCGCGATCCTGCTGGTCGGCCTCACCGTGGGCGGGCTCGGCTCCGGCGTCACCCTCCGCCGCTTCCTCAACGTCTAAGACTTGGCCTCCCGCCGGGAGCACCGGGGGAAGCAGAAGCGGCCAAGCCGCGCTCAGCGACGGCGCCGGCAACAGCAGGTCTTTCGCGGCATCGATCCCGAGGTGACGCTGCCGACGCGGCGGCTCGAGCCGGAGACGGTCGTCGCCCACCTTGGGCCGACCAACTCGGGGAAGACGCACGCCGCCCTCGAGTTCCTGGCCCATTCCGGCCGCGGCGTCTTCGCCGCGCCGTTGCGGATGCTCGCCCAGGAGGCGCACCGACGGCTCTCGACGCAGCTCGGCGCCGAGCAGGTCGGCCTCGTCACCGGTGAGGAGCGCGTCAACGAGGACGCCCCCATCGTCTGCTGCACGGCCGAGATGGCGCCGCAGCGGGGCGAGGTGCTGGTGCTCGACGAGATCCAGTGGGCCGACGACGAGGAGCGCGGCTCCGCCTGGACGCGGCTGCTCCTCGCCGGCGAGTACCGCCACATCCTCCTGCTCGGGGCGGTCGAGGCGCTGCCGCTCGTCCGCAACGCCTTCCCGGAGGCGGAGCTCCGCTTCTTCGAGCGGAAGGCGCCGCTCGACTGGATCGGCCCGGTCGCGTTCCAGAGCCTGCGGCCGGGCACCGTCGTCGTCGCGTTCAGCCGCCGGGCGGTGCTCGCGCTGGCGGGCGAGCTGAACCGCCGCTACGCCGGCCGCGTGGCCGTTCTCTACGGCGCGATGCCCCTCGGCTCCCGCCGGCTCGAGATCGACCGCTTCCTGACCGGCGGCGCCGACTTCTGCGCAGCCACCGACGTGCTCGGCCACGGTGTCAACCTCCCCTGCGAGACGCTCCTCTTCGCCGAGACGACGAAGTTCGACGGCCAGGAGCGGCGCGAGCTGCACCCGTGGGAGATTGCGCAGATCGCGGGTCGGGCAGGACGCTTCGGCCTCGTCGAGCGTGGCCACGTCGGCGTCCTGACGGGGATCGCGTGGGCAAATGCCGACCCCGAGCTCGTCGAGTCTGCGCTCGTCCCTCACGTCGAGCTGCCCGGTGGCCACTACGGCTACCGCGTCGTCGACACCGCGAGGATCCGCCCCCGGCTCGAGGACCTGCCGGTGCAGTCGCCTGCGCAGCTCGCCGCGGCGCTGCGTGCCTGGCACACCGCCGCGCTGCGCCAGTGGGCGACCGAGGGCTGGCTCTCCGTCGAGTCGATCGGGCCCCTCCTCGGCCGCCTCGACACGGTGCAGCGGCGCCTGCGTGACCGGGGCCGCACGCTCTCGCTGGCGGAGACGTGGAGGCTGGTCAACGCGCCCGTCGACGAGGACAACGTCGAGCTGCTCGGGATCCTCGCGCTCGCCGTCGCAGGCGACCGCTCTCAACGGCCGATGCTCGACTGGCTGCTCGACACCAAGCGGCTGCGCGACGCTTCGCTCGAGGACGCGGAGCAGGCGGCGCGGACGGCGAGCATCCTGCGTTGGTTCGCGCTCCAGTACGCGGGAGTCGCCGGCGTCACGATGGAGCGCGCCGCCGCCCTCGAGCAGGCGGCCGCCGAGCGGGTGAGTGCACGTCTGGCGGCCGAGGTTCGGTCGCCGTCGGTCGGTCGCTGCCGTTCGTGCGGGCGCAGCTGCGCCCCGTGGTTCGCCCTGTGCGACCGGTGCTACACAGGCCGGCGGTAGCGCAGCACGACCACGATGAGCGCCGTGATGACGATCGCGGCGACGACGTTCGGCACGATCAGCGCGAGGTTGTCGATCGAGATGCCGTAGGCGAGCCAGATCAGGAAGCCGACGAACAGGACGCTCGGGTACCCCAGCGAGATGCCGTGCGAGGAGCGCAACTCGATCATCCTGCGGATCTGGAGGACGGGGGAGAGCGCCATTGCGATGCCCCACCCGGAGGCCACGAACGCGAGGGCGGTGGCCACGACGCACACGTTACCCTCGCGGCATCCGGGCGGTGTGAGATGTTCGCGGCACTGCGGACGAGGAAAGGGGATTCGATGGACGACAGGCGGATCACGCCGCTCGCGGGCCTGCTGAGCGTCGTGCTGTTCGTGATCGCGATCTTCGTGATCGAGTCGGGGGACACGGTGGGTCCGGACGCGTCCGGAGCCGAGGTTGCGACATACCTCGACGGCGCGCTGGGGACGCTCGCCGTCGGCCTCATCATCTGGGCGCTGGGGACGATCGCGCTCGTCTGGTTCCTGGACGGCCTGCGAACGCATCTCGCACGGTTCTCCGACCAGCTCGGCCGGCTTGCGTTCTTCTTCGGCTTCGCCGTGGCGATCTTCATGGTCGCGTCGTTCCTGCCCGACGTGGCCGGCGCGTTCACGAGCGACGAGCTGGACGGGGCACTCGAGCCGGGGGCCGCGCAGGCAATCGGCGGCCTGGGGGACGGCTTTTTCTTCGGGGCGGAGGTGATGTTGGTCGGGATGTTTCTCGCCGTCGGGCTCGCGTCGGTCAGGGAACGCGCGCTGCCGGCGTGGCTCGGCTGGTTGTCGCTCGCGCTCGCCGTGGTGGCGCTCATCCCGCCGATCGGCTGGGCAGTCGTGATCTGGGGCTTTCCGCTCTGGATCCTGATCGTCGCCGCGCTCCTGTGGCGCGGCACGGCTGAGCGGGCGGCGGCCGAGCCGGCGTAGCGATCGCGGAAAGGCGGGCTGCCGTCCCTACACTGCCGAGGTGGCCCGCCCGACCGGAACGAAGACGATCGTGGACAACCGCCGTGCGCGGTTCGACTACGAGCTGCTCGACCGCCTCGAGGCGGGCATCGTCCTGACCGGCACCGAGGTCAAGTCGCTGCGCGAGGGGCGCGCCACGCTCGCGCAGGCGTACGCCGACGTGCGTGACATGGAGGTCTGGCTGATCGGCGCCGAGATCGCCGCCTACGAGCAGGGGAACATCCAGAACCACGATCCGACGCGCGACCGCAAGCTGCTGCTGCGGCGCCAGGAGATCTCGTCGCTCGTGGGCAAGGTGAAGGAGCGCGGGCTGACGCTCGTGCCGACGCGGCTCTACTTCAAAGACGGCAAGGTCAAGCTCGAGCTCGCGGTCGCGCGCGGCAAGGAGAAGTCCGACAAGAGGCGGACGATCGCCGACCGCGACGCGAAGCGTCAGATCGACCGCGCACTCAAGTCCCGGCGATAGTCCTGCGGACGATCGCGACGCCGGGCTCGAGCACGTAGCCATGGCGCTCGTTCAGGCGGCGGATCGGCTCGTTCCGAACCTCGTTCGAGGTCTGGAGCGTCGTGTAGCCGTTGGCCTTGGCCCACGCGATCTGCGTCGCGCTTGAGTGCGCCGGCGACACCACGTCCGCGTGCGGCGCGGCGGACGCCGGTGAGGTCGTGGTAGGCGCGCTCGGGCGTCTCGGGTGAGAGCGACAGCTTTGCGAAGCCGACGACCTCGCCGTGCTCGAGCGCGACGAAGACGGCGCGCGGGTCGTCGCTCGCGCCCTGCATGTCGCGCGCGAGCCACTCCTCGAACGTGCCGATGTCGTCCTCCTCCTCACCCGGGATGTCCGGCGTCGCCTCGCGCGCGACCTCCCACAGTCCTCGCGCGAGCTCGGGCCGCTCTGCCCAGGTCACGATCTCGATCCCGGCCGGCAGGTTCTGCGCGGGCGGCTCGATCTCGGTCAGATCGAGCACGAGCCGGGAGTTGCGGCCCGACTCGCTGTAGCCGCGGCGAGCGGTCCAGGCGAGGCTCTCCTCGTCGTCCTCGCTGACCGGGCCTTCGAGCTCGGTGACGCCGCGTGCCGCCGCCCAGCGCTCGAGCGCCTGGACGAGCGCCGTCCCTACGCCCGATCCGCGCCGGTCGGGTGTGACGAGCACGGCGCCGATGCCTCGGTGCGGCGGCGTGTGCCAGCCGGTCAGGACGTACGCCGCGCCGACGGGCTCGCCGTCGCGCTCGGCGAGCAGCCACGCCGTCTCGCCCGCCTGGTTGCGCCAGTCGACGAAGCCGTCGACCGACGCGAACTCGCGCGGCTGCGCCGCACGTGAGATCTCGACGAGCTTGTCGAGCTCGTCGGCGCCGATCTCGCGAATCGCCTGCACGCGGCTACACTACGTCCGAACACACATACGGGGGCGACCTGGTTTCGACGTGGTCGGTTCTCCGGCAGAGCTGCAAGCCGAGGTCCCCGGTCGGCCTCGTAAAACCACCGGGAAACAAAGCAAGTGCGAACCATGATGAACTCGCACTCGCCGCCTAGAGCGATCTAGGTTAGGCGACGTCCCTCCTGGCTCGGCCCGAGGCCAGGGTAGGGGCGCCAACGTTCGGGCTCGGCGCCGAGGGAGAGCCAATCGCCCGAGGCGCGACACCGAAGGATGGCTAGCCCGGCGGTTGGTGGTCTCGGAACCTGCCGGCGGGCGAATCTGAATCCGAGACTACGCTTGTAGATGCTCTGTCCGGTGCGTCCGCGGACGCGGGTTCGATTCCCGCCGCCTCCACTTTCTGGCCCAACCAAGCCGTTTCCCCCTACTTCTTCGGGGGGAACGGTTGGCTGGTTATAGCCAGTTACTGCGTTCCTCCTGCCTTCGCCTCCGCGTACTTCTCCATGGCGCGCTCGAGGTCGCTAGCGTCCTGGTGTCCGTAAATGGACAGCGTGGTGTTGAGGTCGCTGTGACCCAGGGCCTGACTGGCGGCTTCGATCCCTGCGACCCGACGGAGGTCGGTCGCGAAGGTGTGGCGGGCGCGGTGCATGTTCAGTCCTGAGCGAACGCCGGGGGCGACGATCCCTACGGCTTCGAGCATGCGGTACCACCAGCGGTGCACGTACTGCACAGATGCCTGCTGCTTCGGGTAGCCGCGAACGTCGCGAAGTTGTTCTCCTTCGAGGCCGCGGCCGGCGAAGAGCTTCTTCGTGGGATAGAGGAGCCAATCGTCGGGTTCGGGAAGGCGGGCAACGTGTGGCAGCTCAGCCTGGAGGTAGAACGCGAGCGCGCCGAGGACGGCACCGCGCAGGGGCAGGATCCGCTCCTTCTGACCCTTGCCGTAAACGCGAAGCGTGCGACGACCAGGGTCGAAGTCACGAACCCGGATCCCACGCAGCTCGTCACGGCCGAGCCCGAGCTCGAGCAAGCAGTAGAGCGCGAGCCAGTCGCGCGGGATAGCGGTCTCGGTGCGGGTTTCGCGCGAAGAACCGTTCGAGGTCAACATCCGCGGCTCGACCAAGACGCTCGAGGTCGGCGTCGTCGATCGGCTCCATCGCTCGCGCCCGTTCGTTCACACTGCGGGGAGGCAGCGGGCCGCGCTTACTGCCCATCATCAGGGTCTTCTTCGAGTGCCTGCTCGCGCAGGGGGATCGCCTGCTGGATCGCGCGGTCGAAAGGGTCCAGCAACACGTCTGGATGGCCTCTGTTCACGACAACCTGCTTGATCGCTCGGCGGTCAAGCAGGTTGACACTCCAGCGTGCGTTCCTCGAGGGCCAGCGCGTCAGGTTCCCAGCTCGCCTATCGCGGCGCGCAGCAGCTGCAGCGGAAGCTTGTGTGGTTCTACTCCAGCTGGCTCGAGGACAACCTCGACACGTTCGACCGCCAATGGATTGAGCCGGGCTCGGTCTCGCAACGATCGCGGCGATCATCACGTCAGGACTCCGCGGCGACTGCTCGTTCCGAATGGCCGGAAAGCGACTGCGCGAGCGCGAGCGCCTGTTCGAGCGTCGTTGTCGAGCCCGCCGTCTTCTCCTGCTCCCAAGCTTCCTCTCCGACCACTTCCACGAGCCGGCGTTCGAAGTGATGTTCGAGCGCGTCCTCTGCTTCGGAGTACGCATTCATCACAACGCCGGCGTCGCTGTTGAGCTGGGCGACGGCGCCGCGGAGCCGGGCGGCGCGGTCCGCGGCCGCTGGGTCGGCTGCGAGGGCAATGCCCGACAGGGCTCCGGCGACGTAAACGGAGTGCGTCCGTTTCTCGGCGAGTGCCAGGTCGAGCATCTCGGCAAAGGCGGCGCGAGCCTCGCCACGCTGGCCCAAGCCGAGCGATGCGAGTCCAATTCCCTTCAGCGTCTCCATCTCCCAGTACTTGTCTCCGCGGCTGCGGAGCTGCGTTAGCGCAGCCGCGTAGGCGGCACGGGAGGACTCGTAGTCGTGCTCGATTAGGTCGAGTGCGCCGAGGTCGGCGAGCCCGAGAGTCTCCAAGGTCAGCCCGCTCCGGCGAGCCTCGCGAACGAATCGCTCGAGGACCGATCGCGCCTCCTTGGTGCGGCCGACGCGCGTGAGGATGTCGGCGAGGTTGCCGATCGCCTGGATGCGCGGCGCGTCGTCGAGCATCTCTGATTCCTCAGCGGCTTGTCGGCCGAGCCGAAGCGCCTCCTCGGTGTCGCCTCGATGAATCGAATAGAAGGACAACTCGGCGAGAGCTATGTAGTGGGGCTCCGTGCCGGGCTGGGCGAGCGTCAGCGCCTCGCGGGCGGCGGCCTCTGACGCGTCCACTCGCCCCACGTGCATGTCGATGTCGGAGAGGCGGACGAGCAGCGCCGCGCGCGACTGCTGAGGAAGGTCGTCGCGCGCGAGGAGCCCCCGGAGCCGATCGTGCTCCTCCGCAACCGCACCCCGCGTCCTCCAGAAGAAATGGAGCAGGTATCCGGCGCGCGCGGCCTCGATCGGGGCGGCGTCGCTCAGGCGATCGAGCATCGCTCGGAGGTTGTCCTCGTCGGCGTCGTACCAGGCGAGGACCTCCGGTTGCCGCGCTCCGAGCCGGTCCGGATAGTTCGCCTGCAGCCGATCGAGGTACCAGCGGGCGTGCCGGAGCGCGTAGTCGGCGGTCTCGCCGGCCTCGTCAAGTCGCTCCCGGGCGTACTCGCGCAAGGTCTCGAGCAGGAAGAAGCGCTCGTCGCCGAGTGCCTTCAGCAGGCTGTGATCGAGGAGCGCGGCGAGTTGGTCGAGGTCTGCTCCCGTGATCGCCTCGGCGGCGTCGAGCGTGAACGAGCCGCGGAAGACCGAGAGACGGCGGAAGGCAGCCTGGGCGTCGGGGTCGAGGAGGTCGTGGCTCCATTCGATCGTCGCGCGCAGCGTCCGCTGCCGCTCCGGCCGATCGACCGCGCCGCTCGCTAGCAGCGGTAGCGCCTGATCGAGCCGCCGGAGCAGGGCGGCGGGCGAGAGAAGCTTCGCTCGCGCTGCTGCCAGCTCGATCGCGAGCGGGAGGTTGTCCAAGCGTCGACAGACCGCCGTGACCGTCTGGTCGGCGCCAATGATGGAGCCGGCGGCTGCCGCGCGGCTGACGAAGAGCTCGGCCGCAGCCTCGTCTGCCAAAGGCTCGACCGGCAGCTCGCGCTCGGCTATCAGGTGCAGCGGTGCGCGCGAGGTGGCGAGCACGACGACCTCGCCCCCGAGCAAGTCGGCGACGACCGCTGCCACTCCCTGCAGATGCTCGAGGTTGTCGAGCACGAGCAGCACCCGCCTCGAGGCGAGCCAGCCGGCGACGTCGTCGTCGGCTCGCAGCCCGGCCGCTTCGGCGACGGCAGACCGCACCGCCCGCGTCTCACGCAAGGGGGCAAGCCCTACGAAGAACGTCCCGTCCGGGAACTCGTCCGAGAGCTCCGCCGCCGCCTGCAGGGCCAGCCGCGTCTTCCCCGACCCGCCAGGCCCGGTGAGCGTCAGCAGTCGCACCCCCCCGGCCACGAGACCGCGGATCTCTGCTAACTCCCGCTCGCGGCCGAGCAGCGGCCACGCCGCGACAGGCAGGTTCGTCCTTCCCAGCGACCTGAGCGGCGGGAACTCCCGGCTTCCCAGCTGGTAGACACGCTCAGCGGCCAAGAGGTCCTTGAACCGGTGCTCACCGAGATCGCGCAGCTCACCGTCGACGAGTGATGCCGTCGCCTGCGACACCAGGACCTGTCCGCCATGGCCGGACGATGCGATACGGGCAGCGCGATGAACGTCGACGCCCACGTAGCCCTCCTCGGAGGGGAGCGGCGTCCCCGTGTGCAGACCGAGGCGGACACGGACCGGGCCCGACATCAGTGCCTCGTTCAGCTCGGCGGCGGCAGCGAGAGCGGAGGGCGCTGTGGCGAATGCGAAAAAGAACGCGTCGCCTTGGGTATCGACCTCTACGCCATCGTGACGGGCACATGCCTCGCGGATGACTTGCCGGTGTGCGGCAAGTCCCCGGGCATAGGCCTCCGCTCCCAACTCGTGTAAGAGCTTCGTCGACCCCTCGACGTCGGTGAAGAGAAAGGTGACAGTGCCGGTCGGAAGCACCTGAGGCACGCGCCGTGATCATGCGCGACGCGAGACCTTCCGTCCAGTCAGTCCGCTCCGGAGACAGGATCGCCGAGTGCCCGAGCGTGCTCTCGTTCGGGCCCGCGGCGCGGCCATGGAGGCCTTCCCTGCGCCGTGCGGCGGGAATCTTCCGCGGGTTCAGTTCCCGCCGCCTCCATCGCTGTTGTTCTCTTAACCGTTCTCAGAAGTCGATGCGAGCGGCCCTTCGGGGCCGCTTCCCGTTCGTGGATGGCCATCGCGGCGCTCAGCGGCGAGGAAGTAGGCGTCTTCGCGTCGATCCGCCCACAAACGACGAAAACCGCTCGCGACGAGCTAGCCGGCGGCTCATGTCGAGAGATCACGCCGCGCTGCGCGATCGCCGCCGGCGCACCCGAGAAGGGCGCGTAGGGGCCGTTCCGACTCACCGGGGAATTTCTGCGGGCCGGCGGAGTCCTTAGCTCCGATACCGCAAACCACCGAAGGAGCGGCCGCCCGAGCTCTCAACACGGCCGGTTGCTCTCGACAGGGGGGAACGATGACCGCAAGACGTAACAACGAATGGCGACGCACCGCGCTCCGCATGCTGACCGGCGTCATGCTCGCTGCCGGCGTATTTGCCGCGACCAGCCCGTCGGCAAGCGCAGCCACCACCGCAACGTTCAACAACGGGACACTCACCGTGTCCGGCGACAGTGCCGCCAACACAACCGGAATCAGTCGCAACGCGGCAGGGATCATCCTGGTCAACGGCGGGGCGGTTCCCGTTGGCGGCGGCTTGCCGACGGTCGCCAACACCACGTTGATCCGAGTCTTCGGCCTCGGTGACAACGATGTGATCAGCCTCAACGAGGCGAACGGTGCACTGCCACGAGCGAACCTCTTCGGCGGCGCCGGCAACGACGTCCTCACCGGCGGCGCCGGTGCCGACCAGCTCTTCGGCCAAGCCGGCAACGACACGCTCCTCGGCAAGGGCGGGACCGACCTGCTGTTCGGCGGCGGCGAGAACGACACCCTGACGGGCGGCGACGCTGACGACCAGGCCTTCGGCCAGAGTGATGAGGACCGCATGATCTGGAACCCCGGGGACGACACCGATCTCAACGAGGGCGGCGGCGGCGTCGACACTGTCGAGGTCAACGGCGGCAACGGCGCCGAGCAGTTCGCCGCGACGGCAAACGGCACGCGCGTCCGGTTCGACCGCATCAACCCCGCGCCGTTCGCGATCGACATCGGCACCTCCGAGAACCTGGTCGTCAACGCGAATGGCGGCGACGACAGCTTCTCCGCGACGGGGGACCTCGCCACCCTCATCAAGATCACGGTCGACGGGGGTGCGGACAACGACACGCTCCTTGGGAGCAACGGTGTCGACCTCCTGCTCGGCGGCGACGGCAACGACTTCGCCGACGGCAATCAGGGCAACGATGTCGCGCTGCTCGGGGCCGGCGGCGACAGGTTCCAGTGGGATCCCGGCGACGGCAGCGACACCGTCGAGGGCCAGAACGGCACCGACACGATGCTCTTCAACGGCAGCAACGGCAGCGAGATCTTCGACGCTTCCGCCAACGGGCCGCGGCTGCGATTCACGCGCAATCTCGGCAACATCGTGATGGATCTCGACGACGTCGAGATCGTCGACCTGAACGCTCTCGGCGGGGCGGACACCACCACCGTCAACGACTTGTCGGGCACCGACGTGGTCGAGCTCAACAGCGATCTCGCCGGCATCGCCGGCGGCACCGCCGGAGACGGCCAGCCTGACAACGTCATCGTCAACGGAACCAACGGCGACGACGTCGTTGTCGTCAGCGGCGGTGGTCCGGGCAGAGCCTCGGTGCTCGGTCTGGCCGCCCAGGTGAACATCGCCGGCGCCGAGACCGCCAACGACCGGCTGACGGTCAACGTCCACGCTGGCGACGACGTCGTGGACGCGTCCGGCGCGGCGGCGGGAGCGATCCAGCTCACGCTGAGCGGCGGCGACGGCGACGACGTCCTCATCGGCGGCGACGGCAACGACACGCTGCTCGGTGGTCCTGACGACGACGTCTTGATTGGCGGGCCGGGTAACGACATCCTCGACGGCGGCGACGGCGACAACGTCGTCATCGACTCCTTCGCCGCCAACGCCGTGACCGCGGCGACCCGCGCGGGGACGAGCTGGCTGAAGACTCACGTCCACATCGTCAACGGCAAGACCCTGATCGACGTCGGCGGCAGGACGCGACCCATTCCGCGAGCCGACCTCTCCCAGCTCGTTCAGGACGCAGCCTCGCGCTGAGTCCCGGTTCTACAAGCGACCACCAGCGCCAGAGCCAGATGTCCGGCTCTGGCGCTGGTCCGCCACCTATGAAGTCAGCGCGAGACGAGCTTCGAGAGTTCGTCTGCGCGGTACGTGGCCGCGATCGGTGACCCGTCGGGTTCCAACGCCAAGCCGTTCTTCAATGGTCCGGCGTCGACCGGGTCGAACCCGAGCCGATCGAGGAGCCGCATGACCTTCCTGACCGCGAGCCGGTCGTCGCCCGCTGCGCCGATCGCGATGCGGTCGGGCGCCCCCTTGCGACGCCCGGTTTCTTCGAGTTGGTGATAGCCGAGTTGGTTGAGGCTCTTGACCACACGCGCGGAGGGGAAGTGCTCTTGCACGATCATGCTGGTGCCGTCCGGCGCGGCCGCGAGCTCTGGATCTTCGCCGTCCACGGGCTGCCAGTAGTTCATCGCGTCGATGAGGATCCTGCCCGCGAACAAGTCGTGGGGGAGCTCGCGGAAGTGGTGAGTGGGGACAGCCAGGACGATGATGTCGGAGTGGCGTACGACCTCGTCGGTTGTCGTTGCGTGCGCGCCGGCGGCCAGCACGTCGACCGTCAACGCGATGTCGCCGGCCGGGCCCGATCCCGAGATCGCGACGTCGTAACCTGCGGCAATGGCGGCGCGGGCGAGCGTCGTTCCGAGCCTGCCCGCGCCGACGATGCCGAGGCGTAGATCGTCGACCTCGGCGCCGGCAGCGGTTCTGAGATCTTCGGAGACATCGACAGCCACGACGGCCATCGTCAGCTCCTGACGGCGGCCGGCGCGTGGTCAGCTCGGGGCGCAGCGGCGAGCAGTTCCCGTACGCGGGGGATCACCTCGCGGCCGTAGAGCTCGATCGTCGCCATTCGCCGGTCGTGCGGGATGCGCCCGAGTGCGTAGAGCAGGTCAAACCGGCTGAGACTGAGCGTTTGCATGGTGGCGGCGATTCTGTTCGCCACGGTCTCGGGCGAGCCAACGTACATCGAGCCGTGATCGACCTCGGCCAGGAACTGCTCGTGGGTCGGTGGCCGCCAGCCGCGTTCGCGTGCCGCCCACTCGAACTGCTCCTTGTAGTAGGGCCACTGGACCTCCAGCGCCTCGTCATCCGTCTCGGCGACGAACCCGAGCGAGTGCAGCCCGATCGGCAGCTCCGGTTGTCCCTGCTGCTCGAGCGCGCGCTTGTAGAGCTCGACGTAAGGTGCGAACCGTTCGGGCTTTCCGGCGATGATCGCCAGCATCAGCGGCAGGCCGAAGCGTGCTGCGCGCACGACTGATGGTGGGCTGCCGCCGACGCCGACCCAGGTCGGGATGTGACCCGGAGGGATCGGCGGGCTCACGAACTGGTTCGTGAGCGCCGACCGGAAGTTTCCGGACCAGGTCACGGGCTGCTCACGCAGCAGTCGTACAAGTAGGTCGAGCTTCTCTTCGAAGAGCTCCTCGTAGTCCGCGAGGTCGAAGCCGAAGAGCGGGAAGGAGTCCGTCAGCGAGCCGCGGCCGACGATGATCTGCGCGCGGCCGTTCGAAACGGCGTCGAGCGTGGCGAAGTCGGTGTACAGCCGCACCGGGTCCTGCGTGCTGAGAACCGTCACGGAGGTGCCGAGCCTGATCCGTTCCGTTCGGCTTGCGATCGCGGCGAGGACCACGTGGCCCGCCGAGTCCATGAACTCCGTGCGGTAGTGCTCGCCGATGTTGAAGGAGTCGATTCCGACCGCGTCGGCGAGGACAGCCTCCTCGACGGCATTCCGGATCACCTGGTCGCCGCTGATCGCCCTGCCGGCCTGATCGACCGTCACCGGCAGGAACGTGTCGAGGCCAAATTCGAGCGTCGTCATCGCGTGTTGACTCCTTCCAATTACTTGACTGCTCAAACGAATTGGCCGAGATGGTTATTCCGTATGCAGCAGACGGTGTCGTCCGCTCCGAACTGTCAGCGGATGACCTAGGTGATGCACTGCTCGACCGCCAGCTCGTCGTCAGGGTCGGGGACAGCCTCCCACGCCAGCACGACGTTCCCGATCTGACTGCGGTCGCCGCGGACGACGCCATAGTCGGTGGCGAGCGCGCTCGCCGCGTCCGCATCCGCCGCGAAGAGGACGGTCACGGCGCTGCTCGGCAGGCGCAGCCGCACCGCCTCCGACGCACCCTCGGCGACGCCGCTGCGCACCGGGTTCGTCTCGGCGAGCCGCGCGAGGCAGGGCTGGACGGCGGCAAGCGTCGAGCCCTCCGTGTCGTCTCCGCCGCCGCCGCAGCCGCCTGCGATCACAAGGATCAGGGCGGCGACAGTCTCCCGTTTCAAGCTCATCCGTCCTCCGAGCCCGGGCCGGTCGTCACGCGTCGTGTACCCGACCGGCGCCCGCCGAAATCCCGGATCGACGCACGGCGCGGCTTTCTCGCATGCGCTGGGATTAGCCTGTCGGGATCCGGTACCTGCTCCTGACCTACAACGCACCCGGCGGCAAGGAGATCTGGGCGGCGATGTCTGCGGCCGAGCGGCAAGCAGAAGAAGATGAATACGTCGACCTGATACGTGCGATGGGCGAGAGCGAGGTCTTCATCTCTGCGTGCGAGGTGGAGCACTACGACTCGGCCTGCACGGTTCGCGTTCGCGAAGGCGTCCGCAGCGTGAGAGACGGCCCCGCGGTCGGCTTTCTACTCCGGTCCCGACCAGACGCTACGCGCGCTCGACACGCTCCGGCACCGGCGCATGGCAGTCGTTCGGGCAGCGCGACACGATCGACCGCGACTACGGCAGCCATGTGCTCTTCGACGTCGGGAAGATACTCGTCGCCGGCGGCGGGCCCTCGAGCAAGACCACGCGAGTGATCGATGTGAACGGGGCCTCACCGCAAGTCTCGACGACGACCGCGCCGATGGCGTTTGGACGCCGGCAGCACAACCTGACCGTGAGGCCGAGGTAGTTCCTCACGGGCTACTTCCTCGTCGTAGACGGAGTCTCTCGACGCGGCGGTCGACTGGGCCGCGAAGGATCCGAAACCGGGCAGTGGCGGACTCTGGCAGCCGATGCAGATCACGCGGCAGTACCACTCGACCGCGCTCCTGCTGGCCGACGGGCGCGTGCTGTCCTCCGGCGGCGGGCTCTGCGACGAATGCACGTAGCGGATCAGTCGAAGTCCGGCCGGTGATGATCGACCAGCCTGGCACCGATCAAAGGCTGGCGCCTGTGCCGCCCATCGAGCGGCGCCAGTCGCGACGTGAGGACTCCTCAGCGCCTTACACCTACGCCTGGACCGATGTGCCGGCCGGCAGCTACGCCCTCACCGCCAGGGCGACCGACGATCTCGGGGCCCAGACCACGAGTACGACGAGTGCGGTCACGGTGACCCCCGCCGGCGGGCCGCCGAAGGCCACGTTCGGCAACCCGGCGGTCGGGACGGCGTCCGAGGCGGCGGGCGCGGGCTACAAGTTCGGCTCGGCCTACACGCTCTCGCAGAGCGGCACCGCGCAGTCCTTCAGCCTGTATGCGCGGGGCGGCGGGTCCGTTCAGCGCCTCACGCCTGTCGTCTACCGCGTCGACGCCAACGGGCTGCCCTCCAGCCTCGTGGCCAAGGGCGCGGAGGTGACGATCGCGGCGTTCCAGTCGCCGGGATGGGTCACCTCGGCACTGCCCGCGACCTCGTTGACCGCCGGCACGTACCTGCTCGGGCTGATGTCGGGCCCGAACAGCGGCCAGGCGTCCAACTACTACAACCCGGTCCCGAACGGCGGTTTCTGGAACGCGAACGCCTACCCGACGGCCCCCGCGAGTTGGGGCACGGTCAACCGCGAGAGCAGCGCCTACAGCTTCTACGTGACCTACACGCCCACCGTCACCGGGCCGCCGCCCGCGAACACCTTGCCGCCGGCGATCTCCGGTACGACGACCGCCGGCAGCCAGCTCACCGCCTCCACCGGGACGTGGAGCGGCTCTCCCACGGTCTTCGCGCACCAGTGGCGCCGCTGCAACTCCGCCGGCAACGCGTGCTCGGACATCCTTGGGGCCGGAGCGAGCACGTACACGCTCGCCGCCGCCGACGTGGGTGGCACGATGCGCGTCGCCGTAACGGCGACCAACGGAGCCGGCTCCACGCTCGCCACCTCCGCCGCGACGGCGGTGATCGCTCCCGCGCCGCCGGCGAGCACGACCGCGCCGGTAGTGACCGGCACGACGATGAGCGGTCGCACGCTCTCGACCACCGACGGTAGCTGGAGCGGCTCGCCGACGAACTTCGTGTTCCAGTGGCGCCGTTGCGACTCCGCCGGGGCCGCCTGCGCGGACATCGCGAACGCCATTTCGCGCGAGCTACACGTTGGGCGCCTCAGACGTCGGGAAGACGATCCGCTCAGTCGTCACCGCGAGCAACGGCGGCGGCTCGGGGTCGGCCAGTTCGGCCGCCACCGCGGTCGTCGTGCCCGAGCCGCCCGCCAACACCGGGCTCCCGGTGATCAGCGGGACGACGATCAACGGCCGCTAGCTGTCGACGAGCAGCGGCGTGTGGACCAACTCGCCGACGAGCTACACCTAGCAAGGGGGCGTTGCGACTTCGGCGGCGGCAGATGCTCGGCGATCACGAACGCGACGCAGAGCACGTACACGCTCGCGGGCGCCGACGTGGGCGCCACGATCCGGGTCGCCGTGACCGCGCGTAACGACGGTGGCCAGGCGACCGCGACGTCCGACGCCACGGGCGTCGTGGCCCCGGCCGCGCCTACCAACACCGTGCGGCCCGTCATCAGCGGCACGACCGCCAGCGGGCAGACGCTGACCGCCGACGACGGCACGTGGACCGGTTCCCGACGACCTTCAACCGCCAGTGGCAGCGCTGCGACGCGGCCGGTCAGAACTGCTCGGACATGTCGGCGGCGACGTCGAGCACCTACGCGCTGACCGCTTCCGACATCGGCAGCACGCTGCGGTTCGTCGTCACCGCAGGCAACGTCACGGGCTCGACGGTGGCGATGTCGGACGTCACGTCCGTGATCCTGCCGGCACCGCCCGCCAATACCGGCCTTCCGGCCATCAGCGGCACGGCGATCAACGGCCGGGAGCTGACCGCGTCCGATGGCATCTGGACCGGCGACCCCAGCGGCTTCGCCCCCAGTGGCAGCACTGCGACGTCGATCTGATGGCGCCTGCTCCAACTTCACGCGCTCGTACAGCGGGACGAATACGCTGACGGGCGCGGACGTCGGCCGCACACTGCGCGTCCTCGTCACGGCGACCGGTCCCCCGTAGCCCCTCGTCGACGAGGACGCGCTCGAGGCGGTCGGCGAGCTCGTCGGCGCCGCTACGACGTCCCCCGCGCCGGGTCGGATACGGAGCTAACTCAACGGCTGGCCGAACCCGGCCGCCACCTGGGGAGCGGCGAACAATTCGCCAGGGACGCGCTGGTCGTTCCAGGTGAACTACACGACGCCCGGCTAGCCGAGCAGGACGCGCACGCGCTGCGCGACCGCGCTCCCTAGCGCCGCGTGTGCGGGTTCGTCCAGATGAATGCCGTCGATGTCGCTCGACGAGATGACCGTGCCCGCGTCCAGGAAGGCACACGAGTGGCTCTCCGCGACCCGGGCGACGTGCTGGGCGAGCGCCGCGCTCTTTGGAGGCGCGCCCTCGAACTCGTCCTCGTAGCGGTCGAGGCTGGCGACCGGGGCCGGGCAGACGAGCAGCGTCGCCGGCGCCGAACCGTTCGGCCCACAGCCGCTGTACGCGATCACGTCGGCGAGCCTCCCGGCGCCCTCGGCAATCTCCCTGGCCGAGGCGCCGAAGCGGCGCTTCAGGTCGTTGGTTCCGAGCATGACGATCACGAGGTCGACGGGCTTGTTCGTGAGCAGCGTGGGGAGGAGCAGCTTGCGGCCGTTCCGGTGCGGCTCGAGCGGGTCGTCGTACACCGTCGTCCGCCCGCTCAGGCCCGCCTCGGCGACCCAGTAGTCGTCGCCGAGGTCCCGCCGCAGCACCCCGGGCCAGCGCTTGTCGGGTGGGAATCGCCGCCCCTCCTCGTCGCCGACGATGGGGATGCAGCCCCAGGTGTTGGAGTCGCCATAGCAGAGAATCTGCTTCACGCCGAAGACCCTACTTCGACGCGTTGACTCGCCCGCGCCCGCACGCGTATCCTTGAATCGATTCAAGTCGACCCGGGTACCAGCCGGAAGTTGGCCCTCCTGCTTCCGGCCGGCACCCGGCTTTCAACCGCCGATGGCGTCCGCGCTCTTCATCACCTGTCTTGCGGACACGCTCGCACCGGCGGTCGGCCAAGCGACGGTGCGAGTCCTGGAGCGACTGGGACACGGGATCGAGCTGCCGCGGGCGCAGACGTGCTGCGGGCAGATGCACTTCAACGCGGGCTATCTGGACGAGGCGCGCTCGCTCGCCCGGAGATTCGTAGGTGTCTTCGACGGTTACGGAGAGATCGTTGCGCCGTCGGCCTCGTGCGTGGCACACGTTCGGACACACGTGCCTGCGCTCGCCGAGAACGACCGCGGGGTGCCGGAGCGGACCCGTGAGCTCTCCGAATTCCTCGTCGAGCGCGGGTCGGTCGAGATCGGCTCGACCTATCGCGGCTCGCTCGCGTACCACCCGACCTGTCACTCGCTGCGAGTGCTCAGGCTCGGCGACCGTCCGCTGTCGCTCCTCTCGGCGGTGCCAGGCGTCCGGCTGGTGGCGTTGCCGGAGGCGGACGAGTGCTGCGGGTTCGGCGGAACGTTCGCGGTCAAGAACGAGGGGGTGTCGACGGCCATGCTCGACGCGAAGCTCGACAACATCCTCGCCACCGGCGCCGACGCAGTCTGCGCGTGCGACGCGTCCTGCCTACTGCAGATCGGCGGCGGGTTGCGGCGTCGGGGGTCAGACGTCGAAGCCGTTCATCTGGCTGAGGTGCTGGCCGCGTGACGCAGGCCGAGCGCACGGCGCTGCGAGAGCCGTTCGAGCGTGCCTCGCGGGAGGGTCTCGCGAACAGGCAGATGAGGGCCAACCTCCTCCACGCCACGACGACGATCCGGGCCAAGCGTGCGCTCGCCGTCGAAGAAGTCCCGGATTGGGAAGAGCTGCGAGACGCGGGCGCGGCCATCAAGGCCAATGCCCTGCTCTCGCTCGAGCTGCTGCTTCCCGAGCTCGAGTCGGCGGTCGCCGCTCGCGGCGGCATCGTGCATTGGGCGCGGGACGCGGCCGAGGCGAATGCCGTCGTGGCCAACGTCGTCCTGGCCGAGGGGGCGGACGAGGTTGTGAAGGTCAAGTCTCTCGCCACGGACGAGATCGGGCTGAACGAGGCGCTCGAGTCGGCGGGCATCCATGCCCTGGAGACCGACTTGGCGGAGCTCATAGTCCAGCTCGCCGGCGAACGCCCGTCTCACCTGCTCGTGCCGGCGATCCACAAGAACCGGTCGGAGATCCGCGACCTCTTCCGGGAGCGATTCGGGAGCCCGGATCTGTCGGACGAGCCGGCAGAGCTGACGGCCGCGGCACGGGCATTCCTCCGCGACGCCTTCCTCCGCGCCCGTGTCGCGGTATCGGGGGCGAACTTCGCGTGCGCCGACACCGGCAGCATCGTCGTCGTCGAGTCCGAGGGGAACGGGCGGATGTGCACGACCCTGCCGGAGGTGCTCGTCACGGTGATGGGGATCGAGAAGGTCGTGCCGTCGTTCCGAGACCTCGAGGTGATGCTTCAGCTCCTGCCCAGGTCGTCCACTGGCGAGCGCATGAACCCGTATACCTCGATCTGGACCGGCGTCCACACGAGTGACGGGCCGCGCGCCTTCCACCTCGTCCTGCTCGACAACGGCCGGACGCGGGCGCTCGCCGACGAGGTTGGCCGCGACGCCCTTCGCTGCATCCGCTGTTCGGCCTGCATCAACGTTTGCCCCGTGTACCGGCAGGCCGGCGGCCACGCCTACCACACACCGTATGCCGGGCCGATCGGCGCCATCCTGCAGCCGCAGCTCGACGGTGAGCGCGGCCCGTCCGCGTCGCTGCCGTTCGCCTCGACGCTCTGCGGAGCCTGTGCAGACGTCTGCCCGGTGCGCATCGACATCCCGGCTCTGCTCGTCCACGAGCGGGCGAAGGTCGTGGCGGCGTCTCGGCTCGGCCTTGAGAAGACGAGCCTACGCGTGCTCGGCCGCGTCTTCCGCTCACGCAGGGCCTATGAGGCCGCGCAGCGGCTGGCGCGGCTTGTCCAACGGCCACTTGTTCGCGACGGCTGGATTCGCCGGTTCCCGCCGGGCCCGTTGCGAGCATGGGGGCAGAGCCGTGAGCTCCCGGCGGTGCCGCGGCAGACGTTCCGCGCATGGTGGGAGTCGCGTGACCGCCCGTGACGAGGTGCTCGCGCGCGTGCGGGCGGCAATCGGCGACGCGTCACCTGCTCCGTTCCCGCGGCGCTATGTCGAGCGCGGCACCAACGACCGGGAGGACGTCGTGGAGGCGTTCATGGAGCGGGTACGCGACTACCGCGCCGCCGTTCTCCACGTCGACGATGCGGCCGTCGCGGTCGCCGAGACCCTCACGGCCCAGGGTGCGCGGCGGATCGGCGTCGCGCCCGACCTCGACGCGCGATTGCGGCCGGCCGATGTCGAGCTCGTCGAGGACCACGCGCTCCTGCCTCTCGAGCTCGACGGTCTCGACGGCGCGCTCACGACGTGCGCGGCAGCATGTGCCGCGACGGGAACGATCGTCCTCGACGGCGGACCCGGGCAGGGCCGGCGGGCGCTGACGTTGCTGCCGGACCTGCACGTCTGCGTGGTGTCGGAGCGTCAGATCGTCGAGACCGTGCCAGAGCTCGTCCGGAGCCTCGAGCGATCCGTGGTTGAGGGCCGGCCGCTGGTGCTCGTGTCCGGCCCATCGGCGACTTCCGACATCGAGCTGCAGCGCGTCGAGGGTGTGCACGGCCCACGACGGCTCGTCGTGATCGTCGAGCGCTAACGAGCTCGGTTCAAAATGAACGCCATCACCGCTCTGGCACGCTCGGCGGCGCGTGGCGGCGTCCTCGGTCGCGCCCGTATCTCATTCGATACGAGCGCTCCCTGCGTCCTTGCCACGCACCACCGATCGCACCAGATCGGCGGGGCGTCATCCTGAACCGAGCTCTAGCGCGGCGCCAGTCGACTCGCGCTGCACGAGGTGCGGCGAGAACGTCCGCTGCTCGGCTGCGGCGCCTCGCACCAGCAACTCATACGCAGTCGCTCCGAGCTCGTACGTCGGCTGGTGAACCGTGGTCAGCGGCGGGTCGGTCATCGCGGCGAGCTCGATGTCGTCGTAGCCGACGACGGCGACGTCGTCGGGCGCGCGCAGGCCGCGCTTGCGCAGACCGCGGATGACTCCGATGGCGAGGAGGTCGTTCGTGCAGAAGACCGCCGTGGGGGAGGCGGACTCGAAGATCCGCTCGACGGCCTCGAGCCCCGACGTTGCGTCCATCACCTCGACCTCGACGGAGATCAGATCCCGCTCCGAGTCGAAGCCGGCGTCCGCGAGGGCTGCGAGCAGGCCGACCCGGCGGTCTTCGCACTGCGGGATCGAGGTCGGCCCGTTGATGAGCGCGATGCGCTCGTGGCCGAGTTGCACCAGATGCTCGCCGGCGAGGCGGCCGCCGAGGACGTCGTCGACGACGACCGAGGGGACGAGCCCGGCCGAGCGCCGGTGGTCGAGGAGGACGATCGCGATGCCGCGCTCGCTCAGCCACTGGAGGTAGCGCTCGTCCTCGCCGGCGGGGTTGATGATCACGCCCCGCACACGCTGGCGCGCGAGCGCTTCGAGCGCGCGGCGCTCGCTGGCGAGGAGCCAGTCGGTGTTGCAGACGACGATCGCCTCGCCGCGGGTCGCGGCGAGATCCTCGGCGCCGCGCGCGACCTCGGTGAAGAAGGGGTTCCGGATGTCCGGGACGATGAGGCCGACCAGCGTCGCCCGGCCCGCGCGCAGCGTCGCTGCCGACCCGTTCGGGACCCAGCCCAGCAGCTGAATCGCCTGGCGGACACGTTCACGCGTGTCCTCGGCCACGCGCTCGGGCCGGTTGACGACGTTCGAGACGGTGCCGACCGACACTCCCGCCTGGTCGGCAACGTCGCTGATCGTGATCGCGGGGTCAGGGCTCACAGGACACACACTAACTCGGGGTTGATTCGATTCAACCGAAATGTTTGAATCCATTCAATCCGTGGCTGTCGATGCCGGCAATCGCGTCGAACAGGGGCCGCCGCCGGCGCCTCCGCTGCTCGAGCTCCGCGGTGTTTCACATAGCTACGGCGGCGTCCGGGCCGTCTCGGCCGTCAGCTTTCCCATCGCTCCCGGGACGGTGCACGCGCTCGTCGGCGAGAACGGGGCCGGCAAGTCCACGCTCGTCAAGATCCTGACCGGCATCGTCCAGCCGGACGCAGGTGAGCTCGTCGTGGAGGGCGAGCCGCGTCGGATCGGCGATCCGCAGGCGGCTCACCGCCTCGGCATCGTCGCCATGTACCAGGAGCCGACGGTGTTCGAGGATCTCACCGTCGCTGAGAACGTCTTCGCGGGCCGCCACCTCCGAACGCGCCTGCGGACGGTCGACTGGGGCGCGATGCGGCGCGAGACGTCGCGCATTCTGGGCGAGCTCGAGGTCGACATCGACCCCAGCACGCCCGTACGCGGGCTGGGCGTCGCCGATCGCCAGCTGCTCGAGATCGCGAAGGCGCTGTCGTCGAGCGCGCGCCTGCTGATCATGGACGAGCCGACGGCGGCTCTGTCGCCGAACGAGGTCGACAACCTGTTCGCGACGGTGCGCCGCCTCCGTGGGCGCGGGGTGGCCGTGCTCTACATCAGCCACCGGCTCGAGGAGGTCGGCGCGCTGGCCGACATCGTCACGGTCATCCGGGACGGCCAGCACATCGCAACCCGCCCCGTGAGCGAGCTCACGCAGGCCGAGATCATCCGGCTGATGGTCGGCCGCTCGCTCGATCAGCTCTTCCCGAAGGAGCAGGCCGAGCTCGGCGACGTGGTCTTCCGTGCTGAGGGACTCTCCCGCGGCGGGCTCTTCTCCGACGTCTCCTTCGAGCTCAGGCGCGGTGAGATCGTCGGCCTGGCCGGCTTCGTCGGCGCGGGGCGGACGGAGGTTGCTCGGGCGATCTTCGGCGTCGATCCGCTCGACGCCGGCAAGCTCTGGATCGAGGGGCGGTCGTTCAAGCCGCGCTCGCCACGGGCGGCGCTGCGGCGCGGGCTCGCGTATCTGCCGGAGGATCGGATCCATCAGGGCCTCATCCAGCCGATGTCGATCTCGCAGAACGCGACGATTGCCGTCCTACCCGAGCTGACCCCGATCGGGATTCTGAACCCCCGTCGCGAGGCGGCTCTCACCCGCAGGTTCATGGACCAGTTGCGCATCAGGGCGACCTCGCCGTCGCAGGTCGTGCGCAGCCTCTCGGGCGGCAACCAGCAGAAGGTGGTGCTCTCGAAGTGGCTCGCGGCCGAGCCGCGGATCGTGATCCTCGACGAGCCGACGCACGGGGTCGACGTCGGCACGAAGGCGGATGTCCATCGCACAATCTCCCACCTCGCCACCCAGGGGTTGACGATCCTGCTCATCTCGTCCGAGTTGCCGGAGATCCTCGGCATGAGCGATCGCGTGCTCGTCATGCGAGAGGGCCGGCTCGTCGCCGAGATTCCGCGGGCCGACGCGACCCAGGAGCGCGTCATCTCGGCGGCTGCGGGGCTCGAGGTCGCATGAGCGCTGATCGAACCAGCGGCGCCCTGCGCGCACTCAAGCCCCAGCAGATCGCCGCCGCGGCCTTCCGCCTGCGCGAGATGGGCATCGTGATCGCCCTGCTCGTCGCGATCGTCTTCTTCGCGATCCGGGCGCCGAACTTCATGACGGTCAGCAACTGGCAGGACATCGCCAAGGACGTCGCGATCGTCGTGGTCGTCGCCGTCGGCGAGACGATGGTCGTGCTGACGCGGAACATCGACCTCAGCGTCGGCTCGATGGTCGGGCTCAGCGCGTACCTGTCCGCCGACTTCCTCGCGGGGCATCCCGGGACGCCGTTGGTGCTCCTCGCCCTGATCGCGATCGGGATCGGAGTCGTGCTCGGGCTCGTGAACGGGCTGCTGGTGGTCGTCGCGCGGATTCCCGCGATCATCGCGACGCTGGCGACGCTCGCCATCTACCGTGGCCTCTCCTTCGAAATCACGGCGGGCGACCAGGTCTCCGCGTTCCAGCTGACCGACCAGTTCCTGAACCTCGCCTCCCGAAAGCCACTTGGCGTGCCGATGCTCGCCTGGTTCGCGGTCGTCGTTGCGGTCGTCGGGTCGGCCGTGCTGCGCTGGGCGAGTTGGGGACGCGACTTCTACGCGATCGGGTCGAATCCGGAGGCGGCCCGCTTCGCCGGCATCCCGGCGGGCCGGCGCGTCATCTTGGCGTTCACGCTCTGCGGCGCACTCGCCGGTCTGGGCGGCTTCATGTGGGCCTCGCGCTTCCCGAACGTCGACGCGGTCGCCGCCACGGACTTCGAGCTCGACGTCATCACCGCCGTCGTGATCGGCGGCGTCAACGTGTTCGGCGGCTCGGGCACGATCCTCGGCGTCGTCCTCGGCGCCGTGCTCGTGGCGACGATCCAGGACGGGTTCACGCTCCTGCGCGTCTCGGAGTTCTGGAAGATCTTCTTCAACGGCGCCGCGATCGTCGTCGCGATCACGATCGACGCGCTGGTGACCCGGCGGCTGCAGGACACTCTGCGGCGCCGCCGCGCGGAGGTGCTGGCCGTCCGGCACGCAGAGGCCGCGAGGCGTGCGGGTGCGGCACCGTGAAGCGCCTGCTGCTCAGGCTCGTCGTGCGCTGGGAGACGCTGCTCGTCGTCGCGATCATCGGCGTCGGCTTCTGGAGCGCGACGCTCTCGCCGTTCTTCTTCACGCGGATCAACCTGCTCGACCTGATCACGCCGTACGTGTTCATCGGACTGCTCGCGTTCGGCCTGACGTTCGTCGTCATCGCGGGCGAGATCGACATCTCGATCACGTCGATCCTGGCGGTGTCGGTCGTCTCGTTCGCGCAACTCCTCGACCACGGCGTGAACGTCTGGGTGGCGATGGTCGCCGGCCTCGCAGTCGCCGCAGCGCTCGGCCTCGTCAACGGGATGCTCGTGGCGCTCGTAAATCTGCCGTCGCTCGCGGTGACGCTCGGCACGCTGGCAGCCTTCCAGGGCCTCGCCTTCGTGATCCTCTCGGGCGAGGGGGTCGCGGAGTTCCCGCAGGCCTACCTCGACATCGGCGGCGGCTACGTCCGCAACGAGCTTCCGGTGGCGCTCATCGTGCTCGTCGTCGCGGCACTCGTGCTCGGGTTCGTCCTCCACGCCACGCGTTTCGGCCGTTACCTCTATGCCATCGGGAACAACCGCGAGGCGGCGCGGCTCTCCGGCGTCCCGGCGTCCCGCGTGCGGGTGAGTGTGTTCGTGCTCTCGGGGCTCATGGCGGGCATCGGTGGGATCGCGTACGTCGGCTACTTCGGCTCTGCGCGTGCCGACGCTGCCCAGGGGTCGCTGCTGGACGTGGTCACAGCAGTTGTCCTCGGCGGCGTGAACATCTTCGGCGGCGCAGGGTCGATGCTCGGCGTCTTCCTCGCGCTCGTCCTCGTCGCGGTGCTGCGCAACGGCATGCAGCTCGCAAACCTCGGTGGTGACACCCAGAACATCGTCATCGGCGTGCTCCTGCTGGCGGCCATCGTCGCCGGCAACCTCATCCGGGCTGCGCAGGAAGGCGCGATCACGTCCGCCCGGCTCCGGATCAGACGAAGGGAGGTGGTCCGGAACGACTCACCGGAGGCGGCTTTCGCCAGTCCCGTGGAACCCCAACCCCCGAAAGGAAGGTAGTGATGCGCAGTAAGAGGCTCGGGCTTCTCAGCCTCATCGGACTCGTCGCTCTCGCAGTCCTCACCCTGGGCTTCGCGGGTGCAGGCAGCGCGAGTACCGACGCAACGCAGGAAGGGCACCGGATCTTCTTCCTGCCCAAGCTCATCGGCGTCAACGTCTTCACCGAGAACGGCAAGGGAGCGAAGGAGGCCGCGGCGAAGCTCGGCGACAGCGTCACCTACAACGGCCCAACCGAGGCGGTTGCCGCCAAGCAGGTGCCGTTCATCGACGCCGCCGCCCGCCAGGGCTATGACGCAATCATCATCTCCGCCAACGACCCGAACGCCGTTGCGCCCGCCCTGAAGCGGGCACAGCAGCGCGGCCTCAAGGTGATCTCCTACGACGGCGACGTCGCCAAGGACGCGAGGACGATCTTCGTCAGCCCGCCCACGGCCTCGGACATCGGCGCATTCCAGGTCGAGTGGATGGGTGCCCAGATCGGCTACAAGGGCGAGATCGCGATTCTCTCCGCCACTCCGACGGCTGCGAACCAGAACACGTGGATCAAGTTCATGAAGCAGACCCTGAAGAAGTCGAAGTACAAGAACATGAAGCTCGTCAAGACCGCGTACGGCAACGACAACCCGACCGACTCGGCCAAGGAGACGCAGGCGCTCCTGCAGGCGTATCCAAACCTCAAGGGCATCATCTCCCCGACGACGGTCGGTATCTCGTCGGCGGCGCAGGTGCTCGACCAGGCAGGCAAGTGCAAGGCGGTCGCGCTGACCGGGCTGGGGCTTCCGAACCAGATGCGCAGGTACGTCAAGAAGGGCTGCGCGAAGAAGTTCGGGCTCTGGAACGAGCGCGACTTCGGGTACCTCGCCACCTACGTCGCGAGCCTCGTCCTCGACGGCAAGCTGACCGGGAAGCTCGGCCAGTCGTTCACGGCCGGGCGGCTCGGGAAGCGGACGGTCGTGACGAGCGACGGGAACTCGCCCGTGGTCGTCCTGGGCGATCCGCTCGTCTTCACGCCGCAGAACATCGACAAGTTCAACTTCTAAGGAGAGACGACGGGAGGGTCGGGCGCTTCTCGGCGCCCGGCCCTCCGACCTCGGAGGCCAGATGAGCGACAACGCAAGCGGACGGCGCCGCTGGTATGTGCCCGACGCCTATCTCCCGGCGGACTCCTCCCACGGGGTGGAGAGCCACGAGAGC
Organism: uncultured Gaiellaceae bacterium; assembly: GCA_963791905.1. Taxonomy (GTDB): domain Bacteria; phylum Actinomycetota; class Thermoleophilia; order Gaiellales; family Gaiellaceae; genus Gaiellasilicea. The sequence goes on from CAWBTX010000005.1 coordinate 960,751, forward strand.
GCCTGCTTGCTGAACACCAGCGGGGAGGACGCTGTCGTCCGCCTGACGTTCTTCTTCGAGGATCGTGAGCCGGTCGGACCGGTCGAGGTCGCGCTCGCCTCGCGCCGGACCCGCCACGTCAGGCTCACAGATCCCTCCGCCCTGTCGGGTGTCGACCTCCCGCGGGGCGTGCCGTTCGCCTACGCCGTCGAGAGCGACGTGCCGATCGTCGTCCAGCACTCGCGGCTCGACACGTCTGCGGGCGCCTACACGCTTGCGACCACGGTTGCCTATGGCGAGTGACCCCCTCGAGCACCCCGAGATCGTGGCGCTCGTGGAACGGTCACGGCGCCTCGGCTCGGATCCGCGCGTCACCAACTACGGCGGTGGCAACACGTCCGTGAAGGTCCGAGTTGGAGGATCCGATCACCGGTGACGCGCGCGACGTGCTCGCCGTCAAGGGCTCCGGCGGCGACCTCGGCACGCTGACGGCCCACGGCCTCGCGCTCGTCGATCTGGAGCGGCTGCGCGGCCTCGAGCGCGTCTATGCGGGCGTCGACGACGAGGACCGCATGGTCGGTCTGCTCGACCACGCCCGCTTCGGCGCGGGCGGCGCCGTTCCGTCGATCGATACGCCGCTGCACGGCTTCCTGCCGTCGACTCACGTCGACCATCTCCATCCCGACGCCCTGATCGCGTTCGCAGCGGCGGCCGACGGCCGCGAGCACGTCGAAGCCGCATTCGGCGGCCGGCTCGGCTGGCTCGACTGGCAGCGTCCCGGCTTCGACCTCGGGCTGCGCCTCCGCGACCTCGTCGCGGCACAGCCGGAGCTCGACGGAGTCGTGCTCGGCGGCCACGGGGTCATCTCCTGGGCGAGCACGTCCGGCGCAGTCGGAAGCGCTCTCGCTCTCGCTGATCGAGCAGGGCGAGCGTCTACCTCGCCGAGCACGGGCGCCCGGAGCCGCTCGGGCCTGAGCGACCCGGCTACGAGGCGCTGCCGGAACCGGAGCGGCGCGAGCGGGCGGCGGCCCTCGCGCCGATCGTGCGCGGCCTGGCCTCCGACGGACCGGCACGTCGTCGGCCGGCTGACCGACTCCGAGGTCGTGCTGGACTTTCTCGCCTCCGAGGCGGCGCCGCGGCTTGCCGCCCTCGGCACCTCGTGCCCCGACCACTTCCTGCGCACGAAGGTGCGGCCGCTGCTGCTCGACCTACCGCCCGAGGCCCCGCGTCGAGGAACAGGCCGCCCGGCTGCGCGAGCTCCACGCGGAGTACCGAGACGACTACCGGCGCTACTACGAGCTGAACGCGACCCCCGAGTCCCCGCCGATGCGCGGCGCCGACCCGGCGATCGTCCTCGTTCCGGGCGTCGGCATGTGGAGCTTCGGCACCGACTCGCAGACCGCTCGCGTCGCAGGCGAGTTCTACGTGAACGCGATCAACGTCATGCGCGGCGCCGAGGCTCTCTCGTCCTACGCGCCGATCCCGGAGTCGGAGAAGTTCCGGGTCGAATACTGGGAGCTCGAGGAGCGCAAGCTGCGGATGCGCCCGCCGGCGCCGCCGCTGGCCGGCCGGATCGCGTTCGTCACCGGCGCCGCGTCCGGCATCGGCCTCGCGATCGCCAAGCGCCTGCACGGGCTCGGCGCCGCGGTCGTGATCGCCGACGTGAACGGGGAGGCGGCGCAGCGCGAGGCTGAAGCGCTCGCGGATGCCGACGGAGCGCTTCGCGGTGGCGGTGGACGTCGCCGACGAGGCGTCGGTCGCCGATGCGCTGCAGGCGGCCTGTCTCCGCTTCGGCGGCGTCGACATCGTGGTCAACAACGCCGGGCTCGCGAGCTCCGCGCCGCTGCTCGAGACCGAGATTGCCGACTTCGACCGGCTCCACGCCGTCATGGGGCGGGGCGCCTTCCTCGTCAGCCGCGCCGCGGCGAGGATCCTCGTGGAGCAAGGCACCGGCGGCGACATCGTCTACGTCGCTTCCAAGAACGCCGTCTTCGCCGGCCCGAACAACGTCGCCTACGGCAGCGTCAAGGCCGCGCAGGCTCATCAGGTGAGGCTCCTGGCTGCTGAGCTCGGCCCGCACCGCATCCGCGTCAACGGGGTCCACCCCGATGCGGTCGTGCGCGGCTCGGGCATTTTCGCCGGGGACTGGGCGCATGAGCGAGCCGACGCCTACGGCGTGCCGGTCGAGGAGCTCGGGCGCTTCTACGCGGAGCGAACGCTGCTGAAGACCGAGATCCTGCCGGAGCACATCGCCGCCGCGGTCGCCGCAATCGTCGGAGGCGACCTGAGCGTCACTACCGGCACGTTCATCCCAGTCGACGGCGGAATCCCCGCCGCTTTCCCACGTTGATACCGGAGGTGCGGCAGTGCAGCTGAACCCAGAGACGATCGCGTCGCTCGAGGCCGACAGGCGCGATCGCCACGAACGGGGATTCACCGCCGCACGTACGCTCCTCGAGCTCCAGGGCGTCGGCACGGAGGACGTCATCGCAGAGGTGGCGCGCTTCAGCGTCGCAGCGCCGTCGTGGGCTCTCGGCACGGGAGGGACGCGGTTCGGCCGTTTCCCCTCCGCCGGCGAGCCGCGGACGATCGAGGAGAAGCTCGACGACGTCGCCGCGCTCAACGCACTCACCGGCGCGAACCGGACGGTGAGCCTGCACGTGCCGTGGGACGAGCCCGAGGATCCGGCCGCGTTGCGCCAGTACGCGGAGTCGCTGGGGCTCGGCTTCGACGCCATGAACTCGAATACGTTCCAGGACAACCCCTCGACCACAGGCGACGGCGCCGTCACATACAAGTTCGGCTCGATGGCGTCGGCCGACGACGCGGTGCGCGAGGCGGCGGTCGAGCACAACCTGCACGTGATCGAGCTCGGCCGACAGGTCGGCTCCACGGCGCTCAGCATCTGGATCGGCGACGGGACGAACCACCCCGGCCAGGCCAGCTTCCGACGGCAGTTCGATCGCGTGGCCGACTGCCTACGGCGCCTTCACCACTCGCTGCCGTCCGGCTGGCTGCTCTACACCGAGCACAAGCCGTACGAGCCGGCGTTCTACTCGACCGTCATCTCGGACTGGGGCTCCTCGCTGTTGCTGGCACAGGAGGCGGGACCGCAGACGCGCTGTCTCGTCGATCTGGGGCACCACCTGCCGAACACGAACGTCGAGCAGGTCGTCTCGCGCCTCGCCATGACCGGCCGGCTCGGCGGCTTCCACTTCAACGACTCGAAGTACGGTGACGACGACCTCACCGTCGGCTCGATCCGGCCCTTCGAGCTCTTCCTCGTGATGCTCGAGCTCCTCGAGCATGGCGACGGCGCCATGCCGCCGCTCGCTTACATGATCGACCAGAGCAACAACCTCAAGGACCCGATCGAGGATCTCGCGCAGGCGACCGACGCGATCCAGCACACGCTCGCGCTCGCGCTCTGCGTCGACCGCGGGTCGCTGGCAGCGGCCCAGGAGGCCGACGACCCGGCGCTGGCGGGCGAGATCCTCCACTCTGCCTACCGTTCGGACGTGCGCCCGCTCGTCGCCGAGGCCCGGCGCCGGAACGGCGCGGCGCTCGACCCGGTCACGGCGTTTCGACGCAGCGGCTACCGCGCGGAGGTGGCGGCCGAGCGCGGCTCGGGCCACGTCGCGACCGGCCTGTAGCCGTGCGCGTCGCCGCGGTCGACATGGGCGCGAGTTCGATCCGCGTCGCCGTCGTCGACCTGGACCGCGACGTGCCGCAGATCGAGGTCGTCCACCGCTGGCAGCACGCTCCTGACGCGCGGCCGGACGGGTCGGTCCGGTGGCGCTGGGCGGACCTCCTCGACAACGTCCGCCTCGGGCTCGACCGGGCCGTCGACGCAGGGCCACTCGCCTCGATCGGCATCGACGGGTGGGCCGTCGACTACGGGCTCCTCGACGAGCACGGCCGCCTGCTCTCCGACCCGCACAGCTATCGAAGTCATCGCACCGAACGTTGGCGCGATGTCGTCGACCTCATTGGTGAACGCGAGCTCTACCGCCGGACCGGCGTCCAGCTGATTCCCATCAACACCATCTTCCAGCTCGCCGCGCACGATCGAGACGAGCTCGCCCGGGCCGCCCGGCTCGTGATGCTGCCCGAGCTCGTCGCCTACGAGCTCACCGGGGAGGCGGTCGCGGAACGCTCGAACGCAGGAACGACCGGCCTGCTCGATGTCGAGACCGGCGCCTGGGCGACCGACCTCGCCGAGGCCGTCGGCGTCGCGCCCTCGATCCTCCCGGCGGTCGAGCCTGCCGGGAGGCAGCTCGGAGAGCACCGAGGGGTGCCGGTGCACCTCGTCGCGGCCCACGACACCGCCTGCGCCGTCGCCGCGAGCCCGCTCGGGCCCTCGGGCCGCGGCTTCCTCTCGGCGGGGACGTGGTTCCTCGTCGGGGTCGAGCGGCCGGCCGCGGACACGTCCGAGCGTGCCCGCGCCGCCAACTTCTCGAATGAGCCGGGTGCCCTCGGTGGGTTTCGCTTCCTGAAGAACGTCACGGGCTTCTGGCTGCTCGACCGCTGCGTCGAGGAATGGGGCGACGGCACGACGGCGCGGGAGCTGCTGGCGCAGGCCGGGTCGAACGGATCAGGGGGCGCCGTCTTCGACGTGTCCGACGAGCGCTTCCTCGCCCCGACGCGTATGGAGGCGGAGGTGCGCGATGCCGCCGGGCTCGCCGTCGACGCCCCGCGCTCGACCGTCGTGCGATCGATCGTTCGCTCCCTCGCCCACGGCGTGGCGGCCGTTCTCGACGAGCTGCGCCCCATTCGTCCGGTCGAGGAGCTCGCGATCGTCGGCGGTGGTGCGGCCGCACCTGCCGTCGTGCACGCGATCGAGGATGCCGCGGGGATTCGGGTCGTCCCCGGCGCGGTGGAAGCGACCGCCCTCGGCAACGCGCTTCTGCAAGGCTTGTCGCTCGGCCGCTTCGCGACCCTGGCCGAGGGCCGCGAGTGGGCGGCCGGTCCTTCGGTGGATCTCAGGACGCGGGTTCAGTCTCGGTCGCCCTAGCGGCGGCAGAGCAGCTTGTCGAGGTACGGGCCCGCGATCGTCTCCATCGCTCTGGGGTCGACGCCGTTCAAGGCCATGACGTAGAGGCGGCGGCCGTCGCGGGAGCCGGCGACGAAGGTGAGGTAGCCCGGCGTGCCGCCCGTGTTCCCGTAGAACCAGCGGCCGCACGGGGAGCCGAGCTTGAAGATGCCCAGGCCGTTTCCGTGCGAGCGTGGAACGACCTTCCGCATCTCGGCAACGAGCGCGGGCGGCACGAGCTTCCCGCGTAGCAGCGCGCCGAAGAAGACCGCCAGGTCGCGTGCGTTCGAGACGACCGCGCCGTCCGCCCAGGGGCCGCCGAGCCGGTGCAGGGAGACGTCGCGTGGCGTGTCCCCGGTGATGTCGTAGCCGTGCATCTGGTCGTCGCTGAGCCCCTGTCGCGCGGGCTCGAACGCCGTGGCGGTGAGACCGAGCGGTTCGAAGATGCGCTCGCGCAGCAGTTCGGCGACTCGCCGTCCGGTCAGCCGCTCGAGGATCTCGCCGAGCACGAGGTAGTTCGTGTTCGAGTAGGAAGCCTGGCTTCCGGGCTTGAACTCGAGCGGCTCCCGCGCTGCCGCCGACACGAGCCGCCGCGCCGGGATCACGACGCGCGGGTTGCGCGCCACCGCGCTGCCCCACGGCTCGAGCCGCATGTAGTCGGGGATCCCGCTCGTGTGGTTCAGCAGGTGCCGAAGCCGGATCTGCCTCCCCTCGCGAAACCGCCCCGGGAGGAGGTGGTCGATCGTGTCGTCGAGCCGGAGCCTGCGCTCGGCGACGAGCTGCATGCCCACGGTCGCAACGAAGCTCTTGGTCACGCTGCCGATCCAGAACCGGTCGTCCGGCCGCGCCGCGCGGTGCCTTGTAAGGTCTGCTTCCCCGGCGGCGACGATGGTACGGCGCCCGTCCTGCTCGACGAGCGTGATGACGGCAGGAATCTCGCTCGCCGCGACGAGCCGGTCGGCCGCCTTCTGGAGCTCGGAGTCGGACGGGCCGGCGCCCACGAGCAGCGCCCCGCCGACGAGGGCCACGAGCCCGAGGCCGAGGATCGCGAGGACTCGCATGTGTCATATACCCGGCGGATCGAGTCGTCGTTACAACACCACCGCTGCGGCGGTGGCCCGACCGGTCGAATTCCGATCGGCGCCTACTAGGCTCGGCGACACGCTCGATGCCGCAGCTGGGCATGCTTTGCGGATCGAAACCGAGCAGACGAGAGCGCCGCTGCGCTACCTAGACACCCTTTGCTGCCGCTGTTACAAGTGACCAGTGAACGACCCGCCTGGCTCCGAACTCGGCCCAGCGGTGACGGTGTCGGGCTACCGGGTGGAAGCACTCATTGGTCGCGGGGGTATGGGTGCCGTCTACCGTGCAGCCGACGAAAGTCTGGGACGCAAGGTTGCTCTCAAGGTGATCGCACCTGAGCTTGCGTCCGACCAACGCTTCCGGGAGCGCTTCCTGCGGGAGTCGCGGATCGCCGCCTCGCTCGACCATCCGCACGTCGTCCCCATCTATCAGTCCGGTGAGGAACGGGGCCTCCTCTTCATCGCTATGCGCTACGTCGAGGGGACCGATCTCGCGAAGCTGCTCGCGGCCGAGGGTGCACTCGAGCCCCGAAGGGCGCTCGCGCTCCTTTCCCAGGTCGGCGAGGCGCTCGATGCAGCCCACGCCAAGGGGCTCGTCCATCGCGATGTGAAGCCCTCGAACGTGCTCATCGCAGAAGGCGTAGGACGCGAGCATTGCTACCTGGCTGACTTCGGCCTCACCCGGCGGGCGGGATCCGCCTCGGGCATCAGCGCCGAGGGTGAGCTCGTCGGCACTCTCGAGTACGTCGCACCCGAGCAGATCACGGGCGATGCGCCGGACGCACGCTCGGACGTGTACTCGCTCGGCTGCGTCCTCTACGCATGCCTCACCGGTCAGGTTCCCTTCCCGCGGGCGACCGAGGTCGCCCTCCTCTGGGCGCACGTGCACGAGGAGCCAATCCGTCCGTCCGACATTCGCCCCGAGCTTCCCCACGAACTCGACTCTGTGGTCGCAAGAGCGCTCGCGAAGAACCCTGAGGAGCGCTACCGCTCGGCGGGGGAGCTGATCGAGGCGTGCTCTGGGCCAGGTCACGGTGTCTCGCCGGCCGACGAGGCGATGCCGCCGACGAACCTGCCTCGCCCGCTGAGCTCCTTCGTCGGCCGTGAGGTGGAGCTCGCAGAGGTGCGTGCCAGGCTCGAGGGAGGGGCGAGGCTCCTGACGCTCACCGGCCCTGGGGGCTCGGGTAAGACCCGTCTTGCGCTCGAGGTCGCGTCCTCGCTCGTCCCCGACTACGAGGCGGGAATCTTCTGGGTTGGGCTATCGGCTCTGCGCGACCCTGCCCTCGTCACGGAGACGATCGCGCAGACGCTCGGGGCCAAGGATGGCCTTTCCGAGGACATCGGCGATCGTGAGGTGCTGCTCCTGCTAGACAACCTGGAGCAGGTGATCGAGGTCGCGCCGGATCTGGCGTCGCTCCTCGAGCGCTGTCCGAATCTCGTCCTCCTTGTCACGAGCCGTGAGCTCCTCCGGGTGCGCGGCGAGGTCGAGTACCCCGTGCCTCCGCTCGCCGAGCCCGAAGCGGTCGAGCTCTTCTGCCGGCGCGCGCAGCTCGAGCCGAGCGCCGGGATCGCCGAGCTCTGCGCGCGCCTCGACAACCTCCCGCTCGCGGTCGAGCTTGCCGCTGCCCGCACGAAAGCTCTCACCGTCACCCAGATCCTCGACCGCCTCTCGCAGCGGCTGGGTCTCTTCAAGGGCGGCCGCGACGCCGACCCCCGCCAGCAGACGCTCGGAGCGACGATCAAGTGGAGCTATGACCTCCTGACGGACGAAGAACAACGCCTCTTCCATGCACTCTCCGTCTTCGCCGGCGGCTGCACGCTCGAGGCAGCAGAAGAGGTGGCAGGCGCCGACGTCGACACCCTGCAGTCGCTCGTCGACAAGAGCCTGCTGCGCTTCTCGAACCGCCGCTACTGGATGCTGGAGACGATTCGGGAGTACGCAGCGGACCGTCTCGATAGCACGAGTGAGGGTGAACAGAGACGGATGCGACACGTCGATTTCTACGTTCAGCTGGCGGAGGACCAGGAACCGAGGCTTGGCGAAGTGAACGTGATTGCAGCGCTGCAGGAGGACGAGGGCAACCTGCGGGCAGCCCTCTCTCAAGCCCAGTCCCGCGCGCCTGAAGCCATGCTTCGCATCTCGGGCGCGTTGTGGCGCTACTGGTACTTGCGGGTCCAAATCGATGAGGGGCGGCAATGGCTGGAGCAGGCACTGAGGAGCTCAAACGAAAGTGCGTCGTCGGCGCGCGCTCGTGCTCTCAGGGGTCTCGCGGCTCTAGAGTTCAGGGCGGGCAACGCGGACGCTGCCGCCGCACCACTCGAGAGAGCGCTCGTGATGTACCGCCTCCTGTCGGACGACGACGGCGTCTCGCGGTGCCTCAACAACCTCGGCGCCATCGCGGCGGCAAGGCTCGACTTCGATGAGGCGACGCGACTCTACGAGGCAGCACTGGCGGCCGGCAGACGGCTCGCAGAACACGGCACGGGGCCGGGCTTGGCTGTTCCGCTCACGAACCTCGCAGAGATCACGCTGGAGCAAGGCGACTTCGCGGCTGCTCGGCGCCTGGGCGAAGAGGCACTGACGTGTGCCCGGCAAGAGCACGACGATGCGGTGGCCGTGCAGGCGGAAGTGGTGCTGGCATGGCTTGCGGTGTTCGAAGGACGATTCGACGAGGCTGCTCGACTACTTCGCGGCGCGCTTCAAGTTGCCCGCGACCTCGGCGCGCGGTATGTCGGCGGAACGCTCCTCCTGGTCGCACTCGTCGCAGTTGCCCGCGGGCAAGAACTGGAGGCCGCTCGGCTCTGGGGCGCCATTGGTGCATTGCGGGCGCGTGTGGGGATTCGTAGCTGGACGGACGACGAGCGGCGGACCCGCTATTTCGCCCCATACGTTGAGCTCGAGCGGCAACTCACGGAGGCGGGCTATGACTCCCACTTCGCGGAGGGGGCGGCCATGTCGTTCGAGGAAGCACTTGAGCTGGCACAGCACGTCGTAGACTGACTCGCGCGATGGCGGGGGAGCACGGTGCCTTCTTTCGGCTCCTGACCGCTTGCGAGAGAGGACGCCGTGCGTCTAGGTGACTCCCCCGAGGGCGAAGTCGTGGGGAACGTTGCGCGGGTTCGACTCCCGCCGCCTCCGTCCACTTCATCGGGGCCTGGTGGCGCGTTCGAGAACCCGCGCGACCGGTGGCATGTGGGGGGAGCGCCAAACGTGTCGCTCCTCGAAGGGCCAGGCGTAGATGGGGTTGCCGTCGCGAACCAGCTCGAGCAGACTTGGCTCGCCGAGCTCGACGGCTGGACCACTCGTAGAGGCGTTGGAGCCGCGGCACGATCACCGCGTAGTCGAGCAGCCGGCCAAGACGCTGCTCGTCGGCGATGTAGCGCTCCACGTCGAGCGCGAGCGGATAGCGGTTCGGGAGCACGCGGCGGAGTGAGAGAAAGACACCGGCCATCCCCAGCCTGGGGTCGCCGAGCAGGCGGCCAAGCGGAGCGAAGCGTCCCAGCGCAAGGCGCGGCGCCCCGACGAGTGCGTGCGCGTAGAGCACGCGGACCAGCGCGACGTTCATGAAGAAGCGCTCCGGCGCGCTCTCGGCCTCGGCGAGGTCGCGGTACTCCAGGTAGGCAGCCACGATGCTCGCGTTGTGCGCTCGGTACCAGTTCCGCCCCGTCGGCCTCGCGATGAACTCCAGCCACTGTCGTACGGGCTGCGACGACGGCTCTCCGGCGAGGCCGCCGACGAGTGCGACGGATTCGCATCCGTCCCGCAGCAGTCGCTCGTTGACCGCGCGCCACCACACGCTGCCGGGAGGCGAGGCGTCGAGCGGATTGAGCACGCCGCGGTGCGCCTGCCAGCGCATGAACGACAACGCCGCCCGTCGGAACGGCAGGTGTCGCGGGGCGCGGCCGGTCGGCCCGTGGTAGGTCCGCACGATCAAGGCGAGACGCGCCGCGGGATCGTCGCGCGCGGCCGCAACCTGCGCCTCAGCCGAGGCGAGGGCAGCGCCTGCGTCCTGGCTCATCGCCGGGTTGCCCGTACGGACGCTCTTGTCAGGAGGTGTGGCCGCTCGTCTCGTGGGTAATCAAGCCTGTAGTGCGAGACGGCACATGAGGGTGCGCGCTCACCGACCGAGGAACGAGGAGGATCCATGCGGAACATTCAATCGACATCGAGTGCGTTTCATGCCCCGCTTCTCGCGCTCGTCCTGATGGTGGTCGTCGCTGGATCCACCGCCAGCGCCGCCCCGCTGGTCGGCGCGTCGGCTCAGAGCGCACCTGACCTCGGTGCGAACGTGACCATCTTCGACCCGAGCATGCCGGTCAGCCAGATTCAGGCAACCGTCGACGCGATCTACGCCCAGCAGGTCGACGCGGAAATGGGTACGAACCGCTACGCGCTCCTGTTCAAGCCAGGCGAGTACGGAACAGCGACCGAGCCGTTGCGGTTGAAGGTTGGCTACTACACCGAGGTCGCCGGGCTGGGTGCCTCGCCGACCGACGTGATGATCAACGGCAAGATCGAGGTCTTCAACCGCTGCCTCGCGCCGGACAACTGCATCGCCCTGGTCAATTTCTGGCGCACGCTGTCCAACCTGTCGCTGAGCATCAACATGCTCGGCGACGAGGGCTGTCGCGCCTCCGCGAACTTCTGGGCGGTCTCCCAGGCCGTCTCGATGCGCCGGCTCAACATTAGCGGCGCCAACCTCTCGCTCATGGATTACTGCACTGCCGGGCCGCAGTTCGCCAGCGGCGGCTTCATCGCCGATTCGAACCTGCCGTTCGTCATCAACGGCTCCCAGCAGCAGTGGCTGATCCGCAACAGCCAGATCGGCGGCTGGTCGAACGCCGTGTGGAACCAGGTCTTCGCTGGGGTCCCTGGCGCGCCGCCGGACGCGGACTTCCCGAGTCCGCCGTGGACGACCCTCGATGCGACGCCCCTCAGCCGCGAGAAGCCGTACCTGTTCACCGACGCGCAGGGCAACTACAAGGTCCGCGTGCCGTCGGCGCACACCGACACCGTCGGCACTACTTGGGCCGCCGGCATGACGGCGGGACGCACGATCCCGCTCAGCGATTTCTTCATCGCAAAGCCGTCGGATTCGGTGAAAACGATCAACAACAAACTCGCCCACGGCATGAACCTGCTGTTCACCCCGGGCATCTACGAGGTTCAGGACAGCATCTCGGTGAAGCGCGCCAACACCGTGGTCCTCGGCCTGGGACACGCGACCCTCACCGCGGTCAACGGCGCGGTCCCGCTGACGGTCGACGACGATCCCGGCGTCATCATCGCCGGCCTCACGATCGACGCAGGCACCGTCGAGTCGCCGATCCTGCTGCAGGTCGGAAAGAAGCCGAAGAAGAACTCCAAGAGCGACCCGTCCAACCCGACCACGCTCTCGGACGTGTACTTCCGCGTAGGTGGCCCGCACGTCGGCAAGGCCGACGTCGCCCTCGAGGTCAACAGCAGCAACGTCCTCATCGACCACACCTGGGTTTGGCGCGCCGACCACGGCGTCGAGGGCCTCACCGACACCGAGCGCTGGAACACCAACATCGGCCGCAACGGCGTCATCGTCAACGGTGACAACGTCACCGCGACCGGCCTGTTCGTCGAGCACTTCCAGGAGTACAACACGGTCTGGAACGGCGAGAACGGCGTCACGATCCTCTACCAGAACGAGCTGCCATACGACCCGCCGACGCAGGCGGATTGGATGCACGACGGCGTCGAGGGCTGGGCCGGCTACAAGGTCGGAGACGAGGTGACGACGCACAAGCTCTACGGCGGCGGCGTCTACGTCTTCAACCGAAACGACCCGTCGATCCACACCGAGAACGGCTTCGAGGTTCCCGAGACCTCCGGCGTCCAGTTGCACCACATCATGACGGTCAACCTCAGCGCCGGCATCATCGATCACGTCGTCAACGGAGTTGGGGCCGCGGCCGACACGACCAAGATCGGCCAGCCCGTCTACATCGTCGACTATCCGTGACTCACCGCTCGAGGCGGTCGCGGTCAACGGTCGGAAGGACACGCTTGACGAATAGATAACGAGTATATATGCTCGTTATCTATGAGAGAGCTCTTTCTTGCTCTCCTCAGCGGAGAGCGCGCCCACGGCTATGAGCTGAAGCAGTCGTTCGAGCAGGAGTTCGGCGATCTCTTGCCGGCGCTGAACGCCGGCCAGATCTACGTGACGCTCGGGCGGCTCGAGCGGGACGGCCTCGTGGTCGGTCAGGCGGTGCCCGGGGACAGCCGCGGTAAGCGCGTGTACGAGTTGACGGAGGCCGGCCGGGCCGCACTCGCGGCCTGGATCGAGCTGCCCGTCTCGGGCACGCGGCTCAAGGACGAGTTCTTCATGAAGTTCGTCGTCGTCGCGTCGACGCAGCTGGCGGAGCCGAAGCAGCTTCTCGAGGGGCAGCGTCGCGAGTACCTGCAGTCGCTCCGCGACCTGAACGCGCTCCTCGAGGACAACGGGAAGGGGCCTGCGGCTGAACTTCTGATCGAGGGGGCGATCTTGCATCTGAAAGCCGACCTGGAATGGATCGAACTGATCGAGCAGCGACTCGCACTGAACGAGGAGGTCTGATGGCACCGGTACTCGAGGCGAGGCAACTTGCGAAAACGTACGAAACCGGCGGCGCGAAGGTTCTGGGTCTTCGCGGCGTCGACATCTCGATCGAGCGTGGCGAGTTCGTGGCGATCATGGGGCCGAGTGGGTGCGGGAAGTCGACGCTGCTCAATCTGCTCGCCGGGCTCGATCGACCGACGGCTGGTGAGGTCTGGCTCGACGGGGAGCGCATCGACGGGTTGAGCGAGACCGACCTCGCGCGCCTGCGTCGTCGCAAGGTCGGCTTCGTGTTCCAGTTCTTCAACCTGGTCCCGACGCTCTCTGCGGTCGAGAACGTCGAGCTCCCGTTGCTCCTGGTCGGCCGGCGGCGCAGAGAGGCACGCCGGTCGGCGAACGAGCTGCTGAGCGACCTGGGTATTCCGGAAAAGCACGAAGCCGCTCCTGGCCAGCTGTCCGGTGGGCAGCAGCAGCGGGTTGCACTGGCGCGCGCGCTGGCGAATAGGCCCGACGTGGTGCTCGCCGACGAGCCGACCGGCAACCTCGACTCGGCGTCGGCTCGCGACGTGCTCGCGCTCTTTCGCAAGGCCCGGGGGCGCGGGCAGACGCTGCTGCTCGTCACACACGACGCGAGCGTCGCCTCGGCGGCGGACCGGGTGATCACGCTCCGCGACGGGCTGGTTGCCGACGAGACGGAGCTGGCTGCGGCTCGCCAGGTTGCTCCGTTGCTCGAGCTGCAAGGCCCGGCATGACGACGCTCATTTTCAAACTGGCGTTCGCGGGCATCCGCTCGCGACTGCTCGCGAGCGCGCTCACGATCGCGATCGCGGGCGCGGCGTCCGCGACGATCGTGTTGGCGCTGGAGGTGCGCTCGAGCGGGCTCGATCCCTGGCAGCAGACGTTCGATGCAGCCAACGGCGCACACGTGCTCGCGTTCGTCCCCTCACAGGCCGACGCGCTCGCGCTCGCGGAGCTACCCGGCGTCACCGAACGGGGCGCGCCGGTCCCGCTGGTGACGGCGACCGTTGGGCCGCGTGGAAGTACGGATCGCGTGTTCCTCGCCGGCCTGAGTGGCCGTACCGCCGTGAACATGCCCGTGCTGACGGCAGGCTCGCCGTTGCGTGAGGACGGGATCGTGCTCGAACGCAGCCTTGCGGAGGCGCTCGGCATCGAGGTCGGCGACTCGGTGGCAGTTACGGGCAGGCAAGGCTCGATCGACCTCCCGGTGCTCGGGACGGCGGTTGTACCCAGCCAGTCGCGCTACCCCCGCAGCAACCCTGGCTTGGCCTGGGTCACCCCAACCACGCTCGAAAGCGTCGAACCCGATCGCACCCGCTGGCGCTGGACGGAGGCACTTCGACTGGCGAATCCCTCCGCGGCTGCGGCGTTCACCGAGCAGGCGGCAGCAAGCATCCCCGGCGATCTGTCCTTCGAGACCTGGCAGGCCCAGCGCGACCTCGCGCTGGGCGATGCACAGCCCACGCAGATCATCGCGGCCACGTTCACCATCCTGCTCCTAATCGTTGCCTTCGTCGTCGTCGGGATCCTCGTCGGTGCCCGCGCCAGCGACCAACATCGTGAGATCGGGCTGCTGAAGGCGGCCGGCTTCACCCCGCGCCAGGTCGGAGCCGTCTTCGCTCTCGAGTCCGCCGTCCTCGGTCTGATCGCGGCGGCTTTCGGCTTCACGCTCGGGATGTTGGTCGCACCCCGCCTTGCCGCACCCAGCGCCGAAACGCTGATCGGCTCACCGACGATCGCGGCAAACCCCTGGCACATCCTCATCGCGAGCTGTGTCGTCATCCCGGTGCTTCTGGCCGGCGCCTTGACGTCCACCCGCCGCAGCACCCGCTTCAGCGTCCTCGAGGCGATCCGCGCCGGCAGCTCATCTCCGCCGAATTCGCGGCTCGCGCGCGCGGTGGGCCGATCCGTCCTGCCCTTGACGATCGGGCTCGGCCTCAAAGACCTCCTCGCGCGGGGACGCAGGGCGCGTCTCCTCGCAGCCGCGATCGCTCTCACCGGCGCGATGGTGGTCGTGGCGCTGTCGCTCGACGCAACGCTCGACGCACAGGCGGCGACCGGCGAAACCAGCGACATCCCGGATGAGCTCTCTCTTCTCGTCTACACCCTCGACACCGTGTTGCTTCTGATCACCGTCACCACGCTCGTCGCGGTCGCCCTGCTCTCGGTGCGCGAGCGCATCCGCGACTACGGTGTCCTCAAGGCGATCGGCCTCACGCCCAGGCAGATCACTTCGACCGTCATCAGCGCCAACGCCGCCCTTTCGCTGGTCGCCTCGCTGATCGCCGTCCCGCTCGGCGTCGGGCTGTACCTCACCCTCGCCTGGATCACCAGCGGCACGACCGAGGAAGCGGTCGTCGCGCCCTGGTGGTCGCTCGCCCTGATTCCGCTCGGAACCGTGCTCGTCGTCGTCGCCGCGACCAGCGTCCCGGCCCGCTTGGCCACCCGGATCCGTACCTCCGACGCGCTGCGTTACGAGTAAAGCCACCCGGCTGAGCAGAGGGCTTCGCTCGCGAACCCCGAATGAGTGCACTCGGGTTTCCGGAAAGAAGGAGCGATTGACATGGCATCAGAAACCGCGTGGAGTGGGTGGATCGTCTTCGCCGGCTTCGCGATCATCATCGTCGGCGGGATGGACATGCTTCAGGGGTTCGTCGCGATCCTCGAGGACGAGTACGTCGTCGCGACGCGCGAGGGTCTCGCGATCTTCGACGTCACCGCGTGGGGTTGGATCACTCTCGTCTGGGGAGGCCTGCTCATCGTCGCCGGGCTCGGTTTGCTCGGTGGGGCAGGATGGGCACGCTGGCTCGCCATCATCGGCGTGGCCGTGAATGCGATCCAGCAGGTCGCTTTCCTGGCGAACTACCCCCAGGCGTACCCCCTCTGGAACATCCTCATCGTCGCGCTCAACTTCCTTGTCCTCTACGCGCTGACGGCCCGTTGGACGGGCTTCAAGGAAGCCGTGCGGGGATCCACGGCCTGATCAGCGCCACCCCGGAGCCGCCCTCCAGTGGGGCGGCTCCAGGTCGGCGCGTTACTGCTGGTCGTCCTGCTCGTCGAGCTCCGCAACCTCGATCGCGACCGCGAGCGCGCCGGCGATCTTGCCGGTCGCAGACGCGACGCGCGCAGTGCCGACGATCGGCGCGATCGCGGCGAGGACGCCGCGAACCTGTTCGGCATCGACGCCGACCTCGCTTGCCGCTCCGAGGTTCAGGAGATACGAGACGGGCGGCGCATCGACCGCGGCGAGCGCGGCGAGGCGTACGAGCATGAGCGTGTTCGCATCGAGGCTCGATGCCTCGATCGAGTCCGCCGTCATACTCGCGAGCAGGTCGAGGACCGGAGTCTCGCTTGTCGATCCAGCCATACGTCTTCCTTTCGTTTGACGTTTCGTTGTCGAGTATGCGCGCTGGCCTAACGGCCGCCCTCATGCCGATTGGATGAAAGTGAATCCTCGAGGCGGGCCACAGCTCGGGCTGCCGTGAGGCTCGCGCTCCTGCTCGCGTCGGTGTTGGCGGCTGCCGGCGTGGCAACCGCCGGCCTCAGCATCCCCGTGCGGGTGACCCTGGACGGCGTCGGCGGCGTGCGGCCGGGGATGGACGTCGCGGCGGTGTCAACTCGGTAGGGTATGCCGCTGCGGTCCCGACTACGAGGTCAGGCCGACATGCGGGACGGCACGTGTCGAGCGACCCGGGATCGTCGGGCAGGTGATTTCATGCCGCGCGGGCGGTTCGGCGCCGTTTTCTTCTCGCAAGGTGCGGTCACAGGCCGAGGGATCAGGATCGGATCAAGCGCACAGTTGCGGCGCGCCTAGGGGAGCCAGCCTTCGCGGTACGCGGTCGGCTCGCGCGGCGGCAACGGGCCGTACACGGCCTCCGGATCCATCGTGTCCTCCGCAGCGCTCGCGCCGTGGCGCTTCGCTGCCTCGTCCGCGGTGAAGCCGATCCAGTCGGGCTGCTCGGAGTTTTCGCGGGCGCCGATCGCGATCACGAGGCACGGGCCGCTTCCCGCCCCGACGATCACGTGCTTCGTCCTCGGCGGGCAATGCACGAAGTCCCACGCGCGCAGTTGTCGCTCCTGGCCCTCGACGATCAGAACGGCTTCACCCGACACCACGAGGAAGTCCTCCTGATCGGCCTCCCAGTGGTACACGGCCATCGGCTCGCCCGGCTGAAGCACGAATGGATTGACGCCGAGCTGGTCGAGCTTCCGCCAGCCCTCGAAGTCGTCGGCGACGACGCAGACGGCGCCGCGGCCGTCGGCGTGACGCCACTCGGCGTCGCGCATGTTGAGGACGAACCAGCCCTCGCCCTCGGGGACGAGTCCATGCTCGGTCTGCTTCAGCTTCGACTCGGGAACCACGAGCTAAGCCTGCCGTATTAGCATGCCGCCGTGCGCGAGGTTCGGACGGGCGTGTGGCACTGGGAGGCGCCGCACCCGGACTGGAAGTCTGGAGACGACTGGAGCGAGCTCGTCTCGTCCTATGCGATCGACGACGGCGAGCGCGTCTGCTGTTCGACCCGCTGTCCTTGCCGAGCGAGCTCGAGGAGCTCGCGGCCGGCCGCGAGACGGCGATCGTGCTGACCTGCCCGTGGCACGAGCGCGATGCCCAGAGCCTCGTGGACCGGCTCGGTGCGGCCGTGTTCGTGCCGCGGCCGGACGAGGGCAGCGAGGACCTCGCGTGGCTGCGCCTCGACCTCGAGCGCCTCGAGCAGGAGGGGCGCGTGTTCTCGGCCGGCGACACGCTGCCGGTCGGTGTCGAGGTTTTCCCTGGGGCCTCCTCGCTGAACGACCTCGTGCTCTGGGTCGAGAGCCATCGGGCTGTCGTCGCGGGCGACACGCTCATCGACCGCGGGCGCGGGCCTCGAGATTCCGGCCGACTGGCTGGGGGAGAGCGTGACGCGCGAGCAGGTCGTCGAAGGGCTACGCCCGCTGCTCGCGATGCCGGTCGAGCACGTGCTCGCAACGCACGGCGGGCCCAGCGACCGAGCCGCCCTCGAGCGCGCGCTCTCGTAGCGCCGCCTCCTCGCGTTACGAGCCGAGGACGTTGACCGCGCGCGCGGCCACGAGCAGTACGGTGACGGCCGAGATCGCGGACTCGAAGCCCATCAGCGCCTTGGCGCGCAGCGTCAACGGCATCGTGTCGGTGGGGCTGAACGCGATCGAGTTCGTCAGCGACACGTACAGGTAGTCCCAGACCTGCGGACGCCAGTCCTGCTCGGCGTGCGGCGGGCCGTCGTCCTGGGGGAACTGGAAGTCCGGCGACGCCGGCCTCGATGCATGGAGTCGAGCCGCCGGCCCACCCGCCTCGACCTCCCAGAACCACAGCCCGAAGACGATCACGTCGGCAAGCCAGATCGAAAAGCCGGTGAACAGCAGCTCACCGCCGCTGAGCTCGGAACTGGTCGCCGTCACGAGGCCCGCGACCAGCAGCGCCACCGCTACGAAGTTGCCGAGCGCGAGGAGGCCGAGGAGGGCAAGCGCTGCCCTCCGCGTCCTGACGAGCCCGAGACCGCGGTAGGCCATCACCAGGTCGATTGCCAGCAGGAGCACCGGTGCGGCCACGACCAACCAGATCCACCACGGCAGGCCGATCAACTCCCACCCCTGCGCCCGGCTCACGACCGCGAGCACGACATACACGATCAACACGACGATGACGACAGGAGCCGCCTCCCGACGAGTCTCCGCCCGCGTCTTCGCCTGGCTCGACACTGCCACCTATTTCGCTGTGCCGGATCCAGGCTCCTTTCGCCCTCGAGCCGTACCGCACGTGTTTCCGTACACTCGGAACGTGGCGAGTCAAGACGCCTGGATCGCCGAGCTTGTGCTGCCGTTCGATGCGGCGCGCGACCACTGGCGGGGCGGTGACGGGACCGTGATCCTCGAGTACGGCGACTACGAGTGCCCCTACTCGCGCCAGGCCTTCCGCACCATCGAGCAGCTGGAGGCTCGCGACCCGTCGTTGCGCTTCGTGTACCGGCACCTCCCGCTGACGGAGATCCACCCACACGCCCTTGCCGCAGCCGGTCTCGCCGAGGCCGCGGGCGCGCAAGAGCACTTCTGGCCGATGCACGAGTTGCTCTTCCACCGCCAGAAGGCCTTGGGCGACGACGACCTGCTCGCATACGCCCGAGAGGTCGGCCTCGACGAGGGCCGGCTGCGCGAGGATCTCGACGGCGACGCGGTCTGGCAGCGCGTTCGCGAGGACGCCGATTCTGCCGTGGCCGCCGGCGCCCGCGGCACACCGACGTTGTTCGTCGGCGGCCGGCTGCACCTGGGCGGCTACGACCTCGACAGCCTGCTTGCCGCCCTCGATGGTGTGGAGGCGGCATGAGCGCGGTCTGTACGCACACCGATCAGATCCGGCTGGTCGAGCTGCCCGAGACGATCGCCGGCTGCGAGGACTGCCTCGCCACCGGCGGCCGCTGGGTCCACCTGCGCATGTGCACGAGCTGCGGAAAGATCGGCTGCTGCGACTCCTCGCCGAACCGACATGCGAGCAAGCACGCGGTCGCGGCGAGCCACCCGATCTTCCGCTCGGCGGAGCCGGGTGAGGACTGGAGCTGGTGCGTCATCGACGAGGTGGGCTTTGTCGTCGAGACTCCTGCCTGAGCACGCTCTCGCCGAGCTTCCGTACGAGGCCTGGAAGCGGACGAAGCAGACGCTCCACCTGTACGTGCAGATCGTCGGCAAGGTGAAGCTGGCGACCACGCCGCCGCGCAACCACTGGTGGAACGTCGCGCTCTACGTCGACGTCCGCGGGCTGACCACGCGGGCTCTCAGGCTCGGCGGCACGACCTTCGACCTCTCCTTCGACTTCGTCGACCACCGGCTCGTCCTGCGCACCGATCGAGGCTCGACCTCGTCGTTCGCGCTCGAGGACGGCCTCGCCGTCGCGGATTTCGACCGACAGCTGCACGAGCTGCTTCGCGTCCAGGGCCTCGACGTGGAGATTCTCGAGCACCCGTACGGGATGGCGGTCACGACACCGTTCCCCGCCGATGACGAGGACGCGACCTACGAGACCGACTACGTCGAACGGTTCGGGCACACGCTCGGCTGGGTCGACGGCGTGCTCGAGGAGTTCTCCGGCTGGTTCTGCGGCAAGCAGAGCCCCGTCCACCTCTTCTGGCACGGCCTCGACCTTGCCTACACGCGCTTCTCGGGCCGTCCGGCGCCGCCGCGTGAGGACGCAGACGGGGTCACGCGCGAGGCCTATTCGCACGAGGTGATCTCGTTCGGCTTCTGGGCCGGAGACGACAGTGTGCCGGAGTCGTCGTTCTACTCCTACACCGCGCCGGAGCCGCCGGGCTTGACACGGTCCACCCTCTATCCGGCGTCCGCCCGCTGGCGGGAAGGCCCGACCGGCTCGCTGGCGCTCCTTTCACACGATGACGTCCGCACCGCCGCCGATCCCCGAGCCCGACTCCTCGCGTTCCTGCAAAGCTCGTACGAGGCAGGCGTCGAAGCTGCGGGCTGGGACGCCGCCGCGCTGGCCTCGTCGGCCTGTCCGCCGCCGGGCCAGCTGGAACGGCTTCGCCTTCCCTGAGTGACGGCGTGGAGGTGCCGGGCGGTGACGGCGTCCTCACGTCCGCGTGGCTCGGGCGCGCGCTCGAGGCGTCTCCCGATTGGCCGCACGGCCGATTGCACGTGACGAGCACCACGCGAATCGGCACGGAGCATGGCCTGAGCGGCCGCATTCATCGGGTGACAGCCGAGACCGAGCGGGGCATTGCGTTGTCGTTCGTCGTCAAGCAGGAGAGTGCCGGCGCGGTCGAGCGCGAGCTGCTCTTCCGCACCGACCGAGAGCTCCCGGACGGCGGCATCCCGAGCCTCCTCGGCGCTGTCACCGACACGGACACCGGCCGTGGCGTTCTTCTCATGGAGGACGTCGCGCCAGCCGAGCAGGGCGATGTCCTCCTCGGCTGCAGTCCCGAGAGGGCCGAGGCCGTTGTGCGGATCCTGGCCCGGCTCCACGGATCCTCGTTGCGGCCGAGCGAGCAGCACGGCCTGGAACGACTCCCGCGCTGGGAGCCTCGACCGATGGACGCCGACCGGTGGGCCGGTCGGCTCGCGCGCGCCGGCGATCGGTTTCCGCTGATCGTCACGGCCGAGGTCAGCGACGGTGCCCGTGATCTGCCCGCCCGGGTCGCGGCTACGCGGGATCGACTCGCGGCAGCGCCGGCATCGTGGCTGCACGGCGATGCCCATCTCGACAACGTGCTCTGGCGGGCCGACGGGGCCGCTGTCCTGCTCGACTGGTGCAGTGCCGCGATCGGGCCGCCAGCCGTCGATCTCACACGCTTTCTGAGCGAGGGAATCGACGAGACCTCGAGGGCTCCGCTCGTCGCGGCGTACGTGCGCGAGCTCGAACGCGTTGGAGCGGCGGCCCACGCGGCCGAGATCACGAACTCACTCGGGCTCACGCTGCTACCTCTGTTGCAGAGCGCGGTGGCGTGGGCGGGGCGAGGGGATCTCCCGCATGGAGGCCGTCGTGCGCGAGTCTGCGAGAGCTGGCTTCGGAGCATCTGCGCCTGGGCTCTCGCGGACAACGCCGTGTGAGTAGCGTTGCCTCATGGTCACCGCCGAGGAGATCGCGGGCGTCACGATCTTCGCCTCGCTCGGCGCCGCCGAGCGCGAGCGGCTCTCTCGCGCCGCCGCCGACATCAGCCTCGAGCCCGGCGAGTACGCGGCGCCCGCCGGGAGTGAGCGCGCGCTCTTCGCCCTGCTCGATGGTCGCATCGAGGCCGTGCAACTCGTGGACGGGATCGAGCGCGTCGTGGGTGAGCGCCGGCCGGGCGAGATCTTCGGCGAGGTGCCGATCACGCTCGGGACCGTGTTCCCGGTCGGATTCCGTGCCGCTGAGACGTCGCGGGTGATGCGGCTCGAGGCCCACGACTACCACGCCGTCGCAGCCATGGCGCCGGAGGTCGCCGCAGAGGTCGGCAGGCTCGCCGCGAACCGAATCAGCGGAGCGGCCGGCCTACAGGGGCTCGCGGCGGATCCGCCGCCGCCTCGGGCGATCGTGCTCGGAGACCGCCGGGACGCCGCCTGCGCCGAGCTCAAGCGTTTCCTCGACCGGAACCAGATCACGTTCAGGTGGGTCACGCCGGACGCACCGGACGCCGCCGAGCACTGGGACGGTCCGCTGCCGAACGAGGCGGACTGGCCGGCGATCCGGGTGGTCGACGGGAGGACCGTGGTGCGACCGCAGCCGCGCCGGGTGGCCGAGCTGCTGGGTCTCGCCACCGAGGCGGCCGCGGCGGACTACGACACCGTCATCGTCGGCGCCGGGCCCGCGGGGCTGGCGGCAGCGGTATACGGAGCGTCCGAGGGTCTGCGCGTCGTCGTGGTCGAGCGGGAGGCGCCGGGCGGCCAGGCAGGCACGTCGTCTCGGATCGAGAACTACCTCGGCTTCCCGTCGGGCGTCTCGGGAGACGAACTGGCAAGCCGCGCGCTGCAGCAGGCGCGGAGGCTCGGCGCCGAGATCCTCGTCACCCGGGAGATCACGCGCATCGACGCCGACACGCTGGGCGTGCATCTCGACGGCGGCGACGTCCTGCGGGCGCGCACGATCATCCTCGCCTGCGGCGTCTCATGGCGGCAGCTCTCGATCGAGGGCTTCGACCGTCTCGCCGGCACCGGCATCTCGTACGGCGCGGCGCGCAGCGACGCGGCGAGCACGCACGGCCTGGACGTCCACATCGTCGGCGCGGGCAACTCGGCGGGGCAGGCGGCGCTGTTCTTCTCGACCCATGCGCGGAGCGTGACGATCCTCTGCCGAGGCGATGGGCTCGAGAGAAGCATGTCGCGCTACCTCGTCGACCAGCTCGCGCCTCGACCGAACATCCACGTGCTGACCAGGACAGAGGTGGTGGCTGCCCACGGCGACGGCTCGTTGGAAGCGATCGACGTCCGCGACGCGGCGACCGGCGAGACGGCACGGCTCGATTCGGGCGGGCTCTTCATCTTCATCGGCGCCGATGCCGAGACCGCGTGGCTGCCGCCCGAGATCGCGCTCGACCGCAACGGCTACGTCCTGACCGGGTCTGACGTGCCAGCGGCGGGACGCTGGGCGCTCGATCGCGACCCGTACCTGCTCGAGACGAGCGTTCCGGGCATCTTCGCGTGCGGCGACGTCCGGTACGCCCCCGTGAAGCGGGTCGCCGCGGCCGTCGGCGAGGGCAGCATGGCGATCGCCTTCGTGCATCAGTACCTCAGGGACGCCGAGCCCGCCTCCGAGCAGTAGTCGCGGCTCAGCTCACGAGGCGCGGACACTGTGGCCGTCCGCGTCGAACGCCGTGACGCCGATCTCGTACGCGCCGGCGGCGGCGATCGTGAGTCGGACGCTGTCGAGTGCAGGCGGGACGCGGACCCAGCGCGGCTTGACCTTGCGCGTGCAGGTCGTGCAGCGCAGCAGCACGCTGTAGCCCATGAGGCGCGAGTCGTACGAGGGCGTCCAGCTGACGGTGACGCGGCCACCCTTTGCCGCACGCACGGTACCTGGGCTCAGCTGCTCGAACGCCGTCGGGACGTGGCTCGTGTCCTCGGCGAGGAGCTGCGCAGACTTCGCGGCGTCCACGATCCCACCGCCGACGAGCTTGGCGGCGACGATCTCGTCACCGAAGAGCTCGGTGTTCGCGGCCGGGGTCCGTTCGCCGGCGAGGATCGCGGCCCGGACCTCGGCTGCGCTCGCGTGTGGATAGAGCGAGAAGAGAAGAGCCGCCACACCGGTGACGAGCGGTGTTGCGAACGAGGTGCCGACGACCTCGTACACGCCGCCGTCGTCTGCCGTCGCGCGCACGAAGTTGCCAGGCGCCATTGCGTTCACGGTCGTCACTCCGCGCCCGGCCCAGGGAGCGAGCGTGCTGTCGGGGTTCGACGCGGTCACGACGACGCCCTCGCGAGCCGCGGCCACTGCCGGGCAGAACGGGTCGTGGTCGAGGTCGCGGGGCAGGTTCCCGGCCGCGGCGACGACCAGCTTCTGCTGCGCGGCGAGCGTCGCCACCGCGGCGGCGAACTGATCGAGGTAGCCGGTGCAATCGAAGCCGTATCCACCCCACGAGAGGTTGATCACCTTCACCTCGGGCCGGCGGGCGAGCAACAGGAGCGCGCGAACGGCGTCCGCCATGTCGACGGTCTCGCCGCCCCGGACGATGCTGACCGGGACGATCTTGCTCTCGGGCGCGACGCCGGGCGCAGCGGCCAGCGTGCTGGAAACGAGCCCGGCGACGAGGGTGCCGTGGCCACCGCCGTAGACCTGGCTGCCGCGACCACCGATCGCGTCGACGCCGACTGTGTCGTCGACGATGCCGTTGCGGTCGTCGTCGACGTCGTTGTCGGGGATCTCGCGGCCGGTCCACTCACGGCCCGCGAGGGCGGGGATGCCGAACCTGACGCCGCTGTCCACGATGGCCACGACGACGTCACGACCGCGCGTCCGCTCATACAGCGGCAGCGCGTTGATGCCCTCGGGGCCGAGCCACCAGCCGTGATTCAGGGATGTGGCTGCCGGTCGCGAGGCCGAGGCGAGCTCGGCGTGCGATCCGGTGAGGCGGCCGGTGCTCGCCGGCGCGAGGAGGAGCAAGAGGGCAAGCAGAAGCAGGGCCGCAGGACGGAGCGGGGGTGTCCGTCGCTGATGAATCGATCACACGCTACCAGGGCTCCGCTGTTTGCCGCTGTGAAAACGCTGCAAATCGACCGGATGTTGCCGGCGCGCGGAGATCACCGGACGGGAACGCGCTACGATGCCTCCCGTCCGGTAATCGCCCCCTAGCGAGCCGGATACCCAGGTGAGCCGGGGTCGTATCCCCTCACCGTCGGAACGGCCCCGGCTCCCGGATGTGGTCGAAATCGACCACATGAAACACAAGCCTGTTGCAACCTGCGTAAATCTTTGTTTTTCTACCGCCGGCAAGGCGACCTTCGCCTACACCAACGACCTAACCGCAGTACTGCCCACCGCACGGCACCCTTTTGGCCGCAACTCGAACCCAAGCCGAGCGGGCGCCGGAGAGCAGAGTAACCCATTCGTGGGCAGGCTGTCGACCCCAAAAGGGTGATCTCGTCGGCTCGGGTCGGCTCGGCCGCGACCAGGAGCCGTGCCGGTGGGGAGCCAGTAGCGTCTGGGCGTGGCCCTCGTCGTGCAGAAGTTCGGCGGCACCTCCGTGGCCGGGCCGGACCGCCTCCGGGCGGTCGCGCGGCGCCTCGTCGCGGCGCGGGAGGAGGGCGATGACGTCGTCGGCGTGCTGTCTGCGATGGGCAGCACGACGGACGAGCTGCTCGCCCTCGCACACGAGATCTCGGTCACGCCGGATCCGCGGGAGCTGGACATGCTGCTCTCCGTCGGCGAGCGCATCTCGTGCGCGCTCGCGGCGATGGCGATCCACGATCTGGGTCACCTGGCGATCTCACTGACGGGGTCGCAGGCTGGGATCGTCACCGACACCGCGCACACGAGCGCGAAGATCGTCGAGATTCGCGCTCCGCGCATTCGCAGCGCCCTCGATGAGGGTGCGATCGTCCTCGTGGCCGGCTTTCAAGGAGTCTCGACGACGAGCGAGGTGACGACACTCGGCCGTGGCGGGTCGGACACGACCGCGGTCGCGCTGGCGGCCGCGCTCGGCGCCGACCGGTGCGAGATCTTCACCGACGTCGAGGGCGTCTTCACTGCCGATCCGCGGATCGTCCCAGGCGCGCGAAAGCTCGGTGCGCTCTCGTACGAGGAGATGCTCGAGCTCGCCGCGGGCGGCGCGAGGGTGATGATGCTGCGATCGGTCGAGTTCGGTCGCCGGCACGGTGTCCGTATCCACGTCCGCTCGTCCTTCTCGGAGGAAACGGGGACCTGGATCGTCAGTCAGGATGAGCTCATGGAGCAGCCGATCATCTCGGGCATCGCGCACGACACCTCGGAGGCCGAGGTGACGATCCTGGCCGTCCCGGACCGGCCCGGTATCGCCGCGCGCGTCTTCCGAACGCTCGCCGACGTCGGCGTGAACGTCGACATGATCGTCCAGAACGTGTCGGCGCAGGGGCACACCGACATCTCGTTCACACTGCCGAACAGCGAACTCGCGCGGGCGCGGGGAGTGCTCGAGCCGCTGAGCGAGGAGATCGGAGCGAGCGGCGTCACGAGCGACTCGGAGGTCGCCAAGATCTCGCTCGTCGGGGCAGGGATGCGAACGCATCCGGGCGTGGCTGCGGACATGTTCGACGCCCTCGCCGAGGCGGGGATCAACATCGGGATCATCTCCACCTCGTCCGTGCGCATCTCGTGCGTCGTCCCGCTCGCGGACGTCGAGCGGGCGGTGCAGGCCGTCCACGACCGCTTCGCGCTGCACGCGCCGGTCGTCTCGGCTGAGCGAGGCTGATCCCTAGAACGGCCCTCCCGAGAGCTGGTAGACGGTCGTCGTGCCACTGACCTCGTTCGAGACGACGACCAGCGGGCGCAGCGTCGGGCTCTGCCAGAACGGGATGAACGCGATGCCCTCCGGGCCCAGGTCGCCCGCGGCCGGGTTCGGGGCGCCGCCGATCGAGACCGGTGCGTTGAAGTTGCGCTGGTTGGCGTAGGTCACGAACGTCGGAGTCGCGGGGTTGGTGACGTCGTAGACGGCGATGCCGCCCACTCGCTCGAGCCCGACGAAGGCGTACAGACGGTTGTCGTGGGTGCCGAGGACGACCGCCTCGGGCTCGGGCCCCTTGTTGTCGCTGCGGGTGTCGAACGAGTTCCCTTCCTCGTGGTTCGAGTTGAACGGAGTCGACAGCGGCGGCGTCGGTGACGCAGCTCCAGCCCGCGGGCAGGTCGCGGCCGGAGCGGCCGAAACGGGTGGGCCGAGGAGGAGCGGCGGCAGCGGCGCCGGGCCGCCCGGGAACGGCGAGGTGATCCGCTCGAGCTGGTCGCCCGAGTCGAACACGAGCTCGCCCGAGTCACGCCAGATCGAGAAGGAGCGGGCGCCGTAGACGTACAGCTGGTTGTGGACGCCCGCGGTGGCGCCGAGCGTCCTGTTCACCGTCAGGCGGCCGAGGTTCTGGTTCTGCCGCAGCAGAGCCGGGAAGCCGGGCCCGGTCGTCAGGGCCGAGACCCGCGCCTCGTCGGCTGCCCGCGAGTCGCCCTCGTTTGCGGTCACGAGGTAGGTCTGGCCGCGGACGCTGAATGACGCGATCGCGTCGGGCTGGTACATGCCGAAGAGGTTCGTCCAGGTGCAGAGGTTGATCGCGTTGTCGCGGTCGCTCGCGTCGAGCGCATTGCCGGCGGCGCCGTGATCCTTGAACCCGAGCCCGCGCAGAGCGGTGAACTTCGCGGTCGCGACGTCGAGCTCCGCGACGGCATTCGCCTCCTGGAGCGTCACCCAGGCTGTGCTCCCGTTCGCCGAGGCGGTGAGGTACTCGGGCTCGAAGTCGACCGAGGGCGCCTTGCCCGCGGCCAGGATGACGCCGGCGCCGAGTGCCTTGCCGTCGAAGGCCGTGAAGTCGGCGGTCGAGACCGTGGCGTTCGCGACCCCGCCGCCGAGGTCGATGATGCTGACCGTCCCCATCGGGTCGACGGGGCCGTCCGGCTCTCCTTCGTTTGCGACCAGGACGAACCGTCCGTTGTCCGCGAAGGTCAGCATGTCCGGGAGCGCGCCGGCGGGCACGGTCCCGAGCGGGGTGCCGTCCGCTCGGTAGAAGGCGACCGTGCCGGCGTTCGTCTTCACCGGCGCCTCGACGGCGACGGCGACGAGACCGAGGAAGGTGTCGACGCTGTTCGGCGTGCCGAGGGCCGAGACGTCGATGTGGCCGAGCTTCGTCGGGCTGGCGGGGTTCTGGATGCTGAGGATGTCGATGCGCTTCTGCACCGCGTTCACGACGAAGAGTCGTCGCGAGACCCAGTCGTACGCGGGGATCTCGGCGGCGCCGATGCCGGCGTTGGCGTCGAAGAACACGCCCGAGGCGTAGGTGCCGAGCGGGGTCAACGACATGGGGGGCGACGGCCGTTGTGCCGACACCGAGCCGACCAGCCCGGCAGCTGCGACGCACGCAAACGCCGCGACCAAGAACGCGCGCAACCTCATCTAGATCCTCCTGAAGACGAAAGGGTCGAGCGATCCTAGGCTCCTGGTTGGTTACCAGTGGGCTA
The DNA here is from genome assembly GCA_963791905.1 of uncultured Gaiellaceae bacterium. Taxonomy (GTDB): domain Bacteria; phylum Actinomycetota; class Thermoleophilia; order Gaiellales; family Gaiellaceae; genus Gaiellasilicea. The sequence continues at coordinate 988,549 of CAWBTX010000005.1, forward strand.
CCGGCTGGTATCCGGCTGGTGAACACCCGTGCCGTAGCCTTCGGCCGTGAGCTTCGCCGTCGCCGCAGACGCGTACGACCGGTTCATGGGCAGGTACTCGACGCCGCTCGCACCTCGGCTCGCCGACTTCGCGGCCGTGGCGGGCGGACAACGAGTCCTCGATGTCGGCTCGGGGCCGGGCGCGCTCACCGCCGAGCTGGTCCGGCGGCTCGGGCCGACCGGCGTGTCGGCCGTCGACCCCTCGGTGCCGTTCGTCGAGGCGGCGCGGGAGCGCCACCCGGGCGTCGACGTGCATCTTGCCTCCGCCGAGCAGCTGCCGTTCGAGGACGACGACTTCGACACTGCGCTGGCCCAGCTCGTCGTGCACTTCATGGCCGATCCGGTCGCGGGGCTGCGCGAGATGGCCCGCGTGACGCGGGAGAGCGGGGTCGTGGCGGCATGTGTGTGGGACCACGGCGGCGGCACCGGGCCGCTCAGCCCGTTCTGGGAGGCCGTGCACGAGCTCGACCCTGACGCTCCCGACGAGTCGCGACTCGCCGGCGCCCGCGAGGGTCACCTGCTGGAGCTCTTCCAGGAGGCGGGCCTGCGCGAGCCGGAGGAGGACAAGCTCACGGTCGGCGTCGAACATCCCAGCTTCGAGGACTGGTGGGAGCCGTTCACCCTCGGCGTCGGCCCGGCCGGCGCATACACGGCCGGCCTCGACCCGGCGCGACAGGAGCAGCTGCGCGAGCTCTGCCGCGAGCGGCTCCCCTCGCCGCCTTTCGTGCTCGAGGCGAGCGCCTGGGCCGTCCGCGGCCGCGTCTAGGGCCGCGGCATACTGGGCAGATGCTCGCGTCGAGGCTGGTGTCGATCGGCGTCGTGGCGGCCGCCGTCGCCGCGACGGTGGCGGCGGGCGGGACGGGCTCCAGAGCCGCCCTCGATGTCCGTGAGTACCCGGTGCCCGCGGGCAGCCGGCCGCACGACGTCGCACCCGCGCGCGACGGCGGCGTCTGGTACACGGCGCAGGGATCCGGCGAGCTCGGCTGGCTCGATCCGAAGACCGGCAGGACGCGGCACACGCCGCTCGGCGCCGGCTCGGCGCCGCACGGTGTCATCGTCGGGCCCGACGGCGCGCCGTGGATCACCGACGGTGGCCTCAACGCGATCGTCCGCGTCGACCCGAGGACGCGCCGCGTTCGCCGCTTCGCGCTGCCCGCATCGTCCGGCTACGCCAACCTGAACACCGCCGTCTTCGACCGAAGCGGCGTGCTCTGGTTCACGGGCCAGAGCGGGATCTACGGACGGCTCGACCCGCGCGTCGGGAAGGTGCGCGTCTTCCGAGCGCCGAGGGGCGAAGGCCCGTACGGCATCACCGTGACGCCGTCGGGCACGGTCTACTACGCGTCCCTCGCCGGCAGCTACCTCGGACGGCTCGACGTCCGCCGGGCCACGGTTCGCGTGCTGCAACCGCCGACCGAGGGTCAGGGAGCCCGCCGGGCGTGGTCGGACTCGAAGGGACGCATCTGGGTGAGCGAGTGGAACGCGGGCAACGTCGCTCGTTACGACCCGGCCACGGGGCGGTGGCGCGAGTGGCGGCTGCCCGGCGCGAACCCGATGCCGTACGCCGTCTACGTCGACGAGACGGACGCCGTGTGGCTCAGCGACTTCGGCGCGAACGCGCTCGTCCGCTTCCAGCCCGGGACGGGGAAGTTCACACGCATCGCGCTGCCGAGCTCGCCGGCGAATGTCCGCCAGATCCTCGGCCGTCCAGGGGAGGTCTGGGGCGCCGAATCCGGCGTCGACAAGCTCGTCGTCGTCCGAACGCGGTAGCAGGGGGAGGCGGTCGCGCGGACCGCCTCCCCGCGCCTGTTCAGCTCGACGTCGAGCCGCCCACGGGCAGCGCCGGCGTCGACCCGCCGGTCAGCTCTGCGAGCCGTGCCTCGACCTCCGCGTTCGCCTCCTCGTCCTCGAGCGCCTCGAACTGGGCGTCCAGGCGGGAGGCGGCGAGCTCGGCCTTGCCGGCCACCTTCGCCTCCTCGCGGCGGATCTTCTCCTCGAAGCGTGAGAGCTCGCTCGTCGGGTCGGTGAGGTCGATCTCCTTGACGGCGTCCATGACGCCCGCCTGCGCCTCGGCCATCTTCGCCCGCGCGATCAGCTCGTCGCGCTTGCTCTCGAGCTCGTCGAGCTTCCCGCGCATGCCTTCGAGGCCGGTCTTGAGCTGGCCGACGACCGCGGTCTGCTGGTTGATCGTGGGTTGGAGCTCCTTCGCGTCCTCCTCGAAGTCGATCTGCTTCTTGAGCGCGACCCGGGCGAGGTTCTCGAAGGTCGTTGCCTCCGTGGTGCTCCCGGCCGACCGGAGCTCCTTGGCCTTGTTGACGGCGGCCTGCGCCTTCGAGCCCCACTCGGCGCCCGCCTGGGATGCCTCCTTCGCGTCCTCCTCCATGAGGCGCAGGTTTCCGATCGTCTGCGCGACCGCCTCCTCCGCCTCGGCGATGTTGTTCCGGTAGTCCCGGATCATCTGGTCGAGCATCTTCTCCGGGTCCTCGGCCGCGTCGAGCAGCGCGTTGATATTCGCCTTCGTCAGCTGCCCGATCCGGCCGAGAATCGTCTGCTGTCCCATACCTCCTCCTCTCGTCCTGGACTTAGAGCTCGGTTCAAAATGAACGCCATCACCGCTCTGGCACGCTCGGCGGCGCGTGGCAGCGTCCTCGGTCGCGCCCGTATCTCATTCGATACGGGCGCTCCCTGCGTCCTTGCCACCCACCACCGATCGCACCAGATCGGCGGGGCGTCATTCTGAACCGAGCTCTTAGTGTGCTCAAAACCGTCCTCCGCCTCCTCTCCGTCCCCCCGAGCCCAGGCCGCCGAAACTGCCGGGGCCGAACATCCCGCCGCCGCCGCGGCGGCCTCCTCCTCGAGGGACCGTCCAGCCGCCTCCGCCGCCGGGGAACGACGAGCCGCCTCTCCCTCCTCCGGTGAGGATGTCGATGAGGATGCCGCCCATCATCAGGTCCCCGATCGTGCCACCACCGCCGCCTCCTCTGCCCGGGAACCCGCCGCCCCGGCCGCCGTCGTAGCCCTCGACGTCCTGCCGGGCGAGGCCGAGCGCCTGCTCGGCGAGGCTGTCGGCCGTACGCGCGTGCTCGAGCGCGACCTGCGGGTCGTCGCGCGCGGCCGCGTGCGACTCCTCGAAGTGACGCTTGGCTTCCGACAGGCGCGTGCGCGCCTCCGCGCCGACGGCTCCGCGGCGGGTGGTGATGTAGTCGTCGGCGGCCTCGATCCTCGCCCGTGCGCTCGCGAGCGTCTGCTCGAGGGCAGCTCGCGCACGACGCGCCTGCTGTTCGGCCTCGCGCGCGTCCGCGAGCGCCAAATCGAGCGCCTTGCCCGCCTCCTCGAGACTGTGCAGCGCCCCGAGCGGGTCCTGGCCGTCCGTCGGCGACGCCGCGACCTCCGCCGCCGCGAGCGCGCGCTCGGCTCGCCCGACGTTCTCGACGAGATCCGGGCGTCCGTTGGCCATCGCGCGCGCCGCGCTGATGTCCTCGACGACCTCGGGGATCGCGGCGCGGATCTTGTCGTCGGCGTTGGCCAGATCGATCTGCAACCGCTCGATCGCGTCGAAGAGCTGCTCCGCCTGGCCGACCGCGTCCTCGGCGGCCCGGATCGCCACCGCCGCCATGCCGCCGCTCCCCGTTGCGGCGTCGCGCTTGCCCTCGTCCACTTCGGCGCGGGCGAACTCGATCCGCTCACGGGCGTGCCGGACGTTGTCGGCGACGCTCGCCACCGCGTTGCCTGCGTAGGCCGCCGTCAGGTCGGCGAGAGAGGCCTCGGCGCTCGGGATTCGCGCTTCGAGCCCGTCAAGGCGAGTCGCGAGCCGCTCGAGGAGCGCCGGCGCGTTCCGCTCGATGGCGCGGAGCTCGTCGAAGCGCTCGGCCTCCGCGTCGAGCCGGTCGCTCGCCGCCTGGGCCAGGTCGATCATCTCGGTGAGCATCCTGCGGCGCTCGGCGTCGTCCTCCTCGGTGGAGTCGTCGAGCGCGCGGCGGAGCTGGAAGGCCTTCGCGACGTCGGCTTTCGCCAGCTCGACCGCTGCCGCGAAGGGTGCGGCCGCCTCTTCGCCGAACTGCGCGCTCGCGAAGGCGACCTCCTGCTCGCTCGTCTTGATCGCGTCGTCGACCTCGACGAGCAGGCTGCTGCCGCGCTTGGAGAGCTCGTCCAGTGAGGCGTGTGCCTCGGCCTGCGTCCTCCTCGCGCGCGAGCGGCGCGACAGGAGCCACCAGCCGATACCGAGCAGCGCGAGCGCGGCGACGAGCGGCCAGATCCAGCCGGGCCAGCCTCCTCCGCCGTCGTCGTCCTGTTCGGTCGCGGGCTCCTCAGGCGCGGCCTCGTCGCCTGCCGCCTCGAGCTCCTCGGCGGCCGCGATGGCAGCACCGGCCCAGTCGTCGTCCGCCAGCTCGGGCTCGATCGACTCGTTCGCGATGCGGGCGAGCTCGTCGTCGGACAGCGGAAACCCGTCGTCGACGGAGTAGGCGTAGGCGCGGTCCTCCGTCGCGACGGCGAGCAGGACGTCGGAGAGCCCCAGATCGCTCGCCTCGGCGGTCTGCTCGGCCCACTCCTGGGCGCCGACGCCGGAGAACGAGGCGACGTAGACGAGCCACAGCTGGATCCCCTCGTCGGCGCGGAGCTCGTCGATCGCCTCCTGGACGCTCGCTTCCTCGCCCTCGAGCGCACCGACTCGATCCTCGATCTGGGAGTCGAGCCGGAAGGGCGGCTCGGCCGCCGCCGAGGACGCGACGAGCAGGGCCACGGCGACCGCACCGAGGACGAACTTGCAAAGCGCCGCACTGGCCAAGCAGGGACCCCCGAGGAAACGTTCTGCGCTCGAACCTAGCACTTCGCGGGTGGGGGACCGCTACGTATGGAGCTGAGCCTGCGCTAGGAGCTCGCCGGCGGCCCGCCGCCGCGGATCTACGCCGGGACGGCCTGCGCAGCGGCCGAGCCCGCGCGCAGGCTTGCCCCGGTCTCTGGGTCGAAGAAGTGCAGCCGGGTCGGATCGACAGCCAGCCGGAGTCGCTCGCCCGGGCGGACGGGCGTTCCCTCTTCGACCTCCGCCGTGAAGAGGGCGCGCCGGTCGAGGGCGAGGAGCGACGCGCGCTCGTTCTCGTCGCTCGCCGCGCGCACGGACTCGGCATCGACCGGCGGCGCCTCGATCGTGAAGAGCACGTGCGTGGCGGAGCCGAGCTCCTCGACGACCGCGGCCTCGACGTCGATCACCGGGCGGCGCCCGTCGGTCGTGCGGGCATCGGCGAAGTCCTGCGGCCGGATGCCGAGGATCACGCGGCCGGAGTCGAGGTCGTCGGGTCGCCGCTCCGCCGCGAGGGGAATGCTGAAGCCCGCGAACGTGACGACCCCGTCGCCGAGCTCGGCCTCGACGAGGTTCATCGACGGAGAGCCGATGAACGCGGCGACGAAGAGGTTCGTCGGCTCGCGGTAGAGGGTCTGCGGCGTGTCCACCTGCTGGACGGTTCCGTCACGCATGACCGCCACCCGCGTCCCGAGCGTCATCGCCTCGACCTGGTCGTGGGTGACGTAGACGGTCGTGATCCCGAGCCGGTCGTGCAGCCGTGCGAGCTCGCCGCGCATGTCGACGCGCAGCTTCGCGTCGAGGTTCGAGAGCGGCTCGTCCATCAGGAAGGCAGCCGGCTCGCGGACGATCGCGCGGCCCATCGCCACGCGCTGGCGCTGCCCGCCGGAGAGCGCGCCCGGCCGGCGCTCGAGGAGCTCCTCGAGCCCGAGCATGCGCGCGACCTCGTTCACGCGCGCCTCGATCTCCGCCTTCGGCGTCTTGCGGACCTTGAGGCCGTAGCCCAGGTTCTTCGCCACGCTGAGGTGCGGGTACAGCGCGTAATTCTGGAAGACCATGGCGATGTCGCGGTCGCGCGGGGCAAGCCTTGCGACGGAACGGTCACCGATCCAGATCTCGCCCTCGGTGACCTCCTCCAGCCCGGCGATCATCCGGAGCAGGGTGGACTTCCCGCAGCCCGAGGGACCGACGAGCACCATGAACTCACCGCTGCCGATCGTCACGTTGACGTCGTCGACGGCGCGCACCTCACCCGGGTAGACCTTCCCGACTCCCTCGAGCCTGATCTCCGCCATGCCCTGACGCTCCTTTGCGCTCGCGCTTGACTGCGTCCGCGATCGTATGTCATTCTGCCGTTCCTGTAAACGTTCTCAGTAAACCTTTTCACCGCCCTTCCCGACCAGCAGCCCGCGGACCAAGGAGGCTTCGATGAGGACACGGCTCACACCTGTGCTGGCGGGCTGCGTCGCCCTGTTCGTGATCCTGCTCTCGCCGTCGGCGAGCGGGGCGGATAGCGCTGCGGGAACCGTCACGAGCGTGTCGTTCCACTCGACGACGCTGAACGAGAACATCGCCTACAACGTCTACCTGCCCGCCGGCTACGCAGGCTCCGGCGAGCGGTACCCCGTCCTCTATCTCCTGCACGGCCGCGGCGACTCGATGAGCGCCTGGTTGCAGATGAAGAGCACGCTCGACGAGCTGATCGCCACCGGCGAGATCCCGCCCACGATCGCGATCATGCCCGACGCGCCGTGGAGCAGCCGGGCGAGCTACTACGTCGACTCGGCCTACAACGGCGCCGATCCCGGTCGGCCCGTGGAGACCGCGTTCACGAACGACCTGGTCGACCACGTCGACGCGACGTACCGCACCGTCGCCGACCGCTCGGGCCGCGGCATCGCGGGCTACTCGATGGGCGGCTACGGCGCGATGCGCTACTCGCTCGCGCACCCCGACCTCTTCGGCGCCGCGATCGTCCTCAGCCCGGCCGTGTACTTCCCGGAGCCGCCGCTCGACTCGAGCACGCGCGAGTTCGGCGCATTCGGCCAGAACAACAAGCTGTTCTCGGAGAAGATCTACAAGGAGCTGAACTACCCGGAGACCTTCGAGGCCTTCGAGGCCACCGGCCTGCCGCAACGGATGTACATCGCGGTCGGCGACGACGAGTTCAAGAACACGAACCCGCAGGACTTCGAGCACGACCTCGATTTCGAGGCGCATGTCCTCTACAACAAGGCCCAGCGGGTCGACAATCTCTCCTCCGAGCTCCGCGTGGTCGACGGCGGCCACGACTGGGACGTCTGGGGCCCGCAGTTCGTCGAGGGCGCGAAGTACATCTTCGAGTTCCTGCAGCCGCCGCCCGTGCTCGTGAAGGCCACTCTCATCGGGACGGCAGGCGAGGAGCGCGCCGGCGGCGTCGCCACCGACGCGTCCGGCAACGTCTACCAGGCGATCGCGGCGGCGGGCCCGCTCAACGGCCAGCCGTTCGCGGGCGACAAGGACCTCGTTCTGATCAAGCAGTCACCGGCAGGCGCGACCCTGTGGACGCGCTCGCTGGGGACGGTGGGGCTCGAGCGTGCCTACGGCGTCGCCGTCGACCCGACCGGGGACGTCGTCGTCACCGGCTACACGAAGGGCGACCTGGACGGCGGCCACGCGGGCAACACGAGCGACGACGCGTTCGTCGCCAAGTACGACCCGGCGGGAAACCGCGAGTGGGTGCGCCAGGTCGGCCTCTCGTCGGTCGCCGACCGCGGCTACGCGATCGCGACCGACGCAGCGGCGAACGTCTATGTCACCGGATACACGCGCGGCGACCTGGCGGGGACGAACCAGGGCGACAAGGACGTGATCCTGCTCAAGCTCGATCCGACCGGCACGCAGGTCTGGTTGAAGCAGTTCGGCGGCGCCGGAGAGGACAAGGGCTGGGGCGTCGCAGCGACTGCAGACGGCGTCCGCGTCGCCGGGATGACGTCCGGGACGATGGGCACGCCGGTCGGCGCGCTCGACGGCTGGGTCGCGCGCTACGACGCCGCGGGCACCCAGACGTGGCTGACGCAGTTCGGCACGACCGCCAACGAGGAGGTCTGGGGGCTGACGGCCGACGCGGCCGGCAACTCGTACGTCGCTGCGTACTCGGCGGGCGACTTCGCCGCGACGCTCGCAGGGGACAAGGACCTCGTCGTCGCTCGGTTCGATCCGGCCGGAACGCTGACGTGGAAGGACCAGCTCGGCACCGATCTGAACGACAAGGGCGCGGCGATCCAGCTCGACGGCGCCGGCAATCTGTACCTCGCCGGCTTCAGCGACGGCAGGCTCGCCGGGCGGGTCGGCAAGTTCGATGCCGTGCTCGTCAAGTACGCGCCCGACACGACCCGCGAGTGGACGCGGCAGTTCGGCACCGTCGAGGACGACGGCGCCGACGCGTTCGCGGAGGCCAACCTCTACCTGGCCACGCACGGGAGCACGATCTACGTGCAGGCCCTGACGCTCGGAGACGTCGACGGCGCGGCGCAGCTCGGCCAGGGAGACGTCTTCCTGGCGAAGTTCGACTCGTCGGGGGAGAACGGCTAGCCCGGTTTGCCACCCATCGACGCCCACGAGAACCATCCGCGCGACGCAGCGCTCGTCGAGATGCCGACGATCACGACGGTCGCACGCCTTGCGAACGTGTCGGTTGCCTCGGCCTCGCGGGTGCTGAACGGGATCCGCACGAGCCCCTCGACCCTGGCGCGAGTGACAGAGGCGGCCGAGGCGGTCGGCTATGTGCCGAACGCGGCCGCGCGGTCGCTCCGCTCCCGGCGGACGGGCCAGATCCTGTTCGCGATGCCGGACGTCGGCAACCCGGTCTACACGACGATGGTCAGCTCGATCCAGGAGGTTGCCAAGGCGCGAGGGTGGCGGCTCATGCTGCACTCGACCGGCGCCGACCCGGAGGACGAGCTCGCGACGATGCGCGACCTCAAGCACCGGTTCGTGGACGGGATGATCCTCGCCTCGCTCGATCTCACGCCGGCGCACGCGGCGGAGCTGGAGCGAGCCGCCGCGCCGGTCGTCGTCATCGGGCGCCCGTCGAAGGGCACCCGCGTCGACACCGTCCGGGCGTACTCGCGCAAGGGCGCGGCGGAGGCGGTCCGGCACCTGCACGCGACCGGGCGCCGGCGAATCGCCTTCGTCAACGGGCCGGAGCACACCGCACCGGGGTCTTCTCGCCGGCTCGGCTACCTGGACGGGCTGCGCTCCTCCTCGCTCGCTCGTGACGAGGAGCTGATGGAGGTCGCGGCCGACTTCATGGTCGATCCCGGGCGCGCCGCCACGGAGCGTCTGCTCGAGCGGGCGCGGCCCGACGCGATCCTCTGCGCGAACGACCTCCTGGCGGTGGGATCCCTGTCTGCGCTGCGCGACGCCAGCCTGCGCGTCCCCGAGGACGTGGCCCTGGTCGGCATGGACAACAGCGCGCTCTCGGAAGTCACGTGGCCGTCGCTGACGACGGTCGATCTCGGCTCGGCGGAGCGCGCCCGCATTGCCGCCGAGATGCTCGTCGAGCGCATCGGCGACCGCGACGGCGAGCCGCGCATCGTCGGCGTCGAGCCGAGGCTGGTCGTCCGAGGCTCGTCCGAGGCGGCGGCGTGAGCGCGCTTCCCGGTGCCCGCAGGCGGCTGTTCTCGCGTCAGGCGCGGGGTCGGGTGGGCACGCGCCTGTCGGCAACGGAGACGCTCGTGCTGCTCATCCCGGCGCTGCTGCCGATCGTCATCCTCAGCATGCTGCCGCTCGCCCGGGGCATCTACCTCGGCTTCACCGACGCGCGCGCAGGCCTGGACGTTCCGACGCACTTCATCGGCCTCGACAACTTCCGGACGCTGCTCGACGACCAGCTCTTCGTCGACTCGTTCCGGATCGGGCTCATCTGGGCCGTCTCGGTGACGGCGGCCCAGTTCTGCCTCGCGCTCGGGCTCGCGATCCTGCTGAGCCAGCCGCTGCGCGGCCGCTGGCTCGCCCGCTCCCTCGCGCTCGTGCCGTGGGCGATGCCGGCGGTGGTCGTCGGGATCATGTGGAAGCTCGTCTTCCAGCCGCAGGCCGGCATCCTGAACGAGCTGCTGCGCCGCGGGCACCTGCCGGGCGAGAACATCGACTGGCTCTCGAGCCTGAAATGGGCCCTGCCGGCCGTGATCATCGTCGGGGTCTGGGCAGGCATGCCGCAGACGACGGTCGCGCTGCTCGCAGGGCTCCAGTCGATCCCGGACGAGCTCCACGAGGCGGCCGCGGCCGACGGCGCCACCGCCTGGCAGAGGTTCCGGACGATCACCCTGCCGCAGCTCAAGCCGGTGATCATCGCGATCACCACTCTGGACTTCATCTGGAACTTCAACTCGTTCGGACTCGTCTACGTGCTGACCGAGGGCGGGCCGGCGGGGCAGACGCAGTTACCGATGCTGTTCGCCTACAACCAGGCGTTCAAGTACGGCGAGTTCGGCTACGCGTCGGCGCTCGGCAACGCCATGGTCGTCGTGATCGCCTGCGCACTCGTCTTCTACCTCTGGGGCAGGCTCAAGGAGACGTCGGCGTGATCGTGTCGTCGCACCCACGGCGCGCGCGGACGGGCCAGTACGTGGCGATGGCCCTCTACGTCCTCTTCCTCGGCTTCCCGCTGCTCTTCATGCTCTCGCTCTCGCTGAAGGGGCCGCAGGAGCTCGTCGAGCTCTACCCCTCGTTCATCCCGTCGGACCCGACGTTCGAGAACTTCCGCACCGCGGTGACGGAGAACGACTACGAGCTCCTCCGCACTGCCTGGAACAGCTTCAAGATCGCGATCGCGACCGCGCTCCTGACGACGGCGATCGGGCTTCCGGCCGCCTACGTCCTCGCGCGACGCCGTGGAGTGATCTCCCGGATCGGGCTGGGCTGGATCCTCATTAGCCAGATGTTCCCGCTGATCCTGATCATCGTGCCGCTCTTCCTGCTGCTCCGGGACCTGAAGCTGACGGACACGCACGCGGGCCTGATCCTCGTCTACAACGTCTGGGCCCTGCCCTTCATCCTCTGGATGCTGATGAGCTACGTGCGGGGGATCCCCCCCGACCTGGAGGAGGCGGCGACGGTCGACGGCGCCTCGCGCTTCCAGATCCTCCGCGGGATCATCGCGCCGCTGCTCCTTCCGGGGATCGTCGTCACGACGCTCTTCGCGTTCATCCTCGCGTGGAACGAGTTCTTCTTCGCGCTCGTCATCCTGCAAACCCCCGAGCTGAAGACGTTGCCGGTCAGGTTGGCTCAGTACGTCGGCGTCGAGGGAGTCGTGAGGTTCGGCCCGCTCGCTGCGGCTGCCTTGCTCGCTACGTTGCCGAGCCTCGTCCTGTTCACCATCATCCAGCGCTGGCTCACGCGCGGGCTCCTCTCCGGGGCCGTCAAGGGCTAGCGGTGGCGTTCTCGAGGCACCCCGGCGTCGAATGGGTCGGCGCCAGCAATGCAGAAAGGCGGAGTCAAAGATGAGGAAGGTCATCGCCCTTGGCGTCTTGACCATGCTGTGTGCCGTGCTCGTTGCCGGGGCGGCGCAGGCTGGCAGCGCCGGTGGCACAACGGAGCTGAAGCTCGCGACCTACGTCTGGCAACCGACAACGGTCGCGGCCACCAAGAACATCGTCGAGTCCTGGAACAAGAGCCACCCCAACGTCCAGGTCGAGATCGTCTCGGTCGACGTGAACTCGGTCCACGACAAACTGCTGACGAGCTTCGTCGGCGGCACGGCGGCGGACATCATCCACGACGAGGCAGCGGACATCGCCGGCTTCACCCAGCAGGGCTACCTGGCGAACCTGACACCGCTTCTCCCCCCGACGCTCAAGAAGTCGATTCCCAAGGCGATCTGGGACACGGTCAACTTCGGCGGGCGCATCACCGGCGTCCCGTCCTTGCTGCAGACCTACAACGTCTTCGCGAACATGGCGATCCTCAAGCAGGCGGGCATCAAGGCCCCGACGCTGGACGATCCGTGGACCTGGCAGGAGTTCCGCTCGATTGCGAAGCGCTTGACGAACAACGACCGCTACGGCGTTTGCTGGGGCCTCCGCTCGCCGACGGCGGCCATCCAGACCATGGCGCTCAACTACGGCGGGCAGTTCTTCTACCTCGAGAACGGCAAGTGGCAGTTCAAGTTCGGGCCGAACGACCAGAACGTCGTCAAGCAGATGCACGACATGATCCACGTCGACAAGTCGGTCGACTCGGCGGCCACGGGGCTGTCGGGAAGCGCCGTCCTGCCCGCCTTCTTCGGCGGCAAGTGCGCCATGACGGTGCAGGGCAACTTCTCGGCGCAGAGCATGATCCTGCAGGCGCCGAACAACTTCAACTGGGCGATGTTCCCCTTGCTCAAGGGCAAGACGCAGCAGCAGGTCGCCAACCCGCAGACGTTCTCGATCTCGCAGCAGAGCGAGCACAAGCGCGAGGCGATGCAGTTCATCGCCTACCTGTTGAACGCCCAGAACATGGCGAAGCTCGCGGCCGGCGACTGGCTCATTCCGGCGAACCCGGCAGCCGGGAAGATCGCTCTCAAGTCGACCAAGCGCTACGGCAGCTGGCGCGTCGCCACGTCCTCGGTGGAGCACTTCCGCAAGGGCAACTGGGTCTCGCTCGCCGCGTACCCGCGGTGGAAGGCGGAGGTCGCCCAGCCGGCGTTCGTCCAGTACCTGAGAGGGTCGATCTCGCTCCAGGAGCTCGGCAAGCAGCTCTCGGACGGCTGGACGAGGGTCCGGGGATAGTGGAGGCTTCAGACGGCCGGCCGGCGACGGCCGGCCGTCGCCCCGAACCGACGATGGATCGAGGAGGTGACGTGACGGGACAGCTGCTGGTCGACCGCGCGGTCGGCTGCCTGGCCGGAGCGGCGGTGGGCGACGCGCTCGGCGGTGCGACCGAGGGCTGGGAGTCCGCCGAGATCCACGAGCACTTCGGCGGCTGGGTGACCGGCATCGTCGAGTCGATCCGCCGGTCGCGCGGGCTCGAGAAGCCGTTCTCGCCCTTCCACAAGGGCGACGGCCACGTCACGGACGACACCTTGATGACGCGTGTGCTCGTGCACGCCTACGACGTCAAGCGCGACCACCTGGACGCGTACGACGTCGAGCGGCTGATGCTGCCGGCGATCGTGGACGAGAAGACCTGGGTGCCGGAGCTCGACCGCGAGGATCTCCTCTACCACCGCCTCTTCCTCGCGGAGAAGTGGCTCGTCCTCAAGCTCCGGTACGGCCATGCGGACCCCCGCGACGCCGGGGTGGGGAACATCGTCAACTGCGGGGCCGCGATGTACATCGCGCCGGTCGGGATCGCGAATGCCGGTGACCCCGACGCGGCCTATGCCGAGGCCCTGGACCTGACCGGCGCGCACCAGTCGAGCTACGGCCGCGAGGCGGCCGCCGTTCTGGCCGCCGCCGTCGCGGACGCGATGCGGGCCGAGGCGACGACCGACTCGGTCGTCGAGACGTGCCTGCGGCTCGCCAAGGACGCCACGCGGGACGCGATCGAGGCGACGGTGGCCGCGGGGGGAGGGCTGGACGGCTGGCGTGACGGCGGCCTCGCCGAGCTCCGGCAGGCATTTGCCCCGTTCGACTCCGTCGGCGAGGTCTACGCGATGCCCGCCCTCAACGCGCGCACGCCGAGCCGGCTGCACGCGATCGAGGAGCTGCCCGTCGCCCTCGGGCTTCTGGTCGCAACCGGCGGCGACTCGAGGAGACGGTGCTCGGGGGCGTCAACTACGGCCGCGACGCCGACTCGATCGCGTCGATGGGCGGCGCGCTCGCCGGCGCTCTCGGCGGCCCCGTCCGCCGCGACTGGGTCGAGGACGTGTCGGCGGCGAGCAAGATCGACGTCGAGGCGGCGGGGCGGACGATGGCCGCGGTCGCGCTCGAGATCTTCGCGCGCGACTCCGAGCGTCACGAGCGCCGGGCCCGCGCGATCGGCGATCTCACGCCGGCGAGGTCCCGCTGAGAGCTCGATTCAAAATGAACGCCATCACCGCTCTGGCACGCTCGGCGGCGCGTGACGGCGTCCTCGGTCGCGCCCGTATCTCATCGATACGAGCGCTCCCTGCGTCCTTGCCACACACCACCGATCGCACCAGATCGGCGGGCGTCATTCTGAACCGAGCTCTGAGGCTGTCCTGGGTCCAGCCCGAGGATCTCGTCGGGCACGAGCTGCGGCAGGCGCGGGAGGAGGGCAAGGAGGTCGACGCCGTCGAGCGGCGCTGGCTCGAGGCCGGGGGACGACCTGCGCCGGGCCGCGGGGCGTCGCAGGAGCCGGTGCCCCCGGAGCTGCGGGCGCTCGCCGTCGACCTGCTCGACGAGCTCGCCGCGATGCCGCGGCCGCTCGCCGACGCGGAGCCTGAGGGCTTCGAAGAGATCCTCGCCGAGGCCGACCCGGCGCCGGCGATCGAGCCCCGCGATCTCCCGGACCGGATCGCCGGCGCCTGGCTCGGACGTGCCGTCGGGTGTGTGCTCGGCAAGCCGGTCGAGAACGTTCCGCGCGAGGGCATCCGGGCGATCGCGCAGGCGACGGGCAACTGGCCGATCGCCGGCTGGTTCACGGCTGAGGGCCTGCCGGACGAGGTGGCCGAACGGTGGCCGTGGAATCGCGCGAGCCGGAGCACGAGCCTCGCCGAGAACATCGACGGCATCCCGGAGGACGACGACCTCAACTTCACCATGCTCGGCCTCGCGCTCCTGGAGCGGAGCGGCCCGTCGTTCGACGTGCTCGACGTCGCACAGCTCTGGCTCGACTACCTGCCCGCCGGGCGGATCTTCACGGCCGAGCGCGTCGCCCTCCGCAACCTGCTCGAGGCGTACCTGCCCCCGGAGACGGCGACGCGGCGCAACCCGTTTCGCGAGTGGATCGGCGCCCGGCTGCGGGTCGACGCGTACGGCTGGGAGGCCGGCGGCGATCCCGTGGCCGCCGCGCGCATGGCCTGGGAGGACGCCCGCCTCAGCCACACAGCGAACGGCGTCTACGCCGCCATGTTCATGGCCGCGGCGCACACGGCCTCGCTTGGCGAGTCCTCGGCCGCGGCGTGCGCCGACGTCGGTCTCTCGGTCGTCCCGAAGCGAAGTCGGCTGGCGGAGGCCCTGATCCGCGCGCGCGGCCTCGCCGACGGGCGCGACTGGGAGGCGGTCGTGGACGAGCTGGACGTGCACTACGGGCGCCTGCACCACGTGCACGCGATCAACAACACGGCGCTCGTCGCGGCCGCGCTCTACGCCTTCGACGACGACTTCTCCGGTGCGATCTCGGCGGCCGTTCAGGGCGGGCTCGACACGGACACCAACGGCGCCGCGGTCGGGTCCGTGCTCGGCGCAATCGTCGGTGCGGACGGCATCGACGAGCGCTGGTCGGCGCCGCTCGGCGGGCGCTTCTCGACGTCGCTGCCGGGCTACGACGGCATCACGCTGGACGAGCTCGTCCGGCGGACCGTCGCGGTCGCCGGCGCCCGCGCGAAGGTCTGATGAGCGCCCTGCCCGTCGAGCAGCCGCGCGACCCGTGGTCGCCCCGGCCGATCGACCTGCCGGCGCGCGTCCCGCTCGCAGCCCGGCGCCAACCTGGACGAGCTCGACAAGGCGAAGATCTTCGCCGCCCCCGACGATCCAGCCGAGTGGCCTGCGTGGCGTGTGGCGCTGACGCGCTGGCGTGCGGAGGCGACGGCACGGCTCGGGTACGACGACAGCGCGTACGGCCGCGCCGAGCTCGCCTGGGCGCAGCGCTGCTTCGCGGTCGCGCTCGCCTGGCTCTGGGACGAGCTGCTCTACGACCATGCGGCAGGACGGTTCACGCCCGAACGCTTCCTCGACGAGTCCGAGCGGGAGTTCGGCGGCCTGGACGGTGTCGTGCTCTGGCACGCGTACCCGGTGATCGGGATCGACGACCGCAACCAGTTCGACTTCTACCGCGACGTGCCCGGCATCCGAGAGCTCGTCGACGCGCTGCATGGCGCGCGGCGTGCGCGTCTTCGTCGACTACAACCCGTGGGACGTGGGCACCCGCCGCGAGGAGGTCGACGACGGGGCGGCAATCGCCCGGCTCGTGGCCGGCCTGGACGTCGACGGTGTCTTCCTCGACACGATGAAGCACGCGCCGCCGGGACTGCGGGCCGCCGTCGACGCCGCGCGGCCGGGCGTCGCCTTCGAGGGAGAGTCGACGCTGCCGCTCGAGCAGATGCCCGACCACCACCTCTCGTGGGCGCAGTGGTTCTCCGACAGCACCGTCCCCGGCGTTCTCCGCGCACGCTGGTTCGAGCAGCGCCACATGCTCCACCACACGCGGCGCTGGAATCGCGACCACCTCGCCGAGCTCCACAGTGCGTGGCTGAACGGCGTCGGCGTGCTCGTCTGGGAGAACGTGTTCGGCGCCTGGGTCGGCTGGAACGAGCGCGACAAGGCGCTGCTGCGCGCGATGCTGCCCGTCCAGCGTGAGCACGCGGAGCTGCTCGCGACCGGCGAGTGGACGCCGCTCGCCGCGCACAGCGGCGGCGTCCGACCGCAGGTCGTGGCATCGCGCTGGCGCGACGGCCGGACGACACTGTGGGCCGTCGCGAACGGGTCGAGCGAGCCCTACTCAGGGCCGCTGCTCGGGTCGGAGCTCGAGGTGACGCTGCCGCCGCACGGGATCGCTGCCTTTGTCGACTCGCCGCAGGTGATGGTCGCGCCGGGCTGCGAACGCGCGACGTTCCCGGTGCGCCTCCCGGCCCGCGTCGCCGCGCCGGTGGTGCCCGTATCGGTCGTTCCCGACGGGTTCCTCGAGGCGCCGGCCGCGCCCGCGCAGACCACGGCAGTCTTCCGGCGGCGTGAGACCGGCACGTACGGCGAGGCGCCCTACATCGAGGAATGGAAGCCGCTGCCGCCGCGGCTGCACGACTTCGTCGAGGTTCCTCACGAGACGGCAGCGGCGCCGCGCTTCGCGATCGCCGTGCGGGAGGTGACGACTGCAGACGGCGCGCCGCTGACCGGCCTCGACCTCGCCGAGGCCCGCGCCTACGCAGCCTCTGTCGGCGCTCGGCTCCCAACGGAGGACGAGTGGCAACTGGCCGCGGAGGCCGGCCTCCTCGAGCGAGTGGAGCCGCTCGTGTGGAACTGGACCGAGAGCGAGCACACAGACGGCCGCACGCGCTTCGCGATCCTCAAGGGAGGCTGCGCGTGGCGTGCAGAGGGCTCGGACTGGTACGTGGACGGCGGCCCGCAGCCGCCTGAGTACTCGCTCAAGCTGCTCCTGCTCGGCGGAGGCATGGCGCGCTCGACGTCGATCGGCTTCAGGCTCGCCCTGGACCTGCCGTGACCGAGGCGCTCGGCGGGATTCGCGTGGTCGAGGCGGGAACGCTGTTCGCGGCGCCGCTCGCCGCCATGCTGCTCGCCGACTTCGGCGCCGACGTGATCAAGATCGAGCATCCCCGCCGGCCCGACCCCGCCCGGAACCACGGCCCCAGCAAGGACGGCATCGGGCTCTGGTTCAAGACGGTCGGGCGGAACAAGCGTCTCATCACGCTCGATCTCTCGAACCCGGAGGGCGCTCGCCTCTTCCGGCGCCTCGCTGCCGGCGCCGACGTCGTGCTCGAGAACTTCCGTCCGGGGACGCTCGAACGGTGGGGGATCGGGCCCGACGAGCTCTTCGAGGCGAATCCGAGGCTCGTGCTGGCACGGGTGAGCGGCTTCGGGCAGACGGGACCAGCGGCGACTCGACCGGCCTTCGGGACGCTCGCGGAGGCGATGAGCGGCTTCGCCGCCATGAATGGCGAGCCCGATGGGCCTCCCCTCTTGCCGCCGCTGGCACTCGCCGACGGCATCGCCGGCATCGCCACGGCGTTCGCGGTTCTTGCGGCGCTCCGTGCGCGCGACACGACCGGTCGCGGTCAGGTGGTCGACACGTCGCTGATCGAGCCGCTGCTCCTTCTGCTCGGTCCGCAGCTGACCGCGCACGACCTGCTCGGCTGGGTGCCGGAGCGGACGGGGAACCGCTCGAACCACAACGCGCCGCGAAACGTGTACCGAACCGCCGACGGAGGCTGGGTCGCGGTGTCTGCCAGCTCCGACACCGTCGCGGCGCGCGTCGTGCGGCTGGCGGGCCGGCCCGATCTCGCCGAGCAGCCGTGGTTCGCCGGCGGGAGCGGACGCGCCGAGCACGGCGACGAGATCGACGCTGCGGTGGCGGCCTGGATCGGGGCGCGCGACCTCGAGGAGGTGCTGCGCGGGTTCGAGCAAGCCGAGGCCGCGATCGCGCCGATCTACGGGCCTGCAGAAATCCTCGCCGATCCGCAGCTCGCCGCGATCGGCGCGGTGCGGACCGTCGAGGACGCGGAGCTCGGCCCGATCAGGATGTCCAACGTGATCAGCCGCCTGTCGGAGACACCCGGGAAGGTGCGCGAGGCCGGCGGCCGGCACGGCCAAGACACCGATGCGGTTCTGCTCGAGCTGGGCGTCTCGGCGGACGAGCTCGCGGAGCTGCGGCGCGGCGGCGTCGTCTGAACGTTCCGCCGCTCACGTGGCTGTACGTGCCGGCCGACCGGCCCGATCGCGTGGTAAAGGCCATCGCTTCGCAGGCGCACGCCGTGATCGTGGACCTCGAGGACGGTGTTGCGCCGGAGGAAAAGGCCGCCGCCCGGGGAAACCTCCGTGCGCTCTTCGCCCTCCCGCCGCCGAAGCCCGTCTACGTCCGCATCAACGCCATCCGCTCGGGACACGCGGAGGCGGACCTGGCGGCGCTCGCCGGGCTCACTGGGCTCGCCGGCGTCCACGTCGCGAAGGTGGGCTCGCCTGACGACGTGCGCGCAGTTCTCGAGCTGCTCGCGGAGCCGCGCAGAATCCACGCCCTGATCGAGACGGCTGTAGGGGTCGAAGCGGCCTTCGACATCGCCCGCAGCGGCGTCGCGGCCGTCTCGTTGGGAGAGGCGGACCTCCGCTCGGAGACCGGCGCTCTCGAGACCGGGCTGGACTGGGCGCGGGGGAGAGTGATCAACGCGGCGGTCGCCGCCGGCCTGCCGCGGCCGCCGCAGTCGGTGTACCTCCGGCTCGACGACGACGAGGGGCTCCTTCGGTCCTCCAGGCGAGGGCGCGAGCTCGGACACCTGGGCCGGACGGCGATCCACCCGCGGCAGCTGAGCGTCATCGAGCAGGCGTACCTGCCGACCGAGGAGGACGTCGCCCGCGCGCGTGCGACCGTGGAGCGGCTCAAGCGTGAGCTTGGTCCGGGGACGCTCGAGGGGGGCGACTTCCTGGACGCCGCCATGCTCGGGTCGTCGCGTCAAGTCCTGGCGATCGCGGACCGGTACGGGACGGGGTCCGGCTAGAGCTCCAGGTCCTTCCAGCCGGGCGGCTGGACGTCGTCGGGATCGGTCCCGACCTGCTCCGCGAAGTCGAGCGCGATGCGCTGGACGACCACGGTCAGCGGGAAGACCGAGAGGGTCTCGCCGAGCTCGGTCGCCGCGAAGCGGTACACCTGGGCGCCGCCGGCCTCGATCGCAGTGGCGAGGTCTGCGAGACGGGCGCTGCCCGGGCCGCCGCCGTCGAGCGAGACGAGCGCGTCGCGCGCGCGGAGGGCGAAGCCCGGGCCGTGCAGGAGCTGCTCGAAGCCGAGCCCCTCGGTGAACACGTGCGACGCCTCACGCACCTTGAGCGCGCCCTCGGCCGCCGTCCACTGGTTCGGGCCGGCGCCGACGAACTCGAGGCCGCGTTCCGGTAGCGCCACCCCGGGTGCTGGCGCGTCGAGCGCGGCAGCGACCGCGTCCGCGACTGCGTCGAGATCGCCGAGCTCCGCGCCGAGTGCGGCAGCGAGCTGCGCGAGGCGGGCGAGCGCGCCGAGGTGGCTGGCGGTGAACGTTCCCGCCGTCTCCTGCTCGACCGTCTCGATGTCGGCGCCCGGTGCGCCCTGGCCGCTGATCGCGATCGTCGGCGTGCCCTGGGCGCGCGCACGCTCGAGCACCTGATTCGTGTACTGCTTGGTGCCGCGGTGGCTGAGGAGGACGAGCGCGTCCTCGGGCTGCGGGGAGGGCCCCCAGAGCGCGCAGTCGGCCGCCGAGACCGCGATCGCGTCGACGCCGGCGAGGCGGAGGAAGGACGCGCCGTGGTTCGCTGCGTGCCAGCTCGTCCCGGTGCCCACGAGGTAGACCCGCCGTCCCGCGATGCGCGCCGCTGCCGCCTCGACGGGCGACAGGTCGGCGAGGATCCGGCGCACATCGTCCGGCTGCCGCTGCATCGCCTTGGCCATCTCGGTCATCGCGGCGCTGATCCTCTCACGTCGGACCTTCGAACCGGGCTGCTTCCACCGGCGAACCAGGATCGCACTCAGCGACCAAGGAGGCCTCGTGAAGCGACGCATCATCGCCCTACTCGTCCTCGTCGGTGCCGTCACCGCCGCGATCGGCGGCATGGCCGCCGGGGGCGGCTCCGCCGCGCGGGCCACGCCGCACGACCACGCGAGCCACCGCTCGATGCAAGGCACCCCCGCCCAGGAGCTCCGCGTCACGCTCGACCGGCTGCTCGCCGAGCACGCCGCGCTGGCGATGAACGCCACCAACCTCGGGGTGACGGGTGCGAAGAGCTTCCCCGCCGCCGCCAAGGCGCTCGACCAGAACTCGGTCGATCTCTCGACGGCGATCGCCTCGATCTACGGCAAGAAGGCGGGCACCGTCTTCCTGGACGGCAGGTTCCAGTGGCGCGACCACATCAGCTTCTTCGTCGACTACACGGTCGGCGTCGCGAAGAAGGACAAGGCCGCGCAGGCGAAGGCGGTGGCGAACCTGAAGCGCTACACCGTCGAGCACGGCAAGTTCCTCGCCAAGGCCACCGGGCTGCCCACCGCGGCGGTCCAGAACGACCTGCTCGGACACGTGCTCGAGCTCAAGGCCCAGCTCGACAGCTACGCCGCGGGCGACTACGCCAAGGCAGCGTCGCAGTACCGGGCCGCGTACAACCACATGTTCCACACCGGCGACCTGCTCGCCGGCGCGATCGCGAAGCAGCAGAAGCTCAAGTAACGGTCCCGGCGGCGGCGGGAGGGCCTCTTACGAGGTCCCCCCGGCCGCCACGGGCGCGGTAGGCTCGCGCATCACCCGCTCGCGCCTGACCTCCCTCGCCGCTGCGGTCGCGTTCGCGCTGCTTGCTGCTGGTTGCCACCGGGACGACGAGCCCGCGGCCGAGGCGGCCGAGCCCACACCGCCGACGCAGCACTTCCGCTCCCGGCCCGACCTCCGGCCGCCGCTCGTGAAGATCAACACACCCGCGAGGAGCACTGCGCCCGGCTACATCTTCCTCGCGCCGAAGCGGGAGGTCGCGCAGGCGGGGCCGATGATCCTTGACGACGAGGGGGAGATCGTCTGGTTCCGGCCGCTCGACACCGAAGGCGTCACCGACTTTCGCGCGCAGCGCTACGGCGGCCGGCCGGTGCTCACGTGGTGGCGGGGGCAGTCGGAGCAGGGCGTGGGGGACGGCCACTTCGTCATCCTCGACGACGCCTATCGCGAGATCGCGACCGTCAGCGCCGGGAACGGGCTGACCGGCGACATCCACGAGTTCCTGATCACGGGGCGGGACACGGCGCTGATCCTGGTCTACAACCGGCTCCCCGCCGACCTCTCGAGTGTCGGCGGGCCGAAGGAGGGCGCCATCCTCGAGGGCGTCGTGCAAGAGCTCGACATCGCCACCGGGCGCGTGCTCTTCGAGTGGCACAGCGCTCCCGAGGTCGCGATCGAGGAGTCGTACGCGGAGGTTCCCAAGGCGGAGCGCGGCTCGGAGGCCGATCCGTACGACTACTTCCACGTCAACTCCGTTGCCGAGGACGACGACGGCAACTTCCTCCTGTCCGCCCGAAACACGCACGCGATCTACAAGATCTCGCGCGCGGAAACGGAGGTGATGTGGCGTCTCGGCGGCAAGCGGAGCGACTACCGGCTCGGCGAGGGCGTGCGCTTCGCCTGGCAGCACGATGCGCGGCGGCAGCCCGACGGGTCGCTGACGCTCTACGACAATGTCTCGGACGACGAGAAGGACGAGCCGAACGAGGCCTCACGCGTGCTCGTCCTGCGGCTCGACGACGCGACGCGACACGCGATGCTCGTCCGCAGCTACGAGCACCCGCAGGGGCTGCTCGCGACCACGCAGGGGAACGCGCAGTTCCTCGCCGGCGGGCACGTCTTCGTCGGGTGGGGCTCGCAGCCGTCCTTCACCGAGTTCGCCCGCGACGGCCGCGTCCTCCTGGACGGCGGCTTCGGGGCCGAGGGCGCCGACTCCTACCGGGCGTACCGCCTGCGCTGGCAGGGACGGCCCGCCGAGATCCCGGCGGTCGCCGTCCGGAAGAACGGCGAGGGCTACGTCGGCCACGTAAGCTGGAACGGCGCCACGGACGTCGTTCGCTGGCAGATCTTCGCGGGCGCCGACGCCCAGCATCTCCAGGCCCTTGCCAGCGGCGCGAAGGACGGCTTCGAGACGGCGATCCCGTTCGACACGGACGCCGCGGTCGTGCAGGTGCGGGCGTTGAACGACGGCGGCGCCGTCATCGGCACCTCCAGGCCTGTGATGCTGGCCAACGTCGCCGACGGGTGAACGAGCTCATCGACCCGGTCCTGGCCGCGGCCGAGGCCGATCCGAACGTCGTCGGCGCGTTCCTCATCGGCTCACAGGCGCTCGATCAGGCCGACGAGGAGTCGGACTGGGATCTCGTCCTCGTCCTGCGCGAGGGCGAGCCGTCGAAGGAACGGAGGCCGCAGCTGGAGGTGATCCGGTGGACCCTGGCCCAACTCCAGGCGCCGCGCACGTGGGAGCTGCCGGCGCTCGCACACGCCCGCGTGCTCCTCGACAAGGCGGGCGAGGTGACGGCCGCGGTCGAGGCGGCGCGGCAGATCGGCCGCGAAGAGCTCGCGGAGCTCTACGACAGCTATCTGAACGACTTCTACCGCTCGCTCAAGTCGTGGCGGCGCGGGCGGGAGCTCGGGGCCCGCATCAAGGCGGGTCGCTCGCTGTGGTGGCTCGGCGACTTCCTGATCGGGCTGGGCGGGATTCGCGCGCCGTACCCGGCGCCTGGACGGGGCGGCTCGGCGAGCTCGAGCCCCTGATCCTCGAAGTGGCGCGCACCGAACATCCGAGGCGTCAGCAGGAGCTGCAGGCGGCCGTAGAGCGGATCGCGAGCGAGCACGGCTTCCGCGACGTCTACGACTCCTGGGACGGCGACATCGACCGCGTCATGGCGTTCGAGTTCCGGTAGCAGCGGGAACGGGAATCGTTCCGTCGTCACCGACCGAAGGAGCGACATGAGCACGACCGAGTTCACGGACACCGAGATCGAGACGCTCCGCAAGGGAGCGACGGGCGCCGGTCTCTTCGTTGCCTCCAGCGACCGCGGCTTCTTCGACACGTTCAAGGAGGCAAGCGCGCTGGCGAAGCACATCTCCGCGGCGCGGGAGAGCTCGCAGAGCCCGCTCATTCGCCGGGTGGCCGAGGGTCGCGGTACCGGCTTCGGCCTCACGGACTCGCCGCAGGAGGTCGAGACGGAGATGACTGAGGCTCTTCGCATCGGCACGCAGCTGCTCGAGCAGAAGGCGCCCGAGGAACTCGAGGCCTACCGCTCCTTCGTGCTCGACCTGGCGCAGTCGGTCGCTTCGGCTGCCGGCGGCGGCGAGGAGAAGGAGGCCGCCGCGGTCGACAAGGTGCGGGCCGCGCTCGGCTAGCCGGCAGAAATCGAGGGAGGAAGGGGTCAGACAATGGATGCGATCTGGATCGTCCTGATCATCGTTGCGGTGCTCATCGTGATAGGTGTTCTCGTTGTCGCCGGAAGGCGGCGCCAGGAGCAGCGCCTGGAGGAGCGGCGAGAGGAGGCGGAGGCCCACCGAGACGAGGCGCGCGCGACCGAGCGTCGGGCGGAGCAGGCGCGGCTCGCCGCCGAGGAGCAATCCGAGCGGGCGCAGCGGGAGAGTGAGAAGGCGCGCGAGCTCCAGGAGCAGGCGGCGGCGATCGACCCCGACGTCGAGGACGTCGATCGCGACAACCGTTAGGGACACCGCCCGCGGGGCGGGCAGGGAGCGGCTGGAGGGCCTCGAAACGCCACGCATGAGCCTCCTGCGCCGGCGTGTCCGGCCTGACCTCGACCTGGCCGTCCTCGATCGCCTTTCGGACACGATCGCGCGTGCCGTCGCCCTCATCGAGGAGCGCCTCGCGCCGACTCCCGCATCCGAGGAGCCTCGGCCTGCCGCCGACCTCGTCATTCACCGGGAGCCGAGCTGGGCCGACCCTGTGTCGCGCTCCGAGGACGAGCGCCGGAGCACGCCGGAGCCGCTCACTGAGCCGGAGCCGGCTCCCGAACCGGTGGCGAGCGTCGAGCCGCTGCGCGCAGTGGAGCCGGCGGCGGGGTTCGTGCTGTTCGTGCCCACCTCCGCCGGGTACAGGCTCGCCGCGCCGGCGACTTTGGTTCCTGAGCCGGGCGAGCGCGTGCGGGTGGACGACGACTGGTACCGGGTGCTGCGTCTCGGGCCGTCGCCGCTGCCGGGGGACCGACGCCGCTGCGCTTTCCTCGAGGCTACGCTGGGATGAGTGGAGCGGCGCGAGCGGGAGCGGATCATGCGGCAGGGAGTCGTCCTGCCGGAGACGCCCCGGCAGCGCCGTGATCGTGAGGGCCTCGAGCAGGATCTGATCGACAGCCCGATCGGCGGCAAGCCTCTCCGCGTCCGCCTGCGGAACTTCAGGCCCGAGTCAGGCTCGTACTTGGCCTCTCTCGGCGGGCCGCTGCCCTACATGACGCGCCTGCGCGAGATCGCGGCGCTGACGGAACGGCACGAGCGCGACCTGCGCGAGGCCTACGAGGCGCTCCCCGACGGCGCCTGGCTCGCGTACGTCGAGCGGCTCGACTTCAGCGAGGTGAACGACCTGATCGAGCGGCACAACCGCTGGTACCCGGTCGAGTCGCGCCTCCCGATGGACCCGAGGACCGGCGACTTCGCGCTCGTCAACGGGCAGCACTACGCGAAGCGTCCGCTGGACGCTCGCTGGGTGCTCGAGCGCTTCCCGCCACGCCCCTGAGCCGGTAGCTCGCCGCGAGGGTGCCTGCGCAGAGAGCCGCTGCGAGCGTGTAGGGCAAGGCGTCGCCGCCGGCGTCGGCGAGCACGCCGCCGGCGGACGGCCCGGTCACGTTTCCGAGCGCCCAGGCCGTATTCATGATCCCGAAGGCGTACCCCTGCGTGAGTCCCGTAGCGTCGGCGCGGTCAGAGACGAGCGCCATGCCCGGCGTGTAGAAGCCGCCGAAGGTCACCGCTGCGAGGACCGCGAGCACGGTGACCGCGACCGGATCACGGGCGATCGCGAACCCGACTGCGACGCCCACAGAGGCGGCGAGCGCGACGCGGATGGGGAGGAGGCGACCGCGCCGGTCCGAGAAGCGGCCGAGGAGCGGATTGATGGCCGTCTCCAGCAGCCCCGCGCCGAAGAAGACGGTCCCGATCGCGATCGCGCTCCAGCCGGCCGAGTCGAGGCGGAGCGGCACGAGCACGACGAGGAGCCCGAAGAGGAGGGCGGGGAGCGTATTGAGCCACAGCCCGCCGAGAAAGGCCCGGTCGCGGAAGGCGCGCCCGAATGCAGTCCGCGACTGCTCCTCGCCTCGTGGCGCCCCGTGTGCGCCGGCCCAGGCCGCGAGCGCGAGCGCGACGAGCCCGACGGCGCCGAACGTCCCGCGGATGCTGACCTCGTTCGCGATGGCGCCGAACATCGGCCCGATGATCGCGCCGAACACCGCCGCACCGAAGGCGATGCCAATCAGCTCGCCGCGGCGCTCGCGCGGCGTCGCCACCGTCAGCCAGGCGAGCGCGCCGGCCCAGGTCATCGTGCTCGAGAATCCTTGGACGAAGCGCGCGAGCCCGAGCGCCCACGGTCCTTCCGCGGCGGCGAAGCCGAAGCTGGCGAGGGCGAGGAGGACGAGTCCGGCGAGGACGGCGAGCTTCGGCCCGTACCGCGCGGCCGCGATCCCGCCCGGGATGCCGCCGAAGAGCGCGCCGGCGCCGAACGCGCCGACGAGGAGCCCTGCGCCGGCCTTGGAGAGCCCGAACTCGTCCGCGTACCCGGGCACGAGCGGCCCGAGCGCGCCGAACAGCATCGCGTCGACCAGGATGATCGTGCTGACGAGAACCAGCAGCCGTCGCATCGCCAGCGACGTTAGCGCCTAGCGCTTTGAGCAACCGCGGACGAGCTACCGCGGGTTGCACTGCACAGCTTCAGGGATCTTCGCGCGGAAGGCGATCCGAACGGATCGCCGTAGTCGGATCCTCCGGATCCGACCCGCTTGCAAATAAATTCAGCGAGCCGGGTGCGCTTTCGTCCTCCACCCCGACGGACTTTCGGCTTCCGCCTACGGCCTCCCGGAGTGGACTCGACCTACTCGCGTCCCGTGCTCGCTGCAGGAGCGAATCTAGCGCACCGGCCGGCCCGGTCAAGACCGGTCCAAAGCGCACTTCCCGCAATTTGCGAACAATTCGTTTCGCACCGATCAAGATTGCCGATCCGCACAACATGCGCGGACGACTACCGCGGGCTTGCAGTGCACAGCTTCAGGGATTTTCGCGCGGAAGGCGATCCGTCAGGATCGCCGTAGTCGGATCCTCCGGATCCGGCGCCGCTGCAAAATAAATTCAGCGAGCCGGTGGCGGTTTCGTCCGCTCCTCCGACTGACGTTTCCGCTTCCGCGTACACGCCCTCCGGTTGAGCCTCGACCTAATTCCGCTCCGTGCTCGCTGCAAGAGGAAACCTAGGGGCTCGTCGCCGGCTGGTCAAGAGCTTGTGAAGATGTCTGGTCGCAAATTGCGACTTTTTCGTTTCACGCAGACCGATTTGCCCTTTGATTCATACGCTCTAGGATGATCTCCGCGGCGGGCGCGTGTCGAGAGGCGGCTCGGCGGAAGTCGGAAATCTAAGTGGAGCGGTGCCGCCTGTCCAACGGTCGGCGAGCGAAAATTCACGCAAAGAGCGTTTTTGTTGCGACCGAGAGGCGGAGATGGAGCGATTTCGAGACAAGCATGTGGTCGTCACGGGCGGCGGTGTCGGCATCGGCAGGGCGGTCGCGGAACGGCTCGCGTCCGACGGCGCGACGCTGAGCCTCCTCGACCTCGAGCCCGCCCGGCTCACGCGGGTGGCGGGCGAGCTCAACGCGCACGCGGGGCACTGTGACATCCGCGACCGCTCGCAGGTCGACGATGCGGTGGCGGCGGCGGTCGCCATTCATGGCCCCGTGGACGCGCTGATCGCGGTGAGCGGGATCGGCGGTCCGAACGACGACGGGCCCGACGACCGCTTCGACGACATCGTGCAGACGAACCTCGCGGGGACCTATTACTGCGTCCGGGCCGCGCTCCGCCACCTGGCGACGGGGCCGGACACACGCCACATCGTCGTCTTCTCGTCGATCCTGGCGCGCATCGCGGTGCCACGCCACGTCGCCTACAGCGCCTCGAAGGCCGGCCTGCTCGGCCTCGTGCGCAGCTTCGCGGCCGAGCTCGCGCCGCAGAACATCCAGGTGAACGCGATCTGCCCCGGCTGGGTCGACACCGCCATGGCCAGCCAGGGTCTGGACGTCATTGTCGAGGCGACCGGCGGCACGCGGGAAGAGGCGTTGCGCCTCGCGATGCGCGAGGTGCCTCTCGGACGGATGAGCGAGCCGGCGGATGTCGCGGGGACGGTGGCGTGGCTGCTGTCTCCGGACGCACGCGGCGTGACCGGCCAGGCGATCGACCAGAACGGCGGCGCCTGGATGGGCTAGGAGAGGGGCGCCCGCCCTCGCGGGCGCCCCTCGGTCGTCAGGCAGTCTCGGGGGCGGGGGCGGGCGGCGTTGCGAGGCCGGCCTCGATCCGCTCGAGCTCTTCCTCGGTGCCCTGGCGGACCGGGCCCTTGAACCAGTTCTTGGCGGACAGGAACCACCAGCCGCCGAAGATGAGCCCGATCCCGGCGAACCACAGCACCGTGTAGTTCGTCAGCTCCCAGCTGAAGTTCTCCCGCCACGGCAGGCCGTCGGCGTAGAGCGGGAAGATGAACAGGATCGTGATCAGAGCGACCCAGCCGAGCGAGAGGAGGTCGATCCACTTGTAGTGGCGGCCGAGGCTCCAGGCGCCGGGCTCGAAGCGGTCGTGCATCCGGTAGCGCAGGTACACCGGGATCACGAACGCGATGTACAGGCCGATCACGGCGATCGCGGTGCCGACGCCGTAGCCGACGAGATAGTTCCAGATCGCCGGCACCATCAGGATCCCCGCGAGGACGACGATCGCCCAGACGGCGTTCCGCGGCACACGGTTCGATGCCACCTTGCTCCAGAGCGGATGGCCGGGGACGGCGCGGTCGCGCGAGAACGCGAACATCATCCGCGACGCCGACGTGACCGAGGCCGTGACGCAGAAGAACTGCGCGACGACGCAGATGAAGAGGAGCGCCTCCGCCCAGTTCTGGCTCATCGACTCGGACCAGATCCACGGGACGACGATGCCGATGTTCTCGAGCGCGCCCTCGGTGCTCGGGATCGCGAACGTGACGGCGAGCAGGAGGATCCAGCCGAAGACGACCGAGACGACGACAGCCATGTACATCCCGACTGCCGCCATCCTCGACGCCTGGTTCGTCTCCTCCGCCATGTGAGCAGACGCGTCGAAGCCGGTGATCGTGTACTGCGAGAGGAGCAACCCGAGGCCGAAGACGAACCAGAACGCCGGGTTGGAGAAGTTGTCCGCCGCATTGCCGTAGCCCGAGACGTTGACCGTCTCACCGAAGACGTAGCCGAAGCTCTGGTGATTGTCCGGGACGATGATCAGCACGAGCACGATGAACGCGACGCCGGCCATGTGCCAGTAGGCGGAGACCGTGTTCAGCAGCGCTGTGATGCTCACCTGGAACATGTTGATCAGCCCCGCGGCGATGAGGAACGCCGCGTAGAGCACGAAGATCGACGTGTTCGCGGAGAAGCCGAACCAGTCGTTCATGTGGAGCGAGTAGTCGAACCAGAAGTCGAAGAGAACGGTGGCGAACGTCGCGAGGCCATAGCCGATCGCGGCGGTGACGGCGATCTGGCCGATCAGGTTGAACCAGCCGGTCGTCCAGCCCCAGCCGGGGCCGCCGAGCTTGGACGCCCAGTAGTAGAGGCCGCCCGCCGTCGGGAACGCCGAGGCGATCTCGGCCATCGCGAGAGCGATGATCGTCGAGAACAGGCCGACGAGGAGCCAGCCCCACGTCACCGCGACCGGGCCGCCGCGTTCGAACGCCACGAAGTACGACGTCAGGCAGCCCGCGAGGATCGAGATGATCGTGAACGAGATGGCGAAGTTCTGGAAGCCGCCCATGGCTCGGAAGAGCTCCTGGGCGTAGCCGAGCCGGTGCAGCGTCCTCTCGTCCTCGGAGACATGGTGTTCGCCTGCGCTTGGTCCTGTGCTCATCCACCCTCCTCACGTCGTGGCATGTCAGACGCGGTATTACGTGCGCTTTGTCGCATCGTTGTCAACGGGTCGGACAGGACGGCATAGGATCGCTGGCGTGCTGAGCCTCGAGGAGCTGCGGGCGGAGGTCGAGAGCGGCGCGGTGGACACCGTCGTGGTCGCGTTCACCGACATGCAGGGACGGCTCATGGGCAAGCGGCTGCACGGGGAGTTCTTCCTCGACGAAGCGGATGCGGCGCACCCGGTCGAGAGCTGCAACTACCTGCTCGCGCTCGAGATGGAGATGGACCCGGTGCCGGGGTATGCGATCGCGAGCTGGGAGCGGGGGTACGGCGACTTCGCGCTGCGACCCGACCTCGCGACGCTACGGCGGGTCCCGTGGCTCGAGGCGACCGCGCTCGTCCTTTGCGACGTGGTCTGGCACGACGGCTCGCCGGTCGCACCGTCGCCCCGTCAGGTGCTGAAGGCGCAGGTGGATCGTGCGGCGGCGCTCGGGTTCACGCCGATGCTCGGCTCCGAGCTCGAGTTCTTCCTCCTCAAGGAGACGTACGCCGAGGCGCACGAGCGGCACTACCGCGACCTGACGCCGTCGGTGCCGTACATCCTCGACTACCACATCCTCGCGACCACGTACGACGAGCCGCTGATCCGACAGATCCGGAACGGGATGCACGCCGCCGGCATCAGGGTCGAGACCTCGAAGGGCGAGGCTTGGCCCGGCCAGCACGAGATCAACTTCCGCTACGCGGACGCGGTCACGATGGCCGACAACCACGCGATCTACAAGAACGGGGCCAAGGAGATCGCGCACCTGAACGGCTGCGCGATCACGTTCATGGCGAAGCCCGACCACACCTGGATCGGCAACTCGTGTCACATCCATTCGTCGCTTGTGGCGCGGCTCGGAGAGTGCGTTCGCAGGCGAGACGACGGAGTTCGAGCGCTGGCTGGCCGGGCAGATCGCGTGCCTCGGCGAGCTTGCGCTCTTCCTCGCGCCGAACGTCAACTCCTACAAGCGCTACGCCGCCGGCTCATGGGCGCCGACGACGCTCGCGTGGGGGCGCGACAACCGGACGTGCGGCTTCCGCATCGTCGGGCACGGCTCGTCGCTGCGGACGGAGACGCGGATCCCCGGCGCAGACGCGAACCCGTACCTCGCGTTCGCGGCGGTCATCGCCGCGGGGCTGCACGGGATCGAGCAGGAGCTCACGCTGCCGCCCGCGCTCGAGGGAAACGCGTACGAGTCGGACGCGAAGCGGTTCCCGCATTCGCTGCGGAACGCGATCACTGCGCTCGAGGACGGCACGATGGCTCGGGGAGCCTTCAGCGACGACGTCGTCGACCACTACCTGAACTACGGCCGGACCGAGCAGGAGCTCTTCGACCGCGTGGTCACCTGCTACGAGCGCGAGCGCTTCTTCGAACGTGGCTAGCGGCCCCTGCGGCAGCGCCTCCGGCGCAGCCTCGGCGCCGCTCGCGGCGCTCCGGCCGAGGGCCCGATTTCATACGTCCTCGGCTACGCACCACGAGCGACGCGCCGGAACCGCTAGCCCCGGTAGGACTGACATGACAAACCTGTGATCGGGATCACGGCGTACGCCGAGCCCGAGGTGAGCTGGGGTGCGTGGACGCTGCCTGCGGCGGTCATTCCGCTCGCGTACGTTCGCGCAGTCGAGGCGGCCGGCGGCCGCGCCCTGCTCGTGCCGCCGAGCAGCGACGGCGTCGACGAAACGCTCGACGCCCTCGACGGCGTCCTCTTCTCCGGCGGCTCGGACATCGACCCGTCGGCATACGGCCACGATCCGCATCCCGAGACGACCGGCGTTCGCGCCGAGCGCGACGCCGGCGAGCTCGCGCTCCTCACCGCCGCCCTCGAGCGCGACATGCCGGTGCTCGCGGTCTGTCGCGGCTCCCAGGTGCTGAACATCGCGCTCGGCGGCGACCTCGTCCAGCATCTGCCCGAGGTCGTCGGCGACGAGAAGCACAAGGAGACGCCGGGCGTGTTCGCCGACCACGACGTCTCGATCGAGAGCAGCAGCCGCCTCGGCGGCCTTCTCGGCGCCCACGCGCCGGTGAAGTCGCACCATCACCAGGGATTCGGGCGCGTCGGGGCGGGGCTGCGCACGGTGGCGTGGGCCGAGGACGGCACGCCGGAGGCGCTCGAGAGCCCCGACAGGCGCTTCACGCTCGGCGTGTTGTGGCACCCCGAGGAGGGGGACGACTTCGCGCTCTTCGAGGCGCTCGTCGCGGAGGCGCGGCGCTACCGCGCAGCTACGCCCTGATCCGCTCGCCGGTCGGGTCGAAGAGCGGCTCGTCGGCGACCACGCCGGGCACCCACTCGCCGAAGATCTCGACCTCGACCGGCTGGCCCGGCGCCGCTCTTCCCGGCCGGCACGTACGCGTACGCGATCGACCGCTCGACCGTGTAGCCGTACCCGCCGCTCGTGACGCGGCCGGCGATCGCGCCGTCGATCCGCACCGGCTCCGAGCCGAGCGCGACCGAGCGAGGATCGTCCAGCACGAGGCAGACGAGCCTTCGCTCCGGGTCGCCGGCCGAGAGGAGCGCCTCACGCCCGAGGAACTCCTTGTCGAGCTTGACCGCGAAGCCGAGCCCCGCGTCGTACGGCGTGTCGTCGGGCGAGATGTCGGCGCCCCAGACGCGGTAGCCCTTCTCGAGGCGCAGCGAGTCGATCGCCTTGTAGCCGCCCGCAACGAGGCCGTGCTCACGTCCCGCCTCCCAGACCACGTCCCACAGGCGCAGCCCGTACTCGGACGGGCAGTAGAGCTCCCAACCGAGCTCGCCGACGTAGGTGACGCGAAGCGCCAGGCAGGGCACGGGCCCGACCGCGAGCTCCCTCGCCCGCATGTACGGGAAGTCGAGCGGCTCGACGCAGAGCGGCTGCAGGATGTCGCGCGCCTTCGGCCCCCAGAGGCCGAGGCACGCGTAGCTGCGAGGTGACGTCGTCGACTCGCACCGAGCCGTCGTCCGGCGCGTGCGACCGGATCCACGCGAGGTCGTGCTGCCCGAACGCGGTGCCCGTGACGATGCGGAAGCGATCATCGGCGAGCCGCGTGACCGTGAAGTCGCACTCGATGCCGCCGCGGGCATTCAGCATCTGCGTGTACGTGATCGCCCCGACGTCCCGCGCGACGCGGTTGTCGCAGAGGTGCTCGAGCAGATCCGCCGCTCCCTCGCCGGCGACCTCGATCTTGGCGAACGAGGTCTCGTCGAAGAGCGCCGCAGCCTCGCGGCAGGCGGCGTGCTCGGCGCCGATCGCCGGCGACCAGAGCTTGCCGGCCCAGCCGCGCGGCCGGAGCGACTCGTCGCCGCGCGCGGCATTCGTCTCGAACCAGTTCGCGCGCTCCCAGCCGGACTTCTCGCCGAAGGCCGCGCCGAGCTCGCCGAGGCGCTGGTACGTGGGGGAGACCCGCAGCGGGCGCCCCGCCTGCCGCTCGTGGCCGGGGTACTTGACGTCGTAGTAGGTCGCGTACACCTCGATCGTGCGCGCGAGCGTGTACTCGCGGCTGCGGTAGGCGGCGCCGAAGCGGCGTGAGTCCATGTGCCAGACGTCGAGGCTCGGCGTCCCCTCGACGATCCACTCCGCCACGAGCTTCCCCATCCCGCCCGCGCCGGCGAGGCCGTGGGCGCAGAAGCCGGCGGCGACCCAGAAGCCGCGCACGTCGGACGGGCCGAGGATGAACTCGCCGTCGGGCGTGAACGCCTCCGGGCCGTTGATCAGGCGGACGGACTCCATCTCCTCGAGCGACGGGACGCGGCGGATCGCGTTCTCGAGCAGCGGCTCGAAGCGCGGCCAGTCCTCCTCGAGCAGCTGGCCGTTGAAGTCCGCCGGGATGCCGTCGAGCGACCACGGTGCCGGGTCGCGTTCGTAGCCGCCGACGACGAGGCCGCCCGACTCCGGCCGGAAGTAGACGAGGAGCGACGGGTCGCGCATGGTCGGCATCTCGAGCGGGAGGCCGCTCGGCCGCGTGATCAGGTACTCGTGCGCCATCGGCACGATCGGAACGTTGACCCCGGCGAGCCGGCCGATCTCGCCGGCGAACATCCCGCCCGCGTCGACGACGACCTCGGTCTCGATCGGGCCGCGGTCGGTCTCGACGCCGGTGACGCGGCCGCGCTCCTTGTGGATCGCCGTCACGCGAGTGTTCGTGGCGATCTCGGCGCCGCGCCGACGGGCGCCCTCGGCGAGCGCGAACGTCAGCTGGCTCGGATCGATGTAGCCGTCGGTCGGGATGATACGCGGCCCCGAGCACGCCGTCGGTCGACATCGGCGGGAAGAGCTTCTGCGCCTCCGTGGCCGAGACGAGCTCGAGCGGCAGCCCGAAGGTCTTCGCCCAGCCGGCCTGCCGCGCGATCTCCTCCATCCGTTCCTGCGAGGACGCGAGCCGCAGCGAGCCGACCTCGCGCCAGCCGGTCTCGAGCTCGACCTCGGCGCCGAGCGTGCGGTAGAGCTCGACCGAGCTCATCATCATCTTCGTCAGGCTGATCGAGCCGCGCAGCTGTCCGACGAGGCCGGCGGAATGGAACGTCGAGCCGCTCGTCAGATCGGCGCGCTCGAGCAGAACGACGTCCGCGCAGCCGAGCCGGGCGAGCCAGTACAGGATCGAGCACCCGCCGACGCCGCCGCCGACGACGACGACCTGGGCGCGGTCTCTCACGGTCGCAGGGCCGCCTGGAACTCGGGCTCGGCGGCGGTGTGGGACAGGCGCTCGAAGTGCTCGACCGCGTAGCCGACGAAGTCGAAGTCGAGCTCGGAGATGCCCTGCTGCACGACGCCCCACATCGCCTCGCGGAAGTCGGACATGAAGCGCATCAGCGCGAGGGCCTGCTCGTCGTCGGGCCGCACC
Organism: uncultured Gaiellaceae bacterium; assembly: GCA_963791905.1. Lineage (GTDB taxonomy): Bacteria > Actinomycetota > Thermoleophilia > Gaiellales > Gaiellaceae > Gaiellasilicea. The sequence continues at coordinate 1,022,658 of CAWBTX010000005.1, forward strand.
TCGCCGAAGTAGGCGCGGAGGAGCTCGCGGCTCTCGTCGGCGGTCAGTTCGTGGTTCGCGCAGAAGTTGCCGAGGTCGAAGAAGCGGTCGCCCATGCCCGCGTATTCCCAGTCGACGATCACGAGCCCTTCGGCAGTCGCGATCAGATTCGCGTTGAGGAGGTCGTTGTGGCACGTGCAGAGCGGCGGCCGGTCGCGCGTGCGCTCGATGCGGTCGGCGACGCGCTTGGCCTCCTCGTAGGCCGACGGGACGGCGACGCCGAGAGCGACGGAGGTCGCGCAGTAGTTCTCCACGACCCGGAACGAGTCGAAGCGCGCCGTGATCGGCGGGCCGTCGTGCACACGCCGGAGGGTGCGGGCGAAGTCGGCCAGCCCTTCTGGCCGGCGGAGCTCGGCCGGCGGCACGGACTCGCCGGTCACGAACCGGGTGACGAGGTAGCCCTCGGGCTCGACGAAGCGGACGACCTCGGGACCGACGCCGAGCTCGGCTGCGACGCTCGACGCCTCGCGCTCGTGTCTCCGGTCGATGCCGAGGAGCGTGGTGTCCTTGCCCCCGATCCGAAGCACGAAGGTCTCTCCGTCGACCGTGATCTTGAAGTTGCGGTTCGTGATCCCGCCGCCGAGAACCTCGACCCGCGCCCTCTCATCCGGCCAGAGACGCCGTACGATCGCCTCGGGCTCCACCTGCGCGATCGTAGCCATGGTCAAATAGACCATGTTCGCCGTTCTGAACCCAGCCACCGAGGAGCCGATCGCCGAGCTCGAGCAGGCCGGGGTGGAGGAGACCGACGAGGCGGTGGAGCGCGCGCGGACGGCGCTCCCGGCCTGGCGAGCGGTGATGCCGGCCGATCGGGCCCGGCTGCTGCGTGGTCTCGCGACACTCGTCGAGGAGCACGCCGAGGAGCTCGCGCAGATCGAGTCGCGGAACGTCGGCAAGCCGATCGCGGGCGCCCGCGGCGAGGTCGCGATGGTGGCGCAGGTCTTCCACTTCTACGCCGGCGCCGTCGACAAGCACTACGGCGAGACGATCCCGGTCCCTGGCGGGGTCGACCTGACCTTCCGTGAGCCGCTCGGCGTCGTGGGGCTGATCGTCCCGTGGAACTTCCCGCTCAACATCGCCTCCTGGAAGCTCGGGCCTGCCCTCGCCTGTGGGAACACGGTCGTGCTGAAGCCCGCCGAGCTGACGCCGCTCTCGGCGCTCCGGCTCGGCGAGCTCGTGCTCGAGGCCGGCATTCCCGACGGCGTCGTCAACGTCCTCGTCGGCAAGGGGTCGATCGTCGGTGCGCGGCTCGTCGAGCACCCCGACATCGCCAAGATCGGCTTCACGGGCTCGACCGAGGTCGGGCGCGGCGTCATGCAGGGCGCAGCGCAGACGATCAAGCGCGTCACGCTCGAGCTCGGCGGCAAGTCCGCGAACGTGATCTTCGACGACGCCGATCTCGAGCGCGCAGCCGCGGCCGCGCCGTACGCCGTCTTCGACAACGCGGGGCAGGACTGCTGCGCGCGCTCGCGCATCCTGGTCCAGCAATCGGTCTACGACCGATTTCTGGATAGCTTGGTGGAGGCGACTCGCGGGGTTCGCGTCGGCGACCCTTCGGATGACGCGACCGAGATGGGGCCGCTCATCTCGGCCGCCCACCGGGAGACGGTCGCGTCCTTCGTCGACGGTGAGCCGCTGTTCCGCGGCGAGGCGCCGGCCGGCGCCGGCTTCTGGTACCCGTGCACGCTCGTGGAGGCGACGAACTCCGATCGCGTCGCGCGGGAGGAGGTCTTCGGGCCGGTGGCGGCGGTGATCCCGTTCGCCGACGAGGACGAGGCGGTGAAGATCGCGAACGACACGCCTTACGGGCTCTCGGGGTCGATCTGGACACGTGACGGTGCGAGGGCCCTCCGCGTCGCGCGCGCTCTGGAGACCGGCGTGCTGTCGATCAACTCGAACAGCTCGGTGCGCGTCTCGACGCCGTTCGGCGGCTTCAAGCAGTCGGGCTTCGGCCGCGAGCTCGGCATGCACGGGATGGAGGGCTACTCCGAGGTCAAGAACGTCTATCTCTCGACGGAGACGGCATGAGCGGGAGGCTCGAGGGAAAGGTGTGCGTGATCACCGGCGCGGGCGGCGGGATGGGCCGCGAAGCGGCGATCGTCTTCACAGGCGAGGGGGCCAGGGTCTGCGTCGCCGACGTGAACCTGGAGGCGGCCGAGGAGACGGCGACCCTGTGCTCCAGGGACGCGTTCGCGGTGCGTTCGAACGTGGCCGACGAGGCCGACGTCGAGGCGATGATGGCCGCGGCGGCCGAGCGCTGGGGTGGGCTCGACGTCCTCTACAACAACGCCGGCATCTCCCCCGACGACGACGCATCGGTGCTCGAGACGTCGGTGGAGGCGTGGGATCGCGTGCAGGCCGTGAACACCCGCGGCGTCTTCCTTTGCTGCAAGCACGGCATCCCTCGCCTCCTGGAGCGGGGCGGAGGCTCGGTGATCAACGTCGCGTCGTTCGTCGCGATCCTCGGTGCCGCGACGTCGCAGATCTCCTACACCGCCTCGAAGGGGGCCGTGCTCTCGATGAGCCGCGAGCTCGCGGTGCAGTTCGCCCGCCGGGGAGTGCGCGTGAACGCGCTCTGCCCAGGGCCGGTCGAGACGCCGCTCCTCCTCAACATCTTCGGCGACGATCCCGCCGCGCTGGAACGGCGGCGGGTCCATTGGCCGACCGGGCGACTTGCCAAGCCGCGCGAGATCGTCGACGCGGCGCTCTTCCTCGCGAGCGACGAGTCCTCGTATGTAAACGGCGCGACGTTCGTCGTCGACGGCGGCCTGACCGCGGCGTACGTGACGCCCGAGTGACTTAGCAACAGTCTGTTGCTAAGAGCTGATTCAGAATGACGCCCCGCCGATCGCACCAGAGCGGTGATGGCGTCATTTTGAATCGAGCTCTACGTAGACGCCGACGACCTGGACGAGCCAGCGGCGGTCGCGCTCGCGGTCGAGCTCGAGGAAGAGCACCCGCTGCCAGGTGCCGAGGCCGAGCTCGCCGTCGCGCACCGGGATCGATTCGCCGGCGGGGCCGAGCAGCATCGACATGCAGTGCGCGTGCCCGTTGCCGAAATCCATGTCCTCGGGGCAGATGTTCTCCGTGCGCTTGTCCCAGTCGTCGTGGGCGTAGTAGCGATCGCTCGGGACGAGCCGCTTCAGCAGGAGCGCGAAGTCCTCCAGGAGCCCGGACTCGAACTCGTTCACGCGCACCGAGCACGTCGTGTGCGGCGAGTAGACGCAGCAGATGCCGTCCCTGATCCCGCTGGCGGCGACGGCTTCCTGCACCTCCTCCGTGATGTCGGTAACGGAGAGGCCGCCGGCGGTGCGAAGCTGCGTTTCCTGCTGGTACGCCTTCACCGCGCAACATTGTGTCAGGCGCGTGGTGAACCCTGTTGGCGGAACCGCAGGCGGCGATACGCTGGCTCGACGGGCCCGTAGCTCAGCGGTCAGAGCAGCCGACTCATAATCGGTTGGTCCCTGGTTCGAATCCAGGCGGGCCCATCCCGTACCGCATGGCTCGGATCTTGCGCGGCGCGGCCTAGGGCACTCGGCAGACGATCTTGCCCTCGTACGGCTCGGTGCCAGGCGCCTCATCCGTCTGCGTCACCAAGCACGTCCCGTACTTCGTCTCGATCGTCTCGCCTACCACCGGAAGCCGCGGTAACTCGACGTCCTGGAAGTCTTCCCAGTTCGGCGCTTCGATCTTGATCATGAACCGCTTGATGGGCCACATGATGCAGGACGAGGTAGGCCGCCGTTGCGCGGGCCTACCCAAACCGCCAGTACGACCACCCGGTCGACTACCCGTTCGGTAGACGCCGTTTCGGCTTCGCCTCGCGACACTGGCACGCAATGGGCGAACGGCCACTACGGCATCCCCCTGCATCAAGACGGCGGGCGGTGGGCATGAAGCTCTCGTGGGCCGAGCGGCAGGCGCTCCGCGCCGCCGTCGACGAGGCGGTGAGGGCGAAGATCGAGGCGGCGAAGGGCGATCGCCGCGACGGGACGGTCCGCCGCGGCGTGAGGGAGCCCGCTCGGCCGCGCTGGGCGGAGACCGGCCAGGCGAGCAGCGGCAGGACAGCTAGACCCGCTTTCAGCGAGCCGACAGCCGGGTAGCCGCCTACGGAGCGCCGGTTCGGGTGGTACGAGCCGCGAGTAGCTCCAAGGTGCGACGGCCGCGCCCGCGAGCTGGCTCGGGCGCGGCCGTGCAAGAACGGGCGTTAGCTCCCGAAGGGGACCGCGACGAGCCGCCGTGTCGAGACACCGGCGAGGGGGTCCTCGCCCGGCTTCGTTGCGCGGATGAACAGCGTCAGCTGCTGTTGCAGGCTGCTCGCAGGGTAGTTCGCGTCGCGGCGGAAGACCAGGGTCGCTGTGCCGTCGTCCCCGGTGAGCTCTTCCGCCGGGATGGTGAACTGGTTGTAGGGCACTGCGGTCACGTAGACGCTCGCGCCTTTGATGTTGACGCTGCAGGTGCTCCCGACGCGTACCTTCATCGTGAAGGTGTCGGTCTGCTCGTTGATCGGTCCGGACAGCACGTCGAACGCCTCGATCTGGGTCCGCGCTGGTGGTGCGATGTCGGCGATCGGGGCGGTCTTCGCGCTCTTGTTGGTCGGGCAGCCGTTCGGGCCGGGCGCCCAGACCGCGGCCGTGCCCACCGCTGCCACGACAGCCAGCGTAAGAGCGGTGACGGCAGCGATCACGAGACGTCTTGCGACCCCGGCGTGCCGCAACCGTGGATGCCAAGGAAACCGTTCCATGGTGTCCTCCTCAGTTGTTGGCTATTGCTTTCGCCGCCGTGTGCTCTTCGCCGTTCGGTGAGCAACGCCTTCCCGCGGGCGCTAGAGGTTGACGTTGAAGGAGACGAGCCGGCGGGAAGAGATCCCGCCGAGAAGGGGTCGCCCGGCTTACGCGCTCGTGCGAACACGATCAGCAGCTGCTGTTGTCCGCTGGCTGACATCGATCGGTCCCGCCTGCTGGACGGGAGGACATCCCGCTACCGACGCGCGCCGGACCACCCTGTCGGCACCGAGGTCGAAGGCACCGAGCCGTCGGCATTCGTGGCGGTGACGACGACGCGCATCGTCGATCCGACATCCGCGCTTTCGAGCGGATACGACGACGTTGTCGCTCCCGTGACGACGGCGCAGCCGCCGCCGTTCGCATCGCAGCGCTGCCAGGCGTATCTGAAGCTGATCGGCGCCGTGCCACTCCAGGTGCCGGTGGTCGCGGTCAGCGTTCGGTCGACCGTCGTCTCTCCGTTGATCACCGGCGGTACGGTGTTCGCCGGGATCACCTGAGCGGCGGCCTCACCGCGACTTGCGACGCCGAATGACGCGGCTGCGACGGCGAGCCCTGTGAGGAGCACAGCCGCTCCGAGAACGCGAGTGCGATGTCTGGCGAGCATCGCGAACCCCCTCTCTGACCGGAAAAACATCCCGCGGGCGGCGCGGACCGGTCTTCGACTGAAGCGGCGGATGGTAGTCGACGCGCGTAGCTCGTCCGCTGTTCGGGCGCATGCGTAAGATCGGCGCAGTGTCGGTGCGAACGATCTCCGGGATTTCGGCGGCCGAGCTGAAGGAGCGGCGGGAGCGGCTTCTCGAGCGCAGTCGGAGCCTCGGGTTGGCAGGCGTCGTGCTGTTCGACGCCGACTACATCCGCTACTTCACGAACTTCAACTTCCTCGCGACCGAGCGGCCGGTTGCGGTTGCCGCCAACGCGTCGGGCGACCTGATGGCATTCGTGCCGGAGTTCGAGGTCGAGCGCGTTCGCGCAGAGACGGAGTTCGAGCGCGTCGAGTCCTACCCCGAGTACCCGGGGAAGGAGCATCCGATGCGGATCCTCGGCCGGTTGCTCGCGGACGCCGGCATCGACGGGCCTGTCGGGGCAGACGGCGACGGCTATCCAGGCATCCTCGGCTACGAGGGGCCTGCGCTGAGCGACGTGACCGGGAACCGGGTCGAGCCGCTCGGCTCGTTCATCGAGCGCAGGATGGTCCGCAAGAGCGAGGCCGAGATCGAGCTGATCCGCGAGAGCGGACGCTGGTGCTCGTACGCGCACAGGGTGCTGCAGGAGCACTCGCGGCCCGGCGCGACCGAGGCCCAGGCGAGCCTGCGCGCCGGGCACGACGCGACGCTTGCGATGCTGGACGAGCTGGGAGCGTCGTACGGCGGCCAGCAGGCGTCCTCGGACGGCGTCTCGGCCGGTTACCGCGGCCAGATCGGGCGACGGAGCTCGTGGGCACACGCCGTCGCGCACAACATCGAGTTCAAGCCCGGCGACGTGCTCGTCACGGAGACGAGCGCTCCGATCTGGGGCTACAACGCCGAGCTCGAGCGGGCCATGATCATCGGCCCGCCGACCGACGAGATGCGCCGCCTCTTCGAGCACACGGTTGCCGCGCAGCAGGTCGCGTTCGACGCGCTGCGCTCCGGCGTCACTTGCGCCGACGTGGACGGCGCCGTCCTCCGCTACTTCGAGGACAACCACCTGCTCCCGTACTGGCGGCAGCACGTGGGCCACGGGATCGGGCTGCGAAACCACGAGGCGCCCTTCCTCGACGTCGGCGACGACACCACGATCGAGCCGGGGATGGTCTTCACGATCGAGCCCGGCGTCTACTCCAGCAAGCTCGGCGGTTTCCGCCATTCAGACACGGTCGCCGTCACGCCCGACGGGATCGAGGTGCTGACGGACTACCCGAGCGACATCGAGAGCCTGACCATCCCGGTGTGAACGTGAGCGGCCTCCCGTCGGGCACGGTGACGTTCGTCTTCAGCGACATCGAAGGCTCGACGGGCCTCCTCAAGCAACTCGGAGACGGCTACGGCGGGGTGCTGGCGGACCACCGCCGCCTGGTGCGAGAGGCATTCGGCCGCCACGGCGGGACGGAGATCGATACCCAGGGCGACGCCTTCTTTTTCGCCTTCGCGCGCGCCCGCGACGCGGTCGCCGCCGCCGTCGATGCCCAGCGCGCGCATGCCGACCACACCTGGTCGGAGGGTGCCGACGTGCGCGTCCGCATGGGGCTGCACACCGGCGAGCCGGCGCTGGGCGAGGAGGGCTACCTCGGGCTCGACGTCGTCCGCGCCGCCCGCCTCTGCACGGCCGGCCGGGGCGGGCACGTGCTCCTCTCCGAGACGACGCGCGCGCTGCTTGGATCATCGATCCCAGAGGGCGTCTCGGTCGCGCCGCTCGGCGAGCGGCAGCTCAAGGATCTCGACGAGCCGGAGCGGATCTACGAGTTGGAGATCGACGGCGTCGACCAGGCGGAGACCCCGCTCGCGACCACGCCGGCGAGCCCGACCGCGCCCGCGCCGCCCAGTCCAGCCGACTGGAAGCAGCGCGGGCAGGAACTCGCCCGCCAGCTGACCGAGCGGATCAACGAGGACGTCATGCGCTCCCTCGAGCGGTCGCTGGGAAGCCTTCCGAAGCCTCCCGACAAGCCGGAGCGCTAGCGGGGCCTGATCGGCGCGTCGAGCGCCGCCTGCACCTCGGCCGCGCCTCCTCGCTCTAGCGCCTCGACGGCCGCCTGGCGTCCGGACTCCATCGCCCGCTCGAGCGCGCTCCACTCGCGCAGCCCGACGGCCTGCACGTCCGGTGTGACCACGAGCTTCGCGAGGCCTCGGTTTCGCTCCGCCCGCTCGACCGAGCCGAGCACGGTCGCGCGCGCGAGCGTCTCGGTGATCGCCGGGACTGGCGGCTCGACGCCGCTCTGCTCCTCGAGCCGCCGGATGACATCCACCGCGACGACAGGACCTCGTCCGTCTCGGCCATGTGATCGACCGGCAGGTTGTTGAGCACGCCGCCGTCGACGAGCAGCCGACCGGCATGCCGCACCGGCGGCGCCAGGCCTGGGATGCACATGCTCGTGCCGACCGCGTCGGCGATCGGCCCGCTGCGGTGGACGACGACCTGGCTGGAGAGGAGATCCGCGCTGACCGTGAAGAGCGAGCGCTCGAGCTCCTCGACGAGGGCCGACCCGAACACGCGCTCCAGCATCGCGCGCGCCTTGCGCGAACGGATGAGCGCCACGCGCGGGAGCGTGTAGTCGTTGAACGGCGAGCGGCGCACGAGCTCGTCCCGGCAGTACGCGTGGATCGCCGCCGGCTCGTGGCCGAGCGCGACGAGCGCGGCGATGAAGGCGCCCATGCTGCAGCCGCCGATCCGGTCGATCCGAAAGCCGGCCTCGTCGAAGGCCTGGAGCGCGCCGATATGCGCGAACCCCCTCGCGCCGCCGCCCGAGAGGACGACGCCGAGCGAGCGCTGCGCCAGGCGCCTCGCGAGTCGGTCGATGCCTGCGGCCATCGCGTCGGTCGCCACGATGTGGTGCGCGCGCGGCTCCACGGCCTCCAGCCAGCGACCGACGACGGCGCCGGTTCGGCCGAGGAGGACGAGCTCGCAACCCGTGAGCGCGTCGTCCCGCGTGGGCGGCCGGTCGTCGCCGACGCAGACGAGCAGCCGATCGCACTGCCGCCGGCAGAAGTCGCTCCACGCCTGGCTGCCGTCGTCCACGAGCAGCACGAAGCCGTTGTCCCGCTCCGCGGCGTCGAGCGTGCCCGCGAACGCATCGGGCTCGAGCCCCGCGTCCTCGAGCACGGCCACGCTGCCCCACCGGCCGAGTGCACCGGCGAGCTCCTGGACGAAACGCGCGCGCTCGGCGAGCCCCGTGGTGACGACGGCGAACACGCTCGGCCGCGTCGTGCTCGGCTCGAGGCCGCCGCTCTCCTGGAGCTGCCGTGCAAGCTCCCGCGCGACACCGGCGGCGAGGTCGGCGTCGTTCTCGAGCAGCGCGATGAACCGGTCGGCGTCGACCTCGAGCAGCCGGGAGTCGCGGACGGCGACGACCGAGGCCGAGCGCGGGGTTCCCGTGAGCAGGGCAAGCTCTCCGAGCGCCGCGCCGGCTCCGACTTCGCGGAGCACGCGTTCGTCGTCGGATAGCACCTGCAGGCGACCGGAGAGAACGATGTAGAGCCGGTCCGCGGGCTCGCCGGCGCGGAACAAGGTCTCATGCGCCGGCAGCACCCGCACTCGAGCCGACTCGGTCAGGTGAGCAAGAGCTTCCGGCGGCGCCCCGCGCAGGAGCGACACGGCCTCGATCGCGTGCCCCTGCACCTCTACGAGCGACTCGAGTCGTTCGTCGGTGGCTCCGCTCATCAGCATCGAGGTTCCTCGCTTTCCCGCCCCAGGTCAAGCGACCAGAGGCAGTCCGCTCGCGGACGAGCCACCGCGGGTGCACTGCACAGCTTCAGGGATGTTCGCGCGGGAGGCATCCGCTCGGCGGATGCCGTAGCCGGATCCGGAGGATCCGGCCCGCTGCCGGTCAGTGAGTCAAGTACATCGCTGTACCACCTGTCGGGCGATGTGAGAAGTAGAGCCTCCGCGGCACAGTGCAGCCAGGTACTCGCCACTTCCGTCAAGGAGGCTGCAGTGAAGATCACCATCGACAACCCGGGCAGGCTCGACGACTTCGTCGTCTTCCTACGCGACGGCGGTTGCATCGCTCTCCGCCTCGACGATCACACGATCGAGGCTCTCGTCCCGAAGGTCGCGAGCCCGCTGTCCGAAAGGCGCGAGCTGGAGACGTATCTGAAGAGCTGGCTGAACGGAACGGGCGCCACCTCGACCAATGCGGCGGTCGACGTGGCTCCTCCTGCGCGGGCGCTGGCGGTGGCTGTCTAGCGCGGAGCTCCTTCGCGGCACCGAGGAATGCGGGGCTCATGCGGTGGCCCCGAGGACCTCACGGAGACGGGCGGGGCTCCTGCGGCGGCCCCGCTACTCCACTTCTTCGCTGAGCGGTTACTTGAAGCGCTCGATGAGCGTCGTCGAGTCGAACGTGTTCGCGAAGGCGCGGTCGACGCCCGGGCCGCCGTTCACCCGATCGACGTCGCCGTCCCAGGCCCAGATCATGTCCGCGCCGGCCCCACCGAAGACCAGGCTCGGCCCGGAGGTCGCCCCGATGAGGTCGTTGCCGGCGCCCCCCTTCAACACGTCATAGCCGCCGGCGCCGTCGATCCGGTCGGCGCCCCCGAGGCCACAGATGACGTCGTTCCTCCTCGTTCCGAGGAGGATGTCGGGCCCGGGCGTGCCGGTGATCGTGCACGGCTGCACAGTCAGGACGAACCACGTCGCGAGCTCGGCGATCATGCGGCCATCCAGTCGCTGCACCGACCTCGATGCCGCGCCGCTCGGCCTCGCCGGCGGGGAGCTCGAGCACTGCCTTCGCGCCCTTCTGGCCCGCCGCCCGCCACGGGCGGATGTCCGGCACGACGCGGAGCACGGTCTGCTCCCGGTCGAGGAAGACGGCGTCGATCGGGAAGCGCATGAAGAACGTGTGGATCGAGCCGGCGTGCCGGAGGAGGATCCCTTCCCCCTCCGGCAGCTCCCGCCGGCCCAGGAGGCCGCGCATCCGCTGGAGCGGACGCGTCGCCACGAGACAGCGCTCGCAGACGACGCGACCGTCCGACCTTGTCAAGCTGACGAACTCAGTAGGCAATTTCTAGTACCCCACGTGGATGTGGTCTCCGTGGTCGGCAAGGGGGAACGACGGGCCGCCGAGGCCGAGCAGCGAGATCACCTGCTGCGGCTGGAGCTCGGCGGGGAGGAGCAGGACCGACCTGACGGCCTCCTCGGTCATGCCGCCCGGCTGCGAGTTACCGAGCACCGAGGTGCCGCCGACGGCCGCGATGTCCACCGCCTGACCATACGTATGGGCCGAGATGACGCCCGGGCGCGAGTACTTGCGGTGCCCGCTGAAGAGGCTCGAGACGGTCACCGACTCGTGGCGCTCGGCCAGATAGAGGACGAGGACGACGACGCGGACGTCGATCCGGTGGGCCTCGAGGTCGGACTGGCCGCCCCAGTAGACCCAGACGCGCTCGTCCTTCAGAAGCCGCTTCACGAGCCGCTCCTTGGAGACCTTCAGGCCCTTGACGAGCGACCGGAGGCCGACGGCCTTGTAGTAGTCGCGAAGGGCCTCGGTGCGATCAGCGAACTTCTCCCTGCCGGAGATGGCCAGGGCGGCGCGCCACGTGTCGCGGTGCGCGAGCCGGCGCGACAGCGTGTCGAGCCGAGCCGCGGTTGCGGGTGTGGCGCCGCGGGAGCCTTGCGCCCGGAGGACGCCGAGGACGGCGGCCCAGTCGGCGCCGTGGCGGCGGGCGGCGGCGCGCAGAGCGTTCGCGAACTTCGGCGCAAGCCGCTTCGCGCGCGGGGTCGGATCCGGCAGCTCACGGTTGAGCCAGACGGTGGGCTCGCCCAGGGTCTCGCCGTGGTCGATCTCAGGCTCGCGCGCAGGCGGCGCCTTCGGGCGAGCCGGGGCCGGCGTGCGCTTCGGCGCGGCCGCATGCTTGCGGGCCGCGGCCCTGCGCTCCGACCGCGGGGCCTGCTTCGCGGTCGCGCGAGGCGCAGCAGCGGCGACCGGCGTCGCAGCGGGGGCAGGCGCAGGCGCTTCCGCAACCGGCGGCGCCTGGGCCGCCTCGGGTGCGGGCGCCTCGGCCTCGAGTTCGTGCGCGAGCGAGGGGTCGACGGTCGCCTCGGCGGCGGGGGTCGGCACGGGCTCGACGTCCGGAGCCGTCTCCTCGGCGGCGGTCTCGGCCGCCTGCGCGTTCTCCGACGCCGTCTCGGCCGAGGTCTCCTCGTCCGGAAGGGCCGCCTCGGCCGCGAGCGCCTCGTCGGCGGGAAGCGGCTCGCCGGTTGCGAGCGGGGCCTCGGCGGCGCTCTCTCCGCCCTCGAGCAGGGTCGCGGCCTGGTCGCCGGCGACGGCGGTGAAGCTCGCGCCGGCGAAGAAGATGACGGTGAAGGCGGCGATGACCGTCATTCGCGCGGCCGGGCGCGGGCGCGGACGCGGTGTCGGCACCGGCTCCGTCGCAGGCTCGGCCATCGTCCCGCCGTACTCCCAGTTGTCTCTGCTGGGCTTGAAGAGATGTTTCCGTTTGAGCATGTAGGCCCGGCTCCTCGTTGTGGTCGGACGCCGGGTGCGTTCGGCGCCTGGTTGGTTGCCACCGCGCCGCAAACGGTCTTGCTGAACCGATATCGGCACCGGCTTTAGCGGAAGTCACTCGAACGAGGGGACCTCGCGCAACCGGTCGACAAGTCCCCCGAAGGAGGGGTGCACCTCGCTCGCCGGCCGGCCGATCAAGGCGAGACGACAGCTAGGCGGCGCGGCACGCCGACGCAAGGAACGAGACAGAAGGAGTCTCCAGCGTGACCGAATGTTTCGCCAGCTGCACCGCTCGACGCTCACACCTTCCGGACGGATTCCGCTCCGGTGGTCGTCCCATCTCGTCCGTTGAAGGAGGTGAACGCAAATGCTGAAGCTCGTCGCCGCCGCGCACGGTCTCGCTCTGAGTGCGTGGGACAAGCGCAACCGCGAGGAGGGTCAGACGATGGCCGAGTACGGCGTCGTCCTCGCCGTCCTCACGATCGCGACCGTTGGTGTCTTCACCCTGTTGTCGGGTGGTATCGAGGGCGCCATCAACCGGGTCATCACCCTTCTGAACGGCGCCGGAGGCAGCTCCTAGTCCGGCTCGAAGTACCGGCGGCGAGCTCGGCAACGAGCTCGCCGCCGCTCACCTGAAACGACATGACCTCACTTCGCCGCAACAGAGCAACCGCCGACGAACACGGCCAGACGATGGTCGAGTTCGTGATCGTCATGCCCGTTCTCCTCATGCTCATCTTCGGGGTGATCCAGTTCGGAATCGTCTACAACAACTACCTCACCATCACCGACGCCACTCGGGTCGGCGCCCGCAAGGCGGCCGTCAGCCGGACGGCGACCGGCCCCGAGGCGCTCGCCGAGGCGGCGGTGCGCCAGGCCGCGAGCGACCTGGACCAGGCCGAGCTGGACGTGGACGTGACCGCCACTGCCTGGGCGCACGGAGGGGACGTGACGGTCGAGGCGAGCTACCCCTACGAGGTGAACCTGCTCGGGTTCGTCGTCGCCTCGGGACGGGTCGAGAGCTCGACGACGGAGCGCATCGAGTGACGCGCCCGCGCCAGACCACCAGGAATTGCTCCCCGTAAACGATCGACGAAACGAGAAGGAATCAGACGCTCATGACGTACCGCATCAGGAACATCACGATCGCAGTCGCCCTGGGGCTCGTCGCGGCGCTCCTGACGAGCTTCTACGTGACGAACTACCAGCGCAACGTCCGCAAGGACGAGACGAACGTCCCGGTGTTCGTCGCGAAGCAGGACATCCCCGCCGGCACCGCCGGCTCGGACGTCGCCCGCAAGGGCATGCTGGCGAAGACCGAGCTCGTCCGGCGCAGTGTCGTTCCGGGCGCCATCTCGAACCCCGACCAGGTGCTCGACCTCGTCTCGACGGAACCGATCTTCGCGGGCGAGCAGGTCACTACGCGCCGCTTCGCGACACCGGCCGAGCGGGGTATCCGCGCCCAGCTGAAGGGCACCCAGCGTGCGTTCCAGCTCTCCGGTGACCAGCACCAGCTGCTCGCGGGCACGCTCAACGACGGCGACCGCGTCGATTTCATCGTCTCGATGAAGCCGAGCGACCAGGCCAGTGCGCCGGTGACGCGGATCGTCCTCCGCGACATCGAGGTCCTGCAGGCCGCAGGCTCGCCGAACGCAACGGAGAAGCTCGCCGCCAGTCCAGGCCTCTACGTCCTGCTCGCCGTCACCGACACCCAGGTGCAGAAGCTCTTCCACGGCTCGAAGCACGCCGACTGGTCGCTGCAGCTGCGCCCGCCGCTGAAGGCGAACGACAGCCCGGAGACCGTGGTCACGAACCGGTCTGTGCTGACCGAGGGGCTCCGCAGCGCTCAGCTGCAGAAGATCGAGGGCACTGGAGGGAACGAATGAAGACCGAAACCACTCAGCGCGAGCCCATCCGCGTCTACGTGACGGGCTCCTGCGAAGGGCTCGATCGCCTTCGCGAGGCGCTCGCCTCCCATGCCGAGCTCGACTTCGTCGGCTGGAGCGAGCACGTGGCCGAGGCATCGGCCGCACTCGCCGGCGGCCACCTCCAGGTGGTCGTGCACGGCACCCGCTCGACGTCGCTGCCGGCTGACGAGATCGCGGTGATCCGCGAGCACACGCGCTCGCCGATCGTCGTCCTCGCGTCCGGCGAGTCGACGGCGCTGCTCGACGAGGCCCTCGACACCGAGGGCGTCGCCGACGTCCTGCTGCTGCCGCAGCTGACCGAGAACGTCGTGTTCTCGCTCCGCAAGGCCGCGCACGCCGGCCGCCGCCTCGTGGCGGAGGGCGGGCATGCGCGTCACGGGCGGATCGTGACCGTCTTCTCGCCGAAGGGCGGCACGGGCAAGACGTGCACCGCGACCAACCTCGCGGCCTCGTTCGCCAAGCACGAGAAGAAGCGCACGCTGCTGCTGGACCTGGACCTCCAGTTCGGCGACGCGGCGATCATGCTCGGGCTCGAGCCGGAGAAGACGATCTACGACCTCGTGGTCGCTCCGGGTGAGCTCGACTCGGAAAAGCTCGCCGGCTACATCACGAAGCACCCGTGCGGGCTCGACATCCTGCCGGCGCCCCTGCGCCCGGAGGACGCCGAGCTCGTGACCGAGTCCAAGCTCGCGCGCCTGCTCGAGGTCGCCCGTGAGTCCTACGACCTGATCGTCGTCGACACGTCGCCGTTCTTCCACGGCCCGATGCTGGCGACGCTCGACCGGACCGACGAGCTGCTGATGCTGTGCGGGCTCGACGTCCCGACGCTGAAGAACGTGCGCCTCTCGATGCAGACGCTCGAGCTGCTCTCGTTCCCCGCGCACCGGATCGGCTTCGTGCTCAACCGGTCGAACTCGAAGGTCGGCATGAAGAAGAGCGAGGTCGAAGGTGCTCTTGGCGTCAAGATCCGCTTCGAAGTCCCGTCGGACCGGGCGGTCCCGCTCGGTGTCAACCGCGGCCAGCCGCCCGTGCTCGCCGACTCGGGCTGTGACTTCGCCCGCGGCGTGCGCGCGATCGCGAAGTCGCTCGTCACGCCGGCCGAACAGGCTCCCAAGAAGCGCATGTTCGCGTCGCTGGCGAGGGCATAGCGATGGGTCTCCACGACAGGCTTCAGAAGCAGAACGGCAACGGGGCCGGCGGCGTGGTCGCCGAGCGTCCGACCGCGCTGGCCGGTCCCGTTACACCAGTCGTCGTCGAGACCGGCCCGGTGGATCCGTACGCGGAGCTGAAGACGCGGATCCATCACGCCGTGATCGCGAAGCTCGGCCCGGAGCTCTTCCGCCGCGAGAGCTCGGAGGACCTCTCCGAGCGCGTCCTGCACGCGGTCACCGAGCAGCTCGCGCTCGACCGGACGCCGTTGACCCGCGAGGAGCGGCGGCGGATCCAGCGCGAGATCACGGACGACGTCCTCGGCTACGGGCCGCTCGAGCCGCTGCTGCGCGACGACTCCGTGACCGAGGTCATGGTCAACGGCCACGAGAAGATCTTCGTCGAGCGCGAGGGCCGCCTCGAACGCGCGGACGCGTCGTTCGTCGACGACGCGCACGTGATGCGGATCATCGACAAGATCGTCTCCCAGGTCGGCCGGCGCATCGACGAGTCGTCGCCGATGGTGGACGCCCGCCTGCCGGACGGCAGTCGCGTCAACGCGATCATCCCGCCGCTGGCGCTGAGAGGGCCGACGCTGACGATCCGGAAGTTCGCGCGCGACCCGTACACGATGGACGACCTGATCAACTTCGGCTCGCTGAACCCGCACTCGGCGCAGTTCCTGGCCGCCTGCGTACGCGGCAAGCTGAACGTGCTCATCTCGGGCGGTACCGGCACCGGTAAGACGACGATGCTGAACGCGCTGTCGTCCTTCGTGCCCGGCGACGAGCGCGTCGTCACGATCGAGGACGCGGCCGAGCTCCAGCTCCAGCAGGAGCACGTGATCACGCTCGAGTCGCGCCCGCCGAACATCGAGGGCCAGGGCGAGGTTCGCATCCGCGAGCTCGTCCGGAACGCCCTCCGCATGCGCCCCGACCGGATCATCGTCGGCGAGGTCCGCGGCGCCGAGACCCTCGACATGCTCCAGGCGATGAACACGGGCCACGAGGGCTCGCTGACGACGATCCACGCCAACTCGCCCCGCGACGCCCTCTCCCGGCTCGAGACCCTGGTGCTGAGCGCCGGCGTCGATCTGCCGCTGCGGGCGATCCGCGAGCAGATCGCGAGCGCGTTCGACCTCCTCGTCCAGATCACCCGCCTCGTCGACGGCACGCGCAAGGTCACGCACATCACCGAGGTGCTGCGGATGGAGTCGGACGTGATCACCCTTCAGGATCTCTTCGTCGCGCGCCCGCCCGGCGAGGCCGGCTCTGCGGCCGTGGGCCCGGGCTCGCGCCTGCTCGAGCCGCTCGCCAGCACGGGGCTGAAGCCGCATTTCCTCGAGAAGATGGCCGCCAACGGCGTCGTACTGCCCCCGGCCTTCTTCCGCAACGGCGTCGCGCCCGTTTTCTCTGCCATGAGTCAGTCGGAGCAGCGATGAGGCGTGTCGTGCTGGCGGCGCTCGTCCTGGGTGCGCTCGTGCCGGCCGCCGCAGGCGGCGCGGATGGGAAGGCTCGGTTCGCCGGCATCGACGTGTCGACGTACCCGGCCGTCCGCGCGACCTACGTGACGCCGACACCCCAGAAGAAGGCACCGAAACTGACAGAGAACGGCGTGCCGGTCACGGGCTTCGACGCCGTCAACCTTGGTCAGGCGAAGAGCATCGTCCTCGCCGTCGACCGCTCCCGCTCCATGCACGGCGGTGCGCTTCGCGACGCGACGACCGCGGCCAGCCGCTTCGTCTCCGTGAAGCTCCCCGGCGACCGAATCGCCGTCGTCTCGGTCGCGCGGCGCGCCGTCCGTCTCACCGGCTTCTCGCCGTCCCGTCTCGACGTCGACGCGGCGCTGGGCTCCCTCGAGCTCGACCGCAAGGAGGGCACCGCGCTGTACGACGCGATCGTCCTCTCGTCGGAGGCGCTCGAGGCCGAGTCTCTCGGCGGCCGCGTGCTCATCCTGCTCACCGACGGGCAGGAGGTGACGAGCAACGCGACGCTCGCAGAGGCGATCGACACAGCCCGCACGGCCAAGGTGGCCGTCTACCCGATCGCGATCGAGAGCTCGAGCTTTCGGCCGGGGCCGCTGAAGCAGCTGGCCCGCGAGACCGGCGGTCGGTACACGGCCGTGTCGAGCTCCGAGTCTCTGTCGGCGATCTACGCCTCGATCGCACGCGAGTTGCAGCGCACCTGGCAGCTCTCGTACGTCACATCGGCGCGCCCGGGCGAGCCGATCCAGCTCGCCGCAGGCAAGGCGAGAGGTGAGGCCGTCGTACCGGGCGACTCCACCGCAACGACGAGCGGCGACTCGCGCGTCCCCGGCCCGCTCTTCCACGTCGGCCCGCTGCTGATGGCCTTGCTCGTGGGTGCCTGCGTCGCCGGCGGGGCCATCTTCCTGATGCGCGCACCGCTCGGCGCCGGTCTGCGGCGCCGGATCGCACCCCATCTCGGCGAGCGCACGAAGAAGCGCTCGCGGGGCCCGGTCGAGGACCGGTTCGCGACGGCCTCGATGATCATGCAGGCAACCGAGCGGGTGCTCGGCCACCTGAAGCTCTGGCACTCGGTGCACAAGCTGCTCGAGCGCGCCGACGTGCCGCTGAAGACCGTCGAGCTCGGCTACATCTCCCTCGGGACCGGACTCGTGCTCGGCATCGTCGCCGCCATCGCAGGCACACCGGGCATCCTGGTCCTCCTCGCGCTCGCCGTCGGCTGCGCGCTACCGGTCGGGTTCGTCTGGTTCAAGGCGAAGCGCCGTCTGGCCGAGATCGACGCCCAGCTCCCGGACATCCTGATCACGCTCGCGGCGTCGCTGAAGGCGGGTCACAGCTTCCGCCAGGCCATACAGGCTGTGGTCGACGAGGGGCAGCCGCCAGCCAGCAAGGAGTTCAAGCGCGTGCTGACCGAGACGCGGCTCGGGCGGCCGATGGACGACGCGCTCACAGAGATGGCCGAGCGGCTCGGCTCGAAGAACCTCTCCTTCGTCGTCACCGCCGTGACGATCCAGCGCCAGGTCGGCGGCAGCCTCGCCGGCATCTTCGACATGGTCGCCGACACGGTGCGCCAGCGCCAGCAGTTCCAGCGCAAGATCCGCTCGCTCACCGCCATGGGCAGGATGTCCGCCTACGTGTTGCTCGGGCTCCCGATCTTCCTCGCGGTCGTCCTGAGCCTCCTCAACCCGGAGTACATGAGCCCGCTCTACCACACGAGGACCGGCCACACGCTGATCGTCGTGGGCTCCGTGATGATGGTCTTCGGGACGCTCGTGCTCAAGAAAATCGTCTCCTTCAGGGGCTGAAGCCATGCTGCTCGCACTCGCCATCGTCCTGCTCGCCGTCGCCGCGTTCCTCGTCGGCGAGGCGGTCACCTACCCGAGCCGGGAACGCCAGCTCTCGCTTCGCCGCGCGGCCGACTACGGCAGCGTCCGGCTCCCGGGCACTGTCGGCGACCGGCTCCGCTTCCGCGAGCGCGTGATCCTGCCGGCGCGCGACTCGCTCGCCCGGATCTCACTCAAGCTCAACCCGCGCAGCACGCGTGGAGTCGGTGTCGATCAAGCTGCTCGCGGCGGGCATGGGCCGCAAGGTCTCGCCGACAGCGTTCCTCGCCGGGAAGGCCGCGTTCGGCGCGCTCGGTGCCCTGGTCGGCCTGATGATGGGCCCGGCCACCTTCGGCTTCCTCGGCGGCATGCTCTTCACGGTCGGTCTCGCGGCCGGCGGCTTCGCGCTGCCGGGGATCCTCGTGAACGGCCGCGCGAAGCGGCGTCGCGAGGAGATCCGCGCGCAGCTGCCGGACGCGCTCGACCTGCTCGCCGTCAGCGTCGAGGCCGGCATGGGCTTCGACGGCGCCATCTCGAAGCTGACCGAGTACATGGACGGGCCGCTCGGCGAGGAGTTCGCGCTCACGCTCGGCGAGATGCGGATCGGCGAGTCGCGCTCCGACGCCCTCAAGAAGCTCGGCGAGCGCGCCAACACGCCCGAGGTGGCGGCGTTCACGCGCGCGATCATCCAGGCCGACCAGCTCGGCATCTCACTCGGCCGCATCCTGCGCGTGCAGGCGATCGACTCGCGGGACAAGCGGCAGGCCGCAGCCGAGGAAAAGGCGATGAAGGCGCCGATCAAGATGCTCTTCCCGACGGTCATGTTCATCTTCCCGGCGATGTTCATGGTGATCCTCGGGCCTGCCCTGATCAACCTCACGAAACTGTTCTAGGAGCTCACCATGAGCGACGAGCCGAACAACGGACCCGACACGGAGAAGGGCTTCGGCACGGGCCTGCGGGCCCAGCTCGCCAAGCGCACGGACCACGAGACGCCTCCGAGTGAGACGCTGGAGGCGGCGCCAGCGCCGTCCGCTTCGGCGGAGCCTGCGTTCGTCGTCTACGGCACCGCCGAGGCCGAGGCGGTCCGGGCCGAGCTCGCGGCCGCCGGCGAGCGCGAGCGCGACCTGCGCGACGAGCTCGACGAGCTGCGCGCCAGGCTCGACGCAACCGACATGGCAGGCAAGGAGGCCGCGTCCGCCCGTTCCGCGGAGGTGGACGCGCGCGCGGCCAAGGTCGCCGGGCTCGAGGCCTCGCTCGAGGAGCGCGAGCGCGAGCTCGCACAGCGGTCCGCAGCCGCGGTCGCCGAGCAGCAGCGCCTCGCCGACCTCAAGGCAGAGCTCGCCGCTGCGGAGACGCGGCAGGCCGAGCGCGAGAAGCAGCTCTCACTCAAGTTCCGCGAGCTTCAGGCCGCCGACCGGGATCGCACCGAGGCGACTGCTGCGCTTGCGAAGCAGGAGGCCGCCCTCGCCCAGCGCGAGCGGTCGCTCGAGCGCGGCCAGGCCGAGTCCGACTCGACCGTGGCCGAGTCGACCGCGCGCGTCGAGGCGCGCGAGTCGGTTCTGGCGACGCGCGAGGCTGCGATGCGCGACCAGGAGGCCGAGCTCGCCGAGCGCGACCGCGTCCTGGCCGAGCGCGAACGGGATCTGGTGAAGGCCAGGGCGGCCGTGACCGCCCGCGAGGACGTGCTCGAGTCGCGCGATGCGGAGCTCAAGGCAAAGGCGTCCATGCTCGCCGCCGAGCAGGCCCAGCTCGACCACGACCGCACGAACGCCGGGGTCGTCGTCGGCGAGGCGAGCGCGCGCTTCGAGGAGCTCGACTCGAGAGAGACCGAGCTCACGTCGAAGGAGAGCGACCTCGTCGCGCGGGAGGCCGAGCTCAACCGGCGCGAGTCGCAGCTACGCCGCGACGAGACAGACGCCAAGACGGAGGCTTTCCTCGAGGACGAGGCACGCCGCCTCGACGACCTGCGCCGCGAGCTGGCCACGCGCGAGGCCGAAGTCACGAGCAGCGAGACGCTGCTCGAGTCCCATCGGGCACGCGTCGAGCGGCGCGAGAAGCGCCTCGGTTCAACGGAGGAGTCGATCTCCGACCGCATGCGCGAGCTGGACGAGCGCGAGGCCGAGATCGAGGCGCGCTGGGCGCGGGCCGAGGCGGACGCCGAGCTGCGCGAGATGAAGCTCGAGCAGCGCGAGCGGACGATCGGCGACCTCGAACTCCGGCTCGGCAAGAAGGAGAGCGACCTCGCCCAGTACGTCGGCCAGCTGCAGGCGGAGATGGAGCGCCGCGAAAGCGACTGGTGGGAAAAGCAGCTCGGCGCCAAGCCCACAGTCGGCGCTCGCTAGCCGCATCGAGGCCCACTCGCGGACGACAAGCCGCGGGTAGCACTGCACAGCTTCAGGAGATGTTCGCGCGGAAGGCATCCGCGTCAGCGGATGCCGTCGGCCGGAATCTCCAGGATTCCGGCCCCGCTGCAAACAAGACGGGGTCTCGTCGAAGACGAGACCCCGCTACGAGCGCTCCTGTCTGGGCCAGGCGACCCTGCCGCAGGGCGGCCAACTCGCCTGGAGGGGGAGAGGAGTCGCGCCCGTGTCCCTCTATCAATCTCACATTCCGCGCCGAGATTCCAGGGGTCCTCGCCGGTAGACTTGGCGCCGTGACCGAGACCGGGACGATGCGCGTCAAGAGCGGGCTCGCCGAGATGCTCAAGGGCGGCGTGATCATGGACGTCGTCGACGCCGAGCAGGCGCGGATCGCGGAGGACTCCGGTGCCGTCGCGGTGATGGCGCTCGAGCGCGTGCCGGCCGACATCCGCCGTGACGGTGGCGTGGCCCGTATGTCGGACCCGGCCATGGTCCAGGAGATCCAGGAGGCCGTCTCGATCCCGGTGATGGCGAAGTGCCGCATCGGCCACTTCGTCGAGGCGCAGATCCTGGAGGCGCTCGAGATCGACTACATCGACGAGTCGGAGGTGCTGACGCCCGCGGACGTCGCCCACCATGTCGACAAGTGGCAGTTCACGGTGCCGTTCGTCTGCGGAGCCACCAATCTGGGGGAGGCGCTCCGGCGCATCTCCGAGGGCGCAGCCATGATCCGGACGAAGGGCGAGGCGGGCACCGGCGACGTCGTCAACGCGGTGACACACATGCGCGCCGTCTTCGGCGGGATCCGCCGGCTCGGCGCCCTGCGCGAGGACGAGCTCTACGCCGAGGCGAAGGAGCTCCGCGCCCCGTTCGAGCTCGTCAGGTGGGTGGCCGAGAACGGCCGCCTGCCGGTCGTGACCTTCACCGCCGGCGGCATCGCGACGCCCGCCGACGCGGCGTTGTGCATGCAGCTCGGCGCCGACGGCGTCTTCGTCGGCTCCGGCATCTTCAAGTCGGGCGACCCCGCCCTGCGTGCGAAGGCGATCGTCGAGGCGACGACGCACTTCCGCGACGCCGAGATCCTCGCCCGCGTCTCCGCGGGCCTCGGCGAGCCCATGGTCGGCATCTCCGCCGCCGAGCTCGCGCCCGAGCAGCTGCTCGAGTCGCGCGGCTGGTAGGCGGTTAGTCACCCTTCTCGGGGTTGACAACGGCCGCCGGCCGGCCGATGGCTGGGACGATGAGCAGCGATCCGGCCGCACTGCGCCCGCCTGACGGCGCGCTCCCCGAGCATCGCCCGCACCGTCCAGGAGCGCCTCGACCGGGAGGCAGCGCCGCTGACCCTCCTGTGCGTCGTCACGGCGCTCGCGCTCATCATGCTGCCGCACCAGCTTCTGCTGGACGGCTGGCTCACCCTCGTCACCGGGAGGGAGGTGGTCTCGAACGGCCTCCCGACGGTCGACACGCTGACAGTCTGGACGCAGGGCGTGGCCTGGATCGATCAGCAATGGCTCGCCCAGGCTGCGTTCTACGGCCTCTGGGCGCTCGGTGGGATCAAGCTCGTGATGCTCGGCCAGGTCGTGCTCGTCGCGGCGACCGTCGCTCTCGCCCTGGTCGGCGCCCGCCGGCTCGGCGGCTCGCCGCGCAACGTCGCGCTGGTCGGAGCCGTCGCCGTGCTGGTCGCCCCGTGGGCGATCCAGATGCGCACGCAGTCGCTCGTGATGCCCCTCTTCGTCGTCGTGCTCTGGCTCCTCGCCGACGACAGCAGGACCCCCTCGCGCCGCGTGTTCCTCGTGTTCCCGCTCCTCGCGCTCTGGGCGAACCTCCACGGGACGGTCGTGCTCGCCGCCCTCTTCGTGGCGCTTCGGGGCGTCACGTATCGTCGTCTCCGCGGACTCGCGGAGGCAGCGAGGTTGGCTGCCGCGGAGCCTGTTGCTCATGCTCGCGCCGTTCGCGTGCGTGCTCGTGTCGCCGTACGGGCTCGAGCTCGTCGGCTACTACCGGCGTCTCTTCCTCAACTCCGAGCTCCACGAGATCGCGCCGGAGTGGGCCGCGAGCACGCCGACCGCGTGGACGGTGCCGTTCTACCTCCTCGCGGGCGGCGTCGCTCTGGCTCCTGGCACGACGGCGCTCGCGGCTGACGTCGTTCGAGCAGGCGGCTCTCGTGGCCTCCATCGCCGCCGGTGCGCTGGCGCTCCGGAGCCTGATGTGGTTCGCGCTCGCCGCCACGCTGTTCGTGCCGAGGCTGCTCGACGACAAGCCAACCTGTCACGCCCCGGGCCGTGCCCGCAGGCTCGGACTCGTGGCCGCGCTGGCGACGGTTGTGCTCTGGACGGGGATGGTGGTGAGCCAGCCCGCGAGCTGGTTCACGAGCTCCTGGCCGGACCGAGCCGCCGATCGCGTCGGCACGCTCGCGGCCGAGCGGCCCGACTCGAGGATCTTCAGCGACGGCCGCTTCGCCAGCTGGCTGCTGTGGGTGCGGCCAGAGCTCGCCGGGCGCGTGTCGCACGACGTGCGCTGGGAGCTCCACACGCGGGCTCAGCTCCAGGCCGTGATCCGCCTCGACGACCACGCGCCCGGCTGGCGCCGGACCGTCGCGGGCCACGACATCCTGGTGCTGGACAGCCGCACACATGAGCCCGCGATCGAGCAGCTCGAGCGCGATGCCCGCTTCGATGTCGTGTACAGCGACGCGCGGGTCGTCGTGTTCGCTCGTCGCTGAGCCTCGCGGCCACCGCGGAACGCGGCCCTACAATCACGGTCATGAAGATCGGTGTTCTCGCCCTGCAGGGGAACTTCCGCGAGCACGCGGGCATGCTGCGCCGCCTCGGCGCCGAGGTCGTCGAGGTCCGGCTGCCGGAGGAGCTCGACGGCCTCGACGGGCTCGTCGTACCGGGCGGCGAGTCGACTGCGATCACGCGCCTGATGCGGCTCTACGGCCTCGACGAGGCGCTGCGCCGGTTCGCAGCACCGATCTTCGGCACGTGCGCAGGGATGATCCTGCTCGACCGGGCCCACCTCGCCCTCGCCGACCTCGAGGTCGACCGGAACGGATACGGCCGCCAGGTGGCGAGCTTCGAGGCCGACCTCGCCCTCCACGGCGAAGAGCGGCCGCTGCGTGGCGTCTTCATCCGCGCGCCGCGCGTGGCCGACTGGGGAGAAGACGTCGAGGTGCTCGCGACCCATGACGGCGAGCCCGTCCTTCTGCGCGACGGGCGTATCCTCGTGGCGTCGTTCCATCCCGAGCTGACGGACGACACGCGCGTGCACGAGCGGTTCCTGGAGCTGATCAGGGAGGAGATGCATGTCGGGGCATAGCAAGTGGTCGTCGATCAAGCACAAGAAAGGCGCCGCCGACGCGAAGCGCGGGCAGCTCTTCTCGAAGCTGTCGCGCGCGATCATGGTCGCGGCGAGGGAGGGCGGTCCGGATCCGGCGGCCAACCTCGCGCTCCAGAACGCCGTCGAGAAGGCCCGCAGTTACTCGATGCCGAAGGACAACATCGAGCGCGCGATTGCGAAGGGCTCCGGCGCCGAGGCGGACGGCGCGGCGTTCGAGACTGTTGTCTACGAGGGTTACGGCCCCGACGGCGTCGCAGTGCTCGTCGAGGCCCTGACGGACAACCGCAACCGGACGGCCTCGGACGTCCGGCATCTCTTCTCGAAGAACGGCGGCAATCTCGGCACGACCGGCGCGGTCGCGTGGCTGTTCGAGCGACGCGGCGTGGTCGTCGTCGACGCGGAGACGACCGATGAGGACGAGCTCGTACTCGCCGCCGCCGACGGTGGCGCGGACGACGTCGAACGCGACGGCTCGGTCTTCCAGGTGTCGACGCCGCCGGAGGCCCTGGCGGCCGTGCGCACCTCGATCGAGGCGGCCGGCATCGCGATCTCGTCGGCTGAGCTCTCGATGCTGCCGAAGACGACGGTCGAGGTCGCCGAGGAGGCCTCCGCCAAGAAGCTGATGCGCCTGATCGACGCCCTGGAGGAGAACGACGACGTCCAGGACGTCTGGTCGAACTTCGACATCCCCGAGCGCATCCTGGAAGCCGTCGCCACGTAGGGCAAGTTCACTCGTTCGGGGACGCGGGGAGAGGCTCCCGGCGGCCGATCAACCTTCCAGACGCATCAACCGCTTTCGACCGGCGCCGGCGGCGGCGTCGGCTCAGGGAGGTCCTTCGTGCTCGCCAAGTCCCCAGTCGTCCGTCGCCCGAGAGGGCTCGCTGCCGAAGGCGGCCAGGCCATCGTGCTCGTGGTCATCTCGCTGGTGGTCCTGCTCGGCATGGCTGCGCTCGTCATCGACCTCGGGTACGCGTACTACACGCACCGGTCGCTACAGGCATCCGCCGACGCCGCCGCCCTCGCCGGCGCGCAGGAGCTGCCGGACGCGAGCGCGGCCGTGGCGGTCGCGCGCCAGTACACCGCCGAGTCAGGCTCGAAGAACAGCCGCCCCGACATCGACGGCGTGACGACCACGATCAGCACGAAGTGCATCACCTCCATCCCCGGTTGCGACCCGGTGAACGCGGTCGTGGTCGTCGAGCGTGCGCCGACGAAGACGTTTTTCGCCGGGGTACTCGGCATCGACGCGTTCAACGTCAGGGCGACCTCGACCGCGTGCTCGCCGTGCGGCGTGCGCCCCCTCGACATCATGATGGTGCTCGACCGGACCGGCTCGATGTGCCTCAAGTCCGACGGCAGCAACGATCCGGCCTGCACCGACCTCGAAAACGCCCGCCAGGGCCTCAAGACGTTCCTCGGCTTCCTCGACCCCACGACCCAGTGGGTCGGGTACGCCGTCCTCCCGCCGATCCCGTCCGGCGGCGACGCGTGCACCGCGCCCGTGCACCACAGCAACTCAGCGGCGAACACCGCGTACAGGACGAACTCCAAGTACCTGGTCGTCGGGCTGTCCGACGACTACTCGGACAAGGGCAAGCTCGTCAGCTCTCCCCTCGTCGACGCGATCAACTGCACGAAGGGGAACGGCTACACGGCGTACGCGACTGCGCTCGAGAAGGCGCAGAAGGAACTCGAGGACCACGGCCGCCCTGACGTCCGGGACATCATCGTCTTCCTCTCGGACGGCGCGGCCAACATCGGGCCCTCCGACCTCCCGCTCACGTCCGACTACCGGAGGCGGCCGTGCCGCCAAGGCGTGAACTCGGCGGCAGCGATCAAGGCGAAGGGCACTCTCATCTATTCCATCGGCTACGACCTGAACGCCCTGGGCGGAGGCGCCAACGTGTGCCAGACGACGGCGTCGAGTGGCGCGCCGGGCAACGCCGAGAGCCCGGCGATCACCGCGTATTCGGCGCTGCAGCAGATCGCGTCGCCCGGCACGGCCTCGGCGCCGTGCTACCCCACGTGCGGCTTCTACGACAAGCCGTCGCCCGGCCAGCTGAAGACGATCTTCACCGAGATCGCGGCCGACCTGCAGAAGGGGTCGGCGGCGCTGATCGACAACGACAGGTCATAACAGCCCCGGCGCGGCCGCCCCGGCGGCCGCGCCGACATCGTCCGACCGCCTGCCTAACCTCTTCGCGTGAGGGTTCTCGGCATCGACCCAGGGACGGCTGCGTGCGGATACGGGATCGTGGAGGCAAACGACGGGCGTGTCAGGTGCATCGACTTCGGCTGGTGGCAGACCGAGGCGGGGGAACGCCCGGAGCGACGCCTCAAGACGATCTTCGAACGGGTGCAGGAGCTCCTTGCGGCGCACGCGCCGGACGCCGTCGCGCTGGAAGAGTCCTTCGTCGGAGCAGACGCCCGCATCGCGCTCTCCGTCGGGCAGGCGCGCGGCGCCGTGCTGGTCGCCGCCGCGTGCGCCGGCGTTGAGTGCAACGAGTACGCGCCGGCGCGTGTGAAGCAGACTGTTTGCGGCTACGGACGCGCCGAGAAGGCCCAGATGCAGCGCATGGTCCGCTCGATCCTCGCGCTCGACGCGCTGCCGACGCCGAACCACGCCGCTGACGCGCTCGCCGTCGCGATCTGCCACGCGCTCGCCTCGCCGCTGCTGAGGGTCGCCGGTTGAGGGGCGCAGCATGATCTCGAGGCTGCGCGGGCTTCCGGTCGCGCGCTCGTCAGAGGGCCTCGTGCTCGACGTGCACGGCGTCGGCTACCTCGTCGCGGCCTCGGCCGCGGCGCTGCGCAAGTCAGCCGTGGGCGAAGGGGAGGTGACGGTCGAGACGTACCTGCACGTCCGCGACGACGCGCTCCAGCTCTACGGGTTCGCGGACGCCGCCGAGCGAGAGCTGTTCACGCAGCTCCTGACCGTCGCGGGCGTCGGGCCGAAGGTCGCGCTCGCGGTCGTGTCGGGCTCCCGGGTGGGGGAGCTGCGGCGCGCGATCGCGCTCGAGGACGTGGCGCGGTTCCAGGCGATCCCCGGCATCGGCAAGAAGACGGCGGAGCGGATCGTGCTCGAGCTCAAGGGCAAGGCCTCCGATGCTGAAGCATCGGAGGTTAGGCCCGACGGATCGGTCACGGCCCGCGACGCACTCGTCGAGCTCGGCTACACGCTGCTCGAGGCCGAGGAGGTGCTCGCGAGCGTCGATCCCGAACTGCCGGCGGAGGAACGGGTGCGGCTGGCGTTGAAAGCGGCGGCATGACCAGAGGCGGCCTTCTAAGCCCCATCCTCGAAGAGGATGGGGCCGCCGAGCGCTCGCTCCGGCCGCGCCGGCTCGACGACTTCGTCGGCCAGGAGAGCGTCAAGGAGCAGCTCGCGATCGCGCTCACGGCCGCGAAGGCGCGCGACGAGCCGCTCGACCATGTGCTCCTGGTCGGGCCGCCCGGGCTCGGCAAGACGACGCTGGCGCAGATCGTCCGCGAGGAGCTCGACGTCGGCATCCGCACGGTGGCGGGGCCGGCGCTCGAGCGCAAGGGCGACATGGCGGCGATCCTGACCGCGCTCGAGGCGCGCGACGTGCTCTTCGTCGACGAGATCCACCGCGTCAACCGGGCGATCGAGGAGATCCTGTACCCGGCGCTCGAGGACTTCAGGCTCGACATCGTGGTCGGCCAGGGCCCGGCCGCGAGAACGCTCACGCTGGACCTGCCGCCCTTCACGCTGGTCGGCGCGACGACGCGCACGGGCCTCTTGACGACCCCGCTGCGCGACCGCTTCGGGATGACGTTCAGGCTCGGGTACTACGACACGGAGCAGCTCACGGCGATCGTGCGGCGGTCGGCGGGGATCCTCGGCGTCGAGATCGAGGACGACGCGGCAGGGGAGATCGCGCGCCGCTCGCGCGGGACGCCCCGCATCGCGAACCGCATCCTGCGGCGCGTGCGCGACGTCGCGGAGGTACGTCACGACGGTGCGGTCTCGAGCGAGATCGCCCAGGAGGCGCTCGAGCTGCTCGAGGTCGACGCCGAAGGGCTCGAGGGCACCGACCGCGAGCTGCTGGCAGCGATCGCGCACAAGTTCGAGGGCGGCCCGGTCGGCCTCTCGACGCTGGCGGTCACGCTCGGCGAGGAGCCGGACACGATCGAGGACGTCTACGAGCCGTACTTGCTCCAGCTCGGCTTCCTGCAGCGCACGCCGCGCGGCCGCGTGATCACGAAGCTCGGGCGGGCGCACATCAATGCGCCGACGCCTCCAGAGCCGCGCCTGTTCGGCGAGTAAGGGCGGCTTGCTGGCGGGCGCTACGCTCGCTTGATGGCCCATCCGGAGCTCGAGACCGAGCAGCGCTACTTCGACCACGCGTACGAGTGCCTCGAGCGCATGCGCGAGGTCGTCGCACGGGCGGCGACGGCGACCGACCAGGAGGTCGCGGCGCTCGCGCTCGAGGCGTGGAGCGCCCGACGGCTCGCGACCTACGAGGACGCCGAGCGCGGCCTTCTCTTCGGCCGGCTCGACTTCGAGGAGGTCGAGCGGCCGCTCTACGTCGGCCGCCGCTGGGTCCACGACGACGACCGCGAGCAGGTGGTCGTCAACTGGCAGGCGCCGGCCGCGCGCCCCTTCTACACCGCGACGCCGGTCGACCCGCAGCGCGTCACGCTCCGCCGCCGCTTCCGCACGCAGGGCCGGCGGCTGCTCGACATCGCGGACGAGGCGCTCGACGGGACGACCCTCGACGGCGCGAGCGTCGGCGACTTCCTCCTCGAGGAGCTCGAGCGGAGCCGCGAGTCGCGCATGCGCGACATCGTCGCGACGATCCAGGCCGACCAGTACCGGCTCATCACCCGCGAGCCCGACCGACCGCTCGTCATCCAGGGAGGGCCGGGAACCGGCAAGACGGCCGTCGGGCTCCACCGCGCGTCGTGGCTCCTCTACACGTTCCGCGAGCGGCTCTCGCGGGTCCGCGTGCTCGTCGTCGGGCCGAACCGGACGTTCATGGAGTACGTCTCGCACGTGCTGCCCGCGCTCGGCGAGAACGCGGTCGAGCAGCGTGCCGTCTCGGAGCTCGTGGACGGGGTCGAGGTGACGCTGCAGGATCCGCTGGAGGTCGCCCGGTTGAAGGCCGAGCCGGTGCTGGCCGAGGTGGTGCGGCGGGCCGCGGAGCTGCGCGTCGCGGGCGAGCCGGGCGAGGTGCTCCTCCGCCTCGAGGGCGAGTACATCCGGGTACGGGCGCGCGAGGCCCGTGAGCTCCTCGACGAGGTGCGCGAGGAGCACGGGACGACCGCGGCGGCCCGGGAGCGCTTCCGCATGGGGCTCGTGCGGCGCTTCTACGCCGCCTACGGCCAGACGCTCGGCGGGGGAGCAATCCGCGACGGCGAGGAGATCGAGAAGGCGCTGCGCGCCGGGGGCTACCTCAACCACGTGGTCGAGCAGGCATGGCCGGCCGTCTCGCCGGAGAAGCTCGTGCGCGCGCTTTACACGACGCCGGCCTTCCTCGCGGAGGCCGCTGACGGGTTGCTCTCGGCCGACGAGCAGCGCTTCCTGCGCCGTCGGGGCAGCGGCTGGAGCGACGCCGACGTACCGCTCCTCGACGAGGCGCATGCTCTGGTCGGCGAGCCGGCGCGGACCTACGGCCACGTGATCGTGGACGAGGCCCAGGATCTGACCCCGATGCAGCTGCGCATGGTCGCCCGCCGCGCGCGGGAAGGGTCGCTGACTGCCCTCGGCGACGTCGCGCAGGGCACGGGGCCCGTCGTCTACGCGAACTGGCAGGACGTGCTGCGTCACCTGCCGCGCGGCGACGAGGCCGAGGTCGAGGAGCTCCGTCATGCCTACCGCGTCCCGCGCGAGATCATGGACCTCGCGCTGCCCCTGCTCGACCACATCGCGCCGAACGTCGAGCGGCCGCTGGCCTACCGGACGGGCGCGGCGGCGCCGGACATCCGTCGCGTGCCAGAAGACGCGCTGCTGCAGGAGGCCTACCGCGAGGCCGCGCGACTGGCGCGGGAGGAGGGCCTCGTCGCGCTGATCGTCCCGGACGAGCTCGCCGAGCCGGCGCTCGCGGACGTCGACGCCTACGAGGGCGTTCCGCTCCTGACGCCGCGCCAGGCGAAGGGCCTCGAGTTCGATCACGTGATCGTGGTCGAGCCCGCACTGATCGCCGACCGCGAGCAGGGCCTCCGGCACCTGTATGTGTCGCTGACCCGGCCGACCAAGACACTCGTCGTCCTCCACGCACGCCCGCTCCCGGACGAGCTCGCGGCGTAGAGTCCGCGCCGATGCCGGACCTCTGGATACCAAGCGTGGAAGGACCGCACGACGACCTCGTGGCGCGCATCCACCGTCGCATCGAGGCCTTCGCCCGCGAGCACGGCGTCGAGGCGATGGTCGAGGCGGAGCTCTCCGACGGTTCCTTGCACCGCCTGAAGTCGATCTCACCCGAGCCGGGCTACGGCTTCGTCACCTTCTCCCCGCACCCGGTCGACGGCAAGCCGCTCGAGCTCGTCGTGCCGCTGACCGCGATCCGCCAGCTCACGATCGCAGCGGCCGAGCCGGAGCGCCGGATCGGCTTCTCAGTCCCGCCCGAAGCCAAGTAACAGTCTGTTACTAGGTTGGAGGCGTCCCCACGCCGCGAGCAGGCGGGGCGCGAGTGCCAGCGCGACGATGTCGAACCAGATGTAGCCGCTGGCCACGCCGCTCGGCGGGTTGCCGTTCGTGACCTCTGTGCCGGGGATGACAGGCGCCCACTCCCAGGTGCCGATCGCGGTGCCGTAGAGCTCGAGCCACGCAACCACGAGGAACACGCCGGCGTAGACGTGCGGCGCGCGGCCGCGGACGAGATACAGGGCGAGCAGCGCCGCCCCGAGCGCGCCGCCGACATCCTCGCGCGGCAGCACGGTGATCCCGGCGACGCCCCAGCCCACGACGAGGACGAGCGCGAGCGCGACGAGGCGACCTTGCAACAGTCTGTTACTTGCCGCGCCCGCCAGCGACGCCCCGGCGAGGTAGACGAGCCCATGCGCCGGCGGCACGAAGCTCGGCAGGTTCTCGAGCCGGTAGGTGTAGACCCCCCAGACGATCGAACCGACGAACTCCGCGCACGTCGCCACGACCACGACGACGAGCGCCTGCGCCCCGAGGAGCCGGGGGACGGTGCGGCACGCGAGCCAGAGCGCGACCCAGGTCGCTACACCCAGCACGAGCTGGAGCCGGGCGTCGACCTGCGTGTCGACGGCGAGCAGGACGGCGAGGAAGCCGATGATCGCCGCCGCGCGGGTCACGTCAGCGCCTGAACTGCACGGCGTGCCACGAGGGCACCGGCGCGAGCTCGAGCAGCGCGCGGCCGCCGCGCGGCTCGGCGTAGCCGAAGTCGGCGAGCTCCTCGTCCCAGGCGACCTCGAGCAGCCCCTCCTTCACGCGGTGGTCGAGCCACGCGCCGCGGAAGACGAGCTTGCGCAGCCAGTAGACGAGCGACTCGCCCTCGAACAGGCCGACCTGCTCCCAGTGGCGCATCACGTAGCGGCCGAGGGCGCTGCGCGGGTCGGCGATCCGGCCGTCCGCGGCGAGCTCGACCAGGTCGGCGGTCTCCTCGTCGTCGAGGTCGTTCGAGGCGATCAGGCCGAGCTTGACCGCCGCCGCGGTGATCCGCTCCTCGAAGTCGGTCGCGTTGAAGCCGAACCGGGAGCCGAGAAACTCGACGACGTAGTCCTCGCCGGAGGCGTAGTTCGTCTCACCCATCCGGGCGAAGGGTACCGTGGTGCCATGCTGGCTTCGAGGCGGGGCTGGGTCGCGATGACGCTGGTCGTGCTCGCGATCTGGCTCATCGGCACCTGGGTGACGAAGTACTCGCTCGAGGAGATGGCGCTCTACACGCCGATTGCGGTGCTGGCGCTGGGCGCGCTCGCGGCGATCATCCTGCTCTGGGTGAAGATCATCTCGGAGTCGCTTCGGCGCAGCCGCGAGCCGGAACGCTGACCCCGCGCTGATCTACCGCCGTCCGACGGCGTCCGTACCGTCGGTCGGCCATGCTCGAAGGCACCTGGACGATCGAACGCTGCGCCTACGCCGAGGTGCAGACGCTGGCGCGCGAGCTCCGAGTCAGCGAGACGACGGCGGCGATCCTCGTCCGGCGGGGCTATGCCGACCCCGCCGAGGCTCGGGCGTTTCTCGACGGTGAGCGCGAGCCGCACGATCCGTTTCTGCTCGGCGACATGGCCGACGCCGTCGACCGGATCCGGGCGGCCGTCGCGGCCGGCACGCGGATCTGCGTGCACGGCGACTACGACGTCGACGGCATCTGCGCGACAGCCCTCGCGGTCCTGACGCTCCGGGAGCTCGGCGCGGACGTCGAGTGGCACCTCCCGAGCCGCTTCGAGGAGGGTTACGGCGTCTCCCGCACGACGATTGCCCGGCTCGCCGACGGCGGATGCGGGCTCGTGCTGACGGTGGACTGCGGGATCACCGCCGTCGAGGAGGTCGCGGAGGCAAAGTCGCTCGGGCTCGAGGTCGTCGTCACGGACCATCACCGGCCCGCCGAGACGCTGCCCGACTGCCCGATCGTCGCGACGCGGCCGTCGGACTATCCGTTCCCCGAGCTGTGCGGGACCGGGGTGGTACACAAGCTGGCGCAGGCCCTGCTCGGTGCCGACCACCCGGCCGTCACCCGCCACGCCGACCTGGTCGCGTTGGCGACGATCGCCGACGTCGTGCCGCTCCTCGACGAGAACCGATCGCTGGCGATCGCGGGCCTGCGCGGGCTCGCGCGGACGCAGAAGCCCGGGCTGCGCGCGTTGATGCGGAGCGCAGCCGTCGATCCGGCGACGGTCGACGCCGCAGCCGTCGGCTTCCGGCTCGCGCCGCGGATCAACGCCGCCGGCAGGCTGGGCCGGCCCGACACGGCACTCGAGCTCCTGCTGACCGGGAGCGAGGAGGAGTCGACGCGCCTCGCGGCCGAGCTGGAGACGCTGAACCGCGACCGGCAGGCAGTCGAGGAGCGCATCCTGCGCGCCGCCGTCGCCCAGATCGAGTCCTGGCCCGAGTCGCGGCGCCGGCGACGCGGCTACGTGCTCTGGGACGCTGATTGGCACGAAGGCGTGATCGGCATCGTCGCCTCCCGCCTGGTCGACCGCTTCAACCGGCCGGTCGTGATGATCACCGGCACGGCCGAGGGCGACTGGAAGGGCTCCGGCCGGTCCGTCTCCTCGTTCGACCTCCACGGCGCGCTGGCGGCGACGTCGGCGCACCTTCGCCGCTTCGGCGGACACAGGGCGGCCGCGGGGCTCTCGATCGAGCCCGAGCAGCTGGAGGGTTTCGCGCAGGCCTTCGCCGCCCACGCCGATCTCGCGCTGACCGACATCGAACTCGTGCCGACGACGAGGATCGAGGCGATCGTTCCCGGCCGCGAGCTCACCCTCGCGCTCGCGACCGAGCTGGACCGCCTGGCCCCGTTCGGCCTCGGCAACCCCGACATCACCCTGCTCGTCCCGAGCTGCGAGCCGGTCGAGCCCGCGCTCGTCGGCGACGGCAAGCACCTCCGCTTTCGCATTCGCCAGCGGGGCCGTGATGCCGGCTCCGCCATTGCCTTCGGGCTCGGCAGGCAGTTCGATCGTCTCCACCGCACGAATGGACACAGCTCGGTTCGCTACGACTTAGCCTGCCGGCTGAAGGAGAACCACTGGAACGGCACCGTCGCGCCCCAGCTCGTGATCAGGCGTCTATTCGACGCGCCCGAGGGCTACGAGGAGCTCCGCGACCGGCTGGCCGAGCTGTGGCGCGCGGGTGAGGACGCCTGGTCGCCGGAGGCACGGGCCGTCTTCGAGGAGCTCGAGCTGGCGGAGGGCGCGAAGCGGCAGCTGTACGAGTCCGAGGTCTTCCGGGCGCTGCTCCAGGCGGAGCCGGCGTTCGCCCAGGCGGCCTGAGGTAGGCGGCTAGCGAAGCGCGCCGAGCGTGAGCCGGCTGCGCCGCGGAAGTCCCGAGCGCCGTCCGCGGGCCTCGTCGTCGAGCGCGACGATCAGCCGGGCGAGCTTCGTTGCCGTCTTGATCTGCTTGCGTCGTCTGAGCATGGGTTGGCGTCGTTCCCCGTTTCAACGCGTAATCCTCCCGGGGAGTTTCGGCCGCAGGGTAGCCCAGTACACTGAAAGTGATGGCTGTCGTTGACGTTCAGAAGCACCACCAGGACCTCGTCGACGAGCTGATCGCGGCCGTCGAGTCGTACTACCCCGGCGTCGACAAGGAGCTGATCGCCCGCGCCTTCCACTTCGCCGCAGCGGCGCACGAGGGCCAGGTGCGCCGCTCGGGCGAGCCGTTCGTGCACCACCCGTGGGCGACCGCGAAGATCTGCGCGGAGCTGCGGCTCGACGACCAGTCGATCGCGGCGGCGCTGCTCCACGACGTCGTCGAGGACACGGACACCGATCTCGAAGAGGTCCGGGCTGAGTTCGGCGACGAGATCGCCACCCTCGTGGAAGGCGTCACGAAGCTGACCAGGACGAGCTTCCAGAGCCGCGAGCAGGCCGAAGCCGAGAACTACCGGAAGATGATCGTCGCGATGGCGCAGGACGTCCGCGTCATCCTGATCAAGCTCGCCGACCGGCTCCACAACATGCGCACGATCGAGTACCAGGGCAAGCAGGCCCAGGTGCGCAAGGCGAAGGAGACGCTCGAGGTCTACGCGCCGCTCGCGCACCGCCTGGGCATCCACGCCCTCAAGTGGGAGCTCGAGGATCTCTCGTTCGCCATCCTCCATCCGCGCAAGTACGCGGAGATCAGCGCGATGGTCGCCGACAAGCGCGCCGACCGCGAGGCCGCGGTGAAGAAGGCGGGCGAGATCCTGCAGACGGAGCTCGAGAAGGCCGACATCCCGGCCGACATCTCCGGCCGCGCGAAGCACTTCTACTCGATCTACGACAAGATGGCCAAGAAGGGCCGCGAGTTCAACGAGATCTACGATCTCACGGCGATGCGCGTGACCGTGGAGCGCTCGGGCGAGGAGGGCACCCGCGACTGCTACGGCGCGCTCGGGCTCATCCACTCGCTCTGGAAGCCGATGCCGGGACGCTTCAAGGACTTCGTCGCGATGCCGAAGTTCAACCGCTACCGCTCGCTGCATACGACAGTGATCGGGCCGGAGGGGACGCCGCTCGAGATCCAGGTGCGGACGCGCGACATGCACGAGGAAGCCGAGTACGGCATCGCTGCGCATTGGGTCTACAAGCGCGGCAAGGGTGCGAAGCAGGACGAGGAATGGCTCACCTGGGTGAAGTCGCTGATGGACTGGCAGCAGGACGAGTCCGACCCGCGCGAGTTCATGAAGACGTTTCGCACCGACCTCTTCGACGACGAGGTGTACGTCTTCACGCCGAAGGGCGAGGTGAAGACGCTGCCGACCGGCGCGACGCCGATCGACTTCGCCTACGCCGTCCACACCGACGTCGGCCACAAGACGGTTGGCGCCAAGATCAACGGGCGGATCGTGCCGCTGCACTACCGCCTGAAGAGCGGCGACTTCGTCGAAATCCTGACGTCGAAGAGCGGACGCGGCCCGTCGCGCGACTGGATGTCGCTCGCGGCCTCGTCCCGCGCGCGCAACAAGATCCGCCAGTGGTTCCAGCGCGAGACACGCGGTGAGACCGAGGCCAAGGGGCGCGAGGCGCTCGACAACGCGCTGAAGGCCCAGAGCCTGCCCTACCGCAAGCTGCAGGGCTCGGCGGTGCTCGCCCAGGTGATCCGCGAGACCGGCTTCAAGAAGGCCGAGGACTTCTACATCGCGCTCGGCTCCGGGAAGCTGCAGGCCGGCCAGATCGTCAACAAGGTGCTCCAGCGCCTGAAGACCGACGAGGTGGCGGAGGAGCCCGCCGTCCCACTGAAGGCGCCCCGCGCCCGCTCGACCGTCGCCGGCGACACGCTCGGGATCAAGGTGCACGGCGTCGAGGACGTGCTCGTCCGGATGGCCAAGTGCTGCACGCCCGTTCCGGGCGACCCGATCCTCGGCTACATCTCGCTCGGCCGCGGGATCACGATCCACCGCGAGGACTGCCCGAACGTGAAGGCGCTGATGCGGAATCCGGAGCGCTTCACGCCGGTCGAGTGGGACGGCAGCATCACCACGAGCTTCCGCGTCCAGATCGCCGTGGACTCGTTCGATCGCCCGCGCCTGCTCGAGGACGTCGCCCGCACGTTCGCCGAGCACGGCGCGAACATCGTCTCGTACGGCGGGGTCGTCGAGGACGGGATGGCGCGCAACTGGTACACGGCCGAGGTCGGCGAGGTGAAGGAGCTGCGGACGCTGCTCGGCGCGCTCCGCAACCTCGACGCTGTCTTCGACGCCTACCGCGTCACGCCTAATTAGCGCGCAACCCCTCTGAAGGGCCCGGAAGGGCGCGATCACTCGTTCGAGGGATCATCCCTCGATCGAGCGGGGTACCCCGATCAAGGGATGGACGGCGGCGCAGGACCGAAGTACAACGTGAGGGAAGGGGGAGGGGGGACTGCGGGAACCTGCGGCGCCCGTTCGACGGACGTACATCGAACGGGCGCGCCCCGCAATGCTTTTCGCGAAGGAGGTGCTACGGCGACCAGCCCTCGCCGCCGGTGTCCCAGCCGACCAGCGCGTACGGCGACACGAGCACCGCGACCCGTTCGAGGAGCGTGCGATCGTCTCCGGTGGGCTCTCGGCCCACCTCGAGCTCGGCGACTCGCCGGCCCTGCCAGGCGATCGGAAACGCGGTGACGGGCGCCTCGTCGCCCGCGGTCGGACCAGGCGCGAGCGTCTCCTCCTCGACGAAGCTGATCCGGACGAAGACGCCGAGCCGCTCGTGGAGGATCGCGACGACCTCACGGAGCACGTCGTCGGCGTCGCCGCCGCGGTTCAGCACCCGCTCGATCGCCTCCAGGGCGCCCGTATGCGCTCGCTCATGCCTCGAGGTCCGGCCCCTCGAAGGCACGGATCGCGTCGCGGTACTCCGCGGGGATCTCGGCCGGCCGGCGCGCCGCGAGATCGACCAGGACGAGCGTCTGCGTCGCGGTGACCATCAAGAGGTCGTCGTCCAGCCGGTAGGCGGCGCACTCGTACGTCGCGCTGGTGCGGCCGATCCGCGCGAGCCGGACGAAGATCTCGAGCAGGTCGTCGAACCGCGCGGGCGCGTGGTACTCGACGCTCGACGCGCGCATGACGAAGTCGCGACCTGGAATCGCCGTGCCGCTGATCCCCAGGTGGCGGTGGTACTCGGTGCGCCCGTGGTCGAAATACGGCAAATACCGGCCGTAATAGACGACTCCCTGCGCGTCCGTGTCCGAGAACCACACCCGCGCGATCGCCGAGTACTTGAACGGCGGCTTCCGGTCGGTCTCCCGGCCGAGCTCGTACGTCATGAGCGGATGAGCTCGAGCACCTCGTCGCGCTTCTGCTCCATCAGCTCCTCCGAGAGGGCCTCGAGATTCAGGCGCAGCAGCGGCTCCGTGTTCGAGGGCCGCACGTTGAAGTGCCAGTCGTCGTAGTCGACCGAGATCCCGTCGAGGTGGGAGACATCGCCGTCGGCGTACCGCTCCTTCAGCTCCTGCAGCTTCAGCGCGACGTCGGGAACGGGCGTGTTGATCTCGCCGGTGAGGAAGAAGCGCTCGCGGTACGGCGCGAGGATCTCCGACAGCTTCCGTCCCTCCTTCGAGATCAGCTCGAGCATGAGCAGGAACGGGACGACCCCGGAGTCGGCCTGCGAGAAGTCGCGGAAGTAGTAGTGCGCCGAGACCTCGCCGCCGAAGACCGCGTCATCCTTGCGCATGCGGTGCTTGATGTAGGCGTGGCCGACGCGGTTGATCAGGGCCTCGCCGCCGGCCTGCTCGATCGCCTCGGGCACGGCGCGGCTCGCGCGGACGTCGTAGATGACGCGTCCGCCGCCCTCCTTCTCCAGGATCGCGCGCGCCAGGAGAGCGGTGACGAAGTCGCCGGGGACGAACTCGCCGGTGTCGTCGACGAAGAAGCAGCGGTCGGCGTCGCCGTCGAAGGCGACGCCGAGGTCGGCGCCCTCCTCGCGCGTCTTCCGGACGACGAACTCGCGGTTCTCCGGCAGCAGCGGGTTCGGCTCGTGGTTCGGGAACGTGCCGTCGGGCTCGAAGTAGCAGGTGACGGCGTCGATCGGCAGCCGCTCGAGGACCGGCGGCAGCATCACGCCGGCCATCCCGTTCGCCGCGTCGACGACCACGCGCAGCGGCCGCATCGCCTCGACGTCCACGAACGAGAGCACCTTGTCCACGAAGGCCGGCCAGATGTCCTGCTCGCGGACGGTGCCGCGCGGCCGAGAAGGCTTGTGTTGTTTCAACACAAGCTCCATCGCGCGGTCGCGGATCTCGAGCAGTCCCGACTCGCCGCCGACCGGCAGCGCGCCGCGACGGACGATCTTCATCCCCGTGTACTCCTTGGGGTTGTGCGAGGCGGTCACGACCACGCCGCCGTCCAGCCCAAGCTCGCCGACCGCGAAATAGACCATCTCGGTGCCGACGAGGCCGAGGTCGAGCACGTCGGCGCCTGCGTCGGCTGCGCCGTCGATCAGCGCGACCGCCATCGAGGGCGAGGAGAGCCGCATGTCCCGCCCGACCGCGATCGTCCTCGGCTCGAACTGCTCGACATAGGCGCAGCCGATCGCGTACGCGCCCTCCTCGTCGAGCTCGGTCTCGTACAGGCCGCGGACGTCGTATGCCTTGAAGACCTTCGGGTCGAGCACGAGCCGATGCTATGGGACGGTGCGCCGTTCGGCCCGCGGCACCGGCCAGACATCGTCTCGCAACTACAATCCGGGAGTGGAACGCAAGCTGGCAACAGTCCTCTTCGTCGACCTCGTCGGCTCGACGGAGCTCGTTTCGACCCGCGATCCGGAGGTCGTGCGGCGGCGTGTGACCTCGTTCTTCGAGCATGTGTCGCACTGCATCACGATGTACGGCGGCATCGTCGAGAAGTTCGCGGGCGACGCCGTCATGGCTGCGTTCGGCATTCCGCAGGCCCACGAGGACGACGGCGAGCGGGCGGTCCGAGCCGCCGCCGCGATCATGGACTCCGTGCACGGGCTCGCCCTCGAAGCGCGCGTCGGCATCGAGTCCGGCGAGGTCGTGGCGGACGAGTCGGAGTCGACCTTCGCCACCGGGGAGGCCGTGAACATCGCCGCGCGACTGCAGCAGGCAGCCGCGCCCGGCGAGATCCTGATCGGCCCCGCCGCGTATCGGCTGACCAATGTGCTCATCGAGCACGAGGATCGCGGCACGCTCGACCTCCGCGGCTTCGGTGACGCCCTGCCGGTGCGTCGAGTCGTCGGCATCCGCGACTCGAACGGCCGCGTCCCGTCGGTGTCGGCGCCGTTCGTCGGCCGCGAGCACGAGCTGGAGCTGCTCCACACCACCTTCGCACGCGTCATGCGCGACCGCCGCGCACACCTGTTCACGATCTACGGCGAGCCCGGCGTCGGCAAGAGCCGGCTCACACGCGAGTTCACCGCGGGCGTGGAGGGCGCCACCATCCTCGCCGGCCGGTCGCTCCCCTACGGCGAGGGAATCACGTACTGGCCGCTCGCCGAGATGGTGAAGGTTGCCGCCGGCATCACCGACGATGATCCTCTGCAGGAGGCGGTCGAGAAGCTGCGTGCGTGCTGTGGCGACGACGCCGTCGCGGATCTGCTCGCCCTCGCCGCGGGAGTGCTCGAGGCGGTCGAGACCGAGCGCAGCCAGCAGGAGATCGCCTGGGCCGCCCGCGAGTGGGCCGCCGAGCTCGCCGACGCGCAGCCGCTGGTTCTCATCTTCGAGGACATCCACTGGGCCGAGGAGCCTCTGCTGGAGTTGCTCGAGCATCTCGCCGAGCGCGTCAAGGAGGCGCCGCTGCTGCTCATCTGCCTCGCGCGACCCGAGCTGCTCGACCTCCGCCCGGGCTGGGGCGGGGGCCGCGTCCGCGCCACCTCGATCGAGCTCGAGCCGCTCATTTCATCCGAGAGCGAGGAGCTGGTGGACGCGCTCCTGAGCGACCATGCGCTGTCGGCGGAGGACCGGCAGTCGCTGCTCGAGAAAACCGAGGGCAACCCGCTCTACGTCGAGGAGACCGCGCGGATGCTGCTCGAGGACGGCGCGATGGCGAAGAGGATTCCCGACACGCTGCAGGCCATTATTGCGGCGCGCATCGACCGCCTGCCGCGCAAGGAGAAGCTGCTTCTCCAGCGTGCTGCCGTCGTCGGGCGCGTCTTCTGGGAAGGTGCGGTCGAGAAGCTCGCTTCGGACATCGGCGATCTCGAGCCCGTCCTCGACGACCTCTTCGCGCGCGACTTCGTGCTGCGGGAGAGCCGCTCGACGATCTCCGGCGAGGCGGCGTACCGCTTCAAGCACGTGCTGATCCGCGACGTGGCCTACTCGGGCCTGACGAAGGGCGCCCGCGCCGACCTCCACCAGCAGGTGGCGGAGTGGCTCGAGGAGCGCGCCGGCGACGAGCTGCTCGAGATTCGCGCCTATCACCTCGATCACGCCGCCGACCTGCTCGAGGACCTCGACGGCGCACCGCCGCCGGAGCTCGCTGCCGAGGCCGCGTCCGCCCTGGAGGCCGCGGGCAGGCGCGCGCTCGCGCGCGAGGCCAACACCGCCGGCCGGCGCCTGCTGCTCCGCTCGGTCGAGCTCGAGCCGACTCTGGAGCGGCGCTACCACGCGGCCCGCGCGGCCTGGCGGCTGACCGATCTGCCGGCGGTGTCGCTCGAGATGGAGAGCGTCAGGGCGGCGGCCGCGGAGGTCGGGGACGCGCGCCTGGAGGGCCGTGCGCTCACCGCGCTGGCCGAGGTTGCGCTCTCCCGCGACGCGGACGTGACGCGCGCTCGCGAGGTCGCTCACGCTGCTCTCGACGTCCTGCCCGAGGAAGACGACGCCGGCCGCTACGACGCGCTCGCGCTCCTCAGCCAGATCGGCTGGTGGGAAGGCGATCTGACGGCAGTCGAGCGCTTCGCGCAGCAGACCTACGAGATCGCCCGCCGCGCGGGCCGACAGGATCTCGAGAGCGCATCCGCGGTCGAGCTCGCGGCGATGTACTACGCGCGGCTCGAGGACGAGCTCGCCGGCCAGTACCTGACGGACGCGATCCGGCTCGCCGAGGAGAGCGGCAGCTTCGTCGCGCGGGGCTGGGCGTTCCGCGCGCAGGGTGACCTGCACGTGCGGCGGGAAGAGTGGGACGAGGCCGAGGAGGCGTTCGAGGAAGCGCGCCGGCTCTTCGAAGAAGCCGGCATGACGATTCCGACCGCGCGCGTGCTCAACTGGCTGGCCCTAGTCCACTGGCGCCGCGGGAATCTCGGCGCCGCCGAGCAGACGCTGCGCGAGGCAATCCGGATGCTGAAGCCGCTCGAAGACCGGAGCACGCTCGTCGAAAGCCAGCGCACCCTCGCCCAGGTGCTGCTGGAGAAGGGCAAGGTCGACGAAGCGGAGCGGTATGCGCTCGAGTCGCGGCAGACGGTCGGGCCGCGCGACATGCACTCGCGCGCGACGACGCGGGTCGCCCTCGGCCTTGTGCGGGCCGCCCAGGGCCAGGACGAGGAGGCGGAAACACTCCTGCGCGAAGCCCTCGACATCCTCGACGCCACCGATTACCGGCGCTACCGGTTCGAGCCGCTCGAGGCCCTGGCCGGCTTCCTGCGCGACCGCGGCCGCATCACCGAGGCGGCACCCTACGAGGAGCGGCTCGCCGAGCTCCAGCCCGCGCGCAGCACGGCTCCGATCGCCTGAGTCGACGCGTCGTCGGGCGCCTCCGAGATCACGGTCGCGGGCCGCTCGAAGCGCGCGAGCGCCTCTGCGAGTGGCTCGGCCCTGAGCGTCCCCTCGCCGTAGGGCAGGTGCTTCGTCTCGTTGCGGTTGGCATACGCGATGTCCGAGAAGTGGATGTGAAAGGGGCCGCCCGGGTCCATCACCTCGTCGGCGGCCTCGAGCGCCTCTGCGAACGGCTCCACTTCGAGGTACGCGCCGTCCGACGTCGCGTGCATGTGCGCGAAGTCGAGCACGGGGCGGACGAACGGCACGCGCTCGGAGATCTCGAGCACGTCGTCGAGGGTGCCCAGCTCGCGGACGCGGCCCATCACCTCGACCCCGAACGGGACGAGCCGCCCTTTCGGCTCGAGCCGCTCGCCGAGGATGAGCAATTGGTCGACGACCGCGTCGAGGGCGTCCTGGCGCTCGCGTCCGAGCAGGTAGCCGGGATGGAAGACGGTGACCTCGGCGCCGAGGGCAGCGGCGAGCCCGGCGGTGTGGTCGAGCATGCCGAGCGCCATCTTGAACTTCTTGGCTGATTCACCCGTTGGATCGACGTGGCCCATGAAGCCCGCGAGCGGCGCGTGCACCGAGATCGCGACATTGTGCTCGCGGGCGGCCTCACCGAGCCGCTCGGCCTCCGGGTAGTCCATGTTGAAGCCGCGCACGAAGCCGATCTCGACCGCGTCGAAGCCGGCCGCGACCAGGCCCTCGATGGCCGCTTCGGGCTCGGCGACGA
This sequence comes from uncultured Gaiellaceae bacterium, assembly GCA_963791905.1. Classification (GTDB taxonomy): domain Bacteria; phylum Actinomycetota; class Thermoleophilia; order Gaiellales; family Gaiellaceae; genus Gaiellasilicea. Next base: position 1,065,183 of record CAWBTX010000005.1, read on the forward strand.
CTTCGAATCCCGACGGTCCATAGCGGAGGCGGCCCATGCCCTTGACGCTAGACCATCCGGCATGTCGTCCGGTGGGGGACCTACGCTTTTCCAGATGCCGAACATGCCATCCCGAATCGACCTGCTGGAGCTGGACATCGACCTTCGCCTGAGCGACCTCTGGCGCGAGGCCGCCGACGTGAGCGAATGGAGCCTCGAGGTCATGGCCGCATTCATGCGGGCCGCGTACGGCAAGGGGTACTGCGACGCGCTGACGGAGGACTCGCCCGGGTCGCTCTGCCACGACCACGGGTACCGGGTGCCGGCGCGCCGCGAAGCGACTCCCAGCAGCTAGATCGGGCCGCCGTCAGCCGCCACTCGCCGCCCTAGGACGGCCGTCGCTGACACGGCCGCTCAGGTCATCCGTGCCTGACTCGTCTCTGGCACCTGCCTGACTCGTCTCTGGCACGTCTCTGGCGCGTCTCTGGCACCTTGTCCACAGGCGCCTGCTTGTGGCCATGTCCGCTCCGGGCGTGCTTCGGGGCCGCGGCAGGCCCGGTACCATCCCGGTCGTGGCACGAAGGCGCAGCCCGGCGCGGCTCGTGATCGCGCTCTCGGTCGCCGCGGTGCTCGCGGTGTTCCTGCTGTACACGTCGATCGCGGGCAATGCCGCCCCCGCACTTGCCCCGAGCGAGCTCGACGGGCGTGCGGACAAGGTCTCGCTCGGCGGCAAGGTCGTCGGCCCGATCCGGGGCGACCAGTACGGCGCCGGGCTCCGGTTCAAGCTCCGCGACATCACCGGCGACTCGCCCGAGCGCATCCAGGTGCTCTACAAGGGATCCGTTTCGGATCAGTTCAGGATCGGGCGGGACGTGCGGCTGGAGGGCAGGCTGCGGAACGGCGTCTTCGTCGCTGTTCCCGGAAGCCTGATCACGAAGTGCCCGTCGAAGTACGCGCCGGGCAAGTAGCGGGCCTCGATGCCTGAGCTCGGTCGCGCCGCGCTCGTCGTCACCCTCGGGCTCGCGCTCTACGCCGTCGTCGCAGGGGCGTACGCGGCGCGGTTCCGCAGGCGACGGCTCGCGCAGTCCGCCCAGAACGCGCTCATCGCGGCGTTCTGCAGCACTCTCGTCGCCTCGGTCGTCCTGCTCGTGGCGCTTGTGCGCCACGACTTCAGCTTCGTCTACGTGTGGGCCCACACGAGCCGCGAGCTCCCGGCCGGGTACACGATCTCTGCATTCTGGGGCGGTCAGGAGGGCTCGCTGCTGCTCTGGCTGCTCATCCTCACCGGCTACGGGACCGCCGCGGTCCTGCTGAACCGCCGCAACGCCCGCGACCTCGTCGCGTGGGTCGTCCCCGTGCTGGGCATCGTCGCCGCCTTCTTCGCCTTCACCGTCGTCGCCCTCGCGTCGCCGTTCGTGACGCAGGCGGCGCCGCTCGACGGCCGCGGGCTCACGCCGAGCCTGCAGAACCCGTACATGATGGCCCACCCACCGCTGCTCTACCTCGGCTACGTCGGCCTCACTGTTCCGTTCGCGTTCGCGATCGGCGCGCTGCTGGCGCGACGCACGGACGAGCTCTGGATCGTCGCCACGCGCCGTTGGACGCTCGTCGCGTGGACTGCGCTCGGCATCGGCCAGCTTCTCGGCGCGCACTGGGCGTACGAGGAGGTCGGTTGGGGCGGCTACTACGCCTGGGACCCCGTCGAGAACGCGGCGCTGATGCCGTGGCTCGCGGCGACGGCGTTCCTCCACTCGGTGATGATCCAGGAGAAGCGCGGGATGCTGAAGGTCTGGAACGTGCTGCTCGTGGTCCTCGCGTTCTCGCTCTCGCTCTTCGGCACCTTCCTCACCAGGTCGGGGATCGTCAGCTCGATCCACTCCTTCACGGAAGGGAGCCTTGGGCCGTGGTTCCTCGCCTTCATCTGCTTCGTCGTCGTCGGGTCGCTGGCGCTCGTGTTCGCACGCCTGCCGCTGCTCCGTGCGCGAACGCGGCTCGAGTCGCTCGTCTCGCGCGAGGCCACGTTCCTTTACAACAACCTGCTCCTCGTCGCGCTCACCCTGACGATCCTCTGGGGCGTCACCTACCCGATCCTGCACGAGGCGGTCTTCGGCGAGCAGCGGATCCTCGGCGCGGGCTACTACAACTTCTTCCTCCGCGCGTTCGGCCTGCCGCTGCTCCTCCTGATGGGGATCGGCCCGCTCGTCGCGTGGCGGCGCGCGTCGCTGCGGAGCCTCGGGGTGTCGTTCGCATGGCCAGCGGGCTTCGCGCTCGCGACGGGGGTGATCCTGCTCGCGCTCGGAGCGGGCTCGTCGGTCCCGGGCCTGATCGCGTACACGTTCTCGGCATTCGTGCTGGCGTCGATCGCCTACGAGTTCATCCGCGGGACGCGCGCCCGGCGCGCGCTCGCAGGCGGCTCCTGGCCGCGCGCCTTCTCCGACCTCATCGCCCGCAACCGGCGTCGCTACGGCGGCTACATCGTCCACGCCGCCGTTGTGCTCTTCGCGATCGGCGTCGCCGGCTCGAGCGCGTACGACAGCGTGGCTGAGGGCCGCCTGGCGCGCGGCGAGACGATCGCCGTGGGCGACTACCGGCTGACGTACGGCGCGCTCGAGGAGCGGGCGGGGCCGAACGCGACCGAAGTGAGGGCGATCATGAACGTCGAGCGCGACGGCGACTCGCTCGGCACCCTCGCCGCCGGCAAGAACGCGTACACGGCCGAGCGCCTCGTCTCGAACGAGGTCGGGATCCGTAGCGACCCCCTGACCGGTGAAGACCTCTTCCTGATCGCCGAGCAGCTCGACGCCGACGGCACGGTGTACGTGCGCGTCTTCGTCAAGCCGCTCGTCAACCTGCTCTGGGTCGCGGGCCTCGTCTTCCTGCTCGGCGCTCTGATCACCCTCTGGCCTGACGCGCGTGAGCAGAGGCGGCTGGCCGTTCGCTACGCACGCGCCGGCGTCCCTCTCCGCTCGTGACGGTCGCACTCGTCCTCGGCGCCCTGCTCGCGGCTCTGTGCGTCGTGCTGGTCGCGTTGCCGTATCTCCGCGAGCCGGCGCCGTCCGACGACGCGCTCGACGAGCCGGGGGAGCTCGAACGCCGTCAGCTCGAGCTCGCGGAGACACGCGACCGAGCGCTCGCGGCCCTGAAGGAGCTCGAGCTCGACCATCGCACGGGCAAGATCTCCGACGAGGACTACCGCGTACTCGTCGGCCCGTTGCGCCGCGAGGCGGCCGAGGCGCTGCGGGCGCTCGAGCCGCGCACGCTGGAGCCCGCCGAGTCCCAGGCACGTGTGCGGGCCGACCGGTCCGGGTAGGTCGGGAGCGTGGAATCGACCGAGCCGCAGGAGCCGCAGCCGCCGCAGGTCCCCGAGCCGTATCCGCCGCCCGGCGAGCTCGATCCGCCGCAGCCGCCGGAGGTCCCCGAGCCGTATCCGCCGCCCGGGGAGCTCGAGCCGCCGCAGCCCCCGCAGGTGCCGGAGCCCGGCCCGCTCTGAGCCAAACCTACGTTTAGGCTGCAAATCCGCCTGAAAGCTGGGTAGACTACGCCCCGGCCGATTCTGGGAGGGACGGCCGATCCCCCAGCGAAACTAGCCTGCGAATGACACGGACTGTCATTGCCCTCGCCATGGCGTGCGCCTTTTTGGCCGCCGCGGCGCCGGCTCCCGGTCAGGACGTCACAGAGCGGAAGCGGGTGCTGGACGCCCGCATCGACATCCTCGAGGCCAAGATCAAGCAGGCCCGCGAGCGCGAGGGCGTGCTCAGTGCGCAGATCGAAGTTGCCACGCAGAAGATCAACGAGCTCGAGGGTGAGGTCGGCGCCGCCGAGGCGCGGCTCGACCAGCTGGAGACCGTGCTCGCGCTGCAGCAGAGCCGCCTCGACCGCCTGAACGAGCTCTTCCACCTCCAGACGACGAGGCTCGTCAACTTGCGCCGCCAGCACGCGATCGCGACCGAGCGCCTCAACAGGCGGATCGTCGAGATCTACACGTCCGATCCGGCCGAGCCGCTCGGGGTCGTGCTCGAGGCCACGAGCTTCGGCGACATGCTCGACCAGCTCGAGTTCCTGAGCAACATCGGACGCCAGGACGAGCGGCTCGTCGCCCAGGTCGAGCGGGCGAAGCTCGACATGCGCGCGCTCCGCGAGCGGACCCGCACGACGCGAAACGAGCAGGTTCGCGTCACGAACGAGGTGGCGGCTCGGACCGCGGAACAGCGTGCCGTGCGCGACCAGCTGGCGTGGAGCCAGCGCCAGCTCGCGACGGCGCGGCGAGACAAGCAGGACACGCTCTCAGGCGTGCGCGAGGACAAGGACGCGGCGCTCGACCACATGGGTGAGCTCCAGGCGCAGAGTGCTTCGCTCGCGGCACGCATTCAGGCGGCGCAGTCGGCCGCCCCTGCCGCGCCCACCTACTCGGCGCCGAGCGACGCGCCGTCTGCTGCCGGATTCATCTGGCCGGTGCACGGTGTCGTCACGAGCGGCTTCGGCTGGCGCTGGGGCCGCATGCACGAGGGAATCGACATCGCCGTCGGGAGCGGCACGCCCGTCGTGGCGGCGGCGTCCGGCACGGTGATCGTCGCCGGCTGGCTGGGCGGGTACGGGAACCTCGTCGTGGTCGACCACGGCAACGGCATCGCGACCGCCTACGGCCACAACACGAACGTGACCGTCTCCATCGGCCAGAGCGTCGCACAGGGCCAGCTCATCGCGTACTCCGGGAACACGGGGAACTCGACGGGCCCGCACGTGCACTTCGAGGTTCGCGTCGGCGGAGCCGCCGTCGACCCGTTCGGCTATCTGTAGCTAGCGATAGCCGTCGCCGGTCAGCACAGCCGGCAGCTCCTCCGGCACGACGAAGTGCAGGTTCGGGAAGGCGCGCCAGCGCTCGTCCAGCCCGAGGCCGTAGCCGGCGAAGAGCTCGTCCGGCACGGTGAAGCCGACGAACTCGAGCGGGATGTCGTCCGCGAGCCGCCGGTAAGGCCGGTCGAGCAGCGTCACCGCCGCCAGGCTCGCCGGTCTGCGCAGCGCGAGCGTTCGGGCGAGGAAGTTGAGCGTCAGGCCCGTGTCCACGACGTCCTCGACGACGAGGACGTGGCGATCGACGACGGAGAGATCGAGATCCTTGATCACGCGCGCCGTCGTGCCGGAACCGCCGCTCGTGTAGGCGGCGAGCTCGAGAAAGTCGAGCTCGTGCGGGATCGGCAGCGCCCGCGAGAGGTCAGCGAGGAAGACCGCGCTCGACTTCAGCGGCGCGACGAGGAGCGGGTTCCGCCCCTCATAGGCGGCGGCGATCTCGAGACCGAGCTCGGCCACCCGGCGCGCGATCTCGGCGCGCGACAGGTAGATCTCCCCGATCGGGGAGGAGAGAGCTCGGGTCATGCTGACTCGAGCTCTCCTAACTCGCGAGCTTGAGTCTGTATCGCTGGGCGAGGCGCTCGATGTCGCGCCGGTAGAAGAGCTTGATCTTCACGTCGGGGTATAGCCGCCGTACCTCCCGGAGCTTGCGGTTCTTGCGGGTCACGAGCGACTGACGCATGACCGTGACCTCGACGTAGAGATCCTGCCCGGGGAGGTAGAAGTCGGGCGCGAAGGCGCTCGTGATGCGCCCTTCGGCGTCGCGCTCGAGGACGAACGTGCGCGGCTCGTACTCCCAGGGGACGCCGTAGAAGTCGAGCAGCTTGGCGCACTCCAGCTCGACCTCGTTCGCGAACCTCGGCGGGGCCGCTCCGGTGTACGCCTGGAACGCGGGCAGTTGCCAGGGCACGCTACGAGGGTAGCTGTCGGCCCGGACGGCCCTCCGAGGCCGGCTTTCCCAGCTCTCCTATGCTTCGCCCATGGCCGACCGGATCGACGGGAGCTTTACGATCGCCCACCTCTCCGATCTCCACTGTGGCGGCCAGTACTTCGTGCCGGGCCTGCTCGACCGCGCAATCGCCGAGATCAACGAGCTCACGCCCGACATCGTCGTCTGCTCGGGCGACCTGACGACGTTCGGCTTCAAGCACGAGTACCAGGAGGCGAAGCGCTACCTCGACCGGATCGAGTGCGAGTCCGTCGTCGTGATTCCGGGAAACCACGACTCGCGCAACGTCGGTTACGTCCACTTCGAGGAGCTCTTCGGCGCGCGCAACTCGGTCACCCGCGTCGGGCCGATCACGGTCGTGGCTGTCGACTCGACCGAGCCCGACCTCGACCACGGCCAGATCGGCCGAGGCCGCTACCGCTGGATCGAGGAGCAGTTCGAGGCCGACGCGCGGCTGCGGATCTTCGTCTGCCATCACCACCTGCTGCCCGTGCCTGGGACGGGGCGGGAGCGCAACGTCATCTACGACGCCGGCGACACGATCGAGATGCTGCAGCGGGCCGGCGTCCACCTCGTGCTCTCGGGCCACAAGCACGTGCCCTATGCGTGGCGGCTCGAGAACCTCTTCGTGGTCAACACCGGCACGGTCTCCTCCCTGCGGCTCCGCGGCAACACGCGCCCCTGTTACAACGTCGTCGACGTCTCCGGCAGCCATGTCGACGTGTGGCGCAAGCACCCGTTCCACGGCCAGGAGCGGATCATCCAGTTCTCGCTGGACACCTTCGAGTACGAGAAGTACACGGGCCGCATCGAGGACGAGGTGACGTTGCGGTCGTGACCCAGCGTGCATTGGCCCTGATCGACGGGGAGCACTACGCGCCGGTCGTTCGGGCGGCGCTCGAGGAGCTTCCGTACAGCTTCGTCGCCGCGCACCTGCTCGGCGGGACGGAGAAGCTGCGCGGCGACGCCGACTACGGCGTCCCGCTCGCCGAGACGCTCGAGCGCGCGCTCGACGAGCACCGTCCCGAGGTCGTCGTCGATCTCTCGGACGAGCCGATTCTCGGCCCGGTCGAGCGTTTCAGTGTCGCCAGCAAGGTGCTCGTTCGCGGTGTGCCCTACATCGGTGCCGACTTCCGCTTCGACCCGCCGGCGCTCGAGCCGTTCCCGCGGCCGTCGATCGGGATCGTCGGCACCGGCAAGCGGGTCGGCAAGACGTCGATCACGGCTCACGCCGCCTCGCTGCTCGCGCGTGACCGCCGCGTCGTGGTGGTCGCGATGGGCCGAGGCGGCCCGCCCGAGCCGGAGATCGCCGAGGTCCCGCCGACCGTCGACGCGCTGCTCGAGCTCTCAGACGCCGGCCGCCACGCGGCCTCCGACTATCTCGAGACGGCCGCCCTCGCCGGGGTGGCGACCGTGGGCTGTCGCCGTTGCGGCGGAGGGCTCGCCGGCTCCGTCTTCGCCTCGAACGTCAGCGCTGGAGCCCGCAAGGCGCTCGAGCTCGACCCGGAGCTCGTCCTCTTCGACGGGAGCGGCGCTGCCCTGCCCCCGATCGCGACGAGCCGGCGGATCCTCGTCGTGAACGCGCAGCAGGACTCGGCGGTCGTCACCGGCTACCTGAACGAGTACCGGCACCTGATCTCCGACCTCGTCGTGCTGACGATGGCCGAGGCCGGCAGCGGGTGGGAGGCGCTGCGCGAGCGGGCCCGGGAGCTGACTCCGCGCGTCGTCGCGACCGTGCTGAGGCCCCGACCCGTTGCGCCGATCGAGGGCCGGCGCGTCGCGTTCTTCTCGGCGGCGCCCGCGAGCGCCCTCGCAGGGCTGCAGACGCACCTCGAGGAGGCGTACCGCGCCGACGTCGTCCACGTCTCGGGGAGCCTCGCCGACCGGCAGGCGTTGCGCGGCGAGCTCGCGCAGGTCGACGCCGACCTCTTTCTCGTCGAGCTGAAGGCGGCTGCGATCGACGTCGTCGCGGCGGCCGGTCGCGAGCGCGGCGTCGAGGTCATGCTCGCGGGCAGCGACGTCCTGCCCGCGCCGGGGGAGGAGCTCGCGCTCGACGCGGAGCTCATCCGGCTCGCGGAGGAAGGGCGTCGCATGAGCGAGCGCCGTCACGGCCGGATCGACTTCCTCGGCGAGCGCACGCCGTACTCGAAGGGCCTCATGGCCCGCGTGCTGAGCGCCGTCGGAGTCTCGGAGGAGGCCGCGTACGAGCTGGCGCGGCGCACCGAGACCGACCTCGCCGCCCGCAACTCCGGCGGGGTCAACCTCGACCGCATGCGCGAGCTCGCGGTCGATCTGCTCGGCGAGCAGGCGGGGACACGCGCGGTCCGGCGGCTTCAGCGCTTCCGCGACCTCCAGGAGCTCGATCTGCCGGTGATCCTGCTCGTCGGCGGTGGTACGGGCACCGGGAAATCGACCGTCGCGACGGAGGTCGCCTACCGGCTCGGAATCACGCGCGTCACCTCGACCGATTTCGTCCGGCAGACGATGCGCGCCTTCTTCTCGAAGGAGTTCATGCCGTCGATCCACCACTCGAGCTTCGAGGCGGCGCTGGGGCTGAGCAAGGCGGAGGAGGAGGAGTCGGGCGACGTCGCGCTGCTCGGGTTCCTGGATCAGACGCGGAACGTGCTCGTCGGCGTCGAGGCGGCGCTGCAGCGCGCGCTCGACGAGGGCTGGTCGATGGTGCTCGAGGGCATCCATCTCGTGCCGGGGATGTTCGACGCGCAGCTGAACGGCGCTCTCGTCGTTCAGTGCGTGCTCGCGATTCACGACGAGGAGATCCACTCGACGCACTTCTGGAGCCGCGACCTCAGCTCGGAGGGCGTCCGGCCCGTCGACCGGTACATGGTGGCGCTGCCCGAGATCAGGAGGATCCAGGACTACATCGTCGAGCGCGCGAGGAGGTGCGACGTGCCCGTGATCGAGAACGAGTCGCGCGAGGGCGGCCTCAGTGCCGTGATGGAGCTCGTGCTCGAGCGCGCGGAGCGGGTCGCGCAGGCGGCGCGATGAACGAGGAGGCGAGGCTCCGCTGCCCCTGCGCGCTCTTTGCGAGGGCGACCGAATGGGCCGCACTCGCGGGTGCGCGCTGGCTCGGCCGCGCGGACCAGGACGCCGCCGAGGATGCCGCCGAAGGCGCGATGCTCGCGGGTCTCGCCGAGCTCCCGATCGACGGCAAGATCGTGATCGGGGCGGGCGGTGCCGAAGAGCTCGAGATCGGCTCTACGATCGGTATCGGCGGCGAGGCCTTCGACCTCGCCGTCGACCCGCTCGAGGGCCGCGGGGTCGTCGCACGAGGCGGCAACGGGGCGATGTCGATGATCGCGGTCGCTCCCCGCGGGTCGTTGCTGAAGCTCCCGGACATGTACATGCGGCGCATGGCGGTCGGGCCCCGTGCCAAGGGGCAGATCGACCTGACGCGGCCCATCGGCGACAACATCGCCGCGATCGCCGAGAGCTTCGGCCGCAACGCGAACGACATCACCACGATCGTCCTCGACCGTCCGCGCCACCACGACCTGATCGAGGAGATCCGCGCCTCCGGCGCGCGCATCAAGCTGATCCAGGACGGCGACGTGACCGCCTCGATCTCGGCCGCGATCCGCGGCACGAACGACCATCTCGCGATCGGCATCGGCGGCACGCGCCAGGCAGTGCTCTCGGCGGCCGCACTGCGCTGCCTCGGCGGCGAGCTGCAGGCTCAGCTCTGGCCGACGACGCGTCAGGAGATCGACTTGGCGCGTGAGGCCGGCGTCGAGGACGTGAACCGCGTCTTCGGCTCCGACGACCTCGCACAGGGCGAGGTGATCGTGGTCGCAACGGGCGTCTCGAACGGCGACCTGCTCCGCGGCGTGCGCTTCCTGGCCGACAGCGCCCGCACGCACTCGCTCGTCATGTGCATGCGCTGCAACTGGGTCCGCTTCACCGACGGCATCCACTTCTTCGCCCGCGAGCGCAAGGAGGAAGTGCGGCTGCTCGGCTGAGCGATGAGTTTCGTCCGGCGCGGCCGTCTACCTCGAGTCAGCGATCGACGGAGGTGGGCGAGATGAGCAAGGTGGTGGCGGGGATCACGATGTCGCTCGACGGCTACATCACGGGCCCCAACGACAGGCTCGGCGCCGGGCTTGGCGACGGCGGCGAGCGGTTGCACTACTGGGTCTTCGGCGGCCCCTGGGCATACGACAACGGGCCCCGCGGGCAGGCCGCCGACGTCGACCGCGAGTACCTCGAGGAGGCCTTCGCCGCGGGCGGCGCGTGGCTCGTCGGGCGCACGATGCACGACGTCGTCGACGGCTGGGGCGACGATCCCGGCTTCGGCGTGCCCGTCTTCGTGGTCACCCACCGACCTCATGACACGGTCGTCAAGGGCGACACGACGTTCGAGTTCGTCACCGACGGCATCGACGTCGCGCTGGAGAAGGCGCGGACCGCCGCCGGCGACAAGAACGTGATCGTCATGGGCGGGGCCGACCTCCTCCGCCAGTACCTCGGCGCCGGCGTCGTCGACGAATTCGTCCTGACGATCGCGCCTGTGCTCCTCGGGGGCGGCAAGCGGCTGTTCGACGGGATGGAGCGGCTCGACCTGAGCTTCGAACGGACGCGCGTGATCGAGTCGCCGTTCGCGACGCACGTGTTCTACAGCGTTGCCAAGTAACAGACTGTTACTTGGCTAGACTCGGAGCGATGCCGACCAAGGAAGCGATCGTCGAGGCGCTGCACACCGTCGAGGACCCGGAGCTCGGGATGGACATCGTCGAGCTCGGGCTCTTCTACGACGTCGAGATCGAGGGGCCAAAGGTGAAGGTGATCCACAGCCTCACCTCGATGGGCTGCCCGGCGGGCCAGATGATCCAGGACGGCATCCACGACGCCGCCTCGTCGGTCGAGGGCGTCGAGCAGGTCGAGATCGAGCTGACGTTCGATCCGCCGTGGACGCCCGACATGATGTCGGACGACGCGAAGTTCATTCTCGGCTTCGGCTAGCGCCAAAGCCTAGAAATCTGCTTATCCTCGGACGCATGAGCGTCTGCGCATCCTGCGGCGCCGAAGCGCCCGCCGGCGCACGCTTCTGTCCGTCGTGCGGCGCCCCGCTCGGAGATGTCGCGCCGCCGGAGGAGATGCTGAAGCTCGTCACGGTCCTGTTCGCCGACGTCGTTGCGTCGACGGCGCGAGCGGAGCGGATGCACCCGGAGGACACGCGCGCGCTCATGACCGAGTACTTCACCGCGATGGCGAAGGAGATCGAGGCCGAGGGCGGCACGGTCGAGAAGTTCATCGGCGACGCGATCATGGCCGTGTTCGGGGCGCCGACCGCGCACGAGGACGACGCGTTGCGCGCCGTGCGTGCCGCCCGGCGCATGCTCGACCGGCTCGGGAGCTGGAACGAGTCGCGAGAGCCGGCCGAGCGGCTCGAGCTCCGGATCGGCGTGAACACAGGCGAGGCGATCGCTGCCGGCACCGCGGGCGCCGATCTGCTCGTGACGGGGGACGCCGTGAACGTCGCTGCCCGGCTCGAGCAGTCGGCCGAGCCCGGGAAGATCCTGATCGGCGAGCGCACGGCGCGTGCCGTCCGAGGCAACTTCGCGCTTCGGGAGGTCGAGCGGCTCCCGTTGAAGGGGAAGGCTGAGCCGGTCGCCGCCTGGCTCGTGGAGGCCGAGCGCGAGACACCGGAGCCGCGCGGCGTCCCCGGCGTGTCGGCGCCCCTCGTCGGCCGCGAGCAGGAGCTCGAGCTCCTCCGGACCACCTTCGAGCGAGTGCGCACGGGCGGGCGGGCTCACCTCGTCACGCTTCTGGGCGACGCCGGCGTCGGCAAGAGCCGACTCGTGCGGGAGCTCCTCTCGGCGCTCGACGGCACCGCGCGCGTCCTCGTCGGACGCTGCCTTCCGTACGGACAGGGCATCACCCTCTGGCCGCTCGCGGAGATCCTCAAGTCGGAGGCGGGCATCCTCGACACCGACTCGTCGAGCGTCGCGCTCGCGAGGCTCGAGCAGCTCGTCGAGCGGGAGCTCGGCGACGAGTCGGCGGCCGAGCACACCCTCGCGGCGCTCGCGTCGACGCTCGGCCTGCGCCCGCCCGGCGACCCGCTCGGCGCCCTCGACCCGCGCGAGGCCTACCGTCAGCTGGTGGCGGCGTGGCGCGCGCTGCTCGTGTCGATCGCGCGGCGAGCCAGCGTCGTGGTCGTCGTCGAGGACATCCACTGGGCGGACGCCACGATGCTGGACGTCCTCGACGAGCTCGCCGAGCGTGTCGAGGGCCCGATCTTCTTCGTTTGCCCGGCGCGGCCGGATCTGCTCCGGACCCGGCCGGGCTGGGGCGGTGGCCGCCGCAGCTTCAGCTCGCTGCCGCTCGACCCGTTGACGGCCGAGCAGAGCGCGCGCCTCGTCTCGTCGCTGCTCGATGTCGAACGGCTCCCGGAGACGGTGCGCGATCGGATCCTGGAGCGGTCGGAGGGGAACCCTTTCTTCCTGGAGGAGATCGTCCACCACCTGATCGACGAGGGGCTGCTCGTCGTCACGGACGGCCGTTGGCGCGCCGTTGCCGGAATCGATGAGGTCGAGATCCCCGACACCGTCCAGGCGGTGCTCCTCGCGAGGCTCGATCTGCTGGCGCCCGAGGAGAAGCGCGTCGCGCAGCGGGCAGCCGTGGTCGGCCGCGTCTTCTGGGACGGGGCCGTCGAGCGGCTCGCGGGCGTCGACGACGTCGACGCTGCGCTGCAGACGCTTCGCCGCCGCGAGCTCGTGCTCGATCGGAGCTCGTCCGCGCTGGCCGGACAGAACGAGTTCATCTTCAAGCACGTGCTCATCCGCGACGTCGCCTACGCGAGCCTGCCGCGGAAGGAGCGCGGCCGCGCGCATGCGGAGCTGGCGACGTGGATCGAGGAGACGAGCGGCGAGCGCGTCGGCCGAGTTCGCCGAGTTGCTCGCCCACCATTGCGACGCGGCGTTCACGCTCGTCGGCGATGACGAGCTGCGCCGGCGCGCGCGCGGCCACTTTCTCGCCGCCGCCGACGGCGCCCTACACCGCTTTGCGATCCCGCAGAGCGAGCGTCTGGCGCAACGGGCGGTCGAGCTCTCCACGGACGGGAGCGAGCGGGTCGAGGCGCTCGAGGCGCTCGGTGACCTCCACAACCGCACGTTCAACGGGGACGGGGCCTGGCGGGCTTACCGGGACGCGCTCGCGGCGCTCCCGCCGGGCGATCCCGCGATCGCGAGGCTGGCCGGCAAGGCGGGCCTGTTCGGGGCGCGCTGGTTGGGAACGGTGTTCGAGCTTCCTCCCGCGGCGGAAGTCCGCGAGATCCTGGACCTGGGTCTTGCTGCGGCGGGGCCGGGCGACGGTCCGGAGCGCACGCTCCTGCTCGTCGATCGAGGCTTCCTCATCCTCCAACGAGAGGAGTGGGACGCCGAGACGGTTGCGAGCGCCGTGCGGGACGCCGAGGCCGCCGCGGAGCGTCTCGGCGACCCGGACCTCCTGTCGGCCGCGCTCGACCTCGTCCTGGGCTGGGAGCAGTCCCAGGGCCGTCACGGGGCCGGGTACCGCGCGACGCAGAGGCGGTCCCCGCACGTCGCGCGGATGACGGACATCAAGGAGATCGGCGACTCGCTCGCGATGGTGGCGGCCGCGGCCCAGTACCTCGGCCTCTACGAGGAGGCCGAGGCCGGCGCGACGGCCTGTATCGAGCGCGCGCGCGGCCTCGACTCCGGCTCGTACGTGCACGGGCTGACGTTGCGTGTCATGTCGCGGTTCATGCTCGGCGACTGGGAGGGCGCGCTTGCCGATCAGGCCGAGCTCGAACGGCTCGCTGCCCTGGACGCGCGCGATCTGCCGGTCGGGTACTCGATGCGCGCGTACTCGTACGCGGCGCTCTGCCACGAGCTGCGCGGCGAGGCCGACGAGGCGGAGCGGTACCTCGAGCTCGTGCGAAGGTACGCCTCGGAGCACCGGCGTGTCAGAAGTCCTCAGCCCGGCGCTGCGCGTCCCACGGCCGCCGGGTCGCTCGTGCACCGCGGTCGCCACGACGAGGCGGCGGCGCTGTGCCCCCTCGAGGCGAGGACGATCCAGGCGGGCGGGACGCTCGAGCTCAACTGCGAGCTCGTGGGCGAGCAAGGCCGCTGGGACGATGCGGCGCGCATCGTCGCGGCCGCGCGGGACGAGGCCGCCTTCGGCGAGCAGCTGTCGCTGCCGCTCTTCGCCGATCGCCTCGAAGGGAGGGCCGCGGCCGCCGCCGGCGACGCCGAGAAGGCCGTCGAGCTTCTGCGCCGCTCGGCCGACGGATTCGCCCGGCTCGGCGCCCGCTGGGAGGACGCGTGGTCGCGGCTGCTGCTCGCGGAGGCGCTCACCGAGGAGCGCGAGCAGGAGGCCAGGTTGGCTCTCGCGACCTTCGAGCGGCTCGGGTCGGTCCGAGAGGCGGAGCGCGCCGTGGCGCTGCTTGCGGACTAGGGGATCGAGAGCACGATCTTCCCGAGCTGCTCGCCCGCCTCGAGCCGTTCGTGGGCGGCGCGGGTCTCGCTGAGCGGGAAGACGGAGTCGACGTGCACGCGCGCACGGCCGCTGCGCACGAGCTCGTAGGCGCCGAGGAAGTCCTCGCGCGTCCCCATCGTCGAGCCGTAGATCGTCAGCTGCTTCCACCAGAAGCGGTGCAGCTGGGCGGGCGGGTTCGGCCCCGTCGTCGCGCCGCAGACGACCACGCGGCCGCCCTGCTTCACCGCCGCGAGCGACGTCTTCCAGGTCGCCTCGCCGACGGTCTCGACCACGAGGTCGGCGCCGCCGATCTCCTTTACCGCCGCTGCGACGTCGGCCGTGCGGTGGTTCACGGTCACGTCCGCGCCCCATTCGCGGGCACGCTCGAGCTTCTCGTCGCTGCCGGAGGTGACGATCGTGCGGGCGCCGAGCGCACGCGCGATCTCGAAGGCCGCCGTCGCGACGCCGCCGCCGATGCCCCAGATCAGCACCGACTCGCCCTCGGCGAGCCCTGCCCTCGTGACGAGCATCCGGTAGGCGGTCTCGTAGACGAGCGGGAAGGCCGCGGCGGTCTCGAAGTCGAGGCCGTCGTCGAGCGGGAAGACGTTCGTCTCCGGCACCGCGATCAGCTCGGCATGCGTGCCGTCCGTGTGCTCGCCGATGACGGTGATGGTCGAGCCGTGCTCGAGCCCGGGATTGATGACGACCCGCTCGCCGGTGTCGACGCGGATGCCTGCGCCGTCGGCGCCCATGATCCGCGGCTTCGGCACGGACGGAAGCCCCTTGCGAACCCAGAGGTCGAGGTGGTTAAGGGAAGCTGCCCGCAGGGAAACAAGAACCTCGCCCGACCCCGGGGTCGGGTCGGGCACTTCCTCGTACCGCAGGACCTCGGGGCCGCCGTCCTCGTGGATGCGGATCGCCTTCACGGGCAGAATCTCATCATGGAAGTGGCTGAGCTCGCCCGCGAGGCCGCCGAGCTCGGCCTGGACGCGGTCGGAGCGACCCGCGCGGAGCCGTACTCGGGGACCGAGCGCCACATCCGGGATCGGCGCGCGCGGGGCCTCTTCGCCGACATGCGCTTCACGATGGCGCAGCCTGAGGTGTCGTGCCATCCGGAGACGCTGCTGCCGGGCGCGCGCACCGTCGTCTCCGCTGCGCTCTGTTATTACGCGCCGGGCCCGGAGCCTGGACCGGGGGAGGGCCGCCTCTCCCGCTACACCTGGAGCGACCGCTACGCCGAGTTGCGCGAGAAGCTCGACGCGCTCGGCACGTCGGCTCGGGGGCCACTATCGCGTCTTCGTCGACGCGAACCAGCACGTCGACCGCGAGGCGGCCGCGCGCTCCGGCGTCGGCTTCTACGGCAAGAACACGCTCCTCATCACCCGGCGTCACGGCTCGTGGGTCGTGCTCGGCACGCTCGTCACCGACGTCGAGATCGAGCCCACGCCGCCGCTCGACACCGATTGCGGCTCCTGCACGCTCTGCATCGAGGCCTGCCCCACGGGCGCGCTCGACGAGCCCGGCGTCCTCGACTCGACTCGCTGCCTCTCGTACTGGACGCAGGCGCCGGACCCTGTGCCGGAGCCGTACCGCGAGGCGCTCGGCGACTCCGTCTACGGCTGCGACATCTGTCAGGACGTCTGCCCGTGGAACCGCGGAATCGAGAAGCGGCGCTCGGGCGAGCAGCCGGCCGCGGGCGCCGAGCCGACGGTCTCGCTCGTGGAGTGGCTCGAGGCCGACGGGGCAGAGCTCGTCGAGCGCTACGACCGCCTCTACATCCCGCGCAACGATCCTCGCTACCTCCGGCGCAACGCGCTCGTCGCGGCCGGGAACGTCGGCGGCGACCGCGAAGCCGACGCCGTCCGCCCCTACCTCGATGACGAGGACGAGCTGCTGCGCGAGCACGCGCGCTGGGCGCTCGCGGAGATCGAGCGCCGTAAGCTCTAGGTCTTCGCGCGCACGCGGCTCACCTTGAGCTCGCGGGCGAGCTGCGTCGCGCGCTTCGCGATCGTCGCGCGCAGGTCGCCCGGCTCGAGGATCACGGCCTCGCCGCGGTCCTGCAGGATCTCGCCGACGATCCAGTCCTCCGTCTTGAACGCGAGGTCGGCGATGGCGGACTTGTCGGTGAGCTGCCGCGCGCCGCGCTCGAGCTTCCAGGGCGCCACGTTGCGCGAGTACCAGACGCGCGCGAGACGGGGATCGCGCAGGTAGTTCGGGTCGAAGCCCTCGCGCGGCTCGAACGTCTCGTCGGCGAGGCGCGCCGAGCGCATCCGGTCCAGCCGGTACGTACGCGCGCCGCCCGAGGTGCGATCCCAGGTGTGCACGCGCCACACCGGCGGCTCGCGGTCGAAGCTGTACGGCTCGACGAGGCGCGTCGACGGGGTCTCCTCACCCTCCTTGAGGTACTCGATCTCGACGAGGCGGTGCGAGTCGATCCCGTCGGAGAGGATCCTGACGAGCTGCTCGTCGTCGCCCTCCGCGCTGGGTTGCGGAGACTGCGCGAGCTCGAACTGCCCGAAGGTCTCCTCGAGCTTGCGGCGCACGCGCTCGAGCGGCGTGTGCGAGTCGGCGGCGATCGAGGGGCCGACGTACTCGAGCGCGAGCCTGATCGCCCTCGCCTCGAGCGGCGTCAGGCGCGGCGCCAGCCTGAAAACGTCGCCGTAGAGCTCCTTGTCGACCCGGACGCGGTCGTCGTTGAGCTCGGCGTAGACCGTGTAGCAGCCGCCGCCGAAGTTGACGAGGTTGAGCAGCGAGAGATGCTCCTGGAGCTCCTCGCGCGGGATCGAGAAGCGCTCGACGAGGTCGTCGGCGGGGAGCTCGGCGTCGCGGCCCTCACCGCACGCCGCGAGCAGATACGCCAGCAGGGCCTGGAGCACGGCGAAGCGCTCGGGCGCCACCGGCGGCGCGGGCCGCTCGGCGACGCCGTCGTCGCGGCGCGCCCGCTCACGCGCGAGCGTCGGCGGCTCACCCTCGTGGCGCTCGCGCGCGAGGGTCAATGCCTCGCGAACCTGCAGGCGAAGCTCGTCCGGCTCGAGCGGCACCGCGCGGCCGTTTTGCCGCAGCACCCAGCCCGTCAGCGGCTCGAGCGAGGCGTACTCGGTCTCGAACACGCCGTCATCGAGCGTGCCGGCATCACCGAGCGTGCGCATCACCCACCACGCCGTGTCCCCGCTGACGGCGATCCGGGCCGCGCCGACGGGCTCGCCGATCTGCCACGGGCTCCGGCGCCGGTGCTCCTCGACGTCGAACTCGGCCGGCAGCCGGAAGTCGCGCTCGCGCCGGGTGGCGAAGCGGATGTCGCTGCGGATGCGCGAGACACGGAACGTCTTGTCGCGATCATCGTCGAGGTCGCGTCCGATCACGTACCAGACGCCCTCGTCGTGCCGCAGTGCGTACGGGTTGAGCGTCCGCTCCTTGACGCGGTCGCGCTGCGGCGACCAGTAGCTGAACTTGATCGTCCGCTGCTTCGAGATCGCCGCCTCGAGCTTCGAGAGTCGGCCCGCCATCTCGGGCGAGTAGTCCGGGTCGCTCACCTTGACCCTGTCGGCGGTCTCGGTTAGCGCCTCGCCGAAGCCGGGGCGACCGAGCGCGAGGTTCTGGAGCGCGAGCCGCAACGGCTCTGCGTACGCGAACTTCCCCTCGAGCAGGTGCAGGCTCGTCAGCAGCGCCGCGAGCTCGTCGTCGGTCAGCTCGAGCTTCGGCAGGAAGTAGTTCTCCGAGCGGAGCGTGTACAGCTCCTCGCCGGTGAACTCGTCGCGCTGCGAGTGGAGCGGGACGCCGAGCGCAATCAGCTCCGCGCGGTCGGAGTAGTAGCGCCGCGCGAACGCCTCGTCCGACATCTCGGAGTACCCCTCGACGTTCCCCTTCACGTCGCGGGCGGTGAGCGGCCGGCGCTCCGCCATCAGGAAGGCGACGAGCGAGAGCTGCCGGATCAGCTTGTCGGTGTCGTGCGACATCCCGCCGCCGAGCTTAGTCGCTTGCCCTGCGTTACGGGATTAGGCGGCGAGGGACGAGCGCTCGAGGTGCTGGTGCGAGGGGCAGTAGTCGCGCTCCGGCAGCGGCGTGCGCTGGCACGGCTTCCCCTTGCGCGTGGTTGCCCGGCAGCGGGCGACGCCGCCGTCGAGAGCCCCTGCCTCGAGCTGCTCCTCGATGAAGCCGATCGCTGCGCCGACGCCCTCACGCACCGCCCAGGCGACCTGGGCCTGCGCGGTGATCGGGAAGTAGCGCCGGATGTCCTGGAAGAGGGCCCGGTCTGGCTTCGCGAAGTAGTGCGGATCCGCGGCGAGCCGTTCCATCGTCTGCTCGCACTGCTCGAGAACCGCGCGCCTCGAGGCGAGTTGCGTCGCGCCGTCCGAGTAGGGGTCGATGAGGTCTTTGATCGAACGGTAGATCGCTCGCGAGTACTGATACATACACGTCTGCAATTGGGCGAGCTGGGCTTCCATCTGCGCGGTCATTACTCCCTCAAATCCGCTTAGCCAGGCCGAAAATGGAGGCGATTCGACGCCGGTCGCCCTCAGTATACGGGCAACCAGACGTTGTTACAAAGTCTTCACGAGAAAGTCGCAATTACGGGCACGGGGGGCAGGTGCTCGAGTCGGTCCAGCGAGACGTTTCCGCATCCTGACGTCCCTAATCCTGTTTGTCGAGTCTCGGCCCCAGGTTCAGGACGAGATCAGTTCAGGACGAGATCAGTCAGGGCGTGATCTGCCGCACGTACGCGAGGCGAAACACGCCGCGTGCGCGCTGGAGGGCGCTCGTCGCCTCCGCCTCGGAGTCGAACACGCCGTGGTAGACGACGTAGTAGCCGGGGTGGAGGCTCGCGAAGCGCGACGAGTTGAGGACGCCGACGCGCCGGAGCCCACCGTCCCGCGCCTCCTCGGCCCGCTCGGTCGCTGCGGGCCGGCCGTTCGCCTGGGGCACCGAGAGGAGCACGATCGTCCAGCCTTGGCGGCCCGGCGGCCACGTGATCGCTCGCGGCACCGCGGGACGGGCAGGTGGGGCCGTCGTCGCGGGAGGCGCGGTAGCCGCCGGCGCGGTCGTCGTCGGTGCAGGCTCCGGGGCGGTGAGGGTCTCCTGGGCCCCGGTGACAGTCAGGCTGCCGCCGGTCGCCGTCGCAGGGGCGGACTCCTCCTGCGTGTCGTCGGAGATCGCGATCGCAGCGGCCGTGCCGAGGATCGCGACCACGAGGCCGAGCAGCGCGGGGAGGACCCAGCCGCTCGACCACCCGTGCCGCTCGGCGAGACCCGCCGAGGCGCCGTCGCGCGCCGTCGTGCGCTCGCCTGGGAGTCTGAGCCCGCACTCGAGGCAGTACTCCTGCGGTGGTTCGACCGGCGCCGAGCACCGGGGGCACAGCGTGCGTTCCTTCTCGAGCGTGCTCAGTCTCCGCCTCCGTCGTCCGCACGCGCCGGCGCGGGCGCAGCTGCCGGCCGGCCGCAGTTGGCGCAGTAGCGGGAGCCCCAGAGGAGCGGCGCGCCGCACTCGCAGCGAGCGCTCTGCCGGACCCGTGAGGGAGCGCGTGTGCGGCCGAGGAACGAGTCGAGCTCGTGCACGCGCGCCTCCAGCCCGATCAGCTCCGCGCAGCGCTCGAGCAGCAGATCCTCGCGAAAGCGGTCGTGCCGATACATCTCCAGCGCGAGGCCGCCGAGGTCTCGCAGGCGCTGCTCGCGGATCCGCAGGAGCGCCCGGCGCTCGCGGCGAAGCGCCCCGGGAGGTGGAACCGCGTGCCGTCGCTTCGGCGGCGGCGGCGGCGCCGTGGATGAGTTCTCAGCGGCGTCGGGCTGCGGCCGCAGCAGGCGTGTGAACAGCGAAGGGCGGGCCATCGAGCCGCAGCCGAGTGTACCTGCGTCTTCGGCGGGCTCTGTCCGGCCGGGCGCATAGAGCTCGCGCGATCACGACGAGCCGTTCCTCCGTCATCTCGCGCACGGCCCAGCGCGGCCCTTCTCGCGTGTTGCCCGAGTCCTTGACGCCGCCGTACGGCATTTGGTCGGCTCGGAAGGTGGGCGCCTCGTTGATCGTCACGCCGCCGAAGTCGAGCCGTTGCGCCGCCGCGAGCGCCGTCCTGTTCGACGCGGTGAAGATTCCCGCCTGCAGGCCGTACGGCGTCCCGTTCGCGAGCTCGACCGCCTCGTCGAGCGTGTCGTACGGGTTGACGGTGCAGACCGGCCCGAAGACCTCGCGGCAGGACACGTTGAGGTCCGGCGCGGCGTTCGCGATCACCGTGGGTCGCAGGAGCTCTCCCTCGAGCCCGCCTCCCGTCAGCACCTCCGCGCCCGCCGCCCGCGCCTCCTCGATCCACTCCAGCACGCGCTCGAGCGCGTCGCCGTCTATCAGCGGCCCGACGTCGGTCTCCTCGGCGGCGGGGTCTCCGACGACGAGCGCCTCCACCTTCGGGACGAACCGCTCGAGCAGCGCCTCGAGAGCGGGTCGCTCGACGTAGACGCGCTGCACCGAGATGCAGCTCTGGCCCGCGAACGAGAACGCGTGCGTCGCGAGACTCGCGGCTACGTCGTCCAGGTCTGCGTCCGCCGCGACGATGACCGGCGTCGCGTTCCCGAGCTCCAGGTTCACCTTCTTGCGCGGTGCCCGCTCGCGCAGGCCCCAACCGACCTCGCTCGAGCCGGTGAAGGTGATGAGCTTGACCCGCTCGTCCTCGACGAGCACGTTGCCGATCTCGGCTGCGGGGCCGACGAGAACGTTCAGCCAGCCCGGCGGGAGCCCCGCCTCGGTCTCGAGCTCCGCGAGCAGGAGCGCCGACAGCGGCGTCTGTGCGGCCGGCTTGAGCACGACCGCGCACCCGGCGGCGAGCGCCGGCGCGATCTTGTGCGCGACGAGGTTGAGCGGGAAGTTGAAAGGCGAGATCGCGCCGACGACCCCGATCGGCTGCCTCAGCGTGAAGCCGAGCTTGCCCACGCCGGCCTGCGAGCCTTCCATCGGCACCATCTCGCCCGCCAGGGTTCGTGCCTCGACCGCCGCGTACGTGTACGTCGACATGGCCCGCGATGCCTCGATGCGTGCCGACTTCAGCGGCTTGCCGGCCTCGGCGCAGATCAGCTGCGCGGCCTCCTCGTGCCGGCGGCCGAGGTAGCCCGCGACGCGGACGAGGATCTCGGCCCGCTTGTGGGCCGGCAACGGGTCCCGCATCGCGCGCTCGGCCGCGTCGACGGCGCGCCGCGCTTCCTCCGCTCCGGCTCGCGCGACGCGGCCCACGACGTCGCCGGAGTAGGGCGACCGGACCTCGGTCCACTCGCCTGTCTCGACCCACTCGCCGTCGATCAGGAGCTTCCGCTCGATCGCCGTTGTCGCCACGTCCTCGAGTGTAGGCGGCGATCTATGCTGTTGCCGATGCCGAGCGACGCCCTGATCATCGACGCGGTCCGCTCGCCGATCGGAAAGCGGAACGGCGTGCTCGCCGGCACCCGCGGCGACGAGGTCGCGGCGCAGGTGCTCAACGGCCTCGTCGACCGGCATGACCTCGACCCCGCCGAGGTGGAGGACGTGCAGATGGGCTGCGTCACCCAGATCGGCGAACAGGGATGGAACATCGGCCGGATGGTGCCGATGGTCGCGGGCTGGCCCGAAACAGTCTGCGGCACGAGCGTCGACCGGCAGTGCGGGTCCTCGATGCAGTCGAACTTCAACGCGGCGGCCGCCGTTATGTCCGGCCAGCTCGACGTGGTCGTCTCCGCAGGTGTCGAGATGATGTCCCGAGTCCCGATGGGCTCCAACGGCGGCGATCTCTCGGACAAGCTGCTCGACCGCTGGCAGATCGTTCCGCAGGGCATCTCCGCCGAGGTGATCGCGAAGGAGTGGGGGCTCGGCCGCGAGGCGCTCGACGCGTACTCGCTCGAGTCACACCGTCGCGCGATCGCGGCCATCGACGCGGGTTTCTTCGAGAACGAGATCGTCCCGGTCGAGGTCTCCGCGGCCGGCGCAGCCGTCCTGGTCGGCGTCGACGAGGCGCCCCGGCGCGACACGTCCGCCGAGAGGCTGGCCTCGCTTCAGCCGGCGTTCATCCCGGACGGCGTCATCACGGCGGGCAACTCGAGCCAGATCGTCGACGGCGCCGCCGCGGTGCTGGTCACGAGCGAGTCGGCCGCCTCGCGGCTCGGCCTCGAGCCGAGGGCACGCTTCGTCTCGTTCGGCCTGTCCGGCGTCGACCCCTACCGGATGTTGCACGGCAATCCGGAGGCCTGTGGCAAGGCTCTCGAGCGCGCGGGTCTGACGTGGGACGACATCGCCGTGATCGAGGTCAACGAGGCGTTCGCCTGCGTCGTGCTCCAGTTCGCGAAGGACGCCGGCCTCGAGGATCGCTTCGACGACATCAACCCCAACGGCGGCGGCATCTCGCTCGGGCACCCGCTCGGCGCGACCGGCGCCCGCGTCACCGCGACGCTCCTGAACGAGCTCGACAGGCGCGACGCGCGCTACGGGATCGCGTGCATGTGCATCGGCTTCGGCCAGGCGATCGCGGCCGTGGTCGAGCGCCTGTCGGACTAAGAGCTCGATACCGGCTGGCGCAGCTCGAGCCGCAGCTCCGCGCAGACCTCCGCGGCGAGCTCGAGGAAGGCGCGCGCGGCTGGCGAACGGTGGCGATCGCGGTGCCATGCGAGCGCGATCCGGCGGTCCGGGATCGCCGGCTCGATCTCGAGCACCCGCACGCGGTCGTCGTGCTCGTCGACGGCGAGGAGCGGGACGATCGCGGCGCCGAAGCCCGCCGCCACGAGGCCCTGGACGGTGCCGTTGTCGTCGAGTCGGAATGCGATCTCGATGTCGACGCCGCGAACGGCCAGCTCGCTCTCCGCAAGAGACGTCGTGCGGCAGGCGCGGTTGCCGATCAGGCTGAGGCCGCCGAGCTCGGGCAGCCGCGCTCGCTCGGCCGACGCGAGGTCGCTCTCGGCGGGGACGGCGAGTACGTAGGGGTCGCGTAGGAGCTCCTGCCACTCGAACGGCCCGTCGAGCAGGGGCACCATCGTGAATGCGAGGTCGAGCTCGCCGCGCTCGACGAGTCGGAGCAGGTCGTCGTCGGACGTTGATTCGCGGAGCTCGAGGTCGACCCGCGGCCACTCGCGTCGGAAGCGGCTCATGATCTCCGGCAGCACCTTGGCGCCGACGCTCTGGAACGTGCCGATGCGCAGCGCGCCGAGCTGCCCTTGCACGAGCGCGTTCAGATCGGCCTGCGCAGCGTGCAGCCGGGCCACGATCGCCTCCGCGTGACGAAGCAGGAGCGAGCCGGCCTCGGTCAACGAGACCGCGCGGGGCCCTCCCGGGCGCTCGACGAGACGCTCGCCGATGATCCGCTCGAGGGTCTGCATCTGCTGCGAGATCGCGGACTGCGTGTACCCGAGCTCCTCGGCTGCGCGGCCGAACGAGCCCGTGCGCGCGACCGCCTCGAGCGCGGCCAGGTGTCGGATCTCGACGCCGAGCCAGAGGTCATGGGAACGATTAGGTTCCATGATCGAACCGAACATTAGCTCGATTTGCCCTGATCGACAGGCTGGTGCGACCATGTGCGCATGGGAACGATCCTCCTCGTCGTCTTCATCGTCGCGATCGGGCCGCTCGCGCTCCTCTTCGGCGCCGACTCCCGGATCGACGAGCCCGCGTGGCGCCGGCGCTGGCGCGACCTCACGTAGGCAGCGGCACCACCCCGATCGACTAGCATCGCCGCGGTGGCGGAGGTGCGGAAGGTGGGCGTCGTCGGCCTGGGCGCGATGGGCGCCGGGATCGCGCAGCTGTGCGTCGAGGCGGGCGTGGACACGGTCGGGCTGGAGGTGCGCGCCGAGCTCGGGGAGCAGGCGCGCGAGCGGATCGCGCACTTCTTGACGCGGAAGGTCGAGAAGGGGCAGTTGGATGAGTCGGCGCGCGACGTCGCCTTGGCGCGTCTCTCCCTAACCACGGAGCTCGAAGAGCTCCGTGGCACTGACCTCGTGATCGAGGCGATCGTCGAGGAGCTCGAGCCGAAGCGGGCGCTCTTCGCCGACCTCGACCGGATCTGCCGCCCGGACGCCGTGCTCGCGACGAACACCTCGGCGCTCTCCGTGACTGAGATCGCCGCCGCGGCCGCCCGGCCGGAGCGCGTGGTCGGCATGCACTTCTTCAATCCGGCGCCGCTGATGCCGCTCGTCGAGATCGTGCGCGCGGAGTTGACCGAAGAGGGGCCGTTCGAGACGGCGTTCGCGTTCGGCGCCCGCATCGGCAAGACCCCGATCCGCTGCCACGACACCCCCGGCTTCGTCGTCAACCGCGTCCTCATCCCGCTCCTGAACGACTGCATCCGCGTCCTCGACGAGGCCCGTGTCTCGCCGGAGGACCTCGACGCCGGGCTGCGCGGCGGTGCCGGTTGGCCGATGGGGCCGTGCGCGCTCGTCGACCTCGTCGGCATCGACGTGCACGTCCACGCCTCCGAGGCGCTCTACGAGAAGACGCGTGAGCAGCGGATGGCGCCGCCGCCGAGGCTCGTCGCGATGCGGAACGCGGGCCTGCTCGGGCGCAAGTCCGGCCGCGGGTTCTACCTCTACGACGGCTAGCTCCTACCCCCTCGGGAGCAACCGCACATTGAGCCTTTTCGCCACGACGGGCAGCAGCGTTCCCTGCACGACGACGGAAAAGAGGACGACCACGAAGACGACGTTGTAGATCTTCGCCGCGTCGTCGACCGCCGCGATCACGACCAGCGCCGCGAGCAGGATCGGCACGGCCCCCTTGAGCCCGGCCCACGCGATGAAGAGCCGTTCGCCCCAGTCGAGCCGTACGGGGAGGAGCAGGAGCACGACGACCACGGGGCGGATGAGGAGGCCGAGCAGCGCCGCGAGGACGAGGCCGTCGAGCCAATCGCCGCTCGACAGCACGTCCGTCACGTCGATCGTGAGGCCGAGGGCGACAAAGGCCGTGATCTCGGCGAGGCTGGCGAGCGAGGAGTGGAAGCCCTCGATCTCGTCCTGGTGTGGCGCACCCGCGTCGCCGATCAGGAGGCCGGCGAGAAACACGGCGAGGAAGCCCGACCCGTGCACGAGCGTCGCGGCGCCGTAGATCACGCCGGCTGCGGCGAGCACCCGCAGCGGATAGAGCGACGCCTCCGGCAGTGTCTCGCGGCGCATCACGCGGATGAGGACGGCTGCGCCGAGCACGCCGACGGCCGCCCCGCCCACCATCTCGATCGAGAACTCGCGGACCACGGTCCAGAAGGTGCCGTCGTCGCTCGTCGCGAACTCGACCAGGCCGATCACCAGTGCGATCCCGACCGGATCGTTGGCGCCGGACTCGCCCTCGATGATCGTGCCGGCACGCCCGCGGATCTCCCGTCCGCTCAGGACCGAGAACGTCACGGCCGGATCGGTCGGCGCGAGCGCGGCGCCGAGCAGCCCGCTCGTGATCCACGAGAAGTCGAGCAGCCAGTGCGCACCGAGCGTGACGAGCCCGGCGGTCGCGAACGTGCCGACGAGGCCCAGTGACAGGATCGGGACGATCGAGACGGCGGCACGGCGCCAGCCGATGTGCATGCCGCCGTCGAAGAGGATCACGATCAGCGCGACGACGGCGATTCGCTCGACCGTGACGAACGAGATCACCTCTCCAAGTCGCGGGAACATGTCCGAGGCGATCGCCGCCGCCAACATGAACAACGCAGCGCTCGGGATCGCGAGCTTCTCGGTGAGCGTCCGTCCGAGGATGGCCAGCGAGACGCCGGCGGCCACGATGAGGATCACCTCGCCGAAGTCCGCGATCTCGTTCAAGGAGGGTGACTCTAGGGAAAGACATCAGGCGGGCGCATCGAGCGATTTCCTTACAATTCGCTCACCCTCAGACAACCCCGAGCCTGGATACTCAATCTGATGCGGTACGCCGTCCCCATTCTGCTTGCCCTGCTCTTTGCAGCACCGGCCGTGGCGTTGGAGCTGCCGAAGGCGAGCGCCGCCGACGGCGCCCTGTCCGTCGCGGACGGGCGTGGCGAGATCACGCTCGGCGCGCGCAGCACCGGCATGGTCGGCGGCGTGATCGGGCGCATCGACCGCGGCTGCGTGTCGATCACCGACCTCTCGCCCGAGGATCTCAACTTCCCGCTCGTCTGGGGTGACGACGAGCCCCAGGTCGACCTGCCGCGTGGCGGCTCCAAATGGTGCGGCGCCGGCGTGCGCTTCCGGCTGATCGGCGGGAAGTTCCGCACGACCATCACTGGCCGCGGCATCGACCTCTCGGCCGTCGGCGTCGGCGAGGGCACGATCGTCACGAACGACGTCTTCCGGCCCGGTGTCTACTCGCTCGACGGCGACGACTGTCGCTCGCCGCGGGCCGTCTGCAAGCCGCTGCCTGTGGAGATGACGCGCTTCCGACTCGGCACGGCCTCCGTCGAGCGGGCCGAGAAGAGCGAGCGCGGCCTCGTGCGTCGCGGGGCCTGACGACATGCCTGCCGGCGCGCAAACGATTCTGGTCGTCGAGGACGAGGCGTCGATCGCCTCGTTCGTCTCGCTCTACCTGAAGAACGCGGGCTACGACGTGAAGGCGGTCTCGACCGGCACCGCCGCGCTGGCGCAGGTCGCCGCCGAGTCACCGGCGCTGATCATCCTCGACCTTATGCTCCCGGACCTCGACGGGATCGAGATCTGCCGCCGGATCCGCAAGACCTCCGACGTCCCGATCCTGATGCTGACAGCACGGGACGAGGACGTCGACAAGATCATCGGCCTCGAGGTCGGCGCCGACGACTACCTGACGAAGCCGTTCAACCCGCGCGAGCTCGTGGCCCGCGTCAAGTCGGTGCTGCGGCGCGCTGCACCGGAGCGGCGCCGCGACGAGAGCAAGGAGCTCGCCCACGGCGACCTCACCATCAATGCGGGCCGGCGCGAGGTGAAGGTCGGGACCGACGAGATCCAGCTCGCCCCGAAGGAGTTCGACCTGCTCTGGGAGCTGCTCGACCACCGCGGCCTCGTGCTGACGCGCGATCAGCTGCTCGAGCGGGTCTGGGGCTACACCTTCGCCGGCGACACCCGCACCGTGGACGTGCACGTGCGGCAGCTACGGCGCAAGCTGGGGGACGCGTCCCCGATCGTCACGGTGTGGGGCGTCGGCTACAAGGTCGGCCCCGAGCGCGCCCCCGCCCCGGCCGCATAGGCCCATGCGGTCGCTCCGCTTTCGCCTGCCGGCGCTCTTCCTGGCGGCGATCGCGCTCGCCGGGCTGATCTCGACGCTGATCGCGGTACGGCTCTTCCAGAGCTACACGCACGACCAGTCGGTGTCCGAGCTACGGCGGGAGGCGCGGGGCCTCGCTCAGCTCTACGGGGAGTCCGCGCGGCGGACTTCCGAAGGCGCCCCGGCGCCGGTCTTCGCGGCGTCGAAGCTCGAGGCCGCGAGCGGCAACCGACTCTTCTTCGTCGGCCCGGGCGCCTTCCCGGGCGAGGATGCCGGGTTGACCCGGCTCACCGTCGACGACGTCGGCGTCGACGTGAGCGGCGGCCAGATCCGCAGCTTCGAGTTCACCCCGCCCGGCGAGGATCGGCCCTTCCTCGCCTCGTCGTATCCGCTCCGGCCCGGCGGGCCCAACACGCCCGCCTTCGGATCGCTGGTCGTCGCGACGCCGAACGCCACCGTCCGTGACGAGTGGGTGACCCTCGCCTGGCGGCTCGCGCTCGCGTTCCTCGGCAGCCTCGTCGTCGTCGGCGGCCTCGCGTGGTACTTCTCCCGCCGCATCACGCGGCCGGTGCTCGCGCTCTCGGCCGCGGCCGACCAGATCGCCGCCGGCAACTACAACATCGATGTGAGGGAGCTCCACGGCAGCGGCGAGATCGGGCACCTGGCGGAGCGGTTTCAGGACATGGCGGGCAAGCTCGCCGAGGCGGAGGAGCTCGAGCGCAACTTCCTGATGTCGGTCTCGCACGAGCTCCGCACCCCGCTCACCGCCATTCGCGGGCACGTCGCGGCGCTGCGCGAGGGCGTGGTGACCGATCCCGAGCTCGCCGACCTCTCCCTCGAGACCGTCGAGGCCGAGGCGGAGCGCCTCGGCCGGCTCGTCAACGACGTGCTCGATCTCGCGAAGCTCGACGCGCACCGCTTCACCGTCCTCACCGAGGAGGTCGACATGGGGCGGCTCTGCGACCGCGCCTACTCGACCTTCACGGACGAGGCGAGGCGGCGCGGGATCGAGTACGAGAAGCGGGCGGACAGCGACCCTGTGATCGTCTCCGACGGCGACCGCGTGCTGCAGATCATCTCCAACCTGCTCTCGAACGCATTCCGCTGGACGCCGGACGGCGGGCGCATCGACGTCGCGCTGACGAGCGAGAACGGCGCAGTCGCCGTCGACGTCGCGGATACCGGCCCGGGCATCCGCGCCGAGGAGCGCGAGCGGATCTTCCGGCCCTTCTGGTCACGGGACGGCCGCGGGACGGGCCTGGGCCTGCCGATCGCGCGCGAGCTCGCGTTGGCGCTCGGCGGCCGCATCGA
Organism: uncultured Gaiellaceae bacterium; assembly: GCA_963791905.1. Lineage (GTDB taxonomy): Bacteria > Actinomycetota > Thermoleophilia > Gaiellales > Gaiellaceae > Gaiellasilicea. The sequence goes on from CAWBTX010000005.1 coordinate 1,093,849, forward strand.
GCTCGAGTCCGAGGTGGGGAAGGGGAGCCGCTTCCGGCTCGTCCTGCCCGCGCCCCAGCTCTAGCTCAGACCGTGCAGACGGCGAAGGCGGTCACGGTCATCCTGTTCGCGGCGCCGAGACCCGTGTCGACGACGCCGGTCGCCTGCCAGCCGGTGCCCTGAGGTCGCGATCGCGTCAGCTGGACGCGCGAGGGTTGGGTTGCGTCGCTGTTGACGGCCTCGCCGCCGCCGCCCAGCAGGACCTTCCCTGCCGGGCACGGCGCGGTCACGGAGACGGTCGTGTTGAGGGCCGGCGACGTCGAGGTCATCGAGGCGGAGACGACCTGCGAGCTCGTCGGGCCGGCAGGTCCCTGGATCCCTTGTAAGCCCTGGGCGCCTTGCAGTCCTTGCAGTCCTTGTGGGCCGGCGGGGCCAGTCGTGCCTGCCGAGCCTGCCGGCCCCTGCGACCCGGTTGCCCCGGCGGGCCCTGTCGGTCCGGCCGCCCCCGGCGGCCCCGTCGCACCCGCAGGACCTGCCGGTCCCGGCGGACCGGAGGCTCCGGTCGGGCCTGCTGGCCCAGCCGGCCCTGGTGCACCCGCCGGCCCGGTCGCGCCCTGCGGCCCGGTCGGCCCGGTCGGCCCGGTCGGCCCAGGGTCGCCCGTGTCCCCCTTCGCGCCGGTCGCTCCGGTCACGCCGGTTATCCCTTGGGACCCAGCCGGTCCGACCGGCCCCGCGGGCCCGGTCTCACCCTGCGGCCCCGCAGGGCCAACAGGCCCCGCCGGCCCGGTCGCGCCCGGGCTCCCTTCGCTGGTGGGGAGCGTGTACCGCTGCCCACCGGCACAGGTGCCGAGTCGCACGTTCAGGTCGCCTCTGCTCTCGGGAGATCCGCCGTTCTGCACGCAGACGCTCAGCCGCGGAGACTGCCCCGGACCGCCCACCGCCCCCGCGACGGCGAACACCAGTGCGCCCGCGATCACGAGGCTCGACACGACGGCTGCGCGGCGGGCGCGAGTCCGCTTTCGGGCCGAATGACTGTCCAACTGCGCGTTCACTGCGACCTCCCTGTCCGGGCACCACCGAGGCCGCAGCGTGCGCCAGGGAGCTTACGCGCGGCGTCCCGGGCCGAATAGGGCGACTAGGATCGCGCGGTGTCGCTTCCCGAGCCTCAGGCGGCTGTCGTTTCGCTGCAGCCGCGCCGCAGCCCTGTCGTGGCGTTGTGGGTGGCGCTGCGGCCGAGGCAGTGGACGAAGAACCTGCTCCTGTTCGCCGGGATCATCTTCGCGGCCGAGCTCGACGACGGGAGCCGCTGGGCTCGAGCGCTGATCGCGTTCGCCGTCTACTGCGCGGCCTCGAGCGCCGCGTACCTCCTCAATGACCTGAAGGACGTGAGCGCTGACCGGCTGCATCCGGTCAAGCGACGTCGGCCCCTCGCTCGCGGCGAGCTGTCCGCCGGGACGGCGGTGGCCGTCGCGGCGGTACTCGGCACGGCAGCGCTGCTCGGCGCGGCGTGGCTCGGGTGGACCGCGCTCGCCCTCCTGCTCGCGTTTCTCGCGCTCCAGAGCGCGTACACGTTCGGCCTGAAGCAGCTCGTGCTCATCGACGTGATGACGATCTCCGCCCTCTTCGTCGTTCGCGCCGCCGCTGGCGCGGACGCCGTCGACGTTCGGATCTCGCCGTGGCTGCTCGTCTGCACGGCCCTGCTCGCGCTCTTCCTCGCGCTCGGCAAGCGGCGCGGGGAGCTCGTGCTCGCCGACGGTGAGGCGACGCCGGCTCGGCCGGCGCTCGAGGGCTACTCGCTGCCGCTCGTCGACCAGCTCGTCGGCATCGTCGCGTCGTCGACGGTGATCGCGTACGCCGTCTACGCGCTCACGGCGCACGAGACGCAGGCGCTCGCGGCCACGATCCCGTTCGTCGTGTTCGGGATCTTTCGCTACCTCCTGCTTCTTCACCGCTCAGCGGCGGGGGAGGAGCCGGAGAACGTGCTCGTCACGGACCTGCCGATCCTCATCACGGTCGCGCTCTGGGCCGCGACCTGCGCGGTGATCCTCGCGACGACTTAGCGCTACGCGGCGCGCTGGTGCGCGAGCGTCTCGACCGTGGCGCCCTCGAGCCGCGCCAGCCGGTCGTCGACGCCCTGCCAGCCCGACGAGATGAGCTCGACCACCAGCGTCAGATCGTCGATGCGGGCGTGCCGCTCGGCGAGGAGATCGCCCTCGAGCCGCTCGAGGCGCCGGATCGCCTGGTTGAGCAGCCCCCGAATCTCGGCCAGCTGCCGCGCGACCGGCAGCACCTCCGCGCGGAGGCCCTCGCGGAGAGCCGAGCTGATCTTCTCGGGCAGCGTCGCCTGGATCTCTGCGGTCGCCTGCGCGAGGGACTCGATCTGCGTGCGGGAGCGTTCCAGCGCTGCCTCGAGGTCTGCCGGTGCCGTGCGCCCGGCGGCCGCCGCGGCGATGCGCTCCTTGGCCTGTTCGAGTGCTCGTTCGTCCATGGGCGCGAGGCTACTCTCAGCATCGGATGGACTCCGCCGAGCTCGACTACGAGCTGCCGCCCGAGCTGATCGCGCAGCACCCCGCGGAGCGTCGCGACGAATCACGCCTCCTGGTGTACGACCGCTCGACGGGCGCGATTCGGCATCGCACGTTCGCGCAGCTGCCGTCCGAGCTCGGCGGCGAGCTCGTCGTCGTCAACGACACGCGGGTCGTGCCGGCGCGGCTCGCCCTGCAGCGGGAGAGCGGCGGTGCAGCCGAGGTGCTGCTGCTCGAGCAGCTCGACGACGACGGCCTCTGGGAGGGGCTGGCGCGTCCTTCGCGGAGGCTGCGCGCAGGGGAGCGCCTCGGTCCGGTCGAGCTGCTCGAGGACCTCGGTGAGGGCCGCTGGCGCCTGCGGCTGACCGGCGAGCCCACAGGGGAGGCGCCGCTCCCGCCCTACATCACGGCCCCGCTCGCCGATCCGGCCCGCTATCAGACCGTCTACGCGGACGAGGCGGGCTCGGCCGCCGCGCCGACGGCCGGGCTCCACTTCACGCCCGAGCTCCTGCAGCGCCTCGACGTCGAGCGCGTGACGCTCCACGTCGGGCTCGACACGTTCAGGCCGCTGACCGCCGCGACGCTCGAGGAGCACGAGCTCCACGGCGAGCGGTACTCGGTCGAGCCCGACGCGTGGGAACGGATCGAGGCGGCGGAGCGGGTGCTCGCGGTCGGCACGACCACGGTGCGCGTGCTCGAGACGGTGGCTTGCAACAGTCTGTTGCAAGGTCGCACGCACCTCTTCGTCACGCCCGGCTTCGAGTTCCGCCGGGTGGACGCTCTCCTGACGAACTTTCACCTGCCGCGCTCGACCCTCCTTGCGCTCGTGATGGCGTTCGCGGGCGTCGAAGAGACACGGCGCCTGTACGAGCTGGCGACCGCCGAGCGCTACCGCTTCTACTCGTTCGGCGACGCCATGCTCATCTTCTGAAGCCAGTCGGCGAGCGGCCCCTCAGCCGCCTCCGGGTACTTCGCCGCCGCGGGAGCCCCGGCGGCCACCAGGCGCTCGGCGACGCCGACGTAGTCGCGGTCCACGAGGCCGTGGTATTGGGAGGCGTGCACCACCCAGTCGAGCGGCGTCTCGAAGTCGGCCGGAGACGGCGCTGCCGGCTCGGCTCCGAGCGCGAGCAGCCGCTCCACGACGTCGACCGATCCGACCCAGCAGGCGTGGTGGAGGAGCGTCCCTGGCGGCGACCCGCCGACCACGCCGGTGAAGCCGACCCCGACGGCGCGTGTGACGAGCTCGGCGTCGACGCGAAGGGCGGTCAGGATGACGACCTCCTGCATGTCGACGTCGAAAGACGCAGGCAGCTCACCCTTCGGCTCCTCCGCGCGGGCGAGCTGCGCGACCCATGCGTCCGCAGGGTCGACGACGGTCGAGGCTCCGAGCCGCTCGAGCAGGTCCGCCAGCTCCCTCTTCCCCCGCAACACGGCGTGCTGATACGGCGTCCGCAGCGGAACGTCACCGCGCCATGTCTCGCCGCCTTTCCGGTCGAGGTCGGCGCCGTGCTCGGCGAGGAGCTCGAGCATCGCGGGGCCGCAGCCGCGCCGCACGGCGTGGGCTACGAGTGCGCCGTCGTTGGCGTTCCCGCCGGCCTCGAGCATCAGACGCGCGTGCTCGACGTGGTCCGCGTCGATCGCCGCGGCGACCGCATTCGTCCCGACGACGGTGGCGTTGTGCTCGAGCAGGACGCGCACGCAGTCGGGCCGCTCCGCGTAGGCGGCGTGATAGAGCGACTCGCCGTCGTCGGGATCGGCGCCCGCCTCGAGCAGCGCGCGGGTCAGCTCCGGGTCGTGCTTGACGCCGGCAGCGCCGTAGAGGGCCGACATGCGTCCGTGCTCGTTGAGGAAGAAGCCGTTCGGGTCGGCGCCGCGCGCGAGCAGCTCGCGCGCGAGAGATCCCGTGTCGAAGCACGAGTGGCAGGCGTAGACGAGCGCCGGACAATCGAGCGGCCCGCCCGGCGCATTCGCGTCCCCGTCCCAGCCGCGGCCCAGCACGAGCCGCACCCAGGGGTCGCGCTCGAGCTCCGGCTGTGCCGCGAGCAGCCGCTCGGCCCGGGTCGGCCGCGCGGAGGTCGCCGCGCGAACGACCTCGACCGCGCTCGCCTCGGCGGCCGCGACGAGCGCGGGCCAGCTCGGGTACCCCTGCTCCCGTGCGATGACGAGCTGGGCGCGCGCCAGGATCGGCTCGCGGCCGCCGAGCCTCGCCAGCGCGGCCTCGTCGCCGGCGCGGGCGGCCTTGACGAGCTCCTTCGCCTGCTTGCGGAGCTGCTCGAGATTCATCACGACCTCCTTCTCCTCGAGGCCCAGTGTCCGCGTTGTCGGGCCGGAGACGAGATCGTCTGCGGGAAATCACATTGCAGGAGGTGGGCACTGCCCTGCCCGCGGACCGGATGCGCCCTCGTTGCGCACTCCGATTGTACGCACCGGCCTCGCTACGCTCGCCGGCGTGAGCTTCGACGTCACCGCGACCGACGGCGCTGCCCGCGCCGGCGTCCTCCGCACCGCGCACGGCGAGGTGCGCACGCCGGCCTTCATGCCCGTCGGCACGAAGGGAACGGTGAAGAGCCTCGACCCGGACGAGCTCCGCACGGTCGGCTCGCAGATCATTCTCGGCAACACGTACCACCTCCACTTCCGGCCGGGCGATGAGCTGATCGCCGAGCTGGGTGGGCTGCACGCGTTCTCCGGCTGGGATGGGCCGATCCTCACCGACTCAGGCGGCTTCCAGGTCTTCTCGCTCCGGGACACGCTGCTCGAGGTCGACGACGACGGCGTCACGTTCCGCTCCGTGTACGACGGCGCGCCCGCACGCTTCACACCCGAGCTCGCGGCGAGGATCCAGCGCAACCTCGGCTCGGACGTCGCGATGTGTCTCGACATCTGCCCACCCGCCGGTGTGCCGCGAGCAGAGCTCGAGGAGGCGGTGCGGCGCACGACGCTCTGGGCCGAGCGGCAACGCGGCGCGGAACGGGCGCCGGGGCAGCTGGTCTTCGGCATCACGCAGGGCGCCGCCGACCAGGAGCTGCGCACGCGCTCGATCGAGGAGATCACGGCGTTCGGGTTCGACGGCTACGCGCTCGGCGGGCTCGCGGTCGGCGAGAGCAGGGAGGAGATGTTCGCCGCCACGACGTGGGCGACGCCGCTGCTCCCCGCCGACCAGCCCCGCTACTTCATGGGGATCGGCGACGCCGAGGGCGTCCTGCGCGTCATCGCCGCCGGCGTCGACCTGTTCGACTGCGTGCTGCCGACGCGCACCGCGCGCACCGGCTCCGCGCTCACCGCCGAGGGGCGCCTCAACCTCAGGAACGCGCGTTTCGCGCGCGACCCGCGGCCGCTCGAGGACGGTTGCACGTGCCCGGCGTGCCGGCGATTCTCGCGCGCCTACATCAGGCACCTGGTCAACCAGGACGAGCTACTCGGCCTCAGGCTCCTCAGCCTGCATAATCTGCACTTCCTGCTCGAACTGACCGCGGGGGCGCGGGAGGCGATCGAAGGAGGCCGGCTCGACAAGTACAGCGCCGAGCGGCTCGAGCGCCTCGCCGGCGGCCCCCAGGAGGATCCTTGGGACAGCTGATCATCATCGTCGCTCTGCTCGTCCTGCTGTGGGTGGTGCTGATCCGGCCCGCCCGCCGGCGCCAGAACGCGCAGCAGGAGCTGCTCGCCGGAGTCCAGGTCGGCGACGAGATCCTCACCGCCGGGGGCGTCTACGGTTACGTCCGCGAAGCGCACGACGACGAGCTCCTGGTGGAGGTCGCACCGGACGTCCAGCTCCGGGTGGCCCGGCGGGCGGTCGCGGCCGTAATCCCTCCAGAGGAGGAGGAGCTGGAGGCCGAGATCGTCGACGATGACCCTGAGGACCCCGAGGACGATCCGCCTGAAGGTTCACAGAGCGCTAACCCGAATGACCAAATCCGCGGCTAATCTTCCTCCGCTCCCGATCTCGTGAATCGTCGCTCGCACCTCATTTTCGTCGGTCTCATCGTCGCCGGCCTCATCGGCGTCGCACTGCTGACGATCCCCGGTTCCCCGCTGAAGCAGGAGCCTACGCTCGGCCTGGACCTTCAGGGCGGCCTCGAGGTGACGCTCCAGGCGGTGCCGCCGCCCAACCGGCCGCTGCAGCAGTCCGACCTCGAGCGCTCCGTCGAGATCCTTCGGGACCGCATCGACGCCCTCGGCGTCGCCGAGCCCGAGATCCGCGAGTCGGGCGACGACCAGATCTCGATCGGCATCCCGGGCGTCGACAACCCGGAGCGCGTGATCGAGATCCTCGGAAAGACCGCGCAGCTCGAGCTGTACGACCTCGAGGAGAACCTGCAGCGACCGTCCATCGACGCGAACGGTTTCCCCGTCGCGACACCCTCGCTCTTCCAGCTGCTCGCGGGCCAGCAGGCGCTGATCAAGAACGACAATGCCTCGAGCTGGTACCTCTTCGACGACAAGAAGAAGCTCGTCGCGGGGCCGGCGACCACGAAGCAGAAGCTGTTGGAGAGCAAGGCTCTCGAGGATGCTCGCGGCGAGGGCGCGTCCGGGGACGAGCTGCCGAAGGGTTGGCGGCTGTTCGGCGTCCCGCCGAAGATGGTCGTGCTCGAGTGCGGGCCGGGCGAGGTCGTCTGCCCCGGCGTCAACACCGAGAACCCGACCCAGAACTCCTACTACCTGATCCGCAACGACCGGGCGAACCCCGACCCGGAGCAGGTCGTTCCCGAGATGACGGGTAACGACCTGCGCCTGTCGGGCACGCGCCAGGATTTCGATACGCAGACGGGCGAGCCGATCGTGACGATGCAATTCACGAACGACGGCGGCGACAAGTTCGGCGAGATCACCGCGGAGGAGGCGAGCCGCGGCCGGACGCAGTCGAACCTGCTCGGCCAAAAGGTCACGCAGCACTTCGCAATCGTGCTCGACCGCGAGATCAAGTCGTGGCCCTCGATCGACTGGGAGCAGTACCCCAACGGGATCGGCGGCTCGAACGGCGCCCAGATCACCGGCATCGGCTCGGTCGGCGAGGCCAAGGATCTCGCGATCGTGCTCCAGAGCGGTGCCCTCCCGGTCACGTTCCAGACCCTCGAGACGACCGCCATCTCGGCGACGCTCGGCGAGGACTCGCTGCAGGAGGCCTGGAAGGCCTTGATCGCCGGCCTGATCGTGGTCGCGATCTTCCTGCTCGTCTTCTACCGCTTCCTCGGCGTCGTGGCCGTGCTCGGGCTCGCCGTCTACGCCGCCTTCCTCTACGCCACCATCCTCATCTTCGACGTCACGCTGACGCTGCCGGGCTTCGCCGGCATGATCCTGACGCTCGGCGTCGCGGCCGACGCGAACATCGTCATCTTCGAACGCATCAAGGAAGAGGCACGCGCCGGCAAATCGGTGCGTGCGGCGGTCGCGAACGGCTACGCGAAGGGCTTCAGGACGATCATCGACGCGAACGTCGTCACCGCCATCACGGCCGTGATCCTGTTCGTCCTCGCAACCTCGGGCGTCCGCGGCTTCGCCTTCCTGCTCCTGCTCGGTACCGCCCTCTCGATCGTCACCGCCGTCTTCGCGACCCGCGCCTTCCTCGCACTGCTCGGCAACGCGCGCTGGTTCGACAACCCCAAGTTCGTGGGTGCCCAGGCACGCGAGATCCCGGCCTGGCAACGGATCGACTTCGTCGGCAAGCGGCGCATCTGGTTCATCACCGCCGGTGTCCTGATCACGCTCTCCCTCGGCGCGATCGTCGTCAAGGGCCTGAACCTCGGCATCGACTTCGAGGGCGGCACGGAGATCACGTTCTCGACGAGCCAGCCGACCTCGCTCGGCGACGTACGTCAGGAAGCAGCGGACATCGGCCAGGGTGCGGCGCAGATCCAGGGCACCGGCGACGTCACCGGGGACGACTCGTACACCCAGTTCCGGATCCGCACGGAGTCGCTCCCGCAGGACGAGCAGACCGCGCTGACGACCGATCTCCGCAGCAACTTCGAGACCGATGACGTCAGCGTCCGCAACGTCTCCGCGAGCTTCAGCGAGCAGATCCTGCGCTCCGCGATCTACGCGATCCTCTTCTCGTTCCTCCTCATCACGCTCTACATCACGATGCGCTTCGAGTGGCGCTTCGCGGTGCCGATCCTGCGCACGATCGTGAACGACGGCGTGATCGCGCTCGGCATCTACTCGTTCTCGGGGCGGGAGGTGACGCAGGCGACGGTCGCGGCGTTCCTGACCATCATCGGGTACTCGATCTACGACACGATTATCGTCTTCGACCGCGTCCGCGAGAACATGGTCCTGATGCGGCGCTCGACGTTCGCGCAGATCGTGAACGTCTCGCTGTGGGAGACCATCCCACGCTCGCTTGCGACCACATTCATCACGCTGCTCCCCGTCGGCACGCTCTTCCTCTTCGGGGGCGAGACGCTGCAGGACTTCGCCTTCGCCGTACTGGTCGGCATCGGCATCAGCGCCTTCTCGACCTTCTTCATCGCGGCGCCGTTCCTCGCCGTCCTGAAGGAGCGCGAGCCCGAGTACAAGCGCCGGATGGAGAGCGCCAAGCTCGTGACCGAGGACTCGGTCGGCCTCACGCTGCGCGAGGCGGAGGAGCTCGCGGCGGCGCAGCCGGAGCCCGACTTGCTCCCGGACATCCTCGGGACCGACGAGCTGGACGACGAGGCCGAAGCCGAAACCGAGGCTGAGACCGAGGCCGAGACCGAGCCCGTCGCGCCGGCGTCGTCGAGCTCGAGCCGTGAGCGGCGCCGCCAGCGCAGGAGCTCACGTCCGCATGGACGAGCCCGCTAGCAACGGCGCATTCGCCCTCCGGCAGCTCGTCGAGGAGCTCGGTGTCCAGCTTCGCGCCGGCGTCGACCGGCTCAGCGACCTGCCGCACGACACCGGCGAGCGGATCGCGCGCGAGCTCGGTCTCGTCACGCGCGCCGAGTGGGACGCGCTCGAGCTCCGCGTCGCGCAGCTCGAGCACCGCCTGAGGCTGCTCGAGCGCGAAGCGCCCGACTCGTTGCGCTAGACCCGCCGCCGCCAGCGCGAGAACGTGTCCTCGACGTCTCGCCGCATCGAGTGCGGCGCGAGCACGAACAGGCGGTCGCCGGGCGCGATGATCGTGCTCCCGCGCGGTGGGATCGTGTCGTCGCCGCGGGCGACGACGGCGATGATCGCGGTGCGCGGCAGCCCGACCTCGCGCACCGCCGCGCCTGCGATCGCGTGGTCGGGCGCGACGACGAAGTCGATCAGGTCGAGCTTGCTGAGCGGCCCCACCTCGAGCGGCGGATGGTGCACGGGCGGCGCCGGCGAGAGCAGCCTCAGCTTGCCCGCGACCCACTCGAGCGTCTGTCCCTGCACGATCGTCGAGACGAGGACGATGAAGAAGACGGCGTCGAAGATCGTGCCCCGTTCCGGCACCTGCGAGGAGAGGACGAAGGTGGCGAGCACGATCGGGACTGCCCCGCGTAGCCCCGCCCAGCCGAGCAGCAGCCGCTCTCGGTTGGTGAACTTGCTGAACGCGGTCGATGCCCACACCGCGGCCGGCCTGATCAGGAGCATGAGCAGGAAGGCGAGGACGACCGCTGCGACGGCCACCTCGTCGAGCCGGCTCGGGAAGACCAGGAGACCGAGGACGATGAAGAGCGTGGCCTGCGCCAGGAAGGCGAGGCCCTCGTGGAACGCGACCAGCTGGCGGCGATAGCGCGACGGCGTGCTGCCGACCGCGAGGCCGACGAGGTAGACGGCGAGGAAGCCGCTGCCGCCGATGACGTCGGCGGCGCCGAACGAGAGTGCGGCGACCGCGACCGACGCGGCCGGCGCGAAGGCACCGATCGCCTGCGGCAGCCGGCCGAAGACCCATGACGCGGCGAAGCCGAGCACGATGCCGACCAGGAGGCCGAGGCCGAGCTGCTCGACGACGAGGAGCGTCAGATCGTCGAAGCCGTACGACCCCTGCTCGATCCAGGCGATGAGGCCGATGGTGAGCGCGATCGCCATCGGGTCGTTCCCGCCCGCCTCCGCCTCGAGCGTGCGGGCGAGACCGCGGCGGATGTGCGTGAAGCGGAAAGTCGCGAAGACCGCCGCCGCATCGGTGGACGAGACGACCGCGCCGAGGAGGAAGGCCTCCAGCCAGCTGAGGTCGAAGAGCGCGTGCGCGGCGACTCCGGTCAGGATCGTGCTCACGACGACCCCGACGGTGCTCAGCAGCGCAGCCGGGACGGCCACCTGGCGCAGACGCCGCCACGAGGTCTGCAGGCCGCCCTCGTAGAGGATGGCGACGAGCCCGATGATGCCGACTTGCCGCGCGAGCTCGGCGTCGTCGAACTCGATCCCGCCAGGCCCGTCGGAGCCGAGCAGCATGCCGAGGGCGAGGAAGGCGACGAGCACCGGGAACCCCGCGCGCGTCGCACCGAGCGCGATCACGATGCTCGCGGCGAGGATCGCGCCGACGATGAGGAGCATCAGGCCTTCGTCCACAGGGCTATCTTCCCCGGGCGACAGGAACCTCGTCACGGCCGTGCAACACTTCGGCATGGCCACGCGCCCGAAGACGCGCAACATCGGCCGGTTGTCCGAGATTGCGCAGGTGGCCGTCAAGCACGGCTTCGGCTACTTCTTCCAGCGCCATCGCATCACGGACGTCCTGCCGTGGACGGCCCGTGTCGAGGAGAGCACCGAGCTCGCCGGCTCCGAGCGCGGGCGGCACCTCCGGGAGATGCTGGACGAGCTCGGCCCAACGTTCGTGAAGTTCGGGCAGCTCCTCTCGACGCGTCCCGACGTCGTGCCGCCGGACATCGTCGCTGAGCTCCGGAGCCTCCAGGACGATGTGCGCCCGTTCCCGTTCGAGGAGGCCCGGCTCGTGGTGGAGGCCGAGCTCGGCCTCACGCTCGAGCAGGCGTTCATCCGGTTCGACGAGGTGCCGATCGCCGCGGCCTCGATCGGCCAGGTGCACCGGGCAGCCCTCCCGAACGGCGCCCAGGTCGTCGTCAAGGTCCAGCGCCCGAACGCACCCCGCCAGATCGAATCGGACTTGGCGCTGCTTTACCAGGCGGCGCGCATCATCAAGGAGCGCGTGCGGTCGCTCGACTTCATCGACTCGGCGGCGCTCGTGGACGAGTTCGCCCGCTCGATCCGCCAGGAACTCGACTACAAGGCCGAGGGCCGGAACGCCGACCAGTTCCGGCGCAACTTCGCCGGCTCAGACCTCGTGCGGATCCCGAAGGTGTACTGGACGTACTCGGGCAGCCGGATTCTGACGCTCGAGTTCCTCGACGGCGTCCAGCTCGCCGATCTCGACTTCGACACCCAGTCGATCGAGGCGCGCAGGGAGCTCGCCTACCGGATGACCGAGGCCTGGATGGAGATGATCTTCCGGCACGGGTTCTTCCACGGCGACCCCCACCCGGCGAACATCCTCGTGCTCGAGGGCTCCCGCATCGGCCTCGTCGACTTTGGCCAGGTCGGAAAGCTCACCGACCAGGACATGGCGAAGCTGACGCAGCTCTTCATCGACGCCGCCACCGAGAACGTCGACGCGCTGCCGCGGCACTTCGCCGAGCTCGGCGTCAGGTACCCGAAGGAACGCGAGGAGGAGTTCAGGGCCGAGCTCCGTGACCTCTACTACCGCTACTACGGCCTCACCCTGGCGGAGATCGACCCGATCCAGGTCATCCGCGACGGCTTCAGTCTCATCTACGCGATGAACCTACGGCTGCCCACGCGCTTCGTGGTGCTCGACAAGGCGATCGCCACGCTCGCCTCCGTCGGGATGGAGCTTTATCCCGGCTTCAACGTATTCGAGGTCGCGCGGCCCTACGCGCGGACGCTCATGCTCGAGCGCTTCACGCCGCGGCGGCTCGCGGCGCGGGCACAAAAGGAGACGCGGGCCCTGGCCGGCATCGCTCGCGATATCCCGTACCAGGTGCACGATGTGCTGCAGGAGATGCGCGACGGCCAGATCGAGGTCGGCTTCGTCCACAAGGGCCTCGACGAGTTCATGCACAAGCTCGATGTCGGCATCAACCGGCTCGTCGTCGCCCTCGTCGTCGCCGGTGGGCTGCTCGGCTCCTCGCTGATCGGGCTGCTGGCGACGGACGGCCCGACGATCTGGGGGATCCACTTCCTCTCCGTCGTCGGCTTTTTCGTTTCACTCGTGCTCGCCGGCTGGCTCCTCGTGGGCGTCATCCGTTCGGGTCGCCTCTAGCAGCTCCTTGAGCCGGGCCAGGCTGCGCTCGAGCGACCGCTGGGTCTGGCGGCCGACGATGCCGCCGGCGAAGCGCGCCATGCCCGAGAGCTGCACGTCGAACGACGAGGTGAGCCGCGTGCGCCCGTTCTCCTCCGTGAGCCGGGACTCGGCGCGCGCGGTGAAGCTGCGGCCCTTCATCTCGACGTCGAGCGCGTGCGGCGGGTCCTCGCGCACCACTCGAGCCGTGCCCTCGAACCGTTGGCCATGCTCCTCGAGGACCTCCCGGTAGCTGGTGTCGTCGATCGGCGACGACGAGGCCAGCCCGCTGACCCACCGGACCCGCTTCTCCGGCTCCAGCAGCCACGGAAAGACCTCGGCGGCAGGACGATCGATCTCGATCGAGGCTTCGCTGCGGGCCACCTCGAGATCAGCCCACGCGGAGGCTCTCGACGACGCCGCTCACCGTGAGGCCCGGCTGCGGCCCGCCGGCGAGCGTGAAGACACGCCCCTTGTAGGCGACGACGCCCAGCCCGTGCCGCGGGGAAGCCATGTCCGGGAGCCGCCGCCACTTCTTCGTGCGGAGGTCGTAGGCGTAGACGCTCTCGATCGTCCCCGCGGGCTGCTCGCCGCCGACCGAGACGATCGCGCCCGTCACGGCTGTTGCGCCGGTGCCCCCGCGGGCCGACGGAATCCTCGCGAGCTTCGTCCAGCGCCGGGTCTTCGGGTCGTACGACTCGAACGCGCGGCTGTTCGTGTCGATCCCGGCGCTGCGGCCGCCAACCGCGAACACCCGGCCCTTGGCGGCTGCCGCCGCGAGGTGCTCGCGCGGGGTCGGCCCGGCGATGCGCGACCAGCGGCCGGTTTTCAGGTCGAGCACCAGCGCGACCTGCGCGAGGCCGCGGTCGTCGAGCCCGCCGACGACGTAGAGCTTGCCGAGCGAGACCGCGGCCGCGGCGGCCGCCCGGGGCTCCGGAGGCTCCGGGAGCTCCCGCCAGGCGCCCCCGTCGAGCACGTAGGCCTTGCGGAGCGGCCTGCGATCGCCGCCGTACCCGCCGACGACGTAGACCCGGCCGGCCGAGCTCGCGGAGGCGGCGTGGTCGACCGAGACCGGAAGGTCGGGCAGGCGCGTCCAGCGGTTCGCGGCGATCTCGTACGCATCGGCCCTGGCCGAGTTCGCGCCGCTGTCGACGAACCCGCCGACGACCACGATCCGGTCGCCGGCAAGCCCCGCCGCGACCTCGGTACGGGCCTCGGGAACGGGTGCGTGGCGCTGCCAGCTTGGGCCGCCTGCCTGGGCGGTGACGGCCGGCGTCGCGATCGCGAGGGTGGCGGCGGCGACGGCCCGAAGCCGCCGTGCTCGAAGCGGACGGCTGGGGAGCGATCGTCGCAAAGTTGTGCCAAAGGACATCTGGTGGCCTTCCAGACCCGATGCTAGCTTCGCCGGATGGATGCCGCCCTGCTCCTGGCCGAGCCCGAGCCCGCGACTCGGGGCTACCTCGAGCGTCAGCTTGCGAGCGACGGCTTCCACGTGCTCAAGGCCTGCTTCAACGGGGAGGCGCTCGAGCTCGCCGAGCGATCTCGTCCCGACCTCGTCGTGCTGGCCGAGCTCGAGCTCTGCTCCCGTCTGCGCGAGGGCGAGCCCGGCCGTTCGTGGAACCGTGACGTCCCCGTGATCGTGGTCGGCCCGCCGGGCGCCGACACGGTCGACCGCGTCCGTGCCTTCCAGCGAGGCGCGGACGACTTCGTTCCGCGGCCGGTCGTGTACGAGGAGCTGCTCGCCCGAATCCGGGCGATCCTGCGTCGGACCGCGCTGCCGGCCGCCGGCCTGCGCCACGAGGCGGGCGACCTCGTTGTCGACCGGGCGACCCGTTCGGTGGAGGTCCGCGGCGAGGCGATCCACCTCGCGGGCAAGGAGTTCGAGCTCCTCTGGCGGCTCGCGGCGGACCCGCACCGCGTCTTCACGAAGGAGGAGCTGTTGCGGGACATCTGGGGCTTCCGCTCGCGCTGCCGGACGCGAACCCTCGACTCCCACGTCAGCCGCTTGCGGCGCAAGCTCGACCGCAGCCCCGAGGACAACTTCGTCGTCAATGTCTGGGGGGTGGGCTACAAGCTGCTGCAGTGACGTGTCGGCAGACGAGCGTCAGGCAGGCGGCCTGGCCTCGGGGTACCGCGGCAGGCCGTCGTCGGGCAGCGGCTGCCACGGGGCCGCATAGGCCGTGAACTGGTGCCACTGCGGCTCGATGCCCGGGTCGCCGTCGACAGTGCCGAGTCGAACTCCCATGAACCCGTCGGACCCGGGCGGGCGGCTGAACAACGCCGAGCCGCAGCGACCGCAGAAGATCTTCTCGAAGCCTTCCTCGGGCGCCCAGGTCCGCAACTCGCCCTCGCCCTCGGTGACGCGGACCGATCCCGGCGCCGCGCGGGCATTCGCCGACGAGGCCGTGCCGGTGCGCCGCTGGCACCGCGTGCAGTGGCAATACGAGGCCGAGACGAACGGCTCCGTCACCTCGTACCGCACGGCGCCGCACCCACAGCCTCCCGTGATCGGCACGTCCATGATGCAAGCCTAGACCGTTCGCGTTCGCGGACGAGCTACCGCGGGCTGTTCTGCACAGCTTCAGGGATTTTCGCGCGGAAGGCATCCGCTCGGCGGATGCCGTAGCCGGATCCGGAGGATCCGGCCCGCTGCAAGCAAGTCAGAACAGCACGCCTTCGTGCCGCAGGAGGTGCTCCTTGACGGGAAGGCCGCCGCCGTAGCCCGTCAGGCTGCCGTTCGAGCCGACGACTCGGTGGCAGGGCAGGACGATCGGAAGCGGGTTACGGTTCATCACCGTCCCGACTGCGCGGGCGGCTCGTGGCGCGCCGACCTTGTTCGCCAGCGCCCCGTACGTGGTTGTCTCACCGAACGGGACCCGCGCCAGCTCGTCGAGGACGCGATGCGCGAACGGCGCCGTGTGGCGGATGTCGACGTCGAGCTCGAATCCCTGCCGGTCGCCGGCGAAGTACTCGTCGAGCTGCTCGTGGGCGGTCGAGACGGCGGCGCTCGAGCGGAGCACCCGCGGCCCGAACTCCTTCGCGAGCCGGTCGAGGTGCCGCTCGGGGTCGGACTCGAACGAGATCCGGCAGAGGCCGTGGTCAGACGCCGCCACCAACAGCGGTCCCACGGGCGACTCGACGACGTCGAACCCGACGTCGAGCAGGCCGGCGGTGACGGCTGCGTCTCGGAAGCGGCGATCGAGCTCGGACGAAACGGTCATGTGCTCTCCCTTCCTGCGCGCAGGCGCCTGATCCCGGAGGAGGCGGCCTGGCGGGCCGCCTCCGGGCTCGAGCCGAGCGCGGTGGCGATGTCGTCGTAATGCAGGTCGTAGCCGTAGCGGAGGACCACGGCGGCTCGTTCGGTGGGCGGCAAAGAGTCTGCGAGGTGCTCGAGCTCGGCGTAGGCCGGTCGTCCGTCCTCGATCGCGAGCTCGGGCAGCTCGTCGGCCGTCGGGCGTACGCGGCGACCCGAGTCGATGACGAGCCTGGCGGCGATCGTCAGCACCCAGGCGCGGAGATGCTCGCCGTGCTCGAGGCGCGGATACGCACGCAGCGCGCGCAGGAACGTCTCCTGGAAGGCGTCCTCGGCCGCGTTGGCCCCGACGCGCCGCCGGAGGAAGCCGAGCACGACGTCCCGGTGCTCGACGTAGAAGCGCTCGAAGGGCGGGATCGCGGTCACTGCCTCCACATACTCTCTAACGCCGCACCCCCCGCATCTGTGAGAGTTGGCGGCGGTGACTGAGAGAGACGCGAGGGCCCTCACGTTCCTGGGGCGTCGCTCGCGGTGCGTAGGCCGGTGGGACAGTATTGACATACGGCCCGCCGGCTGGAGCGCCGCGAGCGACGTAACGGCCTCTCGCGGAGGCCGACTGCCTTCACGCAGAATTGGGCCGGCCGGGAGCGAGAGGCGGCCAGGGGCGTGAGGGTCGCTGTTGTCGGCCACGTGGAGTGGGTCGAGTTCGCGCGGGTGGAACAGACCCCGAGTTCGGGCGAGATCGTCCACGCCTGGGACACCTGGTCTCAGGCGGGGGGCGGGGGAGCCGTCGCGGCGCTGCAGCTGAAGCGGCTGGCGGGCGAAGTCGCTCTCTACACGGGAGTCGGCGACGACGAGCTCGGCCGCCGGATGCTCGACGAGCTGTCGGAGGCGGGACTGAAGGTGCATGCGACCCGGAGCGGCGAACAGCGGCGGGCGTTCTGCCACGTGGACGAGACCGGCGAGCGGACGATCACCGTGCTCGGCGAGAAGCTCCGGCCGCGCGGGGACGACGGCGACCTGCCGTGGGAGGACCTGGCCCGCACGGACGCGGTCTACTTCGTCAGCGGCGACACGGCGGCGCTCCGGCAGGCGCGACGAGCACGCGTGCTCGTCGCGACCGCGAGGGAGCTCGGGACGCTCAAGGGCGGGTTGGTCGAGCTCGACGCGCTCGTCGGGAGCGGCGACGACGACGGGGAGCGCTACCAGTCGGGCGATCTCGATCCACCCCCGCACCTCGTCGTCTCGACCGCGGGGGTGCTCGGGGGCTGGGCCCAGCCCGGCGGGCCCTACAAGGCAGCCGCGCCGGAGGGGACGATCGAGGACAGCTACGGCTGCGGTGATTGCTTCGCCGCCGGCCTCACCTTCGCGCTAGGCCGCGGCGACGACACCGCGCAGGCGCTCGCGATCGCTGCGCGCTGCGGCGCCGGCGCGCTGACCGGCCGCGGCGTCTATGCCGCCTCGATCGACCTCAGCTGACCGCCTCGAAGCGGACGTCGCGGTTCTCGGCATTGGAGGCGAGGAGTCGGAGCAGCCGGCGGCCCTCGGCCGCGATCGCGCTCTGCGCGCGCTTCGTCAGCGCGACGTGGTTGACGACGAGGGTCGCGCCGCCCGCATCGTCGCGGTCGAGCCGCCAGACCCCGGCGCCGACCCCGTCGTGCAGCACCGAGCCGTGAATCGGCCCCGCGCTGCTCGCGAGGCGACCACGAGTCTCGGTCGAGATGAACCGGCTGCGGTCGGAGTGGGAGAGGAGCACGTTGTCGTACGTGGGCAGGAACCGCGGCGGTGCGGGCGTGTCGGGATCGGGCCGCGGCGCGTCGGGCAGGTCGACGAGCTCGCGTCCCCGCTCGTCGCGGAAGGCACGCAGGCGCGGTCGGAGCCGCTCGAGGACGTCGCGGAAGCCGGTGAGGCGCGACCAGGTCGCGACGTCCGCCGCGAGCGCGGGGCCGAAGGCCCTGAGGTAGCGGAGGACGACATCGTCGATGGACGGGCTCGTCGCGAGCGGCCGGCCGAGCCATGCCTCCGCCGTGAGCGAGCGGACCTGGGCGCTCTGGCCCCAGATGCCGCGCGGCGGCACCTGAACGAGCGCCAGGAGGCAGCGGCAGGCGTAGGCGAGCGCCGTCGCGTCGAGTTCTGGAAAACGCTCCGCGATCGCGGAGCGGAGCTCCGGTCCGGTCAGCGCTTCCTCGGCGAGCAACGTCCGCGCCCAGTCGACGACCGGCGTCAGGTCGACGTCGCGGATCGCAGGCCCGTACTCGGGATGTCGAGCGAGCTCGGCGTCCAGCACCGGCTGCATCAGCGGACGGAGGAGCAGACAGTCGTCGGCGCTGACGAGATGGATCGTCGCGCGCATGACGACGATCCGGACGACCCGCCGTTCCAGCAGCAGCTCCGACAGGCTCTCCGGCCGGAAGCCATCGAGTCGCGACCAGAGCCCCGTGTACGGGTCGAGCGGAAGTTGCGCCTGGAGGCCGACCAGGTGCTCCACGGCGTCGAGCACGGGCAGGTCCGAGCGACGCAGCAGCAGCTGTCGCTCGAGCGTCGCCCTGTTCAGCGCGCGTCTGGTGAGCACGTCCGTGGCCACATGGACCCCTCGGACGACGCTCAGATCCAACCGCGGCGGCGGAAGACGACGTAGAGGCCGATCGAGGAGAGCACCATCAGCGTGAGCGCGAACGGATAGCCGGCCGACCAGTGGAGCTCGGGCATGTGGTCGAAGTTCATGCCGTAGATCGTTCCCACGAGAGTCGGAGCGAACAGGATCGCGGCCCAGGCGGAGATGCGCTTGACCTGATCGTTCAGCAGGAGTGACGACTCGCTGAGGGACTTCGTCTCGAGCGTCAGGTTGACGCTGAGGATGTTCTGGAGGAGCGCGCGGAAGGCGTCCGCCTGCTCCTCGGCCCGGAGCGCATGGTCCTGGACGATGCGCAGGTACCGCCCCTCTTCCTCGGGGACACCGGGCTTCTCGTGCATGCGCGCGAGGATGGCGTCCAGCTGGGCGGTCGCCCGCTGGAAGGCGATTACCTCGCGCGTCAGCTCGTAGATGCGGCGAGAGACGGTCGGGCTGCCGTCGAACAGCTCGTCCTCGATCTCGCCGATGTCGTTCGCGAGCCCCTCGACGACCGGCTCGTAGCCGTCGACGACGTCGTCGATGAGCGCGTACAAGATCGTCAGCGGGCCTCGTCGAATCAGGTCCGGGCGCGCCTCGAGCCGCTGGCGTACCGGCCCGAGCTCGGGCGCTTCGCCGTGGCGCACGGTGATGACGAACTGCGGGCCGACGAAGATCGCAACGTCTCCGAAGAGGACGGTCTCGGTCTCGTCGATGTAGCAGGCGGGTCTCAGAACGAGGAAGAGCATGTCCCCGTACCGCTCGAGCTTCGGGCGTTGGTGTGTCTTGAGGGCGTCCTCGACCGCCAGCTCGTGCAGCCCGAACTCGTCCGCGACCGAGGCCAGCTCCTCGCGGCTCGGCTCGTAGAGACCGATCCAGGCAACGGCGTCGCCCGTCTCGGACGCGGCGCGGAGCTCGGCGAAGCCGTCGGGCTCCGCCGTGCGCCGGCCATCGCGATACACGGCGCGGTCGACGATCACCCCGAGAACGGTAACTCCTGCACGTCACCCGAACGAGGGAGTGGACAAGTGGAGGAAAGTGGTTTACAGTGGGGCGAAGTGGGAGACAAGGAGCACGTGGAACGATGTTCTTCGGCGAGTACGAGCACACCATCGACGACAAGAATCGGGTCACGCTGCCGGCCCGGTTCCGCGACGCGCTCGCGGACGGCGTCGTGCTCGCGCGGAACCTCGACTCGTGTCTCGATGTCTATTCGCGCGCGGACTGGGATGCCCTGGTCGCGTCGAAGCTGGCCGACCTCGATCCGTTCTCGCGGGAGGCGCGCGACTTGAAACGGTTCTTCTTCTCCGGCGCGAGCGACACGGAGCTCGACCGGCAGGGGCGCGTCGTCGTGCCGCCCGCCCTCGCCAGGCGCGCGCAGCTCGGCAAGGAGGTCGTCGTGGCGGGTGTCCACGACCACCTCGAGATCTGGGATCGCGCCGCCTGGGCAGATCACGTCACGAAGGTCGAAGGGAGCGCAGACGATGTTGCCGAACGTCTTGCAGAGAAGCGCTGAGCACGTTCCCGTCCTCGCCGAGGAGGTGCGCGAGCTCCTCGCGGTGCACCCGGGCGAGACCGTCGTCGACGCGACCTTTGGTGCCGGCGGCCACTCGACCCTGCTCGCGGCCGATCTCGCGGGCGACGGCAAGCTGATCGCGATCGACCGCGACACGAGCGTGCGAACGTACTTCGACCGCTTCAAGGCGCGCGCCCCGGTGCAGGCGCGTCTGCTCCGCGGCGAGTTCTCGGTCGTCCTCGGTCAGCTCGCGGCCAACGACGTGCAGGCCGACGCGGTCCTCCTCGACCTCGGCGTGTCCTCGATGCAGCTCGACCGGCCGGAGCGCGGGTTCTCGTACGCCGCCGACGCGCCGCTCGACATGCGCATGGACTCCTCCGCCGAGCTGTCGGCCCGCGACCTCGTGAACGGCGCCGAGGAGCGCGAGCTGGCCCAGATCTTCCGCCGCTACGGCGAGGAGCGCTACGCGAAGCAGATCGCCCGTGCGATCGTGCGGCGCCGGGCCGAGCGGCCGTTCGAGCGCACCGCCGATCTCGTCGAGACGATCAAGCAGGCGATCCCGACTCCTGCGCGCTTCGGCGACGGGCATCCGGCCAGGCGCGTGTTCCAGGCTCTGCGTATCGCCGTCAACGACGAGCTCGGCGCCCTCGAGGCCGCGCTGCCCGCGGCCGTACAGATGCTGCGGCCCGGTGGGCGGCTCGCGGTGATCAGCTTCCACTCGCTCGAGGACCGCATCGTCAAGCGCTTCTTCCGCGAGCAGTCGCGCGGCTGCACGTGCCCGCCCGACTTCCCGATCTGCGTCTGCGGGAACGAGCCGGTGCTGCGCGAGCTGACGCGCAAGCCGGTGCGCCCGTCGGCGCGCGAGCTCGAGGCGAACCCGCGCGCAGCCTCCGCGAAGCTCCGGGTGGCGGTGAAGGTTTAGTGGCCAGCTGGGCACCCGCACACGCGCGCGTCGACGCTCCCACGCTGCCGCGCCCGCGGACGCGGAAGCGCGTCCCGGCGAAGGCGGCGCCTCGCGGTCGCACGTTCGGGGGCGTCGCGTGGATCGTCCTCTTCGGCGTTCTCCTCGCCGGCGTCGTCGCCGTCAACGTCGCCGTCCTCCAGCTCAACGTCCAGCTCGACAAGCTCGGAACCGAGCGCGTGCAGCTCCGGGCCGACACGGCGCGGCTCCGCTCGCAGCTCTCCAGCGCCGGCGCGGCCGCCCAGATCGAGTCCCAGGCAAAGGCGAGGCTCGGTCTCGTCCCCGCCGATCCGACCACGACGTCCTACCTCGAGCTACCGCCCCGGAAGTGACGCCCCGAAGGTGACGACTCGCGTCTCCAACCGTCGCATTCGCCTTCTGTTGGGGGTCTTCGTGCTCGTCTTCGCCGGCGTCCTCGCGCGCGCGGTGTGGCTGCAGGGAGTGCAGGCCGGGACGCTCGAGCGGATGGCGCTGCGCCAGCAGCGCGAGACGAACACGATCCCCGCCGGCCGCGGCACGATCTACGACCGCACCGGCGAGCCGCTCGCGATCGGTGAACAGGCGACGACCGTCTTCGCCGACCCGCGGCAGGTGAAGGACGCGCGCGCCGTGGCCGTTGCCGCCGCAAAGATCCTCAGGGTCGAGCCCAACGAGCTGTACCGCCGCCTGTCCGATCGCTCGCGGCACTTCGTCTACATCAAGCGCAAGGCGAGCCCGGAGGACGCCGCCGAGCTGCGGAAGGAGAACCTCTCCGGCGTCGGCTTCTACGCCGAGGAGCGGCGGACGTATCCGCAGCGCGGCGTCGCCGCCCACGTGCTCGGCTTCGCCGGTGTCGACAACACGGGGCTCGACGGCCTGGAGAAGGGCCTCGACCGGAAGCTGAAAGGGAAGCCGGGCAGCCAGACGATCATCCGCGACCCCGTCGGCCGCGCGATCGACGTCGTCGAGGTGAAGCCGGAGCGGCAAGGCGACGACGTCTTCCTCACGATCGACCACAGGCTGCAGGCGAACGCCGAGAACGTCCTGCGCCGCACGATCGAGCGCTGGGGCGCACTCGGCGGCCACGCGATCGTGCTCGAGCCGAAGACGGGGCGCGTGCTCGCGATGGCGGTCGCGCCCGGGTTCGACGCGAACAACTTCGGCAACGTCGCGCCCGAGCGGCGTAAGAACCGCGCCGTCACCGACGTGTACGAGCCGGGCTCGACGTTCAAGGTCGTCACCGTCGCCGCCGCGCTCTCCGAGAAGCTCGTCGCGCCGACGACGCGCTTCCGCCTCAACTACTCGATCAAGGTCGCCGACCGGACGATTCGGGAGCACGAGTGGCGCCCGACCAAGTCGATGTCGGTCGCCCAGATCCTCTCGCAGTCGTCCAACATCGGCACGATCACGCTCGCCCAGAAGGTTGCGAGAACCCAGACGGGCATCTCAGGCTGGATCGAGCGGTTCGGATTCGGGAAGCCGACGGGCATCGACTTCCCAGGCGAGTCCGGGGGCATCGTCGTCCCGCCCGAGCAGTGGTCGGGCTCCACAATCGGCAACCTGCCCATCGGCCAGGGCATCAGCGTGACCGGCCTCCAGATGGCCGCTGCCTACGGCGCGATCGCGAACGGCGGCGTCCTGCGGCAGCCGTACATCGTCGAGCGGGTCGGCGGGAAGCGGACGCGAACCGGCCCGGGCAAGCGGGTCATCTCGCGCACCGTCTCCGCGCAGCTGATGACGATGCTGCGCGACGTCGTGTCCGCCGACGGCGGCACCGGCGCCCTCGCCGCGATCCCCGGGTACACCGTCGCCGGCAAGACGGGAACCGCCGCGAAGCCGGTGGCGGGCGGCTACTCGACCTCCGCCTATGTCGCGTCGTTCGTCGGCGTCGTGCCGGCGAAGAAGCCACGGTTCGTCGTGCTCGTCTCGATCGACGAGCCGAAGGGCGCGATCTGGGGCGGCGTCGTGGCCGCGCCGGCGTTCGCGGACATCGCCACGTTCGGGCTGCAGTACCTGGAGATCGCGCCCGACGCAGCGTCCAACCCGTAGCCTTTCGCACCGATGCAGCTCGAGCGCCTGATCGCAGCGCTCGCACCCGAGGCCGTCCTGAACCAGGCGCCCGTCGAGGTGCGGGACCTCGCGTACGACACCCGTGCGGTAACGCCGGGGGCGCTCTTCTTCGCCGTTCCGGGGGCCCAGGTCGACGGGCACGACTTCGCCGCCGAGGCGGTCGAGCGCGGGGCGGCGGCGGTCGCCGTCGAGCGCGACGCCGGCGTGGACGTGCCGCAGCTCGTCGTTCCGGACGCACGGGCGGCCATGGCGGTCGCTGCCGACGTCTTCTTCGGCGAGCCGACGAAGGAGCTCGAGGTCGCCGGCGTGACCGGGACGAGCGGCAAGACCACCACGGCGTACCTTCTCGCCTCGGTGCTCGAGGCGGACGGCAGGCGGCCGGGCCTTCTCGGCACGATCGAGTGGCGGGTCGGGGGCGAGCGACGGAAGGGCGCGCTGACGACGCCGGAAGCGATCGATCTGCAACGAACGTTTCGCGAGATGCTCGATTCGGGAGACCGCAGCGTCGCGCTCGAGGCCTCTTCGCACGCGTCGCTGCTGCATCGCCTCGACCGTGTCCGATTCGATGTGCTCGTCTTCACGAACCTGAGCCAGGATCACCTCGACTTCCACGGCACGATGGAGGACTACTACGCGGCGAAGCGGCGGCTGTTCACGGGCGCTGCACCGCCGCCCGCGGCGATCAACATCGGCGACGAGTGGGGGAGGAGGCTGGCCGAGGAACTCGCGGACGCTACCCGCGCGCCGCTCGTCACGTTCGGCTTCGCGGAGGACGCCGAGATCCGTCCCGACGACCTCGTCCTGGACGGCGAGGGCGCGCGCTTCACCGCGGGCGGGTTCGAGTTGAAGACCAGTCTGCGCGGTCGCTTCAACGTCGAGAACGTGCTCGGCGTCGTGGCTGCCGCGACGCTCCTCGACATCCCTGAGGATGCGGTCGTCCGCGGCGTAGCGGCCCTGGAAGGGGTGCCGGGCCGGATGGAGACCGTCGACGAGGGCCAACCGTTCACCGTTCTCGTCGACTACTCGCACAAGCCCGATGCGCTCGCGAACGTCCTCGAGACGGCACGGGAGCTCTCCCCTGGACGCGTCCTCGTCGTCTTCGGAGCCGGGGGCGACCGGGATCGCGGCAAGCGACCGCTGATGGGCAAGGTCGCGGCCGACCTGGCGGACGTCGTGATCGTCACCTCCGACAACCCGCGCAGCGAGGAGCCGCTCGCGATCATCCAGGACATCCTCCAGGGCACCGGCGTCGACGTGGAGATCGACCCGGACCGGCGCAGCGCGATCAAGCGTGCGGTGTCTCTCGCCGAGCCCGGCGACGTCGTCGTGATCGCCGGCAAGGGCCACGAGCAGGGCCAGGAGATCGGCGCGGAGAAGCTGCCGTTCGACGACCGTGAGGTCGCCCGCGAGGCGCTGCGGGCGTGATTCCGCTCGACGTCGAGGAGATCGGTGCGCTCGCGGCAGGTGAGCTCGTAGGCGAGGGGCGCGTGACGGGGATGCAGATCGACTCGCGGCGCGTTCGGCCGGGCGACCTCTTCGTCGCGGTGGGCGCGGGCACCGAGTTCCTCGACGAGGCGCGGGCCGCCGGCGCGGCGGCGACGCTCGTCCCCGAAGACGGCTTCACGGCCCTCGGGGCGATCGCCGGGGCCGTGCGCGACCGCAGCTCGGCGCACATCGTCGGGATCACCGGCTCGACGGGCAAGACCTCGACGAAGGACATCCTCGCCGCCCTCTGCGCACCCGTCGCTCGCACGGTCGCGACGGAGGCGAGCTTCAACGCCGAGCTCGGCGTCCCGCTCACGCTTTGCCGGCTCGAGCCCGACACGGAGCTCTGCCTCGTCGAGATGGGCATGCGCGGCTTCGGCCAGATCGCCGAGCTCTGCGAGTTCGCACGGCCGGACGCCGCCGTCATCACCGCGATCGGGCCCGTGCACCTCGAGCATGTCGGCTCGGTCGACGGCGTCGCGCGGGCGAAGGCGGAGCTGCTCGCGACGCTGCCGACGGGCGCGCCGGCGATCGTGCCGGAGTCGCCGGAGCTCGAGCCATACCTGCGCGCGGACCTCGACGTCCGCCGCGTCCCTGCGGTCGATGCGGAGCTCGACGGCGAGGGCGCGACCGTGGCGTTCCGCGGCCGGCACGTCCGCTTCCCGCTGCGGGCGCGGCACCAGGCGCAGAACGCGCTCACCGCCCTCCACGCCTACGAGGCGCTCGGCCTCCCGCTCGACCGGGTCGACGAGGGCGCCGGCGGCGTTCGGCTCTCCCGCTGGCGAGACGAGGAGCTCGCGCTCCCCGGCGGCGGCTTCGTCGTCAACGACGCCTGGAACGCGAACCCGGCGTCCGTGGCGGCTGCGCTGCGCCACCTCGCCGAGCGGGGAAAGGACCGCCGCCGGCTCGCGGTGCTCGGCGGGATGGCCGAGCTCGGCACTGACGCCGAGCGCTACCACCGCGAGCTCGGCGCGCTCGCCCGCGAGCTCGACATCGACGTCCTCGCGGTCGGCGAGCTGGCCAGCGGCTACGGCGTGGGAGAGTGGCTACCGGACGCCGACGCGGCGCTCGCTCGGCTGCGCGACGTTGTCCGGCCGGGCGACGCCGTCCTCGTGAAGGCGTCTCGCTCGATCGGCCTCGAAGGCATCGCACCCGAACTGGCGAACCACTCCGACTGATGGTTCGCGTCCTGATCGCCGGCCTGATCGCGATGGTGATCGCGATCGTGATCGGCCCGAAGTTCATCGAGTTCCTGCGGCGGAACGAGCTCGGCCAGACGATCCGGGAGGAGGGCCCGGCCGGCCACCTCGTCAAGCAGGGGACGCCCGTGATGGGCGGGCTCCTGATCCTGATCTGCGCCGTCATCCCGTTCCTCGTGCTCTCGCAGTTCACGCTGCCGGCGCTGACGGTGCTCTTCCTGACCGTCTCGTGCGGGGCAATCGGCTTCCTGGACGACTACATCAAGCTGCGGCACCGGCGCTCGCTCGGCCTGAACGGGCGCTGGAAGCTGCTGCTCCTGGTGGGGATCACCGTGGTCGTGTCGTTCGCCGTCCGTGAGCAGGAAGGAATCGGCACCTCCATCTACCTCCCGGTCATCGACTACGACCTGCAGCTCTCGTACCTCTTCTATCCGTTTCTCTTCTTCGTGATCGCCGGCGCGGCGAACGGGGTGAACCTGGCCGACGGCCTCGACGGGCTCGCAGCCGGCGCCGGGATCATCGCGCTGCTCACGTTCCTCTCGATCACGGTGATCGGCTACATCCGGTCGGCGCCCGCGACCGGCGAGCGCTCCGAGTTCCTGCTCGACCTCTCGATCCTGGCGGCGGCGCTGATCGGCGGGGCGATCGGGTTCCTCTGGTACAACGCCTTCCCGGCCGAGGTGATCATGGGCGACACCGGGTCGATGGCAATCGGCGGCGCCCTCGCCGGCTTCGCGATCGTGACCGGCACGGAAGCTCTGCTCCTGCTGATCGGCGGCATCTTCCTGATCGAGGTGCTCTCGGTGATGATCCAGGTCATCTCGTTCAAGTACTGGGGGCGGCGGGTGTTCCTGATCGCGCCGATTCACCATCACTTCGAGATGAAGGCCTGGTCGGAGACGAAGATCGTCGTCCGCTTCTGGATCATCACGGCGCTGCTGTGCGCGTCGGGCTTCGTCCTCTACTACCGCTACTACCTGGACTTCCGCCTGTGAGGCGGGTGGCCGTGCTCGGCCTCGCGCGTTCGGGCGAGGCCGCGCGCGCTGCGCTCGAGGCTCACGGGCTTGATGGGCATCGTGTGGAGGTCGTCGGCGCCGACTCGAGGCTCGGGAACGACGAGGACGTGTCGCTGCTGGACGGCGCGGACGTGCTCGTGAAGAGTCCCGGCGTCCCGGGCGAGGCGCCGCTCGTCCAGGCAGCCCGCGAGCGCACCATCCCTGTCTGGAGCGAGATCGAGCTCGGCTTCCGGCTCCTGCCCGAGAACCCGATCGTCGCGGTGACCGGCACGAACGGCAAGACGACGACGGCCGAGCTGCTCGGCCACATGCTCGACGCCCCGGTCGCGGGGAACGTGGGCCGGCCGCTCACGGGTCTCGTCGGCGCGGTCGAGTCGGGGCAGCTCGTTGTCTGCGAGGTCTCGAGCTTCCAGCTCGAGGACATCCACGAGCTGCGGCCGCACGTCGCCGTGCTCCTCAACCTCGAGCCGGATCACCTCGATCGCCACGGCAGCTTCGAGTCGTATCGGGCGGCGAAGCTCAGGATCTTCGAGAACCAGCAGGCGGGGGACGTCGCGATCGTGCCGCGCGGGTTCGAGCCGATCGCCGGTGAGGCAACGCGCATCGAGTTTGCGCCCGACGACCCGCTGCCCGCCGAACCGGGGATCCCGGGCGCGCACAACCGTGAGAACGCCGCTGCGGCAACCGCTGCGGCGCGTGCCCTCGGTCTGGACGACGGTGCGATCACGGATGCCCTGCGCACCTTCCCGGGGGTGGCGCACCGGCTCGAGCTCGTGCGTGAGGTCGGCGGCGTGCGCTACGTCAACGACTCGAAGGCGACCAACACGGCGGCGGCGCGACGAGCGCTGCGCGCGTACGAGGCGCCCTTGCACCTGATCCTCGGCGGCAAGCCGAAGGGCGAGGCCTACGACGAGCTCGCGCGGGAGATCGCGGATTCCGACGTCGTCACCGCGTATCTGATCGGCGAGGCGACGGACGAGCTCGCACGCGCCCTCGAGTACGAGAACGTGCCGTATCTGCTCTCGGTGACTCTCGAGCGTGCGGTGGCGGAGGCGGCGAGCGCTGCGCGCCCGGGCGAGATCGTCCTTCTCTCTCCGGCGTGCGCGAGCTACGACCAGTTCAGGGATTTCGAGCACCGCGGAGAGGAATTCAGGAGGTTGGTAGAGAACCTCCAGACGTGACGGCCACATGAAGGGTCAGCTCGAGCAGCGGCTGCTCGTCCTCGTCACGCTGGCGTTGGTCGCGTTCGGGCTCGTGATGGTCTACAGCGCCACCTCCGCCGCGGCGGCGCTGGGCGAGGGCGACCCGATGACGTATCTCAAGCGGCAGTCGATCTACGCCGTGATCGGCGTGGCGCTGATGATCGCCGCCTCGCGGTTCGACAACCGGCGTCTGCAGTTGCTCGCGCCGCCACTCGTGATCGGCTCGATCGTGCTCTGCGCGGCGCTCCTCGTCGTTGCCCCGGAGGTGAACGGCGCGCGCCGCTGGTTCTACCTCGGCCCGGCCTCGTTCCAGCCGTCGGAGCTCGCCAAGCTGGCGTTGCTCTTCGCGACCGCAGCCTACGTCGCCCGCAAGGGTGTGCCGCGGACGCTCGGTGAGCTGTGGAACCCGATCGGCCTGATCGCGTGCGTGTTCGCCGGCCTCTTCCTGCTCCAGCCCGACCTCGGCACTACGATCGCGATGATGCTCATGCTCGGCGGCATGCTTCTCGTCGCAGGCGTGCGTGGACGCGTGCTCGCGACCGCCGGGCTGCTCGTCGTCGGCGGCGGACTGGCGGCGATCTGGTTCGAGCCCTACAGGCGCGAGCGCATCTTCAGCTTCATCGACCCGTGGGCCGATCCGACGCACTCCGGCTTCCAGACGGTCCAGGCGATCATCGGCATCGGCTCCGGCGGCCTCACCGGCGAGGGGCTCGGCCAGGGCATCCAGAAGATCAACTACCTCCCCGAGGCCCACACCGACATGATCGTGGCGATCATCGGCGAGGAGCTCGGGCTGATCGGGACGACCGTCGTCATCGCCGCCTTCGCCGTGTTCGCCTTCGCCGGGTTGAAGGTCGCGCTGCGCGCCCGCGACCCCTTCGCGAAGCTGCTCGCGGCCGGGATCACGTCGCTCGTCTGCGGCCAGGCGGCCGTGAACATGGCGGCGGTGCTCGGCGTCGCCCCGCTCACGGGCATTCCGCTCCCGTTCGTCTCCTACGGCGGCTCGAGCCTCGTGGTGCTGCTCGCGTCCGTCGGCATCCTCCTTAACATCGCCGGGGATGAACGCGCCCCGCAGCGATCCGCGAAGCGAGCTCCGGTGTCTCATCGCGGCCGGCGGAACAGCGGGCCACGTGCTGCCGTCGCTCGCGGTGGCGGAGGCGCTGCGCGAGCGCGGCGTGCTGGTGACGTTCGCCGGGTCGCCGGATCGCGTCGAGGCTAGGCTCGTCCCGGCTCACGGCTACGCCTTCGACCCGTTCTCGATCTCGGGGTTTCCGCGGCGGCCCTCGGTCGCCCTCCTGCGGTCGCTGATCCGGGCCGGCCTCGCCCCGGCGGCCTGCGTCAGAATCCTTCGACGCCGGCGGCCCCACGTCGTCCTCGGCGGCGGCGGTTACGTCGCCGGCCCGATGGTGCTCGCCGCCGGCGCGCTGCGGATCCCGGCGGCGCTGACGGAGGCCGACGCCCACCTCGGGCTCGCGAACCGGCTTGCAGCTCCACTCGCCCGTCGCGTCTTCCTCGCCTACGACCTGCCGGACCGGGCCGGCGACAAGTACCGCGTGACCGGCCGGCCCGTGCCGCGCGCGCATCGCGGGGTCGAGCAGGCGGAAGGACGCCGGCGGTTCGAGCTGCCGGGGGACAGACCCGTCGTCGCCTTCTTCGGGGCGCTCTCCGGTGCGCAGAGCCTGAACGACTTCGCGGTGAAGACCTACGGTGGTGCAGGCCCGGCCGTGCTCCACGTCTCCGGCGAGCGCGACTACGAACGACTCCGCCCGCTCGTCGAGCGGGACGACTACGTGCTCGTGTCGAACACGGACGAGTTCGGCGCGGCTCTGGCCGCACCGGATCTCGCCGTCTCCCGGGCCGGTGGGACGGTGTGGGAGCTGGCAGCCGCGGGCACGCCTGCGATCCTGATTCCCTACCCGCACGCGACCGGGGACCATCAGACGCTCAATGCGCGTCAGTTCGAGCGCGGCGGCGGCGCCGTCGTCGTCCAGGAGGCGGAGCTCGAGCGTGTGCCCGCGCTCGTCGACGAGCTGCTCGGCGACCCGGAGCGGCTCGCCCGCATGCGGGAGGCGATGCTGGCCATGGCCCGGCCTGACGCGGCGGACGAGATCGCCGAGGAGCTGATTGCGCTTGCCTCCGCTTGAAAGTCGCAGGATCTGGTTCGTCGGCATCGGCGGGGCAGGGCTGTCGGCGTACGCCTTCCTCGCCCGGGCGTGGGGCGCGGAGGTGGCAGGCTGGGATCGCGTCGAGACCCCGTACCTCCGCGGCCTCGACGGAGTCGAGGTGGAGATCTCGCCGGACCCGGTCGCGCGCGACGGCTGGGAGGTCGTCGTCTCGACCGCCTATGCCGGTCGCGTCGCCGGTCGGGCGCGCGCGGACTTCCTCGCCGAGCTCGTCTCGCTACGCAGGTCGATCGTCGTCGCAGGCGCGCACGGCAAGACGACGACGGCGGCGATGATCGCGTTCGCGCTGAGCGAGCTCGGCCACGACCCGGCGTGGCTCGTCGGCGGCGACGTCCCGCAGCTCGGAGGGAACGCCGGCGCGGGGGAGGGCTGGCTCGTGGTCGAGGGCGACGAGTCCGACCGAACGATCGAGAGCCTCCGCCCTCAGATCGCGGTCGTGACGAACGTCGAGCTCGACCATCACGCGACCTTCTCCTCCGAGGCGGAGGTCGCGGAGCTCTTCGACCGCTGGCTCGAGCACGTGCCGCAGGTCGTGCGCGGGTGGGAGCTCGACCCCGTCGGTGTCGAGCTCGCCGTGCCCGGCGAGCACAACCGGCGGAACGCGGCCGCGGCGATCGCTGCGCTCGAGCTTGCCGGCGTCGAGCAGGGCGACGCCGCGCGAGCGGTGTCGCTGTTCCGCGGCGTCGGCCGCCGTTTCGAGCTCGTCGGCGAGGCCGGCGGCGTGACCGTCGTGGACGACTACGCGCACCATCCATCCGAGATCTCGGCCGCGATCGCTGCTGCGCGCGAACGGACAGCCGGCCGCGTGCTCGTGCTCTTCCAGCCGCACCTCTACTCGCGCACGCGCTACCTCGCACACGAGTTCGGCCGCGCGCTCTCGGCCGCCGACGCTGCGTGCGTGACCGAGATCTACCGCGCGCGCGAGGAGCCGGTCGACGACGTCACCGGCAGGCTCGTCGTAAAGGCGCTGGCACCCGGCACACGGGCCGGCTGGGCGCCGACAGCCGAGGACGGCGTCCGCATCGTCCGCGGCTGGGCTCGTCCCGGTGACCTCGTTCTGACCCTCGGCGCCGGCGACGTCGACCGCGCCGGCCGGCAGTTGCTGGAGGCGCTGTGATCGAGATCGAGGAGAAGGTCCCGCTCTCCCGGTGGACGACGATCGGCACGGGCGGGCCGGCGCGGGCGTTCGCGCGTCCGACGACGGTCGCCGAGCTGGGGGAGGCTCTCCGGTGGGCCGCCGAGCGCGAGCTCGCCGTCGCCACCGTCGGTCTCGGCTCGAACCTGCTCGCGGCCGACACGGGGGTCGACGCGCTCGTCCTTCGTCTGGCGGGCGGGCTGACGGAGGTCGCAACCGACGGGGACGTGATGCGAGCCGGCGGCGGCGCGACGAACGCCGTCTGCCTCCACCACGCTCGAGCGGCGGGCCTCGGCGGCTTCGAGTTCGCCTGCGCGATTCCGGGCACGGCCGGCGGCGGCGTGTGGATGAACGCCGGCGCCTACGGCAGCGACTGGTCGGCGATCCTCGTCCGCGCGCACGTCGTGACGGCCGACGGCGCCGGCTGGCTGACGCCCGCCGAGCTGGGGCTCTCCTACCGCCACTCCGAGCTCCGGCACGGCCAGGTCGTCGCCGAGGTCGAGTACCGGCTGACGTCGCGGGAGCCGGAGGAGATCAAGGCCACCGTCGCCGAGCTCGTCGCACGCCGGAAGGCGACGCAGCCGACAAACAAGCGCACCTTCGGGAGCGTGTTCAAGAACCCCGAGCACGAGCTGGGAGCCGGGCAAATGCTCGAGGCGTGTGGGCTCAAGGGCCAGCAGATCGGCGGGGCGGTGATCTCGCCCAAGCACGCGAACTTCATCGAGAACGCCGGCGGCGCCACCACCGCCGATGCGCTGGCGCTCATGGCCGAGGCTCGGCGTCGCGCCCGGGAGCGCTTCGGGGCCGAGCTCGAGCACGAGGTCGTGCTGCTCGGCGGCATTCGCGTCGAGTAGGACACGGGTCCCCAGCGGCGAAGTCGCCACCGTGGCCGGAGGAAGCCCCAAGCGCGGACGCTCGCGCCCGCCTGCGCGTGCGGCGAGCGCCGTCGTCCCGTTTCCGCGCAGCGGTGGTCGACATCGCCTCGAGCTGACGCGCCTCGCTCCCTCCGGCCGCTCGATCCTGATCGGCCTCCTGCTGCTGCTCGGCGCGGGAAGCGCCTACGCCTTCGCGCGTGGGACCTCCGCCTTCTCCGTGAACGAGATCGCCGTCGAGGGCCCGCCGGCGCACGTCGCGAATGAGGTGAACGCCGCGCTCGCGGGGACGCGCGGCGACAGCTTGCTGGCCCTCGACCTGCCCGGCCTTCGCGCGCTGGTCGAGGCCGTGCCGTCGGTGGCCTCCGCGCGCTTCGATCGTGCCTTCCCGCACACCCTGCGGGTGATCGTCGTCCCGGAGCGGCCGGTCGCAGTGCTGCGCCGCGGGAAGACGTCCTGGCTCGTCGCCGCGAGCGGCCGTGTGATCAAGCCCCTCGGGCGCGGACAACGGCCGGGGCTGCCGCGGGCCTGGCTGCGCCCGGACGTCGAGCTCCAGGTCGGCAACCGCATCGACGGTGCGCTCCGGGAGGCCGTCCGCACCGTCGCGCCGCTCGTGCACGCGCCGCTGCCGGCTCGCGTCGCAAGTGTGCGCTACCTCCGGGGCGAGCTGACGCTCGTCCTTCGGTCGGGCGTGCAGGTCCGGCTCGGCGACCGCTCGGACCGAGCACTGAAGCTCGAGCTCGCCCGCCGTCTCATCCCCAGGCTGGCAGAGGGCGAGGTCTACCTCGACGTGAGCGTGCCGGAGCGCCCGGTGGCCGGAACAAGCCTCGACTCTCAGGTCGAGGTAGAGACTTCAACCTCGACCATCCCTTGAGACTCGCGTTGACACCGTCTAGGAGGAAACGTACCCTGAGTGCGGAAGCGCCGTCCTACAACCCGTATGCTCGACTCGAGCTTCAGGTCGAGGGGAGTCGAGACCACTAGCGTGACGAGACGAAGAGAGCCTCCGATGAGAAACGGCAGCGGGAACTACATCGCTTCGATCAAGGTCGTCGGGGTCGGCGGCGGCGGGACGAATGCCGTCAATCGCATGGTCGACGCGGGACTCGGCGGGGTCGAGTTCATCGCGGTGAACACGGATGCCCAGGCGCTGCTCATGGCGGACGCCGACATGAAGATCCACATCGGCTCGAAGGCGACCCGCGGCCTCGGTGCGGGCGCCGACCCGGCGGTCGGGCTCGCGGCAGCGCACGAGAGCCGCGACGAGCTGAAGGAGGCGCTGAAGGGCGCCGACATGATCTTCGTCACCGCCGGCGAGGGCGGCGGCACCGGAACGGGCGGCGCGCCGGTCGTGGCCGAGCTGGGCCGCGAGCTCGAGGCGCTGACGGTCGGTGTCGTCACGAAGCCGTTCGCGTTCGAGGGCCGCAAGCGAGCCGAGCAGGCCGAGGAGGGAATCCAGAACCTCCGCGACCGGGTCGACACCCTGATCGTGATCGAGAACGACCGCCTGCTCCAGGTGGTCGAGAAGCGCACGCCGATGACGGAGGCCTTCCGGATCGCCGACGACATCCTCCGCCAGGGCGTCCAGGGCATCACCGACCTGATCACCGTCCCCGGCATCGTCAACCTCGACTTCGCCGACGTGCGCACGATCATGCGCGATGCCGGCTCGGCCCTCATGGGCATCGGCAGCGCGTCGGGCGAGAACCGCGCCGCCGAGGCTGCGCGCACCGCAGTCTCCTCGCCGCTGCTCGAGCAGTCCGTCGACGGCGCGACCGGCATCCTGCTGAACATCACCGGCGGCTCCGAGCTGGGGCTGTTCGAGGTGAACGAGGCGGCCGAGGTCGTGACGAGCGCCGCCGACTCGAACGCGAACGTCATCTTCGGTGCCGTCATCGACGAGTCGCTCGGCGACGAGGTCCGCGTCACGGTCATCGCCACCGGCTTCGGCGGTCGCCGGCCCAGGCGGCGGACCGAGTTCGCGGTCGGCGAGCCCGTCGCCGCCGGCGTACCGGAGCGGCGCGACCGCCCCTCGGACACAGAGCTCGAGATCCCCTCCTTCCTCCGCGAGGACTAGGAGGGTTCGGAGGTTTGAACACCGGCTGACGCGGAACACTCCGCCCATGCCCTCTTGGCCGGCCTCGGCGCCGGTTTAGGAGACCCGGTCCGACGCCCCGGCTTGCCGGGGCGTCGCGTCTCTGGGGGGCCGTGCGACCGTTAGAGTCCGGCGCGGTGCAGACGCTTCTGAGGACGCCGCTCCACGAGCGCCATCTCGCAGCCGGAGCTCGGATGGTGCCGTTCGCCGGCTGGGAGATGCCGGTGCAGTACGAGGGGGTCATTCAGGAGCACCACGCCGTGCGGGAGGACTGTGGCGTCTTCGACGTCTCGCACATGGGCGAGATCCACGTCGAGGGCCCGACCGCGCGCGAGCTGCTGCAATCGCTCCTCTCGAACGACCTCGACCGCCTCGGCGACGGCGACGCGCAGTACACGCTGCTCACGAACGACGAGGGCGGGATCATCGACGACCTCATCGTCTACCGGATCACCGGGTTCCATTACCTGCTCGTCGTCAACGCGGGCAACCGCGAGGCGGCGTACTCGTGGATCAAGGAGCGCGAGATCCGCGGCTCGGAGGTCAGGGACGCCTCCGACGACTACGGCCTGCTCGCGGTCCAGGGTCCTCGGTCGATCGAGCGGCTCGGCCTGCCCGAGGCGAAGCCGTTCACTCACGCGATGGGCGAGATCGACGGCATCGAGGTGATGGTGAACCGCACCGGCTACACGGGCGAGCGCGGCTGCGAGCTCATGTGCCCGTCCGAGGACGCGCCGGCGCTGTGGGACGCCGTCGTCGCCAGAGGGGCGGTTCCGTGCGGTCTCGGAGCGCGCGACACGCTGCGCCTCGAGGTCTGCTATCCGCTGCACGGCAACGACATCACCACGGAGACGGACGCGATCTCCGCGGGCCTCGGCTGGACGTGCGCGCTGGACAAGGACTTCACGGGCGCCGGCGCTCTCAGACGCATCAAGGAGCAGGGGCCGGCGCGGAAGCTCGTCGCCTTCGTGATGGAGGAGAAGGCCGTTCCTCGCGCCGGCATGGCAATCGAGGGCGGCGGTGAGGTGACGTCGGGCACGCACTCGCCGATGCTCGACAAGGGGATCGGGCTCGGCTACGTCCCGGCCGCGAGCGCGACGCCGGGCACCGAGATCACGATCGACGTCCGCGGCAAGGGCCGCCGGGCGACCATCGTGCCGAAGCCGATCTACAAGCCACAGGAGGACTGACCGCCACATGGCCGCAGCCGAGAGCTATCCCGACGACCTGAGGTACCACGCGGAGCACGATTGGGCGCGGATCGAGGGAGACGAGGCAACGCTCGGGATCACGTGGTTCGCGCAGGACGCGCTCGGGGAGCTCGTCCACTTCGAGGCGCCGGAGCCGGGCGCGACCGCTGACGAAGGATTCGCCGTACGGCGAGGTCGAATCCGTGAAGGCCGTGTCCGACGTGGTCTCGCCGCTCTCGGGCGAGATCCTGGAGGTGAACTCGAAGGTCGTCGACGCTCCCGAGACGGTGAACGAGGACCCATACGGCGAGGGCTGGCTGCTCCGGATCCGGCTGTCGGCCCCGGCCGAGGTCGACTCCCTCCTCGACGCCGACGCGTACAAGAACATCCTCGCAGAGTCGTGAGCCAGCTCTCGCTCACCGACGCAGATCGCGTAGAGATGCTGGAGGCGATCGGCGTCTCGTCGGTCGAGGAGCTCTTCCGCGACATCCCCGAGTCGGTGCGCTTCCGGGGCCGCCTCGCGCTCGAGCCGCCGCTCTCCGAGCCGGAGCTGAATCGGCACCTCGAGGAGCTCGCCTCGCGGAACGTGGACAACACCAAGGAGCTGTCGTTCCTCGGCGCGGGGATCTACGACCATTACGTCCCCGGCGTCGTCGACGCGGTGCTGCAGCGGGGCGAGTTCCTGACCGCGTACACGCCGTACCAGCCCGAGATGAGCCAGGGCGTGCTGCAGGCGATCTTCGAGTACCAGACGGCGATCTGCGAGCTGACGGGCATGGACGTGTCGAACGCGTCGGGCTACGACGGCACGACCGTGGCCGCGGACGCGTGCTACGTCGCGAAGCACGTCACCGGCCGCTCGAAGGTCGTGCTCGCCGAGACGCTCCACCCCCAGGTGCGGCAGGTCGTGAAGACGTACGCCGTCGGCTTCGGCCTCGACGTGGTCGAGGTGCCGCACAGCAACGGCGTCATAGATCCCGATCTCTTAACCGCCGCATCGACAGATGCGGCGGCCGTGCTCTTCCAGCAGCCGAACTTCTTCGGCTGCCTCGAGCCCGCGCCCGACCTCGCCGCCGTTGCGAGCGAGGCCGGTGCGCTCGCGGTCGCGCACGTCGATCCGGTCTCGCTCGGCGTGCTGGAGGCGCCGGGCAACTACGGCGCCGCGATCGCGATCGGGGAGGGCCAGGGCGCCGGCAACTATCAATCCTTCGCCGGCCCGCACTACGGCTTTCTCGCCGCGAAGGCCGAGTACACGCGCCGGCTGCCGGGGAGGATCATCGGCGAGACGACCGATCTGAACGGCGAGCGAGGCTACGTGCTCACCCTGCAAACGCGCGAGCAGCACATCCGGCGCGAGAAGGCGACGTCGAACATCACCACGAACCAGACGCTGCTCGCGCTCGCCGGGCTCGTCCACCTCACCTGGCTCGGACCGCAGGGTCTGCGCGAGCTGGGCGAGATCTGCATGGGTCTCGGGGCGTACGCGAAGGAGCGGCTCGGGCGCGAGCTCGCGTTCCCGGACCGGACGACGTTCAAGGAGGTTGCGATCCGAGTCCGTCGCAACGCCCGCGACGTGATCCGCGACGCGCGTGAGCACGGCGTCCATCCGGGCTATGCGCTCGGCCGTGACTACGAGGGCATGGACGACGTCCTGCTCGTCGCGATCACCGAGAAGCGGAGCCCTGCCGACGTCGACCGGCTGGCCGAGGTGCTCGACGAGGTCGGGGCGTAACCGGTGTGCGCGACCCTTCCTCACGTTCCTGACCTGTCGCTGCGGGTGCGCGGCCGGAGCGGACAGTATTGGAATACGGACGCGGAGAGCCGCGTGCCCGCAGCGGCGCGAGGCGACGCCGGAGGCCGGCTCCGCCGGCCGGGAGGCGCCGCCGGTCAGGGGCGTGAGGCGTGAAGCTCGTCTACGAGAAGTCGAGGGCCGGCCGGCGTGCGTCGACGCTGCCGCGCTACGACCTCCCCACGGTCGAGGTGCCGGAGGAGCTGCGGCGCGCCGAGCCGCCGCGCCTGCCCGAGCTGGCCGAGCCCGAGGTCGTCCGGCACTTCACCGAGCTCTCGACCCGGAACTTCGGCGTCGACACCGGCTTCTACCCGCTCGGCTCCTGCACGATGAAGCACAACCCGCGCGTGAACGAGCGGCTCGCGCTGCTGCCGGGCTTCAAGGACCTCCACCCCTACCAGGAGGAGGACGGGGCGCAGGGCGCGCTCGAGCTGATGTGGCGCCTGCAGGAGATCCTGCAGGAGATCTCCGGCCTCCACGCCTGCTCGCTGCAGCCCGCCGCTGGGTCCCAGGGCGAGCTCACCGGGCTGATGCTGATGCGCGCCTACTTCGCCGACCGCGGCGAGGGCGAGCAGCGCGACACGATCATCACCGCAGACACCGCCCACGGCACGAACCCGGCGAGCGTGACGATGGCGGGCTACCAGCTCGCGAAGGTCGAGACGGATGCCCGAGGCAATCTCGACCTCGACGACCTGCGGGCCAAGGTGGACGAGCGGACGGCGGGCCTGATGCTGACGAACCCGTCGACGCTCGGGCTCTTCGACGAGAACATCTCCGAGGTCGCGCGGATCTTCCACGACGCCGGCTCGCTGCTCTATTACGACGGTGCCAACCTGAACGCGGTCTGCGGGATCTCGCGGCCGGGCGACATGGGCTTCGACATCGTCCACATCAACCTGCACAAGACGTTCTCGCAGCCGCACGGCGGCGGCGGGCCTGGCGGCGGCCCGATCGTCGTGCGCGACAAGCTCGAGCCGTACCTGCCCGTGCCGGCCGTCATCCGTGACGGAGACCGCTTCCGGCTCGACCACGATCGCCCGAAGTCGATCGGGAAGGTCCGGGGCTTCACGGGCCCGTTCGGCGTGTTCGTCCGTTCCTACGCCTATATCCGGTCGTACGGCCCCGAGCTCCGCGAGATGTCGGAGGCGGCGGTGCTGAACGCGAACTACCTGCTGGCGCGGCTGCGCGACGCCTACGACCTGCCCTACGACCGGCTCTGCATGCACGAGTTCGTCGTCTCGGCGCGGACGCTGAAGCGCGAGCACGGCGCGACGGCGCTCGACGTAGCGAAGCGGCTGATGGACTACGGCTTCCATCCGCCGACGATCTACTTCCCGCTCGTCGTCCCCGAGGCGCTGATGATCGAGCCGACCGAGACCGAGCCGAAGGAGCGGCTCGACGCCTTCGCAGACGCCATGGTCGCGATCGCGCGCGAGGCGGCCGAGAGCCCCGAGCTGCTGAAGGAGGCGCCCACGTCGCAGCCGGTCCGACGGCTGGACGAGGTGAAGGCCGCGAAGCGCGCGATCGTCAAGTACG
Source organism: uncultured Gaiellaceae bacterium (assembly GCA_963791905.1). Lineage (GTDB taxonomy): Bacteria > Actinomycetota > Thermoleophilia > Gaiellales > Gaiellaceae > Gaiellasilicea. The sequence continues at coordinate 1,132,643 of CAWBTX010000005.1, forward strand.
GCTTCGACGAGCACCCGGATCTCGCCGGTGAGCCCGGTGAGCCGCGACAGCTCGAGGCGCAGAAAGGCGCATGATCACGTGAGCCGCCGCGAGCTCGAACGGCGCGTCGACGAGCTCGCGCAGGAGCACAGCGGCGAGGCCTTCGCGGAGGCTGTCCGCCGCTACTCCGAGACGCTCGACGCGGCCGAGCAGGAGGAGCTCCAGTCGGTGCTTCTAGACCGGGCGCGGCTGCTCGAGGGCGCGGTAGACGACCGCTACCAACATCGCGGCTGGCTCAGGCGGGTTCTCGCGCAGATCGAGGAGCTCGAGCGGCGCGTGACGCGGCCGGGCAAACCCGACCGGTAGCCGCCGATCTATCGCCGGAGCTGCCGCGCGCCGATACCTCTCGGGTGCGGCTCGTCGCTCTGCTCCTCGTCCCGGTGCTCGGGTTCTGCGGCTGGCAGATGCTCCGCCACGAGCAGAACGAGCGGCGCCTCGCGCTCGTCGCGACGGAGCTCGCGGAACGCGAGGTCGGCGTCGACTGCCCGGGCTTCTTCACGCGGCTGATCGAGGTCACGCCGAACGCGGGCTGGGTCGATTTCGACGAGCACGGGCTGCCGGCCGACAGCACCCACCTCTCGGCCGGGACGTGCCGGAGCCTCGAAAGGATCTGGCGCGCCGACGAGCCTCCGTCTTTCTCGTGTCTGCGGTCGCTCTGCGAGCGGGAGACGCTTGAGCACGTGGCGGGAGTCCTGACCCTGGCGCACGAGTCGTGGCACCTCCGCGGCGTCACCAACGAGGCGCAGACGCAGTGTTACGCGATCCAGACGGCCGAGCTCGTCGCGTTCCGGCTCGGCGTCCTGCCGCCGGATGCACGCGCCGTCGCGGACTACATCGCGGCCCACGACGCACGCTTGCCGGCGGGCGAGTACCACTCGGCAGAGTGCCGTCCGGGCGGCGCCTACGACCTCCACCCTGAAACCGAGGCGTGGCCCGATTAGACACGGCCATCAGCGACGATGTAAGATGACATCGGATGATGTAATGTGGCGAAGATGGTGCGAACCCAGATCAGCCTCACGTCGGCCGACGTCGAGCTTCTCGATCGCGTGGAGCGGGCGACGGGCACGTCGCGTGCCGAGTTGATTCGTCGGGCGGTGCGCGCGCACTACGGAGGCGACGAGCCGGGTGCCGAGGAGCGTCTCGCAGCTCTGCGGCGGTCCTTTGGAGCGTGGAAGAACCGTTCTTTCACTGGAGAGCAGTACACGCGTGCAATTCGCAGCGGTGACATGAACGAGAATCTCCGCCGTCTTGGAGCCTAGGTGCGGCTCGTCGACACGAGCGTCGCCATCGACGGGCTGAGGGGGCACGAGCAAGCGGCCGCGCTGCTCGAGAGGGAGTTCGTCGAAGGCCGGCTCGTCGCCAGCGAGATCACGCGGTTCGAGATCCTCGGCGGCATGCGGCCTGAGGAGGAGGAGGCCACGGAGTCGCTCTTCCGATCGTTCGCGTGGGTTCCCGTCGGGGAAGTCGTGGCGCGCCGCGCAGCCGAGCTCTCACGGAGATTCAGACGAAGGTCGGTCGGAATCGAGGACGCCGACTACCTCATCGCCGCGACGGCGCTGGAGCTCGGCGTGCCACTTCTGACGACGAACATCCGCCACTTCCCGATGCTGCCGGGCCTTCGGCCCGCGTACTAGCGCGTCGCGGCCAGCTGCCCACAGGCTGCCGCGATGTCGCGGCCGCGGGTGAGGCGCACGGTTGAGGGCAGCCGCGCCTCGTCGAGCACGGCCTTGAACGCCGCGATCGCCTGGCGCGACGAGCCGTCGTACATCCCGGTCGGGTTGTACGGGATCAGGTTCACCTTGAAGACGTCACGGTCGAGCAGCCGTGCGAGCTCGCGGGCCTGCTCGGGAGCGTCGTTGACGCCGCCGAGCATCACGTACTCGACGAAGACCCTGCGGTGGCGCAGCTCGAAGTACCGCCCGCACTCCGCGAGGACGTCGGCGAGTGGGTAGCGGTCGTTCACGGGCATGATCTGCGAGCGGAGCAGCGGGTTCGCCGCGTGGAGCGAGAGTGCGAGGCGGATCGGCTCCTCGACCTCGTCGACGAAGCGCGTCAGGCCCGGCAGCCAGCCGACGGTCGAGATCGTCGTCCGCCGGTGCGTGATGCCGACGTCGGGGAGCCTCCGCGCGGCTGCGACGACGTGATCGAGATTGAGCATCGGCTCGCCCATCCCCATGAAGACGAGATGGTCGACGGGCTCGAGGCGGCGGAAGTGGAGCACCTGGTCGAGGATCTCCGACGCGCGGAGGTTGCGGCCGAAGCGCATCGCGCCTGTCGCACAGAACGTGCACGTGAGCGGGCAGCCCGACTGCGAGGAGACGCAGACCGAGCGCCGGCCGTCCCGGTAGCGCATCAGCACCGCTTCGACCGGGTGCCCGTCGGCGGTTCGGAAGAGGGCCTTGATCGTTCCATCGCGGGCGTGCGCCTCGTCGACGACCGCGAGCGACGAGAACGGCACCTCGCCAGCGAGCGCGTCGCGCAGCGCGGTAGGGAGGTTCGTCATCTCGTCGTAGCCGGCTGCGCCGCGCGCCGCCCACTCCCAGACCTGGTGCGCCCTGTAGGCCGGTTGATCCCGCTCCGCGAGCGCCTGCTCGAGGAGTTCGAGGTCCACGGCTACTCCGCAGGCTCGGTGAGCTCTCGGGCGCGCTCGAGATCGGACTCGCGCACGAGCACCTCTCGCGGCCCGCTTGGAGCGACCCCGTCGAAGGCCCCGGCACCGAAATTGGTGACCTTGTGCGTGCACTCGATGCCCTCGCTGCGCAGCAGGTCGCAGAGGAGATCGGCCTCCGGCTCGCTCCCCACGATCGTCAGGCGGACGGGCTCATCGCGCTCCATGCCGGGAGGATAGGCTCAAAACGTGATCGACGTGCGCTCCGACACGGCCACGCGGCCCACGGCCGGCATGCGCGCGGCCATCGCGGCGGCCGAAGTGGGCGACGAGCAGAAGCGCGAGGATCCCACCGTCAACGAGCTCGAGGCGCGTGCAGCGGTGCTGCTGGGGCAGGAGGAGGCGATCTTCCTGCCGACCGCGACGATGGCGAACCAGATCGCGCTCCGCCTGCACACGGAGCCGGGCGACGAGCTGCTCGGCGAGGAGACGAGCCACGTCTTCCTGTCCGAGCTCGGCGGGCCGGCGATCCACTCCGGCGTCGTCACGCGGGGGCTTCCAGGCGTCGCCGGGCGGTTCACGCCGGAGCAGGTGCGCGCGGCCTACCGCGTGCCGGCGATCCACTCGCCGCGCACAAGGGTCGTCTGGGTCGAGAGCACGCACAACGCCTCGGGCGGGCGGATCTGGCCGCTCGACGAGATCGACGCGCTGCGAGAGGTGTGCGACGAGCTCGACCTCCGCTTTCACCTCGACGGCGCGCGGCTGCTGAACGCCGCGGTCGGCAGCGGCGAGGCGCCGGCGACGATCGGGCTGCGCTTCGACACGGTCACGCTCTGCCTCTCCAAGGGGCTCGGCTGCCCACTCGGCGCGCTCCTCGCCGGTTCGTCCGACGTGATGGGGCGCGCGCGGCGATTCAAGCACCTGTTCGGCGGCGCCATGCGCCAGGCCGGGATCGTCGCGGCGGCGGGGATCTACGCCCTCGACCACCACGTCGAGCGGCTCGCCGAGGACCACGCCCGGGCGAAGCGGCTCGCGCTCGGTCTCGCCGACGCCGGGCTCGCAGTCGATCCCGACCGCGTCGAGACGAACTTCGTCCAGCTCGATGTGAGCCCGCTGACCTCGGACGAGGCTCGTGCGCTCCTCGTCGAGCACGGTGTCGGCCTGTCGACGACTGTCCACCCGGGCGTGCTGCGGGCCGTGACCCATCTCGACGTCGACGACGACGACATCGAGCGTGCGATCGAGTTGATCCCGCTCGCGCTCGGAGCGCGTGTCGGCGCCTGAGGCCCTGCGGGAGGACCTTCGCCGCAAGCTCCGCGCGGCGCAGGCGGAGCAGCGGCTGCCGTCCGTCGCAGCATCGGTCTTCCGCGGCCGCGAGCTTCTCTGGCAGGACTCTGTCGGGCTCGCCGACGTCGAGGCCGGCCGCACCACCTCGCCCGAGACGCAGTACCGCATCGGCTCGATCACGAAGACGTTCACGGCCGTCTCCGTCCTCCAGCTGCGCGATGCCGGCGAGCTCTCGCTCGACGACCCGCTGACCGAGTTCATCCCGGAGAGCGCGCATGCGCCGACCCTCGGCCGCATGCTCGCCCACGTCTCCGGGCTCCAGCGCGAGCCGCCCGGCGAGATCTGGGAGACGCTCCGGGCGCCGAGCCGCGAGGAGCTCGTCGCCCGAACCGCCGACGCCGAGGAGCTGCTCGCGCCGGGCTCGTGGTGGCACTACTCGAACCTCGCGTTCGCGCTCCTCGGCGAGGTCGTCGCGCGCAAGACCGGCGGCACGTGGGAGGAAGCGCTGCGAGCTCGCGTGCTCGAGCCGCTCGGCCTCGATCGAACGACGCCCGACGCCGAGGCGCCGGCCGCGCGCGGGTACTTCGTCGAGCCGTACACCGACTCGGTCCGGCCGGAGCGCGAGCCCGACATGGGCGGCTCCGGCGCCCTCGGCAAGCTCTGGTCGACGGTGGGCGATCTGGCGCGGTGGGGAGCGTTCCTCGCCGAAGGAGAGGACGAGGTGCTCGCGGCCGCGACGCTCGAGGAGATGGCGCAGGTGCGCACGATGGTCGACCACGCCGGCTGGACCGTGGGGTGGGGGCTCGGGCTCGCGCTGACACGCTCCGGCGACCGCGTGTTCGTCGGCCACGGCGGCGCGATGCCCGGGCATCTCGCGAGCCTGGTCGTCAACCGTGAGACCGGCATCGGCTCGGCGGTGCTCATGAACACGAGCGCGGGCGGGAGGCCGGAGGCGGTCGCGCTCGAGCTCGCGACGGCCGCGATCGAGGCACTCCCGGCCGAGCCGGAACCGTGGCAGGCGGACGAGGCACCGCCGGAGGACGTCGTCGAGCTCCTCGGGCACTGGTGGTCGGAGGGGCACGAGCTCGTCTTCTCGTGGCGCGGCGGCCGGCTCCAGGCTCGTCTCCTGGACGGCATCCCGGGGCGGGACACCTCCTACTTCGAGCGGGTCGACGACGGCCGCTGGCGCGTCGCCGAGGGTCGCGAGCGCGGAGAGCTGTTGCGCGTTATCCGCAGCGCCGGCGGCGCGGTCGAGAAGCTCTACTTCGCGACCTACCCGCTGAACCGCGAGCCGTCGGCGTTCTAAGAGCTCGGTTCAAAATGAACGCCATCACCGCTCTGGCACGCTCGGCGGCACGTGGCGGCGTCCTCGGTCGCGCCCGTATCTCTTCGATACGGGCGCTCCCTGCGTCCTTGCCACGCGCCACCGATCGCACCAGATCGGCGGGGCGTCATTCTGAACCGAGCTCTAAGAAGCGAGCGGCCGCCCTCACGCGCGGCCGCTCGCTCACTGAGAGCTACTGGTTCGCCGGCGGCGGCGGGTTGAGCTCATTCGCCGGGAAGGGCTCGGCAGGCCCGATCAGCTGAACCTCCTCGGCCGCCGGAACGTGTCCCGTCGGCGGCAGGCCTGGGTGCGGGAACTTCCCCTTCCCGGCAGTGGGCGCGGGCAGCCCGGGGTACGGCAGAATCGGGTCCCCCTTGCTCGGTGGCACGCCCGGCAACATACCTGGGCTGTAGGCCTGGGCCGGGGCCGCCGCTGCGCCGAGTCCGACGGCGGCGACGGCAGTCGCGACGCCGAGGCGAAGGGCCCTGCGAGTCGTGTGCGGTGCTGACATCTCGTTCCTCCGATCGATCTGTGGGAGTTCGTGTCTTGACCCACTGATCGTCGTTTCGGACCGGCCGCGGTCGCGCCGGGCAAGTCCCTAGTGGGAGCTACGGATGTCCGCACCTCGAGGTGCGGGAAACGCGCTAGCGGTCGCCGACGAGGTAGAACGCAGTCGCGACGCCGACGTAGAGCGCGATGAGAATCACGCCCTTGAGCCGGCTCGAGCGACCGTCGACGAGCAGGGCTGCGGCGACGGCGACCGAGACGCCGAGCGCCGCGATCTCGATCTGGCGGAACGCCAGCGTGATCGGGTCGATCAGCAGGGCGAGCAGGCAGACGGCCGGAACGAGGAAGACGGCCACCTGAGCGCTCGAGGCGAGGGCGATCTCGGCGGCGAGCTTGATCTTGCCGCGGTACGCCACGACCACCGCGCCGCCGTGCTCGGCCGCATTGCCGACGATGGCGACGATGACGGCGGCGACGAAGAACTCCGAGAGCCCGGCCTCGTGCGCGAAGACCTCGAGGGTGCCGACCAGGATCTCCGCGACGAGCGCGGTGACGACGGTCGCGACGCCGAGCACGCCGAGCGACATCGGCAGCGACCAGCCCATGATCTCCTCGTCGCTCGCGATGTGCAGCGCGGCGTGCCGGCGCAGTGAGTACCAGGTCAGACCGAGGTAGGCGACGAGGAGAACCAGAGAGATCGCGACCGAGACTCCTTCGAGCGAGCTCCGGTCGGGGTCGCCGTCCCAGCCCGGGATCGAGGGAATGAGGAAGAGCACCGTCGCGAAGGCGACCAGCCCGAGCGCGATATAGCTCGACTGCCTGTCGATCTCGCCGCGCCCGCCGAAGAGCAGCGAGAAGCCGAGCACGAGCAGCAGGTTGCCGATCACCGAGCCGCTGAGGGAGCCGCGCACGACCTCCGTCAGCCCTTGGTTCACCGCGAGCAGCGCGATGATCAGCTCGGGCGCGTTGCCGAACGTCGCGTTGAGGAAGCCTCCGATCCCCGGCCCGGTGTGCTCGGCGGCGTGCTCGGTCGCCTCGCCGATCAGCCACGCCAGCGGAACGAGCGCGATCGCCGACAGGACGAACTCGAGCGTCTCGTCGAGATCGAGCGCGTAGTGCAGCAGGATGACGGCCGGTGCAAGCGCGACCGAGCCGAACAGGAGGCGGCGGACCACGGCCGCCTACCCTATCCAGGCACCTGGCAAAGGGGCCGCAATGCCTGAAAATGCGGCAAATGTCAAGTCTTGCGGCGAGAGGCGAGGGCACCCACAATCAGGTCTGATGGAGCCGTCGACAGCACCGACCGAGCTTCCACTGCGGCCACAGGACGAGGTGGAGTGCCGGCGCTGCGAGGTTCACTGCGACAAGGTCGTCTACCCGGCTGCGTGTCTCGACCGGTCCTGTCCGTTCGTCTACGCGTATGAGGCGTGGGGACACACGTACGTCGGCTGCATGCAGAAGGTCTACGAGGTCGAGATCGACGTCGACCTGTTGCGCGCGGCCGAGTCGCGGAACGGCGGGTTCGGCGCGGTGAAGGCGATGCGCGCGCCGCTGCCGATGTGCCGGGTCGAGGTGTCTCCGTGCTACGAGTCGCGGGGCGACGAGCTCGGCTGTCGCAACCCGGAGTTCTCCGAGATCCCGCGCGGACGCCCGAGCTTCAGGGTCTTCGCGCAGATCTCGTCGTAGCGCGCTTCTTCCCGGTACTCCTCGTCCGAACGCGCTTCTTCACCCAGCGGGCGTGCAGGTCGCGCAGCACGAGCATCTCGGGGGCGCCGGGGCCGTCGCCGTCCGGGCCGGGCGTCTCCATCACGGCGGGCAGCTCCTGCAGGAGCGGGTGGGCGAGGAAGAGGCCGAGCTTGTCGCCGAGCTCGCCCTCGAGCACGTTCGCGTGCCGGTCGCGGTTCGAGCCCAGCGGCGCCGCGGCGTCGTTGACGTGGAGCGCGCGCAGGCGGTCGAGGCCCACCTTCTCGTCGAGCTCGGCGAGTGTCGCGTCGAGCTCCGCCCGCTTGGTCACGTCGATCCCCGAGACGTACAGGTGGCAGGAGTCGAGGCAGACGCCGAGCCGCGGGTGCCGGTCGAGCGCGTGGACGAGCGCGGCGATCTCGTCGATCGAGCGGCCCATCGTGCCGCCCGCGCCGGCGGAGTTCTCGATCAGGAGCCACGTCGTCTCGGAGCAGTCCTCGAGCACCTGCGCGAGCGCGGGCACCGCCCGCTCGAGCCCGGCCTCGAACCCCGTGCCGAGATGCGAGCCGACGTGGAAGACGACGCCGTCGGCCCCGATCGCGCACGCCGTGCGCATCGTCGAGCGCATCGTGTCGCGGCTCTTGCCGTACTTCTCCTCGTCGGGCGTCCCGAGGTTGACGAGGTATATGGCGTGCACGAGCACGGAGCCGATCCCGGACGCCTCCCGCCGCTCGCGGAAGGCCGCGAGGTCGACGGGGTCGTGCTCGGGGGAGCGCCACATCCGATTGCTCTGTGCGAAGAGCTGCACGGCGTCGGCGCCGATCTCGACTGCCCGGTCGAGCGCCCCCTTCACACCTCCCTGGCAGTGGGCACCCAAGTGCACCTGGATACGCTAACCGCATGAGCGAGCGTCCGGTACGTGTGCGCATGGCGCCGAGCCCGACCGGCTTCCTGCACATCGGCAGCGTCCGCACATTCCTCTTCAACTGGCTCTTCGCCCGCGGCCGCGGCGGCGAGTGCCTGCTCAGGATCGAGAACACGGACACGTCGAGAGAGGTGGCGGAGGCCGTCGAGCAGATCCAGTCGTCGCTCCGCTGGGTGGGGATCGATTGGGACGGCGACGTCACGTTCCAGCTCGACCGCGCCGAGCGCTGTCGGCAGGAGGCGCAGCGGCTGGTGGAGGCCGGCGCCGCCTACGAGGACGACGGGGCGATCCGGTTCCGCATGCCCGACGAGGGCGTCACGGCGTGGGACGACGCGATCCGCGGTCGCATCGAGTTCGAGAACGCCGAGCTCGAGGATCTCGTGCTCGTGCGCTCCGACGGCAGGCCGACGTACAACTTCGCCTCGCCGGTGGAGGACTTGCTCGACGGGATCACGCACGTCATCCGCGGCGACGACCACATCTCCAACACGCCGAAGCAGATCCGGATCCTGACCGCGCTCGGCTCCGAGCTGCCGATCTACGCGCACGTCCCGATGATCAACGGCCCCGATGGCAAGAAGCTCTCCAAGCGCCACGGCGCCGTCTCGACGGACGAGTTCCGCAACACCGGGTACCTGCCGGAGGCGCTGATGAACTTCCTCGCCCTGCTCGGCTGGGCGCCGGACGGCGAGACGACGATCATGGGCGCCGACGAGCTGCGGGAGCGCTTCTCGCTCGAGCGCGTCGGTGCGAGCCCGGCAACGTTCGACTACGAGAAGCTCGACTGGATGAACGGCGTCTACCTCCGTGCCCTGCCGGCCGAGGAGTACGCCGACCGGCTCGTCGCGTATCTTCGGGAGCAGGGCTACGACTGGCCGGACGAGCTCGTGCGTGCGGCGGCACCGCTCGCCCAGGAGAAGATCGAGCGCCTAGGGCAGTTCCCCGCCTACGCGGGCTTCCTCTTCGGCGAGGTCGAACCGGATCCCGCGCTCCTCGACCGGCCCGTTCTCGACGCTGCCGCAGAGGCGCTGGAGGCGCTCGCCGAGTGGGACGCCGCGGCCATCGAGGTCGCGCTGAAGGAGGTCTCCGAGCGCCTCGGGCTGAAGCCCCGGCAGACGTTCCAGGCGATCCGGGTCGCGGTGACGGGCTCCAAGGTCTCCCCGGGGCTCTACGAGAGCCTCGAGCTGCTGGGACGCGAGGAGTCGCTCGCGCGCCTCAGGCGCGCCGCCGCGGTGGCCGCGGCCGTCTAGGCGGAGCGAGGGGGTCCAGCGCCCGCTGGAACTCGAGCCAGGCGCGGCGGCGGAAGCTCGCCGTCGGCTCCGGGATGCTCCGTCGCGTCTCGTCGTTCCGGGAGCGCGCGGACTCGTGTCGCTCCTCGTTTCTCATTTCTAATAAGGAAACGAGACGCGCGCCGAGTACGGTACGCCCTGGTCTGTTTAGAGGCGGCGCGAGCCGCGCGCGGACAGCGCGGTGCTCGCAGTCACCAGCACGAGCCCGAACGCCCATACCGGCCAGAGCTCAGCGAGCGCGCCGCCGAGCACGGAGAGCACGCCCAGCATGAGCACGATCACCGACAGAATCCCGCGACCGCCGCTGAGCTGAGGCGAGACGGCTGCCGCGGTCGCGTCCAGGCGGCGGAGGGCGAGGCGGACGCCGAAGAGTGCCCCGCGCCACTCCCACACGAGCGGGTCGGCGGCGGCCGGCCCGGCCTCCTCGACGACCTCGACTACTTGCGCCGTCTCCTCCCGTGCGATCGCCAGCGCGACCTGGAGCTCCTCGTGCGGCTCCTCGAGCCCGGCGAGCGGCTGGATCCCGAGCGCGCGCTCCGCCGCGATGTGGAGCGCGTACTGGAGTTGCGGGAGCTCCTGCTCGAGCTCGTCGTGCGCGGCCGGGTCGGCGGCGACGTCCTCGAGTGCGCGCAGCGTCGGCCACAGCTCGCAGCGGAGCTGCTCGAGCGCCGTCTCGTAGCCCTGCGCGGCTTCCGATCTCGTGATCGGCTTCAAGGAACCGAGTCTAATCAGTCGAAGCACTCGGTACGATGCGCCGCCCCATGGACGCTGCGTCCGATCCTGGCGCCAAGACCGTCCTCGTCGTCGACGACGAGGCGTCGCTGCGCCTGCTGTGCCGGGTGAACCTCGAGCTCGACGGGCATCGGGTGCTCGAGGCGGCGACGGTCCCGGACGCTCGGCTCACGCTCGTCGCAGGCGGTATCGACGTCGTCATCCTCGATGTCCACATCGCCGGCGCGAGCGGTCTCGACCTGCTCGACGACATCGAGGCGCTCGATCTCCCGGTACGCGTGGTGATGCTGTCGGGCACGAGCGAGATCTCGCCGCAGGTTCGCGCGCGGGTCGACGAGGTGCTCGGCAAGCCGTTCCAGCTGCAGGACCTGGCGGCCGCAGTGCGGGGCCGGCACTCCGGTACGCTGCACGGCCGATGAGTGCTGCCCGGTGAGTGTCGCCCAGGTCCTGACCCCGTCGAAGTTCGAGGAGCGGCTCGCCCGCTACCTCTACGAGCGCTCGGAGGAGGGTCGCGCCGTCCGGGTGGGGGAGAAGGAGACGTCCGAGCAGGCCGCGATCGTCGAGCGCTACCGCGACCTGTTCACGACCGCGCAGCTCGGCGCGCTGCGGGATGCCGAGTCGCGCGGCTCGCGACGAGGTCGAGCTCCTCTACCGGCTGCGGAAGACGTGCGAGTCGGGCATCGCGGCGGCCGAGCTGGCGGTCCGGGAGGACGAGCTCCAGAACCGCATGCTCGCGGTACGGCTGTCCTGGCGCGGCGAGGAGCTGCCGCTGCGGGCGGCCCAGGCCAAGCTCGCCGTCCTCCCCGGCTACCGCGACCGCGACGAGCTCGGCGACCTCTACAACGCGGAGAACGCGAGCTTCAACGAGGACCGGCGCGCCTTGCTGACTGACGCCGACGAGCTCGAGGCCGAGCTCTCCGGCATCCGCGACCCGATCGAGCGAAACGCGGAGGAGAAGGGGATCTCCCTGCATGAGCTCGAGCGCACGCTCGATGCGACGAGTCGAGCCACCGCGGATGCCTACGAGCGGCTGCGCGCGCGCTGGTTCGAGCGGCTGCTCGGACCGGACCGCGACGAGGTGCCGACCTCGAACCACACGAGTTACCTCCGCCGGCTCTCGCCGCTCGCGGACACGTACACGAAGGAGCGCTGCGTGCCGGTCTGCGTCGAGTCGCTTCGGCGGCTCGGGTTCGACATCGAGAACATCGCCGGCATCAAGCTCGACCTCGACGACCGCCCCCAGAAGTCCCCGCGGGCGTGCGTGATCGCCTCCGACCCGCCGCGCGTCGTCCACCTGATCACGCGGGCGCAGGGCGGGCTCCACGACTACCAGGCCTTCCTGCACGAGGCCGGGCACGCGCTCCACTACGCCGGCTGCGACCCGGCGCTGCCGTACACGTTCCGTCGGCTCTCGCGCGATCATGCGCTGACGGAGATCTACTCGTACATCGTCGAGGCGATCTCGCGCGAGCCCGCCTGGCACGCCGAGCACTTCGGCCTCTCGGACGAGCAGGCCGCCGAGAACGCCGAGGCGACCGTTTTCCTCGAGGCGCTGCTCTACCGCCGCTACACCGCAAAGCTCCAGTTCGAGCTCGACTTCTGGGGCCGCTTCGCCGACGACGGCGGGACGCCTGACGGCTACTCGGAGCGGCTCACGAGCGCCACCGGGATCCGCTACCCGAGCGAGAACTACCTGACCGACATGGACGCCGGCTTCTACTCGGCCGACTATCTCCGCGCCTGGATCCGCTCTGCGCAGCTGCGCTCCTATCTCGCCGCTGAGGTGGGCGAGAACTGGTGGCAGAGCCCCGAGACGGGCGAGCGCCTCCGCGAGCTCTTCCGTGAGGGCACGCGCCCGACGAGCGAGGAGATCGCCGCCCGGATCGGCTTCGACCCGCTCGACACGGCTCCGCTGCGGCACGAGCTGAACGCCTAGAGCAGGCAGTAGCCCACGTGCGTCTTGACACGGCTTCCGGCGCGCGTCTATAAGAGACCTGAATCGGGTCTCAGGTTCTGGGGCCGAGACGACACAGAGGAGATCGAGGATGAAGCGGTGGCACACGTTCGCGTTGCTCGTCGCAGCGGTCGCGTCACTTGCCGCGGTCGGGGCGACAGCGAGCTACGGCCGGGTCGACGCCCCGGCGAAGGCGGAGAACCACACGATCAAGGTCGGCATCGTCTACTCGCGGTCCGGCCTGCTCTCGAACTACGGCGCCATGTACGCCCAGGGCATCCGGTACGGGCTCGAATACGCCACCAAGGGCACCAACACGGTCAACGGCCACAAGATCGAGCTGACGCTCGTCGACGACGCGACCGATCCTGCGAAGGCCGTCTCGGCCGCGAAGGACCTCATCGGCCAGGGCTACAAGATCATCGCCGGCTCGACCTCGTCCGGGGCCGGGCTCGCCGTTGCCCCGCTCGCGGAGCAGAACAAGGTTCTCTTCATCGCAGGAGCCGCGGCCACGGACGCGCTCACCGGCATCAACCGGTACAGCTTCCGCGCGGGCCGGCAGACGATCCAGGACATCATGTGCGCCCGTACGCTCTTCTCGGGGAGCGAGGTCGGCAAGAAGGTCGTCACCTTCGCCCAGGACTCGGCGTTCGGCCAGTCGATCGCGGCGGGCGTGACGTCGGTCTTCGGCGGCAAGGGCCACCAGACCTCGCGGATCCTCGTGCCGCTCTCCGCGACCGACTTCACCCCGTTCGCCGCGCAGCTGAAGTCCGCGAACGCCGACCTCGCGTACATCGCGTGGGCGGGCACGACTGCCACGGCGATGTACACGGCGCTGCAGCAGCAGGGCGTCCAGCAGTCGACGAAGGTCGTCACCGGCATCGCCGAGCGGGCGACGTGGAACCTGTTCGGCCAGTCGCTGCAGGGCCTCGACCTCGTCTCGCTCTACTTCCCCGAGGCGTCGAAGAACAAGGTCAACGTGTGGCTGCGCGCGAAGATGCGCAGGCGGAACCAGGCGCCCGACATCTTCACGCCGGACGGGTTCGCAACCGGGCAGATGATTGCCCGGGCGGTGCAGCGCGGCGGCGACGACGTGGAGAAGATGATCTCCGGGCTGGAGGGCTGGCAGTTCGTCAGCCCGAAGGGCGTGCAGCGCATCCGGCAGGCCGATCACGCGATGATTCAGCCGGTCTACATCGCTCGGCTCGTCAAGCGCGGCAACGACTACCGGCCGCAGCTCGTGAAGACCTGCTCGCCGGGCAACCTGCAGCCGCCGGTGACGCCCTTCAAGTAGGGCGAGCTTGACCGCTCACATCCTCGAGACCTCCGGTCTCGGGCTCGACATCGGCGGCGCCACGATCGTCGCCGATGTCGGGCTCGAGGTTCGGCAGGGGGAGCTGCTCGGCATCATCGGCCCGAACGGGGCCGGCAAGACGACGCTGTTCAACCTCCTGTCGGGGCTGCTCCGCCCGACCGCGGGCCGGATCCTCGTCGACGGGGACGACGTCACGGAGCAGCCCCCGTTCCGCCGCACGCAGCTCGGACTGGGGCGCACGTTCCAGATCTCGAGCGTCTTCCCGTTCCTGAGCGTGCTCGAGAACGTCCGCCTCGCCGCAGAGGCGAGCTTGGGGGGAGCGCTCCGGATCTGGCGGCGTGCCTCGAGCGTGCGCGAGGCGCTCGACCGGGCGAGCTGGGCGCTCGAGCGCGTCGGGCTCGCCGGCGTGGGGCCGCGTCTCGCCGGCTCGCTCGCGCACGGCGACAAGCGAAAGCTCGAGCTCGCCATGCTGCTCGCTGCCGACAAGCGCGTGATCATGCTCGACGAGCCGATGGCCGGCGTCAGCGCCGAAGACGTGCCGGCCCTCGTCGAGGTGATCCGGAGCGTGCACGGGGAGCACGGCAAGACCGTGCTGATGGTCGAGCACCACATCGAGGTCGTGACCGGCCTGGCGGAGCGGATCGCGGTCATGCACCACGGGCGTCTGCTCGCGCTCGACACGCCCGAGAACGTGATGCGGAACGCCGAGGTGCAGGCGGCCTACGTCGGGGAGCCGTTGTGAGCGGGAACGGCCGCCCGCTGCTGCTCGAGGTCACCGACCTGCACGTGCACCTCGCGGGCTCGCACGTCCTGCAGGGCATCTCGTTCTCGGTACCGGAGGGCGGCGTCACCGCGCTGCTCGGCCGGAACGGCGTGGGCAAGACGACGACGCTGCGCGCGCTGCTCGGCCTCGTCGCGTCGCGCGGCACCGCCCGGCTCGACGGCGAGGAGCTGACGCGAATGCCGACGCACGAGATCGTGCGGCTCGGGATCGGGTACGTGCCGGAGGACCGGGACGTCTTTGCGGGTCTCACGGTGGGCGAGAACCTGAAGCTGGCGCAGCGAAACGGTGCCGGGCGCTACGGGCTCGTGTTCGACCTCTTCCCCGAGTTGCGCGAGCGCGCCGACCAGCGCGCCGGCACGCTTTCGGGCGGGCAGCAGCAGATGGTCGCGATTGCGCGCGCCCTGCTGAACGAGAACCGCGTGCTCCTGATCGACGAGCCGACGAAGGGGCTCGCACCACTCCTCGTCACGGAGGTGGCGCGCGTGCTCGAGCGGGCCGCCGAGATCGCGACGATCCTCCTCGTCGAGCAGAACCTCGACGTCGTCCATCGGCTCGCGCGGGACGCGATCGTGCTCGACCAGGGCCGGGTCGTGCACACCGGGCCGGCGCGCGCGCTGCTCGAGGACAGCGCCCAAGTCCAGCGGTACCTGGGCGTGTCGGGAGCTGCGCACTGATGGACACGTTCGTCCTCCTGACGATCACCGGCCTCGGGCTCGCCGCCATGTACTTCCTGATCGCGTCCGGGCTCTCGCTGATCTACGGCCTCATGGGCGTGCTCAACTTCGCGCACGGCGCCTTCATCACCGTCGGCGCGTTCTCGTCCTGGGCGATCACCGAGCACCTCGACGGGATCGGGAACGCGACGCTGCGGTTCGTCGTGGCGGGCCTCTTCGGGCTCGCCGTCGGCGCCCTGTTCGCCGCGCTCGTCGAGCTCGTCCTGATCCGGCCGCTCTACGGGCGGCCGATCGAGCAGGTGCTCGTGACCGTCGGGCTCGCGCTCGCCCTCGGCGCCCTCGCGCAGGGCATCTGGGGCCCAGAGGTGCAGCCGTACCCCGCCCCGGACTGGATGCGCGACACGACGACGATCCTCGGCGCCAACATCCCCAACGACCGCTTCGTCGAGATCGGTGCCGCCGCCGTCGTGCTGGTCGGCCTGATGACGTTCCTACGGCGGTCGCGCTACGGCCTGATCATCCGCGCAGGCGTCGAGAACCGGGCGATGGTGACCGCGCTCGGGATCGACGTGCGCCGCGCGTTCACGCTCGTCTTCACGATCGGCGGCATCGCGGCGGCGCTCGCCGGAGTGCTCTCCGGCGTCTACTTCGGCGGCATCGAGCCGCAGCGCGGCACCTCCCTCCTGATCTTCGCCTTCATCGTCGTCGTCATCGGCGGCCTCGGTTCGATCGAGGGCTCCGCCTACGCCGCGGTCGCGGTCGGCCTGACCCAGCAGTACGCGAACTACTACGCCTCGTCCGGACTCGGCGACCTCGCGGTCGTGCTCCTGCTCGCACTCGTCCTGCTCGTGCGGCCGGGTGGTCTTGCACGTCCGGTGGTGGCGCATTGAGGCGGGCGCTGAACCTCCTGGTGCCCGTCGCCGTCTTCGGGCTGCTCGCGGCCGTGCCGCTGCTCTCCGTCGACACGCACGGGCTCTTCGCGAGCCCCCTCGACAGCCCCGGCACGCTTCAGCTGCTCGGGCTGTGCCTCGTCTTCGGCGGGCTCGCGCTCACCTACGACCTCCTCTTCGGCTTCACGGGCCTCCTCTCGTTCGGCCACGCGCTCTACTTCGCGATCGGCGTCTATGTCACGAACATCGCGATCACGCACTGGGGCTTCGGGATGTGGAGCGCGCTGGCACTGACGGCGGCCGTGGGGCTGCTCGTGCCGCTCGTCGTCGGCGCGATCAGTCTCCGCGTGACCGGGATCGCCTTCGCCATGGTCACGCTCGCGTTCGCCCAGGCGGGCGCGATCCTCGTCTCGAAGAACCCCGACAAGCTGACCGGCGGGGAGGAGGGGCTCGGGCTCGACTTCGAGCCGCTGCCGGACTTCTTCGTCGGCGTCCTGAACACGAAGTACCTCTACTGGACGGCGCTCGGCTACCTGATCGTCGTCTGCGCCGTCGCGTGGTGGGCGATCGCGTCCTCGCCGGGCCGCGTCTGGCAGGCGATTCGCGAGAACGAACAGCGGGTGGAGGTCCTCGGCCTGCGGCCGTTCTCGTTCAAGTTGATCGCCTTCGTGCTCGCCTCCTTTCTCGCGACCGGCGGCGGCGTCGTCTACCTGCTGTTGATCGGCGGCTCCACGCCCGAGGTGACGACGGCGAGCTTCACGCTCACGCTGCTGCTGATGGTCGTCATCGGCGGCACGGGCACGCGTTGGGGCGCGGTGATCGGCGGGATCCTCTACACGTACCTCGATAACCGCCTGCTCGCGGTGGCGGGGTCGAACACAGTCCAGGATCTGCCCGGGTTCCTGAGCACGCCGCTCTCGGAGCCGCTCTTCGTGCTCGGCGTCATCTTCATCCTGATCGTCTACTTCTTCCCCGGCGGCATCGTCGGCATCTCGGCGCGCGGGCGCGCCCGAGCGCGCCGCCGCATCGAGTCGGCAGTCGGCCGGCAGGAGCAGGCGGAGGCGGGCGCATGAGCATCCGCATCGCCTGGGAACGCCATGGGGAGGGACCGGCGCTGCTCCTGATCCAGGGACTTGGCTACGCGCGCTGGGGCTGGGAGCCGGTCGTACCGCCGCTCGCCCGCTCGTTCGACGTGATCCTGTTTGACAATCGCGGCATCGGCGGCAGCGACACGCCGCCGGGGCCATACACGACCACCGCGATGGCCGACGACGCGCTGCAGGTCCTGGACGAGGCCGGCGTCGAGCGGGCGCATGTGCTCGGAACGAGCCTCGGCGGGATGGTCGCGCAGGAGCTCGCGCTCGCCGCGCCACGGCGGGTCGATCGTCTCGTCCTCGCGTGCACGACGCCCGGCGGGCCGAACGCGCACCCCATGCCGGCCGTGACGATGGAACTCCTGCAGCGGCGCGCCTCGCTCCGCGAGTACGTCGAGAACGCGCTCTTCCCGGCCGTCCGGCCGGAGCTCGTCGACCGGATCGTGTCGCACCGCGAGGCGGAGGCACAGGGTTACGACGCGTGGGCCGCCCAGGCGGCCGCCGGTGCGGCGTTCGACGCCTACGACCGCGTGGGCGCGATCGCGGCGCCGACGTTCGTCCTCCACGGCGACGGCGACACCGTCGTCGATCCGCGCAACGCGGCTCTGCTCGCCGAGCTGATCCCGGGCTCGCGGCTCTCGCTCTACCCCGCCCTCGGCCACCTGTTCTTCTGGAACGAGCCCGAGCGGTTCGCCCGAGAGGTGACGGAGTTCCTGTGCTGACCCTCGATCGCTGGATCCGGGACCGCGCGAGGACGACGCCGGGGCGTGTCGCGATCGATTGCTGCCACTGCGAGGTCACGTACGCAGAGCTCGACGAGCGCTCGACGCGGCTCGCGGCCGGGCTCGCCGCGGCCGGTCTCGCGCGCGGCGACCGCGTCGCGACGCTGACCGGCACGAGCGCGGAGCACGTCGTCGTCTTCTTCGCCTGCGCCAAGGCCGGCCTCGTTCTCCTCCCGCTCAACCGCCGCCTGGCCGAGCCGGAGCTGGCGTACCAGCTCGCCGACGCCGAGCCGAAGGTGCTGCTCCACGACGACGAGCACGCGGAGCGGGCGCGCGCGCTCCACGACCGCAGCGCGGGCCTGGAGGAGGTCGCTGTCGACTCCGAATACCTCGGGCCGACGCCGGCGGACGATGACGGCCTCCTTCTCGTCTACACGTCCGGCACGACGGGCAGGCCGAAGGGCGCGCTGCTCACGCACGCGAACTGCTTCTGGACGAACCTGTCCTTCGATCTGGCCACCGGCGTCTCGGGTGACGACGTCGTCCTCGCCGTGCTGCCGCAGTTCCACTGCGGGGGCTGGAACGTACAACCGCTGCTTGCGTGGTGGAAAGGTGCGCGGGTGGTGCTCGAGCCCACTTTCGACGCGGGACGCGCGCTGCGCCTGATCGCCGAGAAGCAGGTCACGACGATGATGGCCGTGCCCGCCAACTACCTCTTCATGGCGCAGGAGCCGGGCTTCGTGGGCGCTGACCTCTCGAGCCTCCGCCGCGCTGTCGTCGGTGGCGCGCCGATGCCCGAGACGCTGCTCGACGTCTGGCGCGAGCGAGGCGTGGACATCGTGCAGGGCTACGGGCTCACCGAGGCGGCGCCGAACGTCCTCGTGCTCCCGCCCGAGGATGCGGTGCGCAAGCGCGGCTTCGCCGGGAAGCCGTACCCGCACGTCGACGTCGAGCTGCGGGATCCCGAGAGCGGGGAAGTCGTCGCGGGCTCCGGAGAAGGGGAGCTCGTCGTGCGCGGCGCCAACGTCTTCGCCGGCTATTGGCGCAACCCGGAAGCGACCGCCACGACGCTCGTCAGTGGGTGGCTGCACACGGGCGACGTCGCGCACCGCGACGACGAGGGCTACTACCTGATCGTCGGCAGGACGAAGGAGGTCGTCATCTCCGGCGGCGAGAACATCTATCCGGCGGAGGTCGAGAACGTGCTCCACGAGCATCCCGCGGTGGCCGAGGCCGCAGTCGTCGGCAGGCCGGACGATCGCTGGGGCGAGGTCTGCGTGGCGTTCGTCGCCCGCCGTGGCGAGGCGACCGAGGAGGAGCTGATCGAGTTCTGCCGCGGGCGGCTCGCGCGCTACAAGGTGCCCAAGGGAATCCGGTTCGTCGACGCCCTGCCGCGGAATGCGATGAACAAGGTCGCGAAGTCCGAGCTCGTGGAGCTCGTCGCGTGACCCAGAAGGCCCTCACCGCCAGGGGCGAGCGCACGCGCCGTCGCCTACTCGAGGCGGCCGAGCGTGTCTTCGCCGACGTCGGGTACCACGAGGCCTCGATCGTGAAGATCACCGAGGCCGCCGGCGTCGGTCAGGGGACGTTCTACCTCTACTTCGAGAGCAAGAAGGCCGTCTTCGACGAGCTTGTGCTCGACCTCAACAGCCGTGTCCGCCACGCGATGACGGAGGCGGCGGAGGCGGGTTCGACGCGCGCCGAGTCGGAGCTCCTCGGCTTCGCCGCGTTCTTCCGCTTCACCGCGGAGCATCCGGCGCTCTACCGGGTCATCCGCCAGGCGGAGTTCGTCTCGCCGGAGACGCTCCACACCCATTACGAGCGTCTCACCGAGGGTTACGTCAGCGGCCTCCGCCAGGCGATGGTGGCGGGCGAGGTGGCCGAGGGTGACCCAGAGGTGCTCGCCTGGAGCCTGATGGGCATCGGCGAGCTCGTCGGCATGCGCTGGATCCTCTGGAACGGGCGAGACGAGATCCCCGACGAGGTGTTCATGGAGCTCGCCCGCATCATCGTGCGCGTGCTCGGCGTCAAGGAGCCGGACCGATGACCGCGATCGGGCTGGCCGCGACCGCGTCCTACCTTCCCGAGCGCTGGATGACGGCCGCCGAAATCGGCGATGCCAGCGGGATTCCGGAGAGCGTCATCGTCGAGAAGTTCGGCCTGCGCGGCAAGCACATCGCCGCCGACGACGAGCACGTCAGCGACATGGCGACGGAGGCGGCGACGCGCCTGCTCCGCGAGAATGACCTCGACGCGCACGACGTCGACGTCGTCCTCTACTTCGGCTCGATGTGGAAGGACTACCCGGTGTGGCAGGCGGCGCCGTGGATCGCGCACAGGCTCGGCTGCAACGGCGCCTACGCGCTCGAGTACGCGAATGTCTCCTGCGGTACGCCGGTCGCGCTCCGGCTCGCGCGCAACTTCCTCGTCGCCGAGCCCGGGCTGCGGAACGTGCTGCTCGTCGCCGCGTGCCGCGAGTCGTACCTGCTCGACTACGGCAACGAACGTTCGCGCTTCATGTTCAACTTCGGCGACGGGGCCGTGGCCGCGCTTCTGACGCGAAACGGCGGACACGAGCTCTGCGGCTCCCACGCCATCACCGACGGGTCGTTCGCGCTGCAGGTGAAGGTCCCCGCGGGCGGCTCCGTCGAGCCTGCTTCGGTCGACTCGGTCGAGGGCCGCCGCCACTTCCTCGACGTCGCCGACCCGGCTCAGATGAAGGACGGCCTCGCCGAGGTGAGCCTCGCGAACTTCGCGGGCGCCGCACGCGGCGCGCTCGCGCAGTGCGGCGCAGCCCAGGAGGAGATCGCCATTCTCTGCAACATCCACATGAAGCGCTCAATGCACGAGGCGATCGTGGCCGAGCTCGGCTCGCCACGCGCCCTCTATCTCGACGACACTGGCCACATGAGCGGCGTCGACCCACTCCTTGCGCTCGATCGCGCGCACCGCGCGGGAGAGCTCGAGCGAGGCGACCTCGTCGTGCTCCTCGCCGCTGGAACCGGGTACACATGGGCCGCGTCGGTGATCCGGTGGTAGCCCGCGATCTCGTCGGACGGGAGCTCGTCTCCGACTGGCGTGTCATCGAGCAGGAGCGCATCGACGAGTTCGCGCGCGCCACGGACGATCTGCAGTGGATCCACGTCGACCCCGAGCGCGCGGCGGCCGGCCCGTTCGGCACCACGATCGCGCACGGCTTTCTCACGCTCTCGCTGACGGTGCCGCTGTTCGAGGAGGCCCTTCCGCCGCTCGAGGGCTACGCGCTGAGCCTCAACTACGGCCTCAACCGCGTTCGCTTCACGTCGCCCGTGCCGGTCGGGAGCCGCATCCGCGGCCGGTTCCGGGTCGAGGCCGTCGACGAGGTCGCCGGCGGCGAGCAGGCCACCGTCGCCGTGACGATCGAGCGCGAGGGCCAGGAGAAGCCCGTCTGCGTCGCTGAAGCGCTGTTCCGCTTCCTCGTTTGAACGCAGCCGCCGCTGGAGACACAGAGGCTCCAGATGCGCGCCACTAGGCCGGTTGCAGCAGCGTGAGTCGGGATGGGGCTCAGGATGGGGGAACCAGGGGCTCGGGACGGGCGTTCCGGGGCCTCGTCCTCGTCTTCCTGTTCTCGCTCCTGAACCTCGTCGGCGTGGTCCTGACGGCGACCGCGATCGGCGGCGTCGCACCGTGGTCGCGCTGGCAGTTCATCGGGTTGTTCGGTGTCCTCGAAGCGGCGTCGGGAATCTCGAACGTCCTGACGCCCAACGTCTGGCGGCTTCCTGTCGCCGAGCTCCGGACCCGCACCGACGTGCGGCTGGCCGCGTCCGCGCTCCTGCTGCCGCACTGGGGCGGGCTTGCGCGTACGGCCGCGGGCGTCGTCTGCATGGCGGTTGCGGCGTGGGAGGCCGGGCTTGCGCCGGCCTCGATCGCGCTCGTGCCGTTCGTCCTCGCGTTGGCGTGGTCGATTCTCGCGATCTCGGCTCTTCTGGCCCGGGCCGGCGTTGCACGTCCGGACCTCGACGTCGTGCAGCTCGTCGTCCGCTGGCGCCGGCGCGAGCACGAGCTCACTCCCCTCAGCATCACAACCGCCGTGCTCCAGTTCGCGCTCGGGATCGCGACGATCCCCGCGGCGAAGCTCTTACCGCCGTCCGTCCTGTACCAGCCGGAACTGGCGCCGTCGCCGAGCGCGCTGGTCGTCTCGCTCGTCCTCTCGGCCGTGCTGACGGTGCTCGTCTACGCGGCCTGGTCGGGCCGAGTCGACCTCGAGGCGCCGCGTGAGCAACAGCGCGAGGCCGAGAAGCACGCCTGACAGCGTGTCTCGACCCTCCTGTGAGGGCCAAACCGTCCTGGAATAGTCAGCGTCAGATGGCCACGCGTGAGCAGCGCGTCACCCCGCTCCGGCCCTCGTCGCGCTCGCTCTGGCCACGACGGCGTGCGGCGCGCTCGTCGTCTACGACGTCGTCCACTACCGCGAAGACCGCGCGCAGGTGAGGGCGGCGCGCCCCTAGTAGACTCCGGCCGCGGAGCCGCGCCATGGGCGCGGTGGCAAACGAACGGGAGGGGTCATGCGTCGGAAGCTGAGCGTCGTGCTGGTCGTTGCGATCGGAGGCGCGATCGCGGCCGTAGGGGTGCAGGCGATCACGTTCGGGGAGCCGGACGGCACCCGTCATCCGCAGGTCGGCGCGCTCGTGATGGACTGGAATGCCAACAGCCCTGGTCCAGACCAGTTCTGCTCGGGCACGCTCGTCGCGCCGACGCTGTTCCTGACGGCCGCGCATTGCCTCTTCGACGGAGACCCGGCGGGTCCGCCGATCTCGGTGTCGTTCGAGCCGGTGTACGACGAGAGCGCGGTCGCGCCGGGAGGGCTGCACGCCGTCACCGGATGGACGGTGCACGAGGGCTTCGCGGCGCCCGGCGGCGGGGCCGACGCCCACGACATCGCGATCGCGTCGCTCGCGAGCGCTCCGGCGGTCGCGCCGGCGCAGCTCCCGAAGCTCGGGTTGCTCGACAGCTTTAGCGAGAAGCAGCTCAGGCAGCTCACGTTCACGACGGTCGGCTACGGCATCGTGCGCGAGACCAAGAAGGGCGGCCCACACGGCTTCATCGACGAAACGACGCGCATGGTGGCGCAGCAGACGGTGCTCTCGCTACAGCCGACCTGGCTGACCCTGAACATGAACCCGTCGACAGGCGGCGCCGGCACCTGCTTCGGCGACTCCGGCGGACCGCACTTCCTCGGCGGGATGACGAGCAATCTGCTCGTCTCGCTCACCGTCACAGGCGACTCGGTTTGTCGAGCCACGGACAAGTCGTACCGACTCGACACTCGGTCGGCGCAGGAGTTCCTCTCGCGCTTCGGTCTGGCTCGAGCCCCTTAGGGCCACACGGGGTTCGAACGACCCGCATGGTCCAAATGGATCAGGTTTGGGCAGGATGATTGAACTTTCGTCACACCTGTGATTAGGTTCCTGCTGGCTTGAGGCGACTGCGGCAACAGAGGACCGGTTTTGCGGACCGGCGGATTTGGGCGCTGCTCGCGCTCGCCGCTGCGCTCGCAGTTCTCGTCGGCACGGCTCGCGCGGCGGCGCCCGCGCCGACGAAGAACGCGGCGGCGACGATTGCGCCGGCGGCCGTGAGCGCCGGCTCGACCGAGTCCTACTCGCTCACGCTCCAGAACCTTCCCTCGAGCAACCAGGCGCTAGGGTCGGCGAACGTCACCGTTCCCGCCGGCTTCACCGTCGCCACCTCCTCGCTCGCCCTAACGGCCCCGGCCGGGACGGTCTGGAAGGCGCCGACGCTGACGAGTGACGGCGTCATCGAGCTGCGCTCCGTGGGCGTGAACAGCAAGCTCTCGAAGAACCAGCAGCTCGTCCTCAACTTCGACGCCGCCACCGCGTGCTCGGCCTCCGGTGCCGGGACCTGGGGGACGACGGTCAAGCAGTCGAACGACTTTCTCGGTACCGGCAACGACTTCAACGTCGCCTCGCAGACGACTGTCACCGTCAGCGGCGGCGGCGGGGGCGGGGCGGCCGGATTCGAGCTCGGGCCGATCGGCGTGCGACAGGAGGTCGGTACTCCATTCAGCGTCACCGTCACCGCCAAGGACGAGTGCGGTGCGGTCGACACCGGCTACAGCGGGACGCCCACGCTGACTGGTCTGAACAGCCAGGGCTCACAAACGCCTTCGTACGGGACGCTCTCGTTCAGCGCCGGGACCGCGACGACATCCGTCACTGCCGCGCTCTCGCAGCGCAGCGCAGCGCTAGTCGTCACGGACACCGCGGCAGGGCTGACCGGCACGAGCAACGGCTTCGACGTCTTCGACCTGCTCTGCACGGAGCCGGTCATCTGTGAGGAGACGGACGCGGACGGCACAACGACCGTGACGACGCCCGGCCCGCCGGTCGGCGGCTCGATGGGCCTCAGCTTCGAGGACTTTCCCAACTCGTTCACGTGCGAGGGCACTCCGTCGTTCGACCGCAAAGGCTCGCTCGCGGTCCTCGACCCGCTCGGCTACGCGGGGCCGACGATCACCGCGAAGGGCCGCTGGGACAAGACCATCACGCCGGGCACGGGAGTCGCCAACTTCATTATCTGCTGGAGCAAGAACGGAATCAGCTACTCGGTCGCTGGTCCGTGCACCAACAAGGGCAAGCTGCCCGCCGCGACTGCCTTCTGCATCCTCAAGCGCAGCCGCAACGGAGTCGGCGATCTCGAGATCGACTTCCTGATGTCGACCAACGACCCCTGGGCCGTGCTCGGGGAGTAGAGCGACTCAGCTGGGCGGACTCAGAGGCAGGCGTGCCGCCGCCTCGACACCGAGCCGCTCGTACAGCTCCGCGCTCTCGGCCGCGTCGCCGACACCGAGCGTGGCCTGAAGATCCAACGCGAGCGCGAGCTCGTAGAGGGCGTCCGCATCGCGGGCGATGTCGACGCTCTTCGCGACATCCACCAGGGCACCCTCGGAGTCGCCTAGCTGAAGCCGCGCGGCGCCCTGCAGCCGCAGGGCGGTCGCCAACAGCGGCCCCATGTCCGCGACATCCGCCTCCCGCGCCACGACCGACTCCGCCCGGGCGAGCGCCTCGCGTGGGCGGTCGCCGCGAAGCACGTCGAGCTCGGCCAGCCGGGCGTCCGTCTCGAGCACGAAGCCGCCCACATTCATCTCGGTGAACGTCGCGAGCGCCTCGACCAGCAGGTCCTCCGCCTCCTCGAAGCGGCGGGCACGAGCCGCCGCGCGGCCGCTGTTCGCAGTCGCCACCGTCGCGAGCGGCCGCTGCCCCGCGGCGGTCGCCGCCCGCCGGGCCTCCTCGAACAGCCGCACCGCCTCGTCGAGGCGTCCCTGGTCGGACAGGATCTCGCCGATGTTGTTCGTCGCAATCGCGACGCTGATGACGTCTCCGATCCGTGCGAAGAGCGCCCGGCTGCGCTCGTAGAGATCGAGCGCCTTTGCCCAGTCGCCGCTGTAGTACGCCTCGATGCCGAGGCTGTTGAGCGTGGCCGCCTGGCCCTTGAGGTCGCCAAGCTCCTCGTAGAGCGGCAGCGCGATGCCGCTGAAGGCCGTCCGCTCGGGCGAGCCGATGTACGTGTAGACGGTGTGGAGCAGCAGGTAGGTCGGCGCGAGGCTCCTGAGGTCGTCGGTCGCGAGCGCATCGGTAACGACCTCGTTGCAGCGGCGGATGCACTCGTCGAACGAGCCCTGGCGGAAGCGGACCTGCGCCTGTGCCAGCCGCAGTCGGTTCTCGTGCCGCTTCCGCAGCGCCTCGTCCTCCATCGCGGCGGCAGTCGTCAGCGCGCGTCCGTACCACCGCAGCGCGTCGGAGTACTTTCCTGTCGCCTCCCGCAGCGCGCCCTCCTTGCGCATGAGGTCGAGCTGCTCGGGAGCGTTACGCGGCCGGAGCCGCCGAGCCTCGGCGAAGGCGCTCGCCGCCTCTCCGAGATCGCCCGAGAGCTGAAGACAGTCTCCCAGCGACTCCCAGACAACGGCGATCTCGTCTGCGGCGAGCTCCGGCAGGGACCGCGCCGCACTCAGGGCACGCCTGAAGAGCTCCGCCGCCTCGACGTTCCCCCACTTCTCACGGGCTCGATGTCCCGCCTCGACCGAGAAGCGCCACGTGGGCTCCTTGAAGCCGGCCCGGTGGAAGTGGAGCGAGAGCAGGTCGGCGACCTCGTGCGTTCGCCCCTCGAAGCGGGCCTCGACGACCTCGGCGAGGCGGCCGTGCAGCTCGCGACGGCGCCGGTACGAGAGCCCCTCGTACGCCGCATCGCGAATGAGCGCGTGCCGGAAGCGATATCCGCCGGGCACCTCGGGATCGCGCTCGACGAACTCGACCAGACGATCCCAGGCGTCGGAGTCGGCGGCCGCCGTTGGATCGTCGGCAAGCACGGCCTGGAGGATGGCCCCCGAGAACGAGACGCCGAGGACGGACGCCCAGCGGAGCAGCGTTCGGTCCGGCGGCGCCAGTCCGTCGATGCGGGCGCCGACGAGTGCCTCCACGCTCTCCGGAAGCTCCTCCTCGTCGTCGTCCGATCCTGCCGCCCCAGCCGCCGCGAGCTCCTGCAGGAAGAGGGGATTCCCGCCGCCGCGCTCGGCGATCGCCTCGAGCTCCTCCGCTCGAAGGGCCCGGCCACCCGCCGCCGCTTCCACCAGTGCCCGCGCATCCGCAGCAGGGAGCGGCTCCAGACGCAGTGTGAACGCCGGCAGCGGCGGCGTCCCCTCGGCGGCCGAGAACCCTGCTCCGGCAGCCCGTCTCGTCGTGCACGCAAGCCATGAATGCGTCGGCAGCTGACTGCCGATGTGACGGAGCAGGTCGGCCGACGCCTCGTCCATCCAGTGGACGTCCTCGAACAGCAGCAGCGTCGGAGCGTCGAGCAGGCGGCCGAGGATGCCGGCCACGACGCCGTGGAGGCGGGCCCGGCGGAAGGCGGGCTCGAGGTCGTCCACCTCGGGCGTGGAATCGATCTCGACGTCGAGCGGGGCCGCGAGGAGCGGCGCCCAGGGCGCGAGCTCGGGGTCGAGCTCACGGAGGCGTTTCGTGAGTGCGGTCAGGTTCGCAGCGCCGTCGTCGGCAGGAGTGACGTCGAGCAGCGCGCGCAGGAAACCTCGGAAGGCCCGGTAGGGCGTCGACTCCGCGTACTGGTCGCAGCTCACCGTGTGAGCGGCCATCCCTTCGCAGAGCCGGCGCAGCTCGTCGGCAAGGCGCGACTTCCCGATGCCGGGCTCGCCGATGAGCTCGACGAGCGTGCCGAAGCCGGCGCGCACGGGCCCGACTGCCGCCCCCAGCACCGCGCGCTCCCGCTCGCGATCGACGAAGGGAAGCTCACGGTCGGCGTGGACCAGCCGCTCCTGGAGGAGCTCTCCCAGTGCCGCGGCGCGGATCAGCTTGCTCTTTCCCTTCACCCGGAAGGGCTCGAGCTCGACAGCGGCAAACACGCCGCCCGCGCCGTCGAGCAGGTCGTTCGAGACGAGGATCTGCCCGGGCTGCGCCCGCGCCATCAGGCGGGCGGCGAGCGCCGCCGTGTCTCCGAGGACGGTGTACGTGCGTCGGAACGGCGCTCCCACCTGGCCGGCGAAGACGCGGCCGCGGCCGGCGCCGATCGCCAGCGGGAGCGAGACGCCGGCGTCGAACGCGGATCGGAGCGTGCGGAGCAGGCGCTCCTCGTCATCGCCTGTCGTCTGGGGCGCTCCGGCCACCAGCACGATCCGACCGCCGTCTCGGTCGATGTCGCTCTCGAGGAACGTCACCCCGTGCGCGTCGGCGGCGGCCTGCACGGCCGAGACCAGCTCCGCGAGCGACGCTGCCGCCGCCTCCGGCCCACCGCGCGTGATCAGGTCGTCCGTGCCGGAGAAGCGGATGAAGCCGATCGAGGCGTGTCGGTGCTCGCCCTCGAGCGGACCGAGGGTGAGCTCGGCCCGGACACGGGCCGGGATCGTGCCGGCGAGCGGGAGATTCGCGACGTCCGGAAGCGGCTCGAGGAGCTGAGGAGCCCGCGGTGCAGCCTTGAGCAGGACGCCGCCACCCTTCTCGGCTCCGAGGACACGCTGCTCCAGCGCCGCTGCCGCCTCCGGGCTCACGAGAATCTCCCCGGCCTCCGACGCCGCTTCCATCTCGACCGTGCGGGAGGCGCCGGGACCGACGACGAGAAGCTCGCGGTGGGAGTTGCCGACGAGGAAGAAGTGGAGCCGTCCGCTGTGGAGGCCGACGTGCATCCGCAGCATGACCCGCCCAACAGAGGTCCGGAGCCCGCCGAGCGTCCTCAACGTCCGACGCATTCGATGCGAGGCCTCCGCTGCGCGCGCCGTATGTCCGTCGCCCTCGTACAGCAGGAGGAGCGCGTCACCACCGAACTTCAGCAGCCCGCCGCCGTAGGCGTATGCGTCCGCGAGCAGCGCCGCGAACACGGTGTTCATGACCTCCGTTACTTCTTCGGCCCCGGCCTTGCCTCGCCCGGCGAGGCGCTCCGACATCGCTGTGAACCCAGAGATGTCGACGAATGCGAGCGTGCCCTCGAGCTCACGCCACAGCCGCTCGGGCTCGTCCCGCAGCCACTCGATCGTCAGCCGAGGGACGTACGGGACGACACCGGCAAAGTCGGGCTCCGAGCCTCCAGCCGCTTCCTGGGCGATTGCCACCGTTCGTCCATTGTCGCCTGTCGAGCGGCGTACGCCATGCAGGCCGGTGTTCTGGCAGTCCGCGGCCACTTCGGTCGGTCACGAGTTGGAGGCCGGGCCAAGGTGTCGGGCAGACGGCGGGCGGGTATCACCCTGTCCGGGTGGCGCGCGGCGATGGGGTCGTACGCTGGAGGGGCGAACCTCCTCGTACTGCGGCTCGCGGCGCAGCCACCCCTGAGCGCCTAGACAGCTCAGGCCGAACCGATCTCCGACGCGCTAGAACAGAGAATCGACTTTGACCGCACCGGAGATGCCGCCGGCGAGGGCGCTGAACACCGCCACGGTTGCAATAGTGATCACAGCTAGCGCAACGCCGTACTCGGCCATCGTCTGACCTGCTTCGCGCGCGAAGCGCGACCGGATCATCGTCCGCATTCTCGACTCACTCCATGGGGCGTGTGGGACAGGATGTTTCCCACAGCATCGCCCGAACAGCGGCGTACCCCAATCCCTCATGCGTGGGCCGCTCACGGCGCCTCGGGGTGACTTGCGCATCGCACCTCCGCGTGTGTCAGACTCCCGCGCTGCCAGCTCGGCCTCCTCGTTCCTCCCCCCAAAGGAGCAGATGTGACAGGCCACGATCGTCCCCTCACGTATCCAGCAGTCGTCCGGCTCTTGCAGGACGGACGATGGCACGCCGACTCGGAACTGTCTCGAATCTCACGGTACCCACAGGAGTGGCTGCGCGAACTGGAGCGTGACGGGCACAAGCTCGAACGACAGGGCGAGCCGCGCGTGATGTACCGCATGGTCGCCTAACCGTTCTAGGGCGCCTTCCGGCGTCGGCAGACTGGTCTCTGTGATCGTCGACGCGCACAGCGACCTCCTGCTCGAGCTCGTCGTGCGCGATGGGGAGGCGGGGTCCCTCGAGCTCGTTCTCCGCACTGGCCGGGAGCGCCTGTTCGAGCGGTACTGGCTGCCGAAGCTCGAGGCGGGCGGCGTCGGCGTCCAGATCTGTCCGCTCTTCGCAGCGAACGCGCCTCGCGCCGAGGCGCGCGACCGGGCACTCGCCCAGGCGGCCGAATTCGGTCGCGCCGTCGCCGAGAACGGCGAGCGCGTCTGCCAGCTCCGGACCCGCGCCGATCTCGACGACCCTCGCCTGCGGCTCATGCTCGCGATGGAGGGCCTCGAGCCACTCCAAGGCGCCGTCGAGGCGTTCGAGGACTGGTATCGGCGCGGCGTTCGTATGGCGAGCCTCACGTGGAACCACGCGAACGAGTTCGCCGGAGGAATCGACACACCGACGCGCGGGTTGACCGACCGGGGAAGAGCGCTGGTCCGCCGCTTCGCCGAGCTCGGCGTCGTCCTCGACCTGGCGCACGCATCCGAGCAGACCTGGCGCGACGTCCTGGAGGCGGAAGTCCCCTTCTCGGTCACGCACGCAGGTTGCCGCGCGATCCTCGACCATCCTCGGAACCTCGCGGACTGGCAGCTCGAGGGGCTCGCGCGGGTCGGGGGCGTGCTCGGGATGATGGCGATCGCGTTCGTCGTCGACCCGGAAGCGCCGACACTCTCCCGCTGGCTGGACCACGTCGACCACGCCGTCGCGGTGATGGGAGTCGAGCACGTCGGTCTCGGCGCGGACTTCGTCGACCAGATACAGCAGCCCGAGACGCCCCCGGTCACGAAGTTCCAGCTGGGACTCGAGGACTTCACCGGGCCTGAGGACTATCCGGCTCTCGTCACCGCGCTGCGGGGGCAAGGATACGACGCCGAGCAGCTCGAGGCGATCCTGAGCAGCAACTGGCTCAGGGTCCTCCGCGAGACGCTCCCCGTCTGACGATGACGGAGGAACGAGTGGGGCCAGTGTTGGCGAGTGTCAGCCGACGCGAGCGCGTCGCGACGCTGCGACAGGTGCCACCGTCGCGCGCATCACGCAGTTCTTCTTGCCCTTCGGTCGCTCGTAGCTGAAGCCGATCTCCTCGAAGAGGCTGCGCGTGGCGCTGTAGAGGAACTGGGACCGCATCTTCTCGCCCTGCAGGTCGTGCGGGTAGCCCTCCACGACGCCTCCGCCCGCGTTCGCGATCAGATCGAGGGCGCCACGAATCGCCTCGCCTGCGACGCCTTTCCGCCGATAGTCCCTGTCGACGAAGATGCACGTGATGCGATAGGCGGGCGGCTCCCCCGTGAGCCCGGCCTCCCATTCCTTCCGGTGATAGATGCGCGGAAGCTCCTCCGGAGACCCGTATTGACACCACGCCACCGCGGCGTCGCCGTCGAAGACCAGGGCCGCATGAGCTTTGCCCTCGCGAACGAGACGCTCCTTCCAGGGGCGGCCTTTTTCGCCCTCTGGCCTGCCCTCTCGCGTGTGGAACCACGTACACCAGCAACCGCCGAACCCACACCCGTTGTGCTTCTCGATCAGACGGGCGTAGGCATCCCAGGTCGTTGCATCAAGCGCCCGGATCGCATACTCGCTCATGCACCCTCCGTACACCGGTTTGGCCAGCCTGACGACGGGAGTCTACGTCCCGTGCTGTACACGATCTGCGGCATGTGGCTGCTCTCGCAGGAGTGACAGGGGGAGCCGCTAACAGGTGGCGCAGCCGCAGCTCTCGCCGCGCCAGCTCTCGCGTCCCTCACGGACCGCAAGGCCGGCGATAACGAGCGCCGCGATCGGGTCGAGCCACCACCAGCCGAGGAGCGTGTTGCCGAGCAGGCCGGCGAGGACGGCGACGGACAGGTAGCCGCAGAGGATGTTCTGCGTGCCTTCACCGTGGGTCGCGCCGGAGCCGAGTTGGTACGCGAGCCTGCGCTTGGCGCGGCCGAGGAGCGGCATGCCGATCGCGCTCGTGGCGACGAGGGCGATCCCGAGCCAACTCGTCTCCGGCTGATCGCCCTGCCACAGCCTGTTGAGCGCCTCGTAGGCGACGTAGGGCGCGAGGATGAAGAACTGGATGGCGACGATCCTGTGCGCCCGGGCCTCCGCCTGCTCCGACAGAAGGCGGGAGCCGGTGAAGCGCCAAACGATGACGAGGCTGGCGAACCCCTCGATAAAGGCGTTGATGCCAAAGCCGGTGAGGGCAATCGATCCCGCAATGACGCCCGTCGCGATGCCAACGACGCCTTCGGTCCCCATCCAGGCAAGCGAGAGCCAGGAGAGCAGTCGTGCGCGGCGCGCCGCACGCAACCACGCCGTGCTCCGCTGCGGACCGGCGAGTCGCGGCTGGAGAACCTGCATCTCGCTCACCTGAGAGCCTCCTCGGGCTCGAGCACGGCTGCTACGAGCCTGCGACCCTCGTCAGTGAGCCGATACAGCACCAGCTTTCCGTCTCTGCGCGACTCGGCCAGGTCGGCCGCTCGGAGCGCACGGAGATGGTGCGAGCTGAGCTTCTGCGAGCGGCCAACGATCCAGGCCACGTCGCAGACGCAGAGCTCGTCGGTGAGAGCCAGCACACTCGCGATCGTGAGTCGCGTCGGGTCGCCGAGAGCCTGGAGCTTCCGGCTACGGCTGCCAGCCTCTGCCGCGTCAACAAGGGTCGCCCGAAGACTCTCTGCATTGACGAGATCGAGACAGAGGAGATCGCAGGTGTCGACGTCCACATCCGACATCCTAACGTCGGTACGAATGTTCCTCGGGTCCGAATCCTCCCCGGCTGTTCGTGCGTACGTTCGACCGTGTTAACTGCGTCAACGGGCGCCCTCTCGGTCTGTGGGTTACTCGCTGTGGCCGGAACGGCCTCCGCCCACGTCTTCCCGACCCCTCAGTTCATCGCGAGCGGTAGCAGCGTGTCCGTCACCCTCGATGTCCCGAACGAGCGGAACGAGCCGATGACGGGCTTCGTCGTCACTGCACCGGCCGGGGTCGAGATCGAACGCGCCCATCCAGCAGAGGGCTGGAGAGAGCAGACCGACGGCTCGAGCGCGCGCTGGACCGGCGGGCGTATCCCAGCTCTCACGACGATGACGAAATTCAAGGTCACGCTGAATGCTGCGAGGGAGCGCGCAGCTGTCGCGCTCGAGACGGAGCTCCTCTATGACAGCGGCGCAGTCGTCCGCTGGCCTGTGCCGATCACGGTGACCTCCGCCGAGGAGAGCCCCTCGCGGAACCTGGGTCTCGCCGCGATCGTCGGTGCGATCGGGCTCCTTGTCGTCCTCGTGGTGATCGTCCTGTCGTATCGCCGATCGCCTCGCTAGTACCGCCGTCCGCATGTTCGGTCTGATGGGTTGGGAAGGACCGAGCGCGAGCCAGGCTTGCGCTTGCGGCGTAACGGACCGAGATCGCGCCGCCCTCTCGCAGCTCAAGGGTGCTGCCAGAGGGCGTTGACGATCTTCCATCCCTCGCGAGTACGCACCAGGTGCAGGTATTCGACGTAGACGGCGGAGCGGACGGTCACGTTCGCGATCTCGCGATGCACGTGCTCGACTTCGACTTCGATGCCGCGATCGGGGACGTCTCGCGTCTTCCCGATCCCCTTCGCCGTGGCCTCGATCATCTCCGGCGCCGTGAGCTTCTCCAGTTCCCCGGGGGCAGGGGCATCGTCCGGGGATCGCTTGGCCAAATCGGGATGCAGCGCCCGCTCCATGCGCGCCGCGTCGCCATCGAACCATCCCTCGAAGTAGTCGCGAGCCGCGCGCACGATCGCGTCGCGGTCAGCCACCTTCGATTCCTCCTCAGCCACCCCAGCACGATCGCCGCGCTCCATCGCGCCGCGAACTCTACGGCGTCCCAGGAACCGGCCGGGATCAGACACACGCGGCACGCCTGACCACGTAACCAAGCCGTTTCCGCGGAGCCAAGCCGCCGCACAGAAAGGCCCATACGGGATTCGAACCCGTGCCGCCGCCGTGAGAGGGCGGTGTCCTAGGCCACTAGACGAATGGGCCGTGCAGCGGCTGGCAGTCTAGCGAACCGCCTCGCGCGCAGGTCGCCGGGCGATAATCCGGGCGTGGCGAGCACCGAACTTCAGCAGGAGAAGCGGCGGCTGATCCTGCGGGCGGCGATCCGCGTCTTTGCGGAGAAGGGCTACCACGCGTGCCGCGTCCAGGACGTCGCGAGCGAGGCCGGCGTCGCGTACGGGCTCGTCTACCACTACTTCAGCTCGAAGGAGGAGCTGCTCGAGACGATCTTCCGGCGCACGTGGAGCAACATGCTCGACGCCGTGCAGGAGGTGGAGCGCAGCCCGGCTCCCGCGCGCGAGCAGCTGGCCGCCGTCGCCCACATCGTGCTGAGCGCGTGGGACGCCGATCCGGACCTCGTCCGCGTCCTCGTGCGCGAGGTCGCACGCAGCCCGCACCTGCAGGAAGAGGTGGACGAGATCCAGAACGCGTTCGCCGCGCTCGAGCGGATCGTCATCCAGGGTCAGACGACGGGCGAGCTCCGGGACGACATCAACGCGAGGCTGGCGGCCTGGATCCTCTACGGCGCGCTCGAGGAGATCATGACGGGCTGGGTCTACGAACGTCTGCCCTCGAGCGAGGAAGACGTGGTCGAGGCGGAGCGCGCGGTCGTCGAGATCGTCTACGGCGGGCTCGCGACGCAGCAGTAAACCCCGCACGAAGGCTTTACCAAGGCTTTGCCCTGGCTTGCCCGGCGCTTGGGAGGCCGACGGGCACTCTCGTCTCGTGACAGATCACGAGAGGAGAAGGCAATGACGAAGATCCTGATCGGCATGCTCAGCCTGGCGCTCATCGCGACGGGTGGGCTCGTCGCGGCGGTCGAGGGCTTCGGCGGCTCCGATCCGCTCCCGAGCGTGTCGCTGCCCGGCGCCTCGACGACGACCGGCACGACGACCGGGACGACGACCGAGACCACGGGCACGACGACTGGGACGACCACCGAGACCACCGGGACGACGACCGGGACGACCACCGGCGACGACGAGGACATCTCAGGCCCCTGCGACGAGGCCGAGCACGCGAACGATCCGCGTTGCACCGGCGGCGCCGTCGGCGACCGACGACCGCGACGACAACTCGGGCCCCGGCTCCGGCGGCAACGACGATCGTGACGACGACCACTCCGGCCGCGGTCACGGCGGCGGCGACGACGACCGCGACGACAACTCCGGCCACGGCTCCGACGACGACTGACCCAACACCACAGAGGAGAAACCAACATGAAGCGACTCATCCTGCTGCCTGCGATCGCCGCCCTCGCGGCCGTCGCGATCCTCGTGCCGACCGGCCTGTCGGCTTCGAACGCACAGACGATCCGCGTGACCGAGGTGAGCTACAAGATCAAGCTCTCCGCGGCCCCGAAGGCCGGCACCGTCAAGTTCGTCGTCCGCAACGCCTCCGGCGACGACCACGACTTCTGGGTCACCGGCGGCGGCAAGACCTTCCGCACGCGCGTGCTCGGCGAAGGCCGCACCGCCTCGGTGACGGCGAAGCTGAAGAAGGGCGTCAAGTACCGCTACTGGTGCGCCGTCGACGACCACCGCGTCGAGGGCATGAGCGGGAGCTTCATCGCCCGCTGACGCCATCGGAGCATCCGAAGGTGCGGCGGAGTGGGTATATCGAGAGCATGAGATCGAAACGCACGATCCTGCTCGTCGAGGACGAGGAATCGATCACGACGCCGCTGGCGGAAGCCCTCGAACGCGAGGGCTTCGCCACGAAGGTCGCCCGGACGGCTGCCGAGGCGGTCGAGGTCGGGGCCGGGTGCGGCCCGACCTCGTGCTGCTCGACCTGATGCTGCCCGACGGCTCCGGCTTCGACGTCTGCCGGAAGCTCCGCGAGAGCTCGAACGTGCCGATCATCATCCTGTCCGCGCGCGGGGAGGAGACCGACCGCGTCGTCGGCCTCGAGCTCGGCGCGGACGACTACGTCGTCGAAGCCGTTCAGCGCGCGCGAGGTGGTGGCGAGGATCCGCGCCGTGCTCCGCCGCGCGTCGGCGCCCGGCCGAGACGGACGGCGGGCCCGATCGAGATCGGCGGCGCTCCGGCTCGACCCGGCCCGCCGGCTCGTGACGAAGCGACGGCGAGCCGCTCGAGCTGTCCGGAAGGAGTTCGACCTGCTCTCGCTGCTGATGCGGGAGGCCGGCACCGTCGTCCAGCGCGAGCGCCTCATCGACGAGGTCTGGGACGTCAACTGGTTCGGCTCGACGAAGACGCTCGACGTGCACGTCAGCGGCCTGCGCAAGAAGCTCGGCGACGACCCGTCCGACCCGCGGTACCTGCACACGGTCCGCGGCGTCGGCTTCCGCTTCAGCGGGCCGGACGAGGTCCGATGAGCCTGCGCCTGCGCCTGCTGGCGGCGTTCGCGTACGTGCTCGTGCTCGTCCTGATCGCGCTCGAGATCCCGCTCGCGTTCAGCCTCTCGAGCCGGGTCGATGCCGAGGTGCGCGGCGCAGGCCTCGTCGCAGGCGCAGGTCGTCGCGGCCGCCGCGTCCGCGCGCATCGACGACCGCGCCCGGCTTCGGCCGTGTGGCGAGGAGCGCCGCCCGGGATCTCGGCGCGCGCGTGATCGTCGTCGACTCGCGCGGCCGCCTGCTCGCGGACTCCGCCGGTGGCGCGGCTCGGCACTTCGTACGCGAATCGCCCCGAGATCCAGGCGGCGCTCGCCGGCAGGACGGCACAGGGCACACGAGCGAGCGAGACGCTCGGCGAGGAGCTCCTCTACACGGCCGTGCCCGTGCTCGACGAGGGCCGCCGCGTCGGGGCGGTGCGGGTGACCCAGAGCGTGGAGGCCGTCGAGCGAGCGCGTGCGCCGGAACGTGCTCGTGCTCGTCGCGGTCGGGCTGATCGCGCTCGCCCTCGGGCTCGCGCTGGCGTGGGTGCTCGCCGGATCGCTCTCGCGCCCGCTGCGCGCGCTCGCGCGGACCGCGCGGCGGGTGGAGGAGGGCGAGCTCGACGCGCGGGCCGAGGTGACCGGCGCGAGCGAGCAGCGCGAGGTGGCAGTCGCCTTCAACGACATGACCGACCGTCTCGCCCAGGCGCTGGCCGCGCAGCGCGAGTTCGTCGCGAACGCCTCGCATCAGCTCCGGACGCCGCTGACCGGCCTGCGGCTGCGGCTCGAGGCGGCCGGCCTGAAGGCGGACGACCCCGAGCTCGAGCGCGAGCTCGCAGGCGGCCGAGGCCGAGGTGGAGCGGCTGACGCGGCTCCTGAACGCGCTGCTGACGCTGGCGCGCGAAGGCGATCGGCCGCGGTTGCGCGCGCCCACGCTCGCTGCGGGAGGCCTGCGAGGCGGCGCACTCGCGCTGGGAGGTACGCGCCGCCCAGTCGGAGCACACGCTCGAGCTCGAGCCGGGCCCGGACCTCGCCGTGCGCGCGGCCGAGGAGGACGTCGCGATCATCCTCGACAACCTGCTCGAGAACGCGCTCGTCTACTCGCCCGCCGGCACAGCGATCACCATCGGCTGGGACGCCGAGGGCCGGCTTGCTGTCGCCGACGAGGGGCCGGGCCTGAGACCTGGTGAGGAGCGGCAGGTCTTCGAGCGGTTCCATCGTGGCCGTCCGGAGCTGCCCGGGACCGGGTCTCGGGCTCGCGATCGTCGAGACCCTGGCGCGGCGCTGGGGCGGCTCGGCGTCGATCCGGAACCGAAGCACCGGCGGGGCCGTGGCGGAGGTCGTCCTGCCCGTCGAGCCGTCCCGCGCGCTCGCGGAGGCGCTGTCGTGACGCGCACGCTCCTGCTCGGCGCGCTCGGGCTCGTGCTCGCCGTCGCGACCGGGCTCGAGCGTCCACCTGCTCACCCGGGACACGATCGCGCTCCCGGTCGTCCGGCTCGAACAGGACTGCCGGGCTCGCGCCGCGCGACGACCACGACCGCGGTTCGGACCACGACGTCACGCCGGACGACGACGACCGCCGGGTCGACCGCCCGGCGTACGACGGCTCCGGTCACACCGGCCACCGCTCGCCGGCGGCGACGACCGACGACGAGACGGAGACGGAAACGGAGGCCGAGACCGAGGACAACTCCGGCTCGGGCTCGAGCAACTCCGGCCGTGGCCGCGGCCGCGGTCGCGGCGGCGACGACTCCGACGACTGAGCTCGCCTCGCACCGAGCTGCGCGTCGAACGGGGAAGAAAGCGGCCCTTCACCCCGTCGTGAGGACAGTGACGACGCTAGGCAGGGGGAAGAGATGCATCCGGATCTGAGATATGACCTCGCACGTTTTCGACAGGCAGACATGCTCCGCGAGGCGGAGCGCGCCCGGCTCGCCGCCCTCGTCAGCGAGGCGGCGGACCAGCGGCCGCATCGGAGGCTTCCGTTGCGGCGCCGGGTTGCCGCGCTCCGGACAGCCCGCCCCGCCCTCGACAGCTAGGGCGCCCCAACTACGCGGGCTGTGCTGTTGCCGCGACGGCGCGCTTGGCAGCGTCCGTCGCGGCGGCAGCGAGCCGCTGTGCGTGGGCGACGCGCTCGTCGCCGGGGCATGAAACGAGATTGGCGGCCACGAGGCCGGCGGCAGCCCGTGCGGCGGCCTCTGCGAGCTGCGAGGCGGCAGCCGCATCCTCGGCGCCACGCGGAGCGGCGTGCTGCGCGGCCTCCGCTCCGAGCGTCGCGACGTCGAAGGCCGCCTCGGCGATTGCAAGCGGCAGCTCGGCGGCGGTGTCGAGCGCCTTGCCGATCGCCGCGTCGCGGCCCTCGCCTCCGCCTTCGGCCACGTCCTCGAGCAGCGCGATCGCGTCGAGGTACGCGACCTCGTTCGCCTCCGCGAGTTTCTCGACCCGGCTCCGCAGCGCCTGCGCCTGAGCGGAGATGCCGCGCGCCTCGCCCCAGTCGGTCGAGCGGCGCGCGGCCGAGGCGATCAGCCCTGCGGCCATCGCGGTCACGATCCCGGCGACCGCGCCCGCGCCCGGAGCCGCCGATGGTGCGGCGATGTCGTCCAGGAGCGATCGGACGTCGCGGGTGTAGAGCTCGGGCACGCCGCCCAGCCTAGTCAAGCCCGGCCAAGCGAGGTCTAGCGTCGACGGGCCCGGCGCGGTCAAGCCGCCTAGTCCAGGTCAGGCAAGCAGGCGCGCACGGCCGCAAGCAGTGCGGCGCGGGGCTCGTAGCCCGCTGACGAGATCGCATCCTCGAGATCCGAGACGAGGCGGCGGCGGAACTCCGCGTCCGCGCGGGCGCGCTCGACGATCTCGTCGAGCTCGAACCGGGCGGCCGGAAGCTCCTGCGCCGCGAGCGTCCATCCTGAGGGCGCGGGCGGTAGGAGAGCGATGAGCTCGCCGACCCGCTCCTCGTCGTATTCGGGCAGCTGGTTGGGGGGGCACTGCGCTCACATGGCTCCAGACGGGTCGGAACCCGATTCTCTTCCCTCGAGTTGCGCACGAAGTTTGCCGAGGCACCGGGAGATCCTGCTGGCGATCGTCCCCGGCGGGGAGGCCGAGCGCCTCGCCGATCGTGCGGTAGCTCTCGTCGCGCGCGAAGAAGCGATCGAGGATCTCGCGGCAGTTGGGCGAGATCGCGCGCATGCCCTCGTGCACCGTGAGCGCGTCGTCGAGCTGCTCGAGAGCGGCGTCGGCCTCGCCTTCGAGCGGCTCGGCCGTCGGCTCCTCCCGACTGCCGCTGCGCAGCCGGTCGATGCAGGCGTTGCGCGTCAACTGGGCGATCCACGGCCTGATCGCCGCGTCGTCTCGCAGTGAGTCGAGTCGCTCGTACGTACGCGCGAAGACCTCCTGGAAGACGTCCTCCGCGTCGTGCTCCGGCAGCCGAAACGCGCGCACTGCGATCGCGAAGACGTAGCGCGAGAAGCGCTCGACGAGCTCGTTCCACGCGGCGGGGTCGCCGGCGCGGCAACGCTCGACCAGTTGGGCGTCGGAGATATCGGTTGACATTTGCGGCATTCCATTCAAGCGCGATCTGCCACGAAAGGGAAGAACGCGCAGCCTTTCTCCGTCGTGCCGGTAGGGGCAAGCAGCATTCTGGAGGAGGAAAAATGTCTTTTCGTAGAAGGTATCGGTGGAGTCGTCGAATCCTTGTCGGACTGGCCTTCGCGGTGCTGGCGGTGCCCGCGCAGGCTAGGACTTTCGAATCGGACAGCGTCAAGGGCGAGGCCGCAAAGACGGCAAACTCCGCGGCGCAGGCGACGGTGATTTCGTATGTGAGCCAGGGCCTGACGGCGGCGGACAGCCTGCCGGTCGTCCCGCCGGACGCGGTCGAGCGGGCGGTGCAGGCCAGCCTGCCGGTCGTCCCGCCGGACGCGATCGAGCGGGCGGTGCAGGCCAAGCTCGCGGCGGAGACGCCGCAGGTGGTCAACTACCTGAGCCAGGGCCTGACGACCGCGGACGCGCTCGATCCCCGGTCGGGCATCCCGCTCAGCGCGGGCATCCCGGTCCCCGGTGATCCGTTCATCGCGGGGGTCGAGCCGGCGTCGTACACGATCGAGCCCGGTCGCAGCTGGTATCTCGTGACCGATCCGGCGGGGGCGCGGCCCGACGATCGCGGCGATCGTTTCGCCGTCGGTGACGTCCGGCCGGTCGTGCCCGCGACCGACGGCGACGGCTTCTCGTTCGACTGGGCGAACGGGCTGACGGTCGGGATCGGCGCGCTGGCCTTCGCGCTGGCGATCGGTCTCGCGCTGATGTACATGCGGCGACCGCGGATCGCCGTCTGAGACAGCTCGTCGCTCGACAGGTGGGGGAAAGAAGCGGGCTCCGAATCGGAGCCCGCTTCGCTTTGAGGGCGGGAAGATTTTCGAGCACCTCTCCGTCCTGATCTGCACAGAGGGCATCCCAGATTGTTGGGGTCATCCCAAGGAGGAGAAGAGATGTCGTTTTGGAGCAGGCATCGTTGGACTCGCCGGATTCTGGTCGGCCTTGCGTTCGGGCTCCTGGTCGCCCCGGCGCAGGCGACGCCGCTCCCGACCGGCCCTGGGCATGACGACAGCGCCGTCGCCGCTGCAGCTCAGCAGCCTGCGGACATCTATCTGACCGACATCCCGTCCCGGCCGGCCGTGCTCGATCCCGCCGGACCGGACGGAACGGCCCTCACAGGCTCCACCCCGATCGTCGCTGCGGTCTCGCGGCCCGACGATCGCGCGGAGCGCTTCACGGTCACCGGCGGCGAGCCCGTGTTTGCCGCCGACGACGGTCTCACCCTCGATTTGAACAACGGACTCACGATTGGGCTCAGCGTGCTCGGCATCGCGCTGGCCCTCGGCATCGCGGTCGCCTTCCTGCGCCGGCCGCGAATCGCCCTCTAGGCAGCAGGGGGCGAAACTGGGGGAGAAGCGGGCCCCGCTACGGGGCCCGCTTCGTCGTCCAAAGGTGCGATCTCGTCGAGCGCCCGCGCGTCGAGGCGAGCCTCGAACGAGCGCCGGAGCCTCTCCCCGGCCGCGAGCACGTCGTAGCGCTCGCGCCGCGGCGGCAGCTTCACGATCCGGACGTCGTTGTCGCGTGTCCCGTGGCAGCGCGCGTAGGCCGTGGCTTCGTCAAAGGTGACCGTGGCCGCCCGGCGGCGGAGGAGGCGCATCGAGGGATTATGGCGACCGCCCCGTCCTGTCTGCAGTCGTTCGCAAGAAAGGGCACGCACTTTGCGTGCCTTTCTGCACGAGCCAACCGACGGGGAGCACGAGCCCTGCGACTCGAACGCAGGGTCATCGTTCAGCCTCGAGCTCGGTCCCGCGAAACAGCGCTGCGAGCACGAGCCAGGTCAGCAACCCGAAGACGAGCGCTCCGGCGGCGCCGAAGTTCGTGAACTGCTCGTCGGCGTTCCCGCTGATCACGTACGAGGTCACGAGCCAGCCCAGCGCCCACGCCGGTGGGTTCGCGACCGCCCACCAGTACGCAGCCGAGATCCCGCGTCGGGAGAGCTCGATTGCCTGGAGGCCGCCGACACCGAGGCCTGTGACGGCGCCCATGAGGACGAGGTCGCCTCGGCTCGAGCCGTAATCGACAAGTGCGGCGCCGACGCTCAGACCGACGGCCATGCCGACGCTCGTCGCCGGGATCCAGAACAGCGAGACCAACCGCTGCAGCGCGAACCATTGGGCCGCTCCGATGATCGCGCCCGCGATGAGGCCCCCGGCGAGCGCCGTTCCCACGGAGTCGACTCCATCGACGACGAGGTCGGCCAGAAGCCCACCGATCGGGAAGCCGACCAGCGTCGCGACCGGCCAAGCCCACAGCCGGCGCGCAACGGGCTTCCAATCGTTCCGGGCGTCTCGCGTACTGCCTCCTTGTGCGTCGGCAAACGTGTTGCTCGGCGAGAGAACAAAAGCCCCGCGATATGCGGGGCTTTCGTCAGGCTGCGGGACTAGGATTCGAACCTAGACTACTCGGTCCAGAGCCGAGCGTCCTACCATTAGACGATCCCGCACCGGGGCGGCCATTCTAGCCGCTGATCGAGGCCGAATGCGGGCTGTCGGCCCGCGCGGATGGGGGCCTGCACGCGGCGCATCGCGGCCGCCTCGCCCACCGCCAAGGCTTACTCAGCCTTGACGGCGGCTGAGTCGTCCACGCTGCTTGGTGCATGCCTCCCCTCGCGCACCGCCAACCCACTTCCGGCCTCAGTACTCCAGGCGGTAGACCGGGACGAGGCGTTTTTCGGCCTCCGTGTCGATGTGCGCGATCACCTCGACGTACGGCTCGAGCCCGGAGCCGTGGAGCTTCGCCTTCAGCAGCTCGTCGACCTGGTAGAGGCCGGCCGAGTTGTTCATCACGATCTCGATCATCACCGGGCGGGACTCACCGTCCTTGATCGCGACCTCGTCGATCGCGGCCGCCGAGAGCGAGTGCATCGAGACGCGACCGCGCTCGAACGGGATGCGGGAGCGTCCCTCCGCCATGTCGAGCGCATCGGCGACGCGCAGGATCCCCGCCTCGAGCGAGAGCGGCTGCCCATCGGCGCGGTGGCTGGTGATCGCCTGCAGGACTTCGGAGACGATGACCGTCAGCTCGGGCTCTTCGTAGATCCCCGTGAGGAGCTCGCGCAGCTTCGGCTCTGCCAGGAAGAGGGAGAAGTCCTCGTGGCCCTCGCGGTGCACCGACATGCCGACGCAGTGCAGGAGCGCGGAGAGCGTCACGACCATCTCCGCGTCCTCCCGCTCGAGCCCGTAGTCGGTGACGACGGAGGTCTCGACGCCGTGCTTGAAGAACTGGCGGAGGATCTTGAGCGCGATGTTCGCCACGATCTGGATGTGCACCCACGAGTGGTCGTTGATCTCCAGCCGGACGACAGCGTTCACGTTCGTGACGTGCCACCACGCCTTCAGCTGACGGTCGGCGTTCACCCGCTCCATCAGCCGGCGCAGCTTCCGGTTGCCGCGGACGGGGAGGTTGATGTGCATCTTCTCGATGGCCTGCGCCGGTGTCAGCCGCGTCTCGCGAACGGCCTCCTCGTCGACCGGCTCGTCGATCCGCTGCTCGGTCTCGGGGTCGAGGCTCACGCCGGCTCGGCCTCGGTCTCGATCGCGACGGTGTCGCCGCGGAGGTGGAAGTACATGAGCGTCCAGGCGAGCGCGAGGAACGGGGTGATGAGGCTGTTCGCGACGAAACCGCCGATCCAGTTCTGGAGGAACGTCGGCAGGAACGCGAACACCGAGATGAAGAGCACCTGCGCAACGAGCGCCAGGAGCACGGTGACGACGATGACGCCGAACACCGTCCACCCGTGCCCCTTGACGAGGTGCCACGAACGCCGCAGGGCGTCGGTCGCTCCAAGTCGTTCGAGCACCACGACGGGCGTGACGAGCACCCAGCGCGTGA
The DNA here is from genome assembly GCA_963791905.1 of uncultured Gaiellaceae bacterium. Lineage (GTDB taxonomy): Bacteria > Actinomycetota > Thermoleophilia > Gaiellales > Gaiellaceae > Gaiellasilicea. Next base: position 1,175,707 of record CAWBTX010000005.1, read on the forward strand.
GCAGGAAGAGGCCGGGAACGATCAGGAGCACGAAGCCGAGCGCGATCCCGACGCCCGCGAGCAGCCCCGCGACAAGCAGGGGCACGAGCGCGGATCGAACGCGGCGATACGTCGCTTCGATGTCTTCGTCGGCGCGCCCGTCGCGGACGTCGGCGACCGTGGCGGTGAGCGCTCCCTGCACCCACAGCGAGCCGACGAGCGCGGCGAGAAGGCCGATGAGGCTCCAGAACGCCGCGAAGGCGTCGTCGGCATCCGTCCGCGCGTCCGCCGCGATCGCGGAGAGGAGGTTCAGGACGATGAACACCGCCGCGGCAGTGAGGAAGAAGCGCACGAAGAAGCGCTGATAGAGCTCGAACGCCTGCGAGAGGACGCCCCCGACGGTCACGCGCGAAATCTACGTGCTGGGGAGCGATCGGCACGGATTCGGCACACGCCTGTTACTCGAACGCCGGTTGTTGCCCGCTACCGTCACCCCACCCATCGAGGGGTGGGGGGTGGGTGGTGGGTCCCGGAGTGGCACGGCGCGCTCGGACGGTCGCCCCCAGCACGGGAGCGCACCGCGCCGCCGCCGATGGCCGCGACCGCCGCCCCTCAGACGGCCTCGGCCCAGTCGCCGTACAGGCTCGTGTAGAGACCCCGGCTCGCGATCAGCTCGTGGTGCGTGCCCTGCTCGACCACGCGTCCGTGCTCGAGGACGACGATCACGTCGGCCTCGCGGATGGTCGAGAGCCGGTGCGCGATCACGAACGCGGTCCGCCCCGCGAGCAGCCGCCGCAGCGCCCGATCGATCTGGCGCTCGGTGCCGATGTCGACGGACGACGTCGCCTCGTCGAGGATCAGGATCCGGGGATCCGCCAGCAGCGCCCGCGCGAACGCGACGAGCTGGCGCTGCCCGAGTGAGAGGCGCGTGCCGCGCTCGCCGAGCTGCGTCTCGTAGCCGTCCTCGAGCTCGAGGATGAACCGGTGCGCGCCGACCGCCTCGGCCGCGGCGGCCACCTCCTCGGGTCGCGCGCTCGGCCGCGCGAACGCGATGTTCTCGGCGATCGTCCCGCCGAAGAGAAACCCTTCCTGCGGAACGATCCCGAGCTGCCGGCGCAGCGAGTGCTGGGTCACCTCCCGTAGATCGTGGCCGTCGATCGAGATGGCGCCTTCGGTTGGGTCGTAGAAGCGCGCGAGCAGCTTCGCGATCGTCGACTTGCCCGCGCCGGTGTGTCCGACGAGCGCAGCGGTCGTGCCGGCGGGGATGTCGAGATCGAGCCCGTGGAGCACCTCCGGGAACTCCGACCCGTACGTGAAGCGCACGCCGTCGAAGCGGACGTGCCCCTCGATCCGCGGCAGCTCGCGCGCGTCGGGACGGTCGACGACCTGGGGCTTCTCGTCGAGCACGCCGATGATCTTGTCGAGCGCCGCGATCGCGGACAGAAACGTGTTGTAGAGCTGCGAGAGCTGCTGGATCGGGTCGAAGAAGTTCGAGAGGTAGAGCGCGAACGCGAAGAGCGTGCCGGTCGTCATGTCCCCCTCGTAGACGAGCCAGCCGCCGTACCCGAACACGATCGCGGTCGCGAGCGACGAGAGCAGGTCGACGGTGGGGAAGTAGATGCCGTTCAGGACGACCGTCTCGTAGTTCGCCCCTCGATAGCGGTCATTGACCCCGTGGAACGCCTGCTGCTGCACCGGCTCGCGCGTGAACGACTGCACGACGCGCATCCCGGCGATGTCCTCCGCGAGCGTCGCCGTGACCAGGCCGAGACGCTCGCGCACGTTCCGGTAGGCCCGGTTGGAGCGGCTCCGGAACCACGCGGTCGCGAGCGCCATCAGCGGCAGCACCGTCAGCGTCGCGAGCGCGAGGCGCCAGTCGAGGAGGAAGAGGACGACCGCGGTGCCGCAGAGCAGGAGCGTGTTCTGGATCAGGCTCGTCACGCCGTCGGTGACCAGCTGGTCGAGCGCCTCGACGTCGTTCGTGATCCGGCTGATGATGACACCGGCCCGGTTGCGCTCGTAGAACCCCAGCGAGAGGCGCTCGAGATGCCCGAAGAGGCGGTTGCGGAGGTCGGCCAGGACCCGCTCGCCGACCCAGCCGGTGAGGTAGGTGTTGGCGGACGAGAGCACGAGGGCGACGACGGCCGCCAGGAGGAAGAGCGCGACGATCCAGGTCAACCGGGTCAGGTCGAGCTCTTCGATGCCCTCGTCGATCGCGAGCTTGGCGAGGTACGGCGGCGCGAGCGCGACCAGCGTGTAGAGGAGCAGGGTGGCGAGCGCGAGCGCGGTCCGCCCGCGGTACGGCAGCGTCAGCCCGACGAGGAGACCGAGCCGTCGCCGTGTGCGCCGCCACGACCAGTCGCGCACCTGGCCGCCGCGCTCCTCCGAGAGATGGCCCCCGGGCTGCCAGACCTTCATGCGCTCTCCCGCAGCAGGCCCTGCAGGAGCCCGTGCTCGTGGATCTCCCGGTAGACGGCGTTCGTGGCCAGCAGCTCGGCCTGCGTCCCGCGCGCCGCGATCCGGCCGTGGTCGAGCACGACGACCTCGTCGGCCAGCGCGATGGTCGAGAGCCGGTGGGCGATGATGATCGTCGTCCGCCCGCGCATCGCCTCGGTGAGGCCGGCTCGGATCTTCGCCTCGGTCGTCGCGTCGACGGAGGCCGTCGCGTCGTCGAGGATGAGGATGCGCGGGTCGATCACGAGCGCCCGCGCGATCGCCAGCCGCTGGCGCTGCCCGCCGGAGAGCGTGATCCCGCGCTCGCCGATAACGGTGTCGTACCCCAGCGGCAGCGCCTCGACGAACTCGTGCGCCTGCGCCGCCCGCGCGGCCTGCTCGACCTGCTCGTCGGTCGCATCGCGCACGCCGAACGCGATGTTCTCGCGCACCGTGGCCGAGAAGAGGAACGGATCCTGCGAGATGACGCCGATCTCGCGCCGGAGCGAGCGGCGCGTGACGTCGCGCACATCGACGTCGTCGACGAGCACCCGCCCCTCGGAGGCGTCGTAGAAACGCGGCACGAGCGCCGCGAGCGTCGTCTTGCCCGAGCCGGTGTGGCCGATCAGCGCGATCGTCCGGCCGGGAGCGACGTCGAGCTCGATGTCGTGCAGGACGGGCCGGTTCTCCGCGTAGCCGAAGCCGACGCGCTCGAAGCGGATCGCGCCGGGGCCGGGCGAGAGTTCGGTCGCGCCGACGCGATCCTCGACGCCCTCAGGCTCGTCCATCACCTCGAAGATCCGCTCGCCGGCAGCGGTCGCGCGCTGCGCCTGGCCGATCCACATGCCGAGGCTCCGCAGCGGCACGATCAGCATCGCGAGGAGCAGGTTGAAGATGAAGAACCCGCTCAGCGAGAGCGACCCGGCGACGACCATGCGCCCGGCCGCGAGCAGCACCGCCCCCTGGGCGAGCAGCGGCAGGAACGAGAGCAGCGGCACGTAGAGCGCGCGCTGCCTGAAGGCGCGCACCGTCTCGTTGAAGACGGCGCCCGAAGCGCGCTCGAACTCAGCCTGCCGGCGGTCCTCCTGCGCGAACGCCTTGACGACGTGCACGCCGACGATCGACTCCTCCGCGACCGTGGCCACCTCACCGAGCCGCTGCTGCACGTCCCGGAGCACCGGGTGGGAGACGTGGCTGTAGCGGTACGCGACGGCGACGATCAGCGGCGTGATCGCCAGCGCGATCAGCGCGAGGCGCCACTCGACGAAGAACAGGACGACCATCACGGAGAGCACGGTCAGTGCGTGCTGGAAGAAGAAGATGAGGCCGAAGCCGAGGAAGAAGCGCACGGACTGGAGGTCCACGGTCGCGCGCGACATCAGCTGTCCGGTCTGGTGGCGGTCGTAGAAGCCGAACGAGAGCCGGAGGAGGTGAGCGTAGAGGCCCTCGCGCATGTCCTTCTCGATGCCGAGCGCCTGCCGGCCCGAGATGAGGCGGCGGCCGACCATGAGCGCCGCCTTCACGATCCCGACGGCGACGATCGCAGCGACGACCCAGGCGAGCGTCCCCGTGCCGTCGCGGTCCTCGATGCTGTCGATCGCCACGCCGACGAGGAGCACGATCCCGATCGCGGCGGCCTGCGACAGGACGGCGAGGATCGTCGAGACGGCCAGCGAAGCCCTGTACGGCTTCAGGAAGCGCAGAAGCCGGATGAACGTCTGCCGATATGGGGTGCCCTGCTCGCTCACGCTCGGAATGTAGCTGGGTGGTTGTCTTGCTCCGGCGCGGCGCGCGGGCGAGGATGACCCATGGAGTTCGTGCCGTCGGACGTGTTCGGCGAGGACTACCTCTACTTCTACGAGGCGTGGCTCGACGACGAGCTTTCGGAGGGCCAGGCGGAGCTGATCTGGCGGACGCTGCGGCTCGAGCCTGGCGCGGAGGTGCTGGACGTGCCGTGCGGGCACGGCCGGATTGCGAACCGGCTGGCCGCACGCGGCGCGCGCGTGACCGGTCTCGATGCGGATCCGTTCTTCCTCGAGCGCGCGCGGGCGGATGCGGCGGACCTGGGCGTGGAGGTCGAGTACGTCCAGGGCGACATGCGTGAGCTGCCGTGGGCCGAGCGCTTCGACGCCGTCGTCAACTGGTTCACGTCGTTCGGGTACTTCGACGACGAGGGGAACCGCGACTGGCTCGAGACGGCGAGCAGGACGCTGAAGCCGAGTGGGCGGCTCGCGATCGACATCCATAGCCGTGACGTCTTCGTCCGGAACCTGGTGCCCGCATGGGTGGTCGACCGCGGCGACGACCTCCTCGTCGACCGCCACCGGTTCGACGTCGAGTCGGGTCGCGACACGACCGAGCGCTGGATCGTCCGGGACGGACGGGTGCGCAAGACGACCTACTCGGTGCGCCACTACACCTACACGGAGCTGCGTTCCCTACTGCTCGCGGCCGGGTTCACGGCCGTCGAGGCGGTCGGTCACGACGGCGAGCCCCTGACGCTGGAGACTCGCCGGATGATCGTCATCGCGACGCGCTGATTCGCTCGAGCTGTGCGACGGCGTGCGACGGCGCCGGCAGCGCTTCGATCTCGGCGCGCAGCCTTTCTGCCGTCAGGCGGTACGACGGCTCGTCGAGAACGGCGGCCACGGCGGCGCGCACCGTCTCCGGCGTCGCACGCACCGGGTCGAGCGAGCGGCCGAGGCCGAGCTCCTCGCAGCGCGCGGCGTTCACGGGCTGATCGGCTCCCATCGCGAGCAGCACCTGCGGCAACCCGTGCGCGAGCGCGCCGAGGATGCTCCCCGAGCCGCCGTGCGAGACGACGGCGCTGCAGTGCGGCAGCACCCGCGCCTGCGGGATGAACTGCGCGATGTGGACGTGATCGGGCTGCGGGCCGAGCTCCTCCGGCTCGATGTCGCGGCCGAGCGTCACGACGATGTTGGCCGGGAGCTCGCGGAGACCCGCAAGGACGCGTCTGAACAAGTCGCCCGATTCAACGTTGAACTCCGTGCCGAGGGTGAAGTAGACGGACGGGAGTCCGGGTCGCCTGATCGGCCAGGGCGGATCGCCGTGGGCGCTGTCCGCCTCGATCGCGCGAAACGAGAGCGCGTTCGCCGGCAACGGGAAGCGTGGGTCGCGAAAGGACGGCGGGAACGGCGAGAGGACGAGGTCACGGCCGGCCATCGTCAGCTCCGGGTCCGGCGGCAGGCCGTGCTCGGCCCGCAGCTCGTCGAGCGGCTCGGCGATGGCGTCGGGCGTGATCATCGAGCCGGACGCGTTCACGAGCACGGTTGCGTATGGCAGGTCGAGCAGCTCGGCGGCGATGAGGCTGCCGTAGTCCATCTCGTCGCACACGACGACCTGTGGCCGCCAGTCCTCGAGGATGGCCGTGGTCCACCCGACGCGATCGCGGGCGTGGCGGCGGATGAAGCGCTCCCGAACGTCGTCCCGCTCGCGCTCCATGTCGACCTCGAGCAAGAGGGAGGCGCTTGCGCGGCGCGCCGGAGGGTGGAGGCCCCACCGGGAACGTCTGCAGGCCCGGCGTCCGCAACCGGCCGCAGCTGGCGGTGGCCGCCGGCGACGGCGACCTCATGGCCCGCTGCAACAGCCGCGTAGACGATCGGCAGGAGCGGCTCGAGGTGGCCGTGGCCGCCGGCGAACGAGAACAGCATTCGCATGTCAGTCGGCGCCCACGTGGGCAAGCTCGCGGCGGACGTGGGTCAGCGCCTTGCCGAGCCGGGCGCGATTCGCGCGGTCGTTGAGCCAGCCGCTCGCGCCGGAGGGGTGCGGGAGCGGGACCACGATCGCGTGCTCGAAGGTGTAGCTCTTGCCGATCGCCTCGGTCAGCGACGCGACGCCGAGCAGGCGCCTGAGCGCCAGCCCGCCGACGGTGACGATCAGGTCCGGTCGCAGGAGCTCGAGCTCCCAGTCGAGCCAGAACCGGCAGAGCTCCTGCTCGCTGGGCGTTGGCGTCCGGTCGCCGCGGCCGCCAGCGGTACGCCCGGGGTAGCAGCGCGTGACCGAGGCGCAGTAGAAGGTCTCGTAGAGCTCGTCGCCGGGGAGATCGAGCCAGCGGCGGAGGGTCTGTCCCGCGCGTCCGCGCCACGGCACTCGCTCCTCGCCCTCGACGATGCCCGGCGCCTGGCCGTAGAGAAGCGCGCGCTGCGCGGAGTACGGCGCCCGGACCGGCCACGACTCGAGGTGATATCCGGCCTCGACGCACGCCCGGCATCTGGACAGGTCCCGCTGCAGGGACGCGAGCGAGCGGTACGAGCTCTTGCGAACCGTCACGCGCTGGCTCAGACCGGCGAGCGGACGACGACGAACCAGCGGCCGCCGAGCAGGACGTCGCCGCCGCCGAGCTCTGCGACGAGCTCCTCGGGCGCGAAGTAGCGCTTGTAGACCTCCCAGCGCGTGCCGTCGTTGAGGATCCGCTCCTGCCAACCCTCGCGCTCCCGATCCGGCCGCACGGCGGAGTCGACCACGACGAGCTCGGGGGCCACGCGCCGGGCATCCGCGAGGAAGCGCGCCCGCTCCTCGGGCCGAAGATGGCCGTAGAAGTGGGCCGTGACGATCCGCTCGAAGGCCTCGTCGGGGAACGGCAGCGGCAGCGCGTCGGCCCGGACGAAGGCTGCGTCGGGCCGACGCTCGGCCGCGAGCGCGAGCATCTCCGAGCTCTGATCGAGTCCCGTGATCTCGCCGCGGAGGTGCCGAGTCAGGAAGCCGGTGCCGCACGCGACGTCGAGTGTCCGCTTCGGCGGGAGCTCCGCCAGCACCCGCTCGAGCTCGCGCAGCTCGTCGTCCCAGTGCGCGCGCTCGAGCCCGTCGAACCGGCCGAGGCTCTCGTACCACTCGTCGTACTCGGGTGCCCGGGCGTCGTAGTACGCCTTCACGGGCTCCTAGAGTACGGCTCCCCATGCTCGAGTCGGTGCCGAACTTCTCGGAGGGCCGCGACGAGGACGTGCTCGCCGCGCTCCGCTCGGCGCTCTCGTCTCCCGCCCGGCTCCTCGACGTGCACGTCGATGTCGATCACCACCGCTCGGTCTTCACGCTGGTCGGCGAGGAGGCGCAGCTCGTCGAGACCCTGCTCGCCGGCATCGCGGCCGCGCGCGACCGGATCGACCTGCGCCGCCACAGCGGTGCGCACCCGCGCATCGGCGCCGCCGACGTCGTGCCGATCGTCCCGGTGAGGCCCGGCGACATGGAGGCGGCGCGGGAGACCGCGCTCTCGCTCGCGCAGCGGGTCGGCGACGAGCTTGAGCTGCCGGTGTTCCTCTACGCGGATGTCGGCGCCGGGCGAGCGCCGGCGTTTTTCCGGCGCGGCGGCGTGGATGCCCTGCAGGCGAGGATCGATGCGGGCGAGCTGACGCCGGACTTCGGGCCAAGCAGGCTCGACCCGCGCGCCGGCGGCGTGATCGTCGGCGCGCGGCGTCCCCTGATCGCGTTCAACGTGAATCTGCGCGGCGAGCTCGAGCAGGCTCGAGCCGTGGCGGCGGTCGTGCGCGAGAGCGGCGGCGGCTTTCCCGGCGTGCGCGCGCTCGGGCTCGACCTTCCGCGCGCCGGCGTCGTCCAGGTGTCGATGAACGTCGAGGACTGGGAGGCCGCGGCGCTCCACGACATCGTCGACCGCGTGGCGTCGGAGGCGGAGGCACGGGGCGCCGAGGTGCTCGGCTCGGAGCTCGTCGGGCTGATGCCCGCGGGCGCGGCCGTGGCTGCCGCGGGCTCGCTGCTGCGGATCGCGGGCTTCGACGCCTCGCACGTGCTCGAGCTGCGCCTCCTCGACCTCGCGCTGAATCCGCACGCCGATAAGGTGTCACCCATGACGACGATCGTCGTGGGGTACGACGGCGACGACGCCTCCTCGAGAGCGCTCGACCGTGCGATCGACGAGGCTCGCACGTCGCAAGGGCATCTGGTGGTCGTGGCGGTCTTAGAGATGCCGCTCCAGCCGGAGGGCCCGCAGAACTTCGGCTCGCTCGAGCGACAACCCGGCTCGCATGATCCCGCTCGTCGAGCCGCCCGAGCTCGAACCGGTGTTCGTGAAGGCACGCGAGCGGGTCAAGGCGGCGGGCCTGAGCGCGGACTACACCTGGGCTGCCGGGGATCCGGGATCGGCGATCGTCGGGGCGGCCAGCGAGCGCGACGCGGACTGATCGTGCTCGGCTCGCACCACCACGGCCTGCTCAAGCGCCTGCTCGGCACGGACGTCGCTTCGGAGGTGAAGCGCTCGGCCGGCTGCGACGTGTCGTCGTCGGTGCGAGCGTAGGGTGCGGAGATGGCCGAGCTAGACTCGGCGCGTGCTGACGAGTCCGGCGCTGACGGGGGACGACCTCCGGATCGCGGACGTGTGGGACGTCGCGGTCCACCGGGCACCCGTCGCGCTTGGGCGACGGGGCGCGCGCGAAGATGGAGGCGGCGCGCGAGCTCGTCGAGCGGGCGGTCCCGGCGAGCACACCTACGGCGTCAACACGGGCTTCGGCCGGTTCGTCTCGCAGTCGATTCCGGACGACCAGGTCGAGGAGCTCCAGCTGCGGCTGCTGCGCAGCCACGCATGCGGCGTCGGTGAGCCCTACCCGCCCGAGATCGTGCGCGCGGCGATGCTGTTGCGGGCGAATGCGCTCGCGAAGGGGTACTCGGGCGCCCGGGTCGAGACCGTCGAGCTTCTGATCGAGTGCCTCAACCGCGGTGTTCTGCCGCACGTGCCGGCGCGCGGCTCGGTGGGTGCGAGCGGCGACCTCGCCCCGCTTGCGCACCTGGCGCTGCCGCTGGTCGGCGAGGGGCTCGCCCGGGTCGACGATGGGGTAGTCGGCGGCGCAGAGGCGCTCGCGGCCGTCGGCCTCGAGCCGATCCGGCTGGCCGCGAAGGAGGGGCTGTCGCTGATCAACGGCACGCAGTTCATGGCGGCGATGGCGGCGCTCGGCCTCGTGCGGGCCTGGCGCCTCGCCCGCACCGCGGATCTTGCGTGCGCACTCTCGCTCGAGGCGCTGCAAGGATCGCGGACGAGCTTCAACCCTGCGATCCACGCGGCCCGGCCGCTGCCGGCCAGACAGGCGTCGGCAGCGAACATCCTCCGCCTGCTCGAGGGCTCCGCGATCATCGAGTCGCATCGCTGGTGCGACAAGGTGCAGGACGCGTACTCGCTGCGATGCGCGCCGCAGGTGCACGGTGCGGCACGTGACCTGCTCGCGTACGTCGGAGGCGACCGTCGACGTCGAGCTGAATGCCGCGACCGACAACCCGCTCGTGCTCGTCGAGGAGGGGCTCGTCGTCTCGAACGGGAACTTCCACGGTCAGCCGCTCGCCTTCGGGCTGGACGCGCTCGCGATGGCCGTGTCCGAGCTCGCGAGCATCTCCGAGCGGCGCGTCGAGCGGCTCGTCAACCCCGCGCTCTCGGACGGGCTGCCCGCCGTTCCTGACGACCGACGGCGGTCTCAATTCGGGGTTCATGCTGCCGCAGTACGTGGCCGCGTCGCTCGTCTCCGAGAACAAGGCGCTCTGCGCATCCGGCGAGCGTCGACTCCATCCCGACGAGCGCCGGGCAGGAGGATCACGTCTCGATGGGAAACGCGGCCGGCCTGAAGGCGCTGCAGGTGCTCGAGAACGCCGAGCATGCGCTCGCGATCGAGTTGCTCGCCGGTGCGCAGGCGATCGAGTTCCTGGCGCCCTTGGAGCCTGGCCCCGGCGTCCGCGCGACGCACGATGCCATCCGGGCGCTGTCGGAGCGCCTGGCGGACGACAGGCCGCTCGCGCCCGACATCGAGCGCGTGGCTGCGGCGATCCGCGACGGCTCGATCCTCGCCGCCGCCGAAGCCGAGGTCGGTGAGCTCCGCTGAGCGTCGCCTCCCTCGACGCGACCGTCGACCGCCTCGTCGGCGACCTGGCGCGGATCCGGGCGCCGCGCGGGACGGCGCTGAACGCTCGCTCGTGGCAGACGGAGGCGCCGCTGCGGATGCTGCTCAACAATCTCGATCCCGAGGTGGCCGAGCGCCCGGAGGAACTCGTCGTCTACGGCGGCTCGGGTCGGGCGGCGCGCTCGCACGAAGCTCTGCGGACGATCGTTCGCACGCTGCTCCGGCTGGCCGACGACGAGACGCTGCTCGTCCAGAGCGGCAAGGCGGTCGGCGTCTTCCGGACGCACGAGGCCGCGCCGCGCGTCCTGATCGCGAACTCGCTGCTCGTGCCGCGCTGGGCGACGCTGGGACGAGTTCCGGCGGCTCGAGGCCGAGGGCCTGACGATGTTCGGCCAGATGACCGCGGGCAGCTGGATCTACATCGGGACGCAGGGGATCCTGCAGGGCACCTACCAGACGTTCGCTGCCGCGGGCGAGGCGCACTTCGGCACCGCCGACCTCAGCGGGCGGACGATCCTGACCGCCGGCCTCGGCGGCATGGGCGGCGCCCAGCCGCTCGCGGCGACGATGGCCGGCGCCGCGATCCTCTGCGTCGAGGTGGACCCAGCGCGCATCGAGCGCCGCCTCGAGACCCGGTACCTCGACGAGGCGACCGACTCGGTCGGAGATGCGGTCGCCCGCGTCCGGGCCGCCGCCGCCGAGGGGAGGGCGTTGTCGGTCGGCCTGCTCGGCAACGCTGCCGAAGTCGTTCCGGAACTGTCAACAAAAGCGTGAATTCTTCGACCTGGTCACAGACCAGACGGCAGCCCACGATCCGCTGACCGGCTACGTCCCCGTCGGGCTCGGCGTCGACGAGGCCGCTTCGCTGCGTGCTTCGGACCCTTCCGAGTACCTGCGTCGCGCCCGCGAGTCGATCGCGACGCCACGTCGAGGCGCTCCTCGCGTACGTCCGCGACAGGCAGCTATGTCTTCGACTATGGAAACAACCTTCGAGGGGAGGCCTATGAGGCGGGCGTAGAGGAGGCCTTCTCATACCCGGGCTTCGTCCCGGCCTATATCCGGCCGCTCTTCTGCCGCGGCGTCGGGCCCGTTCCGGTGGGCCGCGCTGTCCGGCGACCCGGCCGACATCGCCGCCATCGACGAGGAGCTGCGGCGGCTCTTCCCGGACGATGTGCTGCTCCAGCGCTGGCTCGAGCTCGCATCCGACCGGGTCGCCTTCCAGGGGCTGCCGGCTCGGATCTGCTGGCTCGGGTACGGCGACCGCGCCCGGGCGGGGCTCGCGATCAACGAGCTCGTGCGCACGGGAGCGGTGTCGGCCCCGGTCGTCATCGGCCGCGATCACCTCGACTCCGGTTCGGTCGCGTCCCCGTACCGGGAGACGGAGGCGATGCGCGACGGCTCCGACGCGATCGCCGACTGGCCGATCCTCAACGCCCTGCTGAACACGGCGGCCGGGGCGACGTGGGTCAGCGTCCACCACGGCGGCGGTGTCGGCATCGGCAACTCGATCCACGCCGGCATGGTCGTCGTCGCCGACGGCACGGCCGACGCGGCGGCAAGGCTCGAGCGGGTGCTCGACGACCGACCCCGGCACGGGCGTGATGCGGCACGCGGACGCGGGCTACGACGAGGCGCTCGCGGCCGCGTCCGAGGGTGGACTTGATCTGCCGAGCATCGATCTGCCCAGCCTCGATCTGCAGAGCGTCCGAGCGCTCCGCGGACGCCTCCGACGCCGGCTGAAGCCATGACGCGGCTGCTGATCCGCGACCTGCGCCAGGTCGTGTCGCCGGCAGGCCGCGCTGCGCCACTCCGCGGGCGGGACCTCCGCGAGAGTCGACGTGCTCGAGGACGCGTTCGTCCTCTGCGACGGCGCGCGCATCGAGGCGGTGGGCGCGATGCGCGACCTCGACGCCGCGACCTCGGCGGGATCGACGTCGACGAGCTCGACGGCCGTGGCCTGTGCGCGATCCCTGGCCTCGTCGACTGCCACACGCATGCGGCGTTCTGCGGCGATCGCGTCGAGGAGTTCGCGCTGCGAGCCGGCGGGGCGAGCTACGAGGAGCTGCACGCGGCGGGCGGCGGCATCCTGTCGACGGTCCGGGCGACGCGCGCGGCGTCGGAAGCGGAGCTGGCGGCGGCGGTCGACCGGCACCGCCGGCTGGCTGCTCCGCTGCGGCACGACGACGTGGGAGTCGAAGTCCGGCTACGGCCTCGACCGCGACACGGAGCTCGCATCGCTCCGCGCGATCCGCGCCGCGGGCGGGATCCCGACCTGGCTCGGGGCGCACGCGGTGCCGCCCGAGCACGCCGGACGCGGACGCGTACCTCGACTTCCTCCTCGCCGAGGTGCTGCCCGACGCCGCGAGGCTCGCCGAGGCCGCCGACGTCTTCCTCGAGCGCGGCGCGTTCGACGTGCACCAGGCCAGGCGCTACCTCGAAGCCTGCCGCGCGCGCCGGCCTCGCGCTCCGCCTGCACGGGGACCAGTTCACGGAGAGCGGTGCGATCCCGCTCGCGATCGAGCTCGGCGCGCGTTCCGTCGATCACCTCGAGGCAACGGGCGACGACGGCGTTGGCGGCCCTCGCAGCGCAGCGACGTCGTCGGCGTCCTGCTGCCCGCCAGCGCGCTCTTCCTCGACCGGCCGATGCCGCCGGCCCGCGAGCTCGTCGACGCGGGCGCCGCGATCGCGCTCGCCACCGACTTCAATCCCGGCAGCTCGTTCTGCGAGAGCCTGCCGCTCGTCTGCTCGCTCGCCGCCACGCAGCTTCACCTGAGCCCGGCCGAGGCGCTCGCCGCCTGCACCGTCAATGCCGCACACGTGCTCGGCCGTGCCGAACGCAAGGGGCGCATTCAGCCCGGGCTTCGACGCGGACGTCTGCCTCCTCGACGCTCCGGACTGGCGCTATCTCGCCTATCACCTCGGCGGCGACATCGTCGCCGCGGTCGTGAAGGAGGGCACGATCGCCTGGAGCCGCGGGGCATACTGACGCTCATGCCTTCGCGCAAGCAGCGCCGCCGCCGCGAGAAGCAGCAGCGGCACGAGTGGGAAGAGGTCTACGTCGACGAGGAGGGGCGCGAGCTCGCCGCCGAAGAGGCCGCCGAGCTCGAGCCGACGGCAGCCAGCGGCGAAGCCCGCGACGGACACCGCGCCGCCCGAACGAAGCAGCCAACCGCGCGAAGCGGCCGCGACGTCGACCCGCCGTCATGGCGGCGAACGTTCAGGCGCGGTTTGCTCTTCTTCCCGCTCATGCTCCTCACGATCTTCCTGCTCGCGGGCGACGAGATCACGACCGTGCAGAAGGTCGTCCAGACGCTCGTGCTGATGGCCTTCTTCCTGCCCTTCAGCTACTTCATGGACTCCTCGTCTGGCGCTCGCACCAGCGGCGCCTGGCGAAGGGGAACCAGAAGAAGAGCTAGACGTTGCTGCCGCGGTAGTGGCCCTCGCCGGGCCACGGCGCGAGGAGGAGCAGGACCCGCGCGCCGCTCCTCGCTCCGCAGCGAGTGACGCTCGTCCGGGTCGAACCGGAAGAGCATCCCCGGACCGGCCTCGACCGACTCGCCGCCGGCCGAGATCATGACCTCGCCCTCGAGCACGGTCACCCACGCGTTCTCCTTCACCTGGTGGTCGCCGAGCTGCCTGGCCGGCATTGAGGACGATGAGCACGGCCCGGGCCTCGTTGCCGGAATGGACGACGAGCGGATCGCGTGTGCCCGCGGGCGCCGAGACCTCCATCAGGTTCCAGGTCTGCACGGGAGGCAAGGATAGACTCAGCGCCTCTATGGCGCTCGCCGTCGATCAGCTTCCGCTCGGCCAGATCGGCACGAACTGCTACCTCGTCCGGGCGAGCCACGACGCGACCGAGGCGGTCGTGATCGATCCCGGCGCGGAGGCGACCGAGATCCGGCTCAGCCTCGCTCGCCGCGGCGCGACCTGCGCCGGAATCCTCCTCACCCACAGCCACTACGACCACCTCGGCGCGCTCGCGGAGCTCGCGGAGGGAACGGGTGCGCCCGTCTGGCTGCCGGAGGGGGAGAAGGACGTCTTCGAGCGGCCGAACGACTTCTACGGCGGCTTCGGGATCACGCTCCGCGGTTACACCGGCGAGAGCACGCTGCTCGCCGGCGGCGAGACCGTCGACGTCGCCGGGGCTCTCGTTCCAGGTGACCTCCGTGCCGGGCCACTCGCCGGGCCACGTCGCCTACTACGCCGAGGGCGCGCTCTTCTCCGGCGACGTGCTCTTCGCCGGCTCGGTCGGCCGCACCGACCTGCCGTTCGGCGACTGGGACACGCTGCTCGACTCGATCCGCCGGCTGGCGGACGCGTACCCGCCCGAGACGACGGTCTATCCCGGGCCACGGCCCGCCGACGACGCTCGGCCAGGAGCTCGCCCGCAACCCCTTCCTCGCGGAGCTGCGCGCGTCTTGAAGATCGAGAGGCCGCGCGGAACACACGACATCCTCCCGACCGAGCAGCCGCTGTGGCGGCGCGCGACGGGTGAGATCGAGCGGCTGTGCGGCGCTGTACGGCTACCGGCCGATCCAGACGCCGGTCTTCGAGGACACGGAGCTCTTCGCGCGCACGTCGGGCGCCGGCTCGGACGTCGTGCAGAAGGAGATGTACACCTTCACCGACCGCTCCGACCGCTCGCTCACGCTCCGGCCCGAGGGAACGGCGCCGATCTGCCGCGCGTACGTCGAGCACGGGCTCCACCGCGAGCCGCAGCCGCAGAAGCTCTTCACGATCGCGACGATGTACCGCTACGGGACGCCGGGCCGCGGGCGCTACCGCGAGCACTGGCAGGCGTCGGTCGAGGCGATCGGCTCCGACGACCCGGCGATCGACGCCGAGCTGATCCAGCTCTACGACACGCTGCTCGGACGGCTCGGCGTCACGCGAGCTACCACCTCGAGCTGAACTCGATCGGCTGCCGCGACTGCCGCCCCGCCTACCTCGACGACCTTGCGCGCCTGGCTCGACGCGAACCTCGACCGGCTCGACGAGGACACGCGCGCGAAGGCGGCGACGAGCCCGCTGCGCGTCTTCGACAACTACGCCGCCAAGCCGCCGGCCGTCAGGCAGGCCCTCGACGAGGCGCCGAAGATCGGCGAGTCGCTCTGCGAGGCGTGCGTCGACCACTTCGCGCGAGGTCCGCGCGGCGCTCGACGCGACCGGCGTCGCCTACACCCTCGTGCCGACCCTCGTGCGCGGCCTCGACTACTACTCCCGCACGACCTGGGAGTTCATCGGTCCGATGGAGAACGAGAACTCGACCATCTCCGGCGGCGGCCGCTACGACTACCTGGTCGAGGAGATCGGCGGCCCGCCGACGCCCGGCGTCGGCTTCGGCGCCGGCATCGAGCGGCTCCTGATCGCGATGGAGGAGGCGGGCGCGACGGCCGAGGCGCCGGCGATCGACGTCTTCCTCGCCGTCGAGCCGGAGGCGCCGCGCGAGCTCGCGCTCGCCTGGCTGAAGGAGCTTGCGCGACCGCGGCGTGGCCGCCGACACCGACTACGCCGGGCCGCTCGCTCAAGGGCCAGCTGACCCAGGCCGGCCGCTCGGGCGCCGAGACCGTCGTCGTCGTCGGCCCGCGAGACCGCGACGATCCGCCGCCGCGACACGGCGGACGAGCAGGTCGCCCACGCGGACGTTCTCGGCAGACTGTCCAGCTCATGAGCTCGACGATCTGGCGCACCCACATGTGCGGCGAGCCCACGAAGGAGCTCGTCGGCGAGAAGCTCACCCTCGCGGGCTGGGTCGACCGGCGCCGCGACCACGGCGGGCTCGTCTTCGTCGACCTCCGCGACCGCACCGGGATCACGCAGCTCGTGATCAACCCCGAGCACGCGCCGGAGGCGGCCAAGCTCGCGCACGAGATCCGGAACGAGTTCGTGCTGCGGGCCGAGGGCAGGTCGTGCCGCGCAGCGACCGAGAACGTCAATCCGAACATGCCGACCGGCGAGGTCGAGCTCGCAGGTCGAGAGTCTCGACATCGTCAGCGCTCGACGCCGCTCCCGTTCCAGCTCGACGAGGAGAACGTCGACGAGACGCTGAGGCTGCGTTACCGGTGGCTCGACCTCCGCCGCGAGCGGATGCAGCGCAACATCACGCTCGCGCGCCCGATGGTCGGATCATCCGCCGGACGATGGAGGCGGCCGGCTTCCTCGACATCCGGACGCCGAGCATCTTCAAAGCCGACCCCCGAGGGCGCGCGCGACTTCCTCGTGCCCGAGCCGGCTCCAGACCGGCCGCTTCTTCGCGCTCCGCAGAGCCCGCAGCTGTTCAAGCAGCCTGACATGGTCGCCGGCTTCGACCGCTACTACCAGATCGCGACTGCTTGCGGGACGAGGATCTGCGCGCCGACCGGCGTTCAGGAGATCACGCCAGCTCGATCTCGAGATGGCCTTCCTCGAGCGAGAGGCCGTGCTCGACGTGCTGGAGCGATGTAGCGCGGTCTGGCGTTCGAGTGCCTCGGCGATCGAGACTCGAGACGCCGTTCCCGCGGCATGTCCTTCGAGGAGGCTGATGCGCCGCTTCGGCTCGGACAAGCCCGACACGCGGTTCGGGCTCGAGATCGAGGACGCGACCGAGGTCACGCGCGGCTCGGAGTTCGGCGTGTTCGCGTCGGCGCCGAGGCAGTGCGCTTCCTCGCGTGCCGCAGGAGCGTTAGCCGCGGACGAGCTCGCGCGGCTCGAGGAGGTCGCGAAGGAGTGGGGGGCGAAGGGGCTCGCGTACCTCGTTTGCGACGAGGAGGGCGAGGTGCGGTCGCCGATCGCGAAGTTCCTCTCGGAGGCACGAGCTCGCGGCGTTCCGCGGCGATCCCGCCACGACCGTCCTCTTCGCCGCCGACACGTGGGAGACGACCGTCACGCGTGTCCTCGGCGCGACTCCGGCTCGCATCTCGGCCGCGAGCTCGAGCTGATCGACGGCGAGCGACTTCACGTTTCTCTGGGTCTACGACTTCCCGATGTTCGAGCGCGACGAGGAGGACGGGTCGCTGGACGTGCCTGCACCATCCCTTCACCGCGCCGACGCCGGACGGGAGGACCTGGTTCGACGAGGATCCCGGCGCACGCGCTGCGCACAGCCTACGACCTGATCGTGAACGGCAGCGAGCTCGGCGGCGGGCAGCTTCCGGATCCACGAGCCGAGATTCAGAGCGAAGGTGTTCGAACCTGCTCGGGCTCGGCCGAAGACGAGCGCGCGACGAAGTTCGGCTTCCTCCTCGACGCGCTG
The DNA here is from genome assembly GCA_963791905.1 of uncultured Gaiellaceae bacterium. Taxonomy (GTDB): domain Bacteria; phylum Actinomycetota; class Thermoleophilia; order Gaiellales; family Gaiellaceae; genus Gaiellasilicea. The sequence goes on from CAWBTX010000005.1 coordinate 1,193,203, forward strand.
GCCATGGGTGCGCCGCCTCACGGCGGCTTCGCGATGGGGATCGACCGGATGATCGACGGTGCTCGCCGGCGAGCCGAACATCCGCGACGTGATCGCGTTCCCGAAGAACCGAGGCCGGCGTCGATCCGATGAGCGGGCGCGCCGTCGGAGGTCACGCAGGAGCAGCTCTGCACGAGCTCGGAATACGTCTGGCGCAGCCTCAGGGCTAAGCTCGCGCGCCGAACGGCCGATACAGCGGGCATACTTCTCAATGGAGCCGCGCCGCGGCTCTGGTTGGACCGGAGAACAGATGTCGTCAGGAGAATTCGAGCGCTCGTCGTCAGCCGCGTTGACCGCGCTGCCATCGCTGGACCAGCTTCGGCGCTCGGGTGAGGGCTACGACGAGCAGAGCGTCCGCGACGCGTTCGACTCGTTCCGCCGCCACACCGCGCAGCTCCAGGCGCAGCTGCGCGTGCTCCAGGCGGCGCGGAAGACCTCTGCGGTCGATCCCACCGGCCACGCGGTACGGATGGACGCGCTGCATCTCATCCGCGCTGCCGCCGAGTTCGCCGACGTGCTCGAGCGCGACGCGCAGACCGCCTCGGCATCCCAGCTCCAGCGAACGGAGGAGGAGGTGCGCGCGAAGCAGCGCGAGCTCCAGGAGCGCGAGGCCGAGATCGACCGCTACCGCACCGAGTCCGAGCGGCAGCGCGCCGAGATCCTGAACGCCGCCAAGGCGGAGGCGCGCGATCTGCTCTCGAAGGCGCACGCCGACGCGACGCGCGAGCTGCGCGACGCCGAGACGCAAGCGGCAACCGGCTGCTCGAGCAGTCGCGCCACCAGGCGACCGAGCTGACGAACTCGGCCCGCGCCGAGGTCGAGCAGACGCTCGAGTGGGCCCGCGCGCAGGCCGGAGCGGTGATGGCGCGCGCGCAGAAGGGCGCCGAGCAGCTGCTCGCCGCCGCCGGCCTCGGCGAGCCCGCGATGACGAAGGTCGTCGAGTCGATCCTGGCCGCGAACGAGCGCGAGGCCGCACGAGCCGGCGTGCGCGTCCCGGCGCGGCCCGCGGAGGTCCGGCGGCCCCCGAGCGGGAGACGCCGACCGCCGACCGTCGACGTCCCGGCCGCCTGCCACCGGAGCCTCGTCTCGACTCCGCCGGTCTCCTCGCCGCCGGTTGCCGCGGCAGCGTCGGCTCCCGCTCCGACGGTCGACGACCTCGAGCCGGACTCGGACCGAGAGCCGGGCGACAGAGCCGAGACCGACAGCCCCGAGAACGACCGGCTAGGCCTTGCGCGTGCTCGGTCGAATGTGGCCGCGCTTCGCGCTCGAAGCCGGCCTTCCTCGTCGCGGTCGCGATCGTCGCCGGCGCGCTCGGGCTCAGCACGGCCGCGATCGTCGCTGTGATGGTCGTCGCCTACCTCTGCTGTCGTCGCGGTGGAGTGGACAGCCGCGCAGGCGCGGCCGACGGAGGACGCCGCGGCCGAGTGCCAGCTGGTACGAGGCCGACGTTCGAGCCTGACCCGAGGTGCGAGGAGTCGAGCCGAGCCCGTCGCCAGAGCCCGTCGGCGAGCCGGAGGCGCCGACGGGACCGGTGAGCCGGAGCCCGAGCCGGAGCCGGAAGCCGGAGCCAGAGCCGGAGCCCGAGCCCGAGCCGGAGCCGGAACCGGAGCCGGAGCCCGAGCCGGAGCCGGAGCCCGAACCGGAGCCGAACCTGAACCGGAGCGCGCCCGGCACCCGTTCTCGCGGTGGCACCGGAGCCCGAGCCCGAACCGGAGCCCGAGCCGGAACCGGAGCCCGAGCCGGAACCGGCCAGCAGGTCGTAGCCGATTCCCCTGTCCCGGCGCAGCCCCAGGCGTGGAACCTGTGGGAGCTCGAGCGGCTCGTCCGAGCGAGCGGTCGGGTGAGGATCCGCTGCGAGAGGAGGAGCGGGCGTACCTGCTCGTCTACCTGCGCGAGTTCGCGGCGCGCGGACGGCGTGCTGCCGGTCGACTTCGACCCGCTCGTGCGCGAGTCGTTCGGCGAGCTCGTCGCGGGGCGGAGCGCGTGAGATCTCGCGCTCGTCCAGAGGACGATCGCGCTCGCGGCCGTCGCGCTCGTCGCGGCAGTGGGCGCGGTCGCGCTCGCCTCCGACGGGCGACGGCGGCTCGGCCTCGGCGGGCCCGACGGCGGTCCCGGCGCCGGGCGGCGGCTGGTACACGGCGCTCGCGGGGTCGCGCGGGCCGACCGGCGACGGCGAGCGAACGACCTGCCGGCTGATCGTCCGGGGACGGTCGCTCGGCGTGACGCACCCGTCCCTCCCGTGCGGCGCGAAGATCTACATCGAGTACGACGGCACCGAGCTCCTGACCGAGGTGATCGACAACAGGTTGAAGCAGCCGGGCCGCCAGTTCGAGCTGACCGAGCTGCTCGCCCAGCGCCTCGGCCTCGACGGCACGCAGCAGATCCGCTGGCGCTTCGCGCGCGCCCGAGTTAACGCGCCCGGTTAAGATGAGACCGCTCGACCCTGTGCGTGGCCTCACGCGTAAACGTGAACCAACGCTCACGTGAAGGGAGCCTGGGTCCGGTCTAGACCTCACCCGTCGACGTCCGGCACGGCACCCACCTGGTTTAGCCAGGTTCGCATCGGCGTGAGGTACATCGGCAGGGTCAGAGCCTTTTTCCGGCAAGGTGACCGGGCAAAGCCCGGTCACCGCCTCAAGATCCCTGAAGCTGTGCAGTGCCGCCCGCGGCTGTGTGTCCACGAGCGGCGGCGTTCTGGTGGTGGGCCGCGTTCGCGCCGCGGATACGCTGGATCGATGATCGAGGTCGTCGGGGATTCGGCGCGCGGCAGCGAGTTCGCGCTCGTGCGGCTCACGCGTCGACGGCGACCGGATCGTCGAGGCCGACGCGCCCGGGCTCGCGCGGCCGCTCGAGGGGCTGACGCTGCTCGAGGCGGCGGCGGTGCCGGGCGAGACGCTGGCCGCCGATGCGCTGGCGAACGCGCTCGCGCAGGTCTTCGTTGCGGCGCCCACGCCCGGCCGGATCGCCGTGGCGATGAGCGGCGGGGTCGACAGCGCCGTCGCGCTCCTCCGCGCCGGCGAGAGCGCGATCGGCGTCACGCTCCGACTCTGGCTCGACCCTGCCGGCCCCGACTCCGAGCGCGCGTGCTGCTCGCCCGCCGCCGTCATCGCGGCCCGCGAGACGTGCCACGCGCTCGGGCTACCGCACGTCACGCTCGATCTGCGCGAGGAGTTCCGCCGCGCCGTCGTCGACCCGTTCGTGCGCGCGTACGCGCGCGGCGAGACGCCGAATCCGTGCGGCCGCTGCAACGGGAGCTTCCGCTTCGCCGAGCTGCTCGCCTTCGCCGGCAGCGCCGGGGCGGCGAAGCTCTGGACCGGCCATTACGCGCGCATCGTCGAACGCGACGGCCGTCGCCTGCATCGCGCGCGCGCGCCGATCCGGACAAGGATCAGTCGTACATGCTGGCGCCGCTCGACCCGCGCTTGCTCGACCGGATCGAGTTCCCGCTCGGCGAGCAGGACAAGGCGGCGACGCGCGCGGAGGCCGCTGCCGCCGGCCTCGCGGTCGCCGAGCGGCGTGAGAGCCAGGAGGCCTGCTTCCTCGCGGGCGACGACTACCGCGCGTTCCTCGGTCGCCACGGGCTCGAAGGCGGACGAGGGCGCGATCGTGGACGAGGACGGCGTCGAGCTCGGCCGCCACGAGGGCTACTGGCGCTACACGCCCGGGCCAGCGGCGCGGCATCGGCGTCGCGGCCGCCGAGCCGCTCTACGCGCTCCGCACCGACGCGGCGACGAACACCGTCACCGTCGGGCCGCGACCGTCGCTCGCACGCTACGCGCGTCCACGTCCGCGGCCGCCTGCACGTGCCGGTCGGCCACGCCGAGGCGAAGCTGCGCTACCGCTCGCCGGCCCTCCCGGCGCGCGTCACGCCGCGTCCGGGCGGCTTCCGGCTCGAGCTCGACGAGCCCGCCTTCGGCGTCGCCACGGGCCAGGTCGTTGCCCTGTACGACGACGAGGCCGTCGTCGGCTCCGGTGTGGTCTCAGCCGGGGACCACGACTAGGATCACCGCGCATGCCGCTCCTTGCCGCCAGCGCGGGCGACGTCGCGTACTACGCCCTCGCGTTCTTCCTCGTGGCGTCGGGCGTCGGGCTCGCGTACGTCTTCCTCAACCTTGGAGCAACTTTCGCCCGCCTTTCCTCGTTTATTCGAGGGACGGAGCAGGAGTTGCTGCCGGTGATCCACAAGCTCGGCGAGAGCGTCGACAAGGTGAACCTGCAGCTGGACAAGGTGGACCAGGTGACGGACAGCGCAGTGGACATGGCGGACAGCGCAGACACGGCCGTGCGGGCCGTGAGCATGGCGATCGCACGGCCGGTCGAGAAGGTCTCCGGCCTCGCCGCAGGTCTCTCGCACGGTCTCTCGGCGTTCCGCAAGAACGCGCGACTGGAACGAGTCCGTCCGTCTCGCCAAGGAGGCCGCCGCCCGCCGCGAGCGCGATCTCGAGGAGGAGTTGCGCAGGGCGGGCGGGCAGCAGCAGCAGCCGTAGTGGAAGAGATCGTCGTCACGATCCCGCGCGAGCGGCCGTTCGGCACGGTCGCCGGCCTCGTCCTCGGCGGCGTCGCCGCCAGGCACGAGCTCACGCTGGACGTCCTCGACGATCTGCAGCTCGCGCTCGAGACCCTGCTCGACCGCGTCGACGACGACGGTGAGGTGAACGTCGTCCTCCGCGTCGAGACCGGGACGATCGGCGCGTCGATCGGGCCGTTCCCGCACGAGAGCGTCGCCGAGCTCGAGCGCGAGTCCGACGGAACCCTCGGTCTGCGGCGCCTGCTCGAGACGACGGTCGACGACGTCGAGCTGACCGACCGGGACGACGGCTGGTGGGTCGAGCTGACGAAGGATTTCGAGTCTGCGTCCGGAGAGGGCTAGATGCCCCGCGAGTCGGACAAGATCCTGCTTCGTCGGTATCACGAGGAGGGCGATCTCGCCGCCCGCGAGCAGCTGATCGAGCAGTACCTCTCGCTCGTGCGCTCGCTGGCCCGCCGCTACAGCTACCGCGGCGAGCAGCTCGAGGACCTCGTCCAGATCGGGTGCATCGGCCTGATCAAGGCGATCGACCGCTTCGACCTCGAGCGCGGGGTGGAGCTCACGACGTACGCGACGCCGAACATCATCGGCGAGATCAAGCGGCACTTCCGCGACAAGGGCTGGGCGGTCCGCGTCCCGCGCGGCCTGCAGGAGCTGAACGTCCAGCTCTCGAAGCTGATCGAGGAGAAGACCGTCGAGCTCGGGCGCTCGCCGACGATTCCCGAGCTGGCCAAGGCCGCCGGCGTGCAGGAGGAGGAGGTGCTCGAGGCGCTCGAGTCGGGCCGCGCGTACACCTCCCTGTCGCTCTCCGCGGGCGGCTCCGACGAGGACGGCGAGCTCGATCCGCTCGAGTCGCTCGGGTCGATCGAGCACCAGTACGAGGTCTCGGAGGACCGGGCGGTGCTCGCGCCGGGCTTCCGCGCGCTGGACGAGCGGGAGCGCCGGATCCTGCATCTCCGCTTCTTCGACGGGCTCACGCAGAGCCAGATCGCGCAGCAGGTGGGCATCTCGCAGATGCACGTCTCGCGGCTGATCCGGCGGGCGCTCGAGAAGATCCGCGAGGAGATCGCGACCGAGGAGGAGCTCGCCGCGACGGCGAAGCGCGCGGCGGGGTAGAAGGGAAAGCCTGGGCGAGCTCGAGACCGACCGGCTGCGCCTGCGCGAATGGCGAGACGACGACGTCGACACGCTGCGCCGGCTGAACGCGGACGAGCGTGTCTACCGATATCTCCACGGGCCGTCCACGGGCAAGGAGACCGAGGCGCAGCTGGCGCGCTATCGCGCGCACTGGGACGAGCACGGCTTCGGGGTCTGGGCGGTCGAGGAGCGGTCGACCGGGCGCCTGGTCGGCCGCGCCGGCCTCTCGTGGCACCGGCTCTGGCCGTCGAATCCCGAGCTCGGCTGGATGCTCGACCCCGACGTCTGGGGCCGCGGCTATGCGACCGAGGCGGGTGCCGCCGCGCTCCGGCATGCGTTCGCCAGCCTCGACCTCGACGCGCGTGGTCTCGATCGTGCATCCGCAGAACGAGGCCTCGTTCCGTGTGGCCCGGCGTCTCGCGATGCGCCCGTGGCGCGACCGTCGCCTGGGACGAGACAGGCGTCACGCTCGAGGTGTGGACGATCGAGCGACGTGAATGGTCGTCCCTACAATCTGCCGGATGAGGACGACCGCCGAGCTCCGCGAGGGCTTCCTGTCCTTCTTCGAGGAGCGAGGCCACAAGCGGCTGCCGTCGTGGCCGCTCGTCCCGCGTCCGGGCGACAACTCGACGCTGCTGACGACGGCCGGCATGCAGCCGCAGATGCCGTACTTCCTCGGCCTCGAGCCGCCGCCGGCGCCGCTGACGACGAACTCGCAGAAGTGCTTCCGCACGCCGGACATCGACGAGGTCGGGCTCGACGGCCACCACCTGACCTTCTTCGAGATGCTCGGCAACTTCTCGTTCGGCCAGTACTTCAAGGAGGGCGCGATCGCGCTTCGCGACCGAGTTCATCCAGAACGAGCTGAAGCTCGACTGGGACCGCGTCTGGGCGACGGTGCACGCCGGCGATCCGGTGTTCAAGCTCGGGCCGGACGAGACCGCGATCCGGCTCTGGGAGGAGATCGGCATGCCTGCCGAGCGGATCGTGCAGCTGCCGAGCTCCGAGAACTTCTGGTCGGTCGGCGGGCCCGGGCCGTGCGGCCCGGACTCGGAGATCTACTGGGACTGGGGCGAGCAATACGGCTGCGGCGAGCCGGACTGCGCGCCCGCGTGTCCCGCGCTGCGACCGCTTCCTCGAGTTCTGGAACCTCGTCTTCATGGCGTACGAGCAGCACCCGGACGGGACGCTGACGCCGCTGCCCAAGCAGAACATCGATACGGGGATGGGACTGGAGCGCATCGCGGCGATCGTCCAGGACGTCCGCTCGGTGTACGAGACGGACGCGTACCAGTCGATCATGGACTGGGTCGCCGTGGAGAGCGGGGTTGCGTTCGGCGAGTCCGACCGCGCGACGAAGGCGCACCGCGTGATCGCCGACCACGGCCGCGGCATGACCTTCCTCGTCGGCGACGGCGTCACGCCGTCGAACGAGGGCCGCGGCTACGTCCTGCGCCGGATCATCCGCCGCGCGGTGCAGCAGGCGCGGTCGATCGGGCTCGACGACCTCTGGCGCGTCACCGACGTCGTCGTCGAGCAGATGGCGGACGCGTACCCCGAGCTCGAGGAGAACCGGGAGCGGATCCGCGACAGCGTCCGCGCCGAGGAGGACGCGCTTCGGAGAGACGCTCGCACGCGGGATGAAGCTCTTCGAGGAGATCGCGGCTCGCGGCGACATCTCCGCCGAGGACGCGTTCGACCTGACGGCCACCTACGGCTTCCCGTTCGAGCTGACGCACGGAGCTCGCGCTCGAGCGCGGCCTGGCCGTCGACGAGGACGACTTCCGGGCGCGCATGGAGGAGCACCGCGAGATCTCGCGCAGCGCACCGGCCCGCGTCGTCGGCGAGCTCGGTGGGCCGCAGACCGACTTCGTCGGCTACGACCGTACGGAGGTCTTGACCGCGATCACGGCTCTGAACGAGCTCCCCGACGGGCAGTTCGAGGCGAAGCTCGAGCGCTCGCCCTTCTACCCCGAGGGCGGCGGCCAGGTCAGCGACGCCGGCTTCATCGAGCACGAGGAGTCCGGGCGCGCGCGCCGAGCTGGTGCGGGCGTCGCGCGTCGGCGACGACCAGGTGCTCACGTTCGAGTGGTGAAGGGCTTCGAGGTCGGAGACCGGGTTCGGGCGGTCGTGCCGTGGAACGTCCGCTTCCCGACGATGGCGAACCACACCGCGACGCACCTGCTGCACGAGTCGCTGCGGCGCGTGCTCGGCGACCACGTCAAGCAGGCGGGCTCGGCGGTGCGGCCCGACAAGCTGCGCTTCGACTTCACGCACGACCGCGCGCTGACGCCGGAGGAGCGGGAGCAGGTCGAGCGAGCTCGTCAACGAGCAGATCTTCGCCGCCCGTCCCGGTGCGGGCGTTCGAGACGCCGATCGAGGAGGCGCGGAAGCTCGGCGCGCAGATGCTGTTCGGCGAGAAGTACGGCGACATCGTTCGCGTCCTCGAGATCGAGGGGTTCTCGCGCGAGCTCTGCGGCGGCACGCACGTGCGCTCGACCGCCGAGATCGGCCCCTTCGTCGATCCTCTCCGAGGCATCGGTCGGCTCCGGCGCCAGGCGGATCGAGGCCGTGACCTCTGGCGAGGCCTTCGCGCTGCTGCGCGGTCGCGCCGAGGAGGCAGGCTGTGCTGCGCTCCGAGCTCGAGCGCGCCCGGAAGGAGGCGAAGAAGCCGGCGAAGGCGACCGAGGCGGAGTACGAGATCGTGCGTCAGGCGAAGCAGGGCGGGGTCGAGGTGCTCGTTGTGGAGGTGCGCTCGGGCGATCCGCTCGAGGTCTCCGACCGGCTCAAGCAGCAGATGCGCCGGCGGCCGTGATCGTCGGGCTCCGCCAGAACGGCGCCGCCCAGCTCGTCGTCAACGTCGACAAGTCGCTCGAGGCGCGTGGCGTCCACGCGGGCAACGTCGTTCGCGAGGCGGCGCGCGCTGATCGGCGGCGGCGGCGGCGGCACGGCCGACAGATGGCGCGCGCGGCGGCGAAGCAGCCCGAGGGGCTGACGAGGCGCTGTCGACTGGCGGAGCGCCTATCGTCGCCAGTCGCTCTCTCGTGAAGGTGATGGCGCTGGACTACGGCCTGGCGCGCACCGGCGTCGCGGTCTCGGACGCGACCGGCACGCTCGCGCGGCCGCTGACCGTTGTCGAGCGCGCGGCGAGCGAGGCTGGGCTGCGCCGGCTGGCGGAGCTCGTCGGCGCGGAGCAGGTCGAGCGGGTCGTGGTCGGGCTCCCGCTGACCTTGCGCGGCGAAGCCGGCCTCCAGGCCGAGGAGACGGAACGGTTTCTCGAGAGCCTGCGGGCCGCGGTCGACGTGCCGGTGGAGAGCTTCGACGAGCGCTTCACGACGGCGCTGGCCGCACAGGCGCCGGCCTCGCGGGCGCCCGAGGACGCGCGGGCGGCGGCGCACCTGCTCGAGAGCTACCTCGCCTGGGCGGCGAACCGCGACTGATGGCCCCGGCGACCTCGCAGCGCATCGCCATGCGCCGCCTCGCCGCGGTGGTCTTCCTGCTCGCGTTCGTCGGCCTCGGTGCCTGGCTCGGTTACGGCGCGCTCGCGTCCGACACCTCCGAGGAGACGGCCGAGCTTCCGCCGACGACGACCGCGCCTCCGCCGCCGCCGGTGCTGCGCGTCGTCTTCCCGGAGGGGTTCACGCGCAAGGAGATGGTCGCGCGCGTCGCCGCTGTGCGTCAGATCGCGAAGCAGAAGCGGAAGATCACGCCGAAGCTCTCCGGCGACGCCTACGCCGCCGCGACGAAGGCGGCCAAGCCGCCACGGGGGTTCCGCCGCCACGCGAAAGGGATCGAGGGCTTCCTCTTCCCGGCGACATACCAGTTCACTCCGAAGACGACGAACCGTGAGCTCGTCGCCGACCAGCTCGAGTTCTTCGGCGACAACTGGTCGAAGGTCGACCTCGCGGCCGCGCGCAAGAAGAACCTGACGCCCTACGACGTCCTCATCATCGCCTCGATGGTCGAGAAGGAGACGATCGCCCCGGACGAGCGGCCGAAGGTCGCGGCCGTGATCTACAACCGGCTGAAGGCGGGCATGCCGCTCGGGATCGACGCGACGATCCGCTACGGGCTCGACGTGCCGGGCACCGAGCCGCTGCGCGTCTCGCAGCTCGAGAGCGACAACCCCTACAACACGCGCAACCGGCTGGGGCTGCCGCCGACGCCGATCGCGAACCCGGGCCTCGCCTCGATGCAGGCCGCTGCGCATCCGGCGAAGGTCGACTACCTCTACTTCGTGCGCAAGCCGGACAAGGTGCACCACTTCTTCACCGCGAGCGAGAAGGAGTTCTTCGCCAAGGCATGCGAATACGGCTTTGGTTGCAATTAGTGATCACCGGCGAGACAAGGCTGGTCGGCCTGCTGGGTCATCCGGTCGCCCACTCGCTCTCGCCGAGGATGCAGAACGCCGCCTTCGCCGCGCTCGCTCTCGACTTCGTCTACCTGCCGCTCGACGTCGCGCCCGAGCGGCTCGAGGCGGCGCTCGAGGGCCTCGTCGCGCTCGGCTTCGTGGGCGCGAACGTGACGACGCCGCACAAGCTGGAGGTCGCGCGCCTCGTTCGCAGCAGCGCGCCGTCCGTGAACACGCTCGTGATCCGCGACGGCGCCATCAGCGGCGCGACGACCGACGCGGCGATCCTGCACGGGCTCCCGCAGGAACGACCGGTGATCGTCGGTGACGGCGGCGCGGCGGCCGCGTTCCGCCAGGCGCTGCCGCACGCCCGCGTGTACTCCCGGCGCGCTGAGTGGCCGCCGGACGTGCGCGGCGCCGATCTCGTCGTGCACGCGACGAGCGTGCGCGATCAGGTCCTGTTCGAGCTCGAGCCGGACCAGACCCTCGTCGACCTGCCGTATCCGGAGACCGCGACCGCGGCTGCGGCGCGGTCGGCCGGGGCTGCGGTCGCAAGCGGCCTCGAGGTGCTCGTCGCGCAGGGCGCGGCGGCGTTCGAGCTCTGGACCGGGGTGCCGGCGCCGCGCGAGGTGATGCGGGCGGCGATCGAGGATTGGGCGGGGAGCGATTCCTCGCTCCCCGCCCGGTGATTCCGACCCTTACGGGCCGAGCTGCTGGATGATGAGCGTCCCGAACAGCGGCCCGCTGGCCGTGTAGCCCGGGTAGGTGAGGCGGTAGAAGAACGTCGGTCCTGGCTGCTCCTCGAGCCGCAGGACGTAGTTGACGGTTCCGAACGGGGTCGTCCCGATACCGCCGATGTTGGCGATCGAGTTCCCAACGCACGTGAGCCCCGTGATCGTCCGCGAGCTGAGGCTGCCGGCGATGTTCCCACGATCGGCGTGGACCACGGCCCCGAACGGGTTCGACGAGAAGCCCGGAATGAACTGCACGAGGGCATCGAGCGCTCGCGTGCCGTCACCGCCGTTCGCCTTGACCCTGCATGGCGTGTTGATCACTCTGATCGTGATCGTCTGGGTCAGCGGCGGCGTGGCCGGCTGCCCGTTGATCAGGAACGTGACCGTGCAGGTGTACGTGCCGGGCAGGGCGGCGTCCGAAACGGTGATCGTCTCGGAGAACGACGCGTTCGTGCCGCTCGTGACCGTCTGCGAGGTCGGGTTGAACGTCACCGACAGCTGCGGATCGCAGCTGGCCTGCGGCGTCACGGTCACCTGGACGGCGAGGACCGCCCTGAGGATCGCGGCGGCGACCTGATCCGGCGGCACGCCGGTCTGAACCGAGCCGCCGGTGGCCGCGGCGAGCCTCGTCGCCTGACCTGCCGCCCCGCCCTCGGTCGCGCACGGCGGCGTGTAGTCGCCGTCGTTCGCCGTCGGATCGGCGTCGAGCCCGGGACCGCTGTCGACGCTGATCGCGATCACCTTCACACCGGCCATGACGAGCTCCGAGGTGAGGGACGCCTCCGTCGTGTCGTGCGTATCGGCGGCACCGTTGATCGCGTCGCAGACGGGGTCGTGGCCGGGAGCGTCGCCGAACCAGATCACGAACTTCGTCGCGGCGGTGCGATAGCCGGCGGCTGCGTGGGCCGCGATCCGGTGCAGGGCGAAGAACTGGCCTTCGGCGATGTCGAACCCACCGCCCGCCGCCCACGCGTTGATGCAGGCCAGCGCTGCCGCCTGGCCCACCGCGCCGGTCTGGACGGTCGAGCACGGGTTGAAGGCGTAGGCGTCGAACGGGAAGTCCTTGTAGTCCCCGGCGCCGAACGCGGAGTTCGTGCCGCCGGCGCTGAGCAAGGTCATGATCGCGTTCGCGTTCGCCCTCACGGCGGCGATGGTCGGGCCCATGCTCCCCGTCGTGTCGGACAGGAAGTAGAAGTCCGCCTGCGGCGGGATGAACGGCGTCCCGACGTTCTTCGTGACTGTCAGCGACTGGCCCGGCGCGAGCGTCGCATTGACGGTCGGCGGCGTGACCTGGGCGTTCGCGGTGCTGAGCCCGACGAGCAGGCTGAAGATGACCGCGACCGCTACCACTGGTAGCCGCCGCAGCCAGGTTTTGACAAGCATTGCTGGAACCCCCTCTTTCTTTGCTGGATATTCCCCGCTACGAACGTACGACAGCGACGTCGTCTGGGACAGACGGCGACGGCCGCATCTGGCCGCCGGTCGCGGCCGTACGGCGAACGCCTTGTATTGCCGCCCGGCATCCAGTAAGAACGAATGTATGGAGAGGCGTGTTGGCCCGGTTCTTGTAGTCGAAAGGGCCGACACGGCGCGCGAGAACCTGCTGCGGCGGCTCGCCGGCGACGGTCTCGAGGTGCTCGCGGCGGATACGGCGGAGACGGCGCTCGAGATCGCGCTCCACCGCCGCCCGAGCCTCGTTCTCACCGAGATCAATCTGCCCGGCATGTGCGGCTACGAGCTGCTGCGAGTGCTGCGCGAGATGTTCGGCGAGTCGCTCCCGATCGTCTTCCTCTCGGGCGACCGCACCGAGTCGTTCGACCGCGTGGCGGGGATGCTGCTCGGCGCCGACGACTACCTGACCAAGCCGTTCTCGGAGGACGAGCTGCTCGCGCGTGTGCGTCGGCTCGTTCGCGTGTCGACCGGAGGCGCCGTGGGCAACGGCTCGCTCACGGGACGCGAGCGGGAGGTGCTGCAACTGCTCGCCGCTGGAAAGAGCCAGCCGGAGATCGCGGCCGCGCTCGTGATCTCCCCGAAGACGTGCGCGAAGCACATCGAGCGCATCCTCGAGAAGCTGGGAGTGCACAGCCGCGCCCAGGCGGTCGCGGCCGCGTACCGGAACGAGCTGCTCGCCGTTCGCGGTTGACGAGCGGTGAGGGAGCGGCCGAGGCCGCTCCCCTCTGGCTCGCCTAGTAGTGCCGGATGCGGATGCCGCCGAGGAGCGTGCCGCTCGCCGAGTAACCCGGCCAGTCGATCGCGTAGCGGTCGCCCGTCGAAGTGTCGTCCTCGATGCGGAGGACGAACGCCCGCGTGCCGCCGAGCGTCCACCCGCGGCCGATCACAGTGGCTCGGTTGCCGGAGCAGGCCACCCCGTCGAGCGTGTTGAGGGAGGCGAGGCGTCCCGTCGAGCTCGCGCTGTCGGCGTGTGTGACGACGCCGAGAGCCGACGAGAAGCTGGGACGGTTGTCCACAACGACGCCAAGTGCCCGCCCGCTCGACTTTCCGGCGCCGATGACGGAGCACTTCGTCGAGGTGAACGTCGAATCACAGGCGTCGCCGATCCCGTCGAAGTCGATGTCGGACTGACTTGGGTTCGCCACCGAGGGGCAGTTGTCCCCGGCGTCGGCCACGCCGTCGTTGTCGTCGTCCGGATCGCAGGCGTCTCCGAGCCCGTCGTGGTCGTTGTCCTGCTGGCCGGCATTGGGCGTGTTGACGCAGTTGTCGGTCGCATCGAGCACGCCGTCGCCGTCACTGTCGATGACGCCGCAGATGTTCCGCACGAGGACGTCCGTGTCCGCCGACGTGTAGCCGCCGGCGTTGTTGTCGGAGAAGACGTTGGAGTCACCGGAGAGCAGGAACTCACCGCGCCCCAGCTGCTGCGTCGCGATGAACGTGTGCGTTGGTTCCGCGGTGCGAACGAGGCTCGACCCCTCGGCGCCGAGAGTCACACGCGAGGCGTTCACCATGTGGATTGTCTTCACGCCGGCGGTGAAGGGATGAGGATCGATGTTCGAGGTCAGCGTCGGGTAGGTGTTGCCGATCGAGTCCGGCACGACCTGCATGCCCGAGCCGAGCGACGAGGACAGGTCGTTCATCGTCGCGATCGCGCCGGGGAAGACGTTGTTCTCGGCCAGGGCGAACAGCCGGCCGCCGCCATTGACGTAGGAGCCGAACTGAGTCTTCTGCGCCGCCGAGAACGCCGTGCTGTTGATCGGGAGCACGACGCAGTCGAACCCACTCAGGTCGGGCGGGAGCGTCGGGCTCGTGACGAGCGGCTTTCCCGCTGCCAGAGCGAACTCGGTATAGCCACCCTCGTCGGGCGTGTTGTTGCCCGTGTAGATGAGGATGTTGCCCCCTGCCGCGGCGCCCGCAGCCGCCCAGCAGAGCGCCGTTGTCAGGACCACGAGCAGTGTCAGCCTGCGCAACGGCCGCATCGATGCAAGCATGTTTCTCCCCCTAGCTTTCCCAGTCGCAATACCGCAGTACCGGGCCACACTACTCCCCTCCACCCCCGGGAACAGGCCAGGCTTTTCACCCTCCCCGGGTGCCACCCGGGGAGGTACCGGGCACGGCATACGATGGCGCGGTGGCGCTCGAGCTCGCAACCGCCGGCGAATCGCACGGTCCCGCGCTCGTCGCGATCGTCTGCGGCCTGCCGGCAGGCCTGACCCTCGACCGCGCCGCCGTCGACGCGGACCTGCTCCGACGCCAGCAGGGCTACGGCCGGAGTCCCCGTCAGCAGCTCGAGCAAGACGTGGTCGAGGTGCTCGCCGGGCTTCGGCACGGGCGGACGCTCGGGACACCGCTGGCCCTCGTCGTCCGCAACCGCGATCACAAGAACTGGACGTGGGGGATGAGCCCGTGGCCGCCGGTGGGCGAGCCGAGCGGGAAGGGGACGAAGCCGGTGACCCTGCCGCGGCCCGGCCACGCGGACCTCGCCGGAGTGTTGAAGTACGGCCTCGAGGACGTGCGCGACGCGCTCGAGCGCGCGAGCGCCCGGCACACCGCCGTCTTCGTGGCGGCGGGCGCGGTCGCGAAGGCGCTGCTGCGCGAGCTCGGGATCGAGCGTCGGCGGTGGCGTCGTCGAGATCGGCGGCGAGCGTGAGAGCTGGGAGGCTGCGATCGACGCTGCGAGGGCGGATCGCGACACGCTCGGCGGCGTCGTCGAGGTCCGGGCTCGGGGAGTCCCGCCCGGGCTTGGCTCCTACGCCCGGCGCGAGGATCGCCTCGACGCGCGCCTCGCGGCGGCGCTGATGGGGATCCAGGCGGTCAAGGGCGTCGAGATCGGCGACGGCTTCGCGCTCGCGCGGGAGCGCGGCTCGGCCGCTCACGACGAGATCGAGCCCGATCTTGAGAGGCAGAGCCTACGTCGGCGCTCGAATCGAGCAGGCGGGATCGAGGCCGGCATCTCGAACGGCGAGGAGATCGTCGTCCGCGCGGGGATGAAGCCGCTGCCGACGTTGATGCGCCCACTCGATTCCGTCGACCTCGCGACCGGCGAGGCGGCACAGGCGCTGGTCGAGCGGAGCGACGTCGCCGCGGTCGAGGCGCTCGCCGTGGTCGCCGAGGCCGCCGTCGCCTGGGAGCTCGCGCGCGCCGCGCGGGAGAAGTTCGGCGGTGACGCGCTCGACGACATGGTCGCCGCCCACCGCACCTACCTGGAGCGCATACGCACGCGCTGAACCGCCACATCGTCCTCGTCGGCTTCATGGGCTCGGGCAAGACGAGCCTCGGCCAGGCGCTGGCCGAGCGCCTCGGCCGCCCGTTCCGCGACACCGATGACGAGCAGGAGAAATGGATGCAGCTCCCGGTGGCCGAGATCTGGGAGCGGCACGGCGAGGAGAGCTTCAGGGGCGGGGAGGCGAACAGCCTCGATGCGCTCTTGGGCGAGCGCGATCCTCTCGTCATCGCGCTGGGTGGTGGCGCGGTCGAGACGCCTCGCGTCCGGGAGCGGCTCGAGGACGCCTCCGTGATCTGGCTGCCGGTCGATGTGGACACGGCGTGGCAGCGCGTCTCGGGCACCGATCGCCCGCTCGTGCGTGACGAGACCGAGTTCCGGGCCCGCTACGAGCTGCGCCAGAGCCTCTACGAAGCTGTCGCCGCTGCGACCGCCACCGATCTCGATGGCGCCGTCCTCGCCGCGGGCGGCGTCCACGTCGAGGCCGGTGCGCTCGAGCGGCTCGGCGAGCTGATTCCCGGCGACGGTGGAATCGAGCTCGTTGCCGATGCCCGGGTCGCGGGTTTCTACGGGATGGAGGCGCAGCTCGCGCTCGGCGGTCGGCTCCGGGCGACCCACGAGCTGCCGCCGGGCGAGGAGGCGAAGAGTGTCGGCACGATCGACCGCCTCTGGCGCGAGCTCGAGCTCGACCGCGGCGGCACGATCGTCGCGCTCGGCGGCGGCTGCACGACCGACACGGCCGGCTTCGCCGCCGCGACGTACATGCGCGGCATCGACTGGGTGGCAGTCCCGACGACCCTCGTCGGCCAGGTCGACGCAGCCATCGGCGGCAAGACCGCCATCGACCTCCCGCACGCGAAGAACCTCGTCGGGGCGTTCCACTGGCCCGTCCGCACCGTCATCGACCCGGCCCTCCTCGACACGCTCCCCGAGACGGAGCTCCTGAACGGTCGTGCGGAGATCGTGAAGACGGGCCTGCTCGCCGGCGAGCCGCTCTGGGAGCTCCCGTTGCCGGAGGCGGTTCGCGCTTGCGCCGCGTTCAAGACGGCGGTCTGCCTCCGCGATCCTCACGACCGCGGCGACCGCCGGCAGCTCAATCTCGGCCACACCTTCGCGCATGCCCTCGAGACGGCGGCCGGCTACGGGCTGCCGCATGGACGCGCCGTGGCCCTCGGGCTCCTGGCGGCCCTGCGGCTGTCGGGACTGGAGACGAAGGACGTCGAGCGCGAGCTCCGCCCCGAGCCGGTCCGCGTCGATCGCGACCGCGCCTGGGCTGCGCTGGCGCGCGACAAGAAGTCGGTCGCCGGCGCGCCGCAGCTCGTCCTGCTCGAGGCGCCCGGCGCGCCGAGGCTCGGCGTCGAGCTGCCGGAGACCGAGGTACGCGCCGCGCTCGACGCCCTGATAGCCGGATAGAGTCGGCCGATGCGCGTGGCAGTCCTCAACGGGGTCAACCTCGACGTGCTCGCCCGGCGCGATCCAGCCCTGTACGGCGGGCTCGGGCTCGCCGAGCTCGAGAGCCGGATCTACGGGTGGTCGAAGGAGCTCGAGTTCTCGACCCGCTGCCGGCAGACGAACCACGAGGGCCAGTTCGTCGACTGGTGCCACGACGCGCTCGACTGGGCCGACGGCGTCGTCCTCAACCCCGGCGCCTGGTCGCACTACAGCTATGCAATCCGCGACGCGGTCGAGCTCTTCACCGTGCCGGTCGTGGAGGTCCATCTGTCCAAGATCGAGGAGCGTGAGGAATGGAGGCGTCAATCCGTGATCGGGGAGCTCGCGGCGAAGCGGATCACCGGGAAGGGGCCGGACGGGTATCGGGAGGCACTGTGGTTCCTGGCGGCGCAACGATGAGCCGGATCGAGCGCCTGGCGGCGCTGCTCGACCAGCCGCTCCTCGTCACGAGCGGCGTCAACGTGCGCTACCTGACGAGCCTCGCCAGCTCGAACGCGGCCGTGCTCGTCGAGCCCGACGGCGACGCGATGCTCTTCACCGACTTCCGCTACGCGCAGCGCGCGAGCGCACTCGACATTCCCTTCGAGCAGACCGCCCGAGCGGTCATCGGCGATCTCGCGACCAGGCTCGCCGGACGCACGATCGGGATCGAGGCGCACGTGCTGACGGTCGCGTCGCACGACGCGCTCCAGGCGGGCGGCGTCGAGACCGTGCAGCAGACGGGGCTGGTCGAGCGGCTACGCGCGGTCAAGGAACCGGGCGAGATCGAGACGTTGCGGCAGGCGGCGGCGATCTCGGACGCCGTGTTCGGTGCGCTCGCCGACGAGCGCTTCGTCGGCCGCACCGAGCGCGAGCTCGCCTGGCGCGTGCGCGAGCTCTTCCACGAGCACGGCTCCTCGGAGCTCTCGTTCGACACGGCCGTCGCCTCGGCGGAGAACGGCGCGAGCCCGCATGCCGAGGTGCGCGACGTCGCGATCCCGGCGAACACACTCGTCACGATCGACGCCGGCTGCCGCGTCGACGGCTACGCGTCGGACTGCACGCGCACCTACGCGACGGGCGAGCTGCCCGACGAGCTCGCGCGCGCATACGAGGTCTGCCTCGAGGCGCAGCTGGCGGGCCTCGAGGCGATCGGCCCCGGCGTCAGCGGACGCGACGCCGACGCGGGCTCGCGCGACGTCATCGCCGCCGCAGGGTGGGGCGAGCAGTTCGGCCACGGGCTCGGGCACGGGATCGGCCTCGAGGTGCACGAGGCGCCCAGCCTCAGGCCGGAGTCGACGGACGAGCTCGAGGCCGGGAACGTCGTCAGCTGCGAGCCCGGCATCTACCTGCCGGGGGTCGGCGGCGTGCGGATCGAGGACATGGTGCTCGTCACCGACGACGGCCGCGAGCGCCTGACCCGGCTCGGGAAGGAGCTCGTCACCGTTCGCTAGTGTGATGCGCCTCATGGCCGACGTCGTCTCCACGAACGAGTTCAAGAACGGCATGCACATCGAGATCGACAGCTCGGTGTGGCGCGTCGTCGAGTTCCAGCACGTGAAGCCGGGCAAGGGCGGCGCGTTCGTGCGCACGAAGCTCAAGGCGGTCGACTCCGGCGCCGTCGTCGACAAGACCTTCCGGGCGGGCGAGAAGTTCCCGCGCATCTACACCGAGGTCAAGAACATGCAGTACCTCTACGACTCCGGCGACGAGGTCGTCTTCATGGACGAGGCGACGTACGAGCAGATGTCGCTGCCGCACGCGTCGCTCGAGTCGGAGCTGCCCTACATGCTGCCGTCGAGCTCCGTGCAGCTCCTGTTCGTCGGCGGCCGGCCGTCCGGGGTGCAGATGCCGGCCTCGATCGAGCTGCAGGTGACCGACACCGAGCCGGGCGTGAAGGGGGACACGGTCTCGAACGTGACGAAGCCGGCGACGCTCGAGACCGGCGCCGTCGTCCAGGTGCCGCTCTTCGTGAACGTCGGCGAGCGCATCAAGGTCGACCCCCGCGAGGGCCGCTACATCTCCAGGGCCTGATGGCCGCGCCGAGGTCGTCTACACGACCGACGTCGGCGGAGCTCGAGCGCGGCCGACCTGCGAGGGGTTCTTCGTCGACTGGCCGACGCGGCCCTCGCCGGAGCGGCACCTCGAGCTCCTGCGCGGGAGCGACCATGTCGTCCTCGCTCGCGACGGGCGAGGCCGGCGCGCATGGTCGGCTTCGTGACGGCGATCAGCGACGGCGTCCTGAGCGCGTTCATCCCGCTGCTCGAGGTTCTGCCCGAGCGCCAGGGAGAGGGAATCGGCACCGAGCTCGTCCGGCGGCTCCTCGCCGAGCTCGAGGACTTCTACATGGTCGACCTCATGTGCGACCCCGAGCTCGAGACGTTCTACAGCCGCTTCGAGATGGTGCTGCTGTCGGGCATGGGCCTGCGCCGGCGGCACCTCCTCGCGCCGTAGAGCGCTTGTGTTCCTGGAACACAAAGTCTCCCGGGCACGGCTTGGTTGCGCGGGTCGGGTGCGGGCTTGTGTTTCAGGCAACACAAACTCCTCGCCGTCGCCGGCACTCGCTAGGCTCCGGTCGTGCCGCGCCTGGTGGACACGACCATTCGGCTGCTCTCGCAGGAGCCGCTCGCGGGACGGATGCCGACCGCCGAGATCTTCCGGCTCGCCGAGGTTCTCGACGGCGCCGGCTTCGCCGTGCCTCGAGGTCTCGGGCGGCGGCGTCTTCGACTCGGCCGTGCGGCGCGGCGTCGAGAGCCCGTGGGAGCGGATCCGGGCGCTGAAGGCGCGCACGACGACGCCGCTCGGCCTGGCGCTCCGCGGCCGCTTCCTCGTCGGCTCGCGTCCGGTCGGCGCCGACTTCGTCCGCCGCTTCGTCGCCTCGGCGGCGGAGAACGGCATCGACGTCTTCCGGCTGCACGATCCGCTGAACGACGTCTCCAACCTGCGTGAGGCAGGCGAGGCGATCGTCGGCGCCGGCAAGGAGTTCCACGCCGGCCTCGTCTACAGCCCCGGCGGCGAGGGCGCCGCGGACGCGCTCGTCGAGCAGTCGCGCGAGCTGCCCGGGCTGAACGCGACGCGCGCGCTCATCCACGACCCGACCGGCGGCCTGCAGCCGCACGAGGCGGGCGAGCTCGTGTCGCGCGTCGCGGAGGCGTCCGGGCTGCCCGTCGGCTTCTACTGCCAGGGCGCGGCCGGAAGCGGGCTCGCCGACTCGATCGAGGCCGCCCGCGCCGGCGCCGACCTGATCGCGTGCGCGGTCTACCCGCTCGCGCTGTCGCTCCACCGCGTCGCGGGCGAGTCGCTCGCGGCGGCGCTCGACGGCATGGGCTTCGCGACCGGGATCGACGTCGACCGGCTGTGGGAGGCGTCGGAGATCGTCGACGAGCACATCGGCGACGAGCCCGTCGCGCCGCTCGCGCCGCGGCTGGCCGTGCGCGCCGCCCAGTACGACCTGCCGACCGGCCTCGTGGCCGCGCTCGACACGCAGATGCGCTCGCACGGCGCCGGCGACCGCCTGAACGAGGTGCTCGACGAGCTCCAGAAGATCCGCGGCGAGGCGGGTTGGCCGCCGCTCGCGGCGCCGATCGGCCAGATCCTGGCGTCGCAGGCGCTGATCCACGTCCTCTCCGCGCGCCGTTACGGCACCGTCGTCGACGAGTTCCGCGCGCTCATCCAGGGACGCTACGGCGCGCCGCCGAGCGCGATCGACTGCGACCGTCGCGCGCGCCGTCGCGCTCGTCAGCGACGACGTGCCGCTCGAGGACGATCCGCCGTCCGCCGAGGACGTGCGCCAGGAGGCCGAGGGCCTCGCGGCGAGCGAGGAGGAGCTCGTCCTGATCGCGCTGTTCGGCGAGGAGGCCGAGCAGCTCCTCCAGAACATCCGCAGCCGGCACAACCGCGAGGACACGATCACGAGCGGCGTCGAGCAGTCGCGCGCCGAGCGCATCCGGGAGATCGTCCAGATCGTCCAGGAGAGCGGCATCGGCGAGGTCGAGATCGAGGACAACGGCATGCGCGTGTCCGTGCGCCGCGCCGAGGAGGTGCCCGTGCAGGTCGGCGCGCCGCTCGGGCTCGAGGAGCCCGACGAGCTGCCGCTCGCCGCTCCGAGCCTCGCCGCCGGCATCCGCGTCGAGTCGCCGATGGTCGGCGTCTTCTACCGCGCGCCCGAGCCGGGCTCGCCGCCGTTCGTCGAGCCCGGAGACGTCGTCGCGCCCGGCCAGATGCTGTGCCTGCTCGAGGCGATGAAGCTCTTCAACGAGCTGAAGGCGGAGTCGGCCGGGCGGGTCACCGCGATGCACGTCGAGGACGGCCAGCCGGTCGAGTTCGGCCAGCTGCTCTTCGAGCTCGAGCCGATCGCCGCGCCGCCCGTCCTTTGAAGTGGCTCGCCCACTGATGTTCTCCCGCGTCCTCGTGGCGAACCGCGGCGAGATCGCCGTGCGCGTCATCCGGGCGCTGCACGAGCTCGGCGTCGAGGCGGTCGCCGTCTACTCGACCGCGGACCGCGAGTCGCTCCACGTCCGTCTGGCCGACCGGGCCGTCTGCATCGGGCCGGCCGCCGCCGCGCAGAGCTACCTGCGCATCCCGGCCGTGATCGCGGCGGCCGAGACGACCGGCTGCGAGGCGGTGCACCCGGGCTACGGCTTCCTCTCCGAGAACCCCGAGCTTCGTCCGCGCCTGCGAGGAGAACGACCTCGTCTTCGTCGGCCCGGGCGCAGACGTGATGGAGCGGATGGGCGACAAGGCCCGCGCCAAGGCGGAGATGCGTGCGGCCGGCGTGCCGCTCGTGCCGGGCACCGAGGGCGCGAGCGTCGCTCGCGGAGGTGCGCGCCGCAGCCGAGCGAGCTCGGCTACCCGGTGCTGCTGAAGGCCGTCGCGGGCGGCGGCGGCAAGGGCATGCGGCTCGTGTACGCGCCGGACGGAGCTCGAGGCCGCCTACTCGACCGCGCGCGTCGAGGCCGAGGCCGCGTTCTCGGACGGCGAGCTCTACCTCGAGAAGGCGATCTCGCCGGCACGCCACGTCGAGATCCAGGTGCTCTGCGACGCCGACGGCGGCGTGGCGACGCTCGGCGAGCGCGAGTGCTCGATCCAGCGCAGGCACCAGAAGCTGATCGAGGAGTCGCCGTCGCCGGCGCTCGACGAGGCGACGCGGCCGACGATGGAGGCGACCGTCGAGCGTGCCTGCCGCGCGATCGGCTACGAGAATGCGGGCACGTTCGAGTTCCTGCTCGGCCCCGACGGCCACTTCCACTTCATCGAGCTGAACGCGCGCCTGCAGGTCGAGCACCCCGTCAGCGAGCTCGTGACCGGGATCGACATCGTGCGGCGAGCAGCTGCGCATCGCCGCCGGCGAGCGGCTCGAGGTCGGCGGACGCGTGCCGCGACGCGGGCACGCGATCGAGATCAGGCTGAACGCCGAGGATCCGGCGCGCGACTTCGCGCCCGCTCCCGGCCGGATCGAGCGCTTCCGGCCGCCGCTCGGCCCGGGCGTCCGCATCGACACCTTCCTCGAGGAGGGCGCGTCGATCTCGCCGTACTACGACTCGCTGATCGCGAAGCTGGTCGTCTGGGCCGAGAGACCGGCCGGCGGCGATCGCGCGGGCCGTGCGTGCGCTCGACGAGCTCGAGCTCGAGGGCGTGCCGACGACGCGCGGCCTCGCGCTCGACATCCTCCGCTCGCCCGAGTTCGGGAGCGGCGACTACTCGACGAGCTTCCTCGAGGAGATGGAGGAGCGCCTGCCGGCGCTCGCGGCCCAGTGAGAGACGACCAGTGAGAGCACGACGGACCACACGATCGACGGTGCTGCAGGAGCGATCCGGATCGAGGGGAACGCCCTCGCCGGCCTCGTCGTCGCGGCCGCCGAGCTCGTGGACGGCGCTCGCGTCCGCCGGCCGAGGCGCGGCGTCGAGCTCGCAGATCGAGGACGGGCGCGCCCGCGTCGAGCTCGAGCTCGCGGCGCGCTACGGACGGTGCTGCCGGAGCTCGGCGAGGCCGTGCAGCGAAGCGTCGCCGACGCGCTGGCGCGCGGCCTCCGGCCTGGCCGTCGCCGCCGTCGACGTCTCGATCGTCGAGCTGGAGCAGGCATGACCGGCACAGGGCGGCAGGCAGGCGCGCCGCGCCGCGCTCTTCCTCCTCTACCAGTGGGATCTGACCGGCCAGCCGCTGGCCGCGCTCTACGCCGGCGTGCCGGACGAGTTCGCGACGCAGCTCGCCGAGGCGGTGATCGGCGCGGGCGACCGAGCTCGACGAGCGGATCACCGCGTCCGCCGAGGGCTGGACCGCCGACCGCATGGGTACGCTCGAGCGGAACATCCTGAGGATCGGGATCCACGAGCTGGAGGAGGAGAGCGTGCCGCCAGAGGTGGCGATCAACGAGGCGGTCGTGCTCGCGAAGCGGTATGCGTCCGAGGATGCGGCGCGGCTCGTCAACGGCATCCTGGCGCGTGTAGCCGGGAGGAACAGCAGAGCAAGGAGGCGAGGGCGTGAGCGGAAGCGGCCGACGAGGCGCTGGCGAGGGCGGAGGAGCTGCTCGAGCGGCTCGAGTCGACGCGCGAGGAGCTGGAGCGGCTGGCGGCCGAGGAGAACGCCGAGGGGGCCATCGAGGTGCTCACCGAGCTCGCGGAGATCGCGAAGGACGTCGAGGCGGAGCTCGCCAGGGCGCGCACGAGCGAGGACGAGCCGGAGAGTGCCGCGCAGCCCTGACGAGCTGCGCGGGCTCGTCGAGAGCTACCTCGAGGAGCTCGCCTTCACGCCCGAGCTCGGCGGGCTCGAAGGCGGCGCTGCGGTATCCGCTCGAGTCGGGCGGGAAGCGGATCAGGCCGGTGCTGACGCTCGCGGTCGGCGAGGCGGCCGGCGCGGAGCCGGAGCAGTGCCTGCCGGCGGCGGCAGCCGTCGAGCTCGTGCACACGTTCTCGCTCGTCCACGACGACCTGCCGGCGCTCGACGACGACGACGAGCGCCGCGGCCGGCCGAGCGCCCACGTCGCCTTCGGCGAGGGGGTCGCGCTCCTGGCCGGCGACGCGCTGCTCGCCGAGGCCTTCCGGCTCGCGCTCTCGTATCCGACGCCGAGCGTCGCGCGCGAGCTCGCCCAGGCGACGCTCGGCATGATCGGCGGCCAGTACCGCGACGTCACGGGCGACACGGCCGACCTCGCGGCGCTGCACCGGCTCAAGACGGGCTCGCTGTTCTCGGCGGCCGTCGGCGTCGCGCTCTGGGCGGCCGAGGTGCCCGAGCGGGAGCAGGCGCCGTGGCGCGCCTTCGGCGACGAGCTCGGCCTGCTGTTTCAGATCGTCGACGACGTCCTCGACGGCGACGGCTACGTCGCTCGAGCACGGGGTCGAGCGGGCGCGCGAGCTCGCCGACGAGGCCGCCGAGCGCGCGCAGGATCGGCTCGCACAGATCTCCGCGGACACGTCGGTCCTCGGTGAGCTCGTGGACGTGCTCGCGTCGCGCACGGCCTGAGCCGACGTTATGGCAGCCAGCCCTCGCGGTAGGCCGACCGCTCCTCCTGTCCGAAGCGGGCGTACGCCTCGTCCGGCTTCGTCGTCTCCTCGAGCACGCTCGCGCCGTGCTTCGCCGCGACCTCGTTCACCGGGTAGACGACCTCGAAGCCGCCGACCCTGTTGCCGACCATGACGATCGCGCACGGCCCGTCACCAGCGCCGACGAAGATGTGCTGCGTCCAGGGCGGGCAGTGGACGAAGTCCCAGGGCTTGAGGCGGCGCTCCTCGCCCTCGATCACGAGCACGCACTCGCCCGAGACGACGAGGAAGTCTTCCTGACCCGACTCGCCGTGGTACATGCCGCTCACCTGACCGGGCAGGAGGACGTGGATGCGGAACCCGAGCTGACGGAACTCCTGCTTCCCCTCGAAGTCGGTGTCCTGTCCGCGTTCCTCGCTGCGGATCCACGTTGCGTCGCGCGCGTTGAGGACGAACCAGCCCTCACCCTCGGCCACGAGGCCGGCGTCGATCTTGGTCAGCTGTGCCTCGGGAACTGCTTCAGGCATGGGGCTGCTCCTCGGTCGTCGGTTCGGACGCTGGTGCGGCGGCCTTCCGCACGCGCAAGGCGTTCAACGTGATCATCTCGCTCGGGCCCGAGCCCCAGTCGACCACCTCGACGTTGTGGCCCGAGCCGGTGAGCCAGGCGAGCACCGTCGCGGCGGCCGCGACGCATCGAGGCTCGCCCGGCGGGACACCGAGCTCGACGAGGGAGACGAGCCGCCAGTGCGCGCCGCCCCACTTGGCGTAGGGATGGCGGCCGAAGCCGCCGTCCGGCTGCTGGCCCGCGAGCAGCGTCCGCACGATCGGCGCCTTCGAGCACGTGCTGCGCCTCACGCGGACGCTATCTGGCCGAGTAGGTCGCGCTTCGTCTGCAGGCGAACGGCCGGCTCGTTCGACGCGAGCAGCCACTCGATCGCCGCGCTGTCCGCCTCTGCGGGCGTCTGCAGAACAGACGCGATCGGCGTCGCAGTTCCATGACGTTCTTGTAACACCCCGGTGGGTACGCTGGCTCGATGGCGCTCCGGCTAGAGCCGCGCGCGGACGAAGGCGGCAAGCGGCGGCGGCCCGTAGCGCTCGAGCACGCCGATCGTGTCCCCGAGGCCGCGCACGATGCCGCGATCGTACGCGGGTGAAGAAGCGGCTCGACGTGCTGCTCGTGGAGCGCGGGCTCGCAGAGAGCCGCACCCAGGCGCAGGCGCTCGTCATGGCAGGGCTCGTCCCGGGACACGAAAAGCCGGGTGAGCAGGTCGACGAGAGCGCCGAGCTGTCGATCGAGGCGCCGCCGCTGTACGTCTCCCGTGGCGGCGAGAAGCTCGCGAACGCACTCGCTCAGGTCGAGATCGAGCTCGACGGGCGCGACTGCATCGACCTCGGCGCCTCGACGGGCGGCTTCACCGACGCGCTGCTCCAGCACGGCGCCGGCCGCGTGATCGCCGTCGACGTCGGCTACGGGCAGCTGCACCCGAAGCTGCGCGGCGACCCGAGGGTGGTCGTGATGGAGCGGACGAACGCACGCCACCTCACCGAGTTGCCGTTCCAGCCGGACATGCTCGCCTGCGACGTGTCGTTCATCAGCGTGCAGCTCGTGCTGCCGCCGGTGCTCCGGCTCCTGGAGGAGGGCTGGGATGCGCTCGTCCTCGTCAAGCCGCAGTTCGAGGCCGGCAAGGGCGAGGTGGGGAAGGGGGGCGTCGTCCGCGACCCGGCGCTGCACCGCCGAATCCTGCGGTCGACGATCGAGGCGGCGCTCGCCTGGGATGCGATGGCGATCGCCGTCGTAGACTCCGGGTCTGCCGGGCCCCAAGGGCAACCGCGAGTTCTTCGTGCACTTCATCAACCGCGACGAGGCCGTGCTCCTGGATGACATCGACGACCGGATCGACACAGCAATTGGCTAGCACTGTCAAGCGCGCCGCCGTGATCACGCACGGCAAGGCCGACACGATCGGTCCCGCGCTGCAGCGCCTCGAGGCGGTCGCGCGCCGACTGCGGGCGTCGAGCTGCTCGTGGACGAGGCGGAGGCCGCCAAGCACGACATGGAGCGCGAAGGAAGGCGACTCTCGAGGACGGCGGACATCGCGCTCGTCCTCGGCGGCGACGGGACGATGCTGCGCGCGCTCGGCCGCTACCTCGGCACGGACGTCCCGGTGCTCGGCGTCAACTTCGGTCGCGTCGGCTTCCTCTCGTCGATCCCGCAGTCGCGACCTCGAGACCGGGCTCGGGCGGGTCTTCGCCGGCGACTACCGCGTCGTCGAGCTGCCGACGCTCGAGGTCGAGGTCGGGGGAGGAGCGGCGCGTCGCCGTCAACGACCTCGTCGTCGCGAGCGGCATCGTCGGCCGCATGATCCAGCTCGAGTGGGCGATCGGCGACGAGGTGTTGGGCACGCTCGGCTGCGACGGCCTCGTCTGCTCGACCCCATCGGGCTCCACGGGCTACAACTTCTCGAACGGCGGCCCCGTGCTCGTCTGGGGCCTGGACGCGATGGCCGTCACGTTCGTCGCGCCGCACTCGCTGAACGCGCGTCCGCTCGTCGTGCCGCGCGGCAGCGACCTGGTCGTCTGGAACCGGACGCCGGACGTGCCTGCGACGGCGCTCGTCGACGGCCACACGGTCGGCGACCTGCCGCCCGGCGGCCGGGCGCTCGCGCGCATCGGGACGCAGACGCTCGCTGCTCGCGACGCTGCCCGAGGTCACCTTCTTCAGCCGCTACAGCAGGACCTTTGCTCCGTAGCCTCCGCATCGAGAACCTCGTCCTCATCCGCGAGGCCGACCTCGCGCCCGCGGCAGGGCTGAACGCGATCACGGGCGAGACCGGCGCGGGCAAGACGATCCTCGCGCAGGCCTTCGGGCTGCTGCTCGGCGCGAAGGGCGACGCGGCGGCCGTCGGCCCCGGTGCGAGCGAGGCGTACGTCGAGGCCGAGTTCGACGTGCCCGAGGGGCTTCTCGACGACGAGGAGCTCGCAGTCGCTCGCCGAGCTGGCCCCCGAGGACGAGAGCGGCCTCGTCCTCGCGCGGCGGGTCTTCGCCGACGGACGGACGCGCGCGTACGCCTGGGGGCGTGCGGTCGCGCGCGAGGATCTCGCCGCCGCGACGGAGCGGCTGCTGGCGATGTCCGGCCAGTTCGAGCAGCGCCGGCTCGCGCGGCCCTCGTACCAGCTCGACGTGCTCGACGCGTTCTGCGGCGAGGAGCAGCTGCGCCGCCGCCGGGAGGCGCGGACGGCGTGGCGCGAGCTCGGCGGCCGCGCGGAAGCGGCACGACGAGGTGACGCGCGACGCTGCGGCCGAGGAGGCGCGGCTCGCCGAGCTCGCCGCGCTCGTCGAGGCCACGGAGGGGCTCGAGCCGGCGACGGAGGAGGAGCTGCGCGCCGAGCGGGAGCGCCTCCGCCACGTGACCGAGCTCGCGGAGGGCGCGAGCGCGGCGGCCGAGGCGATCGCGCCCGACGACGGCGACGGCGCGGCGGCGCTGACCGGCCGCGCCGAGCGCGCGATCGCGCCGCTGGAGCGGCTCGCGCCCGAGCTCGCGCGCGCAGGTGACGAGCTGCGCGACCTCGAGCTCCGGCTGCGTGAGGTCGGCTCGGAGCTGCGCGGCTTCCTCGCCTCGCTCGAGGCCGAGCCCGATCGGGTGGAGCACGTCGAGTCGGAGCTCGAGCGCATCGCCGAGGCGAAGCGCCGCTTCCGCGCGGCGACGTACGAGGAGCTGCTGGAGCGGGCGGCCGCCGCCCGCGCCGAGCTCGACGCGCTCGCGGGCGGCCTCGACCCTGCTGCCGCCGCCGCGGAGGCGCTGGCGGCGGCGGAGGGCCGCGTCGCAGGAGCTGGCCGACGAGCTTGGCGCCGAGCGGGCCGCCTGCCGCGGACGCCTTCGCCGACGCGGTCGCGGCCGAGCTCCGCGGCGTCGGCATGGGCGAGGGCGAGTTCCGCGTCGAGCTCCGCGAGCGCGCGCCGGCGCGGCCGGCGCCGGACGAGGTCGCCTTCCTCATCCGGCCCAACGCCGGGCTGCCGTTCGGCCCGGTCGCGGAGACCGCCTCCGGCGGCGAGCTCTCGCGCGTCGCGCTCGCGATCGCCGCCGTCGGAGGAGGCGAGACGCTGGTGTTCGACGAGATCGACGCGGGCATCGGCGGCACGACCGCCCACGCGGTCGCCGACACGCTGAAGCGGCTCGCCGAGCGCGCCCAGGTGATCACGATCACGCACCTGCCCCAGATCGCAAGCGTCGCCGAGCACCACTACCGCGTCGAGAAGATCCCGGGCGATCCGACGCACACGCGGATCGAGCTGCTCGACGACGCGCAGCGGCGCGACGAGCTCGAGCGGATGCTCGGCGGCCGCGAGTTCCTCGCCGCGCTGCAATGAGCGTCATCGAGCACACGCGGAGCCGCGAAGCTCGGCAGGCGGACGAAGGAGCTCGTGCGCCGGCTCGAGCCGGGCGACATCGCGATCATCGACCACACCGATCTCGACCGCGTCTCGGCCGAGGAGCTCGTCGAGTCGGGCGTCCGGGTCGTCGTCAACGTCGCGCCGTCGCAGACGGGCCGCTTCCCGAATCCCGGGCCGCTGCAGCTCGTGCGCGGCGGCGTGCGGCTGATCGACGCCGACGGACGCAGAGCTCTTCGACGACGGTCTCCGACGGCGAGCGGCTCACCGTCCGCGGCGCGAGCCTCTTCCGGAACGGCACGTGCCTCGCGACCGGCCGGACGCTCGAGGCGTACGAGCTCGAGGCGGCGCTCGCGGAGCAGCAGAGCCGCGTGACGGAGGCGCTCGAGGCCTTCGCCGACAACACCATGCGCTACCTGCGCGAGGAGGGGACGACTCCTCGCGCAGGGGCCCGACTTCCCGACGCTCCGCACGAGCTTTCGCGACCGGCACGCGCTCGTCGTCGCCCGCGGGCCCGGGCACAAGCGCGACCTCAGGATCGTGCGTTCGTACGTCCGCGACTTCCGGCCCGTGCTCGTCGCGGTCGACGGCGGCGCCGAGGCGATCCTCGAGGAGGGCTGGAAGCCGGACGTGATCGTCGGCGACATGGACTCCGTCTCCGACACGGCGCTGCGCGGCGGCGCCGAGATCGTCGTGCACGCCTACGCGGAGGGCGGCGCGCCCGGGGAGGAGCGGCTCAAGTCGGCTCGGCGTCGAGTACCACAGCGTCGCCGCGCCGGGGATCTCGGAGGACGTCGCGCTCCTGCTCGCGCACGAGAAGGGCGCCGAGCTGATCGTCGCCGTCGGCACGCACTTCAACCTCGTCGAGTTCCTCGAGCGCGACCGCGCGGGCATGTCCTCGACGTTCGTGACGCGGCTGAAGGTCGGCGAGATCCTCGTCGACGCGAAGGGCGTCTCGCGGCTCGTCAGCCGGCGGGTCGGCATCTGGCCGCTCGTCGCCTTCGCCGGCGCCGGCATCACGGCCATCGTCGTCGCGATCGCCGCCTCGCCTGCTCTGCGCAACGTCTTCCTCGACTTGGTCGACGTTCTGCCCGGTCTCTAGGAGCCTCTGCCACACTGTGGCGCGGTGTTCGACCTCCGCTACCACGTCGCCTCGCTGGCGGCGGTCTTCCTCGCCCTCGTCATCGGCATCCTCGTCGGCGTCGGCATCTCCGGCCGCGGGTTCATCGACGACGCCGAGCGCGACCGCCTGAACGGCGAGATCGCCGAGCTCCAGGGACAGCTCGACGTCGCGCGCGACGAGACCGCCGACCTGGAGCGCCGCCAGGAGGCTGCGCAGGAGTTCGTCGAGAGCGCGTATCCCGTCGTCGTCCAGGACCGGCTCGCCCGGAAGCGCGTCGCCGTCCTCGTGGTCGGCTCGTTCGACTCCACGGTCGACGCCGTGACGGAGGTCGTCACGGCGGAGAGCGGCGGGGATCTCGCGCGCGTCCGGGCCGTGCGGGTGCCGCTTCCGCTCGAGGAGATCCAGCAGACGCTGCAGTCGCAGGAGGCGTTCGGCGGCTACGTCGGCGAGGACGATCTCGGCAACCTGGGCCGCGACCTCGGACGCGAGCTCGTGACCGGCGGCGAGACGCCGCTCTGGGACGCGCTCGCGCCGGAGCTCGTCGAGCAGCGGGCGTTCGAGAGCTCGGAGGAGGCCGACGCCGTCGTCGTCGTCAGATCGGTCGAGCCGCAGCAGGGCCCGACCGCGCGCTTCCTCGCCGGCCTGTACGCGGGCGTCGCCAGCCTCGGCAAGCCCGCCGTCGGTGTCGAGCCGTCGCGGGTCGAGCAGAGCGCGATCCCGGCGTTCCAGCGCACCTCGCTCTCGACGGTCGACGGGATCGACACGCCCGTCGGACGGCTCGCGCTGGTGCTCCTGCTCGCCGGCGCCGACCCCGGGGACTACGGCGTGCGCGACACCGCCGGGGACGGCATCCTGCCCCCGATCGAACCGCTGCCCGAGCCTGCGCCAGATGGCTGATTCAGCTGGCTGAGCTCACCGTCCTCGTAGCGGCGCGCAACGAGGCAGAGCGGATCGGCCGCACGGTGGCGGAGCTGCGGCGGCTCTTTCCCGAGGCGGGGATCATCGTCGCCGACGACGGCTCCGCCGACGCGACCGCCGCCGCAGCGGAGGAGGCCGGCGCCACGGTGCTCCGCCTGCCGCACCGCGGCAAGGGCCAGGCGTTGACCCTGGCGGAGCGCGCAGCGCCGCCCGGGTCGATCCTCCTCTGCGACGCGGACCTGCGCGGCGACCTGCGGCCGCTCGCCGACAGCGGCGCCGACCTCGCTGTTGCGGCCTTCGCCAGAAGGCAAGGCGGCGGGTTCGGGATCGCCAAGACGTGTCGCGCGCGCGCTCGTGCGGCTCGCGTCGGGCTTCGAGTCGCGCGAGCCGCTCTCGGGCCAGCGCTACCTCTCGCCGGCGGCGCGGGCGGTCTGCTTCCCCGTCGCGGCCGGCTTCGGCGTGGAGACGCGGATGACGGCGGACGCGGCGCGGGCAAGGCTCGGGCTCGGTCGAGCTCGAGCTCGACCTCGAGCACCGTGCGACCGGCCGCGACGCGGCCGGCTTCCTCCACCGCGGGCGCCAGCTGCGCGACATCCTGCTCGCGTTCGGCCCGCAGGCGACGAACCACCGTGGTCTGCGCCTCCCGCTCGTCGGCTGGCTCGTCGGCGTCGCGCACCCGCCTGTCGCGCCGGTGGCGGTCCTCGGCCTTGCGGACGATCTCTGGAGCGGCGAGGAGCGTGGCTTCCGCGCGCACCTCAGGCGCGGGGCCGGCACGGGCGTCCTCAAGCTCGTCGGCATCCCCGCGTACGCGCTCGTGCGGACCCGATCGGTGTCCGGCGCGGTGCTCGTCGGGCTGGCCGCGAACATGCTCAACCAGCTCGACACCCGCCCCGGGCGGGCGCTCAAGGCCTTCGGGCTCGCGGCGCTGCTCGTCCGCCGGAACGCCGCGCGGCGCGCTCGCGGTGGCCGTCCTGCTCGCGCCCTACGATCTTCGTGAGATGGCGATGCTCGGGGACTCCGGCTCGAACGCGCTCGGCGCCGTGCTAGGTTTCAGGTCCGTGGAGCGGTTTTCACGGAGGCAACGCTGGAGCGCGATCGCGGCGCTCGCGGGCCTCACCCTCCTCGGAGAACGGCGCTCGCTCGGCGCGCTGATCGAGCGGACGCCGGTGTTTCGCGAGCTCGACCGCCTGGGGAGGCAACCCGTATGAGCACGACCCCGAGCCCGAAGTACATCTTCGTCACCGGCGGCGTCGTCTCGGCGCTCGGCAAGGGGATCGTCGCCGCCTCGCTCGGCCGGCTGCTGAAGGCGCGCGGCCTGCGCGTGCAGGCGCAGAAGTTCGACCCGTACCTGAACGTCGACCCCGGCACGATGAGCCCGTTCCAGCACGGCGAGGTGTTCGTGACGGAGGACGGCGCCGAGACCGACCTCGACATCGGCCACTACGAGCGCTTCATCGACGAGAACATGTCCCGGAACGCGAGCCACAGCGCCGGCGCAGTCTGGGAGGCCGTCCTCCGCAAGGAGCGGAAGGGCGAGTTCCTCGGCGCGACCGTGCAGGTGATCCCGCACATCACGAACGAGATCAAGGCGCGGATCAAGCGCGCCGCACGCTCGGCGCCGGCCGACATCGTCATCTCGGAGATCGGCGGCA
Source organism: uncultured Gaiellaceae bacterium (assembly GCA_963791905.1). Taxonomy (GTDB): domain Bacteria; phylum Actinomycetota; class Thermoleophilia; order Gaiellales; family Gaiellaceae; genus Gaiellasilicea. The sequence continues at coordinate 1,225,660 of CAWBTX010000005.1, forward strand.
CCGTCGGCGACATCGAGTCGCTGCCGTTCCTCGAGGCGATCCGCCAGTTCCGGCGCGAGGTCGGCCCCGAGAACGTGCTCTATCTCCACTGCACGCTCGTGCCCTTCATCGAGGCCGCCGGCGAGCTGAAGACGAAGCCGACGCAGCACTCGGTCAACGAGCTGCGCCGCATCGGTATCCATCCCGACGTGATCGTCTGCCGCTCCCACGAGGAGCTCTCGCAGGACATCAAGGACAAGATCGCGCTCTTCGCCGACGTCGACGTTCGCTCCGTCGTCGCGAGCCCCGACGTGCGCGACGTCTACCTCGTGCCCGCCGTCCTCCGGGAGGAGGGCCTCGACACGCTCGTGTGCGAGCACTTCGGGCTCGACGACGTCGCCGGCCGAGCTCGGCGAGTGGCAGGAGCTGATCGACCGCATCGACGAGGTGCGCGAGGAGGTCGAGATCGCGCTCGTCGGCAAGTACGTCAAGCTCCGCGACGCGTATCTCTCCGTGCACGAGGCGCTCAAGCACGCGGGCGTCCACCAGGGCTGCGCCGGTGCGCGTCCGCTGGGTGGACGCCGAGAACATGTCGTACGAGGAGGCCGCCCGACTGCTCGACGAGGTCGACGGCGTGCTCGTGCCGGGCGGTTTCGGCTCGCGTGGCTGGGAGGGCAAGATCCTCGCGTGCCGGATCGCCCGCGAGCGGCAGATCCCGTACCTCGGCATCTGCCTCGGCATGCACGTCGCCGTCTCCGAGTTCGCTCGGCACGTGTGCGGGCTCGAGGGCGCGAACTCGACCGAGATGGATCCCGAGACGCCGCACCCGGTGATCGACCTTCTCCCCGAGCAGAAGGAGATCGAGGATCTCGGCGGCACGATGCGGCTCGGCGCGCAGGCGGTCGAGGTCGCCGACGACACCCGCACGCGCGAGGTCTACAACGACGCTGTCATCCACGAGCGGCACCGTCACCGCTACGAGGTGAACAACCACTACCGCCCGACCCTCGTCGAGAACGGCCTGGTCGTGTCGGGGACGTTCCAGGAGGGACGGCTCGTCGAGATCGTCGAGCTGCCCGACCACCCGTGGTTCGTCGCGAGCCAGTTCCACCCGGAGTTCAAGTCGCGCCCGACGCGGCCGGCGCCGCTCTTCCGCGAGTTCATCGGCGCCGCGCTGGAGCGCTCGCGCTCCCGCGCCGAGGTCGCTGCGGGCGAGCGGCTGACGACGCTCCCGTAAGATCGCCTCGTGCAGGACCGCGCTCGTCGCTCTTCCTCGAGCTCTGCTCGATCCCGAGCCCGCCCGGCGAGGAGCGGGCGATGGTCGACCGCGTCACCGCCTACCTGCGCGCGCTCGGGCTCGAGGTGGAGGAGGACGACGCCGGCGGCCGGATCGGCTCGAACGCCGGCAACCTCTTCTGCCGGCTGCCCGGCCGCTCCGACGGCGGCACGCCGCTCTTCTTCTGCGCCCACCTCGACACCGTGCCCCCGCAAGGCCCGCTCGAGCCGTACGTCGACGAGGACGGCGTCGTGCGGAACGCCGGCGGGACGATCCTCGGCGGCGACAACAAGGGCGCCGTCGTCTCGATGCTCGAGGCGGCGCGGCGCATCGTCGAGGAAGGACGCGAGCACTCCGGGCATCGAGCTCGTCTTCACGCTGAAGGAGGAGGTCGGCCTCATCGGCGCCGGCGCCTTCGATCACACGAGGCTGGAGGCCGAGCTCGGCTTCGTCTACGACCAGGCGGCTCCGATCGGCGAGATCGTGCTCGGCGCGCCGTGGGGACGCACGATTACGGCGCGCTTCCACGGCCGCGCGGCGCATTCGGGCATCGCCCCCGAGGAGGGGCGCTCGGCGATCGCCGCGGCCGCGCGAGCGATCGCCGATCTGCGGCTCGGCCGCATCGACGAGGAGACGACGGCGAACGTCGGCCTCATCACGGGCGGCTCCGCGCGCAACATCGTCCCGGAGTGGTGCACGCTCGAGGCCGAGGCGCGCGCGCACGACGTCGCCAAGCTGGCCGACGTCGTCTCAGAGATGCTCGATGCGTTCGCCTTCGGCGCGTCGCTCGGCGACTGCACCGTCGAGACGGAGGTCAGCGAGTCCTACCCCGGCTACCGCTTCCGGCGCGGCGACCCGATCGTCGAGCTCGCTGCGACAGCGCTCGAGCGACGCGGCTACGAGGTCTCGACCGCGCTCAGCGGCGGCGGCGCCGACGCCAACGTCTTCAACGCGCGCGGGATCCCGTGCCTGAACCTCGCGAACGGGATGGCCGAGATCCACACGCCGGACGAGCACTTCGCGGTCGCGGATCTCGAGGGCATGGTCGAGGTGACGCTGGAGCTGGTCGACCTGGCGCGTGCCCGCGAATCCGATGCCGCTCACGCTTAGGCGCGGGCGCGTCACCGCCATCGACGAGGTGGTCGACGGGCTTGTGCGGCTCGAGGTCGACGACCTGCCGTGTGTCGCCTACCCGCGGCTGACCGGGGACGTCGAGGTCGGCGACGACGTGCTCGTGAACGAGCAGGCGCGGTTGCTGGAGCTCGGCTCGGGCGGTTTCGACGTCCTCTACGCGAACCTGACGCGGGGCCTCGAGCTCGCGCCTGAGGAGGGCGCACACGTGATGGCGCTCCCGTACACGCCCGGCCAAGTAACAGTCTGTTACAAGGAGGAGACGGCGGAGCTCGCGGACGTGCTCGACGGGCTGCCCGGTCGTCCTGTGCACGCTCCACAGCCAGCTCGCGCCGGTGTGCGCCGCGCTTCGGGGACTGCGCGTCGCCTACGTCCAGGTCGCGGGCGGCGCACTGCCGGTCTCACTCTCGGACACCGTGCGGGCGCTCAAGGAGCTTCGGCTCCTCGACGTTGCATGCGCGGTGGCGCCCTGCCTCGACGGGGACGCCCAGTTCGTCGGCGCGGCATCGGCGTTCGCGTGGGCGAGGAAAGAGCGCTTCGACGTGGTGGTCTGCGCGATCGGACCGGGGATCGTCGGCACGGGGACGCGGCTCGGCCACGGAGCCCTTGCGCTTGCGGATGCCGCAAACGTCGCGGCCGCGCTCGGGGGCAAGCCGGTGCTGGCCGTCCGGAGGTCCGAGGCCGATCCGCGCGACCGCCACCGGGGCGTGTCGCACCACACGCGCGCAGTGCTCGACGTCGCCCTCGCGGACGTCGCGGTGCCGACCGACGAGGACGGGGACGGGCTGGGAGAAGGCGTGCGAGGGCTTGCCCCTGTCGCACATGGAACGCGGCCCGGCCGAGGATCCGACGTTCTTTCGCGCCGCGTTCGCCGCCGGCGTCGTCGCCCGTCGTCTTCTGCGCTGATGGAGGAACGCCGGCTTGGCCCCGTTGTCGGACTCGGCACGTGGCGGACATTCGGCGACGACGCCGACCTCGCGCGCCGGGTCGTCGATGCGGCGGTCGCCGCCGGCTGCCGCAGCGTCGACAGCTCGCCGATGTACGGGGCGGCCGAGCGCTCCCTCTCGGCGGCGCTCGAGGGCCGGCGCGACCAGGCCGACGTGCTGACGAAGATCTGGACGTCGTCTCCAGACGAGGCCCGCGCGCCAGCTCGCCGCCCAGCTGACCTGGTTCGGCCGGATCGAGCTCGAGCAGGTGCACAACCTCGTCGCCTGGGAGGAGCACCTGCCGTGGCTCGAGGGCGAGGTCGAGGCCGGGCGGATCGGCCGCCTCGGCGTCACGCACTACTCGCCCGGAGCCTTCGGCGAGCTCGAGCGGGCACTCCGCACCGGCCGTTTCGCCGCCGTGCAGCTTCCGTACAACCCCGCGGAGCGCACCTGCGAGCGGCGGTTGCTACCGCTCGCGGCGGAGCTCGGGATCGCCGTCGTCGTCATGGAGCCTCTCGGCTCCGGGTCGCTGCTCCGCCAGGTCTCCGACCGCGAGCTCGCGCCGCTGTCCGGCTTCGGCGTCGCGACCTGGCCGCAGGCGCTGCTCAAGTGGGCGCTCTCCGATCTGCGCGTCGACCTCGTCATCCCTGCGACCCGACGGCCGGAGCGAGCGGCCGAGAACGCTGCCGCCGGCTCGCCGCCGTGGTTCGGGCCCGAGGAGCGCGCGTACGTGGAGCGGCTCGCGGCGTGAGGCCAGGCCGTAGCGATATCGTTGCGCCGCCATGAGGATCGGGGTCGCGAAGGAGATCAAGCCGCAGGAGTACCGCATCGCCCTGACGCCCGCCGGCGCCCGAGAGCTCGTACTCCGTGGTCACGAGGTCTTCGTCGAGACCGGCGCCGGTCTCGGCAGCGCGTTCGCGGACGCCGATTACAAGGCCACGGGAGCAAGCATCGCCTCGGTCGACGAGGTCTGGGAGCGCGCCGAGCTGCTGCTCAAGGTCAAGGAGCCGATCGAGCCCGAGTACCGGCGGCTGCGCGAGAACCTGATCCTCTTCACGTACCTCCACATCGCCGCCGACGAGCCGCTCACCCGCGCGCTCGCCGAGAGCGGCATCGTCGCGATCGCTTACGAGACCGTCGAGACCGACGATCGACGCCTGCCGCTGCTCGCGCCGATGAGCGAGGTCGCGGGCCGCCTCGCCGCACAGGCGGGCGCGCACTACCTCGAGAAGCCGAAGGGCGGCCGCGGGCTCCTGCTCGGCGGCGTCGCGGGCGTGTCGCCGGGGAAGGTGGTCGTCATCGGCGGCGGCATCGTCGGCTACAACGCGGCCGTGATCACGCTCGGCCTGGGGGCGCAGGTGACGATCCTCGAGCGCTCGGTCGACCGGATGCGGCACCTCGAGGAGATCCTGCACGGACGGGTCAGCCTCGAGATGTCGTCGAGCCTCCAGATCGAGGCGGAGATCGCGGACGCGGACGTCGTCATCGGCGCGGTGCTGATTCCGGGCGCGCTCGCACCGAAGCTGCTCACGCAAGCGATGATCGCCGGCATGAAGGAGGGCTCCGTCTTCTGCGACGTCGCCATCGACCAGGGCGGCTGCGCCGAGACGTCGCGGCCGACCACGCACGACGACCCGGTCTACACGGTCGACGGCGTCATCCACTACTGCGTCGCGAACATGCCGGGCGCCGTGCCGATCACCTCGACGAAGGCGCTCACGAACGTCACGCTGCCGTACGTGGAGGCGATCGCGGATCACGGCTACGCCGCCGCGGTCGCGCTCGACCGCACGCTGGCCCGGGGCGTCAACGTGCTCGAGGGGCGGATCACCTACGAGGCTGTCGCCGAGGCACACAACCTCGACTTCACACCGCTCGAGGACGCCCTCGCTTCAGCGGTCTAGCCGCTGGGCTTCGCCTGCTTCGCGTCGATGTCCTTCTGACTCTTCGAAGGGCTCAGCTTGACGACCGCGTACGTGACCGCTGAGGCGAGGCTGATGATGGCCGCCATGTACACGGCGAAGCCCACTAGTCCGAGGACGGTTTCCATCCGCGACCTAGAATAGCCGCATGCCACGGGCGTGCGTCATCGTGCTTGACGCCGTCGGAGCGGGGGAGTTGCCGGACGCGGCCTCGTACGGTGACGAGGGGTCGAACACGCTTGGCAATGTCGCCCGCGCCGTCGGAGGCCTCGACCTGCCCGCGCTCGAGGCGCTCGGCCTCGGCAACGTGATGCCGCTGGAGGGCTGTCCACCGCAGCCCGGTGCCCCAGCGATCGCCGGGCGCCTCTTCGAGCGCTCGAAGGGGAAGGACACGACGACGGGGCACTGGGAGCTGATGGGCGTCGTCACGCCGACCGCGATGCCGACCTACCCGCACGGGTTCCCGCACGACGTGATCGACCCGTTCATGAACCGCACCGCGCGCGGCGTGCTCGGGAACAAGGTCGCCTCCGGCACGGAGATCATCGACGAGCTCGGCGAGGAGCACCAGGAGACGGGCAAGTGGATCGTCTACACGTCGGCGGACTCGGTCTTCCAGATCGCCGCCCACGAGGAGACGATCCCGCTCGAGGAGCTCTACGAGGGTTGCCGAATCGCGCGCGAGATCCTCACGGGCAAGCATGCGGTCGGCCGCGTGATCGCGCGGCCGTTCATCGGCGAACCGGGCAACTACGAGCGCACGCCGAACCGGCACGACTTCTCGCTCGAGCCGCGCCGGCCGAACTACCTGTCGCTCGTCCGCGACAAGGGTCTGAAGGTGCACGCCGTCGGGAAGATCAGCGACATCTTCGCCGGCTGCGACATCGACGAGTCGCGCCCGACGAAGTCGAACGTCGACGGCATCAACCAGACCGTCGCGCTCCTGCAGGAGATCGACGAGGGACTCGTCTTCACCAATCTCGTCGAGACCGACATGCTCTGGGGGCACCGCAACGACCCGCTCAACTTCCATCGCTGCCTCCAGGACTTCGACCGCCGGCTCGAGGACATCCTCGAGGCGCTCCGCGCGGGTGATCTTCTCATCCTCACCTCCGACCACGGCTGCGATCCGACCACACCCTCGACCGACCACTCCCGCGAGCACGCGCTGCTGCTCAGCTACGCGGCCGGGCGGAACGCGAACGGCGCGACGCACGAGGGCGAGTTCGCCGACGTCGGCGCGACCGTGAACGCGTGGCTCGGCGGCAAGGCACCGTCGCGCGGGATCCCGGGCACGCCGATCCTGACGCCGTGAAGATCGACGACCCGGTCGCCGTCCGCCGTCAGTACGCGACGGAGGAGAACCTCGAAGCGCGCCGGTCCCTCTACACGAACGTCGATGGCCCGGACCCGCGGCAGGTTGCGTTCGAGGCCGTCGCCGAGGTCGCTCCGCGGCGTGTGCTCGAGGTCGGCGGTGGCCCGGGCGAGCTCGCGGAACGGATCTCGACTGAGCTCGAGGCTCACATCGTGATGCTGGACATCTCACCGCGAATGGTCGAGCTCGCGCGCGAGCGCGGAGTCGAAGCGCAGGTCGGCGACGTGCAGGAGTTGCCGTTCGAGGACGACTCCTTCGACTGTGCCCTGGCTGCGTGGATGCTCTTCCACGTCCCGGATCTCGACCGCGGCCTGGGCGAACTCGTGCGGGTCCTGCGTCCGGGCGGGAGGCTGGTTGCGGTCACGAACGCGACCGACCATCTCCAGGAGCTCCGCGCGATCGCCGGCGAGGCGGCCTGGGGGCGTCCGTTCACGCGTGAGAACGGCGCGGGGATCCTCGAGCGTCACTTCGAGTCAGTCGAGCGGCGCGACGTCGACGGCTGGGCAACGATCGAGGATCACGAGGTCGTCGAGGACTTTCTGCGCTCGCTGCAGCACGAGACACAGATCGAGCCGGAGCCGTACGAGCTGCCGCTTCGGGTCCGCCGCGCCAGCTCGGTCTTCGTCGCCACGAAGGCGGCGTGACTCAGGCCGCAGGACGCGGCGGGTGAGCTACGTACACGCCGGGGCCGGTGCCGGTAGGAATCGGCTCTCCCGCCAGGGCCAGGCCCTCCAAGTGAAACGCGATCGCCGAGCGCATCTCAGCTTCGCACTCTTCGATTGACTCGCCCGTTGCCGCGCATCCGGGCAGGTCAGGGGACCATGCCGAGTAGTTCGACGGAGGTCCGCCCTCGATCAGGATGATGTACTGCTGCGTCTGTTCAGCCGTTGTCACCGCTTCAATCCTGCCTGGCGAAGGATGCTGGCAGCCGTTTTCGGGTGCAAGTCGTGAGACTGCCGTCCCGGCACCGTGACGAGCCCCGGCTTCGTCGGGTGCGCGTACTGACGGTGACTTCCGCGCGTTCGGGTCAGCTGCCACCCGTCGGCCTCGATCATCCCGACGATCTGCCACACCTTCATCGGGCATGATCGTCGCCGTGTCGGCGGGCGCGAACAAGATGGCCGAACTGGACGGGACGACGAAATGATCCGTCCGGCGGAGCTGATCGAGCGCAAGCGGAACGGGGAGGAGCTTCCCGCCGACGAGATCTCGGAGCTCATCCTCGGCTATGCGCGCGGCGAGATCCCCGACTACCAGCTCGCCGCGTGGTGCATGGCCGTCTACTTCCGCGGGCTGAGCGGCGCCGAGACATTCGCCCTCACCGACGCGATGATCCGCAGCGGCACGACCCTCGATCTGGGCTCGGCGCTCGGCCGCCGCGTGGTCGACAAGCACTCGACCGGCGGCGTCGGCGACAAGACCTCGATCGCGGTCGGGCCGATCGTCGCCGCGTGCGGCGTGCCGGTCGGGAAGATGAGCGGCCGCGGGCTCGGGCACACCGGCGGCACGCTCGACAAGCTGGAGTCGATCCCTGGCTTCGACGTCGAGCTCTCGATCGACGCCTTCGTCGCCCAGGTACGGGACGTCGGGCTCTCGATCATCGGCCAGACCGCAGATCTCGTCCCCGCCGACAAGCAGCTCTACGGGCTGCGCGACGTGACCGCGACGGTCGACATCGTGCCGCTGATCGCCTCGAGCATCATGTCGAAGAAGATCGCGGGCGGCGCCGACGCGATCGTCCTCGACGTCAAGGTCGGCGACGGCGCATTCATGAAGACGCTCGCGGACGCGCAGGTGCTCGCCGAGTCGATGCTCGAGCTCGGCCGTCGCGCCGAGCGTGAGGTCGTCTGCCTCCTCACCGACATGGATCAGCCGCTCGGCGCCGCGGTCGGGAACGCGCTCGAGATCCTCGAGGCGCGCGACACCGTCCGCGGTGAAGGGCCGCCCGACTTCACCGAGCTCGTGCTCGACGCGTGCGCGCGCATGCTCGCGTTCTCGGACCTCGGCGATCGACGCGGAGGAGGGAAGACGCCGCGCCGAGGCCGCGGTCGAGGACGGCTCCGCGCTCGAGCTGTACGAGCGCTGGATCCGCGCGCAGGGCGGCGATCCGGATCCGGAGTCGCTGCCGCGTGCGGCCGTCGTGCGCGAGGTCGAGGCGCCCAGGGCCGGGGCGATCACCAGGCTCGGTGCGATCCAGATCGGCCAGGCCGCGCTCCGTCTCGGCGCGGGACGTCGGGCGAAGGACGACTCGATCGACCACGCGGTCGGCATCGTCTGCAGGGCGAAGCGCGGCGCGGAGGTCGACGCCGGCGACGTCCTGGCCGAGGTGCACGCGCAGGACGACGCCGCCGCAGACGAGGCCGTACGTGAGGTGCTGGCCGCCTACGAGCTCGGCGACGAGCCGCCGCGGGAGCGGTCGATCCTGCTCGACGTCGTCGGCTAGAGGCTTGATGCGAGCGAGGCGGGTGGATCAGCCAGTCGAGGGCGCACGTCCGGCCGCCACCGCAAGCGCGGTCTCGTACTCGTTCGTGGTGATCCGAACGACGCCCGCCTGGAAGTCGGCCTTGGCCTTCTCTGACGGGTCCATGTGCGACAGCACCGTCTGCATCGCGACGGGCGGGTCCCACTCCTCGAACTGAGCGAGCACCACTCCGCTCGGGGCATCACCCGGGTACACCTGCGCCTCGGACGGTGTCCAATCGTGGACCGCCGAGGCAAGCTCGGCCCGGCCGATGAACTCCCGCTCGGGCGCGCCCAGATAGACGAGGACGAGGTCGCCGGGGGCAAGCGCGTCGCGATGCGGCTCGTCGGTGTCGACGCCCCACATCCCGACTCGCAGGAGCTCGGCGACCTGGTCGCGCGGCGACGGGCCGCTCGCTGCGTCCCCTTTCACCGAGTTGAAGATGTAGTGCGCCACCTGCGCGAGCGTAACGTGAGCTCGCAGGAGCTCGCCTGGGCCGAGAGGAGGCGCGCTGAGGCAGCATGATCTCCTTGCAATACCCGAGCGAAAGGGAGGAACGGATGCGCCGCTTGAATTTCGTGGCAGACGAACCCTGGGATGAGGTGGACGACCAGGACCGGGTGCGCGTCCGCTGGTTCGGGCACACGCTCGGGACCGACATGCTCGGTGCCTCTTTGAGGGAGCTTCTGCCTGGGTCGCCGGGAGGTCACCTGCACATGCACTACGGCGTCGAGGAGATGTTCTTCATCCTCAGCGGAAGGCCGACCGTCCGCACTCCGGAAGCCGAGGAGCAGCTTTCGCCCGGAGACGTCGTCTACTTCCCCGAGGGGCCGGACGGACTGCACACGTTCTCGAACCCGACGGACGAGCCGGCGCGGCTGCTCGCCATCTCGACCAAGCGGTTTCCCGACGTCGTGGCCTACCCGGAGGCGGGGGTCGCCTGGGTGGCCACGCGCCATCCCGAGCGCCCGGTGCCAGAGGGCGGCGACGAAGGAGTCATCGCCCGCTTCGAGTTGCCTCGCGGCGAGTGATGCCCGCTCGCCGGGTTTCACTTCGAGCCTCGCGTGCCTGAGCTGCCGGAGGTCGAGACGGTACGGCGACGGCTGGCGCCGATCCTCGAGGGGCGCACGTTCGAGCAGGTCGAGATCGACGACGTTCGGCTCACCCGCCCGCTCGAGCCGCTCGAGGTCGCAGCGGAGCTGGAGGGCGAGCGCGTCGCGGAGGTCGGTCGCCGTGGCAAGTACCTCATCGTCCGGTTCGAGTCGGGCCGGGCGCTGCTGGTGCACCTGCGGATGACGGGCACCGTCCTGCACGACCCTGCGTCGGAGGTGCCGCACCGGCGAGCGCTCGTCACGCTCGACGACGGGACGCGGATCGCCTACCGGGACGTCCGCCGCTTCGGCACCTGGCTCTTGCTCGAGCCAGGCGAGCTCGAGCCGTACCTCGCAGCGAAGGTCGGCGTGGAGCCGCTGGGGCGGTTCACGGCGAAGGGCCTCGGCGAGCGCCTTGCCGGCCGGCGCGCGCCGCTCAAGGCGGCGTTGCTCGATCAGCGCACCGTGGCGGGCCTCGGGAACATCTACGTCGACGAGGCGCTCTGGTACGCGCGGCTGCACCCGCTCCGTCCGGCGGGAAGCCTGGACGCGGACGAGCTGCGGCGGCTGCACCGGGGGATCAGACGAGCGCTCGAGCTCGGCATCGCTCGCCAGGGGTCGACGCTGACCGACTACCGCCTACCGGACGGCTCGTCGGGCTCGATGCAGCGCGAGTTCCGCGCCTACGGGCGGCTGGACGAGCCGTGCGACCGCTGCGGGACGCCGATCGAGAAGACGCGCGTGGGCGGCCGCGGCACGTGGTTCTGCCCGACGTGCCAGACCTTGTAGCAGTCTGTTGCTAGGCCGCGATGCGCTCGTCGAGCGCGCCGGCCTGACTCAGGCGCCAGAGCTCGGTGTAGCCGCCGATCGGCTGGCCGTCGATCACGATCTGCGGCACCGACCACCCGCCGGTGAGCTCGTGGAGCGTCTGGCGGAACGCGGGATCGTCGTCGAGCGGGATCTCCTCGTACGGAAGACCGCGCTCGTCGAGCAGCGCCTTCGCGCGCACGCAGTAGCCACACCAGCGCGTCGTGTAGATCTGAATCCTCTTCATCGCAGTTACAACGTATATCTCGGGACCTGGGTTCTGCCGACGGCGTCTCTAGACTCGCTGCATGGGCCGGACGTACAAGACCGAGGCGGTCGTCCTGCGCTCGTTTCGGCTTCGCGAGGCCGATCGCGTGCTGCACGTGTACACGGCCGACCGCGGCCGCGTCGGCGCGGTGGCGAAGGGCGTGCGGCGGACGAAGTCGCGCTTCGGCGCGCGGCTCGAGCCGCTCTCGCACGTCGAGCTGATGCTGCACCAGGGCTCGGGCGAGCTGCAGACGGTCACCGGGGTCGCGCTGATCCGCTCGCATCACGAGGCGCGCGAGGAGCCGTACCGGCTGGCGGTGGGGCTCGTCGGCGCCGAGGCGATGCTGCGGCTCTTCACCGAGCAGGAGGCGAACGAGCGCGCGTTCACGGCGCTCACGCGCTTCCTCGACCGGCTCGACGAGCTGCCGTCGCGCGCGCCGCCCGCGAGGCCGGCCACCGATCCGCTCGCCCTCTCGTTCCAGCTGAAGCTGCTCTGGCTCTCGGGCTACATGCCGCACCTCGACTCCTGCGTCGAGTGCGGTGTGGAGGAGGGGCTCGTCGGCTACCTGCCCTCGGCGGGCGGGGCGGTGTGCCGCGAGTGCGGGCCGGGCACGATCGCGCTCTCGCCGGAGGGGCTCCGCGGCATCCGGGCGCTGCTCGCGAAGCCCGCTCGCCGGAGCGGACGACGCGGCTTGACAGATCGCGCCGCGCGCGAGTCGCTGGCGGTGATCACGGCGTCGTACGAGCACCACGGCGGCTTCCGCCTGCGCACGCTCTCCGCATGAGGCGCGCGCTGCCAGGTGGATACGAGCTGGACGACGATCCAGCCCGGATCGACCGCGAGGAGGTGCACCGCTTCATCTCGGAGGAGTCGTACTGGGCCGCGGGACGGCCGCGCGACGTGATGGACGGCCTCGTCGACCGGGCGAGCCGGGTCGTCGGGCTCTACCACGACGGCCGGCAGGTCGGCTTCAGCCGGACGGTCGACGCGCCCGACGCCGGTCTCGTCTACCTCGCGGACGTCTACGTCCATCCGGACCACCGCGGCGCGGGACGTGGCGTCGAGCTCGTGCGCTTCACGGTCGAGGATGGGCCCTTTGCGGACCGGCGCTGGATCCTTCACACGGCCGACGCGCACGGGCTCTACGAGAAGTTCGGCTTCGCGCCGGGCGAGCGCCTGCTCGAGCGGCCATCGAGGGTCTAGTCCGTTTTCGGCGTCCGCCACTCCTCCGCGAGCCGGTCGAGGACGTGCTCGCGGGCGCCGCCGATCGGGATCCGCTCCTGCGCGAGCGAGTCGCGGTCGCGGATCGTGACCGTGTCGTCCTCGAGCGTCTGCTCGTCGACCGTCAGCGCCCACGGCGTGCCGATCTCGTCCTGGCGGCGGTAGCGGCGGCCGATCGCGCCGCTGTCGTCGTACTCGGCGCTGACGACGCGGCGCAGCTCCTCGAAGAGCGCGCGCGACTTCGCGACCATGTCCTCGCTCTTGCCGATCAGCGGCAGCACCGCCGCCTTCACCGGCGCGAGCTGCGGGATGCAGCCGCAGCACCGTCCGCTCGCGCTCGGCGACGACCTCCTCGTCGTAGGCGTCGATCAGGAACGTGAGCATCGAGCGGTTGACGCCGAGCGCCGGCTCGATCACGTGCGGCACGAAGCGCTCGCCGGTGCCCGCGTCGACCCACTCGAGATCCTTCCCGGACGAGCCGGCGTGCGCAGTCAGGTCGAAGTCGCCGCGGTTCGCGATCCCCTCGAGCTCCGACCAGCCGATCGGGTAGAGGTACTCGATGTCGCTCGTCTCGCTCGAGTAGTGCGAGAGCTCGTCGGCGTCGTGCGGGCGCACGCGCAGGTGGCTCTCGCGCACGCCGAGCCGCACGTGCCAGGCGAGCCGCTCGTCGACCCAGTAGCGGTACCACTCGCTCGCCTCGGCCGGCGGCACGAAGTACTCCATCTCCATCTGCTCGAACTCGAGCGTCCGGAAGATGAAGTTGCCGGGCGTGATCTCGTTGCGGAACGACTTGCCGACCTGCGCGATCCCGAACGGCGGCTTGCGGCGCGCGATCTGGGCGACGTTCTTGAAGTTGATGAAGATGCCCTGCGCCGTCTCCGGGCGCAGGTAGACGTCGGTGCCCGTCTCCTCGACCGCGCCCACGCGCGTCCTGAACATGAGGTTGAACTGGCGCGGCTCGGTCAGGTCGCAGTCGGAGGTCTCGCCCGGGCGCTTGCTCGGCCGCTTGCCGCAGCTGCTCCTCGTCGAGCTTGTCGGCCCGGAAGCGCTGCTTGCACGTGCGGCAGTCGACGAGCGGGTCGCTGAAGCCGCCGACGTGGCCGGAGGCCTCCCAGACCTGCGGGTGGAGGATGATCGAGGAGTCGAGCGCGAGGATGTCCTCCCGCTCCTGCACCATCGCGCGCAGCCACGCGGCCTTGACGTTGTCCTTCAGCAGAACGCCGTAGTGGCCGTAGTCGTACGACGAGCCGAGGCCGCCGTAGATCTCCGACGAGGGGAAGACGAACCCGCGCCGGCGGCACAGCGAGACGATCTTGTCCATCGTGACGGTGTCGGCCATCGGACGGAGAGGCTAGCCGGAGGACGGTCGAGCGAACCAGGTATAGCGGCCGATCTCCTCGAAGCCGATCGAGCGATAGAGGGCCCGTGCCTCGTCGCTCTGCGCGTAGACGACCGCGGTGTCGGCTCCGGCGTCGCGCGCGGCTCGCATCGCCGCGATGCACGCCGCACCCCCGAGGCCGCGTCGACGGTACGCTCGCGTCCGTGCCGACGGGCTCGAGCTCCACGACCCGGTTGTCCGCGTCGAGCCACACGAGACACGAGGCGGCGAACGGGCCGTCGCTCGCCTCCACGACCCAGTCGAGCTCCTGCCGGTATGGCCAGGCTGCCGCGGCCGCCGCGTAGCCCTCCGTCGTCATCGCGGGAGGGCGCGGTCCTGCCGTGCCGAAGGACGCACGGTGCACCTGGACGCGGCGCTCGAGATCCTCGGGCAGGCGCACGTGGCGCAGCGCGGAAGCCCTCAGGGAGGACCGGTTCGGCGAGATCGGCGAGCGTCCGAGCGTGGCTGTACATCTCGTCCTCAGCGAGCGGCCCGAAGCCACGCTCGACGAGCAGCCCGCGCAGCTCGCCGTCCGCGTCCAGGGAGTCGACCTTGACCGCGAGCCCGGCCCGCGCGTCCGCCCAGGCGATCGCGTCGTCCAGGAACTCGCCGCGCCGCCCGGCGCGATCGCGAGCTGGAGCTCGTCCGGCAGCGTCACCCACGCCCACGCGACGACCTCGCCGTCTTCCTCCCACAGCCGCGTCGGGAACGTGTGCTCGCGCCCGGCGATGGAGAACCGCCTCCACGGCAGGTCGCCGATGTGATGCGAGACCGGCGGCTCGCCGCGCTCGGCCCACATCCGCGGTCGACCAGCTGCTGCATGCGGCGCAGATCGTCGGGGCCGTCGTAGTCGCGCGCTCTGACCACCGGCGCACCTTACGCTTCGCCGGATGGCGACCGCGAGATCGTCGAGCTCCACATCGTCTCGGACTCGACGGGGGAGACGGCGGCGCGGCTCGTGGCCGCGCTCGAGGCGCAGTTCCCCGAGCAGCCGTTCGAGGAGGTGCGCCACCCGCAGATCGAGACGATCGACGATCTCCAGCTGGCGGTGAACCGCGCCAAGGGGCGGCCGGCGGTGATGGTCTACACGCTCGTCGACCGCGAGCTGCGCGAGGCGATGCGGACGCTCTGCCGCAGCGCCCGCGTCCACTACTGCGACCTGCTCGGCCATCCGATCGAGTCGATCGCGAAGGTCTCCGGCATGGCGGCGAAGATGAAGCCCGGGCGCGCGGCCGCCGCTCAACTCGGCCTACTTCAAGCGGATGGAGGCGATCGAGTTCGCGGTCAAGTTCGACGACGGCGTCGGCAGCGGGCTGCGCGAGGCGGACATCGTCCTCGTCGGCGTCTCCCGCACGTCGAAGACGCCGCTCTCGATCTACCTCGGCTACCTCGGCCAGAAGGCGGCGAACGTGCCGATCGTGAAGGGGATCACGCCGCCGCCGGAGCTCTTCGAGATCGACCCGACGAAGATCGTCGGGCTCACGATCGACGCCGAGCGGCTCGCGGAGATCCGCACGGCGCGCGTGCGGTCGATGGGCGCCCGGAACCGGCGCTACGCCGAGATGGTCGAGATCTACGAGGAGCTCGACGAGGCGGCGGCGCTGCACCGGCGGCTCGGCTGCCCGGTCATCGACGTCACGGGGCTCTCGATCGAGGAGACGGCGCACCGCGTCGTCCGGCTCGTCGACCGGCGGCGGCAGGAGGCGGCGGTCACGTGACCGCGGAGGAAGCCGCCGGTGCCGAAGTGGCGCTGGGCGGTCTGGTGGACGATCCTCCTCGCGGCGGACTTCGTCTTCTACGTGCTCCTGACGCCGCTCTGGCTCGGCCTCCGCGGCGCCGCCTGGGTGGCCGAGTGGCGCTCGCGGCGGCGGTCGCAGGCTAGCGACGCTTTCCACAGCCGTCCGCGCGCAGCCGCGTCCGAAGCGGCCGAGGCGACTGTCGGCGTTGCCGACGACGACAACGGCGCGCCGAGTAGACAAAAGCCCTGCAAACGGCGAGCCGTCGCGGGTCGCGCGGTGTCAGACACGTGTCGGACTCGTGCCGGACACGTGTCTGACTCGTCTCTGGCACGTCTCTGGCACCTTGTCCACATCGCTGCGGAGCCGATCGCCGTGGACGGCTGTCGGCTCGCTCCGGAGACGGGTCCCGACGCCACGTCGTCGCGCTCGAGCCGCTTCAGCGCCGGGCCGAGCGACTGGCCGCCCTTCAGCACGGGCTCGAAGAGGTCGCCCTCCTTCTCGACGCGCCGCAGCACCGCCTCCATCGTGAACTTGCCCGGGTCGAGTCGCGTGCGTCAGCTCCTCCCAGCGGAGCGGCGTCGAGACCGGCGCGCCCTCCTTCGGCCGCACCGAGTAGGCGGACGCGATCGTCTTGCCGGCGCCGTTCTGGTGGTAGTCGATGAGGACGCCGACGCGCTTGCGCTTCAGCCACTCCGTCGTGACGACGCCGGGGTTCTCGGCCGCCAGCCGCTTCGAGACGAGCTCGGCGAACGTGTGCGCCTGCGCGAAGCTGTAGCGCCGCGTGATCGGCACGAGCACGTGGATGCCCTCCGAGCCGCTCGTCTTCACGTACGAGCGCAGCTCGAGCTCGTCGAGCGCCTCGCGCACGAGGTGGGCCGCCTTGCACGCCGAGCTTGAACTCGCCGTCCGGCGGGTCGAGGTCGAAGAGGACGAAGT
This sequence comes from uncultured Gaiellaceae bacterium, assembly GCA_963791905.1. Taxonomy (GTDB): domain Bacteria; phylum Actinomycetota; class Thermoleophilia; order Gaiellales; family Gaiellaceae; genus Gaiellasilicea. Next base: position 1,242,170 of record CAWBTX010000005.1, read on the forward strand.
CCGGCCGCGTCGGCTTGTCGACGCGCGAGTACCACGCGTTCATGTCGATGCAGTTCATCTGCACCATCCAGAGGACCGCCTCGCGCGAGTTGAGGAGCGGGAAGTCGACGAGCCGCGTCTCCCCGGCGCGCGGCTGCGTCCGGAACTGCCGCGTCGGGATCCAGTCGGGCATGCCCCTCGGCGCCTGCTTCTGGAAGAACACCTCGCCGTGGATGCCGTGGGGCTAGCGCTTCATCGTGAACGGCCGGTCGCGGAGGTGCGGCACGAGCACGGGCGCGATGCGGCCGTAGTAGTCGAAGAGGTCGCCCTTCGTGATCCCGCTCTCCGGGTAGAGGACGCGGTCGGCGCTCGAGAGCTTGACCTCGCGGCTCACAGCAGCCTCGCCTCCAGCGGCTCCTCGCCCTCCGCGCGTCACGCGGTACGCGCGCGACCCGGCGACTGCCGTCACGACCTCGCGCAGCTCCGTGCCGTCGAAGACGAGCCCGACGCCGTCGTCGGCCGCGTAGCCCCGCCGGAAAGCCATCGCGCACGAGCGCGCGTGTACACCGGCCGCCGCCGCTCCTCGCCGTCGTAGTGCGGGCAGGCGCTGCCCGGCAGGAAGCCGAGCCCGTCGCGCATCCCCTCGAGCTCGGGCCCGAACGAGTCGGTCACGCCGGCCTCGAACCAGCAGATCATCCCGGCGCTCCAGCCGCAGAGCAGGACGCCGCGCCTCCCAGGCCTCGCGCAGGAGCGCGTCGAAGCCGTGCACGCGCCAGATCGCGAGCATGTTCGCCGTGTTGCCGCCGCCGACGAAGATCGCGTCGCGGGAGAGCACGTGCTCGCGCAGATCCGGGCGCGGCCACGGATGGAACGCGGCGTGCGAGGCCTCGGCGCGCGCGCCGAAGCGCTCGTAGAAGCGGACGAGCGCCCAGTCGTCGTCGCCCATCGCCGTCGGCACGAAGCAGATCTTCGAGCCCGCCGGCGAGCTCGAGGATCAGGTCGTCGAGCGCGGTGCCGTCGGCGCCGCCGCCGAGCGCGAGGATTTGCCTGCTCATCGCCACCTATCTTGTGGGAAGATGCGCGGCCGTCCGCGCTACGTCTACGCCTTCGACGAGGACTCCGGCGGCGGGCGCGAGCTGCTCGGCGGCAAGGGCATCGGCCTCGCCGAGATGACCGGCCTCGGCGTGCCGGTCCCGGCCGGCTTCACGATCACGACCGACGCCTGCCGCGCCTACATGGCCGCGGACGGCGACGCTGCCCGCCGGGCTCGACGGCGAGATCGAGGAGCACATTCGCGGCCTCGAGGCGAAGGCGGGCAAGCGCTTCGGCGACCCCGACGACCCGCTGCTCGTCTCCGTGCGCTCGGGCGCCGCCGTCTCGATGCCCGGGATGATGGACACGATCCTCAACCTCGGGCTGAACGACGAGGCGGTCGAGGGTCTCGCCAAGACGACCGGCAACGCCCGCTTCGCGCGCGACTCCTACCGCCGGCTGATCCAGATGTACGGCGAGGTCGTCGACGGCGTCGACGGCCACCGCTTCGAGCAGGCGCTCACCGACCTCAAGGCCGCGCGCGGCGCCAAGCAGGACGTCGAGCTCTCCGACGGACGACCTCGCCGAGCTCGTCGAGACGTACAAGCGGATCTACGCCGAGGCGACCGGCGGCGACTTCCCGCAGGACGCGCACGCCCAGCTCGAGCGGGCCGTGCGCGCCGTCTTCGACTCGTGGGACTCGCCGCGCGCGCAGGTCTACCGCCGCACGTACGAGATCCCGGACGACCTCGGCACGGCGGTCAACGTCGTCCAGATGGTGTTCGGCAACAAGGGCGACGGCTCCGGCACCGGCGTCTGCTTCACGCGCGACCCGTCGACGGGCGAGAGCCGGCTCTACGGCGAGTTCCTCCAGAACGCGCAGGGCGAGGACGTCGTCGCCGGCATCCGCACGCCCGAGCCGATCGAGCGCATGGGCGAGCTGCTGCCCGGAGGCGTACGCGCAGCTGCTCGAGACGATCCGCCGCCTCGAGGAGCACTACCGCGACGTGCAGGACATCGAGTTCACGGTCGAGGACGGCACGCTCTACCTGCTGCAGACGCGGACCGCGAAGCGGACGGCCGCGGCGGCGCTCAAGTCCGCGGTCGACATGGCGGACGAGGGGCTGATCTCGAAGGAGGAGGCGGTCGCGCGCATCGACCCGGCGCAGCTCGACCAGCTCCTGCACCCGAGGATCGACCCGTCCGCCGAGGTCGAGGTCGTCGCGAAGGGGCTGAACGCCTCGCCGGGCGCCGCCTCCGGCGCGATCGTCTTCGACGCCGACACCGCCGAGGAGCGCGGCAAGGCGGGGGAGAGCGTCATCCTCGTCCGCTGGGAGACGACGCCGGACGACTTCCACGGCATGGTGCAGGCGGCCGGGATCCTGACCGCGCACGGCGGGCTGACCTCGCACGCCGCCGTCGTCGCGCGCGGCATGGGGACGCCGTGCGTGACCGGCTGCGAGGCGCTGCACGTCGACGTGCGCGCGAAGACGGCGCGCCTGCCCGGGCACGAGCTCGCGCGAGGGCGACACGATCACGATCGACGGCGGCACCGGCGAGGTGATCGTCGGCTCCGTGCCGCTCGTGCCGCCGCAGCTGAACGACGACTTCGTCTCGATCCTCGAGTGGGCCGACGCGATCCGGCGGCTGAAGGTGCGCACGAACGCCGACACGCCCGCCGACTCCGCCAAGGCGCGCGAGTTCGGCGCCGAGGGCATCGGCCTCTGCCGCACCGAGCACATGTTCGCCGAGGCCGAGCGGCTCGAGCTCGTGCGCGAGATGATCCTGGCGGGCGACGAGGACGGCCGCCGCTCGGCGCTCGACCGGCTGCTGCCGATCCAGCAGGGCGACTTCGAGGGGATCTTCGAGGCGATGGCGGGCCTGCCGGTGACGATCCGCCTGCTCGACTGGCCGCTGCACGAGTTCCTGCCGCCGCTCGAGGAGACGCCAGGACGAGCGGCTGCGCGAGCGGATCCGGTCGCTGCAGGAGTCGAACCCGATGCTCGGCTGGCGCGCGTGCCGGCTCGGGCTGTTCTTCCCGGAGATCTACGAGATGCAGGTGCGCGCGATCGCCCGGGCGGCGCTCGCGGTGCGGCGAGCGGACCGGGACGGCCGCCGCTCGTCGAGATCATGCACCCGCTCGTCGGGCTCGGCGAGGAGCTGCGGCGGCTGCGCGAGCTGACCGTGCGCACGGCGGCCGAGGAGGGCGACTCGAGTACCTCGTCGGGACGATGATCGAGCTGCCGCGCGCCTGCGTCCGCGCCGACGAGATCGCCGAGCACGCCGACTTCTTCTCCTTCGGCACGAACGACCTCACGCAGACCGCGCTCGGGCTCTCACGCGACGACGCCGGCCGCTTCCTCTCGCACTACCTCGAGCACGGGATCCTCGAGCGCGACCCGTTCGAGACGATCGACCAGGGCGGCGTCGGCGAGCTGATGCGGATCGCGGTCGAGCGGGGCCGCAGCGTGCGCGAGGACCTGAAGCTCGGGATCTGCGGCGAGCACGGCGGCGAGCCGAAGTCGGTCGCGTTCTGCCACGACCTCGGGCTCGACTACGTGTCGCTGCTCGCCGTACCGCGTGCCGCTCGCGCGCCTGGCGGCGGCGCAGGCCGCGCTGGCCGAGCAGGGCGTGACGGCGGTCGCGATCGGCGGCGTAGGTGTAGCCGCGAACCTTCAAGTACGCGACGGCCACGCTGAGCACCCCGACCGCGATCAGCCCCACGTAGCCGAGCACGTCGTTCGAGGCGTACGTCACGCGCCGCTGGCCGAAGCGCGAGCATGGCGAGGATCGCCAGCGCGCCGCCGGCGAGGCCGCCGAGATGGCCGCCGATCGAGATGCCGGGGAAGACGAACGTGATCGCGAGGTTGATCACGAGGAGCGGGATCACGCTGCCGCCGAAGACGTAGGTGCCCTGGCGCTCGAGCACGAGCATGGCGCCGAAGAGGCCGTAGATCGCGCCGGAGGCGCCGACCGTCGGCACCTCGGGGTTCATCAGGAGCGCTCCCGCCGAGCCCGCCAGGCCCGGACGCGATGTAGAGGAGCAGGAACCGGGCCGGGCCGAGCAACGACTCGAGCGGAGGCCCGAAGAGGTAGAGGACGAGCATGTTCATGAAGAGGTGGAACGGCCCGTAGTGGAGGAAGGCGGCCGTGATGAGACGCCACCACTCGCCGTCGGCGACGAGCGGGCCGTAGAGGGCGCCGTTGACGAAGATCGAGCCCGTGTTGGCCTGCACGGGCGCGCCCTGCGCGAGCTGCGCGAAGTAGACGAGCACGTTCAGCCCGATCAGCGTCATCGTGACGACGGCCGTGCTCCGGCCGGTCCGGCGCTGGACGCCCTGGATCACCTTCGCGGCGCCCTGCGCGCTGGCCGGAGTGGTCGGGACAGCGGATGCCGACCGGTCCGAAGGTCATGCAGTCGGGGCAGATCCCGCGCCCGCACTCGGAGCACGACACACCCGTCTCGCGGTCCGGATGCCGGTAGCACCTGAGCGTCTCCGCCATGTCCGATTAGCCTAGCCATCGCATGCGCGTTCACGTCGCGTTCACGCCGGACGAGGCCGCTTCGGCCCCGACCGGGATCGTCATCGACGTCCTGCGGGCGACCTCGACGATCGCGCAGGCGCTCGCGGCCGGCTACGAGCGGGTGCTCTGCGTGCCGGAGCTCGACGACGCGCGACGCGCTGCGGGCCGAGCTGCCGGACAGCGTCGTCGGCGGCGAGCGCGACGCCGTTCGCATCGACGGGTTCGACGTCGGCGCGTCACCGCGCGAGTTCCTGGAGCCGCGCGCCGTCACGCTCATCCTCTCGACCACGAACGGGACGCGCGCGATCGTCACGGCGGCGACGCGGTGCGAGCGGGTGCTCCTCGGCAGCCTGCTCAACCTCGACGCCGTCGCGGCGGCGGCACGCGAGAGCGGGGAGGACGTCGCGATCCTCTGCGCCGGCTTCAAGGGCGCGTTCGCGCTCGACGACGCCTACTGCGCCGGCCGGATCGTCCAGGAGCTGGACGGGAGCGACCGACGCCGCGCTCGCCGCCGCCTCGTCGCGCGCGTACCCCGACGCGCACGCGGCCTGACCGCGCGCACTACGGCCCGCCCGGCCTCGAGGAGGACATCCGCTTCTGCGCGCGCGAGAGCGTGCTCGACGTCGTGCCGCGTTCGCCGGCATGCGCGGGACGGCCGCGGAGATCGTCGCGTGACGACGGTCGAGTCGCCGTCGTGACCGCCGCGCGCCGGACCGGTGACCGGGCCGGCTCGCGGCCGGAGGCCGATGCGACTCGGAGAGCGCCTCAGTGTCGCGCGTCTGCAGGCCGATCGCTGGCCAGGGACGAGCGTCGCTCGACGGTGGCGTCAACGCCGAGGCGACCGCCTTCCGCCGGCTGTGACGAGGCGATCGCACGACGTCGCGCGACGACTGCAGACGCCGTCCGAGCGAGGCGCGCTGGACCAGGCCGTCGCTCGCGGTCGACGCACGCCATGCGACTGGCGACGAGTGCTCGAACGGTCCGCCGAGCGCCGTCTCGAGCGCGGTGTCGCGTGGTTCGCTGCGGACGATCACCGCGCTCAGTCGAGCTCTCGACCGAGCCGGCGAGGCGTTCATCGAGGGAAACAAACGTTTGACAGGAACATGTGTTCGGGTATAGAACATACGTTCCTGTGATCGCGTGTCTCCTCACTCCGGGATTCGAGCTGCGGGCGGCGCTGCTGGAACGGCCGCGGCTGCAGCTCGAGCCGGCGGCGCTCGCGCCGGTGCCCGGGAACGGAGCCGCTCGTGGGCGCGGTGACCGCGGCGGCGGCTGCGCAGGGGGTGCAGCCGGGGATGCGGCTGGGGGAGGCGCTCGCGATGTGCCCGGCGCTCCGGCTCGTCGAGCAGGATCCGGCAGCGGTCGAGCGCGAGTGGGAGGGGGTGCTGCGGCGGCTGGAGGACTCCGGCTTCGCGGTCGATCCCGACGAGCCCGGGCGCGTCTACTTCGAGACGAAGGGCGTCGAGCGGCTGTACGGAGGCTTGGAGGCGGCGCTCGAGCGGGCGCTCGCCTCCGTCGGATCTGCCTGGGATCCACGCGCGGGCGCAGCGCGGCGCCGGTTCGCCGCCCTCGCGGCGGCGAGCGTCGCGCGTCCCGGGCAGGCTTTGGTGGTGGCGGAGGACACCGAGGAGGGGTTCCTCGCGCCGCTGCCGCTCTCGCTCCTGCCGCTCTCCGCCGAGCGCTACGCGGAGCTCGAGGGGCTCGGCGTGCGGAAGCTGGGGGAGCTCGCCGCCTTGCCGGGGGGCTCGGTGGCCGAGCGGCTGGGGCCGGAAGGGCGGCGCGCGTGGTCGCTCGCGCAGGGTGGAAGCACGGGGCGTGTCCGCGGTCGCCGCCCGCCGGCGGAGCTCGCCGAGGCGCTCGAGTTTCCCGAGGCGGTCGGGAACGAGCTGACGCTGCGGCGGGCGTTCGGCGCGCTGCTCGACCGGCTGCTCGCCCGCCCCGAGCGGGCAGGGCGGCCGCTGCGCAAGGCGGCGCTCTCGGCCCGGCTCGTCGGCGGCGGCTCGTGGCGGCGCTCCGTCACGCTCCGCGACCCGACCGCCGAGCGGACCCGGCTGCGGGCGGCGCTCGGCCCGAAGCTGCTCGAGCTGCCGGCGCCGGTGCTCGAGCTGCGGCTGGAGGCGGTGGAGCTCTCCGAGGCGCGTCGGGCGGCAGCTCGAGCTGGTTCGTCCGGCGGGCGACGAGCTGGCGGCGCAGCTCTCGGACGGCCTGAAGCAGGTGCGGGCAAGCACCGGCTCGGGCTCGGTGTGTGCGGTGGTGGAGGTGGCGCCGTGGTCGCGGATTCCGGAGGCGCGAGCGCTGTTCGTTCCCCGCGACGAGTAGCGGGACGGCTGAATGCGCCTCGGCCGGCGCTGGTCGAGGCGAGCCCGGTCGGCGTGCCCGTGCGCGTCAACCGGGAGGCGGTGGCGCTCCTGCGCGAGGAGTGGCGCGTCGTCGACCGCTGGTGGACGGAGGAGCCGGTCGACCGGCGCTACTTCGACCTCGTGCTCGAGTCGGGCCAGAACGCCTGCGTCTTCCGCGACGAGGAAGCCGGCGCGTGGTTTCACAGCGCGCTAGCGGGCCTCCGAGCGGTCGTGAGCGCTGCCGGCACGGCGAGCGCACGTCCGCAAGTCCCAGCGGTCGGCGTGCGCGACCGGCACGACGACCCACTCCTTGAACGGCTGCCCCTTGCCGGAGGGGTCGAAGAGGTGAGCGCCGTCGAGCGCGAGCGCTTCCGCGTGCCGTTCGGCATCGGGCAGCTTGAAGACCATCGCGCCCTCGGTGTAGCCGGCCACCATCTTCCCGCCGCGCTTGACGCACGGCATGCCCATCATCTTCGCCGGCTCGACGTCGTCGTTCCGGGCGCAGAGGTCGTCGACGAGCTCGTCGTAGCGCTCCGCGCATCCACGACGGGAGTATCGCCCTCGCGTCCTGGCGCGTCGCGAGCGACGCGAGGCTCGCCGAGGCCGGCTCCGCGCGGGAGGTGCAGCCGGCCGGGGCGCGAGGGCTACTTCGAGACGGCGACGGTCGGCGGGTTCTCGCCGACGACGAGCGCGTGCGCGAAGAGCGCCGAGGTGACGAGGACGAGCGAGGCCATGAGTGTCGCGAGCGTGCGCATATGGGCGGGGGGTTCAGTGGCCTGCGGCGAACTCCTGCCTGGCCGAGGCGCGCGGAACAGTAGCCGATGAGCTACGTCGAGCTCCACTGCCACTCGGCGTTTTCCTTCCTCGACGGCGCCTCGCACCCGGAGGAGCTCGCGCTGCGGGCGGCGGAGCTCGGCTACGAGGCGCTCGCGCTGACCGATCACGAGGGGGTCTACGGCTCGCTCGAGTTCGCGAGCGCGGCGAAGCACTTCGGCGTTCGGCCGATCACCGGCGCCGAGGTGACGCTCCACGGCACGGTGACGCCCACGTCGACCCTGCGGCTCGTCGAGCTCGCCGCCGAGCGGCGGTCACGCGAACCTGCTCGTCGAGTCGTCGCAGGGGTACCGAACCTCTGCGCGCTCACGGCGCATGCGCACACCGGCCGAAGGAGGGCGCCGAGCCCGTGCCGCCCGCGCTCGACCCGGCGCTGCTTGCGGAGCTGAACGAGGGCCTCGTCTGCCTGTCCGGCTGCGCCCGCAACGGGCTCGGCGTCCGCGACCCGAACGCCGCCGTCGAGCTTGCCCGCGCCTTCGGCGAGCGCTTCTACGTCGAGCTCCAGCGGCCGTTCGAGCGCGGCGACGCGCGCCGCAACGCGCTCCTGCGCGATCTCGCGGAGCACCTCGGCGCGCCGACCGTCGTCACCGGCAACGTCCACGCGCACCATCCTCGCCGGACCGACCTCCAGGACGTGCTCGTCGCGATTCGCCGCTGCACCTCGCTCGACGGCTGCGAGCAGGAGCGGCGCGGGAACCGGGAGAGCATCCTGCGCACGCCCGCGGAGATGCTCGAGCTCTTCCCGGATGACCGCGACGCCGTCCTGCGCACCGCCGAGCTCGCGCAACGGCTCGAGTTCGACCTGACCGCCGAGCTCGGCTATCGCTATCCCGACTTCTCCGACGGCGAGGAGCCCGCGATCCGGCAGCTGGCCCAGGTGTGCGAGTCGGCGTTCGCTGATCGCTACCCGCCAAGTAACAGACTGTTACTTGCGGAGGCGCGGCGGCGGCTCGAGGACGAGCTCGCGCTCATCGACGAGCTCGGGCTCGCGGGCTTCTTCCTGCTCCACTGGGAGGTGCTCGAGCTCGCGGCGCGAGATCGCCGCCGAGGTGCGCGGGCTCGGCTCGCCGCGGCGCTGGCTGCCGCCGGGCCGGGGACGCGGGAGCTCCGTCGGCTCGATCGTCTGCTACCTGACCGGTCTCTCGCACGTCGACCCGGTCGCGGGCAACCTCTCGCTCGGCCGCTTCTTGAACCGCGAGCTGATGTCGGTGCCCGACATCGACCTCGACTTCCCGCGCGACATCCGCGAGAAGCTGATCGTCGCGGTCACCGACCGCTACGGCCGCGAGCACGCCTCGCTCGTCGCGAGCTTCTCCACGTACCGGAGCCGCGGCGCGATCCGCGACGTCGGCAAGGCGCTCGGGCTCCCGTTCGCCGAGCTCGAGCGCCTCGCGCGCGTCTCGGACGGCTGGAACGCGAAGCGCGTCGCGGAGGAGCTCGCGCTGCTGCCGGACGCCGACGCCGAAGCTGCTCTCGCCACGCTGGCGTGCGTTCGCTGCGCTGACGGGGGAGATCGCCGGCCTGCCGCGCCACATCTCCCAGCACCCGGGCGGGATGGTGATCTCCAGCCGTCCGCTCGTCGAGCTCGTTCCCGTGCAGCCGGCCGCGATGGCCGGCCGGCAGATCTGCCAGTGGGACAAGGACTCGTGCTCGGACGCCGGCTTCCTCAAGATCGACCTGCTCGGCCTGGGCATGCTCTCCGCGGTCGAGGACTGCGTCGAGCAGATCGCCGAGGCCTACGGCGAGCCGATCGACCTCTCGCGGATCCCGCTCGACGACGCCGCCGTCTACGCCGAGATCCAGCGCGCCGACACCGTCGGCGACTTCCAGATCGAGAGCCGCGCGCAGATGCAGAGCCTGCTGCGGACGAAGCCGGCGAACCTCGACGACCTCACCGTCCAGGTCGCGCTCGTGCGGCCGGGGCCGATCCAGGGCAAGGCCGTCCACCCGTACATCGACGCGCGCGAGAAGCTCCGCGTCGATCCGACGTACGTGCCGCCGGTCGACCACGAGCTTCTGCGCGAGCCGCTGCGCGAGACCCACGGCGTCGTCGTCTTCCAGGATCAGGTGCTCGAGGTGGCGATGGCGCTCGCCGGCTTCACGATCGGCGAGGCGGAGGGGCTGCGCCGGGCGATGAGCCGCAAGCGGAGCGAGGAGGCGATCGAGGCGTTCCGCGAGCCGGTTCATCGAGGGCGCTGCCGCGAAGGGCGTCGACCCGCGAGACGGCGGACACCGTCTACGACAAGCTCGCGTCGTTCTCCGGCTTCGGCTTCCCGAAGTCGCATGCCGCCGCCTTCGGCCTGCTCGCCTACCAGTCCGCGTGGCTGCGGCACCACTATCCGGCCGAGTTCCTCTGCTCGCTCCTGAACGCGCAGCCGATGGGCTTCTACCCGCCGGCGAGCCTCATCCGGGACGCGCAGCGGCGCGGGGTGGAGGTACGCCCGCCGGACATCAACCTGAGCGAGGCGGGTTGCTCGCTCGACGAGGGCGCCGTCCGGATCGGGCTCGGCTACGTGAAGTCGGTGGGGGAGGAGGATGCGAAGCGGCTCGTCGCCGAGCGCGACGAGAACGGTCTCTACCCGGGGATCGGGGAGCTCGCGCGCCGGGCGCCTCTCGATGCCCGCGAGCTGGAGGCGCTCGTCCGCAGCGGCGCCTGCGACCGCTGGGGCGAGCGCCGCAAGCTGCTCTGGGAGCTCGGCCTCGTGATCCGGCCACAGACAGTTCAGCGGGAGAACATGCAGCTGACGCTCGCGCTCGACCCGACGGCCGCGACCCCCGACCTCCCGCGACCTGACCGCCTGGGAGCGGATGCTCGCCGACTACGCCGGGACGAGCGTCTCGGTCGACGTGCACCCGCTCACGCTGCTGCGTCCGAACCTACCCGGGGAGGTGCTGACGAGCGCCGAGCTGCTCGAGGCGCCGCACAGAAGCACCGTCGCCTTCGCGGGGCTCGCGATCGCGCGCCAGCGCCCGGCGACCGCGAAGGGCATCGTCTTCATGCTGCTCGAGGACGAGCTCGGCCAGGTCAACCTGATCGTCGCGCCCGAGCGTCTACGAGCGGCACCGCGCGATCGTTCGCGGCGAGCCTCTCCTCCTCGTCCGCGGCCGCTACGAGCGGCTCGGCGAGAACCGCAACATCGTCGTCTCCGGGCTCGAGAGCCTCGGCCCGCTCGCCCGTGCGATCGCCGACCGCGACGTCGGCGCGGCGCTGCCGGCCGCGCACCACTTCGGGCATCGGTGAGGCGCTAAGCCGCTGCCACGGCGCCGCTCGAGGCCGGAGCGCAGTGTTGACGAGGCCGATGTGCGAGAACGCCTGCGGGAAGTTGCCGACGAGCCGGCCAGTCGGGGTCGTACTCCTCCGAGAGCAGGCCGAGGTCGTTGCGCAGCGACAGCAGGCGCTCGAACATCTCGCACGCCTCGTCGAGCTCACCGAGCAGGGCGAGGTTGTCGACGAACCAGAAGGAGCAGAGGAAGAACGCGCCCTCGCCCGGCGGCAGCCCGTCGACCGACGCTCGTCGCCGCGTCGTGGCTGTAGCGATGCGACGAAGCCGTCGCGCAGGAGCTCGCGGCGCACCGCCTCGAGCGTGCCCGCGCACGCGCGGGTCGTCGGCGGCAGGAAGCCGACGAGCGGGATCGTCAGCAGCGCTCGCGTCGAGCCGTTTCGAGTCGTACGACTGCACGAACGAGTCCAGCTCCGCGTCGAAGCCCGCTCCAGCACCTCCGCGTGGATCTCGTCGCGCACCGCGCGCCAGCGCTCCACCGGCGCCCTCGCGACCGAAGCCCTCGACGGCCTTCACGCCGCGGTCGATCGCCACCCAGGCCATCACCTTCGAGTGCGTGAAGTGGCGCCGCGGTCCGCGCACCTCCCAGATCCCCTCGTCCGGCTCGTGCCAGCGCCGCTCGAGGTTCTCGAGCAGCATGCGCTGCAGCGCCCAGGAGTCCTCGTCGGGCTCGAGCTGCGCGCCGGCGCGCCTGGTGCAGGACGTCGAGCACCTCGCCGTAGACGTCGAGCTGGAACTGGCGTGCTGGCGGCGTTGCCGATCCGCACCGGCTGCGAGCCCTCGTAGCCGGGGAGCCACGGCAGCTCGAGCTCGAGCAGCCGCCGCTCGCCGGCCGGGCCGTACATGATCTGCAGGTCGTCCGGGTCGCCGGCGACCGCGCGCAGCAGCCACTTCCGCCACGCCCGCGCCTCGTCGATGAAGCCGTTGTCGAGCGAGCGCGTAGAGGGCGAAGGTCGCGTCGCGGAGCCAGCAGTAGCGGTAGTCCCAGTTCCGCACGCCGCCGATCTGCTCGGGCAGCGACGTCGTCGGCGCCGCGACGATCCCGCCGGTCGGCTCGTACGTCAGCGCCTTCAGCACCATCAGCGAGCGCGTCACGGCGTCGCTGCCACGGCCGGCATACGTGCAGCGGCCGACCCACTCGCGCCAGAACGAGCACGTCTCCTCGAGCGCCTGCTCCGGGTCGATCGCGCGCGGGGAGTCGTGGTGGGAGGGGAACCAGGTCAGGACGAACGGGACGCGCTCGCCCGGCTGCGACGGCGAACTCGCGCGACCGTCGTGCAGGTTCTCGCCGCGCAGCTCCACCGGCGTCCGCAGGGCGATCGCGTCCGGCCCGGCGACCGCGACGCGGGTGTCGTCGCTCGACGCGCCGCACCCACGGCACGATCGAGCCGTAGTCGAAGCGGATCACGAGCTCCATCCGCATCTGCACCGCGCCCTCGATGCCCTCGACGATCCGGACGACGTCCGGGTCCTCGCCGCGCGGCGGCATGAAGTCGATCACGCGCACGATGCCCGCGCTCGGTGTGGAAGTCGAGCTCGTGGACGAGCGTGCGCTCGCGGTAGCGCCGCTCGCGCGCGTGCACCTCGCAGTCGGGCGCGAGCAGCCAGCGGCCGTGCTCCTCGTCGCCGAGGAGCGCAGCGAAGCACGCGCCGGAGTCGAAGCGCGGGAAGCAGAGCCAGTCGATCGAGCCGTTCGCGCCCGACGAGCGCGGCCGTCTGCAGGTCGCCGATCAGCCCGTAGTCCTCGATCCGCATCATCGCAGGCTAGAGCTCGGCCGGCAGCTCGGGAAGCGCTTCGCGGCGGCTCGGCGAAGGCCTGCGCGTACGCGTCCTCGGCGTCCTCGTCGAGCGTCGCGGCGTACGTGTCGCGCAGATCGCGCGAGCCGTTCCGCGCCCGCCTCGAGCACGAGCTGGAAGTCGGAGTACGCCTCCTCGGCGTCCTCGCGATCGGCGGCGTCGTAGGCGCGCTCCGCCGTCCCGCGCCTCCTCGAGCAGGTCCGCCTCGTCCTCGGCGAAGAGGTCGAGCTGCCGGCGGACGAGGTCGTCGAAGCGGCTGCGCTGCGGAAGATCACGTGAGCTCCCGGTAGAGCTCGAGGTGCGCCGCGCGCGGCCGCGTCCCAGGTGAGCTCATCGCGGGCTCGTCGTGCTCCGGCCCGCGCCGCCTCGAGCGCGTCCTCGTCGTCGAGCAGCTCCGCGAGCGCGCCGCCGAGAGCGCCGACGTCGTCCGGCGGCGACGACGCGGCCGGCGCCGAACGTCGCGCACGACCTCGCCGAGGCCGCCGACGTCGTAGACGACCGCCGGAAGACCCGCGCCGAGCGCCTGGAGCAGCGCGCCGCTCTGGTCGAGCTCCGGCCTGTACGGGAAGACGGCGACGGTGGACTCGCCGAGCGCCCGCTCGATCTCGGTCTCCGGGAGGTACGCGTCGCCGTCGCCCGCGAGCGGAGCTCGCGCGCCGGCCGCGCGCGCGGCCGCCTGCCTGCGGCGTGCTCGAGCTGCTTGTACGGCCGGACGAGGCCGAGCGCGAGCACGGTGCGGCCGTCGTCGCGCGCGCGGCGGATCGGTGCGGCAAGACGGGATGCGCGGATCACGCGCAGCTTCTCCGCCGCGACGCCGAGCTCGACGAGCGTCGTCCCGGCCGCGCTCGCTGTGGACGACGATGCGCTCGAAGCGGCCGAACAGCCGCCTCCAGAGGTCGACCTTCGTGCGCCGTCCGGCGCGGCAGCAGGTCGTGCGCGGTGAGCACGAGCGGTGCGGGGTGGCGGAGGAGCCGAGACGTCGAGCTCGGGTGCCGCGAGCCACTGCAGGTGGACGAGGTCTGCGCGGGTCGCCCGCGAGCCGCGCCAGTCCGACCGGGTGCTCGAGCGCCTTGAGCGGCAGCCGCAGCCGCGTGCGGCGGAAGAGACGCGACGAGAGCGGGTAGAAGAGCTCGCTCCGGGGTAGCCCTCGGGCTCGGGCGCGTCGCCGAAGCGGAAGCGGGAGGTGACGAGCTCGACCTCGGCGCCGGCCCGCGCGAGCGCGGCCGCGAGCTCGTGGTCGTACGGCGGCGTGTACGCCGGGCGGGTCGGCGATGACGACGCGCATCGCTCGTAGGCTAGTGCCCTTGCTCATGCGCAGCTGGAACGTCTTCCACGGGAACGCGTACCCGCCCGACCGCCGCAGCCAGCTCGAGGCGATGGTGCGCCTCGCGACCGCCGACCGGCCCGACGTCCTCTGCCTCCAGGAGGTGCCGCTCTGGGCGCTGCCGCGGCTCGGCGCGCTGGAGCGGCATGACCGCGCGCTGGGTCGTGACGAGTCGCGCCCTCGCTGCCCGCGCAGCTCGCGGGGGTGATCACGCGCCTGCACAACGGCCTCTTCCGCTCGGCGCTGGCCGGCCAGGCGAACGCGATCCTGCTCGCGCCCGGCCTCGAGCCGCTCGAGCAGCGTGGGCTGCGGATCGACGCACGCTGTCGCGAGCCCGCTACTGCCACGCCGTCCGGCTCGAGCGGATCGTCGTCGCGAATCTGCACGCCACGAACGACTTCCGCGCGGCCGGAGGTCGTCGTCGGCGGAGATCGTGCGCGCCGAGGCGTTCGTCTCGGAGTTCGCGGCGCGGCTGCCGTGCCGTTCTTGCCGGCGACTTCAACCTCCGTGCCGAGCATCTGCACGAGCTGGCGGGCTGGTCGGCGCTCGGGCCTGGGATCGACCACGTGCTCGTCCGCGGGCCTCGACGCCTCGCCGATCCACGTCTGGCCGCGTGAGCAGCGGCTGTCACAATGGCGGCGTGCTGTCCGATCACGCGCCGGTCGAGGTCGCGGATCGGATGACGATCGAGGAGGCGCGCGCGCTCTTTCCGTGCTCGAGCGGGTCGCGTACCTGAATGCGGGCACGTTCGGGCCGCTCGCGCGGCCGACCGTCGACGCGATCGAGGCGGAGCTCCGCGCGGGTGCGGTGGAGGGGCGCGTCGGCCACGCGTACTTCGAGCGCGTGCTCGGCACTGCGGGAGCAGGTGCGGGAGCGGCTCGGAGCGCTCGTCGGCGTCGAGCCTGCTGCACGTCGCGCTCACGACGTCGACGACGGACGGCTGCAACATCGTCCTCGCCGGCCTCGACGCTCGGCCCGGACGACGAGGTCGTCACCACCGCCGACGAGCACCCGGGCTTGCTCCGGCCGCTGCACGCCAGCGGTGCGCGTGTCGTCGTGGCGCGCGCCCGAGCCGGACGCGATCCTCGCCGCGGTGACGCCGAGGACACGGCTGATTGCCCTCTCGCAGGTCCTCTGGACGACCGGGCGCGACGCTGCCGGTGCAGGAGCTCAAGGAGCGGACCGGGCTGCCGGTGCTCGTGGACGGCGCCCAGTCGGTCGGCGCGATCCCGGTCGAGGCGGCCGGGCTCGACTACTACACCGATCTCCGGCCAGAAGTGGCTGTGCGGCCCCGACTCCACGGGCGCGCTCGTGGTCGCCGAGCCCGAGCGGCTCCGGATCGCGCCGGCCGAGCTACTTCGCCCAGGCGTCGTTCGAGCCGGATGGAGCTTCGAGCCGCGCGAGGGCGCGGCGCGGTTCGACCCGAACTGGCTCTCGGCGGCGTCCCTGGCGGGCATGCTCGCGGCGCTCGAGGTCGACGCCGGAGGGGCGCTACGAGCGCGCCGCCGAGCAGGCGGCGCCGCTGTCGCGAGCTGCCTGGCGCCGCACGTGGAGCTCGTGCACGGCGACGCGACGCTCGTCTCGTTCCGCGCCGAGGACCCTGCGGCGGTCGTCGCGCAGCTCGCCGAGCGGGACGTCATGGTGCGCGAGATCCCGTGCACCGGGCCTCGTCCGCGCCTCGTGCGGCTGGTGGACGAGCGACGAGGACCTCGAGCGCCTGGTGGACGGCGTCCGCGAGTCGAGCTAGGCGGCGTCCGCGCTCGTGCGCAGGCCGAGCTCGGCCGAGATCGGCTGCAGCGCGGCGACCACGTTCGCAATGTGCTCGTCGAGCTCGAGCCCGAGCAGCTCGGCGCCGGCGTAGACCTCGTCCCGATGCACGCCGGCCGCGAACGACGGCTGCTTGAGCTTCTTCTTGACGGACTTCGGCTCCAGTCCCTCGAGCCCGTTCGGCCGCACGAGCCCGCAGGCGTGGACGAAGCCCGAGAGCTCGTCGCAGGCGAAGAGCGTCCGTGTTGAGCGGCGTGTCGCGCGGCAGCTCGAGGTGCTCCGCGTGCGAGAGAACCGCCTCGATCAGCTCCTCCGGGTAGCCCTCGTCGCGGAGGATGGGGGGACGCCTGCGGGTCTGCTCGAGCGTCGGATGGATCTCGTAGTCGAAGTCGTGCAGGAGCGCCGTCGCGCCCCAGAGCGCCTCGTCCTCGCCGAAGCTGACGTGCGTACGACCGCGTCGAAGCCTCGACCGCGAGCGCGTGCCGGCGCAGCGACTCGCTCTTCGTGTACCGGGTCAACGTCTCCCAGGCTCGATCCCGCGTGACTTCCACCGCGAGGTCTACGATACCCCGCTTGACTTCGACGATCGCCAGCGAGGGCTTGATGCAGTCGTTCCTGATCGAGGGCGGGCGCC
>CAWBTX010000006.1:0-857755 GCA_963791905.1 uncultured Gaiellaceae bacterium
CCGATTGGCGGACCGCTGAGCTACGACGAGTCACGTGGGCTCGTAGGTCGCACTATTACGCTCCTCGCGCTTGGCGCCACCGCGTTCGCGGTGGCGCCGACGTCGCCCGTGACGCCGCAGGCGGCTGGTTCCCTCTGGGTCCTCGCGTCGTTGGCGGCGCTGGTCGCGATCCAGGCGGCCGCGTCGCGCTCGGAGCAGTCCCCGTCGGCTGCGCCCATCCTCGTGACGTCACCTATTTGCGGCCATCTGTCCTCCTTGTGTGGTGGACCCGTCGTGGGGCTTGCCGGCGTCAGCCAGCAGCCCAGAACCCGCAGTGGTGCCTGGCGGCGAAGCCGGTGTCCAGTTGCGGCTGCGGTGAGGCGAACGACAGGACTGCCGAAGTCGTGTTGAACGAGGGCCATTGGACGGCCGACGACCCCGGGTGGCCCTTCGCGGCGAACTTCACCCACGCCGCGCGCATCTTCGTCGCCAGCGCCTCCTGGGTCGGGTCCAGCGGGGTGGCGTAGGGCGCGTTGGGCTGCTCGAAGAGGTACTGGATCTCCGACGAGTGAGTCGCGATCGGCGGGAAGTCGGGACCCGCGAACAACGGCGGCGCCGTACCGTCGTCGAACTCATAGGCATACGTCGGCACCTTGCGCGAGGTCCACTGGTCGACCTGGAGGGCCGTGCAGGCGAAGTTCGCGTCCGAGACCACGGCGCTCAGCGCGAACTGGGGAATCGGGTAGGCGGCGAGCGGGTACTCCGCAGCGACCTCTGAAGCGCGCGCGGCGGACACGCCGAGTACCGACGCGATGACGCTTTCATAAGTCTCCGGGGTCGGCGTGGGCGCCGGGACGAAGCTCCCGTTGCTCACGGCGACGCCGAGACCAAGGACGAAGAGCAGCTCCTCGTCCTGGTTGATCCCGTTGATGACCGGCACGCGAGCGAACCGTCCGGCGGCCAGGGCCGACCCGACCGACTCCTGGAGGACCTTGCCGTCGACGACGCCCGGGATGGCCGCGTCGGGGAAGGCGTTCACGAGCGTCGCGGCGGGCTTGCTGCGCAGGCAGGACGCGGTCTGGCTCGGGCATCCGACCGCGGCACTGGCGGCGTAGCTCGTGCCGAAGGCCTTCGCGTCGGCGAGCGAGACCTGGTGCAGGGCGAAGGTGCCGCTCTGAACGATCGCGCGCTGGAACAGGCCGCGTGAGCTGCTGGAGATCAGGTGGGCGAGGACGGACAGGCCGCCCGCGGACTGGCCCGCGATCGTCACGTTGTCCGGGTCGCCGCCGAAGGCACCGATGTTGTGCCGGACCCACCGCAACGCGGCCTGCTGGTCCATCAGGCCGTAGTTGCCCGCCGCTCCGCCGGGACGGTCGGCCAGCGCCGGGTGCGCCAGGAAGCCGAGAGCACCCAGCCGATAGTTGATCGTCACGACGACGGCTCCCTGCGCGGCAAGCTTGGTGCCGTCGTAGTTGAGCGCGCCGTCCTGGGTGAGCCCGCCCCCGTGGATCCAGACCAGGACCGGCCGGTTCGCGTGCGAGTGCAACGTCGGCGTCGACACGTTCAGGTACAGGCAGTTCTCGGACAGGGGGCCGGGCGGCTGGAAGAGATTCGGCTTCTGCAGACAGCTGGGCGCGTACTGGGTGGCGTCCCGGACCCCATGCCACGACGTCGGCGGTTGCGGAGCCCGCCAGCGCAGCCGTCCCGTCGGAG
This sequence comes from uncultured Gaiellaceae bacterium, assembly GCA_963791905.1. Classification (GTDB taxonomy): domain Bacteria; phylum Actinomycetota; class Thermoleophilia; order Gaiellales; family Gaiellaceae; genus Gaiellasilicea. Next base: position 1,693 of record CAWBTX010000006.1, read on the forward strand.
GCGCGGCGTACGGAAGTCCTCGGAAGGCGAAGCCGCCGCCTAGCGCTACCCCGCGGACGGCGCCGTCGTCGGTCCTCACGACAGGGGCATCGTCGTGATGCGACCGGGGCACCCATCGGCGCGCCGTCGGCCGACGCGTCACCTCCGGCCGTCAGTGCCAGTGCGGCCGATGCGGCCACCAGTACTGCCAGGCGCGGTCGCCACTGTCGGGTGATGATCATGGTCGGACTCCTTCTGCTCGGGTCCGACCACGGTCGTGCGCGGGCCTCGTCGGTCGCGCCCGCGCGGTCACTGGTCCACACACGGGTGGACCGGCACGTGCCGGCACCGCCCGCGGACACACCAGTGTCCTCACTGGCGCCACGTGGGCCGCTCGGAGCCGAGTGTGACAACAACGCATCGCCAAGGAGGGAGAGGATCGATGGCTGGCTTCGACTACGACGTACTCATCGTCGGGTCTGGGTTCGGTGGCAGCGTGGCTGCGCTCAGGGCCGCGGAGAAGGGCTATCGAGTCGGCGTCATGGAGTCCGGCAAGCGGTGGAACGACGAGGACATCCCCAACAGCCTGTGATGAGATGGCCGCCATGGCGCCTGACCTGCGCGGACGCTCCCGAGAGCGGGAGGCGCTCGACGACGCCCTGGACCGGGTGCGCGGCGGTGGGAGCGACGCGGTTGTCCTTCGCGGCGAGGCGGGGATCGGCAAGACCTCCCTGCTCCAGTACGTCGCGCAGCGGGCCGCCGGTTGCCGTGGCATCCAGGTCGTCGGAGTCGAGACCGAGCTGGAGCTTCCGTTCGCCGCGCTGCACCTGCTCTGCGGGCCGCTCCTCGGGGAGGTGAGCACGGTTCCCGATCATCAGGTCGAGGCGCTCCGGGTGGCCCTCGGGCTCGCGGCCGGGCCGCCCCCGGACCGGCTGGTCGTCGGCCTGGGGGTGCTGGGGGTCCTGGCTGACGTGGCCGCCCACCAGCCCCTGGTGGTGATGGTCGACGACGCGCAGTGGCTGGACGAGGCCACGTGTCAGGTGCTCGGTGTGGTGGTCCGGCGGCTCGGGGCCGAGTCGGTGCTGGTCGTCCTCGCGGTCCGCGAGACCGGCGCCGACCATCTCTTCCCCGGTGTTCCGGACCTGACCCTCGATGGCCTTGATGAAGACGACGCGCGAGCCGTGCTGACCGCGGCGACCCCCGGTCACCTGGACGAGCGCGTCCGTGAGCGGCTCGTCGCCGAGACGGGAGGAAATCCGCTGGCCCTTCTCGAGCTGGTCCGCGGGATGGCCGACGCCGAGCTGGCCGGGGGCTTCGGCATCCCCACGGGGGCGGTGACCACGGACCTCCTGGTGGAGCACTGCATCCAGAGAGTGCGGGCACTGCCCGAGCCGACGCAGCGGCTGCTCCTGATCGCGGCCGCCGACGCCACCGGCGACCCCACCCTGATGTGGAGGGCCGCTCACACCGTGGGGCTCGGCCACGACGACGCGGAGCCGGCGCGGTCCGCGCAACTGCTCGAGATCGGCTCCGGCGTGCGGTTCCTGCACCCGCTGGGCCGCTCCGCCGCGTACGCCGCTGCGTCGGTCGACGAGCGCAGGGCGGCGCACCGGGCGCTGGCAGCCGCGACCGATGCCGAGGCCGACCCCGACCGCAGGGCCTGGCACCTCGCCGCATCCGCGTCCGGTCCGGACGAGGGCATCGCGGAAGAGCTCGAGCGGTCGGCGGAGCGCGCTCGGGCGCGTGCCGGGCTGGCGGGTGCGGCGGCGTTCCTGCAGCGCTCAGTGGCCCTCACCGCCGAACCCTCGCGTCGCGCGGAACGGGCCCTCGCCGCGGCGGAGGCGCACCTGTACGCGGGCGCCTTCGACGCCGGTCTCGGCGCTCTGGCGGAGGCCGAGGCCGACGCGGTCGACAACCTCCAGCAGGCGCGGGCCGAGACGCTGCGGGCCGCGATCACCCGCGCCGCGACCTGGGGGAGAGACGCCCCACTGCTGTTCCTGCGGGCCGCACAGCGGCTCGAGTCGCTCGACCCACTGCTCTCCCGCCGGACCTTGCTCGACGCCTGGGGTGCCGCGTTGGTCGCCGGTTCACTCGCGGTGCCCGGCGGGGAACTGCCGGTCGTGTCGGCTGCGGCCCGTGCCGCGCAGTCGGTCGACCCCGGGACGGGGCCGTGCGCCCTTCTCCTCGATGGCCTGTCCACGCTGATCCTCGACTCCCCGACCGACGCGTGTCCTGCTCTTCGTAGGGCTCTGAGTGCGTTCCTCGACGACGACAATGCCACCGACGAGTGGCTGCACTACGGGGTCCTTGTCTCCAACACGGCTCTGTCGCTTTGGGACTTCGACGCCTGGGACTCTGCGAGCAGGCGACATCTCCAGCTGGCCCGGTCGGCGGGCGCGATGGGCCCGATGGTCGCGGCCCTGAACGTGCGCCGGGTCGTGGACATGTGGGCTGGAGACTTCGAGGCGGCCCGTACCCAGGCGGTCACGGAGGACGTGGTCAAGCAGGTGACCGGCACGCGCCGGGCGTCGTACGGCGATCTGTTCCTCGCCGCTTTCGAGGGCGAGCCAGAGCGTGCGCACCGGCTAATCAGGAGCGTCGCTGACGAAGCCCGCACCCGCGGTGAAGGGTTGGGCTGGAACATCAGCGACCGCGCGTCCGCGCTGCTGGAGCTCGGCCTCGGCCGGTATGCCGACGCCTCGGCCGCCGCGGCCCGCGCGGCCGAGGGGAACCTGGGCCCGTTCACGTCCCAAGCCCTGCCCGACCTGGTGGAAGCGGCATACCGCAGCGGTCAGCGGGAGCTGGCGGCGGACGCCCTGCGCCGGCTACAGGCCGCGACAGCGGGCTGCGACTCCGACTGGGCGGCCGGCGTCGAAGCGCGCAGCCGAGCGCTGCTCAGCAAGGGTGCCGAGGCCGAGGCGGCGTACGAGGAAGGCGTGACACGGCTGGCCCGCAGCCGGCTCCGCGTCGAGCACGCACGTGCCCAGCTGCTGTATGGCGAATGGCTCCGCCGCGAAGGACGGCGCGGCGACGGGCGCGAGCTGCTCCGCGCCGCCCACGGCACCTTCGCCGACCTCGGCATCGAAGCGTTCGCCGAGCGCGCGCGCCGGGAGCTGCTCGCCACCGGTGAGAAGGTCCGCAAGCGCCAGGTGGACACGCTGAACCAGCTGACGCCGCAAGAGGAGCACATCGCCCGGCTGGCGCGGGAGGGGCGTTCCAACCCGGAGATCGGCGCGGAGCTGTTCATCAGCGCCCGCACCGTAGAGTGGCACCTGCGCAAGGTCTTCGGGAAGTTGGGGATCAGCTCGCGCCGCGATCTGGGGGAGGCGCTGAGCAGCCGCGGTCGGTCGACTGCCGTCCGCTGACAACCGAAAACCTCTGGGGACGCGGTGGCAAAGAGCCGCCGTGGAGGGTCAGGACTCTTCGACCTCTGCGAACACGGCGCGGGCGCCGCCGGTGGCCAGTTCGAACGCCCGCGGGAAGAACTCCCCGGCCTCGGCCGTGGTGACCGCCTGGCTGGCGGTGTCGTAGTCGGGGAGGTAGAGGTCGATGAGCCGGTACGCCGGGGTGGGTGTTCCGTCCTCCTTCGGCCAGACCTTGGCGGTCTCCATCCGGAGGACGTAGGGAATCTTGCGTGCCTTGGCGATCAGGTTCTCGTAGCCGGCCTCGAAGTCATCGGGGCTTTCGGGGTTGTCGAAGATGATCGTGATCTTGGTGGTCATGTGGTTTCTCCTTGGAGGGTTGCCGCCGGTGTCCGGCTTCGCCGATGGTCGCGGGCACGGCGCCTCTGACGCGCCCGTGGAGACACTGGTCCCTGCCCGGGTGTGCCAAACCGGTGAACGCCTGGGTCCGCTGCCTTCCGACTGACCAGTGGCGCCACCCGTGTCAGACACGGGTGTGACCGCGCACCGACGCGCCCAGCATCGAGGACATGACCAACCTGATGCTTCACGAACGCGTCGAAGCGACGCTCCTGACCAACGGCGTGCCCGTGTTCGACGAGAACACCCGGCTCAGCCGCCCGGTTGGGTTCTGGGTCGTGGCCGCGGCCGTCGCGACCATGACCGCGTTCTCGACCGCGCCCAGCGCCCTGTACGGGATCTACGCGCGGCAGGACCACCTGTCCTCGATCACGATCACGCTCGTCTACTCCGTGTACGCAGCGGGGGTCCTGGCCAGCCTGCTGCTCGTGGGCCACGTCTCGGACTGGTACGGACGCCGTACCGTGCTCGTTCCCGCCATCGTCGTCGCGCTGCTCGCGAGCCTGGTCTTTGCCCTGTCGAGCTCGCTCCCGGCCCTGCTTCTCGGACGCGTGCTCAGCGGTGTCGCTCTCGGGGCCGCCGTCGCTGCCGCCACTGCGTACCTGACGGACCTGGACTCCGGCCCCGGTGCGGCCCCGACGCGGCGGTCGCAGATAGTGGCCACCGTCGCGAACGTGGGTGGGCTGGCGATTGGTCCGCTGCTGTCCGGACTGCTGGCGGTCTATGTCACGAGTGAGCCTCGGATGATCGCCCTTGTCTTCTCGGTCCTGCTGGCGCTCGCCCTGGTGGGCGCCGTGCTGTCGCCGGAGGGGCGGTCGGTCCCTGACCCTCGGCCCCGCTATCGCCCACAGCGACTAACTGTCCCGGCCGCGGCACGCGCCCAGTTCACGGCCGCGCTCACCGGCGACTTCCTGGTCTTCACCGTGTTCGGCGTCTTCGCCGGGCTCGCATCAGCCTTCCTCAGCGGCACGCTGCACCGGTCGTCGCCGCTGCTCGCCGGGCTCGCGGTGTTCGTTTCGTTCGGCGTTGGAGCGCTGACCCAGGTCACCACCTTCACGTGGCCCCTGCGACGCCTGCTGGCCATGGGCATCCCCGTCCTCATCGTGGGACTTGCCGTGCTCGTGTCCGCGGCCTGGGTGCAGCCGCCCAGCCTGCTGCTGTTCTTCGTCGGGGCAGGCCTGGTCGGCGTCGGCAGCGGCGCGATCTACCGCAGCACGCTGACGGTGGTGATCACGACGGCGCCGGCCGACGAGCGTGCTGGTGCCCTGGCCCTCTTCTTCGTAGTGGGCTACGTCGGTCTTTCGCTGCCGGTCGTCGGCGCCGGGATCGCGCTGCTTTACGTGAGCTTCAAGGTCATCCTGCTGGCCTTCGCCGTCGCGGTCGCGACGGGAGTCCTGCTGGCCTCGCCGCTGCTGCTGCGCCTGTCGCCGGCCCAACAGATGTCCGGTGACGGAAGTACCGTTCCCACGAAACCGATAGGAGTGTCCAGATGAGCGACTTCGACGTGATCGTGATCGGCGGAGGCTCGCCCGGCGAGCATACTGCGGGGGCTCTCGCCGACGGTGGCCTGAAGGTCGCCGTGGTCGAGCGGGAACTGGTGGGTGGGGAGTGCTCGTACTACGCGTGCATCCCGTCCAAGACGCTGCTGCGTCCCGGCGAAGCCGTTGCGGCCGCACGTGACGCGCTGGCGACCGCGCACGTGGACGCCGAGGCTGCGTTCGCCTGGCGCGACTTCATGGTCTCCGACTACTCCGACGCGGGGCAGGAGAAGTGGCTCGCCGACAACGACATCACGCTGCTCCGGGGCACGGGCCGCCTGGCCGGCCTTGGCGTCGTCGAGGTCGACGGCACGCGCTACACCGCCGACCATGTCGTCCTGGCCACTGGAGCGGCGGCCTTCGTGCCCCCGATTCCCGGGCTGCGCGAGCTGGATGGCGTATGGACCAGCCGCGAGGCCACCTCCATGACGGAGGTGCCGCGCCGCTTGGTGATCCTCGGCGCGGGCCCGGTCGGCGTCGAGATGGCGCAGGTGGTGCAGAGGCTCGGCGGACAGGCGGTCGTCGTCGACACCGGCGAGCACGTCCTGCCCCGCGAGCCCGCGCCGCTGGGTAAGGCGCTGGGCGAATCACTGCGTCGGGACGGGGTCGAGCTCGTGCTGTCAGCGAGCGCCACGGCCGCGCGGCGCGATGGCGAGGAGTTCGTGCTCGAGTTCGAGGACGGCCGCGAGGTGCGCGGAGACCGGTTGCTCGTCGCCACAGGCCGAAGGCCGCGGGTTCACGACATCGGGCTGGAGACCATCGGCGTGGACGCAGACCCAGGCGGAGTACCCCTCGACGCAAACCTGCGCGTGACCGACGGGGTCTGGGCCGTCGGCGACGTCACCGGGATCTGGCCGCTGACCCACGTCGGCAAGTACCAAGGCCGGGTCGTGGCCGCCAACATCCTCGGGACACCCCGCGAGGCCAACTACGAAGCCGTCCCGCGCGCGGTCTACACCGACCCCCAGGCCGCTTCGGTCGGAGCGAGCTCCGACACCTACAGCGCCACCGTCATGCTCCGCGACGTCGCCAAGACCGCCACCTACACGCGCGCCTACGCCGAGACCAACGGTTTCCTGACCCTGCTCAGCAACGGGGAACGGATCACGGGTGCCTACGCACTCGGTCCGGAGGCAGCAGAGTGGTTGCAGCAAGCGACGCTCGCTGTTCGTGCGCGCGTTCCGCTCGAGATTCTCATGGACACCATCCAGCCGTGATCTCGGACACGGTTCTCGGCGGTCTGCTTGATACCAGGTGAAGCAGCCGTCGCCCAGGTTCGCCGATGCCATCCGTACCAGGACGGCGTGCTGGTTGGGCGACGCCGAGGTCGACCCGGCTGGATAACGAAAGGACGCTCTAATGAGCTTCGAAGTGATCAATCCTCAGGCGACGGGGGTGTCCCCCACGCGCTCTGCCAAGGTCCTAGACGTGGCGTCGTCGCGGACCATCCACACCGGCATGACACAGGAAGCGCACCTCTTGGCGACCGGTTCGGACACTGATGATGTCTACGGCCTCTTCCACTACGAGGCTCGTCCTGCAGAGGCGACGAAGAACCTTCACCTGCACAAGGAGATGACGGAGGCGTTTTTCGTACTTGAGGGAAATCCGACCCTCTTCAATGGAACGAAGTGGGAGCGCGTCGGGCCAGGCAGGCTGCTACAGGTGCCGCCCCAGGCTGTGCACGGGTTCTACAACGACACCGACCACGTCGCGCGGATGCTCATGCTGTTCGTGCCGGGCGTCCCTCGAGAGAAGTTTTTCTCCGGTCTCAACGAGATCTTTACCTCTGGGCGGAAGCTGTCCCAACAGGAATGGGATGAGTTCTACGCTGAACACGACCAGTTCATGGTTCGTGAGCAGCTCTAACAAAGCGCCTGTTTGTCCTTGTCTGAGTCCACCTGGCTGGCCTTTGCTGCCGTGGCGCAACGATGCGTCGCGTCTCCCGCGGCGGGCTCAGCGGACGCCGAAGGGGTTCGGGAGAGCTGGAGTTCGACGGCGCCGGGCTCGTTCGGGCTAAGGCAGGAGAGCAAGGTGAATGGTCCCGCCAGAAGTGCCGTCGCCGTACTCGGGCATCACCGTGCTCCTTTCCGGCGCTCGTCCCCGGGCTGTGGTCGGGGACTGGTCGAGCACAGCACTTCACGGATCGATGAGTTGCTGGCCGCTGTCGATGTCGTAGGTCGCGCCCGTGAGCGTCTCGTTGGTCATGAGGTGCTCGGCGAGTGCGGCGATGTCGTCGGCCGTCACCACGCGACCGGTCGGCAACGTCGACCGCAGTTCCTCGCGGCGATTGTCGAGCTGGTCGCCGAGGAGCTCCGCCGACAGCGGGGTGTCGACGAACCCGGGTGCAATCAGGTTCACCCTGATCGGAGCCAACTCGAGCGCCAGGCTCCTCGTGAGCGCAGGTTTCGCCGCGGCGAGGGTGGAGATCATGGTGAATCCGGGTGCAGTTCGGCGCCCACCTGTTCCTCCCATGAAGAGAAGCGTCCCACCGGCCCGCACCTTGCCGGCAGCGTTGCGTGCGACCTCGATCGGCAGCAGTAGGTTCGACTCAAGATCGAGTCGCACGCGAGTCAGGTCGAGGGCCCGCAGAGGCGAGTAGTACGGACCTGGGCCTGTGACAAGCACGTGGTCGATCGAACCAGGCAGGTCGCGGAAGAACTCCGCAAGCCGGTCGAAGTCAGTGGCGTCGAACGCGGCCGTGCGGGCGTGAAGCTCGCCGCCGACAAGGTCCAAGTGCTCAATGTTCCGGCCTGTGATCACGAGCTCTGCTCCTGCCGCCCGGGCCCGGCGGGCCGTGGCGAGCCCGATTCCCCTCGTCCCGCCGATCACGAGCACCGTCTGCCCGCTCAGGCCACCCGCGGTGGGGGTCATGATTCCTCGACGTCAGCGAACAGGGCGCCTGCGCCACCAGTAGCCATCTCGAACTCCCTTTGGAAGAAGTCGCCCGCCTCTGGCGTGGTGACGGCTCGGCTGGCGCTGTCGGAGCCGGAGAAGTAGAGACCTAAAGGTCGGTACGACGGCGTCGGGCTCCCATCCTCCTTGGGCCATACCTGGGTGGTCTCCATCCGCTGAAAGCCCGGCATCTTGCGGGCGCGCGTGACCAGGACCGAGGGGTCAGCCTCGAAGTCGTCCGGGCTTGCCGGGTTGTCAATGATGGCGGTGATCTTCGTGGTCATGGCGTGTGCTCCGTTCGGTGGGTGGGCGCCGTTCCACTCACTGTGCTTGGGCCAAGCTCGGATTCGCGCCCGTGTAGACCCGGGCGAGAGCCCGGGCGGCCAAGGCGAGCGGGACCCGGGAACTAGGCGCGGTCATGGTCCCTGCTCGCGAGAAGCTTCGACTCCTGCAGCCCTTGTGCGACTCAGCCTTCGCGGTCAGCTGGACGCAAGGGGTCCCGCAGCTCCCTCCTGGAGGAGATCGCCAACTTGAGGAAGACGTTGCCAAGATGCCACTCGAAGGTCCGCGGACTGATGAAGAGGGCGACTCCGATCTCGATGTTGGTTCTTCCCTCTGCGGCCAGTCGCGCGATCTCTTCCTCCTGTTGGGTCAATTGCCGGTCGCCGGCAGCAGCACGTGGGCGTAGCTTCTCGCCGGTTGCGAGGAGCTCGATCCTGGCCCGCTCAGCGAACGCGTGGGCTCCGAGGACGCTGAACTGCTCGTAGGCGAAGCGGAGACTCTTGCGCGTCGGCTCGGCGGGACTCTCGCCGCAGACACTCGCCGTACAGCAGGCGGGCGCGCGATGTCGAGCCGGAGCGGTGTGCGGTCGAGGCAGTCGATCGAGCGGCGGTACAAGTCCCCAGGTGCTCGCCGTTCTCTCGGGACGGCCTTCTGGACGACGCACGTGGCGATTGGTGCCGGGCCAGTCGGGGCCATGTCGCCCGGGCCGCGCCCTGGTCCACACCCGGGTGGGAACCAGTGGTGCCACGGGTGCGGCCCTTCGGCCCATCGGAGCATGTTGTCCTCACGGTCAGGTCCATGTGTAAGGAGAACGGTCATGTGTTTCGCGCATTCAGGCACGCCCAGCGAGGCGCTCCACGTCCAGGCCGGGGTCGGGCCAGCCACCGCCAGACGGTTCGCCCAGCTGTCGGAGGGCGGGCTCGGCAGCGTCGAGGTCGCCGGCTCCGGTACCCCCGAGAAGGTGGCCGCGCCGGAAGGTGATCGCATCCTCGACGGGTTCGGCCGGGTCATGCATAACCGGTGGAACCGCGACCTGGAAGCGGCGGTGACCGTCCGCCCCGGTGAGGAGATCCAGCTCCTGTGTCGGGACGCGCTCGACATCGGTGACCAGGCGAAGACCATGACCCCGGACGGTGCGCTGACCCTCGACCTGGGACGGATCCACCCCATGACCGGGCCGGTGCACATCGAGGGTGCCGAGCCCGGCGACATCCTCGAGGTGGAGATCCTCGACGTCAGCCCGCTCGTCGACTTCGGCTACACCACCGTCAGCCCCGCGCTCGGCCTGTTCGGCTCGCTGCGCCCGGAGGGCCTGGCCCAGTTCGCGCCGTGGATGGAGGCGGCGGAGCTCAGCGACCCGGCGGGTGGCCGGGTGCCGTCGGCGATTCCCGAGGACCAGCCGTTCAACGCGGGAGCGTCGTACGTCCAGCTCTTCGAGTTCGACAAGGGCCAGTCGTCGGGGTTCGCGACCTTCGTCGGCACCGACACCGGCCGCCGCGCGCGCATCCCAGTCGCGCCGTTTATGGGCATCATGGGCACCGCGCCGATGCGCAAGGGCATGTACCGAAGCTTCCCGAACAGCTTCAGTGGTGGCATGGGCGGCAACATCGATATCAAGCAGATCACCAAGGGCTCGGTTCTCCAGCTCCCGGTGTACGTCGAGGGTGCGAAGTTCTCGGCGGGCGACGGGCACATGGCCCAGGGCGACGGTGAGATCAGCGGCACCGCGATCGAGACGCTGATGTCGGGGACCTTCCGGTTCAACGTCATCAAGAACACCGTGATCGGGGCTCCGCGGGCCATGGTGCCTGCCTCAGACCCCACGCAGCTGGCGCTGTCGGCGGAGATGATCGAGCAGGGCTTCTACGTGACCTCCGGCAGCGGACCGGACCTGATGGAGAACGCGAAGAACGCCGTGCGCGACATGATCGACTGGCTCGTGACCGAACAGCACGTGAGCATGCACGAGGCATACGCCCTGTGCAGCGTCGCCGGCGACCTGAAGATCAGCGAGCTCGTTGACCTGCCTTACTGGTTGGTGTCCATGGCGCTGCCCCGTGGCATCTTCGAGCCGGTCTGAGAGGGAGTAGCGATGAACATCCTCGAAAGACGCCCAGCCGTGGCCGCACGCCGCCCGCTGACCCCGCTGGCCGCGGTCGCCGGCGGTCTCCTGGCCGGCACCGTCGGCACCCTAGCGATGGACCTGCTGTGGTACGGCCGCTACCGGCGCGGAGGCGGCGCGGAGGAGCTCGCCAGGTGGGAGTTCTCCGCCGATGTGAAGACGTGGGCGCAGGCGCCCGCCCCCGCCATCGTCGGGAAACGGCTGTTCGAGGGGCTGTTCCAGCGGGAGCTCCCGGACGAGCGGGCGGCACTGGTCAACAACCTCACGCACTGGGGCTACGGCATCGCGAGCGGGGCGACGTACGCCGTGGTTGCCGGGTCGCTGGCCGTACCTCGGCTCGCGTACGGCCTGCCGTTCGGTGCCGGCGTGTGGCTCAACAGCTACGTCGTGCTTCCGGCGGCCCAGCTCTACGCGCCGATCTGGGAGTACGACGGCAAGACCCTCGCCAAGGACCTGAGCGCACATCTTGTCTACGGGCTGGGCACCGCGTTGGCGTTCCGGCTGTACAGCGCCGGGAGGGCAGCGGCGTGACCGCCGGGGCGCGCGAGAGGACGCCGGGGGCGGTCATCGACCGCCGTACCGTGGCCGACTACTTGGTCGAGACGCTCGAGGCCTCGGGGGTTCAACGGATCTTCGGGCTCCCCGGGGACTCCTTGAACGGGTTCACCGACGCGTTGCGTCAGCACGAGAAGCTGACGTGGCTGCACATGCGGCACGAGGAGGGGGCCGCGCTGGCTGCGGCGGCCGCTGCGGCGACGACGGGGGACCTGGCCGTCTGCGCGGCCAGCTGCGGCCCGGGCAACCTGCACCTGGTGAACGGGCTCTTCGACGCGCAGCGCAGCCGGGTCCCCGTGCTGGCCATCGCCGCGCACATCCCGCTGGCCGAGGTCGGCACCGGATACTTCCAGGAGACCCACCCGCAGGAGCTGTTCCGCGAGTGCAGCGTGTACGCCGAGTTGGTCAGCAACCCCGAGCAGCTCCCGACTATCCTGCGGGTGGCCATGCGGGCCGCCGTCGAGCGGCGTGGCGTCGCCGTGGTCGTCATCCCGGGTGAGGTGTTCAAGCACCACGTCGCCGATCTCCGGGTGCACCCAATACGGGCGACCACGCCGGTAGTGCGACCCGCCGATCACGAGCTCGCCGCGGCCGCCGCGGTTCTCAACGGCGCCCGCGCCGTGACCATCCTGGCCGGGGCCGGCTGCGAGGGAGCCCACGACGAGGTCGTCGACCTGGCCGGTCGGCTCCAGGCGCCGGTCGTGCACGCGATGCGCGGCAAGGAGTTCGTCGAGCACGACAACCCCTACGACGTCGGGATGACCGGTCTGTTGGGCTTCCTGTCCGGCTACCGCGCGATGGAGCACTGCGACGTGCTGCTCATGCTCGGGACCGACTTCCCGTACCGCCCGTTCTTCCCGGAGGGCGCGACGGTCGTCCAGGTCGATGTGCGGGGGGAGCAGATCGGCAAGCGGGTGCCCATCGACGTCCCGCTTGTCGGGACCGTGAAGGACACCGTCACCGCCCTCCTGCCGCTGCTGGAGGAGGGGCGCGACCTCGAGCACCTGCAGCGCATGCTCGCGCACTACCGGCGGAGCCGGCGGCGACTGGATAAGGTCGCCAGGCCCGGTCATGGCGACGGCCCCCTGCACCCGCAGTCCGTGGCCGCCGCGATCGACCGGCTGGCCGCCGACGACGCCGTACTGATCCCCGACGTCGGCACCCCGGTGCTCTGGGCCGCCCGTTACTTCAAGATGAACGGCCGGCGCAGGATGATCGGCTCGTTCTCGCACGGCACGATGGCCAATGCGCTTCCCCAGGCCATCGGTGCGCAGGCGGCGTTCCCGGGTCGTCAGGTGGTGGCCTTCTCCGGCGATGGCGGCCTGGCGATGCTGCTGGGTGAGCTGCTCACCCTCCGTCAACACCGGCTCCCGGTGAAGGTGGTGGTGCTCGACAACGGCTCGCTCGGGTTCGTGGAGCTCGAGATGAAGGCCGACGGCTTCGTCAACTTCGGCACCGACCTCGACAACCCCGACTTCGCCGAGGTGGCCCGGGCCATCGGGCTGCACGGCGTCCGGGTGGACCGTGCCGAGGAGCTCGACGACGGGTAGGGGGTGATGTTGCGCCAGGCGCGCTCGATGTACTCCTCCTTCTCGCCCACCGGGGCCACGTAGTGCAGTGCACCCTCGGCTGCTTCGAGGCCTTCGAGGCGGGCGATGATCCAGGCGGCGAGGTAGTGCGAGGCCAGACACCCACCGGCGGTGGCGATGTTGTCCTTGGCGTAGAAGGGCTGGTTGAGGACCTCAACGCCGGCGGCGACGACCCAGGGCTTGGTGGTCAGGTCGGTGCAAGCGGGGATGTCGTCGAGCAGGCCGAGCTTGGCCAGGACGAGCGCACCGGAGCACTGGGCCGCGATCAACTGGCGCGAGGGATCGAGGCGTCGAAGGATGTCCATAATCGCGGGGTCCTCCACCACCTCACGGGTGGCGATGCCGCTGCCGACGATGACGGCGTCGGCCTCACACGCCTCCTCGAGGCTGGCCATGGACTCGATGACCACGCCGTTCATCGACCGCACCTTCGCCGACGGGGTCGCGATGGTGACGCGCCAACCGTCGGTCTTGATGCGGTTGAGCACGCCGAGGGCGATCAACGAGTCGAGCTCGTTGTAGCCCTCGAAGGTGAGGATCGCGATGTGCACGTTGAGTCCTTTCGGTTTCGGCGCTGTTCACGGTACGAGGCACCAGTAGGAGGGTCAAAGAGAATTGTCATTCATACAGTCGAAGCATGGCCGTGGCGAGATGCAAGACCGTTGGTCGACGCGCTGGCGTCCGACATCTGCGCAGGACGGAGGCCCGCCGGGACGTGGCTGCCCACACAACGCGAACTCGCGACACGCGAAGGTATCCTCACGGTCACCGAACTCGGGACTACGCCCAAGCTGGAAGTGATGGGGCCTGGTCAGCGGCGAGCGGGGGAGGTGGCACCTCCGTTAGCAACCTCGCGATACCGCCGCGCATGGCATCGATCAGCCCGCCCTTGCTGCTGATGCCATCGATCTCAGCTCAACTATCCAGCGCCCCCTGGCCAGCCAGATCTCTTGCGCTCCGCGCCCTGCGGGAGTTCGCCACCACCGGCGATCTCGAAGCCCTGCTGCGCTACCAGATCCACGGCGGTCGCTCCCGCGAGAGAGCCGTTGTCGCCGGCCACCTGCGGACGTGCGGACTTCGTGTCGACGCTGACGACGTCGTCACCGGGGCACAGTACGGCCTGGCCGTGACCGCGATGGCGCTGGTGCGACCTGGTGACGTTGTCGCCGTCGACGCTCTCACCTACCCCGGCTTCAAGGCGCTCGCACAGTCGATGCGATTCGGCTCGCCCGAGCGTCGCTGCGCAGGGCCTGACCTCGACGCGTTGGAGCAGGCCTGCAGCAGGCGACGGATCCGCGGTCTACGCGATGCCCCCGTTTCACAACCCGCTCGGATGGCTCATGGACGAAGTCGCCCGCCCCCGGCTGATCGAGATCGCCCGCAGGTTCGAACCGTTGATCATCGAAGGCGCCTCATACGCGTACCTCGTCGAGAACCCACCACCACCCTTCGCAGCGCTCGCTCCGGACATCACCATCTGCGTGGTGGGGACTGTCCAACAGCGTGCGCGCGGTGGCGTTTGGCGACTCCCCTCCTCGGAGTAGCAACGGTCCGCTCCTGACCATGCACGCCGTTGCCATTTGCAGTGTCGGCCGGCGCGCGTCGGCTAGGCACGACCGGCGCCGTGGCTGCTTGCCCTGCTGCTCGTTGTGATCCTGTCGCTGCTGTGGATCTTCGCCGTCAGTCGCTTCCTCCGTGTCGACGCATGGGGCGAGGGCCAGGCCGTCTCCGATTGAGTTCACCCCGGTCAGCGTGGGTGCGCTCCCTAGTCGTCACCCGGTCGGTTTGATCGTCAACGCAACAGATCCCGCCCCGCGCAGCTTGGTCACGATCGCGCAGCCACCGTGTCGTACTTGTAGAAGCCTTCGCCCGTCGCCCGGCCGAGCTTGCCCTGATCGAGGTAGTGCTCCTTGAGGTAGCGGGCGTTGGCCCGGGACTCCTCATCGCCGGCCGCGGCGATGTTGTAGACAGTGGCGAGGCCGATGACGTCGAGGGCCTGGAACGGGCCGTGCGGGGCTCCCCAAGCGGTGCGCCACGCCATGTCCACAGTCTCCGGGTCCGCGACGCCCTTGACGACCAGAGCCTGGGCGGCCTGGAGGAACGGGACCTGCAGCGAGTTCACGACATAGCCGGCCTGCTCCCTGCGGAGCTCGATGGGCACCATCCCGATCCGGCGTGCGAAATCGACCACGGTCTCGTAGACGTCTGGGTTCGTGTGGGCGTGGCCCATGATCTCAGCGGTGTTGTGGACCCAGATCTCATTGGCGAAATGCAGGGCCAGGAACCGGTCAGGACGGCCCGTCGCGTCCGCAAGGTCGCTGGGCAGCAGCGTGGAGCTGTTGGTGACGAAGATGGCTCTTTCGGGCGCGAGCGGCCCCAACCTCGTGTAGAGCTCGCGTTTGATGTCGAGGCGCTCAGGCGCCGATTCGATGACCAGGTCCGCGTCGCGGACCGCGTCCTCGAGCCGCGACGAATACCTGATCCTCGCCATGGCCGCCCGCGTGGAGTCGTCGGACGCCCCCTCGACCTCCTGCTCGTAACGGGCCGCGAGGCCGGCGAACCCGTTCCTGGCCTTCTCAAGGATCTCGTCGCTGATGTCGTAAGCCGTGACGTCGAAGCCGGAGTACGCGGTCTGGAACGCGATCTGCGAACCAAGGACGCCGGTTCCGAGCACCACGACCTTTTCGATGCGCGTCGTCATGTCTCTTGTCCCTTCATCTTGGATGGGAGGACTCCCATCGGTTGCGGTGCGGTTGATGGGATGACTATGGCTCCGACCGGGGCGCTTCACGCCCGTAATAGTCCCTAGTCGGATCCCTGGTGCCGCCAGGCTCGCGATCACCCTGCGTGTCAGGATGAGGTGAGTCCAGTGGTTCACAGCAAGTCCGCCCGAGGCGGGGCGAGATCAAGGACCGATGGACGCGAACTGCGGGGGTTGACCGCAGTGGATCGAGGCCCCCGTGCTCGTGATGTTCTCGACGAAGTCCAGCTGGCCGAAAGAGTGGAGCGACGTCTTCTACCGGACGGACTCGGTGCTCGACGTCGCCGACATCGACCGCTACTCGGACGGCCTCGGCACAGATGTGACGAAGGTCAGGATCCCCGACGGCGTCCACCACCTCGCGCTCTCCGCCCGACCGGTGCGGGAGAACGTCTATCGCGAGCTGTTCGAGTGGCTCAAGGGGCGTGACTTCTGAACCAGGCCTCTTCGAGCCTCGCGAAGGGCGCAACCGTGTCCAACCGGCTCACCCGCGGCGCGACGAGGACGAGGCCGACGAGGAAGAGCGCGATGAGAACGAGCGCGACGATGCCGACGAGTTACGTCATGGGTAGTTTTCGGGCTTTCAAAGGCGGCGCCATGTCCTAACCCTTCAAACACACATTGGCACGGTGGGGTGTGGACCCGCACGGCGCGCGCCCGGCTGGCAATGGACGCCAATGTCGGCGGTGCTGCGGGCTTCGGCGCGTTCGATGATCCACGCCACCGAATGAGACTTCCCAAGAACCGTCCTGTGGGCCAGTTGTAGGCAAAGTCGGCATGGACCCGCGGGGATGTCGGTGGACAATCGTGGATCCAAAATGTGCCTTCTGACCTGCAAGGTTGCTCGAAAGTTGAGCGTGGAGCGGGGCCTGGAATCGTCTGCACGTGTAACTCATAACCCAGAGGTCGCAGGTTCAAATCCTGCCCCCGCTACCGGCGAAAGTGCAGGTCAGCGCCCGGTTTCCGTCAGGGAGCCGGGCCCTGATCCGTTCTCAGGTAAGACGCGGATCCAAGACGCGGGTGCTCCGGGCGGGGATCCGCGTGTCGCGGTTCCGAGGCTCGTGTCGCAGGCCCGAGAAGTCACCCGCGTAGTAGCCGTTGTGCGGGTGGACGCGCCCGGTGTACGTGCCCGACTCTTGCTCGATGATCCGGGTGGCGGCCATATCGTCCACTTCTTCATGTCCGGGGCTGAGGCTGGTCCTCTGCGGTTCCTTGTGCTGGTTGCAACGCTATGGGCGCATCCCCCTCGAGCGCGTCGTCGGAAGGCCTCGTCCTTGCGGGCACCAGCCGACGAGCGGCCGTCCTACTTTGGTAGTACGACGCAGGCAAGGATCGCCGAAGGGGCTGGTGGACTGCAGCCCCTGTGGCCTCGTAGGAAGGCGGAGGTCATGATGATCGACATCGCCTTGGCTCTCGGGGGCAGACAGTGACCATCGAAAGGACAGTCGACGTGACGCAGTACGCCGTGACCGACCCGACCACCGGTGAGCTGCTCCGCAGCTTCCCGACCGACTCCGACGAGCAGGTGACCGCCGCCGTCGATGCCGCCCAGGCGGCGTACCTGTCGTGGGGCCGCACGAGCTCCGTCGCCGACCGCGCGGCGTTGATCAGGCGCGTCGCCGAGCTGCACACCGAGCGCCGCGACGAGCTGGCAGCGATCATCAACCGCGAGATGGGCAAGAGCATCGACGACTCCCTCGGCGAGGTCGACTTCAGTGCTGCCATCTACGGCTTCTACGCCGACAACGCCGAGAAGTTCCTCGCCGACGAGCCGATCGAGCTCATCGAGGGCGAGGGCGAGGCCGTGATCCGCCGTCGCCCGCTCGGCGTGCTGCTCGGGATCATGCCGTGGAACTACCCCTACTACCAGGTCGCCCGGTTCGCCGGCCCGAACCTCACTCTCGGTAACACCATCGTGCTCAAGCACGCCCCGCAGTGCCCCGAGTCGGCTGCGGCGCTGCAGCAGATCTTCCTCGACGCCGGCTACCGCGAGGGGGCCTACGTCAACATCTACGCCAGCAACGAGCAGATCGAGGACGTCATCGGCCACCCGAGCGTCCAGGGCGTCTCGCTCACCGGCTCCGAGCGCGCCGGCGCCGCCGTGGCCGAGATCGCGGGGCGCAACCTGAAGAAGGTCGTGCTCGAGCTCGGCGGCTCCGACCCCTTCATCGTGCTCGGCAGCGACGACCTCGACGCGACCGTCGAGGCCGCGGTGGAGGCTCGCATGGAGAACACGGGTCAGGCCTGCAACGCCGGCAAGCGGATGATCGTCCACGAGTCGCTGTACGACGACTTCGTCGCCCAGTTCACCGCGAAGATGCTCGCCACCCAGCCGGGTGCCCTGTCCTCGGTCGCGGCTGCCGAACGCCTCGAGCAGCAGGTCTCGAACGCCGTCTCCGACGGTGCCAGCCTGGCCGGCTCCGGTCAGCGCGAAGGCGCCCACTTCCCGCCGGGCGTGCTGACCGGCGTGGGGCGAGACAGCGCGTCGTACCGCGAAGAGCTCTTCGGCCCGGTGGCGATGGTCCTCAAGGTGAGCGACGAGGCCGAGGCCGTCGAGGTCGCGAACGACACGCCGTACGGCCTGGGTTCGTACGTCTACACCAACGACCCCGAGCAGGCCGCCCGGGTCGCCGACCAGCTCGATGCCGGCATGGTCTTCGTCAACGGCGTCGGTGCCGAGGGCGCGGAGCTGCCCTTCGGCGGCGTCAAGCGTTCCGGCTTCGGCCGCGAGCTGGGTCGCTACGGCATCGACGAGTTCGTCAACAAGAAGCTCATCCGCACCGTTCGCTGACTCTCACGGTCCTCCAGACGATCGCGGGACCACGCAGGGGGTCGACTCGTAGCTGCGTGCCTCGGCGACGATGCGACGGAGAGCGTCGTCGATCAGGTGCATCTCGGCATCGAGCCTGCGGAACCGGGGGATGACGCTCATCTCGAGCCAGGGCCAGCGGTCGTCGTACCGGGTGATCCTCGGCCACGTGTCTGGACGGAGGAGACGCGGCGTTCCGCGGGTGAGCGCGTAGAGGTAGAACGAGGTGAAGTAGGCGGCCTCGTGCCTCGGCCCGCGCACCTCGAAGCTGGTCACCGCACCGATCGAGACGAGCCGGGCGAACAGGCACGAGAGGCGGTCGAAGTGCGGCTGCACCAACGCCCGCTGCTCGTGCTCGAGCAGCCGGAGGTTGCCCTCCCAGACGAGGTCCTCAGCCGTACGTCGGGCCGCCGCCGACGCCGTCCCGTCCGCCAGGATGGGGCGGGCTCGATCGATCGTCTCGAAGCCGTCGAGGACTGCCGTGTAGTCGGGCTCTGCCCCGAGGAGAGCCCGCAGATGGTCGATCCCGTCCTCGGCCGTGACGTAGGCGAGGTGCACCCAGAAGATGTCGTTGAAGATCGCGTTGTTCGTCATCCGGATGATGTCGACGTCTTCTGTCAGCAGCGGTCGCCGTCGACCGAGACTGCGCGGGATGTCCACGTAACCGGTGCGGTCGGCGTCCAGCCGGAACGGGAACAGCGCGAGGCGGACGTGGTGCGACGCGATGGCGGCCATCCCCGCCCACTTGAGGCATGCGGGCAGGTGGCGATAGATCCAGGCGTAGCGGGACGAGATCCCCACGTTGCGGTGGAAGGCGCAGCACTGGTCGGCCAGGAGGCCGTCCGCCACCGTCTGCCAACCCTGGACCGTGTCCGGCGCCCCGACCCGGGCGATGAGCTCGCGCGGGTCGGAGATGCGCACGTCCAGGACGCGGGGGCTCGTTGTCACTGCGGCCGGCTCACCGAGCGCTTCGAGCGCCGTTCAGCCCTCGATGAACGCGAGCAGGTCGTCGTTGATGGTGTCGGCGTGGGTGGTGCACATGCCGTGGGGGAGGCCCGGGTAGACCTTGAGGGTGCCGTCCTTGAGCAGCTTGACCGACAGCTCGGCCGACGCAGCGATCGGGACGACCTGGTCGTCATCGCCGTGCATCACGAGTGTGGGCACGAGCATGCTCTGGAGGTCTTCGGTGAAGTCGGTCTCGGAGAACGCCCTGATGCCCTCGTAGTGGGCCTTGGCGCTGCCCATCATGCCCTGGCGCCACCAGTTCCAGATGACTCCTTGGGACGCCTCGACTCCGGGCCGGTTGAAGCCGTAGAACGGTCCGGAGGCGACGTCGAGGAAGAACTGGGAGCGGGTGGATGCCGTTCCTTCTCGGAAGCCGTCGAACACCTCGAGGGGAGTCCCGTCGGGGTTGGCCTCGGTCTGCAGCATCAGGGGCGGGACGGCTCCGATCAAGACTGCCTTGGCGACTCGGCCGCTTCCGTGGCGGGCGACGTAGCGGGTGACCTCGCCGCCGCCGGTTGAGTGTCCGACGTGCACCACATCCTGCAGGTCGAGGTGGTCGACTACCGCAGCCGCGTCGGCGGCGTAGTGGTCCATGTCGTGCCCTTCTGAGACCTGGCTGGACCGACCGTGGCCACGGCGATCGTGGGCGACGACGCGGTATCCGCGGTTGACGAAGAACATCAGCTGCGCGTCCCAGTCGTCGGAACTCAGGGGCCAGCCGTGGTGAAACATGATCGGCTGCCCGGTGCCCCAGTCCTTGTAGAAGATCTCGGTTCCGTCCTTGGTCGTGACTGTGGGCATGGTGCGCTCCTCTGCTCCCGATCCGATCGGGAAGTGGTTGGAGTCCCTAGCATGGCCCGCTCAGACGGGGTCTGCGCTAGTGAGATGGCTGCCTACTTGCGCCGCAGCGCGGTGCATGCCTTCCGAGGCGCGATGTGTGAACAGACCTGCCAGATCCGTCGCCTTGCGACCAGCAGCGGCCGCAATGAACGACAGAATCAGTGGAGCGCGACCGGCCATTCGGCCGATGCAAAGTGGTGGGTGTCGCGAAGAAAGGTCAACAACGCGCCCTCAGGATCAGTGGCACCACGGACGGACGCGTAGGGCAGCACAAACTCCGCCAGGTCGCGGTCGAAGTAGCTTGCTCCAGGCCGCGGGTGTTGCTCACGGAAGCCGACCGGCTCCGGGTAGGCGTACGCGTAGAAGATTCCCTCGCCCGCCCCACCTGGCCAGTAGCCGCAGCTCGAGACCTCCGCGCTGTATGCCTGCTCCATGACCCAGTCCGGGCAGTGCGGAACGCCTCCCGGATGTCTGGGTGCGGGGCGGCCAGAGAACCGAGTCACGGCGAGGTCGAATGCACCCCAGAAGAAGTGAACGGGGCTGGCTTTGCCGTCGAACTCTCCGCGGAAGCGGTTGAACACCCGGTGCGCGGAGACCAGTGAACGCCAGAAGGCGTTCACGGCCATGGCGTCGTACGACGCGTGCCAAGTGTCATCGGGGAACGGGACTGCTTCGGCGATCTCGGTCGGCATCGGGTTCAGCACCACGTCGACATCGAGCTCGACAAGCTTGCGCAAGTACTCGGCGTGGAAGTCCGCCACGGATCGAGGCGCCAGCTCGAGTCCTCGTCGCCGGCCGTCCGTAAGGCGAAGCGTCAGTTCGTGGTCGACGAAGTCGAAGACGACCTCCAGCCCGCCGTTCAACCGGACCGGCATGAGCGAGGTGGTCAGCCCCACTGAGTTCACGTAGAGCGGCACGTTCCACCAGTGGTTCTGCATGGGTGTCAACGCCAGCCGTGTCTTGCCCACGAGCTGGGTCCACAAGTGGAGCGTGTCGCGGGTGTCTTCCCATTGCGCCACCGGTAGTGCCGGCCACTCCTCGTGAGCGTCGGGGTTGCCGGGTGCGCCAGGAACATTGTGGATCCGCCCTTTCGGATTCTTCGTCTTGGTGGCGCGTGGGCTGATCATGGCTCGACGTACTCGAAGGTGGGTCCGGCTCTGGTCCCCTCGTCAAGGGGCATCTCCATCAGGGCCAGCGCCTGCGCTTTGAGCATGAACATCGATCCCACTGCCCGGCGCAGCACCTCCGGTGCCCCGTTGAATGCCTCCTCGAGGAGGTTGAGGAGGGTTACGTACGTTCGGTTGAACTCCTCCTGAGCGACGCGAACCGGGTGGCCGGGCAGATGGGCGGCCAGACGCGGGTTCCGCTGCATCGGCCGGACGCCGGCCCGGTCGATGGACACCGGAGTGCCCGTGGGACCGCTCGCCGGGGTGTCGCCGCGCTGGTAGCGCCGCCCGAGGTTCAGCTCCATGAACCGGTAGAAGTGTCCGACCTCGTCGCGTTCGGGATGGAACATATCGTGGTCGCCGTCCCAGACATCGTGGTGCGCAGCGCCCTCGCCTTGCTCGACGATCTCGCCGAGTGCCTGGAGCGCGCTGGCGAGACCGGTGACTGCCACGAGGGTGCCGCCCCCGCGGTAGGCGACCTGGGTGGTGATCTGGCGCGCAGGGTCGCCGGTGAAGACGTGGTCTTCACCCAGTTCCTCACAGAGGTGTCGAAGTCCGCGCTCGATCGCGTCGTAGAACTGTCCGATGGTCTGGTACCCGTCGCTCTCGGCGGGTGCGCCGCGGGGTGCGGGGCGCTCGATGCGCAGGAAGAGCTCCAGTGCTTCATCCCCGAAGGGGCCGACGGAGACCTCGAACGACTTGTCCGCGTGGGGGAGCGTGCTGGGGTATCCCTGCATCAACCGGGCCGGATCGAGGTCGGGCCGTCCGCCGACGGCGTTGAGGAGGTTGGCCGCGAGGGTCAGGTGGAGCATCTCCTCGACGAACACGCTTATGACGACTTCCTCGGCCGCGGGATTGCGGTCGGCGTCCAGCGAGTAGAGAGCACACAGATACGGAGGAATCGTTGCGTGCTCGAGCTCGAGAGCCCACTGCAGATGCTCGCAGAGACTCTCCATCGTCTGGACCGGTGCGTGCGACGGGTGCAGCCGGTCGGATCTCGTCTTGGTCGACATCCATCTGCCTTTCCGCGAGGTGAGGTGGCCTGTCACGTTCGCGCGTTGCTCATCGCCCACTCGAGCGCGTAGTCGGCCACCTCTTCCCAACCAGGGAGGCCACAGGTGAAGTGCGGACGATCCGGGAACTCGTAGGTCTCTGTGAGGGCCTCGGAGTGGCGGTACTTCTTGGCGTTCGAACGCTGCACCGCGGGCGGCATCAGGTGGTCCTTGCCACCCTGGATGAACAGCAGGGGTGCACGCTCGTCCAGGTCGTAGTCGACCCAAGTCTCCTGGTGGCCCGGCTTGAGGTTCGCCACGAGACCGTAGGCCCAGACCCAGTTGCCGGGCGCCGGGATGTGGAAGCGGTCGTACGCCGCGTCGGACTCCTCCCGGCTCACCGTGTTGGCGAACACGTAGTGGAATTGCTCCTTCGTGTAACCCACGGCGCGGTGCCGGTTGGCCGGGTTCGCGAGAACCGGGAACAGGGACTTGATCTGGGAGGGCGGGTTGACGCGCACGCCCTCGGGCGGAGCCGAGTCGATGGTAACTGCAGCAGCGCCCAGCCCGTGGTTGACCAGGATCTGCGTGAAGGTTCCGCCGAAGGAGTGAGCCATGATGATCGGCGGGCGATCCAGGCTCTCGATCACCTGGGTGAGGTGGTCCACGGTGGCGGGTACGGACGCTTCCGCGATGACCTCGGGCTTCTCGCGCAGCGCCTCGACCTCGATCTCGAATCCTGGGTAGGACGGCACGACGACCTCATGTCCCTTGGCCCTGTAGTAGGACGCCCATTCATCCCAGCTTCGCGCGGTCATCCACAGCCCGTGGATCAGCACGATCGGCGGCTTGTTGGTCGTTGGCTCAGTCATGACGTTCTCCTGTGTTGGGACGGCGGGAGTCCAGAAGCCGGTGATCGGCTCGTCTGTACAGACCGGACCGGGCCCTTCTATGTGACACGCGGAGCCGGGTCCGACGGCACCGGCTCGGGGACCATGGCGACGACGCCGCGAAAACGCTCGAGAACCGAAGTGGAGACCGCGCCGCTGAGGCTGTCGAGAACCGAGTGCCGTGGGTGCCTGCCTACGACGATCATGTCCCAGTGATGGTGCCCCTCGAGCAATCCCTCGTCGGTGAGCCCGCGGGCGAATCGACGATCGACGTGGACGTCGGGGTACGTCTCGGCGAAGCCGGCCACCGACTCCGCGAGCACCAGCCGGAGGTCGGCTCCGTAAGCATCTGAGCTCCCCTCGACCGTGTCGTCCGGCACGTCAGAGGCGAACGCTCGTGTGCATCACGGTCAGTGGCAGGGCCCGGAGCGAAGCCATCCTGAAGGCGAACTCGAGGACTCGCCGGGACTCCGCCGTACCGTCCGCGCCGACGAGCACGCCGGCGTTCCGCCCAGAGGATTGGTGCCGGGTGACGACCACTGGGCACTCGGCGTGCCTCATGAGCGAGGCGCCGACCGAGCCGAGAACCATGCTGCGCAGGACTCCTCGCCCACGCGAGCCGAGTACCAGGAGTCTGGCCGCTCGTGACGCCTCGACGAGAAGCTGGCGCGGGCTGGCCTCCCTGACGAAGTCGTCGACCTGCAGCCCCGGCTGCCGTCTGGCCGCAAAGGCACTCAGAGCTTCGAGGTGCGTTGCTGCCGGTGCATGTGGCGACTCAGCGTGGGCGAGGACGAGACGGCGGCCCTCGAGAGCTGCCTGGTCGGCTCCCCAGGCGACTGCCTCATCCGAGCTCGCCGCCCCGTCGACGGCGACGACGATCGTGTCTCTGACGGCCTCCTCGACCTGCATGTCAGCCTTCTTCCGATCGTTCAGGAGCTGCAGTTCCGGATGGCCTCGAGGATCGTCTCGGCGACGAGCTCGGGGCGGGAGACGGCAATCGCGTGCGACGCCGCCGGCACCTCCACTGTCCCGCGGGCGTTCGCGCGTTCGGCCATGAAGCGGTGCAGGGCGACCGGGATGTTGAGGTCGAGGTCGCTGAACACGAACCACGACGGCAGCGTCGCCCAAGCGGGCTTCTCCGTGAGCAGGCCCGCCGACAGCGCGCCTTGCGTCGCCGGGCGCTGGGTGGCGGCCATGATCGCAGCCTGCGCCTCCGGCACATCCGCGCAGAACTGCTTGCGGAACGTGTCCTGCCGGATCGCGAGCTCGTTGTCCCCGCCGGTCAGCGGGTACGCCGCGAGCGACGCGCCGAGGGTGCTTCCTGGGTACTTCTTCGACAGGTCCAGCGCAGTCTCGCCGTGGTCCGGAGCGAACCCGCAGACGTATACGAGTCCCACCACCGCCGGGTTGTCGGCGCCCGCCTCCGTGATCACCATGCCGCCGTAGGAGTGCCCGACCAGGATCACCGGCCCAGGAATGCTGGCGACGACGTCGCGCACGTAGGTGGCGTCGTCGGACAGCGACCGGAGTGGGTTGCTCGCAGCAACGACGTGGATGGACCGGTCCAGCAGGCGTTCTACCACCCCGTTCCAGCTCGACGAGTCGGCAAAGGCGCCGTGGACGAGGACGATGGTGGGGGCATTCGTGTGCATGTGGTTCTCCGTTCGTTCAGGACTTCTCGAAGACGGCGCGCAGGACGCTGATGGCTTGCGCGAGGGCGGCGGCCGTCGAGGCGGTCTCGCGGAGCGGGTTGAGCATCATGAAGTCGTGGATGGTGCCGTTGTAGCGAACGCTTGTCGTCCGGACACCCGCCTCGCCGAGCTTGCGGGCGTACGCCTCGCCCTCGTCTCGCAGGACGTCGTTCTCGTCGACGATGACGAGGGCGTCGGGCAGCCCACTGAGCTCGTCGATGCTCGCCCGCAAAGGTGACGCGGTGATCTCGGCGCGCTTGGACACGTCGGGCAAGTAGCAGTCCCAGAACCAAGCCATCGACTTCGCGAGCAGGAACGGACCATCTGCAAACTCCATGTAGCTGTTGGTGTCCTGGGCCGCATCGGTCACCGGGTAGTAGAGGGACTGGTGCAGGAACCTGACGTCGCCGCGCTGCTTCGCCAGGATGGCGAGAGCGGCGGCCATGTTGCCGCCGACCGAGTCGCCGGCCACAACCATCCGGCTCCCGTCGACGCCCACGGACGGGCCGTGCTGAGTGATCCACTGTGCCGTCGCGTACCCCTGCTCCAGGGCGACGGGGTAGGCGGCCTCGGGCGCGCGATCGTACTCGACGAACAGGACCGCTGCCTCGCTCCCGACGGCCAGCTCACGGACCAGTCGATCGTGGGTGCCCGCGTTTCCCAGCACCCAGCCGCCGCCATGCATGTAGAGGACGGCGGGCAGCGCTCCCTCGACTCTGACCGGCCTGACTATGCGGATCCTGACAGCACCCGCTTCGGCGGGTACTTCGATCCATTCCTCCACGACGCGCGGCTTGTCGACGGGCTGGGTCTGGAGATCGTCGAGCACCTTGCGAGCGCCATCAGGGCCGAGCTCGTACAGGAACGGTTGGCTGGCGGTGGCAGTCGCAATGGCTTGTGCGGGCGCCTCGAGGAAGTTCGTGGTCACGATGGTCGGTCCTTCCGTCATCTCGCCGGCGTGGCGTTCGCGCTCGCCCACTCGGCGTACGGCGTGTCGCCCAGCGATTCACCGGGGCCGGGAACGATGTCGTTCTCGGACAGCTCGGCGCCGAAGTAGCGCGCATGGGGGTCGGCGTGGACCTCACGCTCGTCGCCGCGCTCGGCCAGCACTCGGGCGACGAACTCGTCGAATCGGACGCGCTCGGGTCCTCCGACCTCGAGGGTGCTGTCGAGCGGAGTCCCGGCCGCGGTCCGGGCCACGAACGTCGCGACGTCATCGGCCGCCATCGGCTGGAACGAAACGGGTGGGAGGTGGACGATGCCGTCGATCGTCGCGGCGTCCGCGATGGCGCCGAGGAACTCGAAGAACTGGGTTGCCTCGACCAGGGAGTAGGGGAGGCCGGATTCCCTGATCAGCTGCTCCTGCGCGGCTTTGGCGCGCAAGTAGCCACTGTCCGGGACACGGTGGCAGCCGACGACGGACAAGGCCACGTGGTGGCCGACCCCGGCGGCCTTCTCGGCGGCGAGGAGGTTGGTCGTGGACGTCAGGAAGAATCGCATGACGTCGTCGTCGGCAAACGAGGGGGAGTTGGAGACGTCCACCACCACGTCCGCGCCGACGAGGATCTCGCTGAGACCTTCTCCGGTGAGGGTGTTGACGCCGGTGTCCGGGGAGGCGGCGACCGCCTCGTGTCCATGGGCGTTGAGCTTCTCGACGACCTTGGACCCGATGAGTCCGGTGCCTCCGATGACTACGACCTTCATGTCCGTGCCTTCCTGTCCTGGGTGCGGGTGCTTGCAGTTGTGACCGGACGGTGCGGCTCGCTGTGACAGGTTGGGCCTGCAGGGTCCTTCGTCACACTCTCGCGCGCTGGTCGGTCACCAGGGCATGAGTGAGAACAGACCACCCGAGGACGAGGACGCCGAGACCGTCCGCCGTGCCGAGAGCGATGTCACTGCAGAGCTGGAGCGGGTGGCGAGTGCGGAGGAGGACCCCGTGGAGGCCGTCGAGGACCTCGTCCTGCACCCGCCTGAGCTCGACTACTTGCAAGCCGGGCTGACGAGTCTCCGCGAGGCCCTGCGTGGCGCGAGCGCGCCCGAAGAGTCCGAGAACTCATGACCACCCAGTAGACGTGACGGAGTGAGGTCGAGTCGCAGGTAAGCACGAGACGTACCGGGTTTCACCGGGGCGGAGGAAGCTGTCCGCCATGCCGGAAGCAGAGAGCGACTGGACCCGCTCGTCACCTCCTCTGTCACATACACCATCCCGACACTCGTCGGCTAGCGCGGCGGCTGACGGCGCAACCACTCGTGGAACGTGACACCGCGAAGGTCCACGCCTCGTGTGGGAAGGAGCAGACCTTCGCGAACGGCGTCTCCGGCGGGCGTCTCCTCGACCTTCATCGGGTTGATGTGGTGCTGGCCGAGCTCGGTTGCGAGGTCGAGGAGGTGCTCGCGCTGCGGCCCGGCGACCTGCACCTGCGAACGGTCATCAGCGTCGGTAGCGAGATCGAGGAGCGCACGGACGGTCTCGTCGAGGTCGATGGGCTGGATCAACAGGTTGGGCACTCGAGCGCACTCGTCGTCGATCCGCCCGCGCTCGATCTCCTGCCCCACGAAGTCGAACAGCTGCGCCGAGCGCAGCACCCGTGGGCGAGGTGCCTCCTCGATGGTGGCCACCTCGTGGGCGAGCTTCGCCCGGTAGTAGCCCTCCAGGCCGAAGGCCACGTCGTCGCCGGCCGTCATCCGATCGCATCCGATGACCGAGAGCAGCACCGAGTGCCGTGCGCCGGCGCGGATCGCTGCCCGCCCCAGCACCACGGCCACCCGCCGGAAGAAGTGGGTGGCCTCACGCTCGTCGTACGTCGGGCTCTGCACCAGGTCGACGACCGCGGTTGCACCCTCCAGCGCTTCGTGGACGCCGATCCCCGAGAACAGGTCCACTCCCGATGCTCGGGACATCGGCATTACGTCGAGACCGGCGTCGGTGGCCGCACGGACGAAGCGCTTGCCCACCATGCCGGTCGCGCCGGCTACGGCGATCTTCATGACATCGCTCCTGTCGTCTCAGTCGTGGTAGTCGAGGTCCCCATGCCGGATCCGGTAGACCTGGTACCGGCCTGCGGAAGATGCCCGAGCTCGTTGACCCACTCCATCCCGATCCGCGCGGCTGTGGCGACGGCGCGAACGTTGTCCGGCTGCACGATCGCGAAGACCTCTGTCACGCCGTGCTCGTGTCCCCAATGGTCGGGCCGCCCGTCGGGTGCGCCGGCCTCAGGGGGAGCTCCCAGTCGGCATCCGCCCGCCTCGACAGACGGCCGACCAGTAGGACGTCGCCTCGTGCCCACGCCGACTGCGGTGCTCCGAGACCTCCGCCACACGGCTGACGGACGGCGGTAGATCGGTCGCGCCGGCGGTCATCCGCCAGCTGAGCACGAGTCGTTCGGTCTCGCGCCCGACTGTCGAGCCTCCGAGGCGCGGTCAGCGAACGGCGTGCGCGGGCGGCCCGCTCGATCACGCGCGTGACCGTCTTGGAGTCCGTCATCAGACCGAGGTGTGGCCTCGTCGTACTCCACGATCTTGGATCCGGCGTGCTCGGCCATGGCCCGCTGGGCACTCTCCGGGATGATCCGGTCCTCGGTGCCGAGCACGAACCAGGACGGAATCGTCTTCCAGGCGGGCGTCCGGAGGCCTCGTCAAAGGCGCTGAGCAGGGCCGGCCGCTGGGTGGCCGCCACGATCGCCTTGTCGTCGCGGCTCAGCCCGGTGGCGAAGGACGCGAAGACAGTCGACCTCTTGAGGTACACCTCGGCGTCCGGGGCGGTGGGAGGGTCGGGGGAACGAAGTCGAACACGGTTGTCGGGTCCGCCGCAACGCCGAGTCCGGTCCCAACAGGCTGCAGCGGGGTCTGACCTGCGTCGGGTGCGAAGGCGTTGACGTAGACCAGCTGCTTGACGTTCGCCAGCCCGGTCGCCGCGTTGGTGATCACGAATCCGCCGTACGAGTGGGCGACGAGGACGATCGGCCCGGTCACCGACTGGAGGTAGGCCCTTACGGACGCAGCGTCGACCGACAGCGAACGCAGCGTATTGGGGATCGCCGCCACCTTGTACCCGTCGTCCTGGAGGCGCTCGATGACGCGGTTCCAGCTCGAGCCGTCGGCCCAGGAGCCGTGCACGAGCACGATGGTGGGCTTCGGTGTCCTCGACCGGCCCTGCTCGGCGACGACGCTCTGCGCCGGGTTGAGGCTCACCACGACCAGGGCGATGGCAGCGAGCAGGATGGTCACACCAGATGCCCTTCTCCTTGCGTAGTGGGCAGCGTGAATGAAGAGGTTGGTCATGGGATCTGTCCTGTCCGTGAGGGGCGGCCGAGCGCGTGCTGGTCGACTCACGTGTAAGACCGGGCGGCAAGCGACTGCGTGACACCAAGGCCAAGAGGTGGGTGACCGTGCTGTCCTCGACAAAGTCGAGCGGAATTCATATGGATTGGCAGTGCTGAGCCGTCGCTGTAGCGTCAGGTTGGTGTCGAGTAATCCAGGGCACGTGTTGCATGGCCGCCAAGGAGTGTGGCGCCCTGGATCACCTGCTGACGAACGTTCGGGCGGGAAAAAGCCAGGTGCTGGTCGTGCGCGGCGAGCCGGGTGTCGGAAAGTCGGCATTGCTGGACTACGTGATGCAGGCCGCGTCCGGATGTCGCGTGGCGCAAGCGGCCGGCATCGAGTACGAGATGGAGCTCGCGTACGCCGGCCTGCATCAGATGTGTGCGCCGATGCTCGACCTGAGGGAGCGACTGCCCGACCCGCAGCGTGATGCGCTCGAGACGGCGTTCGGACTCAGCGCGAAGGCGGCTCCGGACCGCTTCGTCGTGGGGCTGGCGGTGCTCGGCCTGCTCTCCGAGGCTGCTGAGCAACAGCCGCTCGTCTGCGTGATCGACGATGCCCAGTGGCTGGACCACGCATCGGCCCTGACCATCGCGTTCGTTGCACGCAGGCTCCTGGCGGAGTCGGTCGGGCTGGTGTTCGCGGTGCGACAACACAGCGAGGTGCGGGAGCTGGATGGGCTCCCAGAGCTGCTGTTGCGAGGGCTCAGAGACGGTGATGCACGCGCCCTGCTCGACTCGGCGTGGCCTGGACGCCTCGACGAGCGGGTTCGGGACCGGGTGATCGCGGAATCACGCGGGAACGCGCTCGCGCTCCTCGAGCTGCCACGGGGCCTCACCTCGGCCGAGCTGGCCGGCGGTTTCGAACGTCCGAACGGGGCTCCGCTCGCCCATCAGATCCAGGAGAGCTACCTGCGCCAGCTCGAAGCCCTCCCGGATGAGACGCGGCAGCTGCTCCTGACTGCCGCGGCCGAGCCGTTGGGGGACGTGGCGCTGTTGTGGCGGGCGGCGAGCGAGCTCGGGTTGGGACCTGACGCGCCGGTGCCGGCGCAAGCAGCGGGGCTAATCGATCTCGGCGCGTTCGTGCGCTTTCGCCACCCATTGTGCCGCTCGGCGATCTACCGGAGAGCACCTTGCTCGATCGCCAGGCGGTCCACCGTGCTCTGGCGCAGGCGACCGACCCAGAGGAGGAACCTGATCGGCGGGCGTGGCATCGAGGACTCGCGGCGACCGGTCCCGATGAGTCCGTCGCGCACGAGCTGGAGCGTTCCGCCGGACGCGCGCAGGCCCGCGGCGGTTTCGCCGCTGCAGCCGCTTTCCTCGATCGAGCGGCGGAGCTGACTCCGGACCTGACGCTTCGTGGTCGGCGGGCGCTCGCAGCGGCCCAGGCCAAGTTCGAGTCCGGGGCGTTGGAGGCCGCGCACGACCTGCTGGCGATCGCGGAGGTGTGCCCCCTGGACGACCTTCAGCGCGCCCGGCTCGCTCGCCTGCGCGCCCAGATCATCTTCGTGCACAGTCGCGGCAGCGACGCCCCGCCGTTGTTGCTCGAGGCTGCCGAGCAGCTCGAGCCGCACGACAGTCGAGCTGGCACGCGAGGCTTACATGGAAGCGCTCGGTGCCGCGATCTTTGCCGGCCGCCTCAGCGACCAGGTCGGGCCGCGGGACGTGGTCGCTGCCGCGATGGGCACCCGTGCCGGACGCCAACCGCCGCGGCCGACCGAGCTCCTCCTCGACGGTTTGAGCACTCGGTACACGGAGGGCTACGTCGCAGGTGTGGCGCCGCTGCGGCGTGCACTGAGAGCCTTCGCGGACGACGCAGACGGCCATGAGGACGACTTCAGGCGGTGGTTCTGGCTGCCGTGGCTCGTCGCAGGCGACGTGTGGGACGACGAGCTGTGGCATGAAGTGGCTACGTCGAGCGGTCCGGCTCTGTCGTAGTCCGGCGCGCTCATCGGCTTGCCGCTGGCCCTGGGGTACCGCGCCTCTGTGCACGTCCACGCCGGTGAGTTCGGCGAAGCAGCGGCGTTGATCGAGCAGAGTGCCGCAATCACGGAGGCGACCGGCAACGCGCCCGTGGGGTACCCCGCGGCATTGCTTGCGGCGCTCAGGGGTGTCGAGGCGGAGGCGCAGGAGCTGCTCGACTGGTCGCTGGGGAACATCATGGCGCGGGGCGAGGGAAGGGGCATCGGCGGCGCCGGCTACTGCAAGGCAATCCTCTACAACGGCCTGGGGCAGTACGAAGCGGCTTTGGCGAGCGCCCAACGGGCGTGCGAGCACGAGGACTTGGCGGTGTTCGGCTTCACCTTGGTCGAGCTCGTCGAGGCGGGTGTTCGATGCGGCGCCCGTGACGAGGCCTCGGCCGCCTTCCACCAGCTCGAGGAACGGACCGTTGCCGCCGGCACGGAGTGGGCGCTGGGCAGCCGGGCTCGGTCGTCTGCTCTGTTGAGCGACGGCCCGGCCGCCGACGCGCTCTACCGGGAGGCGATCGAGCGGCTCGGGCGCACTCGCAGCGCGGTGCATCTCGGCCGAGCACACCTCGTGTACGGCGAGTGGCTGCGCCGCGAGAGCCGGCGCATCGACGCGCGCGAGCACCTTCGTGTCGCCCACGAGATGCTCAGCCGAATGGGCGCCGAGGCGTTCGCGGAACGCGCACGCCGAGAGCTCTCGGCAGCAGGCGAGGCAGCCCGCGACCGTGCGGATGACTCCCGCATCTTGCTCACCAACCAGGAGTCTCAGATCGCTCGTCTTGCCCGAGAGGGTCTCTCCAACCCCGAGATCGGAGCCCAGCTCTTCATCAGCCGCCACACCGTTGAATGGCACATGAGGAAGGTCTTCGCGAAGCTCAACATCAGCTCACGGAGGCAGCTGGGCGGTCTGCCCATGAGCCGCCTCAGTCCTGCATAGTCCTTCATTCCCGCAGAGAGGCGAGCTGATCCTCGAAACGGCTCATCGCGTCGCTGTGCAGGAGGGTCCCCCAGCTCACTCGCGCCACACCCATCGCGGCCAGCTCGGCGACCGACGGCGCCTGCGGCAACCGGAGGATGTTCACAAGGCCTTGGACCTCCGAGGCGAAGTGGCGCAGCGCATCCGGCTCCGACAGCAAGATCGGGTACACGCAGTCGACGCCGGCCTCGAGATAGGCCTTTGCGCGCTGGGTCGCCTCGGTAACGAGGTCGGACTGGTGCCCCGGCGCGTCGCCTGCCAGGAACGGAGCAACGAAGACGTCGATCCGGGCATTGATGACGAGCGGGTACCCATCCCCTCGGCCGCCGCACGGACCGCCTTGAGGAACGCAGCGTGCTCGTCGAGATCGCGGAGATGACCGACGCCATAGTCCGTGTCCTCGAGGTTGCAGCCGGCGGCACCTGCAGACCGCAGGGCAGCCACGAGTTCGCCCGGCTCCATTCCGTAGCCCGCCTCGGCGTCGACAGTCACCGGCACCTCGACGGCTTGGGCGATCCTCCCGGCCGCGGCGAGCATCTCATCCGCGGGGGCACCTTCATGGTCCGAATAGCCGAGCGTGGCGGCCACCCCGCCACTCGTCGTAGCAACCACGGTATACCCGGCCGCGACCACGGCTCTCGCCGTGGCAACATCCCACGCGTTCGGAAGGAGGAGGGGGTTCCCAGGGCGATGCAGCGACCGCAGCACTTCACACCGGTGGTGAAGCTCTGAGATCTGTGAGGCCCCCGTCGTTTTGGACGCCGCTCGAGATCGCGATTGGCTGCTCATCGCAGCACCCCTCACCGAAGTCGCCCATGCGGTCCTTGAACTCACAACCTGACACCGGGCGCTGCTCCGCCACAATGACTAGATTTGGCACTTGACCGGCGCTAGCACCCCTCCATGAGCAGCTGCTCGAGGTCTGCCAGTTCTCCTGTCTGCGCCGCGGCCACGAAGGTTCGAACCAGTCGGTGGTGCGCCGCCGGGTCGACCCGGTGGTTGCGTCCGTCGGCGATGCACCGCTGGGCGCGATGGGCGAGCTGCCGGGCATTCGACACGCTGGTGCGCAGTATCAGGGCGATCTCCCCGTAGGGGTAGTCGAAGCCCGCGCGGAGCAGGTAGGCCGCCCGTTGGGAGGGCGTCAGCCGGGACAGCACCAGGCCCAGCGCCCACTCGACGGCAGCCGTCTGCTCTGCCTGCTTCGCTGGATCCAGAGACCGATCGACGAGGTCGGTGAGAAGGGCGTTGGCCGGTGTCTCGCGGCGATGTCCGGCCGACTGGATCACGTTGATGGCGAGCCGCGTAGTGGCCGTGGCCAAGAACGCAGCGGGGTTGTTGATCTCCCCGCGGTTGCTGCGCTGCCACCGGAGCCAGGCCTCCTGCACTACGTCCTCCGCCGCGGCGACATTGCCGACGATCCCGTACGCGATCCGCAGCAGGCGGGGACGTTCGGCAAGGAAGGTCTTCACGGCGTCGTCCAGATCCGGCGGGGAGCTGGAGCAGTCGTTTTCGTTCGCCGGGTTCTCGGATGCGCTCGCTGCGAGAGGGCGACTTTGCAGGGTTTGCGGGGACATGTCCGGTTCTCCTGTTCGACTCGGTGGTCGGCACCCGATTGCCTGCCGCCGGAAGCATCTGGCGCTCGAAGCCCGGGGCGCGCCCCTGAGGTGCGTGGTCGAGTCCGTGGTCACCGGCCACGGAGGTGACGGAGTCGGGTAAGACGGCTCTGTGGCTGCGTCACCCGGAAACGACGCCGGGAAACGACGCCGTTGTCACGCCGGTGGCCCCGACGTGGTCGTTCCTCGCAACTACGCGACCTCGCCAGACCGAGGTGGGAGGCGACATGGATCTGACAACGTGCCCGGAGTGCGGCGTGCCGGCGGAGGTCACCTGGCGCTTCGCAGAGGAGAGCACGGATGGGCCCGTGGAGCACGTCCAACTGCGGTGCGTCCGCCAGCACTACTTCCTGGGCCTGGCGGCAACATTGCTGCCTGACCCCCGAGCAGGGCAGCGCGCCGATCGCCGGGTCCAACCACTCGCTGACAGGATGCCGCCCTCGTGATGGCCGGCCCGGCGTTCCGCCCTTAGCACTCGTTCTCGGTCGCCACCACCCGGCCGGCGGCACCCACCGGTGGCCTACCTCGCTGTCAGCACGTCGACGTGCGTGCCCGCCAGCCAGTCCTCGAAGCGGGTCGCACCGATGCGATGAGCCGGAAGCAGCGAACGGTCCCCGGGTTCGAAGACTGCACCCATGTAGGGCGCGTGAGCATCGAGAACCACCTTCCTCTTGTCGCGCCGGGCCTCCAGGAGGCGACTGGCGAGCTCACCCAGTGTGAACTGCTCGGGACCGGACATCTCGACGGTGTCGTTGACCGGGGGGCTGAAGGCCACGTGGGCGATGGCAGCAGCCACGTCATCTGCTGCGACCGGTTGGAGCTGCACCCGAGGCAGTCGCACATCCGACCCATGGGTGGCGTCGTCGGCGACGGCGTCGATGAACTCGAAGAACGTCGTCGTCCGCAAGATCGCATACGGAATCCTCGATGCCTTCACACGCGATTCCTGGGCGAGCTTTGCCTTGAAGTAGCCGGATGCGATGCGGTCCGCGCCGAGAGCGGACAGCGCCACGTGGTAGCTGACCCCGGCCTCCTCCTCGGCTCTCAACAGGTTGGAGGTCGAGGTGCTGAAGAACCAGGTCGCCGGCGCTTCCTCGATGGACGGCGAGTTGGTGACGTCGACGACGACGCTGATGCCGGCCAAGGCCTCGCTCAGCCCTTTGCGCGTGATGGTGTCGACTCCAGTGGTGGGGGACGCGGCCACGACGTTGTGACCGTGGTCGCGGAGTCGGTTGACCACCCTTGACCCGATTCGCCCGGTACCGCCCATGACTGCGATCTCCATGCTCGTCTCCCACTCTGCCGATCGGCCTAGATGTCGCGGGCAGCTCCGCACTTAGGTGACCGGTTGTGGGGCAGGTCCGTGACACCAACCTGAGGCGGCAGCCGTGTCACGGGGGAGGGAGTGGGCCGGTCAAACCCTGCACATCCCGCGCTGTCGGGGCCCGCAGGTGCAGCCGGAAGGACGATCATGACCAACACCCAGATTGAGACCTTGGCGGGGGACTACGCCATCGACGCGAGTCGTACGCACATCGGTTTCGTTGCGCGGCACGCGATGGTGACGAAGGTGCACGGGCACTTCACCGAGTTCGAAGGGCGCGCGCACCTTGATCTGAAGGAACCGCACTTGAGCTGGGCGTCGGTCAGCATCGCAGCGGGAAGCATCGTGACGGGTATCGAGCAGCGCGACTCGCACCTGCGGTCGGGCGACTTCCTCGACGTTCCCAGGCACCCCCGCATCACGTTCCGATCCACCGAGGTC
The DNA here is from genome assembly GCA_963791905.1 of uncultured Gaiellaceae bacterium. Taxonomy (GTDB): domain Bacteria; phylum Actinomycetota; class Thermoleophilia; order Gaiellales; family Gaiellaceae; genus Gaiellasilicea. Next base: position 37,208 of record CAWBTX010000006.1, read on the forward strand.
TCGCGCGTAGACATGAACACCCTTCGGGTGACGGGCGACCTGACCATGCGAGGTGTGACCAAGTCACTCACGCTGGACTTCACCTACTCACGAGCCGAGACCGACCTCAGTGGCAATGTCAGCCTGGACTTCCTGGGGTCTGCAACCATCAACCGGCTCGACTGGGGAGTGAAGTGGAACGCCCCCGTCATAGGCGGCGTGTTGGTTTCGGAGAAGGTCGTACTCGACCTGAGGATCCGCGTCGTGCGCGCCGCTGTCGCACAAGGGCCGGTCGAAGAGTGATGAACCCGGCTTGGGTCAACTGAGGCCGGAGTGTCACACCACGTTGCCCCACCCGGTCTTTTGGGCGAGAGCTCCCGTTTCCGGAGCCGGATCATGCACACGAAGGGAAGTCGTCGTGAGTCACAACACGGTTGATCTCACGTACTCGAAGAGGCTGCGCAGGGCATCGCGGACGCCACGTCCAATCCTCCGTTCCTCTACGAGCTCGGCCCCGACGGTGCCAGGAAGGTCCTCGACGACCTCCAGGCAGCACCGATCGCCAAGCCGGAGGTGGAAGAGAAGTGGGTCACCGTCCCGGCCGAGGTGGGTGACGTCCGCGTGCGGCTCGTCAAGCCGTCCGGATCCTCGGGAGTCGCTTCCGACAATCCTGTACGTCCACGGCGGAGGTTGGGTCCTGGGCAACGCCGGCACCCACGATCGGCTCGTTCGCGAGCTCGCGGTCGGTGTGAACGCGGCGGTCGTCTTCGTCGAGTACGACCGGTCGCCCGAGGCTCGCTACCCGGTGGCCATCGAGCAGGCCTATGCCACGGCGCAGTGGATCACTCGGGAGGGTCTCTCGGAAGGCCTCGACGGAACTCGCCTCGCCGTCGCAGGTGACTCGGTCGGCGGCAACATGGCGGCCGCGCTCGCGATCCTCGCCAAGCAGCGCGGGGACGTCACCTTCGTGCACCAGTCGATGTACTACCCGGTCACCGACGCGGCTCAGGACACGGACAGCTACCGCGAGTTCGCCGATGGGCCGTTCCTGCTGGCCAAGTCGATGGCCTGGTTCTGGGATGCCTACTGCCCGGACGAGTCCAGCGCCAGGAGATCACCGCGTCCCCACTCCGGGCCACGCTCGAGGACCTCGCCGGACTGCCCGAGGCGTTCCTGATCGTCGACGAGAACGACGTCCTCCGCGACGAGGGCGAGGCCTACGCCCGCAAGCTGACCGCGGCCGGCGTTCGCACCACCTGCGTGCGCTACAACGGCATCATCCACGACTTCATGATGCTCAACCCGCTGCGGGAGACGGCTGCCACGAGCGCAGCGGTCGAGCAGGCAATCCACGTCCTCCGCAAGGCGCTCAAGATCGACTAGTGTTTCGACCACCTGAGTGGAACGCACGACGGGACGCCGCATGCCTGTGACGCGAGGATTCTTTCGACGACGCGCCGATGGCGGAGCGAACCGCCTGCCCCCCGGTCAGTACGACGTCGGCGGCGCCTGGCCGGTGCTCACGGCCGAGGCGACGCCAGAGGTCGACCTGGACCGGTGGCGGCTTTCCGTGGACGGGCTCGTGGAGCGGCCGACCACCTGGACCTGGGACAAGATCCATGCGCTCCCCGGTTCGACGTACGTCGGTGACATCCACTGTGTGACTGCGTGGTCGAAGTTCGACGTCAGCTTTCGCGGGGTCAGTGTGGACGCGTTGTTGGACGCCGCCGGGCCGCTGCCCGAGGCGCGGTTCGTGTTGGCGCACTCGAGCACCGGCTACACGACCAACCTGACCCTGGGGGACGTCAGCGACGGAAAGGCATGGATCGCCTGGGAGTTCGACGGCCGGCCGCTGCCCCGCCAGCACGGCGGCCCGGCCCGGCTGCTGGTCCCGCACCTGTACTTCTGGAAGTCGGCCAAGTGGGTCTCGCGCCTGGAGCTGATGGCAGATGACCAGTCGGGCTTCTGGGAGCGGAACGGCTACCACGACCGTGGCGACCCGTGGCGCGAACAGCGCTACCAGGGCGACCCGTGAGTGCAGAGCCCGGCAGCGCCATCGACGACGTCCAGCCGGCCGCAACGGTGTGGACCACCGGGACGATCATCACCAAGGAGCTGCCCACGCCGACCACGGTGCGGCTGCGGATGCACGTCGACCGCCGCCAGCCGCACCGGCCCGGCCAGCACTACCTGATCCGGCTCCGTGCTCCCGACGACTACACCGCCCAGAGGTCCTACTCGGTGGCGTCGGACGACGACGACCCGCTCATCGAGTTCCTCGTCGAGAAGCTCCCGACGGCGAGGTCTCGGAGTTCCTGGCGGACGTCGCCGAGGTCGGCGACGTCCTGGAGATGCGCGGCCCGATCGGCCGATGGTTCATCTGGGACACTCGCACGCCGGCGCTGTGCCTGGTCGGCGGCACCGGCGTCGTACCGGCCATCGCGATGACCCGCACGGCCCGCCGGCTCGGCCGCAGCGACCTGCTCCGGGTCGTCGCGGTCGGCCGCAGCCCACAGATGCTGCCCTACGTCGATGAGCTGACGAAGATCGACGCAAGGATCACCTACACCCGCCACGAGACCGATCGACCGCCCGGACCGCCGACTCCGGAGGAGGTCGCGCCGCTGCTCGCCGGCATCGACCTGGCCTACATCTGCGGCTCGACACGCTTCGCGCAGTTCGCGGAGGCGCTTCTCATCGAGTGCGGCCTGGACCCGAGGGCGATCCGGGTCGAGCAGTTCGGCGCAACTGGTTGAACGCGCGGGTGACTCTCCGGTTCAGGCGCTCACGGTCGCGCCAGCGGCTGCGAGCGTCGGCTTGAGTTGTCTGCGCGAGCTGATCCCCAGCTTCCGGAACACCTTGCGCAGGTGCCACTCGACGGTGTGTCGGCTCAGGAACAGCTGGGCGGCGATCTCCGGATTGGTGAGCCCGTCGCCCGCCAGGCGCGCAATCTGTGCTTCCTGCGCAGTGAGGCGACTGCGTGATGTGCGGTGCGTCGCTCCGCACGCTCTCCCCGGTGGCCGCGAGCTCGCCGCGAGCGCGCTGCGCGAAGCCCTCGGCGCCGAAACGCTCGAACATGGTCGTGGGCGGTGCGCAGTTCACCTCGCGCATCAAGGCGTCTGATTCTCGCGCCTCAGCCACTCGCCGTACAGCAGGTGAGCACGCGCCAGATGGACGGTGATCCGGCTCCTCTCGAGCCGCTCGATCGCTTCCCGGTGGTGGGCCTCGGCTGCGGGGCCGTCGCTGAGGAGCGCCCGCGAACGTGCGAGGACCCCCAGCGCCCAGTCGGTCCCCGCTGCACTCGTTCGGATCTCGAGCTGCTTCAGCGCATCTGTGGCAGCCTGCCGGTCGTCGCTCCGGACTGCAGCCTCGACGAACTCGGTCAAGGCCCAGCCGAGGAACCCCAGGTCGTCCAGCTCGCAGGCGCTCCGAGCCTCTTCGAGGGCCTTCTGGTAGTGGCCGAGGCCGTTGTGAAGCACCGCCGTCACGTACGCCGCCAGGCCGAGGGCCCGCCCCTCACTCCTGGCAGTGGCGATCCGGACACCGGTTTCGATCAATCTGGTCGCAACGGCCTCATCACCTCGCCATGCCGCCAGCAGCAGGCCGGTGTAGCTCAGGCGCTCGCTCCCAGCGGCACTCGGCGATCCGATCAGCCTCTGCGAGCAGCTCTGACGCCGCCGCAAACTCGCCCGCGTGGACATGCACACCCGCTCGGTACGACAGGGCCACGGGAAGTACGGCGAGCGCGCCAACCTCACGAGCGAGGTCGACGGCATGGGCCGCGAGCTCGTGCCACGCCTCGTCGTCCCAGAGATCCGGGGCCAGGGGCTCGGGCGCGACCGGGCAGGCAAGCCAGAGCCAACGCATGATGCCGTCCTGGACTGTCGTCCGCCTCCTGGCGAAACGCGCGCAACGCCCCTCTCAATGCGGGCAACGCGGCGACGTACCCCTCGGTGAATCGGGTGGTCAGCCCGTCCAGAAGGAGGTCCATCGCCGCAGGTGGCTGTGGCGCCGGACGCGCAGCGCGCGCTGCTGCGGCCGCCTTCTGGAGATTGCCAGGATCGCCGAGGCGACCAACGAAGATCGCCGCACCCATTGCTTCGAGGTAGGTGTCCCGTGCGGCGGCGTCACCGAGCGCCTCAAGCCGATCAGCCGTCTCGAGCAGGAGCGGCCCGGCGTCATGCGGCGCGTCCCGTGGGCGAAGAGGATCTGGGCGCGCAGTCTGTCGATTCGTGCGCGTTGCAGGTCGTCGTTGGGGCCGAGCTGTGCGGAGGCGAGCAGGTCGTGGGCGGCTTCGAACGACCCCGCCCTGAACATGGCCTGTGCGGCGGCGAGGGCCCGTGACGCACGGCGACCAGAGTCGGAGGTCAGCTCTGTGGCCCGTTGCAGAAAGGCTGCGGCCGCCGAGATCCCGCCGCGGCCGCGGACCAGGTCTGCTGCCTGCTCGAGTTCCTGGGCGACCTGCTCGTCCGGCCCGGCGAAGCGTGCGCCCGGTGCCATGCTCGGCCTTCCGGGTCGAGGCTTCGGGTCAGTCGCTTCGGCCAGCGCATGGTGCACCGCGAGACGCTCGTCGGATGCGGCTGCCCGGTAGACGACCGCGCGCAACAGGGGGTGCCGGAACCGGACGCGAGCGCCCAGCTCGATCAAGCCAGCCGACTCGGCCTCCGAGGCTGCGTCGGCTCCGATTCCGAGCAGTTCCGCCGCCCGCCAGAGCAGAGAGACGTCACCCACCGCGTCGGCAGCTGCCGCTAGCAAGAGGCGCTGCGTCTCGGCTGGAAGCCGATGAAGCCGCCGACTGAAAGCCGCTTCGAGCTGTTGCGCCACGGGCCGCCCGCTGGGCAGCCCGAATCCCCCAGCCAGATCCGCCGCGGTCTGCCCCGGGGGCAGCTCGAGCAGCGCCAAGCGGGTTGCCACGAGCCTCGGCCAGGATCCGAGCCGAGATCCGCTCGTCGAGCCCTCCCGGCGTCACCAGGTCGAGCAAGGCGCGGGCGTCGTCATGACTCAGCCCGGTGATCTCGAGCTCGCGCAGCCCTGCGAGCCCGTGGTCATCACCGTCGTCGCGAGCAGCGAACACGCAGGCCGACCTTCTCCGCGCGCAGGCGTCGAGCGACGAAAGCCAGGGTCTGTGACGAGACGCGGTCCAGCCACTGGGCGTCGTCCACGACGCAGACAAGCGGGCGTTCGTCGGCCACCTCGGCGAGCAGGCTGAGCACCGCCAGTCCGACGAGGAAGCGGTCCGGCGGCGTCCCGGAAGTCAAGCCGAACGCGGTCCGAAGAGCGTCGCGCTGCGGAGCTCGGTAGGCGGCCGAGATGGCCAAGGAAGGGAGTGCACAGCTGATGCAGGCCGCCGAAGGCCAGACTCCATCTCGGACTCAATGCCGGTCGCTCGCGCGATCACGCAGTCAGACGCGCGGTGCTGCACGTACTCCAAGCAGGGCGGTCTTGCCGATGCCAGCCTCACCACGCACCACCAGAGCCGCGCTTCGCCCGCGCCGCACGGCAGCCACAAGGTCGTCGAGCACGCGGCATTCGTCAGATCGCCCCAGGAGTCCGCCCGGCGACCGGCTGCTCGGCATCTTCCCTCCGCGGCCGAGGCTACCGCTCCGGATGACGACCCAGCCATGCCCGGAGTTTTGCGGAGAGGGCCCGTGGAAGACGCCGGATGCCCAGGTGCCGGCTGTTCGCCGGACCTGGGCATCCTCGGATGAGTGACCCGAGCGCTCGGTCATCAGCCTCCGAGCCAGAACGCCACGTGGTGCCTGGCGGCGAACGTCGTGTCGACCCGTGGGCGGGGCGTCTCGAGCGACATCACTCGCCCACCGCTGTTGAAGGCCGGCCAGCGCAGCGCCGACGATCGACGGGTTGCCGGTGGCAGCGAAGCTGACCCAGGCCGTCCCGCATGGTGTCGGCGAGCTGCTCCTGCTCGGGGCCGAACGGCTCCTGGAGAGGGCGTCCGGCAGGTCGAACAGGTAGGCGAGCTCGGAGCCGTGCGTCGCTACGGGCGGGTCCAGCGCCGGCGGGAACCGCGTGGGCGCCGCGTCGTCGTTGAACTCGTAGGCGAACGTCGGCACCCGCTTGGCGGTCCACTTGTCCAGCTGGAACGCCGTGGACGCGAAGTTGGCGTCCCCGACGAGGGTGCTGAACGCGGCCGTCGGTGAGGCGTACTCGTCGAGTGGGTACTCGGCTGCGATCGCTGCCGCCCGTGCCTCGGGTACGCCGAGGGTGGACGCGATCTTCTCCTGGTAGTTCGCGGAGGTGATGTCGCCGACCTGCACGAAGGAGCCGCCGCTGACGGCGAGCTTCGAGGCGACGAAGGTCGCCTCCTCGTCGTGGTTGGACCCGTTCAGGATCGGGACGCGAGCGAACCGACCGTGCGCGATCGCCGAACCGACGGACTCGGTGAGGACCTTCCCGTCGACGTACGCCGGGGATGGCGAAGAACGGGAACTTGCTCACGAGCTCGGCCGCCGACGCCTGCCGCAGGAACTGCGCCGACTGGTCGTCGCCCTCGAGCGAGTCCGCGAACGCCTCCCCGGCGGCCTCGGCCTCGGCCAGGGACTGCTGGTTCAGCGCGAACGCGCCGCTCTGCACGATCGCCCGGTCGAACAGGCCGCGCGAGCCACGGCGACACGAGGTGCTCGAGCACGTTCAGGCCGCCGGAGGACTGCCCGGCGATGGTGACCCTGTTCGGGTCGCCGCCGAACTGCCGGATGTTGTCGCGCACCCAGCGCAGCGCGGCCTGCTGGTCCATCAGTCCGTAGTTGCCGGACGGGCCACCGGGCCGGGAGGCCAGGGCGGGGTGGGACAGGAAGCCGAACACTCCGAGCCGGTAGTTGACGGTGACGACGACGAGCGCCGTCGGCCGCCAGCTTGGTCGGGTCGTAGTAGCGGCCGCCGCCGAGCGTCATCCCGCCGCCGTGGAACCACACGAGCACCGGCGCTGCCTGGCGACGGCCCAGCTGGGGCGTCGACACGTTCAGGTAGAGGGAGTCCTCGGATTGAGCACCCGGCAGGTGTGAACGGGGTCGGTCCGGGCTGGAGGGCGCTCGGCGCGAACTGGGTCGCGTCGCGCACGCCCTTCCACTCGGCCGGGGGCTGCGGTGGCTTCCACCGCAGGTCACCCGTGGGTGGAGCGGCGTACGGCAGTCCGCGGAAGGCGTATCCGCCGTCCGCGGCCACGCCGCGGACCTGCCGTCGGCGGTGGTGACGATGGGGGCGCGAGCTCGGCCGTCGCGGCCCCTGCCCGATCCGAGTCAAGGGTGATCGCGCCCGCCAGTGCGAGCACCATCACAGCCGATGCCACGCCGAATGAGGTCAGTCTGGCGCGAAGTGAGCTGTACGGATTGAAGAGCTTCGTCTGCATGATGAACTCCTGGTTCGTTGGGATTGAAGCTCCGCCAACGTCGCTCCGTCGCGCGCGCGCTCGAACCCGTGGAGAACCCCGGTCGGACCACGGGCCCTCAGGCGGCGATGCGTCGCTCGTTCAGAAACGCGACCGGCTCCTCGGCCTCGAGGCACCTGTGTCGCAGGGCTGGGTGCCTCGCCAGACGGCCACGCGCGCCAGGGGAACCCGGCGACTGGCCATACGACTCCAACGTGGTCCTGGCCGCAACCCGCTCGGACTGACGAGCCGCGCCGACCGGGGTTGGCCCTATCGGATGCAGCTGCGTGGACGCGGATGGCGATCCAGCTCGACACGGCGAAGTTGGTCGACGCGCGCCGGTCGGACTGAAAGGGCACCTACCACCACGACGAGGGGCGGGACTCGCGGATCGCCTGCGGGGTCTGACGGGGCGGGTTTCGGCTCAAGGACGCCAGTGCGACGGGAGCTTGTCGCCTGGGCGGACATCCGGGCAGATCGCCGAGTCGATGGCTGTGCAAGGTTTTCTGAGGGCCTCGAGATGAATTGAGCGTGACGTCTGGTGCCGATTGGGTTGCGCTGGGCTCAGCTCCGCTGCGCACTGCGTTCAGCGGTCATGGCGCGGTTTGCGTCGGGAGTTACCGCCGGGCTCGTCGCTCACTCTCGGCCGTCGGGCACGCGCGGAGCGCATGAAACGGGAAGCAGGCCAGGCTGAGATCGCAAGAGCTTATGGTTTGCATGTGTCGGAGGTTGAGGCGGTCGACGCTGCACTCATCCGGACGAAGCTTCTCGCGCCGGTTGCGCGGGCACTCGTCCGCCGGGAGGCGCTTCTCAGGCGGCTGAGCTCCGGTCCGGCGCGGAGGTTGACGCTGGTTCGCGCTCCGGCCGGTTGGGGGAAGTCGAGTTTGCTCGCCGGGTGGCAGGCGGACGATGACGAGTCGCGCCCGTTCGCGTGGCTGGCGCTCGATCGCGGCGACAACGATCCGGTCCGCTTCTTCCTGTACGTGATCGAGGCGCTGCGCTCACTGGCGCCGCCAATCGGTGAGCGGTCGTCTGTCGTGCTGCAGGCCCCGGGCGTGAGCTTCGTCGACGATGTCCTGCCTCTCCTGATCAACGAGCTGGAGGCGTTGCCGGGCCCCTCGGTGCTGGTGATCGACGATTACCACCTGATCTCGAGCGCCGAGGTTCACGAGGCGGTCGCGTTCTTGCTCGAGCACCTGCCGCCGGCGCTCGAGCTCGTGATCTCGACGCGTGCGGAGCCGCCGCTTCCCCTGGCGCGGCTGCGCGGGCGGGGCGAGCTTCTCGAGCTGACCGCGCGCGAGCTGCGCTTCTCCGTCGACGAGGCGGCGACGCTGCTCAACGAGGGCCAGCAGCTGGGTCTCGAGCTCGAGGACGTCAACCGGCTGGTCGAGCGCACGGAAGGCTGGCCTGCGGGCCTCTACCTGGCGGCGCTGTCCCTGCAAGGCCGCGACGACATGCACGGATTGATCCGGGATTTCAGCGGCGATGACCGTCACGTGGTGGACTACCTCACGGCCGAGGTGCTGGCAGGGCAAGACGCCGAGAGGCGGGAGTTCCTGTTCACCACCTCGGTGCTGGATCGAATGAGCGCGCCGCTCTGCGACGCCGTGACGGGCCGTGAAGGGTCGGCGGCGACCCTGAAGGAGATCGAGAGCTCGAACTGCTTTCTCGTCCCGCTCGACAGCAGGCGCGAGTGGTACCGCTACCACCACCTCTTCGGCGAGTTGCTGCGACATGAGCTCCGGCAGGCCTTCCCCGAGCGGGAGCCGGACGCGCACCGCCGCGCCGCCGCGTGGTGGCTCGAGCGCGGCTCGATTTCCGAGGCGATCCATCACACGATTCAGGCCGGCGATGTCTCGCAGGCCGTGGAGCTGGTCGCGCTGTGGTGGCTCCCGGTGAACAGCTCGGGCGGCTTGCACACGGTCCAGCAGTGGCTGGAGGAGCTGCCGAGCGCGGCCTTCGAACGCGACTCCCGGTTGTGCGTGGCTCGCGCCTTCGTGGCGATCGGCCTCGGGCAGCTCGATGAGGTCGGCGGGTGGATCGAGGCGGCGGCACGAGTCCCCGCGGGCGGTCCCTTCCACGACGGCTTCACCTCCGGCGCTGCCGCGGCGAGCAGCCTGAACTGCATGCATCGGTGGCTGGTCGGTGACCTCGGCGGCTCGCGCGCGGCCGCCGTGGAGGCACAGGACCTGAGCGGCGGCTGGGACTCGGTGGCGCTCCTGCTCCTCGGCGCCGCGACGTACTGGCTGGAGGAGAGCGACGAGGGCATTGCGCAGCTCCAGGCCGCGGCGGATCGCACTCGGGCCGGCGCCCTCCATCCGCCGGCAGTGTTCGCCCTCGGCATGCTGGCGTCGGTTCATCTGCTGCGGGGTGAGCTCGACGCGGCCGGTAGGCATGCCGAGGACGCGCTGGCCTTGTCGGAGACGGCCGGGCTGCTCGAGAACTGGAACACCGCGCTCGCACACACGGCCCGCGGCGGGCTCCTCTTGCGCGCGGGCGCCGACGGTGCGCTGACGGAACTGGAGCGTGGCCTGGAGCTGGCCCGGCGGGGCAGCGGCCCGGTCGAAACCGTCCTGGCGATGGTTGCGGTGGCGGAGGCGCGACACAAGCATGGCGAGCGAGAGGCGGCGCGAGAGCTCCTGGCCGAGGCGCGTTGGACGATCGAGGCCGCGCCCGACCCGGGGCCGGTCGTCATGGCCCTGATCGACAAGGCGGAGCGCCGGATGCACGTCACGCCGCGTGGCTCGGGTGCGGTCCCTGTGTCGATCGACGAGTTCAGCGACCGTGAGCTAGCCGTGTTGCGCATGCTCAGCGGCGACATGTCGCAGCGCGAGATCGGTGGCGCGCTCTACATCTCGTTCAACACGGTCAAGACGCACACGAAGAACATCTACCGCAAGCTCGGCGTGTCCCAGCGCGAAGACGCCGTCGCGCGCGCCCGCGAGCTCGAGCTGATCTGAAACGGCCGCCGGCCGACATCACCCAGGGTGGACGTGCGCCTGGGTGATGACGCCTCACCCAGCTCGAACGGAGAGTGACCGCGAGGCGGAAGCCAGAACCGAGTGAGGCCAGGTGGAGCCAACGCGGTACACGATCGTCGTTCGCGGGAGGCTCAGCGAGCGCTTCGCGACGGCGTTTCCGGGGGTGACGATCGACCCCGGCGAAGGTCGGACCCGGCTCCTGACCGAGCCCTTCGACCAGGGCCAGCTCCAGGGCCTCCTCAACCGACTGTGGAGCTTCGGGCTCGAGCTCGTCTCCGTGCAGGAACAGCTCGACCGGTCTTGACCGCCAGAGATCACCCAGGGTGAAACCGGGGTCTGGGTGATGACAGCTCACCCAGGCCGCGGGAAGCCTGGCCGCCGAACCGGAACCAGATTCCCGAGGAGGGATGCAAATGTCAGACGCGACCATCCATACGTCGGAGACGATCCAGAGCTTCAGAATCGAGATCCCCGAGGCCGAGCTCGACGACCTCCGCGACCGTCTGGCGCGCACGCGCTGGCCGAGACGAGCTGCCGGGCGTGGGCTGGAGCCGCGGGGTGCCGCTGGGGTACCTGAAGGAGCTGGCGGAGTACTGGCGCACCGGCTACGACTGGCGGGAGCACGAGGCGCGGCTCAACGAGCTGCCGCAGTTCACGACCGACGATCGACGGCGCCAACGTGCACTTCCTGCACGTCCGTTCGGCCGAGCCCGACGCGCTGCCGCTGATCATGACGCACGGCTGGCCCGGCTCGATCGTCGAGTTCCTGGACGTCATCGAGCCGCTCACCGACCCGCGCTCCCATGGCGGCGACCCGGCGGACGCCTTCCACCTCGTGATCCCCTCGATCCCCGGCTTCGGGCTGTCCGGGCCGACCGGCGAGCCGGGCTGGGCCAGCGGCGGATCGCGAGCGCGTTCGCCGAGCTGATGAGCCGGCTCGGCTACGAGCGCTACGGCGCGCAGGGCGGCGACGTCGGCGCGCTCGTCTCCCCGGATCTCGGCCGGGTCGACTCCCGACCGCGTCGTCGGGGTGCACGTGAACGCCGCCTCGGTGGGGTTCATGCCGTTTCCGCCGCTGGACGACGCGGAGCTTGCCGAGCTCAGCGACGCCGAGCGGGACGCGCGTCGAGCGGATCGCCAGGTACATGGACGACGGATCCGGCTACGCGAGCATCCAGTCGACGCGCCCGCAGACGCTCGCGTACGGGCTCACCGACTCACCGGTCGGACAGCTCGCCTGGATCGTCGAGAGGTTCCAGGAGTGGACGCACGCCGAGGTGCCCGAGGACGCCGTCGATCGCGACCGGATGCTGACGAACGTGATGCTCTACTGGCTCACCGGCACCGCCGGCTCGTCCGGCGAGCAGCTACTACGAGGTCAAGCACTCGGGCGAGTGGCCGACGCCGTCCGGCGTGCCCACCGGCGTCGCCGTCTTCGCCGAGGACATCTCGATCCGGCGCTACGCGGAGCAGAGCAACAACGATCGTGCACTGGTCCGACTTCGACCGCGGCGGCCACTTCGCCGCGATGGAGACACCCGACCTCCTGATCGCCGACGTGCGGGAGTTCTTCCGCCGGCTCCGGTGACACGAGGCCACGACGGCATGACCACAGCACAGGAATACCTGGAGCGCCGTTGGACGGCGTTGATCTTGCTCTGCATGGCGCAGTTCGTCGTGGTTCTCGACGCGTCCATCGTCACCGTCGCCCTGCCGAGCATCGGCGAGGCGCTCGACTTCTCGGAGGCGAACCTTCCGTGGGTCGTCAACGCCTACGTGATCGCCTTCGGCGGCTTCCTGCTGCTGGGTGGACGCGCGGCCGATCAGCTCGGGCGCCGACGCGTCTTCATGGCCGGCCTGCTCGTGGTCGCGGTCGCATCCCTGTTCGCGGGCTTCGCAGCCAATCAGGGCCAGCTGATCGCAGCCCGCGCCGCACAGGGCCTCGGCGCCGCGATCATCTCCCCGGCCGCGCTGTCGATCGTCACCAACCTGTTCGCCGACGGGGCGCGAGCGCAACAGGGCGCTCGGCGCCTGGGGCGCCGTCGCGGGCTCGGCCGGCGCGGCCGGCGTCCTGCTGGGCGGCATCCTCACCGACGGACTCGGCTGGGAGTGGGTGCTCTGGATCAACGTCCCGGTCGCGCTGATCACGCTGGCGTTCACCCCGGGCCTGATCCCGGAGAGCCGCTCGGAGTCTGCGAAGCGGCACTTCGACGCGGCGGGCGCCGTCAGCGTCACGGCCGGTCTCTCGCTGCTCGCCTACGCGTTCCTCGACGCGAGCGAATCCGGCTGGGGCTCGACCAAGATCATCGGCCTGCTGGCCGGCTCGGCGGCGCTGATCGCGATCTTCGTCGCGATCGAGCTCCGCTCGAAGGCGCCGCTCGTTCCGTTCCGGATCTTCCGACTGAGGACGCTGACCGGCGCCAACACGGTCGCTCTGCTGCTCGGGGCGTCCCTGTTCTCGACGTTCTTCTTCACCTCCCTGTACATGCAGCAGGTGCTGGGCTACAGCGCGATCCACGCGGGGCTCTCCTACCTGCCGCTGGCGGTGACGGCCATCGTCGCGGCCGGCCTCGGCGGGCAGCTCGCCACCCGGTTCGGCTTCAAGCCGATCCTGGCGGCGGGGATGCTGTTCGTCTCGGCGGGCCTGCTCTGGTTCAGCCAGGTCTCGGTCGGCGGCGGCTTCCTCACCGACATCCTCGGCCCCTCGCTGCTCGCGGCGGTCGGCGTCGGCTTCGGCTTCGTCACCTCGACGATCGCCGCGGTCTCCGGGGTGGAGGACCGTGAGCAGGGTCTGGCGAGCGGCCTGATCAACACCTCGCAGCAGATCGGCGGTGCCCTCGGCCTGGCAGTCCTCTCGACGATCGCCACCTCGCGCACGGATGACGTGATGACGAGCGGCGGATCCACACTCCCCAACGCGCTCACCGAGGGATTCCAGATCGCGTTCCTCGGCGGCGCGGTGATCGCGGCGCTCGGCTTCGTGGCGACGCTGGTCATGATTCGCACGCGGGACAGCCGGGCGCACGTCCGGGTGCATGTCGAGATGTCGCCGCGGCACGCTGGTTCGTCTCGCGCGCTTGGCTTCTGATCAAGGATGCTTCGGTCGCCGGTCAAGCTGGTCCGAGACCTGGAGCAGCGACTCGATCGAGGGTACGAAGTAGTAGGCGCCGGTGAGCGGCTGGGTGTAGTGCGTGAGCGCGTCACGTTCCCCGCCCACGACACCGACCATGCTCTCCAGCATCGCGGCGAGAGGCCGCTGCTCTGATGCGAACCCGACGAACATGGTGCCGTGATCGGTGACGGTGCCATACGGCATGTTGCGGCGGAAGATGTCGCCGAAGCGTTCCTGGTCGGTGCTTGCGACGTGGGAGTTCGTCGGCCCCTCCTCGAGCTCGACGCTGTCGAGCTTCGTCCGGCCGATCACGCGCTCCTGCTCGGCGACCGGAAGCGCCTCCCAGGCGGCCGCATCGTGGACCCACTTCTGCAGGAGCAGCACGGTGCCGCCGGCCCCTGGCGTCCCCTCTGGAACGAGGACGAGCCCGGCGCCTCGATCAGCGTCGGGTTCTCGCTGCCGTCGACGAAGCCGGTCAGGTCGCGGTCGTGCTGGTAGGGCCAGCTCGACGTCTCCTCCTCAACCGAGGCGAGCCCTGCGAGCGCGGAGATCGCCGAGCGCGCCGTGTCGAAGATCACGTCGTACGCGCTCCCGGACAGCCACAGCACCGCGTCGTGCTGCGTCGCCGGCATCGTGAAGCCGTCGGCGCCGGTCAGATCTGCGTTGAACCCTTCGAGCTCGGGCGGTGCGTCGTCCGGGACCACCGCCTGCCACAGCTCGGGCCGGAACCCGGCCACGAGGTTCACGCCGCCCATCGTCGTTCGCGGCTCGCGCAGCGAGGAAACGGCCGCAACAAGCTCCCGGCCAGCATGCCCGTTCACGACGGCGAACTCGAGATAGGCGTGCGAGCTCGTGCCGAGCGCAAAGATCCCGCCCTGCGGACTCCTCATCGCGTCAGATCATCGCACCCGTAATGCGCGGGTCGAGTCGGGCTGCTCCCGCCGCCGGCCTTCACGGGCACTTCTCGTGGGATCATTCGAGGCAAATGGGCGTCGCGACGGCAGACGAGCTCGTTCGCCTTGGCCGAGAGGCGCTTGCGGCAGCCGAGTGGGAGCGCGCCCGCTCCTTCTTCGAGCAAGCCGCCGAGCTCGGCGAGAGCGCCGAGATCCTCGCCGACCTGGGGGAGGCGCTGCAGTTCGCGGGCGAGCATGGGCGCGCAATCGAGTTAAAGGAGCGGGCGTTCGCCGAGTACGAGCGGCGTGGCCTGCGGGCTGAGGCCGCCGAGCTGGCGCGCTGGCTGGCGTTCCTGTACGTGTCCGTCCACGGCAACGTGGCCGCCGCAAACGGCTGGATGGCGCGCGCCGAGAGCGTGCTCGAGGGGGTCGAAGAGTGTGCGGCGCACGGGTGGCTCACGCTCGATCGCGCTCCGTGGACGTCCGACGCATCCGAGCGCGAGGAACTCGCGACCGCAGCGATCGCGATCGCCAGGCGGTACGGCGACAGAGACCTCGAGTTCGATGCCATGGCGCTGCTCGGCGAGGCGTACGTCGCCTCGGGGCGCGTCACTGAGGGGATGACCCTGGTCGACCAGGCGATGGTCGCTGTCGCCTCGGGAGAGGTTGTCGGTGTCGGCCCCGCCGGGGAGATCTACTGCCGGTTGCTGAGCGCCTGCGAGCGCGCGACCGACGTCCGACGCGCCGAGCAGTGGCTCGACGGCGCGACTCGCTTCGAAGCGTGGGGCGACTTCGTGCCACCGACCTGCCGGATGCACTACGGCGGGATTCTGATCGCACTCGGCCGCTGGGACGAGGCGGAGCGAGAGCTGCTCGCCGCGATCCGGATCTTCGACACGGGCTACTGGGCATCGCAACTCTTCGCGCTGCTTCGCCTCGCGGACCTGCGTGTTCGGCAGGGACGATTCGAAGAGTCCGAGCGTCTGCTCGAAGGCATCGACTGGCACGCGAGCGCCAAGCGCTCACTCGCGAGGATCGCGTTGGCACGCGGTGACCTGGCTCTGGCAGGGGACCTCGTCCGCCTGTGCCTCGAAAGCACACCGTCGTCCGATCCGGATTGCGCACCAGTGCTCGCCTTGCTCGTCGAGGTGCAGCTCAAATCCGGCGACCTCACCGCCGCGGAGGAGACGCTTGGCCAGCTGGCCGTTCTTGCGGTCGACCGCGAAGACGACCGGACGCGTGCCGTCGCCAGGCTCGTCGGAGGCACTGTCCGAGCCGCTCGAGGAGACCAGGGAGCGCGGGCAGACTTCCAAGCGGCCCTGGAGCTGTTCTCCAGGCTCGGTCTGGCCCTCGAAGCCGCGCAGTCCCGCGTCGCGCTCGGCCGGGCGCTGACCTCGCACGCACCGGCAGCAGCAGTCGAAGAGGCGCGACTCGCGCTGGAGACGTTCGAGCGTCTCGGTGCGACCCGCGATGCGGACGCAGCCGCCTCCCTACTCCGAGAGTTGGGAGCACCGGCGCGAACCTTCCCGAAGGGTTACGGGACGCTGACGAAGCGCGAGAACGAGGTCTTGTCGCTCCTGGCCGAAGGATGCTCGAACGCCGACATCGCAGCTCGCCTCTACATCAGCCGGCGCACCGCCGAGCATCACGTCGCCCGCATCCTCTCCAAGCTCGGCCTACGGAACCGGGCCGAGGCGGCCGCGTACGCGCTGCGCGAGAAGACCCGGAACCCGTAGCCGGATAGGTAATCCCACCGATGTCGCGCGGCCCGCACGCGGCGATCCTCAGCTGACGTGGAGACGGAGCTGGATCGGGAACTCGAGAAGGCGCAGGCGGCGCTGCTCGCCCGGTTCGCGCCCGATGCTCACGTTCGCCGAATCCGCTGGTCGCAGGGCGAGACACAGCTCTTCGAGCTCGGCGCAGGCCCGCCGCTTCTGTACGTCCACGGTGGGTTGAGCGGCGCATTCGAGGTCGTACCGATCCTCGCGGCTCTCGCGGAGAAGCACCGCGTCGTCGCCGTCGACCGACCGGGCCACGGCCTGGCCGATCCATTCGACTACCGTGGCGTCGATCTGCTCGACCACGGTCGGACGTTCTTGGGTGACATCGTCGACGCGCTCGGCTTCTCGACGGTCGACGTGGTCGCCAACTCGATGGGCGCGCTCTTGTCCGTCGCCTTCGCGCTCGACGCTCCCAGCCGCGTGCCGCGTCTTGCGCTCGTCGGCGCGCCGGTCGGCATCGCGCGAAGGCCGCCTCTCCTGATGCTTCCGGTCGGATTCCCACTCATCGGCCAGCGGCTCGGCAGGTACCTGTTCTCGAACGCGACGCGTGACGGCAACCGGAAGTTCTGGGGGCAGGTCATCGTCGAGCATCCCGAGCGAGTCGATGACCTGGTGCTCGACGTCGACGTCGCGCACGCGCGACGAAATGTCGAGAGCATGCTCAGCTTGATCGCGTGCGTCGCCGATTGGCGCCGCCTTGGGTACCGACGCGAGCTGATCCTCGGCGAGCGTTGGCAAGCCGTGACGATGCCGACGCTTCTCGTCTGGGGCGAACACGACGCCTTCGGGTCGCCGGAGGAGGGCGAGGCTCTCGTCGCCGCGAATCCGAACTTTCGCCTCGTCCGGATTGCCGGGGCAGGCCACAATCCTTGGTTCGACGAGCCGGGGCGCGTCGTAGCGGAGATCGAGCGTTTCATGGCTACTGAGCCACGGAACGGAGAGCAGGAACGCGCAATCACCACAGCGCTCGACGTCGCCGACGGCGCAGGCAAAGGCGACGGCATGACGGCGTCCGGCAAGCGTCTAGTTGTTGCTCGCGATCTGGATCAGGTTGCCGCACGTGTCGTCGAACACGGCTGTCGTGACCGCGCCCATCGCGACTGGCTCTTGGGTGAATCGGACGCCGAGTCCGCGAAGTCGCTCGAACTCCAGGTTGATGTCGTCGACGGCGAAAGACGTGAAGGGGATGCCGTCCTCGACGAGCGCCTGCTTGAACGGCTTCGCCGCGGGGTGTCCGTCAGGCTCGAGCAGCAGCTCGGTTCCTTCGGTCTCCTCAGGGGAGACGACCGTCAGCCAGCGAGCCTCGCCCAGCGGTATCTCCGTCTTCTTTACGAATCCGAGCACCTCGGTGTAGAACCGAAGCGCCTTGTCTTGGTCGTCGACGAGGACACTCGTGATGTTGATTCTCATCTCGCTTCCTCCTTCGTGCCGTATAGCCAGCGATCGACGAGGTGCTCGAGCGGTCGCGTATTGACGTGGTGGAACTTGTAGCGGCCCTCTCGCCGGGTCTCGACCAGACCGGCCGCCTCGAGCACCTCGAGGTGCTGCGAGATCGCTTGCCGGGACGAGCCGAGGCTGTGCTTCGTGGCGAGTCGCGAACAGATCTCGAAGAGTGTCTGTCCATCTCTCTCTGTCAGCTCGTCGAGGATCTTCTGCCGGGTGTCGTCGGCGAGCGCTTTGAACAGGTCACTCACCGATCGATGTTATGCAAGTAGAGACTTGCATGTCAACTGGCCTCGGGTGCTGTCCTGTACCGCCTCGATCCTTGCCGCGGTAATCCGGGCGACCCGCCCAGCCTCCATGCGGGCTATATATCGCGCCTGCCGGAGCTCAAGCGGCAAGGAACTGGTGCGTCGAAGGGACCGCGCCGCGCCTCGGTCCGAGGCGCGGCGCGATGTGCGTCTTACGTCAGGCGCTGGCGAGCTTCGGTCACGCCCTCGCTGACAGCGGGCGTCGCTCCGCCCACACGGCGGCCTGCTCCGTCGCCCACGACAGGGCGTAGTCGGCGACCTCCTCCCATCCCTCCTGGGACGGCATGAGGTGCGCGCGGCCCTCGTACTCCTTGACCTCCGTGATCGTGCCCTCCGCCTTGTAGTGCTTCGCGTTCGAGCGCTGGATCGACGGGGGCATGAGGTGATCCTCGCCGCCGGAGATGAAGAGCAGCGGCGCCCGGTTGGGGTTCTTGTAGTCCACGTGCGTGTCGTCGGGCCCTGGATGGATGTTCGCGAGCGCACTGCTCCAGAACACGCGGCCGGACGCGGGGATGTGGTAGCGGTCGTACAGCCTTCGCGCCTCCTCCTCGCTGAACGTGTTCGTGAACACGTAGCGCCATTGCTCGAAGGTGAACCCGACGGCCTTGTGCCGGTTGGCGGGGTTCTTGAGGACGGGGAAGCTCGACCTGATCTGCGACAGCGGGATGCGCTTGACGCCCTCGGTCGGCGCCGAGTTGATCGCGACGCCGGCGGCGCCGTAACCCCGATCCATCAGCAGCTGCGTGAAGACGCCACCGGCCGAATGACCCATCAGGATCGGCGCCGGCTCGATCTGCGAGACGACAGACTCCAGATGCTCGATGACCGCCGGCACCGTGAGGTCCTCGATGGGCGCCGGGTCAGCATTCAGCGCCTCGACCTCCACCTCGAAGCCGGGGTATGCAGGAGTCAGGACGCGGTAGCCGCGGCTCTCGTAGCGGGCCCTCCAGTCCTCCCAGCTTCGCGGCGTCACCCAGAAGCCGTGGATCAGGACAATCGTGTCGGGGGTGGTCGCGTCAGTGCTCATGCGTCGTCCTTTCCGGTCGAGTGTGGTTGTGGTCAGGCCGCCGCCGCCTCGAGGATAACGTCGACGGTCGCCTGCGGCTGCGAGACGGGAAGCGCGTGCGACGCGCCAGCCCGCGGTCGGAGCGTGACAGCGACCCTAACCCGCCGGCCGCTGCCCGGCCGGGCAACGCCCTACCGGGCCGCGTCCACGGCAGCGAGGATCGCGTCGGTCACGAACTGCGGGTCCTCCTCCTCGACCGCGTGACCGGTCTGGACAACGATCTGACTCGCACGCGGGCTGAGAACCAGCCATCCCTTCTGATCCGAGACGTTGCGCCGCATCCCTCTCGCCTCCGAGGGGAACGGTGAGGCTTCTATCTCCGCGGGCGAGTACTCGTTGCTGATGATCGTGACCGGGATGTCGCCGATCCTCGTGCGAGCCGCCCAGGCGTCCTTCTCGACCTGAAGGTAGTCACGGCGTTCGATATTCGAGGGGTGGTTCGGGTCGGTCTCCTCGACGATCACCCGCGGCGGATTGCGGAACGGAGCGGGGACCTCGACGAAGACCATGCCGGCGACCTCGTCGGGGTGCTCGTACGCATAGCCGGCGGAGATGTAGCCACCGCCCGACGTGCCGACCAGAACGTACGGGCCAGGGATCTCGGCGGCCTGGAGAAGCGCCTCGAGGTCGCCGACAAGATCGGACAGTCCGCGCGGACCGGCAGCGGGGTCGCTCCGGCCCAGGTTCGCGCGGTCGTAGACGCAGGTCCGCGCGACCTCAGAGATGGTGGGCTCCGCAAACGCGTACGAATCGCTCGTGTCTTCGTCGCCACCCTCCATCACGACGGTCGGCGAGCCGCTACCGGTGCACCTCACGTAGAGGCCGCGCTCGCCGTCGATGCTGACGACGCGGTCGAGATCCTCCTCGGGCGCAGCGCGAGTAGATGAGCCGCTCGACGAGGTGTCGGCGCTGCTCTCCTCGCCACCGCAGCCAGTGAGAAGAAGGCCGCACGTACCGACTGCGATCAGCGCCACAGGCCAAGCCCAGCTTCTGACCCGGGTGAACGTGAAGGTCACTACGCGCGATCATCGCATCCATCACTGACCCGAGAGCCCTCACGTAGATTGCGTCCGTGCCCGGGTTCCGCACGCCACAGGTCATTCTCTTCAGCCAGAACCTCCCACGTGCCGTCGCGTTCTACTCGAGCCTCGGATTCGAGGAGACCTTCCGTGTCCCGACTGAGGGCGATCCGATTCACGTCGATCTCGCGCTGGACGGCTAGGGCTGGTGCCGCCACACGAGTGGCTCGGGCGTTTGCTGATCGCATGGATCGCCGATCCCGATGGCAACCCCATCCAGATCGTCCAGAACCTCTAACCAGCCGTCGCCTCAGTGGACAACTGAGGATGGAGGGCTCCCCCGTAAGCTCCTACGCCGCGGCGACGATGCGTTGCGCGTTCTCGTCCGAGAAGAACTCGGCGGGTGACGTCACTCCCGCGGCGACGCGGGCGAACCCGTCCATTGCCTCCTGGCTCGTACTGACAGCCGTCAGCAGCTGCTCCAGGTCGGGTGGACGAGGCTCGAGCGCCGCGAGATCGGCGGTGAACTCGTACATCGGCAGAACGCACTCGTCTCGACGAGCTTGGTACTCGCCGAATGCGTCTTCGAAGCTCCGCCGGCCCTCCAGTGTCTCGTCGAGCGCCGATGCGCACAGCTCGGCGTCGCGGAAGGCGTCGTGGATGCCCTGCGCGGTGATGAAGTCCTTGTTGTAGCCCGCGTCACCGACAAGAGCCCAGCCGGGGCCGAAGGGCTTGCGGAAGTAACCGCGGACCGCCGTGCCGACGAAGCGCTCCTCGCGCCTCGCGCCCCGAACCCGCTCGGCAAACGCCGGAGCGATCTCGAGCGTCTCGTGGTAGGTGGCTTCGATGTCCCTCTTGAGGGTGTCGAACTGGTCGATCGAGCGGCCCGCGATGACCAGCGTCAGGTCGTCATTCGTGGGCCAGGCCGCGTAGCCGAAACCGAGGCGGTTAGTGGTCTCGAAGCGGCCGCCCATCGGCAGGCCGCTCCAATACGTGTAGTAGCTCACCTGCAGCCGCGGCCTCTCGTTGTACTCCTGTGCGTCGACCGCGTCGGCGACGAGCGAGTACCGCCCGTCGGCTCCGATGACGACCCCGGCACGCTCGGTGACCGAGTTGCCGCCCTTGCCGTGGCCGCGAATGCCGACGACGCGACCGTCCTCCACGACGAGGCTCTCGACCATGAACCGCTCGCGAACCTCCGCTCCCGCCTCGGAGGCGGCGTCGACAAGCAGCTTGTCCAGCACGGTCCGTCTCGGTGCGTAGGCGACCGGCGTCTCATCCGTCCCCGGCGCTCCGGTGATCGTGAAGGCCCCGAAGTCGAATGAATACGTGTCGATGGGCGGCGGGCTTCCGATCGAGATGACGGGCTCGAGCAGTCCCCAGCGCTCGAGCGACGCCACACCTGGGGGATGGACGAGATGCGTGGAGGTCGTGTCGCTCGGGAACGTCGCGCGGTCGACCAACAAGACCCGATGGCCCCGCCGGGCGAGGAGCATCGCTGTCGGCGATCCCGCGCAGCGCGCCCCCACGACGATGGCGTCATATGCCTGGCTCATGGCTCCTCCTCGGTCTGACTGAGCGCTTCCCGTCCGACATTAGGTGGACGAGGAGGGGCGGGACTTCGGAGATACCACCCAACTTCCGCCGTCCGGCGGGTGGGTGATTCCACTCAGAGGAGCTCGTGCTCGTAGGCGAACGCGGTGGCTGCCGCGCGCGTCGGGACGCCGAGCTTGGCGAAGATGTTGCTGACGTGCCGTTCGATGGTCCTCTCGCTGAGGACGAGCTCGGTCGCGATCTCCTTGTTCGTCTTGCCGACCGCGACGTGGCGCAGCACCTCCAGCTCGCGAGGGCTCAATCCGTGGGCGCCCTTCGACCGAGCGGATGCCTCCAGCGAGTCCAATCGCGTCAGATCCGGGCTTGCACCCAGCGCTTCGAAGACGGTACGCGCGGCCTCCAACTCGAGCGCCGCCGCGTCGTCGTCGCCCAGCCGTCGGCAGGCGATCCCGACGAGGACGCGCGTGCGCGCCGCCTCGTACGGCACTTCGAGGTCATGCCACGTGCTCAGCGCGTTGCGCAGCGAGCTCAGAGCAGCCCGGGCGTCGCCTTCGGCAAGCACCACCGCCCCGCCCGCCTGCTCGGCCAGCCCTCTCAGCAGGTCGCTTGCGTGCGACCCCGATATGGCGTCGAGCTCGTCGTAGGCCCAGCGCGCTGCCTCGACGTCGCCCACGGCCAGCATGATCTCGACCAAGGCCGGCAGCAGCTCGGCACGCTGGAGGGACTCTGTCGTCTCATCCGCCACCCGCCCGATCGCGGCGGCGGCCGCAGCGCCGTTCCCCTGGGCCAAGCGCAGGAGCGCCAAGCCCGGTTGAGGCTCGAAGCCGAGCGCGCTGGCAGCGCGATACGCCTTCTCGGCGGCCGCAAGCTCCCCTTGCAGGCGCTGGATCTCGCCCGCGCGGTATTGGGCGCTGCCCGCGCTGCGCTGGTTCAACACACCTCGGCGGAGGCGCTCGCCGGCTCGCTGCACCTCCTCCAGAGCGGCTTGCCAGGCACCCTGGAGCTGCATGAGCTCGGCGCGATGCACCAGGCAGACGCCGGTATGGGCGACCATGTCGGGCTGGCGGTCACACCACTCGGTCAGGGCACTGGTCCATTCGCTGGCGCGGCGCACATCGTGCGTGTCTCGACAGAACTTGATCGTGTTGCAGTAGACGATGCCGGCGACGATCGGCGACAGCTCGCCCGTCGTGACGGCCACCATGGTCTCGTCCACTAGCCGGAAGCCCTCCTCCGTCCGACCCTGCCGCACCAGGATGTGACCCTGCCCCATCCGCGCCATCGTGACGAGGTCTGGATCGCCGTAGCGCTCGCCGATCGCGGCGGCCTCCGTCCAAGTTGCGTAGGCGGTGCGGGCGTCACCGGCCTGGAGCCCGACCGGTATCAGGAGATAGCCGCGCTCGACGCAGTCACGACCCTCTTGGTCGAGCAAGCGGTCGCCGCGCCCGAACCAACCGTTCGCTCGGGCGGTTTCCCCGCGAAAGAGCAGGTTGTGTCCTATCCACCAGGCGCAGCGCGCGGCGGCAGGGACGTTGCCGGCGTCCAGATGGCCATGATGGGCGCGCTCGAGGTGGCGGACATAGTCGTCGTCGCGACCGAGCATGTATGCCGACCTGGCCAGCAGCTCCTGGTCCTCCGGTTCCAGCAGATCGTCGTCGTCCGCCCGCGACAGCGACTGATAGGCGTCCAGCCAGGCGCGCTTCGCGTACGACGCGCGGCCCTGGTCGAGCAGGTTGCCGGCGATCACCTCGTCCATTCGCGCTCGCACTAGATCGTACGCTCGCCCACCGCATCGGGCAGGAGCCGCCGCTGGCCCCGCGCGCACGCGCGGACGCTCCCGTACTAGTCGGTCGAAAGTCTCGATCCCGCGGCCAGGTGGGCAAGCTTGTCGGGGTTGAGGACCGTTCGCACCGCGACGACGAGGCCGTCCGCGATCTCGAGCTCCTGCACTCCTGCCGCGCGGCCGTCGGGCCAGTAGTAGACGACGCCCGGCTCGCCGCTCACGATCGCGGTGCATCGAACGCCAAGGCGAAGCGCGGGCTCGGCTGGACGCTCCGCTACCCGAGCTGGCGACAGGGGTTCGACGTCGTGTACGGGGGCGGGACGATGCGCACGCGGCGGAGGCGGTGTAGCGCAGAGCACCGGATCGTGCCGTGTAGCGGCAGGTCAGGGGCGGCGCGGAGACACGCCTCCGCGCCGCCCGGCCGCGCTCGGGCAATCGTGCCAAGTGGCAGCGGTGTCATACCGCCGCCACCGCCGCGTTCCACTCCTGCGGCGCGAACGCCGAATCGACTGGAGCTTTGCTGATGCTGTGCGCGAGGTTGGCCAGGGTCGTGTGCCCGACCTGTGCGACCACCTCGAACAAGGCGCTCGACGAGTAGCCGGCATCGAGAAGCGCCTGTGTCTCGTCCTCCGCCACGTGACCCTTCTTCTGCACCAGGCTGCGGGCGAACTGGTAGAGCGCCCCGAGCTTGGGATCGGCGGGCGGGTCCCCGGCGCGCGCCGATGCGACGGCGTCCTCCTCCGCGTTCTGCATCAGGGCGAAGGTCGAGTGCGCCGCCATGCAGTAGTCGCAGTCGTTCTCGAGACTGACCGCCAGCGCGACGATCTCGCGCTCGGCCCCGGTCAGCTCGCCGGCTGCGAGCGTCTTGCGTAGATCGACGAAGCCGCTGATCAGAGTTGGCGACTCCGCCATCGTCGCGGCGAGATTGGGGACGAACCCCAGCAGCTGCTCGAGTGTGCGCAGCGCCGGCTCCGACCCCGAGGGGGCGGACTCCAGCGTGTGGACCTTGAACGTGCTCAACTCTCTCCTCCATTCGTCTCGACCCCGCCATCGGCGCGGGATCTCCTGCCAAGCCAGGATGCCGGCGGCGCCCGCTGCCGCTCAATTCCCTCGGAGGGAATGGCGCGTCGATCCTCGATCCCTAGACTCAGGTCGTGTCGCTGACCCACGCTCCCGCCCCGCAGCGCGTCACGACCAGCTCGGTCGGAAACCTGCTCCGCCACTGGCGGCGTCTGCGGCGCCTCAGCCAGATGGCGCTCGCACTCGCGGCCGGAACGACATCCCGCCATCTCAGCTTCATCGAGAGCGGCCGCTCGCAGCCCAGCCGCGAGATGGTGCTCCGACTCGCTCGTGCTCTGGACGTGCCGCTCCGCGAGCGCAATCAACTTCTGCTCGCCGCGGGATACGCGCCGTCATACCGGGAGACCGGGCTGGCTGCCGACGACGCCGCCCAGGTTCGCAGTGCGATCGAGCGGATGCTCACCTCGCATGAGCCTTACCCGGCGGTCGTCATGGACCGCCATTGGAACGTCCTGACGACGAACGCTGCGGCGCGAGCATTCTTCACCTGGCTGCTCGGCGACCAGCGGGTCGAGGAGCCGGCGAACGTGATCCGGCTGATGTTCGATCCCGAGGGAATCCGCCCGTACGTGTCCAACTGGGAGGCGGCGGCCGATGCGCTCGTCCAGCGAGTGCACCGTGAAGCAGTCGCAGGCGTTCCCGATCCCGCCACCGTCGCGCTCCTCGACGAGGCGCTCGCCTACCCGGGCGTCCCGGACGAGTGGCGTGTTCCGGACTTCGCGAACACGCCGGTCCCGGTCATACCGATCGAGTTCGAGAAGGACGGGTTGGCGCTGGCCTACTTCTCCACCGTCACCACGCTCGGCACCCCACAGGACGCAATGCTGCAAGAGATCCGTCTCGAAAGCTTCTTCCCAGCCGACGAAGCAACCGCAGCACACGCTTGGAGGGCGTCGGGCAGCTGACGTCCGGGCTCAGCGGATCTCGTGATACGGCGGCAGCGCCCGTTCGACCCGCACCCTCTCGGGGTCCGCGAGTTGCGACGCCGCCCTCCGGCGCTCGTCGGCCTGGCGGCTGGCCGGCGCGAACGCGCTCCACGCGAACCAGCGCCCGAAGGCGCGCTCGAGCACCCTCGGGCCGCTCAGCGTCAGCTTGCGGGCGCGCATCGCGCCGCCCAGCTCGGCGCGCCCGAGGTAGACGCGGTAGAGGGTGGCGGTGTCGACCGCGACCTTGAGGTCGACGTCGAACCCGGGATGCTGGAGGCAAACCGAGACCTCCGAGGGCTCGAGCACCATCCAGTAGCGCTTCGCAGGATCGCGAAAGTCGAACTGGACGACGGTGCGATCCGGGGGAAGCTGCTCGCGATCGACGTGTCGGGCCATCCAGACGATCAGGAGGTCGGGGTCGAGCTCCTCGGGGCGGGGATCGGTGAACGACCAGGTAACGCCCCACTCCCCCATCGCCTGCACGACCGCCTCCAGATCGCGGCCGGCGCGCGTCAGACGATACTCGAGCGTCTTGCCCTTCGGCCCGGTGCGCCGCTCGATGATCTCGGCCCGCTCGAGCGAGCGCAGGCGGTCCGTCAGGACCGAGCGCGAGATCCCGGGCAGTCCACGCTGGAGCTCGTTGAACCCCCTCGCGCCGCCAAGCATCTCGCGGACGATCAGGAGCGTCCAGCGGTCGCCGAGGATCTCGCTCGCCTTCGCGATCGGACAGTACTGCGCGTAGCTCCGCACGCTCGAGGAATGCTAGCGTCGGATTGGCTCTAGGTTCGGAATTCGGACTGCTTGGTCCGGAAGTCGGACCGCTTGGTTCGAAAGTCGCTCTCGTCGGTCGCGACGCATCCGCGTAGCGTGGTCGCATGGCTACCGAAACGACAAGGGTGGCGACAGCCCCCGATGACGAGGTTCTACGCAACTCCGTCCAGGGCCTGGTGATCGGCCCTGAAGACGAAGGCTACGACGAGGCCCGCGCGATCTGGAACGGCGCGATCGACCGCCGGCCAGCCTGCATCGTCCGCTGTACCGGCGTCGCCGACGTCGTCGCCGCGGTCCGCTTCGCCCGCGAGCGTGATCTGCTCGTAGCGGTCCGCTCAGGTGGCCACGGCGTCGGCGGTCACGCAGTGTGCGACGGCGGCCTCGTGATCGACCTGTCGCCGATGAAGGGCATTCACGTCGACCCACAAGCCAGGACTGCGCGCGCGGAAGCAGGCGTGCTCTGGGGCGAGCTCGACCGCGAGACCCAGCTCTTTGGGCTTGCGACGGTGGGTGGGATCGTGAGCCACACGGGCGTTTCGGGGCTGACCGTGGGAGGCGGGCTCGGCTGGTTGATGCGCAAGTACGGGGCGACGGTCGACAACCTGCTCTCCGTCGACCTCGTCACGGCGGATGGCGAGCTGGTCATCGCCAGCGAGAACGAGAACCCCGATCTGTTCTGGGGAGTGCGCGGCGGCGGCGGTAATTTCGGCATCGTCACGTCGTTCGAGTACCGCCTGCATCCGGTCGGGCCGACCGTGCTCGCTGGGCCGATCTTCTACCCGCTCGAAGACGCGCCGGAGGTACTGCGTTTTTATCGCGAGTTCGCTGCTGCCGCGCCCGACGAGCTCACGACGATCTTCGAGCTCGAGCTCGCGCCGCCGCTGCCGTTCCTGCCCGGGGACGTGCACGGCAAGCCGATAGTCCTGGTGGGCGCGTGCTACGCCGGGGCGCCTGAGGACGGGGTCGAGGTCGTCCGGCCGCTGAAGGAGTTCGGCAGCCCGATCGTCGATCGGCTCGAGCCCAAGCCGTACCTGGCGCTGCAGTCGATGTTCGACCCGTTGGTGCCGCACGGCTGGCACCGCTACTGGAAGTCCGTCGAGCTGCCAACGCTCACCGACGAGGCGATCGACACGCTCATCGACCACACCTCGCGGATCACGTCGCCACGCTCGTACACCATCATCCTCCAGCTCGGCGGGGCGCTCGGTCGCGTGCCCGAGGACGCAACCGCCTTCAGCCAGCGCGACGCGACGCACAACGCCGTCATCAACGCCGTCTGGACTGAAGACGACCAAGACGCCGACCGGCACACCGGCTGGGCGCGTGGCTTCTTCGACGCCCTGCAGCCGCACGCGCGCGACCGCGTCTACGTCAACTTCCTGGGCGACGAGGGGCCCGACCGCATCCGACAGGCCTATGGCGCCGCGAAGTACGAACGCCTGGTCGAGCTCAAGCGCGCCTACGACCCGACCAACTTCTTCAGGCTGAACCAGAACATCGAGCCCTGAACGCCCGAGGGCCTCACTCGTAGTCGCCTCGATCGACCGATCGGGAGCTCCCTCCTCGGTTGAAATGCCGAGTCGAGCGGGTTAGGTTGCCCGCACCACACATGGCGTCGTACGCTGCCGCGCGCCCGAGGCAAGGAGAGCTGAGATGCGCGAGCGCGTGTTAGCGGCAGTCCAAGACAGACGACGTCGAGGTGTCCTTCTGTTCGTGTTCTGCCTGCTCGCCGTCGCGGCGTTGCCGGCCACTGCGGCCGTGAGCGAGTCGGTGAAGATCTTCGTCATGGACCGCTGCGAGCCGGATTCCTTCGACGCCGCGATCGGGCCGGGAACGTGCGTCCGCAACGGCGGGGTGAAGTTCGACGTGTTCGTGAAGCGGCTCAATCCACACGACGGCGGGCACAACGCCTGGACGAACAGCCGACACGAGGTTGCGCTCAAGGGCGGTCAGCACCTCACGCTGACCAACACCGGCGGTGAGGACCACACCTTCACCGAGGTCGCCAACTTCGGCGCCGGCTTCGTGCCGCCGCTCAACGCAGCGCTACCAGCGGGAACGCCGCCGGCGCAACCTGTCGGCGCGCTCAATTTCATGCCCTCGGGCGCCACCCTCGAACTGGGCCAGCTCTCACCCGGAACACATCTGTTCGAGTGCCTCATCCACCCGTGGATGAGGACCGTGGCAGAGCAAAGCTGACTCGCACCGGCACGGATCGCGAGCGCTTGGCTGCACTCGCGATCCGCCGCCGGTTCGCATCGACGGCGCGTTTGTCTCGGACCACTTGTGATCCGGCAAGCGAGACGAACCTGAACAGAGCTATGCAATTGTTCTCCGGTGACTCAAGCCGCGACCGAGGCGCTCGCGCCCGAAGTCTTCGACGAGGCGTACCGGCGCGTTGCTCCGCTGGTGCACCGCACGCCGTTACTCCACTCGACATCGCTTTCGAACGAGACGGGCTACGACGTCTGGCTGAAGGCGGAGATGTTCCAGCGAACAGGCTCATACAAGGTGCGCGGACCGAGCAACAAGCTGCCACAACTGTCGCGCGACGAGCAGCGAGCCGGCGTCATCTGCTCCTCGGCCGGCAACCATGCGCAGGGCGTCGCCTACGCGGCCGCGCGGCTCGGGATTCCTGCCACGGTGGTCATGGCGAGCAATGCAACACCCGCCAAGATCGCGGCCACGCGGAGCTACGGCGCCGAGGTCATTCTCCACGGCGCGATCTGGGACGAGGCGAATGCCGAGGCGATGCGTCTCATGGACGAGCGTGGCCTCACGTTCGTCCATCCGTTCGACGACCTGCAGTTGATCGCCGGGCAGGGAACCCTGGGACTCGAGATCCTGGAGGACGCTCCTGATGCCCACACGGTCGTCGTCCCGATCGGCGGCGGCGGCCTGATCTCAGGTGTGGCTGCGGCGATCAAGGGTCGGCGGCCAGAGGTCAGGGTGGTCGGGATCGAGTCGACGGGCGCACCCGCGATGACGCTCAGCGTCGAGCGCGGCGAACTCGTCACACTCGCCGAGAATCACTGCGCGATCGACGGGCTCAAGGTGATGCGCGTCGGAGAGAAGACGTTCTCGATCGTCAGCGAGCTCGTCGACGAGCTCGTCACGATCGACGACGCGCGCATCTTCGACGCGGTGCTGTGGACGATGTCTCGCTGCAAGCTCGTCGTCGAAGGTGCAGCGGCCGCCCCCGTCGCGGCGTTGCTCGAGGGGCGTATCGAGGCGGAGCCCGGCTCCAGAGTGGTCTGCGTGCTCAGCGGCGGCAACGTCGACCTGGAGCACCTGCGCGGTCGCGTCCTGAACTAGGCCGTTGATCGTCCTCGCTCTTGACCGGGCCGCCCTCGCGCGCGTACCTCCCATAGCTCGCGAAGCTCTGCGCGACGAAGCGGCGTACGCCGTTCCCGCGCGCGGCGGCGAGCAGGTTGTCGGTGCCTTCGGTCCGAAGCCGGTTCGTCGGGGCGAAGCTGCGATCGAAGTGCTTCAGGTCGCTGAGGCCCGTCAGCGCGGTCGCCTGATGGACGATCGCGTCGGGCCGGGCTGCGGCAACCGCCTCGCGTACTGCGCGCGCGTCGAGCGCATCCAGCAGAACCGACTGCGCCCCGAGCCTGCGCAGCCGTTCGGCCTTGTCGGGTGAGTGGGCGCTGCCTACCACCTCGTGGCCGCGCTCGATCAGCTGGGGAACGAGCCGGCTGCCGATCGCGCCGCTCGCTCCAACCACGAAGACCCTCATCGTTGCCTCCTGTTAGTTGTCGTTGCGGGAGACCGACGGTTCGCGCCGGTCTCCTCGCTGTCCTAAGGACGACGAGCGGGAGTCGTGCAAGTGGACAGCTCGCGCGACGCTTCGGCGACCTGCTTCAGTCGCGCTCGAGCGACGCGCTACGACATAGCGGAGCATCGACAAGGGCCGTGGGCGGCGCGCATGTCGCGCGCCCGCCCACGAGCATTGCTCAACGCAGTGACTTGAATGCGGCCCGCATCTCGGCGGTGAAGAGCTGCGGCTCCTCGAAGGCGGCGAAGTGTCCGCCCTTGTCGACCTCGTTGAAGTAGGCGAGGCCGGGGTAGACCGCCTCAACCCAGCTCCGCGGCGAGGCCCAGATCTCGCCGGGGAACGTGGTGAAGCCGACCGGCACGGTGACCGCAGGAGGCGGCTGGCCGCTCGCGAGCGCTGCGGCCAGAGCTCGTGCGTCCTCCCAGTAGGAGCGGGCCGCCGAAACTCCGGTGCCGGTCAGCCAGTACAGCGTGATGTTGTCGACGATGTTCTCCCGGGTGAGGTTGCCCACAGGTTCCCCGTCGACAAAGGCGCGGGACATCTTGTAGTAGCTGTCCGTGTCGTGGTCGAGCATCCAAGCGGCCAGCCCAACGGGTGAATCGAGCAGGGAGTAGCCGATCGTCTGCGGCCGCGTTGCCATCTCGAGGAAGTAGCCGAAGCCGTCCTGCCTGAACGTCGCAATCGCCTCGGCCGCCGCGCGCTCCTGTTCGGACTCCTTCGGCAGGTGATCGCCGATTGCGAGCACCGCCGTGAGCAGGTTCAGGTGGTAGCCGACCAAACCCTCGACCGCCTGGCGGCCCATCAGGTCCGTGACGAGGGCACCCACGTCGCCGCCCTGGGCGACGTAGCGCGTGTAGCCGAGGCGGTGCATCAGCTCCGCCCACGCGCGTGCGACGCGGCTGGCTTCCCAGCCGAGCTCGGTCGGCTCACTGGAGAGCCCGTAACCGGGCATGGACGGCAGCACCAGATGGAATGCGTCCTCGGCCGTGCCGCCATGAGCGGTCGGGTCGGTCAGCGGATCGACCGTGTCGAGCAGCTCGATGACCGAGCCGGGCCAGCCGTGCGTCATGATCAGCGGCAGCGCGTTTTCGTGGGGAGAGCGCACGTGGATGAAGTGGATCTCGACCCCGTCGATCTCGGTCGTGAACTGCGGCAGCGCGTTGAGCTTCGCCGTCGACCCGCCCGCAAGTCGTAGTCGGTCGTCCAGTAGCGGGCGAGCGCCTGAGTCGTCGCCAGCTGCACGCCCTTGCGACCGGTCTTCGACGAGCTCCTTGGTGGGCCAGCGTGTCGCTTCGATGCGGCGGCGAAGGTCGGCCAGTCGGTCTTCCGGAATGTCGAGCTGGAAGGGACGGATCTCGGTGGCGGTCTCGACGGTCGTACTCATGAGTACCTCCGTGGTAGGTGCGGGTCGGTGCGACAACCTCCTCTCCGGTCGGGATCTCACCGAGACTACCTCGTGCCCTTCGGGCCGAACAACGGCGACACCAGATCGATACGACGGCCCGTCGCCGATCGCCAATAAGGGGTGGCTCAAGGAGTTGACGCCCCGTAGCTGGCGGCATCGACGGTAAAGCGCATTCGGCATGACCCTTGGAGCCGGGCGCCACGAACCGGGCTCCAGGGTCTGCGCTCGCACTCGCTGTCTCCGCTACTCGCCGGCACCCCACGGGTCGTCGATGAGGATCCGCCAACGGCCGTCCGACGCGCGGCGGAGGACGTCTGCGCTGTGGCCGCTCATCTCGAGCGGACTGCCGTCGGGCTGCGTGCCCTCGAGCTGCCAGCGATTGTGGACGAGGGCGACGTCGCCGGCGGTCAAGACGCTGGTGATCTCGCCGCGCAGCCGCGGCTTCAGCGCCGCGAACTGCTGGAGCGCAGCTCGGATCGCCTCCAGACCCGTCACTTCCTCGCCGGGCTGGGGCGCGAACGCCGCCTCCGACTCGTAGAGCGTCATTGCCGCGTCCACGTCGCCTCGATTGAGAGACGCGGCGAAGAGCTCGATGACCTGCTCGGGACGCTCCGCTTTCATCTTGCACCTCCTGTACGTCAGAGTCGCCATGTAGTCTTATATCGTACTACTTAGTCCTATATGGGAGCAAATTGCTCGATGCCGGCGCGGGCGACTCGTGAGAACCTCGGCTTCCTGCTCGCGAAGGCGAGCCAGCGCTGGAACGAGCTGCTCTACGAGCAGTTCGTCGCCGCCGGCTTTCCGGAGGTACGTCCCTCCTACGGGTCGATCCTCCTCCCCCTCTTCGAGGAGGACGGCCTCCGCATGGGTGAGCTCGCCGCGCGTGCACGCCTGAGCAAGCAAACGATGACGACGATGGTGCGACTGCTCGAGCGCGACGGCCTCGTCGAGCGTCGCGCCGACCCGAGCGACGGCCGAGCATCCCTCGTCTTCCTCACCGAGCGCGCGCGCTGCTTCCGTCCGGTGGCAGAAGCGACACTCGCCGAGCTCGACCGGCTCGTCGTCGCGACGCTGAGCGCGCGCGGCCGCGACGAGGTGCAAGCCGCGCTCGGCGTGCTCGCCGAGCTCTGAGCGGGGCCGAGCTTGCAGCGATGCCCGTCAGGCGGCGTTCAACAGCTCCGGGAATCGCGCCTGCAGATCGTCCCAGACCTTCGAAGGGGCTGCGAAGCGGTCGAAGCGGTAGAGATCGCCGATGACCTCGATCGCGTCGAGCTGCTTCGCGACCGGCTCGATCCAGACGCGCGTTTCGTGGCGCGGGTGGCGGGCGAGCGGCAGGCGTCGGCGCTCGATGACGCCGGCGGCCTCGCCGCTTGCGATCTGCCGTCCGCAGCGGCACGGGTTCGCGGGGTCGACCAAGCCGCAACGGTTGTCGATCACGAACCGCAGCGTCCGCCGCGCTCGCGAGACGCGCTGACGAAACGCCTCTCTGCTGCAGTCGAGGACTTCCGCCCCTTCGCCGTCGGTGAGCCCGAGCACGTCGGCGAGGAGGTACGCGGCCCGCTGGGCTCGCGGCAGACAGAGGAGCATCCCGTAGGTGCAGCTGATCCGGACCTCCTCGGAGAGCAGCCGGTACTCGGCCTCCTCCAGCGTCGGATCGACGTCTCCCATGCCCGCGTCGAGAGCGGCCGCGTACTCCTCGGCTCCTCGCACCGCAGACTCGTACAGCCGCTTCCGCGTCCGGAGGAGCGACCGGACCGCGACGGTGTATGCCCAGGTGCTGAACTTCGAGCGACCTTCGAACGTGCCGAGGCGGGTGACGATCCGGATCAGGATCTCCTGGCAGGCGTCCTCGGCGTCGTCGGGATTGCCGAGGAAGCGCAGCGCGAGCCGGTACATCGGGTGCTGGATCTCGCGCACGAGCTCGGAGAGGGCCTCGCGGTCGCCCTCCGAGGCTCGCCGGGCCAGCCCGTCGAGCTGGCCGGCGAGCTCGTCGGTGCTAGCTCTCGACATAGTGGTCCGTGACGCGTCCGCCGAAGCGCGCGATCAGGTTCTCCGCGATGTCGACGAGCGTCTCGTCGAGGTGGGCCTTCGCCGCGTCGAGATCCTCGGCGTCGAAGTACGTGTCGAAGTTCACGCGCGTCCCTTCGGGGGTCGGATCCAGCGTCGTGAGCGCGACCGTGTTCCCGCCGCCCCAACTCCCTTCGACCTCGACCGACAGGTAGCCCCGGTTCGGCTCGTACCACTTCATCACATCGTGGCTCACAGCACCTTCGGATCCCTCCTCGAGGGGCTTGAAATAGCAGGTGTACTCGGTGCAGCGGCCGTCGTCGTCGCGCTTCGCGTCGACCCGCTCGAGTCCCTCGCTGTACTCGGGAAAGCGGGAGAGATCGCCCAGCAGCTCCCACACCTCGGAGACCGGCGCGTGGAGCTCCACGCGGATGCGGTTGCGCAGCGGGCTCGACGTGAAGTCTGACGCGGACGGCACCTCACGCGTCGCTGATGCCTGCGTCGACTGAGTCTCTGTCATGGTCGCCTCCTCTCGTCGGGCGGCGTCGATCGCCGCCGGTGTAGATGAGAGACCCGGACAGGTTCGAACGTGACAGCGCGGATAGTGGGTTGCGCCTACCCTCCAGCTGTGCGCGACAGCCGTTCCTCGGCGACCTTGTGGCCCGCCGCGCGCGCCGCTTCGTGCCCTGTGATCGCTGCGAGAAATCGTCCCGTTGCAGCACGTAGAGGCGGCTGTCCACGAGCGCCGTGACAGTCGCGGTTCGTGGCACGTCTCGAAGCAGAGCGATCTCGCCGAAGTAGTCGCCGTCATCGGCAGTCGTCCGCAGACCGTCCGCAATGATCTCGAGCGCGCCGTCTCCGACGATGTAGAAGCGGTCACCGCGCTCCCCGGCGCGGATCACGACCTCGCCCGCGGGTACCGACTGCGGAGCGAGGTTCGCCGCCACTCGTTCCTTCGCCGCGACAGAGAGGGGCTGGAACATGGGAACCCGCTGGACGAGCTCCAGCTCGGGGACCGGCCCCGTCTCTCGGTCGATGGCCGCGAGCTTCCGGTATGTCGCGAGGGTGAGCAGCGGCAGGATCGCACCCACGGCGATGAACGCAGGCCGGGGCCCGACCGCTTCGACGAGTGCGGGGGCCGCGACCGAGCCGATCGCCACGCCACCCATCGCGAGGCTCCAGACGACCCCGAACACGCGGGTCAGGATCCGGTTCGGGATGAGTCGCTGGAGCAACGTGAAGGCGGCAACGTCCTCGACGCTGTTGGCCGCACCGACGACCGCGAGCAGGAGCAGAGCGAATGGGAGGTCCGGCAAGGGCCCCATGAAGGCGATCGGCAGCCCCCAGAAGACGAGCGCGATGCCGAAGGGGGCGGCGAGGCGGCGGCCTCCGAGCGCCATCGCCCCGATGGCGCCGATCAGGCCGCCGACGCCGAGAGCGGCGGTCATGTAACCGACCGCCTCGCCACCCGCGTCGAGCACCTGGAACGCCGCGACGACGATCAAGACGTTCAGGCAGCCGCGGACGAACGCCTGAGCGACGATCAGCGAGACGACGAGGCGAATTCGCGGGCTGCGCGCAATCGCGCCGAACCCCGCCGCAAGGGCTTTCCGGGCATCTTCGTCGGGCGCAATCAGGCTGACCCGGTCCTCGACCCTGACTCCGAGAACCAGGAGCGCGCCCACCAGAAACGCGGCCGCTCCGGTGACGAAGACGACCCCGGCATCGGCCACCGATACGAGCACGCCGGCGAGCAACGGCCCGACGAGCGTGCCGAAGCTCTCGATCGTCGACGTGGCGCCATTCGACGCGATGAGCTCCTCGGGAGTGCGCGCGAGGGAGGGCAACAGTGCCTGCAGCGCCGGCCGGATGAGCGTGACCGCGAACCCGAGCAAGGCGGCGAATGCGAACACGAGGGATTCGGCGTCCGCGAAGAAGGCGACGGCCGACGCGCCGAGCGCAACGGCAGCAACCAGCATCAGCGCCAAGAGAAAGCGCTCCCTGGGAAAGCGGTCACCCAACGACGCCGCAAACGGGGCAACGATCGCAGCGGGCAGGAGCCGAACGAGCCCGGCGATGCCGACCGCGGCTGGCCCGCCGACATCGTAGGCGTAGACGCCGAATGCGACGAAATGCGCCCACTCCGCGGCGATTGCCGCGCCCCACGCCAGCTCCGCGCGCCTGACGTTCGGGTTCCGAAGAGCCGAACCGAGCGATCCGAGCACCAGGCGGGCGCGACCCACGCGGCCAATTGAACCGCGTCTGGCGTCGCGAAGAGCAGGCAGCGGGAGGGCTCGGCGCATCGACGTCCGGATAGCTAGCGTCCTCCGGGTGAAGGTCGCCGCTGAGGCTGCCCGCCGTTTCCTCGTTGCCCGGCACTTCCTCGCGCCGGCGCGATCGCTCGAAGGTGGCCCCGACGCCGTGCTCGAGGTCTTCCGCAAACTCGGCTCGATCCAGTTCGACCCGCTCGCGATTGCCGGTCGGAGTCACGACCTCGTGCTGCACGCGCGGGTCGCCGACTATGAGCCCGGCTGGTGCGACCTGCTCTACGAACGCCGCACGATCTTCGAGGCGTACAACAAGGGACTCTCCCTCGTCCCGACGAGCGAGTTCCCGTGGTTCCGTGGGGTCTTGGCCGTCAACTCGCGGCGTGTCCTCGAGGAGAATGCCGAGGTCGCCGAGCGGGTGGTGGAGCGGATCCGCGTCGACGGACCGCTCTCCGCGCTCGATTTCGAGCGCGAGCGGGGTTCGACGACCGACTGGTTCGGCGCCCCGACGAACGTCGTGCGAGAGGTCCTCGAGGCGCTATCCGTGACCGGCGCCCTCGGACTCGCTAGACGCGACGGGAACCGACGCTACTACGATCTCATCGAGAGGCTGTTGCCGGCCGATGTGCTCGCCCGTCAGGTGCCGCAGCGCGAACAGTTCCGATACAAGCTCTTGTCGCGGTACCGCGCGCACGGTCTCCTTAGCGTCGCAGGCGCAGACACCTTCGGCGGCCTCGGCTACGCGAAACCGGATCCAAGACTGCCGCGGTATCCGGGACGGACCGCGCTGCGCGAGGAGCTCATCGAGGACGGCGAGCTGGTTCCGGTCGACGTCGAGCGCGTGCGCGGCAAGCGATTCGTCCTCCGCGACGAGGTCGAGCTGCTTGCGGCTCCGCCGGAGCCGCCGGTGTCCGTCGCGTTCCTCCCACCATTCGATGCGTTGATCTGGGACCGCGCCCTCCTCGGATCCCTCTTCGACTTCGAGTACGTGTGGGAGCTCTTCTTCCCGCCGTCCAAGCGGCGCTGGGGCTGGTACACGTTGCCGATCCTCTTCCGCGACCGCTTCGTCGGGCGCATCGAGCCGCGGATCGACCGGAGCAGCGACGGCGTGCAGGTGCTGGGTCTCTGGTGGGAGAACGGCTTCGCGCCGAGCCGCGCCGAGGGGTTCGTCGACGCGATGCGCGACGCGCTCCGCGCCTACCTGCGCTTCGCAGCCGCGAGCCGCCTCGAGTGGGCACCCCACCTCGGAACCGAGAAGCGGCTCTTCCTCGCTCGCCCGTGACTCTGCCTCGCCGCAGAACGGAACGCCCCCGGTCTCCGTCTGCTCGAGCGTCGTCTCTGGAACCATCGGCGGTCACCCGGCCCGGCCGTACTCGTCGTGCAGGTTCCACCACTGGTAGGGCGGAGTCTGCGGGTAGCCGTCCGGCGAGTCCTCCCACTCCTCCTGGCGGCCGAGCGCCGTGATGTCGAGGTAGCTCCAGGTGCTTCCCATCGCCTCGTCGCCGCGGCTGTTGACGAAGTAGGTGCGGAAGATCCGCTCGCCGTCGCGGAGAAAGGCATTGGTGCCGTGCCACTCGTCCACGCCGAAGTCAGCGTCGAAATCGTCCGTGAGCGTGTACCAGGGGAATTCCCAGCCCATCCGCGCCTTCCAGCGCTCGATGTCGGGCTGAGGCGCGCGCGAGAGGAACGCGAGCGTGGTGTCGCGGGCATTCAGGTGAGCAAGGTGGGCGACCTGATCGGCGAGGAAGGAGCAGCCGCGGCAGCCGCCCTCCGGCCAGTCGGCCACACCGGGCTCGTAGAAGAAGCGGTACACGACCAGCTGCCGGCGTCCCTCGAACAGGTCGACCAGGCTCGCCGGGCCGTTCGCGCCCTCGAAGCGGTACTCCTTCTCCACTGCCATCCTCGGCATCCGGCGGCGCTCGGCGGCCAGCGCATCGCGGGCGCGGGTCAGCTCCTTCTCCTTCACCAGTAGCTCCTGGTGAGCGGTCTCCCACTCCTGCTGCGACACGATGGGCGGCAGATTCATTGCGGCTTCCTCCTTCGGGTACTCGCCGACGAGACGGCTATCACGACGTTCTCATCATCGCCAACATTGACGCCAGCTCCTGACGTGAACACCGGCTAGGGTCCGGAGCCGTCAACGACTGGGAGGGAAGCACGAATGCCCGAACGCGACCGATACATCCCCGGCGTCCCATGCTGGGTGGACACGAGCCAACCCGACCCAGAGGCCGCAGTCGATTTCTACAGCGGCCTCTTCGGCTGGGAGTTCGAGAACGTGATGCCGCCCGGGTCGGAGGGCAAGTACCTCATCGCCCGACTGAACGGGGGCGAGGTTGCCGCCGTCGGATCGAGCCCCGAGTCACTGTCGCGACCCGCGACGTGGGATACATACATCTGGGTCGAGAGCGCCGACGAGACCGCGTCCAAGGTGCGCGACGCCGGCGGACGCGTCGTGATGGAGCCGTTCGACGTCATGGACGCCGGCCGGACGGCCGTCTTCAGCGATCCCGAGGGCGCTGTGTTCTGCGTCTGGGAGGCGAAGCGGCATAGAGGGGCGCGAGTTGTCAACGAGGCCGGCTCCCTGAACTTCAACGGCCTCAACACCCGCGACGCGGCAGGCGCGAAGTCGTTCTACGGCGCCGTGTTCGGTTGGAACACACTGGCGTTGGAAGGCGGGTTCGAGATGTGGACGCTGCCCGGCTACGGCGACCATCTCGAGCGCGACGACCCCGAGATCCGTAAGCGGGTAGCCGAGGTCGGCGGCCCGCCGGGATTCGAGGACGTCGTCGCCAGCATCAATCCGATCGGCGACGATCAACCGGATGTCCCGGCGCATTGGAGCGTGACGTTCGCGGTCGCCGACGCCGATGGCACTGCCAAGGCGGCCACCGAGCTCGGCGGCAAGGTGGTTGTCCCGCCGTTCGATGCCCCGTGGGTCCGGATGACCATCATCACCGACCCGCAGGGCGCGACCTTCATCGCGAGCAAGTTCGTGCTCGAGAACAAGGATCTCGGCCGCCAGTCGGACACGGTGGCCGGCGCGGCCTGAGAGAGGTCGGCGGAAGCCGCACAATGCGGGGAGCGGGCGCTCTGTCGCCCGCTCCCCGTAGGCGACTCAGGAACGCGGCGAGGACCGCTTGGCGTTGCGCGCGACCCTCGACGCCAGGTGCGCGAGTTGCGCTCTGAGCTCGTCCGGCCGGATGACGCAGAAGTCGGCTCGAAGACCGGCGAGGACGCCGGCGACCCAGTCGAGTGAATCGGCGCGCATCCGAACCCGCGTGCCACCCTCGTCTGCGGTGAGCTCCGCGAGCGTCGACGGCAGTTGCCCGGCTATCTCGTGGAGCGGGGCGTCGACATGCACGTCGATCTCCCACGCCAGCGGCAGCCGAGCCAGCATCTGGACGACGTGGGCTGCGGGGTCGAAGCCCGGCTCCGGCGGGGCCGCCGGTCCGCCGATGGCAGCGCGGCTGATGCGGTCCGCTCGAAACGTGCGCAGCTCGTTGCTCGCGCGGTCGCGCGCCGGGACGTACCAGCATCCTCGACGTGCGACAAGGCCGAACGGGTCGATCTCGCGAGTGCTGCGCACGCCGTCGCGACGTGTGTAGCCGATCTCGAGCGTGCGTCGACGCCGCACTGCCTCCGCGATCAGGAGCAACGTCTCGCTCGAGGCCGGCGCCGGCTCCGGCTCACCGGAGAGGCTGAGCTCGCCGCGGAGGCGCTCGACGCGCCGGGCGAGTCTGTCGGGGAGCACACGGGTGACCTTTTCGAGTGCGCCACGGGTTCCGTCGAGGCCGCGTTGCTCGGCGATCACGAGGCCGAACACGACCGCGGCCGCCTCTTCGTCGGAGAGCATCAGCGGGGGGAGGCGCGCGCCTGCGCGGAGCCGGTAACCGCCGCCGATTCCAGACTGCCCGTCGACCGGGATGCCGAGATCGTGAAGCGCGACCGCATAGCGGCGGACAGTCCGCTCGCTCACGCCGAGCTCGGTCGCGGCAACGCGTCCGTCGACGACGCGCTGATTCTGGAGCAGCTCGAGAAATGCCAGTAGCCGGGACGCAGGACGCGAGATGCACTGGATTCAACCACCACTGCGGACAAAAAGTGACCGCAAGAGCGGCTAGCGTCGGCCCGTCACTCGAATCAAGGGAGCGAAGCAGATGGCTTACGCACCGGAAACGACAAGGAGCGCCGCCGACGCCCGGCACGATTTCGACTTCTTCTTCGGCAGCTGGCGACAGGCAAACCGCAAGCGGGTCAAGCCGCTCGTCCAGGGCGACACCGAATGGATCGAGTTCGAGTCGTCTACGGAGGCAGGCCCGATCGTCGGTGGGCTCGGAAACATCGACACGTTCAAGGCACCTGACTTCCCCGGCCGTCCGAACTTCGAGGGATTCTCGCTCCGGCTCGTCGAGCCCGAGACGGGCATCTGGCGGATCTGGTGGGCCTCGACGGTCGGCAACGGGCAGCTCGAGCCGCCGGTCGTCGGTCGCTTCGAGGACGGCATCGGCCTGTTCGAGTGCGACGACGTCATCGACGGGGTGCACGTGAGAGTTCGCTTCACCTGGAAGGACATCACCGCCGATTCGGCCACGTGGGAGCAGTCGTTCTCCTTCGACGGCGGCGCGACGTGGGACACCAACTGGATCACCCGACACACGCGGATCACGAGCTAGGACGGGTCCTCGCTAGGAAGCGATCATCCGCGGGCGATCGCGCCCATCTGCTCCAGGTCGATGGGGTGCACGAGCGGATCGGCGTGACGATGCACCAACCGCCAGTCGGAGCCGTCGCGGCGATAGACATGGGTGACCCGCAGCGACCAGTCCTGGTCGGGCAGGCCCCCGACTTCGCCGTGCTGCCGCTCGATCATCACGAGGACGACCGTGTCGCCCCACGCGTGCGTCTCCACCGACTCGAGCTTCGCCTCGCCCCCCTTGAAGTAGTCGGCAGACGCCTTCACGCTCTCGGCCCGGTCCTCGTAGCGTGTGGGTGGCCCGCCGAACGGCTGCAGCAGGGTGTAGCCGCGGGCGTGCGGCGTCAGCGCGAGGTAGTGATCCATATCCCCGCGTATGTAGGCCGAGGTGGCCTCCTCGGTACGCCCGACGAGCTCCGCAAGCTCCTTGTCGGTGATGCCTGCGTCCGTCATGGTGCACCTCCTCCGCTGGGTCGCGATTATGCCTGCGGCTGGAGAAAGCTCACCCTTCGGCATCCAGTAGACGGCGAGCCTCGGCGTTGGCGTTGCGCTCCTGCTCGGTCACCTCGGGCCAGCTGAGATCGAGAGCCTGGATCGTGTCGACGATCACCCGGGCGACGAAGGCCTGGGTGAGCCACTTGTGGTCGGCCGGCACGACGTACCACGGCGCCCAAGGCTTCGATGTGGCTGTCAGCGCGGACTCGAAGGCATCCATGTACTCGTCCCAGAGCGACCTCTCGGCGACGTCGGCCGCGTTGAACTTCCACTCCTTGCCGGGCGTGTCGAGCCGGGAGATGAAGCGCTTCCGCTGCTCCTCCTTCGAGACGTGGAGGAAGAACTTGACGATCTTCGTCCCGTTCCGATCGAGGTGGCGCTCGAACGCGTTGATGTCCTCGTAACGTTCCTCCCACACCGACGCCCCTTTCGCCGTCGGCGGCAGGTGTTGACGCTCGAGCCACTCCGGATGAACTCGGAGCGCGACGACCTCTTCGTAATGGGAGCGGTTGAAGATCCCGATGCGTCCACGCTCCGGAAGGGCCTTCGAGATGCGCCAGAGGAAGTCGTGGTCGAGCTCCTCGGCGGACGGCTGCCTGAACGAGACGACCTGGACTCCCTGCGGATTGACGCCGGTCATGACGTGCTCGATCGCGCTGTCCTTCCCGGCGGCGTCCATCGCCTGTAGGACGACGAGAAGGGCGTACGTGTCGCTTGCCCAGAGGAGCTCCTGCGCCTCCGAGAGCTCCTCGATTCCCCTGGCAAGGGCCGCCTTTGCCTCGGCCTTGAGCTCCTTCTCCGAGAGCCCCTCGTAACCCGGGACGCCGGCCCAGCGCGCATCGCGGTCGGCGAGACCGGCGCTCGTCCCCGGCTCGACGACGAGGTGATCGCGGATGCGTTCCTTCCGGGCCATCTACGTCTCCGCAGGCGCTGGAGCCTGCTGGCGCCGGTCGGCGAGCTTCCCCAGCTCCGCAGCCGCGACGAAGACGATTGGGCCGAGCAGACAGATCCCCCACTGCGAGCTCGTCAGCGAGACGGTGTCGAAGATCCGCTGCAGGGGCTGGAGCTCGGTGACGAGGAACGTGAGCACGAGCGCCGCACCGATCAGCTGCACGAAGCGGCGGTTGGCGATCGTGTAGCGACTGAAGATCGTGCCCGTCGGCTCGCGAGCCTCGAGCGCGGCGACGATGTGCATCAGCGAGAGCGTCGTCAGTCCCATCGTCGTGGCGACGATGAGGTCGTAGCGCTCCTCGCCCCAGGCGACCACGCCAAGAGCGAGGCCGGCCATGATCACGCTCGCGATGGCGATCCGGATCCCGAGCGCGCGATCGACGATCGGGGCGCTCGCATCTCGGGGCGCGCGCCGCATCAGCCCAGGGACGGGCGCGTCGAAGCCGAGCCCGATCGCCAGCAGCACGTCGACGGCGAAGTTGATCCAGAGGATCTGCAACGGCGTGAGCGGTGCGCCTCCAGCGATGTCGAAGATCCCGGCGCCGACGAAGGTGAGGATGAATCCGCCCAGCATCACGAGCTGGACGCGCACGTACTTCATCAGGTTGTCGTAGATACCGCGCCCGCCCTCGACCGCCGCGACGATGGTGGAGAAGTTGTCGTCGGTGAGGATCATGTCGGCCGCTTCCTTCGTCACCTCCGTGCCGGTGATGCCCATCGCGACGCCGATGTCCGCGCGCTTGAGCGCGGGCGCGTCGTTGACCCCGTCGCCGGTCATCGCGACGACGTGGCCTTTGCGCTTCAGCATGTCGACGAGGCGCACCTTGTCCTCCGGCGCGACACGAGCCACCACCCCGATGCTGTCGATCTGCTCCTCGAGCTCGTCGTCGCTCAGCGCTGCGAACTCTGTGCCGGTCAGTGCGCGACCCTCGATTCCCAGCTGGGCGGCGATCGCGGCCGCGGTGGTGGCGTGGTCGCCGGTGATCATGCGAGCGCGAATCCCCGCCTCCCTGCACTGGGCGATCGCATCCTTCGCCTCCTTGCGTGGAGGATCGACGATCGCAACGAGCGCCAACAGCGTGAGGCCGCTCGACGTGATCCAGCAGTTTCCCGTTGGGGTCGAATTCGGCCGGGTGGATGTCGCGGGAGGCCACGGCGAGCACGCGCAGGCCTTCGCCGGCGAGACGGTCGTTCTCGGCCAGGACACGATCACGGCCGGCCTCGGCGGCGACAGTCGAGCCGTCCACATCCTGGATGTGCGACGAGCGCGCGAGCAGGACGTCCGGTGCCCCCTTGACGAAGCAACGCACGACCTTCTGGCCGCCGTCCTCCATCTCGTGGAAGGTGGCCATCAGCTTGTACTCGGAGTCGAAAGGCACCTCACCGACGCGCGGGTGCAGGCGGCGCGTCTCGTCGACGTCGAGCCCTCCCTTCGCCGCGTGCACGACGAGCGCCGCCTCGGTCGGGTCGCCGACGATCTCGCCCTCGCGTACCGCAGCGTCGTTCGCAAGCG
Organism: uncultured Gaiellaceae bacterium; assembly: GCA_963791905.1. Classification (GTDB taxonomy): domain Bacteria; phylum Actinomycetota; class Thermoleophilia; order Gaiellales; family Gaiellaceae; genus Gaiellasilicea. The sequence continues at coordinate 80,397 of CAWBTX010000006.1, forward strand.
CCATCGGCAACAGGAACGGCTCGAGTTGGACATCCCCCTCGCCGGCGACGTGAAGGATGTTGCCGACGGTCGAGTATCCCTCCCCCTCGATCGAGTAGCGGTGGCCGGCGACCACGAGCTGACGGGCCGTCATCTGGTTCAGCGTCAGCGTGCCGGTCTTGTCCGAGCAGATCGCCGACGTCGAGCCGAGCGTCTCCACCGAGCGCAGGCGCTTCACGATCGCACCCTTCGCGGCGAGCGCCTGCGTTCCCAGCGAGAGCACGGTCGTCACGACCGCGGGAAGCCCGGTCGGGATCGCGGCCACCGCCAGGCTGATCCCGATCAGGAAGAGCTCGTCGAAGTCGTCACCGCGAATCAGCCCGAGCACGACGACGAGTGCCAGGGCGGCCCCCGCCATGATCGTGAGCAGGACGGTCAGCTGGTCGAGCTGGCGCGTGAGCGGCGTCTTCTCCTGCTGGACCTGGTTCAGCATCCCCGAGATCCGGCCCACCTCCGTCGCCATCCCCGTCGTCGTGACCACCATCTCGCCCCGACCCCGCGTCACGGTCGAGTTCATGTAGGCCATGTCGAGACGGTCCCCGAGCGGCACGTCGTCACCGGCCACCGGCTCGACCGACTTCAACACCGGGGTGCTCTCGCCCGTCAGCCCGGACTCCTCGATCTCCAGCGTCGCGGCCACCAGCAGGCGGCCGTCCGCGGGGATCTTGTCGCCCGCCTCGAAGGAGACGACGTCGCCGGGCACGAGCTCCTCCGCCGGGATGTCGACCCGCTGCCCGCCGCGGCGAGCGTGCGCCAGGATCACGAGCATCTTCTGGAGCGCAGCGACGCTCTCGGCCGCCTTGCCCTCCTGGTTCAGGCCCAGCACCGCGTTCAGCACGGTCAGGCCGATGATGACGAGGCCGGTGGAGAACTCCTGCAGGGCGACCATGCTGACGATCGCGGCCCCGAGCAGGACGAGCTGCATCAGGTCGCGGTACTGGCGCAGGAAGGCCTGCCAGCCGGGCTCCTTCTTCGCCTCCTCGAGCTTGTTCGGGCCGACCTCCGCACGCCGCCGCTCGACCTCGGCGACCTCGAGCCCGCGCGCCGGGTCGACGCCGAGCTGGCCGGACGCTTCCTCCGCAGTCAGCGTGTGCCACGCTGTCGCCTCACGAGCAGCGCCCGAGTCGGTCGTCACCTCAGCCACGCCGGCGCTCATGAGACGTCAGCTTCCACGATTGTGACGCCCGCCGGGAGGCGAACCGACATTGACAACGGCTTCGTCGGCCGTGTCAGGCAGGGTGGGGTACTCGGTCGGGTAGAGGCCGGCGGCGAAGCCGTACACGGTGTCGCCGGAGCGGGGAAGCTGCGCGAACTCTCGCACCAGGTCCTGCACCCGCTCCCAGAACTCCGCCGCACACTCCGAAGGGAGCCGGGCGTGCCGGAGGCTCGTGCGCAGCTGGTCGGCCTCGTGGGCCGGAACAGACTCGGCAGCGGCCACAGACAGCGCGTTCGCGTGCACCTGCGTCTCGTCGTCGCCTGGACGGTTCACGACACCGACGTAGAACATGCGGGCGGTGCGGCCGTAATAGCGCTCGTCGATGGCGCGTACGCGCCTCGTTCGCACGACCCGGAACAGCCCTGCGTCCACCAGGACGTTGACGTGGTACGCGACTGTGCTCTTCGGACGCTGGACGGCCGCGGCGAGCTCGGCCACGGTGGCGGCGCGTTCGAGCACCAGATCGAGCATCGTGACGCGCAGCGGGTCCGCGATCGCCCGGAGCTGCTCCGGCGCCGTCACGACCAGTCGATCTGGGAGCTCGTAGTCCGGGATCGGTGGGTTGATCGACATCATTGGATTGATCTAACTATCTTGGATCATTCGACCGCAACCAACCAGTAGGGAGGCGACATGGCAGACGTGCTGCTATTCCACCACGCGATGGGTCAGACGGCGGGCTTCGACGCCTTCGCGGACGAGCTCCGGGGAGCCGGCCACACCGTGCACACGCCCGACCTCTTCGACGGCCGCACCTTCCCCAGCATCGAGGAGGGCGTGGCGTACGCCGAGCAGGTCGGCTTCGGCGAGATCATCGGCCGCGGCGAGCGTGCGGCGAACGAGCTGCCCGAGGAGCTCGTGTACGCCGGCTTCTCGCTCGGCGTCGTGCCGGCGCAGAAGCTCGCGCAGACCCGCCCCGGCGCACGCGGGGCGCTGTTCTTCTACTCCTGCGTGCCAACGTCGGAGTTCGGGACGTGGCCGGCGGACGTACCGGCGCAGATCCACGGGATGGACGCCGACCCGATCTTCGTCGGCGAGGGCGACGTCGACGCCGCCCGCGAGCTCGTCGAGTCGACGGACAACGCCGAGCTGTTCCTCTACCCAGGGTCGGAGCACTACTTCGCGGACTCCAGCCTGCCGTCCTACGACGCCGAGGCAACGGTTCTACTAACCCGGCGCGTGCTCGACTTCCTCGAGACCCGCTGACCGCCGCCTCTTTCAGCGGCCCGCGCGTACGTCTGTTGCGCACCGCAGCGGTGCGTCAGGCGGGGATGAGCTCCGACCTGGAGGCGGCCAGCGCGTACGCGAGCTCACGCCGCGAGCTGATGCCAAGCTTCTGGAACACCTTGCGCAGGTGGTACTCGACTGTGCGCGGGCTGAGGTAGAGCTGCGCGGCGATCTCGGGGTTGGTGAGCCGGTCCGACGCCAGACGGGCGATCTGCGCCTCTTGCGGCGTAAGGTCGCCGCGCGTGTCGTCGGTGCGCTTGCGCACCTTCTCGCCGGTGGCCAGCAGCTCGCGGCGCGCCCGCTCGGCGAACGCGTCCGCCCCCATCGTCTCGAATGCGCTCAGGGCCGCCTTCAGCTGGGCGCGCGCATCGACGCGGCGACCCTCGCGCCGCAGCCACTCGCCGTACGTCAGCTGCGCCCGCGCGTGGAGGACGATGACGCGCGATCGGCCCAGCTGGTCGATCGCCTCGAGGTAGTGCGCTTCCGCCTCGGGTCCCGTCGCTCAGCAGGGCGCGAGCGGCGGCCTCGATGCCGCGGGCCCATTCGGTCGTGCTCGTGCTCGACCGAGCGGCGAGACGCTCGTAGGCGAGCTCGGCCGCCGGCCGGTCGCCGCTACGCACCGCCGCCTCGATCAGCTCGGGCAGCACCCAGACGCCGAACCCGAGCCCGTCGTGCTCGATAGGCACGTTCGGCCGCGGCCTGCGCTTCGGCGTACTCGCCGAGGCCGTTGTGCAGCACCGCGGCCGCCCATTCGGCCACCTCGAGCGGGAATCCCTCGGCACGCGCCGTGCCCGCCTCGATCATCGCCGCGCGGAGCGCCTCTGTCCGCTCCCGCTCACCGCGCCACGCGGCAAGGAGGACGGCGAAGCCAGCGCGCGGCACGATGCGGGTTGCGGCAGCGATCGACTCCGCCTCCTGGACGAGCTGCTCGGCGACGCGGAACTCGCCGAGGAAGAGCTGGTGCGCGGCCGAGTAGTTGAGCGCGAAGGGAAGGACGGTCAGCGCGCCGCGCTCGCGAGCGACACGAGCGAGTCCGCTCGCCAGCTCCTCGCAGATGCTGTCCTCCCAGAGGTCCATCGCGAGCTGGCACGCGAGCCAGCACCAGTAGATGTGCTCCCGGCTGAAGCCCTCAGCTCGGAATGCGGTCAGCGCGCGCGCAACCGTCGGCAGCGCCGACCCGTACCCGTCGGTCAAGCGCGTGACCACTCCTTCCAGCAGCAGGTCAGTCGCGCTCGCCGGCTCCTGGCCGGCGGGAAGCCTCGCGGCCGTAGCGGCCTCAACGACGCTCGCGGCCTTTCCGAAGCGGCCGCTGCGGACGGTCGCCCAGAGCGCTTCCAGATGCGTCTCGCGCGCCAGCTCGGGGTCGAGCGGCTCCATCCGCTTGGCGGCCGCGGAGAGCAGGGACGGCGTGTCGCCGCCGGACGACCGGGCGAAGGCGATGCACGCGCGCATGCGCTGGACGCGGGCGTGCTCGAGCTCCTCGAGCGGCGTCGTGGACGCGATCGCGAGAAGGTGTGCGGCGGCGTCGAGCGCGCCGGCGTCGAACTTCACCTGGGCGGCGGCGAGCGCGCGCCTGCCGCGCTGCGCCGGGTCGGGACTCAGCTCCGCCGCCCGCTCGAGGAACGCCGCGCCCGCCGCCGCGCCGCCGCGGGCGCAGGCCCGCGAGGCCGAGCGCTCGAGCTCGGCGGCGACGCTCTCGTCGTGACCGGAAGCCGCGTGCGCGCGGTGCCACGCGACGCGGTCCGGATCCCGTTCCGGATCGGTCGCCGAGGCGAGCGCCTCGTGCGCCTGCCGCCGCTCGTGAGGCGTGGCCGCGCGGTACGCGGCCGACCGCACCAGCGGATGGCGGAACCGAACGCCCGGGCCGAAGTCGATCAACCCCGCGTCCTCGGCGGGAACCATGGCGGCGCTGTCGATTCCCAGCTCCGCCGCGGCCTGCGCGACCACGGCGCGCGTCGCCGACGGCCTCGGCCGCGGCGACGAGCAGAAGCCGTTGGGTCTCCGCGCGGAAGCGATTGCACTCGGCGCAGGAAGCTCTGCTCGACCCGGCTGGACAGCTCCCGGCCGTCGGGGAGCCCGAAGCCGCCGGCGAGCTCGGCCGGTGTCAGCCCTCGCGGCAGCTCCAGCAGCGCGAGCGGGTTGCCCCGCGTCTCGGCCACGATCCGGTCGCGAACCTGCTCGTCGAGCCCTCCCGGCATCAATGGCCTCGAGGAGCAGGCGGGCATCGGCGTCGCCGAGACCCGAGAGCACGAGCTCGCGGCAGGCCGTCGAGCTCCTGCACGTCAGTCGGGTCGCGAACCGCGAACAGCCATCGCCATCGGCTCTGCGTCGAGCCGACGCGCGACGAACGCCAGGACCGAGACCGACTCCGGATCCAGCCACTGGACGTCGTCGAGCAGGCAGACGAGCGGCTGCTCCTCCGCGACACCCGACAGCAGGCTGAGCGCGGCCAGGCCCGACCAGGAATCCCTCCGGCGCCGGCCCGTCCATGAGACCGAAAGCCCGCATCAGCGCGTCACGCTGCGGGGCGACCAGTCGCTCGGCGCGCTCCAGCGTCGACCCGCCGCACAGCTGCAGCAGGCCGGCGAACGCGAACTCCCGCTCCGACTCGACCCCGCGGACGCGCGCGAGCCGGCAGCCGGAGGCTCGTTCGGCGACGTAGTCGAGCAGAGCCGTCTTGCCGACGCCGGCCTCGCCACGAATCACGAGCGACGAGCTCCGCCCAGCACGCGCCGTGTCGACCAGCCGGTCGAGCGCGCCGGCATTCCTCGCTCCTGCCGAGCAGCACCGTCGGGGCTCGCTCCCCGTTCATCCGCGCCGACGATAGACCCCGAGTCAGGCCCGGGCAAGGACTGGGGAGTCCGACGGATGCGATGCGGCGCTTGCGGCGCAACGCTGGGATCGAAACCAATCCAGAGGCCTCAGGTCTCGTGCACAAAGGAGTGATTCATGTTCAATCATCGGTGGGCTGCGCTTAGCGGCATCGTCTTCGTGGTGCTCATGCTCACAGGCGCGTTCTTGGTGACCGATGTTCCGGAGGCCGACGCGTCCGCTCAGGAGATCGCCGGTTACCTCGCCGATAGCGGAAACCACACGCGCAACATCATCGGCGCTTACCTGTGGGTGCTCGGCGGACTCGCCTTTCTGGGGTTCGTTGCGGGCCTGCGAGCCGTTCTACGCCGGGCCGAGGGAGAACCGGGCACGCTCTCGAACGTGGTCTTCGGTGCCGGGGTGGTCTTCACCGCGGTCTGGAGTGCCTCGGCCGCGGCGCTCGCGGCCGTCGCATACGCCGTCGAGTTCTCGGACGCGCCCGTTAGCAACCCCGACCTAGTGAGGGTGCTGCCGCAAATGGCGTCGTTGCTTCTGCTGCTTGGGGGTGGGTTCGCCGGAATTCTTCTGCTTCTGGCGACTGCCACTCTCATCTTCCGCACGGGTGTTCTCCCGCGCTGGCTCGCATGGTTCGGGATCGTCGTCGCGATCGCTTTGGTCTTCGACGTGACCTACATGAACATCGTTCCGTTGCTCGCGTGGGTGGTCGGCGCTTCCATCGTGCTGCTCAGGCGGCACGAGACGGCAACCGCCGCGGCGCCGGAGAGCAAGTACGTCGCTGCAAACGCGCCGGTCACGGCGCAACGTTAGGGAAGCAGTTGAGGGGAGCGCCGTTCTGGCGCTCCCCCCGCCCAGGCTCTATTCGCGCTGCGCCCGCCAGGGCAAGCGGCGTAGCTCCTGAGCGAGCGCCTCGGCGCCAGACCCTCCAGAACGTTGCGCCCAGAGCCCAAGCCACGCGTCATCGTCCAGGAAGAACTTCCAGTCGCTGGTCACTGCCTGCCTGATCAACAGGAACGGCACCGGCGATGTGAACGGTCGGAAGCTCGAGTTGTAGATCGCACCCGCCTCGTTGCCTTCGTAGGACCCTCCCATCACGAAGCCATCAGCCACATAGGACGGGGCCGCAAGATCCTTCAGGACGTCGTCAAAGAAGTCGCCTGCCTGATCCGGGGACAAGTCGGTGAAGACGACGACGATTGCCTTGTAGATCGCGTCGTCGCCCGTCGGTTGAGCGCCAAGGAAGAGTCTCTGGTAACCGCTGACGAGATCGATGACCTCCGGCACGCTGCGGCCGCCGACATGCTCAGGAGCGAGCCACAGCGTCTTGCGTGGCAAGGACTCAGGCACGAAGGGACAGACAGGCCCAGCACGGCCGAGATCCTTGTGAGGTCGGACGATGAAGCTCTTGATCCACGCTGCGACGGTTCGAAGCGCATCGAAGTCGCTTTGCGGGAGTTCGCTCGCTCTGCTGACGTCCTCGAGGTCCTCGAGCAGAAAGAGATTCGTGGTCTGTGCTGGCCTCGTCTGTGCTGGCATCGAACCCTCCTTGGCTCGCGCAAGACCCCCCTTGTGCTGAACGGTACTGCCGTGGCGTCAGCGAGTCCAGACACGGTTCGCCCAGCGGCAAGCCGAATAGATCCGACTCAGATGAGACCTCCGGCAACGTCGGTCGCCCTCTCTCGCGTGTCTGCACAATGGGCGTCGAACTGTTTGCCTCGACCCTGACCGAGCGATCGTCGCGCGCAGTCCGCGTCGGCGTGCTCACCGTGCTGGCGTTGGCGTTCGCGCCCGCTGCGACCCCCAAAGGGCCTGCAGGATCCGGCTCTGAGATTCAGGTGCCCGCCGACGTGCCGACGTTGCAGCTTGCGATCGGGCAGGCCCAACCGGGCGACACGATTGTGCTCGCTGCCGGCACCTACGCCGGCGGCAACGTGGTCCCGCGAGGGAAGCGCGACATCACGATCAAGGGCGCCGATCGCAACCGGGTCGTCCTCGACGGAGAAGACAGGCGGGAGAACGGGATCGTCGTGCATGCGGACGGCGTCTCGATCCTCAACCTGTCCGCCCACAACTTCCGCGAGAACGGCTTTCACTGGGAAGGCGCGAACCGCTTTCGCGCGTCGTACTTGACCGTGTGGAACGTCGGGGAGTACGGCATCTACATCGAGGACGGCCGGCAGGGGATCGTCGACCACGACCACGTCTCGGGCGCCGCTCGCGCCGCGTACTACGTCGGCGAATGCAGGCCGTGCGGCGCGACCATCTCCCGGGTCGTCGCCACGCTGTCGGCGATTGGATACTCCGGCACGAACGCGACCGGCGTCACGATCCGCGACTCGACGTGGGATCGCAACGGGGCCGGGATCGTGCCGAACACCTACGCGAACGAGGCGCTGGCGCCACAGGCGAGGGCGACGATCGTGGGCAACACCGTCACGTCGAGCGGCCGTGCACGCGTACCTATCCGTACCGCGCTCGCGGGCTTCGTCGGCGTTGGCATCGCCGTCGCAGGCGGCAACGAGAACGTGATCAGGCAAAACCGCGTGAGAGGCAGCACACGCTACGGCGTCGCCGTCTTCCCGACCGCCCAACGCGTCACGTTCGACCCGGGCGTCGCGGAGCCTGGGCCGCCGTGGCGGCCGCGCGGTAACCGCATCTCCCGCAACGTGGTGACGGGCAGCGGGCGCGCCGACCTGGCGCTCGCGGCAGGCGCTGGGAACGCCAACTGCTTCACCGGCAACCGCGTCAGCCGCACGCTCCCGGAGGGCTTGCAGACACCGGCGTGCGTGGGCGTCTCGCCCACAGGCGATGCCACCGTTGCGGCCGCGCTCACCCGGCCCGTCCGCGTGATGGTCGAGGAGGCGCAGCGGCGCCGCCGGCCTCCACCGTACACCTCGATGCCGGCGCCGCCTCCGCAAACGACCATGCCGGCGGGCAGCTAAGGTCGGTCCCTTGACGAGGTTCGTGGTCGACGCCGGCGCCGTCCTCCACCTGGCGAGCGCGGGAACCGAGGTCTCGAGCGAGCACGAGCTCCTCGCGCCGACGCTCCTCCGTTCCCAGACGCTGTCGGCATTGCACGAGGCCGTTCAGCGGGGCGAGCTCCCGGCCGACGCCGCGCGCGAGCAGCTCGCCCGCATCGGCCGGATGCCGATCAGGCTCCTCGGCGACGCCGTGCTCCGGCGTCGGGCCTGGGACGTCGCAGATCGATTGGGCTGGGCCGAGACCTACGACGCCGAGTACGTCGCGCTCACGCAGTTACAGGCAGACGCCTTCATCACTCTGGACGCAGAGCTGGCGCGCAGCGTCGAAGGGATCGTCACGACCGCGACGCTCGACGCGCTGGGCCAGCCGGGATGACCGCTCCGGTGACGATCGTGCCTGCCAACGAGGCGACCTGGGAGGATCTTCAGGCCGTCTTCGGCACGAGCGGCGATCCGCCCAGGTGCTACTGCCAGCGGTACAGGATGCAGCCCAAGGAGACGTGGGCGTCGTTCCCCGCCGAGGAACGCGCGCACCGGCTCCGCGTGCAGACCGAGTGCGGGCACCCGGAGTCGGACACGACGAGCGGCCTCGTCGCGTATCTCGACGGCGAGCCCGTCGGCTGGTGCGCCGTCGCGCCACGCTCGAGCCACCCACGCCTGCTCCGCAACTGCCGCGTGCCCTGGGTTGGCAGGGCGGAGGACAAGAACGACGACAGTGTCTGGGCTGTGACCTGCTTCGTCACCCGCACCGGCTTCCATGGACAAGGCATCAGCCGTGCGCTCGCTCGCGCCACTGTCGACTTCGCTCGGGAAGGCGGGGCCCGCGCCCTCGAGGGCTACCCGATGCTCACCGAGGCGGGCAAGGAGATCATGTGGGGTGAGCTCCACGTCGGCAGCCGGAGCATCTTCGCCGACGCCGGGTTCACCGAGGTGAGTCATCCGACCATCCGCCGGGTCGTGATGCGCATCGACTTCTAGGCCGGCGCGACAGCACTCAGCCCGAGCCACGAGGCCAGGTCCTCGAGCTCGAGCTGTACGGCCTTCGTCATCGCGCGGGTGAACTTCACGTCCTCGTGGATCGCGTGCACGCGCAGCACCGAGGCCTTGTGGTCGGCCTTGGCGTCGACCTTCCCGACCAGCCGGTCGTGGTGGAGCACGGGGAGGGCGAAGTAGCCCCAGCGGCGCTTCGCCTCGGGCTTGTACATCTCGAGGGTGTACTCGAACTCGAAGAGCTCCTCGGTGCGGACGCGGTCGTGGACGAGGCGGTCGAACGGCGAGAGCAGTGCGGTCCGCCCCTCGAAGTCGTCGCCGAGCGCGTCGGGGTCGACGCGCCACTCGCCCTTCGTCCCGTCGACCACCGCCGGCTCGCCGGCCTCGCCGACGTGGATCGGCTCCATCGGCATCGCCCTCGCCTTCTGCCGAGCGATGCCAAGCGAGGCGAGGCGCCGCTCGTTCTTGGCCCGTTCGGCTTCGTCGACCGAGGGAGCGACGACCTCGGCCGGGTACACCCGCTCGGCCAGGTCCCAGAGCCGCTCCCGCCCGACGCGCCCCGCGATCGCGATCTCGCCGCGCATCATCAGGACCTCGAGCATCTGTGTGACGTTGCGGTTGTTGGTCCACCCGCTCGAGGCCCACGGCACGACGCACGTGTCCGGGATGTCGCGTGAGCCCAGCGGCCCGGAATTGCCGAGCTGCTTGAGGATGTCCCGGCGGAAACGGTCGTTGTCGCGGAGCCACGCACGCGTGCTCTCGTAGCTCGGCCGGTCGGCGGCGCCGGCGAGGTAGAGACCGAGGTCGCTCATCGGCCGCACCATGGCGTCGAGCTCGAACAGCGTGCGGTCCTGCTCCACGGCCTGCTTGAGGTCGGCGGGCTCGTACGACGAGCCGAGGCGGCTCCAGAGGACGAGATCGGCGCTGGGCGCGATGGCCGCCGTCGGGTCGATCTGCAGCAGGGTCAGCTGCTGCACGACCGTGAGCAGGTCGGCCGGCCGGGGTGCGTCGAGCAGCTGCGCGCGCACCGCGATGCGCCGCGCCTGTGCCTTCGTGAGCCGGTGCACGGAGAGGAGGCTAGGGGTTTCGCCGTGAAGCAGTCGACTCGACCGACGCGACTGCGTTCACCTTCCCGTCCGCGATGAAACCGACGTCGAGGCAGCCCTCGCGGCCGGTCAACGGCGAGCTCGACCCGGTCGCCGAGGTCCAGCGGCTCGCGGAACTCGAGCACGGCCGACAACGGCCGGCGAGGGTCGGGCCCGTGCTCGTGCAGCAGGTGTTCGAGCGCTTGCCAGTAGACGGTGTTGTTGACGTGGCCGTGCAGGTCGATGTCCGAGGCGCGCAACGGCCACGGAAGACGTGACGCGTTCGCCGGAGGGTCGGGCAGCTCGAGCCGGCTGGAGGCGCGGCGCCCGCCGGCGGCGTCTGCGTAGGGGTCGAACGCGACGATCCGCGCCGGTCGCTGCTCCGCGTCGAGGTGGATCCAGACGCTGTCGATCTCGATCCGGCCGCCGCGATCCCCGGTCAGCGACCAGCGGCGGCCGGCGGCGAGAGCGGCCACCGCGCTGCACCAGGTGACGATCCTGACCTCGTGTTCTCCGAGCAGCGGCTCGACCACGTCGAAGCGGATTCGGCGGACGAACCAGAGGTGATCGGGCGTGCCCCAACCTGTCTCTTGCACGTCGTCGATCGCAATCTCCTGAAGGAAGCGAGCGACGGCGTCGAAGCGAGTCCGCCCGCCCGGATCCATGTCGGTGAGGCGGATGCGCCGTCTCTCGGCGAACGTCCGGCCGCGCTCGGGGATCGGTACGAAGTCGTCCATCTATGGGCCACTATGGAGGTGTGGAAACCGCAGTTGGGATTCTCGTCGTCGTGTTGAGCCTGTCCACGGTCGCGCTCGTCGGGTTCCTCTTCGTCTGGGGAGCGCGGAAGGACGGTGAGGAGGATCGGGCTCGTCAGACGCGACTGGGGATCCGCCGCCGCACGCGGATCGGCCGTTAACGAGCTCGGTTCAGAATGACGCCCCGCCGATCTGGTGCGATCGGTGGTGTGTGGCAAGGACGCAGGGAGCGCTCGTATCGAAGAGATACGGGCGCGACCGAGGACGCAGTCCACGCGCCGCCGAGCGTGCCAGAGCGGTGATGGCGTTCATTTTGAATCGAGCTCTTAACCCGGCTCAACCCTTGAGCGCGCCGCCGAGGCCCGTGCCGCGGAGGAACGAGCGCTGGAAGATCAGGAAGCCGACGATCGGCACGGCACAGGCGATGAGCATCGCGGCGAGGAAGACGCCGAGCTCGGTCTGCGCCTGGATCGAAGGCAGACGGACGGAGAGCGGCTGGATCTCGGGGTTCGTCAGCACGAGCAGCGGCCAGAGAAAGTCCTTCCACGACGCCAGCACGGCGAACACCGAGACGACGCCGAGGATCGGCTTCGACAGCGGCAGCACGATTCGTCTGAACAGCTGGAAAGGCCCCGCGCCGTCGATCTGCGCCGCCTCGAAGATCTCGCGTGGAAGGTTCTCGAAGAAGCGGGTGACGAGGATGACGTTGAAGGCGCTGGCGCCGGCGGGAAGCCACACCGCCCAGTAGCTGTCGATGAACGAGTGGTCGATGAGCGGCGGGTCGACGATCGTGATGTAGAGCGGCACGAGGAGGACGACGGCGGGGACGAACAGCGTCATCAGCAGCAGGGCCTTGATCAGCGGCGCGTACCTCGGCCGGAGCACTCCGAGCGCGAAGCCGCCGGTCGTCGCGACGACGATTTGCACGAGCCAGGACCCGAACGCGAGGACGACCGAGTTCCAGAAGTAGCGGCCGACGTGGACGCTCGACCACGCCTCTTCGAGATTCCCCCACGCGAAACCGTTCGGGAAGAGGCCGAGCGGGTGCGTGAGCGTGTCGTTCGTTGGCGTGATCGCGGCCTTCGCCAACCAGAGGATCGGTCCGAGCCCGAACACGAGCAGCCCGATGAGCAGAAGCCCCTCGAGCGACCCGAGCCCCCAGCGCACCCTCCGCCTGCGCCGGTCGTGCGACGTGATCAACGTCGTCATTCGGTGCTCCAGGAACGGGTCGCGCGGAGGTAGGCCAGCGAGAACAATGCGAGAAACGCCGCCAGCATCAGGCTGAGCGCGGTTGCGGTGCCGTAGTCGCCGCCGAGCGAGTTCGCGAACGCGTAGTTGTAGATCAGGAGCAGGATGGTGATCGTCGAGTTCGCCGGTCCGCCCGACGTGAACAGATACGGCTCGAGGAACACCTGCGCCGTCGCGATGATCTGCAGGATCATCGTCACGAGCAGGACGCCGCGCAGCTGCGGCAGCGTGACGTGCCAGATCTTTTGCCGAATCGAGGCGCCGTCCACGGCGGCGGCCTCGTACAGCTCGGTGTTCACGCTCGTCAGCGCGGCGAGATAGATGATCACGGTGGCGCCCGCGCTCGCCCACGTCGCCTCGAGGACGAGCGCCGGCATCGCCCAGTCCGAGGACTGGAGCCACGGGAACGGCCCCAGACCGACCCAGCCGAGGACGGTGTTGAACACGCCGTCCGAGCTCGCGTCGTAGAACGTCTTCCACAACAGGACGGCGACGACCGGCGGAATCACGACGGGCAGATACGCGAGGCCGCTGTAGAAGCCGCGGCGGCTGCGCAGCTCGCTCATCAGGACGGCGGCGACGAGCGGTATCGGATAGCCGAAGAGCAGCGCGAGCGCGGCGAAGTACGCGGTGTTCTTGATCGCCGTCGGCAACAGCGGGTCGTTGAGCACCGTGCGAAAGTTGTCCAGGCCGACCCACTGCGCCGGCTCGACGAGGTTCGTCTGCTGGAACGACATGACGATCGTCTTCGCGATCGGGTACCACGAGAACGCGCCGAAGACGAACAGCAGCGGCAGTAGGAAGAGCAGCGTCGTCAGGCCGCCGTGCCGGATCCACGTGAGCGGCGTGCGCCGCGGTACCACCACACGCTCGCTGCGCGGTATCGGCACTGCCTCGCTTCGTAGGTCCATCAGCACTCCGGCGGGGGTGGGGCGGGGGCCAGGCCCCCGCCCCTTGGGGTGGTTCCTTCAGCTACCTCGACGGATCAGATCCTGCGCGGTTGCGTTCGCTTGATCCAGCAGCTGCTGGATGTCGGCGTTCCTGTTGGTGAGGACAGCTTGCACGACGGAATCGAGCGCGTGGTAGACGCTCTGCGTCGACGCCGGCGGCTCCGGGATCAGCCGTTGGCTGAAGACGCCGTTCGTGAACGGCCTCATCTGCGCGGTCGGGACGTTGATGTACGGCTTGATCCAGGTGTTGGCGAGGTCGTACTGCTGCTTGTTGAAGAGCGGCAGCGCGGGAACGCCGACCGGCTGCTTGTTCGCGACGAGGGTCTTTGCATTGCGAATCGCGTGCGTCTTGGTGACGAGCGGCCGCTGGTAGTAGAAGTCGAGCCACTTGACCGCGGCCGCCTTCGCGGCCGAGTTCGCGTCCGGACGCACGGCGACGAGCGTGCCACCGCCGAGAACGCCTGCCGTCTTCGACTTCGCGAGCGGAATGGGCGCGAGACCGTAGAGGCTCGGGTCGATCTTGCTCGCCTGGACGAGGTTCGTATAGACGTCCGAGCCGCTGATGTACATGCCGACGTTGCCCGCGGCGAACGCCTGGTTGATGTCGCTCCAGCCGTAGTCGAAGGTCGCGCCCATCGAGTCGTCGCTCCAGCGCATCTTCTTGAGCATGTTCAGCGCTGTCGCCGACTGCTTGCTGTTGAGCGTCGCCTTCGCGTTGGTGCCCGTCCCGACCTCCATGCGGCCACCGAGCGCGTAGACGAGGGTCGTCAGGATCCAGCCGCCGGTGTTGTCGCTCTTCGCCATCTGCGCGTACCCCGTCTTGCCGGTGCGCGCGGCGATCTGCTTCGCGTACGACTGCAGCTGCGCCCACGTCGTCGGGGGCTTGTTCGGGTCGAGGCCGGCCTGCTGGAACAGCTTGCGGTTGTAGTGGAGCGCCTGCGCGTAGGCGCCCTTGGGCAGCGCGATGATCTTTCCCTTCGCCGTGGTGGCGTGCGCGAGCACGGCCTGGTTGTACTTGGAGAAGTACGGGAGCTTCTTCACCTCGGCGGTGAGATCGGCCAGCTGGCCCTTGTCCCCAAGCGTGCGCGCGTCGGTGAACGGCACCTCGAAGACGGTCGGCAGCGTGCGCGCGGCCAGCCTCGCCGCGAACGTCGGGCCGGTCCACTGGTACTCGGTCGGCTCCACGTCGATCCCTGGGTTGGCCTTCTCGAACTGCGCCACCTGCGCCTCGAACTGCTCCTTCGCGGCGTCGGTGCTGCCGGGGATGAGCGACGCGACGCTGATCTTCACCTTCCCCCCGCTGTTACTCGCAGTCGCGCTCGCGCCCGCTGCCAGTAGGGCCGCAGCGCTGAGTACGACGATCATGACGTTCCGAGTGGACTTCATCGTCCTACTCCTTTCGGTTTGACCCTTCACTCCGATTGACTCGCCTGGCGGAGCCAGACGGCGGTGTCCTGCGGCACAGCACCTCCTTCGAGCTCGCCACTGGCGATGAGGACTTCCCCAGGAGGCAGGGGGATCGGCTCTGGGCCGAGGTTGACGATGCAGGTAAACGTTTCGCCGCGTGAGAACGCGAGCACCGCGTCCGTCGACGGGCGCCAGCGTAGCGACCCGGCAATCGCGCCGCGAAGCCGCAGGCCGGCGCGGTAGAGCGTGAGCATCGACGTCGGATCGCCCGACTGAGCCTCGACCGTCAGCGGGCCCCAGCCCTCAGGCTGGTCGAGCCAGGACTGCGTCGAGCCGTTCGGGCTGAAGCCGTACGGCGGGTGAGAACCGGACCACGGCAGCGGAATGCGGCAGCCGTCCCTGCCGGGGTCGATGCCGCCCGAGCGGTGCCACATCGGATCCTGCCGCCGCTCGAACGGGATGTCCTCGACCTCGGGGAGCCCGAGCTCTTCCCCCTGGTACACGTAGAGCGAGCCGGGAAGCGCCATTGCCAGCAACGCCGCCGCTCGCGCGCGACGCGTTCCTCGCACGAGGTCGGTCGGCGTTCCCTCCCGCTTCGCCTCGAACGAGAACGACGTGTCCGCGCGGCCATACCGCGTCACGGGCCGAGTCACGTCGTGGTTCGACAGGACCCAGGTCGCAGGGGCATCTACCGCCGCGTGCAGGGACAGAGAGGACTCGATCGACGCGCGCAGGCTGTCGCTGTCCCACGGGCACGTGAGGAAGTCGAAGTTGAACGCCGTGTGCAGCTCGTTGGGGCGGATGTACCGCGCGAGGCGCTCGGCGTCCGGGAGCCAGACTTCCCCGACCAGAACTCGCGGCTCGTCGTAGCCGTCCGCGATCTCGCGCCAGCGCCGGTAGATGTCGTGCAGCTCGTCGCGGTCCTGGAACGGATGAGCGCCCCAGTCCGCGATCTCGGACAGCTCCGGATCCTTGACGAGCAGCGCGGCGGAGTCGATCCGCACCCCGGCAGCTCCGCGGTCGAACCAGAAGCGGAGGACGTCCTCGTGCTCCCGTACGACGTCGGGGTGCGTCCAGTTCAGGTCCGGCTGCTCGGAGGCGAACAGGTGGAGGTACCACTCGCCGTCGTCGACGCGCGTCCAGGCGGAGCCGCCGAAGATCGACTGCCACGAGTTCGGGGGCTCGTCGCCCCGGCCCGGCCGAAACCAGAAGCGCGCGCGCTCGGGAGATCCAGGGCCGGCCTCCACCGCTGCACGGAACCACGGATGCTCGCTCGAGACGTGGTTCGGCACGATGTCGACGATCGTCCGAATCCCGAGCGCGCGAGCGTCCGCGATCAGCTCCTCGGCTTCGTCCAGCGTCCCGAACACCGGGTCGATCGAGCGGTAGTCGGAGATGTCGTACCCGGCGTCGGCCTGCGGGGACGGGTACCACGGGTTAAACCAGAGTGCGTCGACTCCGAGCTCATGGAGGTAGGGGAGCCGCGAGCGGACGCCCGCGAGATCTCCGGTGCCGTCGGCGTTCGCGTCGGCGAAGCTACGGACGTAGACCTGGTAGACGACGGCATCGCGCCACCAGCGCTCGTGAGTCTCGAGCTCCGTCTGCGGCTCCATCGCCGTGTGCAGCTGCGCCACGGCCGTCACGATTTCACAACGAACAAATGGATGCAAGACTTGTACGAAATTCGCAAAATTTCGTACTAGATGACGAGTTAGCGGCTTGTGCGGGCGGCAGCGGTCGAGCCGCGGGCGACGATCTCGGGCTCGAAGAACAGCTCGTCGGTGGGAACGGGGGAGCCGTCGATCTGATCGGCGAGCATCTCCACGGCAGCGCGTCCGATCGCCTCGATGGGCTGACGCACCGTCGTCAGAGGCGGGTCGGTGCAGCTCATGAAGGCCGAGTCGTCGTAGCCGACGACCGAGACGTCGGTGGGGACGGAGAGGCCGGCCCGCCGTGCCGCCCGGATCGCGCCGAGCGCGAGCGGGTCACTCGCGCAGATGATCCCCGTCACGCCCTGGGCGAGGAGGCGCGTCGTCGCCGCGTGGCCGCCCTCGAGCGAGAAGCGCGTCCGCTCGACGAGGCCGTCGTTCACGCTGAGACGCTCGAAGGCCTCGAGCTTGCGCCGCGACGGCACGTGGTCGGGCGGCCCGAGAACCAGCCCGATCCGCTCGTGGCCGAGGTAGGCGAGGTGCCCGTAGGCCTGCTCCATCGCCACGGCGTCGTCGGTCGACGCGCGCGGGAAGTCGAGGTGCTCGGCGGCGGCGTTCACGAGCACGACCGGCAGTCGCAGCTTCAGCAGCCGCGCGTAGTGGTCGTGCGGCGCGTCCGCCTCCGCGTACTGACCGCCTGCGAACACCATGCCGGACACTTGCCGGTCGAGCAGCATCTCCACATACTCGGCCTCCGACAGGCTGCCGGTGCGCGTGCAGAGGACGGCATTGAAGCCCCGCTGTGCCAACGCGCCGGCGACCACCTCGGCGAGCGCGGGGAAGATCGGGTTCTGGAGCTCCGGCACGACGAGGCCGACCATCCGTGCGTGCCGGACGCGCAGGTGCGTCGGCCGCTCGTAGCCGATCACGTCCAGCGCGGTGAGCACCGCGGCGCGAGTCGCGTCGGAGATCCCCGGCTTGCCGTTCAAGACCCGGCTCACCGTGGCCTCGCTGACGCCGGCCTGCTTTGCGACGTCGGCCAGTTTGCCTGCCATCGTGCAATTTTACGACACGATTGCGCAAAACCAAGCACGCGGAGCGCGAGGGTGAACGTCATGGCGGCGCAGGCGTCCTAGCTTGAGCCAAACATTCAGCTTGCGCAGCTAGACAATACTCAGTATAGTACTCGGTATGTACACAACGAGAGGCCAGCTGTGAGCGTCCCCCATGCCCTCCTCGCCCTGCTCAGCGACGGGCCTAAGTACGGACTGCGGCTGCAGAGCGACTTCGAGTCACGGACGGGCGAGGTCTGGCCGCTCAACGTCGGGCAGGTGTACACGACGCTCCAGCGCCTCGAACGGGACGGACTGGTCGTGGCCGACGGGGAAGCCGAGCGGTCGCGGAAGCAGTACAGGATCACGGACGCCGGCGGCCGCGAACTCGCCGACTGGCTCCGCACCCCGCCCGACCTCGTGCCTCCCCCGCGCGACGAGCTCGTGATCAAGGTGCTCGTCGCCCTCCAGGTCCCGGGGACCGATATCCACGAAATCCTGCAGGTGCACCGCCGACACGTGATCGAGGTCATGCAGCGGTACACCCAGGTCAAGGCCGCGGCCGCCGAGGACGGCGTGGCTCTCGCACTCGTGGTCGACGCCGAGCTCTTCCGGCTCGAGGCGATCGTCCGGTGGCTCGACGCCGCCGACGTGCGCCTGAAGCAACTGCCACCCCCCGCGCCGGCCTCAGTAGCCGATCTGCCGCTCGAACCGACTCGCACGATGGAGGTCTCGCAATGACACGCGCACTCGAACTTCGCCAGGTATCGAAGACCTACGGCTCCGGGCCGACCGAGGTGCGCGCCATCCGTGAGGTCGACCTCGCCGTGGAGCGCGGCGAGCTGGTGGCGATCATGGGCCCGAGCGGCTCCGGCAAGAGCACGCTCCTGACGATCGCCGGAAGCCTCGAGGAGGCGACCAGCGGCCAGGTGCTCGTGAACGGGGTCGACCTCGCCAGCGTCTCGCGCTCGGATCGGGCGAAGATGCGGCGCCGGTCGATCGGCTACGTGTTCCAGGACTTCAACCTGCTTCCCGGGCTCACCGCCGGCGAGAACGTCACCCTGCCGCTCGAGCTCGACGGCGTCCGCGCCAGATCCGCACGCGCCACCGGCCTCGAGGCGATGGACGAACTCGGTGTCGCGGAGCACGCGGATCGCTACCCGGACGAGCTCTCGGGCGGCGAGCGCCAGCGCGTCGCGATCGCGCGCGCAATCGTCGGCGAGCGCGGGCTCTTGCTCGCGGACGAGCCGACGGGCGCCCTCGACTCCGTCAACGGCGAGGCCGTCATGCGATTGCTGCGGGCCGCCACGAAGCGGTGGCGTCGCGGGAGTCGTCGTGACCCACGAAGCGCAGCTGGCCTCCTGGGCAGACCGCGTCGTCTTCCTGCGCGACGGCCACGTCGTCGACCAGACGGTCGCTCCTCCCGGCCCGGAGTCGCTGCTCGCGGCAGCTGACCGGCGATGACGACCCTCGCTCATCGGTCGGCGCTGGGCGGACCGAAGAACGGCGGCGTTGCCGCCCGCCGCGCGATCGTTCGCTGGGCCTGGCGCATGTTCCGGCGCGAGTGGCGCCAGCAGATCCTGGTCACCGCTCTCCTCGTCGTCGCCGTCGCTGCCGCGATCGGCAGCGTCACGGTCGCCTACAACTCGGCGCCCGCCGAGGATGCCGAGTTCGGCTCGGCCAGTCACCTGCTTCGGTTCGACGGCGGCGATCCGCGCCTACTGGCGGCAGGTCTCGCCGCCGCCGAGGAGCGGCTCGGGACGATCGACGTCATCGGCCACCGCTCACTGACCGTTCCCGGCGGCGTCGACAAGGTGGAGTTCCGCGCCCAGGACCCGCGCGGGGCGTTCGGTGGCGCGCGCTTGGCGCTCCGCCGAGGCAGCTACCCGAACGGAGCCGACGAAGTTGCTGTCACCGACGGCGTGGCCACGGTCCTGGGGCTCGAGATCGGGCAGACGATTGCCTTCGACGGCCGTCGGCGGACGGTCGTCGGCATCGTCGAGAACCCACGCGATCTGAGCGACGAGTTCGCCCTTGTCTCCCCCTCGTCCGCGGGACGACCGGATCACGTCACGGTGCTCGTCGACGCCGACGCCGACGCGGTCGACGCCTTCATCGACGAGCAACACTTCCAGGGAAACCCGTCCGCGTTGGTGGGGGCGGGGCCTCAGCGCAACAACCCGGGAGCGGACGCGTTGGCGATGTTCTCCGTGGCCACGGTCTTCTTGCTGCTGGCCACGCTCGTCGCCGCGGCAGGCTTCGCCGTCATCGCTCAACGGCGGCTCCGCCAGCTGGGCATGCTCGCTGCGATCGGTGCGACCGGGAAGCAGCTCCGGCTCGTGCTGCTCACCAACGGCGCGGTCGTCGGCGTGATCGGGGCGCTGCTCGGGACGATCGCGGGCCTCGCGCTCTGGGTCGCGCTGGTCCCGACGCTCGAGCCGGCCTTCGGTCATCGCATCGACCCGGTCAGCCTGCCGTGGGCGCTGCTCGCGATGGTCGTCTTCGTTGCCGTGCTCGGGGCGACTGCCGCAGCCTGGTGGCCCGGACGAGCAGTGGCGCGCGTCCCGGTCACCCTCGCCCTCTCGGCGCGACCGCCCAGGCCGAAGCCCGCGCATCGCTCGGCGATCGTCGCCGCCGTCTTGATCCCGGCGGGATTCGCCAGCCTCGCCCTCGCCAACCGGAGCAGCCCGCCGCTCATCATCGCCGGAATCCTCGCGACGATCCTCGGCACGCTCCTGCTGGGGCCGCTGGCGATTCGCCTCGTCGCCCGGGCGGCCGGACGCTCCCCGATCGCCGTGCGCCTGGCGCTGCGGGACCTCGCCCGCTATCAGGCCCGCTCCGGGTCTGCCCTCGCCGCGATCACCCTCGCACTCGGGATCGCGGCTGCGGTCGTCGTCGTCGCGGCGGCCGAGGAGGGGAAGTCGGCAAGCGCGTCGCCGAACCTCTCCACGCGGCAGATCCGGGTGCACACGGGTCAGATTTCCGAGCCGGACTTCGTCGCGGTCCTGACACCCGCCGAGCTCGGACGCATGGCTGTCGGCGTCCGCCGGCTCGCGGCGGATCTCGACGACGCGGCCGTCATACCGCTGCACAGCGTCCGCCAGCCGGGCGAGGTTCGCGGCACCATCGACGGCGTTCGGGTCTACGACACCGACGGCCTCCGCCGGAAGATCGACGATCCCGACAGCGATCGCTGGTCGGGGAGAGCCTTCCTCTGTATGAGCGAGACGGAGTGCTGGATCCTCGAGTCGCGCCTCTACGTCGCTACGCCCGCGCTGCTCCGTTACATCGGGATCGACCCCGCTTCGGTCGACCCGAGCACGGACTTCCTGGTCGACGCGGGTGTCGAGACCGGCGAGCTCGTGGTGCCCGTCGTGAAGCCGCCGGAGCGCAGGATGACCGAGCTCCCTGTCACCAACGTCCAGAGGATCGACAGCCGGAAGCTCTTCGGGTCTCCGAGGGGGGAGGGTCGCCTTGCGCCGGCCTCGTTCATCACCCTCGACGGTCTACGCCGCCTGGGCCTCCAACAAGTCTCGTCCGGCTGGATCGTCGAGTCGCGCCGGGCCTTGACGAGCCAGCAGGTCGCGGATGCTCGCGCGGTCGCGGCCGAAAACGGCTTGACGATCGAGACACGGCGAGAGAGCACCTCGTTCGCGACGACCAAGGCAATCGCGATCGCGGCCGGTGCGCTGCTCGCGCTGGCGATCCTCGCCATGACCGTCGGCCTGATCCGCAGCGAGAGCGCCGGCGACCTGCGCACCCTGACCGCGACCGGCGCAACGAGCAGGATCCGCCGCACACTGACCGCTGCGACCGCCGGCGCGCTCGCCCTACTCGGCGCGCTCCTCGGCGCTGCCGGCGCATACCTCGCACTCGCCGCGACGTACTCCGACGACCTCGGCTACCTCGCTCGGATCCCAGTGCTCGCACTCGCGGTCATGGTCGTCGGCGTCCCTCTGACGGCTGCCGCGGCCGGCTGGCTTCTTGCCGGCCGCCAGCCGTCCACCATCACCCGACCGGCGATCGAATGACAGGCCGCCACTCCCGAATCTTGGCCCTGCTCTTCGTCGTTGCCGCGTTGGCGACCACGGTTGCCGCGTGCGGTGGCAGCGACGGTGATGCAGGCGCGGTTGCGACCACGGCATCGGCGACCACGGCCGAGGCCGCCGATCAGACGTGGAGGAAGGTCGTTCCCGGCGGCGACTGCGAGTGTGCCGACGGCAGCGAGTTCGCCTTCTGGGAGCGCCGGGCCAACCCGAACAAGGTCGTGTTCTTCCTCGACGGCGGCGGCATCTGTTACGACGCCAAGACGTGTGCATTCACCGGCCTCAACCGCCCCGGCGGGCCGGCGGCATACGACTGGAGCACCTGGGGCGAGGATCCGGCGGAAGAAGACGGGATCTTCAACCTCGCCCGCGCCGACAACCCCTTCCGGGACTACAGCTTCATCTACGTGCCCTCGTGCACCGGCGACCAGCACATCGGCGACGTCACTCGCGAGTACTCGCCTCAGCTGACCGTCGAGCACAAGGGCTTCGTCAACGGCCGGACGTCGCTCAACTACCTCGCAGAGCACTATCCCGACGCCGCCCAGGTCGTCGTCGTCGGCAAGACCTCGATCTCCGCCCCCGTCTACGGCGGCCTCGCCGCCGACCTGCTCCCCGACGCCCGGGTCACGGTGCTCGGCTCAGAATTTGGCCACATTCCAGACGACCCAGATCTGAACGCCAGGTTCCTCGGTGAGCTGTGGGGCGCCTATGCCACCATGCCCGATTGGGAGGTCAACCAGGGGCTGACCGCGCGCGACTGGGGCCCCCCACGTTTCTGGATTCAGGCCGGCGCCCACGACCCCGACATCGTGCTGGCCCGTTTCGACTTCGCCTACGACAGCCAAGCAGCGGAAGGTGCGGCGTTGCTCGGCCTTGACCCGTCGCAACTCCTGTCGGTGATCGACGCCAACGAGGCGGCGATCGAGGAGACCGGAGTGGTCCTGCACAGCTACACCGCGCCCGGTGACGGCCACAGGATCCTCGAATGGCCAAGGTTCTACGAATTGGAGGTCAACGGCGAAAAGCTGGTCGACTGGGTGACCAGGCTGATCGAGGGTGAACCGGTCGACGACGTGCACTGCCAGAAGTGCCGCGTCGGCTGAACGGCTGAGCGCGGTCTGTCAAGATCCGCAACTGGGTGAACGCGAGCGTGCACTACGAGCTCCACACCCGCTCGCGCAGCGGCCGGGACCACGTCGAGCGGGACTACGTGTTTGATCGGCCTCTCGGTGAGGGCGACCTCGTCACCTTCCGCGGCGAGCGCTGGATCGTCGATCGAGTCGAAGACGATGCGGAACGACCGCGTGCCGTCGCGGTACCCGCCCGCTACAGGCTCGACCTCCGCCACGAGGACGGATCGCACGAGCTGGGCGCGTTCCGTCGCTTCCGCAACGACGGCCCCGGCATAGGTCACGCCTTCACCACCGTCGTCGACGGCGAGCCGATCAGCTGGCAGGTGACGGAGGAGCAGGTGGCGCGCGACGAGAGCGGCGGTCCGTACATCGAGTTCGTCGCCGAGCGGGACTTCAGCGAGCGGGAGGAGCTCCCGAATCACGAGCTCGAGCATCTCGGAGACGACGCCGAGCCGCCCGAGGGCGGTGCGGCCGTCCTCGCCCGCGCGCGGGAGCCTGGCGCGCGCATGGAGCTCGTTGCTCTCGATCCCGGCTCGGAGCCCGACTGGGAAGAGGCCGAGACGTACATCTCGGCACTCATCCTCGAGGAGTTCAGCGACTATCTCCTCGAGGTCTCCGGCATCGACTTCGAGCGCGAACCGCGCGAGACCTGGGCCGCCAAGGCGCAAGAGCGCCTCCGGAGCGACCTCGAGCTCTTCCGGGACGACATCGAGGGCGACCGCGACGAGATCGAGGAGTGGGACTCGGACGGCGCCCGGATCTTCGCCTCGGTCGGGCGCTGGGAGGACGAGGCCGCGCCGGACAAGGGGCACGGCTGGATGGTCCGGCTCGTCGACGCGAGTGCCCTTTCAGCGGCAGGCTTTCACCGCGTTCGCAAGGTCGACCTCTAGGGCTTCGGCGGCGCCGACCGGCACCGTCGAGTCGAAGATCACGATCGCGATCTCGGGCCGCAGAGCGATGGTGCGCGAATGCCTGGTGTCCGGCTTCGACACCCAGAGGAACCCCCCTCTGCCGGCGAGGGATTGGCGGTGCTGACAAACAATCGCGTTAGGTTGAGGCGGCGTGGGTGAGAATCGGCACTTCCCGTTGAACTTGAATTCATTGCTGGCCGCGGTCGAGGCGGCCCCGCCCGTCGCGGCGGCCGATGTGCTGGCCGGCGCGCTGGCCGAGGCGATCGATGCCCGCGAGGTCAGCTTCTTGATCGCCGACTTCAGCGGTGCAGTCGCTGATCCGCCTGGGCCACGCAGGGGGGCAAGGGCGCTTGCAGGGGAAGGAGACCGCGGAGCGTGTGCCATTGGTCGGGACGCCGCACGGCCGGGCGCTTGCAGCCCAGGTCGTCGAGGTGATCGACGAGGAGGGCGGCGCTCGTTTGTTCGCTCCGGTGACGAGCCGCGGTGAAGCGGTCGGCGTTCTGGAGCTCCTGCTGGATGACTTCCCGGCTGAACAGACGGTGGCCGATGTCGCTCAGGCGGCGCACTTCTTGGCGTACGTCGTGATTGCAAACCGCCGCTACACCGATCTCTTCGAGTGGGGACAGCGCTCGGTTCCGTTGTCCCTGGCGGCAGAGATCCAGCATCGGTTGTTGCCCGGAGCCTTCACGTGCGAGGCCGGGCAGTTCACACTTGCGGCCTGGCTGCAACCGGCGGGTGAGATCGGCGGTGACACCTTCGATTTTTCGCTCGACCGAGACGCGCTCCATCTGTCGATGACCGACGCGATGGGCCACACGATGGACGCCGCGTTGTTGGCCACCGTGCTGGTCGGAGGGCTACGAAACGCCCGCCGGCGGGGCGTCGAGCTGGCCGAGCAGGCGAGGCTGGCGAATGATGCGCTGGCCGAGCAGGCGGGCGAGAGCCAGTTCGTTACGGGCCTAGTCGTTCGGATCGACCTGGCCGCTGCGACGGCGGGCATCGTCAATGCCGGCCATCCGCCGCCGTTCCGGCTGCGAGGACGGCAAGTCGAGCAGCTTGACTTGAAGGCCGACCGCCCGTTCGGGCTGCAGGCCGGACGCGGCTATCGGGTTCAAGCGCTGCAATTGGAGGTGGGAGACCGGCTGATGTTCGTCACCGACGGCATGCTGGAGCGCGACGTCGAGCGAATGAACATCGCCGCCATCCTGACCGCGGGCCTCAACATGCATCCCCGCGAGGCGGTGCAGCACCTCACCCAGGCTGTCCTCCAGGCAAGCGGCGGCGAGCTACGTGACGACGCGACGGCTCTGTGTCTCGACTGGCACGGTGGCCCTCAACGCGACCGCGAGGCAACGTCGGGAGCAAACCGCGAAACGCGACCCCAGCAAGTTTTGTCGGCCTGAGCGCGAAGGAGCAGGAGCCGGGTTGGACGGATGGCCGCAGGTGTGGGAGACCGGATCGAGGTGCCTACGCCTGCTCGAGCGCATGGGATGACGCGGACACTCTACTCCGCCACCTTGAGGATCACTTGAGACGATCCCGGGATGCTCATGGGTCATAGTGCCGGGGCGCCCTCGGCGCCAGGATCACGCGGCTTGAGGCACGCCTGGCGGAGGTCGACCCTGTGATCGCAAGACTCGTAGGCGCGGCTTTGACGACAGCCCGCTCGATGCAGGAGATCTCGACAGCACTGGGATGCCGTCATGAGGCAATGCGGCGCGGCGAACAACCAGGCGACGATTCGTCACGCGCCGACGCGCGCCGACCGCCACCGGACGAGCCGCACGAGAGCTCCACAGACGACGCTTCCTAGCTGCGCTGCTAGACCGAGCGGGCCTCGACCGCCTGGGCCGCCCATCCCGCCCTCGCACACCCCGAAGTCGACGCGCTCGCGTGCGTGGCCGGTTATGAGAGGGAGGCGCCGAGCCCCAAAAGGAGGCCCGGCGCTCTCGCTTCCCTGACAGGCTCTGCCGCGAGCCTGTCGCTCGTCACCGGAGAACCGCCTGGTTTGAGCAGGCCCCCCTCGCCGGCGAGCGAGTTTCGGTCGGCCCGTTAGGCGACGGCGACGCCGTTGCTCTGCGCGACGATCTTGCCGCTCGTGATCGTGGGCGGGTTCGGGAACACGCTGTCGAGCTTCTCGTCGCGGACCCAGCTGGAGGCGAGCTTCGTCGACTCCTGGATCTGCTCGGGGTTCTCGAAGAGCCCGAGCGAGCTGAAGACGCCGTTGCCGGACTCGATCATGTAGTAGCCCTTGAAGCCCGGCAGCTTGCTCAGCTGCGGGACGAGGCTCTCGTTGACCTTGCGGGTCAGCTCGACGGTGCGATTCTGGTCCACACCCTCGTAACGACGAATGGTCGCATGCATGTGATGCTCCTTCTGCTCATCTCTCAGGGCAGGAACGTCCAAACGGACTCCCGCGGCGGCGCTCAGGCCAGGTGTGACAGACGAAGAGGAGAAGTGCAGAGCCTCGGCGGCTTCGATGCAAGAGCCAAACGCGCTGAAGCCAACATAGCAGCGATTCGTGCGCCGTGTATTTTCAGGGCCGACGTGCGACGAGGACCAACTGCCAAAGGGCCTGGTTGAGGGTGCGCCCGTCGGTGCCAGCCTGCTTGATCAACCGCCCGTACTCGGCAACGTAGGACTCTCAGAACCGATAGCTATGCGACGGCGCAGAAACTCCTAGCGCGTGCAGAGCCCGCACGTCGAGGATTGGATAGCGCTCGGGGTAGACCAGGTGCAGCAGGCCGGCTCTTCGAGCAGGGGCCTACGGCCTAGCGACCGGCGCCTCTCAGGCCCCGTCGGGATCGAGCCTCTCCGCGTTGATCTCGATGACGTGTCGATCCGGATCGATGATGTAGAGCTGCGGGAACCCCGCCGTCGACTCCGGGCTCGCCCTCAGCTTGAGCGGATCGCGGTCATCCGCCTGCGTGCTGTAGCCCTTCGACTCGAGGAACTCCTTGGCCTCCCGGTAGCTCTCGACACGGATCGCAAAATGCGCGTCCCGCGAGTCGACGCCCTTCTCGTCGCGGAACGTCGGGCGTTCGCCGACGAGCAGGTGCAAGTGGGTGGCTCCCAATCCGAACCAGGCACCCGGGAAGTCGAAGGGCGGCCGCTCGATCTCCTGCAGCCCCAGGACCTCGCGGTAGAAGCGTCGTGAGCGCTCGAGGTCGGTGACGGGAAGGCTGACGTGATGGATCGTCCCGCTTCCGATGTTGGCGCTTCCAGGCATCGCGGTCTCTCCTCTCGCACGGCATTCGGTCGGCAGACGTTCTCAAGTGTGGACTTCTCGTGCGCTCTCGGCCTCCGCCGGAGGCGTGAGCTCGGCGGGGCAGCGGGGCGGGCGCCTCGCCTCCTGCTCGGCCCGGCGCGGCGGCTCGCGACGATCCGCGACCAGCGACGCGATGATGCCGCCTGCGAGGAAAGCGGCGATGACGACGAGAGAGGCGAGGTCGCTGATGTGGACGAGGTCGGCGGTCAGGATCTTGATCCCGACGAAGGCCAGGATGAGGGCGATCGTCTCGTCCACGTAGCGGAAGCGGCGAACAAGGATCTCGACGACGGCCAGGAGGGCGCCGAGCCCGAGGAGCGCGAACGCGTTCGCCGACCAGATCACGAGCGGGTCCCGGGTAACCGCGAAGGCGGCCGGGATCGAATCGACGGCAAAGGCGATATCCGCTGCGATGATCGCCGCGACTACGAGCAGCAGCGGCGTGCCGTAGAGACGGTCTCCTTCGCGGACGAACAGCCGGGGACCGCGGAAGTCGTCCGTTATCGGGACGGCGCGCCGAACGGCCCGCAGCGCCGGGTTCGCGGCCGGGTCGGACTGCTCAGCGGCTCCGCGGAGGGCGCGAAAGGCGACGTAGAGCAGGAGGACGCCGAAGAGATAGACGACCACTTCCGCTCTCTCGATCAGCGCCAGTCCGGCCGCGATCGCGACGGCGCGGAGCAGTAGCGCACCGGCGATGCCGATGACGATCACGCGGCCACGCAGCTCCGGCGGCACGAAGAAGTACGCCAGCAGGAGCGAGAACAGGAACACGTTGTCGAGCGAGAGCGAGCGCTCGATCAGGTAGACCGTCGTCCACTCGCCCGCGGGGCCGCCGCTCAGCGCGATCGCTGCAGCGATCGCGAGGGCGAGCAGCAACCAGCCGATGCTCCAGAAGATCGCCTCCCGACGCCGGGGCTCCCGGCCCGGCGAGAACAAGCGGACCTCGATCCCGAGGCCGACGATGACGGCGGCCGCCGCAGCGGCCGCTAAAGCGCCCACGGCTCAGCCCGTCGCGGCACGGGCTCTCTCGCGGGCCTTAGGCGTCGGAGCTCGCCGGGCGCATGAGCGCCTCGAGCCGCTCGAGGCTTGCCGCCGGCCAGAGCTTGTTCGTGTCGTAGTAGACGTTGAACGCAGGCACCGACTCGGGCAGCACGACCCACGGCATCTTCGATCGCGTGAAGATGTGGACGTTGGGCGCCACCGTCGCCGGGTCGTCGAGCGTCCCGGCGCGCACGAAGCGCACGTGACGCCGCGTGTACTGGCTGAAGAGCGCGATCTGGCAGGTCGGGCAGCGCCAGATCTTCTGCTTCTTGCCGCCGCTGCGGGGCACGGAGACGGGCTGCGGGTCGCCGGCGAGCAGCTCGACCCGGTCGGCCTCGATCAGCAGGTTGATGACGAAGGCGCTCCCTGTCTGGCGCTGGCAGTTCAGGCAGTGACAGCAATGCGTGAAGAGCGGGTCGGAGGTGAGCCGGTACCGGACCTCTCCGCAGGCGCAGCCACCCTCACGTTTCATGCTCTCGGCCTCCTTCTCGCGGACGAGCGACGGACGTCTCGGACACTACCCCGAGCCCGAGGTTCAGCCGCGGCGCCTCATCGAGCTCACACGACGCTCGAGGTGTTGGCCAGCGTGGCGGCGAGACGGTCGACCGTGTCGCGCCAGCCGTCGCGGATGCCGCGCGCGAACCATTCCCGCACGCGATCGTCCGAGAAGCTCGCGGGCAGCTCGACCCGCACGTTCATCTCGGTGCGGTCACCGAGCTCGGTCAGCATCACGGTCACGAGCGGGCTCTCGTCGAGCCGATCGGGGTCGAGCTCGGGCCAGCCGCCGGTCGCGCCCCAGGCGAACACGAGCCTCTCGTGAGGCACGATCTCGCGATACACGCCGCCCGTCACGTACGCCGTGCTCGGGTCGATGACCATGTGCTGGCGCCAGGTGCCGCCGACCCGCAGGTCGAGCTCGATCGGCTCGGTCGGCACTGGTTGAGCGTCGTTGTAGAACCACTGGAGGTGATCCGGCTCGGTCCACGCCCGGAAGACGTCCGCGGACGGAGCGTCGAGCGTCCAGTTGAGAGTGAAGTCGCGGTGCGGGCGGTCGGTGTTCGTCATGACTCCTCCTGTCTCCGTTCCTTCGAGAGTTGTTGGTCGAGGCGGGCGAAGCGCTCCTGGAAGAAGTCGCGATACGGCGCCATCCAGGCGTCGGCCTCGGCGAGCGGCGCAGCGTCGAGGCGGCACGGGCGCCATTGCGCCGACCGCCCCTTGACGACCAGGCCGGCCCGCTCGAGCACCTTGAGGTGACGCGACACCGACGGCAGGCTCATCGCGTGCGGCGCAGCCAGCTCGTTCACCGTCGCGTCGCCCTCGATCAGACGGCTCAGGATCGCCCGCCGCGTCGGGTCGGCGAGGGCGGCAAACGTGATGCTGAGCGGATCTGACTTCATTTAGCCTCTCTGTTAATTAGCCGAGCGGCTTAATAGAAGCACGCGCGAGCCTCGCTGTCAATCCGCAGTTCTGGTCGACAAGACCAGAACTCCTTGATAGAGTAAGAGTCATGCCGACCAAAACGCGCGGCGGCGCTCCGCTCGACTACGACCCGTCGCAGTTCCCGGCCTTCGCCGTGACGGTGGACGTGGTCATCCTCACCATGTCCGAGGGGATGCTCCACGTGCTGCTCGTGTGCCGCGGCGAGGCTCCGTTCGAGGGCATGTGGGCGATTCCGGGAGGGTTCAAGCGACCCAACGAGACCCTCGACGAGGCCGCGATGCGGGAGCTCGCCGAGGAGACCGGCGTCGAGTCGGGAAGCTCGCTCACACAGTTCGGAGCCTACGGCGATCCCGGGCGCGACCCGCGCATGAACGTCGTCACGGTCGCCTATCTCGCCGTGCTCCGCGACGTCGGCTCGGTCGTCGGAGGCACGGATGCGGCCGCCGCGGCCCTGATCCCCGTCTCCGACGTCCTCAACCGGAGGGTCGAGCTGGCGTTCGACCACCTCGGGATCGTCCGCGACGCGGTCGAGCGCATCCGCTTCGAGCTTGAGGTCACCGGCATCGCGACAGCGTTCGTCGGCCCGACGTTCACGCTCGCCGAGCTACGGGCGGTGTACGAGGCCGTGTGGGGCGTCCAGCTCGACGCCGCCAACTTCCGGCGCAGCGTGGTCTCGGAGGACGGCTGGGTGATCCCGACCGGCCGCCGCGCCCGCCCGGGCCCCACCGGCGGCAGGCCCGCCGAGCTCTACCGGGCAGGGCAAGCCTGGAGTCACGGCGGGCCGATCCACCGGCTCCAGCGGCGATGAGAGAGCGCGGCGCGCGAACGAAGCCGAGGTCGCGCGCGACCCGCTGAGAGAGGCCCTGCGGCCACGCGTTGAGGTCGACGCGGCCGCCCGGGGAGGCGGCGATCGTCTGGTACGACTGGAAGTCGCTCTCCCAGAAGCGAAGCGTCTTGCCCGCGCACGGAGGCCGGCAGGACGAGCTCGAAGCGCCCGCGCGTGCCCGGCCAGGTCGCCGAGAGGGGCTGCACGACATCGCCGCCGGCCGAGACGCCGACGAGCATCCCGCGGTAGATCGCACCGCGTTCGGAGAGGAGGTCGGCACCGCCATCGTCGGTCCCCGAACTCGGGCAGCCTCAGGTTCAGGGTCGCGCTGCTGCGGCGCTTGAAGGTCGGGTTACGGGCTGCCGGTCGTGTAGTTCGTCCGTCCGACGCGCGACCTGGACGGCGAACTCGACCGGGTCGGTCCTCGACCTCAGGTCGGAGGCGGGGAAAAACGAGATGTAGTCGCCCGCTGCGCGTTCGACGGCTCGGAGAACGTCCAGAAGTCGCGGTCGTTCGTCCGCGTGACGACGGTACGCCCCTGCGACGGGCTTCCCGGCCGCATCGGTGATCGTCCCGTCGAGCCGGTACGAGAGCAGCACCACAGGCGGCGCGGGGGCGCCGTCCGCGCGGACTGCGCGACCGGTGACGACGACGGTCCCGTTCGCGCGCTTCCGGCGCGCACACGTCGGCGAGCCGGTAGCCGACGTTGATGCCGCCCGACGCGCGCGCGCAGCGCCGCCTGCTCGGCGTCGGTGAGCGGGCGCCCGCCGACGCGTGCGCCAGCGCGACGTCCACGACAGTGACGGGATGGCGGCGCGCCAGCGTCGTGTCGACCGGGCGCGGTGAAGCTGTCCGTCGGCGTCCGTCGCGCGCGGCAGCACGTACCGGTCGACGGCGACCCGCGCTCCGCAGACCGGGCCTGCCGCCGGAGCGTGCACGCGGCCGGTGACGTTGCGGAGGTTCGAGCTGTCCGGGTTCCAGCGCGTCAGCGGTCCGGTGCGCCGCCGAGGATCGCGATCCGGCCGCGCGGGCGCCGCCGCTGCGCGGCGCGGGACGCGCGCGGGCGCGGCACGCGGCGCGGCCGGCGCACCATCGCCGGGCCGCCGCGCGGCGACGAGGCTGCCGGCGGGCTCGGCGACTCGCTCTGGCTGCCACCGAGCGCGAACACCTGGAGCTGCGACGCAAGGCCGCCCTCGACGAGGTCGGCGTCCCGCCGACCGTGATCGCGACGTACTGCTTCCCCCCGCCGGCGAAGATCGTCGGGCCGGCCGCGATCTGGCGGCCGGTCTGGAACGTCCACAGCACCTTCCCCGTCCTGAGGTCGAACGCGCGCAGGACGCCGTCGCCGCCGCCCGCGAACCCGAGCCCGCTCGCGGTCATCGTCACCCCGCCCCGCTCGGGCTCGGGCGTGCTTGAACTTCCACACCCGCCGGCCGGTCGAGACGTTGATCGCGCTGATCGAGCCGTGGTCCTTCCAGCCCGGGAGGTACTGGCCGAAGTTGCCGTTCTCGAGCCCGAGGAAGATGTCACCGAGCAGGAACTTGCCGCTTCTTCTGCGTCGGCGTCAGCTTGCTGCTGGATGAGGATGCCGGCGGTCTCCGCGGCGGCGTTGAAGACGTAGTTCGTCTTCGGGTCGTACGCGGCCGGCGAGTAGTTGAGCCCACCGATCGAGCGCCGGGAAGATCGTCACGGGCTGACCCGGCTCGCAGCGGCGGATGCTCGACGCGGTCGATCACCTTCACGCGCTCGTGGAACGGCCGCCCGTGCGCGGCGTCGAAGGCGAACCAGACGCCCTCCTTCGTCGCGACCGAGACGACGCGGCGCGTCCGCCCCCGATCTTCCCGTCGTAGACGAGCGGCGGCTGGGCGACGTCGTACTCCCACTGGTTGCGCTGCGATCAGCTGCTGCCACCACTTCAGCTTCCCGGTCGCGCAGGTCGACGGCGATCAGCGAGCTCGGTCCGCGGGTTGGTGCCGGGTCGGAGGCTCGGGAAGTACACCGGCGTCCCGGAGCCGGTGCCGAAGTAGACGGTGTTCGTCGTCGCGTCGACCGTGACCGGCGTCCAGACCGGCGCCGCCGCCGACGATCCGCGACGCGCGCCGCCACGACTGCAGATCGGGCGGGATCGTCCAGAACGGCGTCGGCCAGGCCGGCTTGAGATCCGTCGTGTACGCCATCACGAAGCCGCGGTTTCCGCGTTCCGAGCCGGCGGCGCCGAAGATGAGCTTGCCGTTCGCGCAGATCGGCAGCGCTCGTCTCGGAGTAGCCGTAGTTCGCCGACGCGTTCGGGACGTCCTGGTTGATCGCGAGCTCGCCGACGACCCGCCCGTCGCTCGGCCGCATCGCGACGAGGCTTCATGTCGAGCTGGAGGATGAAGAGCTTGCCGCCGCAGTACGCGAGCCCGCGGTTCGCGACGATGCCGAAGTTCTTGAAGACGGCGCTGTTCGGCGGCTTGCACTGCCAGAGCATCTTCCCCGTGGCGCCGTCGATCGCGAACACGTTCGCGTCGTTGGTGGTGACGTACAGCGTGCCGCCGATCGCGAGCGGGTACGACTGCTGCCCGCGCCGCGTGTCGGGGTCGATCGCGGAGGAAGTCGACCGTGTAGACGCGGCCGAGCCGGTCGACGTTCGCGGGCGTGATCTGCGGTCAGCGGCGAGTAGCGGTTGTTGTCGGAGCGTGCGGCCGAACGACGGGCCAGTCGCCGCGGCGCGATCTGCGGCGCGCGCGGCGGACGTCGAGCGACGCAGCCGCGCTCGCGAGCGCGATCGCGCTGCGACGCAGCGACGAGCACGAGCGACGCGCATCGCGACGCGTCAGCTCACTCTCCTCTCCGATTGAACAGTCGATCAGACACTGCGTGTCGCCGCGCAACGTGCCATGCGCAAGCGCGACGCGCAGCGACGGCCGAGCAGACGAGCGCGAGTGCGAGCGCAGCGCCGGCGAGGTACGGCGCGAGCGCGTGCGACCGACGTCCGCTCGCCGACCGTCGCGAGCGGCCCGCCGCGGCCGCGCACGGACCGCCGTCCGGGCGCGGCGAGACCTCGTCCTCCGTCGAAGGCGCGGCCGCCGGCCGAGCGCGGCGAGCTGCTCGACCGTCGAGCCGCGGCGGTCGGCTCGGGCCGGTACTCGGCCTCGACGCGGCCGTCCGCGCCGTAGATCCGCTCTGCGCCGTCGCCCACGCGTACGACCACGAGGCGGCAGCCGGCAGCCCGCGAGCGCCTGCCCGCCGCGGCCGGCGTCGTCACCATCGCGGCCGGCCCGCCGAGCGAGCCGCCGCCGAGCGGGAGCGTCAGCGACCGTCTCGTCCGAGCGGACGACGCAGGTCTCGCCGTCCGTGACGAGACGCACGTCCGGCGCTTCGCGGCCGCGAGAAGAAGCCGTCGCGCGCGAGCGCGGCGAGAGCGGCGAACGTCGTCGCGACCGTTGCGCACCTGCTGTGGCGGCGGCGACTCCGGCAGGACGCTCCGCTCGAGCGTCTCCGCGAACACGCCCTCGGTCGAGGGTCGGAAAGAGGTACGGCAGCACGCGGTCGGTGAGACCGGCGAGACCCGCGCGGGACGTCGGCGACCGCGGCACGCAGCCGCGCGACGACCGCACGCGCGCGCGCTCGAGACGGGTCGGCTCGCCCGGCGCCGCGCGACGCGCAGCATCGACCGCGACACGTCGACGACGAAGCACGATCTCGCGACTCCGTTCGGACCGTCGCGTCTCGGTCGTCTCGAGCACCGGCTGGCGCCGCGGCGAGGCCGAGAGGCGCAGGCAGGCGCCGACGGCGAGCGCGCGCGGCTCGCGAGAGCGCCGAGCCACGGCGCGCGGCGCGAGCCCGAGGCCGCGTCGCGCCGCGCGGCGCTGGCGGCGCGCGACGACGAGCAGCGCGCAGCACCGGCACGAGCCGCGCGCCAGCACGGCGAGCGCCGCCGAGCGGCGTCAGGAACGTGAGCGCGCGGCGATCAGCTCAGTACCCCGACCCGGCGTGCCCGACGCCGGCGCCGCGGCGGCCGACGCGCCCCGAGTGCCGGCGCCGCTGCCGGGCCCCTCGCGCGTCCCGACGACACGGATCCGCCGGAGCAGCAGCTCGAGGTTGTACTTGGCGTCGACGTTCGCCGGGATCGGCGCGGATCGCGGCCTCGAACGCTGCGCCGGCTGCGCTCCTCGGTCGCCGCCGCGTCGGCGCGCGCCGCTCGCCGGTCGCGACGAGGACGCCGAGCAGGTTTCTCGGCATGGAGGCTGCTCGGCCGGCTCGTCGCGGCGACGTCGGCAAGCGCGAGCTCGGCCGTCGCGCGGACGCGCGCCCGCGCGGCGCCGTTGTCGAAGCCCGCGCGGCGCCGGCGCGGCGAGACGAACGCCTGCACGGCCCGGCGCAGCGCGAGGTCGTCGTCGAGCGCCGAGCAGCGCCGCGCGCGGGATCGCCGGGAAGCCGCGATGTCCGCGCCCCAGCGCGCCGCCGCGGCGCGATCGGCGAAGCGCGCGTCGCCGCCGTCGAGCGCGTGATCCCAGGAGCGGACGATCGTGCGCGAGCGCGGCGACAGCCGCGGCGAGCGCCGCGAGCACGACCGCGGCGACGACGACCGGAGCCGGTCATGCGCGCGCTCATCCAGCGCAGCCGCTCGGTCGCAGCGCGAGGAACGCGGCGAGGAGCACGCGCGACGGCGACGGCCGGCGATGACGAGCGAGCACGGTCGAGCGCCGCGCCGGCGAGCGCCGCTCGCTCGTCCGGGCAGCGGGGCCGCCCGAGTGACGCCGTCGCTGCGGGAGCAGCCGGCGGATGAACGCGCACGTCCTCGGGCGCGGGGTTGAGCCCGATCGACGTGGAGCGGGATCCCGGCGCGCCGGTAGGCGAGGCGACGCTGCGTCACCCGCTCGAGGTCACCGGAGTCGTGTCGAGGTCGCTGACGAGCAGGACGGCCGGTCGCTCGAGCCGCGTCGCGCCGGATGACGTCGAGCGCGAGCGTCAGGCCCGTGCGAGATCCGCGTGCCGGCGCTGAAGGTGTCCGCCCAGGGGCTCCGCGGCAGCGTGCGGGAGCGCGCCGGGCTCCGTCTGCCGCGGGACGGCGAAGAAGCGCTCGAACGGCCGCAGCTCCCGCGCCGGCGTGCCCGGCGGGAGCGCCTGGTACGCGGTGTCCGAGAAGAGCACGAGCCCGTACGCGGCCGCCCGAGCTCACGCGAGCCGGTCGAGCGTCGCGCGCGATCCGCGCGTACGTGTCCGACGAGATGCTCGCCGAGACGTCGAGGACGACGATCCCGCTCGCGAGCGCCGGCAGGACGGCGACGCGTCGTCGCCGCAGGCTCAGGCGCCGCGACGAGCGCGACGGCCGCCAAGCGCGACGAGCGCGCACGGCGAGGACGAGCCGCAGCCGCGGCGCGCCGCCAGCGAGCGCCGCACGCAGGGCGCAGTCGCGAGCGGGATCGAGCGGCGCGCTCACGCGCCTCCTCCGACGGCTCGCTGCTCCGGTCGGCGAGCGCCTCGCGCGTCGCGCGGCGCGGGTCGGCGCCGCGCGACCAGGCGACGCTCGTGCGCGTCCTCGGCAGAGCGCCTCGGCGCGCCGCGACGCGAGCAGACGCGCGAGCAGGCCCGCCGCGCGCCGCCGGTCCGGCGGTCGG
The DNA here is from genome assembly GCA_963791905.1 of uncultured Gaiellaceae bacterium. Taxonomy (GTDB): domain Bacteria; phylum Actinomycetota; class Thermoleophilia; order Gaiellales; family Gaiellaceae; genus Gaiellasilicea. The sequence continues at coordinate 116,096 of CAWBTX010000006.1, forward strand.
GCGGCGTCACCGACTCGCGCAGGAGCCGGAGCGCGCGGGCGAGCGGGTCGGACCGCCGCGCGGGCCGCCGCGCGCGGCGCGGCCGACGCCGGAGCGCCGACCAGCGCGACGCCGGCGGCGACGAGCAGGACCGCCGGCGGCGGCGAGCAGCGGCGACGAACGCGGTCGGGCGCGACGCGCGTGCGTCGGCGGCGGGGAGGTCGTCGCGCGTGCGGAAGTCGGGGCGTCGGCAGCGCGCACCGCCGCGGCCGGGACACGCGCGCGGACGCGCACGACGACCGGGCGCCGCGGTCGCGACGGACGCCGGCGTCCGTCGACGCGCCGCGCGCGCGGCAGCGCGACCGCCTCGCGGCGCTCGCCGGCACGCAAGCCGTGCTCGAGACACGCGAGCCGCTGCGTGACGGTCAGCACGACTCGTCCCCGCGGCTCGAGCGCTCGATCTGCGGCGGCGCCGAGCGACCGCGAACGGCCCCGGGTCGGCGACGACCCGAGCGCGTCGGCGTCCTTCGACGTCGCCGGCGACGGCGAACCTCGACGACGTACGGCGAAGCGGGTCGCCGAAGCGCCGACGGCGCGGCCGATCCGACCGACGGCGGTGACCGCGGCGCCGGCCGGCGCTCGCGACCGGCCAGCCGACGCAGCGCGGCGCGAGGACGCGCGCCGAGCCGCTCACGCGCGCCGCCGACGCAGCCGCGCCGCCGGCTCGGCCCACGCGCCGGAAGCGCGCCGCGGATCGCGGCCGCGTCGCTCGTGCCGAGCAGCGACGGGGTCGAAGCCGAGGCGCCGCGAAGCCGGCGAGGAGCGCTCGCAGGCGCCGCTCGTTCGTTCGCCGCCCGCTCGCGCGCCTCGCGCCGCGTCAGCCAGACGTCGCGCGCGTCGCCGGTGGCTGCCGGGTCGACGCACCGGCAGCACGACGCCGCCGACGTCGGGGAAGCTCTGCTCCCAGACGGGGTCCTGGACGACGACCGGCGTCACGTCCCAGCGCAGCGCGCGCAGCCGGGCCCACGCCGGGCCGGCACGGGCGTCGAGGAAGTCCGAGAGGACGAAGACGAACGTGCCCGGCGGGAAGCAGCGCGGAATGGCGCTCGAGCAGCGTCGAGGGACGCGTCGAACGAGCGCGGCCGGCGCGTCGAAGGCTGCCGGCGCGGTCGGTCGAGCAGCGGCGAGCGCTGAGCCCGGGCGCTCGCGGCGCGAGCCAGAACGGTCGTCCCGCCGCCGTGGTCGACGTACGCCGAGCTCGCCGCGTGCCGCCGCGGTCGCTGGCCGCGATCAGCTCGGCATCGCCGTCGCGAGGGCGGCCTGCCTTGTCGAGCCAGGGGCAGCGGGTCGGCGTAGAGCGCCATCCGCGAGCCGCCGGTCGACGACCACGGCGACGCGCGGCGCCTCCTCGGCGAAGAACTCGCGCACGACGAACTCGTCCGCCGCCGCGGGCCGCCGAGAGCTCGCGCGGACGCACGTCCAGTCGATCCACGCCCGGCGGTCGCCCGGGCGGTACGGACGCGTAGCCCGCGATCTCGTCGCCGCTGCCCGCGCCGCGGGCTGCGCGTGGTCGCCGAACGGCACGCCGACGAAGCGCCGGTCGCGGGACGAGCGGGAACGGGCGCGCACGGCCGCGCCGCTCATGCGCCCGTGGGCGGCGGCCGTCCGCCTCCCAGTCCGGCTCGGGCCGCGGCGCGCGCTCGAGGCAGGCCTCGAAGACGCGCCGGACGACGTCGTGCTCCGCTGCGGTCTCATCCATCGAGAGCACCTCCGGCGGCGAGCACGAGGCGGTGCACGACGACCGGCTCGAACAGCAGCTCGACGTCGTCGGCGACGACGAAGTCGCGGCCGTTCACGAGCGCCCACGCCCGAGCCACGCGCTCGAGCGCGAGGCTGCCGCGCACAGAGGCGCCGACCTCGACGAGTCGAGCGAACGCGTCGCGCGGACGAGCTCGACGATCCAGCGCTTGAGGAGCGGGTCGACGTAGACGTCCTCGACGGCCGGCGAAGAGCGACGTCGAGCGTCCGTCGAGCCGACGACGGGTCGGAGGGCCGTCGAGCGGATGCCCGTGGAGCTGCGCGTCGAGGATCGCGCAGCTCCTCGTCGAGCGTCGGGTAGCCGAGCGAGGTGCGGAGGAAGAAGCGGTCGAGCTGCGCCTCGGGCAGCGGGAAGGTGCCCTCCTGCTCGATCGTGTTCTCCGTCGCGATGAGCAGGAACGGGTCCGGCAGCGGCGTGGGTGACGCCGTCGACGGTCACCTGGCGCTCGGCCATGGCCTCGAGCAAGCGCCGACTGCGCCTTCGGCAGCGCCCGGTTGATCTCGTCGACGAGCAGGACGTTCGCGAAGACGGGCCCGGGCTGGAACTCGAACCGCCGGCGCTCGGGATCCCAGACCGAGAGGCCCGTGACGTCGGTCGGCTGCAGGTCCGGCGTGCACTGGATCCGGTCGACGACCGCGCCCTCGATGCGAGCCCGCAAGCGAGCGCGCGAGCACCGTCTTCGCGGTGCCGGGCACGTCCTCGAGCAGAACGTGCCCCTGGCAGACGAGGGCGGCGAGGACGAGCCGGATCTGCTCGCTCTTGCCGTAGACGACGCGTCTCGACGTTGGCGTGCACGCGACCGAGGATCTCGATTGCCGAGCAATGGTCTCCGTCATGCGTCCGCTTTCTCCGCGGCGATCCTACGCGCGCACGTCGGTCCGCCGTTACCCGAGATTCCGCCGCCAGAGGAGAGATCCGAGCGGGAGCGAGCGCCGCGAGCACGAACCACCGTGCGAGCGCCGACGACTCGCAGTAGCCGGCCGCCTTCGACCTCGGGGCCGCTGCCGACCGAGCTTCCGCACGGCGCCGACGACGCCGTCTGAGTCACCTGGCGAGAAGACCTGGGCGCCGGTCGCGAGGCTAGCTGCCCGGTGCGTCGCTCGCTGCTGGGATCGGCTCGGTAGTCGGCCACCTGGGTGTCGCCGTTCCAGACACGGTCGGGCGAGGTCCAGATGCGAACGACGATGAAGTCGAGCGGCGGCCCGCTGGCGAGCGTCTGTCGCAGGTCGGCGACGTCGTACGGACGCGACTCGCCGTCCGTGAGCACGATCACGACGCGATGCTTCGACGCCCGGGCAGAAGAAGGTGTCGCTGGCGAACGTATCGAGCGCCGCGAAGAGCGTTCGCCACCTGGTCGTAGCCCCGGGGCGGCGGATGGTCGATGGTGAGCGCGTGCTCGAGGGTGGCGGTGAAGACCTCCTCGTCCGCCGGTCGGGAAGAGGTGCGGCAGCACTCGGTCGGTCAACGAGGCGACGCCGGAGGGCAACTTGGCGAGCGGCCCGTGCACTTCTCCGCGACTGCCACCGCACGCTCGATGCGGCGCGTGCGCTCCCGCGCTCGACGCCGCGAGCATCGAGCGCGACACGTCGAAGACGTAGAAGGCCTCGGCATCGGTGCGGACGGAGTGGGTCATCGGTGAAGCGAAGCACAGGCTGCGCGAGGGCGATCGCGAGCAGAATCGGGATCGGGCTCGAGCAGACGATGATGGGTATGCGCGAGCGAAGCGAGGGCTGCTCCAGACCGAGGGTGTCCGGAGGCCTGCGGCTCGCCGTTCGACGAGGCGAGCGCCGCGAACGGCAAGGCGGCGCCGAGCGAAGCAGAAGGCCCACGGACGGTGAGAGGAACCGAGCTCATGCGGCGGGAGCTAGTAACCCCGGCCGGCAGGTGCAAGCCCGGCCCCGGCGACCGCTCTCGTTCGCCTCCGGGGCTCGTGCGTCCCCTCGGGGACTCGGTGCTCCGCTTGCTGGAGGACGAGCTCGAGATTCGCCTTTGCGACGGCGTTGCTCGGGATCGAGCAGCAAGGCGTGCTGGAACGCATCGAGCGCGCGCTGGGCCGGGCCGAGTTCTCGGGGTCTTCGGGATCGGTGAAGAGCAGCACACCGAGCACGGTTGCGGCGTGAGAGGCCGCGCGAGGTCGGTGTCGGTACGCACTACACCGCGAGAGCGATCTCGACCGGAGTCCGCGTAAGTCGCGCTCGCGGGAGGGCCGGCTGCGAAGCGAGCCGGATGGCGCTAAGGTAGAGCGAGCGATAGGCGAGGTCGTCATCGATGCCGAGCAGCGACGAGCGAATCGCCGGGCAGGAGGGCCGTCGGCCTCCCAGGCGCGCCGGTGGAGCGACGACGCGAGATCGAGCGTCGGCGTCGCGAAGCGCCTTCTGGCGGTGCCAGATGTCGCGGGCGAGAGTACGGCGAGCGAGGCCCGACGAGGCAGAGGGAGGCCAGCGCGAGACGCAGCCTCACGTTCGGCCTCCCGCTGCCAGGGGAGAGGCTCCGTGAGCAGATCGTTGACCGCGAGCAGGAGGATGACGAGTGAGGCGAGGAGGGCGAGTCGTGCAGGGAAGGCTGACTCCACTGCGAGCGTGCCCCGCCCTGCTCTCCGGTCGGGATCGCGACATTGGTGAGTGAGTCGGGGCCGAGCATCTCCACAGAACTCACGCTTCTCGGGGGTGGGATCGAGCGCGACGACCCGGAGCGGAACGCTGCGCTGCGAGTAGAGCGCAGGTCACCGGCCGAGCGGGCGGAGGTCGCTCGGGTCGTCGGCGAGATCGCTGAAGAGGATGACGCCGCCCCTCGTGCATGGTGACTCTCGCAGCAGCTGTGGCGGCGAGTTGCAATCCGGACGAGATGCTGGTCCCGGCGGAGAACCACTGCTCCCACGGATTGCGAGGCAACGGGTAGCTCATCGTGACGCGCGGATCGTAGAGTTCTGGAAGAAGCGTACGAACGATTGCAGCTCGCGACGCCGGCGTGCCCGGTGGCATGCGCCTCGTAGGCGACGTCGGAGAAGAGGACGACGCCAAGCGTTGATCGGTCGAGGCGAGAGAGTCGAGCTGGAAGCGGATCAGCCGGTACGTCGTGAGACGGATGCTCGACGAGAGATCGAGCACGATGATGGCCGACGGTGTCTGCGGGAGGAAGCGCCGACCATGCGGGTGGCAAGTTGGCCGGAGTCGAGAGCACGGCCACGAAGCGCTGCGGCGAGCGCGAGACGGAGGATGCGGGTGCGGCGGGCGGGACGCTAGAGCGGATCGAGGTCCGGCGAGCGGCACGGCATCGTGGCCCTATCCGGACCGCACGCGCGTCAGCAGGCGCCGCAGGCCCTCCCCGGCCGCGTGGCGCCGCTCAGCCGCCATTCGAGCTCGTCACGGAGACGAGAGCTCGGCCACGACTCGAGGGACGGGCCTCGATGACCAGGCGAGTCCGCCGCGCCGTCGGGCGAGGTCGGCCTGCCCACCGCGTTCGGAGCTCGGACACCAGGCGTTCGAGAGCTTTTCGCTCGCCGGCTGTGTCACCGCGGTCGAGCGGCGTGACGAGCGAGAGCGAGCGACGCTCGCCGGGGTGAGATGGGCGGGGATCCGCAGAGGCCGGTCCCGGCGCAGGCCGGACGGCGCTCGCGACGAGGTACCAGCCGGCGACGACGACGAGCATCGCGGCGGCGACAATCAGCGGCCAGCTGAGCGTATCGGGTCGACCGAGTACGAGATCGGAGGCGCGGCGAAGGCGGCGACGTTCGCGGTCTCATCCGGGATCTCCTCCGGCGTAAGTCGCGAGCGCACGACGAGGGTGCGGCCAGCTCACATCGAAGGCCAGGGACTCGCCGTCGCGGCTCGTCGCCTTCATCTATGCCGTGCGGAAGCGCGATCGGCACGGTGCGGATCCGGCCACCGCGCTCTTCGCGCTCCATGGCGCGGATGCACGCAACGGAGACGCACTGAAGACGGAACTCGAACGTGATCTCGGCCGCGCGGCCGATTCACGCCGGACCGTCCGCGTCATACCGAACGCCTGGAAGGGCCGGAAGGATGGATCGAGCGTCACGGAGTCGGGATCCACGACGCCGAGTCGACGAGGACGCGGGCCGTTGCGTCACCTGGTCGCCAAAGAGAGCACTGGGTGGATCCAGACGTGTTGCGTCAAGCGTGTCGCGTGGGGCGTACGAGCCACCGTCGCCGCGCCACCAGCCGGCAGCAGCACGAGGAGCAGGATCACGGCGACGCCCATCGACGCCGCCGCTGCCGCGATTGCACAAAGCTACGGCCACGCGAAGCGGCTCACCCGAGGCGCCCTCCGTCGAGAAGCCGATGCTCGGCCCACGCCACGAACGCGGGACGAACGTCGCATCGGGTCGGAGGAGGAGACGAGGACGGGGTCCAGGCCGAGGCGAACGAGCTCGGCGCGGATCTCGTGCAGGCGATTCTCGTGCGTCTACGCACGCTCCGCCGCTTCGCGCTCGGTGAGCCGCACGTGCAGGAGCCGGCTCGCCGCGACGTCGACGAACGAGGCGACAAGCCCGCCGAGCGGCGGGAAGCTCTGCTCCCAGACCGGGTCCTGACGATAACGGGGACGACGTCCCAGCCGCGCCCGATCGCCGCAGCCCAGGACGTCACGCGGCGGCAGGACGAGGAAGTCGGAGACGACGAACACGAAGCTGCCCGGTCGGGGACGGAGCCGCGCACGAGGGCGAGGAAGCGCAACGCGCGCTCGAGGTTGTCGGGCGGCGCGTCGAAGCCGCCTTCGAGGTAGCTCGTCCATCGAGCTCCACGAGATCCCCGTGCCAGACGCTCGACTGCGCGCTGCGGGGGTCGCCAGAACGGCTGCCCGCGCTCGCTCTCCCGTCGTGGCTGGCGTAGTCGAGATAGCCGACGAGCCCACGCTGGTTGAGCGCACTGGCAACGAGGAGCTCGGCACCGCACGACGGCCGCGGGCTTGTGGAGCCACGGGAGATCGGAGGGGAAGAGCGCCATCTCGGGACGCCGGTCGCAGACGAGCACGGCGCGCGGCATCTCCTCCGCGAACGCTCGCGGACGATGAACTCGTCGATCGCCGCGCAAGGCCGAGAGCCGCGCCGAGGCCTTCCAGTCGATCGCGTGGATGTGGTCGCCGGGCTGATACGGGCCGGAGCCGGCGACGTCGGAGCCCTCACCCCGGCGAATGCTGGTGTGGCCGCCGAACGCCGATCCGATCAGGCGTCGCCGCGGATTCAGCGGGATCGCTCGCCGAGTGCGGACGCGGCCGGGCATCGGCTACTCGCGTGCCGCCGAGAACCCAGAAGCTCGTGCTCCGCGTCGGGCTCGGGTCGCGGCACGCGCTCGAAGCACAGCTCGCGGAAGCTCGCGAGCGCCGCGTCTCGCCCGAGGCGACGCGCCTCGGCGAGGAACGTCGGCGTGAAGAGGATCCGGTGGCCGAGGACCGGCGAAGAAGAGCGCCTCGACGTCTTCGGGCACACGAAGTCCCGCCCGTGAAGGAGGGCCCAGGCACGCGCGACGCGCTCGAGCGCCAGGCTCGCGCGCACGGACGCGCCGAGCGCGATCGCCTCGAGGTCCCGGCTCGCCTGCACGAGCTCGACGATCCAGCGCAGGATCAGGTCGATCGACGTACACGTCCTCGATCGCTGCTGGAGCTCGCGCACGCTCGTCGACCGAGACGACGGGCCGCAGCCGCGACGAGCGGGTGCTGCTTCGCGCTGCCCGAGGACGATCTCCATCTCCTGCGTCGACGGTCGGGTAGCCGAGCGCGGTCTTGAGGAAGAAGCGGTCGAGCTGCGCCTCGGGGAGCGGGAACGTGCCCTCCTGCTCGATCGGGTTCTCGGTCGCCAGGAGAAGGAACGGGTCGGGGAGCGGCGTGCGTGACGCCGTCGACCGTGACCTGCCGCTCGGCCATCGCCTCGAGCAGCGCGGACTGCGTCTTCGGCATCGCTCGGTTGATCTCGTCGACGAGGAGGATGTTGCGCGAAGACGGGGCCCGGCGCGGAACTCGAACTCGCGCGTCTGCTGGTTGAAGACCGAGAGGCCGGTGACGTCGGTCGGCTGGAGGTCCGGCGTGCACTGCACGCGCGACGCGGCGGCGCCGTCGATCGAGCCCGGCGATGGAGCGGGCGAGCACCGTCTTCGCGGTTCCCGGGCACGTCCTCGAAGAGGACGTGCCCGCGGCAGGCGAGCGCTGCGAGCACGAGCTTGATCTGCTCGCCCTTGCCGCGGACGACCGTCTCGATGTTGGCGAGCAGCCGCTCGCACGTCGACGATGCCCGCTGGAACTGCTCGCTCGGCTGCGGTGGCGAACGTCCTTGCTCTGTGCCTCCAACATGCCCTCCTCAGGTGCTGCGACGGGCCGCGGGATCCCACGGAGGGTATCTCAGCGGGATCAATCCTCGGCAGGGCCCGTAAGCGATCAGCTCGGCGACGAGCTCGAGGAAAGTCACGGTGGCGTGCCCCGGCGGCCACGAGCAGGAGGTCGCCGGCACGGCTGGGCAAGCGTTGATCCCGGCCCGCGCGCGCGCCGACCAGAGAACGTCGGCCCGTCTGGGCGGACAGCGCCCGCACCCGCCCGTCGAACGTGGGAGCGAAGACGACGTCGCGCGAGACGGTCGCGCAGCCGAACAGCGGGAGTCGAAGCGGTGCGACCAGCGCGGTGCGCCCGGTCGCGCGCGTCGAGCGCGTACGAGCATCACCCTTGCCGTTCTCGGGCGGGCGCTGGAAGACGCTGAACGACTTCACCGCGCTCTCCCGCATGCAGAGCTCGACCACGGGCACGAACAACGAACCGTCCGCGTACGCCATCGGCGTCAGCACGCCGCCGAACAGCCCGGGACAGACAATGACCGGCGTCACCGGCAGCGGGCCCGTGTCGTTGCGATGCGTTCCCACGGCCCGCTCCCACAGGCGCTCGTCGTGCGTCCGGCTGTCCCAGGCGACCACTCGCGCCGCCTTCCCCGCGCCGAAGACGACGTCGCGCTCCGGGTCGTCGACGTCGAGTGAGGATCGGCGAGAGGTGGAAGTCGTAGTCGCGCACGTCGTGAGCGTAGCACTTGGTCGTACCAGAGCGAGCCTCCCGGTGGCTCCCTCGAGCACGACCAGCGAGTCGGTGTAGAGCGTGCTGCCGCGGAACCAGCCGCCGTTCGGGAACCCTCGCGGAGCCGCCCCAAGGGCCGGGGTTCGAGATGCCCGCATAGACGTTGCCCTCGCTCGTCGACCGAGAGCGGGTTCCACGATCCGCCTCCGCCTGCGAACGGGTGAGGCCAGGGCTCCTTGATCGTGTCGAACTTCCAGACACGCTCTCCGGTGCTCGGCGTCGAGGGCGTAGAGAGCGCCTCGGCCCCCCGGCGCGAAGCCGACCGTGCTCAGGTAGACGCGCCCATCGTGAACGGTCGGCGCGATGTTGACGAACTGCTCGTCGGAGTCGGCGAGCCGCTCGCTCCAGAGCCGATGGCCAGTCTCCGCGTCGAGCGAGAACGCGGTCGTGTCCGTGGCAGCGAACACGCGGCCGTCGGCGACGGCGACGCCGTTCGGGCCGTCGTTCGGAGCGGCATAGAGCCGCGACCACTTCAGCGTTCCTGTCTCTGCGGTCGATCGCGAAGACGCTCGACTTCGCGTCCTGGATGTACACCGTGTCTCCCGCGACGACGGGTGTCGCCGTGAGCAGGCCGAAGTCCGTGCCCCTCCCGTGGAGGCGAAAGCGCCAGCGGACGGCGAGCCCGCCGGCGTTCTCTTCGTCGATCGACGCCTCGTTTGCAGCACGCGTGCTCGCGAGATCGGCGTTCGCGCTGGGCCAGTCGTCTCCATCGGACCCTCCGCACGCGGCGACCGCGAACACGAGTGCGACGAGCCGACCGACGTGCCGCGCGTCACCCCGGTGCGATGTCGGCGGAGCTCAGACGACCCGGAAGATGCCCTCGTGCTTCGGCGCCCGCGCTGTTCAGGACCACGCTGAAGGGGTACGAGCCGCGCTCGTCGAACGACGCCTTGATCGTGGCCTTCCGCCCCGGCTTGATCGCAGCAGTCCTGAGCCCGCCGATGTCGACGCTGTGGGGCTTCTTGCCGCGATTACGAATGACGAAGTGGCCGCCCCAGCCGCGCTTCGCGCTGAGTCGCGACATCTTGATGGCGGAATCGGTGACGACGACCCTGATCGTGATCTGAACCGCCGGCTGGGTGGTCGCGGGCTCGTTGGTCGCCGTCCCGCTGCGGACGGCGATCGCCGTGAGAGCGACGACAGATGCGAGCGCAAGCAGCGGCTTCATTCTCGTGAGCGAACTCTTGCGCAACGGGATGACGCACCTCCTCCCGAGAACGTGGTCTACTTGACCTTGAAGTACCCCGCCATGCCGAACTGGACGTGGCGCGGCACCGTGCAGATGAACCTGAACTCGCCGGCCTTCTTGAAGGTGACCTTGAACTTGTGCGGTCTTCCCCTTCGCGAGGTAGGGCGTCGCCCCCTTGAGCGTCGCGAAGTCGAAGTCGTGTGGGGTGTTGCCCTTGTTGACCACCTTGAAGGTGACGACGCTCCCCTTCGGGACGCTCGTCTTCGAGAGCTTGAACTTGAAGTCGAGTCGCCGTCACGTTGACCGTCATCGCCGCCGACGTCGTCTTCGGTGCCGCGAGCACGCCGTTCGCGGCGAGCGCGGCTGCAGAGCTCGCTAAGAGTGCAAGCGTGATCACGACTCGTCTCATCTGAGCTCCTGTCCTCGGAGTTTCGTGGCACAAGTGTGCCACAGAGCGGAAGGCGGCCGACGAGGCCGCCTTCCGCGTGTGAGCTCGCCCTACCCGGAAGCGCAAACGCGTAGAACGTTGAGCCGTAAAACGGCTTGGTATCGCCGACAAGCGAGGCGATGCCGTTGCCGCCCGCGAACACGGCAACGTACTGCTTGTCGTTTGCCGTGTACGTCACCGGCGGGGCATTGACGCCACCCTTGAGCTTCGGCGACTTCCACAAGAGGTTCCCGTTCCTGGCGTTGTACGCATGGAGGAAGCCCTCGTTCGTGCCGACGAAGAGGAGGTTCCCCGCCGTCGTCGTCACGCCGCTGTAGCACATCGTGGGCCACCTCACCTGCCAGGCGATGCGGTTGTTGCGCATGTTCATCGCCACGACACGGCCGGTCGCCGGCACGCTGACGATGCCGCCGCCGGGCAGGAGGCCCTCGACCTGCGAGAAGTCACCGAGCGGCTTCAGCTTCTGCTTCTCGGCCGGGATCGCACGCCATGGACCCTCAGTGTCCTTCGAGCAGATGTACATGTAGCCCGTATCCGGGCTGTAGGCCGACGGGGGCCAGTTCGTCCCGCCCAGCGCACCCGGGGCGAAGGCGACGAACTGCTTGTCATCGTACGGCGTGTAGATGCACCCGACCTTGTAGGGCTTCTTGTCGGGGGCGAGCTTGCCCGCGTACACGCTCTTCGTCGCGCACTGCTTCGAGAACGCGTCGCCCACCGGGTACGGCTGCGTCGGGTAGGTGTTCACGCTCTTGAGCTGCGGCACCGGCTTCTCGTTGATGCCGATCAGCGGCTTGCCGTTCGTCCTGTTCAGGATGTAGACCCAGCCCGTCTTGCCGGCCTCGGCGATTCCCTTCTTCCCGTTCAGATCGAAGAGAATCACCGGGTTGGTGGCGTCGTAGTCCCAGATGTCGTGGTGCGTCAGCTGGAAGTACCAGCGCAGCTTCCCGGTCCTCACGTTGAGTGCGAGGACCGAGTCGGTGAAGAGCTCCTGGCCGGGGCCGCGGATGATGCCGGAGTACGGGATCGGGTTCCCGACCACGAGGTACATCAGGCCGAGCTGAGGACGATCGCGGGCGTGTTCCACATCGCTCCGCCGCCGAGGAAGGCCTTCTTCTTCGGCCACGTCCAGTAGCCCGGCTCGCCCTTCTTCTCCGGGATGACGTAGAAGCGCCACAGCTCCTTGCCCGTCTTCGCGTTCAGGGCAACGACGAAGCCGCGGGAGCCGGAGTCACCGCCCGACGTGCCCGTGATCACCATCCCCGCGTAGTACGTCGGCGCGTTCGTGAAGTAGTACCCCTCCTTGTAGTCGGCGATCTGCTTCTTCCAGACGACGCGTCCCGTCGACTGGTCGAGCGCGGAGATGGTGGCGTCGCCGAGGGCGAGGTACACCTTGCCGTCGCCCTGGCCCACGCCGCGGCTCGGCAGGAGCGGCGTCAGGCCCTTGGGGAACTTCGCCCGACGGGTCCAGATGCGCTCGCCGGTACCGGCGTCGATTGACCACATGTTCCCGCTGGAGTCGGGCATGTACATGATGCCCTCGTAGACAACGGGCTGCTGCTCGGCGAAGACGCCGAGCGGACCCGGCTTCACCTTCAGGCCGGGAATCACCATTCTCCTCGACCACGCGACCTTGAGCTGCCTGACGTTCGTCGCGTCAATCTGGTTGAGCGTCGAGTAGCGCTGGTTGTAGACGTTCCCGTTCCACCCCAGCCAGTTGTCACCCGAGGGCTCCACCAGCTGCGCTGCCGAGAAGGCCGGCGACGGAGCGGGCGTCTGCGAGGTTCCAGCTGAAGCAACGAGGAGGCCGATCGCGAGACTGCCGGCGGCGGCGACGGCCATGAGCACGGGCATGCGGCGGAGTTTCACTTTCCCTCCTTGGGGTTCAGGACCCTCTCGATGCACGAGACACGATCTCGTGGGCAAGAGCTCAGCTTTCCCCCGGGCTCATGCGAGAAACCGTGCCCGTCACTCGCTGAGCCGCTCCTCCAGCCGGACGGTGACGGTGTCGCCGGCTTCCTTGCCGATCGCCTTGCGGACATCGCTCTTGACGGGCAGCTTGTGCGTGCCGTCGCCCATGGCCATGAAGGAGCTCCGGAAAGGATGGCCGTCGATGGTTCCGCTGACCTTCACGAGCCCGCGCGTGCCGAAGAACTCCGCCGACTCGGGCCAGACGGCGTAGGTCCACCCGCCTTTGTTCGGGCTCTTCTGGAGCGTCGCGGTGAACTGCGCGTTCATTGAGTCCTCCTGTCGTGCATCGCCTGTCACAAGGGACCGACGTCACGGAGAGAAATCATCGGGTCCCTCGCCCTTGGCGCGCGCGCTCACGCAGTACGTGCAGCGAGCCGCGCCTCGACGAGGCGGACGAGTTCTTCCGTCGCTGGGGTCGGGACTCCGTGCCGTTGCCCTCCACGCACGATCGGCCCGGCGATCGCATCGAGCTCGAGCGGACGACCGGCGTCGAAGTCCTTCTGCATCGACGTGCGCATCTCGCCGCCGGAGAACTCGAGGAACCGCCGGCGGAGGTTCGACGCGTCAAGTGCTGCGCCTTCGGCGAGCCCGATCGCAACCGACTCCTCGTGGCAGCGGATGAGGCGTGCGGCCCACTCCGGTTCGGCTTGCACGGTCCCGACCGGCGCGCCGAGCGCGGTCGTCGTCAACGCAAGCGGCGCGAGAAAGACGAGCTTCTCCCAGAGCAACGTCGGCTCGTCAGGTGCGAGCCCGACATCGAAACCGGCCGTACGCAACTCCCCAGCGATCTCGTCGTGGCGCGGACCGGGCGCGAGGACGACGTACGCGAACGGCGACTTCTGACGTACGAGCCCGGCCTCGAAGCGCTCGGACTCGACGCTGATCGCCCCGGCGAGAGCGCACTCGTAACGCTCGTGCAAGAGCGCGGCGTGGTCCACGCCGTTGAGCAACGCGACCACGGCGGCCCCGGCAACGATCTCGGGAGGGGCGAGCTCGAGCGCCGCCTCGAGCTGCGGCGCCTTGGTCGTCACCCAGACGACGTCTACCTCCCGGTCGAGCGACGGGGCGGTTGCGACGTCCACCTCGAAGTCGCCGAGGACGACGCTCTCGACCCGCAGTCGCGCAGGGTGCCGTGCGAGGGTCTCCGGCCGAAGGAGAAGCACGACGTCGGCTCCTGCCCTGGCCAGGGCGCCTCCGATGAGACCGCCGACGCCGCCGGCACCGAGAATCGCGTGTCGCACCCCACGATCGTAGGGACCGACGATCGAGACGGGTCAGGGGGCCTGCTCATGCGCACCCTCGCGCGTGTGCTCGAGAATGGCCGGGACGACCACGTTCCAGAGCGGCCTCGGCGGCAGCTCGTGGCCCGCGCCTGCGAGCGGCACCAGCCGGGCGCCGGGGATCTCGGCCGCCAACGCTTTGCCGTGCGCGTACGGGAACAGCGGGTCCTCGGTGCCGTGGAGGACCAGGGTCGGCACGTTCAGCTCCCCCAGCCGGCCTTGCACCGGCTCACCGCTCTCCAGGATCCAGTGGTTGGTCTCACTCGAGGCGATGTTGGCCGTGCGGTCGACGATCCGCCCGACCAGAGCTCGTTGCCCTTCCTCGTCGAATGGAAGCGATCCGGCGAACGGACGCAGCCCCTCGACGACGTAGTCGATCACCGCCTCACGGTTCGACCAGTCCGGCTCAGGGGGAGGGTCGGCGAAGCGCGCTGCGAGCTCGTCGGACATCGGCGGGAGGTCCGGCGCGTCCGGGTCCCGCGCCACCGGACTGGTCGCGATCAGGGTCAGCGTCTCGACTCGAGCGGCGTGCTCGAGCGCCAACTCCTGGCCGACGCCGCCGCCCGCCGAGATCCCGACGACGTGCGCGCGCGCGATCCCGAGCGCGTCGAGCAGACCGACGGCATCGTCGAGGAGGTCGGATCCCGTGTATCCGGGAGCTCCGGGCTCGTAGCTCACCGACTGCCCGGTATCCCGGAGGTCGTACCGGACGACGAACCGCGGCCCGGTGGCGAGGAGCTCGCAGAAGTCGTCCTCCCACCAGTCCATCGAGCTCGCCGCTCCGCCGATCAGCAGGATCGCCGGGTCGGTCGCCGTGCCGAAGGTCTGGATGCAGAGGTCGACGCCGTTGGCCGACACCAGCCTCGGGCCCGTTGCGGTGTGCGTGCGCGTCACGTTCGCCTCCTTCGCAGGTTGCGGAATGTAGACCGGCCGAGGGCTCCGAACTCATCGGCGCCGGAGCCCTCAGCCAGTGGGCAGTCCTAGGCGGCCTCCGCTTCGGCCACCGCCTCGACCGCGGGCTCGAGCTCGGCGACGGTCTCGGGCATCGGCTCCGCCCGCCGCCGCGCGCCGAGCACACTCACGACGACGCCGAGGCTGGCGGCGATCACCGAGACCACGACTGCCGCCTGGAAGCCGTCCAACAGCCCCTGCGCCGTCCCGTCTGCGACGGTGTTCGCGTTGGCCACGGCTGTGGCGACGGCCAGCACCAGCGCCCCACCGAACTGGAACGACGTCTGCACGAGGCCGCTCGCCAGACCCTGCTCGTGCGCCGGGACGCCGTTCGTGGCCGCGATGTTGAGCGGCCCGTACGCGAGCGCGAAGCCGAAGCCGGCGAAGATCATCGTCGGAAAGATCGCAGCCGCGTAGCTCGAATCGAGCCCGATCGGCAGGAAGAGCGCGTAGCCGATCGCGGTCGATGTGAGTCCTGCCGTGACGAGCCGCCTGACGCCGAAGCGCATCACGAGCGGTGCGATCCGGGGCGCGAGCAGCGCGACGAGCAGGCCGCCGGGGAAGATGGCGAGGCCGGTCTCGAGCGGCGACCAGCCCCGGAGCTGCTGCATGTAGAGGGTGGCGATGAACTGGAAGCCGAACCAGCCGCCGACCAGGAGCATCGCCGCCAGGTTCGCCTGGACGAGCGGGGCCGAGCGGAAGATGCCGAGCCGGACGAGCGGGCTCGCCGTCCGCCGCTCGATCGTCACGAACGCCGCGAGCAAGGCGGCCGTTGCGGCGAACGAGGCCAGCGTGCGAGCTGACGCCCAGCCTTGCTCAGGCGCCTCGACCACCGTGAAGACGAGCAGCAGCATCGCCGCGGTCATCGTCACGGCGCCTGCGAGATCGAACGAACGCGACGGCCGCGGTGTCCGCGGGTCGGCCGGGACGAGCCGAACTGCGGCCAGGAGCGTCACCAGAGCGACCGGAACCGGCAGGAAGAAGACCCAGCGCCAGCCGATCTCGGTCAGGAGACCGCCGAAGACGAGCCCGAGCGAGAACCCGGTCGCTCCCGTGGCCGTGTAGATGGCAATGGCCCTGTTGCGAACGGGGCCTTCGGCGAAGCTGGTGGTGATGATCGAGAGGCCGGCGGGCGCGGTGAACGCCGCGCTGACACCCTTGATGAAGCGTGTAGCGATGAGGAGCGAGCCGTCGTCGACGAGGCCGCCGAGCGCCGACGCGACCACGAAGACGCCGAGCGAGATCAGGAACACGCGACGCCGACCGAGCAGGTCGGCCGCCCGTCCTCCCAGGAGGAGGAAGCCGCCGTACCCGAGGACGTAGGCACTCACGACCCACTGCAGCGAGCCGGTCGAGAGGCCGAGGTCCTCACGGATCGACGGCAGCGCGACGCCGACCATCGAGACGTCCATGGCATCGAGGAAGATCGCGCCGCAGAGGACGAGCAGCATGCCCCAGGCACGCCCGCTCAACCGGTCGACGGCGCCGACAGGTACATTCGTCTGAGTAGTCATCGAACGATGGTGGCTGCCGGGACTAACCTGGTACCAGAGCGCGTTTATCCTGGTATCAGCGCTACCCCTCTCAGCCCGCGAGCCTCAGGAATACTGGGTGCGATGGCGACTCCGGAGCTGCTCACCGAACCGGCGGCGCCTGCGGGCCCGCCCCACAGAAACGGCACGGAGCTGCGTCGCCGCGAGCTGGGCGCGTTCCTGCGCAGCCGTCGGGAGCGCATCAGGCCCGAGCAGGTCGGACTTCACTCGCTCAGGCGGCGCCGGACTCCCGGGCTCAGGCGCGAGGAGGTTGCCCAGCTCGCCGGTGTCGGTGTCACGTGGTACACGTGGCTCGAGCAGGGACGCGACATCAACCCGTCCGCGGAAGTGCTCGACGCGATCGCGCGGACGCTCCAGTTCGACCAGCACGAGCACGTGCACCTGTTCACGCTCGCCGGCGCCCAGACCGCGCCGGTCGCGAACGACTGCCCGAAGCTCTGCTGGACGGTCCAGCCCCTGATCGACCAGCTGGAGCCGTTCCCGGCGTTCGTCGTCAGCACCCGCCTCGACCTCCTCGCCTACAACCGCACCTACGCGTCGTTCTTCGCTGACCTCGAGAGCATCCCGACCGAGGAGCGGAACCTCCTCTGGCTCGTCTTCACGCACCCCGAGATGTGCGCTGCGATCGTCGACCGCGACGACGTCGTCGGGCGCCTCGTCGCCGAGTTCCGCGCCGCGATGGCCGAGCACCTGGACGACCCCGCGTGGGAGTCGCTCGTCTCGCGCCTGCACCGCGTCTCGCCCGAGTTCACGGCCGTCTGGGAGCGCCACGACGTCGTCGGCGTCGAGAGCCGCACGAAGCGGGCAATGCACCCGACGGTGGGACTCCTGCAGCTCGACTACACGAACCTCTGGATCGGCCAGCAGGCCGGCACGCGCATCGTTGCCTTCACGCCCGCGGACGAGCGAACGCGGCAGCGGCTCGAGCGGCTGCACGAGTCGCTCGGCTGAGCGCTACGGGCGAGGCCGGGTGAGCCCGCTTTCGTAGGCGAAGATCACCGCCTGCACGCGATCGCGCAGGTGGAGCTTCATCAGGATCCGCCTGACGTGCGTCTTGACGGTCGACTCCTCGATCACGAAGACGCTCGCTATCTCGCGGTTCGAGAGCCCACGGGCCACGTGCTCGAGCACTTCGCGCTCGCGCGGCGTGAGCTCGTCGAGCCGCTTGCCCGCCGAGGCATCGGAAACCGGCTGTCCGGCGACGCGCTCGATCACCCTCCTCGTCACCGACGGGGAGAGCAGCGAGTCTCCTTCGGCGATCGCGTGGATGGCCGCGATCAGCTCCTCCGGCTTCGCCCGCTTGAGGAGAAAGCCCGAGGCGCCGGCGCTGAGGGCGCCGAAGATGTAGTCGTCCTGTTCGAACGTCGTCAGGATCAGTACCTTGGCCTCGGGCACGGCGGCGAGCAGCTCGCTCGTGGCCGCGATGCCGTCGAGATCGGGCATGCGGACGTCCATGAGGACGACATCCGGGCTCAGGCCTCGAGCGCTCCGGACGGCGGCCCGCCCGTCCCCCGCCTCGCCGACGACCTCGATCGCCTCGTCGCTCGAGAGCACGGCCTTCAGGCCGGCCCGCATGAGGTCGTCGTCGTCGACGACGAGCACCCGCACCCGAGTGCCGCTCACGCCTCGCCCCCGCCGTAGGGCAGTCGGGCCCGAATGCGGAAAACGCCGTTGCGCGCGCCCGCCTCCAAAGTGCCCCCGAGCAGCGCCGCGCGCTCGCGCATGCCGACGATCCCATGCCCCTCGGTGCCGGTGCCGCCGGGCCGGGTCGGGTTGGTCACGCCGAGCTCGAGCGCGCCGGGATCGAAGCTGATCTCGACGTCGGCGCTGCCCGCCCCGTGTCGTGCGGCATTCGTCAGCGCCTCCTGCAGGATCCTGAAGGCCGCTCGGTCGAGGCCGGCCGGGAGCGACCGCCGGGTGCCGTGCGCCTGGATGTCGACGGTGAGGCCGGCCGACCGGTGTCGCTCGGCGATCGAGTCGAGTGCCGCCAGCCCGAGCGGGGGCTCGACACTCCCGCCGATCCCGGTCGACGGCTCGTCCTCGCGGAGCGCTCGCACCAGGTGGTCGATCTCACCGAGGGTCTCGCGGGCGACGTTCTCGATCGTCTCGAGGGCGGCCTCCGAGCGCTCCGGGTCACGCTCGCCGAGCAGCCGCGCGGCGCCGGCCTGAACCAGGATGACGTTGATCGCGTGACCGGCCGAGTCGTGCAGGTCGCGCGCAATGCGCGTGCGCTCCTCCGCGGCAGCGAGGCGACGCTCGCGCTCGGCGTCCCGTTCGGCGCGACTGACGCGCTCCTCGAGCTCCGCGATTCGCTCGCGCCGCTGGCGGACGCGATCGCCGATCACCCACGCGCCGCCCCAGACGACGGTGCCGAAGAGGAGGGGGCCGGTCGGAGGAACGCCCTCCGCGATACCGACTGCGCCGGCGTGAAGGACGAGCATGCCCCCGACCACGCCTGCTGCGACCCACCTCGGCGCGAACGTCTTCTCGGGGGTCAGGGCGAGGAAGTAGATCGCGACGGTTGGGCCGATCGGCGGGCCGGGCGGGTACCCGACCAGGTGCAGCGACGCGCTCGCAGCGGCCGTGACGACGAACACCGCGAGCGGCTCGCGGCGCCGGGCGACGAGGGGGATCGAGGACGCGGCCACGAGGAGAACGCCGAGCGGATCGAGCGCCCGCGCGTCCTCGTCTGAGCCGAACCGACCGCCGCCGACCACCGCCAGCGACGCGAAGAACACGACGACGGCGATCGCCCAGTCGAGCACGACGTCCCGACGCGCTCGCCCCGGCGTCCACTTCGGCCTAGCTGCAGGCTGGGACGCCATTCCACATCGAGGGTAGCGGGCCGATCGAGGACGGCGAGTCTGCCTTCCGAAGGATCCTCTGTCCACCCGCGGGTGGACGCGAAGTTCCGCCCGTGGGGCGTTTCGGAGCGGCCATGGCGGCCCCTACCGTGGCTGCATGAGCGCACTTCCGGAGACACCCGCGGTCAGGTCGCCCAGCTCGGGACGCCTTGCCAGGCTGGCGGACCTCGCCTACCGCCGCCGAGGGCGGATGGTGCTCGCGTGGATCGCCGCGCTCGCCGCCGCTGCTCTCATCGCTCCACGCCTCGCCGGAGAATTCTCCACCGAGTTCGCGACCGAAGGATCCGAGTCGAAGGCCGCCGCCGACCTGATCGCCGAGCGCTTCCCCGGCACCTCCGGTGACACGATCGGCGTCGTCTGGCGGGCCGAGGCCGGCGCCCTCGCCCCGGCCGTTCGGCCGCGGATCGAGCGTTTTCTCGAGCAGGCCGAGAGCCTCGAGGGAGTCGCCACAGCACAGTCGCCGCGCGTGTCGCGCGACGCCACGATCGCGCTCGCCCGCCTCGAGCTCGATCGCCCCGCCCTCGACGTGCCGACAGAGACCGGAACGACGCTGATCGAGCTGGCCGAGGCGTCGAGCGGCCGGGGACTGCAGATCGAGCTCAACGGCCCGCCGATCCGCAACGCCGAAGAAGGGGGAAGCCCCGAGGCCGTCGGTCTGATCGCGGCCGCGATCATTCTGCTCGTCGCCTTTGGCTCGATCGTCGCGGTCGGACTGCCGATTGCCGTCGCGCTCTTCGGACTCGGGCTCTCCGTGCTGCTGATCGGCGTCCTGGCCGCGCTGATCGACGTCCCGGGTTTTGCGCCCGCGATCGCGGGCGTGGTCGGGATCGGTGTCGGCATCGACTACGCACTCCTCGTCCTCACTCGCTTTCGCGTCGCCCTCGCCTCCGGCGCCGACACGCGCACCGCACTCGTCGAGGCGGTCACAACTGCGGGGCACAGCGTCCTCGTGGCCGGGACGACGGTCGTCATCTCCTTCTGTGGCCTCTTCCTGCTCGGCGTCCCCTTCCTCTACGGCGTCGCGGTGTCGGTCAGCCTCGCCGTCCTGATCGTCATGGCGGGCGCGGTGACGCTGCTGCCCGCGCTGCTCGCCTTCGCGGGGCACCGCGTCAACCGGCTCCGGATTCCCGGCCTGGGACGCGCGCCGGCAGACGAGCGCACGACCCTGGCCGGCCGCTGGAGCCGCGTCGTCCAGCGCCGTCCCTGGCCTGCGGCGATCGTCGGAGCAGCCGTGCTCGTCGCGCTCGCCCTCCCCGCGCTCGGCTTGCGGTTCGGCTTCCCGGACGAGGGCAACGACCGGGTCGGAACGACTACCCGGTCCGCCTACGAGCTGGTCAGCGCCGGCTTCGGGCCGGGAGCCAACGGCCCGCTCCTGCTCGCCGCAGACTTGCGGTCGACCACAGCCGAGGCCGACCTCGCCGCGCTCGTCGAGCGGCTGCGAGCCGAGCCCGGCGTCGCGTTCGTCGCCGAGCCGAGGTTGAACGAGGACCGCAACGCCGCTCTGGTCACCCTCGTTCCGGCAAGTGCTCCCCAAGATGCCGCGACGAGCGAGCTCGTGCACCGCCTTCGGGCCGACGTGCTTCCCGACTCCAAGAGCGCGAACCTGGAGATCCAGCTCGGCGGTCTGACCGCCTCGGTCGTCGACCAGAGCGACGTCGTCCGCTCCCGCTTGCCGCTCCTGATCGGCGCCGTCGTCGGGCTCTCGTTCCTCGTCCTGCTCGCCGCCTTCCGCTCGCCGCTGATCGCGCTCAAGGCCGGCGTCATGAACCTCCTCTCGGTGGGCGCCGCCTACGGCGTGCTCGCCCTGGCCGCAGAGGGCGATCGGTTCGGACAGTTGCTCGGCATCGACAGCGACACGCCGGTGCCTCCGTTCATGCCGGTGATGATGTTCGCCGTCCTCTTCGGGCTCTCGATGGACTACGAGGTCTTCCTGCTCTCGCGGATCCGCGAGGAGTACCTCCGCGACGGCCGGACCGGTCGCGCCGTCGCCGACGGGCTCGCGAAAACGGCCCGCGTGATCACCGCTGCGGCCGCGATCATGGTTGCCGTCTTCCTCGCCTTCCTCGTCAGCGACGAGATCTTCCTCAAGCTGCTCGGCGTCGGGATGGCGACCGCGATCTTCCTCGACGCGACCGTCGTGCGCATGGTGCTCGTGCCGGCCCTGATGCAGCTCTTCGGCCGGGCCAACTGGTGGATCCCACGCTGGCTCGACCGCAGGCTGCCCCGGGTCGACCTCGAGCGGACGGCCGTGGCGGCAGAGAAGCACTAGACCCGACGAGACGAAGGAGAGACGACCATGAGCGCAATCGCAGCGCTGCCCTTGCTTGCGACCGGTAACCACGACTGGGACCACGCCTGGTGGCCGATCTGGCCCCTCCTCTGGGTCGGCCTGATCGGCCTCGCCGTCTGGCTGATCGTGAGGCGACGGAGCCGCGGCGGCGATCCGCTCGATCGCGCCCGCGAGATCCTCGCCGAACGCTATGCGCGCGGCGAGCTCACCGGTGAGGAGTACCGGGGCCGCCTCGACGACCTGCAAGGAGGTCCGCGCTGACCGACGCGGCTCAGGGATGGAAGCGCAGGCGGTCGACGATCTTGTCGACCGTCTTGCGCTCGGCGCGGAACGCGATGCCGACGAGATCGAGATCCTCGGCGGCGACGGCAGCGACGGCGGCGCGGTTCGCCTCGTCGTGACCGGTCGCGAAGAGCTCGTTCGTGTAGACGGCAGGCGTGACGCCACGGCTCATCGCCCGCTCGTATGCCCGCCGCACGCCCTCGCCGTCGGCCTGGAACACGAGCACGGGCTGGACGAACATCGGCAGGTACTCGTTGCCGGACGCGTCCCGGTAGGGCTCGCCGACCACGTCGGCAACCGTTCCCGCGATGCCGCTGACGAGGAAGGCGGTGACGTTCGTCTTCTGCCACACGGCGAGGTCGTCGCGCAGGATGACGGCGATCTTCGTGTCGAACTGCATCGGGGAGGACAACGGAGCCGAAGCGTAGTCGCCACTACCTCGAGCGCTGAGTCGACCACGGAAGGAGCCACCGACGGCTCGAACGCGGTCGGCGGGCCGGCGGCGGTGAGCCGCCGGCCTCGCTCGAGCGGGTGAGAGCGGCGAGCGCCTCACCGACCGACAGAGACGCCTCCCAGCGCGCAGGACCAATTGCCTCTTCGTCCCGGTGCCCGCAGGTCGGCAGCAGCTCGTCGGCCGTCTTCATCGCTACGCCGCCTCGCGCGCTTCGAGTGCCGACTCGCCGAGCGGAAGCTCGTGCGGCTGGAGGTCGCGCCCACGCACCATGAAGATGGAGACGAGGAGCCCGACCAGCGCGATCCCCGCACCCGCCCAGAACGCGTTCACGAAGCCGTCCGTGAGCGCCACCGGAACCGGATCTCCGGCTGTCACTGCGTCGTCGGTCGTCGAGACGGCGATCGTCGAGAGGAGCGCGATGCCGACCGCTCCGCCGATCTGCTGCGAGGTGTTGATCAGGCCGGACGCGAGCCCCGCTTCCTGCGGCTTGGTGCCGGCGAGCGCGGCGATCGTGATCGGGACGAACGCGAAGGGGATCGCGAGCCCGAGGATCAGGAACCCGGGAAAGAGATCGGCCCAGTAGCTGCCATCGACGGACACCTGCGTGAAGTACACGAGCCCGATCGTGAGCAGGCCCATCCCGAAGACGAGGGCGGGCTTGACTCCCATCCGGTTCACGGCGACGGCCGCGACGTTCGCCCAGATGACGGCGGTGCCGGCGACCGCGAGGTACGCGACGCCGGTCTTAATCGGCGAGTAGCCGAGCACCTGCTGCATGTACAGCGTCAGCATCAGGAACATCGAGAACAGCGCCGTGCCCATGATGAAACCGGCCACGTTCGCCGCCGTCAGCGTCTGCAGGCGAAAGATCGAGAATGGCACCAGCGGCTCACGCTGCCGCTGCTCCCACACCGCGAATGCCGCGAGCAGGACGGCCGAGGCGGCAAAGACGCCGATCGTCCTCGCCGAGAGCCACTCCCACTGTCTGCCCTGGGTGATCCCGAGGACGAGGAGGACGAGCCCTGACGTCACGAGCGCTGCGCCGCCGACATCGTGGCTCTGCCCGTGCGCGTCCCTGCTCTCGCGGAGCAGCAATGGAGCGACGGCGAAGGCAGCGACGCCGACCGGGATGTTCACGAAGAAGATCCACTCCCACGAGAGGAGGTCCGTGAGGATCCCGCCCAGGAGAACGCCGGCCGCGGCCCCGAAGCCGCCGACCGCACCCCAGGCGCCGAGCGCGATGTTGCGCTCGCGCCCCTCGGTGAAAGTGGTAGTCAGGATCGAGAGGGCGGACGGCGTCACCGTCGCGGCGCCGAGCCCCTGGAGCGCGCGGGCGGCGATCAGCGACGTGTCGTCCCACGCCAGGCCGCACAGCAGCGAGCCGACGGTGAAGATCACGAGGCCGGCCATGAAGACGCCTCTTCGGCCGAGGATGTCGGCCAGGCGGCCGCCGAGCAGCATGAAGCCGCCGAAGACGAGCGCGTAGGCGCTGATCACCCACTGCAGGTCGTCTTGCGAGAAGCCGAGATCCGTCTGGATCGATGGGAGCGCGACGTTGACGATCGCGACGTCGAGGACGACGACGAACTGTGTGACGCAGAGAAGCGCGAGTGCAAGCCATTTCGTTCGTTCCGAGCCGATCATGTGTTCGGTTCCTTCCGAGTCGATGCATTCGAAGCCTTCGTCAGATAGACGAACGACTCGCCCTCCAGGAGACACCCATCGATGTCGCGTCCGGGCAGCCGTACGCTCGAAACGGGCGTCAGCTGCGCTCGTAGAGGTCGACGGTGAGCTCGCCGAATGTCTGCGAGCTGACCCGCTCGAAG
The DNA here is from genome assembly GCA_963791905.1 of uncultured Gaiellaceae bacterium. Taxonomy (GTDB): domain Bacteria; phylum Actinomycetota; class Thermoleophilia; order Gaiellales; family Gaiellaceae; genus Gaiellasilicea. The sequence goes on from CAWBTX010000006.1 coordinate 140,067, forward strand.
TCGCGCGCGAGAACCGTCTTCTGGGCGGCGATGACCGGCTCCGGCGTCGGATGCCAGTCGCTGTCCGGGTAGCCGACGACCCAGACCCGGCGTTGCTCGGCCAGGCGCTCCGAGACGACCGGCGTCTCGAGCTCTTTTGCCCAGAGGTCGCCGACCTGCTCGGGCAAGCCGCCCGGCGCGAGCGCGATGTCGTCCGGTACCACGCGGGCGCCCGGCTCCGTCTTCACCAGGTAGTGGCGAAAGCCCGTGCGCGACCACGCGGGCGCGTAGGCGATCGCGTCTCCGGGCTCAGCCTGCTCCGCGACGTAGCGCGCCGCCGCTCGAAGATCGTCACCCTTGTACGGCGCGCGGTGGTACTGCACGACCTCGACGAGCGAGAGAGCGACGAGCGCCGCTGCGACGGCCACCGCGAGCGCACGCGAGCGCTTCGCCATCGTCGTGATCCCGACTCCGGCGAGGATCGCGATGGCCGGCAGGATCCCGATCAGATACGTCGCGAGGAAGAACGGCTTCACCCACGAGACGACGAACTCGACGAGTGGCGGCAGCACCAGCCAGGTCACGGTCAGGAGCTGCGCCCAGCCCCTGAGCGTGCCGGGGTCGGCGCGCCAGCCCCGCCAGCACGCGATCGCTCCGACGAGCACGCAGACGACGACGAGGAGGAAGAGGGGATACGCGTTCAGCGGCGGCGAGTCGTCCGCGCAACCGACCGAGCAGCTTCCCGTGAGGTCGAGCCCGGCCCTTCCGACGATCGTGACCGTGAAGTCGGGCGTGCCGCCGGCCTGGCGGCTACCACGGGCGAGGAGCCAGAGGGCGAGCGGCGCGCAGAGGACCGCGACCGCCCCCTGAGCCAGCACGAGCGGCCGCCGGGGGATCCGGCCCGGGAGGAAGGCGACCGAGACGGCATGAGCGGCAATCACCAGAATCGCGAACAGGCTGAGGTAGACGAGGACGACGCCCACCACGACGTACGCCGCGAGAAGACCGCGCGACGGGCGCTCCACCCAGCGCACGAACAGGTACGTCGCGAGGACCGCGAAGAAGAGCGCGAGCGGGTAGCCCCTCGCGGTCTGCGCCCAGAAGACGAAGAAGCCGTTCACCGCGAGGACGAGGCCCGCGATCATCCCGACCCGCTCGTCGAAGAGCCGCCGCGCGAGGACGGCCAAGAGAGGCACGGCCGCTACGGCGAAGAGCACCGAGAGCAAGCGAATTCGCCCCTCGCTCGACCCGAGCTCGAGCCAGCCGTGCAGGGCGTAGTAGTACAGCGCCATGTTGGCGTCGAAATCGCTGAAGACGTCGGCCATGTCCGAGACTCCCCGCTGGGCGACCGAGACGCTCACCACCTCGTCGCGGTCGAGCGGCTTGTCGCCGAGGCGTACGCCGGCGAGGATGCCGGCCAGGACGGTCTCGGCCGCGACCACGAGCGCGAACAACCTGCCGTTCCCCCTCGATTCGATCCCCAGCGACCGCACCGACGGACGATAGGCACGTCGCCCGGCTCGGGCAAGACAACCGAACGCCGCTACCGTGGGAAGAGGCGCGCGGCGGTCGCCTTGAACGACGCCGTCACGATCGCGCCCGGACGGAGATCGAGCCGCTCGGCCGACGCGGCCGTCACCTCGGCCACGACCGGCCCGACCCGGACGCGGACGCGGTTGCCCATCGGGGCGACGGACGTCACGGGACCGCTGACGTGATTCAGGCGGGAGTCGTCCGGCGCGGTCGAGCCGAGCGAGACGTCCCAGGGGTAGACGGCGACGTTGACGGGGCCGCTCGCGTCATCCGCGCTCCAGAGGAAGAGACCGCCGTCGAGCGCGATCCTCGTGAGACCGTCGCTCGACTCGGCCGTGTGCCCGGCGAGTAGCGTCGCGCCGGTGAAGCTCGCGACGAAGGCGTCCTTCGGGACCGCGACGAGCTCCGGCGGCGCTCCGAGCTGCAGGATGCGTCCGTCGCTGATGACGCCGACCCGGTCGGCGAGCGTCGCGGCGTCCTCGAAGTCGTGCGTCACCACGACCGTCGGCAAGCCGAGCCCGCCCAGCAGCTCTCGCAGCTCCGCGCGGACGCCGGCCCGCGTGTGCGTGTCGAGCGCGGAGAGCGGCTCGTCGAGGAGCAGCACGGCCGGGTCGCGCGCCAGCGCCCGGGCGAGGGCGACCCGCTGGCGCTCGCCCCCGGAGAGCTCGCCGACGCGCGCGTGTGCGAGGCGGTCGATCCGGAAGCGCTCGAGCAGGGCGTGCACGTGGTTCCGATCCCGCGACCCGAAGCGCACGTTGCGCAGGACATCCAGGTGCGGGAAGAGGGCGTACTCCTGGAACAGGTAGCCGACGCGGCGACGCTCCGGCGGGACGTCGACACCGCCCCTCGTGTCGAGCAGCACCGTGTCGCCGAGCGTGACGACGCCGCTCTGCGGCCGCAGCAGCCCCGCCACCACCCGCAGCACGGTCGTCTTCCCCGCGCCGGACGGCCCGACCAGAGCGAGCGTCTCGCCCGCCTCGACGGTCAGGTCGGCAGCTGCCGAGAAGTGTCGAAGAGGGTGGGTGAACCGGACGTGGAGCGCCATCGGGTCATGAGCTTGACGGAGAGGAGGACGAGCCCGCTGATCGTGATCAGCAGCGCGCTGATCGCCAGGGCAACGGTGAAGTCGACGTCGAACTGCTCGTAGATCGCGAGCGAGAGCGTCTGGGTGACGCCTTGCAGCGAGCCGGCGAACATGATCGTCGCGCCGAACTCGCCCAGCCCGCGCGCGAAGGCGAGCGCGGCGCCCGCGCCGAGGCCGGCGCGCGCGAGCGGCAGCATCACGCGGAGGAAGACGCGTCCCGGCCCCGCGCCGAGCGTCCGGGCCGCCGCGGGCAGCGTCGGCTCGACCGACTCGAACGCGGCCACGGCCGTGCGCAGGTAGAAGGGGCTCGCGACGAACGTCACGGCGAGGATCACCGCCACCTTCGTGAACGCGATGTCGACGCCGAGCGCGTCGATCTCGTCGCCGAGCAACCCGGCGCGGCCGAAGGCCACGAGGAGCCCGATACCGGCGACGGCCGGCGGCAGCACGAGCGGGAGCTCGACGAGCGTCACGAGCACGTCACGGAAGGTCCCGTGCCGGGTCGCGATCCAGTAGGCCGCAGGCGTTCCAAAGCCGAGGATGAGGGCCATGGCGACGAGGTTCGTCTCGGCGGTGACGCGCAGGGCGTCGAGCGCCGCCCTGCTGCCGAGGGCGGAGAAGAGCTCGCCCGGTGGCACCCGCAGGAAGACCGCGATGATGGGCAGCAGCAGGAAGAGAAAGACGGCGCCCGCCGCGAGAACGAGCGCCGCGCGAAACGCCCTGTCTACGGCGTTGCCTTTGGCAGCGGCAGGAACCCGTAGCTCTTGAGAGCCGCCTGGCCCCTCGCCGAGAGCAGCGCGGTGATCCATGCTCGTGCGGCCGCCTTTTTGGTTGACCGTGACACGACGGCGATCTCGTACCGGACGCGCGGCTGCGCCCACGCCGGGATGCGAATCATCGTCACGTCGTTCGCCACCGCCTTCGCGTCGGTGACGTAGACGAAGCCCGCGTCCCCCTGGCCGAGCGCGATCTTGCCCGTCACGGCTCGCACGTCCGACTCCTGGCTCACGACCTTCGAAAGCACCGACGAGAGACCCATCTTCCGCAGGACCGTGCGCGTGTAGCCGCCGACCGGCACGGCCGGAGCGCAGACGACCAGCTTGACCGGCTTGCGCCGAAGGTCGTACACGGAACGGATCTCCGCCGGGTTCGACTTCGGCACGATCAGGGCGAGCCGGTTCGCCGTGAACGTGACCGGCTTCTCGACGAGCCCCTGCCTGAAGAGCCGTTGCGTGTTCAGCGGCGCCGCCGAGGCGAACAGGTCCGCCGGGGCACCGTTCACGATCTGCGTCTCGAGCGTGTTCGAGCCGGCGAAGCTGTAGCGCTCGTTCGCGTCGTAGGTGCGGAAGACGTCGGTCAACGACGCAGCGGCGTAGATCGTGAGCGGTTCGGCCTGCGTCCGAGCCGCAGCCGCAGCGGACGCCGCAACGAGAACGACGAGGGCGAGTGCTGCGACGAGACGGTTCTTCACGCTGGCCTCCTAGCCCAGGTATCGCTCGAGGGCCGTGCTCGCGGCCTCGAGCTCCATCGCGACGGGAAACGGCTCCGTGCCGGCGGCGCCCGAGAGCGACGCCAGCGCGCCGACTTGCTGGCCGACGCTCGCCGCGAGGCTCGCGTAGAGCACGCGGTAGGACGGCTCGACGACCTGCGCCGCCCCGGTCTGGTACGCGCCGAGCAGCGCGCGCAGGACGCCGAGCCCGGTCCTCATCGTCGACCGCACGGTCTTGAACGTGCTCGCGGGCCACGCGAACTCGAAGTCCTCCTCGACGGGCGGCACATCTCCCGCGCCCGTGAGGAGATCGGACAGCGCCTTCGCGTGCTGCGCCGCGGCCGCCTGGCCCCGCCTCAGCGTGTCGGCGGCGTCACCGCCGAGGATCTTCGCCTCTCGGGCCCTGGCATAGAAGTCCTTCAGCAGGAGCTCCGAGGAAGCGCCGAAGTTCGCGAACGCCAGCTCGTCCTCCGTCGCCGCGCCGGCGGCCGTCAGCCACGGCGGGGCGAGAGACAGCGTCCCCGTGCCGAGCGCACCGACCAGAAAGTGCCGTCGGTTCATCCGAGCAGTAAGCTACCACGTCGGTAGTCATTAATCGACTAGCCACTCCTCCCTGATGCCCCGGCCGGCCCGCACCGCTCCTTCACTGCCCGAATGGGCGGCGCTCGGCCTCCTCTGCGAGACGCCGTCGCACGGCTGGGCGATCGCGCAGGCGCTCGCACCGGGCGGCGAGGTCGGGCGTGTGTACTCCTGTGCGCGGCCGCTCGTCTATCGCGCGCTCGGCCAGCTGCGCGAGGCGGGCCTGGCGGAGGTGCGCGGCACTGCTGCGAGCGATTCCGGGCCGGCCCGCACGACGCTTGGCGCGACGCGCCGCGGCCGATCGGCCTTCGCGCGGTGGCGACGCCGACCCGTCGAGCACGTTCGCGATCTGCGCTCGGAGCTGATGCTGAAACTGCTCTTCTGCGACCGCGCCGGGCTCGACACCGCCTCGCTACTCCACGCGCAGGCGCAGGTCCTCGCCCGCGCCGACCGCGCCCTCGAGCGGCAGCTCGCGCTGACCCACGGCTTCGATCGCACGCTCGTGCTCTGGCGCCTGTCGGTCGCCCGGGCCGCACTTTCCTTCGTCGACGCGCTTCTGGACAGCCGAACCGTCGAGCCGGTCGTCTACCGGCCGATCGGCTACGTCAGCTCACCGCACAGCGAGCTCGACGGCATGCCGCTCCAGCCGATCGCCGATTCGAGCGGCGAGTCGACGATCGAGCTCACCGAGACCCATCGCGGCTGCCTGGCCGACCTCGACGGCTTCTCGCACGTCTGGGTGCTCGCTCACCTGCACGAGAGCCTCGGCTGGGAAGCCACCGTGCCGGCATTTCTCGACGACCGCGCGCACGGGACGTTCGCGACCCGCTCGCCGCGTCGGCCGAACCCGGTCGGGCTTTCGCTCGCGCGCATCGTCGCCGTCCGGGAGACCGCGGTCGTCGTCGACGGGCTCGATCTGCTCGACGGGACTCCGGTCCTCGACCTGAAGCCGTTCGTGCCACTCTTCGACACGCCCTCGGCAGACGTGCGCTCAGGCTGGTTCGAGGGACGCGCTGACCGGGTCTTCCGCCGTCGCTCCGACGACCGGTTCGCGCTCCGCAGCCGGCGACCCTGACCGATCGAAGGGCAGCAGCGCGCTCAGATCCCGGGCACGGCTGTGCGCATGGCGCAGCGCCGACTCGTCGTGTGTCGTGAGCACGGCGATGACCGTCATGCCCGCGGCGAGGCCGGCCTCGACCCCCGCGGGGGCGTCCTCGAGCACGACACTGTGGGCCGGCTCGACACCAAGCAGCGCCGCTGCGCGCCGATAGCCCTCGGGATCCGGCTTGCCGCGCTCGACCTGCTCCGCGGTGACGAGCACCTCGGGCACGGCGATGCCGGCGGCCTCCAGACGCGCGACAGCGAGCGGGCGCGTCCCCGAGGTGACGATCGCGAACCGGTCGGGCGGCACCGACTCGACGAGCTCGCGAGCTCCCGGCAGCGCCTGCAGGCAGCGGGCATTCTCGATCTCCTCCTGCTCGATGCGGGCGGCCTCGGCGTCGGCGTCGAGGTGCGGCGCGACGACCCGGATCAGGTCGACGGAGCGCCGGCCGTGGCTTTCCGCAAGCACGAGCTCCGGATCGAGCTCGTGCCGCGCGGCGAAGCGCCGCCAGCTGCGCTCGATGTCCGCGCCGGAGTCGACCAGGACTCCGTCGAGGTCGGAGATGACCGCACGTGGCTCGAAGACGACCCCACGAAAGCGCTCTCGGCGGCGCGGGCCCGCGCTCGCAGCGAGGACAGCCACCATCGCGGTCGCGAGCACGACGAGCCCGAGCGCGTCGCGTAACCCAACCGCGCCGGCGACGAAGCCGATCACGGGCGGTCCGGCCAGGAAGCCGAGCCAGCCGATCGTCGAGACGGCGGCGATCCCGACGCCGGCCGGCACTCCCGGGGTCGAGCCGGCGGCGCGGAACAGCACCGGCACGACGACGCCGAGACCTGCGCCCATCGCGACGAACCCGACCAGCGCGGCGGCTGTGGAGCCGATCACGAGCGCCAGCGCTAGTCCGGTCGCGGCGAGCAGGCCGCCGCCGCGCACGAGCGCCACGGGGCCGAACCGGGCGTTCAGGCGGTCGCCGGCCAGCCGGCTGGCGGCCATGGCGAGCGAGAAGCCGGTGTAGCCGAGCGCGGCGAGCGCCGCCGTGGCGCCGAGCGAGTCGGAGAGGTAGAGGGCGCTCCAGTCGGCGGCGGCTCCCTCGGCCAGCAGCGTGAAGAACGCCGCCAGGCCGAGGACGAGTAGGGCCCGCGGCGGGCGGGCGAGCACCGGCCCGGCCGGCCGCTCGCAGCGCTCCGGCGGGAGCAGCCGACGAGCGCCGACGAGGGCGCCGGCGACGAGCGTGAGCGCGAGCACCGCGAAGTGCGCGCGGGGCCCGATTCCGCCCGCGGCGGCGAGCGCGCCGAGGCCGGCGCCGGCCAGGCCACCCGCGCTGAACGCCGCGTGGAACGACGAGAGGATCGAGCGCCCGTACAGCCGCTCGAGCGCGATCCCCTGCGCGTTCGCGGCCACGTTCATCGCGCCAAAGCCGGCCCCGAACCCGAGCAACGCCACGGCGAGCCCACCGAGACCGCCGGCGAGCGAGGCGAGGAAGAGCGACGCGCTTCCACCGATGAGCGCCGCGGTGGTGACGATCCGGCTGCCGATCCGCTCGCCCAGCCAGCCGGCGAGCGGCATCGACACGAGCGCCCCGAGCGACATCGCGAAGAGGGCGACGCCGAGCTCCGAGCTCGTCAGATCCGTCTGGCTCTGGACCGCCGGGATCCGCGAGGCCCACGAGCCGATGAGCAGCCCGTCGGCGAGGAAGAAGAGCGTGAGTGTGACGCGGGTTCCGCGCATCACGCCAGCACGACCTCGACGCCGGCGGAGCGGAACCGCTCGATCTGCTCGGCCGGCGCCGGCTCTTCGGTGACGAGGTAGGTCAGCTCCTCGAGCGGCGCGACCACGTACGGGCCCGCGGACCCGAGCTTGGCGGCCGAGGACACCGCTATGACCTCGGCGGAGTTGGCGATCATCGCCTGTTTCACGTACGACTCCTCGAGCTCGAGGACGGTGATCCCGATCTCGGAGTGCACGCTGCACACGCCGAGGACGAGCACGTCCGCGCGCACCGAGCGCAGCGCGTCGACCGTGGCGGCGCCGACGAGCGCCTGCGCGTGTTTCGCGAGCATGCCGCCGACGACCGCGACCTCGACCTTCGGGTGCTCGGCGAGCACGGCCGCGATCGGCGGGCAGTTCGTGATCACCGTCGCCTCGAGGTCGGGCGGCAGGTGGCGCGCTACCTCGAGCGTGGTCGTGCCCGAGTCGAGCAGGATCACCTGGCCGGACTTCAGGAGGCGACTCGTGGCGCGGGCGATCGCCTCCTTGGCCTCCGGAGCCTGCTCGAGGCGGGCGGCGTACGGACGCGCGCCGAGGACCGGAGGCAGCGCGCCGCCGTGCACGCGCCGGAGCAGGCCCGCCTCGCCGAGCTCCCTCAGGTCGCGGCGAACAGTGTCCGGCGAGACGGCGAGCTGCGCGCTCAGCTCGGCGGCGACGACCTTGCCGTCGCGCTCGAGCCGCCCGAGGATCGCCTCCCTGCGTTCTTCCGTGAGCATGACCTCATTCAAGCAAAAACGTGCAAGTCCGTGCAGAAAGCCGCAGCGTTCTTGCCCGTTTGCACCCGCATGTCAACGCCGCGGCGAGGGATACTGACGGCGATGGCGTCGAACGACGACGAGCACCGATCCGGGCTGACTGACGCCGCCGGGCGCGCGGCGTTCTATCCCGCTCGTGCGGCCGCACGTGCCTGGCGGGGCCGCCTCGAGGAGGCTGCGGACGAGGTGCTGTCGGCGCCCGAGATCGCCCGTGTCCTCGACCGGGCGCTCGCCGGGCCGCTGCCGGAGGAGATCGCGCGGTCCCTCGTTCGCCACTCCGTCATCGAGCGCATCGTGGCCGAGCTCGTCCGGAGCGGCGAGCTCGAGCGGATGGTCACCGGCGCGCTTGGGAGTCCGCAGACGCTCGAGCTCACCGACAAGGTGCTCGCCAGCGACGAGATGCAACTCGCTCTCCGTAGCATCGCATCGAGCCCCGAGCTGAGAGACGCCGTCGCGCGGCAGACCTCGGGACTCGCAGAGGACGTGGTCAGCGGCGTCCGCGCTTCGGCCTTGCGACTCGACGACCGGGCCGAGGAGGTGGTGCGCCGGAAGCCACGCACGGAGCCGTCGAGCTACGGCGGGATCGCAACCCGTGCGATCGCCCTCGCGACCGACGGTGGGCTGACGATCGTCCTGGTGATGGCGCTGACGGGATTTCTCTCGCTCATCACGTCCCTGGTCGGCGACATCCGCCCGGAGTGGCTCGCCGCCCTTCTGCTCAGCATTGGTGGGATCGTCGTCACCGGTGCGTACTTTGTGCTCTTCTGGAGCTCCGCCGGGCAAACGCCGGGCATGCGGCTCATGCGCCTGACCGTCCACGGTCCCGGAGGATCACCCCCGTCGTTCTTCCGCTCGATCGTCCGCTTCGTCGGGCTCCTCCTCTCGATCGTGCCGCTCTTCGCCGGCTTCCTGCCGGTGCTCTTCACCAAGCGGCGACGTGGGCTGGCCGACTTCTTGGCGGGGACGGTCGTGGTCTACGACCACACGCGCGGCTAGGGTGCGATGGCTGGACCGGTTGCCCGCAGCTTGGCCATCTCCGCCCGCCGATTCGCGGTGACCTCCTTCACGACGATCTGGATCGACGCCACGATCGGGACGGCGATGATCGCGCCGACGACGCCGAGCAGCGTCCCGAAGACGAGCACGCTCGCGATCACGAGGAAACCGGAGACGTCGGCGGCTCTGCCCAGGATGGTCGGCTGGAGGAGGTAGTTCTCGACCTGCTGGTAGACGAGCACGATCGCGAGCATGATCACCGCCTGGGGCAGCCCGACGGTGAGCGCCGCGAGCACGAGGATCACGCCCGCGACGGTGGCGCCGACCATCGGGACGAGATCGAGGAAACCCGCGATGAGGGCGAGCGCGAGCGGGAACGGCAGCCCGAGCGCCCAGGCCGACAGGCCGTAGATCGTCCCGCAGATGACCGAGATCGCGATGTTCCCGAGCATCGTGCGCGAGACGGCCGTGACGATCGCGGGCCAGATCCGCTGCAGGCGCGCCGCGCCGCGCGGGTCGAGCAGGCTGTCGATCGCGGCGACGATCCGGGGCATGTCGATGATCAGGAAGAGGGTCAGGAAGATCGCGGTGACGACGCTGAGAATCAGGCTGAAGCCGGAGATGGCGACGCCGATCACACCGCCGGCCGCTTGCCCGATCGCCTCGGCGATCTGCTGCACGCTCTCCTGTGACTTCTCGGGCGCGGCGCTGTGGTCGTCGAGCCACGAGCCGAGCGACGACTCGCGGATCTCCTGCACGATCGACGGCAGCGCGTCGACGAAGTCGCCGACCGCTTCGACGAACGGGGCGACCAGGAGAAACACGAGGACGACTCCGAGCGCGACGAGCGCGAGCACGACGATCGTCGCCGTCGCGCCGCGTCCGCGCTTGGTCCACCGCTGAGCCGCGGTCACCACCGGGTCGAGCACTAACGCCGAGAAGAGCGCGAGGAACAGCGTCAGGATCGTCGTGCGAATCGAGACGAACGCCCAGCCCGCGAAGATGAGCACGGCCGCGATGAGCAGCGTGCGGACAGTGATGTTGACGCTGAGCGCCCGGCGGCCGGCCGGCACCGAGCCGGAAGCGTCTACGTCCATGGCAACAGGTACTCGCTCGTGCCGCAGGCTCCTGCAACCGGGCGCGAGGGAGGCTCAGCACGAAACGAGGGACGCGAGCCTCACCGGCTCGCGCCCCTCGTGAGCGTTACGCGACCTCGGCCGGAGTCGGAGGACGCACCGGCTCTCCCGCTCTTCGCCGTTGTGCGGCGGCTCGATGGTGATGTTCGGCAGCGCCCGGTCGAGCCAGCGCGGGATGTACCACGTCTTCTCGCCGAGCCAGGTGAAGAACGCCGGGACGAGCGTCATCTTCACGACGAGCGCGTCGGCAATGATCGCGACCGCCAGCACGAGCCCGAACTCCTTCGAGATGCGGTCCGACGTGAGGATGAAGGCGGCGAAGACGGTGCCCATGATGATCGCCGCGGCCACGATGACGCGACCGATCGCGGCGATTCCATGCTCGACGGCCTCACGCGTCTTCAGGCCGTGGACGTGCTCCTCCCGGATCCGGCTCATCAGGAAGACCATGTAGTCCATGAAGAGCCCGAACAGGATTGCGAATGCGATCGGCGGTACGAACGTCTCGATCGGCCCGGTTCTGTCGAGCCCCATGAGATCCAGCAGGTATCCCTCCTGGAAGACGAGCGTCAGCACGCCGAACCCGATGAACGCCGACAGGATCGTCGTCACCGCCGCGGTCAGGGAGACCACGACCGAGCGGAACGCCATCGCGAGCACGAGGAACGTCACGCCGATGATGTAGAGCAGGAAGAGCGGCAGGCGCTCCATGATCCGGTTGCCGATGTCGATGAACGCCGCGTTGAGACCCGAAACGTAGACGGCTGCGTCGCCGCCCTCGGTCGCCGCGGGCACCACGTCGCTGCGAAGCCGATCGACGAGCTCCTCGGTCCGCTCGTCCTGCGGCGCGGAGTTTGGCTTCACGAAGACGATCGCGACCGTCTTCTCGTCGTTGAACTGCGGCTCGCCGGCCGACGCGACGCCGTCGAGGTTCCGCACGCCGTCATAGACTCGCTGCGGCGCCTGGTCGTCCCCGTTCACGTCGATCACAATCGGGATCGGCCCGTTGAAGCCGGGCCCGAAGCCCTCGGCGAGCAGGTCGTACGCCCGCCGCGCCGTCTGCTCGGTGGGCTGCGTGCCCTGATCCGAGGCGCCGAGCCGGACGAGGGCCGAGCTCGTCGCAAGCAGAAGCCCGACGACGAGAAGGACGACGAACACAGGCTTGTGGTTCCGCGTCACGAACCGGCCCCAGCGCGCGATGAGCGTCCGCTCGCGCGCCGCCTCCGAGTCGTCGATCGGCTGGACGCCCGCATGCACGTCCAGGCGTTCGAGGGCCCGGTGGATCTTCACGAACCAGACGATGCCGGGGACGATCAGGACTCCGAACGGGAAGAGCCAGAGGCCGGTCAGCCCTCGGACGGGCGCGTCCCGACCGGCCTTCCCGTACATCCGCCCGACGGTCGACGGGATGACGAACGCGCTGACCGGGAGCAGCACGATCCACAGCAGCAGCCCGAGCCAGCCTCCGAGCCCCTCGCCGGTCCGGCGCCTGGCCTCGCGGTGCGTCCGGTACACCCAGTACCAGCCGTAGAGGCCCAGCGTGATCACGAAGAGCACGACGTGGAACCCGGCGCTCATGCGGTCGACCCGGTGCCCGAGCTTCGCGAGCACGGCGATGAGCAGCGAGTTCGCCATTAGCACCGTCGTGAGGACGCCGAGCGCGGAGCCAATGCCGAGCTTTGTCACGAAGTCGAGCCCGAAGAACGCGAGCCCGGTGACCGAGATGGCGACTGTGAGCCCGGCGAAGATCGTCGCGCGCCCTGCGGAGGCGCCGGCCTCGGCCGCCGCGTCCGTGGGCGAGAGCCCCTCGTGCATGAGTTGGCGGAAGCGCGTGACGATGAAGAGGGAATAGTCGATCCCGACACCGAGCCCGATCATCGACACGAGCAACGGCGTGATCGTGTTGACGTCGGTGAAGCCGGCGACGATGAAGAGCAGGATGAAGGCCGTCGCGACGGCCACGATCGCGAGCGCGATCGGGATCGCGGCGGACACGAGCGCCCGGAAGACGAGCAGCAGCACGACGAGCGCCATCAGCAGGCCGAGGACCTCCTGGATCCCCTGCTCGAGGGGCGGGAACTCGGCGTCGCCGTTGAACTCGACGGTCACGCCGGCGGGCTCGACGGCCTCGCGTACGGCGTCCTGGACGGCAACGACCCGCTCGCGGTCCTCTTCGTAGATGACACGATCGAACTGGGCCTCGGCGTATGCGATACGCCCGTCATCTGAGAACGTGCTCTCGTCGAACGGGTCGCCCACGCTCGTGATCCCGGCGTCCCCGTCCGGATCCGTTCCGGTCGGCTTGAACTCGGACGTCTTCAGCTCCGCGATCGCCCCTTCGATCGCCGCCTCGCGCTCGGGCGTGTCGAGCCGCTCGCCGTCGGGCGCCGCGAAGACGAGGTTCAGCACGCCTCCCTGTTCGGCCGCGAACTCGGACTCGATCAGGTCGGTCGCTTTCTGCGTGTCCGAGCCGGGGATGTTGAACTCGTCCTTGAGGCTGCCGCCGACCGTCGCAACGAGGACGATCAGTGCCGCGATGATCCCTACCCAGGCGACGACGACGCGCCAGGGATGCGATGCGCAGGCGCGCATCCAGCGCGCGAGCCCTCCGGTCGACAGCCGCTCGTGCGCGGCACGCCGTCCGTTCCCCCCGTTCCCCGACTCGAGGGCGGTGTCGTCGATCGTCTGGTCTGGCGTGGTTTTCGACATGCGTTCCCCCTTGGCGGCGGTGTTGCCACTGTAGACCGGGCGGCACGGCGGAACTCATCGGTCTCCCGGCGCAGTTTTGCAGCGGAAGAATCGCGGTCCGAGGCACCCGCAGGCGATGCGGTACCCACACTCTAGAGGTGCGGTTTCCCGCACTCGGCACATCAGCGCATGCGGGCCCAGCGGGGGATGCGCGCCGGATCCTCCTCGCTGCAGACCCGGACGAAGACGAAGATCATGCCGCCGAGGAGTGCCGAGAGGACGAACGCCTCCACGCCGGAGACGCCGACCGCGAGCATCCCGAGCCAGAGGTAGACGAAGAAGAGCGAGGCCCAGATTCCCGCCGTGAGATTCGGGTGCCGTCCGAGCATGCTCTTCATCGCGGCGGCGCCGAGCGCGAGGCCGGACACCGGCCGTGGCTGCTCGGGAACGGGCTCCGGGGCCGCCCCCGCCCCGTCGGCGTCCGTCGCCGGCGTCGCGAGCTGCCGTTCGAGGCAGTCCGCGAAGCTCTCCAGCATCTGCGCGGTGACGTCCTGGATCAGCCCCCGCCCGAACTGCGCGGCCTTCCCGGTCAGAGCCAGGTCGGTGACCGTGGTCACCCGGGTGCGGCCCTCGGCGTCGGTGAGGAACGACTCGATCGTCGCGTTGCGCGGCGCCGCGGCCGCGCTCCTCACGCGCGCTCGTCGCGAGCTTGACGCGGCGCCCCGGCTCGTCGACCTCTGCGCGCGTGACGTCGGTCGAGGAACGAGAGCGAGATCGGCCCGAGCTTCACGCGCATGCGGGCCTTCCAGTGCGAGTCGTCGATCGTCTCGATGAGCTCGGCGCCGGGCATGCAGGGGATGACGCGCGGCACGTCCATCAGGAGCTCCCACGCCGCCTCGGGAGAGGCGGTCACGTCGAACGAGTTCTCGAGCTGCATCGTGCGCCGGGTCAGACCCGGGCGGCCTCGAACGCCCGGCGGCACCCAGGCCCGCAGAAGTAGTACGTCCTGCCCTCGTACTCGAGTGTCTCGCTCGCGCCGGCGACCGAGACCGTCATGCCGCAGATCGGATCGACCGCCTCGACGAGCTCCGCGGCCGACCGGGCTCTCGTGTGCCGCCAGGCGACGAGCTCGGCCAGGATCGCGACGGCGATCTCCTCCTGCGTCGAAGGCCCCAGATCGAGGCCCGCGGGGCACCGAATGCGCGCGAGCGCCTCCTCGTCGAGCTCGCGGGCCGCAGGTCGGCGAGGACGGCCGAGCCCCGCTTGGCGCTCGCGACGAGGCCGACGTACCCCGCCTCGCCCGCAAGGGCGTTCGCGAGCGCCTCCTCGTCGCCCTGCCCCATCGAGGCGACGACGACGGCGTCGGCCCGTTCCTCGAGCACCGTCGAGACACGCCACCCGAGCGTCCGCGCGAGCTCCGCGAGCATGCGCGCGGCCGGGCTGTCGCCGATCACGGCGAGAAGCGGTGCGGGCAGCTGAGGCTCGACGAGCAGCTCGATCGTCCCCTCCGACGCGCAACCGCCTTCGACGCGCACGAACCGCGCCTCGCCGTCGGCGAGCGCGGCCAGTGCCTCGCGGACGACGGCCGGCTCGGTGCACGCGCCACCGACCCAGCCGACGAGTCCACCGTCTGGCGTCACGACCGCGTGGTCGCCCCGCCGCGCCGAGGCCGGCCGTTCCACGTTCACGACCGTCGCCAGCGCGAACGGCAGGCCCTGCGCCGCCAGCCGGCCGGCCGTCTCGAGGACGTTCACTCCGCGAGTCCCGCCTGGTTCAGGGCCTGCCAGACCTTGTCGGAGGTGAGCGGCATCGTGATCTCGCGCACGCCCGCGTGCTGGAGGGCGTCGACGACGGCGTTGACGAAGGCCGCAGGCGAGCCGACCGTCGCGGACTCGCCGACTCCCTTCGCACCGATCGGATGGTGAGGGGACGGCGTCGTGGTCTCGCCGAGCTCGAAGCTCGGCGTCTCCCAGGCCGTCGGCAGCAGGTAGTCCATGAAGTTGGAGCCGATGCAGTTGCCGTCCTCGTCGAAGGTGATCAGCTCCATCGCCGCCATCCCGAAGCCCTCGGTGAGCCCGCCCATGATCTGGCCCTCGACGATCATCGGATTGATCCGCGTGCCGCAGTCGTCGACCGCGACCACCTTCTTGACCTTCCACTCGCCCGTGCCGCGGTCGACCTCGACGACGACGGCGTAGGTCCCGAACGGATAGGTCATGTTCGGCGGGTCGTAGTAGTTCGTCGCCTCGAGCCCGGCCTCCATCCCTTCTGGATGGTCCGTGTACGCCGCGAACGCGATCTCCTGGATCGTCTTGCCGCGGTCGGGCGCGCCCTTGACGAAGTACCGCCCCGTCTCCCACTCGAGGTCGTCCTCGGACGCCTCGAGCAGGTGCGCGGCGAGCTTCTTCGCCTTGTCCCGCACCTTCCGGGCTGCGATCGAGGTCGCCGCCCCGGCGACGGGGGTCGAGCGCGACGCGTACGTGCCGAGGCCGTAGGGGGTGTTGTCGGTGTCGCCCTCGTGCACCGTGATGTCCTCGGGCGGGATGCCGAGCTCGTGCGCGACGATCTGCGCGAACGTCGTCTCGTGCCCCTGGCCCTGCGACTTGACGCCGAGCTTCAGGATCGCCTTCCCGGTCGGATGCACGCGCAGCTCGGCGGAGTCGAACATCTTGATCCCGAGGATGTCGTACTGCCGACTCGGCCCCGCCCCGACGACCTCGGTGAAGCTCGCGAGCCCGATCCCGAGCAGCCGCCCCTCATCGCGCGCCCGCTTCTGCTCCTCGCGAAGCTGCGCGTAACCGATCCGCTCGAGCGCCTGGTCGAGCGCCGGCTCGTAGTCGCCCGAGTCGTACTCGAACCCGGTCGCGGAGGTGTACGGAAACTGCTCGGCCCGGATGAAGTTCTGACGCCGCAGCTCGGCCGGATCGACGCCGAGCTCGTACGCCGCCGTCTGAACGAGCCGCTCGATGAAGAACGAGGCCTCGGTGACGCGGAACGAGCAGCGGTAGGCGACGCCGCCGGGCGCCTTGTTCGTGTACGCGCCCTCGGTGACGACGTGCGCGGCGGGGATGTCGTAGGAGCCGGTGACGATGTGGAACAGGCCGGCCTTGAGCTTCGTCGGTTGCGCGTCCGCGAACGCGTAGCCCTGGTCGGAGAGCATCTTCACGCGCAGGCCCGTCATCGTCCCGTCGGCCTTCAGCGCCAGCTCGCCGTCCATGTAGAAGTCGCGTGCGAAGCCGGTCGAGATGAGGTTGCCCGTGCGGTCCTCGATCCACTTCACCGGCCGGCCGATGAGCAGCGAGGCCGCTGTCGCGACGACGTACCCGGGATAGATAGGCACCTTGTTGCCGAAGCCGCCGCCGATGTCCGGCGAGATGATCTGGATGTTCTGCTCCGGCAGACCGGCGACGAGCGCGAACACCGTGCGGTGTGCGTGCGGCGCCTGCGAGGTCATGTAGATGGTCACCTTGCCGGTCGCCGGGTTGACGTCGGCGACGCAGCCGCAGCATTCGAGCGGCGCCGGGTGACAGCGCGGGTAGTGCGTGCTGAGCTGGACGACCTTGTCCGCCTCGGCGAAGGCCTTCTCCGTCGCATCGGGGTCGCCGGCCTCCCAGTGGTAGACCTTGTTGTCGGTCTGGTCCTCCTTGTCGTCCCGGATCAGAGGCGCGTCCGCTTCGAGCGCCGCCTGCGGGCTGATCACGACCGGTAGCGGGTCATAGTCGACGTCGATCAGCTCGAGCGCGTCGTGCGCGATGTACGGGTCCTCGGCGATCACGCATGCGACCTCCTGGCCCTGCATGCGCACCTTGTCGGTGGCAAGCACCGCCTGCGTGTCGCCCGAGAGCGTCGGCATCCAGGCGAGGCCGTGCTCGGCGAGGAGCTCGCCGGTGACGACGGCGACGACGCCCGGAACCTCGGCCGCACGCGACGTGTCGATCGAGTTGATCGTGGCGTGCGCGAAGGGGCTGCGCAGGATCGCCATGTGCAGCATGTTCGGCAGGACGATGTCCTCGACGTAGTTGCCGCGGCCGACGATGAAGCGCGCGTCCTCCTTGCGCTTGACGCTCTTGCCCAGCCAGCCCTGAGGCTCTGTCTCGACGCCGGTCATGACGACTCCCTCATCCGGTTGGCGGCCCACTGAACGGACTTGACGATGTTCTGGTAGCCGGTGCAGCGGCAGATGTTCCCGGAGATCGCCCAGCGGATCTCCTGGTCGGTCGGGTCCGGGTTCTCCTCGAGCAAGGCGGCGCTGACGAGCATCATCCCGGGCGTGCAGAACCCGCACTGGAGCCCGTGCTCCTCCTTGAAGCCCTCCTGAATCGGATGGAGCTGAGCCCCCTCCGCCAGCCCTTCCACCGTCGTCACCGTCTTGCCTGACACCTGCACGGCGAAGTACGAGCACGACTTCACGGGGACGCCGTCCACCAGCACCGTGCAGGCGCCGCAGCTCGACGTGTCGCAGCCAACGTGCGTGCCGGTAAGGTGGAGGTTCTCGCGCAGGAGGTGCACGAGCAGGAGCCGCGGCTCGACCTCGAGCGAGCGTTGGGTGCCGTTGACCGTGACGGTGATCGCGTGCGTCGTCGGCTTTGCCTCGGTGATCACGACTGCTCCTTGTCTTCGATCTCTTCCATGACGCCCTCGAGCGTCGTCTCGCCCGAGAACGAGGGCGGCAGCCCTTCTGGGATGTCTGCGCCGCCCTGCTCCTCGGCCCGGCCTTCGGGAGAGACGCCCGCGTACACCTGACCCGTCTCGAGACTGACGCGGGCGCCGCAGCTCGGACAGTCGACGATGTCGGCGCTCGGCACGACTGCGTGCTGACCGGTCTCCGCCGGCAGCGTCCGTCCGCAGTTCGGGCAGTTCATGCCGCAACCTCCTTCGCCTTCCGCAGACCGCGTGCCGTGAACACGCGCACGACGTTGCGCTTGTACTCGTCGGTCCCGCGGATGTCGGTCCGCGGCTGAGCGGCCTCCGCCGCGAGTCGCGACGCCTCCTCGATGGCCTCGTCGTCGAGCGCACGTCCGGCGAGGGCCTCCTCGGCCGCAGCGGCGCGCAGGTTCGTCGGGCCGACGCCGGTCAGGGCGATCCCCGCCCGCTCGACGGAGCCGTTCGTGAACGAGACGTGGACGGCGACGCCGGCGGTGGCGTAGTCACCCACTTTGCGCTCGAGCTTGACGTACGTCCCGCCTGCCCGAGCCCCAGGATCGGGGATCCGCACCTCGGTCACGATCTCGGTCGGCTCGAGCGCCGGCGTGAACGGGCCTTGGAAGAACTCGTCGATCGGGATCGTGCGGGTGCCGCCCGTGCTTTGCGCGACGATCTCGGCGCGCATCGCGAGCATCACCGAGCCCCAGTCGCCCTGGGGATCGGCGTGCGCCAGCGAGCCGCCGACCGAGCCGAGGTTGCGCACGATCGGGTCGGAGATCATCGGCGCAGCGTCGCCGAGCGTGCCGTACCGGCCGCGAAGCAGCTCCGACCGCTCGCAGGTCTTGTGGCGCACGAGTGCGCCGATGCGCAGCGAGCCGCCGTCCTCCTCGAGACGGTCGAGCCCTGAGATGCCGTTGATGTCGACGAGCACCCCGGGCGACGCGAAGCGGAGCTTCAGCAACGGGATCAGGCTCTGGCCGCCGGCCAGCACCTTCGCCTCGTCGCCGTGCTCCTCGAGCGTCGCGAGGGCCTCGTCGAGCGTGGTGGGTGCGACATATTCGAAGCTCGCCGGATACATGAGGCAGCCTCCTTGTCAGCTCCGCAGAAAACAGTGGTCCGAGGATACGCGGTCGCGGCTTGCGAGTGCTACATCGTCATTCCATACGATGTCGCCGTGCGGTTCGGTTCTGTCGACGAGGTGGAACGCGCGCTCGCGGCCGAGTCGTACCTGCCCGACCGGGGCCTCGCGACGGCGATCTACCTCGCTCTCGCCATGGGCCGCCCGCTCCTGCTCGAGGGTGAAGCGGGCGTCGGCAAGACCGAGGTCGGCAAGACGCTCGCCCGCATCCTCGACGCCGAGCTGATCCGGCTCCAGTGCTACGAGGGGATCGACGCCGCGCAGGCGCTCTACGAGTGGGATTACTCCCGCCAGCTCCTGTACGCCCGCACCCTGCAGGCCGGCGAGCTCGACCCGCGCGAGCGGGTGGCGGAGCTCTACGGGGCGGACTTCCTGCTCGAGCGGCCGCTCCTCCGTGCGATCCGCTCAGGGGCCGGCGCCGTGCTGCTGATCGACGAGCTCGACCGCGCCGACGACGAGTTCGAGGCGTTCCTGCTCGAGGTCCTGTCGGACTACACGGTCACGGTCCCGGAGCTCGGGACGATCGCGGCCGCCGCGCCGCCGCCCGTGGTGATCACGTCCAACCGGACGCGCGAGCTCCACGACGCGCTCAAGCGCCGCTGCCTCTACCACTGGATCGACTTCCCCGACCTCGAGCGCGAGGTCGAGATCGTGCGGCTGCGTGCTCCCGGCATCGCGGAGCCGCTCGCCCGGTCGGTGGCGACCGCGGTCGGGCGGCTGCGCGACGTGGATCTCGTCAAGCCGCCGGGCGTCGCCGAGGCGATCGACTGGGCGCAGGCGCTGTCGCTGCTCGGGGCGTCCTCGGTGAACGGCGCGGCGGCACGCGAGACGCTCGGCTGGGCGGTGAAGAACCGCGACGACCTCCGCCGCGTCGAGTCCGAGCTGCCCGAGCTCCTCCGTGATTGACGGGACGGATGTCCTGACCCGTTTCGGGCGGGTGCTGCGGGAGGAGGGCCTGCCGGTTGGCCCGGATCGGATCGCGAGCTATTGCCGCGCAGCCGCACTCGTGCCGGACGACCTCTACTGGGCCGGACGCGCGAGCCTCGTCCACCGGCCGCAGGACATCCCGCTGTACGACCGCGCGTTCGCGGCGTTCTTCGGCGCCGAGCCCCCGAGCGCGAGCGCGCGCGCCGCCGGCGTCTTCGTGGCAGACGTCGAGACGGCGCCGGCCAGCAGTGTCGAGGTGCTGCGGCAGAAGAGCTTCGCGCGGTGCTCCCCGGAGGAGCTCGCGGCGATCGCTGCGCTGATGGAACGGATCCCAAAGGCGGTGCCGCCGCGCCGGACGCGCCGGCACGAGCCTGCGCACGGCGGCACGCCCGACCTCCGCCGCACGCTCCGGCGCTCGTTCCGAACCGGCGGCGAACCGGTGGAGCGCGCGTGGCGACGGCGACGGCGGCGCCCGCGGCGCCTCGTGCTCCTCCTCGACGTCTCGGGCTCGATGGCGGACTACTCGCGCGGGCTCCTCATGTTCGCGTACGCCGCGCTGCGGGAGCAGCCGCGCTGGGAGGCGTTCTGCTTCGGCACGCGGCTGACGCGCCTGACGCGGGCGCTCGCCGCCGCCGATCTCGACGAGGCGCTCCGGCGAGCCGCCGAGGAGGTGCTCGACTGGGACGGCGGTACACGCATCGGCGAGTCGCTGAAGCGCTTCCTCGACGACTTCGGCCACGCCGGCCTCGCGCGCGGCGCGATCGTCGTGATTTGCTCGGACGGCCTCGAGGTCGGCGACCCGGAGCTCCTGGCCCAGCAGATGGCGCGCCTGGCGCGGCTCGCCCACCGCGTCGTCTGGCTCAACCCGCTGATGGAAGATCCGGCCTACGAGCCACTCGCCCGCGGCATGCGGGCATCGCTTCGCTACATCGACCTCTTCGCGAGCGGCCACAATCTGGCGAGCCTGGAGGCCGTGGGCGGAGCGCTCGCCGGGCCGTAGGCTCTGCATCATGGTCTGCGCCTCCTGCGGCCGGCACAACGACGCCGACGCATCGTTTTGCGGCGGCTGCGGCGCGCGGCTCGCCGCGGCTCCGATGGTCGCGGAGACGCGGAAGGTCGTAACCGTCGTCTTCACCGACGTCGCGGGGTCGACCGCGCTCGGCGAGCGGCTCGACCCGGAGTCGCTCCGCCGGGTGATGTGGCGCTACTTCGACGCCATGCAGCCGATCCTCGAGCGACACGGCGGCACCGTCGAGAAGTTCATCGGCGACGCGATCGTGGCCGTCTTCGGCGTTCCCTCCGTGCACGAGGACGACGCGCTGCGCGCCGTGCGGGCCGCGGGCGAGATGCGCGAGGCGCTCGAGCTGGTCAACGAGTCCCTCGCGGAGGAGTACGACGTCCGCATTGCGACCCGCACCGGCGTCAACACGGGCGAGGTGATCGTCGGTGAGACGACCTCGGATCAGAAGCTCGCCACCGGGGACGCCGTCAACGTCGCGGCACGGCTCGAGCAGGCCGCGCAGGCAGGCGAAGTGCTCCTCGGCGAGTCCACGTACGACCTTGTCCGGGACGCCGTCGTCGCCGAGCCGGCACCGGCCGTCGAGGCCAAGGGGAAGAGCCTGCCGCTCGCGGCCTGGAGGCTGGTCGGGCTCCAGCCGGACGTGCCTGCGTTCACGCGCCCCATCCGTACGCCCTTCGTCGGCCGCGGGCGCGAGCTCGCCGAGCTCAGCGAGGCGTACGACGCCGTCGTGCGAGAGTCGTCGTGCCGTCTGGCGACGATCGTCGGGCCGCCCGGGATCGGCAAGTCCCGCCTGGCGCGTGAGGCCCTGGGCTCCTTCCGCGAGGCGCAGCCAGTCGTCGGTCGGTGCGCCGCGTACGGCGAAGGCGTCACCTACCTTCCGCTCGCCGACATCGTGCGGCAGATCGCCGGAGCCGAGCCGGAGCCCGTGCTGACGAAGCTCCTCGGCGGGATCGAGCGCGGGTCGGTCGCGACCCGGCTGATCATGGGCGCGCTCGGCGCGAACGACGAGCCCGGCTCACCGGAGGAGACCGCGTGGGCGTTCCGCCGCCTCTTCGAGGCGCTCGCCAGCTCGGGCCCGCTCGTCGTCGTGGTGGACGACATCCACTGGGCGGACGAGACGCTGCTCGACCTGCTCGAGTATCTCGTCGGCTTCTCGAGCGGCGCTCCCATCCTCCTCCTCTGCCTGGCGCGCCCCGACGTCTTCGACGTGCGGCCGTCCTGGGGCTCACCCCGGACAGGGACGACGCTCGTCTCGCTCTCGCCGCTGAGAAACGACGAGTCCGAGGGGCTGATCGAGGGGCTGTTGGGCGACGACGAGGTCACGCCCGCGCTCCGCGATCGCATCGTCGACGTGGCGGGGGGCAACCCGCTGTTCGTCGAGCAGATGCTCGCAATGCTCGCGGACGATCCCGAGGCGGCAGACGAGGCCGTGCCCGCGACGCTCCAGGCTCTTCTCGCGGCTCGCATCGACCGCCTCGAGCCGGATGAGCGGGTCGTGCTGCAGCGCGCGTCGGTGGAAGGGCGGCTGTTCCACCGCGGCGCCGTCGCGGAGCTGCTCTCGCCGCGCAGTGCCGACGGGCTGGGCGGCATCCTCCTCACCCTCGCCCGCAAGGAGCTCGTTCGCCCCGACCGCTCGCTGTTCGAAGGCGACGACGGGTTTCGCTTCAACCACGTGCTGATCCGGGACGTCGCGTACGCCTCGATGCCCAAGGAGCTCCGAGCCGACCTGCATGCGCGACTCGCCGCCTGGCTGGAGGCGCGCGCCGGTGCGCACCTCACCGGGCACGAGGAGATCGTCGGCTACCACCTCGAGCAGGCGTACCTCGCCCACGCAGAGCTCGGTCGGGTCACCGCTGATGCCAGCGCCGCAGCCCTGAAGGGAGGTCGCCTCCTCGGCCACGCCGGACGCCGCGCGCTCGATCGCGGCGAGCCTCGAACGGCGGCGTCGCTCCTCGAGCGCGCCTGCCGGCTGCTCGTGGCCGAGCCGCTGGAACGCGCTGCTCTCCTCACCGAGCTCGGCGGGGCGTTCCGGGGCACCGGAGAGCTCGACGCCGCCGACTCGGCTCTGACCGAGGCGGTCGAGGAGGCAAGGCGCCACCGCGACGCGCCGACCGAGCTTCGGGCCGAGATGGGGCGCGCCCGCGTCGTCTTCATGCGCACCCGGCCCGAACCCGACTCCCTGCGCGAGATCGCGCTACGCGCCATCGCCCTGTTCGAGCCGATGTGCTCCGACGTGGACCTCGCCGACGCCTGGATGATCATGGGCCTCGCCGAGCTCGCCGCGCAGCGACCGGGGAGCGCAACTCGCGGCTCTGCAGCGTGGCCGCGAGCACGCGCTCGCTTCCGGCGACCTGCGGCGGCAGATCGAGTCCTGGAACGAGGTTGGTGGCGCAATGCTCTTCGGACGCACACCGGTGACCGAGGTACTCGCCTTCCTCGACGAGGAGCTTGCCTGGGCACAGGAGCGTGGGCTCGCCGCCGTGGAGGCAGACGCACTACTTGGAGGCCCGTACCTGTACTCGCGGCTCGGTCGCTTCGACGAGGCGCGCGACCGCCTCGAGCGCTCGAAGTCGATCTGCCGCGAGCTCGGCATCGCGTACGGGCTTGCGGAGGCGCACATGGCCGGCGCCGAGATGGAGATGCTCGCCGGGGACGCCGCCGCCGCCGAACGCGAGCTGCGGCGACGCCATCCGGATCGCAACGGACATGGGTGCGTCCCGGTATGTCGCGTTCTACCGCACGCTTCTCGCCGATGTCCTGCTCCACCAGGGCCGCGCAGAGGAGGCAGCCGCCGAGCTGGAGCAGGCAAGGCCGACCTACGGGCACGCCGCGCCATGGCTGGCGGCCCAGGCACGGGTCCTCGCTCGTCGCGGCGAGACGGCGGCGGCGGTCGCTCTGGCCCGCGAAGCAGTTGCCTTCATCGCCGACAGCGACAACATCACCACGCACGCCGAGACGCTCGCGCACCTCGCAGAGGTACTCCGCGCCGACGGCGACGAAGCGGGCGCCGCAGCTGCACTTGCAGAGGCGATCGCCCTCCACGAGCAGAAGGGAAACGTGCTGCCCGCAGGCCGCCTGCAGCTCGTCTGACGCGGAGGTCAGTTCTCGGGACGCGGGAGCGGCGCCCAGCCGAGCGCGGCGAGGGTCGTCAGGCTGTTCGCCTTCACGCCCGCGTCCGACACCGTCAGGACCGAGTCGCGGACGACGAGCGAGCGCCTGATGCCCGGCGCGTAGGGCTGCTCGGTCTCGGTGTGGCCGACGCGACCAACCTCGGTGATCCCGCGCGCGCGCCCGACGCGGAAGGCAGCGGCCTGTCCGCCGAACGGCACGACCACGAGCCCGGTCTGCGGCCAGTGCAGGAACGCGTGGTGGTCGGACTCGGCCTCCGACCAGCCGAGGCCGAGCGACTGCTTGTGCAGCCGGGTCGGCCGGCGCAGATCGGAGACGTCGAACAGCGAGATCTGCGTCCCGGTCGGCCTCCCCTCCTCCGTCGCGTCCTGGCCGACGCCCAGCAGCAGGTCTTCTCCGATCGGATGCAGGTAGGCCGAGTAGCCCGGGATCTTCAGCTCACCGAGCACGCGCGGCCGGTCGGGATCCGCCAGATCGAGCGTGTACAGCGGGTCGATCTGCCGGAAGGTGACGACGTACCCGACGTCGCCGACGAAGCGCACCGCATAGACGCGCTCGCCCTTGCCGAGCCCGCCCACGCGTCCGGCCTGGACGAGCGCGCCGTCCCGCTGGCGCAGCGTCGTCAGGGCGGACTCGCTCTCGCCGGCCGCACCCCACCACGCCGGCGCGTCGGTGCTGACGACGCGCAGCACGCCGCGGTGCTCGGACAGTGACCACTGGTTCAACAGGAAGCCGCTGACGCTGCCGGTGCCGCGATAGACCGCCCGGCTCGGGTCCGAGATGTCGAACTTGTGGATCGCGGTCCGGACGCCCTCGGCCTCCTCGGTGGGTTTGGCTGGATCGGGCCGGGTCGCCCACCGCTCCGTGGCCACGTACAGGCTCTCCGGCGAGGCGTAGACGATGCGGCCGTCCGTCATGATCGAAGCCGAGTTGACCGGCTCGAGCCCCCTAGCGAGATCGACAGTCAGAACGGTCAGCAGGCCGAGGCCCGAGAACGTCACGGGCCGCTTGATGTGGCGGCACTGGACGAGGGAGCGCTCGACGACGCGGCCGGTGCGCATGCGCTTGAGCCGGTACTTCGGCAGCCAGCTGGCCGCCTTCGACGAGGCGACAACGGCCTGGTTGCGAGCTCGAGCGGCCGCCAGAGCCTCGGTCGTCTGAGCGTCCGGCTGCTCGAACGGGAGCGCCTCGGGCACATAGGACGACGAGACGATGCGAACCGTGCCGTCGACGAGCCGAGCCGCGACGTACGTTCCCTCGAGCTTGAGCGTGCCGGCGAGCCGCAGCGACTTCGGCTCGGAGACGTCGATTTCCGTGATCGTCGACGAGGAGATCTGGTACGGCGCGATCAGCCGAGCCGCGCCCGGGAGCATCGGCAGCATGAAGCCGCCGTGCGTGAGGACGAGGAGTCGGCGCCCGTGCAGGAGCAGCTGTGCGCCCCAGGCGTTCTCGACCTTGATCGAGTCGAGCAGGCGCGGCTGGCGGCCGGTCACGTCGAGCGCGTTGATGCGCCCGTTCGCGACGACGAAGAGCGTCTTCCCGTCCGTCTTGACGAGATCGGGCTCGTCGACGCCCTCCTCCTGGACGTTCGTGCCGGAGTAGTCGACGCCGGCCTTCGGCGTCGACGCATCCGCGGCCGCCGTCGGAAGGGCCGGCTGCGCCACCGGCACTCCGCGCGCCGTCTCGAGGATGCCCGGCCCACCGCCGAGTCCGTACGGCCCGACCAGCCGGGCCGCCTGCGGCCGCACGTAGTTCAGATACTCACGGCACGAGTCGAACCCGACCAGCCGGCCCGCCTTCGCGGCGGGGCCGGACTCGGCCGCCGGGAGCCCCGCCGCGCCGCCAGCGGCGACTGCGACTGACCCCACGACCGCAACGACCACGGCTCGTCTCGCAAACCTCATCACCCCTGTTATACGCCGCACGCCCAAGATCCGTCACGCGCAATCGGGTGAGTCAGTCGATCAGCTTGCGCTCCATCGCGATGATCGCGATGCGCCACATCGCAAGTCCGAAAGCGACGAGGTAGCCGACGCTCGCGACGTCGGACCAGCCCTCCCAGCCGAAGGCGGCATGGCGGACGAGCTCGACGGTGTGGTGCAGCGGGTTGAGCTCCCCCAGGATCTGCGCCCAACGCGGCAGTTCGTCGAGCGGGAAGAACGTCCCTGCGACGAGGAAGAGGGGCGTCAGGACCGCGCTGATGACGTAGTTGAAGTTCTCGATCGAGTTCGCGAAGCCGGCGATCATGATCCCGAAGCTCGCCCACCCGAAGCCGGAGAGGATGCCGATGAACGGCACCGCCAGCATCCCCCACGACGGGTCGAGGCCGAACACGATCGAGACGAGCAGCGGGACGCAGCCGTAGACGCCTGCGCGCACCGACACCCACAGCGCCTCGGCGGTGACGAGTTCCTCGGTGTCGACGGGCGCCGCGAGGATCGCGTCGTAGGTGTGCTGGAACTGGTACTTGATGAACGTGCCGAACATCGCCGCGAAGGCGCTCGAGAAGAGCACTGCGGTCGCGACCGTGCCCGTGCCGACGAACTCGACATAGTCGTACCCCGCGACCGTCGACACGAGCGAGCCGAAGCCGAAGCCGAACGCCAGCAGGTAGATCGTCGGCTCGACCGTCGAGGAGAAGGTCGCCGAGCGCCAGTAGGACGAGTAGTTGACGATCTCCCGGACGAGCACGCCGGTGATCGCGGGCCGCTCGAGCCGGCCCAGCTTGGCACGCGAAACCGTTGCCACTACTCGATCTCCTCGCCGGTGAGCAAGACGAACACGTCCTCGAGGTTCGCGGGCCGGCGTTCACCGTCGGGGGCGCGCCCGTCCGCACCGTCGACGCCGAGGACCGAGATGCTCGTCCCCGTCCGCCGCGTCCGAAAGCCGCCGGCAGCCGCCTCCGCCTCGACCTCGGCGAGCCTGGCGGGGGAGCCGTAGATCTCGACCACGTCGCGCCCCGCGTGCTTCGCGACGAGGTCGGACGGCGTTCCGGCCGCGACGGCACTGCCGTGAGACATGATCAGGACGGTGTCGGCGAGCCGCTGCGCCTCCTCGATGTAATGCGTGGACATCAGGATCGTGGTCCCCTCCGCACGCAGCGCATCGATCAGCGCCCAGAGCTCCTGGCGCACCTGTGGGTCGAGTCCGACAGTCGGCTCGTCGAGCAGCACGAGCCGAGGAGTGTGGATGAGCGCTCGTGCGATCAGCAGGCGCCGCCGCATGCCGCCGGACAGTTTGTCGACGCGGGAGTCGCGGCGATCGACGAGGTTCGCGCGCTTCAGCGCGGCGTCGATAGCACCCTGCCGCTCTGCCCGGCCGATGCGGTACAGGTGCGCGAAGACGAGCAGGTTCTGCTCGACCGTCAGCGTCACGTCGAGGTTGTCGAGCTGGGGCGAGACGCCGCAATGGGCGCGCGCCTGCTTCGACTCCTCCGGCAGCCGGAAGCCGAGCACCTCGAGCTCGCCTTCGTCGGCGATCGACTGGGCGGTGAGGAGCCGCATCGTCGTCGACTTGCCGGCGCCGTTCGGGCCGAGCAGTCCGACGCAGGTGCCCACCGGCACGTCGAGGTCGAGACCGTCGACCGCCGTGATCGGGCCGTAGCGCTTGACGACGCCGCGAAGCCGAATCGCGAGCTCTTCGTCCATGCCGTCAGGGTACTGACGGGGGTGCGCCGTGAGCCGAGGCTCGCGGCGCACCCGAATGCGGCTACGCCGCGAGTGCCAGCTCGTCGTCCGCGAGGCCCTCGAGGCGATGGGCAAGCGCGGTGAGCGCCTTGCTCTCGAGCTGGCGAACCCGCTCGCGGGTCATGCCGACGACACGAGCGATGGCCTCGAGCGAGTGCGGCTCGCCGTCGAAGCCGAAGCGGAGCGAGAGGATCTCGCGCTCGCGCTCGGGCAGCTCCGAGAGCGCCTCGCGCACTGCCTTGGCCCGAAGCCCGTCGGCCGCGAGCTCGATCGGATCGTCCGAGTTGTCGTCGGCGAGCAGGTCGCCGTACTCGCCTCCGGCGTCGTCACCGATCGGCTGGTTGAGCGAGACGCGCGCCTCGACGACGTTCAGCGCCTCGTCGACGTGGCGCAGTGCCAGCCCGGTCGCCTTGGCGAGCTCCTCGTGCGTGGCGGGGCGCCCGAGCTCGACCTGAAGCTTCCGCGCAGCCCGCGAGAGCTTCTGGCGCCGCTCGTGCACGTGCGTCGGCACGCGGATCGTCCGCGACTGGCCTGCGATCGCGCGCTGGACGGACTGGCGGATCCACCAGGTGGCGTAGGTCGAGAACTTGAATCCCTTGCGGTAGTCGAACTTCTCGACGGCCCGGTTGAGGCCGATCGTGCCCTCCTGGATGAGGTCCAGGAACGGGACGCTGTGACCGCGGTAACGCTTTGCAATCGACACGACGAGGCGCAGGTTCGCGTTGATCATGCGCTCCTTCGCCGCCGGATCGCCGCGCTCGACCTGCTTCGCGAGCGCAACCTCCTCGGCGGGCGTCAGCAGCTCGTGGCGGCCCATCTCGGAGAGGAACAGCTGCAGTGAGTCGGCCGAGGCCGGCAGCTCGAAGCGGTAGTCCAGAGCCGGCTCGTCGTCCGAGTCCTCCTCGGTCCGCAGCTCGATGCCGCGCTCGTCGAGCGCGTGCGTCAGCTCCTCGAGCTCGTCCTCGCCCAGCTCGCGTGCCTCGACGAACGCCTCGAGCTCGCTCATCGCGACGAAACCCAGCTCCTCGCAGGTCTCGAGCAGGGTCAGAACATCGTGGTCGTACAGAATCGTGGTGATGGTGCTACTCCTTTCGGGGGTCTGAAGCGGAGCGGCTCGCATGCCCGAGGTGCGCGGCCCGTCGCCGTGCAGTGCATCGCAAGCTCCCGCTCTACAGGTAAAAACGCTCTCCGCTCGCGGGACATTCCTGCGAATTGCACGGATTCTGTTAGGAATCAGCGCCTTCGGAGCAAGACGAGGTGATGAGCGTCGGCTCCATCTCCGCCAAGGGTCGCCGCGCCGGCCAGAGCCGGTGGATCGAGCGCCTGGGACGTCTCGGGCTCGTCGCGAAAGGTGTGCTGTACGCGGTCGTCGGCATCCTCGCGATCAAGGTCGCGCTCGGGGCGCGTGAGGCTGATCCCGACAAGGACGGAGCGCTCCAGACGATCGCCGCGCAACCGTTCGGGACGTTCCTGCTCGGCGTCCTCGCCGTCGGACTGGCCGCCTACGCCGCGTGGCGCCTGGCGCAGGCGCTGTTCGACCGCGACAACGAGGGTGAGGGCGCGAAGGGTCTCGCGAAGCGCACCGCCGCGCTCGGGAAAGGAGTCCTCTACGGCGCGCTGTGCGCGCTCACGATCGCGAAGATCGCGGGTGCAAGCAGCGGCGACAGCGGCTCGGAGGACAAGGCGACCGCCGACGTCCTCGGGTTGCCGTTCGGGCGCTACCTCGTGTTCGCCGCCGCGGCGGGTTTCATCGGCGCCGCGCTGCTCAACGGCTACCGCGCGGTCACCGGTAAGTTCGAGGACTCATTCGAGACGGAGACGATGAGCGAGGCCGAGGAAACGGCGGCGCGAGGCGTAGGCACCCTCGGCTATCTCGCCCGCTGCGTCGTGTTCGCCCTCATCGGCGCGTTCCTCGCCAAGGCTGCCTGGGAGTACGACCCCGACGAGGCGGTCGGCCTCGACGGCGCGCTGCAGAAGCTCGCGCAGCAAGCCTACGGCGCCTGGCTGCTCGGCGCGGTCGCCGCCGGCCTGCTCGCGTACGCGCTCTATTGCTTCGTGGAGGCCCGGTACGGCGACGTGTGACCCGACTTAGTGTTGTTTCAACACTAAGTGCCTGTTCGCGCGGCGGCGGGCGAAGAGCAACCGCTGCACGGAGAGCGTCGCCAGCCCGGCGGCGACGATGCAGACGAGGTTGATCGCGAGCTGCGCCGAGGCGCCGCGAAACTCGCTCCACTCCCCGTACGCCGCCGCGAGCCCGATGTTCCCGGCCGCCGGAATGGTGGTCACGGAGATGAGGACGCCGATGAGCGCGCCGGCCTTGGCGGTGGTCAGCGAGATCATTCCCGCGACGCCCGCCAGCAGCGCCACGACCACCGAGTAGCGGTTCGCGTCGGAGATGAAGATCGTCTCCGAATGCGTGCCGACCTCGTCGGGGAGGATGCCCACGATTCGGCCGATCGAGACAGCGAGCACGGTGACCGCGATCGCGAGCGGGAAGCCGACGGCGAGGGCCATGAACGACCTCCGTGCGAGCTCCGGCCGGCGCTGCACGAGCGCGACGCAGAGGCCCGCCAGCGGCCCGAACTCCGGCCCGACCACCATGGCCCCGATGATCAGGATGATCGAGTCGGTGACGATGCCGACAGCGGCGATCAGGGTCGCCAGGATCATGAAGACAAGGAAGCTGCCGCTGAGATCGGCGCTCTCGGACGTGCGCGACTCGACTTGCTCCCAGACGACGGCGTCGGCGGGCGACCCCGCGGCCGCGCGCTCCGCCGCCTCCGCCCGGCGCGAGATCGCGGCGTCGATCTCGATCACCGTGATGCTGCCGGACTCCTCGATCCCGAGCGGCCGCAGTCGCCCGATGACCGCGCTCGCGTCCTCGCGTGCGACATCGACCTCCACCAGATCCCCTTTCGGGTCCCGCACCGCTCCCGGCAGGTGAACGATGTTGAGCGTCGACTCGAACCCCTCGAGGACGGCGAGCACCTGCTCGACGCGATCGGGCGGGACGACGAGGCGCACGTGGATCATTAGGCTCGGATCATGGCGACGCTCGCAGACGGCCGCACGCTCCCGTTGGGACTGGTACACGGACCCGGCCGTCCTGCGGCTCGAGCGAGATCGCGTCTGGCGTCCGTGCGGGCGTGCTCGAGCACGGGCGCATGCTGCGCGAGTCGGAGGGCTGATCGCCCACTTCCAAGGGCTGCTCGTGGAGGCGCTCGGCACCTAAAAAGCCCTGGTTATGGGATGGTTAAGGTTCGGCGCGAAGCTGGTCACCGGCCTTGCGGAAGGCACCGACTGATGGCACATAGCAAGCCATGGTTCTTGCACTAATCGCCCAGCGCGACACTGAGACCAACCGCGCGCTCGCAGCCGCCGCGCCGTCGTGGCTCGACTGCGTCGTGCTGACGCCGGAGCAGAGCCTCCTCCGCCTCGGCCCCGGCGACGCGGCGCTCTGCCGCCTCGACGTGCTGCAGACGCTCGACGGAGTCGACGACGGGCTATGGGCGCTCGGCTCGCTCGAAGCCGCCGGCGCCAAAGTCCTGAACCCCGCCAGCGCGCTGCTTGCGGCCCACGACAAGCTTCTCACCGCCCGGCTCCTCCGCCGAGCCGGGCTCCCGCATCCGCGCACCACCGTCCTACAGCCGGGCGACGCTATTCCGGCGCTGACCGGGCCGGTGGTCGTGAAGCCCCGGTTCGGCAGCTGGGGCCGCGACGTCGTCCGCTGTGACGACGAGGACGCGTTCCGCCGGCACGTGGCATCCCTCGAGTCGACGCCCTGGTTCGGCACGCACGGAGCCCTCGTCCAGGAGCTCGTGCCGACGCAGGGCCGTGACCTCCGGCTGATCGTCGCGGGCGGCACTGTGGTCGGCGCGATCTCGCGCGTCGCACCTCCCGGCGAGTGGCGCACGAACGTCTCGCTCGGATCCGTGCGCGTCCCGGTCGAGCCGCCGAGCGAGGCCTGCGCGCTCGCGGCGCTCTGCGCGTCGGCGACAGGCGCCGACCTGATCGGCGTCGACCTCCTCCCCGACGGCGACGGCGGCTACACCGTCATCGAGCTGAACGGCGCCGTGGAGTTCACGCACGACTACAGCCTTGGCTCAGACCCGTTCTCGGCCGCCATGTGGCAGCTCGCGCGCCTGACCCTCGGCTGCCCGAACGTCCGCCCGGCGAGCGCTGCGCCACCCGAGGAGCCGGCCGCCGTCGAAGGCTGACGGTCGAATCTTCCCCGCAAATCGACCACTTTTTAGCCCGGATTCCGGGACGCGCGCCGAATACTGGAAGTGTGAACGCACCGCTGCTCGCCGAGCTCCATGCCCACACGACCTGGAGCGACGGCGCCCTGACGCCGGCCGAGCTCGTCGATCTCTACGGCAGCGAGGGCTTCGACGTCCTCTGCATCACCGACCACGCGCTGCGCATCACGAGCGCGCGTAACAGCGCCGCACCCTCGCGCAGCGTCCACGCCGGGAACCACGCGGCGTACCTGAAGGAGATCGGGCGCGAGGCGGCGCGAGGGTTGCGTGAGTACGGCCTGATCGTGCTTCCCGGTCTCGAGCTCACGGACAACCATCCCGATCCCGATCTGGCGGCGCACGCGCTCGCGATCGGGCTCGACCGCTTCGTCTCGGTCGAGGACGGCATCGAGGCAGCGCTCGCCGAGGCCGCCGACGCAGGCGCCGCCCTTGTCGCAGCCCACCCGCACGACACGGAGTCCTCGTCGACGCCCGGCCGGCTCACCCGCCGCTTCGCGCGCGACCGGGAGACGCTGGGTCCGCTCGTGCACCGCTACGAGCTCTTCAACCGGACGCAGCTCTTCCGCTGGGTCAGCGACGCGAATCTCCCCCACATCGCGACCGGCGACTTCCACCGCCACGAGCATCTCGCCGGCTGGAAGACGTGCGTGCCCTGCGAGCGCGACGGACAGGCCGTCGTCGCGCACCTCAGCTCCCGCGCACCCGTCTACCTCTCGCTTCGCGACGCCGGCGGCCGCGAGCTGGCCGCTTAGCTCTTCGACCGGACGTTCACCACATCGCCACCGAATCGCGACCAGGCGGCAACCGCGGTTGTGCGCGTGGGGCAAGATGATAGGACGGTGGCACTGACGAAGACCGTGGCCGAGAGCAGCGGCGAGCGACTCCTCAATCGCGAGCTCTCGGCGCTCGAATACAACGCACGGCTTCTCGACCTCGCCGCCGACGAGACGCTGCCGCTGCTCGAGCGCGTGAAGATGTGCCGCTACTTCTCGTCGAACCTCGACGAATTCTTCATGGTGCGCGTGGCCGGCCTGCTCGACCAGGCCGCGGCGGGAGTCGTCGTCCAATCGGCAGACGGGCTGATGCCGCGCGCTGCGCTCCACGGGATCCGCGAGCGCGTCCTCGAGCTGACCTCACGCCAGGCGAAGCTCTGGAAGAAGCAGCTTCGGCCGGCGCTCGCCGCCGAAGAGATCTCGATCGTGCCCGTCGACGATCTGGGGCCGGAGGAGCTCGCCGAGCTCGAGCAGAGGTTCGAGCAGGAGATCTTCCCGGTGCTGACCCCGCTCGGCGTCGGACCGGGCCAGCCGTTCCCGTACATCTCCGGGCTGTCGCTCAGCCTCGGCGTGCTCGCACGCGACCCGGACACGGGCGAAGAGCGCTTCGCGCGCGTCAAGGTGCCGGAGGGCCTGCCGCGGTTCTTCCCGATCGGCTCGCGCGGTTGCCTGCTGCAGCTCGAGCAGGTGATCACCCACTTCCTCGACCGCCTCTTCCCGGGGATGGAGATCCTCGAGCACGCGGTCTTTCGCGTCACGCGGGACGCCGACTTCGAGCTGTCGGACGACGCCGACGACCTCCTCGAGGCTGTCGAGACCGAGCTGAGACGACGTCGGTTCGGCGACGTCGTCCGCGTCGAGGTCTCGAGCTCGACCTCCCGCGGGATGCTCGAGCGGCTGCAGCAGGGCTTCGGCGCAAGCGACGACCAGGTGTACGAGATCCACGGGCTCATCGACCTCGCCGACCTCGACGAGCTGATCGCGATCGACCGGCCCGACCTCAAGCATCCGCCCGCACCGGGCTCGACACCGGTCCGGCTGGCGCACGTCAAGCAATCACGTGAGCTCTTCGACGAGATCCGCCGGAACGACATCCTCGTCCACCAGCCGTACGAGTCCTTCTCGGCGAGTTTCGAGGCGTTCGTCCGCGCGGCGGCGCGCGACCCGGACGTGATCGCCGTCAAGACCGCCGTGTACAGGACGAGCGGCGACAGCCCGCTGATTCCCGCCCTGATCGAGGCCGCCGAGGACGGCAAGCAGAGCGTCTGCCTCGTCGAGCTGAAGGCCCGCTTCGACGAGCACCGCAACATCGAGTGGTCGCGCGCGCTGGAGCAGGCGGGCGTGCACGTCGTCTACGGCTTCCCCGACCTGAAGGTGCACGCGAAGATGACGCTCGTCGTCCGCCGCGAGGGGAACACCTTGCGTCGCTACGTCCACGTCGGCACCGGCAACTACCACGCGGTCACGGCACGCTCGTACGAGGACGTAGGCATCTTCACGGCCGACCCGGAGATCACCGACGACATCGCCCTCCTCTTCAACTACCTGACCGGGTTCGGGCGGCCGGCGCACTTCAAGAAGATCCTCGTGGCGCCGTTCGCGCTCCGGGCCCGCCTGATCGACCGCATCCGCGCCGTCGGGCAGGCCGCGGCGGACGGCAAGGGAGGCCGGATCCGCCTCAAGGTGAACGCCATCACGGACGAGGCGATCATCGACGAGCTCTACGCGGCCTCGCAGCAGGGTGCGCACATCGAGATCACGGCGCGCTCGATCTCCATGCTCCGCCCGGGCGTGCCGGGCCTCAGCGACAACATCACCGTCCGTTCGATCGCCGGCCGCTACCTGGAGCACAGCCGGCTGTTCGCATTCGAGGCCGGGGACTCCGCCGAGTTCTTCCTCGGGAGCGCGGATCTGATGACGCGCAACCTCGACCGCCGGATCGAGGTGCTCGTCCCCATCGAGGCGCCGCGGTTGCGCCAGGAGCTGACCGCGGTCTTCGACAGCGCCTTCGCTGACAATGCCTCGTCCTGGGAGCTGACCCCGGACGGGACGTGGACGCGCCGCTCACAAGAAAAGGGCGAGCGTGTCCACAACCATCAGCTGAACCTCCAGCGCCGTGTGCGGCTCCGCTCGCGCCGCGCCGCCATCGCGCGAGGCCGGGAGAGGTAACCGGTGCTCATAGCCGGGACAGCTCCGGCCGATGCTGAGGCCACAATGGTCGAGATGCGGGTCGGGGTCATCGACGTGGGGTCGAACACCGTGAGACTGCTCGCGGCAGCCGTCGACGGGGGCTCCGTAACCCCGCTCCGGGAGGAGCGCGCGCACATGGGCCTCGGCGAGGAGATCCTCCGCCACGGCCGCATCCGCGACGCCAAGCTCGACGAGCTGACGAAGGTCGCGCGCGACTATGCGCGGTTCGCGACCAAGCTCAGGGTCGAGACGCTCGAGACCGTCGTTACCGCGCCGGGCCGGCAGGGCGACGCGCCCGACCGCCTCGTCCGCTCGCTCGCAAACGCCACCGGCGGCGGCGTGCGCATCGTCACGCCGGAGGAGGAGGGCAAGCTCGCCTACGCCGGCGCCGTCTCCCGCGCAGGCGTGAGCGACGGCGTCATCGCAGTGTGCGACGTCGGCGGCGGCTCGACCGAGATCGTCGTCGGCATGCCGCTCTTCGGGCCGGCCTGGGTCCGCTCGGTCGACGTCGGCTCGCTGCGGCTCACGCTCGCGCTCCTGCAGGGTGATCCGCCTTCGCCGGGCCGCATCGAGGCCGCGCGCGAGGTGATCCGCCAGGCGTTCGCGACGATCGAGCCGCCGAGGCCGGAGCTGGCGCTCGCGACGGGCGGGAGCGCCCGTGCGGTCGCGAAGGTCGTCGGCGGCGCTTACGGCGCCCGGGAGCTGGAGCGGCTCGTGCTGTCGCTGGCCTCCCGCACAGCCGAGCAGTCCGCCAAGGCGCTCGGGCTCGCGCCGCACAGAGCGCGGACGCTGCTCGCCGGCGCCCTCGTGCTCCAGGAGGTCTCGCACCTCCTCGGCACCAAGTTCACGCCCGCGCGCGGCGGGATCCGTGAGGGCGTGGCACTACGGCTCGCCGCGCTCGAGCTCGCCGCGTAGCTCCGCTCCGCAGGCTCTCGAGCACGGCAGGTCTCGCTCGTAGGTCAGCAGACGAGACCGCGCATCCTCGGGCGCGAGCCACCTGACCTCGTCCAACTCGCGAGTTCGGGTCGAACGCGCCGCCCTCGACCGTCATCCGCCACCAGCGGACGACCTTCCGGCGGCCGCGCGAGTCCCGGTAGCGGGTGGACGGCAGCTCGCGGCCGAGCCGGCAGCGTAGGCCCGTCTCCTCCTGTACCTCGCGGAGCGCACAGTCCTCGTCGCTCTCACCCGGTTCCGCCTTTCCCTTCGGGAACGTCCAGTCGTCGTACTTCGGCCGGTGCACGACGAGCACCTCCGAGCCGTCGCGCACGACGACGCCGCCGGCTGCCCTGACGATCCTGTCGCCGAGGACGCGGTCGAGCAGCTTCACGCGGCGGCCGCGACGCCCTTCCACGCCGAGCGCCAGGCACGGCGGCGCGCGTTCGCCCGCTCCTGCTCGCGCTCCAGCAGACGGCCGGCGGCGGTCGCGGCCTCCGGCGCGCGCGCGGCGAGCACCCGCAGCCGCTCCTGCGCCACGACCGCGTCCTGGTGCTCGCCGAGCACGTCCTGCAGCTTCTTGGCGGCCTTGACGTACTCGTCGTCCCCGCGCAGCTCTGCCGCGTAGCGCGCGCGCTTGGCCTTGATCCGGGCGCGGTGGAGCTGCTCGTCGGTCGCCTCGTCGCCTAGGTCCTTGATCGCCTTGCGCAGCCGACCGTGCTCGGCGGCCTGGATCTGCTCGAGCGTCACGTCGGTGTCGACGAGCGCGGGCGGCTGCTCGAGACGGTCGAGGATGGCGAAGTAGCGGTCGCTCATCAGCGCGTCGCTCAGCTGCTGCCGGAGGCCGTCGCGATCCTGCTCGAGCAACGTGACGAGCGCGCGGCCGGCACCGGCTTCCTCGCCGAGGGACTCGACCTCCGTCTTCAGCCGGTCGATCATGACGTCGAGGTCGCGGCTCGGCCCGAGCTCGCCGCCGAGCCAGCCGAGCTCGTCGCGGAGCGGCTCGGACCAGGCCGGATCGAGCAGCTCGCGGCCGGCGCGGAGGAACGCCCGCAGCCGGCGGGTGGCGACGCGGAACTGATGCAGCTCCTCGATGTCGGCGCCGAGGCGCGTGCCGGGATCGTGCGCGAGCAGTTGGTCGTACTGGGTCTTGAGCGCGGCCGCGAGCGTCGCCGCCGCCTCGCTGCCCTGCACCGGGTGCGTGTCGTCGCGCTCGAACGTCAAGTCGAGCGCCTGGAACACCTTCGGCCGAGTCTCCCCGTCGGCCGCGCCGGCCCGGCGCAGAGCCCGTTCGATGCGCCGCAGTGCCTTCTCGTCGCCCTCGAGCAACTCGACCTCGAGCTCCTCGAAGCTGCGCGCGGTCCGGCGCTCGTCGATCACGGTCACCTCGTCGAAGACGATCTCGGCGCCTTGCGCACGCACCCCGGATCGCTTCGTGCGCAGCCGTACGAGCGGCAGGAGCGGCTCGCCGCGGAGGTATGCGGGCAGGAGCGACATGATCTCCTCAGGAGGAGCCGCCGGAGTGCCACGGGCCTCGAGCTCGAGTCGTGCGACGCCGCCCTGCGGCAGCTTCAGCTGCCAGAGGCCCTTCCGGTTCTCGATCCGGTGCCGGAGCGTGACGCCGTGGCGCGCCAGCCGGTGGTCGCGGGTGTCGTGGTAGGTCGAGTCGAACACGCGCGGCTCGATCGCCTCGCCGCCGAGCTCGGGGAGCTCGAAGTCCGGCCCGGCGCGCAGCTTCACCTCGCGCTCGAGTGTCTCCTTGAGATCCGCCACGTTCTCACTTTAGGCGGGACGCGAGTGATCACGTGAAGTATCTGCGCTGAGGCGTGCCGACGTGCTCGCGAGAGCGCCGCGACTTCTCGCTGCTGTTTCACCGGATCGTCACCAGATTTCAACCATTCAGCTTCCCAAGGCCCGTACCCCGGCGCGGAGACTGCCGGGATGACTATGCGCGCGCTTCTCACACTGCTCGGTTGCACTGCGGCCCTCGTCCTCGTCGCGACCGGATGTGGCGGCGACGACGATGAGGCCTCCGGTGGAGGGGTGATCACAGCCGACGGCTCGAGCACCGTCGGGCCCTTCACGACCAAGGCGGCAGAGGACTGGAAGGCTTCGGGCGGCGGGGACGTCACGGTGGGAATCTCCGGCACGGGTGGTGGCTTCGAGCGTTTCTGCGTCGGCGAGACCGACATCTCCAACGCGTCGCGTGAGATCGACGAGGACGAGGTTGCAATTTGCGAGCAGAACGACGTCCAATACGTCGAGTTGCAGGTGGCGACGGACGCCCTGACGAACGTTGCCAACTCTGCGAACGACTGGGCGACGTGCCTGACCGTGGAGCAGCTGAAGAAGATCTGGGAGCCCAAGTCGGAGGTGACGAGCTGGAAGCAGGTCGACTCCTCCTTCCCGGACGTCGCGCTCAAGCTCTACGGGCCGGGGACCGACTCGGGGACGTTCGACTACTTCACGGACGTGATCAACGGCGAGGAGGGCGCGAGCCGCACCGACTTTTCCGCCAGCGAGGACGACAACGTCACCGTGCAGGGCGTCACGGGAGACGAGGGCGGTCTCGGCTACTTCGGCTTCTCGTACTTCGAGGAGAACCAGGACCAGCTGAAGGCGCTCGAGGTCGACGGCGGCGACGGCTGCGTCGAGCCGAGCGTCGCGACCGCTCAGGACGGGTCGTACTCGCCGCTCGCGCGCCCGCTCTTCATGTACGTGAAGCTCAGCGCGCTCCAGGACCGCGAGGAAGTGGATGAGTTCGTCCGCTACTCGCTCGAGAACGCGGAGACGGTCGCCGAGGAGGCACAGTTCGTCCCGCTCACCCAGGCGCAGATCGACGAGCAACTGCAGAAGCTCGAGGATGCGACCTCATAGATGACGTCGGCTGAGATCACAGTCGCACGAGCCGAGCCGCGCCGACTCCCGCGGAAGAGAATCCGCTGGGGCGAGCAGGTCGTCCACCTGGTCCTGTTCATCGCGGCGGCGATCTCGGTGCTGACGACGGTGGGGATCGTGGTGTCGCTGGTGCTGCCGGCACTCGAGTTCTTCGCCGAGGTCAGCCCCCTGGACTTCTTCACCGGGACGACGTGGGCCCCGCTGTTCCTCGACGCACAGTTCGGTGTCGTGCCGCTCGTCGTCGGGACGCTCGTGATCTCGTTCTGGTCGGCCCTCGTGGCGTTCCCGCTCGGAATCGGCGTCGCGATCTACATGAGCGAATACGCGGCGCCTCGCGCCACGGCCTTCCTGAAGCCGATTCTCGAGATCCTCGCTGCCATCCCGACGGTCGTGCTCGGGTACTTCGCGCTGACGTTCGTCACGCCGTTCCTGCGTGATCAGCTCAACGTCCAGGTCGAGATCTTCAACGCGCTGGCGGCGAGCCTCGTGCTCGGGATCATGCTCATCCCTACCGTGGCGACGCTCGCGGAGGACGCGATGGCGGCTGTACCGCGCGACCTTCGGGACGGCGGCTACGCGCTCGGCGCGGACAAGCTTCAGGTCTCGACCCGGATCGTGGTTCCAGCGGCCGTGTCCGGGATCATCGCGGCGTTCGTACTCGCCTTCTCGCGAGCGGTCGGGGAGACGATGATCGTCCTCATTGCCGCTGGTCAGCTGGCGCAGATCACCTTCGATCCACGGGAGACGATCGAGACGATCACTGCCTTCATCGGCGCGACCGGCAACGGAGACGTCCCCACGGGCTCGATCGAGTACAAGACGATCTTCGCCGTCGGCCTCACCCTCTTCGTGATGACGCTGATCATGAACCTCATCTCGATCAGGCTCGTCCGCAAGTTCCGCGAGGTGTACGAATGACATCGATCGCGACGCCCGGGTCGATCAGCAGCAGCCGTCCGCGCCGCGCCTGGCGAAACCGCGCCTTCACGCTGGCGATGCTGCTGTGCATGCTCGTGGCCTTCGGGACGCTCACGGTGCTGCTCGTCGACATCTTCGCGACGGGCTGGCCCGAGATCAGCAGACAGCTACTCACGGGCCTCCCATCGTCCGTCGCGGAGGAGGCAGGAGCAAGGCCGGCCATCCTCGCGACGCTCTACCTCGGTGCGCTCGTTCTCCTCTTCGCGGTGCCGATAGGCGTGCTGACAGCGATCTACCTGGAGGAGTACGCGGATCGGGAGCGCTGGTGGAACCGCGCGATCGAGGTCAACATCCAGAACCTCGCGGCAGTCCCGGCGATCGTGTACGGCATCCTCGGCCTTGCGTTCATCGTGCGCGGCATCGGCGTGGGTCGCGTGGTCCTCGCCGGCGGCCTCATCCTCAGCCTCGTCGTTCTTCCGACCGTCACCGTCGCCTCTCGCGAGGCGATCCGCGCCGTCCCCGACTCGATCCGTCAGGGTGCGTTCGCGCTCGGCGCCACGAAGTGGCAAGTCGTGCGGCGCCAAGTGCTGCCGGCGTCCATCCCCGGGATCGCGACCGGCTCGATCCTCGCCCTCTCGCGCGCGGTCGGAGAGACCGCACCATTGATCATGGTCGGCGCGATCACCTACGTCGCCTTCAATCCGACGCTGACGGGGCCGTATACGGCCCTTCCGGTTCAGATCTACAACTGGACGAAGCAGCCCGACACGGACTTCCAGACGCTTGCGGCTGCCGGAGCCATCGTCCTCCTGGTTATCGTCTTGACCATGAACGCGGTCGCGATCTTCCTTCGTAATCGCTACCGCAAGCAGTGGTGAGTGAGGATGCGGACATGACTCAGACTGAAGCTCCACGTATCGACAGCGGCCGGATCGCCGAGGTCTCGCACGCGCTCGACCGCACCGAGGTCGAGCGCCGCGAGAAGGTCTTCTCGGTGTCCGACCTTGGCGTCGCGTATCACGGCAACGTCGCGCTCAAGGGTGTCGGCCTCGACGTCCACAAGAACACAGTGACAGCGTTCATCGGTCCGTCCGGGGTGCGGGAAAAGCACCTTTATCCGCTGCTTCAACCGCATGAACGACCTCGTGCCGGGGGCGAAGGTGATGGGCACCGTGCTCTACCACGGGGAGGACCTGTACGCGCGCGACGTCGACCCCGTCGAGGTCAGGCGTCGGATCGGAATGGTCTTTCAGAAGCCCAACCCTTTCCCGAAGTCGATCTACGACAACATCGCGTTCGGCCCGCGCGTGCTCGGTATGAAGGGCTCGATGGACGACCGGGTCGAGGGCGCGCTGCGGCACGCGGCGCTGTGGGACGAGGTCAAGGATCGTCTGAAGGAAGCCGCGCTCGGCCTGTCGGGCGGCCAGCAGCAACGTCTCTGCATCGCCCGAGCCCTCGCGGTCGAGCCCGACGTGATCCTCATGGACGAGCCTGCATCCGCCCTCGACCCGATCTCGACGACCCGCATCGAGGACCTGATGCATCAGCTGAAGCGCGATTACACGATCGTCATCGTGACCCACAACATGCAGCAGGCCGCGCGGGTCGCGGACATGACCGCGTTCTTCAGCGTCGAGGTCAACGAGGAGGGCGGGAGACGTCACGGCATCCTCGTCGAGTACGACGCGACGACGAAGATCTTCACCGCCCCCTCCGACAAGCGAACCGAGGACTACGTCACGGGGCGGTTCGGATGAGAGTCGGGTTCCAGGCGGAGCTGGATGCCCTCGAGGCGGGGTTCCAAGAGGCCGGCTCGATCGTCGTCCG
Organism: uncultured Gaiellaceae bacterium; assembly: GCA_963791905.1. GTDB lineage: Bacteria > Actinomycetota > Thermoleophilia > Gaiellales > Gaiellaceae > Gaiellasilicea. The sequence continues at coordinate 181,521 of CAWBTX010000006.1, forward strand.
GTCGATTCGCGGCGTGGTCGGTGCTCTGCGCAGCCAGGACGTCGAGTTGTGCGACGAGATCATCGCGCTCGACGACGACGTGGATGACCGATACCACTCGCTGGAGAAGCAGGTCGAGGTCGTGCTTGCCCGACAGACGCCGGTCGCGGGTGACCTGCGACTGCTGCTCGCGTTGCTTCACTCGAGCCTCCATGTCGAGCGCATCGGCGACCAGTGCGTGACCATCGCCAAGCTAACGAAGCTCTCGAGTCATCTCGACACGAAGCGGACCGTGATCGAGAGCCTCGTCGACATGGGCGACCGCTGCGAGGAGATGGTGAAGCTCTCGCTCGATGCGTTCTCGGGGCGGGACCTCGAGCGTGCTCGTTCTCTGCACGGTCTGGACGACCTCGTCGACCGCGCGAACCGTCAGGTGTTCGACGAGGTGCTCGGGTACGTCCACGATCCGGACGCGTTGGAGTGGGGCATGCGCCAGATCACCGCGGCCCGCTGCTTCGAGCGAATCGGCGACAACGCCGTCGACATCGGCGAGCAGACCGCGTTCCTCGTGACGGGCGAGTTCGCCGAGTTCACCGACGCGTCGCACTAAATACCGCTTCACCACTTCGCTACCGCACGTTCACTTCTCGTAGCCCCAATCCGAAAAACGGCGGCAGTAGCATCGCGCGGGCAGGACAGCTTCAGACAGGGGTATTCGAGAGAAATTTCGAGCAGAGGAGATGGGAATACGATGAGACTTAGATTCGGACGCCGCAGCGTTGCTGTGGCTGTCGGGGCCGCCGTGGCGACTGTGGCTGTGTCGACTGCCATTGCCGGCTCGTCGCCTGGGCCGGTTTACAATCTGAAGAATCTGAGGGGGTCGGTCACGGCGGACGGCTCCTCCACTGTCGGGCCTTACACCACAGCCGCGGCGGAGCTTTTCCGGCGCGCCGGCGCGTCGAGGGTCAATGTCACCGTCGGTATCTCCGGAACGGGCGGCGGGTTCCAGCGCTTTTGCAAGAATGAGATTGACCTGGCCGACGCGTCACGTCCGATGCGCGTGGTCGAGGCCGCGGCGTGCAAGACGAACAACGTCGGTTCGTGGCGTGCGTTCACGGTTGCCAATGACGCTTTGTCGGTTGTCGTGAACCAGCAGAACACTTGGGCGCGCTGCCTAACCGTCCCCGAGCTCAAGAAGATCTGGGAGCCCGGGTCGAGGGTGGACAACTGGCGGGACGTGCGGGCGGGCTTCCCGGACGTGCCGCTGAAACTCTTTGGGCCCGGCACCGACTCGGGGACGTTCGAATACTTCACCGAGGCAATTAACGGGAGGGCGCGCGCGAGCCGATCCGACTATCAGGCCTCCGAGGACGACAACGTGCTGGTTCAAGGTGTCTCGGGCGAGCGTGGCGCAATCGCGTACTTTGGGTACTCGTATTTCGTGGAGAACCAGAGCCGGCTGAACGCCGTTCAGGTGACGAATCCGAAGACGAATCAGTGCGTCGCACCGTCGAAGGCGACGGTGCACAACAACACGTACAAGCCGCTCTCAAGGCCGCTCTTCATTTACGCGAAGGGATCGTCCTTCAAGCGTCCGGAGGTTCAGGCCTTCCTCGACTACATCTTCGACAACGAAGTGGCGATCGCGGAGCGGTCGGACTTCATCTCCCTGACGCCGGCCCAGCTCAAGAAGGGGAAGGCGAACTTCATCCTCGCGGTCAAGGCCGCGAAGAGGAACTGAGACAGCCCACCGATACCTGCCCCAGACGAAGCGGCCTCCGGGCCGTTTCGTCGTTTCCACATCGACGCGCTCGCTATTAGTGCGAGGCGTCGGTGAACTCGCGGAACTCGCCGGTGACGAGGTATGCCGTCTGCTCGCCGACGTCGACTGCGTGATCGCCGATCCGCTCGAGGCAGCGGGAGACGAGGATCATGCGCAGGCCCCATTCGCGGCGCTCGACGTCGTGGCCGATCTCGAGCAGCCGGTTCACGACGCGGCGGTTCGCCCGGTCGATCAGCTCGTCGAGCTCGAGCAGCGACTCGGCCGCAACGCGGTCCCGTTCCTGCAGCGAGCGGAGCGCAACCCGGATCATCTGCTCGGCGCGTTCGCCCATCTCCTTGAAACCCTCGAGCAGGGTCTGGTCCGGCGGGAGTCCTTTTGTCAGTTTCGTCAGCTTCGCGATCGTGACGCAGAGGTCGCCCATCCGCTCCAGGTGCAGGTTGTCCTTGAGCAGCGCCAGCACGAGCCGCAGGTCGCTCGCGACCGGCGTCTGGCGGGCGAGGAGGGCTTCGATCCCTTGCTCGACCTGAAAGTACTGGTCGTCGATGTCGTCGTCGAAGGCGATGACCTCGTCGGCGAGCTCTACGTCCTGCGAGCAGACGGCCTCGACGGCGCCCCGGAGAGAGCGCAGCACAAGCTCTCCCTCGCCACGCAGCGCCCCCTCGAGCCCGTCCAGCTCCTCCTGAAAGCTGATCCTCGCCGTCCGCGCCTCGCTCAACCGAACCGCCCAGTCAGGTCGTCCTAGGTACGTTTGTCGGCCCGGCCCAAGGTCCTGGACGGCCGGTCGCTGTCGACGAGGATACCGGTTCGCCTCTCGTGGTCATGCGTGACCTCCGCGCGCGGTTACGCGGTCCGCTGGTCGTGGCCAACCGGCGTCAGCGCGTCGGGAAGATGCAGCGCACCTCGAGGCCGCGGCTCGGCCCGCCCCGCGCCTCGACCGAGCCGCCTGCCGACGTCACGACGTGCTTCACGATCGCGAGCCCCAGGCCGGTCCCGCGCGAGGCGCGTGAGCGGTCGGTGCGGTAGAAGCGCTCGAAGAGCCGCGGCAGATCGGCCTCGCTGACGCCCACGCCGTCGTCGCTGATGCTCAGCACGACGCCGTCGGGGCCTTGCTCGACCGTCAGGCCGAGCTGTCGTCTCAGGCCCGGCATACCGGAGGGCGTTCTCGGCCAGGTTCTGGGCGACGACGCGAAGCATCCGCGGCCGCACCTCGACGGCCGCGTCCTCGTCCCCGGAGACCTCGAGCGTGACGCCGGCCCGGTCGGCACGCAGCTCGAGATCGGCGACAACCTCGTGGAGCACGGGCATCACCGGCGTGGCGCCGAGCGACACGACCCGCGCGCCGGACTCGAGCTCCGAGAGGAAGAGCACCTCGTCGATCAGCTCCCTGATCTGCTCGACCTCGCGGCGGGCGCTCTCGACCAGCTCGGCAACGTTCTCACCGGGGAGCAGCGCCAGCTCGAGCAGCGCGAGCAGGCGGGCCAGCGGCGTGCGCAGCTCGTGCGAGACGGCGGCAGTGAAGCCCGAGCGGAGCTCCTCGTACGCCGAGAGGTCGCGCCCCTGCGAGAGGTACACGAGCTGCTCGGCGCGGCCGTCGATCGAGTAGGGGACGACGAGCGAGCGGCCGTCGTGCAGACAGCTCGGCGGGGAGCCGCTCACCCTCGCGCACGCCCTCGACCGACTGCCGCGCGCGGCGGCTGGCGGCGATCACCCGCCCGTCGGCGTCGAGGACGACGACAGCCTCCCGGCTCTCTTCGAGCAGCACCTGTCCCCGTACGGCATCCGTGTCCATCGATCCTCTTGTAACACGTATCCCTTTACCGCTTCGACACCACTTCTTCACCTTCTCTGCCCGGCCGGCATTGCATGATGTCCGCAGGTGGTGAAGGTCTTGATCATCGAGGACGATGACGTCATCGCGCAGGGCATGGCGCGCCATCTCACCGCGTCCGGCTTCGATGCGGTCGGCGTGGCGAACGGCGAGACGGGCCTCGCACGGCTCCGCTACGAGCAGCCGGACGTCTGCGTGCTCGACCTGATGCTGCCGGGCCTCGACGGCTGGAAGGTGATCGAGCAGGCGCGCGGCGAGGGGATCGGCACGCCGATCGTCGTCGTCAGCGCGCGCGGCACCGAGCACGACCGCATCCACGCGCTCGAGCTCGGCGCCGACGACTACCTCGTCAAGCCGTTCTCGATGAAGGAGCTGGCGGCCCGCGTCGGCGCGGCCGCACGTCGCGGCACGCGCGCGCAGGAGCCGCGGAGGGGCGAGGAGATCGAGATCGAGGAGCTCCGCCTCGACCCGCGGAACGTGCAGGCCTACGTGGACGGCGCGAGCGCCGAGCTGACGCCGACCGAGTTCAGGCTGATGTACGCGCTCGCCCTCGACCAGGGCCGCGTCCTCACGCGCGACGAGCTCCTGCAGCGCGTCTGGGGCCGGCGCGCCTCGCACCGTGACCGGACGGTCGACGTCTTCGTCCGCAAGCTGCGCGAGAAGGTCGACCAGAAGGCCGAAGGCCACACCTTCATCCAGACGCGCTACGGCGTCGGCTACAAGCTCGAGGCGACGCCGAAGTAGAAAGAGCGCACGGCGTCGTGCCCTCTTGCGCTTTGGCGCTTGATCGTTTATCGTCGATGAACGATGTCATTGCCGAGGGAGCAGGCGGAGCTGTACGCGAGCTGGTTTCGGTGTCTTGCCGACCCCACCCGGATCCAGATCCTGAACCTGCTGGCCCGGGAACGGCGTGCGCTCTCGGTCGGCGAGATCGTCGCCGCGGTCGACGTCGGTCAGTCGACAGTCTCGGAGCACCTGCGGCGCCTGGCGGAGACGTGCTTCGTGCTCGTCGAGCACCGGGGCACCAGCAGCCTCTTCCGCGTCAACGAGAGCTGCATCGCCTGCTTCCCGTCAGCCGCGGAGCTCGTCATGGGCGAAGCGCCTGCCGACAGCCTGCCGGCGCCGCGGCCTGGTGCCACGAGCCGCCGGGCGCGCCGCGAGGCAAGCAGCCGGCCGACCCGAACCGTCAAACGATGAAAGGAGCGTGCCGGTGATGGCAACGAGCGCAGAGGAGCTACGAGAGCAGGTGCGCCGGCGGTACGCCGATTCGGCGCGGTCGGTGTCGGAAGGTGCCAAGGGCAGTTGCGGCAGCGGCTCCTGTTGCGCCGACGAGGAGGGGGCGGTGTTCGGCGAGGCACTCTACGACGCCGACGTGCGCGGCGAGCTCCCGGAGACAGCGACGCTCGCGTCGCTGGGCTGCGGCAATCCGACCGCAGTGGCCGAGCTGAGAGAGGGCGAGACGGTACTCGACCTCGGCTCGGGCGGGGGCATCGACGTGATCCTGTCGGCGAAGCGCGTCGGCCCGACCGGGCTCGCGTACGGCCTCGACATGACCGACGAGATGCTCGCGCTCGCGCGCCGGAACGCAGCGGAGGCGGGAATCTCGAACGTCCACTTCCTGCGGGGCGTGATCGAGCAGATCCCGCTGCCGTCCGACTCCGTGGACGTGGTCATCTCCAACTGCGTCATCAACCTGTCGGTCGACAAGCCGGCGGTGCTGACCGAGATCGCGCGCGTGCTGAAGCCGGGCGGGCGGATCGGCATCAGCGACGTCGTCGCCGAGGACCAGCCTCACGCCTGAGCAGCGGGCCGAGCGGGGCAGCTACGTCGGCTGCATCGCCGGTGCGCTCTCGAAGGGCGAGTACGAGGCCGGGCTCGAGGCCGCCGGGTTCGAGCAGATCTCGGTCGAGTTCACGCATCCGGTCGCGGACGGCATGCACGCTGCGATCGTCAAGGCGGAGCTGACGACGCGGCCGCAACGGACGGAGCTGCCGCTGGTGGAGTCGACGCGGGCCGGCTGCTGCTAGGAGCTAGACGAGGATCTCGCGCAGCGCCTCGAGCGCCTCCGGGACGACCCGGAAGTAGGCCCAGCTGCCTCGCTGCTCGCGTTCGACGAGGCCTGCCTCCCGCAGCACCTTCAGGTGGTGGCTGACGGTCGGCTGGGTCAGGCCGAGCGGCTCGGTCAGGTGGCAGACGCAGGCCTCGGCGCCAGGTTGCGCACGGATCAGGCTGAGGAGGCGCAGCCGCGCGGGGTCGGCGAGCACCTTCAGCGCCGTCGCCAGGCGCTCGGCCTGGGCGGCGTTGATCGGCTGCTGGAGCAGCGGCGGGCACGCATCCGCGAGCACGGCGATCGTCTGCACGCCGAACCATATTGACAGGGACCGATGTGTGCGACAACATGGCCGGCATAGACCGCGGTCGATACGAGGGGAGTCTGTGATGACCGAGATGCTCGATCCCGTGACCCGCGCCCACGTCGAAAAGGCCGCTGAGGCGCTCCAGGACGAGTTCGCCGGCACGTTCTCGCGCGAGACGATTGCCAGGTACATCGCCGAGTCGGTCGACCTGCTCGGCGACTCCAGGATCAATGTCTTCGTGCCCGTCCTCGCCCATCGCTTCGCCCGCGAGCGCTTGAAGGCGCTCGGGCAAGCCGAGGGTCTGATCACGAAGGAGCAGCCCGAGGTGCTGTTCGTCTGCGTGCACAACGCGGGCCGAAGTCAGATGGCCGCCGGGCTCGTCAAGCTCCGTTCGGAGGGGCGAATCCACGTGCGCTCGGCCGGCAGTGCGCCCGGCAACGAGATCAACCCGGCCGTGGTCGCGGCCATGGAGGAGCTCGGCGTGGACATGAGCGAGGAGTTCCCGAAGCCGCTCACGGACGAGGTCGTCCGCGCGGCGGACGTCGTGATCACCATGGGCTGCGGCGACGCCTGCCCGATCTACCCGGGCAAGAAGTACGAGGACTGGGTGCTGGACGACCCCGAGAGCCAGAACCTCGAGACCGTCCGCGTCATCAGGGACGAGATCGACGCCAGGGTGAAGCGGCTGATCGACGAGCTCATCCCGAGCAACGCTTGACACAACCCTCGCTGGCGCGGGCCCTCGTCGCCGAGGCGGTCGGCACGTTCGCGCTCGTCTTCGCCGGCTGCGGCGCGATCATGGTCGACGCGAAGACGGAGGCGCTCGGCCAGGTCGGCATCGCACTCTCGTTCGGGCTCGTGATCATGGTCATGATCTACGCGCTCGGGCACGTCTCCGGCGCGCATCTCAACCCGGCCGTGACCTTCTCGTTTGCGCTCACGCGCCACTTCCCGCCGCGGCGCATCGTCCCCTACTGTGCGGCACAGCTCGCCGGCGCGCTCCTCGCGGCCGCCGTCCTCCGCGGCTCGCTCGGCGACATCGCCCGGATCGGAGCGACGTACCCGAGCGGCTCCGACGGACAGGCCTTCCTGTGGGAGGTCGTGCTCTCGTTCTTCCTCGTGCTCGTGATCATGGCCGTCGCGACCGACGCTCGTGCGGTGGGAGAGGCGGCCGCGATCGCGATCGGCGGGACGGTCGGCCTCGAACGCGCTGTTCGGAGGCCCGATCAGCGGCGCGTCGATGAACCCGGCTCGGTCGCTCGGGCCGGGGATCGTCGCCGGCGATCTGCGACGGCATCTGGATCTACCTCCTCGCCCCGGTCGCCGGCGCCGGTCTCGCCGCCCTCACATACGCCTTCCTCCGCGCGCAGCCGCGCACCGTTTGACCGGACGCGCGTGTGGTGAACTGTGAAGGGTGCTGACGCTCTACCAGGCCGAGTGGTGCCCCGGGTCGCATCGCGTGCGCCAGCGGCTGACCGAGCTCGGGCTGCCCTTCGTCGCGATGCAGGTCGAGCCGCGTCCGGAGGACCGCACCGAGCTCCGCGAGGCAAGCGGCGACGACTCGATCCCCGTGCTCCTGACCGAGGACGGCCAGGCGATCCACGACGCCGACGCCATCATCGACTGGCTCGACGAGCACTACGCAGAGCCGGCGACGGCGCGCGGGCATCGCGCGCAGGCGCGCGCACACGGCCGCACCTGAGCGGAGCTACGTTTAGGTCGTGCCCGGCGGCAGACACGGCTGGCTGATCGTCCTCGCGGTGCTCCTGCTGTTGGCGGGCGGCGCGGCCGCGCACCCCGAGCACGGGCTCGAGCTCGAGGAGTTCCCCGGCGAGGGCGTCGGTATTGGCGGCAGCCACGAGCGCATCGCCGGCAGCCTGCCCGCGAAGCGCCAGAACATCCGCCTCGTCGGCCGCGCGTCGATCACGAATCCGTCCGGGGCCGGCATCGGTGGGCGCGTCGCAGACGTGGCGGCGTTCGGGAACTACGCGTATCTGACCGCGTTCCGCGAGCCGACCTGCGAGGCGACGGGCGCGCACACGATCGACATCTCGAACCCGGCCCGGCCGGTCGAAGTCCGGGACGCCTTCATGCCGACGACGCCCGGCAACTACGCCGGCGAGGGCGCCCAGACGCTGCGTGTGAAGAACGCCTCCTTCGACGGCGTCCTCTTCATCCACCAGAACGAGAGCTGCGGGAACGCCGGCCAGGCCGCCGAGCCGCGGACGCGTGGCGGCATCAACATCTGGGACATCACGAGCCCGCGCGCCCCGAAGCAGCTGGCAGCGCATGCGGGCGACTACACGACCGCGGAGGGCGAGCCGAAGCCGCAGGCGAGCCAGACCCACAGCATGTTCGCGTGGAACGCGGCCGACGGCCGCACCTACGTCGGGCTGATGGACATCGAGGAGACCACGAACGTCGACATCCTCGACATCACAAACCCGCGCGACCCGCAGCTCGTCAACGACACGCTCGATCTGTCGCGCCCGCCGTTCGCAGTGCGGCAGACGAACCCGCCGAACCTGAACGCGGCGTTCGCGCACGACCTCACCGTCAGGCGGATCGGGCAGCGCTCGGTGATGGTCGTCAACTACTGGGACGGCGGTTACACGATGCTCGACGTCACGTTCCCACGCGCCGGCGGCGTGACCCTGATCGCCCAGAGCGACTTCCCGCTCCGCGATCCCGAGCGCGTCACGCGCGGGCAGCGCATCGCGCCCGAGGGGAACGCGCACCAGTCCGAGCTCGCCCCCGACAACGCCTTCCTGATCGGAACCGACGAGGACTTCGCGCCGTTTCGGATCCGCGGGCGGATCACCGCCGGGCCGTACGCGGGCACCGACTACTTCCCGGTGCAGGCGTCGGGGACGCCGCGCCTCGGTGCGCCGCTCGCGGGGCAGCCGACGTACGTCGGCGAGGGCTGCGCGTCCGTCCCGCCGGGCACCGGCATTGCCCTCGCCGAGCGCGGGACCTGCACGTTCCAGGAGAAGCTCGACGCAGTCCGCGGCGCCGGCTACTCGGGCGCGATCGTCTTCAACAGCGCTCGGGCGGACTGCTTCGCGAGCCTGACGATGACCGTCACGGGCGACATCCCGTACCTCTTCGTCCCGCGGCTCGCGGGCCTGCAGCTCCTCCAGGTTCCGGGCGTCACGGCCGCCAACGCGTGCTCGACCGTGGTGCCGGCCGCGGGGAGGGGAGCCGCGACCGCGATCGAGTCGGTCTTCGACGGCTGGGGCTACGTGCACCTCTTCCGGACGCGCATCCCGGCGGGGGTCGGCGCGAAGGGGTCGATCTCGCACCTCGACACGTACTCGATCCCCGAGGCGCAGCGCCCCTCGTTCGCAGGCGGCTACGGCGCGCTCAGCGTCCACGAGGTCGCCATCGACCCCGATCCCCGCCGCCGGCTCGCGTACGTCAGCTACTACGCGGGCGGCTTCCGCGTGCTCGAGTACGGGCCGAAGGGCCTCAGGGAGGTCGGTGCCTTCGTCGAGGAGGGCGGGAGCGACTTCTGGGGCGTCGAGGTGCACCGCGTCGCGGGGCGGCAGTTCGTCCTCGCCAGCGACCGGGACTACGGCCTCTACATCTTCCGGTACCAGCCGGCGAAGAAGCGCGGCTAGCTGGAGGCCTACCGCACACCCGACGAGTGCTTCGCGGGCCTGCCCGGATACGAGTTCCGGCAGCACTATCTCGAGCAGGACAACCTGCGGATGCACTACCTCGACGAAGGCGAGGGCCCGCCGGTGCTGCTCCTGCACGGCGAGCCCACCTGGTCGTACCTCTACCGAACGGTGATCCCCGAGCTCGCCGGCGCGCGCGCGATCGCGCCCGACTACTTCGGTTTCGGGCGCTCCGACAAGCCCCTGGCGCAGGACGCGTACACGTACGACTTCCACTACGGCTCGATCCTGAGGCTCGTCGAGGAGCTCGACCTGCGGGGTCTCACCGTCGTCGTCCAGGACTGGGGCGGCCCGATCGGGCTCCGGCTGGCCGTCGAGCAGCCGGACCGGGTCGCACGCCTCGTCGTCATGAACACCGGCATCGGCGGCGGCCGGCCACCGTCGGACGAGTGGCTGCGCTTTCGCGACTTCGTCCGGCGCGTCGGCACGGAGCTGATTCCCGGCAAGCTCGTGCGGATCTCGTGCGTCCAGCCGATGAGCGACGAGGTGGAGGCGGCCTACAGCGCGCCGTGGCCGGTGCCGGAGTCCAAGGCCGGCGTGCTCGCCTTCCCCGAGCAGGTGCCGACGGAGCCGGAGCACCCGAACACGGAGCCGATGCTGCGGGTCCGGGAGGCCCTGAGCAGGTGGGAGAAGCCTGCGCTCGTCCTCTTCTCCGACTCCGATCCGATCTTCTCGCCACGTGTCGCGGAGCGGATCGCCGCCCACATCCCGGGCGCGCTCGAGCCGGAGATCGTCGCCGGCGCCGGCCACTTCCTGCAGGAGGACAAGGGCGCCGAGATCGGCGCGCGCATCGCCCGCTTCGTCGCTAGCTCGCGGTAGCCGCGGCCTCGTCGCGCGGCGGCGCGGAGCCCTCGACCTCGAGGTGCGGTAGCCACTGGAGCCACGACGGCAGGTACCAGTTGAGGTCGCCGAGCAGCTCCATCGTCGCCGGCAGCAGGACGCTGCGGATCAGGGTCGCGTCGATGAGGAGCGCAACGGCGATGCCGAATCCCATCTGCTGGAACTCGACGAGCTCGCCGGAGGCGAAGCCCGCGAAGACCGCAATGATGATCAGCGCCGCGCCGGTGATCAGCCGCGCGGTCGTGCCGACGCCGTACGCGATCGCGTCCGAGTTCGAGCCGGTCTGCAGGTAGCGCTCGCGGATCCGGCTGAGCATGAAGATGTGGTAGTCCATCGAGAGGCCGAAGAGCACCGAGAAGAGAAACAACGGCAGCCAGGCGGCGATCGAGTCGACCTGCTGGAAGCCGAAGAGCTCGTTCCCGATGCCCTTCTGGAAGACGAGGACGAGCAGCCCGTAGGCGGCGCCGACCGAGAGCAGGTTGAGCACGATCGCCTTGGTCGAGACGACGATCGAGCGGAACGCCAGCGTCAGCAGCACGAAGCTCAGGCCGAGCACGAAGACGAAGACGATCGGCAGCCAGTTCGTCGTCAGCTCGCGGTAGTCGATGATCTCGGCCGTCTCGCCGGTGACGAGGCCGCGGGCACCCGTGCCCTCGAGCGCGGCCGGCACGTCGACGGCCCGTAGCTCCTCGACGGCGCGGATGGTCGCACGGTCGCGGCTGTCTCCGGCCACGAGCGCCTCGACGACCGCGAGGTCGTTCCTGGGCGCGATCGTCAGCTCCGGCTCGCCGAAGACCGGCTTCGCGTCGACGCGCGCGCGGAGCTCCTCGGCAGCCTGGCGCACCGCCGGCTCCGAGAGATCGCCGTCGACCACGATCTGCACGCTGTCCGGCGTCCCGACGCCGAACTCGCGCTCGAGCAGCACGAAACCCTCCTTCGCGGTGTAGCGGTCGGGCAGCGTCCTGATGCCGGGGAGCCCGGTGGCGATGTCGAGCACCGGCAGCGCGAGCGCGAGGAGGAAGGCGGTCGAGCCGATCGCGTAGACGAGCGGCCGGCGCAGGACGTGCCTGACGACCGCCGACCAGAAGCGGCCCTCCTCGCCGGCGCCGGCCCGGCCGACGAACGGCAACCGCAGGCGATCGACCCGATCGCCGAGGAGCGCGAGGACGGCAGGCAGCAGCGTCAGCGCTGCGACGACGGCGGAGATCCCGACGAGGATCGCCCCCACGGCGAGGCTGCGGAGGATCGTGTCGGGGACGATGACCATGCCGAACATCGCCAGCACGAAGGCGAGACCGCTGACGAAGACGGCGCGCGTCGCCGTCCGCGCCGAGACGGCGATGGCGTCGAGCTTCTCGCGTTCGCCGGCGCGCTCCTCGCGGTAGCGCGAGACGACGAAGAGCGCGTAGTCGATCCCGAGCGCGAGGCCCATGCCGGTGAGCATGTTCACGACGAAGAAGGAGAGCTCGGTGGCCTGGCCGAGGATCGCCACGAGCGCGAGCGCGACGATGATCGCGACGAGCGCGAGGATGATCGGCACCACGGCGGCGACGACGGTCCCGAAGACGAGCAGCAGCACGATCAAGGCCGCGGGCAGGCCGAAGAAGAGCTCGCCCTCCTTGAGGTCGTTGTTCGACAGCTCGAGGAAGTCGCGGTCGGCGGTGAACTCGCCCGTGATCCCCGTCTCGAACGCGCCGCCGTCGGCCTCCTGCACGACCTCGATCACCGACTCGACGTTCTCCTCGGCGTCGGGCCCCATCCCGATCGTGAGCACGACCGAGTGGCGGTCCTCCGAGACGAGGTCGGGCGACGAGAGGTGGTCGTCGATGTGGTGCGTCACACCGAGCGCTTCGATCTCGCGCCGCAGCTCCCGCACCTTCGCCTCGAACGCCGGGTCGTCGACCTCGAGCTCCGGCGAGTGAACGATCACGAGCTCGTTGACGAAGTCCTCGTCCGCCGGAAAGCGCTCGCCGAGGAGCTGGTAGGCCTGATCCGACTCGGGCTCGTTCGTCACCTCGCCCTCGGTCGTCAGCGCCGAGGGGAGGAAGGCGCCGATGACGCCGATCGACACGACGACGGCGACCGCCCAGAGGAGCACCACGCGCCGAGGCCGTCTGCTCGAGAGACGCGCGAGCGACTCGATCCAGCCTCGCATGCCGACACCTTGGCAGTCGCGAGCGCCGCGCCGCAACCTCGAGACTGCGTCGATGTGGTAAACTCGTAACTACGTTAATGATTAACGACGTTATTGCCGACCCGCTCACCGTTGCGAACCAGCTCCGGCCGGTGCTATTGCGCTTGGCGCGCGAGCTGCGGCGGGAGACCGAGACGCTGGGCGTCACGGCCAGGCAGGTGACGCTGCTGTGGCTGATCAAGGCGAATCCCGGCCTGAGCCTGCGGGAGCTGGCGGCCGAGGAGCGCATCTCCGCCCCGGCCCTCTCGGGCTACGTCGACCGCCTCGAGCGCGCTGGTCTGATCGAGCGCGTGCGGGACTCCGACGATCGCCGACGGGTCGGCCTGACGCTCACCGACGAGGGCGCCCGGCTGCTCAAGCGTGTGCGCGCCCGCCGGACGTCGTGGCTGGCGGAGCGCCTGCGCGAGCTGGAGCCTGACGAGATCGCGGCGGTCGAGGCGGCCATCGAGCCGCTGCTGAGGCTGCTGTGACAGCGCTCCTGCTCGCCCTGAACGACCGCACGTTCGCGAGCCTCCGCCGGCACCGCAACTACCGCCTCTTCTTCACCGGCCAGCTGATCTCGGTCAGCGGGACATGGATGCAGAACGTCGCGCTCGCCTGGCTGGTCGTCGAGCTGACGCACTCGCCGATCGCCGTCGGGGCGCTCGCCTTCTGCCGCTTCATCCCGTTCACCGTCTTCGGCCTCTTCGCCGGCGTCCTCGCCGACCGGATCGACAACCGGCGGCTCGTGATCACGACGCAGGCGACGTCGATGGCCTTCTCGGCCGTGCTCGCCGTGCTCGTCCTGACCGGCAGCGCGACGCTGTGGATGGTCTACGCGCTCGCGATCCTCTCGAGCAGTGCGATCGTCTTCGACGCGCCGGGACGGCACGCGCTGACGTTCCAGATGGTCGGACGCCAGGAGCTTCCGAACGCGGTGGCACTGAACGCGAGCCTCTTCAACGGCTCGCGCGTGATCGGGCCGGCGCTCGCGGGCGTGATCATCGCCGCCTGGGGGGTCGGCATCTGCTTCGCGATCAACACGATCAGCTTCCTCGCGGTGCTGACCAGCCTGCTGCTGATGCGCGAGAGCGAGCTCGTCCCAGTCAAGCGTGCCGGTGAGCCGCCGACGGTCTTCCGCGGCATCCGCGAGGGCCTCGGCTATGTCTGGCGCTCCCCCCAGATGCGGCTCGTGCTGGCCATCGTCACCGTCGTCAGCACGGTGGGCTTCAACTTCCACGTGATCCTGCCGCTGCTCGCCTCGGACACCCTCGAGGCCGGGCCGGAGGTGTTCGGGATCCTCTCCGCCTTCTTCGGCGGCGGCGCGCTCCTCGGCGCGCTCATGTCGGCGTCGTTCGGGCGGGCGAGCTGGAAGGTGCTCGTCGCCGGCACCGGCGGCTTCAGCCTCGCGCTGCTCGCGCTCGTGCCGGTCGACGCGGTCGCGCCTGCGGCTCTGCTCCTGTTCGTCACCGGCATGTGCTTCACGCTCTGGACCTCGAACGCGGCCGCGATCCTGCAGCTGAACGCGCCCGACCACCTGCGCGGCCGGGTCGTCAGCCTCTACCTGTGGGCGTTCGCGGGCCTGGCGCCCCTCGGCGGGCTGCTGGCCGGCTGGCTCACCGAGGTGGGCGGGACATCGCTGGCCTTCGGCGTCGCGGGGATCACCGGGCTGGTGATGACGTTCGCCGCCGCGGGCGAGCTGCGCAAGCGGCGAAACGCTGCTGTCGCGGCCGCCGCGGCTGCGTAACTCACATCCCCCCTCTGAGGGACGCGCGCAGGGCTTGTCTGGGCCAGGCTGATCCGGTTGCGGTGATCGAGCCCCGGCGCGGCGCCGGGAGAAAAGCGGTGAACATGCACCAGGTTGCTGCCGGTTCTGCCGGACCGATCGGGCTTGCAGGCTCCCTCGCGGGGACCGGCGAGCCTCCGCTCAGCACCGAGACGATCGGGCGAGCGCCGTCGTTCCTCGAAGCTCCCGTTCCTCTGCAGGCGCGTGCCGGCGAGAAAGCCGGAAGCCGACCCCGAGCAGCAGCAGCTCGAAGGGCCCGTCGAGAGCCCCGTGCAGATGGCAGAGCTGCTGCCGACCCGCGCTGCACCGCTTGAAGCCGTGCCGACAGAGACCGTGCCGGCCGAGACCGTGCCGACCGAGGCCGGCGTGACCGCCGAGCTGCGGCGCGTGGTCGTCCGGCTCGTCGGCGAGAACGAGCTCGACCTGGGTACCTTCGACGACCGCGGCGCAGCCCTCGCCCGGGCCAAGGAGGTCATCGCCGGGTTCAGCGCTGCCGAGAGCGCCGGCGAGTGGCCGGAGCTCGAGGGCAGGCACCTGCGTCCGAGCTCGATCCTCTCCGTCGACGTCCTCGTAGGAGGCAGCTGATGTTGCGCCCAGGCCTACTTGCGTTTCCGAGCCCGCCGCCAGTCGTGCGGCGGCCGAAGAACCGCTAGAGCGCGTCCCCCGGTCGTCCGCAGTGGCGAGCACACTGCGGTGCGGTGACCGTTTTACATCCCGCTTACACTGAGAGCATCGGTCGTTGATGTTGGAAACCGACAATCGCAGTGTGAGCCGGAAACTCCGCAAGCCCCTGTGGGCGGTCGCCGCGTTGCTCCTCGTGAACGCCGTGCTCCTCGTTGCCCAGCCCGCGCTGGCGCTGCCTCAGGGACTGGAGGACTTCCTCTTCGGCCCGAAGCTCGTTCGCGCCCAGGTGATCCTGCAGGACGCCGGCGGCGTCTACGACTACCGGGTCGACCGCGGCCGCATTCGCAACGTCACCCCTGACGCCCTTGCTCTGCTCGAGCGGGACGGCACCGTGGTCACGATTCCGGTTGCGCCGACGGCCGAGATCCTCTTCAAGGGGCGCCGCGTCCCGATCACCTCGCTCCGGCGGGGCATGACCGCGACGACGGTTCGCCTCGGCGACGCTCCGGCGCACCAGGTGCAGGCACGACGGTGAGCCTGCCCGCCTCGCTCGAGTCGACGGGTCGCCTCGAGCCGGCGTCGGGCCCGCTCGTCCTCGTCGTCGAGGACGAGCTCGCGATCGGACAGCTGATTCGCAGCTACCTCGGCGCGAGCGGCTACCGCGTGCTCTGGGTGCGGTCGGGCGAGGACGCCCTCGCCGAGGTCGGCCGACACGAGATCCGCATCGTCGTCCTCGACATCAACCTGCCCGGCATCGACGGCTTCGACGTCTGCCGCGAGATCCGCAACCGCTCCGACCTCCCGATCGTGATGCTCACCGCGCGCGACGAGGAGATCGACCGCGTGCTGGGTCTCGAGGTCGGCGCCGACGACTACGTCGCGAAGCCGTTCTCCCCGCGCGAGCTGGCGGCCCGGCTGAAGGCGGTACTGAGGCGGACGGACGGCCCGACTCGACGCGACGTGCTCGCGCTCGGCGACGTCGAGCTGCGGCGCGACGAGCGCGAGGTGCGGGTCGCCGGCGAGCTCGTCGACCTGACCGTGAAGGAGTTCGACCTGCTCGCGTGGCTCGTCGAGAACCCCGGCATCGTCTTCTCGCGCGACCAGCTGCTCGACCGGGTGTGGGGCATGACCTTCGAGGGCGGCACGCGCACGGTCGACGTCCACGTCGCCCAGGTTCGGCGGAAGCTCGACCGGCCGCAGCTGATCCGCACCGTTCGCGGATCGGGGTACAAGGCCGTCCGCGAGTGACGCTGAGACTAAGGCTGTTCGCGGCGATCGGGATCGCCGCGGTTCTCTCGGTCGCGCTCGCCCTTGCGATCGGCGCCTACCTCAGCCGGCAAACCGTGGAGCGGAACACGCTCCGGGACGTCAGCGCCCAGGCCGACCTGCTCGCCGAGCGCGAGCGGGAGGCGCTGCTGCCGTTCTCGACGACGACCCTGCATCAGCTCCAGCCGTTCCTCGAGCGCCAGGACGAGCGGATCGTGCTGCCGAAGCTCGACGGCTCGTCGCCCTACCTGCCGCCCGAGAATGCGGTGCTGCTCCGGCGCGGCGTGCAGCTGAGCGGCACGATCACCGTCGACGGCGAGCGCTACTTCTACGCCGCGCGCCTCGTTGCCGGCAAGGGCTTCATCCTGCTGCGCCCCACAGACGTGGTCGCGTCGTCCTGGCGGCCGCACGCGCGCGGCCTGCTCATCGGCGCGGCCGCGGCGGCAACGCTGGCGGCGCTGGCCGCGTTCTTCCTCGCCCGCGCGATCTCGCGCCCGCTGCGGCGCGTCTCCGAGGCCGCCCGCACGCTCGCACACGACGAGTCGCCCGAGCCGATCCCGGTCGAGGGCGCCCGCGAGCTCGCCGTGCTCGCCGAGTCGTTCAACGAGTCGGCGACGCAGCTCGCCAAGGCGCGTACGGCCGAGCGGCAGTTCCTGCTCTCGGTCAGCCACGAGCTGAAGACGCCGCTGACGGCGATCCGCGGCTACGCCGAAGGGCTCTCGGACGGCGTGCTCGACGCCAACGAGGCAGCGGAGACGATCGGCCGGGAGGCGATGCGCCTCGAGCGCCTCGTCCAGGACATTCTCGACCTGGCGCGGATGAACAAGAGCGAGTTCAGCGTCCAGCGCGTCCCGATCGATCTCGGTGAGATCGCCCGCGAGGTGGCCCGGCGGTACGAGGGCCAGGCCTCGGCCTTCGACGTCGAGCTCGGCGTCGTCGCCGAGAGCCCCGCGCCCGCGGTCGGTGACACCGATCGGATGGTGCAGGTCGTCTCGAACCTCGTCGAGAACGCCCTGCGCGTGACACCGCCCGGAGGCTCGGTCCAGATCGTCGCCAAGCCGGGCACGATCGCCGTCGAGGACACCGGCCCCGGCCTGCGGGCGGAAGAGCTGCCCCACGCCTTCGAGCGCTTCTACCTCTACTCGCGCTACGGCCGTGAGCGCCCGGTCGGCACGGGCCTCGGCCTGGCGATCGTGAAGCAGCTCGCGGAAGGGATGGGCGGGACGGTCGAGGCCTCGAGCGAGCCAGGCCGCCTGACGCGATTCGTCGTGCGGCTGCGGCGGCCCGAGCCGGTCGAGCGCGTGCCCGAGCTCGCGCACGCCTAGCCGCTGAGCGATTTACGCACGGTTTACAACCGGCGAACCGGCGCCTGACGGGACAGGCCGAGGATGAACTATCGAGTTCATTCCAAGGAGGCACCACGATGAACCGCAAGCTGATCGTCACACTCGTCTCGCTCCTCGCACTCGTGGTCGTCGGCGCGGCTGCGGCGCACCACGTCACGCACATCAAGGGCACGCCGGCCGACGACACGCTCACCGGCACCGAGGGCTCGGACAAGATCTCGGCCCTGCCCGGCAACGACACGATCACCGCGCTCGGCGGCAACGACCGCATCTTCGCCGGCTGGGGCAACGACACCGCCGACGGCGGCCCCGGTCGCGACCATGTCCGCGGCGGCCCCGGCGACGACAACCTGAACGGCGGCGACGACAACGACGTCGTCCGCGGCCGGCACGGGAACGACACGGTCAACGGCGGCAACGGGAACGACAGCACGTTCGGCGGTCGCGGTGCCGACGTCTCGTTCGGCGGCGAGGGCGACGACCGCCTGCACGCCATTGCAAACGACGACCAGGTCGACACGCTCGACTGCGGCCCGGGCAACGACCGCGTCTGGCTGAACGCCAACGAGTCCGACACGCACGTCAACTGCGAGCGCGTCTTCACGGTCACGATCACCAGCGCGGCCGCTGAAGACGGCTAGATCTCGGCCCCCCTCCCCGAGAGCTGGACACGGAGCCCGCCGCAAGGCGGGCTCCGGCGTTCCACCTGCAAAATCCCGCTTAAGGGGGACTCGGAGCAGCGCGGTTCCAGGCATGCTCCAAGCAGAAGGAGGGTCAGCCGTCGAGATCGTTCCCGAGCCGCCTGTCAGTTCTCCGTCGCCGGGGTTCTCGGAGCGCGCGCCGCTGCCCGGGGAGAACGCCGACCAGCGCCGCGTCGTGATCCGTCTCTCGGACGGCGAGACGATCCTGATCGGGATCACGTCGTCGCACGAGCGCGCGCTCGAGCTCGCGCGGGCGACGATCGCGCAGCTCGACCTGCCGGTGGGTGAGTGGCCGCTCGTCAACGATCGCTTTCTCCGACCGGACTCGATCGTGTCGGTCGACATCCTCCGCGTCAGCTAGGCGACCACATTTCGCGATTGTTTGCAGTTTGTGAAACCCCTGACAGAGGCGTTTTTCACCCTGGCACGGCGAGAACAAATGTCGAGTCAACAAGGGGGACACGAACATGCGCAAAAGTGGTCTGCAAATCTCAACAGTTCTATCGGCAGCGCTCGTGTCACTCGCATTCACGACGAGCGCTGCAGCAGCGCCTCCGGCGAACAGCGCCGCGCCGACCGTAAGCGGCACGCCGAAGGTGGGCGAGGCAAGGCGGGCGAGGAGCTCGCGCTCGACCACGGCACCTGGACCGGCGACCCGACGTCGTTCTCGTACCAGTGGCAACGCTGTGACGTCGACGCGCTGAATTGCGTCAACGTCGGCGGCGCGACCGGGGAGACGTACGGCGTTCGCAACGTCGACGTCGGCTTCCGTCTGCGCGCGCAGGTGACCGCCCGGAACGCGCAGGGGAGCGGCACCGCCACGTCCGACCTCTCGGACGTCGTCGACCCGGCGGTGGCGCCGAACGGCCGCCCGAGGGTCACGCTCCTCTCGGTGCGGTTCCTCGGCAACCGGGTCTACGCGCGGTTCCGCGTCTGCGACGACGGCGGGAGGAATCTGATGGTGCTCGCGACCGACTCCCGTCCCGGTCGGGTCTCGCTGACTCGCCGCTTCTCGACGCGTGCCGCGCCGAACCCGTGCGGCGTCTACACCCGGAGCTGGCTGCCCGCGCAACGGTTCCGCGGCCAGGGCCGTTACACCATCACGCTCCGTGCGCGCGACACGAATGGGTCGATGAGCTTGCCGGCCCGCAGGACGTTCGCCCGCTAACACTGGGGGTCGAACACACGCGGAGAGGCGCCGCCGTTGGGGGCGGCGGCGCCCCGCGTGGATACTTGGCGCGCTAGTCGCTCGCGACGCCCGGGAGCGACCACAGCGTCCGTGCGCGCGTGGTGTCGACGTCCGGCAGGTGCTCCTCCACGAGGTCGAGCGTCCGTCCCACGAGATCGTCCAGCTCCGGCTTGACCTGCTCGCGCGGAAGCTCGAGGAGCCGGTCGAGACGGACAGCCGCATCGGGCGGCGCCAGCTCCATCGGGCCGAGGACGGCCCCGACCCGCTTCAGCTTGTCCGGCGCGACGTAGACGCGGTTGAGACCCGCGAGCACGCCGACGACGTTTCGCATCGTCGCGAGCACGTACTCGTAGAACACGATCAGGTCGCCGCGCTCGCGGCCCATCCCGTCGTAGATCCAGGACGGCGTGAAAGCGAGGTGGCGCTCGACCAGCGAGCGGCGCAGGTCCTCCGGGTACTCCGCCACGCGCCCCCTGATCGGCTCGTACACCTCCTCGCCGAAGAGCACGATCGACTCCTGCACCCCACGCAGGACGTCGAGGCTCGTCGTGTCGGTGTCCCGGCCGGAGAGAACGCCGTCGATCAGCTCGTCGAGCCAGGCGAGCCGGACGTGCGCGACATCTGCCTTGACCCAGCCGAACCGGTACTGCTCGAGCCGGGCGTTGCCCGGGTAGTGCTCGATCCACGTGAACCGCTGGCCGCCCTCGCCCGCGCGCGGCGTCTCGAGCCAGTCGGCGTCGATCGTCTCCCAGTAGACGATCGTGTCGCAGTCGGACCAGCGGTCGGCGACACCCTGTGCGACCGAGCCGCCGAGCACAGCAATCGGGGCGCGCTCGGCATACGGCTCGATGTAGCGGCGCGCGAGCTCGAGCCGGCGGGCGGAGTGATCCGACACGCTCCGATCCTACGAAGCCCGCTGGGGTGCGAAGCGCGCGCTACGGAAGCTCGTCGGTCGGCGCCTCGATCGGCTCTTCGACATTCCCGGGCAGCTCCGCTGCCGCGGCGAGCTTCTTCTCGTCACGCTTCTCTTGCTTGCGAGCGCGACGCTCCTTGACCGCCTGCTCCCGCTGCATCTTCGCGAACGTCGTCTGCCTCTTGCTTGCCGCCATTCGGCCTCATTTCGTCATGACTCGTCGTCGGGTGACGTGCGCCCGGTGACACCGTAGCCGCGGCCGACGGTCGGCTGTGGACACGTTCGCAGCTCACGAAGCGCCCGCCCGCTCTCTGCGTGCAGAGCAGGTCCGACGTCGATCGTACGGACGCGGCCCACGAGGCCGTAACCCGAGCGCTCGGACCTGCGTTTTCTCCACAGCCCCGGAACGCGTCGTCGCGGGGGCTCAACCAGAGGGAGGGTCTTTCAACATGGCATCTATCCAGAGACTGTCGTCTCACGTGGTCGACTACGCGGAACGCGTGGCGATGATGGCCGACGCCGCAGAGGGCAAGGGCCGGAACCGCGGGCGGGCCACGCGCTGGCTGCTCCTGCCCGCGTCCGGCGCGGCGCTCTACGCGCTCGTGCGGAGCGACTCGTTCTCCCGCCAGGCCAGGGAGGTCGTCGACGAGGCGAAGACCCGCGCCACCGAGCTACCGGACGACCTGATGGCTCGGGTGCGTCAGACCAACGGGCGCACGTCCAGCGGGAACGGAGCGTCGAGCCGACGCGCGACCACGCGGTCGCGCAAGCCGAGCTCGCGCCGGACGAGCTCCACCCGCAAGACGACGTCCACGTCTCGCTGACCTAGCTCTTCAGCGAACCGGCGGGAGTGCGCCCGGTCGCGGCCGCGCTCCCGCCGTAGGATGCGCGGCATGACGACGTGGTTCGTCCGCAACGCGCGTGAGGCCGAGTGGCAGGCGAACGAGCTGGGCGCGTTCTGCAACTTCGAGGACGACGGCGTTCGGTTCGAGGAGCTCGGGATCAACCTCTGCGTCCTCGAGCCGGGCCGGCCGATGTGCATGTACCACCATGAGCCGCAGCAGGAAGGCTTCCTCGTGCTGCGCGGGGAGTGCCTGCTGATCGTCGAGGGCGAGGAGGTGCCGCTCCGGCAGTGGGACTTCTTCCATTGCCCGCCGAACGTCCCCCACGTGATCGTCGGCGCCGGGACGGCTCCGTCGCTCGTGCTCGCGGTCGGGAGCCGCGTCGGCCCCGAGGGCGGTGCGTACCCAGTCGACGAGACCGCGCTCGCGCACGGCGCGGGCGTCGAGGTCGAGACGAGCGACCCGAGGGAGGCGTACGCGCGCTTCTCGAAGGACGCTCCGGTCGACTTCCGCGAGGAGTTCCTGACGGGCTAGCAAGGAAGTCTCAACCGAACGCCGCGAGCGCGCGCTCGGAATCCGCGCGGCCCGGCGGGCGTTGGTTTGTCGTAGAGAGACGACACGGTGCCAACGCCAGCCTCCATCCAACGGACGTACCTGACCCTCCTCCTGGGCAACACGCTGGCGGCGTCGCTGATCTGGGGGATCAACACGATCTTCCTGCTCGACGCCGGGCTCTCGAACCTGGAGGCGTTCGCCGCCAACGCCTTCTTCACCGCCGGGATGGTGCTCTTCGAGGTGCCGACCGGGATCGTCGCGGACACCGTCGGCCGCCGCGCGTCGTACCTGCTCGGCACGGTGACCTTGGCCGTCACCACGCTGATCTACGTCCTGCTGTGGCAGCTCGAGGCGGCATTCTGGGCGTGGGCGGTGGTCTCGATGCTGCTCGGTCTCGGCTTCACGTTCTTCTCCGGCGCGGTCGAGGCGTGGCTCGTCGACGCACTCACCGCGACCGGCTTCGACGGGAGCCTCGAGGCGGTCTTCGGCAGGGGGCAGGTCGTCTCCGGCGCCGCGATGCTCACCGGTTCGGTGGCCGGCGGTTACATCGCCCAGCTGACGAGCCTCGGTGTGCCGTTCGTCCTCCGCGGGGTCGTGCTGGTCGTCATGTTCGGGGTCGCGTTCGTGCTCATGCGGGACATCGGCTTCACGCCGGAGCGGCGCGCCGGCGTGAGGCAAGACGTGCGACGCATCTCGAGCGCGTCGATGGAGTACGGCTGGCGTGTGCCGGCGGTCAAGTGGCTGATGCTGGCCTCGCCGTTCGCCGGCGGCGTCGGCATCTACGCCTTCTACGCCCTGCAGCCGTACCTCCTGGAGCTGTACGGCGACCCGCAGGCGTATGGAATCGCCGGCCTCGTGGCCGCGATCGTGGCAGGCGCGCAGATCGTCGGGGGCCTAATCGCGCCGCGGATCAGGAGGCTGTTCGAACGTCGCACGTCGGGGCTGATCGCGACGACCGCGGCGAGCGTCGTGACCCTGGCCCTGATCGGCATCTGGGAGCAGTTCTGGGCGGTGCTCGCGTTGATCGTCGTCTGGGGCCTGCTGTTCGCGGCGGCGATGCCCATTCGCCAGGCGTACCTGAACGGCCTGATCCCGTCACAGCAGCGCGCGACGATCCTCTCGTTCGACTCGATGCTGAGCTCGAGCGGCGGCGTCGTCATCCAGCCGGTGCTCGGCCGCTCGGCCGACGTGTGGGGCTACCCCACCTCGTACGTGTTCGGCGCGGTCATCTCGGCGCTGGCGCTGCCGTTCGAGTACCTCTCGAGGCGGCAGAACGCCCCGGCCGACGTCGCGGTGGGTGCGCCGCCGCCGCCGGTCGAGCCGTTGGACGCGGCGCCGACGCATCCGGACTCGCGCGTCGAGGCCGAGACGCTGCGCTGACCGACCAGCGGGCCGCGCGTTAGATCGTCCAGGTGTCGCCGCTCGTGAGCAGCGACGAGAGCTCGCCCTCGCCCTTGCCCTTCGCGGCTGCGATCTGCTCTGCCATCAGCTCGTCGTAGACCGGGCGGTCGACGGCCCGGAAGACGCCCATCGGCGTCGCACCGATGACCTGCTGCGTCATCCGGGAGAGCGCAAAGGCATGCGCCGGCTCCGGCGTGTGTGCGTCGTGCACGAGCAGGCCCTCGTCCGAGGCGGATACGACCTCCGGAGACCCGTCGGACAGCAGCCGGATGCCTTTCTCCCCCCACGTGATCGGGTCGCCGTGCCGGAGGTAGAGCCGGTTCTCCTTCTGCTCGCGCACGAAGTCGAACGCGTTGTCGTTGTAGATGTTGCAGTTCTGGTAGATCTCGACGAAGGCGCTGCCCTTGTGCTCGGCGGCGGCGCGCAGCACCTCGGTCAGCTCCTTCTTGTCCGTGTCGATCGCGCGCGCGACGAAGGTCGCCTCGGCGCCGATCGCAACGCTCAAGGGATTGAACGGCTGGTCGAGCGAGCCCATCGGCGTCGACTTCGTCACCTTGCCCAGCTCGGAGGTCGGCGAGTACTGGCCCTTGGTGAGCCCGTAGATCTGGTTGTTGAAGAGCAGGATCTTCAGGTTGACGTTGCGGCGCAGCGCGTGGATCAGGTGGTTGCCGCCGATCGAGAGCGCGTCACCGTCGCCGGTCACGACCCAGACGGACAAGTCCGGCCGCGACACGCTGAGCCCGGTCGCGATCGCGGGCGCGCGCCCGTGGATCGAGTGCATCCCGTAGGTCTGCATGTAGTACGGGAAGCGCGCCGCGCAGCCGATCCCGGAGACGAAGACGATCCGCTCCCGCGTCAGTCCGAGCTCGGGCATGAAGCCCTGAACCGCGTTCAGGATCGCGTAGTCGCCGCAGCCGGGGCACCAGCGCACCTCCTGGTCGGACTTGAAGTCCTTCGCCGTCAGCTGCACGAGGTTGCCGTTCCCCTTGCCGTTCCCTTCGCTCATCGCCGCTCGTTCCCATGCTTGAAGTTGCCGGTCGCCTTCGCCATCAGCAGCTGCAGCTCCGCCTCGTCTGCATCGGGGGCGGCGGCGAGGAAGCGCTCCGCGAGCTTGCCCGCGAGCGTCGTCGCGGGCCGCTGCCGCCAGTAGATCGCCACCGTCCCGTCCTTTCGCGGCTGGTAGGAGAAGTCCCTCATCACGACTCGACCACCGCCACGATCGCCTCTGCGAGCTCCGACGCCTTGAACGGCAGCCCGCGCACGCGGTTGTAGCCGACCGCGTCGACGAGGAACTCGGCGCGGACGAGCTTCAGCAGCTGGCCGAGGTTCATCTCGGGCACGAGGACCTTCTCGTAGCGCTCCAGTACCTCGCCGGTGTTTCGCGGGAACGGGTTGAGGTAGTGCAGGTGAGCCTGAGCGACCCGGACGCCGTCGCGCCGCAGCCGCTTCACGGCCGCGCCGATCGGGCCGTACGTCGAGCCCCAGCCGAGCACGAGCGTGTCGGCGTCATCCGGGTCGTCGACTTTGAGGAGCGGGATGTCGTGCGCGATGCCGGCCACCTTGGCCGCGCGCAGGCGGGTCATCAGGTCGTGGTTCTCGGGGTCGTACGAGATCGAGCCGGTGACATCGGCCTTCTCGAGGCCGCCGATCCGGTGCTCGAGCCCCGGTGTTCCGGGCAGCGCCCATGGCCGCGACAGCGTGTCCGGGTCGCGCGCATACGGCATAAACTCGCCGTCTGCCTCGGTCACGAACGTCGTCGAGATGTCCGGCAGCGACGCAGCATCCGGGATCAGCCACGGTTCGGAGCCGTTCGCGAGGTACGCATCCGACAGGAGATAGACGGGCGTCCGGTACTTGAGCGCGATCCGCGCCGCCTCGATCGCGGCATCGAAGCACTGCGACGGCGTCGAGGCCGCGATCACGGGCACCGGGCTCTCGCCGTTTCGGCCGAACATGACCATCAGCAGGTCGGCCTGCTCCGGCTTCGTCGGCATCCCGGTCGACGGCCCCGCGCGCTGGATGTCGAGGATGACGAGCGGGAGCTCGAGCGTGATCCCCAGCCCGATCGTCTCCGCCTTCAGGACGACGCCCGGACCGGCCGACGTCGAGACGCCGAGCGAGCCGCCGAACGACGCGCCGAGAGCGGCGCCGACTGCCGCGATCTCGTCCTCGGCCTGGAACGTCCGGACGCCGAAGGACTTGTGGCGCGCGAGCTCCTCCAGGATCGAGGACGCCGGCGTGATCGGGTACGCCCCCAGGAAGAGGTCGAGGCCCGACAGCTTGGACGCCGCGATCAGCCCGTAGGCGAGCGCGGTATTGCCCGTGATCTGCCGGTAGGTGCCGGGAGCGAGCTTCGCGGGCGCGATCTCGTACGAGACCGCGAAGTCCTCCGACGTCTCGCCGTACGCGTAGCCGGCCTTGAACGCCGTCGCGTTGGCCTGCGCGATCTCCGGGCGACTGCCGAACTTGCGCTCGACGAACTCGAGCGTCCCCTCCGTGGGCCGGTTGTAGAGCCACGACATCAGCCCGAGCGCAAAGAAGTTCTTCGAACGCTCGGCCTCGCGCGACGTCACGCCCTCGATCCCCTTCAGCGCCTCCACCGTCATCGACGTGAGCGCCGACCGGATGCAGGTGGAAGTGCTCGAGCGAGCCGTCCTCGAGCGGGTTCGACTCGTACCCGGCCTTCTGGAGGTTGCGCTCCTTGAACTGGTCGGTGTCGACGATCAGCGTGCCGCCCTTCGGCAGGTCGCCCACGTTCGTCTTCAGCGCGGCAGGGTTCATCGCCACGAGGACGCTCGGCGCATCGCCCGGCGTCAGGATGTCGTGGTCGGCGAAGTGGAGCTGGAACCCCGAGACGCCGGGCAGCGATCCGGCGGGCGCGCGAATCTCGGCGGGGAAGTCCGGCAGGGTGGAGAGGTCGTTCCCGAGCACGGCGGTCTCGCTCGTGAAGCGATCCCCCGTGAGCTGCATCCCGTCGCCCGAGTCGCCTGCGAACCGGATGATCACGCGGTCGAGCTGCTCGACAGCTTTCGCCACCCCGTAGGTATAGCGCAGACGGCGACCCCCGGAAACGCGGTTGACGGGCTAGGGCAACAGGCTGCTGAGGCGCTCGAGCGTGTCCAGCACGAGCCAGGGCGGCACGGCCCCGACCGCGCTCCGGGCCAGCGACGCGAGCACGCCGGACAGGGCACCAGCGTCCTCCGCGTCGTCGATGGCCCGCTCGAGCCCGTCGGTGACGGCTTCCTCGGCGTCCTCGCGGGAGATTCCGTGCTCGTCCGCGAGGGCGTCGAGCGAGTCCTCGTCTTGCACCGCGATGACGAGCTCCTCGCGCGAGACGCCGAGCTCGCACGCGGCGCCGTCGAGGGCCGACAGCGCGATCTGCTCGAGCACCTCCTGCACGCCGCCCGGGTCGCGCCAGTCGCGCTGCACGCAAGGATCGGCTACCGGCGTCGGGTCGTAGCGGCCGCCGCCGAGAGCGACGTAGGGCACCAGGACGGCGGCGACCGCCCCGACCGCGATCAGCAGCGGCAGCCACCGTCTCATGACTGCACTCTCATAGGGGCTCTCCTCGGCTGAGCACGACCGGCACGAGCGCGGACAGCGCCAGGGCGGCGGCGAGCAGGAACGGGCCCGAGAAGGCGTCGGTCACGGCTCGGTCGAGCTGGTCCTCGAGCGCGGCCAGCAGGCTCCGATAGTCGTTGTCGTCGGGCCGGTCCTCGAAGGCCGCCTCGAGGTCCGGCAGCTCGTTCTCCCCCACGTCGCCGAGAACGTCCTGCGCGAGACGAAGCTTGTCGAGCGGCGGGATGCGGCTGTCCAGCACGGCCGCTGTCCCCGCTCGCAGCGCCTCGTCCTCGTTGCGCTCGAGCGCCGTCGTGAGCACAGGGGCGAGCAGGAGCAGGCCAAGGACTACGCCTGCGTGGCGCGCGGCGAGCGTCCAACCGCCGTGGACGACCTGCTCGGCCCGGCCGGCAACGGCGCGCTCGGTGAGGGCGGCGACCGAGAGACCGAGGCCCACACCGACCAGGAGCTGCGGCGCGATCGTCCAGCCCCAGCCGGCCTCGGGAACGAGCGCGAGCGCGGTGAGCCCGCCGGCGACCAGAACGACCCCGACGGCGGTTCGCATGACGCGGCTGATGGACGCCGGTGCGAGTCGTCCGGCTGCGATGGCGGCCAGCGGCATCGCCGTCACGACGAGACCGGCCGCGGCCGGCGGCATCCGCCAGCCCTCGACGAGCAGGAGCACGAGCAGGAAGAGCGCCGCCACCAGCCCGCCGGAGAGCAGGAGCAGGGCGGCGTTGGCGCTGAGATGGGGGCGACCGGCCGGTGCAGGGAGCGGCGTTGCCGTCAGGCCCCGCAGCGCCGCGAGCGCGACGATCGCGAGCGGCACCTGGGCGAGAAAGATCGACTCCCAACCGAGCACCTGCGTCAGGATCCCGCCGACGGCCGGCCCGAGAGCTGCGCCGATCACTCCCGCGGCCACCCAGCTGCGTGCCGCACGAGCATCGCTGCCGGTCGTCTCGGAGAGCAGGTCGAGTGCGGCAGTGACGATCAGCGCACCGCCCACAGCCTGGACGCAACGGGCCGCGAGCAGCACCTCGAACGAGGGGGCGAGCCCGCACACGAGCGAGGCGACGGCAAACACGACCAATCCGGCTCCGAACACCTCCCGCGGCCTTCGCCGGGCGACGTACGCGGCGGGCACGGCCGCCACGGCGAGCACGAGGTTGTAGGACGTGAGCACCCAGGCCACGGTCGTGACGCCGATGTCGAACTGTCTCAGCAGCTCGGGCAGCGCCAGCGTGACGACCGAGGAGTCAGCGAGCGCGAGCCCGATCGCGAGAGCGAGGAGCCACGATCGCATGCGGCAAGTCTAGGAGGGCTCGGCGGAACGTCGCTCGTCGCCGGGGTGCGATGCTCGTTCCGAGGCAAGGACGCAGGGAGCGTCCGTATCGGTGAATATGGGCGCGACTGAGGACGCCGCCTCGGGGCGAGCAGCGCGGCCCGGCGACTCAGCTGATGTTTCGCCGAGCCCTCCTAAACGGTCGGCGCCTCCGTGACGAGCGCGAGGGCGAAGCCGTCCCAGCCCTTGCCGCCGACCGTCTGGATCGCCGTCGCCTCGACGCGCGGGTCGTCGGCGACAGCGTCGACGAAGCGACGGACACCCTGGACACGGCTATCGAGGCTGTCCGCATCCGCGACGGCTCCACCGCGCACGACGTTGTCCGCGACGATCACCGTGCCGGCGCGGGAAAGCGCGAGCGCGAAGCTGAGGTAGTCCGCGTTCTCGGCCTTGTCGGCGTCGAGGAAAACGAGGTCGAACGACCCGTCGAGTAGGGGCAGCGTCTCGAGTGCCGGCCCGACTCGGAGGTCGACGACGCCCTCCAGGCCGGCCGCGGCGATGTTCGCGCGCGCAACAGCGGCCGTCTCAGGATCGGCCTCGAGCGTCACGAGGCGCCCGTCCGGCGGGAGGGCTCGCGCGAGCCAGATCGTGCTGTAGCCGGCGAGGGTGCCGAGCTCGAGGATACGGCGGGCGCCGATCGCTCTGGCAAGCAGGTGGAGCAGCTTGCCCTCGGACGGCGAGACGGCAGCGTCGGCCGAGGCGGCCTCGAGCGCGTGATCGACGTGGATGAGCCGGTCGGTGAGATAGCGGTCGACCCGCGCCCAGCCCGGATCGATCAACCTGCCCGCACCCGCACGACCGTGATCCCCCAGGCCTCGCCGGACTCGAAGAGCTCGTCCGGGTCGACCTCGTCGCGCCAGCCGATGAAGTGGCGCTCGGTGTTGTCGGCGGTCGCGCCCATGACGGCGAGCCGCTCGTCCGGCCTCTCGCCCTCCGCCCCGCGCTCGAGCTCCTCGAGCCGGCGCTCGGCCTCCTCCGCCGCCGGGCCTTCCATGTAGCCGCGCGGCATCGGCTACGCCTCGGCCAGCAGCGACTGGAGATCGAGGCGCTCCGTCGTCATCGCCACGTCGCCCGAGGCCGTGCGAGGCCATTCCTCCTGGGGACGGTCGCGATAGAGCTCGAGGCCGTTCCCGTCGGGGTCGGCGAGGTAGATCGCCTCGCTGACACCGTGGTCGGAGGCGCCGCCGATCGGGATCTTCGCCTCGACGAGCCGGCGCAACGCGTCCGCGAGCGTGCGACGGTCGGGGTAGCGGATGGCAACGTGGAACAGCCCGGTGTGGCCGGGCGGCGGCGGCGTGCCGCCCTTGCTCTCCCACGTGTTCAGGCCGATGTGGTGGTGATAGCCGCCGGCGGAGATGAACGCCGCCTGGTCGCCCATCCGCGCCTGGACCTCGAAGCCGAGGACGCCGCAGTAGAAGTCGAGCGCGCGGTCGATGTCCGAGACCTTGAGGTGGACGTGGCCGATGTCGGCGCGTGGGTCGATCGGGGCCGCCACGGCCCCCAACTCTAGGGGTTCAGACGCGAACGACGTACGCGCAGAGGCTGCGGACGCCCGGCAGCGGCGACCGGGCGCGCTTGGCCACCACGAAGCGACCGTCCTCGAGCTCCACGAACTCGCCCACGTCGGGGGCGGTGCCGTCCCGGTCGAGCAGGCTGTAGCCGCCGGCGCTCGGGACGAAGAGCTGGTGCGAGTTCTCGTCGACCGCCTCGGCGGCGATCTTCGCCTCCAGCTCGCGCTCGAGCCAGGCGGCCTCGGCGGTTGCCTGCGCCAGGCGGCCGTCACGCTCGCTCAGCTCGCGACGCAGGCCGGCGACGTCGGACTCCAGCTCCCCACTCCGCTCGGTCGCGTGCTCGGCGAGCAACGCGGCCTCGGCGACCTCGACCTCCTTCCGCGCGAGCGCGTCGCGGACCGTCGCCAGCTCGGCTTCGAGACCGCCGACACGGCCGGCCTCCCCGCGGACGTGCTGGTCCTCGGCCTCGATGCGTGCAAGGTCGAGCGTCGCCGTCACGAGCTTCTGCTCGGTGTCGGTGAGCCGGTTGTGCAGGTTCGCGAGGTCGTCCTCGAGCCGTGCGACCCGTTCGGCGCCGCGGCGGCTGACGACGCTGGCCTCAGCGAGCTCGTCGTCGCGCTGCGTCAGCGTTGCCCGGTAGTACTCGGCCTCGGTCTCGGCGCGCCCGAGCCGGTTCTCCGCCCGGGCCAGCTCGGCCCGCACCCTGTCGAGCTCGGGCTGGAGGCTCGGCGTTGGGTCGGCCGCTGCGATCTGGGTCGGAAGCTCGTCCACCACGCGCCTGGCCTCGGCAAGATCAGCTTCGCGCTCGACCAGTGCGGCGCGCGCCTCGTGCAGCTCGGTCTCGACGCGGCGGAGCGCCGTTTCGTGGCCCTCACGGGATCGTGCGAGGTCGGCCTCGAGCGCGGACATCGACTCCGCCTGCGTTGCAAGCTCGCGTT
Source organism: uncultured Gaiellaceae bacterium (assembly GCA_963791905.1). GTDB lineage: Bacteria > Actinomycetota > Thermoleophilia > Gaiellales > Gaiellaceae > Gaiellasilicea. Next base: position 212,133 of record CAWBTX010000006.1, read on the forward strand.
CCTTCGCCGCGAGCCACTCATCGAGCTCAGCCAGGCGCGCCTCCAGCGCCTCACGCTGCACCGTCATCGCCTGCAGCTCGGCAGCGGCCTCGGCAGAGCGACCGGCGGACTGGCCGGCCTCGGCGAGCGCGGTGCGCAGCTCGACGCCCTCGGTGTGGAGCCGCTCGATCTCAGCGTGGAGCTGCGGATCGGGCTGGGACGCGGCCGCACGAGCCTCGGCGAGCTCGGCCTGGAGAACGCGCACCTGAGCATCCAGAGCGGCCTGCTCGTCCCGGAGCCGCGTGAGTTCTTCCTCCGCGCCCGAATCTGCGGGTGGGGACGGGATGCTCGCAAGCTGCGTCTCGAGCTCCTGGACACGCGCGGTGAGCGCCGTCCGCTCGGCGCTCGCCGCCTCCAGTTGCGCGCGGGCCTCGCCGAGCCGCGAGGTGGCCTGCGCGACGACATCCGCGAGCTTCGCCTCGCGCACCGCGAGCTCGGCCTCGAGCTCGCTGACGCGGTCGTGCATCGGGTCCGTCGGCGACGGCTCGCCGACGGGCGCCTCCGGTTGGATCTCGGGCTGGATCTCGTGCTGGGCCTCGCCCTCCGCGCGGACGACGCGCAGGCCGGCGGCAGGAGCCTGCTCGGGCGGCGCCTCGGGCGCCGGGGCTGACTGCCGCGCCGGCGGGCGGGCGCTGCAGGCCGAAGCTGATGCCGTACTCCGTCTTCAGCAGGCCGCCGTGCTGCTCCGCGAGCGCGTTGGCGACGGCGCCGGGCGAGACGTAGCCCAGCTCGACGAGGAGCTCGCCCAGCGGCCGGCTCGTGCGCTGCTGCTCGGCGAGGGCATGCTCGAGCTGCCCGGCGTCGAGAAGCCCTTCCTCGACCATGAGGCGTCCGAGCTGTCTGCGGTCGCCCTGCTCGGCGCCCACCGGGCTGTTGTCTGCCGACACGTGGGTCTTATCGGCCGTTTGGCGGGATCCCTGAAGAGAGGGATGTTGCTCGGCTCAGGCGCGCTCGCCGGCCAGCGTCCAGAGCACGAACGCCAGCCAGTGGACGCCGATCACGTCGGTCTGGACGGCGAGAGCGAGCACGGCCGCGAGTGCGGCCGCAAGCCACGGCACCCGCGGCAGGAGCCGCCACAGCAGCGAGAGGTTCCAGGCGATGAAGACGAGCATGCCGAGGAGCCCGAGCTCGACGCCGAGCTCGGTGTACGTGGACTCGCCGGCCTTGATCTCCGTGCCGGTGCGTTTCGCGGTGACGCCGGCGTTGCCGAGGCCGTACCCCCACGGGTGGCGCAGCACCGTCTCGATCCCGTCCCGGAGGTTGTCGAGGTGGCTGTCGATGGAGGACTCGCTAGTGCTGAACGGGTCGTCGCTCGTCTCCTCGGCCTGGCCGCCGGCGCGCTGGATCTCGAGCTCCTCCGGCGTGAACCTCGTCTCAGGGGCGATGTCCGGGTAGGCCCGGATGAAGAAGAACGACGCGGCGACCAGAACGGCCGCGGCGGCGATCGGCCACCAGCTGCGGAGCGCGTAGGCCAGCACGACGAGCGCGAAGACGAGCGCGGCGATCGTCGTCCGCGAGTAGGTGAAGAGGAGCGCCACGAGCAACAGCCCGCTGAGCACCGAAAACCAGCGCGAGCGCTGCCAGGTCGTCGCGACGAGGATCGCGACGAGCAGCAGGTACGCCGTCGCGAGCGGACTGAGGAACGTCGAGACGAGGCGCCGGAGCGGCCGCTCGTCGCCCGGGTTGTAGACGAAGTTCTCCGGCAGGCCGGAGAGACCGCGGTAGTCGAGCCCGAGCTGCTCCTCGAACCAGCCGGGAACGCCGGAATCGCGCCAGAACTGGAGCGAGATCGCGTAGATGTCCACGAGCCCCCAGAGCGCGACAGCCGAAGCTGTCGCGAGCACGAGGGCCGCGATTCGACGCAGCTCGGCGCGGTCGAAGTAGAGACTGCGGCCGAGGAAGTAGGCCGCAACCGGCGTCAGGGCGTGGCGGGCGCCGAAGACGACCCCGCGTGCGGTCGCATCACCGGCGAGCCAGTCCTGCGGGATGAGCGCGTAGAGGACGACGATCGCGGTGAAGGCGAACGCGAGCCAGTCGACGGCCATCGGCTTGAACGGCAGACCCCGCGCCCGCCAGACGACGTAGCCCAGGGCGGCGGCGAGCAACACCTCCTTCCAGGCGGCGACGACGTCGAGCGCGTTCCCGCGCACGCCGAGCTCCCACAGCTCCGCCATGACGAGGTTGTGGAACGGGAGGCCGACGATGAGCGCGTACAGCGCGTAGCGAGGGAAGCGGTCAGTCAACGATCGCCACCAGGGTCATGCCCAGGTTGACGATGCGCACTTCCTCCGGGAAGAGCTCCTCGAGGTCGCCCGGGCCGAGCAGGTGGTTCTCCTTCGCCCACGGCTTGCGCAGCGAGGTCGTAGGCGCGGCGCGGCCGCCCGCTCTGGCAGCCAGTGGACGAGCGGGAGGCGCGTGTGCACCTCGATCGGGAACCAGCGGTTCGGGGTCGTGACGAAGACGCGCGGCGCGACGCGCAGGAGCTCAGCCACGAAGCGCTCCTGCTCCGACCGCCGGCCGACGTGCTCGATCACCGCGTTCGAGAAGGCGACGTCGAAGGCGCGGTCCTGGAACGGGAGGTTCAGCGCGTCGCCGCGTACGTAGCTCGCCGCGGGGTACCGCTCGGAGAACGTGCGCCCCTCGTGCTGCCCGAGCGCGGTGATCCGCTCCTGCCACGGGTAGAGCTCCTCGAAGAAGTTGAGCGTCGCGCAGCCCCCGTGCTCGCGCGGCCTCTCGCCGAAGCCGACGTCGTCGACGCCCACGTCGAGCACCGTCGTCTGCGGCGTCGGCCTGATCGCGTCCATGAAGAGGCCGAACTTGCGGCGGCGCGACCGGAGCGAGACGGCGTCGACGAATCGCATCAGATGTCAACAGTAAGCTCGGCCGGTGCTGACCGACGCCGTCAAACCGCGCGGTCTCTACTCGCTGCAGCTCAGCGCGAGGGGCCACTCGTACCGGACTCCCCTACCGGGCGGCGGGAGCGGCGAGGCCTGGCAGCGGCCCGACGGCGTCGTCCTCCTGCGCGCCGGCGACGAGGCGGGGCTGCAGCTGCTGCGCTTCATGCTCGCGCTCGAGGACGACCACGCCGAGTTCGTCCGGCGCTTCCGCTCCGACCCGCTGCTCGGGCGCTCGATCAGGGAGCTGCACGGACTGCGGCCGCTGCGGCTCGCGACCGTCGACGCAGGCCGTCGTTCGCGCGGTCTGCGGGCAGCTGATCGAGGCGCGTCGGGCTCGCGCAATCGAGCGGGCGATCCTGCGCGCCTGCGGTGAGGCGACGCCGACGCGCGCCGCGGTCGGCGCATTCTCCCCGGCCCACTTGCGGCGGCTCGGCCTGGCGAGCGCGCGGGCAGCGACGCTCATCAGGCTCTGCCGAACGGTCGACCTCGAGCGGCTGCGCACGCTGCCGCCCGACGCCGTCGAGGCACGGCTGCTGCGCGAGCGGGGCATCGGCCCCTGGTCTCTCGGCGTGATCGGGCTCGAGGGACTCGGGAGCTACCGCTACGGCCTCGTGGGCGATCTCGGCCTGATCAAGCTCTGCTCCGCGCTACGCGGCCGCTGGGTCGAGGGCTGGGAGACGGCGGAGCTCTTGTCGCCCTACGAGGAGTGGGCGGGCCTCGCAAGCGTCTATCTGATGCGAGGCTGGGCGGCGGGCCTCGTTCCGGGCGCGAGCGCCGATCGCGCAAGGCTCGTCCGCATCGAGTCTCGACGCGCTGCGTGACCGTCTTAGACTCCGAGGATGGTCGACGAGCGGCGGATCGCGATTCTCGGCGCCGGGCGGATCGGCGAGGCGCTGATCCAGGGGCTGCTCTCGTCGGGCTGGCGCGACCGCGCGCGACATCAGCTGCGTCGACGCGCCGTGAAGAACGGGTCACGGAGCTCCGCGAGCGTCACGGGATCGCCGCGACGCAATCGAACGCCGAGGCCGCCGCCGGAGCCGCACTCGTCGTCATCGCCGTCAAGCCGCAGGACATCGAGGCGCTGCTCGGCGAGGTCGGCCCTCTGATCCAGCCGGAGCAGACCGTGCTCACGATCGCGGCCGCGATCCCGACGGCGGCGATCGAGCGGCACCTCGCCGAGAACGTGCCGGTCGTACGGGCGATGCCGAACACGCCCTCGACCGTGCACGAGGGTATCGCCGGCGTTTGCGCCGGCGCGCACGCGGACGAGGAGCACCTCACCCTCGCGGAGGAGGCGCTCAGGCATCTCGGCGGCGTCGTCCGGGTCTCCGAGTCCTCCATGGACGCTGTCACAGCGGTGTCCGGATCGGGGCCTGCCTATTTCGCGCTGCTGGCCGAGGCGATGATCGAGGCCGGGATCCTGCTCGGCCTGGCGCGCGAGGTCGCGACGCAGCTCGTCGTGCAGACGATGCTCGGGACCGCGAAGCAGCTCCGCGACGAGAAGATGCATCCCGTCGAGCTGCGCGAGATGGTCACCTCCCCGGGCGGCACGACGATCGCCGCAATCCGAGAGCTCGAGCAGGCCGGCGTCCGCGCCGCGTTCCTGAACGCGATCCAGGCCGCCATGGACCGGTCGAAAGAGCTCGCTCGCGGCGACGATCTATGACGGTCGACGTCCGGGTCGTCGACGACCCGGCCCGCGCAGCCGCAGAGCTCCTCGCCGATGCTGCGACCCCCGGCGCGCACGTCGCACTCTCCGGCGGCTCGACCGTCCGCGGAGCGCACGAGCTCGCTGCGCGGCTGCAGCCCCGCTGGCGCAACGTGCACGTCTGGTTCGGCGACGAGCGGGTCGTGCCGCCGGACGACGAGCGCTCGAACTACCGGCTCGCCCGCGAGACGCTCCTCGACGGCCTTGCCGTCCCGCCGGACGTGCATCGCATACGCGGCGAGCTGGCGCCGGACGAGGCCGCCGCCCTGTACGACGAAGACCTGATGGGGGTGACGCTCGATCTCGCCTTCAATGGGATCGGCCCCGACGGGCACACGGCCTCCCTGTTCCCGAACGGACCGGAGCTCGACGAGCAGACGCGACGCGCGATCGCCACCGAGTCCCGCCTCGAGCCGTTCGTGCCGCGCGTGACGATGACGATGCCGATGTTCGAGGCCGCGCGTGTGCTCCTCTTCCTCGTGACCGGCGAGGACAAGGCCGAGGCGGTGCGGCGTGTGTTCGCGGACGAGCCGAGCCGTGACGCGCCGGCAAGCCTGGTCCGCGGGCAGAGCACGATCGCGCTCCTCGACGAGGCGGCCGCCTCGCTGCTCTAGGGGAGAAGCGGGGACTCGAGCTCGGCCGCCATCCCCCGCCGCGCGGCCAGCGCCTGCAGCACGAGCACGGTGTCGGCGACCGGGATGTCCTCGAGGTACTCCGTCCGCGTCTCGAACGACTTCAGGACGTCTTCGACGGCCTCCGTGTAGCCGACGACGTCCTCGACGGCGATGAACGCGAGCGCGTCTGCAACCTCGTTCGGGAACTGCTCGTGCGTACGCGCGTAGTCGGCGTGGACGCGGGCGTCGCCCCAGTCGCCGAGCACGAGACATGCGAGTGCCGCCGCGTAACGGCCGATCGGCGAATCGGACGCCGCCGCGCCGGCCTCGAGCGTCCACCGCGCCTCGGCCGCCGCTCCATCCCAGTCTCCGGCGAGGACGCGGGCCTTGAGCGCACCGATCGGTCGGCCCCAGCTGCCCGGCGGCGCGTGCTCCCAGCTCTCGCGATAGCGCTCCGCGGCCAGTGCGAACCACTCGCGGCCGTCGGTGCCGGCCATCAGCGCCGAGAGCCCCGCGGCGCCGGCTGCGTTCCCCATCCGCGTCAGTTGTCGCTGGCGTGCATCCGGCTCGTCGGGCAGGCGGCGCTCGCCGTCCTCGTACCGCTCGCGCGCTCGACGCAGCAGTTCGTCCCAATCGGGCATGGCACGGAGTATCGCCGCCAGAAACCGCAGCGGTGGGCCGACAAATCGTCTATGCTCCTACGAGCGCGGTTCGTGGCGGAGAAGTCAAACGAACGCGCGAATCTCAGAGGTAGCGGCACGAAGACGTGCTGCACACATGTCAGAAGCGACACTGAACCCGACACTCACGTCGGACGCAGCGGACAGGCTCGTGTCCGATGCGTCCCGAGCGCAAGAATGGGCCGGAGAGCCCTTCCTCCACCCCGGCGAGGACGCCGGCGAGGTGCTGGCACCCGGCACGGCCCGCGCGGCCGCGCTCGAGGAGGCGCTCGCCGAGATCGCCGCCGGCCGGCGCGCGCCGTCGCCGCGCTGGAAGGTGCGGTTCGGCCTCATGCTCGGGCTCGAGCGCGTGCTCTCGTCGAAGCCGCCCGCGACGGCGGCCGGGACGGAGCTCCGCAAGCACCAGGTCGACGCGCTCGCGGGGATGCTCACCGAGCTGATCGCCGCGGCCCAGCGCGAGGGCGCCGAGGACGAGAACGGCAACGGCCAGGTCGCCGAGGCCGAGCTCGAGGCCGAGGAACTCGACGAAGAGGAGGAGCTCCAGGCCGACGGTGAGGCCGAGGGCGCCGACGAGGACGAGGACGAGCTCGGCTTCATCGGCGAAGATCCCGGCGCGTCACGGCGCTACCGGTTCCGCCATCCGACCGCCTCGGGCAAGACGATCGCCGCGGCCGGGTTCGTCGAGTCGGCGCGCACGCTCGGCGTGCTCATCCTGACCCACCGCCGCCTGTTGGTCACCCAGTTCACGCGCGACCTCACCACCGAGGGCTACGGCGACCGGCTCACCGACGTGATCGGGCGCGGCACCGAGCCGCTGCGGCCAAATCCGATCACGATCCAGACCTACGCGTGGTTCGCCCGACACGTCGGCTCGATCTCGCGCGACGCGTACCAGCTCGTGATCTGCGACGAGGCTCACACCGCGCTCGGCGAGAAGACGAGCGCCGCGATCCGCAGCTTCCCGGAGCCGATCTTCATCGGCATGACCGCGACGGAGCAGCTGATCGCGAAGCAGGTCTCGGACGTCTTCCCCGCCTCGGTCGACGACCTCCCGCTCAGCGACGCCGCCCGCCGCGGGCTGATCGCGCCGCTCCGCTGCCTGCGCGTGCCGCCGGCCGCCGCCATCAACTCGGTGCCGATCGTCGGCGGCGACTTCGAGGAGCGCGCCCTGGCGGCCGCCCTCGACCACCAGGCCCTGAACCAGGCCGCTGCGAGCCTGTACCGGCACCTCTTCGACTCGACGCCCGGCATCGTCTACGCAGCCGGGGTCGACCACGCCTACAACCTCGCCCAGGAGTTTCGCGCCGCCGGGATCAAGGCCGAGGCCGTCTCCGGCCGCACGCCGCCGGTCCGCCTCGCCGAGACGCTCGCGGCGTACGAACGCGGCGAGATCAACGTGCTGATCAACGCGATGCTGCTGGCCGAGGGCTGGAACTCGCCGCGGGCGACGGTCTGCATGCACCTCGCGCCGACCGCGTCGAAGCGCGTCTACCAGCAGCGCATCGGCCGCATCATGCGCACGCACCCGCGCAAGGAAGCCGGGATCGTCGTCGACTTCGTCCCCAAGTCCGCGACCCACACCGATCGGGTCATCTCACTGCACTCCCTGCTCGACGCGGACTTCTATCGCGAGGGCGCGCGCGTCACGCCGGCGCCGCGCCGCCGCATCCAGCGCCGTGCGCGCCGCAGGCTCTCGCCGGCGCCGTGGCTCGTGCCCGTCACCCCCGACGTCGCGCGCCGGCTGGCCGTGATCCAGCGCGAGTGGCAGCGGATCGACCCCAAGTACCTCGACGAGGACGAGCAGCGCTACTGGGCCACGATCGCCGGCCGCCAGATCCGCTTCGACCAGCGCGCCGAGTTCGCGAAGAAGTTCGCGGAGGGCCGCGCCTCGAGGGCCGCCCTCGAGACGTTCCTCTCGATCTGCGCCGCCGAGAACCCGAACCGCCGCCTGCGCATGACCGCGCTCCAGGACCGCGTCTCCATGATCGTCGAGCGCGCGGACTTCGACGACCTCGTCACCCTCGTCTCCCAGGCACCGCCGTGGGAGAAGGATCGTGCCGCCGGCGTCAGGATCCTGCTCCGCGCAATCGGCGAAGGGAAGGCGAACGCGCCCGACCAGATCCTCCAACGCTGGACGTGGCGGCTCGCCAAGGCGACGCGGAAGCTCCAGGACCGGCGCGCTAGCGCGGAGTTCCCCGAGGCGAAGCGGCTGCTCGGCGCGGTCGCGAACTCGCGCGGGCACCGGCACGAGGAGAACGTCGCACGGCTCGTACAGGTGGCCAAGGCGATGCCAATCGAGGTCGGCGCGGCGCTGCTGGCCTCGGCCGACGGCTACACCCCGCGTGCGAGTGGGTCGCTCGACCGGGCCCGCGAGGAGCTCGGCGAGACCGCGGCGATCGCCAACGCACTCGCCGACAACCTCCCAGCGCCCAAGGCGGCCACGCGCAAGTCGCGACGGCGACGCAGGCGCAAGAAGACCGGGGCCGCCGCACCCGGGCAGCAGCAGCAGCAGAACGGTGAGGTCTCGGCGGACGCGGCCGCAACTCCGGCCGCGGAGTCGCCCAACGGAGCCGCGCCCGCGGAAGGCGCTCCTGCGAAGCCGCGCCGGCGCCGACGCCGGAAGCCCGCCACGAACGGCGAGGCGCCCGCAACCGGCGACGCGCCCGAGAACGTAACGCCCTCGTAATTTCCCCCAGCTAGCGTTTCCGGGCGTGCTGCTCCTGCTCGGGATCGGCTTTGTCGCCGGGCTCGTCACGGCGCTGTCCCCGTGTGTGCTGCCCGTGCTCCCGATCGTCCTCGCCGGCGGCGCAACCGGGCGGAAGCCGCTCGCGATCATCGCCGGGATCGTCGTCAGCTTCACCGTGTTCACGCTCTTCGCCGCGTGGCTGCTCGACCTCGCCGGCCTCCCCGAGGATCTCCTGCGCAATCTCGCGATCGCGCTGCTCTTCCTCGTCTCGGCCACGCTCCTCTGGCCTCGATTCGGCGAGCTGCTCGCCCGGCCGCTGCTCCATCTGACGCGCAGGCGCGCGGGCAACCTCGGCGGCGGCTTCCTGCTCGGCGCGAGCCTCGGCCTCGTCTTCGTGCCCTGCGCCGGGCCGGTGCTCGCGGCGGTGACGGTGATCGCCGCCAACCGCGAGGTCGGCCTCGACGGCGTGCTGCTGACGTTCTCGTACGCCGTCGGGGCGGCCGTGCCGATGCTTGCGATCGCGCTATTGGGGCAGCGCGTCTCGGGCAGGCTCAAGCTGCGAGCCGAGGCCGTGCGTCGCGCGGCGGGCGTGCTCGTCGGCATCGCCGCGCTGGCGATCGCGTTCGGAGTCGACCGCGATCTCCAGACGACGGTGCCCGGCTACACCGAGTCGCTGCAGGAGCGCTTCGAGGACTCGGATGCAGCGCAGCGCGAGCTCGAGGAGCTGACGGGGGCACGCGAGCCGGAGCCTCTGGACGAGGCGACCGGGTCGGACCTGCGGAACTTCGGGCCCGCGCCCGAGTTCCGCGGCCTCGCGGGCTGGCTCAACTCCGAGCCGCTGACGCTGGCGGGGCTGCGTGGCCGAGTCGTCCTGATCGACTTCTGGACGTACTCGTGTATCAACTGCCTGCGCACGCTCCCGTACATCAAGGACTGGGACCGGCGCTACCGCGACCGCGGCCTGACGATCGTCGGCGTCCACTCGCCCGAGTTCGCGTTCGAGCGGGTGGAGTCGAACGTTCGCGAGAACGCCGACGACCTCGGCGTCGAGTACCCGATCGCGCTCGACAACGACTTCGGCACCTGGTCCGCGTGGCACAACCGGTACTGGCCGGCGAAGTACCTGATCGACCGCAACGGGCACATCCGCTACTACCACTTCGGCGAAGGCGACTACGCCGAGACGGAGAAGGCGATCCGGACGCTGCTCGGCAGCGGCCTACCGCCTGCATCGAAGGCGAAGGACCCCGAGGACGACGGCCTGCTGATCACGCCCGAGAGCTACCTCGGCTACCAACGGCTGGCGCGGTACGGCGGCGAGGCGGTCGTCCCCGGCGTCGAGCGGGACTACCGGCTCCCCGAGAAGCTGTACGCGAGCGAGCTCGCCTTCGGCGGACGGTGGCGCGTCGAGGACGAGCGGGCCGTGGCCGGCCGCGGCGCGCGGCTTCGCCTCGCCTACCGCGCCCACGACGTCTTCCTCGTCCTCTCGGGCACGGGCGAGGTCGACGTGCTGGTCGACGGCAAGCGCGAGCGCCGGGTGCGCGTGCGCGGCGACAAGCTCTACACGCTCGTCGACCGGGTCATGGGCGGCGACCACCTGCTCGAGCTCCGGCTCGATCCAGGCCTCGCCGCCTACGCGTTCACGTTCGGTTAGTCTCGCCGCCTTGTACGTCGCGGCACCCCAGCGCTACGACCGCATGCGGTACCGCCGGAGCGGCCGCAGCGGGCTGGACCTGCCCGAGATCTCGCTCGGGCTGTGGAACAACTTCGGCCACGACCGGCCCTACGAGGGAGCCCGCGCGATCGTCAGGCGCGCGTTCGACCTCGGGATCACCCACTTCGACCTCGCGAACAACTATGGACCGCCGTACGGCTCGGCGGAGGAGAACTTCGGGCGGATGCTGCGCGACGATCTCGAGCCGTTCCGCGACGAGCTCGTGATCTCGACGAAGGCCGGCTGGGACATGTGGCCCGGCCCCTACGGCGACCTGGGCTCCCGGAAGTACCTGCTCGCGAGCCTCGACCAGTCGCTCGCGCGGCTCGGGCTCGAGTACGTCGACATCTTCTACTCGCACCGCCCGGATCCGGACACGCCGCTCGACGAGACGATGGGCGCACTCGACGCGGCCGTCCGCCAGGGGAAGGCGCTGTATGCGGGAATCTCGTCATACGCCCCCGACCGGACGGGCCAGGCGGCGGCGATCATGCGTGACCTCGGCACGCCGCTCCTGATCCACCAACCGTCCTACTCGATGTTGAACCGCTGGATCGAGCCCGAGCTGCTGGACGTGCTCGAGGCGGAAGGGCTCGGCTGTATCGCCTTCTCACCGCTGGCCCAGGGCATGCTCACCGACCGCTACCTGGACGGGATCCCTGCCGGGTCGCGGGCGTCGCTCCACCTCTCCCTGTCGCCGGACCGGCTCACCGAACAGACGATGGCGAAGGTGCGGGCGCTGAACGAGATCGCCCAGCGCCGCGGCCAGACCCTGGCCCAGATGGCGCTCGCCTGGACGCTGCGCGACGCACGGGTCACGTCGGCGCTCATCGGGGCGAGCAGCGTCGAACAGCTCGAGGCGAACGTCGCCGCGCTCGACAACCTCGAGTTCACGTCGGAGGAGCTCGGCGAGATCGACCGCTGGGCGACCGAGAGCGACATCAACCTCTGGGCCGGGACAGCCGAGGGCTAGACCGAGCCGGGCCGGACCGCGCGGCTGCGGTTGACGAAGACGTTGTCGACCGCGGAGCGGAGCCCGACCGCGAGCGCGCCGGTCAGCACTGCCGCGTCGCCGAGGCTCGAGACCTCGATCCGGGGCGGGTACGGGAGCCAGCGCTGCAGCAGCCGCCTGATCGGGCCGAGCAGCAGGTCGGCGTTCGCCCCGATGCCGCCGCCGAGGACGACCAGGTCGATGTCCGTCACCGCGGCGATCGGCGTGATGTGCAGCGCGATCCGGCGTGCCTCCTCGTCCACCACGTCCCGCGCAAGCTCGTCGCCGCTCCGGGCGGCCTCGAAGATGCTGCGCGCGTCGAACGGCGGCCGCAGCGTCGTCGTCCTGCCGTTCGACCCGACCAGCCGCTCGGCCACGGCCGAGACGGCTGACGCGCAGGGGTCGATGTCGTCGTCGCGGCCAACCGCGACGAGGTCGACCTCCCCCGCGGCTCCGTGCCGCCCTCGGTGCAGCTCGCCCCGCAGCACGAGCCCGGCGCCGAGCCCCGTCCCGACCGACAGGAAGACGAAGTCCTGGACACCGCGCGCCATGCCGCGCCAGCGCTCGCCCACGGCCGCGAGGTTGATGTCGTTCTCGACCGTGACCGGCAGCTCGAGCCTCGTCCGCAGGTCGCCCGCCCAATCCCTGCCTTCGAGGCCCGGGACGTTCGTCGCGAGCGTCAGCCGTCCCGTGTCCGCGTCGACGACGCCGGGCACGCCGACGACTGCTCCGTCGATGCGCGCGCCGACGAGGCCGCTGGCCTCGGCAAGCGTGACCCGGAGGCCGGCGATGGCCTCGATCGCGCGCTCGGCGTCGGCGCCGTCCAGTTCGACGTCCTGTCGGGCGCGGATGTCGCCGCGCAGGTCACAGAGAGCGCCGCGCAGGAAGCGCGCGCCGAGGTCGAGCCCGAGCACGAGGCCGGCCTCCGGGACGACGTCGAAGAACGTCGCCCCGTAGGTCGGCCGACCGGGATCCGGCGCGGTCTCCCGCACGAGCCCGGCCTCGAGCAGCGACTGCAGCGCCAGCGAGACAGTGGGCTTCGAGATGCCGGCGCGCCGCGAGATCTCCGCCCGCGAGATGGGCGCCCCGGCCCGGATCGTGTCGAGCACCGTGCGCTCGTTCAGATCCTTCAGGAGCGGGGGGATCGCAGCGACTCTGGCCATCGTGGAAGCCAACCTTACCGCCTTGTGACTCGCTTGTGCCAGTTTTGGCGAAATACTTGACTTCTGGTTACTGAACGTTCAGCATCGCGTTCGGAAACTTAACTAACGTGGTTGGGAGACTGGGATCCCCGCCTTCGTCCCCGACCCAAAGGAGGTCAGATGAAACGCGTAGCGACGGCGGCCGTCTTGCTGGCCGCGCTCGTGCTCGGCACCGCAGCGTTCGCGGCGGTCTCCGAGAACGTGACCTCGACCGGTCCAGGCGCGGAGGCCGGATCTCCCAAGGAGCTGACCGTGTGGGTCGGATGGAGCGCGCGCGAGCTCAACGAGTTCAAGAAGGTTGCCGCCGAGTACGACCGCAAGACGCCGAGCGTCACGGTCAAGGTCGTCGGCGGCATCAACGACGACAAGATCATCGCCGCGATCCGCGGCGGCAACGCACCTGACGTCGTCAGCTCGTTCACCTCCGCGAATGTCGGCATCTACTGCCCGTCGGGTGGCTGGATCGACCTCGCCCCTTACCTGAAGAAGGACGGGATCAGCACGAGCATCTTCCCGGCGGCGACGATGTACTACACCCAGTACAAGGGCAAGCGCTGCGCGCTACCGCTCCTCGCCGACGTCTACGGCTTCTACTACAACAAGACGCTCTTCAAGCAGGCCGGCCTCAACGGGCCGCCGAAGACGCTCTCCCAGCTCGCCACCTACGCGAAGAAGTTGACGAAGAAGAACGCGGACGGCTCGCTCAAGACCGTCGGCTACAACCCCTTCTTCGGCTTCTACCAGAACACCTCGGGCGCCTATCAGCCGACCGTGAACGCGAAGTGGTTCGATGCAGAGGGCAAGTCCAGCCTCGGCTCCGACCCGAAGTGGGCGAAGCTCCTGCGCTGGCAGAAGAGCCTGATCGACTTCTACGGGCACAGCAACCTCGTCAAGTGGAACGCGGGTGCGGGCGACGAGTTCTCCGCCTCGCATGCGTTCGAGACCGGCAAGCTCGCGATGATGGTCGACGGCGAATGGCGGGTCGCCTTCATCGGGGCCGAGCACCCGGAGCTCAAGTACGGGACCGCGCCGATGCCGGTCGACGACGCGCAGCCGTCGCTCTACGGTTCCGGCTACATCAACGGCACCATCATCGGCATCCCGAAGAGCGCCGAGGACAAGGACGCTTCGTGGGCGTTCGTCAAGTACATGACGACCAACAACCACGCGCTCGCGCAGTTCTCGAACGGGATCCGCAACGTCCCGTCCACGAAGAGCGCCGCGAAGTCGAAGGAGCTGAAGCCTGACGCGAACTTCGCGACGTTCACGAAGGTCTTCGCGAACCCGAAGTCGCAGACGACGCCGATCACCTCGGCGGGCTCGGCCTACCTGGACACGTTCGCGAACTTCCTCGCGAAGTGGCAGGCTGGTCGCGTGAGCGACCTCGGCGCGGGCCTTCGCGACGTGGACAAGCAGATCGACGCCAAGCTCAAGCAGTCGGGCGGCGGCGTTCCGTGATTCCTGTTGGGACAGCCGGGGCGGCTACACCGCCCCGGCTTTCCCGGCGACTGATCGCCGGCGAGCCAAGCGACGGGCGGCGTGGCGCAGGCGCGGCCTCGTCCTCGCCTTCATGAGCCCGTGGCTCGTCGGCTTCACCGTCTTCATCGCCTATCCCCTCGTCTACAGCGGCTACCTCTCGCTGCACTCGTACGACCTGCTCAGCCCGCCGCGCTGGGTCGGCCTCGCGAACTACCGCTATCTGATCCAGGACGACCCCGAGATCGGCACCGCGATCATGAACACGCTCTGGTTCATCGTCGTTGCCGTGCCCCTGCAGGTGATCTTCGCCTTCGGCATCGCGCTGATGGTGACTCGCGCCAGGACCGGGGTCGGCGTCTTCCGGACGATCTTCTACCTCCCGGCACTGGCGCCCCCGGTGGCGGCGACGCTCGGGTTCGTGTACCTGCTCAACCCCGCCACCGGCCCGATCAACAGCCTGCTCGCGAGGGTGGGTATCGATGGGCCACTCTGGTTCAACTCGCCGGAGTGGTCGAAGCCGTCACTGACCCTGCTCTCGATGTGGGGCGTCGGGACGATCATGGTGATCTTCCTCGCGGCGATCCTGGACGTCCCGAAGCACCTGCACGAGTCCGCTCAACTCGACGGCGCCAGCGGCTTTCAGCGGCTGCGCTGGGTAACGCTGCCGACCATCAGCCCGGTGATCCTGTTCGCGGTCGTGCTCGGCGTCATCCAGGCCCTCCAGTACTTCACGCAGGCCTACGTCGCCGCCTCGATCGCCGCCGGCCAGGCGTCCCAGGCCGGCACGGTGAGCACGCTCGAGCAGGGCTACCCCGAGGGGTCGACGCTGTTCTACCCGGTGCTCCTCTACTACCAGGGCTTCCGCTTCTTCCACATGGGCTACGCGTCCGCGATGGCGATGCTGCTGCTCGCCGTCGCGTTCATCGTCACGCTCGTCATCATTCGCAACTCGCGCCGCTGGGTGCACTACACGGGAGCGGTGCGATGAGCACCGCCGTCGCCACGCCGATCGAACGCAGGAAGGTGCCACGTGCAGTCCGGCGCCAGCGGTTCCTCATCTCGGTGGCGGAGCACAGCCTCCTGATCGCCGCCGCCATCGCCTTCCTCGCGCCGGTCGTCTTCATGGTGCTCACCGCGTTGATGACGAACGAGCAGGCGCTCTCGCCCGAACTCTGGCCGAAGACGTTCGAGTGGGGCAACTTCACCGAGGTCTTCAGCAAATCGCCGCTCTGGAAGTGGACGCTGAACACGATGCTCTACGCCGGGCTGGCAACCCTCGGCGTCGTGCTCTCGAGCATCCCCGTCGCGTACGCACTCTCGAAGCTGCGCTGGCGCGGCCGCGACGCGACGTTCCTCGTCGTGCTCGTCGCGCTGATGCTCCCGCCGCAGGTCGCGGTCGTCCCGCTCTACGTCATGTGGTCGAAGCTGGGCGAGCGGTTCGACATCGCCTTCATCGGCTCGCTCTGGCCGCTGATCATCCCCATGTGGCTCGGCGACGCCTTCGCGATCTTCCTGCTGCGCCAGTTCTTCATGACGATCCCGGAGGAGTACCTCGACGCCGCGCGCGTCGACGGCTGCGGCGAGTTCCGCATCCTGACCACCGTCGTCGTCCGGCTCGCAAAGCCGGCCATCGCCGCGGTGGCGCTCTTCTCCGTCCTCTACTGCTTCAACGACTTCTTCCTGCCGCTGCTCTACGTCGGCGCCAACCCGGACAACTGGGTCGTCTCGATCGGGCTCTCGCAGTTCCGCTCGCTCCACCAGGTGCAGTGGAACCTCGTGATGGCGGCGACGATCCTCGTGATGCTGCCCGTGATCGTGCTCTTCTTCCTCGCGCAACGAGCCTTCGTCGAAGGCGTCACCCTCACAGGCGTGAAGGGATGAAGATCGCGGTCATCGGAGGCGGCTCGACGTACACGCCCGAGCTCGTCTCCGGCCTCTCCCGCGAGCGCGACAAGATCGGCGTGCGCGAGCTGTGGCTCCAGGACATCGACCCCGAGCGGCGGGAGGTCGTCGGCGGCCTGGCGGCGCGGATGCTCGACCATCAGGGGTTCGACGGCCGCCTCGAGATCACCGGCGATCTGGACCGTGCTCTCGACGGCGCCGACTTCGTGCTCGTCCAGATCCGCGTCGGCGGCCAGGCCGCGCGCCTGTCGGACGAGACCGTGCCTCTCGCCTGCGGCTGCATCGGCCAGGAGACCACCGGCGCCGGCGGCCTCGGCAAGGCGCTGCGCACCGTCCCAGTCATGCTCGCCATCGCCGAGCGCGTGCGCGAGCTCGCCTCGCCTGACGCCTGGATCGTCGACTTCACGAACCCCGTCGGGATCGTCACACGCTCGCTCCTCGACGCCGGGCACCGAGCCGTCGGCCTCTGCAACGTCGCGATCGGCTTCCAGCGCTCATTCGCCCGCCTGCTCGGAGTCACCGCGGACCGGCTGATCGTCGACCAGGTCGGCCTCAACCACCTCACCTGGATCCGCGCGGTCCGCCTCGACGGCCGAGACGTGCTGACCGAGCTGATGGCCGCTCACGGCGACGAGATCGCGCGGCAGGCCTCCCTCCCGCGGCGGCTCCTCGAGGAGCTCGGCGTCGTCCCCTCGATGTACCTGCAGTACTTCTACCGCCACGACGAGGTCCTCGCGGGTCAGCTCGACAGCACCCCCCGGGCCGAGGTCGTCGCCGAGATCGAGCGCGGCCTGCTCGAGCTCTACCGCGACCCGGCGCTGAACGAGAAGCCGGCGCTGCTCGAACAGCGGGGTGGGGCGTTCTACAGCGAGGCCGCGACCGGCCTCGTCGCGTCGCTCGTCAGCGACGACGGCGCCGTCCACGAGGTCGACGTCGCGAACCGCGGCACGCTCGCCGGGCTCGCCGACGACGACGTCGTTGAGGTGCCCGCGCGGGTCGGGAAGAACGGGCCGGCACCGCTCCCGCAGGCGCCGCTCGCCCCCGAGCTCCTCGGGCTCGCGCAGCACGTCGCCGCGTACGAGCGGCTGGCGGCGCGCGCGGCGGTGACCGGCGACCCCGCGATCGCGCGGAAGGCGCTGCTCGCCCACCCGCTGATCGGCCAGCACCCGCTCAACGAGGACCTCGTCGAGCGCCTGCTCGAGGCAGGCGCCCGGCATCTGCCGGTCGACACGGGAGCGGTCGCATGAAGCCGATCGTGCTCGCCGTCGACGGCGGCAACTCGAAGACCCATCTCGCCCTGGTCGAGGCGGACGGCCGCGTGCTCTCGCTCGTGCGCGGCCCGCTCAGCTCGCCGCACCATCTCGGCGTCGACGGCTGCCTCGAGGTGCTCCAGAGCATGCTGGAGCAGGCACTCACCGAGGCGGGCCTCAGCACGGGCAACGGCCGACCGGTCGCCTCCATCGGCAAGCTGCTGCTCGCCGGCGTCGACTTCCCGGAAGAGGAGGAGCGGCTGCAGGAGCTGATCAGCGGCCGTTCCTGGGCCTCGGACGTCGCGGTCGGCAACGACACCGTCGCGCTCCTCCGCGCGGGCACGGAGCGCGGCTGGGGCGTCGCCGTCGTCTGCGGCGCCGGCATCAACTGCATCGGCGTCGCCCCGGACGGGCGACAGGCGCGCTTTCCTGCGCTCGGCGACATCACGGGCGACTGGGGAGGCGGTCACGACGTCGGCATCGCGGCTGTCGCCGCCGCGACGCGCAGCGAGGACGGCCGCGGCCCCCGCACAAGCCTCGAGCACTCGGTCCCGGCGCACTTCGGGCTGACCACCCCGATCGAGCTGACGTACGCCTTCCACGTCGGTGAGATCAGCCGCCGCCGAGTGCTCGAGCTCCCTCCACTCGTCTTCGCGGAGGCCGAGCACGACGCCGTCGCCGCCGGCATCGTCGATCGGCTCGCGGACGAGATCGTCGCGCTCGCTCGGGCCGCGCTGACCCGGCTCGAGCTGACCGACCAGCCGGTCGAGGTGCTGCTCGGCGGCGGTCTGCTCAAGGGCGCCGACGGCCGCGTGCTCGATGCCATCTCCGCCGGGCTGGCCGAGGTCGGGCCGTCGATCGAGGTCCATCGCACCGCCTCTGCGCCGGTCGTCGGCGCCGCACTGCTCGGGCTCGACGAGCTCGGTGCGGGCGCGCCGGAGCAGGCACGCGTGCGGGCCGAGCTCACGCAGGCGGTCGACCGCGCCCAGCCGACCGCGAGCGACCTCGACGTCACGACCCTGAGGAGGTCGAGCGATGGCTGACGTCCGCTACCTCAAGGCGACACGCATCTTCCCCGGCACCGACGCCCCGGCTGTGGACGCACTCGACCTGCACGTCGAGGACGGCGAGTTCCTCGTCCTCGTCGGGCCCTCCGGCTCGGGCAAGACGACCGCGCTACGGATGCTCGCGGGCCTCGAGGAGGTCGACGCGGGGGCGATCATGATCGGCGACCGCGACGTCACCGACATCCCGCCCAAGCGCCGCGACGTCGCCATGGTCTTCCAAAACTACGCGCTCTACCCGTACCTCACGGTCGAGGCGAACATCGCCTTCCCGCTGCGCGTCGCAAAGGTGAAGAAGGCCGAGCGCCGGTCACGGGTGCGTGAGGTCGCCGAGCTGCTCGGCCTGACGGAGTACCTCGAGCGCAAGCCCGGCCAGCTCTCCGGCGGGCAGCGGCAGCGCGTCGCCATGGGCCGCGCGATCGTCCGCGAGCCGAGTGTGTTCCTGATGGACGAGCCGCTGTCGAACCTCGACGCCAAGCTGCGGGTGCAGATGCGCGCGGACATCGCGGCGCTGCAGTCGAGGCTCGGGATCACCACGGTCTACGTCACGCACGACCAGTCGGAGGCCATGACGCTCGGACACCGCGTCGCGGTGCTCAAGGACGGCCGGCTCCAGCAGTGCGACGCACCGCGCACGCTCTACGAGCGACCGGCGAACACGTTCGTCGCCGGGTTCATCGGCTCCCCCTCGATGAACCTCTGCGAGGTTTCGCTGGGCGGCTCGAACGGCGCCGTGCCGTTCGGCGGTGAGAGCGTTCCGCTCCCCGCCGCCGCCGCTGGAGCCGGCTGGAACCGCATCGTGCTCGGCCTGCGGCCGGAATCGCTCGAGCTCGCCGCCGAGGGGGTGCCGGCGCGCGTCGAGGTCGTCGAGGAGCTCGGCGCGGACGCCTACGTCTTCTGCGTCACCGAGCTCAACGGCGAGGACGTCAAGCTGGTGGCCCGGTGCGACGTGCGGCACGTCCCCGACCGCGACGCCCGCGTCCACCTTCGGCCGCGACCCGAGGAGGCACACGTCTTCAACCCGGAGACCGGCGAGAGGGTCCCGTCGTGACCGGCCACGTCTTCCTGGACGAGATCCGTGAGCAGCCGGAGGCGCTGCTTCGTCTGCTCGAGCAGGAGCGCGAGTTCGCCGCGGTCGCCGACGCACTCGCGAGGCGCGCGCCGGAGGTCGTCCGGCTGGTCGGTCACGGCACCTCGGACAACGCCGCGTCCTACGGCGTCTACGCGTTCGGTCTGCTGCCCGGCTGGACCGCGCTTCGGGACTCGATCTCGCTCACGGTCTACTACAGCGCCTCGATCGACTTCTCGCGCTCGGCGGTCGTCGCGCTCTCGCAGTCCGGGCGGACTCCCGACGTCGTCGAGTACGTCGAGCGCGCGCGCTCCGGCGGAGCGCTCACGATCGCCTTGACGAACGAGCCCGACTCGGAGCTCGGGCGTGCAGCCGAGCTCGTCCTCCCGCTTGCGGCCGGCCCCGAGCGAGCCGTCGCAGCCTCGAAGACCTACGTCAACGAGCTTGCGGCGCTGGCACTCCTCGCCGGCGGCGCAACGGGGCGAGGCCGCGAGATCGCCGACGGCCTTCGCCGCGTCGCCTCGCTGCTCGCCGAGTTCCTGCCGCCGCTCGAGCCTGCCGCGGCCCAGGTCGCCGGCGCCTTCGGGTTCGTCGGCCGGATGTTCGTCGTCGGGCGCGGCCTCGAGTACGCAACCGCGCGCGAGGTGGCGCTCAAGCTGACCGAGACCTGCCGTGTGGCGGCCGAGCCGATGACGGCGACCGACCTCTCACACGGCCCCGTCGCGGCGCTCGACCACCTGTTCCCGGTCTGGGCGATCGCCTCGCCCGACGAGACGCTTTCCGCCGTGCTCGACGCGGCAGCGCGTGCTCGCGACGCCGGAGCGGCGATCGTCGCCAGCGGCTGTGCCGCGGCGGAGATCGCAGGCGCCGCCTATGTGCTGCCCGTGCCCGATCCCGGCGACCGACTCTTCACGCCGCTCCTCTCGGTCGTTCCGGGACAGCTCTTCGCCGAGTCGCTCGCGCGCGTGAAGGGGCTCGATGCAGACAACCCCGAGCGGCTGACGAAGGTAACAATGGCGCGATGACCCGAAGCACTCCCCAGCCGGATGGCCTCGTCCGCCCCAAGGCGCCCTACTCGCCCGTCGTCGTCGACGGCGACCTCGTCTTCACGGCAGGTCAGGTCGGCTTCGACGAGCAGGGCGAGCTCGTCGACGGCGGCATCGAGGCCCAGGTCCGCCGCACGCTCGAGAACCTCAGCGCCTGCGTGGCCGCAGCAGGGTGCGGACTGGGCGACGTGCTCAAGGTAAACGCGTATCTCGAACGATCTCGCCGACTTCGAGTCGTACAACGCCGTCTATCGCGACTTCTTCAGCGAGCCGTTTCCGGCCCGGACGACGGTCGGCGCGTCGCTCCCCAGCGGGATCCTGGTCGAGATCGAGGCGATCGCGCGCTTGCCCCAATGACCGCGGGCGAGTGACGCCGCTCGACGTAGCCACGCCGGCGCCGGTCGTCGACGTGGACAGGCTCGAACGGAACCTGTCGCGGTGGCAGCAGCGCTGCGACCAGCTCGGCCTGCGGAACCGGCCGCACATCAAGACCCACAAGTGCGTCGAGATCGCCCGCCGCCAGATCGAGCTCGGAGCGAGCGGTCTCACGTGCCAGACGCTCGGTGAGGCCGAGGCGATGGCCGACGCGGGCCTCGACGATCTCCTCCTGGCCACGAACGTCGTCGGCGAGCACAAGGCGGCGCGGCTCGCGAGCCTGCTCGAACGGGCGGCCGTCACCGTGGTCACCGACCATGCCGACCTGCTGCCGGCGCTCGAACGCGCCGCCGCGGGCCGGGAGCTGCGACGTTCTCGTCGAGTGCGACACCGGCCTCGGCCGCACGGGCGTCCCGACGCCGGAGGCTGCCGTCGAGCTCGCCGAGGAGGTTGCCCGCCGACCGCCGCTGCGCTTCACCGGCTTCCTGACCTACCCGTCGCTCCCGGGCGCCCGGGAGTTCCTCGAGCGCGCCGTCGCCGAAGGGAACCGCCGCGGGCTCGAGGTCGAGACCGTCTCGACCGGTGGGACGCCGACGATGTGGGAAGCGGGCGAGCTGCGCCCCACCGTGACGGAGTACCGCGTCGGAACGTACGCCTTCCACGACCGGATGACGATCGCGGCGGGGGCGGGGACTCTGGACGAGGTCGCGCTCACCGTGTGCGCAACCGTGATCAGCCGGCCGGCGCCGCGGCGCGCGATCATCGACGCCGGCTCAAAGGCCCTCGCCGCCGACACGACGACCGAGCCCGGCCACGGCCTCCTGCTCGAGGCGCCGGCGTCACAGCTCGTGAAGCTGAACGAGGAGCACGGCTACGTCGAGCTCGCCGAAGGTGACGAGCTGGAGCTGGGCCAGCAGGTCAGGGTCGTCCCCAATCACGCCTGCGTCGTCGCGAACCTCTTCGACCACCTCACGCTGGCCTCGGACGGAGCCGTCACGGGGACGTGGCGCGTGGAGCGCCGGCGGTGATTGCCACCGTCGGCGAAGGGCTCTAGCGGTCGCCGGGCGGCTCGCCTTCGCCGTTCTCGGCGTCGCGCTCGCGCAGGAAGCGCGTCAGCTCGGCCGCCAGCGAGTCCCCGGAGGGAAGCTCCTCGTGCTCCTCGAGGTCGAGGTCGTCGGTACGCCGCTCCAGCTCCGCGACGTACTCGGCCGTCTCGGGATCGCCGGCGACGGCCTCGGTCACCTGCGCGGCGTAGGTCTCCTCGGCCTCCACCAGCTCCTGCGTGTCGATCGGGAGGTCGAGGAGCGCGCCGAGCCGGTCGCACAGCGCGCGCGCCGCGCGAGGGCTCGGGGCCAGCGAGACGTAGTGCGGCACCGCCGCCCAGAGGCTCGCGGCCGGCAGGCCGGCGTGGCGGCAGGCGTCGCCGAGGACGCCGACGATGCCCGTCGGCCCCTCGTAGCGCGAGTGCTGGAGGCCGAGGTCGGCGACGAGCTTCGGGTCGCTCGCGGCGCCTGTCACGGGCGCTGCGCGCGTATGCGGCACGTCGGCGAGCAGCGAGCCGAGCGTGACGACGAGCTCCACGCCGAGATCCCGCGCGAGATCGATGACAAGCCCGCAGAACGTCCGCCAGCGCAGGTTCGGCTCGACGCCGAGCAGGAGGACGACGTCGCGGGAGCCTGCGCCGCTCACGCGCGTCCAGTAGAACGCGTTCTCGGGCCACTCGATCCGCCTGGTCAGCCCCTCGTCGAGGGAGACGTGCGGCCGCGTCTCGTGGAAGTCGAGGAAGCCCTCGGGGTCGATCTCGGCGAACTTCTCCGCGCCCCAGAGCCGCGCGAGATAGCCCCCAGCGAGCGTCGCGCCCTGGCCCCCGTCGTTCCAGCCGCGGAAAGCGGCGATGAGAACCGGCCGCTGGAGCTCGGGCCTGCCGAGCATGCGGAGCTCATGGCTTGCCACCCCCGAAGTCTAGTGACAGGCCTAACGTTTGACGACGAACCGGCTCGAGCCGAGCAGCTTCCCGTACCGCGGCCGCTCGCGTGACCCGAGGCCGGGCCAGACGTACCAGGTGTACGTGCCCGGGCGAAGCGACTGCCGCTTCCCCTCGTAGCGCCAGCTGCCCTTGACGCGAAACTGCGGCTTGCGCGGCCAGGCGGTCAGCACCTTCACCCCGTTGCGATGCATTTGCACGTTGTAGTAACGCGCGCTCGACGACGCGCGCCACGCGAGCACGAAGGGAGCGCGCACGGTTGCCTTGGCGGGCGGTTGGTACAGCGCCGGCTGGGGCCCTGTGGCGACGACGGTGCCGGCGACGTTCCCGGCCGCGTCGAGTGCACTCAGCTCGTAGCGGTAGGTGACGCCCGCGCGCACCGTCCGGTCGACGAACGTCTCGCCGCTCCCGCTGTAGACATGCGTCCGCTTGGCGCCGTTCACACCCGGGACGCGCTCGATCCTGACGAGCACCGCATCGGTCGGCTTCTGCCAGCCGACGCGTGCGACGCCACGCGTCACCTGAGCCTTCACACCGCTGAGCTTGGGCGCCGTTGCGTCGTAGCTCAGCGTCAGCTGCTGCTCGGCCGAGACGTTCCCGGCGACGTCGCGACAAGACCCTGCGAGCGAGACGTCCTGCTTGTCGGGACCGGCGTAGCGCACCGCCGGGGTGCAGGAGGCGAGGCCGGAGACCGGATCGCTCCCGCGGAAGCTCACCGTCACCGGGTTCCGGTACCAGCCCTTGCCGTCCGGCTCGCGATCCGCAGCCGCGCTCGCGGCCGGCGGCGTCGCGTCGAACTTGACCGCGACAGTGCTCGGCGAGCTCGTGTTGCCGGCGACGTCGCGACACGTGCCCGTCGCCTGAGCGGAGGAGCTGTCGGGGCCGCTGATCGTGGGGCGATCGCACGAGGCGACGCCGGACGTCGCGTCGCTGCCCGCGAAGGTGACCCCGACCGGCCGGTTGTACCAACCCTCCGCATCGGGCCCGCGCTCGAAGCTCGAGCCGGTCACCTGCGGCGGAGTCGCGTCCCGCCGCACCGTCACCGTTCGCGCAAAGCTCGAGTCGCCGTACCAGACCTCGCACGACGACGCGGAGGGGCCGTCGCTGGTGATCGTCTTCACGTTGCAGCCGACGGTTTGTGTCACTCCGGCGGGGTCGAACGTCCACGAGACGGTGACGTTCCCCGTGTACCACCCGGAGCAGGCCGCCGGCGCCGGAGAGCACTGTGGCACTGGTGCGCCCGGCGCCGAGCCGGCTGCAGGCGCGACGACGAGCGGAAGGAGCAGCGTGAGCAGGAGCGCCACGCGGCTCATGTGCGTGCCTCCGTGAGAGCGCGCCTGCCGGCACCGAGCACAACAGCCCCGCCGAACGCGACCAGGGCGAGAGCGAAGCCGGCGAGCGCGAGGCGGGAGCGTTCGAGCGCCTCAGCTCGAGACAGAAAGGCTGCGGGCGGCATGGCCGAGTCTCTGGCCTCCGAGGCGACGAGTGCGACGGCGGCCGGCTTGGCCTTCGCCCGGGGCTTTGGGGCGGGCTGCGTCGCGCGCTTGACAGTTTGGCGGTTCGCCGTCGTGGGCCTCGTCGTCTGTTCGGGGCGCACGATCGGCGTCGCCGCGGGGGCGGGCTGGGGAGCCGGCGTCGGCGTGAACCGCCGCACCGGTGGAGGCGGCGGCGGTGGTGCAGCCGCCGCGTCCGGGGTCGGGCGGCGCATCGGGCGCGAGCCCGGTCAGCCCGGGGTCGGAGGGCGCCGGGTCGGGCACCGGCTGAGCCGCGGCAGGAGCAGCGCAGACGAGAACGAGGCACAGCGGGAGCAGGATCCCCCCAGGGGACCGGAATCGCCGCAACGACGACCTCACGCTCCTTGCGGGCACGCTACTCGCCCCTCCCTGGTTTTCCCCTCTCGTCTGACCGTAGTACTGCGTGCAAATCGTGTCAACGAGGCGGTCGACGACCGCAGGCGGGCCGGAGCCCGCCTGCAGTCGTCGCGTCGTCACTAGTTCGCTTCCCACCTCCTGTCCGGGCAGTTCATGTAGTCCGGCCGCTCGCACTTGTCGCACGGCTCGTACTTCGGCATGCGCGGCTCGCACTTCGGCGGCTCGTGGTGCTTCGGCTTGCACTCGTCCTTCTTCCAGTCGCACTTCGGCTCGACCGGACGCTTGGACTCACAGCTGTCCTTCTTCCAGTCGCACTTCGGCTCGACGGGGTACGTCGGCTCCGGGTACGTCGGCTCCGGATTCTTCGGCTCCGGATACCTCGGCTCGGGGTACTTCGGCTCGGGGTACTTCGGCTCGCACTTCGAGTCGCACTTCGGCGGCTCCTTCCGCTCGCACCGCTCCTTGCGGTACTCGCACTTGTGCTTGTCGAAGTCGTGGCCGATCACGATCGGCGTGTTGCTGTTCGCAACGTCACGCTGATACGCGTCGCCCTTGCCGAGCGCGAACTGGTCGTTCTCGGCCCACTGGCCAACCGCCTGAACGAGCGGCGACCCGCCGGCCTGGTTCTGCGTGGCCGTCTGGGTCGTCGAGTTGCCGTTCAGAGCGACGCCGATCGCGGCGGCCGTGTTCGACTGCGACACGGAGCCGGCGTCGGCCTTGTGGTCGTTCATGTCCTTCTTGTCGTACTTGTCGTACTTGTCGTACTTGTCGTCCTTGTGGTCGCCCTTGCCGAACACGTCCACCGGGGCGTTCGTGTTCGTCGCGTCCTTCTGCAACGCGTCCGAGAAGGCCAGCGCACCCTGCTTGTTCTTGGCGCCCTGGGCGATCCCCTGGACGAGCGTGCCGTGGCCGGACTGGTTCTGGATCGCGGTCTGCGGCGTCTCGTTCTTGTTCACCGCGATTGCGGCCGAGATCGTCGTATTCGCCTGCGACACCGAACCGGCGTCGCCCTCGCTACCGATCCGAACCGGCACGTTCGTGTTCGAGGCACCGATCTGCGTGGCGTCCGACTTCGCCACCGCATCCTGCTTGCTCTCGGCAATCTGACCGATCGCCTGCACGCCGGGGCCCGCGTCCTTCTTGTCCTTCTCCGGGTACTGCTTGTCCTTCTCCGGATACTGCTTGTCGTAGTCCGAGTACGGATCCGAGTCCGGGTACGGCAGCTTGACGGCGTACGGCTTCGGTGCCGCGCCGGTCTGGTTCTGCGTCGCCGTCTGGGTCGTCTCGTTCCCGTTCAGGGCAGCCGACAGTCCGAGGACCGTGTTCGACTGCTCGACGGCGCCGTCGTCACCGTCGCTGAAGATGCGGATCGGGATGTTCGTATTCGACGCGCCGTACTGGGTCGCGTCGGCATCCGACCACGCATCCTGATGGTTCGCTGCGGCCTGACCGACGACCTGCTCGCTCGAGCCGTAGCCGCCGCCCTGGGACTGCGTCGCAGTCTGCTTCGTCGCATTCCCGTTCGCCGCCAGCGAGCCGGCGATCGCAGTGTTCGACTGCGAGACCGAGCCGCCCTTGCCGGGGCTGAAGATGCGAACAGCGATGTTCTCGTTCTTCGCGCCCTTCTGCTCGGCGTCGGCGGAGCTCTTCGCTCCCTGGTGGTTGATCGCTCCCTGGAGGGCGGTCTGCGAGCCACCTCCGGACGATCCTTGCGTGGCGGTCTGGTCTGTGGAGTTGCCGTTGAGCGCCGCGGCGATCCCTGCCACGGTGTTCGACTGCTCGACGGAACCGTCGTCACCGGAGCTGAAGATCCGAACGCTGATGTTCGAGTTCTTCGCTCCGTCCTGCTTTGCGTCTGCGTACGAGTCGGCATCCTGCTTGTTCGCCGCGGCCTGACCAACGGTCTGCTGGGACCCCGATCCCGGACCTCCGGCTTGCTTCTGGTCTGCCGTCTGCTTCGTCTTGTTGTGGTTGCCCGCGAGCGAGCCCGCGAGCACCGTGTTCGCCTGCGAGACCGAGCCGCCGTTGCCGGGGCTGAACACGCGGACGTCGATGTTGTCGTTGGCTGCGCCGAGCTGCGCAGCGTCGGCGGAGCTGACCGCCGACTGGTCGTTGCTTGCGATCTGGCCGGTCGTCTGCGTTCCGGACCCGCCCGCCTGGTTCTGGTTGGCGGTCTGGGTCGTCGAGTTCCCGTTCGCGGCGACGGAGCCGCCGATGACGGTGTTCGACTGGGAGACCGAGCCTGCGGTGCTCGGGCTAGCTGCCGGAGCGGCGCTCGGGCTGGCTGCCGGAGCGGTGCTCGGGCTCGTTGCCGGAGCGGTGCTCGGGCTGGTCGCCGGAGCCGTGCTCGGGCTGACAGCCGGAGCTGCAGTGTTGGTGTTGCTCGGACTCCCCTGGAGCGCACCGGCCAGGCCCTGCGCCGACTGGGCGCTCCCTGCGGCGTTCGCCAGGGCCTGCTCGGCTGAGCCTCCCGGTGCTTGCGCCATGGCCTGCCCGGCACTCACGAGGAGCCCGAGCACGACCGCGGCCAAGACCGCGAAGGTGCGTTTCATCGAATCCTTCTCCTTCCAATGTCAGAGAACCTGGGGCGTGGATCGCCCCAGCGGACTTCGAGGAAGGAGGAGGTCAGCCAGGCCGCTCCTGCCGCGATCGATGCGCCCTACTCATCGGCGGCGTGATGTCTCGTACCGACCGGCGCGCGCTGTCGACCAGCGCGAGCGCGAACGGGACGAGCAGTAGGGCGAGCCCGAAACCACCGCCGTCGGAGCCTCCCGCCCCAAAGGCCTGGGAGCTTGCTCCGGTGGAGCCCACTGGGATCTCCGACGCCCGTCTCGGGGAGGACGGGCGTCGGGTGGGCCGCCGAAGCTGCGGTTGGCTGCGGTGTGTCTCGGGATGGGCAGGCTGGAGCCGCGGCGACACGACGGGTCGTGCGGTCCAGTGGGGGGCCTCCGCGACGACGGGCTGCGCGGAGAAAACCGCGCGCCTCTCGTCGTCCGCGGAGGCGAACTTGTTCTTTGCGGCCGGCCGCTTGGCGGCCGTCTCGCTGGGAGTCTCAGGCGTAGACGCACTCGCCTCCGGCGGCGCACTCGATCCCGGCGGGGAAGGCGCAGAGGGCGCTGTAGACGCGCCCGCCTGGATGGTCGCCGATACCGGACCAGCGTCGACTCCGAACAGGACGTTGGTCTGCGTGACCGGGCCGTCGTCGCCGGGACTCGCGATACGAATCACGACGTTGATATTGATGGGCTGATATCGCGCGTCGGTCGGCTGATACTGCGCGCCGGATTGCTGGCCCTTATTTCCCGTCGTGGACGTCCCGGGGCCACAATTCCAGTTCCAGTTCCAGTTCCAGTTCACCGGGAGACCGTTACCGGGGACTGCAGGCGGCTGTGCGGGCGGCTTCGAGCCGCCGCAGCTCCACGTCCAGTCCCAGCTCCACTCCTGAGCAGGCGTCGCCGGCACGGCGGCCGGCGTCTGAGACGCGCTCTGGAGGGTCGGCACGGCCTGAGTCGGCTGATACTGCGTCGACTCCGCCTGATACTGCGGCTCGACAGCAGGCGCTGAGGCCGCGCTCGCAACTGGTACAGCGGCTGGTGCAGCAGCCTCGGCGGCCGATATCGGCGCGAGCTCGGAGACCGCCTCGAGCAGTCCCGCAACATCAGGCTGTGTCGGAGGCGGCGACGGCGATGGATGCGGCTCCATAGCCGTATTCGGCTGCGCCGCCGCCGCCGGCACAGCCTCTGGTGCCGCAGCCGGAGCGGGCTCGGTCGACGGGGCGGGGACTGCCGCCGCGGGGGCCGGCACGACGGCGGCGACCACGGCCGCAGCGTCGAGCGGCGGCGCACCGCTCATGGCAGCGTTTGCGAGCGCCATGGCCATCGCCACCGGGTCCGATGCCGCTGGAGCGCCGTCGTCAGCGAACGCAGCCGGTGCGAGCGCAAGGCATCCCAGCGCGGTGACCGCGATCAGGAGTCCGTGCGCCGTCAATGACGAGCGGTGCATCTAGGAGTGAAATACCCACTCGGACGATTGGTGAGACAATTCTTTGTGAATTTTGCGTCGGCGACGCTCAACTACCCGAAACACCTCTTGTGCATCTCGCGATCACGACGTATAGTCGGGCTCTTGGCGGCGGCGGCGACAGGTGATGCGCGGCAACGGGCGATCGAGCAGCATCTTCCGCTCGTGTACGCCGTTGCGCGCCGCTTCGCGCATCGCGGCGAGCCGCTCGAGGATCTCGTCCAGGTCGGCGCAGTCGGGCTGATCAAGGCCGTCGATCGGTTCGACCCGGCACGTGGTGTCACGCTGGGCGCGTACGCCGCACCGACGATCGCGGGCGAGATCAGGCGTCACCTGCGAGACCGGGTCGCCCTGATCCGGATTCCGCGAGACGCCGGCGACGAGGCCGCCGCAGCCCGGTTCCCGCTGCCTCTGGAGGCCGCAGCAGGCTCACGCCCCGACGACGACGCCGAACGTGGGCTCGCGCGGAGCGAGGACCGGGCCCTCGTCGCCTTGGGACTGAGGACGTTGCCGCCGCGCGAGCGCCGCGTGGTGCGCATGCGGTATTACGGAGACCTCAGCCAACGTGGTATCGCGCAGCAGCTCGGTATCTCGCAGGTGCATGTCTCGCGGATCCTGCGCGACTCCCTGGGCCGCCTGGGCCGCGAGCTCGGCCGTCCCGCGGCGTGATACTGCTTTTGAGCAGGCAATTGTGACTTCCCTCCGGCAGTCGTACACTCAGAGAGTGAGTGCAGCCAGCCGCCGGGCCGCAGCAGCCCAGAACCGCGAATCGGCAGCGCCCGAATCGGGCGCTCCGAGTGGCCGCCTGCTCCTTCGTATGCCGCGGACGCTCCACGGCGCGCTGGCCGAGGCTGCCGAGCGCGAGGGCACGAGCCTGAACCAGTTCATCACCGGGACGCTCGCCAGCGCGATCGGCTGGAACGGCGACGGGACGCTGAAGGAGGCGCCCAGAGCCGAGGCGGGCGGCCCGGCGCCGGCGGAGTCGCCACAGTCGCGACGGCTCTTCTACGTGCTCGTCGCGAACGCGGTCGCCGTCGGCCTCGCCGGCATCGGCGCGATCGCGATCCTGCTGCTCGCCTGGCTGGGCTAGCGGGGCTCGAGAACCGGCGCCGGCGGCCGCCAGAGCGTGGCCACGAGGCCGACGGTCCAGGCCCAGACGGCCGCCGCCAGGCCCACATGGATGAGGACGAGCCACCACGGCAGCTCGTTACGCCACTGGATCTCACCGACCGCCATCTGCACGAGCAGGAGCCCGAGCAGCACGAGCGCGCCGTGGAGCAGGCGTCCGGTGCGGGCACGGGCGCGCGCGAGATACACGAGCAGGACGAGGAACGAGATTCCGAACGCCGCAGTCGCCCGGACGTGCAGCCACATCGCGTCGAGCAGGTTCCAGAAACGGTCGATGTCGGCGCTGTCGCCCGGATGCGGGCCCGACGCGGTCGAGAGGGTCCCCGTCACCACGAGGATCCCGCAGGCGACCACCAGCACCAGGCTCAGCCAGCGGAGCCAGCGCGAGAGCGGCGACGCTGCCCGGCCGGCGGCGTTGCCCCAGGACTCGACCAGGAGCACGACCGCGCCGGCGAGCACGACGAGCGCGAGCAGGAAGTGCGTGAGCACCATCAACGGGTGCAGGTCGAGGCGGATCGTCAGGAGCCCGAGCGGCGCCTGGCCGATCGTGCCGAGGAAGACGAGCGCCGCCACCCACACGGCCCAGCGGGACAGGCCGGAGACCCGGTAGGCGGCGATCCAGGCGGCAAGACTGAGGACGATCGGGAAGAGCGCGAAGACGCGGTTGCCGAACTCGATCGCGGAGTGCGTGCCGACGGCTGGAAAGAACGCGCCCTCCTGGCAGCCGGGCCAGGATTCGCAGGCGAGGCCGGACCCCGTCAGACGCACCGCCGCGCCCGTGATGACGATCAGATAGAGCGAGAGCGCCGAGGCGGCGGTGAGCTGGGCGTAGCGGCGCGGCGAGACCTCACGCAGCCGCCCGCGGGCGAGCACCGTGTCCACGGGCTCATGCTAGTCGGACACCGGTGCCGGCCTCGACGCGCCCGACCCGGCCCAGGAAGAGCCCGGCCGCTCCGAACGCGGCGCTCATGACGGCGCCCTTCGCCTCCGGCACGGCGATGAGCAACCCGCCCGCCGTCTGCGGGTCGTAGGCGAGGGCGAGCAGGTCCTCGCCCACGCCCTCGCTGTCCACATGCGGCCCGGCGAAGTCACGGTTTCGCGCGTCGCCGCCCGTCCTGACGCCGGCGGCAGCAAGCTCGAGCGCACCGGCGAGCGCCGGTAGGGAGTCGGCGTCGAGCACGACCCGGACACCGCTCCTCTCGGCCAGCTCCCAGGCATGGCCGAGCAGGCCGAAGCCGGTCACATCGGTCACCGCGCTCGGGTCGAACGGCCGAACCGCGTCGGCCGCGGCGCGGTTCAGCACCGTCATCCATTCGCTCGCCTCGGCCAGACCCTGCTCGTGCCGCGTCCCCTGCCGCGCCGCGTGGAGGATGAGCCCGGTCCCGAGCGGCTTCGTCAGGTAGAGCGCATCGCCGGGACGTGCACCGGCCTTCGACCAGAAGCCGGACGGGTGGACGGTGCCGACGACCGCGAGCCCGTACTTGGGCTCCTCGTCCCGGAGCGTGTGCCCGCCCGCGAGGATTCCTCCTGCGCTGCGCACCTGCTCGTCGGCGCCGGCGAAGATCGCGGCGACCGTCTCGTTGGGCAGGCTCTCGGGCAGCGCGGCGATCGAGAGCGCGAGGAGCGGCGTTCCACCCATCGCGTAGACGTCGTTCAGCGCGTTCGTCGCCGCGATGCGGCCGTAGAGCGCGGGGTCGTCGACGAGCGGCGGGAAGAAGTCGACGGTGAAGACGAGCGCGCGCTCGTCGTCGAGGCGGTACACGGCCGCGTCGTCCGCCGGCGCCAGTCCGACGAGGAGGTTCTCCGCCTCCGCCGGCACGAAGCCGCGCAGGAGCTCCTCGAGCCGCGCGGCCGAGTACTTCGCCGCACAGCCGCCGCTCTTTGCGAGCTCGGTGAGTCTCGCCGTCATGGCCTCAGACTACGTTCCGACAGGGCAACGGCCGCCTAGGGGGAAGCGGCCGTTGCGTCAGGGGAGAGGAGGAGACTGAGGTTCAACCCTCATTCACCGTCCAACCACGTGTTCCTTTGCACGAATTCAAGATCTGAAACTCTCCAGGCGTGATGCGCGACCGGGATCGCGAGCAGCTCGAGCGCGTCGTTGCCGTCGTTCGGGACGTTCTCGGCCCTGACGCCGTCGGCGCGTACCTGTTCGGGTCGGCCGTCCTCGGCGGCCTGCAACCGGAGAGCGACCTGGACGTCCTCGTCGTCGCCAGGCGGCCGACCTCGCACGACCAGAAGCAGACTCTCGTCGAGCGCCTGCTCGCCATTTCCGGGCGAACGACGCCCGAAGGCCGGTGGCGCCGCGTCGAGCTGACGATCGTGGTCGAGTCTGAGATCACGCCGTGGCGCTACCCGCCGAGCTTCGACTTCCAGTACGGGGACTGGCTGCGGGCCGAGTTCGAGAGCGGGAACGTCGAGCCGTGGCCGACGACGACGAGCCCGGACGTCGCCTCGCTGATCACGATGGTCCGGCTCGCCGACACTCCCGTGCTCGGCCCGCCGCCCCGGGACCTCCTCGACCCCGTCCCGCCCGCCGACCTCGAGCGGGCGATGGTCGACGGCATCGACGGGCTGCTGGACGAGCTGGACTCGGACACCCGCAACGTGCTCCTGACGCTCGCCCGGATCTGGAGCACCCTCGTCACCGGGACCATCCGCTCGAAGAACGACGCTGCGGACTGGGCGCTCGAGCGCCTTCCCGAGGAGCACCGCGAGGTGCTCGCGAGCGCACGCGCGCTCTATCTGAGCGGTGAGTACGGGCACTGGGACGATCTCGGACGGCGCGTTCGAGCGCACACCGACTACGTCGTCGGCGAGATCAACCGGCTCCATCGGCACGCGGGGTCTGGAATAGTCGGCTGATGCCTTCCGCACTCGTCACCGGCGGCTCGTCCGGCATCGGTCTGGCGATCGCGAAGATGCTGAAGGAGGAGGGGTTCGCGCTGACGCTCGCCTCGAGGACACGCGAGAAGGTGGACGCGGCGGCGGCCGAGCTCGAGGCCCATGCGGCGGCGGTCGACGTCTCGAAGGCCGAGGGATGCGAGGCAATCGTCGCAGAGCACGTCCGAGGACCTTGACGAGGACGGCGTCCGCGCGATCGCGATCTGCCCCGGCTTCGTCGACACGGCGATGGCGGAGTACTCCGGGCTCCGGCGCGAGGAGATGATCCGACCGGAGGACTGCGCCGAGGTGGTGCGCATGTGTCTCCGCCTCAGCCCACGCGCCCGCATCCCGACCGTGGTCGTCGAGCGCGTGGGCGGGCACGGCGTCGGCTGACTCACCGCTCGATCGGCACGTCCACGAGGTTGCCCCATTCGGTCCAGGAGCCGTCGTAGTTCTTGACGTCGCCGTAGCCGAGCAGCTCGCGTAGGACGAACCACGTGTGCGCGCTGCGCTCGCCGATACGGCAGTACGCGAGCACCTCCTTGTCCGAGGTGACGCCCTTGCCGCCGTACAGCTCCCGCAGCTCGCCGGCGGGCTTGAACGTCCCGTCGTCGCGCACGGCCTGTGCCCACGGGATCGACTGCGCGGTCGGGATGTGGCCGCCACGGAGCGCGCCCTCCTGCTCGTAGCCCGGGGGCGCGAGCAGCTCGCCGGCGTACTCCTGCGGGCTCCGCACGTCGACCAGGACGCGCCCGGCCTGCCCGAGACCCTGCAGCACGTCGTCGCGCCGGACGCGAATCGACTCGTCGGCCTCCTTCGCGACGTAGGAGGCGGGCTGCGCCGACGGAACGTCCGTCGTCAGCTCCCGACCCTCGTCGATCCACTTCTGGCGGCCGCCGTCGAGGACGCGGACGTCGGCGTGGCCGTAGATCTTCAGGTACCAGTAGGCGAACGCCGCGAACCAGTTGTTCTTGTCGCCGTAGAGCGACGACGGTCGTGTCGTTTGAGATCCCCCGCTCGCCGAGCAGCCGCTCGAACGTCTCGCGGTCGACGATGTCCCGCTCGATCGGGTCCTGCAGGTCGTCGCGCCAGTGCAACTTGACGGCGCCTGGAATGTGCCCCTCCTCGTAGAGGTCGGGGTTCTCGTCCACCTCGGCGACGACGACGTTCCCGTCACCGCTGTGCTCGGCGAGCCACTCGCTGCTGACGAGCACCTGCTTCACGTAGCCGTTGGCATCGGCCATGAGCCCTCCTCGCTATACATAATGAAGTATTGCGAGGATACTAGAGATCGCGCGGCGCTATTGCAGGAGGTGCTCCGCGACCGCGGCGTCGAGCTCGCGGGCGGACACGGTCCCTTCGAATCGCTCCTTGATCCGGCCGTCACGCCCGACGACGAAGATGTAGGGCTCGGACGGGAGCCGCCACTCCTTCACCCAGCGGTTGAACCCGCGATCCGGGTTGTTGCCCTCGTAGATCTCGACGTGGATGAAGCGGACGCCGCTGCCGACGTAGCTGCGGCGCACGTCGTCGACCACGTCGACGACGGGCCCGCAGAGACGGGAGGTGCAGTACCGCGGTGTCGCGAACGCGAGGACGAAGGGGGCGTGGGCTGCGAGCGAGTCGGCGACCGAGTGCTCGAGGAGCTCGCGGTCGGGCGGATCCTGGGTCGTGAGCGCCGCAACGTGTCCACCCGTGCTCTCGAGGGTCGGTGTCTCGCTGGCCGGCGCGGCGTCGCCGACGCCGGGCGCGACGGACTCCTTCGAGACGACGAGGTTGCCGAGGGCCTGGATCCGGCGCCCGCCGACCGGCTCGGCGAGCACCCAGTACTTGCCCGGTTCCGCGATGTCGAGCTCGGCGACGAAGATCTCGGTCGCGTCCGCATCGTCGTGTCGAGCCGACGCCGATCTTCTCGCTCTTCGCCGTCGTCTCGGCGAAGGGACGCTCCTTCAGCCCGCGGGAGAGCCAGACACGGGCGGTCGGGCGCGAGACGACGCGGCTCTCGCCGTCCACGACGAGGAACGGCAGGCGAACGCGTCCGGGCTCGAAGTCCTGCGCGCCGGGAACGATGGTGACGTCCTCGCCCGGAGCGCGCCAAAGCGCCTCGAGCGAGCCGGGCGCCGGCGTTTCCGCCGAGTCCGGCTCGGCGTCGGAATCGCCGCCGCAGCCAACGAGCAGCACAACGGCGGCCAGAAAGACTGCGACGGCTAGACCCTTAGCGGCTGCCGCGCGCACACCGCGAGTCTAGCCGTCGCCAAACCTTCTACTGGGGAGGCCTAGTGGCCGTCTGCCCAGGTGTCGATACCGCCGAGCCAGCCGCCGTACACGGCGAGCAGGACCGATGCAGAGAGCAGCAGAGAGAGCAGCCGCGTCTTCATCCTCGCTACCTCCTTTCCAAAATCAGAAACGGACATCCTGGAGCGCTTCCGCAGCGTTCCGGTACAAACGGGCGGCCTGAGAGTCGTCTCCTCGCCGCGCCGCCAGATCACCGAGCGCGACCCATGCGCCGGCCCGATGACTGATCGACGAGAGTTGCTCGAATGCGTCGTCGGCGCCCCGGAAAGCCTCTTCCGCTTCGTCCAGTCTGCCCATCTCGAGCAACGCTCGCCCGAGAGTGAGCTTCGACTGGCCGACCTCGTCCAGATAGTCCTCACGCCCCTCGAGCAAATCGATGGCGTGCCGTGCGTTCTTCGCCGCGTCCTCGTACTCCCCCATATGGAGATGCACGGTCGCGATTCCCCCAAGTGACTGTGCCGCGTCCGCCTGCGTGCCGACCTCGACCGCAGACGCGAACGACTGCTTCAGCTGCTCGATCGCCTGCTCGGGCTTGCCGAGGAGGAGGTTGAGCCCGCCCATGTTCATCAGCAGCCGGCCCACGTTCCGCTCGTCCTCGAGCTCCTGGTAGAGCTGCTTCGCCTGCTCGGCGTAGTTGCGCGAGAGCACCCAGTGGCCCATGCGCTCGGCCACGAGCGAGGCCTGGAAGTAGGCGTTCGCGGTCGCGCGCCGGTCGTCGAGGGCGCGGGCGAGCTCGAGCGCGCGCTCGACGTCCTCGCGGGCGGCCTCGAGATCGCGCTGCCGGCGATGGCACCGCGAGCGCCAGCCGAGGATGTCCGCGCGTAGCAGGTCGGAGGGCAGGTTCGAGCGCTCGGCCAGGTTCAGCGCCTCGTCGAAGAGGGCGATCGCGGTCGAGATGCTCGAGAGCTTGTAGCGGCAGACGCCGAGCCGGAAGACGATGTCCGCGCGGTCGAGGTCGGAGAAGATGAGCCCCTCGGCGTGCGCGCGGGCTGCGTTCAGGAGATCGATCGCGGTGCGGGGATCGCCGTCCTGCATCCGCGCCCAGGCCTCGCCCGAGCGCCGGCGGACATCGAGCTCAGCCGAGTTCGTCGCCTCGGTCGCAGGGGCGGCCTCCTCGTAGGCCAGGATCGCCTCGTCGTACCGGTGCGCCTCGGTGAGAGCCTCGGCCCGTGCGAGCAGGGTCTCGACGCGGCCGCGCTCGTCCGTGGAGACGCCGCTGGCGAGGAACGCCGGATCGACGTTCAGCCGCTCGGCGAGCCACGCCACCGTCTCGGTCGTCGGGCGCGTCTTGCCGCGCTCGATCTGGCTCACGTACTCCTTCGAGAACCGCTCGCCGGCGAGCTCGGTCTGCGTCAGCCCGGCTGCCACGCGAAGCAGCCGCAGCCGCTCGCCGAGGCGCGTCGCGCCCGACCGCGCAGGCGCGGGGGCGGCAGTTGACTGGTGAACGGCGGTGACGTCTTTCATGCGGCTGTCAGAGTGAAGCGACTGGTGAAACGACTCGCGTACCCCTTTGCAGGGATCTTTCGCTGGGAATCCCGCTTCCTGAGCGCGGTCAAGCGATCCTACACCAAATTACTTGACCGTTCTACTTGACTTTTCCGGACATCGTGCATACAGTGCGCTCAATTGCACGGGCCGACGCCAGGCCATCAACGTGCAAGGGCGCGCCACCGAAAGGCGACCGCCGCAACCGCAGGCCGTGACTGGGCCGCAGGGTCACGTCCAGCGGGTGTCGCCGAAGAGTGGCTGCTTGCCTGATTGGGTCGCCCCCGGAGCCGCAGCCGGGGGCGACCTATTTCTCGTGCTCTCGCCTCTGACACACTGACGCCGTGGCGACCAGAGCGGATGTCGGCTTTGCGTGGACGCCGTCGCCGGAACAGCTCGAGGCCGCCAACGTCACCCGCCTGGCGCGGGCGCTGGGCTGCGAGCGCTACGCCGACCTCCACCGCATCTCGCTCGACGAGCCCGACCGCTTCTGGCGTGCGCTCGTCGCCGACCTCGACATCCCGCTCGCGCGTCCGTGGGACCGGGTGCTCGACGAGTCGCGGGGCATCGAGTGGACGACGTGGTTCGAGGGCGCACGGTTGAACATCGCCGACGTCTGCCTCCACCGCTGGGCACGCGGGCGTCCCGACGCCCTCGCCGCAGTCTTCGCGGGCGAGGACGGCGAGCGCGCCGTCTGGACCTGGGCGGAGCTCTCGCGCGAGGTGGTGCGGCTCGCGGAGGCGCTCGCCGGCCTGGGCGTCGGTCCCGGAGACCGCGTCGCGGTCTACATGCCGATGTCGCCCGCGGCGGCGATCGCCTCGCACGCATGTGCGCACCTCGGCGCGGTGCAGGTGCCGATCTTCTCCGGGTTCGCCGCCGCCGCCGTCGTGCAGCGGCTCCAGGACTCGGGCGCGAAGGTGGTGATCACCGCGGACTGGTCGTACCGCCGGGGCAAGCGCATCCCGATGCGGGAGACGATCGACGAGGCGCTGCGCGAGGCGCCGGCGGTCGAGCACGTCGTCGAATGGCGGCGCGCGGACGGCAGCTGGAGCGTTCCGCTCGGGGGCGGCGAGCTCCCGGCGGTCGAGGTCGAGGCGGAGCACCCGTACCTGATCGCGTACACGTCCGGCACGACCGGCCGGCCGAAGGGGGCGCTGCACGTCCAGGGCGGCTTCCTGCTTTCGATCGCGCGCGAGGCGGCGTACCAGTCCGACATCCGGGCGGGCGACCGCGTGCTCTTCGCGACGGACATGGGCTGGATCATGGGCCCCTGGACCGTGGTCGGGGCCGGCGCGCTCGGTGCGGCCGTCGTCTACATGGAGGGCGCGCCCGACTGGCCGGCGGACCGCCTCTGGCGGCTCGTCGAGCGCGAGGGCGTGACGATGCTCGGCCTCTCACCGACACTCGTACGCGCGCTCATCCCCAAGGGCGAGCCGGAGGCGGATCTCTCGTCGCTCCGGGCGATCACGACGACCGGCGAGCCCTGGAACGCGGGCCCGTACGACTGGCTGAACCGGCACGTCGCGGGCAACGGGCGGATCCCGCTCGTGAACATCTCCGGCGGCACCGAGGTCGGCGCCTGCTTCCTCTCGGTGACGCCGATGGCGCCGACGAAGCCCTGCTCGCTCGGCTTCCCGGCGCTCGGGCTGGCGATGGACGTCTTCTCGCCCGAGGGCGAGCCGCTGCGCGGCGAGGTCGGCGAGCTCGTGTGCACGCGGGCCTGGCCGGGGATGACGCGCGGGATCTGGGGCGACGACGAGCGCTACCTCGAGACCTACTGGCGCCGGTTCCCCGGCGTCTGGACCCACGGCGACTGGGCCTCGATCGACGAGGACGGCTACTGGTACCTGCACGGCCGTTCCGACGACACGCTCAACATCGCGGGCAAGCGGATCGGCCCGGCGGAGCTCGAGTCGGCGGCGCTCGACCATCCCGCCGTCGCGGAGGCAGCGGCGGTCGGGATCCCGCACGACGTCAAGGGCGAGACCGCGTGGATCGTCTGCGCCCTCAAGCCCGATGCCGAGGCCGACGAGGAGGGCGTGAAGGCCGCGGTCGCGGCGGCGCTGGGGAAGGCATTCACGCCGGCTAGGGTGATTTTCGTGAGCGCCCTGCCGAAGACGCGCAGCGCGAAGATCGTGCGCCGCGCCGTGCGGGCGACCGCCGTCGGCGAGGACCCGGGCGACCTGTCCACGGTCGAGAATCCCGAGACGCTGCAGGAGATCCGGGATGCCCTCTAGGGCGCTCGTCACCGGCGCCGGCAGAGGAATCGGCGCTGGAATCGCGCGCGAGCTGGCCGACGCCGGCTGGCACGTCACCGTCACGGGTCGCACGGCCGAGCAGGTCGAGTCCGTCGCGCGAGAGATCGGCGGTGCGGCGGTGGTCGGAGACGTCTCGCGGCGCGAGGACGTTGAGCGCATGGTCGCCGCCGCGGAGCCGGTCGACCTGCTCGTCGCAAACGCCGGCATCGGGGTCGACGAGGACTCGGCGTGGGAGGTCGATCTCGACGAGTGGTGGCACGTGTTCGAGACGAATGTTCTCGGAGTGCATCTCTGCTGCCGCGCCGTGATCCCGGGCATGCTCGACCGCGGCCACGGCCGCATCGTGATCACCGGCAGCGGCGCGTCGTACCTTCCCGGCGCGTCCGCTACGGCGTACACGGCCAGCAAGGCGGCGGTGTGCCGCTACGGCGAGGTGCTGGCGAACCGAGCTCGACGGTCGGATTCCAGTCTTCGTGATCAGCCCCGGCCTCGTGCGTACCGACCTGACGGCAGGACCACTTCGGGGACGACGCGCCGTGGACGCCGTCGGAACTGGCGCCGCAGCTCGTCCGCGAGCTTGCGTCGGGCCGCTTCGATGCCCTCTCCGGGCGCTACATCCATGCCGAGCACGACCCGCCGGACGTGCTCGAGGCGCGGATCGACCGCATCCTCGCCGAGGATCTGAACGCGATCCGGCTCCGTCGCGAGCCGACTTAGCAACAGACTGTTGCTAAGTCGCGGGTCGCGGCGCGATCCAGGTCTGGCGTGCGCGGGCGAGCAGCTCGCCGTCCGCGTCCAGCAGCGCCGTGCCGGCGTAGAGCTTCCGGCCGTCGACGCCGAGCGGCCAGGCGACGACCACGCAAGGTTCGTCCTCGGCCGGGAGCCGCCTTAGCTCCGCGGCCATGCGTCCGAGGACCATCTCGCCGCGGCCCGGCGCGCCGACCGCCCACGCACCGGGGCAGTCGATCGCCGCCCAGACGACCTCGGGCGTGACCTCGCGCGGCGTCCAGGGCGCGGCCTGCATCCCGTCGCCGAGGGCGCCGACGTGGATGCCGAGCCCGTCGCCGTCGGGCCGAACGCCGCAGGTGAAGCACTCGCCGAACTCCTCGGCGCTGAGGCGAACGTGGCGGGCTGCCGCCGCCTCGGCCTCCGCGAGAGGGACGCGCCGGCGGCTCCACGTCGACGTCTGCGGGCACCGCCTCCGCCACGACTGCGTCGCCGTCCAGCAGAACGACCTGATGTCCGCGCCGCTCCACCGCGAGGGGGCGGTCGAGCGGCGGGGGCAACCGGAGCGTCACCTCGGCCGGGCCGTCGACGAAGGCGGCCAGCCTTCCGCTCGCGTAGCCGCCGTTCGCGGAGTCGAGCGGGCCGCGGTAGCGCCGCTGGATGGTGATGTTTTCGCCTGAGAGTCGCAAACCTGTACGCTGTCCTTGTGCGGCTCGCTCTGGCCCAGATCAACACCGTCGTCGGCGATCTGGAGGGGAACCGCCGACGCATTCTCACCGCTCTCGACGATGCCCGTGGCGAAGGCGCCGATCTCGTGCTCGTTCCCGAGCTCGCCGTCACGGGCTATCCGCCGGAGGACCTGCTGCTCCGGCCCGCTTTCGTGCGGGCGGCCGAGGCGTCGCTGCGCGAGATCGCAGGAGCCTGCACGGACGTCGTCGCGCTGGTCGGCACGCCGTGGTTCGACCGCGATCTCTACAACGCGTGCGCGGTCTGCTCCGGCGGGGAGATCAAGGCCGTCTACCGGAAGCGCTTCCTGCCCAACTACGGCGTGTTCGACGAGGACCGCTATTTCGCCTCCGGCCGCGACCTCGTGCTGCTCCGGCTCGGCAGGACGCTCGTCGGCCCGACCGTTTGCGAGGACATCTGGCAGCCGGGGCCGCCGGCGACGGACCTGACGCTGGCCGGCGCGGAGCTGCTCGTGAACGTCTCGGCCTCGCCGTACCACGTCGGCAAGGCCGAGGACCGCGAGGAGATGCTCGTCACCCGCGCGCGCGACAACTCCGCCTTCCTCGCCTTCTGCAACGCCGTCGGCGGCCAGGACGAGCTCCTCTTCGACGGTCACTCGGTCGTGCTCGACGACGAGGGCGAGGTGCTGGCGCGGGCCCCGGGCTTCGAGGAGGCGCTGCTCGTTCTCGACGTCGACCCGGGCGAGGCGATCGGACGCAGGCTGCGGGACGTCCGCCGGCGCGCGCTCGCCCGCGAGCGCGCCGAGGAGCTGAGCCCGGACGTGGTCGAGCTCGGAGAAAGTGTTGTTTCAACACAAAGTCGGACCGGCGGCGTCGT
The DNA here is from genome assembly GCA_963791905.1 of uncultured Gaiellaceae bacterium. GTDB lineage: Bacteria > Actinomycetota > Thermoleophilia > Gaiellales > Gaiellaceae > Gaiellasilicea. The sequence continues at coordinate 253,062 of CAWBTX010000006.1, forward strand.
TCCCTTCGACCCCGAGCTCGAGCAGATGCGCAAGGCGCTCGTGCTCGCGCTCCGCGACTACGTCGGCAAGAACGGCTTCGGCGAAGTCGTCCTCGGGCTCTCGGGCGGAATCGACTCCGCCCTCGTGGCCGCGCTCGCCGTGGACGCGCTCGGGCCCGAGCGGGTGCACTGCGTCTCCATGCCCTCCCGCTTCTCGTCGGAGGGCACGAAGTCGGACGCCCGCCGCGTCGCCGAGAATCTCGGCTGCGACTTCAGGGAGCTCCCGATCGAGCACATCATCGAGGCGTTCCACCAGTCGGAGGTCGGGACGAGCGGGCTCGCGGCCGAGAACCTGCAGGCGCGCGTGCGCGGGATGACGCTGATGTCGCTCTCGAACGAGCACGGGTGGCTCGTGCTCGCGACCGGCAACAAGTCGGAGCTTTCCGTCGGCTACTCGACGCTGTACGGCGACCTCGCCGGGGGCTTCGCCCTGATCAAGGACGTCTACAAGACAGACGTCTACCGACTCGCGCGGTATCTGAACGAGCGCGCCGGGCGCGACCTCATTCCAGGCTCGATCCTCGAGCGGCCGCCGTCCGCCGAGCTCCGCGCGGATCAGCAGGACCAGGACTCGCTGCCGCCGTACGACCAGCTCGACCGCGTGCTGGAGGCGTACGTCGAGCTCGACCGCTCACGCGAAGAGCTGCTCGCCGACGGCTTCGACGCGACCGTGGTCGAGCGGGCGATCGCGCTCATCGACCGCGCGGAGTACAAGCGCCGGCAGGCTCCGCCCGGGGTGAAGCTGCGGCCGAAGGCGTTCGGCCGCGACCGCCGCACGCCGATCACGAACCACTGGCGGGATTGACATCAGGCTTACGTAAGCGTACGCTTACGGTAAGTGGACGCTAACGGTTCGGTCTGGGAGGCACTCGGCGACGCCACACGGCGAAGCATCTTCGAGCGCCTGCGGGAGGGCCCGCGGTCGGTCGGCGAGCTCGCCGACGGGCTGCCGGTGAGCCGGCCGGCCGTCTCGCAGCACCTGCGCGTCCTCAAGCAGGCGGGGCTCGTCAGCGACAGCAAGAACGGCACCCGGCGCGTCTACCGGGTCGAGCCGGACGGGCTGCTCGAGATCCGCGACATGCTCGACCGGTTCTGGACGGACGCGCTCGAGCGCTTCCGCTACGAGGCACGAAAGGAGCGGCAATGAGCAGCACAGCAACCGAGGCAATCGTCAAGACGGTGGTCGTCGACTTCGCGCCGGCTGAGGCGTTCGAGCTCTTCACGGCCCGCATCGCCTCGTGGTGGCCGGTCGGCACGCACTCCTACGCCGGCGACGAGGTCACGGACGTCGTCCTCGAGCCGCACGTCGGCGGCCGACTGTACGAGGTCACGGACAAGGGCGAGCAGGACTGGGGCCGCGTGCTCGCATGGGACCCGCCGAGGGGATTCCTGCTCGACTGGCAGATCGGCGATGCCAGCGGCACCGAGGTCGAGGTGACGTTCGAGGAGGAAGGCCCGGGCAGCCGTGTCGTCCTCGAGCATCGCGGCTTCGAGGCGAGCGACCCGCGCGGACGCTACGCGAGCGGTTGGGACGTCGTGCTCGCCCCCTTCGTCGAGAGCGCCTCGAAGAAGGCCTGAAACCAGCGCAGCCGCTCTGCCCACGGCACCGCGGCGTTCGCGGGCGAGGTCGACGGGAGCACCCAGAGCGCCGTCTCGGCGAGGCGGCGCTCCTGCGCGCCGAGCTCCGGCCGCTCGCCGAAGGCTCCGCGATAGGCCTCCTTGCCGACGAAGCCGATCGCGCGCGGGCGGAGCTCGATCGCGATCCGCTCCAGCCGCGCTGCAGCGCCCTCGAAGTCGGCCCGGCGCAGGTCGCCGGAGCCGGGAGTCGTGCGGAGGGCGGCATTCGTGACGCCGATCCCGAGCGGGAGGAGCTCGAACTGCTCATGCGGCTCGAAGAGCCGAGGGGTGAAACCCGACGCGTGCAGCAGGCGCCAGAAGTCGTTGCGCGGGTTCGCGAAATGCGCGTTGGCGGCAGCAGAGACGCGCCCGGGGTTGATCCCGCAGAAGACCGCGGTCAGCCCCGGCGCCAGGACGTCCGGGACGTCCGACTCAGGCTGCTTCAGGTGCCCTGGAGTCGATCTTGTCTTCGAAGAGCACCCGCAGGAGCTCGCCGGAGACGGTCGTCTCGTAGCGTGGTGTGCGCGCCGTCACCTTCACGACCCGCACGGAGTCCTCGCCGCCCCGCCATCCGTAGCACCTTGCGTAGCACTCGGCCTCACTGAGCCGTCGTAGCCGTTGCACACGCGCACCGTAAGCGGCAGCCCGGACGACACGGCCATGTAGCGTCCGCCCATGGCGCTCCGCGCGCGCACGTTCACCTACGCCGTCGAGGTCGACAGCGACTGGACAGCGACGAGCACGAAGGGCGGGTCGCCGATCCCGGCCGAGGAAGCCTGGACGCCCGAGCACCTCGTGCTCGCCGGCCTGGCGCGCTGCACCCTCAAGAGCCTCAGCCACCACGCGCGACTTCGCGGTCTCGAGCTGACGTCGCGGGCGAACGCGAACGGCGTCGTCACGAAGCGCGAGTCCGACAGTCGCTATGCGTTCGTCGAAATCGCGGTCGAGCTCGACGTGTCGCTCGAGCATCCGCCGGACGACGTCCGCGAGCTACTGGCGCGAGCCGAGCGCGACTGCTTCGTCGGCGCGTCGCTCACGGTCGACCCCAACTACCGCTGGACCGTCAACGGAGAGGAGATCCGGTGAGCGCCACCCTCTTGGACGTCGAGGCCGTGAGGGCGCGCTTCTCAGCGCTCGACCGTCCTCTCGTGTTCTTCGACGCGCCCGGCGGCACGCAGTGCCCGGACGAGGTGATCGACGCGATGGCCGCGTACCTGCGCGAGGACAACGCGAACATCGGCGCGCCGTACGAGACGAGCGTCCGGACGGAGGAGCTGATCGAGCAGGCGCGCCTGGCCGCCGGCCGCTGGCTCGGCTGCCACCCGGACGAGGTCGCGTTCGGACCGAGCATGACCTCGCTCAACTTCCTGCTCACGCGCGCGTTCGCGCGCACGCTCCAGAAGGGCGACGAGATCCTGGTGACGAAGCTCGACCACGACGCCAACGTCGCCCCGTGGCTCGAGCTGGAACACGATCTCGGCATCGTCGTCCGCTTCGTCGAGGTGCACGACGACCTCACCCTCGACCTGGGCGACCTCGAGCGGCAGCTGTCGGAGCGGACGAGGGTGGTCGCGTTCCCGATCGCCTCGAACGCGGTCGGCACGGTGCCCGATGTCGCCCGCGTCGTCGAGCTCGCGCACTCTGCCGGTGCGCTGGCCTGGGCCGACGCGGTGCACTACGGGCCGCACGGCCCGGTCGACGTCGCCGAGTGGGACGTGGACGTTCTCCTCTGCTCGCCGTACAAGTTCTTCGGCCCCCACATGGGACTCGCGTTCGGCAAGGCCAAGCTGCTCGGCTCCTGGCGGCCGTACAAGGTGCGCCCGGCCGCGGACGAGCCCGTCGGGAACCGCTACCAGCACGGCACGCAGCAGCACGAGCTGCTCGCCGGCTTCGTCGCCGCGGTCGAGTACGTCGAGTCGCTGGGGTGGGACGCGATCGTCGCGCACGAGACCGAGCTCGGACGCCGGTTCCTCGACGCGCTGCCGGAGCAGGTCGAGCTGTACGGGCTGCGCACGATGGCCGGCCGGGTGCCGACGTTCTGCTTCAACCTCCCCGAGCGGTCGGCGGAGGAGGTCGCGGTCGAGCTGGCGGCCCGGGGGATCGCCGTCTGGCACGGCGACTACTACGCGATCGAGGTGATGGAGCGGTTGGGGCTTCGCGACACGGGCGCGGTGCGCGCGGGCTTCGTCCACTACAACACCGCGGACGAGGTCGACCGGCTGCTCGCAGCCCTCGCCGAGCTGTGCTGACCGCCACCGAGCTCCTCCAGCAGCTCATCCGCTTCGACACGACGAACCCGCCCGGCAACGAGTCGGCGTGCATCGGCTTCGTGCGCGAGTACCTCGAAAGCGTCGGCTTCGAGACGCAGACCTACGCGAAGGACCCGGAGCGGCCAAACCTGATCGCGCGCCTCGAGGGCGAGGGCCGCGCGGCGCCGCTGCTGCTGCAAGGCCACGTGGACGTCGTCACGACTGCCGGGCAGCAGTGGACGCACCCTCCCTTCGAGGGACGGCTCGTCGACGGCGCGATCTGGGGCCGGGGCGCGCTCGACATGAAGGCCGGCGTCGCCATGCTCGTCACCGCGTTCGTGCGGGCGAAGGCAGAAGGCGTGCGGCCGCCCGGCGACCTCGTCCTCTGTGTCCTCGCCGACGAGGAGGCCGGCGGCGACCTCGGCGCGCGCTTCCTCGTCGAGGAGCATCCGGAGCTCTTCGCGGGGATCCGGTTCGCGCTCGGCGAGTTCGGGGCCTTCTCGCTCGAGCTCGGCGGCCGGCGGTTCTATCCGATTCAGGTCGCCGAGAAGCAGATCTGTTGGCTGAAGGCGACCGTACGGGGCGCAGGCGGGCACGGCGCGCTGGTCAACCGAGGCGGCACGACCGCGAGGCTCGCGAAGCTGCTCGCGGATCTCGACCGTGGCCGCCTGCCGGTGCACGTCACGCCCGTCGTGCGCCGCCAGCTCGAGACCATGGCTGCGGCGCTGCCGCGAGCGCAGGCGACCGTGCTCCGGTCAGCGCTCAAGCCGCGGTTCACCGACGCGGCGCTGCGGCTGATGGGAGCGCACGCACGCCTGCTCGAGCCGGCGCTCCGCAACACGGTCAACGCGACCATCGTTCGCGGCGGCGAGAAGATCAACGTCGTCCCGAGCGAGATCCATCTCGAGCTCGACGGCCGCTCGCTCCCCGGGTTCGGGCCGGAGGCGCTGATGGCGGAGGTGCGCGACCTCATCGGTGACGACGTCGAGCTCGAGCTCGTGCGCCACGATCCCGGCCCCGCGGAGCCCGACCTCGGCCTCTTCGAGAGGCTCGCCGACGTCCTGCGCGAGCTCGATCCCGACGGGATCCCGGTGCCGCTGCTCCAGGTCGGCGTCACCGACGGCCGCTTCTTCTCCCGGCTCGGGATCCAGACCTACGGCTTCCTGCCCATGCGGCTTCCGGCGGAGTTCGCTTTCGCGTCGCTCATCCACGCGGCGGACGAGCGCATTCCCGTCGAGGCGCTCGAGTTCGGCGCCGAGGCGGTCTGGCGCGCCGTGCAGAGGTTCGGTTGAGGGTTCTCGTCCTCGGCGGCACGAAGTTCCTCGGACGGGCGGTCGCCGAGGCGGCGCTCGCGGCCGGGCACGAGCTGACGCTCTTCAACCGGGGCGAGACGAACCCGGAGCTGTTCCCGGAGGCGGAGAAGCTGCGCGGGAACCGCGACGGCGACCTGACCGCGCTCGAGGGCAGGAGCTGGGACGCCGTGATCGACCCGTCCGGCTTCGTCCCGCGAGTCGTCCGTGCGTCGGCCGAGCTGCTGCGCGACTCCGGTCACTACACCTTCGTGTCGAGCTGCTCCGTCTATCCGAGCTTCGCCGAGCCGGCTACCGAGGAGAGCCCGGTGGCGACGGTCGAGGACGAGTCGACCGAGGCGGTCGAGGAGCACTACGGCGCCCTGAAGGCGCTCTGCGAGGGCGTCGTCGAGGATGTGTTCCCGGGCCGGGCGCTGCAGGTCCGGGCCGGCCTGATCGTCGGCCCGCACGACCCCACCGGACGGTTCACGTACTGGCCGCACCGCGTCGCGAGGGGCGGCGAGGTGCTCGTGCCCGGCGAGCCGGAGCGGCCGGTGCAGTTCATCGACGTACGCGACCTCGGCGAGTGGATCGTGCGCAGCGCGGAGGCCGGGCTGACCGGCACGCTCAACGCGATCTCGCCGCCCTTTCCGGTGGCCGACCTGCTCGCTTCCCTCCCGGGCGAGGCGACGTTCACGCACGTCGACGAGGCGTGGCTGGTCGAGCGCGACGTTGGCCAGTGGATGGAGCTGCCGCTCTGGATCGACACCGGGAATCCCGAGTGGCGGCGCTTCATGGAGACCGACGTCTCGAAGGCAGTCGCGGCCGGATTGGCGTTTCGGCCGCTGGACGAGACCGCGCGTGGCACGCTGGAGGAGGCGTCGCTCGTCGACGGGGTCGGGCTCACGCCAGAACGGGAGGCAGACCTCCTCGCCGCCTGGCATGCCCGCTAAGGACTACTCCGGCACGCCGCTCGGGAAGAAGCTGGGCGCGAAGCCCGGCGCCGGCGTGGTCGTCTTCTTCACCACGAGCCGCCACGAGCTCGAACGACGGTTCACCGGCTTGAAGGCGACGCTCGACCCGGCGGACGGCCTCTGGATCGCGTGGCCGAAGCGCTCGGCGGGGATCGAGAACGACCTCAGCTTCGAGGCGGTGCAGGAGATCGGCCTCGCCGCCGGCCTCGTCGACAACAAGAGCGCCTCGATCGACGAGAGCTGGCAGGCGCTGCGCTTCGTCTACCGCCTCGCCGACCGGTGACGGGCTTCGGCTCCGAGCCGCGCTACCTGATCTACAGCCTGACCAAGACCTTCATCGGCGTGCTCTTCTGCCGACTCGCCGATCGCGGCGAGCTGTCGCTCGACGACCCGCTCTCCGCGTTCGTGGACGACCCGCGCCTGCCCGACGTGTCGCTGCGCCAGGTGCTCGACCACACCGCGGGCATTCCTGACTACGGCGACGCCGCCTACGCGGCGGCCGTTCGTGAGCGGCCGGGGGCGCCGTGGAGCGACGAGGAGCTGCTCGCACACGCGCTCGCCCGCCCTGGCCGGGAGGAGTGGACGTACTCGAACGCGGGTTACCTGCTCCTGCGCCGCGTCCTCGACGACTCGCAGCCCGGAGGCTTCGCGGGCGCGCTCGAGCGGGAGCTCACCGGTCCGCTCGGGCTGACGCAGACCACGCTCGCACTCGAGCTCGACGACCTGCACGGGCTCGAGCCGGGTCTGAGCCGCCAGGTCGGTCCAGGCACGCAGGACGTCCGCGGCCGTTACCACCCGCGCTGGGTCGGCCACCGGACCGCGATCTCGACAGCCGCCGACCTGCGCGTGTTCTGGACGGCCCTGGCGTCGGGCGAGCTGCTCGGGCACTCGCTCGACGACCTCCTGCGCTTCGTGCCGGTCGGCGTCGAGGCGCACGGCTTCGGTCGGCCCAGCTACGGCCTCGGCGTCATGGCCGATCCGGACTGGCCCGGCGGCACGATCATCGGGCACGGCGGCGGCGGGCCTGGCTACGGCGCGGCCGCGTTCGCCGTCGTTGGGCCGGAGCCGGCCGTCGCCGTCGTACTGAAGGGCGAGGACGGCGACGGGAGCGCAGAGGCCGAAGCGCTCGCTTCCTTACGGGGTCAGACCCTGTAAGGAAAACGTTAAGGTCGTCGGCGCGATGAGGATCAAGGCAGCGGTCCTGGAGGAGTTCGGAGCGCCGCTCACGGTGCAGGACGTCGAGCTCGGCGAGCCGCGGGCGGGAGAGGCTCTCGTACGGCTCGTCGCCTGCGGCGTGTGCCACACCGACCTCTACACGGCCTCCGGCGCCGACCCCTCGGGCTACGCGCCGACCGTGCTCGGGCACGAGGGCGCCGGCGTGGTCGAGGCCGTGGGCGAGGGCGTGACCTCGGTCGCGCGCGGAGATCACGTCGTCACGCTCTTCTCGCCGCAGTGCCGCGAGTGCGTCCACTGCCTGAGCCCGCGCACGAACCTCTGCCTCGCCATCCGGGAGCAGCAGAACAAGGGCTACCTGCCCGACGGCACGACGAGGCTCTCGCGCGACGGCGAGCCGGTGCGGCACTTCATGGGCACGTCGACCTTCGCCGAGTACGCGGTGCTGCCGGAGATCGCGTTGGCGAAGGTGAGCCCCGAGGCGCCGCTCGAGGGCGCGGCCCTGTTCGCCTGCGGCCTCTCGACAGGCCTCGGCGCCGCGATCAACACGGCCAAGGTCGAGCCCGGCTCGACGTGCGTCGTCTTCGGCGCCGGCATGGTCGGCCTCGGCGCCGTGATCGGCTGCCGCCTGCAGCGTGCGGAACGGATCGTCTGCGTCGACCTCTCCGAGGAGCGGCTGGGGCTCGCGCGGCAGCACGGCGCGACCGAGACGATGATCGGCGGCCCGGACACCGTCGATCGGATCGTCGAGTCGACGGGCGGGTTCGGCGCCGATTACACGTTCGAGGCAACGGGTAACGTCGCGGTGATGCGGCAGGCGGTCGAATCGGCGCGGATGGGCTGGGGCCTGTGCACGGTCGCGGGCGTCGCCGGCAAGGGCGAGACCCTCGACATCGTCCCGCGCTTCCTGATCACCGGCCGCCGCGTGGCCGGCTCGTCGTTCGGCGGCGTGAAGGGGCGCGACCAGGTGCCGCTGCTCGTCGACCGCTGGCTCGCGGGCGAGTTCGACGCCGCCTCGTTCATCTCGCACCGGCTCACCCTCGACGAGGTCAACCGTGGCTTCGAGCTGATGGAGGCGCAGGACGGGATCAGGAGCGTGATCGACTTCTCGTGATCGTCGAGCGCGTCGAGCACCCGGAGTGGACGTCGAACGCCTATCTGCTCGCCGACGGAGACGGCGGCAGCGGCGTCCTCGTCGACGCCAACGGCGAGCTCGGGCTGCTGGAGCAGGTCGAGTCGCGCGGGATCACGATCACGCACGTCCTCGTGACACACCACCATCCCGACCACATCGTCGGCATCGAGACGCTGGCCGAGCGCTACGCGACGCCCCTCGTCGGCCACCCGCTGGCCAAGGAGATCGGCGTCCCGCTCAGCGAGACGATCGACGACGGCGGCACGATCTCGTCCGGCGACCTGACGATCGAGGCGATCGCGATCCCGGGTCACTGTCGCGACCAACTCGCCTTCCTCGCGAACGGAACCGACGTGCTCACCGCGGACTGCCTCTTCAAGGGGACCGTCGGCGGCACGGGCGGCGGCGGCCCGACCGGCTTCGAGGACCACAAGCGCTCGATCATGGAGCGGCTGATGGCGCTCCCGCCCGAGACGCGCGTCCACCCGGGCCACACCCTCTCGACGACGATCGGCGACGAGTGGGAGTCGAACCCCTTCGTCCGCATCTGGCGCGGGCTCGACGAGAAGGGCAGCGAGCCCTGCCGCGTGCGCGGCGAGGAGGCGACCCTCGTCCTCTGGGCGCCGGACTACGACGGCACCAACAAGGCCTGGGTGCGGTACCCGGACGGCCGCGACGCGATCGTCGGCGGCTCCCAGGTCGAACGCTAGTCCTCGCCCTCCCAGTAGTCGAGCTCCGGCCCCGGGCGGCCGAACAGGATCCGCTCGCCGTCGACACTGCGCGCGCCGACCTTGCCGGTGTCGAGGTACTCGACGATGTCGGGCTTGATCAGCGTCGAGAGCATGAGCACGCGGATCGGCGCGTCCGTGTCGTTGCGCACCTGATGGGCGCCCGACTTGCCGCGCCGGAAGCAGACGACCTCGCCCTCGGAGAGCTGTTGCTCGCCCTCCGGCGTCCGCAGCGTCGGGCTCCCGCGGAGGACGATCGCCCACTCCTCGTTCGCATGGTGAGTGTGGTACGGCCAGAGCCGTTCGCCCGGGTCGAGCTCGTACATGCTGCCGCCGATCAGCTCGGCCTCGATCCGCTCTCCGACCCATGCGTCCCTGGCGCGCCAGCCCGGACGATCATCGCGGACGCCGTCCCACTCGTCGCCGTTGAGGTTGAAGACCTTCATGCTCCCCTCTATACCATGGCCGCGATGGGCGTCTTCCAGCGGCACATGCTCTCCAACGGCCTCCGCGTGCTGACCGCGCCGATGCCGCAGGCCCAGTCTGTCTCGTGCGTCGTCATGCTCGCCGCCGGCTCGCGGTACGAGACCGCCGAGACGAATGGGATCGCCCACTTCGCCGAGCACATGTTCTTCAAGGGAACGGAGCGTCGTCCGACTGCACGCGACATCGCCGGCGAGATCGACTCCATCGGCGGCGAGTTCAACGCCTTCACCGGCAAGGAGTACACGGGCTACTACGTCCGCTGCGCAGCGGACACGCGCGACACGGCCCTCGACGTCCTCGTCGACATGCTCCGCCACTCGAAGTTCGACCCCGACGAGATCGAGCGCGAGAAGGGCGTCATCGTCGAGGAGATGAACATGTACTTCGACACGCCGCGCGACTTCATCGGCGGCGTCTACGAGAGCCTCCTCTACGACGACCAGCCCCTCGGCTGGGACATCATCGGCCGCAAGGAGACGGTGCGCGGCGCGACGCGCGACACCTTCACCGACTACGTCGACCGCTGGTACCGCGCCGACCGGATGGTCGTCGGCGTCGGCGGTCGCCTCGGCGACGGTCTGCTCGAGCGGCTCGAGGACCTGCTCGGCGACGTGCCAACAGGGTCACCGGATGGGCCTTCCGCCGTCGAGCTCCCGTCGAACGGCTCGCGCGTCAAGCTGCACACGAAGGCCTCGGATCAGGCGCACCTCGTCCTCGGCGTGCGGAGCCGGCCGCTGATCGACCCCGACCGCTACGTCCTCCAGCTGCTCGCCACGGTGCTCGGGGGAGGCATGTCCTCCCGCCTCTTCACCGAGGTACGTGAGCGGCGCGGGCTCGCGTACTACGTCTACAGCACGAATCACTCCTACACGGATGCAGGCTCGCTCTACGCGCAGTCCGGCGTCGACCTGAACCGGATCGACGACGCGGTGACGACGATCGTCGAGCAGTTCCAGCTGCTCGCGGACGAGCCCGTGCCGGCCGAGGAGATGGAGAAGGCGCGCAACTTCACCAAGGGTCGCTTCGTGCTCCAGCTCGAGAGCCCGCACGGAACGATCATGTTCGGGCTCCGGCGCGAGGTGCTCGAGGGCGCCGCGGAGGAGCCCGCGGACGTGCTCGCCGCCCTCGACGCGGTCACCGCCGAGGACATCCAGAGGGTCGCGCAGGAGATCCTCGACTCGGGCTTCCACCTGGCGGTGATCGGCCCGTTCGAGGACGCGGACCGCTTCGAGAAGCTCCTCGCCTAGGCCGAGTGCCGCTCGACGAACGCGAGGACGCGCTGCCACGCGTCCTCTGAGTCGTCGGCGTACGCCTCGAACTTGCGGTCGAAGAAGCTGTGGGGCGCGCCGGGGTACGTCACGACCTCGTGCTCGACGCCGGCCTGCTCGAGCGCCTCCTCGAAGCCCCGGACGTCCTCGGGGCCGATGCCCTCGTCCGCGCCGCCCATCAGCGCCAGGATCGGCGCCTCGAACTCGGCCGCGCGCTGTGTGGGCCCTGGGGTCCCGTCCGCTCCCGGCCCGGGGCGGCCGTAGAAGCCGACCGCGCCCGCGAGCCCGTGGCCGCCCGCCGCCGAGAGCCACGAGTTCCGTCCGCCGAAGCAGAACCCGACGGTGAAGATCACGTCGCACGTCGGACGGAGGTGCGCGATCACCGCGGCGACGTCGCTCTGGACCCCGTCCGGCGTCGTCTGCCGCGAGTGCGCCAGGTAGTCGAAGTCGTCGTCGCGCTTCCCGACTCCGGCCGTGCGCCCGAAGTAGTCGAACGCGACGGCGGGATAGCCGCGCTCGGCGAACCGGAGCGCGAGCTCCTCGTAGAAGCGGTACAGCCCGCGGACGTCGGGGAGGATGACGATGCCGGCGCTCTTCGGCTCGTCGGGCGTGGCCGAGAACGCGGCGAATCTCGTCCCGTCCGCCGACTCGAGCACGAGATCGTCGTGCGAGACGGCCGCCCCGCGGATGACGGGGATCGGCGGTTCGGAGTCGACGTCGAAGCACATGCCGCGACCCTACTAGGCCGTTTCGCCTCGGAGCCGCTCTGCAAGCAAAGCCTGCTCCTGTGCATCCCCATCCCTCCCGAGTGCGGCGTACGCCTCGGCCAGCTCCTCGTGCAGGTAGTGGTCGGGCTCCGGCGACTGCTCGACCCCTCGCTCGAGCTGGTCGGCGGCCTCCGCAGGCCGGCCGAGCGCGAGCAGCGCCTTCCCGACCGCGTACCTGGCGATCGCGATCTCGGTCGGCTTCTCCGGCTCGCGCTCTCGCGCGGCGAGCGCACGTTCGAAGGCTGCGAGCGCCTCCGCGTGCTCGCCGGCGTCGAAGTACTCCCAGCCCAGGTTGTTCAGCAGCAGGGCCGGCCCAGTACGCGGCGGCCTCCGAGGTCTCGGCGAGGTCGATCCCGCGCTTCGTCCACGCGAGCATCCCGTCCCGGTCCGCGGCCGCCAGCGCGCACATGTGCGCCGCGTCGGCGGCGAGCCAGTCCTCGCCGGCCGCGAGCGCCGTCGTGAACGCCGACTCGAAGAGCGGAAGCGCGGCGGCCTTGTCGCCGCTCGACCGTCGAATCCGGCCGCGCTCGAGATCGACGCGGACGCGCACGACCGGCTCGGACGAGAGGTGCTCGGCCTCGTCGACGAGCGCGTTCGCCTCGTCGAACCGCTCCCGGAGGCCCTCGACCCTCGCCAGCTGGGTGAGGATCTGGGCGCGCTCGGCAGCCGAAGGTCGCGCCGCAAGCAGCTCGCGGAAGCGCTGCTCGCTGCCGTCGAGATCGCCGAAGTCCCAGTAGGGGCGGAGGGGATCGGTCATCGGCCCGTCGTCGAGAAGTGCTGATAGTCGCCGAAGCCTGCGCCCCACCTCCAGCCGACCGACTCGAACGCGCGCACGAGCACGCCGCCCGCAACGGCCATGCCCTGTCGATACGGAGTGCGGTCGACGTAGGCCCGTCCGGCCGGCGGCGACACGCGCGCTCCCTGCACGTACGGGTTCTCGACCGGGTTGACGTCGATCGCCTCGCCGAACGCGTGCATCGACCAGCGCGTCGTGCCGCCGACGAAGCGGCAGTTGAACCCGGAGGTGTTGTCCGCCGCCATCGAGGCGTCGTCGCTGCCGCGGTAGGCCGAGACCGGTCGGAGGCGGCGGATCGGGAACCGCGCCTCCCAGAGCCGCCGGAAGACGGTGAGAACGTCGCGGGCGACGGTGCGTGCGACGACGATCGTGCCGACGCGAGCTCGGCCGCCGAAGTCCCAGTAGGAGACGTGCACGGATCGAAGCCGGTCGGGGCCGACCGGGCAGCCGGAGCGGTGGGAGTGGCGGAGCTCGGCCCACCGGACCTGCTCGATCTCGCCGGTGAACGACGGCGCCGGCGCACCGCCGAGCAGCGCTGCGATCAGGAGCGCGGCGACCACGGCCTCAGCGTACTCTGGAGGCGATGCTCGCCCTGGCCGTGCTGACAGCCGCCGTCGCAGGCGCGTGCCCGCAGAACCTCGCGAACGGCCTCGAGACCCCGCCGAGCGCGCGACAGCTGATCACGGTCGAGGCGAAGGTCGCCCGCACGACGCACGCCGAGCTTCGGACGTGGCGCCGTGCCGCCGGCTGCTGGGTGGCGGAGAGCGGGCCGCACCACGCCCGCGTCGGCCGCAACGGGGTCTCGGCGAACCGGCGCGAGGGCGACGGCACGACGCCGACCGGGATCTTCCGGATCGGCAGCAGGATGTACGGCAACGAGCCCGACCCCGGCGTCCGCTTCGCCTACCGCCGGCTCCGTTGCGGCGACTGGTGGGACGAGGACCCGTCCTCGCCGACCTACAACTCGTTCCAGCACGTCCCCTGCGGCACGACGCCGCCGTTCGGCGGCGCGAGCGAAGGGATGTGGGAGCAGCCGCGCCCGTACCCGTTCCTCGCCGTGATCGAGTACAACATGCGCCCGGTCGTGCCCGGCCGCGGCTCGGGCATCTTCCTCCACGCGCAGACCGGAGGGCCGACCATCGGCTGCGTCAGCCTGCAGCGGGACGAACTGCGCGCGGTGTTGCGCTGGCTGCGCCCGAGCGCACGGCCTGTGATCGCGATCGGCACGAGCTTTGCAGTTGCGATGACGCAGCCGCGTCTCCTACCGTCCCCCCATGCCCGAGCCGGAGTTCGTCGGAGCTCCAGAAGCGGCTGCGCGCGCAGTGGCCGTCGGTGACGCTGCGTTCGATCGGAGACGTCGAGCGGACGGTCGTCGTCGTCCACTCGATCAGCATGGACGTCCCCGACCAGCTGATCCCGGTCTTCCCGGCCTACGAGGAGCGCTTCCTCTGCCTCGTGCTGAGCCTGCTCCGCTCCCACAGGTCGCGGGTGATCTACGTCACCTCGCAGCCGATCCTGCCGCGCCTGATCGACTACTACTTCGGGCTCGTGCCCGAGCTGGACACGCCCGAGGCGCGCAGCCGCTTCTCGGTCGTCTCGCTCGTCGACGGGCGCAACCTGCCGCTGACGAAGAAGCTGCTCGCACGGCCGGGGGCGATCGAGCGGATCCGTGCGCTCGTGGCGCAGCCGGAGCTCGGGTTCATCCTCCCCTTCGCGACCTCGCCGGACGAGGTCGAGCTCGCGGTGCGGCTCGGGCTGCCGCTGTACGGCGCCGATCCCGCGCTGGAGTGGCTGGGGACGAAGACCGGGAGCCGACGTGTCTTCGCCGAGGAGGGCGTCCCGCATGCGCGCGGGCTCGACGTCGGGAACGAGCGCGACGTCCTGCTCGCGCTCCGCGAGCTGCAGTGCGAGACGGCGATCCTGAAGCTCGACCGCGGTGTCAGCGGCCTCGGCAACGCGATCGTCCACGTCGGCCGCGCGCTCGACGACGGTGCGCTCGCGAACGCGCTCGAGCTGGAGGACACCGAGGCCGTGGTCGGCGAGTACCTCGAGGCGCTGGCCGACCAGGGCGGGATCGTCGAGGCGCTGATCGAGGGTGAGGACCTCCGCAGCCCGAGCGCGCAGCTCCGCATCAGCCCGGCCGGTCAGGTGGACATCCTCTCGACGCACGACCAGGTGCTCGGCGGGCCGAACGGCCAGACCTACTTCGGCTGCCGCTTTCCGGCCGATCCGGAATATGCGCCGCGCGTCGCCGCCGAGGCGCTCAAGGTGGGTCGCCGGCTCGCGCGGGAGGGCGTCATCGGACGCTGCGCCGTCGACTTCGTCGCCATCCGCGAGAACGGCGACTGGCAGCCGTACGCGATCGAGATCAACCTCCGCTGCGGCGGGACGACGCACCCGTTCATGGCCATCTCGACGCTCACCGACGGCGTCTACGACCCGCTCGCGGGCGAGTTCCGGACGCGGCTCGGCGACGTGAAGCACTACGTCGCGACCGACCACCTCGACGCACCTGCGTACTCGGCGCTCACGCCGGACGACCTGCTCGACGTCGTCGCCGAGCGGAGCCTCGGCTGGGACGCGGAGCGCGAGGCCGGCGTCGCGCTGCACATGGTCAGCGCGCTCGCGGTCGCAGGCCGCATCGGCCTCACCGCCATCGGCGACACGCCCTCGGAGGCGGAGGCGCTCTACCGGGAGCTCAAGCAGACTCTCGACGGCCTCGCGGCGAGGATGACGACGGCGCAGGCGCCCTAGGGAGTCAGCCCGGCCGCGCGCAGAACGTCGCGCCCGAGGCGCTGCGCCTCGCGCAGAGTGACGCCCGGACGGTAGGCCTCGACGACGACGATCGTCGCGCGGCCTCGGACGTAGACGATCGTCGCGGTGGTGCGCTGGTCCGAGAGCCAGCCGTTCTTCTCTGCGACGACGGCGCCGGGCAGCCAGCCGCGCAGCAGCCCGGCGTTGTCCTCCGCGGGCTGCGACGAGGCGAGCACGCGGAGGCCGAGCGCGGCCTGGTGCCGGGTCAGGCCGAGCCGCGCGAGGGCGCGCCTGTCGCCATACGCGCCGGCGTGCAGGCGGTAGAAGGCCCGGCCGAGGTCGCGCGCCGTCGTTACGCGCGTGTGCGGCCCGGGCGGCCGCTGGCGCACGGCGGTCGTCGCCCGGTACGGGCCGGGGTAGGTGCTCGAGGTCATCCCGAGCCGACGCAGCCCGCTCGGTGACGGCGCCGTAGCCGAGCTGCCCGGCGATCCGGTTCGCCGCGAGGTTGGAGGACCAGTAGCCGAGCTGGCGCGCGTCGTACCACCAGCGGCTCTGCTCGGGGGCGGGCGACACGCGCAGCGCGGCCACGAGCGCGCCGAGCTTGACGGTTGATGCCGCCGCGAAGCGCGTGTCCGACTCGACGCCTGCGTAGCGGCCGGTGTCCAGCTCGTGCACCCAGATGCCCGCGACGCCGTCGAAGGCGGCAGCGGCCTGGGCAAGCGCGCGGGCGAGGACCGGATCCGCCCGCCGCGGCCCGACGGCCGGCGTCGCAGGCGGCAGCGGCGCGAGCGGCGCCGCGCTCGTCGAGCCGGTCGGCCGATCGAGCCGCTCGGCCCATCGCACCCGGGCACGGGCCTGGGCGAGCAGGTCTGCGCGCAGGTCACGGAGGGCCGGCCCCACCCGCCCGGCCGCAACGCACCGCCTCGACGAGATCCCGCCCCGCGTCGTAGCCCGCCTGCGCGCCGTCCGGCGTCTGCGGGTACGAGATCTGCGCGGCGGGGAGGTAGCGCTCCTTCGCCGCCACGAGCTCGCGGTCGCCCGCGAGCGCTCCGCTCGTGAGCACGAGGGTCGCGAGAAGCAGAAGGGCCAGCCGGCGCATCGTGACGTTGTACCGCGCGGGCAGGAGAGCCCGCCTCGAGGGCGGGCTCTCTCTCGTCCGATCACCTAGATCTTGCGATACGCGAAGGTGGACGTACCGGTGACGCGCACGTCGAGCTCGGCCTCGATCGGGCCGAGGCTCCTCAGCTGCTCGTCGGTGGGAGGCTTTGCGTCCTCGGGCATCTGCGCCGGCGGAAGCTCGAGCGACTCAGTGGTGACGCTGCAGCGGAAGGTGCTGAACCGACTCCGGGCGACTGCCCCGGCTGATCCGTTGCAATCCGCCGTGTCGATCGACAGGCCACGCTGCGCCCTGTCCAGGATCCGCGAGTACTCGTTCGCCTGCTCGTTGTACGCAGTCGAGTCCTCGTGCTGCCCGTCTACCGCACTGGCCATCGCGAGCATCTGATACAGCGCGACCAGAGGACGAAACTCCGCCTCGAGCGCGACGCGATCTTCCGCCGGAAGGCGGACCGTCGCTCCTCTGAGCACCTGCCGCTCGGCCTTCGACTCCGTCCACGCCGCCTTCTTGCCCGCCGCGTTTGTGGAAGCGACGGCGGCGCCGAGGCTCAGGAGCGCAAGACAGGCGACCACGACTATCCGTTTCATGACGATCTCCCTCTCAATTCGTTGGCTGTGCCGAGAACTCGGAGAGCCCGCCTACCAGCGGCGGGCTCTCCCACTCGATCGTCAGAGCGCCTTGTACGAGAAGCTCGACGTGCCCTTGACGCGGACGTCGAGGACAACCTCGATCGGGCCGAGGTTCCGGGGGTCTGCGACAGGCGGCTCGCCGTCGCCGGCCACGCTCCCGGACGGAATCTCGAGCGTCTCCGAGACGACGTTGCACTGGAAGGTGCTGAAGCGACGCCCGTCGGCCGCCGTGCCCGATCCCATGCAGTCGGCCGTGTCGATCGCCAGGCCACGCTGGACCTTGGCCAGGGCACGCGAGTACGCGTACGCCTCCTGGTAGTAGCCGTTCGAGTCCTGGATGTACCCCGTGAGCTGAGCCTCCAACGCAAGCGCCCGGTAGATCGCAGCCCCGGAACGAAGCTCCGCTTCGAGCGCTTGGCGATCCTCCGCCGAGAGGCGCACCGTCGCACCGCTCAGCACGAGCCGCTCGGCCTTCGATTCCGTCCAAGCTTTCTTGTCGGCTCCCGTCGAGGCGACGGCAGTGCCGACGCTCGCGAGCGCGAGACAGACGACCACGACGATCAGTTTCATGACAACTCCCTCTCGATTCGTTGGATGCGACATGCCACGGTTGTCGCACTCGCCGCTGAAGCCGCGCTTGACGCGCACTTGAGGACGGCTGAAGGGGGAGTCGAGGCGACCGGTCGGAGAGCCCGCCGGTAACGGCGGGCTCTCTCAGCCGATCGCTAGAGCGCCTTGTACGAGAAGCTCGACGAGCCGGTGACGCGCACGTCGAGGACGGCGTCGATCGGGCCGATGCTCCTCGGCTCCCCTTCGACTGGAGTCTCCCCGTCGCCCGCGAGCACTGCCGAGGGGATCTCGACCGACTCGGACACGACCTTGCACCGGAGGCTCCTGAATCGGGCCGCGGTGACGACGCCCGATCCCGTGCACTCGGCCACCTCGATCGACAGACCGTCGCGGACCTTCACCATGGCGCGCCCGTACCGCTGTGCAAGCTCCACATAGACGCTGACCTTGTCTTGATCCTGGTTGGCCACAGTTGCGTCGAGCGCGAGCTGCCAGTAGAGCTCCACTGCCTGACGGAGCTCCTCCGCCAGGGCGACGCGACCTTCTCCGGCAGGCACCGTCGCCTTCTTCAGCACGAACCGCTCCGCCTTCGACTCGGTCCAGGCCGGTTTCTTGCCCTCCTTGCCGTCCGCGCTCGTTGAAGCGACTGCTCCACCGACGCTGACGAGCGCAACACACATGATCACAATTGCCTGTTTCATCACTGCACCCCCTCTTACGTTTCCCTCGAACCTCTAGAGCGCCTTGTAGGAGAAGCTCGACGACCCGGAGACGCGCACGTCGAGGACGGCCTCGATCGGGCCGATGCTCCTCGGCTCCTCGCCGGCCTGAATCAGCCCGGACTCCGGGGTGGCCGTTTCCGGCGACGGGAGCTCGAACGACTCGGACACCACTCGACACCGGAAGCCGGTGAACCGACCATCGGCGACGGCCCGTCCCCACCCCGTGCAGTCGGCGACCTCGATCGCCAGACCACGCCGCACCTTGCTCAGCGCCCGCGAGTACTCATACGCGAGCTCGAGATACGTGCTCGCCGCCACTTCGCCAGCGCCGTACCCCGTCAGCGAGGTCTCCAGTGCGAGCGCCTGGTTTAGCGCCGCTCCCCGAACGAGCTCCTCTTCGAGCGCCACACGATCTTCCGTCGCGAGGCGGACCGTGGCACCGTTCAAGACGAGCTTCTCCGCCTTCGACTCCGTCCAGGCCGCCTTCTTGCCGGCCTTGCCCGTCGAGGCGGCAGACGCGCCGACGCTCACGAGCGCGACGCAGATGATCAGGACTATCGTTTTCATGGCTGATCTCCTCTCAGAGGAGCCGTAGCGCCCGACGATCCGGCGCGGCGCCGGATGCGATCGAGCCAGGAACCCTCGGTCGCCTCACCGGCTGAGTCCGTCTCGCCCGACCGCGCTGCGCGAGCCTCCAGTGACAACATCGCCGCGCGAGCGAGCTTCAGGCGCTCCTCGTCGTGCATGCGGGCGATCTCGTAGTTCGACCATGGGTGAACGTCCACGGCTTCCTCCTCCACTTGACTTCGACATGCACTCGGTTGTCGCAGCCGCCGCTGACGTGCTGCTTGACGGACGCTTGAGGACTGCTTGAGAGGGGATTACGGTTGTCCGGTCGGCGAACGGAGATAGCCCTGCTCGAGTTCCGAGTTCTCGGACCGCTCCAGGTGGCCACTGAGGGCCGCCTGCTGTCGCTCGGCGGGGTCAAGCAGCGCGGGCTGCTCGCCCTGCTCCTGCTCGATCGCAACCGCGTCGTTCCGCGCGACCGGCTCGTGGATGCCCTCTGGGGCGAGGAGCCGCCGCCGTCCGCCGCGAACAGCATCCAGGTCTACGTCTCGAAGCTGCGACGGCTCCTGGGCGAGGGTGAGCCCAACGCGGACAGCGCCCTCGTCACGGAGCCGCCCGGCTACCGTCTCCGCGTCCCGCCCGGCGAGGTCGATGCCGACGAGTTCGAACGGCTCCTCGTGAGCGGCAAGAGCGCGCTCGGCTCCGGCTCGTTCGACGAGGCGGAGTCGACGCTCGCACGCGCGCTCAGGCTCTGGCGTGGGCCTGCGCTCGCCGACCTCGCACCGGAGCTCTTCGCGCAGGCCGAGATCGCGAGGCTCGAAGGCCTGAGACTGCAGGCGCTCGAGGCGCGTTTCGAGGCGATGCTGGCGGTCGGTCGCGAGGCCGAGGCGGTGGGAGAGCTGCAGGCGCTCGTCGGCCTGCACCCGCTCGACGAGCGGTTGCGCGCTCAGCTGATGGTGGCGCTCTACCGATCCGGCCGCCAGGCGGACGCGCTCGAGACGTACCGAGCCTCCAGGCGGCTGCTGAGCGAGGAGCTCGGGCTGGAGCCGAGCCCGGAGCTCCGCGCGCTCGAGCAATCGATCCTGCGCCAGGACGAGTCGCTCGGGCCGGCAGAAGTGCCCGTGGAAGCGGTGTCGGCCGCCGCCCCTCGGGCCGGGCAACGGGAGGACGAACGGCGCCCCGTGACCGTTCTCTTCGCCGACGTCGTCGGGTCGACGTCGCTCGGTGAGCGCCTCGAGCCCGACGAGGTCAAGGTGCTCGTCGGCGAGTGCGTGACGATGATGAGCCGCGCAGTCGAGGAGTACGGCGGCACGGTGCAGGCCTACCAGGGAGACGGCATCTGCGCCTACTTCGGCGTTCCTGCGGCCCATGAGGACGACCCGGAGCGCGCCGCCCGCGCCGGCCTCCGGATCCTCGAGGTCATCCGCGGCTACGCGGACGACATCGAGCAGGCCTGGAGCATCTCGGGCTTCGCCGTCAGGGTCGGCGTCAACAGCGGCCCGGCCGCGGTCGGGCTCGTCGGCACCGCCGACCCGCAGATCGTCGCACTCGGCGACGCGACCAATGTCGCCGCGCGGCTGCAGGCGGCTGCGGAGCCGGGCACGATCGTCGTCGGCGAGCAGACCGGACGTCGGCTGGCCGATCGCTTCGTCCTCGAGCCGTTCGGGGAGATCACCGTGAAGGGGCGGGAGTCACCGGTGCTGGCCTCGCTCCTCGTGCGCGCGAAGGATCGCGAGACAGCCACGCCGACGACGCCCATCGTCGGCCGGGAGGCGGAGCTCCGGCAACTGCACGCCGTCGTCGACGATCTCGCCGCGGGTCGCGGCCGCGTCGTGCTCCTCGTCGGCGACCCCGGGATGGGCAAGACACGGCTGCTCAAGGAGGTCTCGACGATCGTCGCGGACCGCGTTGTCTGGCTCCGCGGTCACTGCCACTCCTATGGAGGCCTGCCGGGCTGGGCCTTCATCGAGATCCTCCTCAGGTGGCTCGGAGCCGAGATCGGCGAGCCCGAAATCGCGATCAGGACGAAGGCGCGAGCAGGTCTCGGCGCGCTCTTCGGCGACGGGCTCGACGAGGTTCTCGCCCCGCTGGCCTCCTTGCTGCGACTGCGCCTCGAGCCCTCCGTCACTCCGACCGCGGACGCTGTACACGGCGCCTACGTCCGCTGGCTCGAGGCGCTCGCGGCAAAGCAACCGGTGATCGTCGCCGTCGAGGATGCTCAATGGGCGGACGCTCTGACGCGGGAGCTCGCCGAAGCGGTGCTCGAGCTCACCGACCGCGCTCCCGTGGCGCTCGTCGTCACGGAAGAGCCGATCGCCGGCTCCGAGGGGGCGGCCCTCCGACTCCATGCAGTCGCGCGCTACGCGCACCGGACGACGGTTCTCTCGCTCGGGCCGCTGTCGGACGCGGACAGCGACGAGCTGCTGACCGGCGTGGTCGAGGACAGGCTCGATACTGCGACCCGCCTGCTTCTCATCCGCGAGGCGGAGGGGAACCCGCTCTACCTCGGGGAGCTCGCACGAGCGTTTCTCGAGGGAGCGCTGGAGCCGCGCGGCCGGACGTGGACGGTCACGGCAGGGTCGCTCGAGCTGTTGCCGCCGACGCTCGAGAACCTCCTCGTCGCGCGGATCGACCGGCAGCCCGACGGTCCGCGCCGGCTCGCCCAGATCGCCGCGGCCATCGGTCGCCGGTTCCCGGTCGACGTGCTCGAGCGCGTCTCCGGTGAGAGCGTCCACGAGGCGCTGACAGCGCTCCTGCGCGGCGAGATCGTCCGCGAGGTGAGCCGCTATCCCGACTTCGAGTGCGCGTTCACGCACGGCCTGCTTCGCGAGGCGGTGCTCTCGACGCTGACCTCGGCGAGGAAGCGAACGCTGTACGCGAGCATCGCCGCCGCGTTCGAGACGATCTACGCCGGCGACCTCGACGAGCACCTCGAGCGGCTCGCGCACTATCACGCGCAGGCCGGCAACTTCCCGAGGGCGCTGGAGTACGCCGGACGAACGCGCGCGCCAGACACCGGTGCGGTCTGATTTATCGGATATGCTGGAGTGATGGCGAAGCTCTCCGCGACCGAGGCCGCTCGCAATTTCTCCGACGTCCTGAACCGCGCGGCAGCGGGCGAGGAGATCGAGATCGTCCGGAATGGGGCGACCGTTGCGTTGCTCGGCCCGTCCAGGCATCGCCTGCTCTCGCCTGAGGCATTCCGCGAGCTGCTCGGATCGGCACCGCCGATCGACGACCAGTTCGGCGCCGACCTCCGCCGCGTGCGCGTCGAAGCCGGCACGCCGGAGAGTCGCATGGCCGTCCTGATCGACACCGATCTCCTCGTCGAGTGGGAACGAAGCGGAGCGGGCGACCTCCAAGCGCTCCTCGGCGACGAGGAGCGCGCGATCAGCGTGATCACCGTGAGCGAGCTCCTGCACGGAGTGCACCGTGCAACAGGCGGCAGGCGCGTCCGCCGGCAGGCGTTCGTCGAGCACATCATCGCCGGGTTCGATCCGATCCCGATCACCGAAGCGGTTGCCCGCATCCATGCGGAGGTATGGGCGAGACTCAGCCGCCGCGGCGAGACTATCGGCGCGCACGATCTCTGGATCGGCGCGACAGCCCTTGCCCACGGGCTAGGAGTTGCGACCCGAAACTCGGGCGACTTCGGGCGCATCCCAGGACTGCGCGTGCTGACGCGCTCGGACGTAAAGGTTTGGCGACTATGCACATGCTAATGTATGTGCATGCTCAACCGGCGACTTCAGCTCCTCATCGACGAGCAGAGGTACCGGCGACTCGAGTCGGAGGCACGTGACCGCAAGACGTCCGTTGCCGCCGTCATCCGGGATGCCATCGACCAGGCGCTCCCGCCGAAAACATCGCGATCACGTGCCGCTCGGACTGTCCTGTCGGCCGAGCCGATGGCGGTGCCCGGGATCGACGAGCTTCGTGCCGAACGCGAGGCTGCGCACGCGCGCCAGTAATCGTGCGCCAGTGATCGTGCGACAGTGATCGTCGTCGACACGACGGTGCTGGTCTACTCCGTCAGCGAGGAGCACGAGTTGGCAGAGCCGAGTCGCGCGCTCGTCGAGGCGATCGGCGACGGCCGCGTCCCTGCCACGACAACGGCTGAGGTCATCCAGGAGTTCGTGCACGTGCGATCGCGGCACCGCGGACGTGCCGATGCGGTGCAGCTCGGACGTGCCTTCGCAGAGCTCCTGTCGCCGTTGCTCGTGGTCGAGCGCGAGGCGCTCGAACGCGGGCTCAGACTCTTCGAGCGGTTACCCGCGCTTGGTGCATTCGACGCCGTCCTGGCAGCGGCCGCGATCGAGCTCGAGGCGGCTGCGTTCGTGTCAGGCCGACCGTGCGTTCGCGTCGGTCCCGCGCCTCCGCTACCTGGATCTCGGCTCGCCCGCGCTTCGACAGCTCGTCACCGCCTAGCCGCGAGCCACCAGTTCTCCGCACTCCAGAGCGGGTTGAACGGCGTCGCGATCACGCCCCGGAGCGTCCGCCGGGGCGCGAGCAGCGAACGGGGTCTGGTAGAGCGGGATCGCCGGCACGCGCCGCGAGCCGGCGGTCGGGCACGGTGGAGGACGCGCGCACGTTTATCGGTGTCGAGGATCCGCCCGGCCTGGCTCGAGATCGTCGGTTACGCCGATGGCAGAACCGATGTAGTTCGATCGC
The DNA here is from genome assembly GCA_963791905.1 of uncultured Gaiellaceae bacterium. Lineage (GTDB taxonomy): Bacteria > Actinomycetota > Thermoleophilia > Gaiellales > Gaiellaceae > Gaiellasilicea. The sequence goes on from CAWBTX010000006.1 coordinate 276,613, forward strand.
CGCCACAGCCGAAGGCGTCTTGTCAACGAGAGCGGCAGGCTCACAAAGCCCCGCGATGCCGGCAGCGTCGAAGTTCCCGCTCGGCAGGATCTGCCCGAAGAGCGACGGGCCTGGAACAAAGGTCGGCGAGACCTCGACGCCGGCCCCTCCGGTCGGCAGCTAGGACTTAGACTCGAGCGTCGAGTTGTCGCAGGGCGATCTCCGCCAGACGTGAAGACACGCAGCGGGAGTCGCTCGTCGTCGCAGATGTAGATGCCGTCGGCGCCTGGCCGGCAGCGCCTGCCCGAGCAGCCGCCGGGCGAGGTCAGCGCCGGTAGCGTAACCGCCTCCGACGCCCGCCAACACCGGGTCGACGCGGCATCCAGAACCGCGATCGAGCCAGCGGTACACGCGCCGACTGTGTGCCGGCACGTGCGACTTCACTGGCCGGGCTAGCTCGATCATCGAGTCGAACCGTCACTCGCCATGCGCTTCATGCGTCAGCAGCGCATGAGATGCTCAGCGGGCGATGATCACAACCGAGACAGGCGAGAGCTGCCGCGGCTAACGCCCTCGCGCGAGCCACCAGTCCTCGGCGGCCGCGAGCGGGTAACGGGGACACGCTGACGAAGTTCCGGACCAGCGTCCTGCTCGCGGCGAAGCGGATCCTGGTAGAGCGGAATGAGCGGAGCGTCCTTCGCAAGCTGGGCGTCGGCTCGATTGAGGACGCGCTGCCTGCGGGTCCGCATCCAGGATCCGCTTGGCCTGATCGAGGCTCACGAGTCACGAGCCGCTGGCAGTAGTCGCGGAGTAGTTCTGCAACTGATCCGCAGCGTAATGCGCCACGCGCGCCGCCCGGGGCATCCGGGCCGTCTGACGCACGAGAACAGCGCCAGGTCGAAGTCGCCGCTCGGTGAGAATGCCTCGTGACGAGCGCACTCGGGGGCGCGATACTCGAGCACGACCTCGACGCCGATCTGCTCTCAGCTGGCCCTGCGATCTCGACGAGCGCCTCGTGGACGGCGGGGGCCTGCGGCGAGCGTCGCCAGCCGAAGCCGAGAGCCGCGCTCCCTCGCAGACGTAGATGCCGTCCAGTCCTCGACGGCAGCCCTCCTGCTCGAGGAGCTCCGCGCTCATCGGGACGGAACCGGTACGCACTCCAGTTCGGACGGTAGTGTCTGTCGCCCGCGAGAAAGATCGACGCTGTCACTCGGCGGGTAGCGGGAGTCGACTGCCCGACAACGCTCGGGCGAGCCCGACGCGGTCGATGCCGAACGCGGAGCGCCCGCCGGATCTGCTTGTGCTTCGAGAGAAGGATGGCCGCCGAGGCCGCCGTCCGAACGTCGAGGTGCTCCCAGGTCGCCCCCGGCTTGCAAGGACGTTGACCCCGGGATAGCCCCGAAGCTCCTGGATCTGCTCACCGGACAGGACGATGCTCCGGAGAACGTCGATCTCGCCGCTCCGCAGCAGCTCGAGTTGCTCCGCGGCACCCGGGCACTGCCGGCAGAAGCGGATGTCCAGTCGATCGAGGTATGCCGGACGCTTCCAGTAGCGCGGATTGCGGACGAAGGTCAGGGTACGGCCACGCTCCCAGCCCGCGACGAGGAACGGGCCAGTTCCGACCGGCTTACCCGTCTTCGGGTTCTGGAGTCCCTCGAGCCAGACCGTCGAGAAGTCCTCTCCCCGGAGGACGTGTGCGCGGCAGCACGTACGGAAAGAGCCCCGCCACGCGGCGAAGCGGCCTCGCAGAACGACCTTGACGGTCTTCGCATCGACGGCGCGGACGCTGCGGACGATCCCGACTAGCGAGCGTCCGGCTCCGCACATCTCTTTCAGCCGGAGCGGATACGCGCTCTGGGTGAAGACGAAGTCACGCGCGCGTGACCGGGACGCCGTCGCTCCAGCGAGCCTCGGGGCGAATGTGGTACGTCGAGCGAGAGGGGCGAGTCGTCGTGTACTCCGCCCGTGATGAGGTCGCGGTTGATACGTGAAGTCGGCCGAGCGCGAAACGCCCCGCGAAAAGCCACACGCGATGATGGCGCCAACGGGAGGAAGGTGGCTGTCGCACCGGGCAAGGTAGGCGTTGAGGCATGGCTGGCTCGCGCAGCGTGTCCCAGCGACCAGACGTGCCGCCGCGCCGCGGCGCCTGCGCGCCCGAGCCGCCCGCGCCCGAGACGGCGAGGAGGGAGACGGCGAGCGCCGCGGCTAGCGCCCTCGCGCGAGCCACCAGTTCTCCGCGCCCCGAGAGGGGATTGAACGGGCCGCGGAGCGACGTCCCGAACGTGTCGGTGCGGAGCGCGACACGTACGGGATCTGGTAGAGCGGGATCACCGGAACGTCCCTGCGATCTGCCGGTCGACTGCGATTGAGGACGCGCGCCTGCTCGTCGGCGTCGAGGATCCGCTCGGCCTGGTCGAGATCGCGCGTGACGAGCCGCTGGCAGTAGCCCGTGTAGTTCTGCACTCCCCGCAGCCGAAGACATCCTTGCCTCCGACGGCGAGCCTGGCGGACGAACCACGCGAAGCTGGCCACGTCGAAGTCGCCACTCGGGAGGATCTGACCGAAGAGCGCCTGGATCGTCGCGAATACGCGGCACGACCTCGACGCCGGCCTCGCGGAGCTGGGCCTGGACGAGCTGGAGCACCGCGTGCGCGCAGCGTCGCCCCGGCGAGCGTCCAGACCCGGAGCGAGAGCCGCTGGCCGCCGCAGACGTAGATGCCGTCCGCGCCGCGGCGGCAGCCCGCTGCTCGAGCAGCCGCCGCGCATGGGCGGGATGGTAGCGGTAGCCGGCCCAGGCCGGCCGGTAGTAGCGGCTCGTGGTCAGGAAGACGGCGCTGTCGCTCGGCGGGTACGCTCGGGTCGAGGCCTCCCGAGCAGCTGCCGGACGATGCCGCGCGGTCGAGGCCGTAGGCAGAGCGCGCCGGACGAGCTTCCTCGCGCGCAGCGCAGGCATGGTGGCCCCCTGCAGGGACGCGGAGGGCGAGGTGCTCCCAGCCGGCCGAGGGCGTCGAGACGACCCTGACCTCCGGGATCCGTCGCAGCTCGGGAACGATGCTCGAGACCGCGGTTGAGCGCGATGTCCGACCTCGCCGGTCCGGAGCGAGTCGAGCGCCTCGGCCGGCGGCGGGCCGATGCAGGTCTCGCGGAGAAGCGAATGACGATGCGTTCGAGGTCGGAGGGCGGACCCCAGTAGTGCGGATTCCGGCGAGCATGATCCGGTTGCCGCGCTCCCAGCGCTCGACGAGGAAGGGGCCGCTCCCGATCGGCGCGCCCGTCTTCGGGTTGTCGATCCCGTCCGTCCAGAAACGCGCGGGGTCCTGGCCCGACAGGGCGTGGCTCGGGAGAACGGTTCCGAACAGGCCGCGCCAGCCGGCGTAGCGGGAGCGCAGGACGACCCTGACCGTCTTCGCGTCGAGCGGCGCGCACGCTGCGCACCTGCGCGACGTGCGTGTCGAGGATCTGCTCGTCTCTCAGCGCCCGGATCGCGCGATCCGTGAAGACGAAGTCCCGCGCCGTGACCGGCATGCCGTCGCTCCAGCGAGCTTCAGGGCGGATCGTGTAGGTGAACGTGAACGGTCGGGTTCTCGTGTAGTCGACGTCCGAGACGAGGCTCGGCCGCCAGGTGTAGTCGCCGCGGGCCTCGAACGCGCCCAGCAGAACCTTCTGGGAGATGTGGAGCGTCAGGAAGCCCGACGTAATGCACTGCTTCTCAAGGATCACGTTGAGGCATGGCGGCTCCCGAAGCGGTCCTCCGGCTCCCAGTGCTCCGAAGACGAGGACGCCGCCGACCCGCGGCGCCTGCGCACCCGTGCCGCCCGCGCCGCCCCCCAAGGCGAGGAGGGAGACGACAAGCGCCGCGGCTAGCGCCCTCGCGCGAGCCACCAGTCCTCCGCGGTCGCGAGCGGGTTGAAGGGGGACAGGCTGAAGTTGCGGACGTTCGCGGTGACGGCGCCGGGGAAGGGCGTCTGGTACAGCGGAATGATCGGGACATCGCTCGCCAGCTGGGCATCGGCTCGGTTCAGCACGAGCGCCTGTTTGCGCGCGTCCAGGATCCGCCTGGCCTGATCGAGCTCGCGCGTCACCAATCGCTGGCAGTAGCCGCCGTAGTTGAGCTCGACGCCGCACGCGAAGAGGTCGTGCGCGCCGCCCGGATCGGGCCAGAGCGAGAACCACGCGAATTGCGCCAGGTCGAAGTTGCCACTGGTGATGATCTGTCTGGTCACGACGAGAGGGGGCGCGAACTCGAGCACGACCTCGACACCGATCTCTCTCAGCTGGTCGCGGACGAGCTCGACGACGCGCGTCGGGGTGACGAAGCCTTGGCGCGCCGCCAGGCGGAGCCGGAGCCGCTGCTCCGTCGCAGACGTAGATGCCGTCCGTGCCGCGACGGCAGCCCGACCGCTCGAGGAGCTGGCGCGCGAGTCGAGGGTTGTGGTCGTACCGGCTCCAGTTCGGCCTGTAGTACGGGCTCTGGGGCAGGAACACGACGCTGTTCAGCGGGCGCAGGGTCGGGTCCGCAGGCGCCGAGCGGGCTGTCCCGGATGAGGGCGGCCCGGTCGAGGCCGTAGGCGAGCGCCTGGCGGACCGGCTTCTTCTTGAGTGCGGGGTGGCCGCCGGGGCCGAGGTTCAGGGTGAGGTGCTCCCAATTCGACGAGGGCCCGGGCACGATCCGGACTCCGGGCAGCGCCTCCGCCCGCAAGGCGGCGACGCCGACGAAGTGCTGGGCGACGTCGACCTCGCCGCTCCGGAACCAGTCGGCCGGGTTGAGGCTGCTCATCCGGTAGCGAATGACGATGCGTTCGAGCCGAGGCCGGCGGCCCCAGTAGTTCGGATTGCGGCGGAGCACGATCCGGGTGCCGCGCTCCCAGCGCTCGACGAGGAAGGGGCCGCTCCCGATCGGCGCGCCCGTCTTCGGGTTGTCGATGCCGTCCGTCCAGAGCCGCGCAGGGTTCTGGCCCGAGAGAGCGTGGCTCGGGAGGACCGTCCCGAACAGGCCGCGCCAGCCGGCGAAGCGGGAGCGCAGGACGACCCTGACCGTTTTCGCGTCGACGGCGCGCACGCTGCGCACCTGCTCGGCGTGCCACGGAGTGAACTGCTCGTCTCGCAGCGCCCGCATCACGCGGTCGGTGAAGACGAAGTCGCGCGCCGTGACCGGCACGCCGTCGCTCCAGCGAGCCTCGGGGCGAATGTGGTACGTGAGCGTGAACGGACGCTTCGTCGTGTAGTCGACCTCCGAGACGAGCCTCGGGCGCCAGGTGTTGTCGGGACCGGCATCGAACGCGCCCAGCAGAACCTTCTGGGAGATGAACGGCGTGAGCGCGCCCGTCGTGATGCACTTCAACTCCAGCAGCACGTTGAGGCACGGCGGCTCGCGAAGCCCTCCTGTGGCTCCCTGCGTTCCGAAGACGAGCGTCCCGCCAAGCCGCGGCGCCTGCGCGCTCGCGCCGCCGACTCCCGCAACGGCGAGGAGCGACAGCGCGATCGCCGCTGCTAGCGCGAATCCGCGAGCCACCAGTTCTCCGCGTTCCAGAGCGGCGCGAGCTGCGTGTTGAGGGACAAACCGAAGTTCCGCACCGTCGTTCTCAGCGCGACGGACTGGGTCTGCTGGTAGAGCGGGATCACCGGCACGTCCCTCGCCATCCGCAGGTCGGCCCTGTTCAGGACACGCGCCTGCCGGTCGGCGTCGAGGATCCGTTCGGCCTGATCGAGGTCGGCGGTGACCAGCCTCTGGCAGTAGCCGGTGTAGTTCTGCTCGCCGCCGCAGCCGAAGATGGGCTTTGCCGACGCGCCCGGCGTGGAGATCCACGAGAAGAGCGCGACGTCGAAGTTGCCGCTCACGAGGATCTGATTGAAGATCGCACCGGTCGTCGCGAAGCTCGCTACGACCTCAACGCCGGCCGCCCGGAGCTGCGCCTGGACGAGCTCGATCACTTTCGGCCGGAAACCGCCGGGCGGGGCCGTCGTCACGAAGCGAAGCGAGAGCCGGCTGCCGGCGCAGACGTAGATGCCGTCCGCGCCGCGCCGGCAACCCGCCTCTTCGAGCAGCCGCCGTGCCTCGGGCGGCCGGTAGCGGTACCTCTCCCAGTTCCCCTGGTAATGGGGGCTCCGGGTCGGGAAGACGGCGCTGTCGCGCTGCGACGCACTCCGATCGGTCGCCCGGAGGACCTGCGCGACGATCGCGGCGCGGTCGATCCCGTAGGCGAGGGCCCTCCGCACCAGCTTGTTCCCGAGCGCCGGGTGACCGCCGGGCCCGATGCGGATCTCGAAGTGGTCCCAGCCGGCCGCCCGTTGGTTCGAGAGCACCCGCAGAGCGGATTCCTGCTGGAGCTCCGCGACGAATCCAGGTGGGAAGTGCGAGGCGACGTCCAGCTCGCCCCGTCGGAACGCCTCGCGGAGCGCCGGACCCTGAACCTGGAAGCGAACGACCAGCCGGTCGAGGTAGGCAGGATGAGGCCCCCAGTAGCGGGGGTTCCGGCGGAGCGTGATCTGCTTGCCGCGCTCCCACCGCTCCACGAGGAAGGGCCCACTCCCGATGGCCGCACCCGTCTTCGGATTCTCGATCCGGTCCGTCCAGACACGGGCCAAATCGACGCCCGCGAGCGCATGGCGCGGCAGGATGCTGCCGAACAGCTCCCGCCACGCGGCGTAGCGGGAGCGCAGGACGACCTTCACCGTCTTCGCGTCGAGAGCGCGAACGCTGCGAACCTTCGTCTTGTGAACATCCTCGGGCCGCGACCTGAGGATCGCCTGGTGGGTGAAGACGAAGTCCGCCGCCGTGATCGGCACCCCGTCGCTCCAGCGCGCCTCCGGTCGGATGTTGTACGTGAGCGTGATCGGCGGCCTCGTCGTGAACGTGACGCTCGAAACGAGCCGCGGCCGCCATGTGAGATCCGGGCCGACGTCGAACGGCGCCTCGAGAACCTTGCTCGCGATGAACCCAAGGGTGAGCGCAGTCGATCCCGGGGCACACTCGTCGCGGAGCGGCGTGAGGCAGGCGGGCTCCCCGAACGGCCCGCCGTAGACGACCGTCCCACCCACGCGCGGCGCCTGCGCGCTCCGAGCCGCCGGCGCCCGGGACGGCGAGCAGCGAGACGGCGAGCGCCGCGGCTAGCGCGAGTCCGCGAGCCACCAGTCCTCCGAGTTCTGGCTGAACTCGAACTGCGAGCCGCCGGGGTAGACACCGCGAACCGTCGCCCTGATGACTCCCCGCAAGACCGGCTGCACCACCGGGAGGACAGGCACGGCTCGTGCGAGCTTGGCGTCGGCAGCGTTGAGAATGCGCGCCCGTTGCACCGGATCCACGACTCGATCAACCTGCTGGAGATCGCGCGTGAAGAGCCGATCGCAGTACCCCGTCCAGTTCTGGTCCTTTCCGCACCAGCTCTCCGGCCAGACGAGGCCGCCGAACCCGACCCAGGCGAAGAGAATCGCGTCGAAGTTGCCACTCGGGGCGATCTGGGAAAAGAGAGCACCAGGAGAGGCGTAGACCGGCTCGACCTCCACGCCCACCGCACGAAGATGCGCTCGCGCGAGCTCGACGACGCGCTCGCGCACGGCAATGCCTGCCGTCGTCACGAAGCGCAGGCGGAGCCGCTCGCCGGCGCACGAGTAAATTCGATCCGCGCCTTGGCGACATCCCGCCTCGGCGAGCAAGCGCCGTGCCCGGGCGACGTCGTAGCGGTAGCCGCTCCAGTTCGGGCGGTAGGAGGACTCGCTCGGGAGGAAGCCTGTGCTGTCGAGCGGCCGCCGCGCGGATCTCGGGGCCTCGGCCTGGATCTCCCGGGCGATGGCGACGCGGTCGATGCCGAACGCGAGCGCACGACGCACGAGCGGCGATCCGAGCGCCGGATGGCCGCCCGGGCCCACCCGGAAAGCAAAGTGCTCCGCCGCCGCCGCCGGCCACGTCGCCACGCGCCAGCCCGGAAGCCTTCGAACCTCACGTGCGACTTCCGCGCTCACGAAGTTGCCGCCGAGGGTCAGCGTGACGTCGACCTCGTTCCGCCGGAGTGGGTCGAGGGGATCGAGTGGGTTCTGGCGAATGAAGCGATGGACGAAGCGGTCGAGGTACGCCGTGTGTGGCCCCCAGTAGCGGGGGTTCCTGACGAGCGTGAGGCGCTCGCCGCGCTCGAAGGTCTCGACGAGGAAGGGGCCGCTCGCGATCGGCCTGCCCGTCCTCGGGCTGTCGATCCGGTCACTCCAGACCTTGGTTACATCCAGTCCCGCGAGCGCGTGCCGCGGTAGGACGACCGCGTAGAGCTGGCGCCTCCAGTCCGCATACGGCTCTCGCAGGACGGCCTGGAAGGTCTTCCGGTCGAGGACGCGGACCCGCCGCACCTTGTCGTAGATCCCGTCGGGATCCTCGAGGTGGGCGGAGAGCTTCTCGTGCGTGAACTCGAAGTCTGCGGCGGTGACCGGCACGCCGTCACTCCAGCGCGCTTCCGGCCGGATGCGGTAGGTCAGCCTGAACGGGTTCCTCGCGATGTCCACCTCCGAGACGAGGTTCGGTCGCACGACGAGGTCGGGACCGGCCTCGAAGGCGCCCTCGAGAACCTGCGTCACCGCGGGGTCGAAACCGCCGCCGCACGCGAGCGGATTGAGGCACGCGGCTCGGCTGGGCCGGGCGGAGGAGGACGACGGTGCCGCCCCGCTTCGGCGACTGCGCCCCCGAGCCGCCCGCTCCCGAGACGGCGAGGAGCGAGGCGGCGAGCGCCGCCGCCAGGACTAGCGGTCCCGCGCGAGCCACCAGTTCTCCGCGCCGAGGAATGGGTTGAATGACCCGGACGGAACGTAGCCCCGGAGGGTCGCCCTCGCGGCGCCGATCAACGGCCTGTGGTAGAGCGGGAGCAGCGGCACGTCGCCCGCAACCCGCGCGTCTGCTCTGTTGAAGACGCGGGCGCGCTGGTCGGCGTCGAGCACGCGCGCCGCCTCGTCGAGGTCACGCATGACGAGACGCTGGCAGTAGCCGGTGTAGTTCTGGAAGCCGCCGCAGCGAAGGATGTTCATGTCCGGCTCTGCGTCCAGGCGTACCCACCCGAAGAGCAGGAGGTCGAAGGCGCCGCTCGGGACGATCTGCCCGAAGAGCGTTCCGAAAGGCACGAACGCCGGGACGACCTCGATCCCCGCACGGCGCAACTGCTCCGAAACGACCCCCAGGGCCTGCTCGCGGAACGCCAAGCCCGCGGTCGTGAACGCCCGCAGCGAGAGCCGCTCCCCCGCGCAGACATAGATGCGATCCGCGCCGCGGCGACAGCCCGCCTGCCGGAGGAGCCGGCTGGACTCGGCCGGGTTGTAGCGGAGGCCGCTCCAGTTCGGCCGGTAGTGGCGGCTCATGGGCCAGTAGGCCGCGCTCTCACTCGCCGCGCCCCGGCGGTCGGCAGCCGGGAGCACCGTCCGGACGAGCGCGGATCTGTCGATCGCGCGCGCGATCGCCCTGCGCACGAGCGGGTTGCGAAGGGCCGGGTGCCCCGGAGGACGAACTCGGAGCTCGATGTGCTCCCAGCCGAGGCCGGGAACGCTCTGCACGCTGACCCCCGCCAGCTGCCGAACCTCCCGGGCCTCGCCGACCGAGAGCGGGAGGCCGTGGACGAGATCGAGCTCTCCCCGCCGAAGGCCCTCGATCGGCTCCTCGATCGAGGTGAAGAATCTCAGCCTGAGCCGGTCGAGATACGCCGGCCGGTCTCCCCAGTAGCGGCGGTTGCGCTCGAGCACGAGCTCATGGCCGCGTGTCCATTCCCGGACGAGGAAGGGGCCGCTTCCGATCGGGCGTCCGTTCGCCGGATCGTGGATCCGGTCCGTCCACACGCTGCCGAAGTCCGCCCGGGCGAGCGCATGCTGGGGGAGCACGTACGGGAAGAGGCGGCGCCAGCCGCCGAAGCGCGACCGGAGAAAGACCCTCACCGTCTTGGCATCGAGCGCGCGCACGCCGGCGATCAGCGCCCGCACGTCCGCGTCGACCGCGTAGAACTCGACGCCGGCGGCGAGGCTCGTCCGGTGCGTGAACACGAAGTCGCGCGCGCTGACAGGCTTTCCGTCGCTCCAGCGAGCCTCGGGACGGATGTGATACGTGAGGGTGAACGGCGGCGTCTTCGTCACGTCCACACTCGAGACGAGGTTCGGCCGGAGCTCCAACCTGGGACCAATACGAAAGGCGCCGGGAAGGACCGTTTGCATCACCCATTCTGCAAGGCCTCCGGCCGCCCGGCAGCGCGGAAGGAAGGCATTCAGGCACGCAGGCTCACGAGGCACTCCCGTGAGGACGACAGTGCCGCCGCGCTTCGGGGTCTGCGTGCCCGAGCCGCCCGCGCTCGGGACGGCGACGAGGAGCGCGACGGCGAGCGCCGCGGCTAGCGCCCTTGCGCGAGCCACCAGTCCTCCGAGTTCTGGGGGAAGTTGAAGATCCCGCCGCCGGGGACGAACCCGCGAAGGTCCTTTCGCAGTGCGACGCGTTGGACTGATTGGACCAACGGCAACGCCGGCACCGCGCGGGCGAGCTTGGCGTCCAGGGCGTGCAGCACGCGCGCCCGCTGCTCCGGGTCGACGATGACGTCGACCTGCTTGTAGTCGCGCGTCACGAGCCGGCTACAGAAACCGGCAAAGTTCTGAGGATCCCCGCAGTCCCCCTCGTGCCAGGCGACCCCACCGCCGGTCGTCCCCCAGCCGAACAGAGCGGCGTCGTACGCCCCGCTCGGAAGGACCTGTCCGAACAGCGTTCCGGAGGGTACGAACGAGAGCACCGCCTCGATCCCCGCCTGGCGCAGCTGTGCCTGGACGAGCTGCAGAACCGCCGCGCGGTACGGCACACCGCCGGTGGTGACGAAGCGCAGGCTGAGCCGCTCCCCGGCGCACACGTAGACGCCGTCCGAGCCGCTGCGGCAGCCGGCTTGCTCGAGCAGGCTCCGCGCCCGGTCGGGGGCGTAGCGGTAGCCGCTCCAGATCGGCCGGTAGAAGCGCTCCGACGGAGCGAAGACCGTGCTGTCGAGCGGGCGTCGGTCCCGCGCCGGTGCGTCGGCGAACAGCACACGCGCGATCTGCGCGCGGTCGATGCCGAACGCCAGCGCTCGACGCACGAGCCGGTTCTTCAGGGCGGGATGCCCTCCGGAGCCCACGCGGAAGGTGAAGTGCTCCATCAACAGCGTAGGCCACGCGACGACGCGCCAGCCGGGTAGCCGACGGATCTGCGCGGCCGTGTCCGCGGACAGGAGCGCGACACCGGCGCTCGCGGCGAAGCCGACCTCGTTGCGGAGCAGGGGGCCGAGCCCATCGTTCGCGCCCGTGAAGCGGTAGACGATCCGATCGAGGTACGCCGTGTGTGGCCCCCAGTAACGCGGGTTCCGGACGAGTGCGAGCTGCTTGCCCTTCTCGAGCCGGCCGGTCAGGAACGGGCCGCTGCCGATCGGCGCGCCGGTGTCCGGGTCGTCGACCCGGTCGAGCCATACCTTCGTCATGTCGTGTCCCGCGAGGACATGCCGCGGTAAGACGATCGGATACAGGTCGCGCCAGCGGGCGAACGGTCTGCTGAACTCGACGCGGAACGTCTTCTGGCCGAGCACCCACGTGCGTCGGATGTTGCGGTAGAGCGCTCGCTGGTCGAAAGCGGGCTGGGCGAGGGTGCGGTACTGCTTGTGGGTGAACTGGAAGTCGGCGGCCGTGACCGGGCGGCCATCGCTCCAGCGAGCCTCCGGCCGGATGCGGTAGGTGACCGTGAACGGCTTCTTCGCGACGGTGAACCCGCTGACGAGGCTCGGCCGCTGCACGAGGTCCGGCCCGGTCTCGAAGGCGCCCTCGAGAACCTGGCTCAGAAAGGCATCGACGTCTGCGATCGGACAGGCGAACGGATTGAGGCAGGTTTCGACCGACTGCGCCGGCCGCGCGACGTAGAGCGTGCCGCCGCGCGTCGGTGTCTGCTCGGTCGAGCCGCCGGCCGGCGTCACGGTGGCGATCGCACCGACCACGACGACTGCAAGAGCGAATTGGGCGCGTCTCACCAGAGGTTCCCCTCCTCTAGAGCGACGGCCTCTCTCGGATTCCCTTCGATACAGACGATACAACCGGCCGCCTCACGGCTCAACTGCCTGCTCGTCCGGCGCCCGCACGGTGACCCAAACGCGCCCGCTGCCCGTGGTCACGCGTTGCGGCTCGTTGCCGACGGCGATCGTCGCTTCGACGTCGTTCGTCTCGGGGTCGATGCGCGAGACGCTCCGGTCGAGCGAGCTCGCGACCCAGACCGCACCCTCGCCCACCGCGACGTCGACCGGGCCGTCGCCGAGGGGGATGTGCGTCAGAGTTGGCGTCTGCCCGGCCCCGGGGATTTGAACGCGCGTGACGGTGTCGTCGCCGAAGTTGGCGACCCAGAGCGAACCGCCGCCCACCGCGATCGCGGTCGGATCCTGGCCGACGGTGATCGTGCGCTGCTTCTCGATCGTGACGGGATCGAGCTCGATGATCGAGTTCGTGTTGCGGTCGACGATCCAAAGCGCGCCGAGCCCGAAGGCCATGTCCGCGAACTCGGGCAGCACCGAGCTCGGTGAGCTGCTGAGTCCCGCCTCGTAGCCCACCGCCCTCCCCGTGCCGGTGCGGAGATCGAACCGTCCGAGCTCCTGTTGGCATACGAACCAAACGGCGCCGGCGCCGATTGCGAGGCTCGCCTCCGGCGAACCTCCGCACGAGCCCGTCGCGCCGAACGCCGAGACTGGGGACCCGGCCCGGTTTTGCTCGGCGTTCACGCGCACGAGCTCGGCCAACCCGCCGAGCGCGACCCAAACCGCACCGGCTCCGACGGTGACATCGCTCGGGTAGCCGCCGACCGAGATCGTTCGTGGACGAGTCGCCGTGTCGTCGGGATCGATGCGCGAGAGCGTCTCGTCCTCGATGTTCGCCGCCCAGATCGATCCAGCACCCGACGCGATCGCCTCGGGGTCGAGCCCGACCGGCACCTCGCCGACGAGCTCGTTCGACGCCGCATCGATTACGCCGACGGAGTTCGGCGCCACGGAGGTGAGGCCGCCGCCGGAGTCGCGTGTGAGCAGCAGCCCGAGTACCGCTGCGATCGCGAGGACGAGCACGTACTGCCCCGAAGATCCACTGGAGACGCTTGTTTGCCGGCGCCGGCGCGGCCTCGACGAGTCCGAGCGAGGAGCGTGCCGCGGCGACGAGCTCGCCTGCCGTCCCGTACCGCCGCTCCGGCTCCTTCGCGAGGGCGCGCGCCAGCACCGCGTCGACGTCCCGCGGCAGCTCGGCGCCGAACCTCGCTCGGCCGCCGAGGCTCCTCGTGCACGTGCGCCCAGAGGAGGGCGACGTCGGTCGCCCGCGGGAACGGCGACGTCCCGGTCAGGCACTCGTAGAGGACGCAGGCGAGCGAGTAGACGTCGGCGCGGGCGTCGACGTCATCGCCGGTGATCTGCTCGGGGGCGACGTACTCGAGCGTGCCGACGACGTCGCCGGGGGCGGAGACACCGCTGAGCGAGCCCGTCCGCTTCGTGAGGCCGAAGTCGGCGAGGTAGCAGTGCTCCTTGCCGGCGGCGACCGCGATCAGGACGTTCGACGGCTTGACGTCGCGGTGGACGAGACCCTTCTCGTGCGCTGCGTCCAGGGCCTCCGCGACCTGCTCGAGCAGCGAGATCGCGCGCGCGGGCTCGAGCGCCCCCTCACGGGAGATGAGCTGCGCGAGGTCGGTGCCGTCGACATAACGCATCGCGAGGAACAGGACGCCGTCCTCGTCCCCGGCCTGGAAGATCGGGACGATGTGCGGGTGGTCGAGCGATGCGGCCACGCGCGACTCGCGCAGGAAGCGCTCGCGGAAGCGGCTGTCCTCGGCGAGCTCCGACGCGATCACCTTGAGCGCGACCTTGCGCCCGAGACCGCGTTCCTCGGCACGGTAAACCGCGCCCATCCCGCCCCGGCCGATGAGCGCCTCGACGCGATAGCCGGCGAACTCGCTCCCGACCACCGAGTCGGAGCTTCTTCGCACGCTCACCGGACAAGTGTCCTCCTGTCAGGTGACACTTGCAACGATCGCGGCTGCGGAGCTCCAGCGCGTACCCTGAGGCGATGGCCGCCGTCGAAGCAGAGGGCCTCGTCAAGATCTACAAGTCGCGCAAGAACGAGGTGCGCGCTCTGGACGGCGTCGACCTCGAGGTGCAGGAGGGCACCGTCCTCGGTCTGCTCGGGCCGAACGGCGCGGGCAAGACGACGACCGTGCGGATCCTTGCGACTCTGCTCCGGCCGAACGCGGGCAGCGCGCGGGTTGCCGGCTTCGACGTGCTGCGCGAGGCGCAGTCCGTCCGGAAGGCCATCGGTCTCTCCGGCCAGTACGCCGCGATCGACGAGAACCTCACCGGACGCGAGAACCTCTGGATGTTCGGCCGCCTCTACCACCTGTCGAGCGCAGAGGCGCGTACACGAGCAGACGAGCTGCTCGAGCGCTTCCTGCTCGACGAGGCGGCCGACCGCGTCGCGAAGACCTACTCCGGCGGCATGCGGCGCCGGCTCGACCTCGCCGCGGCGCTGATCGGCCGGCCGCGCTTGCTCTTCCTCGACGAGCCGACGACCGGGCTCGACCCACGCAGCCGCCTCGGCATGTGGGACGTGATTCGCACTCAGGTGCGCGAGGGCGCGACCCTGCTCCTGACGACGCAATACCTCGAGGAGGCGGACGAGCTCGCCAACGAGATCGCCGTGGTCGACAAGGGCCTGATCATCGCCCGCGGCACGTCCGACCAGCTCAAGTCGCGCGTCGGCGGTGAGCGGATCGAGGTCGTCGTCCACGAGGCCGGCGACCTGACTAGGACGGCTCTGCTGCTCGCGCCGGACGGCAACGCCTCGGTCGACGACCACGTCCGCCGGATCACGTTTGCCGCCGACGGCGGTGCGGCGCACCTCGTCGACATCATCCGGCGGCTGGACGAGGCGGGAATCAGGATGGACGACATCGCCCTCCGGCGGCCGACGCTCGACGACGTCTTCCTCGAGCTCACCGGCCACGCGGCCGAGGAGCTGTCGCTCGGCGAGGACGAGCGCGAGGAGGAGAAGGCGGCGTGAGCGAGCTCCGCATGGCCGTCAACGACGGCGCAGTCATGACGTGGCGGAACCTGAAGCGGGTGCCGCGCATTCCGGAGCTCGCGATCTTCGCGATCCTCCAGTCGATCATGTTCGTGCTGCTGTTCGCTTACGTCTTCGGCGGCGCGATCCCGCTTCCGGGCGGCGGCTCCTACAACGAGTACCTGATGCCGGGCATCTTCATCCAGACGCTCGGCTTCGCCTCGATCACGACCGCGATCGCCGTCACCGACGACATGGCGAAGGGCCTGATCGACCGCTTCCGCTCGCTGCCGATGGCGCGCTCGGCGGTCCTCAGCGGACGGACGATCTCAGACGTCGTCTACAACGCCGGGCATCCTCGTCGTGCTGATGGGCTCCGGCCTCGTCGTCGGCTGGCGGGTGCACAACGGCGCTGCGGACTTCCTGCTCGCGGTCGCGCTGATGCTCTTCTTCACGTTCGCGATGGCGTGGATCGGCGTCTACATCGGCCTGCTCGTGCCGTCGGTCGAGGTCGGCCAGCAACTCGGCTTCCTGATCGTCTTCCCGCTCACGTTCGTTTCGAATGCGTTCGTCCCGATCGAGACGCTGCCGGACTGGCTGCAGCCGTTTGCGGCGTGGAACCCCTTCAGCGCGCTGACGGCCGCCACGAGGGAGCTCTTCGGGAATCCGAACCCGTTCGTGTCGGGCTTCCCCGGCGAGCATCCGATCTTCCTCTCGATCGTCTGGACAGTCGTGCTGCTCGCCATCTTCGCGCCGCTCGCGGTGCGCGAGTACCGCTCGATCGACCGCTGAGCGACAATCCGTTCGTGGGCTGCGAGCTCGGCTGGTCGGAGCTGCGGGCGGGACGATGGGAGTCGGCGCGCACCGCCTTCGAGAGCGCAGGCGAAACGGCGGAGGCACTCGAGGGCCTGAGCTGGGCGGCCTGGTGGCTCGACGACGCGGAGGTGGTCTTCGCCGCACGCGAGGGCGCGTACCGGCTCTACCGCGCCGACGGCGACGCGGCGGGCGCCGCCCGCATGGCGACGTGGATCGCAGCGGACCAGCTCGACTTCTACGGCGCCGACGCGGTCGCAAACGGCTGGCTCCGGCGCGCCCATCGCCTGCTCGACGACCTGGAGCCCGGCCCCGAGCACGGCTGGCTCGCATTCCACGACGGGTTCCTCGCGCACGCGGCGGGCGACAGCGCCGCCGCACGCCGCCTCGCGGCGTTCGCCGCCGAGCTCGGCCGGCGCTTCGCCGTCCCGGACCTCGAGATCCTCGGCCTCGCGCTCGAGGGCGCGGTGCTCGTCGCCTCGGCCGACGTCGCCGAGGGCATGCGCTACCTCGACGAGTCCACCGCGGCGGCACTCGAGGACGAGGCGACGATTCCGATCTCCGGCGCCTGGGCGTGCTGCCTGCTGGTCGGCGCCTGCACCGCCGTGCTCGACTTCGAGCGGGCCGGCCAGTGGTGCGACCGCATCGCCGACTTCGCAGAGCGCTACGGGAGCCGCTACATGCTCGCCTTCTGCCGCAGCGAGTACGGGGCCGTCCACCTCTGGCACGGCCGGTGGCGGGAGGCAGAAGCAATGCTCACCGCATCGCACGAGGACTACGCGGCCTCCCGCCCAGCCTGGGCGGCAGCGCCGCTCGCCGGGCTGGCGGAGCTGCGGCGACGCCAGGGACGGCCGGCGGAGGCCACAGCGCTGCTCGACCGGGCCGGCTCGTTCGCCGCCGAGCAGCTCTGCCGGGCCCACCTCGCGCTCGACGGCGGCGATGCCGCGCGGGCCGCCGAGCTCGCCGAGCGGCTCCTGCGCCAGGTGCCCGAGCACCGAAGGCTGCAGCGGGTCCCGGCGCTCGAGGTGCTCGCGCGGACGCAGATCGCGCGTGGGGATCTCGACCGGGCCGCGGGGAGCCTCGAGGCGGTCCGGGAGGTCGAGCGGCTCGCCGGCACGCTGCCCCTGCGAGCGTGCGTGGACCTGCTCGAGGGCATGCTCGCGGCGGCCCGAGGCGACCACGATCGCGCGCGCACGCTCCTCGAGGATGCCGTCGACGGGTACGAGCGCAGCCGCGCGCCGTTCGAGACAGCGCGTGCCCGCCTCGAGCTGGCGACGAGCCTGATCGCGCTCGGCCGCGGCGAGGACGCACGGCACGAGGCAGCCGCCGCGGAGGCCGGCCTGGCTCGCCTCGGAGCGGCAGGCGACGCCGACGACGACGGTCCGCTGACCGGCGTGACGCCGAGGGAGCGCGAGGTCCTGCGGCTGCTCGCCGAAGGCCTCACGAATCGCCAGATCGCCTCGTGCCTCGTCTTGAGCGAGCACACGGTGCACCGGCACGTGACGAACATCCTCCGCAAGCTGGACGTGCCGTCGCGTACGGCCGCGGCCGCCCTCGCCGCGAAGGCCGGCCTGCTCGAGCGCGCGTAGCCGCTTTCGGCGACGGCCGGATATCCGAAGATGGCCGATCCTGGCGATGTCAGGGAAGCCGCTGTGAACTACCGTCGGCTCATGGAGACGGTCGCAGCGAACGCCGAGCGGGAGATGTGGGCCCTCGGTGACTACCACCGGTTCGCGAAGCAGACGGTCTGGGAGTTCGGGCCGGAGCTCGTGGCCGCCTGCGGGGTCGGCCCCGGGCAGCGCGTGCTCGACGTCGCGGCGGGCACCGGCAACGTCGCCATCCGCGCCGCGGAGGCGGGCGCGGACGTGGTCGCGTCTGACCTCACGCCCGAGAACTTCGACGCCGGGCGCCGCGAGGCGCGCTCCCGCGGCGTCGAGCTCGCATGGGTGGAGGCCGACGCCGAGGCACTCCCGTTCGCCGATGGCGAGTTCGACGTCGTCACCTCGTCCGTCGGAGCGATCTTCGCCCCGAACCACCAGGCCGTCGCCGACGAACTGCTGCGCGTCTGCCGGCCCGGAGGGACGATTGGGATGATCAACTTCATGCCGAACGGGACGGCACTGGAGTTCTTCGAGACGCTCGGCCGCCACATGCCGGCGCCGCCGCCGAATGCGCTGCCGCCCGTTCTCTGGGGCAGCGAGGAGCACGTCCGCGAGCTCTTCGGCGACGTGGTGTCGTCGCTCGAGCTGACACGTAGGTCGTACGTGGAGCGAAGCCCCGGCGGGCCGGCCGAGTACGTCGCGTTCTTCAGAGAGACGTTCGGCCCGGTGATCGCCCTGTACGGCTCCCTCGCGGACGAGCCGGAGCGTCTGGCGGCGCTCGACCGGGAGTTCCGCGACTTCGCGGACCGCGCGAACTCGGGCGGCGCCGAGGCGGCCGAGTACCGCTACGAGTACCTGCTCGTGGTCGCCCGGAAGCGCTAGTCACACGTCAGGCCTCCTTCGTTCCCGAGGGGTTGTAGCTTCTTGCAGTGTTCGCGACATGCGCGCCCGAGCAGGGACGGCGGTGCTTCGACCAACTCCCGGCGACGATCGAACGTCTCCTGCTCGGCGCTGCCAGCGGGCCGGCGCTGGACGAGCCGCTGCTGCGCGGACGGTTCGACCGAGTCGCGCTCGTCTACCTCGACGCCTTCGGCTGGACATTCCTCCAGCGGCAGCACGACCATCCGCTTCTTCGCCGTGTCCGCTCCGATGGGCTCGTCACGCAGCTGACGAGCCAGTTTCCCTCCACGACGACTGCGCACGTGACGACGATCAGCAGCGGCCTGCCGGTCGCCGAGCACGGCATCTACGAGTGGCACGTCCTCGAGCCGACCCTCAACCGACTGATCACGCCGCTCCTCTTCTCATTCGCGGGCGACGGCAGTCGCGAGACCCTGGCCGGGTTGCTGGATCCCGAGGACGTCTACCCGAACGAGTCGCTCCACGCCCGGCTCGCCGCGGCCGGCGTCCGCAGCAGCGTCGCCCAGCCCGCCGCGTTCGCCCACGGATCGCCGAACCGCGTGGTGCTCCGGGGTGTGAACGTGCTCCCCTTCTCTGCGCCGGAGGAAGGGCTCGCGGCCGCCGCAGCCGCCCTCGCCGCGACCGAACCGGCCTACGCCCTCGTCTACCTCGGCGAAATCGACACGCTCATGCACGCCGTCGGCCCGGACAACCCCGCGGTAGACGTTGCCTTTGCGAAGACGCTGACCCTGATCGAACGCGCGCCGTTTCCTTCCGGGACGCTCGTGCTCGTCACCGCCGACCACGGCATGTCCCCAGTCGAACCGGAGCGCACCGTCTACGTCAACCGGGTCTGGCCCGAGCTCGCCACGCACCTCGAGACGGGCGCGGACGGGAAGCCGCTTGCCCCGGCCGGCTCGTGCCGCGACCTGTTCCTCCACGTCCGTGAGGGCTACGTCGAGATGGTGCGCGACGAACTCGGCGATCGTCTCGACGGGATCGCGGACGTCGTCTCCGCCGACACGCTCGTCGCCGATGGCATCTTCGACGAGCCGTCTCCCCGCCTGCAGGCCCGCCTCGGCAACGTTGTTGTCCTGCCGCGCTACGGCGAGGCGGTCTACTGGTACGAGCGGGGCCGCTTCGAGCAGAATCTCTACGGTCAGCACGGCGGGCTCAGTCCTCAGGAGATGGAGATCCCGCTGCTGGCGTGGATCGCGTGACCGCCAAGCGGTGTCGGACCCTATGAGCGCCGCTGCCCGGCATGACCGACGCCTGTCGGACGAAGAGGCTCAGGAACGGCGGGCCTGGCGAGAGCACTCTCGCCGGAGCCGGTCGAATCAGCTACTCGTCGGAGGCGTCCGCGCCGGCGCGTTCCGCGATCTCGGACACGACCGTCGGATCGGCCAGCGTCGTCGTGTCGCCGAGAGGCCTGTTCTCGGCGACGTCGCGCAGCAGCCGGCGCATGATCTTGCCCGAGCGCGTCTTCGGCAGCTCCGGCGTGAAGACGATGTTGGCCGGCTTCGCGATCGGTCCGATCTTCGCCGCGACGTGGTTGCGAAGCTCCTCGAGCATCTCGACCGAGCCCTCGTCGCTGCCCTTCAGGGTGACGTAGGCGACGATCGCCTGGCCGGTCAGGTCGTCCGCGCGGCCGCACACGGCCGCCTCGGCGACGCGCGGGTGGTCGACGAGCGCGGACTCGACCTCGATCGTCGAGATGCGGTGGCCGGAGACATTCATGACGTCGTCGACCCGGCCCAGCAGCCAGAAGTCGCCGTCCTCGTCGATCCGCGCCCCGTCGCCCGCGAAGTAGTACCCGGGGTACTTCGACCAGTACGTCTCGCGGAAGCGCGCGTCGTCGCCGTAGATCCCGCGCGTCATCGCCGGCCAGGGCTCCTTCAGGACGAGGTAGCCGCCTCCGCCGGGACCGACCTCCTCGCCGGCCTCGTTGAACACGCCTGCCTCGACGCCGGGGAACGGCTTCGTTGCCGAGCCCGGGCTTCAGCGTCGTCACGCCGGGCAGCGGCGTGATCATGATCATCCCCGTCTCGGTCTGCCACCACGTGTCCACTACCGGCGTGCGGTCGGCGCCGATGTGCTCGCGGTACCAGACCCACGCCTCGGGGTTGATCGGCTCGCCGACCGTTCCGAGCAGGCGCAGACTCGAGAGGTCGTGCTTCGCGGCGTGCTCGTGGCCCCACTTCATGTGCGCGCGGATCGCGGTCGGAGCGGTGTAGAGAATCGTGACGCCGTAGCGCTCGACGATCGACCACCAGCGGTCCTTGTCCGGGAAGTCCGGCGTGCCCTCGTACAACACGGATGTCGTGGCGTTGCAGAGCGGGCCGTAGACGATGTAGCTGTGGCCGGTGATCCAGCCAATGTCGGCGGCGCACCAGTAGACGTCATGCTCGGGCTTGAGGTCGAACACGTAGTGGTGCGTCGCCGCGATGCCGACCAGGTAGCCGGCCGTCGTGTGGGCGATCCCCTTCGGCTTCGCGGTCGTGCCCGACGTATACATGAGGAAGAGGAGATCCTCGGCGTCCATCGGCTCCGGCGGGCAGCTCGCGGGGTCGTCGGAGACTTCGAGGTCATGCAGCCAGGTATCGCGGCCGGATTGCATCGGCACAGTGCTCCCCGAACTGCCGTCGTTCCCCGTGCGGCGGACGACGAGGCAGCGCCTGATCCCGGGGGCGTCTGCCATCGCCGCGTCGGCCGTCCGCTTGAGCGGCACGGTCGAGCCGCGCCGCCAGGCCTCGTCCTGCGTGATCAGCACCTCGCAGCCCATGTCGTTCGCGCGGTCCGAGAGCGAGTCGGCCGAGAAGCCGCCGAAGACGACCGTGTGCGGCGCGCCGAGCCGCGTGCAGGCCAGCATCGCGACGGGAAGCTCGGGGATCATCCCCATGTAGATCGCGACCTTCGTCCCCTTGCCGACGCCGAGCTCCTTCAGCGCGTTCGCGAACCGGACGACCTCGCGCTGCAGGTCCGCGTAGGTGAGCTCGCGCCGCTCCTCCGTCGGCTCGCCCTCCCAGTAGTAGGCCACGCGGTCGCCGAGCCCGGCCTCGACGTGGCGGTCGACGCAGTTGTAGGAGACGTTGAGCTTGCCGCCGAGATACCACTTCGCGTACGGCAGCTCCCACTCGAGCAGCTCGCCGAACGGCTCGAACCAGCTGATCCGCTCGCGGCCCTCCGTCTCCCAGAACTCGTCGGCGGGACGGTCGTAGATGTCGGCCTGCGCGTTCGCCTGCGCCGCGAACTCGGGCGGCGGCGGGTACCGCCGCTCCTCGACGAAGATCGTCTCGATCGTCTGCCCGTGCCCCTCGCCGGCGCCGGAACGCGGGAGCTCGTTCACAGCTCGAGGTCGTACGGGAAGTCCGTGAGCACCTCGCAGCCGACGTCGGTGACGAGCAGGAGATCCTCGAGGCGCGCGCCGCCGAAGCCGTTTCGGTAGAGGCCCGGCTCGACGGCGATCACGTCCCCCGCGACGAGCGGCTCGCTCTGGACCCGGCCCAGGCCCGGCTGCTCGTGCACCTCGAGCCCGACGCCGTGCCCCGTCGCGTGGAAGTAGCCGTCCTTCAGGACCTCGCCCTCCTCCTTGTGCAGCTGGGTCTTGTGGCCATGCTCGTGGAAGAAGTCGCAGACCATCCGGTGGATGTCACTGCCCCTGACGCCCGGCTTGACCGCGCCGACGGCGAGGTCGAGCGCCTCCTTGGCGAGCCGGTGGTACTCGCGGAGCTCGTCGGAGGGCAAGCCGACCGAGAAGGTGCGCGTGAAGTCGGCGAAGCAGGCCGACTCGCGGTCGCGTGGGAAGAGGTCGAAGAGCACGATGTCGTCGGCCGCGATCGGGCCGGAGCCGCCCTCGTGCCCGATCGCCGTCTGGGCGCCGTGCGAGACCACGAACTCCTCGGCCGTGGCACCGTGCTCGCCGAACGCGCGCTCGACCTCGAGCTTGATCCGCTCGCAGGTGAGCGGCTCGCCGTCGAGGGTGAGAGTGCCGTTGCGGCGATCGGCCCCGCGCAGCATGTCGACGCCGACCTGCTGCCCGGCCTCGACCGCGCGGCAGGCCCGGCGGATGCCGTCGAGCTCGAAGCGGTTCTTCACTCGGCGCCGCTCGTCGAAGAAGGGCTGGTCGACCTCCAACTCGATCCCGTTCGACCGGAGATAGTCGGCGTGCCCGAGTGGGAAGGTGTTCGGGCTCACGGCGCGCTCGACACCGAAGCGCCGGCAGCCGTTCAGCCACAGCTCGCGCTCGAAGGCGTGGATGTCGAGACCGCGCTTGACGAGCTCGTCCGACCCCGCATCCTCGAACGCCAGCACCTCCAGATCCGTGCCCAGCTCGCTCACCCGCCCCGTCTCGAACGAGCTGACGACGACGGAGCGCTTCCCGTCCACCTCGGAGTAGAGGAGCGCATCGGGGATCGCCAGCGGCACCTCGTGCCGGAGCTCGGGCGAGCGCATCGTGTCGCCGATGATGAGCACGTCCGTCATCCGGCGCGATCCTAGCGGGTAGCTTGCGGGCGATGGCCGAGCCTCTCGCCGAGCTGAAGCAGGTTCTCGCGGAGATCGATGACCTCGACCGGGCGCACAGCGTGCTCGGCTGGGACCAGCGCACGAACATGCCGCGCGCGGGCGCGCCGGCGCGGGCTGACATGGTTGCGACGCTCGGCGGCGTCGTGCACGAGCGCTTCACGAGCGACGAGATGGGACGCCTGCTCGACCAGCTGCGCCCGTTCGAGGAGACCCTCGAGTACGACTCCGACGACGCCAGCCTCATCCGCGTCACGCGCCGCGACTGGGAGAAGCAGCGCCGGGTCCCGAAGGAGCTCGCGGAGGCGTGGCTGCGGGAGGGCGCGAAGGCCCACGCCGCGTGGCTCGAGGCGCGCGAGGCGTCGCGCTTCGACCTCTTCCTCCCCGCCTTCCGCCGGGTGCACGAGGTGGCGCTCCGCTGGGCGGAGCACATGGAGCCGGGCGAGTCGCCGTACGACGCCTTCCTCGACGAGTACGAGCCCGGCATGAAGACGTCCGAGGTGCGGGAGGTCTTCGCCGTGTTGCGACCGGAGCTGACGGCGATCGTCGCGTCCGCGGGCGAGCCCGCCGACGACTCGTTCCTCGAGGGCGACTACCCGGTCGCCGTGCAGCAGCAGTTCCTCGAGGACGTCCTGCGGCGCTTCGGCTTCGAGGAGGACACCTGGCGCCTCGATCCCACCGTGCACCCGTTCGCTTCTCGGATCGGCCGCGGCGACATCCGCATGACGACTCGCTACCGACCCGACAACCTGCGCGCCCTCTGGGCGGCCATGCACGAAGGTGGCCACGGCCTCAGCTATCAGGGCGTCGACCCCGCGCTCGATCGCACGCCGCTCGCGGGCACGCCCTCCTATGGCATCGGCGAGTCGCAGAGCCGGACGTGGGAGAACCTCGTCGGCCGGTCGCTGCCGTTCTGGCGCGGCTTCCTGCCGAAGCTGCAAAGCCTGTTCCCGCAGCTCGAGTCGGTCGACCTCGATACGTGGTACCGCGGCATCAACCGAGTCGCGCCGGGTCTGATCCGTGTGGACGCCGACGAGGTGACGTACTCGCTCCACATCATCCTCCGCTTCGAGCTCGAGCAGGAGCTCGTCGACGGGACGCTCCCCCTCGAGGAACTGCCGGAGGCCTGGAACGCGAGGATGAAGGAGCTGCTCGGCGTCGACGTGCCGAACGACGCCCGGGGCGTGCTCCAGGACGTGCACTGGTCGCGTGCGGGCTACGGCTACTTCCCGACGTACGCGCTCGGCAACGTGCTGTCGCTCCAGATCTGGCGGCATGCCCAGGCGGCGATCCCCGACCTCGACGCGCAGATCGAGGCGGGCGAATTCGGCGAGCTCTACGGCTGGCTCGCGGAGCGCCTCTACCGGCACGGGGGCAAGTTCATGCCCCTGGAGACGCTCGAGCGGGCGATCGGCGAGACCTCGATCGACCCGCAGCCGTACCTCGAGTACCTGCGCGCCAAGGTCGCGACCCTGGCGTCCGTCTAGCGATTCCGCGCTTCCGTAGACTGCCCTTCGGGATGAACGACGTCGTCGCGCGGACGCAGGCGCTCCTCGAGACCTTCGAGTCGGACGTCCGCGCCGAGTTACCCGACGACGCGGAGATCTTCGACGCGCACGTCCACCTCGGCACCGACATCGACGGCATGGTTGGCGACTTCGACGAGCTCGTCGCGATCCAGGAGCGACACAGCATCTCGGGCGCGTTCATGTTCTGCCTCGACGAGCCCGATCGTCATCCCGCCTTCAGCGCCGCGAACGACCGCACGCTCGCGTACGCCGAGCGGTCGCAGGGCCGCTTCGTGCCGTTCGTGCGGCTCGACCTGGCCGAGCGCCCGATCGCCGAGGCGGTGCGGTGCCTCGATGCGGGCGCGCGCGGCATCAAGCTCCACCCTCGCGCGCAGAAGTTCCTGCTGAACGACGAGCGTCTCGCGCCGGTCTTCGAGCTCGCCGCGGACCGCCGCGTGCCGATTCTGATCCACGGCGGGCGCGGCCTGCCGCCGATCGCCGACAGCCTCGCGCATCTCGTCGAGCGCTACGAGGGCGCGCAGCTGATCATCGCGCATTGCGGCATCGCCGACCTCGCGGGCCTCGCGAACCGCTTCTCCGGGCGGCCGGGCGTCTTCTTCGACACCTCGGTCTGGAGCCCCCTCGACGTGCTCGACCTCTTCCGGCTGGTGGCGCCCGAGCAGGTCCTCTACGCCTCGGACTACCCGTACTCGAGCCAGCCGGCCTCGCTCCTCCTGCTGCTGCGGACGGCGACGCTCTCGGGAGTGGACGAGGGCCAGCTGCGCGGCATCCTCGCGGGCAGCGCGCTTCGAATCCGGGACGGCCTCGAGCCCACGCCGCTCTCGGCACCCCGCGGGCTCGAGACGATCTCGCAGCCGCTCACCTTCGCTCGCATCCACGCCTACCTGTCGATGGCGACGCCGCTCCTCTGGACGCGCCAGGCGGACACGATCGGCGTGCTCGGCCTCGCCCTCAACGCCTGCGACGAGCGCTCGAACGGCCATCGCGAGCAGACCGAGCGCATCCGCGAGCTGCTGGTCGCGGCCCGCGACCTCTGGCGGACGTTCCCGGAGCTCGAGGACGAGGGCGACCGCGTCCGGACTGCCCGGCTCGCGTTCCGGCTCCTGCACCTCGCCAACATCACGGCGGTGACCTCGGCTGCCTGAGCTCACCGTCAACGGCCACGCCTATGCCTACGAGGCTCCGGTGGGCCGTTCGCTCGCCGAGGTCCTGCGCGAGGATCTCGGCCTCACCGGCACGAAGGTCGCCTGCGGCGAAGGTCACTGCGGCGCCTGCACCGTCCAGCTCGACGGCGTGCCGATCCTGTCCTGCATCACGCTCGTCCATACGGTCGACGACCGCGAGGTGACGACGATCGAGGGCCTGCGCGAGCACCCGCTCGTCAACGCGTTCGTGCGCGAGGACGCGCTCCAGTGCGGCTTCTGCACCCCGGGCCAGATCGTGTCTGCAGCAGCGCTCGTGGCCGCAGCTCCAGCAGCCGACGCGCGAGGATGTCCGCCACGGCATGGCGGGCAACCTCTGCCGCTGCGGCGCGTATCCGAACATCGAGGAGGCGATCCTGACGTGGCAAGGCTGATCCGGACCGAGAAGGAGGTCGAAGGCCGGTACGAGGACGTCTGGACGGTCGTCGAGGAAGACGCGCTCGAGCAGTGGCCGGCAGGCCCGCTCGACGTGGTCGGACGGCCGGCCCAGCGCCAGGACGGACTGCAGCGGGCCCGCGGCGAGGCGCGCTACACCGCCGATATCGCGCTCCCGGGGATGCTGCACGCCGCCGTTCTGCGCAGCCCGCTCGGACAACGGCCTCGCTCGCTCGACATCGGCCCGGCGCTCGAGCTGCCGGGAGTCCACGCGGCGCTCTCGTACCAGGACGTCGAGTTTCTGAAGGGCGAGGCGGGCTACCCCGGAGCCGCGCTGGCGGCGGTGGCGGCGGATTCCTTCGAGCAGGCGTGCGCTGCAGTGGAGGCGATCGCCGTCGAGTGGGAGCCCTTCGAGCCCCTCCTCGACCCGGACGTGGCCGTCGCGCGAGGCCGGCTGCTCGCGGAGCCGAGCACGTACGAGCGCGGCGATCTCGACGGGGCGCTTTCCGACGCGGACGTCGTGATCGAGGCCGAGTACCGCACGCAGTCCGTCCTCCACAACGCCATGGAGACGCACTGCGCCGTCTGCGAATGGGAGGGCGAGACGCTCGTCGTCTACGCCTCGACCCAATACATCTGGGGCGTGCGCTCGGGCGTTGCCGACGCGTTCGGCATCCCGCGCGACCGCGTTCGCGTCGTCTGCGAGTACATGGGCGGCGGCTTCGGCGCGAAGAACAGCGCGGGCGACCAGACGCTAATCGCGGCTGAGCTCGCGCGGCGCACGGGGCGGCCAGTTCGCTGCGCGCTGACACGGCGGGAGGAGAACCTCGCCGCCGGTAACCGGAACGCGACGATCCAGCGGCTTCGCGTTGCCGCACGTTCGGACGGGACGCTGATCGGGTTGGGCGGCGAGTTCGTCAACGCCACCGGCTGGGGCGGCTGGGTGTCGGGGACGGACGGGCCGATGCAGGTGCTCTACGCCTGCGAGAACGTGGCGACGACGCTCTACGGGACGAAGCTCAACTCCGGCCCGATGGCCGCGTTTCGCGCGCCCGGGTTCGTCGAGGGGACGTTCGGTCTCGAATGCCTGCTCGACGAGCTCGCCGCGAAGCTCGAGCTCGACCCGCTCGAGCTCCGGCGCCTGAATCACGCCGACGCCGACCTGCTCGACGGGCGGCCGTTCTCGTCGAAGAACCTGATGGCCTGCTACCGGCTGGCCGAGCCGCACTGGGAGCGCCGCCATGAGGTTCGCGCGCGCTCGACGGCGACGTGGAAGCACGGCGTCGGGCTCGCGAGCCAGGTCTGGTACGGCGGCGGCGGCCCGCCCTCCTACGCGTGGGTTCGCGTCACCTCCGACGGCCGCGCGACCGTGGTCACGGCCATGCAGGACATCGGCACCGGCTCGCGCACAGCCATGGCCCAGGTCGCAGCCGAGGAGCTCGGTTTGCCGCTCGACCGGGTCTCGGTCGAGCTCGGCGACACGGCGCGCGGGCCGTACGCGACGCTCTCGGCCGGCTCGTCCACGATTCCGTCGATGGGGCCGGCGGTGCGTGCCGCGGCAGGCGACGCGAGGCGGCAGATCATCGAGCTCGCCGCGCAACGCTGGGATCGCCTGGAGCACACGCTGTCGCTGAAGGGCGGAAACGTGGTGTGCTCGGACGGCGGCACGTGGCCCGTCGCCGAGCTGCTCGAACTGCTCGGCAGCGCCCAGATCCTCGGCAGCGGCGCCCGCGGCCCCAACCCGGCCGGCATGCGCGTGCTCACCTTCGGCGTTCAGGTGGCCGAAGTGGCGGTCGACGTCGAGACCGGCGAGGTGCGCGTGGAGCGGGTCGCAGCGATCCACGACGTGGGCCGCATCCTCAACCCGCTCGGCGCCCGCAGCCAGGTGGAAGGCGGCATCGTGCAGGCAATCGGACACACGCTCTCCGAGCAGCGGCTGATCGACCTCGAGAGCGGTGCAGTCCTCACCCAGACGCTCGACGCCTACAAGCTGCCGACGATCGCCGACGTCCCGGAGATCGTCTGCGAGTTCGTCGACGAGCCGGACGCGCACCTGACGAACCTCGGGTCGAAGGGGCTCGGCGAGCCGCCGATCATCCCGACGGCGGCAGCGATCGCGAACGCGATCCGCGACGCGACCGGCGCCGACGTTCGCAGATTGCCGATCACGCGGGAGGAGATGCTGGCGGCGCTGGAGAGGGCGCGCGAGAAGGAGAAGGTTGCAGCTGCTTCGGCCTGAGTCGGTCGAGGAGGCCGTCTCCGCGCTTCAGAACGGTGCGGTCGCGCTCGGCGGCGGCACCGACCTCGTCCCGCTCCTACGCGACCGCATCGTCGCCGCGGACACGCTGGTCGAGCTCCGGCGCGCCGTTCCGAGGGGGATACATCGGCGTACATCTACATCGGCATCCACCTCCGTCACGATCGGCGCCGGCACGACCCTCGCCGAGCTCGAGGCCGACCCCGACATCCCTGCCGCGCTCCGGGAGGCCTGCCGGCTCTCCGCCTCGCCCCAGCTGCGGGCAATGGGCACGATCGGCGGCAACCTGCTCCAGGCCACGCGCTGCTGGTACTGGCGGCTCAAGTTCCCGTGCTACCTCCACGGTGGCGATCGCTGCCATGCCAGGACCGGACAGCACCGCGAGCACGCGTTCTTCGGCAATAAGCGCTGCGCCTCTGCGCATCCGTCGGATCCGGCGGCCGCCCTGCTCGCGCTCGGGGCCCGGATCCGTACCGATCGGCGTGAGCTCGAGCTGGCCGAGCTCTACCGCCTGCCGACCGACGACGACCGCAGGCTCACGACCCTCGAGCCCGGCGAGCTGATTCTCGACCTCGACGTCCCCGTGCCCGACGGCAGCGTCTACCTGAAGGCGATGGACCGGCAGCGCTGGGCGTTCGCCCTTGTCGGTGTCGCGGCCGCACGCACCGGAGGCGAGACGCGCATCGCACTTGCCGGAGCCGCGCCGGTGCCGTGGCTGCTCGGCTCGCCGGAGGAGCTCGAGTCGGCAACGCCGCTCGCCGGCACGGGGTACAAGGTCGAGATCGCACGCGCGCTCGTCCGCCGGGCCGTCGGCGAGCTTCACTAAGCTCCGCGGCCGATGCTGCTCGCACGACTGCTCGTCCTGCTGGCCCTGACCGTGGGGATCGCCGCGTGCGGCGGTGACGACGACGAGTCCGCGAGCGCGGACACGACCGCCGAACAACCGCCGAGACGTCCGGGGGCGAGCCGACGGGCACCGACACCTCCTCGTCAGCCGAGGGATGCGAGCAGGTCGAGGCGCCAGACCCGAAGCCGGACGGCGGTGAGTCGGCGCCCGAGGACGAGCTCGACGCGGACACGACCTACCGGCTCGAGGTCGAGACGAGCTGCGGCTCGTTCACGATCACGCTCGACCAGGAGCTGGCGCCGAAGACGACCGCGTCCCTCGTCTCGCTGGCGGAGAACGGGTTCTTCGACGGCACGACATTCCACCGCGTCGTCCCGGGCTTCGTGATCCAGGGCGGGGACCCGACCGGAACCGGCTCGGGCGGCCCCGGCTACCAGACGGTCGATGTGCCGCCGAGCGACGCCGGCTACACGGAGGGCGTCGTCGCGATGGCGAAGGCAGGGTTCGAGGCGCCGGGGACGTCCGGGAGCCAGTTCTTCGTCGTCACCGGCCCGGACGCCGGCCTTCCGCCCGAGTACGCGATCGTGGGCGAGGTCACCGAAGGGCTGGACACCGTGCTCGCAATCGACGAGCTCGGGGTCGGCGACGGCCCGCCGTCACAGCCCGTCGTGATCGAACGGATGACCGTCGCGGAGAGCTGAGATGCCGGTCGCGGCGGTCGTCCTCGCCGCCGGCGCCGCAACCCGCTTCGGAGCTCCGAAGCAGGCCATCCTCCTGCGCGACGTGCTCGGCGCCGTGCGCGACGGTGGCGTGGACGAAATCGTGGTCGTGGCGGGCGCGTACGAGCTCGAAACCGATGCGCGCCTCGTGACGTGCCCGGACTGGGAGCTCGGCCCGGGCGCGTCCTTGCGATGCGGTCTCGCGGCCTTGGCGCCGGACGTCGAGGCGGCGGTCGTGGTCCTCGCAGACGGCCCCGACCTCGCGAGCCGCGCCGTCCGGCGGGTCGTCGCGACCTGGCGGGAAAGCGGCGCGCCGCTGATCGCCGCGAGCTACGGCGGCGTACGCGGTCATCCGGTACTCCTGGCCCGCAGCGAGTGGGCCGACGTTCCCGCCGAGGGCTTCCGTCTGCGCGAGCCGCTCCTCGTGCCGTGCGACGACCTCGGCGAGCCGGGCGACGTGGACCGGCCCGGCGACCTGCCCGAGAGGTTCAGGATCGCGCCCGACGAACCGATGTAGTGGCCATGGAGCTCGTCCGCCCACTCCAGCTCGTCGACGACGAGCTGCTGCTCGACCGTCCCGTCGACCAACAGCCGCACGACCGCTCGGCACTCGCCTCCGCCCGGCTCCAGCGCCGGCTGACGGTGGAGGAAACCGCCAAGCGCGCGGGGCTGACGCCGGAGCAGGTCGAGTGGCTCGAGCAGGGCCGCGTGTACCGCTTCCCCTCCGTCGAGCACGCGCTCGAGGCGGTGCTGCTGCTCGCGACGGCGCTCGAGATCGACCGCCGCGAGGCGCGCGAGCTCGCGGGCCTGTCGGTACCGCCGCGTCCGCTCGACGTGAACCCGACGGCGCGGCTGATCGTCGTCGCGGCGATCTCGGCCGCGCTGATGGCGATCCTCGCCTTCGTCGTCGTGCCGGTGATCACGCCGAAATCGGCCTCGCCCGTCGACCCGATCGTCGCTCAGGCGGCGACGCTCCCCAAGCCGTGGGAGATCCAGGTGCACGTGCTAAACGGCGCCGGCGACATCAACTGGACGCGCCAGATCGCGAGCGAGATCCAGTCCCTCGCATACACGGTGAAGGAGGTGCGCCGCGCCGACCGCTTCGACTATCCGCGCACGGCCGTGTACTACCCGCCGGGGCACCGCCTGATCGCCGTGCGCCTCGCGCGGCAGCTCGGGGTCGTCACATCGCCGCTGCCGGGGGGCAAGGACGAGAACCGGCTCGTCGTCATCGTCGGGCCCCAGCGCGGCCCCGGCTAGCGTCGAGCGGCCTAGAACGTCGTGCTGGCCGGAGGCTCGCGCAACTCCGCCAGCTTCGCCATGAGCCCTGGCGGCATGCGCTCGCTCGCCGAGACCTGGATGTACCGCCGCAGCGACTGCTCGAACCTGTACCGGCGCCTGCAGTAGTCGCAGCCGTCGAGGTGCGCCTCGGCCTCGACCACCTCGGCGGTGGTCAAGTCACGGTCGAGATAGCCCTGAAGCAGCTCCTCGCACTTGTCACAGCCGGCGTCGTAGGCGGTCATGAGAGCGTCTCCTCCGCGAGCTTCTGTTTCAGGATACGCCGACCGCGATGGAGCCGCGACATGACGGTTCCGATCGGGACGTCGAGAATCTGCGCGGCGTCCGCGTAGCTGAACTCGCCGATGTCGACGAGGACGACGACGTCGCGAAAGTCGTGCGGCAGGTCGGCGAGGGCGTCGACGACGCCGGTCTGAGACAGGCGCTCGACGACCTGATCCTGCTCGAGCGCCTGCTCGCCCTCGGCAGCGGCGAGCCGGTTGGCGAGGTAGTAGTCGCCTTCCTCGAGCGGCTGGGAGTCGGGCGTGCGCTGGATCTTGCGACCGCGGTCGACATTCAGGTTGGTGAGGATCCGAAAGAGCCAGGCCCGCATGTTCGTCCCGGGCGTGAAGGAGCGCCAGCTCCGGAAGGCTCTCGCGTATGTGTCCTGCACCAGCTCTTCGGCCTCCTCCCGCGTGCCGACAAGGCGACGCGCGACGCGGTAGACCTGGTCTGCGAAACCGAGCGCTTCCTCCTCGAAGCGAACGCGCTCACGCGCCTCGTTCGCGATCCGGCGCCCTTCGCCTTCGTCGGAGGTTGCCTCGGTCTCGGCCACCGGGCCACCCTAACGTTGATGTGCGAGAGAACGCACCGGGCAGGCGCCCTATTCCCTCACGCGGGCCGGGACTCGTGGAAACCGGCCCTCGCAAGCGCGCCGACGAGCGCCTCGCGCGACGTCTTCTCGTCGTCCCACGACAGCGCCACCTGGCCCATGAGGTTGGCGTTCGCGGCCTCGAGGCCCTCCTGCTCGCGGAGCGCAACGGCCAGCCTGCCGACGCACCGCTCGCAGCGGACACCGCTGACCTGGATCGTCTCGCTCTGGATCCCCATCGGCGCCGATGCTAGCGGGAGCGTGCTTCGAGGTCGGCCGCGACCGCCCGCAAGCCGTCCCTCTCGCCGACCTCGAGCTGGCGGTGCGCCTCCGGCGGCTCCCGCAGCAGAGCGACGAGGTCCGAGGTGTCGAGCTCGCGACTGGCCGGCTCGACGAGCTCGAGGAGGTCCTCGGTCGGCGCGACTCCGTACGTCGCGAGCCGTCTCGCCTCGATAAAGGCGGCGCGGTCCGTCGGCGCCGGCGGCGGCTCGGCCGCCACGCACAGCGCCTGGAGCAACGCCGCAAGTGCGGCCGATCTCCGAACGTCGGTCTGTTGGTCCGGCATCCGAATCTCGAGCGTGCCGAGGCGGGGATGCGGCCGCACGTCCCACCAGATCCTGGTGTAGTCCCCGATGGGCGCGACCACCTGCTCCCAGGTCTCTCGGTCGGGCATCGGTGGAGGCGGCCCCGCGCGCGGCAGCTCGAGCAGGCGTCCGGCGCGGCCGGACAGTAGCCCCGGTGCGGTCGGCTGGAGGTAGGGCGAGTTGAGCGAGAGCGCCAACACGACCGGCAGCCAGGGGAGGATCGCCTCGAGCGTGTCGAGGCAGTGCTCGAAGCTCGGCATCCCGACGTGGACGTGGAGGCCGCAGACGAGCTGGCGACGCGCCTTCGGTCGCTCGGCGAGCATCGTGAGATAGCGCTCCTCCTGCACGATCTCCTGTTCCTCCGGCTGCGAGAACGGGTGCGCGCCCGTCGCCATGTAGGTCAGGCCCTCGCCCCGTGCTGCCTCCTCCACGACTCCGCGCAGCCGGGTCAGCTCGGCGAGCGCCTCGTGCGCCGTGTCGCAGACTGGAGTGTTCGTCTCGACGAAGCAGGAGAAGAGCTCCGTCTTCAGGCCGGGCGGGCCGAGGAGCCGCTCGACGCCGCCGGCGAGCGCGAGCGTCTCGGGGTCGAGGAGCATGAGCTCCTCCTCCACACCGAGCGTCAGGTGCCGGCCGAAGTCGTCTGCGACGGACCCGGCCGAGGCTATTTGCGACGGACTCCGTGCACGGGTCGCCCGGACGCCTCCCAGGCGTAGTACGAGGCGCTCGGGCCGAAACCGGCCTCGTAGCCGACGATGCGCGGGTTGCGCCCGACCTCCTTCGCGCGCTGCGCGTGCCAGAGGAGGTTGGGGTCGTCGCGCTCCTGCCAGACGAGGATTAGGTGCGCGGCGGTCATGAAGTCGGCGATGAACGTGCAGCCCGGCGCCGGACAGTTGAACGGGTCGGTGCGGACACAGAACCAGCCGCTGTAGTCGGCGTCGCCGTCGTCCTCCCAGAGCTCCTCGTCCTCTGTGAGGCGCTCCTCCTCGAGGGTGACGCTCCCGAGCTCCGGCCGCAGTTCCACCGGGGAAGCCTAGCGACCGAGTCCTCGCCCGCCGGCGAGCGACGAAACCCGGCGCCCGCGGGGGATGTGGGACGGCCGGGTCTCGTGCTACCTCCGGGCTGCGCCGGAGGATCGTTTCGGCGGCTAGCCGGAGGGGTTGACGGGCTGCCGCCCGAGCTCGATCGAGATGGTCTGGCGCTTCGTGTCGCGGAAGGTGTCGAGCTTCACGGTCTCGCCCGGCTTGTGGGTCGAGAGCCGCTCGCGGAGGTCCTCGAGCGAAGCGACCCGATGGCCGTCGATCGCAACGATGACGTCGCCGCCGAGCCGGTAGCTCTGACCCTCCACGATCACGTCGCTCGTGCCGCCGCGCAGGCCGGCGCGGGACGCCGGCGAGTTCGCGCCGACACGCTCGACCAGCACGCCCGAGTCGACCGGCAGGCGGAACTGTCGCGCCAACTCCGCGTCGATGGAGGTGCCGCCGATGCCGATGAACGCGCGGTCGACCTTGCCCTTGTCGATCAGCTGGGCGACGACGTTCGTGACCGTGTTCGAGGGCACCGCGAAGCCGATCCCGACATTGCCGCTCGAGCCCGCGGCCGGCGCGATCTGCGAGTTGACGCCGATCACCTCGCCGCGGTCGTTCAGCAGCGGGCCGCCCGAGTTGCCGGAGTTGATGGCGGCGTCGGTCTGGATCACGTGGTCGATCGGGTAGCCGTTCGGAGCGGTGATCGTCCGCTCCTGGACGGCGCTGACGATGCCGGCGCTCGCGCTGCGCGCGAGGCCGAAGGGATTGCCGATCGCGACCACCGTGTCGCCGACGCGGACTTCGTCCGAGTCGCCGAATCCGAGCGGCGTCAGGCCGCGCGAGCTCGCCTCGACGCGGAGCACGGCGATGTCCGTGGAGGGGTCGCTGCCGACGAGCTTCGCCGTGAGCGTGTCCTGGTTCGAGAAGCTGACCTCGATCTGGTCGGCCCCCTCGATGACGTGGTAGTTCGTGACGATGTGGCCCGCCTTGTCGATCACGAAACCCGAGCCCAGCGCCTGCTGGACCGGCGCAGGACGGTTCTGCGTCGAGGGGAGTGCCGTGACGTCGTCGGGCTGCGCGGCCGTGGACGTGATCTGGACGACGCCCGGCGCGGCCCGGTCGTAGATCTCGGCCACTGTCAGCGACGACCGGACTGCCGCGGGTCTCGAGTCGGGCGGGGCCTGCTGGAAGACAGTTGTCGTCTCGCCGCCGCCGAGCCCGCCGGTCAGCGCAGCGCCGCCGAGGGCGACCGCACCGCCGAGGACGGCGATGCCGGCGACTGCCGCGGCACGCGAAAGTTGGGCTGAGCGGCTCACGCGCACGTTGTAGCCCGTCTGTCTTAACGAACTCTGAGCCGGACGTTAAGCGTGCATTGCGCGGAGGAGGCGTCTCAGCCCGCCGTCTGCGCCGGTTCGAGCCCTCCCGGAGCCGCCGGAAGGACGACTCCGCGCGCGTCGCGTGCGCGCGCACGCTCGATCAGCACGGCAGCGGCGGCGAAGCATGCGAGCCCGATCGGGCCGATCGGGGGTGGGTGGATCGCGAAGAGCGCGGCGAAGCCGATCAGGATCGTCGTGGGCCAGCCGGCGCCGGCGCGGCGGAAGGCGACGGCGGCAGCCACCATCGCGACGACCCAGCCGAAAAAGCCGAGCACGAGCGCTATCGACACGGGATCGCCGAGAATCGCGTTCTCGTTGTAATGCTGGATCGCGTCGGCAACCGCGGCCTGCTCGGCGGCGGGGAGCCCGTTGGCGTAGTCGACGAGGATCCCCGTCCCCAGGCCGACGGTCACTTCGTACGCCGTGTAGAAGACGAGAAAGAAGACGAGCGCGATGCGGCTGAGCGTCGCCGCGCGGCTCTCGAGGCCCCTCAGGAGCAGAAAAGCCGCGATCCCGAGCAGCGGCGTGAAGAGCAGCAACGTCGTGTGCACGAACAGCCAGGCGCCGACGTCGTGGCGAAGATCCTCGTAGATCTCCGTGCCGCCGGCGGGATGCCACCAGAGGGCGACCGCGAGCGCGAGCGGCGTCGCGACCAGGAAGATCCTGCGTAGTCCGGTGCTCATGGAGCTCTCCTTCCGGCGGGGTTCGGTTGCAGCGCGCGGTCGAGGAAGCCGACGATTCGCCGCTCGTACTCCTCGGGCTGCGTCGTGATCCCGGCGATGTGCTGGCCGCCCGGGACCTCCCAGATCTGCTTCGGCTCGCGGGCCTCGGCGTAGAAGCCGCGGTTCGGCTTCGTCTCCGTGCCGCCCTGCCCGTTCTCGCCGTAGACGAAGAAGACGGCCGTCGGAGCGATCTTGGGGACCTCGCCCTTCAGGCTCGGCGGCGGCAGGTCGTTCGTGAAGAGCGCCGTCGCCAGCGTGATGCTGCCGTTCGTCGGGACCTCGCCCAACCTCATCCCGTTGGCGACTTCGTCACGGATCGACTGCCCGCTCGCGCCCTCGGTGACGATTGCCTTGAACGCGTCGGAGGCGGCCGCGGCACGGATGAGCATCTCGCCCCCGACCGAAAGGCCGATGCCGCCGAGTCGCGCGGGGTCGACGTCGGGGCGGCTGCGGAGATAGTCGGCCGCGGCGTGCAGATCCCGCTCGCCGTGCCAGCCGAAGGTGTTCGGATCGCCCTCGCTCACGCCCTCGCCGCGACGGTCGAAGAGCAGCACGCCGTAGCCGTGACGGACGAGCATGCGGGTGTGCTTCTGCGGCCCGGAGCGCCCGGGGAAGGCAATGACGGTGGCGCCGTTCTTCGACGGCACGAACCAGCCCTGCAGCCGCAGCCCGTCGCTCGTCGTGAAGGCGACCTCCTCGTGCGCTGCGCCGAGGTTCGGAGCCGGCACCTCGGCCCGCGCGGTATGCGTGACGACATAGGCAATGGCGGTCGGGAACAGCAGCTGCGTCACGAGTACGAGCGCGCCGAGGGTGATCGCGGCACGTCGGAGATAGCGGCGCCGACGGCTGTCGTCGGTGCGCCGCGAGCGCCAGAGCGTCACGACCCCGATGACGAGCAGCGCCAGGCCGGCGAGGATCGCCGCGATCCCGGTGAAGTCGTCGCCGGTCAGCCCGCCGTTGAAGCCGTAATACGCGGCCTCGGTGCCGCTGAGGACGCCGAAGAAGCCGGCGAGCAGCGCCAGCGTCGCGCGCAGCCCCGGGCGGGCACGGCGGTACGCAGCCGCGGCACCCATTAGGAGGGCCACCGGCACCAGGCCGCTGACGAGGTGGTCGGCGGCCGACGTGCCGGGCTCGGGCTGGAGGAAGCTGTCGTCGACGACGTGAAGTGCGATCACTCCGAGCGCCACCCGTACGACGACAGCTTCGGTCCAGACACGCGAGCGGGCGGTCTCCCGCGGAGCGGCCGTTGCGGCAACGCTCATGACGTCGGCGTCGGCACCGTGGCAGGAGGTGCCTCGACCTTCCCAACCTCGCCGCCGTGCTCGAGGTGGGGCAGCCACTCGAGCCACTTCGGCAGGTACCAGTTCCAGTCGCCGAGCAAGGCCATCGACGCGGGCAGGAGCACGGCGCGCACGATGGTGGCGTCGATCAGGATCGCGGCCGCCAGCCCGACGCCGATCTGCTTGAACATCATGAACGAGAGCACGGCGAAGATGGAGAAGACGCAGACCATCACGAGCGCTGCGCTCGTGATCACGCCGGCGGTCGACCTGATTCCGTGGGAGATGGCCGCGTCGGTGCTCTCGCCCCGGTCATAGAACTCCCGGATCCGGCTCAGGATGAAGACGTGGTAGTCCATCGAGAGCCCGAACAGGATCACGAAGAGGAAGATGGGGAGGAACGGGACGATGCCGCCCGTCACCTCGAAGCCGAGCAGCTGCTTCCCCCAGCCGTGCTGGAAGACGAGCACGAGCACGCCGTAGGCCGCCGCGACCGAGAGCAGGTTGAGCACGATCGCCTTGACCGCGATCACCAGCGAGCGGAAAGCGAAGAGCAGGAGCAGGAATGCGAAGGCGAGCACGAACGCGAACACGAACGGGGCGACCGACTTCATCTCGTCGTTGAAGTCCTTCGACTCGGCGGCGAACCCGCCGACGGCAACCTCGGCGCCGGGGACGGAGCCCACCGTCGCCGGAACCACGTCGTCGCGTAGTGCCGCGAGCGCGGCGTTGGACGGTCCATCGTTTCCCTTGCCCTCGATCGGGATCGCGACGTTCGCGATCGTGCCGTCCTTGCTGACGTCGACGATGACCGGCTCGTGCATCAGACCCGTCGCCACGGCCTGCCGCCTGAGCTGCCCGATCGCCTCCGTCAGTTCAGCCGAGCCGACGTCGGCTGCCTTCACGACGACATTTGCGGGGATCTCGGTGCCCGGGAACGCGGCCTGGAGACGGTTGTAGGTCTGCAGCACGTCGAGCGACTGCGGATAGGTGTCGATCCCCGGCTCGGCGGTGTGGAGCGTCAACGCGGGGGCTGCGATCGCCAGCAGGAGCCCGCCCGAGAGCACGACGGACAGCAGCGGCCTCCGCAGCACGCGATCGACGATCGCGCCCCAGATCCGACCCTCGCCGTCGTCGCGGCGGAGCCGATGGACGAACGGGACGCGGGCGCGGTCGACGTTGTCACCGAGCTTGGACAAGATCGCCGGCAGGACGGTCAGCGACCCGACCACCGCGACGGCGACGACGATCATCGTCGCCACGCCGAAGGCCGCGAAGCCCTCCCCGGCGAAGAGCATCCCCGCCATCGCGATGATCACCGTCGCGCCGGAGACGAGCACAGCCCGGCCGGAGGTGGCTGCGGCTGCTTCCAGCGCCGCCTCCTCGCTTCGCCCTGCCGCTCGCTCCTCGCGTTCGCGCTTCAAGTAGAACATCGAGTAGTCGACCCCGACGGCGAGTCCGATCAGGAGCACCAGCGCGTACAGGGACTCGTCGCTCGGCCAGATCTGGCTCGGCAGCGCCCACAAACCGAACGTGGCCAGCACCGCCGTGAGCGCCAGCAGCAGCGGGATCCCCGCCGCGACCAGGGCGCCGAAGACGACGAGCAGGATGATCAGCGTCACGGGAACCGAATAGAGCCCCGCCTTCCCGAGGTCGCTCATGAACGATGCCTCGAGCTCCTTGTCGGAGCTGGCGTCGCCGAACTCGCCGATGAACAGACCTGGATGGGCTTTCTGCTCTGCCGCGACGGCCGCGAGGATCGGATCGATCTGGTCGACAGCGAGATCGGCGTCGCCGCGAATCTGGAAGTCGACCAGCGCCGAGTGCCCGTCCGGCGAGATCTGACCCGCGTTCTCCGCGACGAGGGGCGAGCGGATGTTGACGACTGCGTCCTGCAGGATCAGGGCGTCCACGACGCCGCGGATCGCTGCATCGAATTCGGGCGCGGTCGTCTGCAGCGAGTCGCTCTGGATCAGGATGGTCTCGCCCGCGGGCTGCGGGAACCCCTCCTCGAGAATCGTTGCCGCCCGCCCGGACTCGCCCGGGCCGGAGGCGTCGGTCGCCTGCTTCGCTCCGATCACGAAGCTGCCGATCGCGAACGACGCGAAGACGAACGCCAGCCAGCCGAAGATCGCGATCTTCCGGTGGCGCGCGCTCCAGCGGCCCATGCGGGCGGCGAGGTTGAGCGTGGGTCTCGGTGCGGCAGTCTCGTCGTGCCGGGTCGGTTCCTCCGGATCGTTCTGGATCACTCGCGTCTTCATCGCTCGCTCCTCGACCGTGGGGACCTCGTCCACGCTCGCAGGGTGAACGGCCACGCGGAAGGCGGGAGACTTGCCGCTTCGGGGGGCGGGTTTCTGGTGTCTTCCGGCGGCTGCGCCTCAGGAGCGCAGGTAGAGCAGCACCGCCAGGACACGCCGGGAATCGCTCCCGCTGGAGGGCAGACCGAGCTTGCCGAAGATGCTCGAGACGTACTTCTCGACCGCGCGCAGCGTGATCACGAGCTTGTCGGCGATGCCCTGGTTCGAGCGGCCCTCGGCCATCAGTTCGAGCACTTCGCGCTCCCGAGGCGTCAACTCGGCGAGCGGATCGTCGCTTCGCCGCTTCGAGAGCAGCGTCGAGACGATGATCGGGTCGATTGCCGAGCCGCCGTTGGCAACGCGACGGACCGCGCCGACGAAGTCCTGGACGTCGGTGATGCGGTCCTTGAGCAGGTAGCCCGCGCCGTCCGCGGAATCGGCGAGCAGCTGCATCGCCAGTCCCAGCTCGACGTACTGCGAGAGCACGAGCACGCCGACGTCCGGGTTGTCCGCGCGGATCGCCAGCGCCGCCCGCATGCCCTCGTCGTTGTGCGTCGGCGGGAGCCGGATATCGACGATCGCCACGTCGGGTGAATGGCTGCGAACCTTCAGCAGCAGATCGTCGGCGGTTCCCGCGCTCCCGACCACGTCGAGCCCGTTCTCGGACAGCAAGCGCTCGAGTCCCTCGCGCAGGAGGACGCTGTCCTCGGCGATCACGACGCGCATGGAATCTCCGCCCGCAGCCGCGTGCCTCGACCCTCGGGGCTCCAGACCCGCAGCCGGCCCTCGAGCGCTTCGACGCGGTCGGCGAGACCGCGCAGGCCCGATCCGAGCTCGGTGTCGGCGCCGCCGACGCCGTCGTCGACGACCTCGATCACCACCCGGCCCTCACTGCGGGACACGTCGACCGTGGCCGAGGTCGCATGCGCGTGCTTGCCGATGTTGGCGAGGCTCTCGGACACGAGGTAGAAGGCGGCCACCTCGAGGCGCTCCGGCAACCGGGAGCCAACGTCGACGTGCAGGCGCACCGGCACCGCGCCCCGCGCGGCGAGCTGCTCGAGGGCCACCTCCAGGCCGTGCCCGCTCACCACGGCCGGGTGCAGGCCGCGCGCGATGTCGCGCAGCTCCTCGAGCGACGTCGCGATCTCGCTCCTCGCCCGGCCGAGGCGCGTACTCGCTTCGAGATCATTCTGCAGGCCTCGTTCCATCAGGCCGAGCTCGAGCGAGAGGGCGATGAGCCGTTGCTGGGCGCCGTCATGCAGGTTGCGCTCCAGCCGTTTCCTCTCCGACTGACCGGCATCGACGATCCGGGCGCGCGAGCCCTTGAGCTCTTCGAGGCGAGCTCTCAGCTCGGCGTGCAGGCGAGCGTTCTCGAGTGCGATTCCCGCGGCCGCCGTGACCGCGTCGAGCAGCTCGGGCTCATCCTCGAGCGCCGGATCGTGGAGGAGCGCGGCCACGTGAGCTCCGTCGCGATCGATCAGCGTGGTGGCTCTGCGGTCGTCCGGCGTCGGCAGCTCGACCGGTCGTCCGTCGAGATCGGAGTACGCCCCGAAGTCGGGCAGCCAGTACGCAAGTGTCAAAGACGGATCGCGGAGCGCGCGGGCGAGCGCGTCTCGGAGCTCGCGCGGCGGCGGATCGGTCCGCAGCTCGAGCAGGAGTGCGCCGACGGACGACCGGGCGAGCCGGTCGTGGAGGAGTCCGATCAGCAGCGCGATGGGTGCGAGCCCGAGCGCCGCGAACGTCGCCCAGCGAAGCTGGTGAGTCGCAGGCCCCTCGAAGACGAGCGACAGGAAGAGAGCCGCGATCATCAGCAATCCGAGGGCGAACGCTTCGACGAGCAGCGCGAGCGAGCGACGCAGCGGCCGACCCGTCCTGACCCTGCGCACGACGAGGACGCCGACGCCGGCCAGGCAAAACGCGCTCACGGCCACGAGCTGGACGCGGACCGCCGCGAGACCAAGCTCCGGATCCGACGTCACCTCGAGCAGGTTGTGGGGGCCGAAGCCGCCGGACGCCATCCGGACCAGTTGCAGCGCGATCGCCGTCGCGTAGGCGACGCCGACGAGCGTCCGCTCGAACCGCCTCTCCAGCCTGCCGGTCGGGTACGCCAGGAAGACGTGCAGGAAGAGCACCGGCGGAACCAGGTCGAGCGCCTGCCCGACCGTGAACGTGACGTCGTTGGTCGTCCAGGAGAGGGTCACCAGGAAGTTGACGAACCCCGCCGCGATCATGAGCGGGCCAAACCGGCTCGCCGGCCTGCGCGACCACGCAACCAGTCCGCCCAGGATGTAGGAGACGGTGATCCAGTTGCCGAGGAACGCGATCACCATGGGCTCGCCGAGCTCGCCGCGCACCGCGTCGCTCGTCACCGCCAGGACGAACGCGCAGGCGGCCGCCGCGGAACCTGCGAGCGCAATCGCCCAGAGCACGGCTGACTTGGGCACCCGAGGAAGATCGCCGGAGGCGACCGGAGCTGCTGGCAGCGTCGCTATCGTCGTCGCTCCTTCCGCAACCCGTGGTTGCGCCGAAGTAGACGAAACCTCCCAGGCGCGACCGCAATCGGGTCGGCGCGGGCACGGATGAAAGGCAGCGCCTGCAACCGACGATACTCCTGCAGGCGTCCGAGTTCCACATCCGGCGGCGCACGCTCACGCCGCCGGACTTCACAACCTTTGCGCTCGACCGAGGCTCAGCCGGTCGGTGCCATGCGCATCGCGACGTCGTACTTCGCCACCGCGGTGCGCCGACCCGGAGTGTCAGCCGCGGGCATTGCACTCAGGACCTCGTCCCCGCGCCGGTAGTCGTCCTCCGTCTCGAAGAACATGATCACCAGCGACTTCTCGGCCTCGGTGTCGTGGAGCACGACGATCTCGGTCGCGGGGATGTCGCCGGGTGCCTCTTGCTCGCGCATCCGCTCGTCCATCTCCGCCATCCGCTCTTTGCTGACGCCTTCGAACTTGACCACCCGTGCGAACGCCATGAGCGCCTCCCTGTCGATTCAGGCAACCCTACGCCGACGCCTACCAGCCTGTGAAGGGCGCGTCGGAGCGGCTACGTGCGGAGTGCAGGCGCGGTCGGTCGTGCGCCCTCGGGCACGCCAGGCCGGTCGGAGTCGAGATCGAGTCGAGCAAGCGCCGTGCGGGAGGTGATGCCGAGCTTCTTGTAGACGTTGCGGAGGTGGAAGTCGATCGTCCGCGGGCTGAGGAAGAGCTGTGCAGCCACCTCCCGGTTCGTCCGGCCTTCTGCGACGAAGCTGGCGATCTGGAGCTCCTGTGGAGTGAGCTCGTCCCGCGTGCTCGGGTCGCGTTTCCGCGCGGTCTGGCCGGTCGCCCGCAGCTCGACCCGGGCCCGCTCGGCCCACAGCTGCGCGCCGAGGCTCTCGAAGCCGTGGAGAGCCGCCCGCAGGTGCGCCCGCGCCTCGACCCGGCGGCGGGCACGCCGGAGGAACTCGCCGAAGGCCAACTCGGTGCGCGCGAGCTCGAACGGACGGGTCGCCTCCCCGTGCAACTCCAACGCGGC
Source organism: uncultured Gaiellaceae bacterium (assembly GCA_963791905.1). Lineage (GTDB taxonomy): Bacteria > Actinomycetota > Thermoleophilia > Gaiellales > Gaiellaceae > Gaiellasilicea. The sequence continues at coordinate 319,344 of CAWBTX010000006.1, forward strand.
CGAGAAGAGGCGTTCGGCATCTCTCGCCTCGTGCACAAGCAGCGCGTGGCAGTGCAGGACGACCGCACGCGCCCAAGGAGCCGCGCCGCTCTCGGCCCAGGCCTGGAAGAGGGCCAGCCAGGTGCCGGCGAGGTCCGTCTCGCCCGCACGGATTGCGGCTTCGATCCGATCGAGCCCCGCCCAGAACACGACCGGAGTCGACGAGATGTCTCGGCAGCGCTCGAGCGCCTCGTCTGCTCGACCGAGTCCCAGCTCCAGAGCCGCGATTGCCCACTGCTCGAACTCGGCCACGATCCCGAGTCCGCGGGCTGAGCCGAGTTCTCGACTCTCAGCGGCGAGAGAGCGGCATTCGTCCTCGGCCCCTCGCATGGCCGCGGTGAGCGCGAGAAGCACGAGCTGCTGGGCGGCGAGATCGTGCTGGCCGATCTGCCGGGCAAGCTCGAGGCCCTCCCTCGCATTGGCCACCGCGGACGGCCAGCGGCCCGCCCAGAGCTCCGCGGTGACGAGGCGGGGGAGGATCTGCGTCACGATCGTGAGCGCCCCGCTCGCGCGTGCACGCACCGCCGCCTCGTGGTGCGTCCGGTAGGCCGCTCGGTCGTCACCGAGGTACAGCGCGGCTCGCCCCGCGAACAGAAGCGCGACGGGTTGCGTGCTGGCGTCGCCGTCGAGCCCTTCGCCCAGTTCGAGCGCGACGCGAAGCCTCGGCGCAGCGTCGGCGAAGTCGCCTCGGGCGTGAGCTCCGAGACCGATGAGGAGCTGCGCGAGCATGCGCAGGAACGGGTTGTCCTCGACGGCCACATCGCGGGCTGCGTCGGCGATCGCGACGGCTGCCTCGTTGTCACCGGCGTACGCGGCGGCGAGTCCGGCGAGACTGAGCAGCTGCAGCGAACGGCCCGCGTCGACAGGCGCAACCTCCCTCGCCGCGCGGAGGAGGAGCGCGCACGCGTCGGCCGGGACGCCGCGCGTCATCTCGATGAGACCGACGAAGCGATCGATGTCCGCGCGCTGGACGGGCTCCGATACCAGCGGGCGTGCCCCCTCGAGCAGCATCAGGGCTCGCTCCCCGCGCCCCGCAAGCCACGCCGTCTCCGCCGCCGCCGTGAGTCGCCGCGCCTTGACTTCGGCGGCGGCCGTCAGGGCAGCGGCGCGCTCGAACGCGAGCGAAGCAGCGGCGTACCCACTTCGCTGGCGCGCACGGTCGGCCGCCTGCTCGAGCTCCTCGCCGACCGACGGGTCGGGCTCGACGGTCGCGGAGGCGCGGTGCCACGCACGGCGATCGGCCTCAGTCTCGCCATCCAGCACGCTCGCGAGCGCTCGGTGGACAGCCTGCCGCTTGGATAGCGGCGCCGCCTGGTAGACGGCCGAGCGTACGAGCGGATGCCGAAGGGTGAGCCGGCCATCCCACGCGCCCACGAGCCCGGCCTGTTCGGCTTCGTCGAGTGCGTTCGACGCAGCCCCGAGGTGCGCGGCGGCGCGGATCACGGTCGCGAGGTCACCGGTGCCGTCAGCGGCAGCGACGAGCATGAGCGTTTGCGCGCCCTCAGGTAGCCGCTGCACGCGCGCGAGAAAGGCGTGCTCGACGCGGGTGCTGACTGGAATCGGAGCGATCAGCGCCTCGTCGCCGGAGAGCTGTGCCTCGCTCAGGACGGAGGAGAGCTCGAGCAGTGCGAGCGGGTTCCCGCCCGTCTCGACGACCAGTCTGTCACGGACCTCGGTCGAGAGTGAGATGCCCGACTGACGATCGATGAGCGCGTCCGCAGCGGGCCGCTCGAGTCCGCCCAGCTCGAGCTCCGGGAGACCAGCCGCCTCGAACTGCCGAACCTCGCTCCTGCGGGCGGCGAAGAGCATGACGATGCGCTCGACCTCGAGTCGCCTCGCGACGAAGACGAGGGCGTCCACGGACGCCTCGTCGAGCCAGTGCGCATCGTCGACCAGGCAGAGGACGGGCTGACGCTCGGCGGCCTCTGCGAGCAGGCTGAGCACCGCGAGCGAGACGAGAAAGCGATCCTCGCCTCCGCCGGCCGCCAGGCCAAGTGCCCCGCCGAGGGCGGCAGCCTGCGGTGGCGGCAGACGCTCCAGGTGCCCGAGAACCGGCCGGAGGAGCTGCTGGACGCCGGCAAACGGGAGCTGTGCCTCGGACTCCACCCCGGCGCTGCCGAGCACGCACATCCCCGCCGCCTGGCCGCGGGCGTCGTCCAGGAGCGCCGACTTGCCTACACCCGGCTCGCCGGAGAGAACCAGCACGCCGCTGCGCGACGCACGAGCGCCGGCGAGCAGCTCACCGACGCGGGCCCGCTCCGGGTCTCTCCCACAGAGCACCTGCCGATCGTACGCCGCCTTTCACGAGAACCCGGCGAAATCGCCGGTGCGACGGCATCCCCGCAGCGCCAGGGTGGAGCGTAGTGAATCCGACCCCCTCAGCTCACAACACCCGAAAGGACTGGCTGCAGATGACCGTTGACCCCCGTCACCACGCGCGGCGCTGGAAGACCCTCGCCGTGCTGTCCCTGAGCCTCGTGATCATCGGGCTCGACAACACGATTCTCAATGTTGCTCTGCCAACGCTGCAGGACGAGTTCGGCGCGTCGTCGTCGAAGCTGCAGTGGATGGTCGACTCGTATCTGCTCGTCTTCGCCGGTCTGCTGCTCGTCTTCGGCACGCTCGGCGATCGGTTCGGACGCAAGCTCGCGCTCCAGGCGGGTGTGACGATCTTCGGAATCGCGAGCCTCGGCGCTCTCGTCGCCGATTCCGCCGACCAAGTGATCGCCGTGCGCGCGGCAATGGGTGTGGGAGCGGCGCTCATCATGCCGGCCACCCTCTCGATCATCGCCAATCTGTTCGGCGGCGAGGAACGCGGCAAGGCGATCGCGATCTGGGCCGCATTGGCGGCGGTCGGCATCGGCCTCGGCCCGCTCACCGGCGGCCTCCTCCTCGAGTGGTTCGACTGGTCGTCCATCTTCCTCGTCAACGTCCCGGTCGCGGCCGTCGCACTGCTCCTCGGCTTCCGCTACGTCCCCGAGAGCCGCGATCCCCGGCCCGGGTCATTCGACCTGTTGGGAGCTGTCCTGTCCACGGGCGGCTTCAGCGCCCTCGTGTACGCGATCATCGAGGCCCCGGAGCGGGGCTGGACCTCCGGACCGGTGCTCGGAACGTTCATCGCAAGCGCCCTGCTGCTGAGCACGTTCCTGTGGTGGGAGCTACGGACCGCCGAGCCGATGCTCGACCTGGGCTTCTTCCGCAGCGCGAGCTTCAGCGTGGGCACGGCTGCAGTCAGCGTCGCCTTCTTCGCCCTCCTCGGAGGGATCTTCGCTCTGACTCAGTACCTGCAGTTCGCACACGGCTACAGCGCGATCGAGGCGGGCGCGATCATGAGCCCGATGGCGCTGGGACTGATGATCGGCGCCGGCTCGTCCAGTAAGGCCGTACGGCGGCTCGGAACAGGACGCGTGGTGGCGGCAGGGCTGACCGGCCTCGCGCTCTCGCTGGCCCTCGCCACGTTCTGGACGCCGCACACGTCGGCGCTCGTGCTCGTGGCCTGGATCCTCGGGTTGACGCTCTCGATGGGCTGGGTCATGGCGCCCGCCACCGAAGCGGTCGTCGGCGCAGTCCCGGCGGCGAAGTCCGGCGTGGCCTCGGCCACGAACACCGTCGCGCGGATGGTCTCCGGGGCGCTCGGCGTGGCGATCATCGGCTCGCTCGTCGGCTCGCGGTACTCCGGCGAGGTCGAGGGCTCACTCGGCGCCCTGCCTCCCGACGCGCAAGCCGGAGCTACTGACTCGGTCGGCGCCGCCCATGCGATCGCGGCGCACCTCCCGTCTGACCTCGCAGCGGGCGTTCTCGAGACGACCGGCGACGCCTTCGCGCAGGCGATGGGCACCGGTCTGCTCCTCGCGGCGGCTCTCGCCGCCGTGACAGCGGCAGTCGTGGCCCGCTTCCTCCCGGCGCGCGGCTCAGTCGCAGCCGAGGCGGAGACGGACCTGGACCGCCGTGCCAGACCTCGCCCGCGAACGCCGGGCGGCCTGAATACGCAGAGACGCAGCGGTCGCATCACGTCGGTGCGACCGCTCGCTCCCTCACACGAATGGAGATCGACGATGCACGCGACCACGAGAACCGCTCTGAAGGGACATCTCCTCGTCCTCCTGGCGATGCACCACCAGCTCCGCGCCGCCCAGGCCTCGCCGCAGCCGGCTCGAAGCGCACGCGAGGGCAACTCAGGCGGCGCGTGCGCGACTTGGGCTCAGAGAGCGGCGGTCTTGACGGTCTCGTCGCGCTCCGAGCCGAGCGCCTCGTCGAGTCGCTGCTGCAGCTCGCCGCTCGCGTAGAGCTCCTCGACGATGTCGGCGCCGCCGACGAGCTCGCCCCTGATGAACACCTGCGGGATCGTGGGCCAGCCCGACAGGGCGGACAGCTCCTGACGGATCTGCGGGTCGGGCAGCACGTCGACCGCGGTGACGGGAGCGCCCGCCGACCGCAGCGCGCGCAGCGCCCGGTCCGAGTTGCCGCACATGACGAGCTCCGGCGTTCCCTTCATGAAGAGGCTCACGGGCTCGGTCGAGATGATCTGCTGGATCTGGTCTCGCAACTCGGTCATGGAGTGCTCCCTCTGGTCTTGATTCGCAGTTCGTGGATGGACCCGTCGGCGAGCGGCACCGCGAGCGCGTCGTAGACGAGGCGGTGCTGCTCGACGAGCGAGAGCCCGTCGAAGCGGTCGCTCTCGACCGTCACCTGGAAGTGGTCGCCGCCGCCGGTGCGATCGGCGATCGAGAGCTCGCGCGGCGTCGGGAAACGCTTCATGCAGGAGCGCCTCCAACGTCTGGGTGGCGACCATGGAATCATCGTAGCCATGGCGGGCCGGGTCGCCTTTCTCGCGTCGCTGCCCGAGCGGGCGCTTCGCGCGCTCATCGCCGCGCTCGGCGGCGCGGTCCACGAGACCGCCGAGGTGCTCCTGCCGCGCTTCTTCCGCCGCTCTCGTTTCTACGAGGCGACGGCGAAGAACCTGCTGCGGCTGGCGATCGAGCTCGTCGGCAGGGTGGAGCGACCGGTTCCGGTGGGCGAGCTGGAGCCGGAGGAGCTGCTGAAGCGGAAGACCGCGGGCAACGTCGTCGAGCTCGGGTCGATCACCGCCTTCGGCTTCTCGCCGCTCTGGCTCCTCGCGGCTGCCTCGGACATCCTCCACGGCTCGCGCACGTATCTGGCGGCGCTCGTCGACGAGCTCAAGCGGGCCGGCGTGATCGACCAGGGCGCGGAGATCGCGAGCCTCGACGACCTCCTGGGCGCGCTCGAGGGAGCCTCCGGCACGACGGCGCGCCTCGTCGACATCCCACCGCTCGAGCTCGCCTCCTTACGCGCGTCGATCGCCGACCTGCGCAAGGACGCCAAGGAGCTGCCGACCCCGCAGGAGCTTGCCGCGCTGTACGCCGGCCTACGGCGGACCGCGGCCCGCGAGCAGCAGACGCTGCTGGACGTCTCGGCCGGGATCGGGCTCGCGTTCCTGGTCTCGGCCCGCACGATGAGCCGGGAGCACGTCGTCCTCCCCTATCGCGATGACTGGCGGCCGCTGCGAGCGGAGGGCTATGCGGCGTACGCGCGGCGAGTGGCCAAGCCCTACGGCGATGCCATGGCGAGCCACTTCGACCCCGCGCCGCCCGACCTGGACCGAGCGCGCGCTCTCACGTTTGCGGCGCTGATGGCGATAGGTTGTCCATGGTGAAGCGCCTCGTCCTCGCGCTGGCACTTCTCGGTTGCGCCGTCCCCGGGCCACGCGGGCGCGGCGACGCCGCTGCCCTGGTGCGGGAACGACCTCGCCGCGTTCGACCGCAGCCCCGATCCGGCGCCCGCGTTCGGCGTGCATGTCATCTACGCGTACCCGGCCGGGGCGCCCGATCGCTTCGCGACCTGGGCGCCGCGACTCGTCGGCGACATCGCGGCGATCGACGCCTGGTGGCGGAGCCAGGACTCGACGAGGACACCGCGCTTCGACCTGCACACCTTCGGCTGCGAGAGCGCCTTCGGCTCGCTCGACCTCTCGCGCGTGCCGTTGTCCGGGGCCGTCCCGAGCGTGCTGACGGCATACACGCGCGTGCGACAGCTGCTCGCATCGGAGCACGCCTTCCACCAGCCGGAGAAGGTCTACCTCGTCTACTTCGACGGCCCGACCGGCCAGACCGGCCGTGAGCGCGTCTGCGGCGAAGCCGACGAGTCGCGGCGAGGCCTGTCCGCCATGGCCGTGATCTATCTCGACTCGTGCAGCTCCGACGCGGGAGACGACGTGCGAGTCATCGTCGCCGCGCATGAGCTCGTTCACACCTTCGGCGCCGTGAGCCGCTCCGCGCCGAGCTCCTGCGCAGACGGACACGTCTGCGACGGCGGCAACGACCTGATGACCGCGACGCTCCAGGACGGGCCGCTCGAGTCCCGCATGCTCGACGTCGGCCGGAACGACTACTACGGCCACGGCGGCTCGCTGGGACGACGTGCAGGACTCCCTCTTCCTCGAGCGGCTGGACTCGCCGGACAGGGCCGCTCCGACAACGCCCACGCTGCCGATGGCCACGAGCGACCGGTCCGGCACGGTCCGGTTCTCGTGGAAGCTCGCCAGCGACGACATCGGCCCGGTCTCCTACCGGGTCTACCGGGACGGGACGTTCAGCGATGAGGTCAGCGGCAGCGTCGCCACCTTCGAGGCGCTCCTCGGGACCACGAGCGTCTACTCCGTGCGCGCGGTGGATCCGGTCGGCCGCATGAGCGCGCTCGTCTCGCTCCGCTTCACGGCCGGGCTCGGCATCGTCGACGCGGACGGCCGGCTCGTCCGCGACACCGTCCCCCCGAACCCGGTCACGGCCGTGGTCGTGCGCAGGCTCCGCGACCGCGTCATGCTCAGCTGGAGAGCGGCCAAGGACGGGGGCGGCATCTCGGGCTATCGCGTCCGCGTCGGCACCCGGCTACTGAGGACTGTCAAGGCCGGCGTCTCGCTGCCGCGCGGGCAGGTGACCGGCGACGTGAGGATCACCGCCGTCGACCGCGCCGGCAACGCCGGCCCGGCGACGACGATCCCGCTGCGGCGCCTGCGCTAGGCGGGTTTCGCGGCCGCGCGTGCGTGGGACGAGGGCCGCATGGCCGAGTTCGGGTACTGGCTGTCGTCGGAGGAGCACGGGCCGGCTGATCTGATCGCGAACGCCCGGCGGGCCGAGGAAGCGGGTTTCTCGTTTGCGATCGTCTCCGACCACTTCCACCCCTGGGGCGAGGCCCAGGGGCACAGCCCGTTCGTCTGGAGCGTCGTCGGCGGCATCGGCGCGACGACCGAGCGCATCCGGCTGGGGACGGGCGTCACGTGCCCGCTGATCCGCACGCACCCGGCCATCGTCGCCCACGCCGCCGCGACGTCGGCGGCGCTCATGGGCGACCGCTTCTTCCTCGGCGTCGGCACCGGCGAGAACCTGAACGAGCACGTCACCGGCGCACGCTGGCCGGCCCCCGACGAGCGGCTCGAGATGCTCGAGGAAGCGATCGAGGTGATGCGCCTGCTCTGGCAGGGCGGCGAGCGCACGCATCGCGGCAAGCACTACACCGTCGACCACGCCCGGCTCTACACGCTCCCCGAGCACCCGCCGCAGATCGCGGTCGCGGCCGCGAAGCCGCGGGCGGCCAGGCTCGCCGGGCGCGCCGGCGACGCCCTCGTCAGCACGACGCCGGACGCCGACCTCGTCGAGGCGTACCGCGTCCGCCGGAGGCACAGGCCCGCGGTACGGGATGGTGAGGCTCTGCTGGGCAGAGGACGAGGAGCAGGCGAAGCAGACCGTCTTCGAGCTGTGGCGCTTCACGGCCGTCGGCGGCCCGCTCGGCCAGGAGCTCCCGCGCCCGGCCGACTTCGACGCCGTCGCCGAGAGCGTGACAATCGAGGTGGCGACGGAGGGGACGCCGTGCGGCCCGGATCCGGAGCCGGTGCTCCAGCAGGTGCGGGCCTGGGAGCAGGCCGGCTTCGACCAGATCGCGCTCCACCAGGTCGGCTCGGATCAGGACGGCTTCTTCCGCTTCTGGGAGGAGGAGCTCCGCCCGCGCCTCGGCTGAAGCGGCCGTGTCCGGGGGACAGACCCTGGGACACGTCCCGACCGGGCGGCGTTCGATACATTCGAGACGATGGCCGCCGATTCGTTCTCCGCCCGTTCGACGCTCACCGTCGGCGGTCGCGAGTACGAGATCATGCGGCTCGACGCGCTGCAGACGCGCTTCGACGTCGCGCGGCTCCCCTACACGCTGCGGATCCTGCTCGAGAACGTGCTCCGGACGGGCACCGAGGCCGACGTCGAGGCGGTCGCCACCTGGGTCGCGACCGACGAGCCGAGCCGCGAGATCTCGTTCGCGCCCGCGCGTGTTCTGCTGCAGGACTTCACCGGCGTACCGGCCGTCGTCGACCTCGCCGCGATGCGCAACGCGATGGCAGACCTCGGGGGCGACGCCGCGAAGATCAACCCGCTGATCCCGGCCGAGCTCGTCATCGACCACAGCGTCCAGGTCGACGAGTTCGCAACGCGCCTCGCCTTCCGGCGGAATGTCGAGCTCGAGTTCGAGCGCAACCGTGAGCGCTACGCCTTCCTGCGCTGGGGGCAGACGGCCTTCGACGACTTCAAGGTCGTGCCGCCCGGGACCGGGATCGTCCACCAGGTCAACCTGGAGTACCTGGCGCGCGTGATCGAGTCGCGCGACGGGCAGGCGTTTCCCGACACCCTCGTCGGCACCGATTCCCACACGACGATGGTGAACGGCCTCGGCGTCCTCGGCTGGGGCGTCGGCGGGATCGAGGCCGAGGCCGCGATGCTCGGTGAGGCGCTGTCGATGCTCGTGCCGCAGGTCGTCGGGTTCAGGCTCACCGGGGAACTCGTCGAGGGCGCGACCGCGACCGACCTGGTGCTGACCGTGACCGAGATCCTGCGCCAGACGGGCGTCGTCGGAAAGTTCGTCGAGTACTTCGGGCACGGCCTCGCGAGGCTCCCGCTGGCGGACCGCGCCACGATCGGGAACATGTCGCCCGAGTACGGCGCGACGTGCGGCTTCTTCCCGGTCGACCAGCAGACGATCGACTACCTGCGCCTGACCGGCCGCGACGAGGAGCGGATCGCGCTCGTCGAGGCGTACTGCAAGGAGAACCTGCTCTGGCACCGGCCGGAGGAGGCGCCGACGTACTCGCAGGTCGTCGAGCTCGACCTCTCCACGGTCGAGCCGTCGCTCGCCGGCCCGCGGCGACCGCAGGATCGCGTGCCGCTCGCCCAGGCGAAGACGGCGTTCCTCGACTCGCTCGGCACGTTCGGGGTCGAGTCGCTGACGAACGGGAGCCACGACAAGGCCGTGGCCGACACCTTCCCGGCGAGCGATCCGACCACCGAGCAGGCGCCGGGAGGCGCGCCGGAGCCGGAGGCCGACGGGGTGCCGGTCGCCGTCGCCGCCCCGGGGCGGAAGAGCGTCCAGGTGGAGGGCGAGGACTACGAGATCGAGCACGGCAGCGTCGTGATCGCGGCGATCACGTCCTGCACGAACACGTCGAACCCGGCCGTGATGGTCGCGGCCGGCCTGCTCGCGAAGAACGCGGTCGAGCGCGGTCTGAGCCGGCGTCCGTGGGTGAAGTCGAGCCTCGCGCCGGGCTCCAAGGTCGTGACCGAGTACTACGACAAGGCGGGCCTGACGCCGTTCCTCGAGGAGCTCGGCTTTCACACCGTGGGCTACGGCTGCACGACCTGCATCGGGAACTCCGGCCCGCTGCCGGAGCCGATCTCGAACGCCGTCGCCGAAGGCGATCTCGTCGTGTGCTCCGTCCTCTCCGGTAACCGGAACTTCGAGGCGCGCATCCATCCCGAGGTGAAGGCGAACTACCTCGCCTCACCCCCGCTCGTCGTCGCGTACTCGCTCGCCGGGCGGATGGACCTCGACCTCGTGAACGAGCCGCTGGGCCAGGGCGACGACGGCAACGACGTCTTCCTGCACGACATCTGGCCGAGCTCGGCCGAGGTGCAGGAGACAGTGGCAGGCTCGATCGCGGACGTGATGTTCCGGTCGACGTACGCCGACGTGTTCACCGGCGACGACCAGTGGCGGGCGCTGCCCGTGCCCGAGGGAGAGCTCTTCGCCTGGGACCCGAGCTCGACCTACGTGCGCCGGCCGCCCTACTTCGACGGCATGCCGCGCGAGCCCGGGACGGTCGAGGACTTCGCGGGCGCGCGCTGCCTCGTCATGCTCGGCGACTCGGTCACCACCGACCACATCTCGCCCGCCGGCTCGATCAAGCCCGACAGCCCGGCCGGCACCTACCTGATCGAGCACGGGGTCGAGCGCAAGGACTTCAACTCCTACGGCTCGCGTCGCGGCAACCACGAGGTGATGGTTCGCGGCACGTTCGCGAACGTGCGGCTGCGCAACCTGCTCGTGCCGGGCTCCGAGGGCACGTGGACGGTGCACCTGCCGTCGGGCGACGAGGGCACGATCTTCGAGGTCTCGCAGCGCTACCTCGCGGAGGGGACGCCGCTGGTCGTGCTCGCGGGGAAGGAGTACGGGTCGGGCTCCTCCCGCGACTGGGCCGCGAAGGGGCCGAACCTGCTCGGCGTGAAGGCCGTGATCGCCGAGAGCTACGAGCGGATCCACCGCTCGAACCTGCTGATGATGGGCATCCTGCCGCTGCAGTTCCGCGACGGGGAGTCGCCGTCCAGCCTGGGCCTGACGGGCCGCGAGAGCTTCTCGGTCGAGGGCATCGAGAACGCGGAGGCTCGCGAGGTGACGGTTCGCGCCGACGACACGAGCTTCACCGCGCGCGTGCGCCTCGACACGCCGCGCGAGCGGGAGTACCTCCGGCACGGCGGCATCCTGCCGTTCGTGCTGCGGCGCCTCCTCTCGGCGTGATCGACGCGCGTGCCGCTGACCAGGCGTCGCTCGTCGTCGTCACGGGTCCGCCCGCGAGCGGCAAGTCGTCGACAGCCCGCCGGCTCGCCGAGCGCCTGACGGTGCCGTTCGTCTCGAAGGACATCTTCAAGGAGCGCCTCTACGAACAGTTCGGCTCGGTCGAGGAGCTGCAGGAACCGATCGAGCAGGCGGCGCTCGCGATCCTCTTCTCGGTCGTCGAGGCGCAGCTTGCGGCAGGCGTCTCCATCGTCGCCGAGAGCGACTTCCACGTCGGTTCCGATCCGACGCGGCTGGGTGAGCTCGCGGAGGAGCACGACGCGGCGGTGCTGCAGGTCCACATCGGCGGGGACGTCGACGCCCTCGTGACGAAGTTTGCGCGCCGTGCGGCCGAGGGAGAGCGCCATCCCGGACACGGTGACGAGCCGGAGGACGCGGTCGAGCTCCGACGGAAGCTCGAGGCGGATTACTGGCCGCCGCTCGACCTGCCCGGACGGCTCCTGAAGGCGGACATGGGAGACGACGAGGACGCGATCGTCGACCGCGTCCGCGCCGTCTGGAGTGGAGGCTCCGTCGGGGAGGCCTAGGCGGCGGCTCCCCGCTCGATCGGTACGTCGACGAGGTTCCCCCACTCGGTCCAGGAGCCGTCGTAGTTGCGGACGTGCTCGTACCCGAGCAGCTCCCGGAGCACGAACCAGGTGTGCGCGCTCCGCTCGCCGATGCGGCAGTACGCGGTCACCTCCTTGTCGGGCGTGACGCCCCGACCGCCGTAGATCAGCCGCAGGTCGTCCGCCGACTTGAAGGTGCCGTCGTCGTCGGCCGCCGACGCCCAGGGAATCGAGAACGCCGTCGGGATGTGGCCCGCCGCGCTGGGCGCCCTCCTGCTCGTAGCCCGGCGGCGCGATCAGCTCGCCGGAGAACTCGGCCGGGCTGCGGACGTCGACGAGCGCGCGGCCGTCGTCTCCGAGCCACTCGAGCACCTGATCGCGGTAGGCGCGGATCGACTGGTCCCGCTCCGCGGCCGTGTACGACGCCGCCGCCGGCCGCGGCGTCTCGGTCGTCAGCTCGCGTCCCTCGTCGATCCACTTCTGCCGGCCGCCGTCGAGGATGCGCACGTCGCCGTGCCCGTAGATCTTGAGGTACCAGTACGCGTACGCCGCGAACCAGTTGTTCTTGTCGCCGTAGAGGACGACCGTCGTGTCGTTGTCGATGCCACGCTCGCCGAGAATCCGCTCGAACGCGGCCGTGGCCGACGAGGTCCCGCTCGACCGGGTCCTGCAGGTCGTCGCGCCAGTGGAGCTTGACCGCGCCGCGGATGTGCCCCTCCTCGTAGAGGTCGGGGTTCTCGTCGACCTCGGCCAGCGACGAACTCGTCTCCCGCGAGCCGATCGGCCAACCAGCCGGTTGAGACGAGCACCGGCTTCGCATAACCGTCCTTCACCATCTCCGTCCTCCCTTCGGGTTGCTGTCGAGTCCAGCCTGGAGGCGGCGGATAACGGGGCTGTAACGCCGTGCGAACGGGTGGTACGTTCGAGACAAGACGCACGATGAACTTCAAGGTCCTCGGCCCACTCGAAGTGCTCGACGGCGACCGCAGCGTCCCGCTGCCCGGTCCGAAGCAGCGTGCGCTGCTGGCGGCGCTGCTCCTGCGCCCGAACGAGGTCGTGTCGGAGGAACGCCTGCTCGACGACCTCTGGGGAGCCGAGCAGCCGCTGAGCGGGAAGGCGGCCGTGCGCGTCCGCGTCTCGCAGCTGCGCAAGGCGCTGAACGGGACCGTGACCTCCTTGCCACCCGCCCGCCCGGCTACGTGCTCAGCCTCGAGCCGCGACCAGCTCGACGCCCTCCGTTTCGAGCGGCTGCTCGCCGTCGGGCGCGCTGCGCTCGCCGAGGGGAACGCCGAGCTCGCGGCCGCGCACTCTCGGCGACGCGCTTCGGCTCTGGCGCGGCCCCGCCTTCGCCGACCTGAGCTACGAGGAGTTCGTCCAGAGCGAGATCGCGCGGCTCGGGGAGCTTCGGCTGAGCGCGCTCGAGGAGCGGATCGAGGCCGATCTCGCGCTCGGCCGCCACGCCGAGCTGATCGGCGAGCTGGAGGCCCTCGTCGCCGCGGAGCCCTTCCGCGAGCGCCTCCGGCGCCAGCACATGCTCGCGCTCTACCGCGCCGGGCGGCAGGCCGAGGCGCTCGCCGCCTACCGGGAGGCGCGGAACGCGCTCGTCGGCGGGCTCGGGATCGAGCCGGGCCGCGAGCTCCAGGAGCTCGAGGGTGCGATCCTCCGCCACGACCCGGCGCTCGAGGCGCCGGCGGCACCGCCGTCCACAGCCGAGCAGGCGCCGGAGGCGCCGCCCGGAGCGGAAGCTCGTCACCGTCCTCGCCGCCGATCTCAGCAGCTCGCGTGCCCGCGCTCGGGATCCGGGACCCGGAGCGTGCGGCGGCGCTGCTCGAGCGGTTGCGTCACGACCTGACGTGCGAGATCGACGAGAGCGGCGGCCGTGTCGAGGTCGCGACCGGCGGCTCGATCGTCGCCGTCTTCGGTGCACCCGTCGCGCAGGAGGATCACGTCGAACGCGCGCTCCACGCTGCGCTCGCCTTCAGGCGCCGCCTCGAGGACGGCTTCGGCGACTCGCTCTCGCTTCGGGTCGGCGTCGCGACCGGCGAGGCGGTGGTCGGCGAGGAGCAGTCGGCCGGCAGGCCGATCGCGATCGCGAACCAGTTCGCACACGCGGCGCCGCCCGGCGAGGTGCTCGTCGGGCCGCGGGCCGTCACCGCGGCGCGGAACGCCTTCGAGTTCGGCGCGCCGCGGGAGCCGCTCGAGAGCCGCCCGCTGCTCCGCGCGCTCTCGATGACGCGCCAGTCCGGGCACACCACCGCTTTCATCGCCCGCCGGCAGGAGCTCGACGCACTCCTCGACGCCTTCCGGCGAGCGAGCGAGACGGGTCGAGCGCAGCTGGTCACCGTCGCCGGCGATGCAGGCATCGGCAAGTCACGCCTCGTGCAGGAGCTCTGGGCGCGCCTGCCGGCCGAGTCGCCCGAGCCGCTGCGGCGGTCGGGGCGCTGCCTCGCCTCCGGGCGCGGCACGACGTATCGCGCGCTCGCGGACGTGCTCCGCGAGGAGGCGCGGCTGCTGGAGACCGACGCACCTGCGACGGTCCTGCGACAGCTCGGCCGGCCAGGAGATCCTCGGGCTGACGCTCGGCCTCGACGTCGCGGGCGACCTCCACCCGCTCACGGCGCGCGAGCACCTCCACACCGCGTGGGTCGAGCTCCTGACGCGGATGTCCGCGGAGCGCCCGGTCGTCCTCTTCCTCGAGGATCTGCACTGGGCACAGGACCCGCTGCTCGATCTCGTCGAGCGCATCGTGGACGAGGTCCCGCACCCACTCCTCGTGGTCGCCACTGCCCGCCCGGAGCTGCTTGCAGTGCGGCCCTCGTGGGGGCGGCGAGGCAACGCCGCGACGATCTGGCTCGAGCCGTTCAACGACGAGGACGCCCACGCGTTCCTCGTCTCGCTGGACGAGCGCTACTCCGACAGCGAGCTCTTCCGGCAGGTAGCGAGGCGCGCAGACGGCAATCCGTTCTTCCTGGAGGAGCTCTGCGCACGCGCCTGCGACGTCGGCGACCCGAACCTGATGCCGGACTCGGTCCAGGCGGTGCTCGCGGCCCGCATCGACCGCTGCCGCCCGTCGAGAAGGCGGCGCTGCAGGCGGCGTCGGTGATCGGCCGCATCTTCTGGCGCGGCCCCCTGCGGAGCTCCTCGACGGCGACACTCCCGACCTCGCCGTGCTCGAGTCACGCGAGTTCATCCGCCGCCGCTCGGGGTCGTCGCTGGCCGGCGAGCGCGAGTTCACCTTCAAGCACGCGCTCACGCGCGACGTCGCGTACGCGAGCCTCACCACTGCGAGACGCGCACGGCTGCACGCCTCGTTCGCAGCGTGGCTCGAGCGGGTCGGCGAAGAGCGCGACGAGTACGCCGGCTTTCTGGCGCACCACTACTACGAGGCGGTGCCGACCGGCCGACGCTGACCTCGCCTGGTCGGGCGACGAGGACGAGCTGCTGCGCCTGCGCGGGCGCGCGCGGCGTGTGGCTCGAGCGCGCAGCGACGCTCGCCGTCGGCCGGTACGAGATCGACGATGCGCTCGTCATGCTCGAGCGGGCCCTCGAGCTCGAGGACGACCCGCAGCGCCAGGGCCGCCTCTGGCGGCTCGTGGGGAAGGCCAACGCCCTGCGGCACGACGGCGATCCCTTCCTCGACGCGATGATGCGCGCGATCGAGCTCGCCTCCACCGACGACGAGCGCGCGGAGCTCTACGCCGAGCTCTGCTTCGAGACAGCCACGCGATCCGGCATGTGGCGCCGACGACCGGGTCGTGACCTCGTGGACGGCTGGATCGCGCACGCGCTTGGACCTCTGCGGGGCGGACAGCGCCTGCCGTGCGCGTGCCCTGATCGCGCGCTGTGTCTGGGACCCCGCCGGCTCGCGGCGGCATGCGCTGGAGGCGAGCACGATCGCTGAGCGACTCGACGATCCCGAGCTGCGCTCCTACGCCTGGGACGCGCGCGGCATCACGAGCTGGGTGGCCGGCGAGCATGACCTCGGACGCGCGTGGGAGGAGCGCCGCTTCGAGCCTCGTCGACCGGATCAGCGACCCCGACCATCTGGCCGACATCTACTACGCGCCGGTCACGGGTTGCGTCTGGCTCGGACACCTCGGGGAGGCGCGTCGCCTCGCCCGCAAGCACGACGAGATCACCCGCGGCCTCACTGCGCACCACCGCGTGCACGCCGTGGCGCTCTACACGGAGCTCGAGGAGCTCACAGGCGAGTGGGAGCGGATCGTGGAGGTCGAGGAGAGGGCCGGGAACACAATCCTGGAGAATCGCGACACGCCGTGCGTGCGCGGCGCCCGCGCGCTCCTCGTCTGTGCGCTTGCGCGCCTGCAGCTCGGCGATGCCGGACAGGCAGCGCTCCTCGAGCAGCGCGCGGAGGAGTTCGGCATCGAGGGCTACGGGCACGTCCTCGAGACTCCCCGCATCCGCCTCGCGCTCCGCCGCGACGACCGCGTCCGAGTCGAGGAGCTCCTGGCCGAGCCGGCGCCCGACCGTGGTGTGGCACCGCGCCTGGCTGCTCCTGTCGACGCACGCGGCCCGCATCGACGCGCTCGCGGTGCTCGGACGACGTGCGCGAGCTCGAGAGCTGGCCGCACGTCAGGCGCAACACCTACCTTCACCCCTTCCAGAGCGCGCCCTGGCCCTCGTGCGCGAGGACGAGGCGGGTCTCGCCCGCGCAGCGGCGGAGTTCGAGTCGCTCGGCCTTCGCTGGCACGCGGCGCGAACGCGTGCGGGCACCGTCTAGCTCCGGCGGGGAATTAGGATCGGCGCCGTGCGCGTCGCGGTGATCGGGAACCTCACGCGTGACGTCGTCGACGGCGGCCCGCCGCGCGTCGGCGGCGCGGCGTTCCACGCCGCACGTGCGCTGAGGCTCCTGGGCGGCCGCGCCGGCATCGTCGCCCGCTGCTCCGAGGCGGACCGGCGCACGCTCCTGCCGCCGCTCGTCGCGCTCGGCGTGCCGGTCGAGTGGCTCCCGTCCCGCAGCACGACCGGCTTCACGCTCCGGTACACAGGAGAGCGGCGGACGCTCGAGATCGACGCCGTCGGCGAGCCCTGGTCGACGGGCAGAGGTGGCGGCCGTGGAGCGCGCCAGGTGGGTGCACGTCGGCGCCCTCACCCGCGCCGACTTCCCGCCCGACGTCCTGGCGACCCTCGCCCGCGACCGGCGGCTGGCGCTCGACGCGCAGGGGCTCGTGCGGGCGGCGAAGCCGGGGCCTGTGGCGCCCGACGGCGACTTCGACGAGACCGTCCTGCGCCACATCACCGTCCTCAAGGTGGCAGAGGACGAGGCCGAGGCGTTCGGGGGCGTGGAACGCCTGCTCACGCTGGGCGTCCCGGAGGTGCTGCTCACGCAGGGCTCGCTGGGGGCCGAGCTGCTCGCCGACGGCCGGCGCGAGCGCGTTCCGGTGCGCCGAGTCGAGGGCGACGTCGATCCGACCGGGCGCCGGCGACGCCTTCCTCGCCGCGTACGTCTGGGCGCGCGCCTTCGGGCACCGGCCGACGTCGGCGGCGCACCACGCGGCGTCGACGACGGTGCGCATGCTCGAGCTCGCGAGACCTAGTGTTGTTTCAACACAAAGTCCGTGATCGCGCTCGTGCGCACTTTCGAGGGGACGTTCGCCGTCGACGTCGAGGACGAGCTCGTGCTCGGCGAGTCGACGGAGGACGTGGCGCTCGAGCGAACCGAGGTCGGGTTGCCGAAGCTGGTCTCGGCGAGCACGAGCGGTGCGGTCGTGGTCGCACTCGTCGATCGCCGTCCGCCGCTCCTCGTCTCCGGCGACGGCGGGGCGACCTGGCGCGAGGCGGGCGGTGGCCTCCCGCCGGGGTTCGCCGTCGCAATCGACCCGGGCGACCCCGACCGAGTCCTCTACGCGGCCCGCAACCGCCTCTACCTCTCGACCGACGGCGGACGCTTCTGGCGCAGCCTCGAGCCCGAGCTGCCCGACATCGAGGCGGTCGGCTGGGCTACGGAATCCTGAACTCGCCGCGGGCGACGGTGACCGCAGAGCCGCCGACCTCGACGGACTCGATCCCCTCGTCCGAGCCGCCGGCGCGGGCATAGAGCGTCGACGGGCGCCCGATCTCGGTGCCCTGCGAGATCTCGATCTCGTCGCCCCACCCGATTCGGCCGTGCCGTGCGAGGTGGCAGGCGAGCGGGCCGGCGGCGGAGCCCGTCGCTGCGTCCTCCCCGACGCCGTCGACCGGCGAGAACATGCGCGTCTTCCAGCGCGTCCCCTGGCCGGCGAAGACGTTCACGCCGACGAGATCCTGAGCAGCCAACCCGCGCATGTCGGGGTCGATGGCCGCCACCGCCTCCTCGCTGCCGAGCATGACGTAGACGTGCAGGACGCCGTTGTCGTAGACCTCGACCGGCAGCTCCGAGCGCTCGACCGAGAGTGCCGCGAGGAGCTCGTCGGCTCGCTCGAACGGCGCGACGGTCGGCACCGGCTGCACCATCCTTCCGAAGACGATGCGGCCGGACTCGTCCCGGTCGAGCTGCACCGGCACGATGCCGGCACCCGTCTCCAGCGCGATCGTCTCCAGCTGGAGCGGCGCCGCGAGCACGAACGCAGAGCCGAGCGTCGGGTGGCCGGCGAACGGAAGCTCGGTCGCCGGCGTGAAGATCCGGATCCGCGCGTGCCCTCCCTCGCGCGCCGGCAGGACATAGACGGTCTCCGAGAAGCCCATCTCCAAGGCGAGCCGCTGCATCGTCACCTCGTCGAGGTCCCGCGCGTCGGTGAAGACCGCCAGCTGGTTGCCCGCAAGCGGCGTGTCGGTGAAGACGTCAGCAATCACGTAGCGGAACGCGCGCATGGCGGTGAATCTATCCTCAAGGGCTCGTGCGCCTGTACCTCGTCCGCCACGCCCACTCGGACCCGGGGGAGCCCGACGCGCTTCGCCCGCTGAGCGAGAGAGGGCGCGAGCAGGCCCGCGAGCTCGCTGAGCGGCTCGCCGCGGCCGAGCCCGAGCTCGTCCTCTCGAGCCCGCTCCTGCGGGCGCGCGAGACCGCCGAGGCGATCGCCAAGGCGGCAGGCAGTCCGCTTCGCGTGGACGACCGGCTCGCGCCCGGCGCGACGGCGGACGACGTGCTCGCCGTCGTCGAGGGCGCCGAGACCGCGGTGGTGACCGTCTGCCACCAGCCCGACTGCTCCGAGATCGCGTTTGCGCTGACGGGCCGCGATCCCGGCTTCCCGACGGCAGGTGTCTGCGAGCTCGAGGTCAGCTGAGGCGGCGCTCGAGATCGCCCCACCAGGCGGCGTTCCAGTCCATCAACTCGATCCCGTATCGGAGCACGTGGCCGCTGGGATCGGCGTCGTCGATCGGGCCGAGCTCCTCTCCGAGCCGCCGGAAGAGCGCGGCCGACTCCTCGTACCACTCACGTCGGCGGCGGAGCAGCTCTGGCACACGCTCGGGTGGGAGCAGGTCGGCGAAGAAGAGCCTCAGCAGCCCCTCGTCGCGGATGTCGTAGTGCGAGTACGGCTCCGACAGCCAGTCCGCGAGTGCCTTGCGACCCTTCGGCGTCACGCTGTAGAGACGCCGGCGCACCTCTCCCCTCGGCGCCTCGCGCGAGCGGACGAGCCCTGCCTCCTCGAGGCGCCGCAGCTCGGGATAGATTTGGCCGTAGCTGGCGCCCCAGAAGAACTTCGTGGAGCGGTCGGTGACCTGCTTGATGTCGTACCCCGTCCGGGCCTTGTAGGCCAGCAGGCCGAGGATCACACGTGCGGTCGGAGTCAGAGTTGACATATCTGGTAGATATATACTAACCTATCTGGCAGATATGAACAACGCGATCTCGGTCCGAGGGCTGCGCAAGTCGTACAACGGCCTCGAAGCGGTTCGCGGAATCGACTTCGACGTCGGCGCGGGCGAGGTCTTCGGGCTCCTCGGTCCGAACGGCGCCGGCAAGACGACCACCGTTGAGATCCTCGAGGGCTACCGGCAGCGCGACACGGGGGACGTCGAAGTGCTCGGCTATGACCCGGGACGGATGCAGTCGGCGTTCCGGGAGCGAATCGGCGTCGTGCTCCAGTCGTCGGAGCTCTGGGCGAACCTGACCGTGCACGAGGTACACCGAATCTTCGCCGGCTATTACCCGCACCCGAGGCAGGTCGACGAGGTGATCGAGCTGGTCGGGCTCTCGCACAAGCGCAACGACCGCATGAAGACGCTGTCGGGCGGGCAGAAGCGACGGCTCGACCTCGGCATCGCGCTCATCGGCGATCCCGATCTCGTCTTCCTCGACGAGCCCACGACCGGGTTCGACCCGTCGGCGCGGCGGAACGCCTGGGAGCTCGTCCGCTCGCTGCGCGAGCTCGGCAAGACCGTGCTCCTGACGACGCACTACCTCGACGAGGCACAGCAGCTCGCCGACCGCGTCGCCGTCCTCCGCGCGGGCGAGATCGTCAAGATGGGGCGCCCGTCGGAGCTGATCGCCTCCTCCGGCCGCGCCGAGATCCGCTACCGGGTCAACGGCGAGACGGTCGTGGTCGAGACAGCGGAGCTGACGAGGACATTGCACGAGCTGACCGGCGCCGCACTCGCCGAGGGTCGCGAGCTCGCCGAGCTCGAGGTTCGGCGCGCGACCCTCGAGGACGTCTACCTCGAGCTGATGGACGAAGAGTGACGCTCTTCGCGCACCAGCTCCGCGCCGAGCAGCTGATCTTCTGGCGCAACCGGGAGTCGGCGGTCTTCATCTTCATCTTCCCGCTCCTGCTCTTCGTGCTGCTCGGGTCTCTCTACGACGGCAGCATCGAGCTCGACGGCGTCGACTACGCGGCCGCCGACGTCCTGCTCGCGGGGATGATCGGCTACGGCGCGGCGAACACGGCCTTCGCCGGGCTGGCGATCACGCTCGTGCTCCGGCGGGAGTACGGCATCCTCAAGCGGCTGCGCTCGACGCCCCTGCCCGCCGCGACCTACCTCGGCTCGGTGCTCGCGTCCGCGGTCATCGTCTTCGCCCTCCAGGTGGTCGCCCTGTTCCTGCTCGGCGAGTTCGCCTACGACGCCCAGATGCCGGAGCGGATCGGGTCGCTGGCCGTGCTCGTGGTACTGGGCGTCGTGGCCTTCGCCGGCCTCGGCATCGGCGCGGCCGCGCTGATCCGCTCGGGCGAGGGCGCCTCGGCCGTGCTGAACGTGATCCTGCTGCCGATGGCCTTTCTCTCGGGCGCCTTCGGCGCCCGGGACTACCCCCCCGTGCTCCAGGCGATCGCCGACGTGCTCCCGCTCAAGTACTACATCGACCTCGTGTACGCGGTGTACCTCGAGGATCAGGGGGTTTGGAGCGACCCCCGGGCGGTCGCGATCGTCCTCGCGTGGGGGCTCGCGGGAGCGATCGTCGGCGCACGGCGCTTCGGCTGGGAGCCGCGCGAACGTTAGAACCGGCGGTCGAGTGGGAATATGGGTTGCAATGCAGAATCTCGCCCCGATCGCATTCGTCGCCGACGACGGCGACGTCCGCGTCAACTTCGGCATCTTCGCTGGGCGTGACGCCACGCAGGCGGAGGTCGACGAGCTCGCCCGGACGCTCCTCGACCGGGTCACGTCGGTGACGGTCGTGTCGGAGCACCGGGTCGTGGCCGACCACGAGATGGAGGCGGCCGTCCACCAGATCAGGATCGAGTCCGACGGCGCCGACCCGGCCGAGATCCTGCCCGTCGCCGAGCAGTGGGCCACGGCCTGCATCGCCGAGCGGCACGCCGAGATCTGACGCCGCGCCGCCGACTTAGCAACAGACTGTTACTAAGTCAGTAGCCGAGCTCGCGCAGGAGGTCGCCCGCTTCCTGCTCGACGTCCGCGAGCTGCTCCTGCGTCAGGTCCTCACGCCAGCGGCCGACCGAGCGCGAGTGCGCTTCGGAGAGCGCGCGGGCGAGCGGCTCCGGATCCGTGTGCAGCACGTTCGCGATCGGGCCTGCGATGGCCTCCGGGTCGGCGACGATCTCCTCGTAGCGCACCGCAACCGTCCGGTCGGGTCGCGCGCGAGCGGCAGTGACGTAGCGGCGCCAGGCCCAGGCGGCACGGCGCGCGTCGCTCGACCGCTCGAACTCCTCGACCCGCTCCGGCTCGACCCAGAATCTGGCCTGCGAGCCATAGGGCAGGCGTGCGTCGTCGGCGCCCGCCCCGCCCGAGCTGAGCCAGCCGCGCTCGAGCAGCGAGCAGACGACGTCGCGCCCGTCGCGGACGACGTGCACCGCCGTCGCGGCCGGATAGGCGGCGAGCGCCGCCGGGAGGACGTAAGCGGTCTCGGGCGTCTGTTCCACGCCCCGGAGGTGCTGCGCGAGGCCCAGCCGCCGGACGCGCTCGAGCACGCGCCGCACCTGCGGCGCGGCCTCGTCTTCCGGCAGCGCCGCAAGCGCCGGGATCGCTCCCTTCAGCGGGTGCACCTCGCCCAGATCGACGAAGCCGGGCTGCGAGCCGAGCGCCCCGGCGACGAACGTCGTGCCCGAGCGCGGGCAGCCGACCACGAAGACGAGCCGCTCCTCCGTCGGCACCAGCCGGCGGCGCTGCAGCACGCGAACGGCGGCGCGGCCGTAGAGCGAGGCGGACGTGATGAGCGAGCCGGGGCCGGGCAAGGCGCGAGCTTAGCGGCGCCAGCCGAGATCTCGGCCGAGCAGCTCGTAGAGGCGCTGGTTCGGCTCCGCGAAGTACTCCACGAGCCGCCGCTCTGCCTCCGGGCTCATCGGCGCGTAGTCCCGGTCGTAGACGCGCGGGTAGGCATCGAGCGCGTGCGGCGGCGCCCCGAGGAACTCCAGCACGCGCGCGTACGTCTCACCGGGCCGCGTCGCGAGCTCCTCGTTCGAGAGTACGAGCAGGCGCTCGACCGGGAAGTACGCCTGCCACCGCTCGAGCTGCTCCGCGTAGCGCCCGCGCGCGAGATAGGTGTAGTTCCACCAGGCATGGCTGAAATAGCTGGGATCGGAGCGCATGCGCTCGAGCTCGCCGGCGAGGCGCTCTTCCTCGGCCTCCAGCGCCTCCTCGAACGGCAGCTCTTCCCGCCCGAGCGAGACCTCGTGCTGGTAGTGCGAGTGTGCCCGCTCGACCGGATCGCGGAGGATCGCGATCAGGCGCGCCTCCGGGACGAGCGCCGCGGCGCGCTCGGGCGCCTGCGGGTGGAAGAGGTAGCTGGGGCTCGCCTCGCCGACGATGCGGCCCGTCCGAACGGAGAGGAAAGTTGCCGCGGTACCACGCAGGCGCCGCGCCGGTACTGACGGTCGAAGTAGCTCACCTCCTTCCACGACGGGCCCGTGATGGACGGGTGCCGCCGGAGGAAGGCGTAGAGCGCCGTCGTCCCACCCTTCTGGGCACCGAGGATCAAGAAGTCGGGCAGCGGCCGGAAACGGGCGGTGGCGGT
The DNA here is from genome assembly GCA_963791905.1 of uncultured Gaiellaceae bacterium. Taxonomy (GTDB): domain Bacteria; phylum Actinomycetota; class Thermoleophilia; order Gaiellales; family Gaiellaceae; genus Gaiellasilicea. The sequence goes on from CAWBTX010000006.1 coordinate 342,180, forward strand.
GCCGAAGGCCCAGACGGGCGTCCTGAGCACCGCGCGGACAGGCTCCGGGATCCGCGGAACGAGCTCCGCGGGCGATCTCACGGCGAGACTGCAGCCGGCAGCAGCCCCAGCTGCTCGAGCCGGCTGAAGACGAGCTCCACCGAGGCCTCGCGGGAGAGCTCGGTGGTGTCGACCCGGACCTCCGGCGCCTCGGGCTCCTCGTAGGGATCGTCGACGCCGGTGAAGTTCGACACCTCGCCCGCGAGCGCTCGCGCGTACAGGCCCTTCGTGTCGCGGCTCATGCAGGCCTCGAGCGGCGTGGCGACGTGGACCTCGACGAAGGCGCCGTGCTCCTCGACGAGGGCACGCGCCTTCGCACGCGCCTCGCGATAGGGCGAGATGGCGGCGACGACCACGACGGCGCCGGCGCGAACGAGGCGCGACGCGACCCAGCCGATGCGCTCGATGTTGAGGTCGCGGTGCTCCTTCGAGAAGCCGAGCTCGCTCGACAGGTGACGGCGCACCGCGTCGCCGTCGAGCAGCTCGACGAGCAACCCGCGCGCCTCGAGCTCGGCGGCGACGAGGTGCGAGAGGGTCGACTTCCCGGCCCCGGAGAGGCCGGTGAACCAGACGACGAAAGGTCGGTCGGAAGCAGCCACAGTCGCGAGTCTCTATCAGAAGGCGCTGCGGCTCCGCCGGCTCAGTCGATCGGCACGCTCAGCGTCTGGACGACCCTGGTGCCGACCCGGAGCTCAGCCTTCCAGAGCCCGCGCGCGAGGCCGGTCGGCAAGCGCATGTAGCTCGAGACGACCGGGCGATTGTTCTTCTGGACGTCGCCGATGACGCGGCCGTCCGGGAAGAACCAACGCACCTTCAGCGGCAGCCCCGCCGCGGGCTGCGTCTCGAAGCGGAAGTTCGCCCAGACCTCGGTCGTGCCGGCCGCGAACCGCCGCACGGACGAGCCCTCGGCCTTCCTGCTCCGGAATGCCTGGCGGACGACACCGTCCTTCGGAGCCCGGACCGCGATCGTCTGAACCTGGAGCGGCAGCTTCAGGGCGCCTGCCCGGCCGGTCAGCGCAACGGTGAAGCCGCCGGGGAAGAGCTTCGCGCCGCCGGCGAGCGCGCCGCTGCGGAGCGAGAGCTTCTTCCTGAAGGAGCCGCCGGAGAGGTCGAGCTTGAGCGTCGCGAGCGGCCCGCCGCCCGGGCGCCGCATGTCGATCCGCGCGCGAGCCGGCCGGCTCGTCGAGCCGCCGATGACGAGAGTCCCGTTGCCGATGCTGCGCGCCCACCGAACATCGAGTCGCGGCTCGCGCAGCTTCGCGGCGACGGCCGCGCCCGTGCTCGTCGGCGCGAACACCGCCGTCACCGTGCGCGCGTCGCTCGCGACGATGCGGCAGGTCGACGCGCTCCCCGAGCACGCCCCCGTCCAGTTCTTGAACGCGTAGCCGGTCGCCGGCTTGGCGGTCAGCGCGAGAGCCTCGCCCGGCCGATACTCGCCGTAGCAGTCCCAGCCGCCGACACCGCACTTGATGCGCTTCACGGCCTTCACGCCTGCGAGCGTCCGCAGCGGCGCCGCGTTCGTCACGGTTCCGTTGCCGCTGACCTCGACGAGCACGCGCTCGACCGGTGGCGGCGGCAGCGGCGGGAGGGGATCAGGGAGGGCGCCGCCGATCGAGGGCACGCCGCGCGGCTCAGCGATCGAGCTCGAACCTGGCGACGACGGAGCGCGTGTCGCTCATCGTCAGGGAGCACGTCGTCGCTGCCCCCGCCACTGCGCAGTCGCCGGCCCAGGTCACGGAGGAGCCCGGGGCCGGCGACGCGGTCAGGCTCACGGGTGAGCCAACGTCGAATTCCTGCGTGCAGTCGCCCGGGCAGTCGATGCCGGGCCCGGTGACGCTCCCGCTGCCGTCGGCCGTGACGGACAGGAGCCGCTTGGCAGACGGGATCTGCGCGAATGTCGCCGTCACGGAGCGGTTCACGCTCATTGCGACGGTGCACGTCGGCGTCGCGCCGCTGCAGTCGCCGCCCCAGCCCGTGAACGTGGTGCCGCCGATCCCGGCCGCCGTCAGCTGGACGTTGGTGCCGACCGCGTACTCCTGCGTGCAGTCTCCCGGGCAGTCGATGCCGCTGCCGGTCACGCGACCGCTGCCGGTGACGGAGACCGTCAGGAGCCGGTTGTTCGGCGAGACCGGCGCGAACGCCGCCGACGACGGACCTGTCGGCCGTCATCGCAACCGTGCAGCCGGCAGCGCCGCTGCAGGCGCCGCTCCAGCCCGTGAAGCTCGTGTCCGTACCCGGCGCCGCCGTGAGCTGGACGCTCGTGCCCGACTGGTACTGCTGAGAGCAGTCGCCAGGGCAGTCGATGCCGGTGCCGGTGACCCGCCCGGCGCCGTTCACCGTGACCGTCAGCGTGCGGTTCGGCGGCGGTGTCGGCGCGAAGCTCGCCGTCACCGACCTGTCGCCGTTGATCGTCAGGCTGCACGTGGTCGCGGCGCCGCTGCAAGCTCCGCTCCAGCCGCTGAAGCTCATGCCCGTGCCGGGTGTCTCCGTGAGACTGGACGCTCGTGCCCCCGGCGTACTGCTCCGTGCAATCGCCAGGACAGTCGATGCCGCTGCCGGTGACTCTGCCGGTGCCGTTCACCGTGACGTCAGAGACCCCGGTCTGGGGTGCGGTGACAATGTCCTCGCACTCGGTGATCGCGTCCTTTGCGTCGATGTCGCAATGGTCTTTGCCCCCGCCTGTGCCGCCCGAGTCGTTGCCAAGCACGCCGTCGCGGGAGTCGAGCGTGGCGTCGCCGCCGAGGCCGCGGAAGAGGTCGTCCCCGGCGCCTCCGACCATCGAGACGCTGCCGAAGTCCGCCGACCAGAGCTCGTCGTTTCCGTCGCCGCCGACCAGCGAATCGCGGCCTGTGTTTGGCTCGTTAGCGCAGCAGCCGCGCTGCCCGCCGTCGAGGAAGTCGTTGCCGCGGCTCCGATCCACGGTGTCGTTGCCGCCGTGGCCCTCGAGGACGATCGTCACCCGTGCGAACCGTCGACCTGGTCGTCACCCAGGTCGCCGGCTCACGGTGTCGACTGCCGGCGCCGCCGTCGAGCCGGTCGTTCCCGAAGCCGCCGCAGATCAGCGTCGTCTCCACCGAGGCCGTTGACCAGGTCGTCGCCGTGGAGGGCCGCGATGACGTCGTTCCCCTTCGTGCCGTTGAGCGTGTCGGGGCCGGCGGTGCCGACGATCGTCGCCGCGGCTCCCGAGGCACGTGGTGCCGATGTCGCCGCCGCGAGCGGTCGGTGCAGTCGCCAGTGTCGCGAAGGTCACGAGGAGTCCGACGCGAGGTGCTGACGGCGGATCGAGACGCGACGCATGCGCTCTAGACGCGCCGGCGGCCCAATCCCTTCCCGTGGAGGATCAGCCGACCGGAACGCTCAGCGTCTGGACGACCTTCGAGCCGACCCGGAGCTGCGCGACCCAGTTCCCGCTCGGGAGGCCCGACGCGAGCCGCAGGTAGCTCGTGATCACCGGCCGGTTGCTCTTCGCGACCTGGCCGAGGCGCTCGCCGTTCGGCTTGAACCAGACCACCGTCAGCTTCTTCGTCAGGCGAGGCTGCGTCTCGAAGCGGAAGTTCGCCCACGCCTCCTTGGAGCCGGCGGGCAGCTTCGACAGCCCACGTCCCTCCTCCGTCGTGCTCTTGAACGCCCTCCGGACGACGCCCTCAGCGGGGGACGGGATGGCGATCGTCTGCACCTGCAGCGGCAGCTTCAGCTTCCCGGAGCGCCCGGTGAGCGCGACGACGAAGCCGCCGGGGAACACCTTCGCCCCGCCGGAGAGAGCACCCTGCCGCAACGGCAGCGTCTGTCGAAAGCCGCCGCCCGGCACCGGCAGCTGCAGCGTCGCGAGCGGGCCGCCGCCGGGGCGGCGCATGTCGATCCGGGCGCGCGCGGCCAGCGTCGTCGAGCCCTGCACGACGAGCGAGCCGGCGCCGACACTCCGCAGCCACTTCACCTTCAGGCGCGGCACCCGAAGGCTCGCGCCGACCGCCGCTCCCGTGCCCTTCGCCTTGAACACTGCGGTCACCGTCTTCGCATTCGACGCGACGACGTCGCACGACGCCCCGCTCCCGGCGCACGAGCCGGTCCACTGCTTGAAGGCGTAGCCGGCCGCCGGCTTCGCGGTCAGCGTGAGCTCCTGGCCCGGCGCGACCTCCCCGTAGCAGTCGAACCCGTTCACGCCGCAGTTGATGCGCTTCGGCGCGCTCGCCGCCGAGAGCGTGCGCGCGCCGCCGGCGGAGCTCGTCACGTTGCCGTTGCCGCTGACCTTGACGATCACCTGCTCGACGCGCCGCGGCAGAAGCGGCGGGAGCGGGTCGACCTTCGGATCTCCGATCACCGGCACGCCGGCGGGCTGCCCGACCGGAGGGGGCGGCGGGCCGGGCGGCGGCGGCGGGCCAGGCGGCGGCGGTGGCCCAGGCGGCGGCGGTGGCCCAGGCGGCGGCGGTGGCCCGGGCGGAGGCGGCGGGCGGCGGCGGTGGTGGGGGCCCGCCGAGCGTGCCGAACGTCGCGGTCGCGTTTCGATCGGCGTTCATCGTGAGGCTGCAGGACGGACTCGTCCCGGTGCAGCTTCCGCTCCAGCCGCTGAAGACGGACCCTGCGGCCGGCGAGGCGGTCAGGTTGACGACGCTGCCCACCGGATAGTCCTGCGTGCAGATCGACGGACAGCTGATGCTCGGCCCCGTGACGCTGCCGTTACCTGTGCCGGCGCGCGTGATCGTCAGCGTGAAGGTCGTGCGCGAGAAGCTCGGCGTGACCGTGGCGTCGCTGTTGAACCTGATCGTGCACCTGGTGCCGGTTACGGCCGTACAGCCCGACCACGAGTCGAACTTCCAGCCGGACTTGGCGACTGCGTCCAGCGTGACCGACTCGAAGCCGTCGAGCGTGTACTTGTGCGAGCAGGTGGAGCCGCAATTGATGAACCCGTCGTCGCTCGTGATCGTGCCGCCAGGGTGTGGCGTGACCGTCAGCGTCGCAGTGGGCTGCGTTTGAGCGCTCCCAGCTTCGAGCGCTACCGGGCTCCCTGCTCCGAGCGCCAACAGCACGACGAGGACTAGCCCAGAGACCCTCGTCAGCTTGCCTATCGCACCCAGACTCATCGACATCCCCCGATTCCGATAGTACGCTTGATCACGACGTCTGAAAAGCCACGGGGGAACGCTCGGTGCCCGAAGTCCTGCGTACGCTCGGGCGATACGACATCGTCCGTGAGATCGGCCGCGGCGGGATGGCAATCGTCTATCTCGCCCGGCAGACCGACCTCGACCGCGTCGTCGCCCTGAAGGAGCTGGCGGCGTTTCACGCCGCCGACCCCGCTTTCGCCGAGCGTTTCGTCCGCGAGTCGCGTATCGCCGGCTCGCTCAGCCATCCGAACATCGTCACCGTCCACGACTTCCTCGAGTACGAGGGCACCCCGTACATCGCGATGGAGTACGTCGAGGGCGGGTCGCTGCGGCCGCTCGTCCCGCACCTGACGCTGCCGCAGATCGCCGGGGTGCTCGAGTGCATCCTCGCGGGGCTGTCGCACGCCGAGTCGCGCGGCATCGTGCACCGCGACCTGAAGCCGGAGAACGTCATGGTCACCGCGGACGGCTCGGTCAAGATCGCCGACTTCGGCATCGCGAAGGCGCTCAACCAGGCGGCGACCTCGCACCTCTCGGCCACGGGCAGCGCGATGGGGACGCCGGCCTACATGGCGCCGGAGCAGGCGCTGGCCAAGGACATCGGCCCCTGGACGGATCTCTACTCCACCGGTGTGATCGGGTACGAGCTGCTCGTCGGCCGGCTGCCGTTCGACGATCGCGAGACGCCGATGGCCGTGCTCGTCGAAGCACATCCAGGAGCCGATCCCGCCGCCGCGGTCACTCAACCCCGACCTCGACGAAGGACTCGCGTCCTGGCTCGAGCGCATGCTCGAGAAGGATCCCGAGCTTCGGCCGCGGGGCGCCGCAGAGGCCTGGGACGAGCTCGAGGAGATCGTGATCACGCTGCTCGGCCCGAGGTGGCGCCGCGAGGCGAGGCTCCTCGGCCCACGGTCGGACAACGGCGCCCTGCCCCTCGCTCTCCCCGACGACCCCGGCGCCGCCGGAGCCGCCCGACTCCCGCGACGTGCCGACGCGCTTCGACAGCACGACGGAGCCTCCGCCTCCGGTGCCGACTCCGGCGACGACGCCGGTCCGCCCGGAGCGCTCCAAGAGGCGACGGCAGGCCCTCATCGGTGCGCTCGCCCTGCTCGCCGTCGCCGGCGCCCTGCTCGCCGTGGTGCTCGTCACCGCGGGCGACCCGGAGGCGACAGTACGGCCCACGACGACAGCCACGCCGCCGCCGCCGCCGCCCCCCACGCCGCCGCCGCTGCCTTCGACCGTCGAGGACATCGCGTTCGAGCAACAGGGCGACACGGTCAAGGCGACGATCCAGCTGTCCGGGCCGAAGCTCACGGGCACGCCGGTCACCGTGACCGACAAGAACATCTCGGACGGCACGGCGTCGTTCCAGTTCCAGGCGCCGAGCGTCGCCACCAGGATCGGCCGCGAGAGCTCGAACGGCGTCACCATCGCCGTTGCGCGCAGGCAGAACCGCGCCGTCTTCACCGCCACGGCCGCCCGCGGCGCCTTCTCGAAGATGACCACGCCCGCAACCGTCGCCGGCCGGACGATCGCCGTCTCGTTCACCGAGGCGCCGCCTCCGCCGCCTCCTCCTCCCGAACCGCCGCCGCCTCCACCGCCGCCTCCGCCACCGCCACCTCCGCCGCCGCCACCGCCGGCCCCACCGCCCCCACCGGCGACGACCGAGCCAGAGATCGGCTGAACGCCCGCTCCATGGAAGCGCGCGAATCGCTCGCCTACCATGGCTCCATGGACGTGACCGAGGACCAGCGTCAGAGCGAGGAGCTGCGCCGGCTCGTCGAGGAGCAGACGGCGCTGCGCCGCATCGCGACACTCGTCGCCGAGGGCGCAAGCGAGGTCGATTTGATCGCGGCCGTCACGTCCGAGATCGGCCAACTCTTCGAGTCCCAGACGGCGAACACGCTGCGCTGGGAAAACGGCACGTTCTGGGTGATCGGCGACTGGAACTCCGACCCCGCGCTCGAGACCTACACGGGTCGTGTCTACACCTCGGGCGGCGACACGGTCACGGCGCGGGTGATCGAGACCGCCGCTCCGGCTCGCGTGGACTCGCTGGACGACTTCAAGTCCGACTTCGCCCGTGAGCAATGGCTCGCGCTCGGCGTCCACGCGGCCATCGGCGCGCCGGTCATCGTCGACGGCGAGATCTGGGGCATCATCGCGACCGGCCGAACGGCGTCGGACGACCCGTTCCCGGTCGGTGCGGAGCGACGGCTCGGTGACTTCGCGGCCCTCATCGCGCAGTCGATCGCGAATCTGGACGCCCGGCGCGAGATGGCCGCACTGGCAGACGAGCAGGCCGCACTTCGGCGCGTCGCGACGCTCGTCGCAGCGGGCCGGCCGCAGCCCGAGATCCTCGAGGCCGTCACCCGCGAGGTCGGCCGTCTCTACGGCGCGGAGGCTGTCAACCTCGTCAAATCGGAGGGCGTTCCCGGCGAGGTCCTCGTCGTCGCGGGCTGGAGCGACGGAGCCGAGCCGGACCTCCCCGTGGGGTCGACCTACCACCCAGGGGCTGCGAGCGCCACGCTGCGCGCTCTCGAGGAGGGGCTGCCGAGCCAGGCCGAGGAGACGTCGCCGGAGATCGGCCCGAGATTCGTGATCGCCGCGCCCGTGATCGTCAACGCCCGGCTGCTCGGCGCACTCACGGCCCTGCGGCCGGCCGGTGACGGTGAGGCGTTCCCAGTCGGCGCGGAGGTGCGGCTGCGGAACTTCAGCGACCTCGCAGCGCAGTCGATCGCGAACGAACAGGCGCACGAGGAGATGCGCGCCTCGCGGGCGCGGATCATGCGCGCGGCCGACGAGGCCCGAGAGAAGCTCGAGCGCAACCTCCACGACGGCGCGCAGCAGCGGCTCGTCGCCGTGTCGATCTCCCTCCGGCTCGCGCTCGCGAAGCTCCAGGAGTCCACGGACGACGCACGCGTGCTGCTCGCCGCCGCCTCGGACGAGCTGACCCAGGCGATGGAAGATCTGCGGGAGCTCGCTCGCGGCATCCACCCGTCCGTCCTCACGGACTGCGGGCTCGGGCGGGCCCTCCAGGTGCTCGCCTCGCGCGCGCCGTTGGAGGTGTCGATCCAGAACGAGCTCGTGGAGCGGCTGCCCAGCCCGGTCGAGGCGGCCGCCTACTACGTGGTCGCGGAGTCGCTCACGAACGTCGCGAAGTACGCCGAGGCGTCGCGGGTCGACGTGCGGGTCTTCTGCCGCAACGGCTCGGCGATCGTCGAGGTCGTGGACGACGGCATCGGCGGCGCCGACGCCGCACGGGGCACCGGCATCCGCGGCCTGATCGACCGGGTCGAGGCGCTCGACGGCCGGCTGGAGCTGGAGAGCCCCTCGTCCGGGGGCACGCGCGTCTGGGCCGAGATTCCCGTCTCCTGAGCAGCGCGCGATCGCCGTCCCTCGTCCGAGGGAACCTCGTTGACGAAACGGGCAACCGGACCCACGATGCGACGGCACGAGGGTGAGAGGGGGAAGGAACATGCGGCAGCGGATCCACTGGTGGTGGGAAGAGATCGTCGACCGGGTCGTCCACGTCCCGTTCGCCTTGCGCGAGGCGAGACGGGGAGCGGCGGAGCGCCTACGCCTCCGGTGGTGGAACCTCAGCGCCGCGGTGGTCGACGTCGTCCACGGTGTGCGCGGCCCGCGCCGGGCCGACTAGCTCGAGCTCTCTCGAAGCACGGCGCACGCCGCCTCGAGGTTCACCCGAGCCTGCGCCCGCCGGTCTCGATCGCCGCGGGCACGCCGCCGGGCAGGCCCGTCTCGATCAGGACCGCGTCCGACCGAAGTGCGACGAGCTCGCGCGCGAGGCCGGCCTGCCAGCCGTGACGCGCGGCGTCGCGGAGGACAACCACGAGCCGTCGGTCGGGGTGGTCGGCGAGGAGCTCCCGCGGATCGGCCACCGGCCCGGTCAGGCGGAGCGTGACTGCACCGGGCCAGAGGTCGGCGAGGCCGTGCTCGGCCCGTCCGGCCGCGACGTTCGCGGGAGAGACGAGCTGCAGCACCAGTGGGGCTTCGTCCAGCTGCGGCACGTCGCGCGCCCGGATCGCCCGTCGCGCCGCCTCCCGCCCGACCTCGCGGCCCGGCGCGCCTTCGGTGCTCGGGCTCGACCAGCGTGCCGTGTCGGCGACGCGTCCGGCCGCCTCCTCGAGCCGCTCCGGCGGCAACCGGCCGTCACGAACGGCCGCGACGATCGCTCGGAGGACGGCCTCGACCGCGTCCTCGTGCAGGTCGTGGCCGAGGCAGAGCAGGTCGGCGCCCGCCGCGAGCGCGCGGACGGCGCCCTCCTCGACCCCGGCGCCGGCGCTGATCGCCCGCATCTCGAGCGCGTCGGTGACGACGAGCCCCTCGAAGCCGAGCTCGTCGCGGAGGAGGCCGGTCAGGATCCGCCGGCTCAGAGTGGCCGGCTGGTCGTCGAGCGCCCGCACGAGCAGATGCCCCGTCATCACGGCGCGCACGCCCGCCGCGATCCCAGCGCGGAACGGCAGCAACGCCGTTTCGAGCTCACCCTCGACGACGGGGAGATCGAGGTGCGAGTCGACCGCGGTGTCGCCGTGCCCTGGAAAGTGCTTCGCGCAGGCGGCGACGCCCTGGCGCTGCGTCCCTGCGACGAACGCCTCGACATGCCGTGCAACGAGCTCGGGATCGGCGCCGAAGCTGCGGACGCCGATCACCGGGTTCAGCGGGTTCGAGTTCACGTCGGCGACCGGCGCCAGGTTCATGTTCACGCCGACGGCGGCTAGCTCCCCGGCGATCGCCGCCGCCACGTCCGCGGTCAGCGCCGGATCGTCGACGCGCCCGAGCGCGAAGTTCCCCGGGTAGGAGCTCCCGGATCCGGCCTCGAGCCGCGTGACGTCGCCGCCCTCTTCGTCGATCGAGACGAGGAGCCCGCCGGCTCCGCGTAGCCTCGCCGTCAGCGTCGCGAGCTGCTCCGGATCGCGGACGTTGTACGCGAAGAGCGTGATCCCGCCGAGCCCGTCGTCGAGCCGACGCAGCACCCAGTCCGGGACCTCGTGACCGGGGAAGCTCGGCGACAGGCACGCGGCGGCCAGCCGCTGGAGCTGCGTCACGACTTGACGGCGCCGGCCGTGAGCCCGAAGGCGATCCGCCGGTGCACGATCACGAAGAAGGCGACGACCGGCAGGGCCGTCAGGGTGGCGCCGGCCATCAGGGAGCCCCAGTCGGTCCCTCTCAGGGTCGTGAAGTTCGCGAGCCAGATCGTCAGCGTCTGCTTCTCCTGGCTCGAGAGCAGGACGTACGCGATGATGTACTCGTTCCAGGCCTGGATGAACGCGAAGATCGACGTCGCGACGAGGCCCGGAGCAACGAGTGGCAGCATGATCCGCATGAACGCACCGAACCGCGTCGAGCCGTCGACCATCGCCGCCTCCTCGAGCTCGCGCGGGATCGCGGCGACGAACCCGCGCAGCACCCAGACGCAGAACGGGAGCACGAAGGCGACGTAGGTGATGACCACGCCGGTGAGCGTGTCTACCTGCCCGACACGGCTCAGCGAGATGTAGAGCGGGATGATCAGCGCCGCGAGCGGCACCATCTGCACGGTGAAGACGATCACGACGAACGCCCGCTGCCCGTAGAAGCGGAACTTCGCCAGCGCCACGGCCGCGAGGAACGCAAGCGCAATCGCGATCGCGACCACGGACCCGACGACGATCAGGCTGTTCTTGACGTTGTCCCAGAAATACGGCCGCCCGATCGCGTCGCGGAAGCTCGCGAGCGTCGGGTCGGTCGGGAACCAGCGCGGCGAGTACGACAGCACGTCCCGGCCGGGCTTGAACGCCGTCGCGACCATCCAGTAGACGGGAAAGACCATCACCACGAAGACGAGGAGGCCCGTGACGTTGAGCGCGACGCGGCGCGCAAGCCGCCGGCGGCTGCGCCTGCGGCGGGGCAGTGGAGCGGCGGCGGAGCTCAATCGATCTCCCCGATCCGCACCATCTGGCGGATGTAGACGAAGGTCACGACCAGCATCACCATCACCATCACGAGCGCGATCGCCGAGCCGAGGCCGTACTGGCTGAGGTTGAACGACGTCACGAACGAGTAGACGCTCATCACGAAGTAGTCCGATTCGGGACGGGCGTTCCGGATGATCCAGATCTGGCTGAAGATCTGGAAGTTCCAGATCACGGAGAGGCTCGCCAGGATGACGAAGATCGGCTTCAGGATCGGCAGCGTGATGTCACGGAAGATCCGGTAGGCGTTCGAGCCGTCGATCGACGCGGCCTCGACAAGATCGCGGGGCACCTGCGTCAGGCCCGCATACAGCGTGATCGTGACGAACGGGATGGCTCCCCAGACGATGATCGCGCCGATCACGATGAAGCCCTCGAGCGGGTTGACGAACCAGTCGTGATGGTCGAAGTAACTGAGCCCGAGGTGCGAGAGCGTCCAGTTCGCGACGCCGAACTCGTAGTCGACCATCCAGTTCCAGATGTTCACCGCCACGACCGGCGGCATCGCCCAGACGAGCACGAGCCCGGTCGTGATCAGGAGCCGCATGAAGCCGCCGAGCGCCGTCAGGAGGAGGGCGATGAGCGTCCCGAGCACCATCGTCAGCGAGACGGTCGCTGTCGTGAAGACGATCGTCCGCAGCAGGACGCGCCAGAACTCGCGGTCGTGGAGGATCTGCGAGTAGTTGTCGAGCCCGACCCACGTGCCCTTGTGCTGGAGGAGCTCGAAGAGGCCGTACTGCTGGAACGAGAGTACGACCAGCTGGTAGAGGGGATAAGCGAGTACCGCGGCGATCACGACGAGCGCCGGCACCACGAGCGTGTATGGCGCGAGCGCCCGCCGCGTGCGGACGCCGAGCCCGGACCGACGTCGAGCCGGCCTTGCGGCCGGCTCGACTCGGAGGGTTGACTCTGTGCTCACGTCCTCGCGGCGGAGCTTACGACCTTGCGTTGAGGATCTCGGTGATCTTCCGGCTCGCGTCCGTCGCGAGCGCCTTCGTGTTGCCGGGGTTGCGGAGGATGCCGCTCAGGAGCGTCTGGAGCACGTTCGCGCTCTCGACGCTTGCCCACTGAGGCGTCGCCGGCACGAACCAGCTGGCCTTCGCGGCCTCGGCGAACGGCGCCAGGGTCGGCTTCTTGGCGTTGATCCGCGCGAGCGACGTCGTGTTCGGGATGACGCCGCCCTTGACGGCCATCGTGGTCATGTTCGCCGTGCTGGTGAAGGCCGCGATCCAGTCGGCAGCACGTGCCTTCTCCTTGCTCGTGACCGGGATGGCGAGGTTCGAGCCGCCCAGGAACGTCGGCATGTACTGACCCTTGGTGTGGCTCGGCATCGGGTACGCGCCGATCTTCTTGGCGAGGGAGGGGTCGCCGAGCTTCGGATCCAGGGCGTACGGCCACTCCCAGCCGTTGCCGATGAACGAGCCGACCTTGCCCTTCGCGAACACGAGCGCCTGCTGCGGGTGCGCCTCGTCGCCGGTCTTGTTGGCCCGCGAGAGCTTCAGCGCCATCTCACGCCACGCGACGAGGCCCTGCAGCGACCTTGGCGAGTCGAGGGTGCCGAGCCACTTGCCGTCCTTCGTCCTCGCGATCTGCCCGCCGAAGTCGTAGACGAACGACATCGCGGCGTACCAGTAGCGGCCCGGGAAGTACACGGCCGAGTACGTCTTGTCCTTGCCGTACTTCGCGATCAGCTTGTTGCCCGCCGCCATGAACTCGGCGAGCGACTTCGGCGTCGACGTGATCCCCGCGGCCTTGTACTGGTCCGTGCGGTAGATGACACCGCGGGCGCCGGCGTAGTAGGGGACGCCGTACGTCTTGCCGTTGTAGGTCGCCGACTTGGCGAGACCGGACAACCACGTGCCCGAGTTGGGGAAATCGGACTTGTTCAGCGGCGCCAGCGCGCCGGCCGCCATGTACTTCGGCGTGTCGGTGTTACCGAACTCGATCACGTCCGGCGCGTTACCGGCGCCGAGCGTGGCCTCGAACTTCGTCTTGTAGTCGCCCCAGGTCTGGTACTGGACGTTCACGTCCACACCCGGGTTCTTCTGCCGGAACGACGCGTTCGCGGCTGCGACGGCCTCCGGCCAGTTGCTCTGCGCATCTCCCATCAGCCAGACGGTGATGCTGTCGGCCTGTCCGGCCTGCGGCGCCAGCTTCGCACCCGTCGCCGATGCCGCCGCGAGCGCGAGCAGAGCGACAACGCCGGCCGCGGCTGTGAGTCTCAATCTCATTGCGACCTCCTAGAGGCGCCGGCGGGAGCGCGGAACTCATGGTCTCCGCCGTGGCCGAGGCGAAGAGAGAGGGCGCTGCCACCGATTGGTATAGACCAATTGGCCACGTGCGCAGGCTTGCACACCGGACCGATAAAGTCAAGATGTGGTGTTAAGTCGCATACAAACTCCGTTCGAGCCCATCTGAACTTAACACGACTGGTACTGACCGCTGGCCGTTAGCGCGCGAGAGTGATCTTGCTCAGACCGCTTGGGCGGTCCGGGTCCAGGCCCTTGGCCTGGGCGAGCGCCCAGGCGAGCAACTGGCCCGGCGCGACCGAGAGAAGCGGAGAGAGCAGCGGGAACGGGGGCGCCGGGACCGGCACGTAGTGGGCCGCGGAAGCGATCTCGCCGGCGGCGGTGCCGCTTGCGATCAGGGCCGCACCTGCCTCGTGGGCCCGGGCGGCCGCCTCGCGCACGGCCGGGAGGCTCTCGTCGGCCGACGCGATCGTCCAGACCGGGAACAGTCCGTCCAGCGCGGCAACCGGCCCATGGACGAGATCGGTGGCGGTGAGCGGCTCTGCGGCGACGCGGCAGGTCTCGAGCAGCTTCAGTGAAATCTCCCGTGCGGTCGCGAACTCGGGCCCGCGTCCGATCACGAACATCCTCCCGACGAAGGCGAGCGAGACGGCGAGCTCGGAGACACGCCGCTCGACCACGGGCAGGAACTCGTCGAGCAGGTCCGCGGTACGGGCGATGCCGGCGGCAACGGCGTCCCCGCGGCCGGCTGCATGGCCGGCCAGGAGGGCCAGTGCAGCGACCTGAGTGGTGTAGGTCTTCGTCGCGGCAATGGCGTGCTCCGGCCCGGCGGCGAGCGGGAGCACCGCCTCGGCGGCCTGGGAGAGCGCGGACTCCTGGTCGTTCGTGATCCCGATCGTGAAGGCGCCGCGCTTCCGGGCACGCTCGACGTACTCGAGCACATCCGGCGTACGACCGGACTGGGAGAGCGCGACGACGGACGAGCCGCGCTGCTCGATCTGGGCGCCGTAGTAGACGGACAGCGAGATCGAGTCCCGCAGCGCCGTCCAGCCGGCCAGGATGCCGAAGGCGTAGATGCCGTACGAGGCGGCATTGTCGGAGGATCCGTGGCCGACGAGGCGGATCAGCGAGGCGTCGCGTCGCGTCGCCTCCGCCGCGACAGCGGCGTACTCGTCGGTGTGCTCGAGAAGGCGCCGCAGCGCCGCAGGCTGCTCGCGGATCTCGGTCAGGAGAACCGCTCCCGGTTCGGTCGGCTGGGCGGCCGCGTGGGGCACTGCCGCAGCCGCCGCGGTCACAACGCCTGCTCGCGTGGCAGGAAGACCGGAGCCGCCGAGCGCTCGCGCCGGCTCAGCTCCGTGACGAGCCGGTAGCGGTCGCCCCGGTAGATCGACCGCACGAACTCGACGATCGTGCCCTGCTCGGAGCGCGTCGTGCGCTCGAACTGGAACGCGGGTGAATGCAGGGGGACGCCGAGGATCTCTGACTCCTCCTCGTTCGTCACCGTCGGCTCGATCGTCTGGATGCCGCCGACGATCTCGATCCCGTAGCGGTCGGTGAGCAGATCGTAGAAGGAGGTGCGGTCGAAGTCCTCGCGCGTCAGGCCCGGGACGAGCCGCTCCGGGACGTGCAGGATCTCGATCGCCATCGACTCGTCGTCGGCGAGCCGCAACCGCTTCGCGACCACGATCCGCTCCGAGGGCGAGACGTGCAGGCACCTGCCGAGGTACGCGCCGGCGTGCTTGAGATCGAGCGAGAGCGTCTTGCTGGCGGGCCGCAGCCCACGCCGGCGCATCTCCTCGCTGAACGAGGTCATCGTCAGCTCCTGCGCGATCTTGGGCTCGCGCACGAACGTGCCGCTCCCACGACGCCGGATGAGGTAGCCCTCTCGGGCCAGCTCGTCGATCGCGGCACGGACGGTGAGGCGAGACACGCCCAGATCCGTGCTCAGCTGCCGCTCGGAGGGGATCGCACGCCCGACGCCGAGCTGCTCGATCAGGTCGAAGACCTGGTCGCGCGTCTGGCTCTGCTTCGTGATCCGCTGCGACGTCGTGGCCACTTCTGATTCCATCGTAAACGCAACAACCGAAATTGGTCAATACCAATCATTGAATTGCTGGTGCGGCGGTACTACACTCCGCGTTCACAATGAGGCCTGAACCGATGACGACCGAGCCGATCACGGAGCGCCGCAACACCAGCCACGCCGACATCGATCTGCTCTCGACACGTGAGCTCGTCGAGCTCATCAACGAGGAGGACGCACAGGTCGCGCCTGCCGTCGGCGCCGCCGGGACTCAGCTCGCGGCCGCGATCGACGCGATCGTCGAGAGGCTGCAGCGCGGCGGCCGCCTGATCTACGTCGGCGCCGGCACCTCGGGCCGACTCGCGATCCTGGATGCCGCGGAGTGCGGGCCGACGTTCGGCCTCCCCGACGGACAGATCGTCGCGATCATCGCCGGCGGCGCCGCAGCCAAGGCGGCCGCGCAGGAGGCCGCCGAGGACGACGGGGCGGCAGGCGCGGCGGACGTCGCGCAGGCCGGCGTCGGGCCCGACGACGCGGTCGTCGCCCTCTCGGCGAGCGGCCGCACGCCGTACGTGCTCGGAGCCGTCGCCGCAGCCGCGCAGACGGGCGCGCTGATCGTCGCGATCACCTGCGTCGAGGACACCGAGCTCGGACGCGCGGCCGACCACTCTGTCGTCGCGGTCGTCGGCCCCGAGGTGATTGCCGGCTCGACGCGCATGAAGGCCGGCACGGCGCAGAAGCTCGTGCTGAACACGATCTCGACCGTCTCGATGGTCCGGCTCGGGCGGACGTATGGCAACCTCATGGTCGACGTCGTCGCGAGCAATGCCAAGCTCCGCGCCCGTGCGCGCCGTGCCGTTGCTCTCGCGACGGACGTCTCCGACGCGGAGATCGACACGGCCCTCGCCGCGGCCGGCGGAGACACGAAGGTCGCGATCGTCTCGCTCCTGACCGGTCTCGACGCGCAGGGCGCACGTGAGCGGCTCGACGCCGCCGACGGCGCCATCCGCGCGGCGGTGGAAGCCCAGTGAGGCGAGGCCTGTGAAGCTTGGCGTCGCCGCGGCCGTGGTCGACGGCCTGCTCCTGCGCGGGGACGTCGAGATCATCGACGGCGTGGTCACGGCCGTCGGGCTGAACGGCTCGCCGGGGAGCGGCATCGCGATCCCTGGGCTCGTCGACCTGCAGGTGAACGGCATCGCCGGCGTCGACTTCGCCACCGCCGACGACGCCGCGTACCGCCGGGCCGGCGAGGCGCTGCTCGAGTGCGGCGTGACCGCCTTCCAGCCGACGTTCATCACTGCTCCCGAGGCCGAGCTCGTCGCCTCCCTGGCCGAGGTTCCGCGCGAGCCGATCGGCCCACGCGTCATCGGCGCGCATCTCGAAGGCCCGTTCCTCTCACCGGTCCGCCTCGGCGCGCACCCGACGGCGTCCCGCCGCGACCCGGACCCGGAGTTGCTCGCGCGTCTCCTCGACGCGGGGCCCGTCTCCGCGATGACGCTCGCCCCTGAGCTCGACGGCGCGCTCGAGCTGATCGACGTCCTGACTCGCCGGGGGGTCGTCGTCTCCTGCGGCCACTCCGACGCGACCGCCGAAGAGGCGACTCGAGCGTTCGACCGCGGCGCCGCTACCGTCACCCATCTCTTCAACGCGATGCGGCCGCTGCAGCATCGCGACCCGGGCATCGCCGGAGCCGCCCTGGCGCGCGACGACGTCGTCGTTCAGATCATCCTCGACGGCAATCACCTCGCCGACGAGACAGCACAAGTCGTCTGGCGCGCTGCGGCCGGGCGTGTCGCGCTTGTCTCGGATTCGATCTCGGCCGCGCGAATGGGCGACGGCGCCTACCGGCTCGGGAACGTCGAGGTCGAGGTCCGCGACGGCGTCGCGAGGCGGGAGGACGGCGTGCTCGCCGGCAGCGCGTTGACGCTGATCGAGGCCGTGCGGGCGCTGCACGCGCTCGACGTCCCGCTCGCGGACGCCGTCGAGGCAGCGACCTCCGTCCCGGCGCGGGTCGTGCGGAGGCCGTCGCTCGGCACGCTGCGGCCGGGTGCGGACGCTGACGTGGTCGTCCTCGACGACGAACTGGAGATCCGAACGGTCCTCGTGGGTGGACAGGACCTGGTGGCGGCGTAGGGAGGCGGCATGGCCGAGATCCTGATCGAGCGCGTGACGAAGGAGTTCTCGGGCGGCGTGATCGCGGTCGACGACGTGACGCTGCATGTCGAGGACGGCGAGTTCATGGTGCTCGTCGGCCCGTCCGGCTGCGGCAAGTCGACGCTGCTGCGGCTGATCGCCGGGCTCGAGGAGGTCACTGCCGGCGACCTCTTCATCGGCGGGCGCGACGTCACGGAGCTCCCGCCACGCGACCGCGACATCGCGATGGTGTTCCAGAACTACGCGCTCTACCCGCACATGACCGTGCGCCAGAACCTCGGCTACGGCCTGAAGGTGCGCAAGTCGCCCAAGCAGGACATCCGGCACCGAGTCGAGAAGGTTGCGCGCCTGCTGCGCCTGGAGGAGCTGCTCGAGCGCCGGCCGGCGGCGCTCTCCGGCGGACAGCGCCAGCGCGTCGCCATGGGCCGCGCGATCGTGCGCGAGCCGATGGCGTTCCTGATGGACGAGCCCCTCTCGAACCTCGACGCGAAGCTGCGCGTCAGCATGCGCGCCGAGCTGTCGAGCCTCCACGCACGTCTGGGCGCGACCACCGTCTACGTCACGCATGACCAGGTCGAGGCGATGACGCTCGGCCAGCGCGTCGCGGTCATGCGCGACGGCCGGATCCTGCAGGTGGACACGCCGCAGACGCTCTACCGAGATCCCGTCAACCTCTACGTCGCGGCCTTCATCGGCTCGCCGGCGATGAACCTCGTGGAGGCGAACCTCGACCGCGAGGCCGTCGAGTTCGCCGGTCTGCGCATCGCCCTGGCGCCCGAGCATCGGCCCGACCGCTCGGGCCGCGTCGTCCTGGGCGTCCGGCCCGAGAGCTTCGAGAACGCGGCCTTCGCCGATCCGGCGCTGCCGCAGCTCGACGCCGAGGTCGCCGTCGTCGAGGATCTCGGCGCCGAGGTGCACGTGATCTTCCCGCTCGATGCCCCGCCCGTGGAGACCGAGGACGTGCGCCCGCCGGACGCCGACGAAGAGCTCATCGCCGGCACCGGAACGGTGTTCACCGCCCGCGTCGACGCGCGCACAACCGCCAGCCCGGGCGACACGCTGCGACTGGCCGTCAACCCGGCCGGCTTCTACTACTTCGACGCCGACACCGGCGCGAGCCTGCGTCGCGGCGTCGTTGCCGCAGACGAGCTGAGCCTGCGCTAGCCGCGGGCGTTCCCCGGCGGCGGGAAGATCCGCGGCCGCTCACGCGTCCAATCCGAGTACGAAGTCTTGGCGTCGCGGGTGCGGCGCCGTCGACAGGGGGAACAATGCGAAACGCGATCGCCATCGCGGCGGCCCTTGCCGCCTCCTTGGTCGCATCGGTCGCGGTGGGCGCACGCGGTGCACCATCGACGCCCGCGATTCCGACCAATCCCGGAGATCCGCCGGATTCACCCTGCCTCGCAGGCGTGAAGGTGACGAGCTTCTCCGCGTCCCCGTCGTCGGTCGACCTCGGCGAGGGCTCGACGCTGAGATGGAACGTCCAGATCCCACGTGACTGCGCGCAGCTGACGCTGCAGCTCAACAGCCAGCCGGTACGGAAGCAGGGGTCGTTGGCTGTGACGCCGATCGCCGACACCACCTACGCGCTGTCCGCGAAGCTGCGCGGACGTCCGCTGGGCACGCTCCGCAGCGTCGCCGTCAGGGTTGTCCTGCCGGCGGAGGTGACGATCGACGGCAACCACCTCGCCCGGCTGCTGCGCCAGGCACTGCGCACGCCCAGCACGACGATCCGCGTCCAGAGCGGCGTGCAGCTCGATCTGAGCCTCGGCACCTACGCGAGCATGCCCGTCGCGGAGGGCGTGACGCTGCTCGGAACGCGGACTCCCCGTGAGCCCGGGCCGCGGCTCTACACCAGGAGCCGCCACACGCGACTGCTCGTCATTCGCGAGAACGACGTACGGATCAGCGGGCTCCGCATCGAAGGACCCGACCTGGACGTCGCCGGCGACCCGAGGGCGACCGGGATCTACATCAGCCCGGACCGCGGCGTCAGGCTCGATCACGTCGAGATCGACAACAACGAGCTGTACGGCTGGAACGGGGCGGCGATCGGCGTGAACGACGACGCGGGCCGGATCAGCTACGCGCGCAACCCCGGCGCGGTCCGCATCCACGACAACTACATCCACCACAACCAGCACCCGACCAGCGCCGGCTACGGCGTCGTGATCGGCAACGGCGCCTACGCCCTGATCGAGCAGAACGTCTTCGACTACAACCGCCATGCGATCGCGGGCGACGGCAGCGACTGGTCGGGCTACCGGGCGTACCGAAACCTCGTGCTCCAGCACGGAGGCCGGCACAAGGCCGGCGGGGTCCTCTGGCGGCACACGCACCAGTTCGACATGCACGGGCAGGACAACTGCGGGCCCGGCGACATCTTCTCCGACAGCCTCTACAACTGCGGGACGGCCGGACACGACCTCGAGATCATCCGCAACTCCTTCCTGTACACGGCAGGGCCGGCGGTGAAGGTGCGAGGGACGCCGCAGCGCGAACCCTGGGGCGCGCTCGTGACCTCCAACGTGTTCGCGCACGACGACCTCGACGACGCCGTCAAGCAGAACGAGCGCGGCGTCTACAAGTCCGACAACCGCGTCGACATCGACGGCTCCGATCGGTACGGCGCCTGCGACTTCGACGCCGACGGGACGAACGACCGCTTCATGGCGACGGGGCAGACCTGGTGGTACGCCAGCCGCGGCACCGGGCCGTGGACCTACCTGAACACCTCGGAGAGACTCCTGTCCGAGCTGAGGCTGGCCGACGTCAACGGCGACGGCCGCTGCGACGTCGTCGCCGGCAGCCTCGTCTCCAGCGGCGGCACCGAGCCTTGGAGCTCGACGTGACGCGCCTCCGCCGGTCGATCTGCCTGCTGGCGCTGGTCACACTCGCGGTTCCACTGGCCGGCGGCGCCGCCGCGACGAAGCTCGGCCTCGAGCCCGACGTGGCCGGCCCCGCCGTCATCGCGACGGCGGACGGCAGGCTGGAGGTGTTCGTCCGCGGCGAGCGCGACGAGCTCGTTCAGCGCTCCTGGAACGGCGCGTCCTGGAGCGGCTGGAAGAACCTCGGCGGCGACATCTCCGCGACACCGGCGGTCACCTCGTCGCAGCCCGGACGGCTCGACGTGTTCGTGCGCGGCGCCGGCGGCGACCTCGTGCACCGCTTCCTCGAGAACGGCCGCTGGAGCGGCTGGAGCGGCTGGAACAATCTCGGCGGCGAGCTGACGTCCGCGCCGGCCGCCGTGTCGCCGGCGCCCGGTCGCATCGAGGTCTTCATCCGGGGCGTGAGCGGGGAGCTGGTCCAGCGCACGTATCGGGCGGGCGCCTGGAGCGGGTGGAAGAACTTCGGCACGCGCCTCGCCTCTGCGCCGGCAGCGGTCTCCGTCGGGACCGGCCGGATCGAGTTGTTCGCGCGTGACCTGGACTTCCGCCTGATCCAGAAGAGCTATGACGGCTCGCGTTGGAGTCCCTGGCGGCGGGATCTCGGCGGCGACCTGACCGCCGGGCCCGCGGTAACGGCGACCGGGCCGAGCGGCGTGCACGTCTTCGTGCGAGGGATCAGCGGCGAGCTCGTCCACCGGCGCTGGAATGGGTCGACCTGGAGCGGCTGGTCGAACCTCGGTGGGACCCTCACCTCCGCGCCGGCCGCGGCCGCCGGCAAGGGTGGCCGGATCGACGTCTTCGTCCGAGGCAGCACGAACGACCTCGTCCAGCGGACATACAGCGCCGGACAATGGAGTGGTTGGCGAAACCTCGGGGGCGACCTGCGCGGCAAGCTCCGCGCGCGGCTGCGGCTGCTAACGCACAACGTGTACGGCCTCCCGGGCGACCTCTGTGAGGCTCGGGCCCGCGAGTTCGGCTGGCGCGTCGCGCACGCGACGCCCGCGTACGACATCGTCGCGCTCCAGGAGTACTACACGGCCACCGACCTCGACCTCTTCACGTGTGATGCAGGCCCGCTGAGCGAGAGCATCTGGTCGACGGGGCGCTACCGCAACTCCGACAACTACTACCGCTTCTACCCGGATCTCAGCAACCGGCCCGACGGCGGCGTCGGCATCTTCACGCTGCATCCGATTACAACGTTCGACGACTGGCGATGGGACAACGACAACCAGTCCTACCCGGAGGCGCCGGAGGGCTTTGTGTTCGCCCGCATCAGGATCCCCGGCGCGAATCTGAGCGTCGACACGTACGTCGTCCACTTGAACAGCGGCGACGAGTACGACCGGCGTCGCGCCCAGTTGCAGCAGTTACGGCGCACAATCGCCGAGCGCTCTCGCGGCAGCGGAAACCCCGTGATCGTCATGGGCGACTTCAACATCGGCGGGCCTCCGTCAGGGAACGGCAACCTCGGGCACACCGAGATCCAGAGCATCCTCGGATACCCGAAGGATCTCTGGATGAACCAGTGGCCGCGTGCGAACGGGTGGACCTACGACTGCACGACGAACTCGATCCTGGCCGATCCGAACTGCAACGCCGGGGCGCGGATCGACTACATCCTCGAGGTGACCGATCCGGCGCTGACGTCGAGCCCGTACACGATCACCCTTGCGAAGCGCGCCGACGTGGGCGTCGTCCGCTGGCGCGCCGAGCGAGAGCGGCTCACGTCACTCGAGAGGTTCTTCGCCGACGCCGCGGGCGGGCCGCCCCATGTCTCGGACCACTTCGGGGTCGAGGCGACGATCGAGATCCGTGAGCGGTAACCGGACCGCGGGATGAAGACTCGGACACCGCTACCCTTCGCCGGCGCCCCCGTAGCTCAGTGGATAGAGCAGCGGTTTCCTAAACCGCGTGCACAAGTTCGATTCTTGTCGGGGGCATCACACTGCCTAGCCGAAAAGCCGTTGTACCCGGGGATCTCCGCCGTCGCGCCAGACCCTCAGGTCCACGTAAGTCCATCGTCGAGGGTGCGGCTCAATGCTCCGGGCTCGCCTCCGAGACCGGCGCGGGTGGCAGCGGCGCGCCGCCCGGACCGTCGACGAAGGTGAGCGGCGAAACCGCCGCCTGCTGGCCAACCCCGGGCAGGCTCCAGTCGCACACGCCACCCGGGAACGTGGCTTGCAGCCGCGCCAACTGCGTCGACGAAAAGACGACCGGCGCGTAGTCCGCCGGGTTGAGCGGCTTCAGTTGGCACTTCAGGATGTTCTCAGCGAGCGACCCGCCGGCGACCTGGCGCGGCGAGGCGTGTCGCGCGAGCCTCGGGTCCGCATCGCACACCGCCATGTCGGTGACCGGCGTGGTGAAGTTCGTGTCGCCGGTGCGTGAGGTAGCACAGGTCGAACGCCGTCGCCGGTTTCGCCTGGATGACCTCCGCCTGGGTGCGCGCCGAGTTGATCGTCTCCTTCGGCGCGCTGACCGTCAGGTTCGACAGCCAGGTGTCCATGACCACCAGCGAGTTCAGCGTCACTGCCGCGACCTGCGATGCCGTCGCGGGCAACAGACCCGTCCCATAGCGCCACATCACCTGATTGCCGTGGCCACCGTTGTCCGCGTCGATGCGGGCACGCTCCGCGAAGCTGCGCCAGATGTAGTGGATGCCCTGCTCGTCGAAGCCGCGCGAGTCGATGATCGGCAGCTTGCCGAGGTTCGTACCGCTGGCGACGATGCCGGCGCGGTAGGCCGTGCCCAGCGCCGCGCTGTCGGCGGTGGTGCGGGCGGCCGTGCGGTTCGAATCGGCATCGAAGCCGCCGATCTTCTCGTTCAGCGTGACGAACTCCTCGGGCGTGATCGCACCTGCCAGCAATGCGTTCAGGCCATACTGAATGCCGACGTTGTCGCCGGTTTGCCGGGCGCGCAGGCTGCCGGGAGCGATGCCGCTCGTCGTGCCCCAGACGGCGGTGGCGAGGTCGGCGTCGCCGCAGCGCGTGCCGTTCGGATTGGTCACCGGGTCGTAGACCAGCGCGGCGGGCAGCAGGCAGTTGTTGCGCGGCGCGCCGACCGGCGCCAGCGCGCCGGTCGTCGGGTTGATGACCAGGACCGGCACGTAATTGCCCGGCTTGTTGTTGTGGCCGAACGCGTTGTTCCACGATTGGCAGCCGAGATGGTCGAGATGGCCGTTGATCGCGGTCTTCTTGGCGTTGATCTGCGCCTGCGTGAGGCCGCTCATCAACGTCGCCCATTCCGGACCCGCGTAGAAGTTGACCAGCAGGACGCAATCCCCGACCTCGAGGCCGGTGGTGATCGAGTCAGGGTAATCGCAACTCGGCTGGATGCCGTCGAGCAGTCCGGGATAGATCGACGCGGCGGTATTCTGCTGGATCGAGCCGCCCGAGCAGCCGGTGCCGAGCGTGTACGTGATCTCGCCGTAGGTGTCGGCGATGTGCTCCTTCATCATCATCAGCGTCTCGGCGTTCAGGACACGGTTCGAGTTGAAGGCCGAATCGGTGAGGCTGTTGTCGACGACCATGAAGCCGCGCGACAGCGCCGCGTTGTCGGCCCAGTTCTGTGACGAGCGGAATTGCAGCCGCGGCTGGCCCGTCGACGCGCCGAAGGCGTAGACGACCTTGCCGTTCCACTGCGTCTGCGGCGAGAGCGCCGACCACGGCTTGCTGGGGTCGAACAGAACCGCGATGTCGTAGATGCCGCGATTTATCGTTCCGCGCTCCACGCGCACGATGTAGGGCACCGTCAATCCGGCGGTCGTTTCAGTCATGGCGAGATCGGCCGGCGCGCTGCCCGTGGTGTACGGCTTGAAGCAGTTGTTCGTCGGCGGCGCGGCCGGCGGACTCGGATCCGGCAGCGCGCTCGAGCAGCCTGCGGTCGTCGTCCGGTAGAAAAGCTTGTACTCGGTCGCGATATTGCATTGCGCGTCGATCGCGAAGGTCGACAGGCCGCTCGCGTTCGACGCCGGCGTGTTGCCCGATTGCGGCGTAGGCGTGGGCGTCGCGCAGACCCAGGGCGTCGTCTGCGAGCCCAGCAACACCGGTCCGCCGATCGGATGATTGGTGATGGTGAGCGAAGCGCGCGGCCGGCCGTGGCCACGGCCATTCGAGTCCGCGAGAAATTCGTTCTGCCGTCTCTCCAGCCCGGTCAGCACCCCGCGCATGGTGCGTTTCGCCGTATCGGTGCGGAAGGTCGCCGTGACGTCGAGGCCGTTGAGCCACAGCGTCACCTGGTGAAGCGGCACGGTCCCTGGTACGCGCACCTCGACCAGCGCGTCGCCGCCGCTGACGTGGTCCGCTCGGTTCGAAAGGGTCAGGATTTCGAATTGACCGGATGCGCCGTCTTTGGCAGATGCCGCGACGGCGAGAGCCGCGACGGCGAGAGAAGCGAACAGCACCGCGAGAACGCGCAAGAGCTTCGACATGACTCCTCCCAGGGTGGGCGCTTCAATCGCGCGAGCCTGATGATGGCATGGTCGGCCGGCCGGTGCGGGGCAAGCGTTGACTTGCCATCAAACGTCACCCAAGCGAAGTTGACCTGTTCAAATTTTCGGCCATGCGGGTGGGTCAACTTCAGGCTCGTCTGTAGCGGCGCTCCTTGTACTCCTCAACCCACTTCTTCGTCGAGTACCACTGATCCGTCCGACGAACGGCACGCAGTCGGGAGCGCTTCGCGGCGACCGCCAGCGCATTACCCGAGAGCTCGGAGTCGGCCAGCGAACGAAGCGGGACGAGCCGGTGCGGCCCGGCAAGGCCCGGCAGCAGGAAGCGATAGATGCCGTCCGTTACGGCCCGGGCTAAGATCTCCGCGAGCGGGCCCGCGTCCCCCCGGTCCGCCCGCCTCAAGGCGGTCAGATATCGCGTCCGGTCTCGCTTGTAAATGACCGCCGGCGGGAAGCCGTGGCGGACAAGCAACAGATTCGTCGCCAGCCGACCCACTCTCCCGTTCCCGTCACGGAAGGGGTGGATTCGCTCGAAGCGGGCGTGAATATCCGCGACGAAAAGCATCGGATGCTGGCCGTCGGCTGGCCCTCGATTGCCATCGTGGAGCCAGTCGGTAACGAGCGCGGGTACCTCCCGAAACGGTGGAGGCGACATCCCGCCGACGAAGGGACGGATGTCGTGCTGACGAAACGAGCCTGGGCCCTCCCGCGCGTGCAGGCCCACGGGTGGGGAGTGCAGCCATGCCGGCTCGACAACGAGTCGGTGGATCTGGCGCAGCTCCGTCAGGTTGATGCGGTCCCCGGCCGACCAGTCGTGAGGTTGCTCGGCTGCCTGTGCGTACACCCACTGTGCCGCCTTCGCGTAGCCCTCGACCTCGAGGTACTCCGCGAGCTCCTTGCTGCCGACGGCCTTCCCTTCGCGGAGGAGGCGCTCGACCTCCTGGAGTACGAGAGTGTTGCCCTCGATCGCCGTCGAGTGATGTGCCTCCTCGTACCAGATCCCCTCCCAGATCGCGTCCGCTTCGACCGGACGCGGCAACCCTCCGACGCTGCGAAGGTCGTCGATCGCCCGGTCAAGAGCGTGCAACACCGCTTCGCGACTCGGGCGACCGCGCGCCCTAGGCGACATTTGACCTATTCCTGTGTACGGACACGGTTTCAGTCCAAATCTAGCAATTTGGACCTATTTGACTTCCGCATCCGCGCCGTAGGTCAAGTTCGGGGCGTCACACGAACCACTTCGATACTCCGAGACCACATCGAATAATGCACCTGCGCCTCGCCTTCCATCGGACGAGCGGCTCGCAGCCGGCAATGCGCTCTCTCAGGACCGGGGCGATCTCGCCGCGCCGTCGGCGCCCGTGTACACGGGCCCAGCGCTCTGAGAAGATCGGAACCGCTCTGATGAAGGGACTGCCGGACGATGCGATCGGGTTCGTCGTCGAGGGCATGGCGCCGACGCTCGACATCCTGATCAACGGCTCGACGGACGTGAACGTCAACCGGGCCGAGCAGTCGGCCTCGGTCGCGACGCCGCCCGCGGCCGGCGGGCCCCGGGCCGGCTCCCGCGCGAGAGCCCGTCGGGCTCCGGCGAGGGCCGCAACGCCGGAAGCCGCGCCCGACGTCCAGCTGCTGACGACGGCCGAGGTGGCGAAGCTGATGGAGCGCCTGCCCAAGCGCCCCAGCCCACCCGAGGTCGACTTCAGCCTCTTCGTCCAGCTCAGCCAGGATCTCGACCCGGAGCGCCGCGCCAAGGCCATCGAGGCGGTCCAGCGCCTCACGCGCCGGGCCCGTTGGAAGCAGGACACGGCCGCCGTCGAGGTCGCGGGTGCGAACGTCAGGCGCCTGCACGCGCTCGAGGGCGTCTCCTACGTGGAGCCGGGCCAGACGCTGCGTGATCCGGAGCCGATCGTCGGGGAAGCACGTTCCGCACCCGACGTGAATCTGCGTCGTGTGGCCGCCCAGGCTCGGCGGCATCGCCACGGCCGCGGCGTGCTCGTCGGCATCATCGACGTTGGCGGCTTCGACTTCGCGCACGACGACTTCATGGAGCCCGGGCGCAACGGCACCCGCTGGGTCGCGATCTGGGATCAGGGAGGCACGTCCCGGCCGCCGCCGGCGGAGAGCCGCACGAGCGGCCGGTTCGCCGCCCTCGACTACGGCGCCGAGATCCACAAGGCGCACATGGACAACGCGATCGCGGCCGCGCCCGGAGCGCGCGATGGCCGCAACGAGCCTCGAGCCGCAGTCGACGATGTCGCCCGGCTCGCACGGCACGCACGTCGCCTCGATCGCGGCGGGCAACCGGGGTGTCGCCCGCAGCGCCCATCTCGCCGGCGTCCTGGTGGCGCTCCGCCCCGAGGACGCACAGGTCTCGTCGAGCTTCTACGACTCGACCCGCATCGCGGACGCCGTCGACTATCTGCTCGCGCTGGCCGCCGAGCTCGGCGGCCGCGCCGGCCCGCTGCCGGTGTCGATCAACATCAGCCTCGGCACGAACGGCCACGCCCACGACACGTCGAGCGCGATGGCGCGGTGGATCGACAACGCCCTGTCGACCCCGGGCCGATCCGTCTCGGTCGCGGCCGGGAACGCCGGGCAGGTCGAGCCCAGCTCCCCCGCGGATCGCGGCTTCGTGCTGGGGCGGATCCACGCGGGCGGCTCCTTCGCCGCCACCGGCCTGCGCCACGAGCTCGGCTGGGTCGTGGTCGGCGACGCGGTGGCCGACATCTCGGAGAACGAGCTGGAGATCTGGTACGGCGCCCAGGATCGGATCGACGTCGAGATCCGGCCCCCGCGAGGGGAGTGGATCGGGCCGGTCCGGCCCGGGGAGAGCATCCGCAACGAGGTGCTCGACAACGGGACCGTCCTGAGCGTGCACAGCGAGACCTACTACCCGGCGAACGGCGCCAACCGCATCTCCATCGTGCTCTCGCCGTTCTTCGGCCCGATCCGAGACGGGGTTCGGCTCGTCGGGCCCATCGCGGCCGGGGAGTGGCGCGTGCGGCTGACCGGGACGGTCGTCCGCGACGGCCGCTACGACGCCTGGATCGAGCGGGACGATCCGCGCCGCGTTGCCGGTGCGGGTGGGCGGAGCTGGAGGTTCCCGTCCTACTTCGCGCAGGGCACCTACACGCCCGACCGCATGATCAGCTCGCTCGCCTGTGCGGAGCGGCTCCTGTCCGTCGCGAACGTCGACGTCCCGCGCAACACGGCGCACGTCACGTCGAGCCGGGGCCCGACGCGAGACGGCCGCTCCAAGCCCGACATCGGCGCCGACGGCACCGACGTGGTGGCCGCCGGAGCGTTCGACCGGACGCAGCCCTGGATCGAGATGACGGGAACGAGCATGGCGAGCCCGTACGTCTGCGGCGTGGCGGCGCTGATGCTCGGCATCGCTCCGGAGCTGACGTCCGCGCAGATCCTCGGGATCATGCTCACCACGTCCGCGCCGCTCGCCGGCCACTCCTTCGCGTGGCGCAACGACACCGGCTTCGGGCTGGTCGACGCCGACGCCTGCGTCGAGGAGGCCGTCCTGTACGAGCAGATGGCCCGGCGAAGGAGTCGTCCGTGAAGCTGAAGGTGTTCGCGGCCTCGGACGGCGACTGCCTCCTGCTGACGTCGAGCGACGGTCGCCACGCGCTCATCGACGGCGGCCGGACGGGCACCTTCAGGGAGGAGACGTGGCCGACCCTCCAGGCGCTCGCTACGGCGGGCGAGCCCATCGATCTCCTCGTCGTGAGCCACATCGACGCCGACCACATCTCCGGGATCCTCTGGCTGCTGAAGGCGGTGGCGGCGTGGTCGGTGTTCGACTACCAGACGACCGACGGCGGCAATCCCGGCTTCCCGAAGCCGAGCACGCCGCGACCGCCCGTGATCGACAAGCTCTGGCACAACTCGTGGCGCGCGCAGGTCGGCGACCTCTCTGGCCCCATCCAGGCGTACGTGAGCCAGGCAAGCGACGCGATCGAGACGGCCGCCCTCGACCGGTCGAGGCTGTCGGAGGCCGCGCTCGGAGGCGATCGAGGCGATCGAGGACCTCGCGGAGAGCATCCCGGACGGAATCGAGCTGAGGCGCATCGTCGACGACGAGACGCCGATCCCGCGGAACGCGCCGTTCGACGAGCTCGTGCTCCTGCGGAAGCCGCCTCACGTCGAGAAGCTCGGCAAGACCCGGCTCTCGGTGATCGGACCGGCCAAGAAGCACCTCGAGCGGCTCCGGGAGGATTACCGGGAGTGGCTCGAGCAGCAGCCGGGCGGCGGCGGAAACATCCATGCCGTGCCCACGACCGGTGAGCCAAGCGTGGACGCCTCCGCGGGCGCCGAGCCCCATCCGTTCGGGCCGGCCCTGAGCGAGCAGGTTGTGAGCTCGATCATCGCGGCGGCCGAGATCATCGTCACGACGGACCCGACGAAGGTCACGCCCCCGAACCGCGCCTCGATCACCTTGCTCGCGGAGGAGAGCAAGCGAACGTGCCTCCTCACCGGGGATGCGGCCGAGGAGGAGATCCTGGAGGGGCTCGAGGCGGCCGGCAGGATCGTCAACGGCCGCTTCTGGTGCAACGTCGTCAAGGTGCAGCACCACGGTTCGGAGAACAACCTCAGCCAGACCTTCTCCGGCACGGTCCTCGCCGATCACTACATCCTCTGCGCCGACGGCAACCACAAGAACCCCGACCCCTCGGTCGTGAAGACGATCGCCGAGACGCGGGTCGCGGCCGACCCGCGGCCGTTCACGATCTGGTTCAACTGCTCGCCCGAACGAACATTGGCCACCGCCGCAAGGCGATGCGCGCGGCGATCAAGCAGGCGACGGCCGCGGCCAACAAGCACCCGGGCAGGATCACCGTCAAGGTTCTCGAGGACTCGAAGCCGTTCTTCGAGATCGTCGTCTAACGCTCAGGGGATGACGTGGACGGGCGTGCCTTCGCGGGCGACGCGCGCCAGCAGCCGGATGCCGACGTTGGGGATGCGGATGCAGCCGTGGGAGCGGGCGCTACCGAGCGGGTCGGCGAGGCTCGACGCCCGAGCGGCCGTGGAGCGCTACCTGGCCCGGGCCGCCGCCGAAGCTCGTCAGGGTCGGTGAGAACGCGGTCAGCAGCAGCGCCCAGGGGCCGAGGAAGCCGGCCGGGTCCGGCTGGAGGACGCGCTCGCTGACGGCGAAGAGGCCACGCGGCGTCGGCCAGAAGGATGTGCCGACGACGGCGCCGTAGCGCCTGATCTCGCGGCCGCGGTACAGCAGGCGCACGACGCGGCGCCCAACGGAGACCTCGATGCGGTAGTTGGTCGCGCGGAGCTTGGCGAAGTCGGCGCGGATCCAGCCGCTGGCGCGGTTCGGGCGCGCCGGCAGGCGGACCCGGAGCCAGAGACGGCCCGTGCGGTCGAGCTTCGTGCCGAGGACGAGCAGCCCAACCGGGCCGCCGTTCCACCGGGCGCGGGCCGGGACGTGGCTCACGACCGCGCCGCCCCCGGCGCGCTCACGGGCGACGGTCGGGTGGACGACGCGGGCGATCCAGGCCTCGGCGCGCGTGGGGGCTGCGGGCGGTGTGCTCCTTGCCGCCGGCCGCCGGCGCGACGGTCAGGCCGAGCGCCAGCAGTGCGACGAGGACGCTAGCCCGTGACACCGCCCTCCCTGGTGCCCGGGCGGGCAGGACGACGACCCGGGCACGATCGGCCGCAACACAGCCCGCGCGCGCCTGCGAACCGCTCTGCAGCGTCCGAGCCGCACACGAGCCGCCACCCTCGACCACGACGACGTTCGTGACGACTACCCGGCGGACGACGCTCGACGGCCTGACGCGCACGGTGAAGATCCTCACCCCGCCCGCCGGCAGCGAGGCGATGGTCCAGCACGCGTCGCCGCGCACGAAGCTGGCGCCGCGAGCTCGGACGAAGACGAGCCCGTCCGGCAGCCTGTCGCAGACCCTCACGTCCGACGCGGCCCCGCCACGGTTGCGCACCGCGATCACAAAGCCGACACTCGCTCCTGCCCGGACGATGGGTCTGTTCGCTCGCTTGGCGACCGCGAGATCGGGCGGCCGGCGGCGCGGTGTTGACGATCCTGCAGACGCGGGTCGCGCCGGCGGTCGCCGGGCTCGTGACCGGGAACGGGCCACCGCGATAGACGCGTCGCCCCCCGCCGCAGTTGATCGTCGCGGTGAAGCCGGCCGGCCGCGGTGTCTCGCCGACCAGGACCCTCGTCGAGATCGGCACGACGAGGCGCGTCGTGTCGCCGGTGGAGTCGGCGACGCGCCGACGCGTCCCAGGGCTCACGTCCGTTGCGGTCGACGAAGATCGTCGTCGAGCCGCGTGCACGCACCCACGTCTTGATCACACGCACCGTCGACGTTCCGGCGGCGGGCGGGGGTGGCGGCGGGGGCGGCGTGGCCGGCGGGGGCGGCGGCGTCGGGGTCGGCGGCGTCGGGGTCGTGGGTGGGGCACAACCGGGAGCGATGGTGATGGTCTGGGCCTGTGTGGCAGTCAGGCCTGTCGAATCAACCAACCTCAGAGTGAAGTTGAAGGTCCCCGTTGCGGTGGGGGTTCCGGTGATCGCCCCTCCCGACGACAGCGACAACCCCGGCGGGAGCGTCCCCGAAGCAACCGTCCAGGTGAACGGCGTGGCATCGATGACGTGCCGTCGGCGTGTAGTTCTTGCCGCTGTCGACAGCCGGAGCGGGGGCCGAGTAGGGCTGGCACTCGTTGCCGTTGGGCAGCGGGGTGCATGCAATCTGTTCCGCACCGATGACGTTGGTGTTCCAGTTGCTGAAGGTGTTGCAGATCAACGTCGCCATCGAGCCATCCGGGGTGAAGACATCAATCCCGATACCGGAGGTGTCGGGAACGTCGGGGCCAAGCCGATTGACCCTGTTGAAACTGATGACGATGCCAGTGGAGCTCCCGGCGCTGACCGATATGCCGACGTCGGTACCGGGGCGGGGCCGGCGGGGCTGGTCAGCGTGTTGTTGGTCACGGTGACATCGTGGGCGCCGGACAGCAGCACGGCCGTGCCCGCGCCGTTACCGCCCACGCCAGGCTGCGCGTTGCCGCTGCCGTAGATCGTGTTGTTCTCCACCGTGCCGGCGGCCCCCACATATGACACGCCGTTCTGCGAGATCAATCCCTCCAAGGGATGCGGCGGACCCGCGGTGCTGCCAGACAGGTTCATGGTCGTCGACCCGCGTGGTTCGAACCCGCTCTTTTGATAGTCCTTGACCACCGTGTTGGTAATCGTGACAGTGCCCGAGTTCTCCGCCCGGATAGCCCTGCCCGTTTGGCAGGAACCGAACGCGCCGTTCTGGAACTGAAATATGTGATCGACGGTCACATTGGTCACCGAACCGCCGCTCGCACCGTTGAAGAAGATCCCGTACAACAGGTTGCTGCTCAGGTTGCAGAGCGAGAACCCGGCGGCCGGACCCGTGATCGTCACGTTCCGGATGTTCATCGGCTGCCCCGGAGTGATTGGTGACGATCGCGCCGTTGAACTGAGGAATGGTGTGATCAGTGGGATCGGCGCGATTAAAAAGGTCCGTGGCCGAGATGGTGTGGCCGCCGCCATCAACAGTGGTGATGCTGGCCGGGACCGTCAGTGATGTCGTCACTTCCCCGCAGTCCGGGTCAACGTGAACGTTGTTCCGATCGTCGTGCCCGTACACCGGCTGTAATGGACCCTCCAGGAATGGGAGCGGCATTAGCCACCCCATTTCCCGCGGTGAAGGAGCCAGGTACGGCAAGTGCGGTGATCGTCATCGCCACCGCGGAGAGACCCACCCGAAATCGCGACATCCCTACCCCCCGTACGGTCCGCCACCGCAGCCAGGCTGACACGCCGTATCGCCACGCTAACACATCCGGGTCTACGTTCCGGTTTCCGGGGTCGTAAGTAACGCGGTCCTCCGGCACGACCTTGTTCCGGCAAGGGTGGATCGGGATCCGTCGATGCGGACGAGCTGCTCGCCCTGCAGGAAGTACGCCTGCACCGAGCCGCCGTCCGGATTCGCGTCCGCCCGGTCGCCGCCACCGCTGAGCGCCAGCAGGGGCGGCGCACACGGTGACCGTACCGGCCCGGTGCCGTCGAACGAAGACGAGGGGGACCGGGACAACCCGGGCCCCCCGAGCTCCTAGGCCGATTCGGGCACGGGCGCGGCGACGCTCGGCCGACGCACCACCAGGACGACGCCCGTGACGATGAACCAGGCGATCCAGGCGAACATGCCGACGAACATCACCGTCGCGAGGGAGAGGACGCCCAGCGCAACGCTGAGCCAGCCTGCCCACGCCGGCACGAGCCGATGCCGCAAGGCGATCGCCGACACCGCGAGGATCATCACGCCGGCAGCGATCCCGGACGCGCCCAACAGGACCCAGCCAACGTCGTCGAACGCGAGGTACGCCTCGGCGCCGACCTCGGTGAGGCTCTCGTCGAGCAGGGGCGCGAACCAGAGCGTGAACGCGATGGTGAAGAACGTGATGAACAACGTGCCGCCGATCACGGTGAGCGCCCGCAAAGTGCCCTCCACGACCGGGAGTCGAACGAGCAGCCCGTACAGGAACCAGCCGAGCAGCAGCGGCGTCACAAGCGCCAGCACCTGCATCGCGATCAGCTGGGTCTGCTCACCGTCGGCATACGCGATCACAGACTGCGCCGTGTCCTCGTAGTCGCTGCTCATGAGGAAGCCGACCAGCAGCCAGATCGCGAAGATCAGGCCGCCGAGCGGCGCGAAGCGCCCGAGCAGGCCGCCCTGGCTCGGGGTCGTTTCCGTCGTGTTCACCTTGCTCCTCTCGTGATGATTTCCGCGCCGGGATGCGCGAGCGGCGGCGATGGTAGCGACGGATCGCGGCCGCCAGACACGATCTCGCCAAGCCCACCCGGGCGGAAGTGCTCGAAACTACTGGCGCAGCCGGCAACCACGGGGATCGAGCTCGTGCGAGCCTCCTGACCTCCACCCGGTTTCGGTGTGGAGAACTCCCCGGGCTACCCGTAGACATACCCGCCGGCATCGCATAGCGTTCCCAGGCATGCGGAGGGGGGTCTGCTGTCTGGTCGTCTTCTTGGCGACCCTCACCGTCGCGCCTGGCGCGACCGCTTCGCCGGGCCTTGCCGTCGGTGCGGTCGAGAACCAGCTGATGTGGAACACGGCCGACAGCGCAGCGGTTGCACGCTATCTGGGGCTTCGGACGATGGCGATCACGCTCGACTGGGAGCCGCGCTGGGACGACCTCGAGCCTTCTCAGATCGACGGCCTGAACCGGGCCGTGACCTCTGGTGCCCCGCTGCGGATCGTCCTCGGTATCCACAACAACTGGCAGCGGGCGCCGATCGACGACGCCACGCGCCAGCGGTACTGCACGTTCGCCGCCAACGCGCTCCGCCGCTTTCCGCAGATCAACGACATCGTCGTCTGGAACGAGCCCAACGTCGGCTTCTTCTGGCAGCCGCAGTTCGACGCGACCGGCGCGAGCGTGTCGCCCAGGGGCTACCTCGAGCTCGCCTCGCACTGCTACGACGTCCTGCACGGCGTCCGGCCAGGAGTGAACGTCGTGGGCCCGGTGAACTCGCACTGGGGCAACGACAACCCGAATGCGATCTCGAACGTGACGCACTCGCCCTCACGGTTCATCCGGGAGCTGGGCGCCGCGTACCGGGCGAGTGGACGCACCAGGCCGATCTTCGACACGCTCGGACACCATCCGTACCCGCGCCGCTCGGACGAGCACCCGTCGGTGCGCCACGAGGATCCGGCCGTGATCTCGATCGGCGACACGGCGCGGCTGGTCAGCGTGATGCAGGAGGCGTTCGGCGGCACGGCGCAGCGCACACCCCAGGACGGCCTGCCCATCTGGTACCTCGAGACCGGCTACCAGACGACCATTCCTCCCGAGAAGGCCGGCGCCTACATCGATGACGGAGAGAACTGGCCCGGGCCGGTCCCGGACGTCGCACCCGGGGACGCGGTCGATCAGGCGAAGCAGCTGACCGACAGCCTGAGGCTGATGTACTGCCAGCCGCACGTCGAGGCGATCTTCAACTTCCTCCTGAAGGACGAGCCGCATATGGCCCGCTGGCAGTCCGGCGTCTTCTGGGCCGACGGCTCGGCGAAGGCGTCGCTCGAGGCGTACCGCTCTGTCATCCACGAGGTGAACGAAGGAAGGGTCAATTGCGGCGCCGTCGCCGGGGCCGGACTGCCTCCGGTGACCACCTCGGCCGCGGCGCGCACCGCGTCGTCGGGCAGCGGTGGTAGCGGCGGTAGCGGTGGCACCGGCTCGACGGGCGGCGCGCCCGGCGCCCAGCGGTCGGTGACGACAATGAGCTACACCGGGTCGACTCTTGCTCCGTTCGGCGCGTTCCGGCTCCGGGCGGCGCTCACCCGCGGTGCGACGAAGTCGGACAGCGGCATCGCGGCGCGCCAGGTCACCTTCGTCGTCGACGACGAGACCTACCTGACGACGACCGACGAGCGTGGGGTCGCCTCCCTCCTCCCGTCGCCGCCGATCCTTCCCGGCTCCCACCGAGTCGAGGTGCGCTTCCGGGGCGACCAGGTCGCGATGGGCTCGTTCGCGCGCGCCGACGTCCGCGTCGTCAACTCGCGCGGAAGCGTGACGAGCGTCGGCCGATTGCGGCTCTCGTCGAAGCTGCAGGCGACGATCGTGGCCCGCTCGAACGGAACGAAGGTCAACGGCGCGCTGACGGTGCGCCAGGGCACGAAGACGACCCGCGTCCCGCTCACGGCGCTCGGGATACACAGCGGCGGCCGCTCCGCCTGGCTCAGCGGCACTGTCGCGCAGAGTCGGTACGACGTCCACGTCCGGCGCCTCGTGAACGGCCGCATTCGCACCCAGGTGTGGCGGAGGGGTGTACCGATCCACACGGCGGTCGACGTGCGGGCTGCGTCGCTGCGGATCCGCCGCTAGCTCAGGCCGCGAGGACGAGCTTCCGGCAGCGGAACGCCTCGGCGTACGCGGTCGCCGACTCGACGCCCCGGAGGCGCATGGTCGCCCGGAAGAGATCCTCGGTGAACCAGTGCTTTCCCCGCTGGGACGGGAAGTGCTCGAGCAGGAGCTCGATCTTGCGGGAGACCACCTCCTCGCCGAGCGGCACGAAGACGTTCGGCGAGCCGAGATCGCCGTCGTACTTGGGGATCTCGTACTCGAGGATCAAGTGGTCGCGGAACGTGTTCCAGGTCAGCTCCGCGACGAGCCGGTGGTCCTGGTGGAGATCGGTGCCGGCGTGCGTGAACACGACGTCAGGTGCGACCTGCGCACCCAGCTCGTCGAAGAACTCCTTCAGCTCCGCGCCGGCGTACGGAAAGTACGACTCGCGGAACGACTTGACCACGAGGTCGACACCGTCGCCCGCGAAGGCAACGGCGCCGGTGCGCGCCTCCCGTTGCCGAACGTCGTCGCCGCTGAGGACGACCCAGGTCACTTCGAGCTCGGGGTTGCGCTCGCGGAGCGCGAGGAGCGTCCCGCCGAGGCCGATCTCGATGTCGTCGGCGTGGCAGCCGATCGCGAGCAGCCTGCTGCCCGCTCGCAGATCCAGCTCGGCTGCGATCACGCGACGGCGGTGACCCGAGACCGTGCGGGCCGGCGCTTACGCTTCGGGAGCCACGGCGCCTTGCCCGAGTGGTGGAGGCTCTCCAGCAGCTGCTGATCCTTGAGGGTGTCCATCGGCGCCCAAAACCCATCATGCGGATAGGCGAGCAGTTGGTCGGCCTCGATCAACCGCCGAAAAGGTTCCTCGACGAGGTCCTCCCCTTCGCGGATCGCGCCGAGGACGTCGTGGCGGAAGACGAAGAAGCCGCCGTTGATGCGGAGATCCGTATTCACGACATCGCGGATGCCGCCGACACGGCGATCTGCATCGACGTCGAGCACGTGAAAGTTGTAGCGAGGACGCGACGCAAGCACGAGAGCCGACTTCCCGCTCTCTTGGAGGACGTCGACCATGTGGTCGATGGGCGCGTCAGTCAGGACATCGCTGTAATTCGCGAGAAAGACCTCCTCCCCTTCGAGCCGACTCCCGGCGCGGCGCAGCCGCTCGCCGACTGACGCGTGCGACCCCGTGTCGACGAACTCGATCGACCACTCGCCGGAGCGAATCTCGTCGCACCGGCCGAAGTGCCGCTTGATGACGTCCGAGCGGTGGCCGACGCACAAGAGGAAATCCCGGAAGCCGTAGCTCGCATAGAGACTCATGATGTGCCACAGGATCGGTTGACCCCCGATAGGCATCATCGGCTTCGGCACGCGACGCGAGGTCGCGCCCATTCGGAGGCCTAGGCCGCCGCAGAAGAGCACAACCTTCACGAGAGGTTGGTTGGAATCGAATTCATGTGCCGCCGCGTCCTGCTTCCGCCGCCGTTGTACTGCTCGGATTGTAGGTCGCTACCTGCCGGTCTCTCTCCCTCGTTCGGGGGATCGCGGCGCGAGCTACCAGGCCGGCGGGCCTGCCTCTTCCGCGCCCCACACCGCCGCGCCGATCGAGCCGGCCTCGTACCCGAGCTCGGCGCGGACGATCTCGATCCGCTCCACGGGCGCGACCCGGATGCGGCGTCGAATCTCGCGCCGGGCCGGCTCGAGCACCAGGTCGCCGGCGTCTGCGACCCCACCGCCGACGACGATCCGCTCCGGGTTGAGCGCGACGATCACGTTCGCCATGGCGATCCCGAGCCAGCGGCCGACCTCCGCCAACGCCGCCTCCGCCCGCTCGTCGCCCGCCCGCGCCGCCTCGATCACTTCGACCGAGGTTTTCCGGCCGCCCAAGCGAGCGATCTCGTCCGCACGGGCGTGCGCCTCGAGGCAACCCTGATTCCCGCAGCCGCAGGTCGGCGCGTCCGGGCTCGGGTCGACGGTCAGGTGCCCGAGCTCACCGGCGTTGCCGAGCCCGAGCTGGAGCCGGCCGCCGACGACGACCGCGCCGCCGACGCCGGTGCCGAGCGTGAAGAAGGCGGCGGTGTCGCAGCCGCGAGCGGCTCCCAACCGCGCCTCGCCGAACCCGAAGGCGCGGGCGTCGTTGATCAGCGTGGTCGGCACGCCGAGGGCCTGCGCGACCGGATCGCGCACGGGCGTGCCGTGCCAGGTTTCCCCGCCGAGGTTCGTGACGAAGTCGGCGACGCCCGTAGCGGCGTCGAACAGGCCCGGAATAGTGATGCCGGCACTCACGACGCCGCCGACGTGGTCCGCCACGCTGCGGCCGACCTCGCCCAGCTGCGCGACGATCCCGGACGGGTCCGAGTCCGACGCGGTCTTCGCGATGTCGAGGTGGACTCGCTCGTAGGCCTCACCGCTGCGCTCGAGGACGACCGCCTTGATCGCAGAGCCGCCGAGATCGAGCCCGAGGTGCCTGCTCATCGCACCGTCCAGCCGCCGTCGACGGTGAGTACGGCCCCCGTGACGAACGGCGCCGTCGCGAGATAGAGGACGGCGCCGGCGACGTCCTCAGGGCGCCCGAACTCGCCCGTCAGCGGCTGCAGCTCGGACAGACGGGCCCGGATGCGCTCGTCGCTCTGGGCGCGGGCGCTCATCGGCGTCGCGATCAGGCCCGGCGCGATCACATTGCAGCGGATTCCCTCGCGTGCGTAGTGCGCCGCGACGGCGCGCGAGAGACCGATGACGCCTGCCTTGCTCGCCGCGTAGGCATGCGTGGCGAAATCGTCGTCGCCGCCGACGAGCCCGAGGACGCTCGAGAGATTGACGATCGCACCGCCGCCGGCGGCGCGGAGCCTCGGAATCGCCTGGCGACAGCAGAGGAAGACGCTCTTCAGATTCGCGTCGAGCACGGCGTCCCACGCCTCGTCGGTGCAGGTCTCGACCGGGCCGTCCCCGAGCCGGCGCCCGCTGATCCCGGCGCAGTTGGCGAGGACGTCGATTCGCTCGAGCGGCGCGAAGGCGCGCGCGATCGCCGCCGCGTCCGTCAGGTCGACCTGCTCCCGGTCGAGGCCGACGACGCGTGCCCCGGCGTCGGCGAAGGCGTCGGCCACCGCCGAGCCGATGCCGCCTGCGGCGCCGGTGACGACGGCGACCTTCCCGGTGAGCGAGCTCATCGGAGCGCGTACCTCGCGCAGGCGAGATCGGTGACGAGCACGTCGAGCAGGCCCGTCCGGAGCGCTCCCCGAACGGCGTCACGCTTGCGCGTGCCGCCCGCCGCGGCGAACACGCGCGCGGACCGGAGGTGCTCGAGCGAGATCGCGATCGCTTGCAGCTCCGGCACGAGCAGCCGGCCGTCCTGGTCGAACTCGTAGACGAGCACGTGACCGCCGCCCGGCCGCGCGCCGATGCCGACGAGCGCCGTCGTGACGCGACGGAACCGCTGCAGTGTCGGCCTCACGGCGGGATCGGCGATGAGCTCGGTGCGCGCGGCGGTCAGCGCGGGCGCCGGCAGCAGCTGCGCGCGCCCGCCGAGCCGCTCGGCGAGGACGAGCGAGACCTCGGACGGGCCGCTCCCTCCGCGAAGGCCCGCCACTGCGCCGCAGATCTGCACGATCTCGATGCCGAGCGGCGTCGGCTCGACCTCCTCCGCGAGCGCCCGCAGCGTCGTGCCCCAGGCGACGCCGAGCACCTCGCCGGGGCGCAGCAGCTGCGGCAGCCAGCCGGCGGCGACTGCCGGAATCTCGCGCGCATCCGGCACGACGACCGCAAGCTCGAGCCCGTACATCTCCTCGAGGCCCGTAGCCGTAGCGTCGTCCTGCGGCCGGTCCTCGATCTCGATCCGCACGATTCCCTGCTCGAGCGCCTCGTCGAGCATCCGGCCGACCCGGAAGCGCGACACGCCGAGTCGCTCGCCGATCTCCTGGCGCGTCAGACCGCGGCGATAGTGCAGGCGGGCGACGTGCGCGAGCTCGGTGGCCGTGCTCATGTGAGCAGTATGCTGCACATGTGAGCGGACAGGTGCGGACCGTGCTCGGGGACGTGCCCGCCGAGGAGCTCGGCCGGTGCGACGCACACGAGCATCTGCTTCTCGTCTCGCGGCTGCTGCGCGGCGACGAGCTCGACGACCGGGAGGCCGCAGCCGACGACGCGCGGGCGCTGCGGGCGGCGGGGGCCGATGCAGTCGCGGAGTGGACGCCGATCGGTCTCGGCCGCGACCTCGACGGGCTGGCGGAGGCGTCGAGAGCGAGCGGGCTCCACATCATCGCCTCGACCGGCTTTCACCGCGACGCGCACTACGCAGAGGACTTCTGGGGCCGCGAGGCGGCGGTGCCGGAGCTCCTGGAGCTCTTCGTCGCCGACCTGGGCGATCGCTGCGGGCTGATCAAGGTCGGCGCCGGCTACCACCGCCGCACCGCCTTCGAGAGCCTCACCTGGGAGGCTGCGGCGGCGGCGCGCGCGGAGACCGGCGCGCCGGTGTGCGTCCACCTCGAGCACGGCACGTGTGGACCCGAGGCGGTTGAGGCCTTCGGCGACGGCGTCGTGCTCGCGCACCTCGACCGCAACCCGGACCCCGGCCTGCACCGCGAGCTCGCCCAGGCGGGCGCGTGGCTCTCGTACGACGGGATCGGCCGGATCAAGTACGGCCCCGACTCGGCGATCCTCGACCTGATCGAGACCGTCGGGCCGGAGCGCCTCCTGCTCGGCGGCGACCAGGCGCGACGGACCGAGCACCCGATCGACTGGCTCTTCACGCGCTTCGTCCCCCGGCTCGACGCGGACGTCGCGGAGCGCGTGCTCGTGACGAACCCGGCGGCGGCGTTCGCATGGAGGTAGACGTCCTCGTCGTCGGCGCCGGCTCGGCCGGCTCGACCGCGGCCATCGCCGCCGCCCGCACCGGTGCGAAGACGCTCCTCGTCGACCGCCTCGGCTTCCTCGGCGGCACCTCGACCGCGGTCCTCGACACGTTCTATGCCTTCTACACGCCGGGCGAGCGCCCGCGGAAGGTCGTGTCCGGCATCCCCGACGAGGTCGTCGAGCGGCTGCGCGCCGAGGACGCCGCGTTCGAGCGCCCGAACACTTACGGCGCCGGCACCGGGATCACCTACGACCCCGAGGTGCTCAAGCGGACCTGGGAGGCGCTCGTGCTGGACGCGGGCGCCGACGTGCTCCTCCATTCCTTCGTCCACGGGGTTGATGTAGAGCATGTCGATGCGGAGCCGGACGGCCGCGTCGCTGCCGTGCGGCTCTGGACGAAGGGCGGCGAGCGGGTCGTGCGCCCGCGCGTCGTGGTCGACGCGAGCGGCGACGCCGACGTGTGCCACCACGCGGGCGCGCCCTACGAGCGCCCGGGCGAGCACGGCCGCGTGCAGAGCCTCTCCACCGTCTTCCGGATGGCGAACGTGGACGTCGAGCGAGCCGAGGCGGTGCCGAAGGCCGAGCTGTGGCGCCTCATGCGCGAGGCGTCGGCCTCCGGCGAGTACGCGCTGCCGCGGCTGGAGGGCTCGGTGCACCGCACGCCGCAGCCGGGCGTGATGATGGCGCTGATGACGCGGATGCGGGACGTGGACGCGACGGATCCGGAGCAGCTGACCCGGGCGGAGATCGAGGGGCGGCGCCAGTGCCGCGAGTACTTCCGCTTCCTCCGCGAGCGGGTACCGGGGTACGAGCGGGCCGTCCTCGTCTCGACGAGCCCTGCGATCGGCGTCCGCGAGAGCCGCCGCATCCTGGGCGAGCACGTGCTGACCGCCGAGGAGGTGCTCGCCGGCACGCAGTTCGCGGACCAGATCGCCCAGTGCGGAGCGCCGATCGAGGACCATCACGCCGGCTCCGATACACGCTGGGTCTACCTCGACGAGGGCGCGACCTACGGCATCCCGTATCGCGCGCTCCTGCCGCAGGGCCTGCCGAACGTCGTCGTCGCCGGGCGCTGCTTCTCGGCCACGCACGACGCGCACGCCTCCGCACGAAGCATGGGCACGTGCATGGCGATGGGGCAGGCTGCGGGAACTGCGGCGGCGCTCGCGGCGGCGGCCGGTGGAACCGTGGCCGAGCTCGATCCGGAGCCGCTGCGCGCGCGGCTGCGGGAGGACGGTGCGCATGTCGGCGCTTGAGCGGCTCCGCGAGGAACGGTTCGTGGCGATCCTGCGCCGGCCGCCGGACCTCGACGCCGCGGCCGAGGAGCTGGTCGCCGCCGGCGTCGGCGTCCTCGAGATCACCCTCGACACGCCGGGCGCACTCGAGGCGATCGCGCGCTGGCGCGACCGGGCGACAGTGCTGGCCGGCACCGTGCGGACGCAGGCCGAGGCCGACGCCGCGACGGAGGCCGGTGCCGCAGCGCTCGTCTCGCCGACGCTTGTGTTCCTGGAACACAAAGTCCCTCACGTCCCGGGCGCGTTCACCCCAACCGAGGTCGAGACGGCCTGGCGGGCCGGGGCGCCGCTCGTGAAGCTCTTCCCGGCCGCTGCCCTGGGACCGGGCTACGTTCGCGGCCTGCTCTCGCCGCTCGCAGGCGTCGAGCTGCTCGCGACCGGGGGCGTCACGGCCGAGAACGCCGGCGACTTCCTCGACGCCGGTGCGGTGGCGGTGGGAGCGGACTCGAGCCGGGCGCTCGCCGTCTGGGCCGCGGTTAGAGTCGGCGCGTGAGAGCGGCGGTCGTCGGAACCGGCTTCATCGGCGTCGTGCACGTCGAGGCGCTGCGACGGCTCGGAATCGA
This sequence comes from uncultured Gaiellaceae bacterium, assembly GCA_963791905.1. GTDB lineage: Bacteria > Actinomycetota > Thermoleophilia > Gaiellales > Gaiellaceae > Gaiellasilicea. The sequence goes on from CAWBTX010000006.1 coordinate 384,638, forward strand.
GGTCGTCGGCGTCGTCGGCTCGTCGCCCGACCGCGCCCGCGAGAAGCCCGCGCTTCCGGAGCCGTACGAGACCTTCGAGGCGATGCTGGCGGACGAGCGCGTGGACGTCGTCCACCTGACGACGCCGAACCACCTCCACCACCCTCAGGTGAAGGCCGTGCTCGCGGCGGGCAAGCACGTCGTCTGCGAGAAGCCGCTGGCGCTGACGTCGGCCGAGTCGGGTGAGCTGCTTCGCCTCGCCGAGGAGAGTGGGCTCGTGCACTGCACGAACTACAACATCCGCTTCTACCCGATCTGCCACGAGGCGCGGGCCCGCGTCCAGCGCGGCGAGATCGGCCGCGTCTGGAACGCGCACGGCACCTACATCCAGGACTGGCTCCACCAGTCGACCGACTGGAACTGGCGGCTCGACCCGGAGCTCGGCGGATCGCTGCGCGCGGTCGCCGACATCGGGACGCACTGGTTCGACCTGACGGGCTGGATCACGGGCCGCCGCGCCGCCGCGGTCTTCGCCGACCTCTACACGGTGCACGAGGTCCGGCATGTCCCGACCGGCCCGGTGGAGACCTACGCGGACGCCGGCGACGTCGAGCGCGCCGACCGCCCGATGTCCACCGAGGACATCGCCCACATCCTCCTTCGCTACGAGGACGGGACGCGCGGCCAGGTGACGATCTCGCAGGTCAGCGCGGGACGGAAGAACCACCTCTCCTGGGAGCTCGACGGCTCCGAGGGCGCGCTCGCCTGGAGCTCGGAGCGGCACGAGGAGCTCTGGCTCGGCCACCGTGACCGGCCGAACGAGATCCTGTTCCGCGATCCGGGGCTCATGGTCGGCCCGCTCGGCGGCGACTATCCGGCCGGCCACGCCGAGGGGTTCACGGACACGTTCAAGCAGCTGTACCGGGCCGTCTACCGCGCGGTCGAGGCAGGCGCGATGCCCGCGGAGCCGGACTTCCCGACCTTCGCGGACGGGCACGAGGAGATCCTGATCGGCGAGGCAGTCGCGGAGTCGGCGAGAACCGAACGATGGGTGGAGGTGAGGCGGTGAAGCTCGGCTTTCTGACGGCGGCGTTCCCGGACCTGTCGCTCGAGGAGGTGGCCGCCTGGGCACAGGCGGAGGGGTTCGAGACGCTCGAGGTCGCCTGCTGGCCCGCGGGGGGCGGCGAGAAGCGGCGCTACGCAGGCGTGACGCACATCGACGTGGACGATTTCGACGCCGGGCAGGTGCGCGACCTGCTCGACCGGCACGGGCTCGAGATCTCCGCGCTCGCCTACTACCCGAACAACCTCCACCCGGACGACGCGCACCGCGAGCAGGTGAACGGGCACCTGCGCAGGGTCGTCGACGCGGCGGCGACGCTCGGGGTGGACACGGTGGGGACATTCGTCGGCAACGACAAGGACCGGCCGCTGCCCGAGAACCTCGACCGCTTCCGCGCGATCTGGCCGGATCTCGTCAGGCACGCGGGCTCGCAGGGCGTGAGGATCGCGATCGAGAACTGCCCGATGATCTTCAGCTGGGACGAATGGCCCGGCGGGAACAACCTCGCGTGGTCGCCGGCGATCTGGGAGCAGATGTTCGAGGCCATCCCGGACGAGAACTTCGGGCTCAACCTCGATCCCTCCCACCTCGTCTGGCTGATGATCGACGCGGAGCGAGCGGTCTACGACTTCGCCGACCGGCTCTTCCACGTCCATGCGAAGGATCTCGAGGTGCGGCGCGACGGGCTCTACCGGCACGGCACGCTCTCGGCCGGAATGGGCTGGCAGGTGCCGCGACTACCGGGCCTGGGCGAGGTCGACTGGCCGCGGTTCGTGGCGGCGCTCTACGCCGTCGGCTACGACCGGTTCATCTCGATCGAGCACGAGGACCGCCGCTTCGAGGGCGACGAGGAGCTCGTCAAGCGCGGCTTCCTGATCGCGCGCGACACGCTGCGGCCGCTCGTCAAATAGGACTTAGTGTTGAAACAACACTAAGTCCTAGTGGCCGCGCGGACGCTCGACGTCGAACTCGATGTCGAGCGCGTAGCGGTCGCCGGCGTAGCGCGACTCGGTCGACTCGAGCGGCCGGCCCCGCTGGTCGAGGATCAGTCGGCGCTCGACGAGGAGCGCCGACCCGGTGCTCACGTCGAGGAGAGCGGCGTCGGCGGCGGTCGCGGGCTCGGCGTCGAGCGTTCCTCGGCCGCGCGTGGGCACGAAGCCGGCGGCGAAGAGGGTCGCGTGCAGCGAGCCGGACTCGAGGTCCGCGCCGAGAACGGCCTCGGAGCAGGCCCCCCGGAGCACGGCCGACTCGACCGCCACCGGCACGCCGTCCGCGAGCCGCAGCCGCCGCACCAGGACGACGCGCGCACCCGGCTTGAGTCTCAGCCGCGCGGCCTCCTCCGGCGTCGCCTCGCGGAGCTCGCGCTCGAGCAGCCGTGAGGCCGGAGCGCGATGGCGCCGGCGCATCTCGGTCGTGAAGTTGAGGAGGTTCCCGGCCTGGCGGTGCGCGGGCGGCTCGGCGACGAAGGTGCCGCGGCCCGGCACGCGCTCGAGCAGGCCCTCCTGGGCGAGCCGCTGGACCGCCTGCCGCGCTGTCATCCGGCTGACCGCGAACTCCTCGCAGAGCTCGGCGTCCGACGGCAGCGCATCCCCCGGAGCGAGCGCGCCGATCCGGGCCCGCAGTGCCTGCTCGATCTCGTAATAGCGCGGGACGAAGGAGCTCATGCGTCGAGGGCCGAGCGCCCTGGTCGGTGCAGCGGTGCCCCGCGGAGGCCGAGGTCGAGGAGGGTGAGGTGCCAGCGTCCGAAGTTGGCGGCGACGACGCGGTCGAGCTCGGCCCCCACGAAGCAGACGTTCGTCGGCGCGCCGAGCGTCGTCCCCTGTGGGTCGTCGGCGACGATCTCCAGGCCGCCGTTGCCGTCGAAGTGGTAGATCCGGTCGGGGCGGTAGCAGCTGACGAGGAGGCCACCGTCGTCGGTGCACGCGAGCCCGTCGAGCACGGCGCCGTCGATCCGCAACACCGTCTCGCACTCTCCTGTCTCGAGGTCGATGCGCGACAGCCGAGGATCGTGCGACTCGACGAGCCACAGCCAGCGGCCGTCCGGCGAGACCGCGAGGCCGTTGGTGAAGCAGGGGCGGTCGCGCGAGAGCGTCTCCACGCCGCCGTCGACGTCGAGACGGAGGATCCGGCCGTCGTTGCGGTGCCAGGTCCCGGAGTCGGAGACGTAGAGCGTGCCGTCGGGCGCGAACGCCGGGTAGTTCGCGAAGACGAGATCCGTGGCGAGCGGCGCGAAGGCGCTCCCGTCGAAGGCGTGCACGCCCGCCTCCTGGCAGCAGACGACGAGGCGGCCGCGGCCGTCGACGGCGAGGCCGAGCACGAAGCCGGGAGCACGGGCGACCTCGGCGAAGGTGCGGCCGGCGAGCTCGACTCGGTACAGCTGCCCCGCCTCGCCGCCCGCCCACACGCAGCCGCGCTCCGGGTCCCAGGCGACGCCCTCGGGGTGGTCGAGCCCGAAGACGAGCACCTCAGTCGGCCGCATGCCCCACCGTGCCGTCGATGGTCAGGCCGCCGTCGACGACGAGCTCGTGGCCCGTCACGTACCGCGCCTCGTGGGTCGCCAGGAAGACCGCCGCATCCGCGACCTCCTCCGGCGCGCCGATCCGGCCGAGCGGGATCCGATGCTCGTACGTCCGACGGACCTCGGGCGTGTACGCGCGCTGGTTCATCGCCGTGTCGGTCGCGCCCGGAGCGACGGCGTTCACGGTGATGCCGTGCGGCGCGACCTCGACCGCCAGCGTCTTGGTGAGGACAACGATGGCGCCCTTCGCGGCGGTGTACGCCCCGAGGCCGCCGACGACCAGGATGTCGGCTGCGGAGCTGAGGTTGACGATCCTGCCCCCTGTGCCCTGCTCGATCATCTGCCGGGCGGCGGCGCGGCACCCGTAGAAGAAGCCGTTCAGGTTCGGGCCGAGCAGCTCGTGCCACTCGTCGTCCGTCGTCTCCACGAGCGGCTTCACGAAGAGCCTGGCCGCGTTGTTCACCCAGATGTCGATCCCACCGAGCCGCTCGACCGCGAGGGCGGCCAGCCGCTCGACCGCGGCGGGGTCGCCCGTGTTCCCCTCGAGAGCGTGGAGCTCGCGGCCGGCGGCGGCAACGAGCGAGGCGGTCTCGGCCGTGTCGGCGAGATCGATCGTCGCGACGTCGGCGCCGGCGCGCGCGAGCGCCACGGCGAGGGCCTGCCCGATCCCGGTCGCGGCGCCGGTGACGACGGCTCGATTGCCGTGGAGCGTCATCGGGCCTCCTGGGGGTCGAGGACGTACTTCACGCCCTCCGCGTTGCGCGACGCGCGGAACGCACGCTCCCAGTCCGCCAGGGGTACGACCTCCGTCACGAGCGGCTCGAGCTCGACCCGGCGGTCCTCGATCAGGCCGAGAGCTCGTCGCCACGACGCCGGCGTGCTCGCGTTCGCCGAGGTGACGGTCAGCTCGCGGTAGGAGATCTCGTCGAACGGGACGGTCACCGGCGCGCCGCGCAGGCCGACCTGGACGAAGCGGCCGCCGCGCCGGACCGCGTGGAGGCCCGTTCCTATGCCCGAGGCGCTGCCCGAGCACTCGACGACGACGTCGAACGGACTTTGTGTTGAAACAACACTTTCTCCGTTCGCGGCGGCCTCGAACCCGAGCAAGCGCGCGAGGTCGAGGCGCGCTCGGTCGCGCTCGGTGCCCACGACCGTCACGTGACCGCCGGAGGCGCGCGCGGCCTGCGCAGCGAGCAGGCCGACCGGGCCCGGGCCGACGACGAGCACCTCGTCGCCCTCCGCGACGGCGGGCGGGTCGAAGAGCGCGTTGCACACACACGCCAGCGGCTCGGCGAGGGGAGCAGCCCGATCCGGCAGCCAGTCCGGGATCGGGTGCAGGTTCGCCGCGGGGACGACGAGCCTCGGCGCGAACGCTCCGTCGACGTGCGTGCCGATCGACCTGCGCTCGGGACAGAGGTTGGGTCGGCCAACCCGGCAGTACTCGCACGTGCGGCAGGTCGAGAAGTAGGTCTCGCTGACGACGCGCGTGCCGACCGGCACGGCCACGTCGCCGGCGAGGACGACGCCACAGAGCTCGTGCCCCATCGTCACCGGCGGCACGCTTGGGTACTCGCCGGCCTCGATGTGCAGGTCGGTGCCGCAGATGCCGGCGGCGCGCACCTCGAGCAGCACCTCGCCGACGCCCGGCCCGCGCTCGGGACGCTCCGCGAGTGCGACGTTCCCCGGGCCGGGCGAGAGCTTGGTCAGGCCGAGCACGTGGCGGCAGGGTCAGGCACCGACGGCCTCGGTGACGACGTCGGAGAAGACGCCGGTCTCCTCGTCCTTGAGGATCAGCTTCGAGCGGCCGTCGGGCATTCGCTCTTCCTTGATCACCACCTTGCCGTCGTGCTCGCGGCGCTCGCGCTCGATCCTCGGGACGCCTCGCCCGCGCCAGTCGTCGAGCTGCACCCGCTCCCACTGCCGCGTCTCCGCCGAGCGGTAGCAGGCATCGATGATCGCGTTCACGACGTAGCCGTCGTAGAAGGTCTCCATCGGGGCGCGCCCTGTGTCCAGCGCGTCGAACATGTCGGTGAACATGTCCACGTAGCCGAGCTCGACGACCTCGTCGCCGACCGGGAAGAGCCAGCCGCTCGCGCTTTCGGCCTTCTCGGCCACGTACCCCTCACCGGCACCCGACGTGAACATCTCGAAGCCGGTGCGGAGGAAGTGGTTCGTCCAGATCGTGCCCTCGGTGCCGGCGACCTCGTCCCGCAGGTCCATCCCGCCGCGGAACGTCCAGCTGACCTCGAACTGGCCGATCGCGCCCGACTCGAACCGGATCAGCGCGATCGCGTTGTCCTCGGCCTCGATCGGGTGCACGAGCGTGTCCGTCCAGCACATGACCTCGAGCGGGCGGTTCTCCTTGCCCATGTAGTTGCGGATGATCTCGATGCAGTGGCAGCCGAGATCGACGATCGGCCCGCCGCCCGCCTGCGCGGCGTCCCAGAACCAGGCGCTGTGCGGGCCCGGGTGCGTCTCGCGCGAGCGCGCCCACATGACCTGGCCGATCTGGCCGGCCTCGACCGCCTTCAGCGCCTTCAGCGTCTTCGGCGTGTAGACGAGGTCCTCGAGGTAGCCGGCGAAGATGCCGGCGCGCTCGACCGTGTCGAGCATCCGCTTCGCCTCCTCGGCCGTTCTGGCGAGCGGCTTGGTGCAGAGCACCGTCTTGCCGTGCCTCGCGCAGAGCTCGACCGCCTCCTCGTGGAGCTGGTTCGGCACGCCGATCACGACCGTGTCCGTGTCCGGGTGGGCGACGGCCTCCTCGAGGTCGGTCGACCACTCCGGCACGTCGTTCTCGGCGCAGAACGTGCGCGCGCGCTCCTCGGAGCGCGAGTAGACGACGTGCACGCGGTCACGGTTCCGCCGGCCGTGGAGGGTCATGGTGTAGAAGAGGCCGATCAGGCCCGTCCCGAGCATCGTCACGTTGTGCCGGATCTCCCTGGGCCCGTTCACACTCGCCTCCTTCGCTTGACGCCGCCGCGCCACGCGGTTACCGTCACGCCCTGTCTGGCTGTCTAGACAACTCGATGAGCGAGGACACTACACCAGCGGCCGGGGGCGAGACAACGATCGTCGGCCGGTACCTCGAGGCCGCGCGCAGGCTGCTCGATCGAGCCGAGGCCCAGGCAGACGTGATCGACGAGGTCGCGCGTGTGTGCGCCGACGCGATCGCCGCCGGCGGGCTCGTCCATGTCTTCGGCACCGGGCACTCGCGCATCCCGGTGGAGGAGCTCTTTCCGAGATACGGCTCCTACCCCGGCTTCAACCCGCTGGTGGAGCTCTCGATGACGTTCCACACGCAGGTCGTCGGCTCGAACGGGCAGCGCCAGGCGATGTTCATCGAGCGCGTCGAGGGCCTCGCCGAGGCGATCCTCGCGAACTTCGACCTCACACCGCCCGACGCGATGATCGTCTTCAGCGTCGGCGGCCGGACGGCCGTGCCGATCGAGATCGCGATCGGCGCGAGGGCTCGCGGGCTGCCGGTGGTGGCGATCACGTCGTTGGCGCAGTCGCTCGCGGGCGAGGCCACGCACCCGACCGGCACGCGCCTGCTCGACCATGCCGACCTCGTGCTCGACCTCGGCACGCCCGAGGGTGACGCGCTCGTCAGGCTCGACGGAGTCGAGACGCCCGTCGGGCCCGGTTCGTCGATCGCCGCCGTCGCGCTGGCCAACGCCATCAAGGTCCGCACGGCCGAGCTGCTCGCCGAGCGCGACGCGCTGCCGCCCGTGCTCACGAGCGCCTCGCTCGTCGGTTCGGAGCGATCGCGCGAGCTCTTCGACGCGGCCTACGCCGACCACGCGCGGCGGCTCACACGTGTTCTCAGGACCCGACCCGATTGAGTCTATGACTCGAAAGGAGGAATCATCTAGGGTGCAACGGCAGTTTTCCGGGTATCCCCACGAGCAGGAGGGCAACAGATGACACAGAGGCGCGCGGCCGGGCTCAGGCTCGGCATCGTGCTCGCCGTCGTCGCCACGGCGATCGTCGCCGTCGCGAGCACGGCCAACGCGAAGCCGACGGGCGGGCAGCAGTACGTCCTCGGCGTTAGCAACACGCTCGTCGGCAACGGCTGGCGCGAGGAGATGATCTGCGCGGTCAAGGCGCAGGCGGTCGCCAGCGGCGTCGTCTCCGAAGTGAAGGTCGCGAACCGCAACGGCGGCCCCGCCGAGCAGAACGCGGACATCCGCAACCTGATCTCCGCCGGCGCGAACGCGATCATCATCAACCCGTCGAGCGCAAGCGCGCTCAACGCGGTCGTCGCCCAGGCGGCGTCGCGCGGGGTGAAGATCGTGTCCGTCGACCAGCGGATCACCGCTCCGCAGGCCTACAACGTCACGAACGACCAGGTCGCGTACGGTCGCCTCGGGGCGATCTGGCTGTTCAAGAAGCTTGGCGGCAAGGGGAACGTGGTCGAGATGCGCGGCATCGCGGGCGTCCCGGCCGACACCGACCGGCACACGGGCTTCCAGCAGGCGCTGAAGGCCTATCCGGGAATCAAGGTCGTGAAGCAGACCTTTACCGGCTGGTCGTTCGCACCGGGCGGCAAGCAGATGCTCGACATCCTCAACTCCGGTGTGCAGGTCGACGGCGTCTGGACGTCCGGGATCGACTACACCGTCGTGAACGCCTTCAAGACGGCAGGCAAGCCGTACGTGCCGGTCGTCGGTGCGGACAACAACGAGTTCCTCAAGCAGCTGATCAACCTGAACCCGAAGTTCCAGGGTGCGGCGGTGACGAACCCGGCCGTGATCGGCGGGGTCGGCGCCTCGGTGGCGATCAAGCTGCTCACGGGGGGAACTGCCAAGAAGTGGACGAAGCTGACGCCCGACGTGTGGGACATGAAGTCTTCGGCGAAGACGATCAAGTCGTACTACTCGCCGAAGCGGGCGCCGACGTACAGCTCGCAGCTCTTCGTCAAGCCGTACACGACGTACACGGAAAAGCAGCTCACGAGCTGCAAGGGGCCCTAAGGGGCATGACGACTGCGGGAGGGGCGTACGGCGCCCCTCCCGCGTCCCGCGTGACACCATCGCGACCGACGTGAGCGAGATCGGCCGCAACCTCCTCGAAGCACGCGATCTCTCCAAGCGCTACGGCGCGGTGGTCGCTCTCGACTCGGCCACCCTCGTCGTCGAGCCGGGTGAGGTGCACGCGCTGCTCGGCGCGAACGGCGCCGGCAAGAGCACGCTCGTCAAGCTGCTCACCGGCGTGATCCGGCCGGACGCCGGCTCGGTCGTCGTCAACGGCAGGGCAGTCAAGGTGTCGTCGCCCGCGGCGGCCGCCAGGCTCGGGCTTGCCCCGGTCTTCCAGGACCCCGCGCTCGTTCCCGACCTGACGATCGGGCAGAACCTGCGGCTCACCGGCGTCTCGGCCGAGGCGGTCCGGCGCGAGCTGCACGCGCTCGACCTCGACGTCGACTTCGCCGAGCAGGCGCTCGACGTGCCGCTCCCGATGCTCCGCATGCTCGATCTCGCGCGCGCGCTCACGCGTGACCCCCAGCTCCTCATTCTCGACGAGATCACGGCCGCCCTGCCCTCGGATCTCGCGGAACGCGTCTTCGACGTGATGCGCAGACAGAAGGAGCGCAACCGCTCCGCCCTCTTCATCACCCACCGCCTGCGTGAGGTGATCGCGAACTGCGACCGCGCGACGATCCTCCGCGACGGCAGCGACGTGGGCATCCTGGTGCCGACCGAGGGCGGCGAGGAGCGGATCGTCACGACGATGCTCGGCCCCGAGGCCGCCGAGGCGGAGGCGAGGGCGGAGGCCGCCGAGGAGGCGGCGCCGGCGCGGGAGCGAGTCGAGGTGACCAACGGGCGCGTCGCGCTCGCGGTCGAGGCGCTCGGCGTCGGCGACGCGCTCCACGACGTCTCGTTGGCGGTGCGGCCGGGCGAGATCCTCGGCGTCGCCGCGCTCGAGGCCCAAGGCCAGGACGAGCTCTTCGCGGTGCTGTCCGGTCAGCGGCGGCCCTCAACTGGGCAGGTGCTCGTCGATGGCCGCGAGCTCCGCGCGCGGCATCCGTACGATGCGATCCGGGCCGGCGTCGTCCTCGTGCCGGCGGACCGGCTCCAGGCGCTACTGCCGCAGCGCTCGGTGGCTGAGAACATCGCCGCGCCGCGGTTCAGCGCTCCGACGCGGTGGGGACCGATCGACATGCGGGCGGAACGGCTGCGCGTGCGGACGGCGATCGACCAGCTGCAGATCGACACCAGAGCGCAGCGCCAGGTGCGCCGGCTCTCGGGCGGCAACCAGCAGAAGGTGACGATCGCACGCTGGCTCGCCAACGGCTTCCAGACGCTGCTCTGCTTCGACCCGACGCGGGGCATCGACGTCGGCACGAAGCGGCAGATCTACGCGCTGCTGCGGGGTCTTGCGGGCGAGGGCGCCGCCGTCCTCTTGTTCACGAGCGAGTTGGCCGAAATCCCGCTCGTCTGCGACCGCGCCCTCTGCCTCTACGGCGGGCGCATCACGGCCGAGCTCGACGCCTCGACCGCCGACGAGGCGACGCTGCTCCGAGCGATGCACGGCCTCGAGGGCGAGGAGGCGGCATGACGACGGCCGATGCCACCCTCACTCGCCCGCGCACGCGAATCCACTGGCGCCGGCTCGCGCGGCGCCATGCCTGGACGGTCGGCATCTACCTGCTCCTGCTCGGGCTCCTCCTCTACTGGCGGACGATCCCGGAGCAGTGGGGGACGTTCGACGTACAGTCGCTCGTCATCGACGCGCTGCCGTTCGCGTTCGTCGCGATGGGCCAGTCCGTCGTGATCATCTCGGGCGGCATCGACCTCTCGGTCGGCTCGTTGATGAGCCTCGTCAACGTTCTCTCGGCGAAGTACATGCTCGTCGACCCGCTGACCGGCGAGACGGTCTCGTTCGAGAAGGCGATCGTGATCGCGATCCTGCTCGTGCTCGGCGCCGCCCTCGCGGGTGCCCTGACCGGGCTGATCATCCAGGTGACCGGGATTGCCGACATCATCGTCACGCTCGCGATGCTCTTCGTCTGGGCGGGCGCCGCCCTTGCGGTCTTGGAGATCCCCGGCGGCGGTGCTCCACTCGAGTTCACGAAGCTCGGCGTCGGCTACACGGTGACGCAGTGGCTGCCGACCGGCCTCGTCATCCTCGGTGTGGCCGTGCTCTGCTGGGGTGCGATCCGCTGGCAGAAGCCTGGCCTCGCGATCTATGCGATCGGCTCGAGCCGCAACGCCTCGTTCCTCGCCGGCATCTCGGTCAACCGGACTCGGATCGGCGCCTACGCCCTCGGCTCGGCCTTCGCGGCCATGGGTGGGCTGGCGCTGACGGCGACCTCGGGAATCGGCGACGCCCTGTCCGGCCAGTACTACACGCTTAATTCCGTCGCAGCGGCGGTGCTCGGCGGCGTCTCGCTCCTCGGCGGTGTCGGCGGTCTGATCGGCCCGATCGCGGCCGCGTTCGTGCTCACGCTCGTCAAGTCGATCATGATCCTGAAGGGCGTCGACCAGAACTGGGCGCAGGTGATCCAGGGCTCGCTGATCGTGCTCGTCGTCATGATCGGGGGCCTGGCCCTGCGGCAGCGGGGAAAGCACCCGTGAGCACGGCGCCGCAGACAGTCGAGCCGGGTGGCAGCGACCGGCTGCGCACCGTCCAGCGCTACCTCGCCGGCAACCCCGTCCTCGTCCTAACGGTCGTCTTCGTCGGCCTGTTCATCGCCACCGACATCGTCAACCGGGTCCAGTCGAGCGAGGCGTTCCTGACGCCGCGACAGGTCTCGACTACCTTCCTCTACGCGGCCATCCTCGGCCTCATGGCGGCCGGCCAGACGCTCGTGATGCTGACGGGCGGGGTCGACCTCTCCGTTGCCACGACGGCAACGACCGGGGCGTTCATGATCTCGAGCTACGCGACCGACGGCACGGCGAAGGCGATCGCTGCCGCGCTGCTCTCCGGCCTCGGGATCGGCCTCGTCAACGGGATCGGCGTCGCGATCTTCCGCGTCAACCCGCTGATCATGACGCTGGGCGTGAGCACCGTGACGCTCGGGGCGCTGACCATCTACTCGCAGACGAGGTTCCTCGCGCCCGCGCCCGACTTCGTCGTGAAGCTCGGCTCGGAACGCTTTTTCGAGTACATCCCGTACAACCTGCTCGTCTGGGCGCCGATCGCGGCCGCGATCATCCTGGGCCTGCGCTACAGCGGGCTCGGCCGGATGATCTACGCGGTCGGCGACAACCCGGAGGCGTGCCGACTGGCCGGCGTGCGGACCTGGCAGGTGCTCCTCACCGTCTACGCGATCTGCGGGATGCTGAGCGCCGCCGCAGGCATCCTCCTCGTCGGCTTCAACAACGCGGCCGACCTCGGCATCGCCGCGCCGTTCCTGCTGCCGTCCGTGGCGGCGGTCGTGATCGGCGGGACGTCCATCTTCGGCGGCGTCGGCGGGTACGCCGGCACGGTAATCGGCGCGCTCATCCTGACCGTGCTCGACTCGCTGCTGACGATCCTGAACGCCTCGCAGGCAACGCGGCAGATCCTCTACGGGCTGATCATCCTCGCGCTCGCCGCCATCTACGCGCGCGCGTCCGGCGGCGACTAGCCCCTACCGGCGAGACCAGTGTGCCGGCAGGTAGTAGCGCTCGGCGTACTCGATCAGCGCCCGGTGCATGGAGAAGCGCGGCGCGAGGCGGCCGATCGAGGCCTTCATCATCTCCACCCAGCGCGTGCGGTCGGCGGTGAAGGTCGGCACGACCTGCTCCTCGAGCAGGCGGTAGAGCTGCTCCGCGTCCGCCTCGTCCGACGCGCCGTCGATCGCCCAGCCGACGTCCGGGTCGTAGGCCTCCGCCCACCACCCGTCGAGGACCGAGAGGTTCAGGACGCCGTTCACCGCCGCCTTCATGCCGCTCGTCCCGGAGGCCTCGAGTGGCCGGCGCGGGTTGTTCAGCCAGACGTCGCAGCCGGGGATCAGCGACTGCGCGAGGCTCAGGTCGTAGTTCTCGAGGAAGACGACGCGGCCGCCGAGCCTCGAATCGCGCGCCAGCTCGACGATGTGCTGCATCACGTCCTTGCCGGCCGCATCCTGCGGGTGCGCCTTTCCGGCGACGACGATCTGGACGGGCAGCGCGAGCAGGCGATCGAGGTCGGTGAAGACGAGGCCTGCGCGCTTGTACGTCGCGAAGCGGCGCGCGAAGCCGATCGTGAGCAGCTCCGGCCGCAGGCCCGCCCGTCGCGCGACCCGGCTCCGGCACTGCTCGTGGACCTCCCAGAGCGCCTCCGAGTCGACGCCCGCCACCGCCTCCCAACCGGCCTCGTGCGGAGGCGCCTCCGGCCGGACGCCCGCCTCGCGGAGGAACTCCGCCAGCGCCGGATCGACCCAGGTGCCGAGGTGGACGCCGTTGGTGATGTGCCCGATAGGCGGCGGCTCGCCGTCGCGGGCCGGCTCGAGCCCCGTCCACATCTCGCGGGCGACCTCGCCGTGCAGCGCCGAGACGCCGTTCGCGAAGCCCGAGAGGCGGAGCGCGAACGGCGTCAGCCCGAAGCCGCCGTCGTCGCCGAAGCGGCCGAGCTCGAACAGCGTCGCGCGGTCGATCCCCGCCGCCTCGGCCAGGCCGCCCACGTACCGCTCGACGAGCTCCTCGCCGAACACCTCGTTGCCCGCCGGCACGGGCGTGTGCGTGGTGAAGATCGTCGTGTGGCGGACGCGGTCGACCGCATCGGCCGTGGCCCAGCCCTGCCCGACGAGCGCACGCACCCGCTCGAGGGCGAGGAACGCCGAGTGGCCCTCGTTCATGTGGAAGACGCTCGGCTCGATACCCAGCGCGGCCAGCGCCCGGACGCCGCCGACGCCGAGCAGGAGCTCCTGCCGGATGCGGTGCTCCCGGTCGCCGCCGTAGAGCGCGTCCGTGAGCCAGCCGACCTCGAGTAGGTAGAGCGAGACCGAGCCGAGGTCCTTGCGCCAGACGGCGGCGGAGATGGTGTCGCCGGCGAGATCGATCTCGACGATGACCGGCTCGCGGACGAGCCCGGCCGCCTCGGGGTCGGCGGGCTGGTAGCGCTCAGTCTGGCGACCCGAGCCGTCGAGGCCCTGGACGAAGTAGCCGCCGCGGTAGAGCAGGCCCACGCCGACCAATGGGATGCCGAGGTCGGCAGCGGCCTTCAGGTGGTCCCCGGCGAGGACGCCCAAGCCGCCGGAGTAGATCGGCAGCGTCTCCTCGATGCCGAACTCCATGCTGAAGTAGGCGACGAGCAGGTCCGCGGCGTCATCGCCGTGAGCCCGCTGCCACCAGGTTGCTGACGTCGTCGTGTGCAAGTGGAGGTCGGTCGTGCCGGTCGGTTAGCCCTGCGTGCGAGACGCGCAGAGGCTACCGCGCGACGCCCGGAGCGGTGGCAGCTACCACTCCGGGCTCACAGACCTCCTACAGGTCTGCGGCGTCCTCCGAGTCGGGCTCGCCTTGCGGCTCGCCGTCGGGATCGGTCTGACCGTCAGGATCAGTCTGGGGACTCGTCGTCGTCGAACCCTCGTTCGCCGAACGGACAGTCCTCGTCGAAGAAGCCTCCGCCCTCCCCACCGAAGAAGTCCTCCTCGCCGAACGGCAGCTCGTCATCGGGCGCCTGCTCCTCGCTCTGGACGAAGTCCACCTGCGCTCCGTCAGAGCGGGCCGAGCTCCCGGCGTTGCCGGAGCCGTCCGCCAGAGCTGCCGCGGCCCAGATCGCGGCCACCCCGAGCACCACGGCGAGCGCGGTGATGAGCGAGCGGACCGAGGCACTTGATGCGCGTTCCATCCTCTGTCACCTCCTCTCGTCGGACACCGTCAAGTGAACCGGGGCCGGCTGAGCGGCCGCTGGCGGAATCCTGAGAATTCGGTGTGAGGCGCGTGCGTGCGTCAGCCGGCGAGGCGGAAGAGCACGAGGTCGCGCGTCGGCCGCGTGCCCGTGCGCGTTACGACCAGGGTGCCGCGGGCGTTGTTGTAGAGGCCGGTCCCGCCGATGACGGCCAGCTCGTAGAAGAGCCTGAACCGGAGCGACCCTGCCACCACCAGTCGCCCGCGCGGGAGGAAGTACGTGCCCTGGCAGTTTCGCGCCTGCTTGTTCACGAATGTGCAGAGCAGCTCGGAATGGCCGATTGCCTTCGCCCTGATGCGCTTGTTGAAGAGCGACTGCCTGATGATCTCCATGTCGCCGGGCCCGCGGCCGGGCGCGGCGACGTCGACCAGCCTGACGCTCTGCTCCTGGCTCGTGACCCGGATCTGTGCGGGTCCGGTCACCTGCGACGACGTGCTCGCAGCGGGGGTCCCGAGCAGGAGCCCCGCGACGAGTCCGACGATTGCCGAGCCGACGCGAGTCTTCACTCCTGCTCCTTTCGCTCATTACCGTTGCGACCCTGCCGGACGCCCGCGTGGGCAGCAGCCGGAAGCTCGACCCAGAAGGTCGAGCCGCGACCGGCGACGCTCTCGAAGCCGATGTGGCCGCCGTGCGCCTCGACCACCTCGCGCGAGAACGCCAGGCCCAGGCCGGCCCCGCTGATACCGCTGGCCCCGGCGTCGCCGCGGAAGAACTTCGTGAAGATCCGCCCCTGCTGCGCCATCGGGATCCCGATGCCCTCGTCGCTGACGGTAATCCGCACCGCGTCCTCGTCCTGTTTCCCCCGCACCTCTACCTCACCCCCGTCGGGTGAGTACTTTATCGCGTTCGAGAGCAGATTCCCGATCACCTGGGTGAGCCGGTTGGGGTCGCCGCGCACCGGCAGGAGCGGGTCTCCCCGTCCGTCGGCCGAGACCGACAGCTCGAGCCGGTGCTTCGGGCTCTGCCCTGCGTAGAGCTCGAGCTGGCCGCGCAACAGCACCGCCATGTCCACCAGCTCCTGCGTCAGCTCGAGCCGACCGGTCTCGATCAGCTGCACGTCGAGGAAGTCCTCGAGGATCGCCTCCAACCGCCGTGCCTGAGCGTCGACGATGCCGAGGTAGTGACGGCGTGTCTCCGCATCGAAGTCGCGCTGCAGGAGCAAGGAGATGAACCCCATGACGCTGGCGAGAGGCGTGCGCAGCTCGTGCGAGACGGTGCTGAGGAGCTCGGTCTTCAGCTGCTCGCTCTCGCGGAGCGCTGCATTCTGTCGCTCGAGCTCGTCCCGCTGCTCCGCGAGGCGCTCCGCCATCCGGTTGAACGACCTCGTCAGCTCGCCGATCTCGCCAGGCCCCTCCTCCGGCAGGCGCCGCGACAGGTCGCCGGCCGCGATCTCGCTCGCCCCCGTCGCAACGGCGCGCACCGGCCGGCCGATCGAACGGGAGAGGTAGATGCCGAAGAGGCCGATCAGCGCGATCGAGCCGAGAACGCCGGCCGCCGCGGCGAGGGTCGCGCGCCTGGAGAGGGTCTCCGCCGCCTCCGTGCTGTCGGCGGCTTCCTGCTCCACCGCAGCGAGGAAGGCGCGGAAGCGGGCGCGGATCTCGTCCGTGCGCTGCCGCCCTTCGCGAGTGGCGATCGGGGTGTTCGCCGCGCGGCGGTCGATCCGCGCGATCTCGACAAGTGGCGCGAGGTAGTCGCGAACGTACTCCCGGATCAGCGTCGCCAGCTGGGTTGCGCGCCGCTCCTGCACCGTCCCGCGCTCGGGCAGCCGCTCGAACTCGCCGAGCCGAGCCGGGAGCTCGCGCCGCGCCGCCACGTACGGCTGGAGGAAGCGCTCTTCGCCGGTGAGCACGAGCCCTCGCAGCCCCGTCTCCAGATTGACGGCGAGCGTCTCCAGTCGCAGCGTGGTGCTCGTGATCTCGCTCGCGCGGGCCTGGCGCTCGGTCGCGTCGCTGAGGGCCGAGTTCGCGAACACGAGGGCCAGAAAGGCGGCGCCGACGACGAGCGAGAGCGCCACGCTCGCGAACAGGATGCGCCGGCCGATGCTCACGCCAGCAGCTCCTCCACGGCCGCGCTCAGCTCATCCGGTTCGAAGGGCTTGGCCACGAAACGGTCGGCGCCGGCCTCGATGGCGCTGGTAGCGGCGTGGCTCCATGCCGTCACGACCATCACCGGCAGCGACCGCAGCTCGTCGTCGGCGCGGATCGCGGCGAGCACTTCCAGGCCGCTGAGCCCGGGCAGCATCAGGTCGAGCACGAGCAGATCCGGCCGAAGCTCCCGCGTGAGCGCCAGCGCCTGATGGCCGTCGGCGACCTCGATGAAGCTATAGCCCCCGCCGAGCACCGCGCGGACGAGCTCGCGCAGGCTGGGCTCGTCGTCGCAGACGAGGATCGTCTTGTGGATCGAGTTTCCTTCGGGGTCTTTCTCGTCGATTTCGACCATGGCGGACGGAGGCGGCGGCGAGCTCTTTCCGCTGCGACTCCAGTGGCGGCGTCGCTGGAGCGTGCTCGCTCCTCAGCGTAGTCGACGTTGGCGACGAGGTCGCCCGTGTAGGCCGTCAGCGGGAGGCGGCGTAGGCCGCGACAGCGACCGCACCGACCCGGCGTCCGAGTGTGAGCCCGGCATCGTTGTCGCTGCGGAAGTGGATGCCGCCGTAGAGCCTCGAGACCGCCGCCTCGTCCGCTATGGCCGCGAACGCGTCCGCCCGTTGCGGCAGGAAGGCCGACAGCACCGTCGCCGCGGCGCCGGACGTCGACGAATGACCGGAGACGTACGAGGGGAAGGGCGGCGTCGTGATCTGGGGCAGCCATGCCGGATCGATCTGCGACCGGATCACGGTCACCGGCCGGAGCGTCCAGTAGGCGTACTTCGCGTCCCAGCAGGCGATGAAGGCGTCGGCCTGCGCCGTGTTCAGCGCGGCGAAGAGCCGCGTTGTGCGGGCGAGGTCCCAGCCCGCGCCCTCGATCGCGTCGATCGCGATCTGGTTCCAGTGGCCCGGCGGCGTCACCGTTCCGGCCCCGTCGGCCCAGAACTCGGCGATCGCCTTCTGCTCGGCCGTCAGCGACTGCGAGACGTCGTACACCTCCCGCATCTCGGCGAGGTAGGCAGGGCTGCCGTAGGCGGGCGGCGGTTCGGGGCGGAACTGCGAGCCGTAGGCGATGTTCCACGTGCGCCACAGGCCTGCGAGCGGCTCGAGCGGCGCAACGAAGCCGGGCGGCGTGGGCGTCCACATCCCCGGTCCGACCGGGACTGCCGCCTGTCCAGGCCACGGAGGCGCCGTCGCTCTCGGCCCGTTCGAGCAGGCGCCGCCCAACGCGTTCGCCGCTCCGGAGGCTGATCGTCGCCGCCGGCCCCTCCCCCGCGAGAGCGTCCGCTCGGAGCGCCTCGATCCGAGCCGCCTGACCGGGGAAGAGCTCGCGCAGGATCGTCGATGCGGCACCCGCGACAGCAGCGCGCTGATACGGCCGCCCGAGCATCGCAGCATCGCGCATGCCCCGGCTCAGGAGCGCGAGAGCGCGGGCCGCTCGGGGAGGATTGACCCTTGCCGCTGCGATCGCATCGAGCTCGAGCTCGATCCACTCCGTGACCGCCTCGGACTCGCGCTGAGCGGCTGGCGCCGGCGGCGCTCCGACGAGGAGCAGACCGAACAGCGTGACGACGACGGCGACGCTGCGGGTGGTGATCCGAGCACGCATGGTGACCTCCTTGGCGATGCGGTTACGCACTGCGGATTCGCAACCGGGGCCTCGAGCGGTTCAAAGCACGCGGGGCATCGATCCTCAGGTGTACCTCCGACATCGCCCGCAGAAACATCGCCCGCAGCACGCGTGAGGCCGCCTGGGGGCGGCGGCCTCACGCGCTCTCTGGAGGGACCTCTTGGGGGAAAGAGGTGCTGCGGGGTCTTAGGAAGGCCTGCTGTCGAGGGTCACCTCGACGGTGCGGCTGTCACCGCCGCGGACGACGTTCAGCGTGATCGTGTCGCCGGGCTTCTTTGCGTCGATCGCGCGCTGCAAGTCCTCGGCGGTGGCGACCGCCTCGCCGTCGACCTCGGTGACGACGTCGCCGCCCGTCGGATACTGGCGCCCGTCGATCGTCGTCGTGCCGGTGCCGGCGCGCAGGCCCGCCTCGGCCGCCGGCGTGTCGGCGCGGACTTCCGTCAACGCAACACCGGCTGCGCTGTTCAGCTCGTCCGCGGCCGACTCGGAGATCGTGGCGACGCCGACGCCGAGATACGCGTGCTCGACGGCGCCGTCGGACAGGATCTGGGACACGATCGTCTCGACCGTGTTCGACGGGATCGAGAAGCCGACGCCGTCGTTGCCGCCGGACTCGCTCGAGATCTGCGCGTTCACGCCGACGACGTGCCCTTCCAGGTCGAGGAGCGGGCCGCCCGAGTTGCCGTGGTTGATCGCGGCGTCGGTCTGGATCGAGTCGTTGATGGTGAACCCGTTCGGCGCCTCCATCTGGCGCTCGAGGGCACTCACGATGCCGGCGGTGACCGTCTGCTCGAGGCCGAAGGGGCTGCCGATCGCGACGACGCCGTCGCCGACCGCGAGCTCCGAGGAATCGCCGAGCGCGAGCGGGTTCAGAACGGAGGCCGGCGCATCGACCTTCAGCACGGCCAGGTCAGTGGAGGGATCGGTACCGACCACGGTCGCGTCGTAGGTGTCGCCGTTCCAGAACGTGACGCGCGCCGTGTCGGCGTCGGCGACGACGTGCTGGTTGGTGACGACGTGGCCGTCCTTGTCGTAGACGAAGCCGGAGCCCTGGGCCTGCCCGCCTCCGCCTTCGCCGAGCTCGGACGACCCGGCCGAGACGGTGATCTCGACGACGCCCTTGTTGGCGCGGTTGTAGATCTGACCGACGCTCAGGCCGGACGAGGATGCGGTCGGGACGCCTGCCGTCACCTGCTGGACGACCGTCTCCGGGCTGTCGGAGTCGACGAGGGCGTACGCGGCTGCTCCCGTGCCGGCGGCGAGCACGATCGCGCCTACTCCGGCTGCGATCCTGGGAAGGGTGCGACTCATTTCTGCGCTGTCCTTTCGATGGATGTCTCAGGACATGAGAGCAACGACTCTTCGGAGGTCGTTGAGAGCTTCCTGTGAGTCGGCTGTGAACGCGTGCTAGGGCTTCGCGACGGTCACCGCGTACTGCACGGTGCCCTTCGTGCTGCGGATCCGAAGCGACGCGGAGCGCGTGCCGCACACGTTCGCGCGAACGGCCGCGACACGCGCGGTGCTGCGCGAGACGACGGCACCGGCGATCAGGAGCTCGACCTGGACCGGCGTGGCCGAGCGGACCGTCGCAGCGAAGCGGCCGTCGAGAGGCGTCGTCAGCTTCACGGTGGCCGCGCGCGTCTGCGTCGCGCGGCCGGTGCGCTTCACCGTCGTCGCGGCGAGCCAGGGAGCGACGACGTCCTGCTCGATGAGTGCGAGCGCCCTCTCGTCCGGGACGAACCTGTCGTCGACGATCTCCCACGGGGTCTCCTCGAACCCCAGCCGGCGCTCGTTCAGGACACGGTAGGCCTCGGCGAACGCCTCGCCCGGGTTCAGCGCATACCGCTCGTTCTGGTCACCCGGGGCGAGCTCCCCCGACTCCACGCCGGCGCAGATGCCGACGTAGGTCGCCCAGCGCTTCGTCCCCCAGTCGATCGCGGCCCACGGGGCGTTCAGCCGGGAGGCACCGATGTGATGGCCGTACTCGTGGGCGATCGCGGCCTCGGGGCTGACATCGATGACGAAGCGCTCGGAGGCCGAATAGACCGTGAAGTTGCTGCGGTCGTAGCAGGCGATCGCGTCCGGGCCGCAGTAGAACACCAGCTCGGAGCGAGGCGCCAGGTGAAGGGTGACCGTGGCGAGCTCGCTGCCGTGGACGAGGCGCGCGAGGAACTCGGCCCAGTTCTGATTCCGCGCCTCGTCGACGGGATAGCGATCCGAGACGACGATCCGCACCCGCTCGCCGGTGGACGTCGTGTACGTCCCGCCGTGGACGGCAAGAGCCGCCTCCGCCCCTGTGGCGGCCGCAACCACGACGAGCGCGAAAGCGAGCAGCCGGCGAAGGGTGGCGCTCACGTGCCGACAGCAAATCACGTTCCGCTGTGAACGTGCTGAGCCGAAGGTAAGAAGGTGGTGAACGGGGCGGGGCCGGCTGAGCACCCCGCCCACGGTGCGAGAACGTTCTTACCGACCGCGGCCGAAGCCGAAGCCAAAGAGGCCGCCGCCGAACCCGGTCAGCTTGTACCCGGGCAGCTCGGCGTCCTCGAGCTCTTCCTTCAGCTCGTTCGCCTGCGCCTGCGTGATGTCCTCGTCCTCGAGCGCTGTGTTGATGCGTTCCAGGATCAACGCGCGCCGGGCGTCGCGAAACTCGGTGTTCAGCTTCGCCGTGGTGACGCCGAGGTTCGAGGCGACGGTGCGCGTCCTGCTGATCGCCATCGCGAGCGACAGGTTGTCACCGACCGCTTCCTTCAGCTCCGCAGCGTCGTCCGAGTCGACGTCGCCGTCCTCGACGGCCTCATCGACGCGGCTGACCGCGGCCTTCTCGATCGCATCCACGAGCTTGGCGCGCGTGACCTCGAGCTGCTTCGCCGCCTCGGTCACGAGACGGCTCGTGCTTCCGCCAAGCCCACGCGGGCCACGATCGCCTGGTCCGCCGCGGTTCGCTCCCGCGGTCGCGACTCCGACGGCCATCAGCGCGGCGAGCGCGAGGGCCGAGAGCCACACGATCCGTTTCATCGAGCCCCTCATCGTTCTCCTTTCGTCGATGCCGAAACTCATCAAAACGGGTGCGGTTGAGAATTCGCTGGGAGGTCTCTGTGAGTTCGTCCCGACGCCGAGCTAGAGATCGAGCACGAAGTCGAACCGCCCGACGCGCCGGCCCTTGACGACGCGCCAGCCGCGGATGAGGCAGTCCGTGTCGAAGATGCCGTCACTCGCGTTGCCGGAGACGCCTGGGAAGAAGAGTTGCGTCGTGAGGACGTCCTCGTTCGGCGCCTGCACCTTCACGTGGATGTGCTTGGTCCGGCCCGGATAGAGCCCCGGGACGACCGTGAAGAGCGAGTAGCGTCCTTTTGCGTCGGTGAGCTGGTGCCCGCGGAAGCGGTAGCCGTCGTTGTCGTAGGTACCGCGGGCGTCGCATTGCCAGAAATCGACGAGCGCGCGCGGGACAGCCCGTCCCGCGGTCGTGAGCACGCGGCCGCTCAGCGTGAGGCGGGTGCCAGGCGCGCCGGCCGCGACGATCGAGCGCCGGCGCGGCGAGTTCGGCGTGAAGTACGGGCCCTCGGTCAGCTCCGGCGTGGGCTCGTCCGCGTCTGCGATCGCGGGCGTCGGCGCGAGCGGCGCTGCGGCCTCGGCGTCGGCGATGGCGCCGCCCGAGAGCGCCGCGAGCGGCGGCAGCGCGAGCCCGAGCTCGAGCAGGCGGCGGCGGGTGATCTCGCTGTCGGTCATGTCGTCTCCTCCGGTCCGTTCGGGTTCGCCAGGGGCAGGGTGATCCTGAAGGTCGTGCGCCGGCCCGGCTCCGACTCCGCGGCGACGGTGCCGCCGTGAGCGTGGGCGACGGCCGCGACGATCGAGAGGCCGAGCCCGACGCCGCCGCTCGCGCGCGAACGCGACTCGTCGGCGCGGTAGAAGCGCTCGAAGACCCGCTCGGCCTCCTCCGAGGAGAGGCCGGGCCCCTGGTCCTCGACGTCGATCACGGCCGCGCCGTTCGGGCTCGCGAGCCGCACCGTCACCGGCGTCTCCGGCGGCGTGTGGTCGCGCACGTTGCTGAGCAAGTTGTCGACGATCTGCCTCAGCCGGTCCCGATCGCCGAGCACGACCGCGGGCTCGATCGCGGTCTCGATGGGCCGCTCCGGCTCCACCGTCCGAGCGGTCTCGACCGCCTCGGAGACGACGTCGTCGAGCTGCACGAGCTCGCGCTCGAGCGGTCGGCCCTCGTCGAGCCGGGCGAGCAGGAGGAGGTCTTCCACGAGCAGGCTCATCCGCTCGGACTCGCGCGTGATGCCCGTCATCGAGCGCTCGAGGTCGGCGGGGCGCCGGTCGGCGCCGCGGGTGAAGAGCTCCGAGTACGCGCGTACCGCCGCCAGCGGCGTGCGGAGCTCGTGCGACGCGTCGGCCACGAACCGCCGCAATCGGCGTTCCGACGCCTCCTGGGCGCGGAACGACGACTCGATCCGACCGAGCATGGAGTTGAGCGCGATGCCGAGCCGACCCACCTCGGTCTCCGGCTCGGCACGCTCGACGCGGCGCGACAGGTCGCCTGCAGCGATGGCGGCCGCGGTTCCCTCGATCGCAGTGAGCGGCCGCAGGCCGAGGCGCACGACCCAGAGGCCGAGCGCCGCGAGCGCGATCAGCACGACCGCAGTGACGAGGAGCATGATCAGGAGCAGGCGGTCGAGCGTCGCGTCGACGTCGTCGAGCGGCGTCGCGACGACCAGGGTCGCCTCGAAGTCGTCCACGAGCGATGCGCGCACGCGGTAGCGGTCACCGTCCGCGCTCGACGCCGTGAAGTAGACCGCGCTGTCCGGCCCGCTGCCGTCTTCGACGTCGACGGTCGGCGGCAGTTCGGGCGGCGCCGGCGCCGCTTCGCCGAAGCGCGTCACCTGGGCTGGCTCGCAGAGCAGGCGCCCGTCCGATGCACGGACCTCGACGTAGTCGCCGGGCTCGCCCGTGAAGAACGCCCCTCTGCCGCCGTCGCTGGGACACTGGCCGTGGTCGATCGGGCCCTGGACCGCACGCGCGAAGTCGCTGAGCGACGCGTCTGTCCGCTCGAGCAGGAACGAGCGCAGCGAGGCGTACGTGGCCACGTTCGCGGCAGCGAGCCCGGCGGCCGCGAGCACGATGACGCCGAGCACGAGGCGCGCGCGCAGCGACAGCCGGCGCAGCATCCCCTACTCGCTCGCTTCGAGCATGTACCCCGCCTGGCGCACCGTCTTGATCAGCGGGGGGCCGAGCGCGTCGAGCTTCCGGCGGAGGTAGCTGACGTACGTCTCGACGACGTTGGCGTTGCCGCCGAAGTCGTAG
Source organism: uncultured Gaiellaceae bacterium (assembly GCA_963791905.1). Classification (GTDB taxonomy): domain Bacteria; phylum Actinomycetota; class Thermoleophilia; order Gaiellales; family Gaiellaceae; genus Gaiellasilicea. The sequence continues at coordinate 408,027 of CAWBTX010000006.1, forward strand.
CGCCAGACGTTCTGCAGGATCTGGCCCTTCGCCAACACGCGGCGCGGGTTGAGCATGAAGAAGCGGAGGAGGTTGAACTCCGTCGCGGTCAGCTCGACCTGGGTGCCGCCGCGGTAGACCTCGTGGCGGTTCTCGTCGAGGACGAGATCGTTGAACTGGAGCACGTCGCCCGGGAGGGCGCCGGAGGTGCGCCGGAGGATCGCCTGGATGCGGGCGACGACCTCGGCGAGGCTGAAGGGCTTCGTGACGTAGTCGTCACCGCCGGCGCGGAGCGCCTCGACCTTGTTCTCGGTCGCGTCCTTGGCGGTGAGAAAGAGCACGGCCGTCCGGAAGCCGCGGGCACGCAGCCGGCGGCCGACCTCGATGCCGTCGATGTCCGGCAGCATCCAGTCCAGGACGATCAGATCGGGCTCGTGCCTCGTCACCAGCTCGAGCGCCTCGCGTCCGTTCGTTGCCTCGTCGACCTCGAAGCCTTCGTAGCGGAGGGCGGTCGCGACAGCGTCGACGATCGACGGCTCGTCGTCGACGACGAGGATCCGCTGGGCCGTGCCGTTCGCGGGGCCGTTGGCGATCAGCGGGCCTGGCATCGGCGTAGTGTTGCGGCTTTTCCTGTGAGCCGCCTGTGAATCGTCTGAGGTCGTGCTTACGAGCCGGCGAGCCGTACGAGCGTGGCGCCGTCGGCCGACTCCGACTCGCGGCCCTCGACGAGCGGATGGCCGTCGAGCTCCTCACGGACGGCAGCGCGGACGGCGCCCGTGCCGCGGCCGTGGACGACGCGGACGAGCGGCAGGCCCGCGAGCGCGGCATCGTCGACGAAGGCGCGCACAGCCTCGCGCGCCTCCTGGGCCCGGCGGCCGCGGACGTCGAGCTCGTCCGAGACGTCGCCGCGGGCACCTGCGACCACCCGGACCGCGGGCTGCTCGGGCTCGCTGTCCGGGCCGGCACCGCCCCGGGCGTCTGGCACGAGGCGCGCGACCGGGATCCGGATCCGGTGGCCCGCGGCGCCGACGACCTCGGCCTCGTCGCCCTCGATCGCGGCGATCGTGCCGCGGACGCCGAGCGCGGGCGCCTCGACGGGATCGCCGGGCGCGAGCGGCGCGAGCAGCTCCACCGGCTGGTCGAGCGAGCGGATCTGCTGCTCAGCTCTCGTCGCCCGCTCGGAGGCCGCACCGAGGCGGCGATCGCGCTCCCGCTCCGCGCGCGACGCAGCGCCGGCCGAGGCGCGCCGGGCCTGCTGGTCCCGGCGTCGGGCGCCGCGGATCTCCTCGCGGAGGGCCCGCAGCTCGGCGCGAGCCTCGCCGAGCTCCTGTTCGGCAGCTGCGGCTGCGAGCTCGCGCTCGTGCTCGGCCGAGGCTCGCACCCGTGCGATCTCCTCCGCGAGCGCCTGCTCGCGCTCGCGCGCGGCCTCCGCCAGCCCGGCGGCCTCGGCGCGCGCCTCCTCGGCGGCGGCGTGCTTCGCGGCGGCCGCGCGGTCGGCCGCCTCGGCCTCGGCGAGCAGCTCGGCGATGCGCAGACGCTCCGGCACGATCCGCTCGCGTGCGTCGCCGACAACGTCGCCGTCGAGGCCCAGCCGCTCGGCGATCCAGAGCGCGTGCGAGGTGCCGGGCCGCCCGAGCGCGAGCCGGTAGAGCGGCGCGTGCGTCTCGGGGTCGATGCCGGTCGCGGCATTGGCAACGCCTTCGGTCGCGCTCGCCCACTCCTTCAGCTCCGGGTAGTGGGTCGTCACGAGCGTGAGCCGGGCCTGCCCAGCGAGCCGCGCGAGGATCGCCTGGGCCAGCGCCGAGCCTTCGACGGGGTCCGTCCCCGAGGCGAGCTCGTCCAGCAGGACGAGCGACCGCTCCGTCGCCGAGCCGAGGATCTCGACGAGGTTCCGCACGTGTCCGGAGAAGGTCGAGAGGCTCATCTCGATCGACTGCTGGTCGCCGATGTCCGCGAGCACCTGATCGAACACGGGCAGCGACGCGGTCTCCGCAGGCGGACGCAGGCCGGCCTGGTGGAGGAGCGCCGCCAGGCCGAGCGTCTTCAGCGCCACCGTCTTGCCGCCTGCGTTCGGGCCGCTCACGACCAGCGCGCGAAGCGACTCGAGATCGAGGTCGATCGGGACTGCGGCGGCGGGATCGAGCAGCGGGTGCCGTGCAGCGAGCAGCCTGACCTCTTCGGCAGGCTCGACGGGCGCGCCCCGCCAGCCCCGCGAGAGAATGCCCCCGGCAACGACGACGTCGATCGCGGCCGTCGCCTCCACGAGCGCCGTCACGTCGTCCGCGGCGGCGCCGAGCCGGCCGGACAGCTCGCGCAGGATCCGCTCCACCTCCTCGCGCTCCGCGCTCGCCGCCTCGGACTGGACGTTGTTGAGCTCGACGACCTCGAACGGCTCGACGAACAGCGTCTGGCCGGAGCTCGACGCGTCGTGGACGATCCCCGGCACGCTGCGGCGGGAGCCCGCCTTGACGGCGAGCACAGGCCGGCCGCCGCGCTGCGTGACGAAGTCCTCCTGCAGGTGCTCCCGCAGACCGCTCGAGCGCGCCAGCTTGCGCAGCTCCTCCGCCACCCGCTGGCGGCCCTCCCGGAGCTCCTTCCGCAGCCGGCGCAGCTTCGGCGAGGCGTTGTCCCGCACGTCCGAGCCGTCGTCCTCGATCGCACGGTGGATCGCGTCGGCGAGAGGCGCGAGCGTCGGGTCGATCGCAGTCGCGAGCTCGTGGAGGAGCGGAGCCGTCTCGGCCTGCGCGTCCAGCGCGGCACGCGCCTCGACCCCGCCGGCGATCGTGGCGGCGACCTCGCTCAGCGTCTCGGGCGCGAGGACGCCGCCGCGGGCTGCGTGTGCGGCAGCCTCGCGCGCGTCGCGGATGCCTCGCAGCGGCGGCTCGGCGGACTCGTCGAGCAGAGCGATCGCCTCGGCCGTCAGGGTCTGTCGGCGGGCGACCTCACTGGGATCGGCGCTCGGGACGAGCGCGCGGGCGAGCTCGGTGCCGTACGTCGTCGACGTCGCGGACGCGAGCCGCTCCAGGATCGTCGGGTACTCGAGCGCGGCGAGGGCGGTCGGATCCACGCAGCGAGTGTACGGCGGGCAGACTGCGCCTCATGCGCGTCCTCGTCACCGGTGCGGAGGGAACGATCGGTACGGCCGTCCGCAAACATCTCGCCGATCGCTTCGAGCTCGTCTCGCTGACGCTGTCGCCGCAGGAGTTCCCGAGCCACGTCGCCGACATCACCGACCTCGACGCGATCCAGCCCGCGTTCGACGGTGTCGAGGCGGTCGTTCACCTCGCCGCGTCGGCCGCGCTCGACGCCACGTGGGACGACGTCCTCCGTAACAACATCGTCGGCACCTACAACGTCTTCGAGGCCGCTCGCCGTGCCGGCGTGCCCCGGGTCGTGTTCGCGTCCTCGAACCACGTGATCGGCATGTACGAGCTCGAGGGGGCGCCCGGGCTGTACGACGTCGAGGACGAGCGGCGCTACGACCACATCGCCGAGCAGCGCCCCGACTCGCTCTACGGCGTCTCGAAGGCGTACGGCGAGTCGCTCGGGCGCTTCTACATGGAGCGCCACGGCCTGCGCGTCTTCTGCCTCCGGATCGGCGCCGTCCGCGCGAGCGACGATCCGACGGAGGACACGAAGACGAATCCGCTCCTCGACCTCGACGCCGATGGCTCGAGAAACAGGATCCGGGCCGTCTGGCTGAGCAAGCGCGACTGTGCCGAGCTGATCGCGCGCTGCCTCGAGGTGGAGGACGTTCGCTTCGCTGTTGTGTACGGCGTCTCGGCCAATCCGCGCCGCTTCTGGGACCTCGAGCACGGCCGCGAGCTGCTCGGCTGGGAGCCGCGGGACGCAGCGCCCGTGTAGCGCTCGGCTAGCGGCTCATCACGAAGCACGCGTCGTGCGACGAGCGGGCGACCTGCGTGCGGGTAACGACACGACCGCCGCGGTTCACGATGCAGAGCGTGCCCTGCGAGAGCGAGGGCGTGAGGATCTGCCCGAATCCGTGCTGCACGTTGTACGACCCGATCGGTACGCGAGCCGCACGCAGGAACGCTCCATCGAGATCGTGGACGCGCAGGGCGCCGTCGTCGCCGCTCGTCACGTACGCGCGCCGGCCGAGGAAGGTGACGTGCTGAGGCGGCGCGTCGGCTCCGACGCCGAAGACGCGACGGCCGCGGCCGTCATAGATCGCAAGCTCACGTCGATCGCCCGAGGTGACCCAGACGCGACCGTCCGGCGCAAACCCGACGTCGTGAGCGAGGAACGGCGGCTCGACGTGCGCGAGGACGCGGGGTCGGGTCGGCTCCGTGACGTCGACGATCGCCAGCCGCTCGGCCTTCGTCCCGAGCGCGACCCAGAGCCGCCGGTTCGAGCGGCCGAGCGAGAGGTGACGCACTCCGTCTCCGACCTCGGCGCGGGCGACGACGCGGCCCTCGACCGTGTCGATCACGACGATCTCGCCGGTCCCCGAGTCCGAGACGTACGCGTGTCGCGTATCGCGCTCGGCGGCCGCGTACCGGGGCTCCGAGAAGCCGCGCAGAACTCGCCGAACGCGCAGGCGCAGGCCGTCGATCAGGCTGACCGCGCCGGCGGCGGTATGGGCGACGAGGGCGTCGTATTGGAGGACGGGCTCGATGCTGCGCGGATCCTCGAGCGTCGCGATGTCGCGGACGACACGGCCGCCCGAGAGCTCGACGGCGGTGATCCTGGCGTCGAGATCGGCCGTGACGAGCGCGAGCGGCGTTCCGCCGCCGATGCGAGCGAGTGCGTTCGGGGACGCAGCCAGGGCTGCCGCCCCGACGACGAACCGGCGCCGGTCCATGCCTCCTCTACGACCCGGCCGGCGGCAGAGGTCCCTACCTGCGGCCGACGACCTCGCAGTCGCGCGCGACCGAGTCGATCCTGTCGGCGAGGACGGTGTCGCGGCCGCCGCCGCAGCGAATGACGTCGCGTGTGCGGTCGCGCGCAAGCACGCGGTCGTTGCCGGCGCCTGCGTCGATGACGTCCCGCCCGGCGCCGCCCGTGATCGTGTCGTTCCCCGCGCCGCCGAAGAGCCGATCCGGGCCGCCGCGGCCGTCGATCCGGTCCGGTCCTGCCCCGCCGCGGTAGACGTTGGCGCGGCTCGAGCCGCTCCAGGTGCGTCCTGTCGCCGTCGGGCTGGGAGTCGGAAGCACAGTCGCCGGCGCGAGCGGTGGAGCCGCGACGGGCGGTAGGAACGGCGGAGGAGGTGGAGGTGGCGGCGGCGGTGGGGGCGGCGGCGGCGTGGCGGCGGTCGTGAATGTGACCGTGGAACCGGCGACCGGCCCGCCGGCGGAGTTCGACGCAACGACGCGGAAGTGATACGTCGTCGACGGCTCGAGCCCGGTGAGGACGGCGGAGACGGGCTGCGGCGAGTCGCCGGCGGGCAGCGTCCCGGCCGGCGTCGCAGAGCCGAGCGCGACAGAGGTCCCGAACTGGAACGAGTACGTCGTCGCATTGCCGCCCGGATCGACCGTCGCCGCGACGGTCGCGCTGCCCGCGCCGATGCCGGTCGCCCCGCCGGTGGCCGCCGCCGGCGGCAGGTTCGGCAGCGTGGTGAACGTGCCGGCCGCGGACTGCGCCGAGCCGAAGCTGTTCGTGCCGGACAGGCGGTAGTGGTAGACGGTGCCGGCCGCAAGCCCGGAGAGTGTGGCCGAGACCTGCGACGTCAGGTCGCCGCCGAGACTCCCGGCGGGGGTCGTCGACCCCAGCGCCGGCGAGACGCCGTACTCGAAGCTGTACGTCGTGACGGCGTTGTTCGCGTTCGCGAAGCCGTTCAGCGTGACGCCGGTCTGGCCGCGGTTGGTGGGCGGGCCGATCGTCAAGGTCGGGGCCGCCGCGATCGCGGTCGTGAAGCTGACCGCCGACCCTCGCCTGACGCCGTGCTCGTTCTCGACGACGAGGCGGGCGTGATAGGTCGTCGTCGGCTCGAGACCGTCCACCTGCATCGACAGCGGCACCGCCGAGCCGCCCGCGCCGAACGGCAGCGGCTGCGTCGCGGTGAGCGCGGCGAAGCCGGGGTCGAGCGAGTACTCGAAGAACGCGTGGCCCGACCACCGATGCGGCTGCACCGTCCCGGCGAGTACCGCCGTGCGCCGGCCGACGCTGCTCGGGAACGAGGTCGTCGGTGTCGGCCGCACGGGTAGCCGCAGCCGTCCGGCGCCGAACGCGTTGTCCTTCCCGGCCGCGCCGAGGTCGGCGGCCGTGGCCTCGAGGCTGGCCTGCAGCTCGGCGGGGCCGAAGCCCGGATGGCGCTGCTTCAGGAGCGCGGCCGCTCCCGCCACGTGCGGCGCCGAGGCCGATGTCCCGCTGAAGCCGAAGCCCGACTTCTCGCAGGCGCTGAACGCGCCGTACGTGGCCGAGGAGACGCCGTCGAAGCCCGCGAGGTCGGGCTTGACCCCGCCGCCGATGACCGGTCCCTGGGAGCTGTACGAGGCCAGCGCCCCCGACTCCCAGCAGATCGCGCCGACCGCCAGCGCCTGCGGCCCCGAGGCGGGCTCGATGAGGCTGCCGGCCGCGACCTGGTGCTGCAGCGTCCCTCGCGCGGACGCGACGAGGAAGACGTCGAACCGGAGCGAGCTGCCGCCGGGCGGGCCTCGGATGACGAGCGAGAACGTGTCCTCGGCGCTCGACCAGAAGCAGAAGCCTTCGGCCGGCTGCTGCGTCCCCGTCTGCGGTCCGAACGAGCCCCCGAGCGTGTGGCCACCCGTCGTCTGCAGCTCGAGGTCGTAGTTGATCGCCGTCGTCGGCCAGGCATCCCACTTCACGTACGCGCAGATCTGCTCGCCGGCCTTGGTCGCGAACTCGTTGCCCTCGTCGCCCGGAGCGAACTCGCCGAGCCCGTCGTTGTCGGCATCGACGAACGTCCCCGACCAGTGGTACTTCGCCGAGTTGCCTGCGGCGGCAACCCAAAGGATCCCGGCCGCGCGGGCGCGGGCGACCATGCCGTCCGGCGTGTCCGGGCCGCCGCTGCCGTCTCCGCGCGAGGTGTTGTGGAAGCCGCCGGACTGGTTGACGATCTGGATGCCGTTCGCGATCGCGTAGTCGACGGCGGCGCCCATGTCGACGGCGTCCTCGACGCAGATCAGGTGCAGCTCCGCGTCCGGCGCGACCTCGTGGACGATCTCGGCGACGCCGGTGCCGTGCACGTGCTGCTCGAAGTCGGTGCAGTAGTTCTGCGTCTTGACCGCACTGCCGGGAGGCAGGTCGCCCGCGGCCTGGCGCAATGTGTACTGGGCGAAGCCGGCGTCGACGATGCCGATCTTCACGCCCGCTCCACGCAGGCCCTCGTCGTGGGTCGCGCCGGCGTTCGACGCCTCGACGCCCTCGCCCGCTACCGCAGCGACATGGAAGCGCTGCGGCGCCTCCACACGATCGATGCCGACCGCACGGCCGAGGCTCTCGAGCTCGCCGACCGGGACGAGCGCCTTCACGAGGTCGCCGTACGCGCGCACGACCCTCGCCCCGCGGGACGCCAGCGCGGCCAGAGCCGACGAGCCGAGACCCGGGTCCGCGCGGACGACGATCTCGACGCGCGTTCCGTTCGTGTCGAGGCCTGCTGCGCGCGCCTCGGCCAGGGCGGCTTCGGCACCTCTCGCCTGCTCGGCGTGGGCAACGTCGGCGACGGCCGACTCGAGCCCGGCAAGCGTGTGCCGGTCCGGCAGCGGGGACGCCGCGGGAGAAGCGCCCGCGCCGGCAGCCGCGGCTACGGCAAGCCCGGCTACGCCCGCCGCCACCAGCAGGCGCGCGGCTCGTCCTTTCCTCCCGCTCATGCTCCCCCGTCTCCCCGTAGAACCAGCTACCGCACAGTGCCGTCGGCCGGTGCCCGTGTCAACCGACGCGGCCTGGCTCACCCGTTCGAGGGAGAGCCGCGAACCGGAAAACCCCGATGTTCCGAAGGAGCAGCATGGACGATCCCGCACGCTCTCCTCTGCCGCAGGAGCCGGAGCCGAGAATCAGGCTCGTCTCCCCTGCGCTCGTCTCCCCTGCGCTGGTCTCCCCTGTCTTGGCCGACGACCCGCTGGTCGGGTCGTACCGGCGACTCGCGGACGTGTTCCACGACCTCCTCTCCGAGCAGAGCCTCGACTCGCTGCTCGTCCGCATCGCGGACACGCTCGACGAGATCGTCCCGTACGAGGCACTGCACGTCTACGAGGCCGACGAGCCCAAGCGCGAGCTCGTCCCGGCGCTCGTCCGCAGCGAGTGGGCGGAGGAGATCCTCAGCGAGCGCTTCCCGTTCGGGGAGGGCATCACCGGCTGGGCCGTCGACAACCGCGAGCCCGTCCTCGCGAATCAGGCTCACCTCGACCCTCGTGTCCGCTTCGTCCCCGGCACGCCGGTCGAGCCCGAAGCCCTCATCGTCGTGCCGCTCGTCGCCCGCGGGATCCTGAAGGGGACGCTGAACGTCTACCGGATCGGCGACGACGCCTCCTTCACCGAGCAGGAGTTCGAGCTCGCGAGGCGGTTCGGGGACGCGGCCGCGCTCGCGCTCGACAACGCACACATCCGCGCCAGGCTCGAGTACCAGGCCCAGACCGACTCCCTCACAGGCCTTTACAACCACCGCTACTTCCACGAGCGGCTGCGCCACGAGCTGACCAGGGCGTCGGGGTCGCACGTGGGTGTCGCGCTCGTGATGATGGACATCGACGACTTCAAGAAGGTGAACGACGTCTACGGCCACGCCGTGGGCGACCAGGTGCTCACCGAGCTGGCCGCCGAGCTGCGCAGCGCCGTGCGCTCCACCGACGTCCTCTGCCGCATCGGCGGCGAGGAGTTCGCGGTCATCGTGCCCGCCGGCGCCGTTGCACACGCGGCAGCGCTCGCGGGCAGGCTCGCGCGGCGGCTGGAGCAGGTCGAGTTCGACCTTGCGGGCAGCATCGCCGTCTCGATCGGCGTCGCGCACGGCCCCGAGCATGCGGCCAACCCGCGCGAGCTGATCGCGTGCGCCGAGGCCGCGATGATGACGGCGAAGGCCCGCGGCAAGAACCAGGTCGTCCTCTTCGACGACAGCGCCACCGAGCGGCCGAACGTCGGGGAGGTACGCGAGGACGTCCGCTCGATCGCGCACCTCAAGATGCTGCAGTCGCTCGGGGCGAAGCTGAACCGGCTCACGGACGTCGCCGAGATCGGCATGACGGTCGCGAACGAGCTCCGGCTGCTGATCGACTACCACAACTGCCGCGTCTTCCTGCGCCGGGGCGAGGATCTCGTCCCGATCGCGTTCCAGGGCGAGCTCACCGCTCAGAAGGAGTCCGCGCTCGAGGTGCTGGCGACGAAGGTCGGGGTGGGGATCACCGGCCACGTCGCCGAGACCGGCAAGCCGCTCCTCCTCGGCGACGCGTCCGCCTGCGAGTTCTCCGTGCGGGTCGAGGGCACGGACGACATCGAGGAGTCGATCATCGCCGTGCCGCTCAACTACGGGGCGCGCGTGATCGGCGCGATCGTGATCTCGAAGCTCGGCGTGAACCAGTTCGACGAGGACGACCTGCGCTTGCTCGAGGTGCTCGCCGGCCACTCCGCGGTCGCCCTCGAGAACGCGAACCTCTACGAGGCGCAGCGCCGCGAGGCCGAGAGCGCGCACGCCCTGCTCGAGTTCGGCCGCGAGCTCGCCGGCGCCGAGGGTCTCGAACGCGTGCTGCGGCTCGTCGTCGAGGGGTCGGCGCGGATCGTCGGCGCACCCCACGCGTCGCTCTGGCTCCAGGAGCCCGGCTCCGGCGATCTCGTCGCCCGCGCCGCTGTCGGCTATGAGGACGGGCCAGAGGTCGTGGGTCGCCGCTTCGCGGCCGAGGCCGTCGAGCCGTTCACGACGCGGCTCCGCCCGTACTTCGTCGGTCCGAACGAGTACGAAGCCTTCTCGAATCCGCCCGCCGGCGGTTCAGGTGCGTACGCCGTCGCGCCGCTCTCCGTCGACGGACGCTGGGGCGTGATCGCGGTGGCCATCCCGTCGGAGGACGCCTTCGGCGATCGCGAGCTCACGCTCCTCGACGGGCTCGCTCACCAGGCCAAGCTCGCGATCGCGAACGCGTCGAGCTTCGAGTCGCTCGAGCGAACGTTCCTCTCCACCGTCGAGGCGCTCGCGAACGCGCTCGAGGCGCGGGACGAGTACACCTCCTCGCACGCGCGCTGGATCACCGACACCGCCCTTCGTGTCGGCACCGAGCTCGGCCTCGACGGCGAGGCGCTGAAGCGGCTCGAGCTGGGCGCGCTCTTCCACGACATCGGCAAGATCGGGATCCCGAACTCGATCCTCCTGAAGCCCGGGCCGCTCGACGACGACGAGCGCACGCTGATCGAGACGCACCCCGAGCTCGGCGAGAAGATCCTCGCGCCGATCGACCAGCTCGGCGACGTCTGCTCGATCGTCCGCGCCTGCCACGAGCGCTGGGACGGCACGGGCTATCCCGACCGCAAGGCGGGCGAGGAGATCCCGCTCGAGGCGCGGATCATCTTCGCCTGCGACGCCTACCACGCGATGACGACCGACCGTCCCTACCGCGGGCGCCTGCCGGCGGAAGAGGCGTTGCACCGCCTCGAAGAGGCGGCCGGGACACAGTTCGACCCGGCCGTGATCGAGATCTGCCTGCGCGTGCTCCAGCCGCCGCTGGACTGATTCGTCAGGCGGACTCGCGCTGCTGCTTGCGCCGGTCGAGGTCGGCCTGCGCCTTCTCCGCGAGCTCCCGCAGGTGCCTCGCGTTGGCCAGCGCCCGCTCCTGGCGCAGCCGGTCCTCGTCACTCATCCTCTTCCGCTTCACCGTCGTCACCTCCCAGGAGTCGTTCGATCTTCACGAGCGTCGCGTTGATGTCGCTCACATTGAAGAGTAGACCGACGATCTCGTCACGCTCCACCAGCGGCTCGCTCATGAGTGAACGGTGCCGCAGCGGCGGCCGCGGCGCAAGATGGCCGTTTCGACCTACACTCGCTCCGCCACGAGCAGCGTCGGCGTGCGGTAGACGTCGCGCCACTCGCCGGCCGTCGGCGGCTCGCGGAGCTCGCCTCGCAACGCGACCGCCACCTTGACCTCGCCGCCGCGCAGGAAGGCGACCGTGTCCGGGCCTGCCTCGAGCGGCTCGTATGAGCCCGCGAACGCCGCCGGGCGCCGCGCGCGCAAGGCGAGCGTCCGCCGGATCAGGTCGAGCTTCGCCGGCGGCTCCGGCGAGGCCAGCGCCCGTCGCCGCGCCTCCCAGTCGACCGGCCGCCGGTTGTCTGGATCGACCAGCGCCAGGTACGGCAGCTCGTCCCCCTGGTAGAGGTCGGGCACGCCGGGGCAGGTGAGCTTGAGAAGGGTCATCCCGAGCGAGACGCGCTCGCCGTCGGTCGCGAGCCGCTCGGCGAAGGCACGAACCTCCTCGTCCTCGAGCAACCTTACGGCGTAAGCCTGCGCGCCCGCCTCCCACTCGTGGTCCTGGTCGATCCAGCTCGTGTGCACCTTCGCCTCGCGGAGCGCCTTCTCGAGATAGAGCTCGAGGCGCTCGGCGGTCAGCGGCCACGCGCCGACGACCGTCTGCAGGATCAGGTACGCCTCGTTCGCGTCCCGCCAGCCGTCGAGCCGCGGCCGCACGAGCGACTCCCACTCCCGGGGCCGGCCCGCGAGGCAGACGAGCCGGGCACGGACGTCGGCCGAGCGCTTCGCGTCGTGGGTCATCGTCGCGAGCAGGTGGCGCGGGAACCTCGCGCCGCGCTCGAGATTGGAGCGGTGGAACTCCGCGACCGACATGGTGAAACGCCCCGGAGCGCCGCCGACCTCGTTGAGCGCCAGCAGGCGGTTGAAGCGGTAGAACGCCGTGTCCTCGACGCCCTTCGCGTGCACCGGCGGCGTCGTCTGCTGAAAGCGGACGACGAAGGCGTCGTGGCCGCGCTCCTCGAGCAGCAACAGCCGGGCGAGCTCGGCCGGGAGCGCCGCCTGCTCGACCGGCGCCCGATCGGCGTTCTCGACCCGCCCCGTGTACGGCTCGACGTACGTGCGGTAGACCGGGAGCGCCGCCAGCGCCGCGGGCAGATCGACGTCCAACGACGGCAGGAGTGACTGCAGGCGCTCCGCCTCCTCCGAGAACGTCGTGCTCGCCTCGTGCAGCTTGCATTCACGCGCGATCTCGTCGAACGCCCGCCGGTCGCCCGAGATCTCCTCGTAGAGCTCGGTCAGCGGCTCCTCGCCGGCCGGGTCGACGAAGAGCGCGCAGACCTCGTTCAGGAACTCGTAGCCGGTCGTGCCCTCCACCGGCCAGTCGCGCAGCTGCTCGCCCGGCTCGAGGATCTTCTCGACCCAGACGTGCTCGATGCCGGCCTCCCGCAGCCGCTCGAGGTACCGCCGAGGCCCGGCGAGCCCGTCGATGTGGTCGACGCGGAGCCCGTCCAGCAACCCCTCCTGCGCCAGCTCGATCACCTTCGTGTGCGTGACCTCCCAGACCTCCGGGTCCTGGACGCGCACGCCGCCGAGCTCGCCGACGTCGAAGAAGCGCCGGTGCGAGCCCGTCCGCCAGTCGAGGTCGAAGAAACGCGCCCGCCACAGGGGGTCGCGCCAGAACGGGCTCTCGTCGGTGGCCGCCATGTGGTTCGGGACGATGTCGAGCACGACGCCGAGCCCGTCGTCGCGAGCCGCGCCGCACAGGGCCCGGAACTCCTGCTCGCCGCCGAGCGACTCCGAGATGTGGGTCGGGTCGACGACGTCGTAGCCGTGCGTCGAGCCCTCGCGGGCCTGGAGCGACGGCGAGAGGTAGAGGTGCGAGACGCCCAGGTCGCGGACGTAGGGCACGAGCTCCCGCGCGGCGGCGAAGTCGAGCTGAGGCCCGAGCTGCAGCCGGTAGGTGCAGCGGAAGTCCGCCACGCTACGCGATGCGCCGCAGGACCGTGAGCGCCCGCCCCTCGACCGGGACGACGCCTCGGGCGGGGTAGACGACGGCGCCGGGCTCTGCCTCCGGCTCGGCCGTCGAGAGCTCCGACACCCAGCGGCGCCCGAACGACACGGCGGGCAGCGTGAAGACGATCGGCCCGGGATCGGCGTTGAACAGGATCAGGAACGTGTCGTCGATCACCGGCGCGCCCTGGGCCGTCACGGTCGGGATCTCGGCGCCGTTCAGGAGCACGCCGAGCGTGTGCACATCCCCGCGCCGCCAGTTCTGCTGCGTCATCTTCCGGCCGTCCGTGCGGAACCACCAGACATCCGGCGAGCCCGAGCCGAGCCGCTCCTCGCCGGTCAGGAAGTCGGCCCGATGGAAGACGGGATGGCCGCGGCGGAACGCGATCAGCCGCTTCGTGAACGCGAGCTGCCGCTGCTGGCGCTCGTCGAGGTCCCAGTCGTACCACGAGATCTCGTTGTCCTGGCAGTAGGCGTTGTTGTTGCCGCCCTGCGTGCGCGCGAACTCGTCGCCGCCGAGCAGCATCGGCACGCCCTGCGAGAGGAAGAGGGTGGCGAGGAAGTTGCGCATCTGCCGGTCGCGCAGCTCGATGATCGCCGGGTCGTCGGTCTCGCCTTCGACGCCGTGGTTCCAGCTGCGGTTGTGGTTCTCGCCGTCGGCGTTCCCCTCGAGATTCGCCTCGTTGTGCTTCTCGTTGTAGGAGACGAGGTCCCGCAGAGTGAACCCGTCGTGGGCGGTGATGAAGTTGATCGAGGCGAAGGGCTTGCGGCCGTCGTGCTCGTAGAGGTCGCTCGAGCCGGTGAAGCGGGAGGCGAAGTCGCCGACGACGGCCTCGCCGCGCCAGAAGTCGCGCATCGTGTCGCGGTAGATCCCGTTCCACTCCGTCCAGAGCACGGGGAAGTTGCCGACCTGGTAGCCGCCCTCGCCGACATCCCACGGCTCGGCGATCAGCTTCACCTGGGAGAGGACCGGGTCCTGGTGGATGATGTCGAAGAACGCAGAGAGGCGGTCGACCTCGTGGAACTCACGCGCCAGCGCCGAGGCGAGGTCGAAGCGGAAGCCGTCGACGTGGCACTCGATCACGAAGTAGCGGAGCGAGTCCATGATCAGCCGCAGCACCGACGGGTGCACGGGGTTGAGCGAGTTGCCGGTGCCCGTGTAGTCCATGTAGAAGCGCGGCGACCCGGGCACGGTGCGGTAGTAGGAGAGGTTGTCGATGCCCTTGAAGGCGAGCATCGGCCCCAGGTGGTTCCCCTCCGCGGTGTGGTTGTAGACGACGTCGAGGATCACCTCGATGCCCGCGCGGTGGAGCGCCTTGACCACCCCCTTGAACTCGCGCACCTGGTCGCCGGTCGAGCCCGTGGCCGAGTAGCCGGCGTGCGGCGCGAGGTACCCGATCGAGCTGTAGCCCCAGTAGTTCGTCAGGCCCCTCTCCGCCAGACCCCGTTCGTCGGCGATGTGGTGGATCGGCAGGAGCTCGACGGCTGTGACGCCGAGGTCGGTCAGGTACCCGATCGCCGACTCGGACGCGAGGCCCGCGTACGTGCCCCTGAGATCCTCGCGCACCCCGGGCATCAGCTTCGTGAAGCCCTTGACGTGCGTCTCGTAGATGACGGTCTCGTGCCACGGCGTCCGCGGCCAGGCGACGTCCTCCCAGTCGAACGAGTGATCGACGACGATCGACTTCGGGATCGCGGCGGCGTCGTCCTCGTCGTCGCGCTCGAGGTCGGCGTCCTCCTCTCCTGGCGGATACGCCAGCGTGTTGCCGCGCTCCCAGAGGATCGGGCCCTCGATCGCCTTCGCGTAGGGATCGATCAGGAGCTTGTCCGGGTTGAAGCGGTGGCCCTGCTCTGGCGCCCAGGGGCCGTGGACGCGGTAGCCGTAGCGCTGGCCCGGCCCGATGCCCGGGAAGTAGCCGTGCCAGTTGAACGCCGTGCGCTCGAGCAGCTCGTAGCGCCGCTCGCGATCCTCTTCGTCGAAAAAGCAGAGCTCGACCTTCGTCGCGTGCTCCGAGAAGAGCGAGAAGTTCGTGCCGTCGCCGTCCCACTGGGGACCGAGGGGATATGGACGGCCCGGCCACGGCCTCATGCGTCGAGCCTCATGCGTCGAGCTCGACCTCGAGCGAGCGGAAGTCGACCACCAGGCGAGCCGGGCCGCGGCGCAGCTCGAGCCGCCGTGCACCCTCGTCGAACGAGACATCGAGCCTGCGCGGCAGCTCGCGGCGCAGGCGGAGCAGCCGGGCGACGAGGGGGTCGGCCGGCCGCGGATCGAGCGTCGAGCGCTCGAACGTCTCGAGCGCCTGCGGGTCGGGAACGTCGGCGGCCGAGAAGCCGGCGAATCCCGCGAACTCGTGCCGGCGGCCGTCACGCGTCGCGTCGGCGACGAACGGGTCGATGTGGTCGGTGAAGAACTGGAACGGGCGGGACTCGGCGTACTCCTCTCCCTGGAAGAGGAGCGGGGTGAACGGCGAGAACAGCACGACCGCCTGGGCGACGCGAAGCCGCTCGGGCGGGAGCCGGTCGCCGACGGCGCGGTTGCCGACCTGGTCGTGGTTCTGCGCGCAAACCACGAGCCGCGGGCCGTCGGGCCGCGCCAGCTCGCGCGCGATCTGGGCCATCGAGCCGTCGAACGGGGCGTAGTAGCCGTCGCGCTCGCCCGTCAGCGCGACGTGGAGGGCGTGGTGGAGGCTGTCGAGCCACATCGCGTCGTGCCCCCACTCCTGCAGCGGCCGGAAGTCGTCGGCGCCCATCTCGCTGATCACGAGCGCCCGATGCTCGGGCGCGACCTCGTGCACACGCTCGGCGAGCTCGGCGAGGATGTGCCGCGGCGAGTCGTCCTGCACGGCGTGGACGGCATCGAGCCGCAGCCCGTCGATCCCGTAGTCGCGCACCCAGAGCTCCGCGTTCTGGATCGCCCAGTCGCGGACGCCACGCTCTCCGTAGTCGAGCGCCTCGCCCCACGGCGTCCGGCCGAAGCGATCTGTGAAGTAGGGGCCGAAGGCGCGCAGCCCCTCCTCCCCCGGGCCGACGTGGTTGTAGACGACGTCGAGCAGGACGCCGAGGCCCTCCCGATGCGCCGCAGCCACCAGCCGTGCGAGCCCTTCCGGGCCGCCGTACGCCGGATGCGGCGCCGAGGTGTACAGGCCGTCGTAGCCCCAGCCCCGGTTGCCGGGGAACGTGGCGACGGGCATGAGCTCGATCGCGGTGATGCCGAGCTCGCGGAGGTCGCGGAGTCGGGGAATCACGCCGTCGAACGTTCCCGCGGGCGAGAAGGTGCCGACGTGCAGCTCGTAGACGACGAGCTCGTCCAGCCGCAGGCCGGGGCCGGGGCCGATCTCGAACGAGCCGGTGTCGAGGATCCGCGACGGACCGCGCACGCCCTCCGGCTGCCAGCGGCTGCACGGGTCGGGCCACTCGGCGCCGTCGACGACGAGCAGGTAGTCGTCCCCGTGGACGCCCGGCACCTCCGCCGCCCAGTAGCCGTCGCCCGCGTCGGTCAAACGGTGGAGGCGGTTGCCCAGGCGAACGGCGACGGCGTCCGCCGTGGGCGCCCAGACACGAACGTCGACGTCGCCCGAGCCGGTCGGGACAGCGCCCAGGGCGGCTGTCGTCGCGAAAGGCACGTCGCGACGCTATCCGACCGTCTAGCGGGCCGACTGCCTTACCGGGCGAGCGCCTCCTCCACGGCGCGGGCGGTCAGGACGCGGGAGAGATGACGCCGGAAGTCGGAGCTCGCCATCGTGTCGGCAGGCGGGTTCGTCCCGGAGTCGGCCTGCTCGGCGGCGGCCGCGACGCCGTCCCGCGGGGCGCCCTGGAGCGCCTGTTCGACCGCGGTAGCCCTGAGCGGCGTCGAGCCCATGTTCGTCAGCCCGATCCGGGTGGTGCCGATCGTGCCGTTGCTGCCCTCCACGACCGCGGCGACGCCCACCGTGGCCCAGTCGACCGAGCGCCGGCGGAACTTGATGTAGGACCAGCCCGCCGACGCGGACCTCGGGAACCGCACCTCGACGATCAGCTCGTCCGGCGCGAGCGCCGTCTCGTAGACGCCGCGGAAGAAGTCCGCCGCGGCGATCGTGCGCTCCCCGCCCGAGCCGCGCACGACGATCTGGGCATCGAGCGTCAGCGCGACCGTCGGCAGATCGCCCGAGGGATCGCCGTGAGCGAGCGCGCCGCCGAGCGTGCCGCGATGGCGCACCTGGGGGTCGCCGACGAGCCCGGCGGCATGCGCCAGCAGGGGACAGTGCTCCTGCGCGAGGGAGTCGTGGTTGAGATCGTGGTGGCGGGTGAGGGCACCGACGACCAGGTGCTCGCCGTCCTCGCGAACGCCGGCGAGACCTGCGACGCGGCAGATGTCGACCAGTGTCGCGGGCCGGGCGAGCCGCACCTTCATCAGCGGCAGCAGGCTGTGGCCGCCGGCGAGCAGCTTCGCGTCCTCCTTCGTCCCGAGCAGCTCGATCGCGTGCTCGACCGACTCGGCCACCTCGTAGTCGAACGCTGCGGGGATCATGACCCTCCCTCCTTCGCCTGCTGGATTGCGCCCCAGACGCGCTCGGGCGTCGCCGGCCGCTCCATGTTCCGGACGCCGAGATGGGCGAGTGCGTCGACGACCGCGTTGATCACGGCCGGCGGCGCCGCGATCGTGCCGGCCTCGCCGATCCCCTTGACGCCCATCGCGTTCGTCGGGCTCGGCGTGACGGTGTCGTGGAGCTCGAACGCAGGGAGCTCCGGCGGCCCGGGCACGAGGTAGTTCGTCATCGTCCCCGTGAGGAGGTTGCCCTCCTCGTCGTAGATGCCCTCCTCGAACAGCGCCTCCGCGATGCCCTGCGCGACGCCGCCGTGCACCTGGCCCTGGACGAGCATCGGGTTCAGCTGGACACCGCAGTCGTCGACCGCGATGTAGCGCACGATCTCGACCGAGCCGGTGTCCTGGTCGACCTCGACGACGCAGCAGTGCGCGCCGTTCGGCCAGCTGAAGTTGGGCGGGTCGTAGAGATACGTCGCCGTCAGCCCCGGCTCCATCCCGTCCGGCAGGTTGTGCGCCGTCCAGGAGCTGAACGCGAGCGACTTGATGCCGACCGAGCGGTCGGTGCCGACGACCGTGAAGTTGCCGTCCTCGAACTCGAGGTCCTCCTCGGCGCACTCGAGCTCGTGGGCGGCCAGCACCTTCGCCTTGGCGAGGATCTTCTCGCCCGCCTTGTGCAGTGCGACGCCGCCGACAGCGACGCCGCGGCTGCCGTACGTGTCCATCCCGAGCGGCACCGTGGCGGTGTCCCCGTGCAGCACCTCGACGTCGTCGTAGTCGACGCCGAGCTGGTCGGCGACGATCTGCGCGAACACCGTCTTCGAGCCCTGCCCGTGCGACGAGATGCCGCTCGCGACGCGCACCGTGCCGGTGGGCATGAGCTCGATCGTGGCCGAGTCCCAGCCGCCGGCGGCGTAGTTGAGCGCGGAGAGCACGCGCGAGGGAGCGAGGCCGCACATCTCGATGTACGTCGAGAAGCCCACGCCGAGCAGCTTCCTGTCGCCGCGGTCGCGCCGCTCGGCCTGCTCGGCCCGAACCGCGTCGTAGTCGAGCACGTCGAGGCACTTCTCGAGCGTGCCGTGGTAGTCGGCCGAGTCGACGATGAGCCCGCTGGCGATCGTGTAGTTCGGGAAGCTCTCGGTCGCGATGAAGTTGCGCCGTCGCAGCTCGACCGGATCGAGGTCGAGCTCGCGGGCGAGCGCGTCCATCGCACGCTCGATCGCGTACGTCGCCTCGGGCCGGCCGGCGCCGCGGTAGGCGTCGGTGAACGTCGTGTTCGTGAACACGTTCTGGTACTCGAGGTCGTAGGCGTCGCACTCGTAGCAGCCGTGATAGAGCCAGGCGCCGAGCATCGGGATCCCGGGCGTGATCAGGCGCATGATACGCACCCATCGCGACGGTGAGCTTCACCCGCACGGCCTTCAGGTCGCCGTCGCGCGTCGCCGCGAGCTCGATCTCCTGGAACATCTCCCGCCCGTGGAGCGTGGCGACGTAGTTCTCGGAACGCTCCTCGATCCACTTCACCGGCCGGCCGAGCTTCTGCGCCAGCGCGAGGCAGATGGCGTCCTCCGGGTAGACCTCGAGCTTCGAGCCGAAGCCGCCGCCGACGTCGGGCGCGACGACACGCAGCTTCGCCTCCGGGATGCCGGTCGAGATCGTCGAGCGCGGTGCGCAGGATGTGCGGGATCTGCGTGGCCGAGTAGACCGTGAACTCGCCCATCGGGATGTTCGGCTCGACGACGACGCCGCGGGGCTCGATCGCGTTGGGGATCAGCCGGCCCAGGTAGTACTCCTCCTTGATCTTCACGAGGTCGGGGTCCTCGAAGAAGGGCGCAGTCGGCGCGCGACGAGGCACGGGCGAGTCGCCCTCGATGCTCCAGGAGCCGGCGTCGTTCGTCCCGAACTCCTCGTGCACGAGCGGGGCATCCGGCGCCAGCGCCTCCTTGATCCCGACCACGGCCGGCAGCGGCTCCCAGTCGACCTCGACGAGCTCGCCCGCGTCCTTCGCGAGCGCGCGACTCTCGGCGACGACGACTGCGACGGCGTCGCCGACGTACCGGGCCTTGTCCTTCGTGAGCGGGTTATGCGGTGGGTTCTTGACCTGGTCGTTGATCGCCCACGCCATCAGGAGCGGCGCCGCGAACTCGAGGTCGGCCGCCGTGTACGCCGCCACGACGCCCTCGAGCGCGAGCGCCTTCGAGACGTCGATCGAGTTGATCTTCGCGTGCGCGAAGGGGCTCCGGACGACGCCGACCCAGAGCATCCCCTGCAGGCTGATGTTGTCGACGAAGGTGCCGCGTCCGGTGACGAGCTCAGGGTCCTCCTTGCGGAGCTGGCTCGTGCCGACGAACGTGGCGGCTTTCTCGGTGGTCGCCATCTCGCCCCCTTACGCGCTCGCCACGGCCTGCACGGCCTTGACGATGTTGTGGTAGCCGGTGCAGCGGCAGAGGTTGCCCTCGAGTCCGTGTCTGATCTCGTGCTCGCTCGGGCTCGGGTGCTCCTCGAGGAAGCTGGCCGCCGCCATGATCATCCCCGGCGTGCAGTAGCCGCACTGGAGCGCGTGGTACTCGCTGAACGCCTGTTGCAGCGGATGCAGCGCGCCGTTCTGCGCGAGGCCCTCGATCGTCGTCACCTGGCGGCCGTCCGCCTGCACGGCGAGGACGTTGCAGCTCTTGACCGACTCGCCGTCGAGGTGGACGGTGCAGGCGCCGCACGTGGTCGTGTCGCAGCCGACGTTCGTGCCCGTGAGGCCGAGCTGCTCGCGGAGCGTGTAGACGAGGAGCTGCCGGGGCTCGACGTCGAGCTCCCGGCTGATGCCGTTGACGACCAAAGTAATGCGCCGAGCGGTTGATCTCACGCTGAGCCTCCCTCTCGTGGGCTGGTACCGGCGTCGAGCTGGGCGCGCAGGCGTTGCGCGAACTGCTCGACGAGGCGGCTGGAGACGGACTCGATCACCGCGGGCCGCCCCAGCTGGGCGGCCTGGCCCGAGAACCTGACGTCCGTGTCCATCGACACTCTCGTCACGCCCTCGTCGGCGGAGATGCGGGCATCGACGGACGCATCGGCGCGGCCCTTCCCCCGCTTGTCGCGTCCTGTCACGGACAGGCGGACGGTGCCCGCAGTCTCGTCCCGCTCGGTGATCCGCACGTCGTTGAGGAAGTCCATGCCGATCGGGCCGAGCTTGACGGCCATCGTGGCCTTCCAGCGTGTCGTCGTCGAGAACCTCGACGAGCGTCGCCCCGGGCATGCAGGAGACCACGCTCTCGGGGTCGAGCAGGAAATCGAGAGTCGCTTCCGGCGACGCCGAAACCTCGAACTCGTGCTGAAGTTTCACCCGCCTCCTTCGCTTGCCCCCGCGGGCCTAACGCTACACCTGTTGCTTGGCCGGACAAAAAGCCGGGCCTGCGCGCTCTCTCTAGCCCGCGGCCTCGGCGCTGCGGAGCCCGCGCAGCGACCACGCCGCGAACGCCAGGATGAGCGCAAGCGCGAGGCCGAACGCGAGCGCGACGTCCACCCCGTCGCCGGCGAGGAGACTCCGCACCGCCTCGAGCACATATGTGAGCGGATTGAGCGTCGCGAGCGTCTCGATCCAGCCGGTCAGGAGCGCGAGCGGCACATAGACCGGCGCGAAGAAGAGCACGAGGAACACGGGCATCTGCATCACCGGTCCCGCCTGCATCGTCCGGAACCGCATCGCCACCCCGCAGGCCCACAGCAGGCCGCAGACGTTGATCAGGAGCGCGAGCAGGTACATCCCGAAGACGTCGACAGGCCCACCGAAGATCTCGACGCCCGCAATCAGCGCGACCACCGTGAGCGCGGTCGCCGTGAACGCCCAGCGGACCATGGCCGAGAGCGCGTAGCCGAGCACGATCCCGGTGCGGTTGGGCGCCGCGAGCAGGAGCCGGCGCGCAAACCCGGACTCGAAGTCGCGCGCGATGCCGAAGCCGGTGAAGACGCCGCCGAACGCCGCGGACTGCACGAGCACGAAGCAGAACACGAACGCGGTGTAGCCGGGCTCGAAATCGAAGCCCGGCACCTCGGCGACCTGCGCGAGACCGCCGGCGAACGCCGTGAAGAAGAAGAGCGGGAACGCGAGCGAGGGGACCAGGATGGAGGGGTTCGTGAAGACGTTCTTCAGCGTCCGCCACGCCACCCCCGAGGCCACCGGCCAGATGCGCGTCATGTGCGCGTCAACCTCAGCGTCAGCGCGGTCCCCGCCAGGGCGAGGCCGACGATCGTCAGCGCGAACGCGATCCCGAAGCCGAGCGCGAGGGCCTGCGCGTCCCAGCCGGTGATGATCAGGCTCCGCACGGCCTCGATCAGGTAGGAGACGGGGTTGACCGAGGCGACGACCTTGAACCACTGGATCTCCATCAGGTTCCGCGGCGCGTTCATCGAGGACAGGAACAGGAAGACGAAGAGCAGCGGGAACAACGCCTGGATCGCCTCGCCGGAGCCCGTCCGCAGGGCGAGGTAGATCCCGATCGCGCCGAAGCCGAGCGAGACGAGGGCGGCGAACAGCAGCAGGAGAGCGATGCCGCCCGCCCCGGCGGCGAAGTGGACGCCGACGACCAGGCCGACGAGGATGTAGAAGACCGCCTGGACGACGCCGAGCGTGACGATGCCGCCGAGCTGGCCTGCGATCAGCACGGAGCCGCGCATCGAGGTCAGCGAGAGGCGGTTCAGGAACCCCGTCTGGATGTCGCGCGCCAGGTCGGTGCCGGCGTTCATCGTCGAGAAGAGCGCGCCCTGGATGAACGGGACGGCGAGCGCGAAGGCGAGGAAGGAGTCGGTCGGGAAGCCGGGGAGCTCGGTCGACGGCTTCAGCCCCGCCGCGTTGACGGCCATCAGCATGACCGGGAAGATGAGCGGCGGGATCGCGCTCGCCGGCTGGCGGGCGGTGCGGGTGATCGAGCGCAGCGCGAGCGCCCCGGCCTGCGAGGCCGAATTTCCAACAGCGCTCACGACGCCGGTGGCAGGCCGTTCTGCTCGCCCGCGCCCTCGAGCGAGCGCCCCGTCTTGGCGAGGAAGACGTCGTCGAGCGACGGTGCCTGGATCTCCAGATGGGCGAGCGGGACGTTCTGCGCGTCGATCGCGCGAACGACCGCCGGCAGCCCGGCGACCCCTTCCCGCAGTCGGACGGCGACGTCCTTCGTCGCGTCCGGCAGCGGCTCGCCGAACTGCGCCAGCACGACGGCGAGCCGCTCGCGATCCGCTTCCGCCTGTGGGAGGGCGTGCACGCTCGGCAGGCCGATCTCCGCCTTCAGGTCTGCCGGAGACCCCTCCGCGACGATGTGGCCGTGGTCGATGATCCCGACGCGGCCGGCGAGCACGTCCGCCTCCTCCAGGTACTGCGTCGTGAGGAAGACGGTCACGCCGTCCTCGCGCGCGAGCCGGGCGACCTCCTCCCAGAGGGCCGTGCGGCTCTGTGGATCGAGGCCGGTCGTCGGCTCGTCGAGGAAGAGGATGCTGGGGCGGTGGACGAGCGCCAGGGCGAGGTCGAGGCGCCGCTTCATCCCGCCGGAATAGCCCCGCACCTTCCGGTCGGCCGCCTCGCTCAGCCCGACGCGGGTCAGGAGCTCGTCGGCGCGCGGCTTCCGCTCCGCACGAGGGATGCCCTGCAGAGTCGCCTGCAGACGGACATGGTCGCGTCCGGTCAGGAGCGGGTCGAGCGCGGCCTCCTGCAGCGCGGCGCCGATCACCGAGCGCACCTTCGGGCCCTCCTTGACGACGTCGTAGCCGCCGACGCGCGCCGAGCCTGCCGTCGGCGGCAGCAGCGTCGTCAGCATCAACACGGTCGTCGACTTGCCCGCCCCGTTCGGGCCGAGGAAGCCGTAGATCTCGCCGGGATCGACGTGGAGGTCGATGCCGTCGACCGCGCGCGGGCCCTTCTTGAACTCGCGCACGAGCCCCTGCACCTCGATGGAGTTCGCACGCGCCACCGCTCCAACACTAGCGAGCGGTCACGGCGGCTCCCTGGAGCACCGCCTCCGCGGCCGCCAACAACCGCGGCGAGCGCGGCAGAAACGTCGTCGGCCGCTAGCGCGATGCGGTCCTCGACCGACCGCAGGGCCGCGACGAAGGCCGGCAGCGCCGCCGCCCAGGCCTCTTGCCCAGCGGGCGCGAGCGCGAGCAGTGAGGAGCGTCCGTCGGCGGGGTTTCGCGTCCTGCTCACCCAGCCGCGCCGCTCCAGGCCCTTGAGCCGGTAGGTCAGCGTGCTCGGCGACACGCCGAGGCGGCTCGCGAGCTCGGTCGGCGTCGCCGGCTCGAGCAGCGCGAGCTGGTTCAGGAGAGTCGCGTCCTCGAGACGGACGGGTGTGCCCGCGAGCCCGGCCGCGAGGACCTGGCCGACCTTCTGTGCGGCGACCGACAGCTCGAAGAGGACGGGCGGCGGCGAGGAATCCATTTCGAATTTGAATTATCTACTTCGATTTCGTATCATCGTGCTCATGATGCTACGCCTCATTCCGGTCGGCGCAGCCGCGCTCGCGCTCGCGGCCGCCGGCGCCGCAGCGGCGCCGACGACCCTCGGCGAGCCCGCCGACCTCCTGCCGCGGCCGGGCGGCACGTACCTCGTCACCGACCGCACCCGCGGAGCGGTGCTGTTGGTCGACCCGGCCCGCAAGACGACGCGCCGCGTCGCACGCGTGATCGAGGCTCGCGAGCTCGCGGTCGTCGGCGGCCGCGTCCTCGTGACCTCCCGGGAACGGATCCTCGCGCTCGACCTCCGCACGGGACGGACGACGCCGTTCGCGCGCGCAGGCAGCTACGTCCTCGGGCTCGCCGCGGCCCCAGGCGGCGGCGTCTACGCGAGCGAGGACGGCACGACGATCGTTCGGATCGACGCGAACGGCGCCAGGACGGTGCTCGCCGACGGGCTCGACGGCGTCCACGGGATCACACCGACCCCGGAGGGCCTCGTCCTCTCCGAATCGTTCGCCGGCCGGGTTCTCCGGCTCGATCCCGCCACCGGTGCGATCACCGTGCTCGCGCGCGGGCTCGGCAACCCGAGCTTCACGCTGCGCACGCGAGCGGGAGCTCTCTACGTCAGCGAGTTCGGGACCGGACGGATCGGCCGGATCGGGGGAAACGGAGGCATCACCACGGTGGCTTCCGTGTCGTCGCCCGGATCAATCGCGCTCGATGCGCGCGGCCGCATCGTCGGCGTCACCCTCGGCGGGACGATCTTCCGCGTCGAGGGCTCCCGCGCCCGCACGATCTATCCCTGACGCCGGCACGAGCCAGATCGTCGCCAACGGCGGCAACATGATCTCGGCCGACCACGGCTGCTCCATCCACGGCACGGACTCGGCCTCCACGCCCCAGCCGTTGCCGACGTCGGAGCCGCCGTAGAAGCGCGAGTCCGTGTTGAGCGCCTCGCGCCAGCGCCCCGCGGCTGGCAGCCCGACCCGGAAGTTCCGGCGCACGACCGGCGAGAGGTTGCAGAAGCACACGAGCCGGCGCGACCCGTCCTTCGAGAGGCGCGCGAACGCGAGGATGTTCTCGTTCGCCGCGTTCGGCTCGAGCCAGCGGAAGCCCTCGTGCGAGAAGTCCAACTCCCACAGCGCCGGCTCGTCGCGGTAGACGCGGTTGAGGTCGCGGATGACCGCGAGCACGCCCGCGTGGTCGGGATCCTCGAGTGCGTGCCAGTCCAGCGAGCCCGCCGGCTCGCTCCACTCGCGCTCCTGCCCGAACTCGCCGCCCATGAAGAGCAGCTGCTTGCCGGGGTGCGCCCACATGTACCCGTAGAGCGCGCGCAGGTTCGCGAAGCGCTGCCACCGGTCGCCCGGCATACGGGCATAGAGCGAGCCCTTCCCGTGCACGACCTCGTCGTGGGAGAGCGGCAGCACGAAGTTCTCGTTCCAGGCGTAGACGAGCGAGAACGTGAGCTCGTGGTGGTGGAAGCGGCGGTGGATCGGCTCCTTGGAGAAGTACTCGAGCGTGTCGTGCATCCAGCCCATGTTCCACTTGAAGCCGAAGCCGAGCCCGCCGAGATATGTCGGCCGCGAGACGCCAGGCCACGCCGTCGACTCCTCGGCGATCGAAAGGACGCCCGGCTCGCGGTCGTGCAGGACCTCGTTCAGCTCCTTCAGGAACGAGACCGAGTCGAGGTCCTCGCGCCCGCCGAACGCGTTCGGCACCCACTCGCCTTCGTTGCGCGAGTAGTCGAGGTAGAGCATCGAGGCGACAGCATCCACGCGCAGGCCATCTGCGTGGAACTCGCGCACCCAGTAGAGCGCGTTGGCGAGCAGGTAGTTCCGGACCTCGTTCCGGCCGAGGTTGAAGACGAGCGTGCCCCAGTCGGGATGCGCGCCACGGCGCGGGTCGGCGTGCTCGTACAGCGCGGTGCCGTCGAACTGCGCGAGCGCGAACTCGTCGCGCGGGAAGTGCGCCGGCACCCAGTCGAGGATGACCCCGATTCCGGCCGCATGCAGCGCGTCGACGAGTGCGCGGAAGTCGTCCGGCGAGCCCAGCGTGGACACCGGCGCATAGAAGCCGGTCACCTGATAACCCCACGAGCCGGAGAAGGGGTGGTGCATGACCGGCAGCAGCTCGACGTGCGTGTAGCCGAGCTCCTGCACGTAGGGCACGAGCTGCTCGGCGAGCTCCCTCCAACCGAGACCGAGCCGCCACGACGACGCGTGCACCTCGTAGATCGAGAGCGGCCGGACGAGCAGATCCTGTGTACGGCGGGTCGCCAGCCAGTCGGCATCGTGCCACTCGTACGTCGAGCTGTAGACGACGGACGCCGTCCTCGGCGGCACCTCGGCCGCGAAGGCGAACGGGTCCGCCTTCAGGCGCAGGTGGCCGTCGGCCCCGACGAGCTCGAACTTGTATTTCGCGCCTTCGGCGGCCTGGGGCACGACCGCCTGCCAGATGCCGGACGAGCCGGTCGGCTCGAGCGGGTCGACGTTGCCGTCCCAGCGGTTCCAGTCGCCGACGACCGAGACCTTCTGTGCATTCGGCGCCCAGACCGCAAACGAGACGCCGCCGTCGACGACGTGCGCGCCGAGCTGCTCGTAGATCCGCTCGTGGCGGCCCTCGCCGGCGAGGTGGAGGTCGAGCTCGCCCAGCCGCAGGCTCGGCGTGGACGCGGTCGGCTTCGCCATCAGAAGTCCGCCTCCAGCATCCGCAGGATCCCCGCGACCGGGATCCCGACCCAGTCGGGCCGGTTGTCGAGCTCGTAGCGGAGCTCGTAGACCGCCTTCTCGAGCTCGAACACCATCAGCAGCCGGTCGATCGCCTGCTCGCCGGCCGGCAGCAGGGCCGGGTCCGCGGTCGTCAGATAGCCGTCGAGGAAGTTCGTGCGGCAGTTCTCCTCCCACCCGGCCGGCGGCTCGATGCCGCGCTGCAGCTTCGAGGCCGAGGCGGCGTAGGCGAACGAGCGGAGCATGCCGGCGACGTCGCGCAGCGGCGAGCGCTTGCGGCGGCGCTCGGGCACGCTGCGGGCCGGCTCGCCCTCGAAGTCGAGGATCAGCCAGTCCTCGGCGTCCGTGCGGAGCGCCTGGGCGAGGTGGTAATCGCCGTGCGTCCTGATCACCTTGCCGACGCTGCCGATGTGGGTCAGCAGCCGCAGCCGGTCGCGCACCTCCTCGCCCCGCCCTGCGATCGGCGCAACCGCGTCGATCTGCGGCAGCGTCGTGAACACGTGCTCGATCTCCTCGTCGACCGACGCGGAGAGGAGCGAGAGCGCCTCCGAGCTCGGTTCCTCCGGCGCGAAATGCGGGTCCGTCGCGTCGGAGCCGAGCGTGTTGTGCAGGAGCGCTGTCACCTCGCCGAGTCGGGCCGAATGCGCGGGCAGCCAGTTGGGGTCGGACGCGATCGTGTCGAGCGCGAGCTGCCAGCCGTCTCCCCGCGACGGGACGTAGCGCTGCAGGAGCGCAAGCGTCGTCTCGAGCGGCCGGCCCTCGTAGGCCACGTAGCCCTCGAGGGCCGCCACGTGCGTGGAATCGCGCTCCGTCAGGAAGCGCAGGATCTCGAGCTCGGGATTGACGCCCGGCTCGATCCGCCGGTAGAGCTTCAGCGCG
Organism: uncultured Gaiellaceae bacterium; assembly: GCA_963791905.1. Classification (GTDB taxonomy): domain Bacteria; phylum Actinomycetota; class Thermoleophilia; order Gaiellales; family Gaiellaceae; genus Gaiellasilicea. Next base: position 435,431 of record CAWBTX010000006.1, read on the forward strand.
ACCGTCTCGTCGATCACGACGGAGCTGTTCGACTGGTCGGCGCCCATCGGCCGGATCGACCCCAGCTCCCCGGTGCGGTCCGCGAGGCCGTGGGCGCCCCAGAACACGATCCGGGAGTCCTCGAAGTGCAACGTCGTTCCCGAGCGCATGAGGCTGACCACCTCGCGGACGAGGCCGGGATCGGCGATTGCGTCGTAGACCGTCCAGCCCTCCGTCTCTGCGATGACAGAGGTGTTCCAGGGGTCGCTCGTCGGCCTGAACCCGAGCGGCAGGTGGTAGAGGTCGTGGCTCTGGAGGCCGTACCGCACCTCCACGATCGCGAAGGCGAGCAGCGGCGGCCCGCCCGGCGCGACGACCGCGTCCAGCACCCGCGCGTCGAGCACGTCCCGCGACTTGCCGCCGAACCAGCGCTGCGAGGCGATCGTGCCGAGGAGGACGAGGCCGTCCAGGAAGTGGAGGTCACCGGACTCGATCCGTGTCCGGAGGTCGGTGTGCGCCCTACTGCTCATCGGCCGGATCCCTGAGCTGGAACCAGAAGAAGCCGCGCGGCCCGAGCGTGAGCAGGTACGGGAGCTCACCGATGCGCGGGAACTCGGTGTTGCCGAAGAGCTCGACCGGGATCCGCCCGTTGAAGGCGGAGAGATCGAGCTCGACCGCCTGCGCCGAGCGGGCCATGTTGTGCACGCAGAGGACGATGTCCTCGGAGAACGAGCGGATGTGGGCGAAGATCCTCGAGTTCGTCGGGCGCAGCACGTGCACGTCGCCGAGGCCGAACACTGGGTGCTGCTTGCGGAGCTCGATGAAGCGGCGGAGCCAGCGGAGCAGCGACGTCGGGGTCCGCAGCTGCGCCTCGACGTTGACGGCGCTGTAGCCGTACACCGGATCCATCAGCGGCGGCAGGTAGAGCTGCGCGAAGTCCGCCCGCGAGAACCCGCCGTTGCGGTCGCCCGTCCACTGCATGGGGGTTCTGACGCCGTCCCGGTCGCCAAGGTAGACATTGTCGCCCATGGCGATCTCGTCTCCGTAATAGAGCACGGGCGAACCAGGGAGCGAGAAGAGGATCGCGTGCATGAGCTCGACTTCCGTGCGGCCATTGTCGAGCAGCGGCGCCAGGCGGCGACGGATGCCGACGTTCAGCTTCATCCGCGGGTCCTTGGCGTACTCCGCGTACATGTAGTCGCGCTCCTCGTCGGTCACCATCTCGAGCGTCAGCTCGTCGTGGTTCCGGAGGAAGAGCCCCCACTGCGCCCGCGACGGGATCTGGGGCGTGTGGTCGAGGATCTCGATCATCGGCAGCGCCTCCTCCCGGCGGAGCGCCATGAACATGCGCGGCATGACGGGGAAGTGGAAGGCCATGTGGCACTCGTCGCCCTCACCCTCGCCGAAGTAGTCGACGACGTCCTCCGGCCACTGGTTCGCCTCGGCGAGGAGGATGCGGTCGGCGTAGCGCGCGTCCACCTCCGACCGCAGCCGCTTCAGGTAGGCGTGCGTCCGGGGGAGGTTCTCGCAGTTCGTGCCCTCCTCCTCGAAGAGGTACGGGACGGCGTCGAGACGGAACCCGTCGAGCCCGAGGTCGAGCCAGAAGCGAAGGACTTCCAGCATCGCCTCCTGCACCTCCGGGTTCTCGTAGTTCAGGTCGGGCTGGTGGCTGAAGAAGCGGTGCCAGTAGTACTGGCCGCGCAGCGGGTCCCACGTCCAGTTCGACGACTCGCTGTCGACGAAGATGATCCGCGCCTCCGGGTAGCGTTCGGGGTCGTCCGACCAGACGTACCAGTCGGCCTTCGGGTTGTCTGGCCCCTGGCGCGACTCCTGGAACCACGGGTGGTCGGAGGAGGTGTGGTTGACGACGAGGTCGACGATCACGCGAATCCCGCGCTCGTGCGCGGCCTCGACGAAGGCGCGGAAGTCCTCGACCGTGCCGTAGTCCGGGTTGATGCCGTAGAAGTCGGCGATGTCGTACCCCCCGTCTCGCAGCGGAGAAGGGTAGAACGGGAGCAGCCAGATGCAGTCGATGCCGAGCCACTGCAGGTAGTCCAGCTTCTGCTGGAGGCCGCGGAAGTCGCCCGACCCGTCGTCGTTGCCGTCGAAGAACGCGCGCGTGTGGATCTCGTAGAAGACCGCCGTCTTGAACCAGAGCGGGTTCGACTCGAACCAGTGCCCGGGCTCAGACACCTGCCGCCCCAGACGTGTCCGAAAGGTCGCCGGTCTCAGACTCGTGCCAGACTCGTGCCAGAGACGTGCCAGAGACGTGCCAGACACGTGCCAGAGACGCTTCTGATCTGAAAACATGTTTGTGCGTCATAAACGCCTGCAAGCTTCCCTCACACGCCCAGCTTCATGAGATGCGATTGGCCTGGTCCTAGACCGACGTAGTTCCGGCCGACGCGCCAGCGGTAGCGCTCACCGCTCAGGAGGTCGCGCACGGCGAACTCCTCCGGGAAGCCGCGGCCCGGCGGCACGACGACGACGTCCTCGCGGGGGTTGTGCGGGTCGAGGTTGACCGCGACCGCGATGTCGGTCCCCTTCGCATACGCGAAGACGTGGTCGCCGTGGGTCTCCAGCAGGCGGAGGTCCTCGAACCGCTGCAGCGCCGGCTCCGCGCGCCTGATCTCGTTCAGCCGCCGCACGAGCGGCAGCAGCGGCCCGTCGAGCGTGCGCCGCTTCAGCTCGTACTTCTCCGAGTCGAGATACTCCTCGCTCCCTTCCCGCACCGGCACGTTCTCGTAGTGCTCGAAGCCGGAGTAGATCCCATACGAGGGCGACAGCGTCGCCGCGAGCACGAGCCGGGCCTCGAACGCGGGCCGCCCGCCGTGCTGCAGGTACTCGTGGAGGATGTCCGGCGTGTTCGCGAAGAAGTTCGGCCGGTAGAACTCGGCCCACTCCAGCAGCTGACCGAGGAACTCGACGAGCTCCGCCTTGGTGTTCTTCCACGTGAAGTACGTGTACGACTGGCCGAAGCCGATCTTCGCCAGCGTCGTCATCATCGCCGGCCGCGTGAACGCCTCGGCGAAGAACACCGTCTCCGGAAACTCGGCGCGCACCTCCCGGATCAGCCACTCCCAGAACGGCACGGACTTCGTGTGGGGGTTGTCGACGCGGTAGGCGCGCACGCCATGGCGGCACCAGTGCAGGACGATGTCGCGCAGAGCCTCCCAGAGCCCTTGCCAGTCGTCGGAGTCGAAGTTGACGTTGTAGATGTCCTGATAGCGCTTGGGCGGGTTCTCCGCGTACTTGAGCGTGCCGTCCGGCCGCCGGTTGAACCACTCGGGGTGCTGCTCGAGCCACGGGTGGTCGGGCGAGCACTGGATCGCGAAGTCGAGCGCGATCTCGAGCCCGTGCTTCCCGGCCGCCGCGACCAGCCGGTCGAAGTCCTTCAGCGTCCCGAGCTCGGGGTGCACCGCGTCGTGCCCGCCCTCCGGCGCGCCGATCGCCCAGGGGCTGCCGGGATCGCCCTTCTCCGCGACGAGCGCGTTGTTCCGGCCCTTTCGGTTCGTGGCGCCGATCGGGTGGATCGGCGGTAGGTAGACGACGTCGAAGCCGAGCTCGGCCAGCTTCGGCAGCAGCTTCTCGACCCCCTTGAAGCCGCCCCACGAGCGCGGAAAGAGCTCGTACCAGGCCCCGAACCGCGCCCGCACGCGCTCGACGTCGACCTCGAGCGGGGAATCCTGCGCCGTCTTGCCGGGCCGCTCCTTGACGCCGAGCGCCGGCGCCGCAGTCCGCCACGCCTCAGGCTCTCCCTTGCCGAACAGCGCTTCGCCCTCGGCGAGCTCACCGCTGAGATCCTCCTGGCCCGCCGCGATCTTCCGGTCGAGCTCATCGATGAAGGTGGCGTACGGGTCGACCCACGCCTCGATCGAGTACTGCCAGCGGCCGATCTCCGTGACCTCGAAGTCGCCGCGCCAGCGATCGTTCCCGAGGGACTCGAGCGGCCGCTCGAGCCACTTGCGCGTTCCCGCGGGCCGAGCGCGCACGACCGCCCGGAGCTGATCGTGCCCGTCCTTGAAGATGTCCGCGGTGACCTCGACCCGGTCCCCTACGGTGCGCTTGACCGGATACCGGCCACAGTCGACCTGCGGCTGGACGTTCTGGATCTGGATGCGGGCGGGTCGCTTCTTCGGCGGGGGCACGCTTCGGAGACTTTCAGCGCGGCGGGAACGGTAAACAGGTGAACCTTCCTCGATCGAGCGGAATCGTGCTGCACCCGACCTCGCTCCCGAGCGGACGCCTGGACGCGGATGCGTACCGCTTCGTCGACTGGCTCGCCGCCGCCGGCCAAAGCTGGTGGCAGGTGCTCCCGCTCGGCCCGCCCGACGATGTCGGCTCGCCGTATGCCTCCTCGTCCGCCTTCGCGGCCTGGAGCGGCCTCCTCGCCGAACCGGAGGCGCCCGTGTCCGACGACGAGGTGGACGAGTTTCGCGACCGACACCGGTTCTGGGCGCCCGACTGGGAGGACGCCGGCGGCCCACTCGACGATCAGGTCCGGTTCGAGCGCGAGTGGTCGAGCCTGCGCGCCTACGCGCGCGAGCGAGGCGTCCGCCTGATCGGCGACGTGCCCATCTACATCGCCTGGGACAGCGTCGATCACCGTTCGCACCCCGAGCTCTTCCTCGACGGCGTCGTCGCGGGCGCGCCGCCCGACGACCTCGGCCCGATGGGCCAGCACTGGGGCAACCCGCTGTACGACTGGGCCGCGCTCGCCCGCGAGGGCCACCGCTGGTGGATCGAGCGCCTGCGTCGCACCTTCCAGCTCGTCGACATCACACGGATCGACCACTTCCGCGGCTTCGCGTCGTTCTGGGCGATCCCGGCGACGGAGACCGACGCGCGCACCGGCCGCTGGCTCCCCGGCCCGGGCGAGGCGCCGTTTCGCGCCGCCTCGAGCGAGCTCGGCCCGCTGCCGGTGATCGCCGAGGATCTCGGCCACATCACGCGTGACGTCGTCGAGCTGCGCGACCGGCTCCGCTTTCCCGGGATGACGGTGATGCTCTGGGCGTTCAAGGGTGCGCGCAACAACCCGCACCGGCTCGCGAACCACCGCAAGCGCCAGGCCGTCTACACCTCCACGCACGACACGGAGACGCTCGCAGGCGCCTTCCCCGACCGTGATCCCTGGGAGTTGATCGAGCTGGCGATGTCGTCTCGTGCGGCGCTCTGCATGCTGCCGCTGCAAGACGTGCTCGGGCTCGGCAACGAGGCGAGGATGAACAGGCCGGGCGTGAAGGAAGGGAACTGGACCTGGCGGTTCGACCCCGACGCGCTCACCCCGGAGCTCGCACGGAGGCTCTACGAGTCGACGAAGGTCTCGAGGCGCAGCCCGGTCGCGACATGACGCCTTCCGGCGCGCTCGTACACCACGTCGACCGAGTCGTTCTGGCGGTAGGTCCCGGCGACGCCGATGATCATCGAGGCCCACCGCCAGAAGCCCAGCCGCCCTTCACGCCGTAACTCGCGCTCGAAGACGAGCGTGCGCCCCCGTACGCGGAAGTCGTCCCCCTCACGCTGCCTGACGCCGTTCAGATAGACCTCGAAGGGCCGCGAGGCGTCGGCCGGCAGCTCGACGCGGGTTGGGCGGAGCGCCGGCTCGGTCACCTTCATAGAATGGCACCGCCGTGCGCCGGTCACTCGCACTCGCCGCCGTCTGTGCGCTCGTTCTCGCCGGGACGGCGCTCGCCGGCAACGGGGGCTTCGCGCCGGTCGAGCCGCAGTCGCCCAACGCCGAGGGGATCGCGCAGAGCTACTACTGGGTCGCGATCTTCACGGGCGCGATCTTCATCCTCGTCCAGGTGACGCTGATCGTCTTCATCGTGCGCTACCGGAGAAAGCGCCGCGCGCGCGCCGAGGACGGCGCGCAGGTGCACGGCAACACGAACCTCGAGATCGCGTGGACGGTCGCGCCGGTCATCGTCCTGGCGGCGATCGGGGCCTTCGTCTTCTACAAGCTCCCGGGGATCGAGGACGTCCCGAGCGCGAGCGCCGACGGAGGGCGCGTCGACGTCCTGGTCAAGGGCTACCGCTTCAACTGGAACTTCACGTACGACAACGGCGTGATCGCGGTCGACCGGCTCCGAGCGCCCGTCGGGCAGAACGTCAAGCTCGACGTGACGGCGCCGACGTTCGACGTCATCCACTCGTGGTGGATCCCCGCCCTCGGCGGCAAGATCGACGCGATCCCGGGCATCACCAACGAGACGTGGTTCAACGCCGAGCGCGCCCGGCGTCTACCGCGGCCAGTGCGCGGAGCTCTGCGGGGTCCAGCACGCAGCCATGACGGCGTCGGTCGAGGCGATGCCGCGGGACGAGTTCGAGTCGTGGCTCGAGGAGGAGGCCGCGGCCCAGGAGAACGGGACGTCCGACCTCGGGGAGGAGACGTTCGTCGGCGCCTGTGCGAAGTGCCACGGGCCGGAGGGCGAGGGCGACATCGGCCCGCCGCTGAGGGGGAACGGGTTGCTCGCCGATGAGGAGGCCGTAGCGGAGGTCGTGCGCCTCGGACGAGGCGAGATGCCCCCGGTCGGCGGCGACTGGGAGGATCGTCAGATGGATGCGCTGACGGAGTACCTGAGGGAGGACGTGCTCGGTGGCGGTTAGCGCCGAGACAGTCCCCCAGTGGCAGCGCGGCCGGTTCGTCAGCTGGCTCCTGACCGTCGACCACAAGCGGATCGGGATCCTCTACATCGCGACCGCGGGGCTCTTCTTCGTCGCGGGCGGCGTGATGGCCGATCCTGCTGCGGACGCAGCTCGCCCAGGCGGAGAACGACTTCCTCACGCGCGACTCGTACAACGAGGTCATGACGATGCACGGCACGACGATGGTCTTCCTCGTCGTCGTGCCGATCCTCGCCGGCTTCGGCAACTTCCTCGTGCCGCTGATGATCGGCGCACGGGACATGGCGTTCCCGCGCCTGAACGCGCTCTCGTACTGGCTCTACCTGTTCGGCGGCGTCATCCTGCTGCTGTCGTTCTTCGCCTCCGGCGGCCCGGCGAAGGCCGGCTGGACGTCGTACCCGCCGCTCTCGATCAAGGACGTCGGGAACGGCCAGGACCTCTGGATCCTGGCGCTGCACATCCTCACGCTCTCGTCGCTCGCGGGGGCGATCAACTTCATCGTCACGATCCACAACATGCGCACCCAGGGGATGACGTGGACGCGGATGCCGCTCTTCATCTGGGCGATCGAGACGTACGCGGTGCTGCTCGTGCTCGTGCTGCCGGCGCTCTCGGCGGGCCTGACGCTGCTCCTGCTCGACCGCCAGGCCGACACGAACTTCTTCACCCCGGACGAGGGCGGCAACGCGGTGCTCTACCAGCACGTCTTCTGGTTCTTCGGGCACCCCGAGGTCTACATCATGGTGCTCCCCGCCTTCGGGATGATCTCCGAGATCATCCCGGTCTTCGCCCGCAAGCCGATCTTCGGCTACAAGGCGGTCGCGTTCTCGACCGCGGGGATCGCGTTCTTCTCGCTCCTCGTCTGGGCGCACCACATGTTCACGGTCGGGATGCCCGCCGTGCTGAACAGCTTCTTCATGATCGCGTCGATGGTGATCGCCGTCCCGACCGGCGTGAAGATCTTCAACTGGCTCGCGACGCTCTGGCGCGGCAACCTCCACTTCGACACGCCGATGCTCTACGCGCTCGGCTTCATCTCGGTCTTCACGATCGGCGGCCTGTCGGGGATCTTCCTCGCCGCGTTCCCGATCGACTGGCAGGTGCACGACACCTACTACGTCGTCGCGCACTTCCACTACGTGCTCTTCGGCGGCTCGCTGCTCGGCATCCTCGCCGGGCTGCACTTCTGGTGGCCGAAGATGTTCGGCCGCATGCTCGACGAGGGGCTCGGGAAGCTCGGCTTCTGGCTCATCTTCGTCGGCTTCAACGTCACCTTCTTCCCTCAGCACCTGCTGGGGCTGCTCGGGATGCCGCGTCGGATCTACACCTACTCGGAGGACGGCCTGTGGGAGGCGTACAACCTCACCTCGTCCATCGGCTCCTACGTGATGGGGCTCGGCATCCTCGTCGTCGCGTGGAACATCATCAAGTCGCGCAAGGGGCCGCGCGCCGGCAACGACCCGTGGCTCGCGGACACGCTCGAGTGGTACACGACCTCGCCGCCTCCGCCGCACAACTTCGACAGCGTCCCCTACGTGACGAGCGCGCGGCCGCTGTACGACCTGCGCCGCCGGCTGAAGGAGCGCGGTGCGCTCTAGGGGCCTGTCCGGAAAGTGGTCGCGGTGGATGGCACGCGGCACGCGCCGTGAGGCAAGGACGCAGGGAGCGCCCGTATTGGTCAATACGGGCGCGACTGAGGACGCCGCATCGTGGCGCGTGACGCCTGCCAGGCGCCCCGATCCACTTTTCGGGCAGGCCCCTAGCGTGATACCGGGGCCCTGGCTCCGGCTCGCGGCCCTCGGCGCTGCCGCCGCGACGCTCGTCGCGGTCGTCTCCGGCACGACCGGGCCGGACGCCGCGCACTCGCTGCTGTCGGCGCTCGCGCTGCCGCCGCTCCTGGCCGTCGCGGTCGCCGCGTGGGTGGCCTACCGGCGGCTGCTGCCCTCGGCGGTCGCGGCGCTCGTGCTCTTCGGCGCGGCGGCCGCGATCACGGCTCCGGGCGCCCACGCAGCCCTGGCCGCGCTCGCGTTCGCCGCGGCGCTCGTGACCTGCGCGCTCTCGTTCCGCGGTGAGGCGGCGCCCTCGGGGTCGCGCCTCTCACAGGCATGGCGCGACTACGTGACCCTGACGAAGCCGCGGATCATGTCGCTGCTCCTCGTGACGGGCGCTGCAGGCATGTTCGTGGGCGCCCAGGGCGTCCCCGACGGCAGGACGTTCGCCGCGGCGATGGTCGGACTCGCCCTCGCGTGCGGCGGCGCGAGCGCGCTCAACCACATGCTCGACCGCGATCTCGACCGGCTCATGGGCAAGCGGACCGAGCGCCGCCCCGTCGCCGCCGGGCGCGTTCCGCCCGAGCGGGCGCTCGAGTTCGGGCTCGTCCTCTCAGCGCTCTCGTTCGTGCTGCTCGCGAGCGCGGTCAACGCACTTACGGCTGCGCTCGCCCTCGTCGGCAACCTGTTCTACGTCATCGTCTATACGCGCTGGCTGAAGCGCTCGACGCCGCAGAACATCGTCATCGGCGGCGCAGCCGGAGCCGTCCCGCCGCTCGTCGGCTACGCCGCCGCCACCGGCAGCCTGGCCCTTCCCGCCCTCTGGCTCTTCCTCATCGTCTTCCTCTGGACGCCGCCGCACTTCTGGGCGCTCGCGCTCCTGATCAAGGAGAACTACGCCGCGGCGAAGGTGCCGATGCTCCCGGTCGTCCGAGGCGAGGACGAGACGACGCGGCAGATCGTGCTCTACACACTCGCGCTCGTGGTCTTCAGCGTTGCCGTGGGCCTCTGGCTCGGCCCGGTGTACACGGCGGCGGCGATCGTGCTCGGCGGGGCGTTTCTCTGGCTCGCGGGCCGGCTGCGCCGCGACCCGTCCCGCCGCCGCGCCGCGATCCTCTTCCACTACTCGCTCGCGTACCTGGCGCTGCTCTTCGTCGCCGCCGCCCTCGATCCGGTGCTGCTGTGAAGGAGATGACCCCCGAGCTCGAGCGCAAGAACATGCGTCCTCGGCTGGGCGTTGTTCGCGCTCTCCCTCCTCATCTTCGCCGGCACCGTCGGCGTCGCGTTCCTCTACTTAGCGCTCGACTGACGGCGGACGGGATCTTCCTCGCGCGACCCGGACGAGCCCCGGCGACGGCATCCGGCTCGCGGTCAAGGACCTGTTCGACACCGCCGGGCTCGAGACGACGTACGGCTCGGCGATCTTCGCCGGGCACGTCCCGACGGCGACGGCCGAGGCGGTGCGGCGGCTCGAGGCCGCCGGCTACGCGAACGTCGGCAAGACGAACCTGCACGAGTTCGCGTACGGGACGACCTCGGAGAACCCGCACTTCGGCACCGTCCCGAACCCGGTCGCGCCCGGACGCGTCGCCGGCGGCTCGAGCGGGGGGAACGCCGCCGCGCTCGCGCTCGGGCTCGCGGATGCGGCGCTCGGCACCGACTCGGGCGGCTCGGTCCGCATCCCCGCGGCGTGCTGCGGGATCGTCGGCTTCAAGCCGACGTACGGGCTGGTTCCGCTCGACGGCTGCTGGCCGCTCGCGGCCTCGTACGACCACGCAGGGCCGATGGCGCGCGACGTCGAGACGTGCACCGCGATGCTCGAGGTGCTCGCGCCCGGCTTCGAACGCCGACAGCTCCAGTCGCTGGAGGAGCTCCGCGTCGGGCTCGCGTGGGTCGAGCACGCGCAGCCGCTCGTCCGAGAGCGTGTCCAGGCCGTCGCCGCCCGCTTCCCCAAGGCGCGGCCGGTCGACGCTCCACTCTGGGAAGGCCCCGCAGCCGTATTCCAGCGGGAGGTCGCGGACGTCCATCGCGAGCTCTACGCGGAGTCGAGCTCGGCGTACGGCGAGGACGTCGCGATCAAGGTCGAGGCCTGCCTGCGGATCACCGACGCGCAGGTCGAGGAGGGCGACCGCGAGCGGGAGCGCTACCGCGAGCGGATGGAGGAGGCGTTCGCCGGCCTCGACCTGCTCCTGACGCCGACCCTCCCGTGCGTCGCGCCGCCGCTCGGCGCGGGCGGCACCGGCGACCTCGACATCCGCGAGACCCTGATCGCGTTCACGCTGCCGTTCAACACCGTTGGCTGGCCGGCGCTCGCGCTCCCGTGCGGGCCGGCGGAGGACGGCTTGCCGGCGTCCGTGCAGCTGGTCGGCCGCGCGGGCGACGACGCGCTCCTACTCGCCGTGGGGCAGCTCCTATACCCCGATTGAGGGAGGGCCGGAGCGCGCGGCCCGCCGACAACCTCACAGACGATGCGGTCTGCGTGTCTCACCCTTCTCTGCGCCCTGTGCCTGCTGCTGCCTGCGGTCGCCGAGGCACGCGTCGACGCGGGCCGGCAGATCCCGCCGACCGGCCTGCGCGCCTTCCTGCTGCGCGCGGAGGAGCCGGTCAAGCACGAGTTCGCACGCACGCCCTCGTTCGCGTGGCGGCCGGTGGCGGGGGCGATCCGCTACGAGTTCGAGCTGGCCACGAGCAAGCAGTTCTCGGGCGCGGCGATCATCTGGTCGAACGTCGGTAAGGAGCTCGACGAGGCCCCGACGACGTCGACGACCGGCGGCACGACAACCGGCGGCACCACAACCGGCGGCACGACGACCGGAGCGCCGACCGGGACGACGACCCCGTCGCCGACGGCGAACCTACGCGCGCCGGCCGTCTCGGTCGACCTGGCGCTCCCGTGGATCACGGGCGCGCCGTACGCCCTGTACGCACACGTCCGCGCGGTGACGCGCAGCGGCCCGACGCCGTGGAGCAAGCCGTTCGGCTTCAACGTCCGCTGGGCCGGCATCCCGCGCGACCTCGACAGCCCGCACCGCGGCCTGATCCGCTGGTCTCCCGTCGAGGGCGCGACCGCGTACGAGGTCTGGCTGATGGGCGCGAAGCGCGTGTTCACCACCACGACGAACGTCGCCGACGCCCGCGAGCTGTTCACCCTCCACCGCGACGCGCCGCAGTGGACGACGACGCTCTCGTTCCGGGTTCGCGCGAAGCGCACGATCTACGGCGAGGTCGCGAGCGGCCTGCCGACGACCTCCTACGGCCCGTGGAGCCCCGTCTACAGCGACCCGCAGCCGCCGCAGTCGCTCGGCGACCTGGTGAGCCTCGTCACGATCTCCGACACCGAGAACAACGGGCTGGGCGTCGCCCACAGCCTCACGCCGGGTTTCGTGTTCGGCGGCCAGAACGGCGGCCCCGCCGACGTCATGGGCGGCGCGCCGGCGGAGCTCTTCCGCGTCTACGTCGCCACCGACAAGGACTGCGTCAACATCGTCTACCGAGGCGCGATCGTCGGCAGCCCGGCCTACGCACCGCGCCTCTCCGGCCCGCTCGCGCTGCCGCAGGACGAGATCGCCGTCGGCACGAGCCGCACGAAGGTGCTCGACTTCGGGACCGAGGGCGACGCGCTCATGCTCGACGGGACGAAGTCCGTCTCGACCGAGGTGCCCGATTCGAGCGGCGCGGCCTCCGGCTCCGGCTCGGGCACGCCGGCCCCCAAGATCGACCTGCCCGACACGGCCTGGCCGAGCGGCGGCTACTACTGGACGGTCGTGCCGGTGCACATCGTCCGGAAGCCGGACGTCCCGCCGCCGGCGAGCGGCGGCCCCGGTACGGTGATCCCCATCGAGTACCGCGAGACCGAGCTGCCGCAGGACGCCTGCCAGAGCGGCCGCCTCATGCGCTTCGGCAAGACGAGCCCGCCGGTCGTGACGAGCGCGAAGCGCCCGTTCGTGAGCGGCCTCTCGCCCAACGGACGCCTCGTGTCGGCGAACCGGTCGACGCCGGCCTTCTACGGGACGCCGCTCGTCGCCTGGCAGCCGGCCCTCGGCGCGCAGGACTACGAGGTGCAGTGGAGCAGGTCGGTGACCCCGTTCAAGCCCGTCGGCTCGGTCAAGACCGGGGCGACGTCCGCGCTGCTGCCGCTTGCGACCGGCACGTGGTACTACCGCGTGCGCGGCTTCAACCCGCTCCTGCCGAAGCGGCCACAGATGGCCTGGTCGGCGCCGATCCGCCTCAAGGTCGCGAAGCCGGTCTTCAAGGTCGTCAAGCGCTAAGCAACTAGGCTCGGCGGATGGACGCCGACCTCGCCTTCGCGCTCGCGCTTGCCGACGAGGCGGACGGAATCTCGCTGCCGCGGTTTCGCGCGAGCGACCTCCGTGTCGACACCAAGCCCGACCTGACGCCCGTCTCCGACGCCGACTCGGCCGTCGAAACTCGGCTCCGCGCCAGCATCGAGCGCGAACGAGCCGGCGAGCCGGTGCTCGGCGAAGAGGGCGGCGGCGAGGACACGAGCGGCTGGATCGTCGACCCGATCGACGGCACCCGGAACTTCACGCGCGGCATCCCGGTCTGGGCGACGCTGATCGCGTTCGCCGACCGAGTCGCCGTCGTGTCCGCGCCCGCGCTCGGCCGCCGCTGGTGGGCGACGCGCGGCGGCGGCGCCTATCTGAACGGCTCGCCGATCGGCGTCTCTGCGATCGGGCGGCTCGAGGACGCGACGCTGCTCTACGCGCTCGACCGGCCGCCTCCGGCGGCCGCGTTCGGGGCCTGGCACCTGCGCGGCTTCGGCGACTTCTGGGCGCACATGCTCGTCGCCGAGGGCGCCGCCGAGGTGGCCGTCGACTCCAACGACCTCGCCGTCTGGGACACGGCGGCGATCCGCGTGATCGTCGAGGAGGCCGGCGGCCGCTTCGACGACCCGGTCTCGTCGAACGGGCGCCTCGACCTCAGCGGATTGCTTTGACCGCCGCCTCGTAGATCTTGTCGCGGCCGAAGACGTCCAGCTGATCGGAGAGAAAGTCGCTCGGCGTCGGCTCGGGCCCCGACGGCGGCTCGACCGCCCGGCCGTCGACCACCACCCGCCGCAGCGTCTTTGCAGGGCGGTGCACGAGCTCGAACTCCCGCTTCAGCCGCGTGCGCAGCCACGACGCCAGCAGGAGCGCGTCGGCCTCCGGCCCGGTCACGGTCAGCCGCTCGATCCGCCTGATGCTTGGCCAGAGCTCGGCGATCCGTCCCCGCCACTCGGCCGCGCGATACCACGCGATGTCGGAAACGGCGACGCGGTCGAACAGGCCTGCCACGCTCGCAAAGGAGCCGGGCAGCCCTCCCCACTCGGAGGAGTCGACGACGAGCCGGTCGATCATGCCGACGATCTGCTCGAGCTCGGGCGAGTCCCAGTCGGGCTCGCCGCGCCAGCGGCAGAAGACGGGCAGGTCCGTGATCAGCAGCGGCATCACGATCGATGCGGGCGCCTGCGAGCGACGCCCCTTCAGCGTCAGCTCCACCACCTCGGAGGCGATCACGCGCTCGGACTCGCCGACGGTGAACGTGCGGACGTCGACGATCGCGTCGATGCCGTCCTTGCGCCGCGGTGCGGGCGTGAGCAGGATCGTGCGCGAAGGATGCCGCTCCGACAGCCCGGCGAGCGTCTTCTCCGCCGCCCGGAGCCACTCGCTGCGGCGCCCACGCGATGTGCGTCATCACGCTCGTCCGCTGGACGCCGACATCGCGCGCCTCGTTCAGCGCCTGCTCGACCTCCGCCAGGGTCGTGTCGGTCAGTGTCGTCGCCACGATCGCCCATCGCGGTGGATCAGCTCGTCCGCGCTCGGCGGGCCCCACGTGCCCGCCTCGTAGTTCGGGAACACCGGCCGGTCGCGCTTCCACGCCGCCACGATCGTGTCGACGAGGGCCCACTGCTCGTCGACCTCGTCCGCGCGGGTGAACAGCGTCGCGTCCCCGACCATCGCGTCGAGGATCAGCCGCTCGTACGCCTCCGGGAGGCCCATGCGGAAGGCGCCTCCGTAGAGGAAGTCCATGTGCACGGTCCGGATCGACATCCCCTGCCCGGGCACCTTCGCGCCGATCGCGAGCGACACGCCCTCGTCGGGCTGAACGTGAATCAGCAGCACGTTCGGCCGCAGCCCGTCGCCCGCGATCTCGGCGAACGGCGGGTGCGGCGCGCGCTGGAACTGGATCGCGATCGTCGTCTCGCGCCGCGCGAGCCGCTTGCCCGCACGGACGTAGATCGGCGTGTCCGCCCAGCGCCAGTTGTCGACGTAGAGCTTCGCGGCGACGAACGTCTCCGTCGTCGACTCGGGGTCGACGCCCTCCTCCTCGCGGTAGCCGGGCACCTCGACGCCCTCGACGAACCCGGGCCCGTACTGGCCGCGCACGACCGACTTCGGCCCGGGCGTGTGCAGCGAGCGCAGCACCTTCACCTTCTCGTTCCGCACCGAGTCGGCCGTGAAGTCGATCGGCGGCTCCATCGCTGTCAGCGCGACGAGCTGCAGCAGGTGGTTCTGGAAGATGTCGCGGATCGCACCCGCGCGCTCGTAGAACGCCGCCCGCCCCTCCACGCCGATCGACTCGGCGACGGTGATCTGGACGTGGTCGATGAACTGGCGGTTCCAGATCGGCTCGAAGATGCCGTTCGCGAAGCGCAGCGCGAGCATGTTCTGGACCGTCTCCTTGCCGAGGTAGTGGTCGATCCGGAAGATCTCGCGCTCCTCGAACCACCGCTGCAGCGTCTCGTTGAGCGCGTGCGCGGACGCACGGTCGTAGCCGAACGGCTTCTCGACGATCAGCCTCGTCCAGCCCCGCACCCTGCTCTTGCGCTCGCCGAGCTCGTTGACGATCATCTCGAACGCCGCCGGCGGGACGGCGAGGTAGTAGAGCCGGTTCCCCTCCGTGCCCCGCTCCTCGTCGAGGTCGCCCAGCGCCTCGGCGACGCGGTTCTGCCCCTCGTCGTCGGCGAAGTCGGTCGCGACGTAGCGCAGGCCCTCCGTCAGGCTCTTCCAGACCGACTCGTCGAACGGATCGCGCCCGTACTGCTTCACGCCCGCCTTCATCGCGGCGGCCCACTGCCGCGTCGTCTGCTGGGTGCGGGCGACCCCGACGACGCCGAAGCGCTCCGGCAGCAGGCGCCGCACGGCGAGGGAGTAGAGCGCCGGGAAGAGCTTGCGACTCGTGAGATCGCCCGAGGCGCCGAAGATGATGAGTACGCACGGCTCCGGCCGGCGCCGCAGCTTCAGGCCCTCCAGCAGAGGGTTCTCGGCCGTGCTCACCGGGGGCCGGGCGCCTCCTTGGCCGCCTTGACCGCCTTCACCGCGTGGCCGCCGAACTGGTTCCGCAGCGCGGCCTGCACCTTGGCGGAGAAGTCGATCTCGCGCCTCGAGGCGAAGCGGGAGAACAGCGCCGAGCTGATCGCAGGCACCGGGACGTTTGCGTTGATCGCCTCGTTGATCGTCCAGCGGCCCTCGCCCGAGTCCTGCACGTACGGGGCGATGTCGTCGAGGTGGTCGCCGTGCTGCTCCATCGCGGCCCACAGGAGCTCGAGCAGCCAGGAGCGGACAACGGAGCCGTAACGCCAGATGCCGGCGACCTCGCTCAGGTCGAGGTCGAACTCCGAGTGGTACATGAGCTCGAAGCCCTCGGCGTAGGCCTGCATCAGCCCGTACTCGATCCCGTTGTGGACCATCTTCACGAAGTGGCCGGCGCCGGAGGTGCCGACGTGCGCCCAGCCGTCCTCCGGCGCGAGCGCCTCGAGGATCGGCGTCAGCCGCTTGACCGGAGCCTTGTCGCCGCCCGCCATCAGGCAGAAGCCGACCTCGAGGCCCCAGATGCCGCCGGACACGCCGACGTCGACGAAGGAGATCTTCTCGCGGCGCGCCTCCTTGTAGCGCCGCTGCGAGTCGCGGAAGTTCGAGTTGCCGCCGTCGATGATGGTGTCGCCCGGCTCCAGGATGCGAACGAGCTTGCGGACCGTGTCCTCCGTGACCTTGCCGGAGGGGACCATCACCCAGACGTGGCGCGGCGGCTCGAGCTGCTTCGCGAGCGCGCCGAGCGTCTTCGCGGTCGACTTCACGTTCGGGTCGTAGGTCGCCACCTCGTGCCCGTTGGCCTCGAGACGCCGCGTCATCCCCGAGCCCATGCGGCCGAGCCCGACCATGCCGATCTTCATCTCTCGATCTCCTCCAACCGTAGTCGGACCACACGCCTACCGCGCTCCTCGAGCGCAGCGAGATCACCGGCCGCCTGGGCGCTGATCAGGCGGCCGAAGCCGAAGTCACGGCCGGGGATCCCGACCTCGTCGCCGACGTCGTCGACGACCTGTACGAACACCCCCGTGTCCGGGCCGCCCTTGTGCAGCTGCCCGGTCGAGTGGAGGTAGCGAGGGCCCAGGCCGTGGGTGACGACGCAGCCGGTCTCGTGCGCCCGGTCGAGCAGCGGGTCGAGCTCGCCGGCCCGAGCGGGGTCGATGAACGCCTGGATCGCGACGTAGTCGCCTTCGCGGGCGCCGCCGAGCAGCTCGTCGAGCGAGCCTCGCGGCGAGACGTCGGGCTCGCCGCGCCGCGAGGACCTCGTTCGTCTTGTCCTTGGCCGCCTGGACGTCGGGCTGGTCGAACGGGTTGATCCCCAGCACATGGCCGGCAACGGCGGTCGCGAACTCCCAGCGCAGGAACTCCTGCGCGAGCTCGTAGGGGTCCGGCAGCCGCACCTCGCCGCGCTGGCGGTCGAGACCCTCGGGCGGCTCGCCCGGCGCGGGCACGAGCCCCTTTCCCTGCTTCCCGGTCGACTCGGCGAGCAGCTGCTCCGCCCACAACCCGAAGCCGGACGGGTGGTCGTCGATGCAGACCTTGTCGCGCCCCTCCCGCCAGCCTTCGCCGAGCTGCAGCCCGAGCTCGAGGCCGGGGTTCCCCTCCTCGAGCTGGAGGGCCTCCATCATCTCGTGCGCGCGGCTGAGGAAGAGATCGAGGTCGACGCCCATCAGCGCGGCCGGCACGATGCCGAAGAGCGAGAGCGCGGAGTAGCGGCCGCCGATCTCCGGCTCTCCGGGAAAGACCGCACGGAAGCCACGCTCCGTGGCGAGCGCGCTCCAGCTCCGAGCCCGGATCCGTGATCGCCGCGAACTGGGCGCCGCGGCCGCCGCAGCGCTCCCAGAAGTAGTCCGCGTGCGAGCGCGTCTCGAGCGTCGTGCCCGATTTCGAGGAGACGATGAAGAGCGTGCGCTCGAGATCGAGGTCGTCGGCGAGCCGGCTGACCGCGCGCGGGTGGGTCGTGTCGAGCACGTGGAACGAGTCAGCCGCGAACGCGCGCCGCAGCACCTCGGGCGCCAGGCTCGAGCCGCCCATGCCGAGCAGAACGAACTCGTCGAACTGCTCGCTCGCCGTCTCGGCGAAGGCCTGCAGCTCCCCGACCCGCGGCCGCACGCGGGTGACGACGTCGAGCCAGCCCAGCCAGCGGTCCTCGCCGGAGTTGGTCCAGAGCGATGCGTCGTAGTCCCAGATCCGCTCGACGATCGACGCGGGTGAGCTCACGGCCTCATGCCGCGGCGAGCTCGGCACGCTTGGCGCGAATCCCCTCCAACAACTCCTCGAACGAATCCGAGAACTTCTGGACGCCCTCGGTCTCGAGCGTCTGAACGACGTCGTCGTAGTCGACTCCGACCCTGCGCAGCTCGTCGAGCAACCGCCGCGCCTCGTCGACACCCTCCAGGAGGGTGTCACCCCGGATCTCACCGTGATCCTGGAAGGCCCGAATCGTCTCGATCGGCATCGTGTTGACCGTGTTCGGGCCGATCAGCTCCTCGACGTAGAGCACGTCGCGGTAGGCCGGGTTCTTCGTCGACGTGGAGGCCCAGAGGCAGCGCTGCTTCGTCGCGCCCGCGGCCGCGAGCGCCTCCCAGCGCTCGCCGGCGAAGGCCTCGAGGTAGTGCTGGTAGGCGAGCTTCGCGTTCGCGATCGCGAGCCGACCTTGCAACAGACTGTTGCTAAGTCCCTCCAAGCCGCTTGTCTGCCTCCGTGTCCACACGGGAGACGAAGAAGCTCGCCACCGACGCGACTCGCGTCGGATCGCCCCCGCCCTCGACGAGCCGCTCGAGCCCCCGCAGGTAGGCCTCCACGACCTCCGCGTAGCGCTCGAGCGAGAAGATCAGCGTGATGTTGATCGACCGGCCCTGCGCGATGCAGTCCTCGATCGGGCCGAGCCCGGGCTTCGTCGCGGGGATCTTCACGAACAGGTTCGGCCGGTCGACCTCCTCGTGCAGGCGCAGCGCCTGCTCGAGCGTGCGGTCGCTGTCGTAGGCGAGGGTCGGGTCGACCTCGAGCGAGACGTAGCCGTCCTTTCCCCGGCCGGCC
The DNA here is from genome assembly GCA_963791905.1 of uncultured Gaiellaceae bacterium. Classification (GTDB taxonomy): domain Bacteria; phylum Actinomycetota; class Thermoleophilia; order Gaiellales; family Gaiellaceae; genus Gaiellasilicea. The sequence continues at coordinate 454,152 of CAWBTX010000006.1, forward strand.
TCCCAGACGGGACGCAGCAGGTCGCAGGCGCGGCGAATGTCCTCCATCGCAAGCTGGAGGAAGATCTCCGTCGCGTCGTCCTCGCGCGCCATCACGTCGCGCAGCTGCTCGTCGTACCAGTCCCCGGTCGAGAGGGCCTTCTGGAAGATCGTCGGGTTCGAGGTCACGCCGACCACGGCGTCCTCCTCCATCAGCCGTGCCAGCTCACCGGTCTCGAGCATCTCGCGCGAAAGCGAGTCGATCCAGACGCTGACCCCGTGCTCGCTCAGCTCATGCAGTCGTGACTTCGCCATGCTTCATCTCCCTCTCCATCGCCTCGACCTTCTTCAGCCGCCGCACGTAGCGCTCGCCGCCATTGAAGCGCGCGTTCAGGAACGCCTTGATCAGCTCCGCCGCCAGCTCGGGGCCGACCACTTCGGCGCCGAGGCAGAGCACGTTCATGTCGTCGTGCTCGACGCCCTGTCGCGCGGAGTAGTAGTCCGACACGCTGGCCGCGCGGATCCCTGTGACCTTCGACGCGGCGACCGCGACGCCCACACCGGAGCCGCAGACGAGAATCCCTCGCTCGGCGCCGCCGTCATGGATCGCCTCGCCGATCTCGCGCGCCTTGTCCGGGTAGTCGATCCGGACAGAGGCGTCGTCGGTGCCGAGGTCGACCGTCTCGACGCCGCATGCCTCCATCTGCTCCAGCACGCGCTCGCGGAGCTTGACCCCACGGTGGTCGAACGCAACCGCGACTCTCATCCCCCGCTACGTTACGACAAACGACGAGCGGGGAGCCGACAGTGGACGAGCGCGAGCTTTGGCGGGAGCTGGGACAGCAGCTACGGGTCGACGCGGTGCGCGCGAGCGCGAAGGCGAAGTCCGGTCATCCCACCTCGTCGATGTCGGCGGCCGACCTCGCCGCCGTCCTCCTCGCGGCCCACTTCCGGTACGACGTCGACGATCCGAAGAACCCGGCGAACGACCGGCTCGTCTTCTCGAAGGGGCATGCGTCGCCGCTCGTCTACGGGCTCTTCCGCGCGGCCGGCGTGATCTCCGAGGAGGAGTTCATGACCTACCGGCAGTTCGGGTCTCGTCTCGAGGGGCACCCGACACCGGTGCTGCCGTGGGTCGACGTCGCGACGGGCTCCCTCGGACAAGGGCTGCCGATCGGCGTCGGCCTCGCTCTCGCGGGCAAGAAGCTCGATCGCCTCCCGTTCCGGACCTGGGTGATCTGCGGCGACAGCGAGATGGCGGAAGGCTCGATGTGGGAAGCGCTCGACGCGGCGTCCTTCGAGCAGCTCGACCACCTGACGGCGATCGTCGACGTCAACCGGCTCGGCCAGCGCGGAGAGACGCGCCACGGCTGGGATCTCGACACGTACGCCGAGCGATTCCGGGCGTTCGGCTGGCACACGATCGACGATCGACGGGCACGACGTCGACGAGATCCACCGCGCCTACGAGGAGGCGGAGCAGACGACCGGGCAGCCGACTGCCGTGATCGCGCGGACCCTCAAGGGCAAGGGCTACTCGAAGATCGAGAATCAGCCGGGCTGGCACGGGAAGGCGATGTCGGCCGAGGACGCGGAGGAGGCTCTCGAGGAGCTGGGCGGCGTCCGCAATCTCGAGATCGAACGTGCCGAAGCCCTCCGGCGAGCCGCACCGCTTCAGCGCCGACGGCGGTGACTGGCCGCGCTACGAGCTCGGCTCGCAGGTCGCGACGCGAAAGGCGTACGGCGAAGCGCTCGCCGGGCTCGGCGGCGACGACGCAAGGGTGGTCGCGCTCGACGGAGAGGTCGACAACTCGACCTTCTCGGAGATCTTCGGCAAGGCGTTCCCGGAGCGCTACTTCGAGATGTACATCGCCGAGCAGCAGATGGTCGGAGCAGCGGTCGGCATGCAGATCCTCGGCTGGAAGCCGTTCGCGGCGACCTTCGCCGCGTTCCTCTCCCGCGCCTACGACTTCGTCCGGATGGCGGCGATCTCACAGGCGACGATCAAGCTCTGCGGCTCGCACGCAGGCGTCTCGATCGGCGAGGACGGGCCGTCGCAGATGGCGCTCGAGGACATCGCGTCGCTGCGCGCAATCAACACGTCGACGGTGCTGTATCCGTGCGACGGCAACCAGACGGCCGCGCTCGTGCGGGCGATGGCCGGCCTCGACGGGATCTCGTACCTCCGGACGACTCGAGCCGACACGGACGTGCTCTACGGCCCCGACGAGGAGTTCCCGGTCGGCGGGTCGCGAACGCTGAAGGACGGCGCGGACGTGGCGCTGATCGGCGCCGGGATCACGCTTCACGAGGCGCTCAAGGCTGCGGAGCTGCTCGCGGGCGACGGCATCGACGCGCGCGTAATCGACCTCTACTCCGTCAAGCCGGTCGACACCGAGACGCTGCGCGACGATCACGTCGCCGATCGTGACCGTGGAGGATCACCGGCCGGAGGGCGGCATCGGCGACGCCGTCCTCGACGCGATCGCCGACCTCGACGAGCGGCCGCCGGTCGTGAAGCTGGCTGTGCGGGAGCTGCCGCACTCGGGGAAGCCGGCGGAGCTGCTCGCCGCGGCGGGGATCGACGCAGCCGCGATCGCGGAGGCAGCGCGACGGCTCGTGCGCGAGCCCAACCGTCAATCCAGTCAGGTCAGCGTGTCGTAGAGGCGGCGCTGGCGCTCGCGCGCCGCGCGATGCGCCTCGAACCGCTCGGGGCGGGGCTCGAATCGGCGGCCGAGCGGCGCCGGCGGAGGCTCGACGCCGAGCCGGGCCAGCGCCACGACGGCCGCGCCGCGGGCGGAGGCCTCGTCGACCGCCGACAGCGTCACCGGGCAGCTCGAGCACGTCGGCGAGGATCTGCGCCCAGTCCGGGTTGTTGAAGCAGCGCGCCGCCCGAGCCGACGATCTCCTCGAGCTCGGGCATGAGCGCGGCGATCTCGGCGAAGCGGTGCGCGACTCCCTCGAGCGCGGCGCGGACGACGTCGCGCCGCTCCGATGTCGAACGACGAGCCCGGAGACGGCGCCTCGTGCGTGCGCGCGCCAGCCGGGGCTGCGCTCGCCGCCGAGCAGAGCCAGGAAGTCGAGCTCGCCCGGCGGATCGTCGGCGAGCCCGGCCGTCTCGACGTCGACCGAAGCAGGCGCTCGAGCCAGTCGAGCAGGTTGCCGCCGTCGGAGATCGCGCCACCCTCGACGAAGCGCTCCCGTCGACGCGGTAGAGGAAGAGGCCCGGTCGCGCGGCGTCGCTCCGCTCGTGCACCGTCCGGAGCGCCGCCGACGTGCCGATCGTGAGCGCAGCGCGGGTCCGGCCCGAGCGCGCCAGAGCCGAGGTTGGCCGCCGCGCCGTCGCCGAGCACGAGCTCGTCGGCGAGCTCGGGCAGCTGCTCCTCGTCGAGCCCGAGCGTCTCGAGCAGCTCCTCGTCCCAGCGGCCGTCGAGGCCGAGCAGGCCGGTGCCGCTCGCCATCGAGAGGCTCGTGCGGCCGCTCGGTCAGGAGATCCGAGAACGAGAGGTAGCGGGCGGGCCGAATCCCCTGCGCGTGCAGGCCGGCGATCTTCATCGGCCAGAAGCTCGGGTGCAGCGGGCAGCCGGTGCGCGCGTGGACCTCGTCGGAGTCGAGCGGCAGCTCGGCGGCGTGCTCGAGCTGCCGCCAGGTCAGCACCGGCGTGACCGGGCGGCCGCCGGCTGTCGACGCCGACGAGGCTGTGCCAGAAGCAGGAGATCGCGACCGCGTCGACCTCGCCGCCGGCTTCCTCGCGGGCCTCGTCCATCGCCTCCCGCGGCGACCGCGACGCAGCTCGTCGGCGTCGAACTCGCCCAGCCGGCCGGAGTGGCCGCGCGTCGCGTGTAGCGCTCCTGTCGGCCGGCGACGCACCTCGGCGCGCTCGTCGTAGACGCGCGCCCGCGCCGACGACGTGCCGATGTCCAGGGCGAGCACGCGCATTACCCTGGAGAGCATGGCAGTGCTGATCGCATCCGGTCTCCGCAAGGAGTTCTCCGGCGACCCGCTCTTCGACGGCGTCTCGTTCAAGGTCGAGCGGCGCGACCGGCTCGCGCTCTCCGGCCCGAACGGCGCCGGGAAGACGACGCTGCTGCGCGCGCTCATCGGCGAGATCGAGCTGCAGGGCGGCGAGCTCGCCTGGGAGAAGGGCGCGCGCGTCGCGCTCCACGACCAGCGGCCGCCGCGGCTCGGCGGTCACACCCTGCGCGAGTACGCCCTCTCCGGCGCCGCCGACCTCGTCGGCGCCGAGCAGGAGCTCCGCCGGCTCGAGGAGGCGATGGCGGGCGGCGACCACGCGCCCGAGACGCTGCGCCGCTACGGCGAGGCGCAGGCGCGGCTCGAGCACGCGGGCGGCTACGGCTGGCGCGACCACGCTGCAAGCGTCCTCCGCGGCCTCGGCTTCACGGACGCCGACCTCGACCGCGGCCTCGAGTCCTTCTCCGGCGGCGAGCTGACGCGCGCCTCGCTCGCGCGCGCGCTCGCCGGCCAGCCCGACCTGCTGCTGCTCGACGAGCCCACGAACCACCTCGACATGGCCTCGATCGAGTGGCTCGAGCAGGAGCTGACGACGATCGACGCCGGCGGTCGTGATCGTCGCGCACGACCGCTGGTTCCTCGAGTCGGTGACGACGGCCGTGCTCGAGCTCGAGGGCGGCAAGTCGATCTACTTCCCGGGCCAGTGGCACGTCTGGCGGCAGGAGCAGGCCGCGCGGGCGTCGATGCAGGCGAAGTTCGCCGAGCGGCAGGCCGAGGACATCGCGCGACTCGAACGGTTCGTCGCGCGCTTCCGCTACGGCACGAAGTCGCGGCAGGCGCAGGCCAAGCTGAAGCAGATCGCGCGGATCGAGAAGGTGCGCGTCGAGGCGCCGAAGGGCAAGCGACGCACACTCGGCTTCGAGTTCCTGAAGCCGGCGCGGAGCGGACGCATGGTGCTCGAGGCGGAGCGCATCACGCTCGCAGCGGGCGACAAGCCCCTGCTCGAGGATTCGGAGCTCGTGCTGGAGCGCGGCGAGCACGTGGCGCTGATCGGGCCGAACGGCTCCGGCAAGTCGACGCTCCTCGACGCGATCGTCGGCAGCCGGCTCGGCCGGATCGGCCACGGCGTCCAGCTCGCCTACTTCTCGCAGCACGAGGTCGAGCTCGACGAGCGCGGCAGCGTGCTCGAGTGCACGATGGGCGCGACTGGGCTGCAGCGGCCGCAGGCGCAGGCGCTCCTGGGCCGCTTCCTGTTCTCCGGCTGGGACGCGCACGAGCGGCCGGTCGTCGCGCTGTCGGGCGGCGAGCGGCGCCGGCTCGCCCTCGCGCTCGTCGTCGCGAGCGGCGCGAACTTCCTCGTGCTCGACGAGCCGACGAACCACCTCGACCTGGAGAGCCGTGAGGCGCTCGAGGCGGCCCTGGAGGCGTTCCCCGGCACCGTGCTGCTCGTCTCCCACGACCGGGCCGTGCTCGACGCGGTCGCCGACCGGATCATCGCGATCGAGGAGCGGCGCCTGCGCTCGTATCCAGGCGGCTGGGCCGACTACGTGCGGATCCGGGCGGACGAGGAGGCGCCACCCGCGCCGGCGCCGAAGGAGCCGAAGGCGGAGCGGTCGAAGCCGGTCCGGCCCGCGCAAGTCGAAGCCGAGACCGACAGAGCTCGAGCAGCTCGAGGCGGCGATCGAGGCGCGAGAGGCCGACCTCGCCGAGCTGGAGCGCAGGCTCGCCGACGATTGGGCCGACGTGGACACGCTCGCCGCGCACAAGGCCGCCCGCGACGACCTGCAGAGCCTGCTCGACGCGCTGGGAGCGCCTGTTCGAGTCCGCGCAGACGACGTCGGGGTAAACGAACGGCAGGTGCCTCGGGTGCCCTCGGACACGTCCGAATGCGTCAGGTCCGGTGTCTGACACGTGCCAGAGTCGTGCCAGAGACGTGCCAGAGACGTGCCAGACACGTGTTACAAGCGGCGCGCAGAAGGTCTAACCGCGCCGTTGGCGGCCGCACAAGCTTTGCGCAAGGAATGCGGAGAAAGTGTGGAGGAAGTCCCGAGAGACGGCTGTGACAGTGGGGCGTCCGGCGGCGTAGACACGGTGTGCAGGCGATGACGATGTCCATCTGGAGACGGCCCGACGTAGGGCACGGCTGAGCTTCGCGGCGGCAGCAGAGGAGCATCTCGACGACGTGTACGGCTATCTCGTCTATCTCACCCGCGATCGCTCGCTCGCCGAGGATCTGACCGCGGACACGTTCGAGAAGGCCCTGCGGCTGTGGGCTCGCTTCGACGCGCGACGCGCCTCGGCCCGCACCTGGCTGTGCCAGATCGCGCGCACGACCGCGCTCGACTGGTTCCGCGCCGAGGAGCGGCGGCGGCGGCGCGAGGAGCGGGCCGCCGCCGCCCGAGCAGGTCGAGGACGCGCTTCGGCGAGGGACTGTCGCCGGACCTCGAGGCGGCGCTCGCGACGCTGAGCGCGGCCGAGCGCGAGGTGATCGCCCTGCGCGTCCTGCTCGAGCTCGACGGCGAGGAGACCGGCCGCGTGCTCGGGATCAGCCCGACGAACGTCTCGACGCGCCTCTCGCGCGCACTCGCGAAAGCTGGAGGAGAAGGTGAGTGCATTCATGTCTGAGTCGCTGATGAGAGAGCTGCGCGCGGCGAAGCCCGCGGCGCCGGCCGAGCTGCGGCAGCGCGTGCGCGCGCTGGCGGCGACCGAGCCGGCGCGGCAGCCCTTTCTGGCCCGCTTCGAATGGCGCCGGTTCGCGCTCGTCGCCGCGCCGGCGACGGTGCTCGTCGCGCTCGTCTCGGCGGGCGTGATCGGGCTGACGCGTGGCGACGTCGCGACGACGGCCGCGATCTGGCTGCGATCGGTCGGTCGGAGCCCGCGCCCGAGGCCCGCACGACGCTCGAGAGCGCGCCCCTGGCCGTCCCGAAGGCCCAGTCGGTGGCACCGCCGACCGCCGACAGCGGCGCCGCGATCGCACCCGACCCGACGCGCGTCCAGCGCTACCAGGCCGAGCTCCAGCTGCGGGTCGAGAACGTCGAACGAGCTGTCGCGGCGACCCAGAAGGCCCAGCGGATCGCGTCGCAGCTCGGCGGCAACGTCACCTCGCTCTCTACAACGCGCCGCGCGGCGGCATCGGCTCGGCGAACATCGTCCTCCGCGTCCCCGTCGAGCGCGTCCAGAGCGCGATGACGCAGCTCTCGCAGCTCGGCACGATCCTCGGCCAGCAGCTTCGCCATCGAGGACCTGCAGCCGACCGTGGACACGTACACGCGCCAGGTCGAGCAGACGCAGCGGCGCATCGCGAGCCTGACGAAGCAGCTCGCAGAACCCGGACCTCTCCGAGGCGGAGCGCGCGATCCTCCTCTCACGGCGTGCAACCGCGCGCCAGGAGCTCGCGCAGCTGCGGGCGCAGCTGCGGGCGACGCGAGCCGAGGGTCGCTTCGCCACGATCGGCCTGACGCTGACGACGGAGAAGATCGACGCGGTCGTCGCCCGGCGGCGAGAGCAAGCTCGACGGCATCAAGGACGTGCTCGTCTGGGAAGGCGTCGTCGTCCTCTACGCGCTCGTGATCCTCGGCCCGCTCGTCCTGCTCGGCGTCCTGCTCTGGCTCGCGCTGCGTCTACGCCGCCGGCGCGAAGAGACGCGCCTGCTGGCGCAGACCTAGCACCGGAGAAACCCGCACGGTGCGCACAAATCCGCGCGAGCCGCCGCGCAAGTTTCGACCCTCTCGGCGGACTTACATCATGGGGGATGTGGCTAGGGCGGCTCCTAGACCCGGGAGCCGCCCCATACTCGCGGGGTCAGGTTCTGCTTCGCGCAGCTCTCCCGCTGGTGCGGCGCCGGCGGGAGAGGCTCGCGCGTGCGGGGCCTGACCCTCCTACCTAAGGTCGCGACGACCGCCTCGGCGACGACCTTGAGCGGCCGGCCGGAGACCTGGCTCGCCTTGCGGAGCCGCGCGAACGCGTCTGCCTCCGAGAGGCCCTCCTTCGTCATCAGCAGGCCCTTCGCGCGCTCGATCACCTTTCGCGCGGCCAGCGCCTCGGCGAGCGACTCCGCCTCCTCGCGCAGCGCGGCGAGCTCCTCGTGCCGCGCCCGGGCGGTCTCGATCGCCGGCAGCAGGTCGGTCTCGCGGAACGGCTTCACGAGGTAGCCGAAGACGCCCGCCTCGACCGCCCGCGCGACGAGCTCGCGCTCGCCGTACGCGGTCACCATCACGATCGGGATCGGCCGTTCGTCGAGGATCCGCCTGCGCCGCCTCGATCCCGTCGAGCCTCGGCATCTTCACGTCGAGGACGGCGAGATCGGGCTGCTCGGAGCGGGCCAGCTCGACCGCCTCCTCGCCGTCGCGCGCCTCGCCGCAGATCTCGAAGCCGGCGGCCTCGAGCAGCTCGCGCAGGTCGAGGCGGATGATCGTCTCGTCCTCGGCGATCAGGATCCGCGTCGCCACGGCGCGTGTGACCTAGCCGCCGGTGCTCGAGACCACGTAGTCCGCGACCGCGGCGATCTGCTCGTCCGAGAGCGAGTCGGAGAAGGACGGCATCGCGCCCATGCCGTTCGTGACCCGGTCGATCGCGAGCTCGCGATCCGGCTGGGCCTCGTCGAGGTTCGGCCCGATCGTCCCGGTCGAGCCCGCCGCCTCGAGCGTGTGGCAGCTGCCGCAGCCCGCGTCGGCGAAGATCGCGGCGCCGTCGAGCGTCTCCTCGCCCGTCCCCGTCTCGCCGGTGTCCGTCTCGCCGCCCGTGTCCGTCTCGCCGCCGGTGTCCGTCTCGCCGCCGGTCTCCGGTCTCGGCCGGTCGGCGGCCGAGGCGCGACGGGCAACCCGGCGACCGACGCCACGTAGGCCGCGACGGAGTCGGCGTCCTCGCCCGTGACGATGTCGGCCGGCATCCCCGGCGAGCCGGTCGGCGGCACCTCGACCGGGTAGGCGATCTGCCCGCGGATGACCGACTGGATCGTCGTGTCGCCGAGCCCGTCGGCGCGGGACTGCCGAACGCGTCGTCGAGGTTCGGGCCGATCGTCCCCTGCGTGCCCGCGTCGGCGAGGACGTGGCACTGGCCGCAGTTGTCGATGAAGAGCTCCCTGCCCGCGGACTCGTCGCCGCTGCCCTCTTCGGGGAGGCCGACCGTGCCACAGCCGCTCGCGACGAGCGCCGCAGCGAGAGGGCGCAGGCCGAGAGGCGCAACGCCATGCAGCCTCTAGGCGGTCGAGCCTGCGCCGACCGCCGCGTCGCGCGTCTCGTGGATCGTGAAGACGCGGTCGAGGCCGGTGATCTCGAAGATCTTCGTGATGTTGCGGTCGCTGCAGACGAGGGCGAGAGTGGCCCTCGTTCGTGCGGAGCCGCTTGACGCCGCCGACGAGCACGCCGAGCGTGGTGGAGTCGATGAACGTCGTCGACGTGAGGTCGACGATGACCTCTTTCGCACCCTGGTCGATGACCTCGAGCAGCTGCTGCTTGAACTCCGGCGCCGTGTAGAGATCGACCTCGCCGGCAAGCGAGATCACGTACTGCTCGTCGCTCAGCTTCTCCGTCTTGACGTCGAAATTCATGTCAGCTCCCCCGTCTCGCCCTCAGATTTCTCCGCCGGCTTTCCCGGCGCGACGGGAGTCTAACCCGACGGTTGCGACCGTCGTCTGCGCGAGCGCCTTCAGCTGCTCGATCTGGCGCTTGACGATCGGCGTCGACGGGTCGTCGGGAGCGAGCTCGACGAAGCGCTCGTAGGCGGCGATCGCACGCGTGATGTCGCCTGCGCGCTGCGCGGTCTGCGCGAGCTCGAGCTGGATGTTCGGGTCGGTCGGAGAGAGCACGACGACCTTGTCGTATGAGTCGGCGGCGCTCCGGTAGGCGGTCTGCGCCGCCGTGTACGCGGCGTTGACCTCTGCGTTCGCCTTCGTCGTGACCGCCTCGACGATCGGGTCCTCGGCGAGCGACGAGGCGCCGCCCGGCAGCTGCAGCGGGTCGGTGAACGTGGCGCCGGCGGTGAGGTAGCTCGCGCGCTGCTGCGCAGCCTCCGCCTCGGCCTGGAGCCGGTTCGCCTTGGTGAGATAGAGCCCGGCGAGCTCGCGCAGGGCGTCCTCGTCCTTCGGGCGCAAAGTGGTGTAGCGGCTCAGCGTCTCGATCGCCTCCTCCGTCTGCGCATCCACGGACAGAGCGGTCGCGAGGTCGCGAAGCGCCTCGGCGTTGTTGGGCTGCGCCGCCACGCGCTCGCGGGCCTCCTGGACGGAGGGAGTGTCCGACGCGACGCCGGAGTCGCGGAAGAGGTCGCCGAGGCCGCCCTGGACGTCGGAGCCGACGCCGAAGATGACGAAGCCGAGGCCGAAGACGAGGGCGAGGAACACGAACATCCACTTCGCGTGGCGCCGCAGCTTCGGGAAGAACATCGTGTCCTCGATCAGTGCGCGGCTGTGGTCGGTCGGACGTCCGGCGCCGCCTCGCGCAGCAGCCGGCTTCGCGCGCGCGACGCGTCGGCGATCAGCTCGTGCCATTCGAACCCTCCTTTCGCTTCCTCGGACTTCTCGACATCGGACTTTTCGTATCGGCAGACGCCGCCGACGAGAGTAGCGACGATTCGGCCTGGTTCGCCGCCGTAGACCACTGCCGCCGCCGGTTCCTCCCATGGTAGATACGCCGAGCCGGAAAGCGAGATCACGGTGAGATCGGCCCGCTTGTCCGGCACCAGCGAGCCGACCTCGTCCGCGAGACCGAGCGCCCTCGCGCCGCCCGATCGTCGCGAGCTCGAGCGCCTTGGCCGGCGACAGTGCGTCGGCCCGCTCGGTCCGCGCCCGCGCGGCCGCGACGACCGCCCGCAGCTCCTCGAAGTAGTCGTGCGAGGGCACCGACGACACGCCGTCGGTGCCGACGCCGACGCGGAGCCCTGCCGCCAGGAGCTCGGGCAGCGGCGCGATCCCGCAGCCGAGGAACGCGTTCGAGCGCGGACAGTGCGCGACCGCGACGTCGTGTGTCGCCAGCAGCGCGATCTCCTCGGCATCGACCTTGACGCAGTGGGCAGCGACGATTCGCTCGTTCAGCGCGCCGGCGGCAGCGAGACGGCGAATGCCGCTCTGGCCGTCCGGGTCGACGAGGATGTCGGCGACCGGCCGCATCGGGCCCTCGCCGCGCAGCAGCCAGTCGAGCTCGTCCGTGCTCTCGTTGAAGTGCGTCATCACCGGCACGCCGAGCGAGAGGCACGCCTCGTAGACCTCCGTCGTGCACGAGTACGGCGCGTGCGGCGAGACGCCGACGCGCTACTTGCTCGGAGAGCACGGGGCGCACGTACTCGAGCTTCTCCTCGTACTGCGCGAGCGCGTCCTCGGGATCGCGGCCGAAGACCTCCAGGTAGACGATCGCGCGGAGCCCCAGCTCCGCGCACGCGTGCGCCGCCGCGCCGGCGAAGCTCGCGTCGCCGACGGTCGTCACGCCCGAGGCGAGGCACTGCGCCGCGCCGAGCCGCGCGATCGCCTCCATGTCGGCGCGGTCGATGCGCGCCTTTCGCTCGATATGCGTCGCGAGCCACGGCGCGAACGAGAAGCCGTCGCCGAAGGCGGCGTAGACGGCGTACTCGAGGTGCGTGTGGGCGTTGACGAAGCCGGGGACGATCGCCGCGCCCGGGTAGTGACTGCGTGAAGCTCGCCGCCGCGAGCTCGGCTGCGGGACCGACCGCCACGATCCGCCCGTCGGCGATCGCGACGGCGCCGTCCTCGATCGGGCTCTCCTTCGACCGGGAGCACCCAGTCGGCGGAGAGGACGTGGGTCACAGCTCGGCGCCGCCCCACTCGCGTTGGTACTCGCGGTCCCAGCGCCGCTCCATGAACACCGCGAGCCAGATCGAGCGACTCGAAGAGGATGACCACCGGCAGCGCCTGCAGCGCCATCGACACGAAGTCGACACCGGGCAGCAACACGACGGCGATCAGACAGAGGCCGAAGCCGATACGGCGGTTGCGCCTCAGCGTCGCCGAGCTGAGGATCCCGAGCCGGACGAGGCCGAGGATGAACACCGGCAGCTCGAACATGACGCCGAACCCGAGCAGCAGGAGCGCCGTGAAGCTGAAGTACTCGCGCGCACGGACCTGGATGTCGTACTGCTCGGCGTCGAAGGTGAGCAGGAAGTCGAGGATGTTCGGCAGCGCGATGAAGTAGCCGAACGCCATCCCGCAGAGCAGGAGCACGGTCGCGGCGCCGACGAGGCGGGCGACGGTCGCCTGGCTCGACTCCGTCAGCGCCGGCGCGAGGAAGGCCCAGATCTGCCAGATCAGGATCGGCAGCGAGATCGCGATCGGCGGCGTAGAACGCGACCGTGAAGGAGGTGACGAACGGCTCGCCGGGGCTGAGCGTGATCAACTCGAACCCGTCCGGCAGCGGCTCCCGCAGCTTCTCGAGCAGCCAGTCGCGCTGCCAGTAGGTGAAGACGAAGGCGACGACGACAGAGCCGAGCCCGTAGAGCAGGCGCGTCCTCAGCTCGTCGAGGTGCTCGACGAGGGTCGCCTCCTCACCGTGGCGAAGGCGCCGCGGGAATCTCACGGCGGACTAGGGAGTGGTGTCGCGCTCGCGCGCCGTGGCGGAGACGACCGGCTCGTTCTCGCCGCGCGGGAGCTCGTGCGCGGTCGAAGTCGTCGTCGTCCTTGTCGTTGCCGGTGATCGAGTCCTTGAACTCGCGCATGCCGCGGCCGAGCGAGCGGCCCATCTCGGGCAGCCGCTTCGGCCCGAAGATGATCAGCGCGATCAAGAGGATGACGACGAGGCCTTGCCAGCCGATGCTTCCAGGCATGCCGCAAGGGTACCACCGTTTGTCGCTCAGGCCGCCGGGCGAGGCGGACGAGCCGTGAAGAAGCCGCGCGAGCAGGTGCTCGAGCGTTTGGACGGAGGCCCGGCTGCGCCTCGGTAAGATGGGGTCGATCGCGGCCGTAACCGGATCGCTCGCTCGCGGGTCTGATCGGCTACCATCGAGTCACAAGGCGGCGCCGAAAACGGCTTGCCGCGGGGGTAGGCGGGGGTATGGGCTCGGAAAAGAGGGATCACGAACTTGGCGTTTCTGGAGATCAAGAATCTGCACGTCGCGCTCGAGGACGGCACCGAGATCGTCAAGGGCGTCGATCTCGAGGCCAACCTGAACGAGAAGCACGCGATCATGGGGCCGAACGGCTCCGGCAAGTCGACGCTCGCCTACGCGATCGCGGGCCATCCCGCCTACGAGATCACGGAGGGCGAGATCCTGCTCGACGGCGAGAACGTCGTCGAGATGGAGGCCGACGAGCGCGCGCAGAAGGGTCTCTTCCTCGCCTTCCAGTACCCGCACGCGATCCCCGGCGTCACCGTCACGAGCTTCCTGCGCAGCGCGATCAACGCGATCCGGAAGGCGAAGGCCGGCGGCGTCGACGACCCGATCCCGGTGAAGGAGTTCCGCACCGAGATCCTCGCCGCGATGGAGCGCCTCAAGGTGCCGCGCGAGCTCGCCTCCCGCTACCTGAACGACGGCTTCTCCGGCGGCGAGAAGAAGCGCGTCGAGATCCTGCAGATGGCGCTCCTGAAGCCGAGGATCGCCGTCCTCGACGAGACCGACTCCGGGCTCGACATCGACGCGCTGCGGATCGTCGCGCGCGGCGTCAACGAGCTCGTCGGCCCGGAGATGGGCGCGATCGTGATCACGCACTACCAGCGCATCCTCAACTACGTCACGCCGGACCACGTGCACGTCTTCGTGGACGGGCGGATCGTCGAGAGCGGCGGCCCCGAGCTCGCCGAGAAGCTCGAGGCGCAGGGCTACGATGCGTGGCTTCCGAAGGAAGAGGTGGCAGCATGAGCAGCAGCGAGACCGAGGTCGTCCGCGGGATCCGCGACGAGTACCAGTACGGCTTCTCGAACTCGGACGAGGCGGAGAACTACTTCTTCAAGTCCGGCCGCGGCCTCTCGCACGAGATCGTCGAGGCGATCGCGGAGCACAAGAACGAGCCCGAGTGGATGCGGAAGTTCCGGCACAAGGCGCTCGACTACTTCCTCGCGCGCCCGCTGCCGACCTGGGGCGGCAACGTCGCCGAGATCGACTTCGAGAACATCTACTACTACATCAAGCCGACCGAGAAGCAGGCCAAGAACTGGGAGGACCTGCCGGCCGACATCCTCGACACGTGGGACAAGCTCGGCATCCCGGAGGCGGAGAAGAAGTACCTCGCCGGCGTCGGCGCCCAGTACGAGTCGGAGGTCGTCTACCACAAGCTCCAGGCCGACCTCGAGGCGAAGGGCGTCCTCTTCCTCGACATGGACACGCGGCCTGCGCGAGCACGAGGAGCTCGTCAAGCAGTACTTCGGCACGATCATCCCGCAGAACGACAACAAGTTCGCGGCGCTGAACTCGGCCGTCTGGTCGGGCGGCTCCTTCATCTACGTGCCGCCGGGCGTCTCGATCGACCTGCCGCTCCAGGCCTACTTCCGCATCAACGCGGAGAACATGGGCCAGTTCGAGCGCACGCTGATCATCGTCGACGAGGACGCCTACGTGCACTACGTCGAGGGCTGCACCGCGCCGATCTACTCGTCCGACTCGCTGCACTCCGCGGTCGTCGAGATCATCGTCAAGCCGCGCGGCCGCTGCCGCTACACGACGATCCAGAACTGGTCGAACAACGTCTACAACCTCGTCACGAAGCGCGCCGTCGCCTACGAGGGCGCGACGATGGAGTGGGTCGACGGCAACCTCGGCTCGAAGCTGACGATGAAGTACCCGGCCATCTGGCTGATGGGCGAGCGCGCCCACGGCGAGGTGCTCTCGATCGCGTTCGCCGGCAAGGGGCAGCACCAGGACGCCGGCGGCAAGTGCGTCCACGTCGCGCCGAACACGACCTCGGTGATCAACTCGAAGTCGATCTCGAAGGACGGCGGGCGCGCCGGCTACCGCGGTCTGCTGCAGGTGGCGAAGGGCGCCACGGGCGCGAAGTCGAAGGTCGTCTGCGACGCGCTCATCCTCGACGAGGACTCGCGCTCGGACACCTATCCGTACATCCAGGTCGACGAGAACGACGTCGAGCTCGGCCACGAGGCGACCGTCTCGAAGATCGGCGAGGAGCAGCTCTTCTACCTCATGTCGCGCGGGCTCTCCGAGTCGGAGGCGTCCGCGATGATCGTCTCGGGCTTCGTCGAGCCGATCACGAAGGAGCTCCCGCTCGAGTACGCCGTCGAGATGAACCGCCTGATCCAGCTGCAGATGGAGGGCTCGGTGTCGGTTGATCCGGCGTCGAGCGCGTCGACTACATTCGCGTGCCCGTCCACGACATCGAGCAGGCGAAGCACTTCTACGGCGAGCTGCTCGGCCTGGCGGAGAACCCCAACTCGCCGGGCGACGACTGGATCGAGTACGAGGCCGGCAACGTGACGCTGGCGGTCATGACGCCGCACACGCACGACTACGAGTTCGCGCCGCTGCCGCCGGCGACGATCGCGCTCCGCGTCGCCGACGTGGCGGCCGCCAAGGCGAAGCTCGAGGCGGCCGGCGTCGAGGTCGGCGACATGTGGGACTCGGGCGCCTGCAAGGGCGCCGGCGTCAGCGATCCCGCCGGCAATCGCATCCTCCTCCACCGCCGCTACGCGCCGTACCCGGACGGCTCGACCCCGTGACCCCGATCACGAAGGTCGACGTCGTCGGCGTGCCCTCGACCGACGGGAAGCGCTCGCGAGCGTTCTACGTCGACACGCTGGGCCTACGGCCCGACGAGCGCTCCTGGAACGAGTTCTGGATCGGCGAGACCTGCTTCGCGATCTGGTACCCGACGCAGTTCGGCGGCGAGTTCGAGCCGCAGGCGAACAGCATCGCGCTCCTTCACGTCGACGACGTCGCGGCTGCGCGCGCCGAGCTGGAGGACAAGGGCGTCGAGTTCGACGGCGAGACCTTCGACACGGGCGTCTGCCACATGGCGATGTTCAGGGATCCGGACGGCAATCCGCTCACGCTCCACCGCCGCTACGCGCCCGTACGCCGAGGCTCAAGCGTGATCGGACGTCGAGCGCATCGACTTCGTCTCGATCCTGACTCTCGGACTCGCGAGCGGGCAGTGCGGTTCTACGGCGAGACGCTCGGGCTGCAGCGGAACGAGAATGGTCACGAGGCTGGCCCGAGTTCGAGACCGTCAACGTGACGCTCGCATCGTCTCGATCGAGAACATCGGCCGCGACGAGCTGACGCCGAGCACGTCGCCGATCGCGCTCCGCGTCGCCGACATCGAGGAGGCGCGCCGGCAAGCTCGAGGAGGCGGGCGTCGAGTTCTGCACCGAGACACGATCGACTCCGGCGTCTGCCACATGGCGCTTCTTCACGGATCCCGACGGCAACGCGCTCATGCCTCCACCGCCGCTACGCGCCGTACTCGGACGGCACGACGCCCGTAGCGATGAAGGTCGAGAACGTCGACTTCGTCGTCGTTCCTGACGCAGGACATCGCCGCGCGCGAAGCGCTTCTACACGGAGATGCTCGGCCTCGAGATCGAGACCGAGGGCGAGCAGCGACATGGAGTTCCGCGCCGGCCAGGTGACGCTCGACATCTTCGACCCGTCGAGCATCGGGCAGCCGTTCGCGCCGAGCCCGGCGGGGCTGGCCCTGCGCGTCGACGACGTGGACGCCGCGCGCGCGGAGCTGGAGGCGAAGGGCGTCGCCTTCGACGGCGAGACGATCGTCACCGGCGTCTGCAAGCAGGCGTGGTTCAAGGATCCGGACGGCAACTCGCTCATGCTCCACAGGCGGTTCGACGCGTGACGCGGCCGGAGCTCCTCGAGCGCTATCGCGCGCTGCCGCTGCCGACGACGAGCGACGAGTCGTGGCGCTTCACGAACCTGAAGGGCTTCGACCCGGACTCGTTCACCGCGAACGGCGCCGACGGGTCGCCAGCGCGCCGGGCATGCTCGAGCTCGAGGCGGCCGGCATCGTCCGCGTCTCCGGCGGCGGGCTGGAGATCGAGCGGGCTCCCGACGGCATCACCTTCGAGCCGCTCGACGGATCATCCGCGCCTCGGCGAGCTCGTCGGCGCCGACGAGAAGTTCGCCGCGCACAACGCGGCGATGTGGGAGCACGGGCTCCTCGTCCAGGTGCCGAAGGGCGTCGTGCTCGAGCAGCCGCTCTACGTCCGCGTCATCAACGACGTCGACGGCGGCTCGCTCTTCTGGCGCCTGCTCGTCGTCGCCGAGCCGGAGAGCCGCTTCACCGTCATCGAGGAGTACGCCTCGACGTCGCCCGAGCTCGCGCGGCTACGTCAACGCCGCGGTCGAGATCTTCGTCGGGCAGGGCGCGAAGGTCGAGTACGTCTCGGTGCAGAACGTCTCGCCGGAGACGTGGCATTTCGGCACGCACCACGCCCGCGTCGAGCGCGACGCCGAGCTCGACTGGGTCGCCGGCGGCTTCGGCTCCAAGCGGGGCAAGATCCGGATCCAGAACGACCTCGCCGGGCCCGGCGCGACCTCGCGCGTGACCGGCGCGTACTTCGCAGACGGCTCGCAGCACCTCGACTACGACACCTTCCAGGAGCACATCGCGCCGAACACGACCTCCGACTTCGCCTTCAAGGGCGCTCTGCGCGACAAGTCGAGCGCGGTCTGGCGCGGGATGATCCGCGTCGAGGAGGACGCGCAGAAGACGAACGCCTACCAGGAGAACCGCAACCTCCTGCTCTCGCGCGACGCCCACGCGGACTCGATCCCCGGGCTCGAGATCCTCGCCAACGACGTCCGCTGCACCCACGGCGCGACGCTCGGCCAGGTCGACCGCGAGCAGCTCTTCTACCTGATGGCCCGCGGCCTCTCGCGCCAGGAGGCGGAGCGGCTGATCGTGCGCGGCTTCTTCCAGGACGTGCTCGACCGCATCGAGCTCGAGCCGGTGCGCGAGGCGCTCGGCGCGGCCCTCGAGGCCCGCATCCCGCAGGCGTAGCGCCACCGGAAGCGTCGCGCAGTTTCCTAACGAATTCCGAGCAGGGTCCTCATGCGGCCGTCGTATCGTCGGCGCATGCGGTACGTGCTTGCGCTGGCGCTCGGACTGGCCCTGCCCCTTACGGCCGCCTCGGCCGCCGACCTCGAGCCGGACGCGCTCGCGACGTCACGCGGCGCGCTGTACGCGGTCGACGAGTCCGGCGCGATCGCGAGGACGATCCTGGCGGCGGGCAGCGGCCAGGAGATCGCCGCGCTCGCGTGGTCGCCGGACGGCAGCCGGCTTGCGGCCGTCGATCCGTCGCGCAACGCGCTCCTCGTCGGCACCGTTGCCGGCGGTGTGCGGGAGATCGCGGTGGTGCCCGCGGCAGAGTTGGGCCGCCAGGTCGCCTGGGTCTCGGCGACGGAGATCGTGCGTGCATCGGCGCGCAGCCGGGCAGGCCGGCTACTCGTTGTGGCTCGTCTCCGCCGACGACGGCCGTGCGCGCCTGCTCGCCGACTCGGCCGAGCCGAGCTGGCCGCTCCTGCCGCAGCCCGGCGGCTCTCTCCTCCTCTACGCGACCGGTGACTTCCGCCGGGCGGTGATCGACGTGCGGTCGGGCAGCCGGACGCTCCTCGGCCTCGTCAGCGACGCGAAGTGGTCGCCGGACGGGCGCCTCGTCGCGGCAGTGACGCGCGAGGGCATCGACGTCATGCGGCCCGACGGCAGCGAACGGAGGACCGTCGTCTCGTTCCCGCCGCTCACACGTGGCGTCTCGCGCGTCCGCTCCCTCGACTGGTCGCCGGACGGCAAGAGGCTTGCGTTTGCCCTCGGGCGCGAGTTCCCCGAGGTGCCCAGCCGGTTCAGCGCGACGGTGCGCCACGAGATCCACACCGTCGCGCTCGACGGCAGCGGCCTCCAACAGCTCACCGGGGTGATCGGCGACGACGCGTTCGCGGGCGGCTCGCTCGGGAGCATCGAGCCGTCGTGGTGGCCGGGCGGCTCCCGTCTCTTCTTCAAGCGCGCGAATGCCAACGCGATCCAGACGATGAACGCCGACGGCTCCTGCGAGGCGCCGTGGCCCGGCCCGGTCGGCCTCGTCTACCCGGCATGGCGACCGGGAGCGCAGGTCGCGGCCGGGCCGGTCGAGTGCTCCTCGATCATCGTCCGGGCGCATCGCGCGGCCGCCGAGGTGAGCTACCGCGACACGCTGCGCGTGCGGATCACCCTCTTGAACGACGGGACGCGGCCGCTGCGGAACGTCCGGCTCCTCCTGCGGACGACGCGTGGCACGATCGATGTGCCCGGACGGGGGATGCGGCCGTGGCGCGAGGGTCGTGTGCACGATCGGCGAGCTTCCGGCCGGGCGCGGAACTGTGGTCGCGGCGGACGTCCGGTTCGGGAGCACAGGCGGGACGAGCATCACGGCCTCGGCGTCGTACGCGGGGGGCGGCGACGTCGACCCGTCGACGACACGGCCGTCCGTGACCGCGGACGTCTCGCCGTGCCACCTTCTCGGCACGTGGTCCGCCGATCGTCTCGTCGGCTCGCGCGCGCGGCGAGCTGATCTGCGGGCGGCCCGGCGGCGACGTCATCGACGCGCGCGCCGGAGACGACACGATCCACGCCGGCAGCGGCGCCGACACGGTCCTGGCCGGGCCCGGGCGCGACCGGGTCGACGGCGGCGGCGGGATCGACACCATCCGCGTGCGGGACGGGCAGCGCGACGTCGTCGACTGCGGCAGCGAGCCCGACGTTGCGGTCGCCGACCGCCACGACGTCCTGCGTTCCTGCGAGCGCGTGCGACGCGGCTAGAGCTCGCCGGGCGAAGCCATTCGGTAGAAGAACAGGCCCAGGCCGGCCTGGTTGACCGCCCCCATCAGCGCGAGGTGCTCCTCGAGCAGGCGCGCGGTGTCGAGCCCGCCGGCGGAGACGGGATCGAAGCCGGCGTCTCGGATCAGCTGCTCCACGGCCTCGCGGGCCTCCTCGTCCGCGGCGTAGAGATTCGACGGCCGCGCCCGCTGCGAGTCGATGTCGTCGTAGATGCGCGCGTAGTTGAGGTTGAAGGCCTTCGCGGTCGGACCGCCCGTGAGCGACTTCACGTGGTGAGCGTTCGACTCGAACGACTCGTCGCGCTCGCCGAACACGTTCGTGGCGTCGATCGCGACCTTTCCCTCGATGCCGCTCACCTTGCCGAGCGCCTCGGCGATCGCCGTTCCCGGCACCGCCACGAGCAGCACGTCAGCGTCCGACGCATCACCGCCGTCGCGCCCGAGCTCGGTGACGTCGTGTCCTGCGCGACGCCAGCGCTCGGCCAGACCCCCGCCGATGTTGCCCCTGCCGACCGTCGTGATCCTCATCGCGCCCTCACTACGATACGCGTGTGAGCGATCCCGGCACATTGCCCGAGTTCGTCGCGCTCGGCCACGCGGGGTCCGAGCACTACGCCGGGCTCGAGACCTTCCCGAATCCAGGCGTCGCGCGTCGTGGAGATGGAGTCGGACGAGCTCGTCGCCGTCTGTCCGATCACGGGCCAGCCGGACATGTACGTCGCGACGATCGAGTACGAGCCCGAGAGGCTCTGTCTCGAGTCGAAGTCGCTGAAGCTCTACCTCGCGTCGTTCCGCAACGAGGGAGTCTTCTGCGAGGCGCTCGCGGTGCGGATCCGCGACGACGTCGCGTCAGGCGCTCGAGCTCGAGCCCGAGCGGGTGACGGTGACGCTCGTCCAGAAGGCGCGCGGCGGCATCACGATCACCGCGACGGCGTAGCCAGCGCCGGCCGCACGCCGCTGATCGTGGCGCGGCACGAGGCGCTGGCCGACGACGCCGCCCGCGCCGAGGTGCGACGAGCAGGACGCCGGTCGACGTCGTCCCGGCCGAGTGGGCCGGGAAGACGAAATTGCCGAGGCTCCACGCGACGAGCTTGCTGCCTCCGCGCTGAACCGGCTGCAGCACGTGCGGATGCGCGCCGAGCACGATCGTCGCGCCGGCGCGGAAGCGCGAGGTCGGCCAGCCGCTTCTGGCGCGAGTCCGGCGTCGTCGCGAGCTCCGTGCCCCAGTGGAAGTAGACGATGACCACGTCCGCGCTGCGCCTGGCGCGCCGGATGTCCGGATCGAGGTACTCGGCGAAGGCGGGTGCGGCGCCCGGCTCGACCGACGTCGGCGTCGAAGCCGAGCGGCCGGACGTCCGAGTAGGCGAGCATCGCGACCTGACCCGCCGAGCTCGAAGCGGGCGGGCCTGCGGGCGGCCGCGAGGTCGGCGCCGCCGCCGACCGTGGCGAGTCCCGGCGCGTCGGGCGTGGCGGATGGTGTCGAGCAGAGCGTCGCCGCCGTAGTCGACCGAGTGGTTGTTCGCGAGCGAGAGGACGTCGATGCCCGCCCGAGCGACTGCGGGCAGCGCGGCCGGCGGCCGCGGAAGGTGTACTCCTTCCCGAACGCCGGGACGCCGCCGCGCGAGACCGCGCACTCCAGGTTGGCGATCGCGAGGTCGGCCGAGCGAAGGAGCGGCGCGACGCCGGTCCATGGGTAGCCCGTCCCGTGCTGCCGCGATCGCGAGCGCGGTGCGATCGCCGAGGTTGACATCGCCCGCCGCCGCGAGGACGACCGGACGCACCAGCAGGCGGCCGAGGCGCGCCGGCGGCCCTCGGACGACGAGCTCCAGCCGGTAGCGGCCGGCTGCTCGCGGCGCCCGCAGGGTGAGGTCGAAGCGGCCCAGCGGGCCCGTGCGCGCGCGGCCGATCGACGCGGCCGTCGGCGACGCAGGCGCACCGGCGCGTCGGTGCCGGCCCAGCCGGCGACGGTGAGCCGAGCGCCCGGCGCACGCCACGGCGGGAGAGCGCCCGTGAGCGCGGAGCGGCGCGTCCACGCGCGACGCGCCGGCCGGCTGGACGGCAGCGCACGGCCGAGCGCGAGCCATCCGACTCCGGCCGGCCACGACCGCCGCCGCCTGCCGCGACACGCGCCTGGTCATCAGCGTTCGTTCGGGCGCCGCTGGCGTCGTCCTGCCGACGCCGTTAGGTTTCGGGCCGGTGCGGGCCGCCACGAACCGAGGACGTCTGGCGGGCGCGGCGCTCGCCGTGCTGTCGCTGCTCGCCGTCGCGGCTGAGCACAGCCCCGGCCTCGAGCGGCGCAGTGCCCGGCGCCTGCGTGGAGCAGAGGGCGAGCGCCGCCCACACCGAGCGCGTCGAGCGCGTGCTGCGCTCCGGCCGCGACGTCTGGGGCGAGCAGCTGCTCGCGTCGGCGAAGCGGGCCGACCTACGCGGCGGCCGCCGGCTCCTGCCGCCGATCCTGTACGCGCGAGCGCCGGGCAAGAAGGCGCTGACCGACTCCGGCGTCTACTACCTCCCTTCGCGCAGCCGCTCGGCGTGCAGGGTGCCGGGAGCCGTCGCGCTCCACGTCGCCGACGGAAGCCAGGTGATCGCAAACCGCGTCGGCGAGCCGAGCCTCACCGTCCTCGTCGGGCCGGACGGCGAAGAGCGCTACGGAACCTGCCTGAGGCGCCTCACGCCGGCCCGGCTCGCAGACGGCTACCTCCCGATCATGGAGACGAGCTACGTCGACGCCGCGGGCAACCGCTATCGCCAGGAGTCGTTCGCCGCGCAGGATGCCACGGCCGGCGGGCTTGCAAGCTTCATCCGGCTCGAGGTCGACGACCGAGGCTGGCGCGCTCGTGCGCTTCCGGCCGACGAGCGGCGACGCGCCCGCCTTCCGCGTGCCGCCCGGCGCAGCGCACGCTCTACGTCGGCTGGCTGAACCACCCGCAGCGGGCCCGCGCGTTCGCCGTCGACCAGGAGCGCTACGACACCGCCCGCAGCGCAGTCGTCGCCTACTGGAGCAAGCGCCTCGCCGAAGGTGCGCAGGTGACCGTGCCGGAGGAGCGGGTGAACGACGCGACGCGCAACCTCCTGATCCAGAACCTGACGCTGACCTACCGCTACAGCATCGGCAACCCGTACGAGCAGTTCTCGTTCCCGGAGGGGGTCGATGCCGCGCAGGTGATGGCCGAGTGGGGCCACACCGGCGTCGCGCGCTCGGTCCTGCGCACCTCGCTGACACGCAAGGCGACGCCGTATCCGAACTGGAAGATGGGCGAGAAGCTCGTCGGCTCCGCACTCTTCTACCGCCTCAGCGGCGACCGCGCGTACGTCCGCCAGACGACGGCCAGGCTGCGCGGCTACGTCGACGCGCTCGGCCGCCAGATCACGAGGAGCCGCGCCGGCCTGCTCGACCGCGAGCGCTACTCGTCGGACATCCCGGACTCGGTCTACGGGCTCCACTCGCAGGCCGTCGTCTGGCAGGGCCTGCTCGCGATGGGCCGCGTCTGGGCCGAGACCGGCAACCCGGCCCTCGCACGCCGCTGCCGCCAGCTGGCCGGCAGACTCGAGGGCGGCCTCCGCCGCGCGATCCGGGTGTCGCAGCGCCGGCTCCCGGACGGCTCGCTCTTCCTCCCGGCGCAGCTCGTCGACGGCGAGCGTCCGTACGCGTCGCTGACGCAGGCACGGCTCGGCAGCTACTGGAACCTCGTCGTCCCGTACGCGCTCGCCTCGGGCCTGATCCGGCCGGGCAGCGCCGAGGCCCGCGGCGCGCTGCGGTATCTCCTCCGGCACGGATCCCGGCTGCTGGGCGTCGTCCGCGCGGGCGCGTACGCGCTCTACCCGAACCCAGTCTTCCCGACCGGCGGGACCGACCAGGTCTACGGGATCAACGTCGCACGCTTCCTGGCCGACAACGGCGAGGCCGACCAGCTCGCACTCAGCCTCTACGGGACGCTCGCGGTCGCGATGACGCCGGAGACGTTCGTCTCAGGCGAGGCTGCGTCCGTCACGCCGCTCGGCGGCCTGCACCACCGGGCCATGTACCTGCCGCCGAACGGCGCGAGCAACGCCGCGTTCCTGACGACGCTGCGCTCGATGCTCGTCCACGAGACCCGCGGGCCGGACGGCGCCCCGCGCGGCCTCGAGCTCGCCTTCTCGGCGCCGCGGACGTGGCTGCGGCCGGGGAACCGGATCGCCGTCGAGCGGATGCCGACGAGCTTCGGCCTCGTCTCGTACACGCTCGAGGCGCAGGAGGGCGTCCTGCAGGCGACGGTCGACCTGCCGAGGCGACAGCCGCGCGACGTGAAGCTCAGGCTCCGTCTGCCGCGCGGGAAGCGCATTGCGAGCGTGACGGCCGACGGACAGGCGTTCCGCCGCGTCGACGGCGAGACGCTCGATCTCTCAGGGCTCAGAGGGACGGTCGAGCTCGTCGTCCAGGTCCGCAGCGGGCCGTCGCGAACGCTCGCCTTCGCGTCACGGGCAGCTGCAGCGAAGCTGAAGACCAGGCGCATCGTCGTCCGCTACCGCGCGCACGACGGCCGCATGAGCCGGGCTCATGTCCTGCTCCCGGCCTGGTACGGCAAGGGCAACAACCCGCCGATCCCGCTGATCATCTCGCCGCACGGGCGCGGCCTGAGCGGACGCGCGAACGCCGCCAACTGGGGCAACCTGCCTGCGCGGGGCAGCTTTGCGGTCGTCAATCCGAACGCGCGCGGCCGGCGGCTGGTCGGCCATTCGTGGGGATACCAGGGCCACGTCGACGACCTCGCGCGGATGCCGGCGATCCTGGCGCGGACAATCCCCTGGCTGAAGATCGACCGTCGGCAGATCTTCGCCTTCGGCGGGAGCATGGGCGGGCAGGAGACCTTGCTCCTCGTCGGCCGCTACCCGCGCATGTTCGCCGGTGCGGCCGCCTTCGACGCGGTGTCCGACTTCGCGCTCCAGTACCGGAACTTCCGCCGGCTCTCCTGTGGCCGGGGCTGCCGGCGGCTCTGGGGCGGCCCGATCGGCCCCGGCCTCCGTCGGCTCGCCCGCACCGAGGTCGGCGGGGCGCCGCACAAGGTGCCCAGGGCGTGGGCGACGCGGAGCCCGATCAGGTACGCACGACAGATCGCGTCCGCGTGCGTGCCGCTCCAGCTCTGGTGGAGCGTCGCGGACCGCATCGTGCTCGACCAGCAGCAGCGCCAGTCCGGACAGCTCTTCCGCAAGCTCCGCAGGTTGAATCCGGACGCCCCGATCGAGGGGTACGTCGGGTACTGGACGCACTCGCACGAGATGCAGGCCGCGACCCGGCTGCCGCTCGCGCTCGCGAACTTCGGGCTCCTCCCGGAGACCCCGGTGACGATCGGCGTGCACCACCTGCCGGCGCCGGCGTCGGCCATCTGCACGCCCTAGCGCTCGTCGAGGGCGCGCTGCAGCGCCGCGACCTGCTCCTCGAGCACGCGTACGCGCTCCTCGAGGTCAGGCCGCTGAAACGCCGGAGGAGATGCCGGCGCCGGCTGCTCGACGGCCACATCGCTCGAGGTCTCGCCGCCCAGGAGCTGTGCGAAACGCTCCTCCTTCTGGCCCGGCCGGCGCGGCAGCCGCTCGACGAGCTCGCGGTCGATCAGCGAGTCCAGCGTGCGGTGGACGTCCTCCAACGAGCCGAGCGGATACAGCCGCTCGGAGCGGCTCTTCAGCTCGCCGGGGGTCTGCGGGCCGCGCAGCATCAGCACCGCGAGGAGCGCCGACTGCGACGGCAGCAGCTCGAGCGCCTCGTCGAAGAGCTGGCGATACTTGGCGGCCCGGCTGCCGGGGCCGCTGGCGAGCCTCACCCAGCCCTTGCGGGAGAGCCGGTCGAGCGCCGCGCGCACGGTGGGCTCGTCGTAGTCGACGACCGGGTCGCGATTCGTGGCCTGGTTGCAGGCCAGCCGGAGCGAGTTCAGCGAGAGCGGATAGACGTCGGGGGTCGTGCGCTGCTTCTCGAGCAGGCACCCGAGCACCCTGAGCTCGACGGCGTCGGCGTCCACCGCTCCAGCCTAACCAGCCCTACACCGCGCGCTGCGCGCCCCACTCCTCCGGCGGCACGCGCCGGCCGCGCGTCGCGAACGACCAGAGCTGTCCCTCGAGGTCATAGGCGTCGTAGCGCCTGTCGCCGTACGGCTGTTCGGTCGGCTCCAGCCCGATCTGAGCCCCCGCTGCCTTGGCGCGCTCGTAGTGCGCGTCGACGTCGTCGACGTAGACGTGCACGAGCGACGAGCGCGTACCGAGTTGCTTCGGGCTCCGGTAGTCGTCACCCGGATCCCCGAGGTAGATCGACTCCGCGCCGTGCCGCAGCTCCGCGTGCGTGACGTCGCCGTTCTCGGACTGGAAGCGGAGCACCTCGTCGAAGCCGAACACCTCGACGAGCCAGTCGAGCGCCTTCGCGACATCCTCGTAGAGCAGGTACGGCGTGACCGACTGCACGCCGTCAGCCTACGCCTGAGGCGGTGAACCGGCCAGGCCTCCCGCGAGCGCGCGGCGCGGCACCGGCCGCCGCGCGATCGAGAGCGAGATCGCAGCCGCGACCAGCGCCGCCACCGCCGCCAGCCCGAAGGCCCACGTGAACGCCGACTCGGCGGGCACCGAGGTGCCGGGGATCGTGTGTGTGGTCAAGAGCGCGGCGCTCAACTGGCCGCCGACGACGCCGCCGATGAGCCGCAGCACCGTGTTCATCCCGGTCGCCACGCCCATCTCGCGCGCGTCGACGTTGGCGGCGATGAGCGACACCATCGAGGCGAAGGCAGCCCCGACGCCGAAGCCGAGGGCGGCGCTCGCGAGCAGCACGGTGGCGGGCTCGTCGTTCGCCGCCGCGAGCAGGAACGCTGCGAACGAGGCGATGAACATGCCGCCCGCCAGTGGCCACTTCGGGCCGATGCGCCGGCCGACCACACCCGCCAGCGGCCCCGAAAAGAGCATCGCCACCGAGCTCGGCAGGAGGATAGAGGCCCGCCACGGTCGCGCTCACTCCGAAGCCGTAGCCGCGGCTCTCAGGCGCGGCCACGAACGTCGGCAGGAGCACGAAGCAGCTGAAGAGCGCGAAGCCCGAGATGAGCGTCGTCACGTTCGTCAGCAGGACCGGCCTGTAGGCGAGCATCGCGATGTCCACCATCGGTTCGGACACCCGCAGCTCGACGAGCCCCCAAAGCACGAACAGCGCGAGCGAGGTCAGCATGAGCCCGACCAGCGCCGGCGACGTCCAGCCCCAGTGCTCGCCCTCGGTGAGCCCGACCATGAGCGCGATGAGCGCGGCGGAGAGCAGGAGTGCGCCCGGCACGTCGACCCGCGACGGCGTGCGGATCGGCGACTCCGGCACGTACTTGTGCACGAGCAGGATCGACAGTGCGACGGGAATCGAGCCGAGGACGAAGAGCAGCCGCCACGAGAGGTGGTCGACGATCACGCCCGAGAGCACGATGCCGAAGCCGCCGCCGACGCCGAAGATCGCCGAGAGGATGCCGATGCCGACCGGCACGCGCTCGGGCGGGAACTCGTCGCGGATGATCGCGAACGAGAGGGGGAAGAGCGCCCCGCCGGCGCCGGACAGCGCACGAAAGGCGATCAGCGACCACAGGTTCCACGCGAAGGCGGCGCCGATGCAGCCGACGAGGAAGATCGAGAGGCTGATCAGGAGCATGCGCTCCTTGCCGAACTGGTCGCCGAGCTTGCCGAGGACCGGCGTCGTGACGGCCGCCGAGACGAGGAATGCCGTGAGCACCCACGTCACCCACGCGGTCGTGCCGCCGAGCTCGCGCTGGAACTCCGGCCAGCGCGGGGAACACCATCGTCTGCTGAAACGCGAAGGCCGTCCCCGCGAGCACGAGGACGGCCAACGTGAGGGTGTAGTGCTGTCGCCCCCCGTCCACCGGACGAGGTTATCGACAGCCGCTACGTCTGAGCGGCGCGGAATCGGATGGTTGCGACCGGATCCGATCCGTGGGGTCGACGATCGCCTTGATCCGGCGCAGGCGGTGGTAGCTCATGCTCGAGAAGAGCGTTACCGCCTTCCGCCTCGAGTCGGCGAAGTTGAGGTACGTGTGCTCGGCCGCCCAGGGCTCGAGCGCGGCGAGCAGCTCCTTCACGCTCGCCTCGATGGCCTCCTTCGCCTCGGAGCGTCGGCGCGATGCCGACCGCGAACATCAGGTACTCGCCCTCGAAGGAGCCGAGCGCGCCGTGGTGCGAGCGCGAGCGCCCGACCTCGCCGCCGAGGTGGCGGATCTCGACCGAGAGGAGCGGCGAGCCGACCGACTTCGCGACCACGGCGTCGACGAAGTCGCCGTCGATCGTGTCGAGCAGCTGGCCGTCGCCGGCGCCGGGGGCCGGGCCGTCCGGATCCATGTGCAGCCTGCGAGAGCTCGGTCACGGGGATCGTGGCGACGGTGTCCATCGCGGGCCCGAGCGCGCGCAGCGGCTCGAGCAGCTTCGCGCCCTCGGCCTCGTCGCCGAGCCAGATCGCCTGCACGACGACGAACGACTTGCCGCGCACGGGCTCCGGGATCTCGGGGATCGGCGGGAACTGCAGGATGCGGCCGACCGAGGTCATCTCGTCGGGCACGTCGGCCGTCCAGGTGCGCCAGGCGTTCAGCACCTCGCGTCGCCCGCTCGACCGGGAACCAGAGGATGCCCGCGTAGACCTCGGTGATCGGCAGGAGGTTGAACTCGATCGCGGTGACGATGCCGAAGGTGCCGCCGCCGCCGCGGAGCGCCCAGAAGAGGTCGGGCTCGTTCTCCGCGTCGGTGCGGACGAAGTCGCCGTTCGCGGTGACGAGCTCGATCGCGGTCACCTGGTTGGCGCCGATGCCGTGCTTGCGGGCGAGCCACGAGAGGCCGCCGCCGAGCGTGTAGCCGACGACGCCGACATCCGGCGAGGAGCCTGCGAGCGCGGCGAGGCCGTGCTCGGCCGCCGCCTCGACGACCTCGATCCAGATCACGCCCGCCTCGGCGCGCGCGGTGCGCGCCTCGGGGTCGATCGTGACGCCGCGCATGCTCGACGTCCGTACGAGGATCGTGTCCGAGAGGTCGCCCATGGCGCTCGGCGCCGTGGCCGGTTCCCTGGGGAGCGAGGCGCAGGTCGCGTGCTCGCGCGCGAACACGACGATCGCGGCCACATCGGCCGCGTTGGCGGGCAGCGCAACGGCCGCCGGCCGCTGGTCGACGGTGAGGTTCCAGGCCTGCCGCGCCTCGTCCCAGCTCGGGCTCGCCGGGCGCAACGACGTCGCCTTCGAGGACGGTGCGGAGCGCTGTGATGTCGAGGCCGCCGCCCGACGTGTCTGTGGTTTCGAAGATTTGTGTCATAGCCCCATCCTGCGCGGGCCGACACGTCGCCACATCGGTCGGGAGGCGGAAGCTCGTCCGCCTGAGGGACGACATTGCCGTCGTCCTCGCGGCGGTGTGGTTAACCGCCCGTCGGAGGATCAGGCGCGAACGAGCGGCTTGTACTTGATCCGGTGCGGCTCGAGCGCGTCCGCGCCGCGGGTCTCCTTGACCCACTCGGCGTAGTCCGCGTAGGTGCCCTCGAACCAGGTCACCTGGCTGTCGCCCTCGAAGGCGAGGATGTGCGTCGCGATCCGGTCGAGGAACCAGCGATCGTGCGAGATCACCACCGCGCAGCCGGCAAAGTCGAGCAGCGCCTCCTCGAGCGCACGCAGCGTGTCGACGTCGAGATCGTTTGTCGGCTCGTCGAGCAGGAGGACATTGCCGCCACTGCGCAGGAGCTTCGCGAGGTGGACGCGGTTCCGCTCGCCGCCGGAGAGGTCGCCGACGCGTTTCTGCTGGTCGGAGCCCCTGAAGTTGAACCACGAGACGTACTGCCGCGAGTTCACCTCCCGCTTGCCGAGCTCGATCGTGTCCTGGTTGCCGGAGATCTCCTTCCAGACGGTGTTCTCCGGCGTCAGGGCCGCACGTGACTGGTCGACATAGGCGAGCTCGACGGTCTCGCCGACGCGCAGCTCGCCCGTGTCCGGCTTCTCGTCGCCGACAACCATGCGGAAGAGCGTCGTCTTCCCCGCGCCGTTCGGCCCGATCACGCCGACGATGCCGCCGGGCGGCAGCGAGAACGTCAGGTCCTCGAAGAGGAGCTTGTCGCCGAACCCCTTCGACACGCCGTCCGCCTGGACGACGACGTCGCCGAGCCGAGCGCCGGCGGGGATGTGGATCTCGACCTTGTCGAGCTTCACGTTCTGCTCCTCGGCGAGCAGGCGCTCGTAGGCCTGCACACGGGCCTTCGACTTGGCGTGGCGCGCCTTCGGGCTCAAGCGCACCCACTCGAGCTCGCGGGCGAGCGTCCGGCGACGGGCGGACTCGGTCTTCTCCTCCACCGCCAGCCGCGCCTGCTTCTGCTCGAGCCACGACGAGTAGTTCCCCTGGAACGGGAGGCCCTTGCCGCGGTCGAGCTCGAGGATCCAGCCGGCGACGTTGTCGAGGAAGTAGCGGTCGTGCGTGACCGCGACGACGGTGCTCTTGTACGACTCGAGAAAGCGCTCGAGCCAGGCCACCGACTCGGCGTCGAGGTGATTCGTCGGCTCGTCGAGGAGCAGCAGATCGGGCGAGGAGAGCAGCAGTCGGCAAAGGGCGACCCGGCGCCGCTCGCCGCCGGAGAGCGTGGTCACGTCGCGGTCGCCGTCCGGGAGCCGCAGCGCGTCCATCGCCCGGTCGAGCGTCGCGTCGAGCGTCCAGAGGTCGTGCCGGTCGATCAGGTCCTGCACCTTCGCCTGCTCCGCGAGCAGGGCGTCGAAGTCGACGTCGGGCTCGGCGAAGCGGGCGGAGATCTCGTTGAAGCGGTCGAGCAGGTCGCGCATCGGCCGCACGCCGTCCTCGACGTTCTCGCGCACGTTCTTGCCGGGATCGAGATCGGGCTCCTGCGGCAGGAAACCGACGGTCGCCCCCGGCGCGAGCTCCGCGACGCCGCTCGACGGCTCCTCGAGCCCGGCCATGATCCGCAGGAGCGTCGACTTGCCGGCGCCGTTCGGGCCGAGGACGCCGATCTTCGCTCCCGGCAGGAACGAGAGCGAGATGTTCGCCAGCACTTGCCGGTCGGGGCCGTAGAACTTGTCGGCCCGGTACATCGTGAAGACGTAGTCCATCGAGGTCGCAGCGTACCTGCGCCCCTCCCCGATCTCGTGTGGGCGCCCGCCTGGCCTGCTAGACGGGGACGGCGAGGCCGACTCGCTCGACCAGGCGGTCGAGCTGCCACGCGCGCTCCGCGGCAAGCCCGGTCTCGTATCCCGCCGGGTGGAGGCTCGCCGTCGAGTGGGCGACGACGAAAGCGACGTTCGCAGCGACTGCGCCATGCGTCGCGGCACCCGCGGCGACCGCCTCCAGGTGCGAGCGCAGCCGCGGCTCGCGGGCCTCGAGAGGACGACCCTCGGCGAGTGCGGTCGTGTCGGCGGCCATGAGCACGAGACCCGCGATCTCGGCCGGCAGCCGCGCCGCTAGCCCGGGTGCAGTCGTCACGAAGCCCTCGCCGTCGAGGGCGCCGAGTTCCCTCGCCTCGACGTCGTGACCGGCCACGCGCAGCGCCTCGACCACCTGC
The DNA here is from genome assembly GCA_963791905.1 of uncultured Gaiellaceae bacterium. Lineage (GTDB taxonomy): Bacteria > Actinomycetota > Thermoleophilia > Gaiellales > Gaiellaceae > Gaiellasilicea. The sequence goes on from CAWBTX010000006.1 coordinate 485,343, forward strand.
TCTCGCCCTCTCGCCGCGCAGTCGCGAGCGAAGTCGCGGGCGGCAGCCTCGTTCCAGGCGACCAGGCGCTCCACGAGCCGACCGCGCTCGGCGACGATCACCTGACCGTCGTCCTCCACGATGCCGGCGAGCTCGCATGTCCACAGCTCGTCGTCGATCCAACCGAGAAGCCCCTCGGCATGGAGCGCGTGAATTCCCGACACGCAACGCTCGACGTCCGCGTCGGTCTCGAGCCACGTTCCCGGCTCCGGCCACCGGATCCCGCTGAACAGACCCACGCGGCCGGACGAGAGGAACTTGTACGCGATCACTCGTCCCGCTTCCAGTCACGGAATGCGGCGAGCAGGTGCTGTTCCATGTCCGGCGGGACATCCTCCTCACGCAGCTCTCCGACGAGCTCGACCGTCGTCCGCATCTGGGCGAGGAACGAGCGACACGGCGGGCAGATCGAAACGTGCTCCTCGAAGCGGCGGCGCTCGGCCGGCGTGAGGCGGCCCTCGGTGTAGTCGGTGACGAGCTTGACGATCTCGGCGCAGTTCATCTTCGCTCCGCTCCTCCTTCCAGGTACCGCTCGATCGCGGCGCGCGCAGCGGCTCGCGCACGGTGCAGGAGAACTCGCTGGTTGCCGTCCGCGACGCCGAGATACTCGCAGACCTCTTCCGGCGGCCAACCCTCGACGTCGCGGAGCGTGATCACTGCCCTTTGCATTCGCGGCAGCCCGTCGATCGCTTCGAGCAACGCGGTGCGCAGCTCGACCGAGAGCAGGCGCTCCTCGGGAAGGTCGTCCCACTTCTGCACGGCAGTCGACCACATGCCGGCCCACCGGCCATCCTCGAAGAACCGGTCGCGGCTCACGCCGAGCTCGTCGCCCGCCGCCTCCTCCGCCGAGAGCTCGGCGAGCGGCACGAGCCGTTGCTCCTGATCCGCGCGCCTTTTCGCACAGTTGCGGAGGATCGTGTAGATCCACGTGCGCAGCGAGGACTTCGCCTCGAACCCGTCGAGGCTCCGAACGACGTTCAGCCAGGCCTCCTGAACCACCTCTTCTGCAACTGCGCGGCGCGAGACGAACACCATCGCGACCCGAGTCATCGACGGCGAGTACCTGCGGACGAGCGCGCAGAAGGCCTCCTCGTTTCCGTCCAGTAGCTGGGTGAGGAGCTGCTCTTCCGTCCGTTCGATCGCGATCGTTCGCGACCCGACCACGGCCCAACCGTAGCGCGTAACACCCGAGCGGGTCGCGTGTCTACCCGGGTATGGCCCGTTCCACCTGCGACGATCACGATCTGCTCGCCGCGTGCGCCGAGGGCGACGAGCAGGCGCTCGGCGCGATCTACGACCGGTTCGGGAAGGTCGCCTACGGTCTCGCTCTGCGCGTCGTACGCGACGCCACCCTTGCGGAGGACGCGGTGCAGGAGGCGTTCCTCGACGTGTGGCGGCAGGCGGCAAGGTTCGACCCCACCCGCGGCAGAGCCTCGGCCTGGATCCTCATGCTCGTGCACCGGCGGGCCGTCGACCTCGTGCGCCGCCAGGCTCGCTTCAATGCGCTTCCCGAACAGCTCGAGGTGTTCGTCCCTGACGCCCCCGCCGCCGAGAGCGCCGACGACGACGTCGCGCTTCGAGAGACCCGGTACGAGGTCCAGGCAGCGCTGGCAACGCTGTCGAGGGCCGAGCGCGAGGTCCTCGACCTCGCCTACTGGGGCGGACTGAGCCAGTCGGAGATCGCGACCGCGCTCGGCATCCCGTCCGGCACGTGAAGAGCAGGACTTTCGGGGCTTTGGCCCGTCTCCGGGAGGCGCTGGGCCGGGTGCCCGAGCCGACGGCCGTTTACTAAGGATCGTGACTTCTGTCTCGGACCGGGACCATGGCCGTAGGCTGCCGGGATGCCCGACCTCTACTTCGAGGACTTCGAGCCCGGCCAGGTGTTCGAGCTCGGCAGCCTGCTCGTGAGCGAGGACGCGATCGTCGAGTTCGCGCGCCAGTGGGATCCGCAGCCGTTCCACGTCGACCCGGACGCAGCGAGGGCATCGGTCTTCGGCGGCCTGATCGCCAGCGGTTGGCATACCGGTGCGATGTGGATGCGGCTCTACGTGGACTCGCTCCTCGGCTCGGCCTCGATGGGCTCGACGGGAATCGAGGAGCTCAGGTGGCTCGCGCCGGTCCGTCCGGGCGACACGCTCCAGGGCCGGCTGACGGTGCTCGAGACGACGCCGTCCGAGCGTCGCGCCGACCGCGGCACGATCCGGATCCGCGGCGAGATGGTGAACCAGGACGGCGTGACGGCGATGTCGATGGTCTCGCGCGGCCATTTCGCCCGCCGGCCGGATCGGGTTCGTCCGTGAGCTGCTGCTCACGGCACGGTTGCGACGAGCTCTTCGGCGAGCGCTTCGCGCGCCGGTCGCTGCGCCGCTACCGCCAGAAGGGACTCGACGACACCTCGACGCAGCTCCGCGACTTCCTCGCCGCGCGCGGCGGCGAGAGCGCGCTCGAGATCGGTGGCGGTGTGGGGACGCTCGTGACGGAGCTCGTCCGCGGCGGCGTCGAGCGCGGCACCCTCGTCGAGGTCGTGCCCGCGTTCGAGCCGTTCGCCCGGGAGCTCTTCGCCGAGACCGGCGCCGACGTCGACTTCCGCCTCGTCGACCTCGTCGCCGCGCCGGAGGCGGTGGAGCCCGCGGACCTCGTGGTCCTGAACCGGGTCGTCTGCTGCACACCGGACGGGCCGGAGCTCGTCGCCGCTGCCGCCGGACGCACGCGGGTCGCGCTCGCGCTCAGCTACCCGCGTGAGCGGGCGTCGATCCGGCTCGTGGTCAGGCTGCAGAACCTCGCCTTTCGCCTCATCCGCAGACGCTTCCGCGTGTTCGTGCACCCGCACGCGAAGCTGATCGAGGCCGCCGGCTCACGCGGCCTGCGGCTCGTCCACGAGCACAACGGCTCGATCTGGACGACCAGCGGTTTCATGCGGACATAGTCTTTCGCCATGCCTGAGCTCGGGCTCTTCCCCCTCTCGATCGTGCTGCTCCCGACCGAGCAGATTCCGCTGCACATCTTCGAGGACCGATACCAGGAGCTGATCGGCGAGTGCCTCGCGCTCGAGCAGGAGTTCGGGCTCGTGTACGCGGACGAGGACGGGCTGCGCGAGGTCGGGACCCGCGCGGCGATCATGGAGGTGCTCGACCGCTTCGACGACGGCCGGCTGAACATCGTCGTCGAGGGACGAGAGCGGTTCCGGCTGCTCGAGCTGACGAGCGGGCGCTCGTTCCAGACCGGGCTCGTCGACCCGTTCGACGAGCCGCCCGACCCGGCGGACCCGGAGGACTCGGCGCGGGCGCTCGAGCTCTTCCGCAAGCTGGTCGAGCTGACGGGAGCCGAGGTCGACGCGCCGGCCGAGGACGCCGCCCAGCTCTCCTTCGAGCTCGCGGGCGATTCGAGTTCGCGCCGGAGCTGAAGCAGCGACTGCTCCAGCTGGGGTCGGAGCGCGAGCGGGTCAAGCTGCTCGGCGAGCTCCTCACGGCGGCCGCAACGGCGGTCGAGCGCGAGCGCGACGTCGCACAGCGCGCCGCCTCGAACGGCAAGGTCGAGCCGCGCGGCTAGCGGCCGAGCCTAGGCCAGTACCATGGAGACGATGGCCGTCACGACCGCTCCGAAGCTCGACGCGAACCGCCTGCGGGCGGACTTTCCGTACCTCGAGGAGCTCGTGAACGGCAAGCCCGTCGCCTTCCTCGACTCGGCCGCGTCGGCCCAGAAACCGCGTCAGGTCCTGGACGCGATGGCGGAGTTCTACTCCCACTCGTACGCGAACGTCCACCGCGGCGTCTACAAGCTCGCGGAGCGCGCGACCGAGGGCTACGAGTCGGCGCGGGCGAAGGTGGCCGCCTTCGTGAACGCGCCGTCGGAGCGCGAGGTGATCTTCACGCGCAGCGCGACGGAGGGCCTGAACCTCGTCGCCTACGCCTGGGGGCTCGTCAACCTCGAGCCCGGCGACGTCGTCGTCGTCACGGAGCTCGAGCACCACTCGAACTTCGTCCCGTGGCAGTTCATCGCGAACCGCACGGGCGCAAGCTTCCGGCACATCCCGATCGACGACCAGGGCGAGCTGCAGCTCGACGCGCTCGAGGCGATCGCCGCGGAGGGTCGCGTCAAGGTGGTCGCGAACAACCTCGTCTCGAACTCGCTCGGCACGCTGAACCCGGTCGAGAAGCTCGCCGCCTGGGCGCACGAGCACGGCGCGATCATGGTCGTCGACGCCGCGCAAGCCGCGCCACACCGTGCCATCGACGTGCAGGCACTAGGCTGCGACTTCCTCGCCATCTCGTCCCACAAGCTGTGCGGCCCGAGCGGCGTCGGCGCGCTCTGGGGCCGCCGCGAGCTGCTCGAGGCGATGCCCCCGTTCAACCTCGGCGGCGAGATGATCCGCTCGGTCGCGCTCGACCGGACGACCTGGAACGAGCTGCCCTACAAGTTCGAGGCCGGCACGCCCGCGATCGCGGAGGCGTTCGGCTTCGGCGTCGCGATCGACTACCTCTCCGAGATCGGCCTCGACGCGATCGCCCGGCACGAGCACGACCTCACCGAGCTTGCGCTCGAACGGCTCGGCGAGCTGCCGTGGGTCGAGCTGTACGGCCCGCCCGCCGACAAGCGCGCCGGCATCGTCTCGTTCAACCTCGACGGCATCCATCCGCACGACGTCGCTCAGATCCTCGACTGGGAGGGCGTCGCCATCCGCGGCGGCCACCACTGCACGCAGCCGCTCATGCGTCGGCTCGGCGTCGCCGCGACGAACCGCGCGAGCTTCTACCTCTACACCATCCCGGAGGAGATCGACCGCCTGGTCGAGGGGCTCCACAAGGTCAAGCAGACCCTGGGTTAGAGATGTCCGAGTTCGACCAGCTCTATCGGGAAGTGATTCTCGATCACTACAAGAACCCCCGCTCGCACGGGCTCCTGGAGTCGCCCGACGCGCACGCGGAGGGACAGAACCCGCTGTGCGGCGACGAGGTCGCCGTGTCGCTCCGGTTCGACGGCGACACGATCAGCGAGGTCGGCTTCGAGGGCCGCGGCTGCGCAATCTCGCAGGCGGCCACGTCGATGCTGACCGAGCTCGTGGTGGGGAAGACCGCGGACGAGGTGGCGCGGATGCCCAAGGAGGAGCTGCTCGAGGAGGTGGGCATTCCGCTCACGCCCGTCCGCCTCAAGTGCGCCATTCTCGGCCTGGGCGTGCTCAAGGTCGCCCTCCACAAGGCGAAGGGAACGCCGCTGCCGGAGGAGTGGACCGGCGCCGGCGACCTCACGATCGCGTAAGTGCCCCGCACGGCGACAGTTTGTGGGCCGCTGGCGTGTGATCTGCGGCGCGCTGCGGCGTCCTCAGTCGCGCCCAGGCTCTCCAGCCTGGCCGCTCCCTGCGTCCTTGCATCGCTTGCAGCTCACACGCCATCGACCCGAAACCGTCACCGCGCGTGACACCCGTGGTCGTCGACGTCTGCCCGGTCGATGAGCTACCGCCGGGCCACGTCAAGATCGTCTACGCCGGGCTCGTCGGCATCGGCGTCTACAACTGCGGCGGCGCCTACTACGCGCTCGAGGACCGCTGCTCCCACGACGACGGCCCTCTCTGCGAAGGCGAATGGGTGCCCGAGATGTGCATCGCGATCTGCCCCCGCCACGGCTCGCGCTTCGACATCACCACGGGGAGCGCGTTGACCCTCCCCGCGTTCGAGCCCGTCGCGACCTTCCCCGTGCGGGTGGAGGACGGCTGGGTCAAGGTCGAAGTTCCGGAGGACTAGGAGCGATGCTCGACGACCGCGTCCGTGCCGTGCTCGCTCGCCTCGAGGCCGAGGACGCGGACGAGCGCGAGCGGGGCGTGCCGACCTCCGAGCGGGCGCGCCAGATCGCGCGCACGACCGGCCAGCTCCTCTACGCCTTCGTCGCCCCCCAGACCGCCTGCGAGGTGCTCGAGCTCGGCGGCTCGCGCGGCTACTCGACGATCTGGCTCGCCGCGGGCGTGCGCCTCTTCGGGGGCCGGGTCGTCTCGCTCGAGCACGACCCCAAGAAGGTCGACGCGTGGGAGCGCAACGTCGAGGAGGCGGGGCTGTCCGAATGGGCGCAGCTCGTCGAGGGCGACGCGTTCGAGACGCTCGAGCGGATCGAGGACACCTTCGACGTCGTCTTTCTCGATGCCGAGAAGGACGACTACGAGAGTCTCTTTGCCCTGGCCCGCCCGAGGCTCGAGCCGGGCGGGGTCGTGATCGCCGACAACGTCCTCTCGCACGCCGACGCGCTGGCGGCGTACTCGGCGGCCCGCCAGGCCGACCCGACCCTCGAGAGCGTCACCGTCCCGCTCGATCGCGGGCTCGAGTTGTCCGTCGTCCTGAGGTAACGGCTATATTCCGAGTACCGCGGAAAGGAGGTGGTCCGGTAGTGACAGATTCCAGTACGGGCAGTGGAGGTACCAGCGGGTAGGGGCGTGTCCCCGAGACCCACAGGGGAATCGCCATAGCCACGCGTAGGGGACTCGCGTCTACCGCGCCGCCGACTTTCGCAGTCGGCCGGAAGCGCTCCTACTAATCCAACGCTGATACCGAATGAACGGGGGCCGCGCAAGCGGCCTCCGTCGTTCTAGACCGAACGCCTGAGCTGCTCGTCGAGGGGGACGAGCGGGAGGCCGAAGGTGTCCGCGGCATCCGAGTTCGAGACGACGTTGTCCCCGGCCGCGAGCATCTTCAGCTGGTCGCGCGTCACAGGCGGCGACGGCAACCGCTCGAGGATCACCGCCTGCGCCCGCATGAGCCCGAAGGGCACGTGCAGCGTCGGACGCCGCACGCCGAGCGTGCGCTTCAGCCGCGACCAGAACTCGTTCCAGGTGACGACGTCCGGCCCGCCCACCTCGAACGACCGGTTCGCCGCGTCCGGCTTGTCCACAGCCGCCGCGAAGTACGCCGCGACGTCCTCGGCCCAGATCGGCTGGATCCGCTGCGTCCCCGGACCGGGGATCGGCGTCACGGGGGCGACCTTCGCGATCCGCCGGAACTGACGTAGTGCGCCGCCGTCCGGGCCGAAGATGAAGCTCGGCCGGAAGATCACGTATTCGAGGCCGGCGCCCTCGACTATCTGCTCCATGTCCCATTTCGCGCGGTAGTAGGGAACGAGGTCCTTCGACTCCTCGTTCACGCCGAGCGCTGACATGAGGACGAACCGCCGCACGCCCTCCTCCTTCGCGAGCGAGACGAGGTCCCGCGTTCCCTGCGTCATCACGCGCTGGAAGTCCTCCGGCTTGCCGGTGAGGATCGCGACCAGGTGGACGACGGTGTCCACGCCCTGGACGGCGCGGCGCAGGCCGGCGGGCTCCGTCATGTCCCCGACCACCGTCTCGCAGCCCAGTGCGCGCAGCGCCTCGCCCTTCGACTCGTCGCGGACCAGCGCCCGCACGGGACGGCCCTCGGCGCGAAGCCGGCGGACGATCCAGCCGCCGACGAAGCCGTTCGCTCCCGTGACCAGGATCACTCGAAATTCTTCCAGTAGCGGCTCGGCGTCGGCCCCCGCTGCCCCTGGTACTTCGACCCCAGGCTGCCGGCCCCGTACGGCGTCTCGGCGGGCTCGCTCAGCTGCACGAACGACAGCTGGCCGATCTTCATCCCGTGGTAGATCGTGATCGGAAGGTTGGCCACGTTCGAGAGCTCGAGCGTGACGTGGCCGTCCCAACCCGGGTCGATGAAACCCGCGGTGGAGTGGATGAGGAGCCCGAGGCGGCCCAGGCTCGACTTGCCCTCGAGCCTCGCCACGAGGTCGTCCGGGAGCCGGACGCGCTCCAGCGTCGACCCGAGCACGAACTCGCCCGGATGGAGGATGAAGGCCTCGTCGTCGATCTCGACGAGCTCCGTGAGCTCCTCCTGCTCCTGCTTCACGTCGATATACGGATAGCGGGAGTTGCGAAAGACGCGGAAGTAGCGGTCGACGCGGACATCCAGGCTGGAGGGCTGCATCAGCGACTCGTCGTACGGCTCGACCTCGATCCGGCCCTCGGCGAGGAGGCGACGGATCGTCCGGTCCGAGAGAACCACGCGACGATTCTACGGTTCCGGTTGCGAAAAACGGGTTTTCCACATAGCGTTCCCGCGCCCGTGTCGATGCTCTTCGAGCCGCTTGAACCACACGAGCGCTTCCGGGCGCGACGCGAGGCCGCACGCAGGAGACGCCGACGGCGGCGCATGGTGCTGCTTGCAATCCCGCTTGCCGCCGTCGCGAGCGTCGCACTCGGCTCGAAGACGATCACCGGAAACGAGGGTCGCCGCGAGCAGGCGCAACCGGCCGCGACGGTCGCGGCGAAGTCCCAGCCGGTGGCTTTTCCACAGCCCCGGGCGCTGCCGGACGAGGTGCGCGGCGTGCACGTGACGATGGCGCTCGCCTCCCTCGACGGGAAGCTCGACGAGTACGTCGCGCTGCGCGACGAGGGTCTGAACGCGATCCAGCTCGACATCAAGGACGAGAACGGGGAGATCGGCTTCGTGCCCTCGGCCGTGCCGCTGGCGGGCAAGATCGGCGCCGCTCGGCCGTACTACAGGCCTCGCCAGGTCGCCCGCATGATCCACTCGAAGGACATCTACCTGATCGGGCGCCTGGTCGTCTTCGAGGATCCCGTCCTCGCCGAGAATGCACCGCACCTCGCGATCAAGCGCCGCGACGGGTCGGTCTGGCGCAACGACGCCGGGCTCGGCTGGTCGAACCCGTACGACAAGCGCGTGTGGGACTACAACGTCTCGATCGCGGAGGTCGCCGCGCGCGCCGGCTTCGACGAGATCCAGTTCGACTACGTCCGCTTTCCGTCCGACGGGGACGTGGACGACATCGTCTACCCGCGCAACTCCGGCAAGGCCAAGGGCTGGGTCATCGCCGAGTTCCTGCAGTACGCGACGAAGCGCCTGAAGCCGCTCGGCGTGCGCGTGTCGGCCGACGTCTTCGGTCTCGCGGCGACACGAGAGCTCGGCGTCGGGCAGGTCCCGAAGCGCCTCGGCCGATACGTCGACACGATGTCGCCGATGGTCTATCCGTCGCACTACAACCCGGGCGAGTACAACCTCGACGATCCGAACGCCGCCCCCGCCGAGACCGTCTACTACGCCCTCGTCCACTTCAAGCGAGACCTGCGCCGGAGCAAGGCGGAGCTGATCCCGTGGCTCCAGGACTTCTCCTACGGCCGCACCTACGGGCTCCGCGAGGTACGGGCGCAGATCGAGGCGGCGCGGCGCATAGGCGTCCGCGGCTACCTGCTCTGGAACCCGCTCGGCGTCTACACGCCGGGCGCGCTGCGCCCGGCCTCCGCGCGAGGCTAGCTCTTACGGCGCGAGCCGCTCGCGGCGCCAGCCGGCGCCGGCCCGGGTGTAGCGGACGCGGTCGTGCAGCCGGTTCTCGCCGTGCTGCCAGAACTCGTACGCGGCCGGGACGAGCCGGAGGCCGCCCCAGTGCGGCGGCAGCGGCACGTCCTCGTCGCCGTAGCGCGCCTGCGCCTCCTCGTAGAGCCGCTCGAGCTCCGCGCGGTCGGCGAGCGGCCGGCTCTGCGGTGAGGCCCAGGCGGCGAGGCGGCTCCCGACCGGCCTCGTCCGGAAGTACTCCTCCGACTCCTCGACGCTCGCCCGCTGGACGGTGCCCTCGACGCGCACCTGCCGGCCGAGCGGCTGCCAGTGAAAGAGCAGGGCGGCGTGAGGGTTCGCCGCGAGCTCCTCGCCCTTCCGGCTCTCGTAGTTCGTGTGGAAGCCGAAGCCCGCCTCGTCGGCCTGCTTCAGCAACACCATGCGGATCGAGGGACGGCCGTCCGGCGTCGAGGTGGCCAACGCCATCGCCTCCGGGACTGCTACTCCGGCAGCCTCGGCCTCGCCGTACCAGCTCCGGAACTGCCGGAGCGGGTCGGCGTCCAGATCCTCGGGCCGCATTGCATAGTGAGTATTCATGTATACAGATCTCCGGGCCGTTCGCTATCGTCACTCTATGGCGATGACCCGGACGATCGAGCTGCGGACCGGGATCCCCGGACCGCGCTCTCAGCAGCTTCTGGAGCGGAAGGCCCGCGCGGTCGCGAACGCCAAGACCATCGCGTTGCCCGTGGTCGTCGCGACTGCTCGCGGCGCCACCATCACCGACGTCGACGGCAACGTGCTGATCGACTTCACGGGCGGCGTCGGCTGCCTGAACGTCGGCCACGCCCACCCGAAGGTGGTCGAGGCAGTGCAGGACCAGGCCGCGCGCTTCCTCCACACGGACTTCACCGTCGTCCCGTACGAGAACTACATCTCGCTCGCGGAGCGGCTGCTCGAGCGGGCGCCGTTCACGGGCCCCGCCAAGGCGGCCTTCTTCAACGCCGGTACCGAGGCGGTCGAGAACGCGGTCAAGCTCGCGCGCCTCTACACACGCCGGCCGGCCGTGATCGCCTTCGACGGCGCGTTCCACGGCCGGACGCTGCTGTCGATGACGCTTACCTCGAAGCCGCACCCGTACAAGGCAGGCATGGGCCCCTTCGCGCCCGAGGTCTACCGCGCGCCGTACCCGCAGGACTACCGCGGCCCGGACTGGGAGACCGCGCTCGAGGAGCTGAAGGCCCTCTTCGTGACGCAGGTCGCCGCCGAGCAGGTCGCCGCGATCCTGATCGAGCCGGTGCTCGGCGAGGGCGGCTTCATCCCGGCGCCGCGCCCGTACATGAGCGCTCTCCGAGACCTGTGCGACGAGCACGGCATCGTGCTGATCGTGGACGAGGTGCAGTCGGGCTACGCGCGCACCGGCAAGCTCTTCGCGATCGAGCACCACGGCATCGAGCCGGACCTGATCACGGTCGCGAAGTCGATCGCCTCCGGGCTCCCCCTCTCGGGCGTGCTCGGCAAGGCCGAGATCGTCGACGCGGCGCACGACGGCGCCATCGGCGGCACCTACGTCGGCAACCCGGTCGCGCTCGCAGCGGCGCACGCCGTCCTCGACGTCATCGACGAGGAGAATCTGTGCGACCGCGCCACCGCGATCGGCGACGTCATCCGGGCCCGCATGCTCGCGTGGCAGGAGCGCTTCCCGGCCGTCGGCGACGTGCGCGGCCTCGGCGCCATGCTCGCGATCGAGCTCGTCCGCGACCGCGCCACGAAGGAGCCCGCTCCCGATCTCGCCGCCGCGGTGGTCGAGGCGGCGTTGGAGCGCGGCCTCCTGCTCCTGAAGGCCGGCGTGCACGGAAACTGCATTCGCGTCCTCTGCCCGCTCGTGATCGGCGACGCCGAGCTCGACGAGGCGTTGGACGTCTGGGAAGACGCGCTCGCCGCTGTGTTGGACTGACACCGCCCTCGACTAGCTTTTCGGCGCGGCGGGAACGCTAGGTTGAATGGCTGTGGAGCAGCTCATCGCGGACCGATACGAGCTCGAGGACGTCGTCGGCACCGGCGGCATGGCGAGCGTCTATCGCGCCTACGACACGCTGCTCGAGCGGAACGTCGCGCTGAAGATCCTGCACGAGCACCACGGCGCCGACGACGACTACGTCGACCGCTTCCGGCGCGAGGCGCGGGCCGCGGCGCAACTCTCGCACCCGGGCATCGTCACCGTCATCGACCGGGGCGAGGCCGACGGGCGCCAGTTCATCGTCTTCGAGTACGTCGACGGAGACACGCTCAAGGACCTGGTCGAGCGGTCCGGGCCGATGCCGCCGCGCCGCGTGATCGAGCTCGGTCTCGAGATCTGCCGCGCGATCGCCTTCGCGCATCGACAGGGCGTCGTCCACCGTGACGTGAAGCCCCAGAACGTGCTCCTCGACAGCGACGGCCGCGCCAAGGTGACCGACTTCGGCATCGCGCGGACGATCGAATCGGTGAGCCTGACCCAGAGCGGCACCATCCTCGGCACGAGCCACTACATCTCGCCGGAGCAGGCGCGCAGCGAGGCCGTCGACGCGCAGAGCGACGTCTACTCGCTCGGCGTCGTCCTCTACGAGCTCCTCGTCGGCGAGGTGCCGTACGCCGGTGACAACTTCGTGAACGTGGCGGTGAAACACGTCAACGACCCTGTGCCGAGCGTGCTCGAGCGCCGCCCCGACTGCCCGCTACGGCTCGCCGCGCTCGTCGAGCGGATGATGGCCAAGGCGCCCTCCGACCGCCCGGCGTCGATGGACGAGGTTGCGGACGAGCTCGAGGCGAGCCTCGCCGACCTCGACTCGCGGGAGGACGGCGAGCCCACGATGATCCTGAAGAGTCCCGTCGCGGCGCCGCCGCGCCCCCGCCCGGGCCGCCGGCGGCAAGACCGACGCAGCCTCCTCGTGCTGCTGCCCCTGCTCGCGATCGCCGCCGCTGCGGCCGCCGCCTTCCTCCTGCTGCGCGACGACGGCGCCGCCCGTTCGGCGCAGAGCGGGCCGGCGAGACTCCTGGGCGTAGCCTCGTACGACCCGTTCGGGAACGACAAGATCGAGCATCCCGAGCGCGTTGCCGACGCCAACGACGGCGACCCCGCCACGTACTGGACGACCGAGAGCTACCAGGACTTCTCCGCGACGAAGGAGGGCGTCGGGCTCGTCCTCGATGCGGGGGCGGAACGCGACCTCTCGTCGCTCACGGTCACGACGGACACGCCGGGCTTCCAGGCCGAGATCCGGAGCGGCCCGTCCCGGACCGGGCCGTTCGAGACCGTCGTCGGCGCCTCGAAGACCGTCGGGGCGCAGACCCGGTGGGAGATCGACGGCGATCCCGCGCGTTTCTACACGCTCTGGATCACCGACCTCGACGGGAACGCCCACGTCAACGAGGTGAAGGCGACCGGCTAGTACTCGAGGCCCGCGCGGCGCTCGTGGCGCTCCAGCGCCAGCTGGATCAAGCGGTCGAGCAGCTCCGCATAGCCGATCCCCGAGGCCTCGAAGAGACGCGCGTACACGCTCGTCGGCGTGAATCCAGGGATGGTGTTGATCTCGTTCACGACGACCTCGCCGCCCTCGCGCACGAAGAAGTCGACCCGTGCCATGCCCTCGCACTCGGTCGCGACGAAGGAGTCGACCGCGAGCTCCTGCACACGCGCTGCGGTCTCGTCGGGGATGCGGGCGGGGACGATGATGTCCGAGCCGCCCTCGTCGTACTTCGCCGCGTAGTCGTACCACTCCGCGTGCGGGACGATCTCGCCGACGACCGAGGCGATCGGCGGCGGGCGGAGGTTGCCCAGGACGCCGCACTCGACCTCCGTCCCGGCGACGAACTCCTCCACGAGCACCTTCTCGTCGTGCCGGCGCGCCAGCGCGACCGCCGCCTCGAGCTCCGCCTCGTCGTGCGCCTTCGTGATCCCGACGGACGAGCCGAGCCGCGCCGGCTTGACGAAGACGGGGTAGCCGAACGGGTTCTCGAGCTCGTCGCCGAGCCGGATCGTCGCGTTCCGCGCGACCGGGATGCCGCGGTCGCGCAGCACGGCCTTGAAGAGGTCCTTGTCCATGCAGAGCGCCGATGCGGCCACCCCGGCGCCGACGTACGGCACACCGGCTAGCTCGAGCAGCCCTTGGACCGTGCCGTCCTCGCCGAACGGCCCGTGGAGGACGGGGATGGCGACGTCGACCTCCCCGAGCGCCCGCGCGGGGCTCGAGTCGGCGAGCACCGGCAGGGTCTCCGCCGCCGGACTTTGTAACAGTCTGTTGCTTTCTCCCTCGAGCTCCCAGCGGCCGCCGCGGTCGATGGCGACGGTCGTCACCTCGTACCGGTCCGGGTCGAGCGCCGAGAGCACGCCTCGCGCCGACGCGAGCGAGATCTCGTGCTCGCTGGAGCGCCCGCCCGCGATCAGGGCGACGCGGAGCTCTCCGGCTCACGGGATGGTCGTCGTGGTGTCCGGCGGAGGCGGCGGCTCGATCTCGCCCTCGTCGGTCGGCTCGACGAAGCGGCCGACGACGATCGTGACCGTCTCGCCGGGCTCGAGCTCGGTGCCGCCGGCCGGATCCTGCGAGATGACGAGGCCGTCGAGCGACAGGTCCTCCGTGTCCTCACGCACGACGCGCGTGCGGAAGCCGGAGCTCTGGAGCTGGCTCCGGGCGGACGCCGCGTCCTGGCTCGTCACGTCGGGCACCTCGGAGGTCTGCGGCCCCTCGGAGACCTGGAGCGTCACGGTCGACCCCTTCGAGGCCTCCGAGCCGGCGCCCGGGACCTGGCCGACGACGATGCCGGCGGGCTCGTCCGACTCGACGTTCTCGCGAGCGACGCCGAACCCGAGGCCCTGCAGCGCCGATTCCGCCGACGCGTACTGCTGCCCGACGACATTCGGCACGGATATCGCCTTCGGCCCCTTCGAGACGTTGACGCGCACCGTCGTGCCCTCGACGACCGTCTCGCCCGCCTTCGGCGAGGTGGCGAGCACGATTCCAGGCTCCTGCGGAGAGTTCACCTCGACGACGTTCGCGTTCAGGTTGGCATCGGAGAGCTCCGCGACCGCCTCGTCGCGTCCGCGGCCGACGAGGTTCGGCACCCGCACCTTCGGCTTCCCCGAAGAGACGACGATCGTCACGAACGTGCCCGGATCGACGCGCTGTGGCGTCTCCGGATCCTGCGAGACGACGAGCCCGCGCTCGACGTCGGAGTCCGGCAACCGGCGGACATTCGGCTCGAGCCCTGCGTCGCGGATGTTCTGCACCGCCAGCGACTCCAGCGTCCCCTCCACGTCGGGAACCGTGACCGCCTCGGTGCCGCTGAACTGATCCTGCAGTTGCTGATACGCGAAGACGCCGCCGACGAGCAGGAGCGCGAGCACGCCGGCCGCGAGCAGCCACGGCCAGATCGCCCGGCGGCGCCGACTCTCGTCGTACTCGTAGTAGCGACCGGGCGTATAGGCGGTCGGCGGCCCGCCCGTCATCGCGTCCGTCACCTCCGTGCGGGAGAGCACCGAGGTCGCGGCCTCCGCCGTCTCGGCCGACACACCGACGCCGCGGGCGATGCGCTCCAGATCGGAGTCCATCTCGTCGGCCGAGTGGTAGCGCTCCGCCGGATCCTTGGCGAGCGCACGCAGGACGACGTAGTCGAGGTCGCGCGGGATCTCGACTCGGTGGGCCGACGGCGGGTCGGGCGTCTGCGAGAGGTGCTTCATCGCGATCTCGACGGGCGTGTCGCCGTTGAACGGCACCGTGCCGGTGAGCAGCTCGTAGAGCACGATCCCGGTCGAATAGAGGTCGGAGGTCTGGTCAACCGGTGCGCCGCGCGCCTGCTCGGGCGAAAGGTATTGCGCGGTGCCGATGATCGCGCCCGCCTCCGTCATCTGGCTGGCGCTGGAACGCGCGATGCCGAAGTCCATCACCTTCACGCGGCCGTCCCCGTCGACGATCATGTTGTGCGGCTTGATGTCGCGGTGGACGATGCCCTTGCGGTGCGCGAACCGGAGCGCCGAGAGGATCTGCCGCGTGTAGTCGATGGCGATCCCGATCGGCGACGGGCCGCGGGCGACGATCAGCTCCTTCAGCGTCCGGCCCTCGACGTACTCCATCGCGATGTAGTAGGAGCCGCCGGCCTCGCCTCGGTCGTAGATGGAGACGATGTTGGGATGCGAGAGGCCGCCGGCGTTCTGGGCCTCGCGCCTGAATCGCTCGACGAACTGGGCGTCGCTCGAGTGACGGTCGTCGAGCACCTTGATCGCGACGCGGCGGCCGAGCTCCTGGTCCTCGGCGAGGTACACCTTCGCCATCCCCCCGGAGCCGAGCTTGCGCGTGATCAGGTAGCGCCCGTCGAAGAGGGTGTCGATCAGATGGTCGGTGGTGGTCATCAACCCCTCTAGTTCGCCGTCGGGCCGAGGAGTGCCTGCATGACGTCCTGGGCGATCGGCGCCGCCAGCTGGCCGCCGGTCCCGTTCTGCTGCTCGAGCACGACGGCGATCGCGAGCTTCGGCTTCTCACCCGACTTGCCTGCGAAGGCGATGAACCAGGCGTTGTTCGTTCCGGCGACGCCGGTCTCCGCGGTGCCGGTCTTGCCCCCGACGACGGCGCCCGGCACCTGCGCGGCCGTGCCGGTGCCGCGCTCGACGACCTCCCTCATCATCTCGGCGACGATAGCTGCGGTCTCGGGCTTCACGGCCCTTTGCATCTCCTTCGGCCGTGAGCGCGTGACGATCGAGCCCTTCGGCGAGACGATCCGGTCGATCACATGCGGCTCCATCACGACGCCGTTGTTCGCGATCGCTGCGGCCACCATCGCCATCTGCAGCGGCGTCACGAGCAGCCGCTCCTGGCCGAAGGCGAAGCGGCCGGCGTCGACGTCGGAGTCGACCTCGGGGTCGAAGAGCTTCGTGCCCTTGTAGAGGCCGCTCGGTGCGCGCTCGTTGTCAGGCGTCTCGAGCGGCGGCGTCTCGTAGAAGCCGAACCTCTTCGCGTAGTCGACGATCAGCTTCGCTCCGAGCTCCTTGCCGATGTTGCAGAAGACGGAGTTGATCGAGCTGACGAGCGCCTGCCGCAGGTCGACGTTCCCGAACGGGCTCGTCGTGTCGTAGTTGTTCACGCGCTTGCCGTACACCTCGCAGTAGCCGGGATCGAAGAAGCGCGAGGTCGCCCGGTAGCGGCCCGAGTCGATCGCCGCGGCCGCCGTCACGACCTTGAACGTCGACCCCGGCGCGTACAGGCCGAAGGTGGCGCGGTTGTAGAGGGGAGCGACCGGCTTGCAGGGCGCCTGGATGCGGTTGATCGCGCCGAAGTCGGACTCGATCAGGTTCTGGTTGTAGGTCGGCGAGGAGACCATCACGAGCACCCGGCCGGTGTCCGGCTCGAGCACGACGACGGCGCCGCAGCGGCCGGCCAGGCCCTGCATCGCCACGCGCTGGGCACGCATGTTCAGGCTCAGGACGAGGTCGTTGCCCTCGACCGTCCTCCCGGCCAGCTTGTCGAGCGAGGAATCGAGCAGCGTCGAGAGGTTCTCGTTCGAGGCAGTGAGGTAGTCGTTCTGCGAGCGCTCGAGGCCTGCGCGGGACCTGCCCTGCGTCGAGTAGCCGACCACGTGCGCCGCCAGCCCGTTCGTCGGGTAGCGGCGGAAGTAGAGCGTGCGGCCGCTGACGCGCTTCGTCGTGTTCCAGGCGAGCGGCACGTGCCGGGAACCGATCAGGCCCCGCTTGACCGTGAACTGCGCCACCCGCTCGACCTGGTTCTCCTGCCGGTCGGCGAGACCCCCGGCCGCCCACGCCTGCCAGTACGTCGTGGCGACGACGAGCACGACCATCATCGACGTGGCCAGCAGCGCGAGACGCGAGATCGCCCTGTTCATGAGCTCACCCCGCTCATGCGCGTGCGTTCGCCCTGTTGGAGACGAGCAGCAGCCCTGCGAGCAGGACGAAGTTGGCCACGACGCTCGAGCCGCCATAGGAGACGAACGGGAGCGTGATCCCGGTCAGCGGAATGACCCGCAGGACGCCGCCGACGATGATGAACGTCTGCAGGGCGAAGCCGAACGTGAGCCCTGCGGCGAGCAGCTTCGAGAAGCCGTCGTCCGCCTGCAGGGCGACGCGCATCCCGCGCGCGATGAAGAGCATGAACAGGAGCAGGAGCGCCGCCGCCCCGACGAGCCCGATCTCCTGAGCGATCGCGGAGTAGATGAAGTCGGTGTTGAGGAACGGGATGATCGAGTTTCCCTCCGTGGTCGTGAACGTCCCGCGGCCGAAGCCGGTCCCGCCGAAGCCGCCGTTCGCGATCGAGAAGAGCGACTGCACCGACTGGTAGCCCGCCCCGTCGGCGTCCGCCCAGGGATCGAGCCACACCGAGACGCGCTCCTCGACACGCGGGACGAACGAGTAGACGGCGGCGGCGCCGCCGAGGAAGAGCGCGAGGCCTCCCGCGGCGTACAGCGCGCGGCCCGTCGCCACGTAGACCATCGCGAGGAAGATCCCGAAGTTCAGCAGCGCGCTGCCGAGGTCGTTCGTCTGGACGAGCACGAGCATCGCCACGCCCCAGATGAGGAGCAGCGGCCCGAAGTCCTTCAGCCGGCCCTGCGCGAGCACCTCGCGCTTGTCTCGGAGGTAGCCGGCGAGGAAGACGATCAGCAGGATCTTCGCCAGCTCGCCGGGCTGGAACTGGAGTGGCCCGATCTTCACCCAGAGCCGGGCGCCGTTAATCGTTTGGCCGATGCCCGGCAGCGCCGGCAGGGCCAGCAGGACGACCGCGCCGAGCCCGAAGAGGTACTTGTAGCGCTCGATCACGCGGTAGTCCCGTCGCAGCGCGATCAGCGTGATTGAGAACAAGGCGACGCCGATCACGATCCAGAGGCTCTGCCGGAACGCGTCGTCGGGGTCGAGGCGGTAGATGATCGTCACGCCGATCGCCGAGAGCAAGGCGACCATCGGCAGCAGATACGGATCGGCGTACGGGACCGTGTACCGCGCGACCAGGTGGGCCACGAGGTACAGCGAGAGGAACAGGCCGGCGTAGGCCAGCGACTCGGCGGAGACGACTGCCTGCCTGGCGATGTAGACGCTGGCGAAGCCGATCGCTGTGAGGAGACCGACCGCGACCAGGTTGAGCAGCTCGCGGTTGCGCGCAGTCAGCGTAAGAGCCCCCAGACGACGAGGACGACGATCGCCGTCAGGAGGAGGACGAGCAGAACGATCGGGCCGAGACGGCGTTTCGGCTCGCTGGGCTTGGGTGCCACCTCTGCCGGCCGCTCGATCGTCGGCCGCTCGAGCGTCGTCGCCTGCGTTCTCTGCGTCGGCAGCTCACCCGTGGCCGCCAGATGCTCCTCGATCGCCTCGGCGGACACGACGGCGGTGTGGACGGCGGGAACGGGATCGAGCCCTGAGAGCGTGTCCTCGTCGTCCGCAGGCGCGATCTCGGTCTCGGCGGCCGGCATCGCAACGGTGTCCTCACCCGCCGCGTTGCTCTCGACGATCTCGAAGACGACGACGGTGATGTTGTCCTCGCCGCCGCTCGAGTTGGCGGCCTCGACGAGCTTGCGCGCGACGTTCTCGAGGTCGCCCTCCCGCTGCGACAGGAGCGACCGGATCGCCTCGTCCGAGACCATGTCGGTGAGGCCGTCGGAGCAGAGCAGGAAGACGTCTCCGGCTTCGGCGTCGACGGTGAAGACGTCGACGTCGACATCGGGCTCGGTGCCGACGGCGCGCGTGATCACGGAGCGCTGCGGGTGCGTCTCGGCCTCCTCCGGCGAGAGCTTGCCGCTGCGCATCAGCTCGCCGACGAGCGAGTGGTCCTTCGTCAGCTGCTCGAGCCGCCCCGCGCGAACCCGGTACGCGCGCGAGTCGCCGACATGGCCGATCAGCACGGCGCCGTCGCGGCCGGTGACCGCGACCGTCATCGTCGTGCCCATCCCGGAGGCGGATGGATCCTCGTGCGAGCGCTTGAAGACGCGCCGGTTCGCCTCCTGGATCAGCTCGACGATGCGCTCCTCGCGCAACTCGTCGCCGTTGGCCTCGGCGAGCACGGCAGCCGCGAGCCCCGACGCCACCTCGCCCGCCTGGGCCCCGCCCATCCCGTCCGCGACGGCGAACAGCGGCGGCTCGCAGACGTACGAGTCCTCGTTGCTGCGTCGTCGGCGGCCGGTGTCGGTCACAACGGCCGAGCGGCCGAGCCTCACGCCCGTTCCCATTAGAGCTCCACCCTCAGATCCGTCTTGCCCACTCGCACGACATCACCCTTTCCAAGGCGACGCGGGGTCGTCACCCGCGCCCCGTTCACGAACGTTCCGTTCGTCGAACCCAGATCTTCCACCCAGACGCCGTCCCGACGCGACTCGAACCGTGCATGGCTCGCCGACGTGAAGTCGTCGCCGTCGAGCGGAACGTCGTTCTGGCCGCCGCGGCCGATCGAAACGGGCAGTGAATCGACCGGGATCTCCTCACCCCTGTCGAGCGCCGGGCTGTCGACGACGACGAGGGTCGCGCGCATGCGTTGCGGGGCCAGGCCGAGCGCCGCCGCCTCGGCCGGCGCGATCAGGACGCTCTCCTGCGCCGGCTCGGTGCGGAAGTCACGGCTCGCGCTGCGCACGATGCGCCAGATGAAGAGGTAGAGGAGGACGAGGAAGGCGATCTTGAGCGCAAGGAGGGCCGCATCGACGGAAATGTCGCTCATGTGGTGGTGCGGCCGAAGACCAGATCCGTGCTGCCGAGCGTGATCCGGTCTCCGTCGGAGAGCTTGGCGCGCTGGACGCGCTTGCCGTTGACCTCGAGCCCGTTGGTGGAGTCGAGGTCGACGACCCACCACGACGATCCCTCCTGCCGCAGCTCGGCGTGGCGGCGGGACACGTTCGCGTCGGGCACCTGCACGTCGCACTCCTTGCTCCGGCCGAGCACGACGCGGCGCTCCGTCAGAACGCGTTTCTGGCCGTTCAGCAGCAGCGACGCCTCCTCGCGCTCGACGAGTCCCAGCTCCTCCGGGGAAACGGCCTCGGTCGGCGGCTGCGCCTTCGGCTTGTAGACCATCGTCGCGCCCGGCTCGAGCTGCTCGGCCGGCTCCTCTGGGGCGTGAGGGTGGCGGCCGTCGGCCTGCACCATGCGCGTCGCGATCCCGAACTCGCCGATCGAGAGATCGGCGTCGGTGTGCATCAGCACCTTCGGCGGCGTGAGCAGCGCGTAGTTCTCGCGCCTCGCGTGCTCGATGAGGTAGTCCTGCAGCTCGCCGATGAGCGAGCCCTCGTAGCTCGAGAACTGCTCGCGATCGGGCTCGGAGAGATAGACCGAGTACTCGTTCGGGACGTAGACGCGCGACACCGAGATCGTGCGGTGCTCGTCCATCTCCTTCGCCAGCTTCCGCGCGAGCTCGACGGGCTGCACGTGCGTGCGGAACGCGCGGCCGAACACGCCCTCGAAGAGGCCCTCGATCTTCTGCTCGATTGTGCGCAGCACGCTCATCTACCCGTCGGGGTGATACCCGAAAAGACGAGTCTACTGCGCCCGCGAGGGAGCAAATCTCGCGAAAACGAGACACCCGCACGTCACCCAGGCGGCCACGACGAGCGGCAGCGGGGGCGCCTGCGGGGCGAGCAGGAGCAGCGCCGCCAGCATGCCCGCGCCGAGCCCGGCGACCGGCCAGAGACCGCGGACATACGGGATCGCAACGGCGACCGCGGCCAGCGCGAGCGCCTCGAGCGCGACGGCCGGCGGCAGCGCGCCGAGGAGCGCTCCGGCGACCTGTCCCAGGCTCTCGCTCTCGGCAAGGCCGAGCGGCCCGGCGACCCCGCCGCCGAACGGCAGGTCGTGTCCACCGACCCCGGCCACGAGGGCTGCGACGAACACGCCCGCAACGACGTGCGCAGCACGACGGACGGGCCCCCGGGCGAGCTGGACGACGAGCGGGAGCAGCGCGATCAGCCCGAGCGGCAGCAGCAGCGGTCCTGCGACGAAGAGCAGGCCGTGCCTCGAGTCGCGCCACATGAGCGCAAGCCAGGCGGCGGCGACGACCGCGTAGAGCAGCGCCATCCCGAGCGCGAGATTCCCGAGCGGGAGGATGGGCACCGCCAGCGCGAGCGCCAGAGCCAGCCGCGGGCTCGAGACCGTGAGACACGCGACGAGCGCGGCCAGCACATACGGCCAGCCGGATGGGTAGAACGGCAGCAGCAGCGCGCCTCCGAGCACGGTGATCGCCGCGAGCGCCGGTGGTAGGAGCGCGGCCGGCTTCGTCGGCCGCGGGAGCTCGAGCTTCGGCGGCTTCAGCTTCCGCCGGACCGGCTTCGTCCGGCGCCGCCGCTCGTCCCAGGCCTGCCTGAGCTCTTCGGCGAGCGACGCGGCCGACGGCCGGCGCGCGGGGTCGGGGTCGAGAGCGCGGTCGACAGCCGCGAGTAGCCGCTTGGGCAGGTCCGGCCGGTCGGCCTGAAGGAGCGGCGCGCCGGCCTCGATCGCGCCGGCCATCTGCGGGAGCGGCACGCCCCAGAACGGATGCCGGCCGGCCAGCGCCTCCCAGAGCAGGATCCCGACGGCCCACACGTCGCTGGCAGGCTCGGCCTCCTCGCCCCGGAGCCGCTCGGGCGAGATGTACGCGAGCGTCCCGGGCACGTCTCCGACCGCAGTGAGGGTGTCGGCCTCGTCGAACTGCGCGAGGCCGAAGTCGAGCAGCCGCACCGAGACGCCCTCAGCGTCGGCGAGGAGCACGTTCGTCGGCTTGACGTCGCGATGGACGATTCCCCGCTGGTGTGCGTGCGCGAGCCCGTCGAGGATCTGGCTCGCCGCCTCGACCGCATCCGCGTCCCTGAGCTCGCCCGCACGCATGGCCTCGCGCAGCGTCCGCCCGCCGACGTACTCGTAGGCGATGTAGACGTGACCGGCGTCGGAGCCGAATCCGTACGCGCGCAGGCAGCGCTCGTGGCGCAGGCGCGCGGCCGCCTCCGCCTCGCGCTCTGCGCGATCGCCGGCCTTGCCCTCCCGCGGGACGATCTTGAGCGCCACGTCGAGGCCGTTCGACTCGTCGCGGGCGAGCCAGACGGAGCCGGAGGCACCGCTCCCGAGCGGCCGCAGCGGCCGGTAGCGGTCGAGGACGAGCTCGCGGGAGACGAGGGCAGGCGCAGCGGACGACACGGTCTCCCGTGGGGTTGGCCGCGGCCGCCCAGAGTCCTTTGCGGTCCGGGGCAACGGTTACAGTCCGTCGAGACCGAGACTCGGAATCGGTCGAAATGACCATGAGCGAGCGCGAACCCGACTTCGAGTTCGACTTCTTCGAGGAGCCCTCAGACCCGGGAGGACAGTCCGGGGAGGAGCAACCGGAAGCAGGTCGAGGAGCGCACGACCGGCGGCCCGCGCGGTCCGCGTGGACCGCTGCGGCCGGCGACGGGGTTCGCACCGCTCCTCCGCCTGATCGGCCTGATCGCGTTCGCGATCCTGATCGTCGTCGTCCTCGTCCTCTGGGTGCAGAGCTGCCGCGAGGACCAGCGCCGCGACGCGTACCGCGACTACGTCAACGAGACCTCGGAGGTCGCGCGCTCGTCGGAGGCGGTCGGCCGACGGCTGAACGACGTCCTGACGACGCAGGCGATCCAGCCCGCCGAGCTCGACCGGCAGCTGTCGGCCCTCGTGCAGCAGCAGACGCTGGGTGTCACCCAGGCGCGCGGGCTCGACCCGCCCGGCCCGCTGCGAGATGCCCACAACGAGATGGTGCAGGCGCTCGAGTTCCGCGTGGCCGGCCTGGACGGGATCGCTGAGGCCTTCCGCCGCACCCGCGGCACCGACGACGCCCAGACGGCAGGCGGCCTGCTCGTCTCGCAGGCCCAGCGGCTGGTCACGGGCGACGTGGTCTGGGACGACCTCTTCGTCACGCCCGCGAAGGCAGTCCTCGCCGCGGAGGACGTGACCGGCGTCGAGGTCCCGGACTCCAACTTCGTCCAGACGCCCGACCTCGCGAGCAGGCGGACGATGGTGCCCATCTGGCAGCGGATCAACGGCAAACCGACGACCGGCGGCACCGGCGCAGGCCTCCACGGCACGGCGATCGACTCGGTCACGGTGCTGCCCGCGAACGAGGAGCTCTCGCCGACGACCGAGAACACGATCGTCGCCTCGACCGACCTCGCCTTCCGCGTCGATGTCGAGAACACCGGCGACAACCAGGAAGTGGATATCCAGGTCACGCTCACGATCCAGCAGACCCCGACGCCCGTCACGAAGACCCAGAAGATCGACATCGTCAACCCGGGCGAGGTGAAGAGCGTCACGTTCCGCGACTTCCCCTCGATCGACTTCGGCGAGCCCCGAACGCTGCGGGTGGACGTCGAGCCCGTGCCGCAGGAGGCGCGGACGGACAACAACTCGCGGGAGTACCGAGTCATCTTCTCCTTCGAGTGACCCTCGAGCTCGCCGTCGCCATCGCCGCCGCGGCGGTCGCCGTCGTCGCCCTCGGGCTCGCCGTCTGGCTGTGGGCCCGCCTGCGCCGCGTCCGCGAGGCCCAGCGGGTCGTGCTCGGCGGCTCGAAGGCCGACCTCGTCGACTTCGCCGTCTCGCTCCAGGGCCGCATCGACGACCTCCACCGTGCGGTGGACGAGGTCGCCGCCGGCCTCTCCCGCGTCGATCGGCGCGTCGACGGGTCGGTGACGAACACGTCGGTCGTGCGCTACGACGCCTACGCGGGCACCGGCGGGCACCAGTCGGCGTCCTTCGCCTTTCTCGACTCGACCCGTACCGGCACAGTCCTGACCGCGATCCAGGGCCGCGACTACGCCCGTCTCTACGTGAAGGAGCTGACGCGCGGCCGCGCCTCCGTCGCGCTTTCCCCGGAGGAGCTCGAGGCCGTCGAGCGCGCGATGGCTCGCTGACCGAAGAGGCCGCTTACATCGAATCGATGTAGGTGTACACCTACGCCGGGCTCGGAACGCTAAGGGGCGCCAACCCGCACGGTTGGTACATTCTGGACGAGTTGCAACAGGTTTTGGTCCTGAATGCGAGCTATGAGCCGTTGAACGTCTGCACGGTTCGGCGTGCGCATGTGCTCGTTTGGAAGGGCAAGGCCGAGGTGATCGAGAGCCTCCCGAAGCTGCTGCACTCCGCCACCGCCACGTACGTCTGGCCGCACGTGATCCGCCTCGTCCAGTACGTCCGCGTGCCGCGAGCGATCCAGCGGAAGATCTCGCGTCGGGCGCTCTTCGCGCGGGACAACTGGCGCTGCGTGTACTGCGGCACGAGCGGCGGGCGGCTGACGCTCGACCACGTCATCCCGCGCTCGAAGGGCGGCGACTCCGTCTGGGAGAACGTCGTCACCTCCTGCGCGCCCTGCAACCTGCGCAAGGGCGACCGGCTGCTGGAGGAAGTCGCGATGTCGCTGCCGTCACCGCCGCGGCCCCCCGCGCCGGTGCTGTTCATCCGTCTCGCCGCGCCGGACATCCCGGCCACGTGGCACCGTTATCTGCCGGGGCTGGAGAGCTCCTCGACGGCGGCTGCGTAGGGATCTGCGGCGGGGTAGGAGCCGAAGACCCGTAGCTCGCGCGTGAGCTCGCGCACCTCTGCGAGCGCGCCGGCGATGTTCTCGTCGAGCGGGTGCCCGCCGAGGACGGCGTCGAAGCGGTAGTGGAACGGCTTGCCCGGGATCGGGCGCGAGACGAGTTGCACGAGGTCGATCCGGTGACGCGCGTACGGCTCGATCGCTCGATGGAGCGCCCCCGGCCGGTGGTCGGTGACGAACGAGAAGGCGGTCCGCCACTCGCCCTGAGGCGGGTCGAGCCTCGTATACGGCGCGACCGCCACGAAGCGCGTGTAGGCCTCCGGATGGTCGCCGACGTTCCCGGAGATGACGGTCAGTCCGTAGAGCCTCGCCGCCCGCTCGCTCGCGATCGCTGCGACCGAGGCGTCTCCGAGCTCGGCCACCTGCGCGGCCGCGTCCGCCGTCGTTCCGGCCGCCAGCGTTCGTACGTGGGGCATCGCGGTGAGCAACTGGCGGCACTGGTCGAGCGCGACCGGATGGGAGCGGATCTCGCGGATCCGCTCGAGTGGCACCGTCTCGAGGCCGACGAGGCAGTGTCGGATCGGCAGGATCGTCTCGGCCGCGATCGAGAGCGCCGAGCCGTACAGGAGATCGTGCGTCTCGGCGACAGGCCCGGCGAGCGAGCTTTCGATCGGCAGCACGCCGAACTCGACGGAGCCGAGCGCCGCCGCCTCGGCCACCTCGGCGAAGCTGGGGAGAGGGGTGGGCTTCGCCTCTGGGAAGAGGCGCTCGCAGGCGGCGGCGCTGTGGGCCCCGTCACGGCCGGGATAGGCGACTGTCCCTACGCTGCCCATCGCGGTCCGTTTCGCTGCTCGTCGAAGCCGAAGGTGAGGCGAAGGGGCTTGTCGCAGTGCTCGCAGAACGTCTCCGCCGCGCCCTTGTGCGTCGCCCGCTGGACGGGCGCCGGCGTTCGGGCAACTGCAGAATGTGGATGCTGATGGCTCGTGCATGGCGTGCGCCTTTCGTCGCCGTGAACTGCTTCGCCTCTCGAGTTCTTGTTAGCTAGCCGGCGCCGAGGCGGAGGGCGAAACGCCGGCTAGCGCGCAAAGAGGCGCACGTCGACGACGAGAGTTTGAATCTGCTTCGTCGTGTCGGTGCGGCGCTGCCATCTCCCTCACGATAGGCGAACACTCGCCCCTGAGCAAGTGGGAGATTCCGGTCGGACCACTCGCTCCAGGATCCAGGGTAGAGCCTTGCGTCGGGCCGACCGGCCAGCGCGAGCTCGAGCAGGTCGACGCAGGCTGTGACGCCGGAGCCGCAATAGACGACGATCTCCTCCGCCGCGAGCACGTCCTCGGGCACGGGCGACGCCTGCTGGAAGAAGAGGTTCTGTGCGCCGGGGATGCGCCCCGCGATCTTGTCGATCGGCTCGACCTCGCCGCGGAACCGCTCCGGCGCGCGGGCGTCGAGGAGGAGCAGGTGCTCGTCGCCGAGCCGGTCGAGCAGCTCCTCGGCCGTCGCCGTGTCGTCGTCTCGTGCCCGGGCGACGAACTGCGCGGGCTCGATCGCCTCCGGACCGCTGCGGAGCGGCCCATGCCAGGCGTCGAGCCGGATCGCCGCCGCTCGGTCGTGGCCGAAGTGGCGGAGGAGCCACCAGAGCCTGGCCGCCCAGCCGCTGTCGCCGTTGTAGGCGACGACGAACATGTCCGCGCCGATGCCGGCCCGGGAGGCCCAGCGGGCGAAGTCGTCCATGCACGGCAGCGGATGCCGGCCGCCGCCGTCCGTCCCCGTGAGGTCCGTCTCGGGATCCGCATGCGCGGCGCCGGGGATGTGCCCGGCGAGATACGCCTCGCGCTCGCGGCAGTCGACGAACCGAACGTCCACCGGTGCGAGTGTGACAGATCACGCGCGGCGCCGTATGCAGGGCATGAGACGACTCACCATCATCATCAGCAGCCTGCTCGCGCTCGCGGCCGTGGCCGCCGTGACGCGTGCGGGCGACGCCCCGGCCGCCGCCGGGGACTTGGAGAACACCATCACCGTGCAGGGAACGGCCTCGGTCACGGCCGTCCCCGACCGAGCCTCGCTCTGGATCGGCGTCGAGAGCCAGGGCGAGACGGCGCGGGCCGCGCTCGCCGCGAACGCGGCCGAGATGAAGCGCGTGCTCGCCGCGCTCTGCGGCCGCCGGCGCGACCGAGCTGCAGACGCAGTCCGTCAGCCTCTCGACCCGCCTCACCGAGGACGGCGGCGTGCAGGGCTATTCCGCGCACAACTCGGTCTCGGCGACGATCGCGCAGCTCGCGCGAGCCGGGGCCGTCATCGACGCGGCCGTCGCCGCCGGCGCGAACCAGATCTCCGGCCCGAGCCTCGTCCATGGCGACACGGACGGCCTCTACCGGCGGGCGCTCGCAGCGGCCGTCGATGACGCACGCGAAAAGGCCGAGGCGCTCGCGAGCGCCGCCAACGTCTCGCTGGGACGGATTACCGCTGTCGTCGAGGGAGGCTCGGCGCCGATGCCGATGCCACTCGCCGCCGAGGCGAAGGCCGCCGACCAGGCGGTTTCCACCCCGATCGAGCCCGGCGAGCACGAGATCAGCGCCACGGTCTCTGTCACCTTCTCGATCACGTAGCTCGAGGCGCTCCACGGTGTGAGTGGGCGGCACAGGCCGCCCACCTCGTCGTTGCAGGCTTGTGCGCTTGACAACGAGAGAGAAAGATCATAAATTCAATCGGAACAGTGTTCGATAATGTCGAATACTGTTCCGGGCAATGGGGCCCGGCAACCGCGGAATGGCCCGCGCAGCTCCCCGCTCCGGGCCGGAAGGAGGTTGGAAGGCTCATGGAGGAGCACTCTCTGGCCCAGAAGCTCGCAGCGGAGTTCATCGGGACCGCGCTGCTCGTCTTCATCGGCGCCGGCTCCGTCCCGGCGATGATCTTTCTGACGAGCGAGGGCTCGCCGTTCTCGGGCGCCGAGCTCGGCATGATCGCCTTCGCGTTCGGCTTGATCGTCGTCGCGATGGTCTACACGATCGGCAAGGTCTCCGGCTGCCACATCAACCCGGCGGTGACCTTCGCGCTCGCCGCCACGAAGCGCTTCCCCTGGCGCACGGTCCCTCAGTACTGGACCGCGCAGGTCGCCGGCGGGATCGCCGGCGCGCTCGCGATCTGGGCGTCGTTCGGGAGCCGGGTCTTCGACCTCGGCGCCGGCTTCGGCGTCGTCGACTTCAACCACGACGTCACGAGCTGGGGGTCCGCGATGTTCGTCGAGGGCCTCGCGACGGCCATTCTGCTGTTCACGATCCTCGGCATCGTCGACACGCGCTCGCCCGAGGGGTGGGCGGGACTCGTGATCGGCCTCGTGATCGTCGGGATCATCATTACGGTGGGCCCAATCACGAACGCGTCGATCAATCCCGCCCGCGCGCTCGGCCCTCTCGTCGTCTCCGACCTGAACGGCTCGTTCCACAACTGGACCGAGCAGCTCCTTGCCTACATCCCTGCCAATCTCGCCGGTGCCGCAATCGGCGTGTTCGCGTACGACTGGATTGCAAAGCCTCGGATCGTGCAGCGCCCGATCAGGGAGGCTGTCACCGAGCCCGACCGCGCCGAGGCCTACGAGGCGCCCGCCCACGTCTAGGAGGAGCGAGATGAGCAGCACGGATGTCGTGACGGTCAAGAAATTCCTCAACGATCCGGACGAGCTCGTCCCCGAGTCTCTGCGCGGGCTCGAGGCAGCCCACTCCGACCTGCTGACCGTCGATCACGAGAACCAGATCGTCGTTCGCAAGGGCGCGCCGGTGGGTGGGAAGGTCGCGCTCGTCTCCGGCGGGGGCTCGGGACACGAGCCGCTGCACGGGGGCTTCGTTGGAGTCGGCATGCTCGATGCCGCCTGTCCGGGCGCCGTCTTCACCTCGCCCGTGCCGGATCAGATGCTCGCGGCCACGAAGGCTGTCGACGGCGGCGCGGGTGTCGTCCACATCGTCAAGAACTACACGGGCGATGTGCTCAACTTCCGCATGGCGGCCGAGCTCGCCGAGGACGAGGGAATCCAGGTGGAGTCGGTCCTGACCAATGACGACGTCGCCGTGGAGGACAGCCTCTACACGGCCGGCCGCCGCGGTGTCGGAGTCACGGTCCTCGTCGAGAAGATCGCCGGGGCCAAGGCGGAGGCGGGCGGCACGCTCGCCGAGGTGGCGGGCATCGCCCGCAAGGTCAACGCTCAGGGGAGGAGTTTCGGCGTCGCCTTGACGTCGTGCGCGACACCCTCCTCCAACGGCCCGATCTTCGAGATCGGGCCGGACGAGATGGAGTTCGGCGTCGGCATCCACGGCGAGCCCGGTCGGAGACGCGACAGCATCAAGCCTGCCGCTGAGATCGTCGAGCAGATGACGACCGCGATTCTGGGCGACCTCGATCCTCCCGCCGGCTCGAACGTGCTCGCCTTCGTCAACGGGCTCGGCGGAACGCCGCTGATCGAGCTCTACCTGATCTACAACGAGCTGGCCAACCAGCTCGAGCAACACGGCCTCACTGCAACTCGGAACCTCGTGGGCAACTACATCACGAGTCTCGAGATGGCCGGCGTCTCGATCACGTTGCTCGTGCTCGACGACGAGCTGACGGGGCTGTGGGATGCTCCCGTACACACTCCCGCGTTGCGGTGGGGCACGTAGCGGGATGGAAGGAGGAGCGAGCGTGGACGCGGGGACGGTGCGAAGCTGGCTGGCCGCCTCGGCTGCGGCGATCCGCGAGCAGCGCGACTACCTGACGCAGCTCGACGCCGCGATCGGGGACGCCGACCACGGCGCGAACATGGACCGTGGTTTCACGGCGGTGCTCGAACAGCTCGACGCCCTGCCGCCGTCGGAGCCGCCCGGCAAGCTGCTGCTCACGGCCGGGTCCACGCTCGTCTCCACCGTCGGCGGAGCCAGTGGCCCTCTCTGGGGCACGGCTCTCCGACGGGCCGGGCGGGCCCTCGGCGAGGACGAGACATTCGGCGGCGACGAGCTCGCCGCCGCGCTCGGCGCTGCGCTCTCCGGGGTCATGGACCTCGGCGCCGCACGCGAGGGCGAGAAGACGATGGTCGACGCGCTCGCACCGGCGGTGAGAACGTTGGAGGAGGAGCTCGGCAACGGCAGCACGCTCGCGGCAGCTCTCACTGCCGCACGCGAGGCAGGCGAGGACGGAATGCGCGCGACGGTGCCGCTGCAGGCCCTCAAGGGCCGGGCCTCCTACCTTGGGGAGCGTTCGATCGGCCACCAGGACCCAGGTGCCACGTCGACCGCCCTCATCGTCGCCGCGCTCGAGCGCTCGGTCGCCGCGGAGGCCTGATGGAGGGGCCGGTGCTGCGCGGCCTCGGCGCCTCCCCCGGAGTAGTCGTCGGCCGGGCAGTCGTGCTGCGCGAGGTCATGGCGAGGGAGGCCGTGCCTGACCCTGGGGCCGCACTCTCCGCACTTGCGCAGGCGGCACTGGAGCTCGGCCGTGCCGCCGGCGCACTCCGCGACAACGGCCTCGTGGACGAGGCCGAGATCCTGGAGGCGAATAGGCTGATGGCCGAGGATCCGTCCCTCGACGCGCGGGTGCGTGAGCTCGGAGCGCGGCTGTCGCCGGCGGCCGCCGTGCTCGCGGCCACGGACGGGTACGCGGCCCTCTTGGCCGAGCTGCCGGACACCTCGCTCGCGGCGCGCGCGGCGGACGTACGCGAGCTCGGGCGCCGGGCCGCGCGCATCGCCGAGGGATCAGGCGTGCCGGTGCCGCCGACCGGCGATTCCATCCTCGTCGCGCGCGAGCTCGGGCCCGCCGAGGTCGCAGAGCTCGAGCTCGGCTCCGGCCGCATTGTCGGGTTCGCGCTCGCGGAGGGCTCCGCGACCGCGCACGCGGCCATCGTCGCGCGGTCGCTCGGCGCGCCGATGGCGGTGGCGCTTGGTCCTGCCCTGACCGGGATCGAGGACGGCAGCCTGCTGGTCCTCGACGGCGAGGAGGGTGTCGTCTCGATCGACCCCTCGCCTGCCGTCCTCGAAGCGGCCGGAGCGTCGATGAGGGCTGACGCCCGCCGCCGACGTGCGCTCACGGCGCTCCGGGGCCTACCGGTCGAGACCGTGGACGGGCGCTCGATCGCGTTGCTCTGCAACGCGGCTTCCCTCGCCGAGATCGACGCGGGCCTGGCGGCCGGCGCCAAGGGCGTCGGCCTCTTGCGGACGGAGCTTGCGTTCCTGCACTCGGCGTCATGGCCGACCGAGCACGAGCACCGCACTGTGCTGGAGCCACTATTGGCGCGGCTTCGCGGCCGGGTCGCAACCGTTCGCACCTTGGACTTCGGGGCCGACAAGACGCCGCCCTTCCTCGCCGACACGGCGCAACGCGGTCTGGCGCTCACGCTCGCGCACCCGGATGCCCTGGCGGCGCAGCTCCGCGCGATCGTCGTCGCCGGCGCGGGCACGCGCCTGCGGATTCTGCTTCCACTCGTGGAGTCGGCGCAGCAAGTCCGCTCCGTGCGGGGCCTCCTCCGCGAGGCCTGCGGCACGGAACGGGCGTTCGAGCTGGGAGCGATGATCGAGACGCCCGAGGCCGCTCGGCGAGCGAGGGAGATCGCGCTCGAAGCGGATTTCCTCTCGATCGGGACGAACGATCTCGTCTCGAGCACGCTCGAGCTCGACCGCGACCTGCCGCACGCCTCCGTTGCGACCGCTGCCGATCCCCTGGTTCTCACGCACATCGCAGCCGTCGTGACCGCGGCACACGACATCGGGATCACCGTCGAGGTCTGCGGTGAGGCCGCAGGTGTACCCGAGCTCGTCGCGATCTTCGTCGGCCTCGGCATCGACGAGCTCAGCGTCGCGCCGGCGCGCATCGACCTCGTTCGCGGGATCGTCCGCGGCCTCTCGGCCGAACGCTCGGCGGCGCTTGCGCGAGAAGCGCTCGTCGCTCCGTCGGCGCGCGCCGTGCTGGATCTCGCGGGGTTACACGAGTCCGGAGACGAGCTTCGCCAGCCGCTCGATGGCCTCGGCGGCATCCGAGCCCGAGGCTGAGATGACGAGCTCGGTGCCGCCGGTGGCGCCGAGCGCGAGGACCTCGAGGATGCTCTTCGCGTTCGCGATGCGGCCGTTCGCTTCCACGCGCACGTCCGCGCCTGCCTGCGCCGCCTCGCGGACGAACTCTCCGGCCGGCCGCGCGTGGAGCGCAACGTGCTCCGGCAGCCTGACCGCGACCGCGATCTCAGAGCTTGCCGGCATGACGCGCCTCCTCTGCCGCGCGAAGCACGCCGTCGGCGTCGTCACCGGTCGAGGCCATGACCCCCGCCGCAACAGCCCCCTCGACGAGAGGGGCGTCGGCGACGCGGAGTCGCTGACGTTCGGCGTCGTCCAGTTCTCCGAGGGCCGCCTTGACGGCGAGGACGCTGCTCCCGAGATCCATCAGGACGACAGAGCCCGAGCCCCGCGCGCCGCGACGAAGCGCCTCGAGCACGCGCGCGCCGTCCGTGCCGAGCGTCTCGCCGGGGCCGCCTCCGATCGCCTCGATCGCGACAGCCGGACCAGAAACCTGCGTGACCAGATCGGCCAGACCGGCCGCAAGCGAGGCGCTGTGGGAGACGATGATCAGCCCGACGCACTCGCGCTCCGACATGATTGCATTCTACAATGTCGAACACCTTTCGACAATGATGACTCCATGATCCAGTCCGTCGACCGTGCGATTCGCATCCTGAAGGCCCTGAGCGGTGGCACCGGGCGGCTCGGCGTGAGCGAGCTCTCGGCGCGGCTCGGCCTCGCGAAGGGAACGGTGCACGGGCTGTTGCGGACGCTGCACGCGCACGGTCTCGTTGAGCAGCATGCAGACAGCGACAAGTACCAGCTCGGCCCCGAGCTGCTGAACCTCAGCAACCGCTACCTCGACCTGAACGAGCTGCGCTCGCGCGCGCTGGCCTGGTCCGAGCTACTCGCCTTGCGGACGCAGGAGGCAGTTCGGGTCGCGGTTCTTCACGGCCAAGGAGCGCTCGTGGTCCACCACGTCTTCCGCCCTGACTCCACCCTCCAGATTCTCGAGGTCGGATCGGTGTTGCCGCTACATGCAACCGCCCTCGGCAAGGCGGCAATCGCGTATCTCGAGGACGACGTCGTCGAGGAGCTGCTCGCGCCTCCGCCCGCCCGGCTCACGGGACACACGCTCACCGGGCCGGCCGCGATTCGGCGCGAGCTCGAATTCGTTCGGACGCGTGGCTTTGCACGCGAGCGCGAGGAAGCGATCCTGGGCGAGGGCGGACTCGCGGCGGCCATCTTTACCCGCAGCGGAGATCCCGTGGGCGCGATCGGGGTCGCCGGGCCACGCGAGAGGATCCTGCGCGGGGGCCGCGACCCCGACCTCGCCGCCCATGTGATCGAGGCCGCGCGAGGCGTCTCGCGGGACCTCGGGGCGCCGCGTTGGCCCGCGCGCGTCTGACAGGCGTGGATTGGGGGCGCCGCCGTGGCGGCGCCCCCAATGTCGTCACGAAGGCTCGAGCGCCGTCGCCGTCGCGGCCGACGCGTGTGCCGGAGCGCTGCGCGGAGCATGCGCCGGGCCGAGGTGGCCATGGCTCTCCGTGCCGTAGCCGCCCGGGACCGGGATGTAGAACTCGGGGTAGCCCCACATGCCGTGCTCGGAGACGTCGAGACCGGCCCGCTCGACCTCCGGCTCGACGCGGATCCCGAACGTCTTCTTCATCAGCCAGAGCGCGCCGAACGACGCGCCGAAGGTGAAGACGCCGACGGCCACCAGTCCGAGCGCCTGCGTCCCGAGCTGGTCGAACGAGCCCGTGTACCAGAGCCCGCCCTTGCCGGTGGCGAGGTTCTCCGCCAGTGCCGGCACGGCGAAGATGCCGGTCGCCAGGGTGCCCCAGACGCCGGCCATCCCGTGCACCGCGACCGCGCCGATCGGGTCGTCGATCCGCGCCCGCTCGACGGCGAGCACGCCGACGACGGCGATGCCGCCCGCGATGAAGCCGATCAGGATCGCCGCCCACGGGGCGACGAAGCCGCACGCCGCCGTCACGGCCACGAGCGCCGCCACCACCCCGTTCAGCGTCATCGAGAGGTCCGGCTTCTTGATCACGAGCCAGGAGACGGTCACGCCGCCGAGCGCGCCGGCCGCAGCGGCCACGTTCGTGGTCAGCGCCACGTACGCGAAGTAGCCGAGCTTGTCGCCGCTCTGGACGCCCAGCGTCGAGCCCGCGTTGAAGCCGAACCAGCCGAACCAGAGGATGATCACGCCCAGCGTCGTGAACGCCATGTTGTGGCCCGGAATGGCGTTCGCCTTGCCGTCGGCGCCGAACTTCCCCAGCCGCGGGCCCAGGAGCAGTGCCCCCGCGAGCGCGGCCAGCGCTCCCTGGTAGTGGACGACGGTCGAGCCGGCGAAGTCCTGCATGCCCTTGGCGAAGAGCCAGCCGTCCGGGTGCCAGATCCAGTGCGAGACGACCGAGTAGATGAGCGTGAAGACGATGCCGAACGCGAAGTACACCCAGAGCTTCGTCCGCTCGGCCATCGCGCCCCAGACGATCGCGAGCGAGACGGCCGCGAACACGACCTGGAACAGGTACGCGCCGGCCGCCGGGACGGTGCTGAACCAGCTGAACGGCGCGGCGCCGATCGCGAGCAGCGCGTCGACGTCGGGGGCAAAGCCGCTGCCTCCGACGAGACCGTTGCCGCCGTCACCGAACGCGATCCCGAAGCCGACGAGGTAGTAGACGATCGAGGCGATCCCGAGCACGAGCACGTTCTTCGCCGCGATGTGGCCGACGTTCTTCATCCGGGTCAGGCCCGACTCGAGGAAGGCGAAGCCGGCCTGCATGAACATGACGAGAATCGCCGCGACGACCACCCAGATCGTCGATGCCGCGATGACGAGCTGCTCGGTGGTCATCCGACCTCCACCTCCTCCAGGCTCCTACCCGTACGGTTGTGCGTGACGTTGAAGACGGGGAACGCCCAGCAGATCCCGTCGCCGGACTCGTGGCCCGTGCGGGCGGCGTCCACGATCGCGTCGAGCACCGGCTCGGCGAGCTCGTCGGGGACGATGAACGTGAGCTGGGCCTTGGGCAGGAAGCGCGATTCGAAGATGCGCCCCCGGTACTCATGGGTGATGCCGCGCTGCCGGCCGTGGCCGACCGCCTCGATCACCGTGACGCCGACGTGACCGGTCTGCTCCTCGACGGCGTCCATCACCGTCTCGACGCGGTCGCGAACGACGATTGCTTCGACCTTCATCATCGGTCGGCCTCCTAGCAGTCGTAGTAGAGGGTGAACTCGGCCGGATGCGGGCGCAGGCGGACGACGTCCACCTCGTGCTCACGCTTCCAGTCGATCCAGGTCCGGATCAGGTCCTCGGTGAAGACGCCGCCGACGAGCAGGAACTCGTGATCTGCCTCGAGCGCGTCGAGCGCCTCGGCGAGCGAGCCCGGCACCTGCGGGACGTCATGGCCGACTTCCTCGAAGAGGTCGTAATCGGCGGGCGCGCCGGGGTCGATCCCCTGCTGGATCCCATCGAGGCCGGCCAGCAGCATCGCCGAGAACGCGAGATAGGGATTCGCCGCCGCGTCGGGGCAGCGGAACTCGACCCGCTTCGCCTTCGGCGCCTCGGAGTACATCGGGATGCGGATGCACGCCGAGCGGTTGCGCTGCGAGTAGACGAGGTTGACCGGCGCCTCGAAGCCGGGCACGAGTCGGCGATAGGAGTTCGTCGTCGGTGCGCAGAAGGCGAGCAGCGCGGGCGCGTGCCGCAGCAGCCCGCCGACGTACGAGCGCGCCAGCTGTGAGAGCCCGGCGTACCCGGACTTGTCCGCCATCAGCGGCGTCCCCTCCTTCCAGAGGGACTGGTGGCAGTGCATGCCCGAGCCGTTGTCGCCGAAGATCGGCTTCGGCATGAACGTCACCGACTTGCCGTGCGTCGCGGGCGACGTTCTTGACCACGTACTTGTAGGTCATGACCTGATCGGCCATCCGGGTGAGCGTCTGGAAGCGCAGGTCGATCTCGCACTGGCCGCCGGACGCGACCTCGTGGTGGTGGAACTCGCAGGGGATGCCGAGCCGCTCGAGTGTCAGCACCATCGCCGTGCGGAGGTCGTGCAGGGAGTCGTGCGGCGCCGGCGGGAAGTACCCCTCCTTGGGCCGGGACGTGTAGCCGAGCCCCGGCTTGCCGGAGTTCCAGTACCCCTCGCCCGAGTCGACCTCGTAGCGCGCCGCGTTCGGCGCGAGCTCGTAGCTGACCTCGTCGAAGACGAAGAACTCGCACTCGGGGCCGATGAAGCACGTGTCGGCGATGCCGGTCGAGCGCAGGTACTCCTCTGCGCGCTTGGCCACGCGCCGCGGGTCGCGCCCGTACGGCTCGCGCGTGACGGGGTCGACGACCTCGCAGACGAGCGAGAGCGTGGGCGCCTCCGTCGCGGGATCGAGGATCGCGCTCGTTGCGTCGGGGATGAGCAACATGTCCGACTCCGAGATCCCCTGCCAGCCGCGGATCGACGAGCCGTCGAAGCCGAGCCCGTCGTCGAACGCGGACTCGTCGAGGGCTCGCAGGGGCAACGTCATGTGCTGCCACGTGCCGAGCAGATCGCAGAACTTCAGGTCGACCATCGAGACGCGCGTCTCGGAGGCCCATTCGAGTGCCTCGCGCGCGTCGGGCAGCGTCTCGCCGCCGTTCTGTAGGTAGTGCCTCGTCTCCAGCTCTGACATGCCCGTCGCCTCCTGCCGTTGGTCCACAAAAAAAGCGCCCGCAGCTTCGAGTAGCTGCGAGGCGCCTTCGCCTGGCGGCTCCGCCTTCGCCGGCGGAACCTGTCAAACACCGTAGCATCGAGCGCAGATGGACGCCAGGCGCCGCCGCACGCTCGCGCTGGTTGCGACGATTCTCGGCTCGGGAATCGCCCTGCTCGACGGGACGATCGTGAACGTCGCGCTACCCGCGATCGAGGAGGACCTCGGCGGCGGCCTCGCCGGCCAGCAGTGGGTCGTCAACGCCTACCTGCTGACGCTCGGGTCGCTGATCCTGCTCGGCGGCTCGCTCGGCGACGTGTACGGCGAGCGGAGGATCTTCGCGCTCGGCGTTGCCGGCTTCGGCGTCGCGTCCGTACTTTGCGCGCTCGCTCCGACGATCGAGACACTCGTGGCCGCACGCGCCGTGCAGGGCGCGATGAGCGCCCTCCTCACTCCCGCCTCGCTCGCCGTGATCGCGACGGTGTACCAGGACGAGCGCGAGCGCGGAGCGGCGATCGGCGCCTGGACGGCCTGGGGTGGGATCGCGGCCGTGGTCGGGCCGCTGGCCGGCGGGCTCATCGTCGACGCGACCTCGTGGCGCTGGATCTTCGCCGTCAACGTGCCCTTCGTCCTCGTGACGCTCATCCTGATCGCGGTCGCCGTGGAGCCCGAGCCCGCGAGGACCTCGCACCGCCGGGTCGACTACGTCGGCGCCCTGCTCGCGGCGTTCGGACTCGCGGGTCCTGTCCTCGCGCTGATCCAGCAGCCAACCCGCGGCTGGGCCGACCCGGTGGTCGTCGGCGGCCTCGTCGGGGGCGCAGTGTTGCTGACAGCCTTCGTCAGGTGGGAGCTGCGAGCGCGCGAGCCGATGCTTCCGTGCGGGCTCTTCCGCCGCCGCAACTTCACCTTCGCGAACGTCGAGACGCTGCTCGTCTACGCCGGGCTCTCATCGCTCTTCTTCTTCCTGACGATCTTCCTGCAGCAGGTCGCCGGCTTCTCGGCCGTGGAGAGCGGGCTGATCTTCCTCCCGGTGACGCTGTTCATGTTCACGCTCTCCCGCCGCTTCGGTGCGCTCTCCGCGCGTTTCGGCCCACGGCTCTTCATGGGCGCTGGGCCGCTCGTCGCCGCCGTTGGCGTGCTGCTGCTGCTGCGGATCGACGAGAACGTCGACTTCCTCGCCGACCTGCTCGTGCCGATGCTGCTCTTCGGCTTCGGACTCTCGCTCACCGTCGCGCCGCTCACGACGACGGTGATGGCGGACGCCCTTCGAGGCGAGACGGGCATCGCCTCGGGCGTCAACAACGCCGTCGCACGCGTGGCCGGGCTGCTCGGCATCGCCGTCGTGGGAGTCGCGGTCGCCGGGCGCTCCGGCGCCGAGCTCGACCTCGACGGGTTCCGGGTCGGGATGCTCCTGACCGCGCTGCTCGTCGGGAGCGGCGGCCTGGTCGGCCTCATCGCTATCCGCAACCCGCGCCTTGCGTCCTCCGACAAGCCGCTGGTATCGTCCGCCACGTGACACTCCTCGCCCACGCCTAGGACACCCGTTGCCGCGGCCCGCCGTTGTGCGGGTGCCGCGAGCTGTGGTCCTCGAGTGGTTCGTGTGAAGCAGAGGAGTTTCGATGTCAGAGGTAGCGGAGTTGAGCGAGGTAGTTCAGTTGGGCCGGCCGGCGCCGGCCGTGGTCGTCCGCGACCTGCGGAAGGAGTTCGTGCGCCGCGACAAGAAGGCGGGGCGGTTCGTCCGCAAGCGCCGGGCGGCGATCGACGGCGTCACGTTCACGATCGAGCGGGGCGAGTGCGTCGCCATCCTGGGCCAGAACGGCTCCGGGAAGTCGACGCTCGTCCGCCTCCTCTCGACGCTGCTGCTCCACGACGGCGGCACGGCGAGCGTGTTCGGGCACGACGTCTTTTCGGAGTCGCGGGCGGTGCAGAGGCTCGTCAACCGTGTCTCGGTCGAGGCCTCGTTCTTCAAGAAGATGTCGGCGGGCGAGAACCTGCACTACGCCGCGCGCTTCTACGGCATGGGCCCGAAGGAGACGCGCGCCGAGATCCCGCGGATCCTGGGCCGCGTCGGCTTCCCGCCGGACCGCCGCACCGAGCCGATGGAGAACCTGTCGCGCGGCATGCAACAGAAGGTGGCGCTCGCGCGGGCGCTCCTCACCTCACCCGTGCTGCTGCTGCTCGACGAGCCGACGACCGGGCTCGACCCGCGCTCGAAGCTGGAGGTGCAGAACTTCATCCGCGAGGTGCGAACGAAGCACGACGCCACGATCCTGCTCTGCACGCACGACCTGGATGAGGCCGAAGCGCTCGCGGACCGGATCGGGATTCTCGACCGGGGCGAGCTCCTCTCGCTCGAGCCCGCCGGCGACCTGAAGCGCCGCTACGGCGCGGAGACGCTCGAGCAGGCCTTCTTCGCAGCGACGGGCCGGACCTTCGAGGACGAGGCGGCGGAGGACGACGACAACGACCGGGAGGTGTTCGCATGAGAGCCGCGGCACTGACGATGAGGCACCAGCTGATCGGCCTCGGGGGCGTCGTCGAGCGCAACGTCTACCTCACCCGCCGCTACATCTGGTGGGACGTCGCGTTCATGGTCTGGACGATCGCGAACACGCTCACGATCGTCTTCATCGCCAAGGGGATCGAGGCGACGGGAGGCGACATCGACGTCGGCCGGACGACCACGACGCTCCTGATCGGCGCCGTCGTCTGGGCGTATCTGGGGATCATCTTCGAGTTCCTGACCGAGACGGTCGCCTGGGAGCGCTGGGAGGGGACGATCGAGTACACGTTCATGGCGCCGCTCTCGCGCGCGATGCACCTCGGCGGCAGCGGCGTGTTCGCGGTGCTCTACGGCCTGATCCGCGCGGCGATTCTGTTCGTCGTCGTGGCGTTCTTCTTCGGGTTGTCGATGCCCGACGCCAACTTCCCGGCCGCGATCGCGCTGCTGCTGCTCGCGTCGGTCTCGTTCTTCGGGATCGGGATGATGACGGCGGTGCTACCGCTGATCTCGCCGGAGAAGGGCGCGCAGCTCGGCTTCGTCGGCCAGGGCATGCTGCTCGTCGTCTCGGGGGTCTACTACCCCGTCTCCGTGCTCCCGGAGTGGATGCAGTGGCTGTCGACGATCTCGCCTGCGACGTACGCGTTGCGCGGCATCCGCGCCTCCATCCTCGACGGCGCCGGCCTCGCGTGGGCTGACGTGTGGCCCCTGCTCGTCATCGGCGCCTTCTCGATCCCGCTCGGGCTCTACATCTTCTCGCTCGGTGAGCGCCACGCGAAGAAGCACGGGAAGCTGAAGCGGTCGGGGTAGTCGATGCGGCGGCTGGACGCCCACCGGGTCTGGCTCTGGCAGCTGGGCGCCCCGTCGTTCGGACGCGCGATCCGACATCATGAGCCGGAGCCGGAGCTCGTTCCAGAGGCAGCCGCCGTGTAGACTGCGTGGAGTCTTTTCGTGGCGACGCTGCCTCGGACGCGGGACTCCGCCTCCGGGGCTTTTGTGTTTTCAAAGGAGGAAACCAAATGGCGATGGTCGAGAGCAAGCACCGGGCGACGTCCGATCCCGAGTCGCGCAAGCGGGTGCTGAAGGAGATGAAGGACAACAAGGTCGCGTACGTCCTCTTCTGGTTCACCGACCTGGAGGGGCACCTGAAGAGCTTCGCGATCACACCTGCCGAGATCGAGGCGGCGCTCGACGACGGGATGGGCTTCGACGGCTCGTCCATCACGGGCTTCAACGCGATCGAGGAGTCGGACATGGTCGCGATTCCCGATCCCGAGACGTTCCGGCTGATGCCCTCGCGGGAGGGCGAGGCCGTCGTCGGCCGCGTCATCTGCGACATCGTGCGGCCGGACGGCGAGCCGTACGAGGGCGATCCGCGCTACGTGCTGCGGCGCGCGCTCGAGCGGATGAAGGAGATGGGATTCGACACGTTCAACGTCGGGCCCGAGCTCGAGTACTTCCTCTTCAAGGACAACAAGGGCACGGAGACCCTCGACGAGGGCGGCTACTTCGCGATGACCGCGCTCGACGCGGCGACGGAGCTCAGGAACGACACGATCCAGGCGCTCGAGTCGATGGGGATCCCGATCGAGTACCACCACCACGAGGTGGCGCCGTCACAGCACGAGATCGACATGCGCTACGCCGGGGCGCTCGACATGGCCGATTTCACCGTCACGTACCGCCTGATCGTGAAGGAGATCGCGGCGAAGAACGGCGTCTACGCGACCTTCATGCCGAAGCCGCTCTTCGGCGAGAACGGCTCGGGCATGCACACGCACATGTCGCTCTTCACGGATGGGCGCAATCAGTTCTTCGACGGCGACGATGACTACCACCTCTCGCCGGTCGGCAAGTCCTTCATCGCCGGGCTGCTCCGCCACGCGCGCGAGCTGTCGGCGATCTTCGCGCAGTGGGTCAACTCCTACAAGCGGCTCGTGCCGGGCTACGAGGCGCCGGTCTACTGCTCCTGGTCGCAGCGGAACCGCTCGGCGCTGATCCGCATCCCGCTCTACAAGCCGGGCTCGGAGCAGGCGACGCGCGCGGAGATCCGCTGCCCGGATCCCTCCTGCAACCCCTACCTCACGTTCGCGGCGCTGCTGCACGCGGGCCTCGAGGGCATCGAGCAGGGGTACGAGCTCGAGGAACCGATGGAGACGAACCTGTACCACCTGACGCCGGCCGAACGGAAGGAGCGCGGGATCGTGGCGCTACCCGAGACGCTGGGCGAGGCCGTGGACGAGCTCGCCGGCTCGGAACTGATGCGCAAGGCGCTCGGCGACCACATCTTCGAGCGCTACGTCGAGCTCAAGCAGAAGGAGTGGGACGAGTACCGGATCCAGCTGACGCAGTGGGAGGTCGAGCGGTACCTGGGCGTGCTCTGAGCTCGCTTTCCTGGACACGAAGGCGTCAAAGGTTCAAAATCGGAGGTTGAGGCTACGCCGCAAGGCGAGCGGCGTGACCTTTGCTGACGGCCGATCGCGGGCTCCCGGAAGGGGGCCCGTGATCGTTAGGGCGCGTGCGGCGGCGGCGCGGCCGGGCTAGAGGAACTTGCGGATGCTCTCGCGCTCGACCGACAGGCCGATCACGCGGGAGATCTCGTCGATCGCGCCGATCGCGTCGGCGGGGACGAGGTGTCGCCGGCGCAGAAAGCCCGAGCGGACGGCGAGCGCGT
Organism: uncultured Gaiellaceae bacterium; assembly: GCA_963791905.1. Lineage (GTDB taxonomy): Bacteria > Actinomycetota > Thermoleophilia > Gaiellales > Gaiellaceae > Gaiellasilicea. The sequence continues at coordinate 527,018 of CAWBTX010000006.1, forward strand.
CCGGGACGTCGGGCTGCGTGCCGTACATCGGCGCCTCGACGTGGCCGACGTAGCGCCCTTCGGCGTCGGCGACCATGAAACCCTTCACGCTCCGGAGGTCGAAGGCGACGCTGCCCATACCGGCGAACCTATTGGGCGCGTGTGAGCTTTTCCCTCTTCCCCGGTAAGGAGTTTGTAAGCGCGCACGAGAGACAGTGGCGGACGAGCCGGGGCTCAGGCGCGTGACCCGCGCCAGCCGCCGGGTGCGTACGACCTGCGGACCGTCTCGACGTAGGGCACCGGGCAGACGACGGCGCCGATCTCGACCTGCACGTGGGGCTCGACGGTGGGCTTCGTGGTGCCGCCGTCCTCCTCCCCCCACACGAAGGTCACGTGGGTTCCGGGCTGCGCATATTCGGCGTCCAGGACGGCGAGGGTCAGCATCTTGCCCTCGTTCGCGCTGTAGCCGATCCAGGTCGAGACGCCGACCGTCTCCCCGTCGACGGTTACCCGGTCGAACTGGTGCATCGAGTACACCGCCGAGGGCCAGTCCATGAACTTCGCCCGCTCGCCCGTCTGGAACATCGATCCGATCGTGCGGGTCACGTCGTCGTCGTCGAGTGCCAGCGTGACCTTCCGGCGGTGATCTCTGCCGGCCATCGCCTCCAGCGCCTCTCGCCCGACGAAATCGTGGTCGAACTTGACGTAGCTCCCGTACCCGAGGTCCCACGGCGTGAAGTAGTAGTCCTCGATGTCGTCGGAGACGAAGCTGCCACCGATCGACGCGGATCCCTCGTACCCGGCCCACGGCAGCCACTCGCGGTAGGCCTTCATGCTCTCGCCCGAGTACACAGCCGGCAGCGGCGATGGGATCCACCCGGACTCGAGCGTGTTGGACGAGTACGCCCGTCCACCCGCCTGCCTCAGGCCGAACTCCTCACCGGCCGTCACGAGCGCCTCGCGTACCGCCTCCCCGTCGTCCCAGGGGCCGAAGAGCTCCCATCCCGGCTGACCGACCATGCCGTGTCGCAGCGCGCCCGTGGTCTTGCCCGCAATCGTCACCGTCGTCGTGTGGAAGAACTCGAGCTCGGGCGGAGGGCCGCCGAGCGCCTTCTCGATCACCTGCATCGCGGTCGGGCCCTGCACCTGGAAGCGATAGAACCTGCGCCGACCATCCGTGCGCAGCGCGGTCCTCAGGTCGAGCTCGACGGTGACGTCGTATCCGCCCGTCTCCGCGTGGTAGATGATCCAGTTGAGCGCGGGAGCCCGGCCGACGAGGTTGAAACGCCCGTCTCCCAGCGCGAACAGGATGACGTCTCCGATGACGTAGCCGTCGGCGCTGCACGGCACGAAGTGCTTGGCCCGGTCGCCACCGAAGGCGTCGAAGCTGTTGACCCCGAGGTGGGAGAGCAGCTTCAGCGCGTCCGGACCTTGCACCGCCAGATCGTTCATGTGGTACGACTGGTTGAAGAGGACGCAGGTCTCCTGCCAGGCGCGCTGCTCGTCGCGCCAGTTCGTGAACTCCGGCGGCACGCCCGGGAAGACGTTCGCCCCGGTCTGCGAGTTGCGGAGCAGCTCGACCGGGCTCTCGGCCGTCGCCAGCAGGTCTTCGAGACCTAGAGGACACCGCGACTCGCATTGTCGATGCCGCCCGGTAGTAGACCGCGCCGTACGGCGGCGGCCACGTTGAGGAGGTGTTGGCGCATCGCGCGCTCGGCCTCGGCGGCACGCCTGCCGACCACGGCCTCGACGATCGCCGCGTGCTCGGCCAGGGACGCCGCCGGGCGGCCCGGGATCAAGATGGTGCGGTACTGATGGCGCACCGTTTGCGCGTGCAAGGTGTGGATGAGACGGACAGCAGTGGCATGGCCGGAGAGCTCCAGCAGCGTCGCGTGCAGGTCGGCGTTCGCGTCCGATGCCCCGAGGAGATCGCCGTGCTCGAGGAGCTCACGTTGCCGGGCGAGACATGCCTGGAGACGGGCGACGCCTGCATCGTCGATTCGTTCGGCGGCCCGGCGGACGGCAAGGCCCTCGAGAACGGCCCGCGCCTGCAGGATCTCGACCGCCTCGTCGTCGCTGACGCGCCGGACACGCGCGCCTCGATGGGGCTCGCGAACGACGAGCCCATCCTGCTCGAGACGGATGAGCGCAGTGCGAACGGCGCCGCGCGACATGTCAAAGGCGGTCGAGAGGTCGGACTCGACGAGGCGGGCGTCCGGCGCGATGTCACCACGGACGATGGCCCCGCGGAGGGCGTCGTAGCTCGAAGTGACCGCCATCTCGCAACACGCATCCTGCCCGAATGTTGCGACGATCGTCAACAATTCTGTTTTCATATCGCCGTGAACTCGTTCGCGGTCCTCGGGCTTGGCGAGGCGGGTAGCCGACTCGCCGCCGACCTCGTCTCGGTCGGCGCCGCGGTGCGCGGCTACGACCCGTTGACCAGCACGGCCCCGGAGGGCGTCGAACCGGCAGCTGACCCCGTCTCGGCGGTCTCCGGAAGCACGGTCGTCCTCGCCCTGACCACCGCGTCGACCGCGCTCGCCGCGGCCGAGTCGGCACTGCCGGCCCTCGGCACCCGCGCGGTCTACGCCGACCTCAACACGACGTCCCCTGCGCTGAAGCGCGACCTCGCCGCGCTGGTCGACGGAGCCGGCGCACGCTTCGCGGACGTCGCGTTGCTCGGACCGGTCCCGGCACGAGGGCTCGGAACACCCGCGCTGGCGTCGGGCTCCGGCGCGCAGGCATTTGCGGAGGTGCTCGGCCCCCTCGGTATGCCCGTCGAGATCGTCTCGAACCGGCCCGGTGACGCTGCGACCCTGAAGCTCCTGCGCTCGGTCTTCGTGAAGGGGGTCGCAGCGGCCACGCTCGAGAGCCTGCGTGCCGCCGAGGCCGCGGGTTACGCGACCTGGCTCGAAGGAGAGATCGCGGCGGTCATCGGTAAGCCGCTACTCGAACGACTCGTCGAGGGGAGCCGCCGGCACGCAGTGCGCCGCGTGGACGAGATGGAGGCGGCGCGCGAGCTGCTGCTGGAGCTCGGCGTGGAGCCGAGAATCGCCGCGGCCAGCGCAGGAGTCCTCGCCGAGCTGGCTGCGGACGAGCGCGGGGCGGCGTCGTGACGACGGAGCAGGCGGTGGCGACGTCGCCGAGCGAGCGCGCACGTGTCCTCGTCAAGGGCGCGTACGACCTGCACGTCCATGTCGCGCCGGACGTACCGCAACGGCGAATCGACGACCGCTCGCTCGCGCGGCGATTCGCCGAGCTCGAGCTCGCAGGGTTCGCGCTCAAGTCGCACTACACGTCCACGGCCGAGCGCGCGCAGGTCGTCTCGGCTCTCGTCCCGGAGGTGTCGGTCGTCGGCACGCTGACCCTCAACTGGGCCGTGGGCGGCATGAACGCGCTCGCCGTCGAGATCGCCGCTCGCGAGGGCGCCAGGATCGTCTGGATGCCGACGGTCGACTCGCCCGCGGAGACCGCGGGGAGGACCGAGCCGAAGGACGGGGACAGGGTGCCGCAGTGGGCGCGGCTCCAGCACGAGCTTCGGGGCCTCGGACTGAGCGTGGACGCCGTACACGTGACCGATTCCGAAGGAGGGCTCCTGCCCGAGACGCGAGACGTGCTGCGCGCGATCGCCCGCCACGACCTGATCCTCGCCACCGGCCATCTCGCCCGCGAGGACACGTTTGCGCTCGTCGACGGCGCGCTCGAGGAAGGGGTCGCGCACATCGTCGTCACGCACCCGGAGTTCCCGTGCCAGAACATCTCGCTCGACGATCAGCGCGCTCTGGCGGAGCGCGGGTGTCTCCTGGAGCGGTGCCTGAGCACGCCGTTGAGCGGGAAGACCAGCTGGGAGCACGTCTTCGACGGCGTGCGCGCGGTCGGCAGCGAGCGCACGCTGTTCTCGAGCGACTGCGGGAACCCGGACTATCCGCCCGTCGAGGACGGGCTCGCACTCTGGGCCGACCGCCTCGTCGGCGGTGGGTTCGACGAAGACGAGGTCCGCGAGATGATCGTGGGGCAGTCGCGGCGGCTGGCCGGCGCTCCATGACGCGGTCGCTCCTCGTGATCGGCGCTCACTCGGCCGACTTTGTCTGGCGCGCGGGTGGTGCGATTGCGGTCGCAACGTCGAGCGGCGGCGCGGCTCGCGTGCTGGCGCTCTCCTATGGTGAGCGGGGAGAGTCCGGCGAGCTCTGGAAGGAAGACGGGCAGACCGTCGAGCGCGTGAAGGAGATCCGCCATGGTGAGGCGGAGCGGGCAGCGGCGGCGCTCGGCGCCGAGTTCGAGTGCCTCGATCTCGGTGACTACCCCCTCGAGGTCGACGGCGACTCGCTCGTCACGATCGCCGACCGCATCCGCGCGGTCGCTCCCGACGTGGTCGTCACGCACACGGATCGCGACCCGTTCAACCCGGACCACGCGGCCGCGTTCTTCGCCGTCGAGAAAGCTCGCGCGCTCGCAGCCGGTGCCGGCGTCCCGAGCGCGTTCGAGACCGTCGAGCCGCCGGAGCTGCTCCTCTTCGAGCCGCACCAGCCCGAGCTGTGCAACTTCATGCCGACGACCTTCGTCGACATCACGCCGGTGATCGAGCAGAAGAACGCGGCGATGGCGGAGATGAAGGCGCAGTCGTATCTCCACACGTACTACTCACAGCGCGCCGAGCAGCGCGGCAACCACGCCCGGCGCTCGTCGGGGAACGCCGCGATCCGGTATGCCGAGGCATTCCAGCGCGTGACGCCACAGGTCGTGAGCGAGTTATGACGAGCCGGTACGTCGAGCTCGCTCGGCTGGGCTCCGCGACCGTGCACGAGGCCGCCGGGCGCGCTGCGGTGATCGACGTGCCCCTGATTCAGGTCGTGCCGGGCTCGCGGGCGGCCGGTCCGGCGCGAACGGTGCGCTGCGGCCAGGACGACAACCTGATGGTGCACGCAGCGGTGGCCGAGGCCGAGCCGGGCGAAGTCCTGGTCCTCACGATGCCCGAGCCCGGGCCCGTCGCACTCGTCGGCGACCTGCTCGCGACGCAGGCGAAGGTCGCGGGCGTCGCGGCGCTCCTGGTGGACGCCGCGGTACGCGACGTGGAGGAGCTCCGCCAGGTCGGCCTCCCGATCTGGGCGCGGTACGTGCGCGTGAGCGGAGCGGAGAAGCGCGTACCCGGCGCGATCGGGGAGCCCGTCGAGGTCGCCGGCGCCCGCATCCGCCAGGGCGACGTGATCGTGCTCGACGCGGACGGCGCGGTCGTCGTCGAGCGGGAGAGGGTGGACGAGGTCCTTACAGCCGGCCTCGCTCGCGAGGAGCGCGAGCGGAAAAAGCGGGCAAAGCTCGAGGCCGGCGAGTTCTCGTACGACCTCGACGGTCTCCGCGACCTCGTCGAGTCGTGAGTGAACCGATCCACGACCTCGCCCGGATCGGGCATGCGGAGCTCCTGACCCCGAAGCCGCAAGAGAGCCTTCGCTTCTTCGTCGACGTGCTCGGCATGGAGGAGGAGGCGCGAGACGGGCAGTCCGTCTTCCTGCGGGGGTGGGGCGACTACCTCCGCTACAGCCTGAAGCTCACGGAGTCGCCCCGTGCCGGGCTGGGGCACGTCGCGCTGCGCGCGTGGAGCCGCGAGGCACTCGACCGCCGCGTCGCCGCCATCGAGTCCACGGGACGCGGGCTCGGCTGGGTCGAGGGAGACGTGGGCCATGGCCGCGCGTACCGCTTCACGGACCCCGACGGACATGTCTTCGAGCTCTACTACGAGGCCGAGCGCTACGAGGCGCCGGAGCACCTGCGCCCGTCGTGGCGGAACCAGCCGCAGCGCTACATCGGCCGGGGTGCAGCGGTGAAGCGGCTCGACCACGTCAACCTGCTGGCAGCGGACGTTCGCGCGAGCAGCACGTTCGCCCGGGACGTGCTCGGCTACCGCCTGTACGAGCGGATCGAGCTCGACGACGGCACCGAGACGGGCGCCTGGCTCAGCCTCTCGATCGCCGCGCACGAGCTCATCTACGTCGCGGACGCGTACGGCGTGACGGGCCGGCTGCACCACCTCGCGTTCTGGGTCGACACGCGCGAGGAGTGCCTTCGCGCGGCCGACATCTTCGTCGATGCAGGCGTCCCCATCGAGGCGGCGCCCTCGAAGCACGGGGTCGCGCAGGGCTTCTTCCTGTACGGCTTCGAGCCCGGCGGCAACCGGATCGAGGTCACGACCGGTGGGTACTTCGTGTACGACCCGGACTTCGAGCCGATCACGTGGACCGCCGCGGAGCGGGCCCGCGGCCAGTACTGGGGTGTGAAGACGATCGAGAGCTTCCACAACTACGGCACGCCCGACGTCGATGGAGAAGAATCGCCCAACGTTCGGGTCGCTGTGCGACCCGGAGAGGAGGAACCTGGACATGACCCCTCGTAGCCTCGAAGACGCGCTGCAGGCGGCGGGAGACGCCGTGGCACTGACCCGCAACTCTCAGCTCGGTCCGTACGTCTACCCGGCCGTTCCTCCCGAGTTCTCGAACTGGCGCGATGAGCAGATGGCCTGGCGCGAGACATGCGCGCTCTTCGACCAGTCACACCACATGACCGACCTGTACGTCGAGGGCCCCGACGTGATCCCGCTCCTCGCGAGCCTCGGCGTGAACACCTTCGGCAACGCCGCCGTCAACAAGGCGAAGCAGTTCGTCGCGTGCAACCCCGACGGCTACGTGATCGGCGACGCCATCCTCTTCTTCCTCGAGGACGACCGTGTCAGCCTCGTGGGCCGCCCGTCCGCGCAGAACTGGGTGCAGTACCACGCCGAGACGGGTGGCTACGACGTCAGCGTCGAACGCGACGAGCGCACGGCGGTGAATCCGACGGGCGGTCGCAAGCTCTTCCGCTTCCAGGTCCAGGGCCCGAACGCGATGGACGTCCTGGAGAAGGCGACCGACGGCACGCTGCCCGACATCCCCTTCTTCAACATGAGCGAGCTCACCATCGCCGGTCGCAGGGTGCGCGCGCTCCATCACGGGATGTCCGGAGTCCCCGGGCTCGAGCTGTTCGGGCCCTGGGAGGAGCGCGAGGACGTGCGAGGAGCGATCATCGAGGCCGGCACGGACTCCGGGCTGCGCCAGGTCGGGTCGCGCGCCTACGCGACGAACACACTGGAGTCGGGCTGGATCCCCTCGCCGCTGCCCGCGATCTTCACGGGCGACGAGCTGAGGGCGTACCGCGAGTGGCTGCCTGCGGCCTGGTACGAGGGCACCGGCTCGCTCGGCGGCAGCCTCGTCTCCGCGAGCATCGAGGACTACTACCTCACGCCCTGGGACCTGGGCTATGGCTCCTTCGTCAGGTTCGACCACGACTTCGTCGGCCGAGCGGCCCTCGAGGAGATGGCGGAGTCTCCGCCACGCCGCAAGGTCACGCTCGCCTGGAACGGAGAGGACGTCGGGCGGGCGATCGCGACGTTGTTCGAGACGGGTGCTCCGGCCAAGTACATCGACCTGCCGCTCACGAACTACGCAACCTGGCCGTACGACCGCGTGACGCTGAACGACGAGACCGTCGGCATCTCGACCTTCTCCTCCTACAGCTTCAACGAGCGCTCGATGCTGTCGCTCGCGATCGTCGACAACGACGTCGCGATCGGCACCGAGGTCGTTCTCGTCTGGGGCGAGCCGGACGGTGGCAGCACACGTCCCGTCGTCGAGCGCCACAAGCAGGCCGAGATCCGGGCGGTCGTCAGCCCGTGCCCGTACTCCGAGGTCGCGCGGACGCAGTACGCCGAAGGCTGGCGCACGAAGGCGGCGGTCTAGGCCCTCTCACGCCGCCCGGCGTGCGAACTCGTCCACCTCCTCGACGAAGGCTGCAACCTCGCGGAGCACCGGCTCGGGCGCCTCGCGATGAGGGCTGTGGCCGCCCGGCACGATCAGGCGTCGCACCGGGCCGCGGACCCGCGCCTCGATCCTGTCGAGCTGGTCGAGAGTGCCATAGGGGTCGTCCGCCCCTTGGATGAGCAGGACCGGGCAAGTGACTCGCTCTGCCTCCGGCTCGAGTGTCCAACGCTGGAAAGCAGGGTCGAGCCAGACGTCGCACCAGTTGCGGAATGCGACGTCGGGATCGTCGTGGTGCCGCGCCAGCCGCTCGCGCAGGTCCGTCGTCTCGAATCGTTCGCGGGTCTCGCGAATCGCGTCGAGCGTCACGTCCTCGACGACGACATGGGGCGCCAGCAACACGAGCCCGCGGGTCGGATTCGCTCCTGCGTGGATGAGCGCAATCGAGGCGCCGTCGCTGTGCCCGACGAGCACCGGCTCCTCTGCGTCGAGCCGGCGGAGGACTTCCGGCACGACGTCCAGCGCCTCCTCGTGGAAGAACGCCGGTGTGCGGGGCTCGTGCGGCGGGTCCGACTTCCCGTGCCCGAACCGCGAGAACGCGATCACGCGGCGTGACGTGGCCCGGTGAAGCGCCTCCGGAAAGTCCCGCCAGGCGCTGACCGACCCGAGGCCCTCATGGAGCATGACGAGCGGGCGCTCGTCCGGATCACCACGAAGCTCCGTTGCTTCGAGATTCAGGCCGTCGATGGTGAGGTCGAGGTCGACGCGGACGCTCACGTCGCCGCAGGCGCCGCCGCTGACGGTGCGCCGAGATAACGCAGGATCGCGCGAGCACACATCGCCTTGTACTGGTCGTGCGCCGCGACCCAGTCGCTCTCCTCCAGCCACTGCATGAAGAGCCCGTCGATGAGCGCCCGCACGCCCATCGCCGCTTCCTCGACGCTGTCGACGACGAAGACCGTCCCCGCACCCGACCGAATCAGATCGGCATAGGCGGCGTTCATGATCGATCGGAACGTCTCGTTGAGCTCGTTGAAACGCTCGTTGCGCGCGGCCTCGCCGATGAGGGCCGTGTACGCGAGGTAGAAGTCGCGATTGCGCCGGGGGTCGACGAAGATCGCGTCGACCATCGCGTTGACCTTGTCGCTCGGGGCATCCACCGAGGCGACCACGCCGGTCATCCGGTCCGCGACGCGCCCGAGTACCCAGCGAATCGCGGCGAGCAACAGGTTCTCTTTCGACTTGAAATAGTAGACGGCCAGGGCCTTCGAGACTCCGGCCGAATCCGTGATGTCCTGAAGCGTCGTGCGCTCGATCCCCTTGCTCGCGATCAGCCGGTACGCAGCGCGGACGAGCGCCTCCTCGGCAGGAACGAGCTCTTCGATCAGCGCCTCGTGCGCCGGCGCCTCGCTTGAGGCTCGTGAGCTCACCGACTGAGGAACGCGCGTCGACATGAGGTCATCACCCGGGAGAACGCAGCTTGTAGCGCTCGATCTTGCCGGTGGCCGTCTTCGGCAGGGCGTCGACGAACTCGATCAGCTGGGGAATCTGATAGCGAGGCAGCGCGGCGGCGCAGAACTCGCGCAGCTCGTCCGCAAGCTCGTTCCCGGCTGGGCTCGGCTCCCGCATCGTCACGTACGCCTTGCCCTTCGTGAACCCCTCGACCAGGACGCCGACGACCGCCGCCTCGAGGACGGCAGGGTGTTCGATCAGCCTCCCCTCGACGTCGGTCGGCGAGACCCACAAGCCGCTCACCTTGAACATGTCGTCTGCACGCCCCTCGCACCAGAAGCGACCTTCCTCGTCTCGCCGGTACCGATCCCGCGAATAGAACCAGCCGTCTCGGATGCTGTCGGCGGTCTTCTCGGGCTGGTTCCAGTACTCCTGAAGCATGCTGTCCCCACGCACATAGAGGTCGCCGGATCCCGTGCCGTCGATGACCTCGCCGCTGTCGTCGACGAGCTTCACGTCGTAGCCGGGCACGGGCCGCCCGCTGGAGCCGGGCGCGAGGTCGTCGACGGTATTCGAGCAGTAGATGTGGAGCATCTCCGTCGAGCCGATGCCGTCGAGGATGGCGACTCCGTGCCTCTCGCTCCACCGGTGCCACACATCCGCGGGAAGAGGCTCGGCGGCGGAGACGCACAGCCGCGCCGACGAGAAGTCGCCGTCGTCCTGCGCCGCGAGCATCGCGTTGTAGAGCGTCGGCACGGAGAAGAACAACGTGGGCCGAAACCGCTCGACCGCCGCGAAGATCGCGTCCGGTGCCGGCCGGCCGCCGTGCAGGACCGTGGTCGCACCCGCCCAGTACGGAAAGGAGAGGTTGTTCCCGAGGCCGTACGCATGGAAGAGCTTCGTCGTCGAGAGCGTGACGTCCCGCTCGCTGATCCCGAGGACGTGCCGACCGTACGTCTCTGCGGTGAAGAGGAGGTCGCGGTGCAGGTGGACGACTCCCTTCGGGCGACCCGTGGAGCCCGAGCTGTACAGCCAGAACGCCACGTCGTCGCGGAGGGTGTCGACGGGCGGGAGCTCGTCCGACGACTCGAGCTCATCGACGAGCACCAGCCTCGGCGCGCGTACCTTCTCCGCACATGTCGCATCCACGAGCGCGAGCCGCGCGCCGCTGTCCTCGACGAAGTAGGGGTAGTCGTCGGGCCCGTACAGCGGGTTGACCGGAACCGGGACGGCGCCTACCCGCATCGCCCCGAGAAACACGGCCGGGAACGAGGGGCAGTCGTCCATGACGAGCAGCACGCGCTCGCCACGCTCGACGCCGAGATCGCGCAGCGCCGCACCTGCGCCGCACGCCCGGGCATGGAGCTCGGCGTAGGTCACGGACTCGTCCCCGCAGAGAATCGCCGCCTTGTCCTGGCGCCCCGCATCGAGGTTGCGATCGAGCAGCAGGCTGGCGTTGTACCGCTCGGGAATCGTGACCGCGGCCACGCTCATGTCGAGCAGACTAACCGGACAGTCAGGGGCGGACAAGCGCCGATCGCGCCGAAGAGGCCCGGGGCCGCGCGTGCGTGTCGGCCCCGGACCTTCCAGCGGCCAGGATCTACGGGATGTCTCGGAAGGGTGAACGGCCCGTAGGGCTTGCACGTGAAGCTCTGGTGCGAGCTCGGGTCGCCTCCGTCGTACCGGGCGACGGCCGGATACGCACAGAGCGGCCGCGTGCGGACGACAACGCCGCTTTCGACGCGCGAGGCGACGATGCGGTCGGGAGCCTTCCCGTTCTCCACCCACTCCACGAGCGCGCCGAAGGAGTCGAACACCTGGGGCCCGGTCCCACCCCCGCAGTGGAAGACACCGGGAGCCATGAACAGGCGAGCGAATCGCTGAACCGCCCCCGTGCGGTGGAACTGATCGATCAGCGCGCTCGTAGTAGTCGATCGTGCCGTCGGGGAAGATGAGCTGGTCGCTCCAACCGTGCCACATCAGCACCTTGCCTCCGGCGTCACGGAACCCGGAGAGATCGGGGTCGTCCGTGCCGATCACGTCGTTGAACAGAGCCTGGGAGTCGCGGAAGCTCGACTCGAAGCCGGCGTAGTCGAGCGTCTTCCAGTCGAACGCGGGATTCTGCTTGATCCAGTAGCGGAAGTGGTCGGTCGCGATCGGGAAGGGGCTCGTGCCGGCGAGGGCGTTGAGCGGCGCACCCTTGGCGAGGCCGTACCAGAGGAACGAGCCGTCGGTGCCGCGCGGCCCGTCCCAGATCATCTGAACGACACGCGCATCGTCCGCGGTGAACACGCCGCACGCCGTGGCCGTCCCGATCAAGGAGCGCGGATCGAAGTCGCACCGCCGCGGATCCTCGAGGCCGCCATCCGTGACGCCGTCGAGGCCGTCGCACGCCTGGACGGCCGCCTGGGTTGCGACGGCGAGCTTGCACTGCGCGATCGGCCCTCCGAGCTCACGCTGCATGGCCACTTGCGGCCAGAGCTCGGCCGGGATGAAGCGGTCCCAGTTGATCGCGGGCGCGGCCGCCAGGATGCCGTCGTACCCCTGCGGGAAGCGCTGGGCGAGCATGAGCCCCTGCCGCCCACCGGTCGAGCAGCCGTTCCAGTACGAGTACCTCGCGTCCTCGCCGTAGTAGGACGCGATCAGCGTCGTCGCCTTCTTCGTGAGCTCGATCAGCGAGCGCGACGCGAAGTCCTCGATCAGCTGCCAGTTGAGCGTGCCGTTCGGGTTGAGCGCGAAGCTCCCTCCCGGCTGCGTGAACGCCGAGTGCCCCGTGTCGGTCGACGCGGTCGCATAGCCGGTGCGAAGCGCGCCGGCCATCGCGCCGAAGCTGATCGTTCCGGCGTAGCCGCCCCCACCGACGGCCTGGAAGCGGCCGTTGTAGGTGGCCGGGGTCGGCAGCCAGACGGCGATGTTGACCTGCGGGGCGACGGTGAGAGCGACCCGGCAGAACGCCGGCAGGTTGCTCTGGCCGTCCGAGGATCCGCTCGTGACGAGCTGGGCGGTGATCGCCGTGACCTCGGGCAGGCTGAGGTTGTCGAGCGCGTCGCACGGCACCGGGACGGCCTGAGCGGCGGCGGTGCTCGTGTGTGCAGTCGGCTTGGCACTGGCCACGGTGGCTGCGACGGCGCTGATCGCGACAACGATCGCGGCGATGAGACCGATGGCGAGTGGACGGACGCGCGACGTGAGTGCGAAGTTCATGTCCCCTCCCGAGGTTGGCTGCCAGGCGACTGGCTGACCGGTCAGACAGCGGGTCCTATCACGGACTGTCCGGACAGTCAACCTGCCGTCAGCGCCGCTTCAAGAGCAGCACGAACTCCCCGTCGTTCACCACGTCGTCGGCCTGATTCAGGACTTCGATGCGCTGGACCATCGCCCCGGTACTACCGCGGGCTTTGTTTGACGACGACGGCCTTCGCCTCCTGGTAGTAGTCGAGCGCCTCGATCCCGTGCTCCTTGCCGATCCCGCTCTCGCCGAAGCCGCCGAAGGGAAGCTCGTCGTAGACGATCTGGCTCGAGTTGATCCACGTATAGCCGGCCTCGAGCTTCTCGGCGGCCACGGTGGCTGCCGTCAGATCGCGAGTCCAGATCGACGAGCCGAGCCCGAACTCGCTCGCGTTCGCGCGCTCGATTCCCTCCTCGAGACCGCCGATGCGCCAGATCGGTAGCGCGGGCCCGAAGACCTCCTCGGTCGCCATCCTCGAGTCGTGCGGCGGCTCGAGCACCAGCGTCGGCTCGTAGAACCAGCCGTTCGCGTACTCGCTCTCCCTCGAGACGCTTTCCACCCACGAGGAGCTCGCCGCCGCGCTCGAGCGTGGCTTCCACCTGGTCCTCGAGGATCGTGCGCTGCGTCTCTGAGTGCAGCGGACCAATCGTCGTCCCCTCGGCCGTGCCGGCCCCGACCCTCAGGCGACCGACCTTCCCCGTGAGCTTCTCGATGAACTCGTCCGCGATCGCCTCGTGGAGGTAGAGGCGCTTGATCGCGAGACACGCCTGCCCGCAGTTGAAAAACCGGCCGACGCTCGCGGCGCTGACCGCGCCGTCGACGTCCGCGTCGTCGAGCACGATCATCGGATCGGATCCGCCGAGCTCGAGTGTCACGCGCTTGACGCCGCGCGCTGCCACCTCGGCGACGTGCTTTCCGACCGGCGTCGACCCGGTGAACGCGACCTTTGCCACCCGCGAGTCGCTCACGAGAGCCTCGCCGAGCACAGAGCCCTTGCCGGTGACGACCTGGAAGACGTCCTCCGGGAGACCATGCTCGCGCATGATCTCGGCGATCCGGAGCGTCGTCAGCGGCGTCGTCTCCGCGGGCTTCGCGACGACGACGTTGCCGCAGACGAGCGCCGGCCCGAGCTTGTTCCCGAGCAGGGTCGTCGGGAAGTTCCACGGCACGATCGCGACGACCACGCCGAGCGGACGCCTCAGGACGAGCCCGTGCGTGCGGACGTCGAGGCTCGGCACATACGCGCCGCGGAGGTTCTTGGCGAGGCCTGCGTAGTGCTCGAGCGTGTGCACGAAACGCGTGATCTCGATCCGAGCCTCGCGCAACGGCTTGCCCTGCTCGAGCGTCAGCTGCAACGACAGCTCGTCGCGAGCGGCGAGCACGGCCGAGGCGGCCTCGTGCAGCAGCTCGCCGCGCCTCGATGCCGGCGTCTCCCACCACGCCGGGAACGCTGCGACGCCGCGAGCGACCGCCTCTCCTGCGTCGTGTCGCCCCACGTCGCAGGACGCGGCCCACCTCCTCGCCGGTGGCGGGATTGCGAACGACCGTGACGTCGGTATCGGCGATGGTCGCCATCAGCTGCCGCTGAACACGGGCTTTCGCTTCTCGGCGAACGCGGCGATGCCCTCGCGCCCGTCCCCGCTCCGGAACAGCTCCTCGACGAGCTCCCGCTCGCGCTCGAGGCCGTCGTCGAGACCTGCGGCGAGCCCTTCGTGGACAGCCAGCTTGATGTTGCCGATCGCCTTCGTCGCGCCGCCGGCAAGCGCGTCCGCGAACTCGAGTGTCCGATCGTGCAGCTCGGCAGCGGGGAAGACGGCATTGACGATTCCGAGCTCGAGCGCCTCGCCCGGAGTGACCGTGCGCCCCGTGACCATGAGCTCGAGCGCCCGGCTCCAGCCGATGAGCCGGGGCAGCCGCTGGGTGCCTCCGTTGCCCGGCAAGACGCCGAGCGTCACCTCGGGCGTGCCCAGCCGGTAGTCGCCCTCCGCCGCGAAGCGCACGTCGCAGGCGAGCGCGATCTCGAGGCCGCCCCCGAGCGCATGCGCGTTGATCTCCGCGATGAAGACCTTGGGGATGGTCGCGATCGAGGACAGGGTCTCGTGCGACACACGGATCATCTCCATGTTCGCCTCGACGGAGTTCTCGTTGAACGCCTTGACGTCGGCGCCTGCGGAGAAGAACTTCTCGGACGCGCTGCGCACCACCACGACCTTCACCTCGTCGTCGTCCGCCGCCTCACGGACGGCCTCCGCGAGCTCCTCGATGAACGGAAGGTCGTACGAGTTCGCGGGCGGCTTGTCGAGCGTGACGACGCCGATGCTCCCATCGGCCGAGAACGAGACGGCCATCAGCTCAACCCTCCGACAACGACGGACTTCGTCTCGAAGTAGTGGTCGAGCATCGCCTCCATACCGTGCTCCTTTCCGAGTCCGCTCTCCTTGAGACCGCCGAACGGCAGCTCGTCGTAGCCGTAGTGGATCTGGTTCACCCAGGTCATGCCCGCCTCGATCTCCTGCGCCGCCTTGTCGATGTACCTGACGTCATACGTCCAGATCGACGACCCGAGGCCGTAGCGCGTGTCGTTCGCGAGCCTGATCGCCTCGTCGATGTCCTCGACCTTGAAGACCGGCAGAATCGGACCGAAGACCTCCTCGGTGACGAGACGCGAGTCGTGCGGCGCGTTCTCGACGAGCGTCGGCTCGAAGTAGAAGCCCTTGTCGCGGTACGACGGCGCCCCACCCCCATGCAGGACGCGCGCGCCTCGTGACACGGCGTCCTCGAGCTGATCCGCGAGCTCGTCGCGGCCCCGCTCCGTGTGCACCGGGCCCATCCGCAGCTTCGGCTTCTCCGGCCGTGTCCAGCCCTCGCCGCACTCGTAGCGCTCGAGCTCGCTCTGGAGAGCGGAGAGGAAGTCGTCGTAGATCTCGCCGAAGACATAGAGGCGCTTCGCCGCGAGGCACGATTGACCGGCGTTCCAGAAGCGGGCGATGACCGCACCCTTGACGGCGGCCTGGAGGTTCGCGTCGGGGCAGACGATCATCGGATCGGAGCCGCCGAGCTCGAGCGAGATCCTCTTGAACTCGGGCGCCGCGAGTGCCGCGATGTGCTTGCCGGTCCCCGTCTCGCCTGTGAAGGCAACGCGCCGGATCAGCGGGTGCGTCACGAGCGCGTCCCCGATGACGGATCCGCGGCCGGTGACGACGTTCAACACGCCCGGCGGCAGCCCGGCCTCGTGGAAGAGCTCCGCGACCTTCAAGGTGGAGAGCGGCGTCGTCGACGCAGGCTTCACGACGACGGTATTCCCCGCCGCGAGCGCGGGACCGATCTTCGTCCCCATGAGCGTGAGGGGGTAGTTGTAGGGCACGATCGCCGCGACCGGCCCGACGGGACGCTTGAGGACCATCCCGTAGGAGCGACCCAACGTCGACGGCAGATCCTGGTAGGCGCCGCGCACCTTGGTCGCGAGGTCGGCGTAGTACTGCATGCCGTGGATGAAGTGCTGCAGCTCGCCGGCGGCCTCGATGGTGGGCTTGCCCTGCTCGTGTGTCAGCGTCTCGACGATCTCGTCCTTGTGCTCCGCGACGAGATCGAGCGCCTTGCGCATGACCTCGGCCCGCTTCTCGGCATCCGTCTTCGACCACTCGCGGAACGCGCCGTCCGCCGCCTGCACGGCGAGCTCCACCGCATCGACGCCTCCGGCGGGGACCGTCTCGTAGACGTCCTCCGTCGCCGGGTCGATCACCGCGAGCTCGTCGGTCGCGGTCGCGTCCGTCTGCTCGCCTCCGATCAGCATCTTCACCATCGCGTCTCCTCTCTCACGGTCAGGTCCTCCAGGTAGCGGCGCCGCAGCTCGCGATATTCGGCGGCCGCCGTCTCGACCCAGCGCCGCGACGAGCCGTCGACCTCCTTCTTGACGACGGCCGGTACGCCCGCGGCGAGGGCTCCGGCAGGGATGTCCTGCCCTTCGCGCACGACGCTGCCCGCGGCTACGAGTGCGCCCGCGCCCACCCGTGCTCGCTGGAGGACGATCGCGCCCATCGAGATCAGCGCGCCGTCCTCGATCACACAGCCCTCGAGCATCGCCGCGTGGCCGACGGTGACGTTCGCGCCGACGATCGTCGGCAGCCCCTCGGCCGCGTGAATGACGACGTTGTCCTGCACGCACGAGCCGCGACCGACTGAGATCCGGTCGAAGTCCCCGCGCAGCACCGCGCCGAACCAGACGCTCGACTCGGCCTCCAGCACGACGTCGCCGATCAGCGTCGCGGTCGGCGCGACGAAGGCATCGTCCGCGACGCGGGGCTCCTTCCCTTCGAAGGCATACAAACTCATTCGGCCGTGGACGTCATCGCTTGCGGATCCATTCGAACGGGCTCTTGCACGCGAGACACATCCATTGCTCGGTCATGAGGCCAGGCCCGAACTCGGCGAGTCGCTCGACCTCGACGGAGCCGCACCACGGGCACGCTACGACGTCGCCCGCGCCGGCTCGCTCGTCAGCCGGCGCTCCAGGCTGTTCCAGCGCTCCCATGGCAGCTCTCCCGTCTCTTGCAGGCGCAAGCCTGCTCTCTGGGTCTGTGCACGGATCCCTTCCAGAAAACGCTCTCGCAGGGCATCGTTGTCGTGCGCGACGATCTCGCCGGCGACCAGCACCTCGAGGCCCTCCTCGTTCGGTGGACCGAACCAGCACAGCGTCTCCGGCAGCAACGCTGCCAGCTCGTCCTCGACTATGAGCGCTTCGGCGGGCGACAGGCTCAGCTCGCGGAGGCGACCCTCGACGAATCGTTGATGGAACTTCTCGTCGCCGAGGATCCGATCCGCGCGCTTGCGAAGCTCGGCGACCGACGAACCGACGCACGCCTCGAGCAGCGTCGTCATCGCGAAGTCGATCAGCGCCAGAGCCGCAACGGCCCGATACCACGAGTCGCTCGGTTCCACCAGGAACGAGACGGCGTACTTGCGTGGGCGGTCGTCGCCTCGCTCGAGCGGAACCGGCCGGAGACCGGCGGGGAACTCCTCGAGGAGGGAATAGAGCCCGCGTGCGTGCCCAGCCTCCTCCTGTGCGATCGCAGTGCAGGCGACCGCACTCTCGAGTGCCGGCGCGCCGACTCCCCAGCCCGGCAAGCCTGTGGGCCAGGAAGTACTTGTTGTCGGCGACCGCGGCGATGAGGTTGGCGAGCGCAGCCGCCTCCACCGGTCTGTCAGCCAGCTCGAACCGAGTACTCACTCTCGGCGTCCTCGCCCTCGCGAATGATCCAGTGGACGGACGCGCGCGGGAAGACGACGAGCTCGACCCACGACCCCGGCGTGGGACGCGAGCACGTCCTCGGCCTCAGCCGCGGCACCCAGCTCGGTCAGGGGCTCCGCGTACTCGGTCCGCCCGAAAACCAACAGCTCTCCGGTCACTGGATCTCCGGTCACTGGGGCTTCACCACGGTCGTGATGTCCCGTCGCAGCACGATGAACATGTCGGCCCACTTCCACTCCTCGTACAGCGTCCGCGCGAACACGACCGCGTCGTCGCTCGTCGTCGCATCGACTTGCCCGATGTGGCGAATCGGAATGTCGGCCTCCTGCCGGGCGAACACCTCCCACACGTCGGCTTGAGCACTCATGCGACGCCGCTCTCGTGCAGCAGCTTCAGCCCTCGCGCCGAGATGTCCCGCCGCGTCCAGTGCTCGAAGACCTCGTGCACCTCGACCTGCTCGACGTCGTCGAGCTGCAGCAGGCGCTCGCGGATGTCGTCCTCGATCAGCGCGATGCACGGGCACCCGAGCGAGCAGTAGACCACGTCGACGCGCACGGCTGAGCCCTGAATCTCGATGCCGCGCACGAGACCCATGTCGACGACGCTGACCGGGTACTCGGGATCCGCCACCTCGGCGAGCGCCGAGCGGACGCGTGCTTCGGTCACCATCAGGCCGCCACCGCCATCCTCTGGAGCCGTCCGCGCTGGATCATCTCGACGAGCTCCTCGTTCGCGGGGCCCCGACGGCGCCAACGCTCCTGCACGTGATCCCAGGTGATCTCGCCCTCCTCGGTCAACCACCGCTTCTCCTGCTCGTCGAACTGCTGCGGGAAGGGGCAGTCGATCACGTACTCGCCCTTCGCCGGCTCGTGGTGGGCCGGCACGCCGATGCCGATCGACTCGCAGAATGGCACCGCGGTCGACATCCATTCCTGCCTGAGCTCGTCGTTCGTCTTGCCCTTCAGGCCGTAGTCGATCTGCTCCCGGTGCCGCTTCAGCTCGTCCGGGAGCCCGAACCACTCGAGGGTCATGAGGAACATCCAGTCGACCGCCGCCTGGAGGTCGTCGCGCGTCGCGGCATCGCCGGCCAGCGTCTTCATCCAGCGTTCGCCGTGACGGAGGTGGAACGTCTCCTCGCGGTCGACCTTGACGAGCGCGCGCTTCCAGGGGCCGTACGACGTGTGCTGGAAGATGTCGCTGAGCAAGACGAAGCCCGCGCGATCGTAGAAACCGTTGGCGACGACCATCTCCGACCAGTTTTCCAGCGGCACGTCGAAGGCGTAGGGGTAGCGGAAGTCGGAGGGCTCGCGCTCGTAGATCAGCGCGTCGGTGTCGACTCCGAGGTCGCGGAGCATCCGGTACGCGATGTGCGCGTGCCCGAGCTCGTCCTGGATGATGCCGATCACCGAGACGTAGGACTGGAGCCGCGGAGCGTGCTCGGCCGCCTTGAGGTAGGCCGGGGCGCTGATCAGCTCGGTATCGCCGGACACGATCAGCGTCCGGGCAAGGCCCTTGACGTAATCGTCGCTCGCGTGCTCCGGTCCTTCGACCAGCTTCCCCTGCGCGAGCCGCTCGGCTAGCTGCGTGCTGTCCACTGCGAGAGTTTGACTGACCGGACGGTCAGCGTCAACAGGCCCATCACGACGAGCTCGTGTCGTCTGTCGGTTCCGCCGCCACGGCGGCCGGAGCTCGCTCCGTCGCGCGGCCGGACCGGCCGAGCCGTCGCACGAGGTCGACGAAGGCGGGAACCACGCCCCGTCTGAATCCGAGGAAGATTGCGATCACGAACACTCCGTAGAACACCTCACGGAGCTGGAGGCTGCTGCTCAGCTGCTCGTCCACGACGGCGAATGCGCCCGCTCCGAGCACGGGACCGATGAGCGTGCCGAGACCGCCGAATGCCACGAGCACGAGGACGCGAACGTCCACGTAGTCGAAGGCGTACGTCGACGGGTTGACGAAGCCGGAGCTGTAGGCCCAGACGGCACCGGTGAGGCCGATCATCGCCGAGCCCACCGTGGCCGCGTAGATCCGGTACCGCGCGACGTCGACGCCGGCCAGCTCCGCCGCGGTCTCGTCGTCCCGCAGGCCGCGGAACGCCCAGCCGACGTGCGAGAGCTGGAGCGCACGGAAAACGATCAGGAGGCCGACGAGCACGCCGGCGAAGAGGTAGTAGGCGCCGACTTGATCGTCGACCAGGGACGCCGGCGCCGCCGTCACGATGAGACCCGACTCGCTCCCGGTCAGGTCGCGCTGGCCGAGGAGGAAGTTCGCGAAGGCGAGCGAGAACACGAGCGTCACGATGCCGGTGAAGATGATGCCGAGCGAGCGCCGCACCGCGATCCAGCTCAGGAGCCCGCCGACGAGCGCCGCGATCGCCGCGCTCACGCGCGATCGCCGCCGCGATCGGAAGCGAGGACCGGTCGGCGATGATGGCCGTGCTGTAGCCGCCGATGCCGGCGAGGGCGCCGACGCACAGGAAGAGCTGGTTCGTGCAGCCGAAGATGAGGTTGAACCCGACCCCGTACGACGCGAAGACCAGAGCCTTCACGGCCAATGACGTGGTGTACGGCGAGTCGCCGAACCAGACCGAGGGGAGGACGACGAGGATCGCCGCCACGGCGACGATCGGGAGGAGCGCCCGGGCGGCAAGGCCCGCCACACGGACACCGCGACGCGGTGCGCCTTCCGTCCGCTCCGCCGCCGCCGTCATCGTCCGAGCAGCCCGCGCGGCCGGACGAGGATGGTCAGGGCCGCCGTGCCGAGGAGGATCACGATGGTGTAGTACTGACCGATGTAGTGGGCGCTCATGGCGTTGACGACGCCGAGGAGCACGCCCGCGAGGAACGCTCCTGCGACGCTGCCGAGTCCGCCCACGACGGTGACGATCAGCGCGAAGGTGGTCAGCTCGAAGCCCGCGTTGACCGTCAGCGGCCCGTTCATCGAGGACGTGATGGCCACGATCCCGGCAAGCGCGCCGCTCAGCGCGAAGATGAACGTGCGGACGAACGACGGGTTGATGCCGACGAGCCGCGCGCCCGTCTCGTCCTGGATCACCGAGCGGATGCCGCGCCCGAACGTCGTGACGCCGAAGAACAGGAGCAGCACCGCCGCCACCGCGAGGGCGATCACGGAGGCCCAGATGGCCCCCACCGCCATCGGGACGCCGAGGATCGAGATCGGCTCTCCGATGATGCTGACGAACAGCGCGCCGGACGGATAGCGCCAGGTGAGCACTCCCGCGATGACGAACGCGGCCCCGAGCGTCAGCAGGAGACCCAGGAGAATCCGCTCCTCGCCGTGCTGCCGGTAGACCGGCCGCATCAGCGTGAGGTCGAGCAGCACGGAGATGCCGGCTGCCGCCAGCACGCCGACGACGGCCGCGATGAGTGTCGACACGCCGTCCTCCATCAAGAGCGAGGTGACGATCGCCCCGGCTACGACGATCTGGCCGTACGCGAGGTTGAGGACGCCGCCGAGCCCGTAAACCAGCGTCATCCCGACGCCGAGCAGGCCGAACGCCAGCCCGAGCACGATTCCGTCGAGGACGACCGCTTTCATTCCTGCTCCGGGCGTCTCATGCGACACCCAGGTATGCGCGTCGGACCTCCGGATTGTGCGCGAGGTCCTCTGAGGCGCCCTCGAGCCGGATCCGGCCGTTCTCGAGCACGTACCCGCGGTCGGCGACCGAGAGCGCGAGCGGGACCTGCTGTTCCGCGATCAGCAGCGTCATCCCTTGCTTCTTGAGCCCCTCGAGCGCCTCGAACGCAACCTCCGCGATCTTGGGCGCGAGCCCGGTCGTCGGCTCGTCGAGCATCAGCAGCCGCGGCCGCGCCATGAGCGCACGACCCACCGCCAGCATCTGCTGCTCCCCGCCGCTGAGCGTTCCCGCCTGCTGCCGCTGGCGCTCCTTGAGGCGCGGGAAGAGGTCGTAGACGAGCTCGAGTGTGTCGGCGTCCGGCCGGCTCGGGTACGCGCCGAGCACGAGGTTCGACTTCAGCGTCATCGCCGGGAACAGGTGCCGCTCGGCCGGCACG
This sequence comes from uncultured Gaiellaceae bacterium, assembly GCA_963791905.1. Classification (GTDB taxonomy): domain Bacteria; phylum Actinomycetota; class Thermoleophilia; order Gaiellales; family Gaiellaceae; genus Gaiellasilicea. Next base: position 548,747 of record CAWBTX010000006.1, read on the forward strand.
TACGCGATGCCCGCGCGCGCGATGCGGTGGGCGGGACGCCGCGTCAGTTCCTGCCCGTCGAAGACGACCCGACCCTGCATCGGCCGAAGCAGCCCGGCAATGGCCCGGAAGAGCGTCGACTTTCCCGCGCCGTTCGAGCCCACGATCGCCACCGCCTCACCGGTACCCACCTTGACGTCGATCCCGTCGATGACCCGCTCGCCGAGGTACCCGGCTGCCAGCCCGGCGACCTCAAGCAACGCGGGCCCGCCCGAGATATGCGTCGACGACTTGCTGGTCGCGCATGACGACCTCGGGGGCGCCCTCGGCGATGACCTTGCCGAAGTCGAGGACGATCGCTCGTTCGGCGAGCTGGATGACGGCGCTCATCACGTGCTCGACCCACAGGATCGCCGTCCCGAGCTGGTCGCGGAGGTTCCGCACGATCTCGACCGACGCGGCGAGCTCGGTCTCGTTGAGCCCGGCCATCACCTCGTCGAGCAGCAGCACCTTGGGCTGACCCGCCAGCGCCTTCGCCAGCTCGAGAAACCGCAGCTGATGGAGGTTCAGCCCCGAGACCGGCTGGTCGGCCCGCCTCTCCAGCCCGACGAACGCCAGCGACTCGGTCGCCCGCCGCCTCGCCTCTCGCTCGCCGACGACGCCGTGCGCGACCCCGAACATCGCGCCGAGGACGACGTTCTCGAGGACCGTCATCGAGCCGAACGGGAGCGGCCTCTGCATCGCCATCGCGATGCCCATTCGCCTGACCCGATGTGCGGTTCGACCGTCGACTCTCGCACCGTTGAGCCGAACGCTCCCGTGTGTCGGCCGCTCCAGCCCGACGATGACCTTCAGGAGCGTGCTCTTGCCGGCCCCGTTCGGACCGACGACGGCGACGATGTCGCCGTCGTCGATCCCGAACGTCACGCCGTCGACGGCCGGGAGACCGCCGAATCGCTTCGTGACCGCGTCGACTTCGAGTAGCAGACTCGCCTCCGGCTACGGACGATAGGGCGTCAGCGGCTGCGACTTGAACAGCACCCTGGGCCACCAGGTCCCGGCAGTGTTCAACCCCCTCTCGGGCGTCGGGCCCCTGGTGAGGACGGCGAACTGCACCTGGGGCCGGTTGAGCTCACCCCACGCCGTCCAGCGGAGCGGGAACGCGTACCCGGGGATGTTGAACGTGTTGGCGTGGGCGTATCGCGCGATCGCCTCCCGGTTGACCCCCACGTTTTGGATCGCCTGCGCGATGATCTTCACGTACGCGTAGCCGGCCAGCGCGTCGTCCTCGAAGAACTCCATCTGCGGGAACGTCCGCAGGAACCGCTTCGCGAGCGTCTTGTATCCCTGGGTCGCCGTGGCCATGCACTTGAAGTCGCTCCAGCGCCCGTACGCCGACTCGGCTGCGTTCTTCGCTGTGAGCGAGAACGGCGAATACGCCCCCACCACCGGCGCCTTCATGCCGAGCTGGCCCGACTGCGCCAGAACCAGCGACGAGCCCGGCGGATGACCTGTCGCGACGATCAGCTGCACGTCGCCCAACGCCCGCAGGTATGGCGTGAAGTTGGTCGTCGGCACCGGCGCAACCTGGATGTTGAGCCTGAGGTTCGGCGCCGCCTTGGCCGCTTCCTCGAGCGACGACTTGAACGACTGACCCCACGCGTAGTCGGCGATGATCACGCCCACGTTTCTGATCTCGCGCCGCTGCGCGAGCTGCACGATCGGAACCGCCGCCATGGCAGCAGCCGGCAGGCACGTGCGGAACGTGTAGCGGCTCTCCTGCGTCAGGACATCGTTGTTCCCCGACTTCACGAGGAAGAGCGGCACCTTCGCCTCCTCGGCCAGCCGCCCGATCGCCAGCCCGAAGGCACTGTTGATGACGCCTCCGACCGCAGCGACGTTCTCCTGCTGCGTCAGCCGCCTGAAGCCGTCGACGGCCGCGTTCGTGTTCGTGGACTGATCGTCCGCGACGACGAGGTTGAGTTGCCGACCCTGCCCGCGCCCCTTCACGCCGCCGGACCTGTTGATCTCGTTCACCGCCAGGGCCATCCCGGCGCGGACCTGGATGCCCCACGGCGCGAAGTTCCCTGTCAGCGGCGTGAGTGCGCCGATCTTGATCGGGCTCCCCCCGGCGGGCCCGCTCGTCTCATCGACAGCGGTCGACCCGCCCGAAGCGGCAACGAGTGCCGCCAGGGAACCGACAACCGCAAGCCAAGAAAACCGTTTCACGACCTGCCTCCTTCCGTCGTTCCTGCCAAAGACCGGGCCTGCCGACGACGAGACATTTCCTCAGTCCCGATTGACCTCACACCACTTCTCGAACCCGACCCCATCCGCGGTCGATACCGCCGATGACGCCGTCGCATTGTCCACCGCACGAGTTTGACTGTCCGGACGGACAGCGTCAACTCGGTTCCGGCGAGGGCGTCGCGAGGACATCGTGCGCATGTATACAACACCCGCTGTGCAGCGTCCAGCAACCGCCTTCCGGCGCTGCTTGCGCGCAGCGTTTGCATACAGGCGCGGTAGGCTCCCGCCTGGTTTCTGCGACGAAGGGACGTGACGAAGTGGCGATTGCGACCGGCCCGATCGAGCCCGAGCAGGCGGTGTCGACGATTCGCTCCGGCGATACGGTCATGGTCGGGGGGTTCGGGCTCGTCGGAGCGCCGCTCACGCTCATCGACGCTCTCGTCGAGAGCTCCGACGCCGACGAGCTGACGATCGTCTCGAACAACATCGGCGAGCCGGGTCGTGGGCTCGGGAAGCTGCTGCGCCAGGGCCGGATCAAGCGCGGCATCTCCTCGTACTTCACGTCGAACCCGGAGGCAGTGGCGGCGGTCAACGCCGGCGAGATCGAGGCAACGCTCGTCCCGCAGGGGACCTTCGCCGAGGCCATCCGCGCGGCCGGTGCCGGGATCGCCGGCTTCCTGACGCCGGTCGGCGCCGGCACGCTGCTCGCGGAGGGCAAGGAGGAGCGCGTCATCGACGGCGTCCCGCACGTGCTCGAGCCGCCGATCCACGCGGACGTCGCGCTCGTCTACGCGGCGCGCGGAGACGAGCTCGGCAACCTCTGGTACCGGCGCACGGCACGCAACTTCAACCCGTTGATGGCGACTGCCGCACGCGTGACAATCGCGGAGGTGGGAGAGATCGTGTCAGCGGGCGAGCTCGAGCCGGAGTCGATCCATACGCCTCATCTCTACGTCGACGAGCTGGTGCTCTCACGATGACGGGCGACGTCAAGACGTCGATCGCGACCCGTGCGGCGCAGGAGCTCCGCCCCGGCGAGATCGTCAACCTCGGCATCGGCATCCCGAATCTCATCCCCGGCCTGCTCGGCGACGGCGCGAACGTCGTCCTGCACACGGAGAACGGGCTTCTCGGCGTCGGGCCGCGACCCGGCGAGGACGAGCTCGATCCCGACCTCGTCGACGCGGCGAAGCGGCCGGTGACCGCGCTCCCCGGCGCGGCGTACTTCGACAGCGCGCAGAGCTTCGCCATGATCCGCGGCGGGCACATCGACGTCGCCGTGCTCGGCGCCCTCCAGGTGTCGATCGCGGGAGACATCGCCAACTGGGCGGTGCCCGGGAAGGACGTGCTGGGAGTTGGCGGTGCGATGGATCTCGTGATCGGGGCGCGCCGCGTGATCGTGACGATGACCGCGACGTCGTCGACGGGCGAGCCGAAGATCGTCCCCGAGTGCACCTACCCGCTCACGGCACGCGCCGCCGCCGACATCGTCGTCACCGAGCTCTCCGTCTTCCGCCTTCGGGACGGAGCGCTCGTCCTCACCGAGCTGCTCGGCGACGCGACCGTCGAACAGGTGCGGGCCGCGACCGGCGCTCCCTTCGACATCGATCTGGAGGATCGCCGTGCTGCCTGAGACGGCATTTGCCCGGATCGCGGACGCCGCCTTGACCGAGGTTGATCCGCCGCTCCTCAACCCCGACTACGCGGGCACGCGTGTCCGCGCACCGATGAAGCCTTTCGTTCTCGTTCCTACCTCACTCTCGGAGCTGACCGGCCCAGTGTTTGGAGACGGGGCGATCTCGGGGACCGACGCCGATCTCACGCGCCAGCACGCGGGCGAGCCGCTCGGCGAACGGATCATCGTCACCGGCCGCGTCCTCGGCTCGGACGGCAAGCCTCTGCGCGGACAGCTCGTCGAGATCTGGCAGGCGAACGCCGCCGGCCGCTATCGCCACGCCGTCGACACGCACGACGCGCCGCTCGATCCGAACTTCACCGGGTGCGGGCGCTGTCTGACGGACGACGACGGCACGTACCGCTTCACGACGGTGCTGCCGGGTGCGTACCCGTGGGGAAACCACCCGAATGCATGGCGGCCAAAGCACATCCACTTCTCGCTCTTCGGCCGCGCCTTCCCGGAGCGACTCGTCACCCAGATGTACTTCCCGGGTGACCCGCTCTTCCCGTTCGACCCGATCTTCAACTCCGTCCGTGACGAGCGTGCGAGGCAGCGGCTGGTCTCGAAGTTCGAGCTGGAGCTGACCCAGCCGGACCGGGCACTCGGATTCCGGTTCGACATCGTGCTCGGCGGCCGGGCGGCGACGCCGCTCGAGGAGCCGCACGATGACTGAGATCGCACTCACCCCGTCGCAGACCACCGGCCCGTACCTGGAGATCGGACTCCTCGGCGGCCCGATCTCGAGCCATCTCGTCGAGGAGTCCGACCCGCGCGCGCTTCACATCTCGGGCGTCCTGCTCGACGGCGCCGGCGATCCGGTGCCGGACGGCATGATCGAGATCTGGCAGGCGAACGCAGCGGGTCGCTACGCCCATCCGGCGGACGACCGCGAGGAGATTCCGCTCGAGGCCGGATTCACCGGCTTCGGGCGGTCGGGAACCGAGAGCGACGGCAGCTTCTCGTTCGTCACGGTGAAACCCGGTCGCGTCCCGTGGGTGGACGGAAGACTCCAGGCGCCGCATCTCCTCGTCGGCGTCTTCGCCCGGGGTCTCCTGAGGCGCGTGTCGACCCGCATGTACTTCCCCGACGAGGAGACCGCGAACGCCGAGGACCCGGTGCTCCTCGGGCTCGAGCCGGCGGAGCGGGCCACCCTCGTCGCGCGGGCGGAGGACGGCACGCTTCACTTCGACGTCGTCCTCCAGGGCGCGCGCCAGACGACGTTCTTCGCGGTGTGACCCCGTTCTCGGCCATCTTCGTGCCGGAGGAGCTGCGAGAGGCGGTCTCGGATCGCGCCTGGCTGCAGGGGATGCTCGACGCGGAGAGCGCCCTCGCGAAGGCAGGCGCTGCGGTCGGGCTCGTCCCGCAGGACGCCGCCGCTCGGATCGGAGAGGCGTGCCGCGCCGAGCTGTACGACCCGGCCCGCCTCGCGGGTGACGGCCGCGCGGTCGGGAACCCGGCCGAGCCGCTCGTCCGCGAGCTCCGCGCCGCAGCCGGCGACGAGGCTGCCGACTGGGTCCACCTGGGTGCGACCAGCCAGGACATCGTCGACACGGCCGCGATGCTCGTCTCGCGTCGCGCCGTCGCACTCGTGCTCGCGGAGCTCGATCGGCTCACCGACGGTTGCGCAGCGCTCGCCCGTGCCCACCGCTCGACGCCGATGGCCGCGCGCACGCTCCTCCAGCAGGCGGTGCCGACGACGTTCGGGCTGAAGGCGGCGGGCTGGCTCGTCTCGCTGCTCGAGGCGCGCGCGAGACTCTCCGCCGTGCGAGACGAGCGGCTCGCAGCGCAGCTCGGCGGCGCCGCGGGAACCCTCGCCGCTCTCGGAGACGAGGCTCCTGAGATCGTCCGGCTCTTCGCCGAGGAGCTCGGGCTTGCGGAGCCTGTACTCCCGTGGCACACGAACCGCCAGCGCATCGCCGAGCTCGGCGCGGCACTGGGCGGAGCCGCGGGCGCGGCCGCAAAGATCGGCCGCGACATCGTGCTCCTCGCGCAGAGCGAGGTGGGCGAGGTCGCAGAGGCGTCCGGCGGACGGTCCTCGACGATGCCGCAGAAACGCAATCCCGTCCGCGTCCACCCTCGCGGTCGCGTGTGCGCGCCTGACGAACGCGCACGCGGGCGTTCTGCTCGGGGAGCTCGCCCACGAGCACGAGCGCGCGGTGGGCGGCTGGCACGCCGAGTGGGAGGCGCTCTCCGGCGCGCTCGCGTTCGCCGGCGGATCGGCTGCGGCCGCCGCGGACGCCGTCACCGGACTCGAGGTCGACGCCGAGCGCATGCGTGCAAACCTCGATGCGAGCGGCGGCATCGTCGTCGCAGAGCGCATCTCCTTCGCCCTCACGCCCCGTCTCGGGCGCAGCCAGGCGCATGAAGTCGTCGCCGAGGCTGCGAGCGCCGCCTCGTTCCGCCACGCGCTGCTGAGCGACCCGAGAACGGAGCTCACCGCGGACGAGCTGGACGTCCTCCTCGACCCGACCGGCTATCTCGGCGCGTCCGAGGTGCTCGTCGACCGCGCACTCGCTGAGTACGAGAGGGTTCCCCGATGAGTCTCGACCACCGCCTCCACGGCCGCGAGGGTGCGCAGGTCGTCGTGCTGTCCAACTCTCTCGGCACGACACAGGAGCTGTGGGAGCGACAGCTGCCCGCCCTCGCTGAGCACTTCCACGTCCTCACCTACGACCATCCCGGCCACGGCTCTTCCCCGCTGCCGGAGCCGCCGTGCACGGTCGAGTCGCTCGCACAGGGTCTGCTCGCCCTCCTCGACGAGCTCGGGGTCGAACGCGTCTCGCTCTGCGGAGTCTCGCTCGGCGGGATGGTCGGGATGGCGCTCGCGCTGGCAGCACCCGAGCGGGTCGAGCGTCTCGTGCTCGCCTGCACATCCGCGTACCTCGGCCCCCCGGAGGGAATGGCGGAGCGGGCGCGGATCGCACGTACCCAGGGTCCGGAGGCGCTCGCGGACACCGTCGTCGATCGCTGGTTCACGCCCGAGCTCGCGCGAGAGGAGCCGGCAACGGTGGCGCGCTTCCACGCGATGGTGGCGGCGACGCCGCCGGAGGGCTACGCACGCTGCGCCGAGGCCGTCGGTGCGTGGGACGCGCGGCAGCGCATCTCCGCGATCGCCGCGCCCGTACTCGTGCTCGCGGGAGCGAACGACCCGGCGACACCGGTCGAGCACGCCGAGCTCATCGCGTCCCGGATCCCGGCCGCGCGTCTTCAGGTACTCGAGCGCGCGGCCCATCTCGCGAACGTCGAGCGCGCGGAGGCGTTCACGAGCGCCGTGCTCGAGCACTTGGAACAGGGGGTACCGGCGTGAGCAACGAGGGGATGCCCTAGGTCGCGTTCTACAATCGGGCTGTGGACGCGCCGGCACGTCACCTGCGTCTGCTGACCGAGACGATCGCGGCCGTCAACTCGACGCTCGACCTCGAGGAGGTGCTCGGGCTCGTGGCGACGAAGGTCGAGGAGGCGCTCGGAGCGGACGCCTGCTTCGTCTACCTCTACGACGAGCGTGCCGACGAGCTCGTCCTCCGCGCGACGCACGGCTCGCGCGTCGACGAGATGACGCGCAGGCCGAGGATGCGGCCCGGCGAGGGAATCACCGGCTCGGCCGCCGCCGAGCGTGCACCGATCGCGATCGCGGCGAACGCGCATCTCGACCCACGCTTCAAGCAGTTCCCGAACCTGCACGAGGACGAGTACGAGTCGATCCTGGCGGTCCCGATCCTGGCGCGCGAGAAGCTCGCGGGCGCGCTCAACGTGCGCACGCGCAATCCCCGCGAGTGGCAGGCCCCCGAGATCGACCTCCTCGTCGCGATCGCCGTCGCAGGTGGCGCAGACGATCGAGCACGCGAAGCTCTACGCCGAGGCGCAGCGCCGGGTCCACGAGCTGGAGGCGCTCGCGAAGATCTCCGAGGCCGTCTCCGAGTCGCTCTACCTCGAGGAGTCGCTCGAGGCGATCGTGCAGACGACGATGGCGGCCGTCGACGCGACCGGAGCGGCGCTCGTGCTCGAGGACGGCAAGATCGCGTGGCCGGAGGGCAGGGCGGGCAAGCACGCGGTACGGCTGCCGCTGCGCTGGAAACGCCGCCAGATCGGCGAGCTCGTCTGCGACCGGGACGTGCCGTTCACCGACGAGGACCGGCAGCTCCTGGAGGCGATCGCGCATCATGCCGCGGTCGCGCTCGAGCACGGCCGGGCGGTGATGCGCGGCGTGCTCGCCCAGGAAATCCACCATCGCGTCAAGAACAACCTGCAGACCGTCGCCTCGCTGCTGCGCCTGCAGGCGCGCTCGACGGATGTGGAGCCGCGCAAGGCCCTCACCGACTCGGTCAACCGCATCCTCGCGATTGCGGCGGTACACGAGGTGCTGACCGAGCATCGCGAGGACGACGTCGATCTCGGCGAGCTGATCGACCGGCTGCGCGCGATGCTCGTCCAGGGCCTCGTCGCGGGAAAGTCGGTCGAGGCGGAGCTCGAGCCCATCTCGCTCGCGGGCGAGCGCGCGACGGCCCTCGCACTCGTGTTCTCGGAGCTCTTCCAGAACGCGCTCGAGCACGGCGGCACGACCGTCCGGATCGAGCTCGCGCAGCGCAACGGCCACGTCACGCTCGCGATCGCGGACGACGGTGCCGGCCTGCGCGGCCAGGGCGACGGCACGGGCCTCTCGATCGTGAGCGCACTCGTGCGCGACGAGCTCGGCGGCACGCTCGAGCTCAAGGACGTCGGCGGGCTCCGCGCCGAGGTCGTATTCCCGCAGTGAGGAGACGGTGAGGCAGCCGCACGAGGTGCTCGTCGTCGTCCGGCGCGGCGCGGAGTTCCTCGTGCTGCACCGCTCGGAGCGCCAGGGCGCGTTCTGGCACCCCGTCTCGGGTGGGGTCGAGGTCGGCGAGTCAGCCGCCGAGGCCGCCAGGCGCGAGCTCCGCGAAGAGACAGGGCTTGCCGCCGAGCCGACCTCGACCGGTCACGCATTCAGCTACGTACCGAAGGCCTGGCTGCCACACGACGAGCTGGGTGAGGTGCGGGTCGACTGCTTCGTCGCCGACGCACCGGCGGCCTGGGAGCCCGAGCTCGACTCAGAGCACGACGACTACCGCTGGTGCGACGCGCAGGAGGCCACCGAGCTGCTGTACTGGCCCGAGCCGCGCGAGGTCGTCCGCACCCTCGCCTGACCTAGGACTCGTGCTGCGCGGCCGTGTCCCTTGCGGCCTCGAGATCGACGACCACGTGCGTGATCGGGACGTCGAAGCGCTCGCGCGCCTGGCCGACGACGTTGCGCTCGAGCCAGTGCGAGCGGCCCTCGGGATGGGTCGAGATGACGATCTCGTCCGCGCCGAAGGTTCGCAGGGCGTCCTCCATCGCCTGCAGCGGGTCCCCGTCGCCGACCTCGCCGCGCGCCTCGATGCCCTGCTCGGCGAGCCGTGCGAGCGAACGGTCGAGCCGCTGCTGCGCGGCGGCGCGCGCGCCGTCCTCGTCGGACGCCCAATGGCGCACGACCGAGTTGAGCGCAGGACAGACGACGAGGATCTCCTCGCGCACGCCCTCGGCCTTGCGAGTGAGGACGTCGAGCAGCTCGGCTCCGCCAACCGTCTCGTTCGCGATCACGAGGATGCGGCGCTCGTTCTCGGCGCTCCGTCGCGGCACCGTCGTCCTCGTGACGGGCTCGTCGCTGCGCGAGCGCACCCACCGCCAGACCACGAACGCCGACAGCGCGATGAACACGGCCAGGCCGAGCCAGGTGTTGATCGTCGCGGCCGCGACGATGAGCGCGAAGTAGCCGATCGTCAGCAGGAGGAAGCGGTACGCCTCTGCTTCGCTGCGGAACGGGTTTCCGGCCATGGGCTAGATCAGATAAATCGTTGCATAGACGACGATCCACATTACGTCGACGAAGTGCCAATAGATTCCCGGGAGCTCGACGCCTTGATGGTGCTCCGGCGTGAAATGACCCTTGAACGCGCGGGTCGTGGCCACCGCGAGCAGGGTCAGCCCGACGAACACGTGCGCACCGTGCAGGCCGGTCAACCCGAAAAAGATCGTGCCGAACGCACCGTCGGACGGGTTGAAGCCGATCCGGGCGTACTCGAGCGCCTGCGTGAGCAGGAACGTGAGGCCCATGAAGAACGTGAGCACGAGCCCCGCCTTCATTCCGTTGCGATTGCCGCGCTTGATCGACTGCAGCGCCCAGTGCATCGTGAAGCTCGAGGTGACGAGGATGGCGGTGTTGACACCCGCCACGAAGACCGGCAGATGGTACGGCGGCAGCGGCCACGGCTCCGCGTCCGGGTTGACGACCCGGACGAAGAAGTAGGCGGTGAAGAACGAGCCGAACAGCATCGCCTCGGAGGCGATGAAGAGGAACATGCCGAGAACGGGCGCCTCGACGCGCGAGCTCCTGTTCGCGATCGGCGGGCCGTGGTGGTCCGAAGCGTGCTCGGCGTGGGCGCTCACGACGCCGTTCCGATCTGCTCTGGCTCGACGACGACGTGCTCGACGGGCACCTTCGCCTCCTTCTGCAGGCGGCCCACCAGGTCGCGGCGCAGCCACGACGAGCCGCGCTGCTCCGGGAAGGTGGAGACGAGGATCGAGTCGACGCGCTCGTCGCGGACCGCGTGCATCGCGGCGGTGAACGGATCGGGATGGGCGATCTGCCCGTGCGCCTCGATCTGCTCGGCGCGGAGCGTGGCCAGCGCCGTCCGCAGCCGTCGTTCCGCCTCCGGATGCGAGCCCTGGTCCGGGTCGCTCTGCGGGGAGATGATCAGGAAGCTGACGTTCCCGCTGCTCGCGCGCTCGCGGATCCGGTCGAGCAGCGGCTCGCCGAGCACCGTCTCGTTCGCGAGCACGAGCACGTTCTCGTCGCCCGTGCGCGCCGCGACATCGGAGACGACGTGCTCGACGGGAATCTCGCCGGCCGCCTTGCGGATCTCGTCGAGCAGGTTCCGGCGCCGCCAGCCCGACTTCGCCTCGGGATGCGTGGACACGATCAGCTCGTCCGGCTGCTCCTGCGCGATCGCGTCCCGAACTGCCGTGAGCGGCTCGTTGTCGACGACGTCGCCGATCGCCGGGATGCCTGCCTCGCGGAGCTTCCCGAGCGTCCGCTCGAGCCGGCGCCCTGCCGCTGCGCGCCTCGTGTTGTCGTAGACGACGTAGCCCTCGCGCGGCTCGTTCACCGGCGCGATCACGTGGACGAGCACGTCGCCCGCCTCCGCGTGTTTGCGCACCGCATCGATCAGCTCGTCCCCGATGAGGGTCTCGTTGGCGACCACGAGCAGCTTGCGGGTGCCGGCGGCGCTCACCGGACGGGCTCCTCCTCGTGGGCCCCGGCTCCAACAGCGGCGCGGTCGCCGTTCAGCACGGCGTGACGCGCGCCGGGCACGCCGTACTCGTACGGGCTGCCGACGACCTGCGGGATCTCGTCGAAGTTGAAGACCGGGGGCGGCGAGGTGACCTGCCACTCGAGCGTGAGTGCCCGCCACGGGTTCCCCGGCGCGATCGGCCCGCGCGTCCAGCTGATGATCACGTTGTAGAAGAAGATCACCGTCGAGACGCCGAGCAGGAACGAGAACAGGGAGATGACCATGTTCCAGTCCCCGAACTCCGCCGCGTAGTCGGAGACGCGCCGTGGCATCCCCTGCAGGCCGACCCAGTGCATGGGGAAGAACGTGCCGTTGAAGGCGATGAACGTGATCCAGAAGTGGAGCCGACCCAGCCGCTCGTTGTACATCCGCCCGGTCATCTTCGGGAACCAGTAGTAGATCCCCGCGAAGATCGTGAAGACGGAGCCGCCGAAGAGCACGTAGTGGATGTGCGCGACGACGAAGTAGGTGTCCGACGCGTGGATGTCGATCGGCACGGAGGCCAGGAAGATCCCTGACAGCCCACCGAGGACGAACATCGAGAGGAAACCGAGCGCGAAGAGCATGGGCGTTCGGAAGTGCAGACGACCCTCCCACATCGTCGCCAGCCAGGAGAACACCTTGATGCCGGTGGGCACCGCGATGATCATCGACGTGACCATCATCGGCACGCGTAACCACGGCGCCATGCCGGCCACGAACATGTGGTGCGCCCAGACCGAGAAGCCGAGCACGAGGATCGCCATCAACGAGAGCGCCATCAGCCGGTAGCCGAAGATCGGCTTCCGCGAGAAGACGGCCATCACCTCCGAGATGATCCCGAAGCCGGGCAGCATCATGATGTACACGGCCGGGTGCGAGTAGAACCAGAAGATGTGCTGGTACGCGAGCACGTACCCGCCCTCGTCGGGCGTGAAGAAGTTCGTGTGCATGATCCGGTCGAACATCACGAAGAACTGCGAGCCGGCGATGAACGGCGTCGCGATCACGACGAGCAGCGAGGTCGTGAAGTTCGCCCAGACGAGCAGCGGCATGCGCCAGAAGGTCATGCCCGGCGCCCGCATCGTGATGATCGTGACCAGGAAGTTGAGCGCGGTCATGATCGAGCTGGCGCCGGCCCACTGGACGCCCATGTTGAAGAACACCTGCCCGAGCGGCTGTTCCGAGGCGAGCGGCGCGTAGCTCGTCCAGCCGGTCGCAAAGGCACCGCCGGGGACGACGAAGCTCGACACCATCATGATCCCGGCGATCGGGAGCAGCCAGAACGACAGGGCGTTCAGGCGTGGGAAGGCCATGTCCGGCGCGCCGAGCATCAGCGGCACCACGAAGTTCGCGAGCCCCGCGAACGCCGGGATGATGAACAGGAAGATCATCAGCGCGGCGTGCATGGAGATCAGGCCGTTGAACGTCTGCGAGTCGACGAACTGCAGGTCCGGCCTGGCCAGCTCGGCGCGGAAGATCATCGCGGAGAAGCCGCCGATCGTGAAGAAGACGAACGTCGTCACGAGGTACTGGACGCCGATCACCTTGTGGTCGGTGTTGACGCGGAAGTAGTCGCGCCACGTGCGCGCGCCATGGCCTGAGTGGTCCTCCGGCCGGGTCGGGCGGCCCGAGATGTAGTAGAGCCAGTAGTCGAACGCGCCGATGCCGGCGAGGAAGCCGATCGGCATCGCCGTCAGGAAGGCGACGACCGTGATCACGTCCCACTTGACGATCGGCTCGTAGTCCCCGAGCCAGCGGAAGAAGACGACGATCCCGAACCCGATCGCCCAGAAGAGCGCGGACATCCAGATCGCGCGCAGGTAGCCCGGCCCCGTCAGGTGCTGCAGGCCCGTCCGCGGCGGCGGGGCCTGGTGCGCTTCGTGCGGGTGCTCGACGACCTGGGTCATTGCGCCTCTGCCAGATACTGCACGAGCGCGTCGAGCTGCTCGTCGGACAGCGTCGACTCGTAGGTGCCGGGCATCACGTCGGGCTGGTACCCCTCGGCGACGACGGCGTTGGGATCGACGATGGACTGGCGGATGAACTCGTCGAGCGGTTCGCCGGCTGCCTCCGCGGCGGCGGAGAGATCGTTCGAGGCCTGGGCCCGACCTCGGCCGTCGTTCCGGCCGGCTCGAACGCGTGACAGCCGCCGCAGCCGGCCGTCGTGAAGATCGCCTCCGGGTCGTTCACGTCCGCGCCCCCGCCCTCGCCCGCGGCCTCCCTGAGGAACGCCTCGTACGCCGGCCGCCGCACGACCCGCACCGGCGCGCGCATCGTCGCGTGGCCGAGACCGCAGAGCTCGGTGCAGACGAGCGCGTACTCGCCGAGTCGCGTCGGCGTCAGCACGAGGGTCGTCTCGATGCCCGGCACGACGTCCGACTTCTGCCCCATCTCCGGCACCCAGAACGCGTGGATGACGTCGAGCGAGCGCAGGGTCAGCTTGACGCTCTGGTTCAGCGGCAGGACGAGCGTGCCGGACCTGATGGGGTCGTCGCCCGGGTACTCGAAGCGCCACGCGAACTGCTGCGCGGTGACGGCGATGCGGAGCGGGTTGTCGCCGGCGTCGTCGTTCTGGGCGAGCACGACCGCCGACACGATCGAGATCGCGGTCACCAGCACGGCCGGGATGGCCGTCCACCAGATCTCCAGCCCCGTGTGGCCGTGGATCGGCGGGCCGTCGCTCTCGTCGTCCGGCGAGGCCCGGAACTTCAGCACCGAGTAGACGATCACCGCCGCGACGATCGCGAATACGGCGATGCAGATGATGGTCGTGAACCAGAACGTGAACTCGATCCGGTCCATCTCCTCCGAGGCCGACGTGGGGAGCCACGGGATCAGGACGGCGATGAGCGACGCGAGGATCCCGGCGACGACGCCGTAGATCGTGATGCGGACGATCGAGCCCCTACGCACCGAGGCGAGCCTAGACGATCCCGCACCCGAAACGGCCTCTCAACCGTTTAGGGAGCGACCCATACGCAGGCGAACCGCTGCACCCACCACCGGACGCTAGGAGGAACACATGGGACTCGGAGTGAGCATCTTTCTGATCGCCGTCGGCGCCATCCTGACGTGGGGCGTGAACGCCACCGTCACGGGCCTCGAGATCGAGACAATCGGCGTGATCCTCATGGTCGTCGGCATCCTCGGCCTCGTGCTCTCGCTGATCTTCTGGTCGTCGTGGGGCGGCTTCGGCGGCGAGAGGGTCGCCACCCGCCGGCGCACCACCTACGTCGACGAGGTCTAGCCGAGAACGCTGCGCGTTCTCGGTTAGAAGAACCACTAACCGCTGGTCGGCGTCAGCCGGCCAGCGGCAGCTCGACGTAGAACGTCGAGCCCACGCCGGGCTCCGACTCGACCCAGATGCGGCCGTCCATGCGGCGGACGATCTCGCGGGAGATGTAGAGCCCGAGGCCGGTGCCGCCGACGCCGCGGGTCAGGTTCGGGTCGAGGCGGTAGAACTTCTCGAAGATCCGGTGGTGCTCGGCCGCGGGAATGCCGAGCCCGCGGTCGGCGACGGAGAACCGTAGCCGGTCGCGCACGGCCTCGAGCGAGACATCGACCGGCCCGCCTTCCGGCGAGTACTTGATCGCGTTCTCGACGAGGTTGACGAGCACCTGACGCACCTTGTCCGCGTCCGCCGAGACAGGCGGAAGGCCGTCCGGCGCGTGCAGCGAGAGCTCGATCCGCGGCGGCAGGTGCACCCTCGCCGCCGCCACCACGAGCGCGGCCACCTCGCGCGCGTCGACCCGGTCGATGGCGAGGTCGACGGCGTCCGAGTCGAGCCGGCTCGCGTACAGGATGTCGTTCACGATCCGCGCGAGGCGCTCCGACTCTCCGGCGACCACGGTCAGCATCCCCTCGCGCTGCTCGTCGGACAGCAGCACGTCCGTGCGCTGCAGCGTCATCGCCGCGCCGTAAATGGCCGCGAGCGGCGTCCTGAGCTCGTGTGAGACCGTCGAGACGAAGTCGCTCTTCAGCCGCTCCAGCGCGCGCTCGTCGGTCAGGTCGCGGAACGCGTACACCGTTCCCAGCGGGAACTCCGAGGCGGTGAGCGACAGCCAGAGCTCGCGCCCGTCGACCTCGACCGGAAGCGTCTGGCCGCGCTCGCCGACCTGCTCCAGCGGCCACGACGCCAGCACCTCCGACGCCGGCCGGCCGAGCACATCCGCCTCGCGCAGCCCTGTGATTCGCTCGGCCGCGGGGTTCCAGAGGCGCACGACCCGCTCGTCGTCGAGGAGGAACACGCCGTCGCGGACGAACTGCAGGGCCTGCGACGCCTGCGCTCTCGCCTCGGTTTCCGCGTACAGGCGCGCGTTCTCGATCGCGACGGCGGCGCGTCGGCCGATCTCCTCGCCGAGCTCGAGGTCGGTCTCGTTGAAGCGGCCCGGAATCCGCGAGCCCATGCTCATGACGCCGAGCACCTCACCGCGGGCGACGAGCGGCACGAAGATCATCGACTGCGTTCCGATCCGGTCGAAGCTGCCCCGCTCGACCCCGAGCGACTCGAGGTTGTCGACGAACTCGGGCGTCAGCGTCGGGACGATGATCGGCTTGCCGCGGCTGAAGACGCGGGCCATCAGCGCGGTCGAGCCCTCGCCGATCGGGTAGGAGCTCGGGAGCGAGCCGACGAGCGGCTCGAGCTCGGGATCGGCGTGTGCGTAGGCGACGCGGTCGAGCGACTCCCCCTGCGCGATGTAGATGTTGCAGGACTCGGCGAAGCGAGGGACAACGACATGCGCGACCCGGTCGAAGATCTCCTGCCGGTCGAGCGACGAGGAGAACAGGGCTCCTGCCTCGGCCAGCAGCCGTAGCCGCGCATCGGCGCGCCGCTGCGCCGTCACCTCCATGATCACCGCTCCGACGCCGGTGATCTCGCCGGTCTCGGCGTGGACCGGGTAGTAGTTCGAGATCCAGTGCCGTTCAGTGCCGCCGTCACCGATCGCCTCCTCGTGCGTGACCGGATGGCCGGTCTCGAGGACGCGGCGGTAGAGCGGCTCCAGCGCCGGCGCGATCTCCGGGATCACCTCGGCGAGCGTCTTGCCGAGGTGGTCCTCCACCGGCAACGCGTTCAGCTCGGCCAGAGCGTCGTTCAAGCGCACGAAGCGCAGCTCGCGGTCCCAGAAGCCGATCCCGACCGGCGCCGACAGGAGCAGCGTGTCGAGCAGGGCATACGACTCGCTCGCCTCCCGGTAGAGTCGCGCGTTCTCGAACGCGAGCGCGATGCGCCCGCCGACCACGCGCGCGAAGGCGACGTCCTCGGCGCTGTAGCGCCGCCCGGACACCCCGGTTCCGAGCGAGAGCGTGCCGACCGTGCGGCCTCGCGCGACACAGGGGACGACGATGTAGGAGGTCGGCTGCAGCCGTTGGTACAGCTTCAGATGCTCTTCGTCGAGCGCGGCCTCCCGGAGGACCGCCGCATCCGCCGTCTCGATCAGAAGCGGCTCCCCGCTCGCCAGCACCTGCGTGGCTGGATGCGCGGGGTTCTCGCCGGGAGGGTAGCGCCGCCTGATCTCTCGCAGGACCTCCTCCTGCTCGGGATCGACGTGGCGGATCAGCACGAGACGGACGGTCCCGTCGTCGTCGAGCAGGTCGATGAGCGCGTAGTCGGCGATCCCCGGAACGAGCAGGTCGGCGACACGCACGAGGGTGTCGTTGAAGTCCAGCGACGCCGCCAGCAGGGCGCTCGTGTCGCCGAGCAGCCCGACATGCTCGCTCACGCGCATCCGGTCGGTCAGGTCGTGGATGGTGTTGATCGCGAGCTTCACCGAGCCGTCGGCGGCGAAGATCGGCTCGGAGCGGATGATCGACCACCGTTCCTCGCCGGTCGCGCGCAGGCGGTAGCAGAGCGTTCGCTCCGCCGTCCGGCCGAGCAGTGCCTGCCGGCCCGGTAGCTCGTCGACGGCGAGCGGCCGCCCCTGGTCGTCCAGGATCTCGAAGCGCGAGAGCACGTCCTCGATCGGCGCCGCGAGGAACTCCTCCGCCGAGGCGAAGCCGATCAGTCTCGCGGCTGCATCGTTCGCATAGACGACGGCGCCGCTCGGATCCTGCGCGGTGATCCCGTCGGAGACGGCGTTCAAGATCGCGAGCAGCTCCGCCGGGGCGTCACGAAGGCCGTGCTCGATCAGGCTCCGAACGTCTGGGTGGCGTTGCCTGTCTTCTCGCAGTGACACGCCCCCAGAACCTCCTGCAGCCGATTGCAGGAACAAGGTTAGCCGGGCGGTCTCGGAAGCCTGCCTCGGCGGCTCCGACGCGGCTACACTTTCCCGCCGCGGGCCGTTAGCTCAGCTGGTAGAGCAGGGGACTCTTAATCCCAAGGTCGAAGGTTCGATCCCTTCACGGCCCATGAGCAGAAGACGCAGCTTGGGCGTTTGTGCACTCGACGCAAGCCCGAGCCCGGGCGCAGGGGATGCCGGCACACCCCGCTGAGGCGCGCCGGCATCCGGACCGCGGAGAGCGTTGGTCAGTTGCGCGGACTGAAGCTCTGCGGACTGAAGCTGTACAGCCCGTCCCAGGAACAGTCGGGCGGGACGGGGCATGCGACCTCGATCGGGCCGGTGTGGAAGTGCCTGAACGTGCCGGTTCCGCCCGAGAACGTGACGACGCCGGTGCCGGTCGAGAGATCGAGGACGACGTGCCCGTAGGCGGTGTCGCTGCCCGGCCCGTCGATGACGAGGTCGCTGTCGAGGAAGCCGGGAGTCGGATCGCCGGCCGCTGAGGCGTAGACGACTCTCGAGCCGGCCTTGATCGCGTTGACGTTCGAGGACGTGATCGTGCAGAAGCCGCCGGCGGCGCCCGAGTACTTCGAGCACTCCTTCGTCACGTGGAGCATGCCCCTCAGCGGCGAGGCCGCCGACACCGCCGCCAGCGACGACGCCAGCACGAGCGCGGCGACGAACACGAGAAACTGAAGCTTCTTCATGACTTCCTCCCTGGTTGATCGCCTGCTGCGGGTGCCTGCAGGCCAACGGCCCCCAGCGTGGCACCGGGGCCGAGCTGCGTCTGCGGTGCCACCCCCCGTTCGACCCGGGGTGCCAGCACGGTGACGCCGCGTCAGGCGCAGAACCGGCGTACCTGGTGCGGAAAGCTCTCGACGTCGATCGGCTTGTCCAGGTAGCCGGCGAATCCGGCGTGCGTGAGCCAGGCGGTGTCTTCTTCGAACGCGATCGCGCTCAACGCGACCACGGGGATCGCCGCTGTCCGCGCCCCGTCCGCGAGGATCCTGGCAGCTTCCGCACCGTCCATGTCCGGCAGTCGGAGGTCCATCAGGATGACGTCCGGAAGATGCTCGGCACCGAGCGCGACCGCCTCCGCGCCGTTCCGGGCGACCAGGGTCCGGAATCCGGCGGCGAGCAGCACATCCCGAGCGAGCTTCAGGTTCCTCGCGTCGTCGTCGACGATCAGGACGAGCGGGGATTCCGGGCCCCGCCCGTTTTGAGGAGGACCGTGCACCGGCGTAGTCTCTACCCGTGCCGATTCGGGTCGTGCTGGCGGACGATCACTACCTTGTCCGCGAAGGGGTGCAGCGCGTGCTCGAGCCGGTATCCGACGTCGAGGTCGCCGCCGTCTGCAACGATCTCGATTCCCTTCTCGACGCCGTCGACGAGAAGCGGCCGGACGTCGTTGTCACCGACATCCGAATGCCGCCCGGGAGCGCCGATGAGGGGATCCAGGCTGCCGAGCGGTTGCGCGACACGCACCCGGATGTCGGCGTCGTCGTGCTCAGTCAGTACGCGAATCCGAGCTATGCCCTCGCGCTCCTCGACCGCGGTAGTGCGGGTCGCGCTTACCTCCTCAAGGAACGGGTGGAGGACGTCGACCAGTTCGTCGGCGCAATCCGCGCGGTCGCAGAGGGCGGCTCCGTGATCGACGCCAAGGTCGTCGAGGCCCTCGTCGCGGAGAGCGGTCGGAGCGACGAGTCCCCGCTCGATGAGCTGACGCCGCGCGAGCGCGACGTGCTTCGCGAGATGGCCGAAGGGAAGAACAACGCGGCCATCGCCGAGACGCTCTTCCTGACCGAGCGTTCGGTCGAGAAGGTGATTCACTCGATCTTCCTCAAGCTCGGGCTGACGTGGGAGCCGGCGGTTCACCGGCGGGTCAGGGCCGTGATCCTCTACCTCGCGGAGAACGGCTAGGTTCATCGCGAGTTCGGCAGCGAGCCGATGATGCCGGTGTGCCCCGCCTCCGACTCGATCGTCAACCGGCCGCCGAGCGCCTCCAGGCGGTCGCGCAACGGGGTTAGGTCGGCGTCGGCCGTGGCCGAGTCGGAGCCTTCCGCGACGATCTCGAACACGACCGTCCCCTCCTGCTGGCGGACGGTGATCGCGATCTTCTCCCTCTCGCCGAGGTGCTCGAGTGCGTCGGCGCAGGAGAAGTACACGGCCCCGGCAAGCTCGGACGGAAGGGTTGCTCCCTCTGGAACCTGCACGCGCGTTGGCACGCCGAGCATCGCCGCCGTGGTGCGCAGTGCAGCGCGGAGCCCGCGCGCTTCGAGCAGGGGAGGATGGATTCGGTGCGCCAACGCCCGCAGCTCATCCAGGGCCTCCGCTACCTCGCCTGCCATCTCGTCGATCAGGGCACCCGCCGCGGCGGGATGGACGTCGACGAGCCTCCGAGCCTGTTGCAGCTCGACCGCGAGCGCGACCAGGCGCTGCTGGGGGCCGTCGTGCAGCTCGCGCTCGATGCTGCCGCGATCGGCGGCGGCGGCCAGCACCAGCCGCTTCCGCGACGCACGCAGCTCCTCGATCTGCCGGTCCTTCACGGCGAGCGAACCGCGACGACGTTGAAGGCCGCGACCGGGCGCCCGAACCCTTTGAGCGTGAACTCGCCGGCCGGCTCGACGTCGACGTCCGACTCGACCTCGGCGTAGAGACGCTGCGAGATGAGGACGCGACCGCCGGTCGCCTCGTCGGCGAGGCGCGAGGCGAGATTCGTCACCGCTCCGATCGCGGCATAGTCGGATCGGCCCTCGAAGCCCACCTCGCCACAGGTCGCGTAGCCGAGGGCGATGCCCACGCCCGAAGTCGAGGTCGTGTCCACGCTTCGACCACTGCGGCACAAGCTCCGCCATCTCCTCGCGTAACGCGCATCCGGTCCGCACCGCCCTGAGCGCCGCGTCCGGGATCTCGATCGGGTCGTTGAAGAAGAGCTGGACGCCGTCCCCCTCGAGGAATCCGACGGTCGCGTCAAAGCGCTTCACGAGGCGGCCGATGGCGGCGTGGAACTCGCCGAGCACGCGCATCAGCTCCTCGGGCTCGACGGCGTCGGCGAAGCTCGTCCAGCCGCGCAGGTCGGCGAAGAACATCGCGACCTGTCGGCGGTGGCTGCGCAGGATCGTCTCGTCTCCCGAGGAGACGACGGCGTCGGCGAGCTGCGGGGAGAGGAAGCGACGCAGCCGTCGCAGGCGCTCGAGCTCGCCGACCTGGGTCTGCACGCGCGACTCCAGTGTGCGGTTGAGCTCTGCGAGCTCCGCCGCCTGCGCCTTGATCGTGTCGTGGTAGCGCTTGATCCGGACCAGCGACCGCACGCGCGCGAGCAGCTCGTCGTGGTTGAACGGCTTCGGGATGAAGTCGTCGGCGCCGGCTTCGATCGCCTTCCTCTTCTCCTGGCCGATGCTCGACGTGACCATGATCACCGGGAGCACCGCGGTGGCGTCGTTCGCACGCAGGTGGCGACACACGGCGTAGCCGTCGAGGCCGGGCATCATCACGTCGAGGAGGATCAGGTCGGGTTCCTCCGTCTCGACGAGGTCGAGTGCCACCAGGCCGTCGGTCGCAGTCACGACCTCGTAGCCCCGAGGGACGAGCACCGCCTCCAGCAGGCGCACGTTCTCCGGTACGTCGTCGACGACGAGGATCTTTGCGGGCCGGCTCACTCGCGATCGCAGTGCTCTCGACGACCCGGATCAGCTCGACGACGTCGACGGGCTTGGAGAGGTAGCCGTCGAACCCGACGTCGAGGAAACGCTCGCTGTCGCCTCTCATCGCTTGCGCGGTCAGCGCGACCACGGGGATCGCGGAGGTTCGCTCGTCCCCACGTAGTTGCGCCAAGGGCTTCGATGCCGTCGATCCCGGGCAGCTGCACGTCCATCAGCACGAGCGCCGGGTCGAGCGTCCGCGCGAGCTCGACCGCATCCTCGCCCGTGGTCGCTTCGAGCGTGCTGTACCCCTTTGCCTGCAGCACGTCGCGGACAAGCTTCATGTTCGTCTCGTTGTCCTCGACGACGAGGATGCGCTCACCCGCCATTGCGGCCTGCCTTCTCGATCGGAAGCGTGAAGACGAACCGGCTGCCGTGTCCGGACCGGCTTTCGACCCAGATGCGGCCTCGGTGCAGTTCGACGAGGCGCTTCGAGAGTGCGAGTCCGAGGCCGGTGCCCTCGCGCTGCCGCACGCCGACGTCCGTCTGCTGGAACTCCTCGAAGATCCGTTCCTGGTCGTCTGCGGCGATACCGGGCCCGGTGTCCGTCACCGACACAAGCACCTCTCCGTCCTCCCGCGCCGACGCGACGAGAACGCTTCCGCCCCTCGGCGTGAACTTCACCGCGTTCGAGAGCAGGTTGAAGACAACCTGCCGGACGCGGCGCTCGTCACCGTCGACAAGATCGACATCGGCCCCGAGCTCGAGCGAGAGGCGCACGCCGTTGTTCGTCGCCCGCTCCCTCACCATCACCACGCCGCGCTCCAGAGCCTCGCGGAGCGAGAAGGTCGCGACGTCGAGCTCGATCTGTCCGGCCTCGACCTTGGACAGGTCGAGCACGTCGTTGATCAGGTCCAGGAGGTGGTTTCCCGACGCCAGGATGTCGTCGAGGTACTCCTCCTGCTTGGCGTTGATCTCCCCGAACAACCGCTGCCGAAGCACCTGCGAGAAGCCGATGATCGCGTTCAGCGGCGTCCGCAGCTCATGCGACATGTTGGCCAGGAATTCGCTCTTGTGCCGATTCGCGACCTCGAGCTGACTGCCCCTTTGCGAGAGCTCTGCGAGCGCCTGCTGCAACTCCTGCGTGCGGTCCTCGACCTTCTGTTCAAGCCCTCTGACCGATGCCTGCAGGCTCGCCGCCATCCCGTTCAACTCGTCTGCCAGGCCACCCAACTCGTCCCGACGGTCGAGTTCGATCCGTTCGTCGTAGGCGCCCGCGCCGATCCGGGCCGCTGCCGTCCGCATCTGTTTGACCGGGCGGACGAGGCGGCGAGCGAGCAAGACGCTCAGGCCGACCCCCGCCGCGAGGAAGGCCGCGAGCAGGAGCGCCGTCCGCCAGATCTTTCCGCGGACCGGTGCGAACGCCGCGCTCTCGGGCTGCTCGACGAACACCTTCCAGCCGACCGGCTCGACGGTCGCCCAGGTGCTCAACACCTTTTCGCCGCGGAAGTTACGGCCGACCGTCGATCCCGTACTCGACGACGCCAGCGCCTCCGTCACCTGAGGAAGAGCCAGAGAACGATGTGCATGAAGGCGGACGCGTTCGGGTGGGCGATCGGGACGCCTTTGGCGTCGACCGCGTAGACGTACCCGGACGTCCCGAGCCGCGTCTGCCTGACAAGATCCTGAATGACTCCGAGATCGATCGTCGCGCCGACGACTCCGTTTCCTGCGGTTTCGGCGGAGAGACCGGTCATACGATTCTGCGACCAGCACTTCCATCGATCGTGCTCCTGGCTCGGAAAAAGCTAGCCGTGGCGCGTGCACGGGACCGAAGGAGACCCCCGCCGCCCTCGCCTGCTCGACCGAACGATCGTGGAGGAAGTTTCCCTTGACCAGGGCGAGCCCGCCGCCGGCGCTTGCGAGCGTCTTCCGCCCGGTGCTGTCGATGTAGAACGCATCGGTGGCGTTGTCGCTGAGCAGGGGTTGAAGCACCGAGCCCAGTGCGGTGAAGGACAGGTAGCGACCCGACATCGCCGTCATCCTCTTGGTCAGGTCGTCGAAGTACTGGTCGATCGTGACCGCGACCGACTTCGCCTTCTCCTGCTGCAGCCGGGTCAAGGCGCGCTTGTTGTCCTGGTAGGACGAGTAGAGCAGGTAGACGCTCGTACAGATCACCGGAACGGCGACCAGCAGTGCGAACACGGCGATGTACTTGGCCGAGAGCGACGAAAGCCACCGGCGGCCCCGCTCACTCACCGGCCGATTCCCCACCGGTTCTAGCTCTGTTTGAAGCTGTACGTCCCGTCCAAGTGCCACAGCTTGGGGATCGACGAATCGGCCGTGACACGTACACGGGCGTGGAACCCGGCGAGTGTTCCCGTGCCGCCCGAGATCGTGCACAGTCCCACCCCGGTCGCGAAACGAAGGAGGCAATGGCCGGTTGCGACGGTGCCGGGCGCTGACGTGAATGGCAATGTCGCTGTTGATCGCGGTCTTGCCGGCCATCTGCAAGTAGAAGAGCTTCGAGCCCACCTTGACTGCCTTGACGTTCGATGACCTGAACGTGCAAAAGGCACCGGGGAGCGCCGGTGAAGCCCGAGCAATCCTTCGTCGCGTGGAATGCCTTCGTGATTCGGGGCGAGCGATTCTGCGAGGAGGCAGCGGATGCGGAGAAGGCGAGAGCGGCGAGCGAGAAGACCGCCGCCGCACCGACGAGAACGCTCGCCGGCCATCCCGGTCGGCCGACCATTGATGCCTCCTTTACTCGGAGAGCGAGCGTACCAGGCATTTGTGCGAGATGTAGCTTTCTCACCGCGGAGCTGGATTTCTTCCCGATGAGTGGCTTCCACATCTTCTGACCTCCTTGGGCCGCCTCGCTATCGATCTCGGAAGGAGATGATCGTGGTCAGAGGACGCAATCCGCCAGGGTGCCAGCATCCCGAAATGACCCCGTGGTGGCCTCGGCGATGACGCTCCCGATCGCGTTGGCATGAGGCGACTTACACGCGGAGGAGCCCGCCGCCGGGGACGCGCTCGCGGAGGTCGCTCCGCTCGAAGGCGAGCTCGAGGTTCGTCAGCGCGATGCGCGCGTGCTCGCGCGCAAGCGCCTCCGCCCTCGTGCCTTCGCGATGCTCGATCGCGTCGAGGATCGCGACGTGCTGGTGCTGCGCCACGACGATGACCTCGCGGGACGCCGGCAGCTGGGCCTGCACCATCAGGAGGAGGCCGCTCGGCGACGCGAACGGCAGCGCCAGGATGTTCTCGAGCGCCCGCGTCAGCTGAGCGCTTTTCGCAAGGGCGTGCAGCGCTCGGTGGAACTCCTCGTTGAGATCGCTGTAGTCGACGAACGCCTCGACGCTCGGATCGCGGACGATGCCCTCCATCTCTCGTGACAGCTCGCGGAGAGGCTCGAGCTCCTCGGGCGTCTCCAGCCGCTCCGTGGCAAAGCGCGCAGCGGTCCCCTCGAGGACGCCGCGCAGCTCGACGGCGTCGTGGATGTCGCTGTGCGTGAACTCGCGGGCGACGAAGCCGCCGCCCGGAAGGGTCTCGAGCAGGCCCTCGTGCTCGAGCGTCATCAACGCGATCCGCAGCGGCGTCCGCGAGACGCCGAGCTCTTCGACGAGCCGCAGCTCGGGCACGCGCTCGCGCGGCTTGAACGCCCCGCTCAGGAGCAGCTCGCGGAGGCCGAGCGTGGCCTTCATCGTCTGCGAGTTCGCCGCGTCGCCGCGAGGCATGCCCGAGACCCTAACGCGTGCGGCCTCCCGAGATGCATGCAAACAGCGCGTCTGACGGCTCTCGGAGGCACGTCATCGCCGTCTCTGCATACAGAGTAGGCTCACCGCCCATGACCGCCGCCCGCACGCGCCCGCCGTTTCGCGCCGACCACGTCGGCAGCCTGCTCCGCCCGCCCGAGCTCCTGCGGGCACGCGAGGATCACGCCGCGGGGCGCATCGACGCGGACGAACTCCGCCGGGTCGAGGACGGGGCGATCGCCGCCATCGTCCGCAAACAGGAGGACGTCGGTCTCCGCTCCGCGACCGACGGTGAGTTCCGGCGCGAGTCGTGGCACATGGACTTCATCTACCAGCTCGACGGCATCACGAAGGAAGCCGGCCACATCAAGATCAAGTTCCACAACGAGCAGGGCGACATCGAGTTCACGCCCGCCGCGCTCCACGTCGACGGCAGGCTCGGCGTCTCCAAGACGATCTTCGGCGACGCGTTCGAGTTCCTCCGGCAGACGGTCGAGACGAACGTCCCGAAGCTGACGATCCCGTCGCCGAGCATGGTCCACTACCGCGGCGGCAAGGCGGCGATCGACGAGACCGTCTACCCGACGATGGACGAGTTCTGGGCGGGTCTGACGGCCGCGTACCGCGACGAGGTACGACGGCTCGGCGAGCTCGGCTGCACCTACCTCCAGTTCGACGACACGAGCCTCGCGTACCTGAACGACCCGCATCAGCGCGAGTACATCGCCTCGATCGGCGGCGACCCCGACCGGCAGCACGTCGAGTACATCCGCCACATCAACGAGTCGCTCGCCGAGCGGCCGGACGGGATGAGCGTGACGACCCACATGTGCCGCGGCAACTTCCGCTCGGCCTGGGCGGCGGAGGGCGGCTACGACTTCGTCGCCGAGGCGCTGCTGAACGAACTCCAGGTCGACGGCTTCTTCATGGAATGGGACGACGAGCGCTCGGGCGGGTTCGAGCCGCTGCGATTCCTGCCGAAAGGCGAGAAACAGGTCGTGCTCGGGCTCGTCACCACGAAGCGGGGAGAGCTCGAGGACCGCGACCTGCTCCTGCGGCGAATCGAGGAGGCGGCGAGGCACGCACCGATCGACCAGCTCTGCCTCTCGCCCCAGTGCGGGTTCTCCTCGACGGTCGAAGGCAACCTGCTGAGCGAGGACGAGCAGTGGGCGAAGCTGCGGTTGATCGTCGAGGTGGCCGAGGAGGTCTGGGGCTGAGCCGCAGGTAGGTTTTGCAGACGAATGCCGCGGCCGAGTCAGACGTGGTCGTAGCAAGCACGGAGCGGGCCTCCGCGCGTGCGGGCTTCGTGCCGCTCGGCGTCCACCTCGTCGGCAGCGTCCCGCTTGGCGACAGCGGCGGAGGTGTTCTCGGTGCTCAGCACGGGGCTCGGCGACCGGCTCCGGCGCCTCCCTGACGGGGAAACGGGGCCGCGTGCGGACTGGATCGTCTGGCAGTACCCGGTGCTCAGCTCGCGGTCGTCGTTCGAGGTCGCGCCGCCCGAGCCACACTCGTACCGTGCTCTTCCCCGCCTGCGGCTCCGCCGCGACGACGACGGCTCCGACCTCGAGTTCGAGCAGCTCGGCTACGCCGACGCCGCGGCTGCGTCGTTCCGTGTCTTCGCCACGCTCAAGCGGGACGGCGTCGTGCCGCGCGGCTGCCGCTTCCAGGTGTCGCTCCCGACGCCGCTCGCGCCCGTCAGCGCGTTCGTCGCGCTCGCCGACCAGTCCGTCGTCGAGCCCGCGTACGAGCGGGCGATGCACCTCGAGCTGACGCGGATCCTCGAAGAGCTCCCGCACGACCAGCTCGCGCTCCAGTGGGACACGAACTTCGAGTTCGGCATGCTCGAGGGCGACGTGCCGGCGTGGTTTCCCGACGTCAGGGCCGGGATCGTCGAGCGGCTGCTGCGGATCAGCCGCGTCGTGCCGCCGGCCGTCGAGCTCGGCTTCCATTTCTGCGCAGGCCACGACGAGTCGCACCCGCGCCCCGTCCCGGGCGACATGGGCCGCATGGTCGACATTGCGAACGCGCTCGCCGCCGGCCTCGATCGCCCGCTCTCGTGGGTCCACATGCCGGTGCCGCCCGGGCGACAGGACGAGGCGTTCTTCGCACCACTGGGCAGCCTCCGCCTCCAGCCGGTCACGGAGCTCTACCTGGGCCTCGTCCACCCGGGCGAGAGCGAGGCGGACGCACGCCGCGCAATCGCCGCGGCACACGCAGCCGACGCGGAGTTCGGTGTCGCCACGCCCTGCGGCTGGGGGCGCCTGCCGGCCCGCGCTGTCCCCGAGCTCATGGCGGCGCACGCGGCGCTGAGCCGGCCGGTCGCCGACCCGTCGGCGGAGCCCGGCTACCTCTTCGCCTGGCCCGAAGGTTTCCCCCGAGTGCCGGACGAGCAGTGGGTCGAACAGGATGTGGATGCGTTCGGGCTCCACTACGACACCGTCGAGAACCACGGCTGGTACCGGAACCTCGATCCGACCGTCGAGCAACTCGCCGGGGATCTGCGCGAGGGCGATGTGCTGGTCGACTACTCGGGTGGGACGGGCATCCTGCTCGACCGCCTGCGGCTCCGCATCTTCGACCGCCAGGTCGGCATGGTGATCGTCGACAGCTCGCCGAAGTTCCTGCGCGTCGCCGTCGAGCGGCTCGCCACGGACGAGCGCGTCGCGTTCCGGCGGCTCCGCTTCCTGCAGGACGAGGGACGGCTCGAGTACGTCGACGAGACCCTCGGCCCGGCCTTCCCGGGAGCCGACCACCTCGCCTCGACGAACGCGATTCACCTCTACCCGGAGCTCGACAGCACCCTGGCCGCGTGGGCACGCGTGCTGCGGCCGGGCGGCCGCGTCCGCATCAACACCGGCAACCTCCGCAACCCGCGGGCCGCCGAGAACGAGTGGATCATCGACGAGACG
The DNA here is from genome assembly GCA_963791905.1 of uncultured Gaiellaceae bacterium. GTDB lineage: Bacteria > Actinomycetota > Thermoleophilia > Gaiellales > Gaiellaceae > Gaiellasilicea. The sequence continues at coordinate 576,502 of CAWBTX010000006.1, forward strand.
GTGTACGTCGTGCACGAGGTCGCGACGGGGCTCGTGCGGACGGATCCGCGCTGGGCCGCCTACCGCGACGTGCTCGAGGACGACGACCGCATGCAGGCGTACCTCGACTGGCGCGACCGCGTCTTCCTGGCGCCCCGCCCGCTCGACTACTACCTCGACGCGCTGCGCGGGGCCGGCTTCACCGTCGAGGACGTGATGGAGCGGACGATCGAGGCGAGCGTCGAGGAGTGGTACGAGTTCCTCTCCGCCTACGCGGACGCCGTGCTCGGCTGGGTCGGCGGCTCCGCGAAAGTCGACGGAGAGCCTGCAACCCCCGAGGCGGCAGCGGATCGCCTCGCGCTGCTCCGCGAGTCCCTGAACACGATCTTCGGCGGGAGGCCGACCTTCCGCTGCTGCTGGACCTACATCACCGCAACGCGCGCGTAGCGCGAGGAGGCAGTCATGACGACGCAGGCCGTTGACGTTCGCCGGGCACAGCAGTTCATCGGCGGCGAGTGGAGCGATGCCGCGGACGGCCGGACCTTCGAGGACCACGATCCCTTCACGGGCGATGTGGTCGCCGAGGTCTCGGCGGGTGGCCGCGAGGATGCGGAGCGGGCCATCGAGGCGGCCGCGGCCGCCTTTCCGGAGTGGTCGCAGACACCGCCGGCAGCGCGGCAAGGGGTCTTCCTGAAGGCGGCCGAGATCCTGGAGTCGCGCGGCGACGAGGTCGTGGAGCTGCTCGCGCAGGAGACGGGCTCGGGGTTCGGCTTCGGGATGTTCCAGCTCAACTTCGTGCCCGGCCTGCTGCGGCAGGCCGCCTCGATCCCCTACGCGCCGGTCGGCGAGGTGCTGCCGACGGACACGCCCGGACGGGTGGCGATGGGGCTGCGGCAGCCGGTCGGCGTCGTCGGCGCGATCGCCCCGTGGAATGCGGCGCAGATCCTCTCGGCGCGATCCATCGCGGCCCCGCTCGCGCTCGGGAACACGGTTGTCCTGAAGCCGTCGGAGTGGTCGCCGATCGTCGGCGGCCTCATCTGGGCGGAGATCTTCGGCGAGGCCGGGCTACCCGCCGGAGCCTTGAACGTGGTCACGCACGCGCCGGGCGAGGCTGAGCCGATCGCGGCCGCGCTGGTCGAGCACCCGGCCGTGCGGCGCATCAACTTCACCGGCTCGACCACGAACGGCCGCAAGCTCGCCGAGGCCGCCGGGCGCCACCTGAAGCGCGTCGTGCTCGAGCTCGGCGGTTACAACCCCCTGATCGTCCTCGGGGACGCCGACATCGACTACGCCGTCAACGCCTCCGCCTTCGGCGCGTTCCTGCACCAGGGCCAGATCTGCATGTCGACCCGCAGGATCATCGTCGAGCGCTCGATCGCGGACGAGTTCGTCGAGCGGCTGGCGGAGAAGACCCGTGGCCTGAAGACGGGTGACCCCAGGGAGCCCGACACGATCATCGGCCCGCTCATCAACGAGCAGGCGCTGAACACGGTTCGCGAGCGGGTCGACGAGGCCGTGTCGAAGGGCGCGAAGGTGCTCGCCGGCGGCGAGGCGGTCGGCCCGGCGTTCCAGGCGACGCTGCTCACAGACGTGCCCGAGGACTCGGCTCTCGCCCGCCTGGAGACCTTCGGACCGGTGGCCGCAATCGAGGTCGTCGACGACCCGGAGGCTGCCGTGCGGCGTGCCAATTCGACTCCGTACGGCCTCAGCGCGGGGATCATCACGAGCGATCCCGACCGTGGGTTCGCCCTCGCGCAGCAGCTCCAGAGCGGGATCGTGCACGTCAACGACCAGACGGTCGCGGACGAGCCGCAGATGCCGTTCGGCGGGGTGAAGGACAGCGGCTACGGGCGCTTCGGCGGCCGCGCCGCGATCGACGAGTTCACCGAGCTCCGCTGGATCACGGTCCAGAGCGGCCCGCACCCGTACCCGTTCTAGGCCGGCCCAGGCTGCGTGCGGACTCAGGTCGCGATCGTCGGGGCGGGGCCCGCGGGGCTCACGCTCGCGCGGCTCCTCGCGCGCGAGGGGATCGAGTCGGTCGTCCTCGAGGACCGCTCGCGCGACTACGTCGAGCGGCGAATCCGCGCTGGGGTGCTCGAGCAGGGCACGGTCGACCTCATCCGCGGCGCCGGCGTGGCCGACCGGCTCGACCGCGAGGGGATCGTGCACGGGGGCATCCACCTCCAGTTCGAGGGCGAGCGCCACCACCTGCAGTTCGCGGAGCTGACCGGCTCGTCAATCGTCATCTACGGCCAGACCGAGCTCGTCAAGGACTTGATCTCGGCCCACCTCGACGACGGACTGCCGCTCCTGTTCGAGGTCGCGGAGGTGGCGGTGCACGATCTCGAGTCGACCCGCCCGCGCGTCACGTACGTGCACGAGGGCAACTCCGTGGAGCTCGAGTGCGACGTGATCGCGGGCTGCGACGGGTACCACGGGGTCTGCCGCGACTCGATCCCGGCCGGCGTCCTCCGCACGTTCGAGCGGGAGTACGCCTTCGGCTGGCTCGGGATCCTGGCCGAGGTGGCGCCGTCGATCGACGAGCTCGTCTACGCACACAGCGAGCGCGGCTTCGCGCTCCTCTCCCTGCGGTCGCCGCAGCTCTCGCGCTACTACGTCCAGGTCGCGCACGACGAGGACGTCTTGCTCTGGTCTGACGACCGCGTCTGGCAGGAGCTGCGGCTGCGGACGGCGCTCGACGGCTGGACGCTCGAGGAGGGTCCGATCCTCGAGAAGGGGGTCACGGGCATGCGCAGCTTCGTCTGCGAGCCGATGCAGCACGGGCGGCTCTATCTCGCGGGCGACGCCGCCCACATCGTCCCGCCGACGGGCGCAAAGGGCCTGAATCTCGCCATCCACGACGTCCGCGTGCTCGCCGAGGCGCTCGTGACGTGGTATGCGAGCGGGGACGCGAGCGCCCTGGACGCGTACTCGGAGATCTGTCTTCGCCGCGTGTGGCGCTGCGAGCACTTCTCGTGGTGGATGACGAACATGCTCCACCTCCAGCCCGACGGGAACGAGTTCGATGTGAAGCTCCAGCTCTCGCAGCTGCGGCACGTCACGAGCTCGCGCGCAGCCGCGACCGCGCTCGCCGAGAACTACGTCGGAGTCGTCGCTGTCTGAGCTACGCTCACGCCAGGAGGCGGTCGCGGCGGCGTGAGCTACGACGAGGGGATGAAGGTGCGCCGCGAGGTGCTCGGAGCTGCTCACGTCGACCGAGCGGCGGAGCGAACGACCGAGCTCACCCGCGAGTTCCAGGAGCTGATCACCCGTTATGCCTGGGGCGAGATCTGGACCCGCCCGGGTCTCGACCGCCGGACTCGCAGCGCGATCACGATGACCGCGCTCGTCGCGCTGGGCCACTTCGAGGAGCTCGAGCTGCACGTGCGAGCCGCCGTTCGCAATGGCCTGACGCAGGACGAGATCAAGGAAGTGCTGCTCCAGTGCGCGATCTACTGCGGCGTCCCGGCCGCGAACCACGCGTTCGCGGTCGCGCAGCGCGTGCTCGCGGAGCCCGTCAGCGAAGGTTGACGGTCTTCGGCTGGAGGTCCCACTCGCCGCCGTCGCGGCAGCGGTTGTGGTTCCAGTAGGCCGGCGGTGCGGTATTGCGGGTCACGTTGACGGCGAGCCTGCCGAGCTGGTCGACCCGCCGTGGGCCCAGGCCGATGTGACGTGCGGCGAACGGGACGAGCTGAACCGCGTAGCAGTTCGTCTGAGCCTCGTTGTCGAACCCGTAGGCGTGGAGCGTCTCGTGCAGCGCAACGGTGAGCCCGAAGGCGCGCCGTCCGGTCGGCTGCCGGGTGTCGAGGAGCCCCTGGATCGAGGTGCAGACGTCGGGGGCGAGGTGGAGCCACCGCGGCTGCTTGCCCAGCCAGAAACCCGCGATGAAGGTGTCGTCGTCGTGCACGACGAAGTCCGCACTCCGCGCGACGGCGTCGAAATCGGGCTCCGTCCAGCACCCGATCGCGAGCGTACGCGGCACGGCGACCTCCTTCATCGTCTTGTAGACGACGTCCGTGAGCCGCTGATGCTTGATCGAGCGCTCGCCGGTGTAGCGGTTGCGCGTCGGCAGGGTCGGCGCCGACTGCCACGTCTTCGTGCTCGCCCGCGCCGTCGGCTTCGTCGGCCGCGTGGCCGGAGTCGCCCGGGGCGTGGCGGGCGGTGTCGCGGGGCTCGCCGGCGGGGTCGCAGGCTGCGTCGCGGGCGCCTGCTCGAGCCTGAACGCGAACGGCCCGCTGATCGTCTTCTGTGAGCTCGTCGCGCCTTCCTCGCGCCGCCGGTAGTCGAGCCACCAGTAGTACGTGCGCCCCGGCTTCATCAGCACGGTGCTCGGGGAGCACACGTGCTTGCCGGGCTCGGCCCAGGGGCGGAAGGCGGAGCCGTTGCAGGATGCGACGACCGCTCCCACCGGCGTGCCGGACGAGTTGATCGCGGGCGAGTCGGACACCCAGACGAACGGCTCGGAGTCCCGGCTGTCCAGAGAGACAAGGAAGTCGAGGCGCTCGGGCGTGACGATGGAGCCGCTCCCGCTCGTCGTCACGGTGAAGGTCTGGTCGATCGGCTGCACGCCGTAGCCGGCCTGGGCGATACCGGGTGCCAGGAACGCAGCGGCAACAGCCGCCGTGAAGGCGGCGATGCGGCCGCGCCGGCACATGCGACTTGTAATACGGGGCGTAGGACCGAAGTCAATAACCGAGAAGGGTGAACCGGCGTGAGAACGGCCGACGCACACTACCCTCCGCGGCGAAGTGAAGGTGCTCACCGTCGTCGGCAACCGGCCGCAGTTCATCAAGGCTGCGCCCCTCGCGCTCGCGCTGCGCGAGGCGGGGATCGACGAGGTCTCCGTGCACACGGGACAGCACTACGACCGCGAGCTGTCGCAGGTGTTCTACGAGGAGCTCGGGCTCGCTCCGCCCGCCCATTCGCTCGACGCACGCTCTGCCGACCCTGCGCTGATGCGGCCCGGGCTACGGGACGCGCTCGAGTCGGAACAGCCGGACGTGGCGATCGTCTTCGGCGACACCAACTCCACCCTGGCCGGCACGCAGGCGGCAGCGGAGGCAGGCGTCCCCGTGGCGCACGTCGAGGCCGGGCTGCGCAGCGGCGACCTGTCGATGCCGGAGGAGCGCAACCGCATCGAGGTCGACCGGCTCGCCGACCTCCTCCTCTGCCCGGACGAGCGGTCGCGGGAGCTCCTCATCGGCGAGGGCGTTTCGGGTCGGATCGAGGTCGTCGGCGACGTGATGGCGGACGCGAGCCGGCTCTTCGCGCCGCTGGCGCGTGAGCGCGTCCGGGTCGAGCACGAGCCGGGCACGTACGTCGTGCGCGACGATCCACCGCGAGGCGAACGTCGCGCAGCCCCGGCTCGGTCGCCTCGTCGAGGGGCTGAATCGCCTCGAGGAGACCATCGTCTTCCCGGCCCACCCCCGCACGCGGGCGGCGCTCGAGCGCGAGGGCCTGACGCTCGGGCCGCACGTCGAGCTCCTCGACCCGATCGGCTACCTCGAGCTCGCCGCGCTCGCGTCGCAGGCTCGAGTGCTCCTGACCGACTCCGGCGGCCTTCAGAAGGAGGCGTACTGGTACGGCGTGCCGTGCGTGACCATGCGGCCCTCGACGGAGTGGGTCGACACGGTCGCGGTCGGCGCAAATGTGCTCGTCGACGACGACCCGGACGCGCTCGTCGAGGCCGTTGCCGGCGCCAGAATGCCGGACGAGCGCCCCGTGCTCTACGGCGACGGATACGCCTCGCAGCGGATCGCGGAGACGATCGGTCGGTAGGATCGTCCGCCGATGACCGACGTTGCCATCGTTGGCGCCGGCTACGTCGGCGTGCCGCTTGCCGAGGTGTTCGCCGACGCGGGGCGCTCCGTCCTCCTCGTCGATCGCGACGCCGGGCGCGTCGCGGCGCTGAATCGCGGCGAGAGCTACATCGAGGACGTCCCCTCGGAGACGCTGAAGCGGCTCGTCGAGGAGCGCGGGCTGCGGGCGACGACGGACTACGACGAGCTGCGCGACGCCGACGCGATCCTGATCGCGCTCCCGACACCGCTGTCGAAGCAGCGCGAGCCGGACCTCTCGATCGTGACTGCTGCCACCGCTGAGATCGCCAAGCGGCTGCGGCCCGGGCACCTCGTCGTGCTCGAGTCGACGACGTACCCCGGCACGACGCGCGAGGAGCTGCTGCCGCGCCTGGAGGCGACGGGCCTGCGGGTCGGGAAGGACTTCTGGCTGGCGTTCTCGCCGGAGCGGGTCGATCCCGGGCGCGAGGACTGGACGACCAAGAACGTGCCGAAGGTGGTCGGCGGCATCACCGAGGCCTGCACGGAGAAGGCCGCCGCGCTCTACACCGGGCCCGTCGACTCCGTCCACCGCGTCTCCTCGCCCGAGGCGGCCGAGCTGACGAAGCTGCTCGAGAACATCTTCCGCTCGGTCAACATCGCCCTGGTCAACGAGCTCGCACAGCTCTGCGACCGGCTCGGGATCGACGTCTGGGAGGTCGTCGGCGCCGCTGCGACCAAGCCCTTCGGCTTCATGAGCTTCAAGCCCGGCCCCGGCCTCGGCGGTCACTGCATCCCGATCGACCCCTTCTACCTGACCTGGAAGGCGCGCGAGTACGGCTTCTACACGGAGTTCATCGAGCTCGCCGGCAAGGTGAACGAGAACATGCCGTACTACTGCCGCTCGCTCATCTCGCAGGCGCTCAACCACGGCCGGGAGAAGTCGCTGAAGGGCTCGAAGGTGCTCGTGCTCGGGGTCTCGTACAAGCCGGGGATCGGCGACGTGCGCGAGTCGCCGGCGCTGAAGCTGATCGAGCTGCTGCGCGCGGCGGGCGCCGAGGTCAGCTACCACGACCCGCACGTCCCCGCGCTCGACGGGTTCGGCCTCCACTCCGTCCCGCTCGAAACGGAGCCGTACGACTGCGTCGCGATCGTCACCGACCACCCGGGCATCGATTACGGCGGGCTCGTGGACGACGGCGCCGTCATCGTCGACTTTCGCAACGCGACCGGCGACAGGGGCCGGGCCGCACCGAACGTCTGGAAGCTCTAGCGGTGCCCCGCCTCGGGCAGATCGGGCTCGGCTACTGGGGGAAGAACCTCGTCCGCAACTTCGACGAGCTGGCGGAGCTCACGTGGCTCTGCGACGCCTCGGAGGAGCTGCGCCGGGAGCACGCGGCGCGCTACCCGCAGGCACGCGTGACGGCCAGCTTCGACGACCTCCTCGCGGACGACGAGCTCGACGCCGTCGTCATCGCAACGCCGGTGCCGACGCATTACGCGCTCGCCCGGCAGGCGCTCGAAGCGGGCAAGCACGTGTTCGTCGAGAAGCCGCCGGCGATGAAGGCGGCCGAGATGGAGGAGTTGATCCGGCTCGCGAAGGAGCGCGAGCTCGTGGTCATGCCGGGCCACCTGCTCCTCTACCACCCCGGCGTGCACAAGCTGAAGGAGCTCCTCGACAGCGGCGAGCTCGGCGAGCTGCTCTGCGTGTACTCGAACCGTCAGAACCTCGGCATCATCCGCCGCGACGAGAACGCGCTCTGGTCGCTCGGCGTGCACGACCTCTCCGTCATCCTGCACCTCGTCGGCGAGGAGCCGGACTTCGTTGTCGCCAACGGCAACGCGTTCCTGAACCCGGGCGTCGAGGACGTCGTCTTCTGCTACCTCCGCTTCCCATCCGGGAAGATCGCGCACATGCACCTCTCCTGGCTCGACCCGCACAAGATGCGGAAGCTGACGGTCGTCGGGCGGGAGAAGATGGCGGTCTTCGACGACATGGAGCTCGAGCGCAAGGTGACGGTCTACGAGAAGGCGCCCTGGGAGCCGGCGGGCATCTACGGGGAGTGGCGAACCCGCACCGGCGACATCTTCAGTCCGAAGATCCCGAACGACGAGCCCCTGCGGCTGGAGTGCACGCATTTCCTCGCCCTCGTCGAGAACGGGCCGGGCGACTACGTCGAGGCCGAGGACGGCCTCCGGGTCGTGCGCGCGCTCGACCGGCTCACGGAGGCCCTCCGTGTCTGAGGTGCATCCCACCGCGACCGTGTACCCGGGGACGGTGCTGGGCGAGGGCGTGCGCGTGCTCGAGGGCGCGGTCGTCGGCAAGCAGCCGACGCTCTCGCCCCGCTCGACCGCGAAGCGGGAGCCACTGCCGCCGGCGACGCTCGGTGACGGGACGATCGTCTCGACCGGCGCGATCGTCTTTGCGGGTGCGACGATCGGCGCCCGCGTCGTCCTCGGCGACCAGTCCTGCGTGCGCGAGCGGGTCGAGATCGGCGACGACGTCGTCGTTGGCCGGGGCTCCCTCGTCGAGAACGACACGACGATCGGCGCGATGACGAAGATCCAGGCCGACGCCTACATCACGGCCTACTCGACGCTCGAGGAGCACGTCTTCATCGCCCCGTGCGTCGTGACGACGAACGACAACTGGATGGGGCGCACCGAGCAGCGGTTCGGGAACGTCAAGGGGCCGACGATCCGCCGCGGAGCACGCATCGGCGGCGGCGTCGTCATCTGCCCGGCACTCGAGATCGGCGAGGAGGCGTTCATCGGCGCCGGCGCCGTCGTGACCAAGGACGTCCCGCCGCGGGCGGTCATGGTCGGCAACCCGGCGCGCAGGGTACGTGACGTCCCCGACGAGGAGCTGCTCGCGAACCGATAGAAAATTTCGTTTTCTTGCGACCTTCCTTGTAGGCTCGGACTCGCCGAGAGAAACGGGAGGGATACATGCGGAAACGAAGCTTGATCGTGTTGCTCGCCGGCGTCTCGATGCTCCTCGTCGGCGCCAGCACCGCCTGGGCGCAGTTCGGTCCGAGTCTCAGAGAAGTCGAGATGACGGACACCTGTGAGGCCACCTCGTTCAACGCGGCCATCGGCCCGGGAACGTGCGTGGGGAACGGGACGACGACATTCGGCCAGTTCATCAACCAGCTCATGACGATGAAGGACGCGCCCGAGTGGCGCTTCCTGCCGGTGGACGTCGGGGTACGCGCGGGTCAGGGCCTGCTCGTCCGGAACACGGGCGGGGAGTTCCACACCTACTCGGAGGTCGCCGCGTTCGGCGGCGGCTGTGTCGACGTATTGAACGACATCCTCGGGCTGACGCCCGTGCCGGAGTGCGACGACCCCGATATCTTCAACGAGACGGGGGCGCCGCCGGGCGGGTCGGTAGAGCTGCCGGGGATGGAACCCGGCACCCACCTCTTCATCTGCCTCATCCATCCGTGGATGAAGTCGACAGTGCGCGTGCGGCCGCGCTGAAAGCAGCAGGGGCGACGGCCGGCCCGGCCGTCGCCCCGGCCCGCACGGGACCTAGGCCTTCACGATCACGAGCTTGTAGCTGCCGGCGCCGGTCGAGCCGAGCTTCACCTGCACGAAGTGCCAGCCCGTCCGCTGCGCGCGGTAGGAGAGATTCTCGCGCGGGCCAGGATGGGCTGACTGCTTGGCGATGCGATCACGCTGCCGAATGTCGTCGACCCGCCGCGCGGTGGGCTTCCAGAGGATCAGGTTCGTGTCGGTCTGGGCCGGGCCGCGCACGCTCAGGTACACGGGTTGGCCGCGCCGTAGCTTGATCGCGTAGACGTCGTTCTGGTCGTCCCAGAAGTCGAGCGTCGCGACGACGCGCTTGATCTGGCAGCAGAGCCGCACGGCCGCCGCGCCGGCGTCGTCGTTCGGCTCGAACTTGTCCGGCGGCGGCAGCTCGCCGTCGAGCGCCCGCAGGGCGGCGGTCACGTCGAGCCGGCCCCAGCCGGTGAGCTCGTCGCGGCCGAGCGGGCAGTACGAGCAGCCCGTCGCGGCACTCACGTCGGCGGCAGTCCGTGTCAGCAGGGCCGTCACCTGATCCGGCTTGAGGCTCGGCTGCTCCGCGAGGAGCACGGCCGCCGCGGCGCTCACCTGCGGCGCCGCGAACGAGGTCCCGTACGCCGTCCGGTAGTCGAGCGGGCCGCAGCCCGAGTAGCCCTGCTCGCCGCAGTCCCTGAACTGGGACGTCAGGCCGCGCGGCAGCGTCGAGAAGATGCCCTGCCCGGGAGCGGCGATGTCGTTGTAGATCTTGTCGCGGTTCGAGAAGAGGGGCGCCGAGCCGTCGCGCGCGAGCGCGCTCACGCCGAGCACGTGCGGCAGCGCGGCCGGGTAGCTGGCGAACGGCCACGGCTGCGTCGGCGCAACGTTGCCGTTGCCGACCGCCGCGACCACGACGACACCGCGCTTGTACGCGTAGTCGATCGCGTCCGCCTCGAGCTGGGAGAACGCGTCGCGCGTCGGGTCGAGCGGATTCCGCACCCCGCCGAGGCTGATGTTGATCACGCGCGCGTCCTCGTCGACTGCCCACCTGATCGCCTTGGCCTCGGCGACGACGTCGATCTCGTCCGGGAAGGCCGGGTTGACGACCTTGGCCACGAGCAGCTGCGCGGAGGGAGCCATGCCGGCGATTCCCTCGGCGTTGCCGACCGTCGCAGCGATCAGGCCCGCGACGAACGTGCCGTGCCCCTCGCGGTCGAGGTACGGCGACCCGCCGACGAATGACCTGCCGCCGATGATCTTCCCCTCGAACTCCGGATGGCTCTTGTCGACGCCCGAGTCGATCACGGCGACCGGGACCGTCGGCAGCGCGGGGGACGAGGCCCAGTAGTCGAACGCGTGGTTCGCCGGCAGATGCCACTGCTTGGCCAGGAGCGGGTCGTCCGGCGTGAACGCGAGCCGACGCCGGTTGACGATCCGTTCGACGTAGGTTGCACCCGGGAGGTCGCTCAGGCGCGGCGCCCGCTCACGCTCGACCACGACCGCGGGAATGGGTGCGAGGCTCTCGACGTCACCGCCGAGCGCCCGCGTCAGGCGCGGCAGATCCTCGACCGAGGCGGCGCCGACCGCATACCGGGCCGCCGCGGCGCCCTGCGGGAAGCACGAGGACGGCCGCGAGGGCGGCGAGCGCGACGCGGATCATCCGGCGACGCGAAGCGTCTGGCTCACGCCGGCCGCGTAGCCGCCGGCAGGAGCAACGCGGGCGCGGTAGGCGCCGGGTGGAAGCTCGAGCTCTGCCCGGAAGGCGCCGGCGTCGTCGACGACGGCCCGCCCTGCGGACGTCCACGACTCTCCCTCGAGGCGCTGCACGTCGACCGCAGCGCCCGGGGCGGGAGGCACGACCGTCCCTGCGAGCGCGGCTGTGCCCCGCGTCACGCGCACGCGCGGCGCAACCGGTACCTTCAGCACCGGCCCCGCGAGCGTGCCCGCCGCGAGCCGGAAGCTCGTCGGGCCGAGGAGCTTCGCCTTGAAGCTGAACGAGCCGCCCGCCGGGCGCGCGAGCACCTGCTGCCAGACACCATCGATGCGCTGGGACAGCGCGATCTGCTTGGCGCCTCGGACCTCTCCTGTCAGGACAACGGGACGTCCGTAGACGGCCGGGGTGCCCGGGCGGGTGAGCGTGAGCGAGCTCATCGCGGTCACCCAGGTCGAGCGCAGTCCCAGGCCGCGACGAAGAGTCGACCCGCTGACGGACGTCTCCCCGGCGGCGGTGCTGATGGTCGCGGTGCGCACTCGTCCCGAGGGCTCCTTTGCGAGCCGCACGCCGAGGATCGGGCCGTTGAGCGCGAGCCCCTTCCGGGCGACCCCGTCCGCGACAGGGACCGGGCCCCAGCGATGCACCGGCGAGAGCGCGCTGTGTGGGTCGTCGACGGCCACGAGGTAGGGCACATCCTTGCCGAAGACCTCGGCCGCGGCGATCGTCCGGCCGCCCGAGGTGGAGTGGAAGAGGGTGTCCGCGATCCTGCCCTCGTAGAGCAGCACCTGACCGACGGTCGCGTCGATCGCGGCGGTCGACCGCGCGTCCTCGGCCTTCACGCCTCCGTAAACCTGGCTGCGGACGTCGGCGTAGAGATCGAACGCCTTGCCGGTGATCCGGTGGGCGAGCGCATAGGACCGCGCCGCCACCGCCTGCGCCTTCAGCGCCTCGGGATGCCACGCCGCCGGCATCTCCCGCGGCACGACCCCCGCGAGGTACTGCTCGAGCCCGACGTCGTTCACGGCGCTCAGCCGCTGCCCGGTGACGGAGACGACGAGCTGTCCGCGATAGGGGTCGCCCGAGGCGACCGAGCCGAGCTGGAGAGGCCGCGTGCCCGGGAGGAAGGCGATCGGCCCGGCGAGCGCCGTCGGGACGCCGTTGACTGGCAGCTCGAGCTTCTGCCCGAGCTCGAACGCGCCGGCCGGCAGTGGCGAGGTCTTGCCGAAGACGTCGCGGACGCGGAACGGCACGGGCGACGAGATTGTGAAAGCGGGCCTCTGCTCCTGCAGCAGCACCCGCACGCGCGCCACCGGCGCCGGGCCGAGCGTCGTGCCGGGATAGAAGTGGGCCAGGATCTCAGCGAAGCCACGGCCCTCGTTGGCGAAGCCGAGCGCGCCGTACTGACTCATGCCGACGCCGTGACCCCAGCCGCGACCGCTCACGAACACCGTGGTCGCGCTGACGGGCCGCGGCTCGCTGGGAGCGGGAGCCGTCCCCGCCGCGGCGGTGCCGACGAGCGCGACGACGGCCGAGATGAGGGAGAGAACGGTTCGCCGCATTGTGTGCCCGGGCCGTTGAGGCTAGCCAAAGAAGCCGGAGATTCCCGCCTTCTTTACCGAACCTTCAAGTCATTCCTGCACGCTTTTCCGGCCGTTTTCGCTGTGCCCGGCCCGGGCACGCCCTTGCCGTGACGAACGATCCGTCCCTTCCTCCTCGCTACCGCGACCCCGAGCACATCGCGCGGGGCGGCATGGGCGAGGTGTACCGAGCGCAGGATCGCGTCCTCGGCCGAACGGTCGCGATCAAGGTGCTCGCCGAGCACTTCGCGAACGACGAGAGCATCCGCCGCCGGTTCACGCGCGAGGCCCTCGCGGCTGCGCGGCTCTCCAACACGCCGAACATCGTCACGATCTTCGACGTCGGCGAGCACGAGGGGCGGCCGTACATCGTGATGGAGTACGTCCCGAACGGCTCGCTCGCCGAGCGGATCGCCGAGGAAGGGGCGCAGCCGCCGGGGCGAGCGCTGGCGTGGCTCTCGCAGACCGCCTCGGCGCTCGACGCGGCCCACGCGCGTGGCGTCGTCCACCGCGACGTCAAGCCGGCGAACCTCCTCCTCGACGAGGAGGGCGCCGTGCAGGTCGCCGATTTCGGCGTCGCGAGCGCCGTCGGTCTGGACTCCTTCACGGCTGCGGGAACCGTGCTCGGGACGGCCGGCTATCTCGCGCCCGAGCAGGCCCGCGGCGAGCCCTCGACGCCGGCCGTCGACCGTTACTCGCTCGCCGTCGTCGCGTTCGAGCTGCTGACCGGCTCTCGCCCCTACCACGGCGACTCGCCGACGGCGGAGGCGGCGGCGCACGTGAACGCTCCGATCCCCTCGGCGCGAGCGCGCAACCCCGAGCTGCCTCCCGAGATCGACGCCGTGCTGATCCAGGGGCTGGCCAAGGCTCCGAATGGCCGCTTCCCGACCGCGGCGGAGCTCGTCGCCGCGCTGCGCGAGGCATTCGACCAGGCAGCGGGGCACACCGTGGTCGCGAGCGGCGCCGCTGCCGCCGCGCGGCCGCCCCGCAGCCGGATCCCGCTACTGCTCGCCGGCCTGGCTGCGCTCGTCGTTGCGGGCGTTGCGCTTGCCGCAGCCGTCACGGGGGGCGAGGACGGCGAGACCCAGGACGCGACCACACCGCCGACGACCGTGCGCGAGACGGTCACGGCGGAGGGCACGACCGTGGTCAAGACGGTGACGACCGCGCCCGAGCCGCCGCCCCCACCACCACCACCGCCTCCGCCGGCGACCGCCGACCCCGTCGCGCTCAACGACGACGCGTTCGCCCTGATGCAGGCAGGCGACTACGAGTCGGCGCTGCCTCTCCTCGAGCAGGCCGTGGCCGCCCTGGCCGGCTCAGGCAGCCTTACCGAGGCGTATGCGAGCTACAACCTCGCCTTCACGCGGCGGGCCCTCGGGCAGTGCGAGGGCGTGCTCGAGCTGCTCGATCGCTCCGAGCAGGTCCAGGGCGAGCGCAAGGAGATCGACCAACTGCGCAAGGAGACTGAGCGGGCCTGCGGCGACGACGAGGACGACGGCTAGCCGGGAGCGGCGTCCAGCCGGGCGGCGTACTGCTTGTCGTAGTACTCGCGGTAGCCGCCGGAGTGCTTGATCGGCTCCCACCAACCTCGGTTCTCGCGGTACCACGCCGCCGTGCGCGGAAAGCCCTCCGCGAGCCGGAGCAGGGGCTCCCAACCGAGCTCCTCGCGCGCCTTGCTCGCGTCCAGTGAGTAGCGGCGATCGTGCCCGGGACGGTCGGCCACGCGGCGGACGAGGGACTCGTCGCCGCCGGTGTGCTGCAGCACGAGGTCGGTGATCGTGCGGTTGGACGCCTCCTCGCCGCCGCCGAGGTTGTAGACCTCCCCGGCCGCGCCGCGTCGGAGTGCCAGCTCGATCCCCGCACAGTGGTCCTCGACGTAGAGCCAGTCGCGCGTCTGGTGGCCGTCGCCGTAGAGCGGGAGCGGCTCGCCGTCGAGCGCGTTCGTGACGAAGAGCGGCAGGAGCTTCTCCGGGTACTGGTGCGGCCCGTACGTGTTCGAGCCGCGGGTGATCACCGCGTCGAGCCCGTAGGTCCGGACGTGCGCCAGCACCTGCAGGTCGCCACCCGCCTTCCCGGCCGAGTACGGGCTGGACGGCGCGAGCGGGTCGCTCTCGTTCGACGAGGCCCCTGGCGGAACGTCTCCGTAGACCTCGTCCGTCGAGACGTGCACGAGGCGGATGCCACCCGCCCGCGCCTGCTCGAGCAGCACGAAGGTGCCGAGCACGTTCGTGTTGACGACGTCGACCGAGCCCAGAATGGAGCGGTCGACGTGCGTCTCGGCGGCGAAGTTGACGATGGCGTCGGCTCCCTGCGCCGCGTCGGCCACAGCCTGCGCGTCGCAGATGTCCCCGACGACCAGCTCGATGCCCGAGCCCTCGAGATTGGCAGGGTTCCCCGAGTACGTCAGCTTGTCCAGCACGACGACGTCCTCGCCCGAGGCGCGGAGCCGTTTCGCGAAGTGGGAGCCGATGAAGCCGGCGCCGCCGGTGACGAGGACGCGCACGCGAAACAGGCTACGTCACGGCCAGCAGCCGCGTCCCGAGCAGCTGCGCCAGGGACTCGCCGCCCTGCCGCATCACGACGTTGTGATTCCAGCGGAAGATCGGTCGCGCGATCGGCGAGACCAGGTTCATCCAGAGGCTCGTCGTGCGGACGTTCCACTCGTATGTGACGGCCGTCTCGCGGCCCTCGAAGAAGCGCCAGCGGCCGGTCCCCGCCAGCTCGCCGTCCGCGTCGGCCTCGATCAGATGGTAGGGATCGATGCGCGTGATGCGCGTCTCGAAGCGAACCGGATACGGGATCACGCTGCGCCAGTCGTGGCGGAAGAGAGCGCCGACGCCGTTCGCGTCTCCGTCCTCGAGCCTCTCGACGAGGTGCACGCCGCGCCACCAGTCGTGCCAGTGGTCGATGTCGTAGATCGCGTCCCACACAGGCGCGCAGGGCGTCTCGAGGACCCAGGTCGTCAGGAAGGAGTAGCTCGCCATGCCGCCCTCATTCGTGACCGACATCGTTGCGGATTGCCGCCAGTGTCTCTCGCAGGCCATCGCGCCAGTGCGGAAGCTCCGGCGCGCCCTTCTCGCTGCGCAGCACCGAGTACGGGGGACGCGTCGCGGGACGGGGAAGCTCCGCGGTCGTGATCCGGCGCACGCGGCACGTCAGGTCCGCCTCCTCGAAGATCGCCTCGGCGAAGTCGGCCCACGTGCACTCCCCCTGCGCCGACGCGTGGTAGACGCCGAACGGCAGCCCGAGCACGTCCTTCGTGGCGGCCGCGAGGTGGCCGACGTACGTCGGGCTGCCACGCTGGTCGTCGACCACCGCCACCTCGTCGCGCTCGGCGCCCAGGCGGAGCATCGTCCGCAGGAAGTTGTGCCCGGTGGGACCGAAGAGCCACGACGTGCGGACGACCCAGGCCTGCTCGCCGGCGGCCGCCTCGCCGTGCAGCTTCGTGCGCCCGTAGGCCGAGGCCGGGTTCGGGCCGTCGGACTCGACGTACGGGCTTCCCTTCGACCCGTCGAAGACGTAGTCCGAGGAGTAGTAGACGAGCGGCGCGCCGAGCTCGGCCGCGTTGGCCGTGCCGCCGACGTTGACCGCCGCGGCCTCTTGCGGGTCCTCCTCTGCGCCGTCGACGTCCGTCCATGCCGCCGCGTGCAGCACGAGCCCGGGGTCGAGGCCCGGCGGAGCGGGGAGCGACACGTCCCAGTCCTCGTGCGAAAGCGCGACCACGTCGTCTGCCGCGAACTCCCGGACAAGCGCGCGGCCGAGCTGGCCGCCGGCGCCGGTTATGACGACGCGCCGTCGCACGCTGCGGCGTCCCGAGGAGAGAGGAGCGGCGCCGTCGTGCTCCAGAGATGGCGGACGCGCTCGTCCCGCCAGCAAACCGCGTGCTCGTCCGGCGCGGCGGGGTCGTACTCCTCGGTGACGTGGTAGCAGAAGAGCAGATCGGTGAGCGCCTCGAAGCCGTGGGCGTGGCGGCCGGGGATGTAGATCGCAACCGGGTTCGCCTCGCCGATGTCCTCGGTGAACGTCTCGCCGGTGGCGCGGTCGAGGACGACGACCCGCGCCGTCCCCTGCAGGCACGAGAAGAGGTCGTCCTGGCCCCGCTCGTGGTAGTGGAGCCCGCGGATCACCCCTTGCCGCGAGAAGGAGAGGTTCGTCTGCCGCGTCGACCTGGGCAGCACGCTGTCGCGGCGGAGCTCGTAGAACCAGCCCCGCTCGTCCTCGAACCTCGTCAGCGGGAAGCGGAGCAGCCCGTCGATCACGAGACCTTGTTGACGCCGGTCCGGGCGATGAGGGCGCCGATCTCGGGCAGCGACTCCTGCGTGCCCGCGTCCTCCCACCATCCGCGCACGCGTTGGGCGCCGAGCCTCCCCGCCTCGGCGTAGTGCCGGTTCACGTCCGTGATCTCGAGCTCGCCGCGAGAGGACGGCCGCAGCCGCCGGATGATCTCGAAGACGTCGGGCGAGTAGCAGTAGAGCCCGGTGACCGCGTCGCTCGAGGGCGGCGCGTCGTAGCGCATGTCGACGACCCCTGCCTTCTCCACCACGTCCACCACACGGCCGTCCTCGCCATAGACGACGACCCCGAAACGCTCCGGGTCGGGAACGTCCTTGACGAAGACGGACGCGCCGTCCTCGTTCTCGACGAAGGCGGAGATCGCCTCCACCTCGGCGAACTCGAAGATGTTGTCGCCGAGGCAGACGACCAGCTTGTCGTCGCCCGCGAAGCTCTCGGCCATCCCGACGACCTGCGCGATGCCGCCCGGCTCGGTCTGCACCTTGTAGGTGAGGTCCAGGTCGAAGAGGGGCTGGTCCGACCCGCGCCGCAGCAGCCTCCCGTCGCCGAGCAGGTCGATCAGCTGGCCCGCATGCCCCTGGCCGGTGACGATCATCACCTCGCGCACGCCCACGAGCTGGAGCAGCTGAAGGGGGTAGTAGATCATCGGCCAGCCGCCGACCGGGAGCAGGTGCTTGTTGACGACGCGCGTCAGCTCGCCGAGCCGGGTCGCCTCGCCTCCCGCCGCAATCAGTCCCTTCGCTCGCATCCGCGCGATGCTACTTCCGGTCTACAGCGCGCAGCGGAGACGGTTCGACCCGCACGAGCCGCGCGACGCCGGCCGGCAGCCACCAGTTGTAGCGCCCGAACAGCCGCATCAGCGCCGGCACGAGCAGGGCGCGGATGAGCGTCGCGTCGATGAAGATCGCGAACGCGAGCCCGAGCCCGAACTCCTGCAGGCCGACGATCGAGCCGGCCGCGAAGCCGGCGAACGCCGCCACCATCACGATCGCCGCCGCGGTGACGATGCGGCCGGTGCGCTCGAGCCCCTGCGCGACCGCCTCCTCGTTCGAGAGGCCCTCGTCCCAGTACTCCCGCATCCGCGAGACGAGGAACACCTCGTAGTCCATCGAGAGGCCGAAGAGCATCGCGAAGAGGAAGATCGGGATCCACGCCTCGACCTGGTCGAACTCGTACAACCCGAGCAGATCGGCGCCGACGCCGTACTTGAAGACGATCACGAGCAGCCCGTACGTCGCGCCGATGGCGAGCAGGTTCAGCAGCACGGCCTTCAGCGGCAGGAGAAGCGAGCGGAAGGCCCGCATGAGCGTGATGTACGTCAGCACCAGGACGGCCAGGACGAGCCAGGGGAAGGCGCCGTACGCGCTGTCGATGAAATCGATCCCCTGCGCCGGGCCGCCGCCGGCGAGCACGGTCACGCCGGCCGGGAACTCCGTCGCCGGGATGACGTCGTCGCGAAGACGACGGGCGAACTCCTGTGCCTCCGGTTCGCCGTACTCGTGCCGGCCCGCCACGGTCACGTAGGCGTAGCGCCCGCTCGCGTCGACGTACGGCGGCTCCGGCGCGTAGTCGACCCTCGCCACCTCGTCGTCGCGGCGCACCTCCTCGACCAGCTCGCCGATCGCGGTCTGCACCTCCGGTCGCTGCACCGCGCCATCGGCCCCCGCGTCCACGAGCACCTGCGTCGGCGCGAGCGCGCCCGGGCCGACCGCGTCGCGGAGGACGTTGAAGCCGCGGATCGACTCCGGGTACTGCGGCGTGCCGTCGACCGATCCCGGCGTCAGCTGGAGATCGAGCACGGGGGCGGCGGCCGCGATCAGCACGGTCGAGCCGATGGCGAGGTAGACGAGCGGCCGCCGCATGATCGAGCGCGCGAGCCGCGCCCACATGCCCTGCTCGGCGTCGTCGGTGCCCTTGAACCGTGGCAGCGGCAGGCGCACATGGCTGCGCAGCGCGTCCGCGACGTGCACGCGCCGGATGCCGCGCCGGCCGAAGAGCGAGAGCAGCACCGGCTGGAGGGTGAGCGCCGCGCAGATCGACATCAGCGGGATCAGGAAGCCGCCGATGCCCATCGAGACCATGAACGGCAGCGGCATGAAGAGGAGCAGCGCGAGGCCGATCGCGACGGTGGCGCCCGAGAAGACGACGGCGCGGCCGGCGGTGGCCATCGTGCGCACGATCGCCTCGTCCTTGGATTCGACCAGCTCCAGTTCTTCGCGGAAGCGGTAGACGATGAGGAGCGAGTAGTCGATCGCGATCCCGAGCCCGATCAGCTGGACGAGGTTCGTCACGTAGACGGCGGTCGTCATGAAGTGGGCGACCACCCAGACGATCCCGAGCGTCGCGGTGATCGTGCAGGCGGCGATGATGAACGGCATCAGGACGGCGAACGAGAGGCCGAAGACCGCGAGCAGGACCGCGAGCGCGATCGGGAGCGCGATCGCCTCGCCCTTCAGCAAGTCCTCCTCGAAGATCGGGTCGAGGTCGCCCTGGATCGCCGGGGTGCCGCTGACGAAGGTCTCGGCGCCGGCCGGCTCCCCGACGGCCTCACGGACCTCGTCCGTCCGCTCCTTCGCGTCGGGGAGCGCGAGGGGCGAGCCGATCGTGCCGAAGACGACGTTGCGCCCCGCGGTCTGGAGCGGCTGCGCCCGGCCGCCCTCGAGCACCGCCGGCCCCGCGTGCGAGCGCCGCCTGCAGATCCCGCCGCGTCTCCGCGTCGCTCGAGTCGGCGACCCGGAAGACGACGAGGAAGGAGCCGTCGTCGCGCTGCCCGAACCGCTGCTCGAGCGTCGAACCGGACGTCCTCGGAGTCGGTACCGGGGACGGTGAACTCATTCGAGAGGAGCTTGTTCAGGCCCGAGCTGAGCACTCCGCCGGTGACGAGGATGACGATCCAGACGCCGAGCACGAGCCAGCGGTGCCTGAGCACGCGCCGCGTCCACCGCTCGTTGAACCGCTCCTCGAGCGCGCTCACCGACCGGCGTTGCGCGCGCGACGGCGGGCCGCCTTGCGCCGCTTGACCCGCCCGACGTTCCTCACCGCCGCGAACCAGACGTAGACCGCGAAGGCGAGGGAGACGCCGACCAGCTTCACGATCCGACGAACGGCCGTCATGCGTCGGATCGTAGTCGCGAGGGTAGTGTCTCAGGAATGCCGAGGCGTGAAATCGACCGCCTGCGCGGGGAGATCGAAGAGCTCTTCTCCGACCTCTGGCAGGTCCCGCGCTTCTCCGGCCCGAGAGCCGGATTCCGGCCGAGCGTGGACTGCTTCTAGACCGCCGAGCCGCGCGAGCTGACGGTGGTCGTGGAGCTGCCCGGGATCGACCCGAACAGCATCGAGGTCGCCGTCGACGAGCGCTCGCTCCGCGTCGCGGGCAGACGGGAGCGGCCACGTGTCAACGGGCAGGTGTACCAGCAGATGGAGATCGAGTACGGCCTGTTCGAGCGCGTGCTCATGCTGACCGAGGACGTCGACGTCGAGCCTGGCGAAGGCGAGCTACGACCGCGGTCTCCTCACCGTGTCGCTGCCGATCGCGGACCGGCCCACACGAGCGGCGCACGATCGCGATCTCGATCCGGCGCTCATGACGGGGGAGGTGGCGCGATGACGGAGCTTGACGTGGTCGACGTCGAGATCCCGGAGGAGCGCCCCACCGTGCTGCCGGTGCTGCCGCTGAAGGAGACCGTCGTCTTCCCCGAGTCGATGACGCCGCTCGCCGTCGGCCAGGAACGCTCGATCGCGCTCATCGACGACGTCGTCGTCGGCGACCGGATGCTCGCGCTGCGTGACCGTGCAGCAACACCGAGCCCGAGCAGCCCGGCTGGGACGACCTCTACGAGGTCGGCACCCGCGCGGTCATCCACAAGATGATCAAGGTGCCCGACGGCACCCTGCGCATCCTCGTGCAGGGGCTCGAGCGAATCCGACTCGTGGCGCCGGCCGGCGACGACCCGTACCTGGTCGGGGAGTTCGAGGAGCTGCCCGGACGTCGTCCCGGACTCGCCCGAGGTGGAGGCGCTGACGCGGAACGTCCAGGCCCAGTTCGCGCGGATCATCGGGCTGACGCCCTACCTGCCGGAGGAGCTGCAGCTCGCCGCGGCCAACGTCGACGACCCGAGCGCCCTCTGCCACCTCGTGGCGTCGACGCTCCGGCTGAAGACCGGGGAGCGCCAGGACCTGCTCGAGACGGTCGACGTCGAGGAGCGGCTGCGCAAGGTCGCGCGCATCCTCGAGCGCGAGCTCGAGGTGATGGAGCTCGGCTCGAAGATCCAGTCGCAGGTCGCCTCGGAGATCGACAAGGGGCAGCGCGAGTACTTCCTCCGCCAGCAGCTCAAGGCGATCCAGGACGAGCTCGGCGAGGGCGACGAGCAGCAGGCGGAGGTCAACGAGCTCCGCGAGCAGATCGACGCGAAGGGCCTGCCGGAAGACGTCGACCGGGCGACCCGGCGCGAGCTCGCGCGCCTCGAGAAGCTGCCGTCGGCAGCGGCCGAGTACGGCGTCATCCGCACGTACCTCGACTGGATCCTGAGCCTGCCCTGGAACGAGCTGACCGAGGACAACCTCGACCTGGAGCACGCGCGAGCGATCCTCGACGAGGATCACTTCGACCTCGAGAAGGTGAAGGAGCGGATCATCGAGTACCTCGCGGTCGCGAAGCTCAAGGGCGACGTCTCCGGGCCGATCCTGTGCTTCGTCGGGCCGCCGGGCGTCGGGCAAGACGTCCCTCGGCCAGTCGATCGGACGCGCGCTCGGCCGCAAGTTCGCGCGGATCTCCGTCGGCGGGGTCCGCGACGAGGCCGAGATCCGCGGGCACCGGCGCACCTACATCGGCGCGATGCCCGGCACGGTCATCCGCGCCATCCGCGACGCCGAGTCCCGCAACCCCGTCTTCCTGATCGACGAGATCGACAAGATGGGCGCCGACTTCCGCGGCGACCCGGCCTCGGCGATGCTCGAGGTGCTCGATCCGGAGCAGCACTCGACGTTCCGCGACCACTACCTCGACCTTCCCTTCGACCTCTCGAAGGTGCTCTTCATCTGCACCGCCAACACGCTCGACACGATCCCGGCCCCGCTGCTCGATCGGATGGACGTGATCCAGCTCTCCGGCTATACGCACGACGAGAAGCTCGGCATCGCCCGCCGCTACCTCGTGCCGAAGCAGCTCGAGGCGCACGGCCTGACGAAGAGCCAGCTGACGATCCCGGACCGCGTGCTGCGGCTCGTCGTCGAGCGAGTACACGCGCGAGGCCGGCGTGCGCGGCCTCGAGCGCCAGATCGCCGCGCTCTGCCGGAAGGCGGCGACGCAGATCGCGACCGGCACGGCGGAGAAGGTGCGCGTCGACGAGGCGAAGGTGCGCGAGTGGCTCGGGCCGCGGCGCTTCTCCTGGCGAGGTCAGGAAGCGCACCGCCGACCCGGGCGTCGCGACCGGGCTCGCCTACACCGCCGTCGGCGGCGACGTCCTCTTCATCGAGGCGACGGCGTACCTCGGGCGCGGCCGGCTGCACATCACCGGCCAGCTCGGCGAGGTGATGCAGGAGTCCGCCCAGGCCGCGCTCTCGTGGGTGCGCTCGCATGCCGAGGAGCTCGGGGTCGCCCCGGAGTGGTTCGCGGAGCACGACGTCCACGTCCACGTGCCCGCCGGGGCCGTGCCCGAAGGACGGCCCGTCGGCCGGGATCACGATGGCGACGGCGATCGCCTCCTTGGTGCGGGGTGTGCCGGTGGCAGATGATGTCGGCATGACGGGCGAGATCACGCTGACGGGACAGGTGCTCCCGATCGGAGGCATCCGCGAGAAGGCGCTGGCGGCGGAGCGGGCGGGCCTGAAGCGGGTGGTGCTCCCGCGCGAGAACGAGCCCGACCTGGAGGAGCTGCCGGACGAGACGCGCGACGAGCTCACCTTCATCCCGGTCGACACGATCGAGGAGGTGCTGGAGCACGTCTTCGACCGGCCGGGGCGGGCGCGCGCCGGCGCGACGCGCCGCCGCTCTGCGCCAGGCCGCCTCGCCGGCCCGTTTGCGCCCTTCGGGCGCGGGCAACAATTAGACCGCGGCTACTACGACACCGAAAGGACGAGCTGAGCATGGCAAAGACGAAGGACCGGCTCTACGACACGGCCGACACGGTGCGACCGTACGTCGACCGCGCGCTCCACGACGAGGAGCTCCGCGACAACCTGAAGGAGGCCTTCAACTCGGCCCGCGAGGTCTACGTGGAGCTGCTCGGCAACCGCAACCTCACGTCGACGGCGAACCGCGTCGCCACCGACAAGGACATCCAGGACAACCTGAGGAGGACGATCGAGGAGCTGCGGAAGGCGACCGACCGCGTTCAGGGCAAGGCAGATCACAGCACGCGGAACACCATGCTGCTCCTCACCGGGATCACGCTGGGCATCCTCTTCAACCCGATGACCGGCCCTGCAGACCCGGAAGTGGCTGATGGAGAAGGTCACCGGCGAGAGCTCGGACGACTTCGGCTACGGCACCAGCTCGACGACGAGCGACAACGGGCCGACCACCAGCCCGAGCGTCTAGGACGCGGATCGAGCGCCCCGCGCCGTGGCGGGGCGCTAACCCGCGCCGAGGATCGTGCCGTTGCCGGTCGACGCCGCGGGGGCGCCGAGTGCGCGCTGGAGCGAGCCCGGCTCGAGCCCGCTCGCGCTCGAGATGTCGACCGCGCCGAGCAGGAAGGCGCCCGGGCGCGGGGCATGAGCGCTCAGCGGCACCGGCGGCGCCCAGCCGCTCCCGGCGGCGAGCGAGACGTCCTGCAGGCGTCGCCACGCGAGCAGGTAGGGATAGGGCTTGACGACGCCGTCGTAGCCCATCGGCAGGAGCGCGACGGGGTGGATCTCGAAGTGCAGGTGGTACGGCGTCGTCTGGGCGTCGCCGGTGTTGCCGACGAAGCCGATCACCTGACCGGCGCGCACCTCGGTCCCGTCGACGGCCAGCGGCGAGAACGCGGACAGGTGCGCGTAGTAGAACTGGTTGCCCTGCCGGTCGCGCAGCCAGAAGCGGAACCCGCCGAGGTCGTTCCAGCCGACCGAGAAGACCGTGCCGTCGGCGACGGCCAGGATCGGGTGCGCCGAGCGGGGCGAAGATGTCCTCGCCGTGGTGCCAGGTCACGGTCGCCCGCGGCGCGCCGTAGGTGTCCGTGAAGGACGCCGACCCGTAGACGGGGAAGACATACCCGCCCGGCGACAGCGGCGCGTGGATGTCCGTCGGCAGCGGCCGGATGACCGGGCTCCGCAACCCCGGCGGCGCGGCGTGGGGCTCAGGCGGCTTCGGGAGCCGCGGCTTCCGCTTGCCCGGCGCAGTGCGCTCGGCCGGCCGCTCCGGCACAGTGGTCGTCGTCGTCGCGGGCCCCGTCTCCTGCGCCTCCGGCACCGGGACCGACGTGCCGGCGTCCGCGTGCCCGATGAGGATCTCGGTTCCCGGCAGGCAAGCCGGCGTGCTCGAGGGTGAGGGTGACGTGCAGCGCGGTGACGGTGATGCGCGCGTCCCTCGAGTCGGCGTCGGCGGCCGACTCGAGCGCCTGCTCGAGCGTGACGAGGAAGCCCCAGTCCGCGAGCGCGACGCGCTGGTTCGGAACGGCCTCCACCGGCTGCCCGAGGACGACGAGCCCTGCAATCGCGGAGCCGACGGTATCGCTGGTCGTGTCGATCGACTTGGCGCGACCCGCGGCGCTCTCCCAGGTGATCTCGCCGTTGAAGAGCGAGCCGGTCAGGACATCCGTCACAGCGTGCGCGGCCGGGGCGCCGCCGGTTCTCGCCGAGACGCTGGTCGAGAGCGCCCCGGTGCGAGCGATGGAGCCATCCGCGGGAAAGGCGAAGGAGTCGCGCGGCACCGGTCAGAGCTCGGCCCGGGCGCCTGCACGGCGGCGGCAGAGGCCCCGGCCTGGCCGGGGACGTTGATCGCGATCGCGTACGCGCTCGCCGTCGCCACCGGAGACTTCGCGGTCGTGGCGACGCCGGCGCCGATCGCCACGGAGGCCGCCGCCAGCACGAACAGAGCTGTCAGGCGCTGCAGCACTCGTCTGAGGCTACCGCGAGGAGCGGCTACGTGCCGACCTCAGCCGAGGACGCGACAGTCGTCGCACTCGCCCCGGAGCACGACGTCGTGACCCGCGACGGAATAGCCGAGTCGCCGCGACACACCCGCGATCGCCTGCTCGAGCGACCCATCCGTGAACGGCTCGACCTTGCCGCAGTCCTCGCAGACGACGTGGTGGTGATGGTGCGCGCCGACGACCGCCGGCTCGAAGCGCGCGATGCCGTCGCCGACGTCGACGCGCTGGACGAGCCGGAACTCGGACAGGAGGTCGAGGATCCGGTAGACGCTCGCGATCCCGACCGAGCGGCCACCCGCCCTGAGCTCGTCGTGGATCTCCTGAGCGCTGACGCAGCACTCCTTGCCGGCTAGCAGCTCGAGCACGGCCACGCGTGCGCCTCCCGACCGGTGGCCGGCGCCCCTGATCACGTCGGCCGCATGCTCCAGCCACGAGTCCCGCGGAACCATCGACGAAAACGATAGCGATTCTCACGGAAGTGCTATCGTCCGGGCATCAAAACGAGAATCGCTCTCACTCTCATTGCCGGCTCGATCCTCGCCGGCTGCGGCGGGGACTCGGGAAACGACGAGGCGTCGTGGCCGCGTTCTATCCGCTCGCGTTCGCCGCCGAGCAGGTCGCGGCACCCGGGACGGCCGTGCGGAATCTGACGCCGCCCGGCGTCGAGCCGCACGACTTCGAGCTCTCGGGCCGCAGACGTCGAGGACGTCGCCGCGCGCCGGCATCGTTCTCTACCTCGGCCACGACTTCCAGCCCGCGCTCGAGGACGCGATCGAGATCGACCGGTGCAAACGGCCTCGACCTGCTCGAGGGCATCGAGCTGCTCGACGAGCCGGCGGGGCACGGACACGCCGGCGAGGAAGCGGAGGGCGGGAAGCGGCGCCGACCCCCATGTGTGGCTCGATCCGACGCTCTACGCCGCGATGGTGGAGCGGATCGGCGCAGCGCTCGACCGCCCCCAGGAGGCGGAGCGCCTATCCGAGAGGCTGGCCGGGCTCGACGCCGAGCTCGAGTCAGGATTGGCGAACTGCGAGCGCCGCGAGATCGTCACGAGCCACACCGCCTTCGGCTACCTCGCCGAGCGCTACGGGCTCGAGCAGGTAGGAATCACGGGCCTCAGCCCCGAAGCCGAGCCGACGCCGGGCGAGCTGCGCGACCTCGTGGAAGAGGTCCGGGAGCACGGAGCGACCACGGTCTTCTTCGAGACGCTCGTGTCGCCGCGGCTCGCCGAAACAGTCGCCCGTGAGGTCGGAGCCGACACCGCGGTGCTCAACCCGCTCGAGGGCCTGACGGAGGATGAGGTCGACGCAGGAGCAGACTATTTCTCTGTCATGCGCGCCAACCTCAGGACGCTCAGGCAGGCGCTCGGATGCCGCTAGCCGTCGAGCTCACGGATCTCTGGTTCGCCTACGGCGGTGGCCGGCCTGTCCTGGCAGGCGTCGACCTCGCCGTGCAGCCCGGCGAGTTCGTCGCCATTGCCGGCCCGAACGGCGGCGGCAAGACGACGCTCGTACGGCTGGCGCTCGGGCTCGAGCGTCCGACGCGAGGCGAGGCGCTGCTGTTCGGGGAACCCGCAACGAGGTTCTCGCGCCGCTCGACGCTCGGCTACCTCGCCCAGCGCTCGCAGCTCGGCGTGGACGCGCCGGCAACGGTGCGCGAGGTGGTCTCGGCCGGGCGCCTCGCCGCGGGCGGCCTGTTGGGGCCGTTACGCCGCCGCGATCGCGCGATCGTGGCGGAGGCCATCGACCGCGTCGGCCTGAGCGAGCAGGCCGACGTGCCGGTGCGGGCGCTCTCCGGCGGTCAGCAGCAGCGCGCGTTCATCGCCAAGGCGCTCGCCGGCGAGCCTTCGCTCCTCGTCCTCGACGAGCCGACTACGGGGGTGGACGTCGAGGCCCAGGAGGCACTCGCCTCGCTGCTCGACCGCCTGCACCGCGAGCTCGCGGTGACGGTCCTGTACGTCTCGCACGAGTTCGGCGCCGTCGAGCACTTCGTCGAGCGACTCGTGCTCGTCCGCGGCGGGATCCTCTATCGACGGGCCGCCCTCGCGCCCTCCCGGGCGTCTGGCACGACCCCTCGCACGTACACGTGGGACCGGGCCATGCTTGACCTCGAGTTCATGCGGCTGGCCTTCGCGACCGGCGCGGTGATCGGGCTGCTGGCACCTGCCGTGGGCTTCTTCCTCGTGCAGCGGCAGCAGAGCCTGATCGGGGACGGCATCGGGCACGTCGCCTTCGCTGGAGTCGCGGCGGGGTATCTGTTCGGCCTGCCACCCGTCCTGACCGCGCTCGTCGCCTCGGTCTGCGGTGCGGGCGTGATCGAGTGGCTGCGCTCGCGGCGTCACGCGGCGGGCGACCAGGCGCTCGCGCTCGTCTTCTACACGGGCATCGCAGCCGGCGTCGTCCTCATCTCGGCCGCAGGCGCTCTCAACACCGACCTCTTCGGCTTCCTGTTCGGCTCGATCCTGACGACGACGCGAACCGACTTCGTGGTCGTACTCGTCCTCGGCGTCGCCGGGCTCGGCACGATCGCGCTCCTGTACCGCTCGCTGGCCGGAGTGGCGCTCGACGAGGAGGGCGCGCGCGTCGCCGGCGTACCCGTCGGCGCCGTCAACGTCGTGCTCGCCGTCCTCGCGGCGACGACGGTGGCGCTGTCGATGCGTATCGTCGGGATCCTCCTCATCGCCGCGCTGATGGTCCTCCCGGTCATCGCCGCGTCCCGTCTGGCCTGGAGCCTGCGCTCCAATCTCCTGCTCGGGATGGGCATCGGCCTCGCCTCCGTGCTGGCCGGCCTGACCACCGCCTACTACGCCAACCTGCCCCCGGGCGGCACAATCGTGCTGCTGGCGGCGGGCGCGTTCGTGCTCGCGGCGGGATTCCAGGCGCTCCGACGCGCCTGAGACACTGGCCCGGGTGTCGCGCTCGCTGGTCGTCAACCTCTTCTACCTCGCGCTCGCCGTCATCGCCGCCGCCACGTTGGTCGGGCTCGTGACGCTCTGGCCGCGCGAGGGCGACGTCGAGCAGCCGGCGTCGCTCGTGCGGCCCGAGACGTTCGAGGCGGAGGTCGTCGCGATCGCCGCTGCCTCGTGCCCCGTTCCGGGGCAACGCGACTGCCGCCGGGTGACGGTGGAGCTGCTCGAAGGCCCCGACGAGGGCACGGAGGCTCGACTCACCGTCGCGGAGCCGCCCGATCGGCTCGACCTCGATGTCGGCGACCACATCCGCGTCGCCGAGAACCGGCTGCCGCCTGGCGCC
The DNA here is from genome assembly GCA_963791905.1 of uncultured Gaiellaceae bacterium. Classification (GTDB taxonomy): domain Bacteria; phylum Actinomycetota; class Thermoleophilia; order Gaiellales; family Gaiellaceae; genus Gaiellasilicea. Next base: position 604,669 of record CAWBTX010000006.1, read on the forward strand.
GAGCTGGGCGGCGTGCAGGTGGACCGCTACTCCCTTGCCGACTTCGAGCGCCGGGAACCGCTCCTCTGGCTCGGTCTCGCCTTCGCCGCGCTCGTCGTGCTCACCGGCCGCTGGCAGGGGGTCCGCGCGCTCGTCGGCCTGTTCGGGAGCCTCGTCCTGCTCGTCGCCTTCATCGTCCCCGCGATCCTCGAGGGCTCGTCGCCGGCGGCGGTCGCGCTCGTCGGGTCGCTGGCGATCATGCTGGTCACGCTCACGGTCACCCACGGGCTCGGACCGAAGATGGTCGCCGCGGCGCTCGGCACCGCGGCCGCGCTCGTGCTCACGCTCGGACTCGGCTCGCTCTGCATCGAGCTCACGAGTCTGACCGGGCTCTCGTCGGACGAGGCGGTCTACCTACGCACCACCGTCGGCGACATCTCGGTCGAGGGACTGCTGCTCGCAGGCCTCGTCATCGCCGCGCTCGGTGTCCTCGACGACCTGACGGTGTCGCAGTCGTCGACCGTCCTCGCCCTCCGGCGCGCGAATCCAGCGCTCGGCTTCGCCGGCCTCTTCCGCGCGGCCGTCTCGGTCGGCCAGGATCACGTTGCCGCCACCGTCAACACGCTTGTCCTCGCCTATGCGGGCGCGTCGCTGCCGGTGCTCCTCATCTTCAGCCTGGGCGACACGTCGTTCGGCGACGCCGTCAACAGCGAGGCGGTCGCGTCCGAGATCGTGGCAACGTTGGTGGGCTCGATCGGACTCGTCCTCGCAGTCCCGCTCACGACGGCCCTCGCAGCCGCTCCTCGCGGTCCGTCTTGCCCCCGGGCAGGTCGAGGCCCATGTGGGCCACGCCCACTAGAGCGAGTCAGGAGAGCTGCTGGCGCGCGAAGTCGCGGAAGCGGGCTCGTGCGGCGTCGTCCGGCCCGAGCGGCTCGTCGTCCGCGAACTTCGGGTCGGCCGCGATCTCCTCGGCGACCTTCCGCACCTCGGCCGCCACGACAGCACGGTTCGCCGGGTCCCTGAGCAGGAGCTCGGCCCAGGTGTCGGAGCCGTCGTACGGCGGCAGGTCGTGCTCGACGAAGAGCTCGCCGAGCTTCATGCCGACCCGGATGTACGCGAACGTGCGGAACGCGAGGATGCGCCGGGGCGAGCCGACGAGGCGCTCGATCGCGGGATCGTCCGCCTGGAGCTGCGCGACGATGCTCCCGATCGGCTCGTCGACGAGCGGAAGCCAGATCTCCTCGTCGGTCATGGCTTCGAAGAATACGCCCGGTAGGCCACCTGCGCGGCCACGCCGAGCAGGAGCACGCCGAACAGCCGGCGCAGGAGGCCCTCGGAGATGCTCGTGGCGATGAGCACGCCGGCCTGGACGCCCGCGATCGAGGCCACCCCGAGCACGAGCGCGTGCCGCAGGCGGACGTTGCCGTAGCCCCGCTGGCGCCAGGCTCCCGCGGCGACGGTGGGCAGGATCGCGAGCAGCGAGGTGGCCTCTGCGTCGAGCTGGCCGAGACCGAGCCCCACGAGCGCCGGCACGAACAGGATGCCGCCGCCGACGCCGAAGAGGCCGGCCAGCAGGCCGCCGGCAAACCCGAGCAGGATGCCGAGGACGATCGTGCCGGTAGTCACCCGACGAGGAGCCAGACGCCGACGGCGGCGAGCAGGACGGCGAACCCATACGTGAGCGTCCGCACCGGCACACGCTGCTGGAGCGAGGCGCCGAGGACCGCAGCCACAGCCGCCGGCAGGCCGACGACCGCGGCATGACCGACCTCGACGTGGCCCTCGAAGCTGTAGAAGACGACGCCCGCCAGCGCGGTGATGCCGATCGCAGCGAGGGAGGTGCCGGTCGCGAGCCGTTCCTCGTAGTGCACGAGGAGGATCAGCAACGGCACGATGATGATGCCGCCACCAACGCCGAACAGGGCGCTGAAGAGGCCCGCGACGACCCCGATCAGGACGAGCCTCACCGGTCGTATCCTAGGGCCGGTGGACGAGCCGTCTCCGCTCTCCCGCATCTCCCGGGCGCCCCGGGAGGCCGCGATCCTGCTCGACGTCGACGGCGTGCTCGCCCCGATCGTCGACGTGCCGCAGGACGCCGCCGTGCCGCCGGTGACGCGGGACGAGCTGCGCCGCCTCGCCAAGCGCTACGCGCTGGTCGCGTGCATCAGCGGCCGCGCCGCACCCGATGCCCAGCGCGTGGTCGGGCTCGACGAGCTCGTGTACGTCGGCGAGCACGGCCTCGAGCTGGTCCCGGAGGCGAAGGACTGGAGCGAACGGCTGCTGCAGTTCTCCGCCACCGTGGATTGGGAGGACGTCGAGCGGAAGCCGCTCACGGTCACGTTCCACTACCGGCGCGCCGAGGACGAGGCCGAGGCCGAGCGCTTCCTCGAGGCCGTCGCCGGGCGCGCCCGCGAGGAGGGTCTCGTCGCGCGGTTCGGCCGCAAGGTGCTCGAGCTGCGGCCGCCGGTCGGCGCGCACAAGGGCACCGCGGTCGCGCATCTGCTCGGCGAGCACGGCCTCGACCGCGCGCTCTACGCCGGCGACGACACCACCGACCTCGACGCGTTCAAGGCGCTGCAGGCGCTCGAGGTGGGCGTTGCGGTCGCAGTCGCCTCCGCCGAGGGCCCGGCAGACCTCCGCGAGGCCGCCGACCTGGTGGTCGACAGCCCCGCGGAGTTTCTCGAGGTGCTGCGAGCGCTCTAGGCGGCGACCGGCGTGGCCTCCGCCTCGGGTGCCTCGACGAAGTCGGAGCTTCGGATCAGGACGAGCGCAGCGACGACGCCAACGGCGGCGATCGCCGCCCCGACCCAGAACGCGGCCTGGAAACCGTCCGTGAGCGCCTGCGGTGAGGCGGTGCCGGAGGCCAGCTCGTTCTCGGTGCGGGTGATCGCGATGGTGGACAGCAGCGCGATCCCGACCGCGCCGCCGATCTGCTGCGTGGTGTTGATCAGTCCGGACGCAAGCCCGGCCTCGGCCTGCTTGACGCCGGCCAGCGCCGCGATCGAGATCGGCACGAAGCAGAACGCCAACCCGAGCGCGATGATCAGGAAGCCGGGCAGGAGGTCGGCGACGTACGAGCCGCCGACCGAGACCTGCGTGAAGAGCAGCATCCCGACCGTCAGGAGCCCCATCCCGAACGCGATGAGCGGCCTGACGCCGACCCGCCCGACGAGGGCGGCGGCGACATTCGCCCAGATGATCGACGTCCCGGCCACAGCGAGGTACGCGACCCCTGTCTTCATCGCCGAGTACCCGAGCACGAGCTGCATGTACAGCGTCAGCATCAGGAACATCGAGAAGATCGCGGTGCCGAGGATGAAGCCGGCGACGTTGGCGCCGAGCACCGTCGTCGTCCGGAGGATCCCGAACCGCATCAGCGGTTCCTCGGCCCGCAGCTCCCACACGACGAAGCCGACGAGCAGGGCGGCGGAGAGGACGAACACGCCGATCGTCGACGCGGACCCCCAACCCCAGTCTCTACCCTGCGTGATCCCGAGCACGAGCGTCGTGAGGCCGCCCGTGACGAGGAACGCTCCGAGCGCGTCGAAGCTGTGCACCCGGGTGTCGCGGCTCTCGGCGAGCAGCGGGCGCGCGAGCACGAGTGCGGCGAGGGCGACGGGGATGTTCACGTAGAAGATCCACTCCCACGCCAACGCGTCCGTGAGAATGCCGCCGAGGAGGACGCCGGCCGCGGCACCGAAGCCGCCGACCGCGCCCCAGACGCCGAGGGCGATGTTCCGCTCGCGGCCCTCCGCGAACGTCGTCATGACGATCGCAAGCGCGGCGGGCGAGATCATCGCGGCGCCGAGACCCTGAACGGCACGCGCGCCGATGAGCGAGGCTTCGGACCACGCGAGGCCGCAGATCAGCGAGCCGATCCCGAACACCACGAGGCCGACTATGAACACGCGCCGCCGGCCGATGATGTCGGCCGTGCGGCCGCCCAGCAGCAGGAACCCGCCGAAGACGAGCGCGTAGGCGCTGATCACCCACTGCAGGTTCTCCTGCGAGAAGCCGAGATCGGTCTGGATGGACGGCAGCGCGACGTTCACGATCGCGATGTCGAGCACGACCATGAACTGCACCGCCGACAGAAGAGCCAGCGCAAACCACTTTTTCTGTTCTGAGGCAACCATGTCCGTTCCCTTTCGATATCTTGCGCTTGCGAAGGTACAGGAGTCACTTGCGTTTCGCAAGTTTGTTCTTCACAATGTGAAGAGACGGAGAGTCCGGAAAGGCGGAGATGAAGAGCTACGACCAGTACTGCCCGGTTGCCCATGCGCTCGGGATCGTCGGCGAGCGGTGGTCGCTCCTGGTCGTGCGTGAGCTGCTGGACGGCCCCAAGCGGTACACCGACCTCGCCGCCGGCCTGCCGAAGATCGGCACGAACATCCTCTCCGCCCGCCTCAAGGATCTGGAGGGAGCGGGCGTGATCGAGAAGCGCAAGCTGCCCCCGCCGGCCGCCTCGACGGTGTACGAGCTGACGCCGTACGGCCGCGACCTGCGTCCCGTGATCCACGAGCTCGCCCGCTGGGGCGTGCGCTCGCTCGGCCCGCCGCAGCTCGAGGCGCTGGAGCCCGGCTGGCTCATGCACGCGCTCGACCTCGGCCTCTCCCCGGTCGGCACGACGGGCACCTTCGCCTTCCGCATCGGCGACGAAGAGGCGACGCTCGTGGACGGGGTCGCCGTGGACGGCATCGTCGACGATCCCGACGTCCTCGTCGAGACCGACGCGATCGGCTTCTACCACCTGGTCGTGAACCGGCAGCTCGACGGCGTGCGGGTCGAGGGCGACGCGGAGCTGCTCGAGGGCGTGATCGACGCGTTCGCGCCTACGCCCGCGCCGCTTCCCGTCTGAGGACGTCCCAGGCCAGCCGCACGTCGTCCTCGGTCGTGCGTGCGCTGCCGACGGCGAGCCGCAGCACGTAGCGCCCGTTGAGCCTCGTGTGGGAGAGGAACATCTCCCCGGAGGCGTTCACGCGCTCGAGCAGCGCCTCGTTCTCCTCGTCCGAGCCCTCGCGCCGGAAGCACACGAGCGAGAACGGCCGCGGCGCCGCCAGCTCCCAGCCCGGCTCGTCACGCACCCACTCCTCGAACAGGGCCGCCAGCCGCACCGCCTCGCGGATCCGCTCCTGCAAGCCCTCCCGGCCGTAGCACCGAAGCACCGTCCACAGCTTGAGCGCGCGAAAGCGGCGGCCGAGAGCAGGGCTGAACTCCGACAGGCTGACCACGTCCTCGCTCACGCGGAGGAACTCCGGCACGAGGCTGAACGCGCGGCGCAGATCGTCAGGGCGCCGCGTCCACTGCGCGGAGCAGTCCATCGGCGTGACGAGCCATTTGTGCGGGTTGACGGTGATCGAGTCGGCCCGCTCCCAGCCGTCGAAGTGGTGTCGAAACTCCGGGCAGACGGCGGCGGAGCCGGCGTAGGCGGCATCGACGTGCAGCCACACTCCCTCGCGCTCGCAGATGTCGGCGACTGCGGCGACGGGATCGATCGCCGTCGTCGAGGTCGTGCCGACCGTGGCGACGACGGCACACGCGTCCGAGAGGTCGAGCGCGTCCGGCCGCAGGGCGAAGGCGTCGTCCACCGGCGTCTTGCGCACCTCGAGCTCGAGCAGGCGGCAGGCCTTGTCGACTGCGGAGTGGGTCTGGGTCGAGCAGACGACGACGCGGGCGCCCGGCTTCGCATGCCGCGCGGCGGCGAGTGCCGCCAGCGTGCCGGTCGACGCCGTGTCCTCGAGGTGGCCGTACAGCCCCGCCGGGAGGCCGAAGAGCTGCGCGAGCCAGTCGAGCGTGAGCTCCTCCAGCTCCTGCAGGGCCGGCGACGTCCGCCAGAGGATGCCGACCTGGTTGAGGCCGGCGATCAGCAGCTCCGCCAGGATGCCCGCCTCGGAGCCGGTGGAGGGGAAGTAGGCGAAGAAGCGAGGGCTCTGCCAGTGCGTCAGCCCGGGCAGCAGCACCTCGTCCAGGTCGCGCAGCACGGCGCTGAACGGCTCGCCGGCGTCCGGCGGAGCGACCGGGAGCCTGGAGCGGATCTCGCCGGGCTCGACCTGTGCGAGGACGGGGAGCTCGCGCACGCGGTCCAGGTAGTCCGCGACCCAGTCGAGCGCCGCGGCGCCGTCCTCGCGGAAGCTCACTTCTTCCGCTTCTCGATCTCCGCCCACGAGCGCGTGTTGAGGATCTGATCCTTCGTCAGCCAGGCGCGGCGCGCCTGGGCGATCCCGAGGTCGACGTAGCCGAGCGCCCCGACGGAATGGCCGTCGCTCGAGACGACGAGCTCGAGCCCCGCCTCGCCTGCCATCCGAGCATTGGCGTCGCGCAGGTCGAGGCGGTCCGGCTGCGAGTTGATCTCGAGAAAGGTGCCGGTCTCGAGGGCCTGCTCGACCACCTTCTCGACCTCGATGCCGGACGGCCCGCGCTTGCCGATCTTGCGGCTCGTCAGGTGCCCGATGCAGTCCACGTGCGGGCTCTCCATCGCCTGCAGCGCGCGCCCCGTGGGGTCCTTGTCGAAGCTCGTGTGCACCGAGGCCATCACCCAGTCGAGCTGCGCGAGCAGCTCCTCGTCCACATCGAGCTCGCCGTTCGCCCGGATGTTGACCTCGATCCCCTTGAGCACGCGGAACGGCGCCAACCGCTCGTTGATCGTGTCGATCTCCTGCCACTGGGCCTGCAGCTTCCCGTCGCGCAGCCGCTGGGCGTGATCGCACATCGCGAGGTACTCGTGCCCGAGCTCGCGGGCCCGGATCGCCATCTCGGCGAGGGAGGCCTTCCCGTCCGACCAGGTCGAGTGCGAGTGCAGGTCACCGCGGAGGTCGCTGCGCTCGACGAGGACGGGCAGCGTGCCTGCGCGAGCCGCCTCCAGCTCGCCGCCGTTCTCGCGCAGCTCGGGCGGGATGTAGGCGTAGCCGAGGTGCGCGTAGAGCTCCTCCTCGTCCTCGGCGGTGACGACCTCGCCGGTCTCGACGGTGGTGACGCCGTACTCGGACACCGAGAAGCCGCGCCGTTGCGCCTCCTCGCGCAGCGCGACGTTGTGGTCCTTCGAGCCCGTGAAGTGCTGGAGCAGGTTCCCGTACGACTCGGGCGGGACGACGCGCAGGTCGAAGCGGAGCCCGTCGTTCGAGATCACGGTCGCCTTCGTGTCGCCCTTGGCGACGACCTCCGCGACCCAGTCCAACGTCGTGAAGTAGTCGATCAGCGCCGGCGCGTCCGTGGAGGTGGCGATGATGTCGAGGTCGCGGAAGGTCTCGCGGCGGCGGCGCACGGAGCCGGCCTCCGAGACCTTCACCGCGGCCGGATGCTCGCGCAGCACGGACACGACGGCAAGCACGGCCGGCAGGCCGTCTCCGAGCAGCCGCCTCGACTCGCGCGGGTCGGGCGGCGCCTGCGCGAGCGCCTCCAGGATCTTCGCCTCCGACTTCTCGCCCAGCCCGGCGAGCGACCGCAGGCGCTCCTGCTCGGCGGCCGCCTTCAGCTCCTCGAGCGTCGTCACGCCGAGCTCCTGCCAGATCCGGCGCGCCGTTTTCGGGCCGAGCCCGGGCAGGCGCATGAACTTCACGACGTCCGCCGGGATGATCGCCTTCCGCTTGGTGAGCGCCTTCATCTCGCCGAGCTCGACGACCTCGACGATCTTCTCCTCGATCGTCTTGCCGATGCCGTTGAGGTTCTTCGCCTTCCCATCGAGCGCGAGCTGCGCCACCGGGCCGCCGGTCTCGCGGATCCGCGTGGCAGCACGCCGGTAGGCGAGAACGCGGAAGGAATCGGCTCCCTCGAGCTCGGTGAGATCGGCCAGCAACTCGAGCTGGTCGGCGAGCTCGTCGTTCCTCGGGAGGGTCGTCGCCACTTCCAGCGATCATAGGCGCGTGCGGGCCTGCGTCTGCCTCCCCACGTACGACGAGCGCGAGAACCTCGAGCCGATGCTCCGCGCGCTCGCCGACGTGCTCGGACCGGACGACCGCGTGCTCGTCATCGACGACAACTCGCCGGACGGGACGGGTGAGCTGGCCGACCGCCTCGCGGCCGAGCTGCCGTTCGTCGACGTCCTGCACCGAGAGCGGAAGGAGGGGCTCGGGCCTGCGTATCTCGCCGGCTTCCGGCACGCGCTGGCCGCCGGCGCCGAGCTCGTCGTCGAGCTGGACTGCGACTTCTCGCACGATCCGGCGGACGTCCCGCGTCTGATCGCGGCCGCGGTGGACGCGGACGTCGTGCTCGGCTCCCGCTACGTTCCCGGCGGGAAGGTGCGGGACTGGGGGCTGTTGCGGCGCGCGATCTCACGAGCGGCCTCGCTCTACACACAGCTGCTGCTGATGCCGGTCAAGGACGCGACCGGGGGCTTCAAGTGCTTCCGTCGCGAGGTGCTCGAGCGGATCGACCTCGACGCGATCAACGCGCGCGGCTACATGTTCCAGATCGAGACGACGTACCGGGCCCGTCGCGCGGGCTTCAGGGTCGTCGAGATCCCGATCACCTTCGTCGACCGACGTGTCGGCGGCTCGAAGATGTCGCGGGGAATCGTGCTGGAGGCGATCTGGAAGGTGCCGGCGCTCCGGCTGGCGGCGGTCAAGGGGCGCGTGTGAGAGACGTCTCCGACGCGGGCTTCGAGGACGAGGTGCTGCGCGCCGAGGGCGCGACGATCGTCGACTTCTGGGCGCCGTGGTGCAAGCCGTGCGACGCGATCGAGCCGATTCTCGAGGGGCTCGCGGCGGAGCGCGGCGTCGCGCTCGTCCGCGTGAACATCGACGAGCACCTCGGCGTTCCGTCTCGCTACGGCGTGCTCTCGCTGCCGACGGTCATCCTCTTCCGCGACGGCGAGCCGCGCTCGACGGTCGTCGGCGTCCGCTCGCGGGCGCACTACGAGCGCGAGTTCGCGCCCTATCTCTCGGAGGGCATCCAGCGGTGACCTTCGACGTCCTCGCGCGCGAGCCACGTCCGACACTGCGTCAATCATGGCCGCATTCGCGACGTGCTCGACGATCTTCTCGGCCGAGCGACACTGGTCACGATCGCCGCCGCGATCGCTCTCGGCTATGCGGTTCTCCAGCTCGCGCAGGGCGTCGCCGCGCTCGTCCTCTCCGCATTCACCGAGCGCGAGGGCGAGCTCGGCGGCGGCGGTCCGCTCGAGCTCGACGGCGACTGACGCACACTCCGCTTCAATGAGACGGTGAGCACGAAGGCGCCGGCCTGGAGCGACCTCCTCGAGGGCGAGGAACTGGCCTATCTCGGCAGCGAACCGACCCGGGACGGGCGGGCCGAGCCGTTCCCCGACGACCTCGATCCGCGTGTCGCCTCGGCGCTCGTCGGCCGCGGGATCTCGGCACTGTGGCGCCACCAGGCCGAGGCCTGGGAGGCGGTCCGAGACGGCGGCAACCTCATCGTCACGACGGGCACGGCGAGCGGCAAGAGCCTCGCGTTCAACCTGCCCGTCCTCGACCTGCTCGCCCGCGACCCGAAGAGCCGTGCGCTCTTCCTCTATCCGACGAAGGCGCTCGCGCAAGACCAGGCCCGGGCTCTCGGCGCGTTCGGGCTCAAGGGCGTCAAGCCGGCGATCTATGACGGCGATACGGAGACGGAACGGCGGTGGCAGATCAGGAAGTGGGCGAACGTCATCCTGACCAACCCGGACATGCTCCACGTGGGCGTGCTGCCGCACCACGACCGCTGGGGCGACGTGCTCGCGAACCTCCGGTTCGTCGTCGTCGACGAGGCGCACGTGTACCGCGGCGTGTTCGGCTCGCACGTCGCGAACGTGCTGCGCCGGCTGCGCCGTCTCGCCCGCGCCTACGGGTCTGAGCCGCAGTTCGTGCTCGCGTCCGCAACGATCGCGAATCCTGCGCAGCTGGCGGAGTCGCTCCTCGGCGCGCCCGCAACCGTCGTCGACGCCGACGCGGCGCCGAGAGCGGAGCGGACGATCGCGCTCTGGAACCCCGAGCTGCTCGACGCCGAGCTCGGCCAGCGCGCGAGCGCGCTCGGCGACGCCTCGCGCCTGCTCGCGAGCTTCACGTCGCAGGGCCTGCGCACGATCTGCTTCGCGAAGAGCCGGAAGGCCGTGGAGCTGATCCACCGCTTCACGGTCGACCGCGTCGACCGCGACGTCGCGGAGCGGCTGGCGCCCTACCGCGCGGGCTACACACCGGCCCAACGGCGCGAGATCGAGCGGCGGCTCATGGCCGGCGAGCTGCTCGGCGTGTCCGCGACGGACGCGCTCGAGCTCGGCATCGACATCGGCGAGCTCGACTGCGCCATCTCCGTCGGCTTCCCGGGGACGGTCTCGTCCCTGCGACAGCAGTGGGGGCGCGCCGGCCGCCGGGGGCACGGCCTCGCGGTGCTGATCGCAAGCGAGGACGCGCTCGACCAGTTCTTCATGCGCGATCCGGAGGCGCTGCTCGGCCGCACCGTCGAGGCGGCGATCCTCGACGGGACGAACCCGCGGATTCTCGACGGCCACGTCCTCTCCGCGGCGTTCGAGGGGCCGATCGACGACGCAGACGCCGAGACGCTCGGGCCGGAGGCGCTCGAGCGTGCGGCCGAGCTCCCCGAGCTGAAGCGGACGGACGCGGGCTGGGTCTGGGCGGGCAAGGACTACCCCGCGGCACGCGTGCCGCTGCGGTCCGCGGACCGGGAGGCGTTCACGGTCGTCGACGAGACGACGGGCTCGGTGCTCGGCCTCGTCGAGCGCTCACGCGCTTTCTCGACCATCCACGAGGGCGCTGTCTACCTCCATCTGGGCGAGCAACACCTCGTGCGGTCGCTCGATCTCGAGGCCCGCGTGGCCCTCGTCTCGCAGGCGACCGTCGACTGGTACACGCAGGCGAAGAAGGAAACGGAGACCGCCATCGTCGAGCCGCTCCGTCTCGAATCGCGGCTCGGCGTCGCACTCCACTTCGGCCGGGTCTCGGTGACCGAGCAGGTCGTCGCCTACCAGCGCAAGTCGATCTCCGGCGGCGACACGCTCGAGACGGTGCCGCTCGACCTGCCGGAGACCAGCTTCGACACGGAGGCGATCTGGTTCTCACCGACGCCGGCCCAGCTCGCCGGCCTGGAGGAGATGCCGACGCTCCTCTCGTCGCTGCACGCGGCGGAGCACTCGCTGATTGCACTGCTGCCCCTGTGGGCGATGTGCGACCGGTGGGACATCGGCGGCCTCTCGACCAACGTCCACTTCCAGACCGGGCGGCCGACGATCTTCGTCTACGACGGCCACGCGGGCGGCGTCGGCATCACCGAGCGCGGCTTCGAGCGCTTCGAGGGCTGGGTCGCCGACACCGGGCGAATGTTGACCGGCTGCCCGTGCGCGGCCGGCTGCCCCTCGTGCGTCCAGAGCCCCAAGTGCGGCAACCTGAACGAGTACCTGGACAAGGCAGGGGCGTTGACGCTGCTGCGACGGCTGCTCGCGGCGGGCTAGGGAACGCGACGAAACTGGCACGGAGTTGGAACGCTCCCGTCACAGTCTCGTGACGATCTCCTCGATAGCGTTTCTGTAGGGGCACCCGGGGTGCCCCTGGGGGCACGTAGCGGCTCGTTGCCGACCTGTTGTCGATTTCCTCACGCCTCGCTCGTCTACATGGTGAAATCGACCTCAACAGAGGAGGAGCACATGAAGTATCTGGCACTGATCTACGGCGACGAGAACGTCTGGGAGCAGGCGTCGCCCGAGGAGCGGGACGCCGCCTACAAGGAGTACTTCGCGTTCTCGGACGAGGCGGGCAAGGCGGGCGTGATGGCCGACGGGAACGAGCTCGACGCGACCTCGACGGCAACCACCGTGCGTGTCCGGAACGACGAGACTGTCGTCACCGACGGGCCGTACACGGAGCTGAAGGAGTCGCTCGGCGGCTACTACGTCCTCGAGTGCGGCTCGATCGAGGAGGCCTGCACGTGGGCCGCCAAGATCCCCGGCGCGTCGTACGGCGCGGTCGAGGTGCGGCCGATCTACGTCGATCCCAGCTCGAATGGACAGAGCGAGAACGGTGGAGGTGCGTCGTGAAGTACGCAGCGCTGTTGACCAACCTGTCGGAAGACATCGACGCGTGGGAAAAGATGAGCCCGGAGGAGGCGCAGGCCTCGCGCGCCGAGGAGGTGCCGAAGTGGGAGGCCCTCTTCAACGAGCTCGGCCCGACGGGCGTGCTCGGCTTCGGGGCCGAGCTCGACAACCCGTCCACGGCGAAGACCGTGCGCGTCCGCGAGGGCGAGACGATCGTCACCGACGGCCCCTTTGCGGAGACGAAGGAGCAGCTCGGCGGCCTGGTCGTGCTCGACTGCGAGGACCTCGACCAGGCGATCTCGATCGCGGCGAGGATCCCCGTGGCCTCCCGTGCTTCCGTCGAGCTGAGGCCGCTCGTCGAGCATTGACGGTCGAGCGCGCGTTCCGCGAGGAGTGGGGCCGTGCGGTCGCAGTCCTCACCCGCGTCCTCGGCGACCTCGATCGCGCCGAGGACGCAGTGCAGGACGCGTTCACAACCGCGCTCGAGCGCTGGCCCCGCGACGGCACGCCCGCCAATCCGGCCGCGTGGATCATCACGACGGCCCGAAACCGTGCGGTCGACCGCCTCCGCCGGGAGCAGACGTTCGCTCGCAAGGCCGAGCTGCTCGCTCGTCTGGAGGAGCTCCCCGCGGAGGAAGAGGACGTGAGCTCGATTCCCGACGATCGGCTCGCGCTCGTCTTCACCTGCTGCCACCCCGCGATCGCGGCGGACGCGCGGATCGCGCTGACGCTGCGCGAGGTGGCCGGCCTGACGACGAGCGAGATCGCGCACGCCTTCCTCGTCGCCGAGCCGGCGATGGCACAGCGGCTCGTGCGCGCGAAGCGCAAGATCCGCCATGCGGCGATCCCGTTTCGCGTACCGCCGGACCACCTGCTGCCGGAGCGGCTGCGCTCGGTGCTCACCGTGCTGTACCTCGTCTTCAGCGAGGGCTACTCGACGAGCGCCGGCGAGGAGCACGTCCGAGCCGACCTGTGCGAGGAGGCGATCAGGCTGGCGAAGCTGCTCGTGCTCTTGATGCCCGACGAGCCCGAGGCGCTCGGGTTGCTGGCACTCATGCTCCTTCAGGACGCGCGACGCGACGCACGGCGGGCACCGGACGGCTCGCTCGTCCTGCTCGAGGACCAGGATCGCTCGCGCTGGAACCGCCGGCGGATCGACGAGGGTCAGCGCGTGCTGGAGCGCGCGCTCGCGCACCGTGCGCCCGGCCCCTACCAGCTGCAGGCGGCGATCGCCGCGCTGCATGTCGAGGCCGAGCACTCGGACGACACGGACTGGCCACAGATCGCCGCGCTCTACACCGAGCTCGCGCGCTGCCAGCCGTCGCCGATCGTCGAGCTCAACCGCGCGGTCGCCGTCGCGATGGCCGAGGGTCCGGAGCGCGGGCTCGCGCTGATCGACGGGATCGATCTCCCGGGTTACCACCTCCTCCACGCCGCCCGGGCGGACCTGCTGCGGCGGCTCGAGCGGAGGGACGAGGCGGCCGAGGCCTACCGCACGGCCCTGTCGCTCGAGATGAACGCGGCGGAGAGAGCGTTTCTCGAAGGTCGGTTATCCGCACTGACGCCCTGACTGGCCCCTGGTACGGTCGCCCGACGATGTATCGCCAGCACTTGCCCCAGCTCGACGGCGGCGTCTTCCTCACGGACGGAGGCATCGAGACGACGCTCATCTTCCACCAGGGCCTCGACCTGCCGGAGTTCGCCGCGTTCGACCTGCTCAAGGACGACGCCGGGACCGATGAGCTCCGCCGCTACTTCCGGCCCTACGTGAAGCTCGCCCGCGCGCGGGGCCTCGGGTTCGTGCTCGAGAGCCCGACCTGGCGCGCAAACCCGGACTGGGCCGCCAGGATCGGCTACTCGCGGGACGAGCTGGAGGCGCTCAACCGGAAGGCGATCGCGCTGATGGAGGAGCTCCGCGACGAGGCGGCGTCGCCAGCGGTGTCCCCAGCGCCGATCGTGATCAGCGGCAACATCGGCCCGCACGAGCGACGGCTACAGCCCGGAGACGATGCTGACCGCCGACGAGGCGGAGGCCTATCACGCAACGCAGATCGGCACCTTCGCCGACACGGCCGCCGACATGGTGACCGCGCTCACGATGACCTATGCGGACGAGGCGATCGGCGTCACGCGAGCCGCGCAGAAGGCCGGACTGCCGGCGGTGATCTCGTTCACGCTCGAGACCGACGGCAGGCTGCCGAACGGTCAGCCGCTCGGCGAGGCGATCGAGCAGGTCGACCGCGAGACGGGCAACGGCCCCGCCTACTACATGATCAACTGCGCGCACCCGACTCACTTCGAGGCCGTCCTCGAGCAGGGGGCGCCGTGGGTCGAGCGCATCGGCGGACTGCGCACCAACGCCTCGATGAAGAGCCATGCGGAGCTGGACGAGGCCGAGGAGCTCGACGAGGGCGACCCAGCCGACCTGAGCACGAGGCACGGCGCGCTCAAGAGCCGGCTGCCGAAGGTGAACGTCCTCGGCGGCTGCTGTGGGACCGACGCCCGCCACGTAGGCGCGATCTGCGAGGTCTGGACCGCCGAGCGGGAGGCGAGCCCGGCCTAGCCTAGGATTGCGCCGTGCGAGTCTCGGCGAAGGTCGACTATGCGCTGCGCGCGCTCGCCGAGCTGGCCGTCGCCCCGCCGGGCCCGGTCAAGGGCGAGCGGCTCGCAACCGCGCAGGACATCCCGCTCAAGTTCCTCGAGAACATCCTCCTCGAGCTGCGGCGCTCCGAGATCGTCGCGAGCCAGCGCGGCGCCGAGGGCGGCTACTGGTTGGCGAAGCCGCCGGCGGAGATCAGCCTCGCCGACGTCATCCGCGCGGTCGAGGGCCCGATCGCGACGGTGCGGGGCGCGCGCCCCGAGGACGTCGAGTACACCGGTGCCGCGACAGGCCTGCGCGACGTCTGGATCGAGCTGCGGCGCAGCATGCGCGGCGTGCTCGAGGAGACGTCGCTCGCCGATCTCGTCGACGGCCGTCAGACGGGCGCCTGAGACGCGAAGACGCGCTCGCGCGAGGCGCGGACGTACACCGTCTGCCCGGCCTCGAGCCCGAGCTCCTCGCAGCGGTCGCGCGTGACCTGCGCCCAGAGCTGCTCGCCGTCGGCGCGGGCGAGCTCGACGCGCACCTCGAAGCCGAGATGGACGATCCGCTCGACCGTCGCCTCGTCGGCGCCGTTCTCGGGATGGGTCAGGAGCTCGAGGTCGTGCGGGCGCACCCACGCCTCGTCGACGCGGTTGACGGGGCCGACGAAGCTCATCACGAACTCGGTCTCGGGCTGCTCGTAGAGGTCGCGCGGATGGCCGACCTGCTCGATGCGGCCGTGGTTCATCACCGCGACCTGGTCGGCGACCTCCATCGCCTCCTCCTGGTCGTGCGTGACGAACACGGTCGTGACGTGCACCTCGTCGTGCAGCCGCCGCAGCCACGCGCGCAGCTCGGCGCGCACCCGCGCGTCCAGCGCGCCGAACGGCTCGTCGAGCAGCAGCACCTTCGGCTCGACGGCGAGTGCCCGAGCGAGCGCCATTCGCTGCCGCTGGCCGCCGGAGAGCTGCGCCGGATAGCGGGTGGCGAACGGTGAGAGCTGGACGAGCTCGAGCAGCTCTGCGACGCGGGCCTTGATCTCGGCCCGAGGCCGCTTCCGAACCGTCAGCCCGAAGGCGACGTTGTCCCGAACGGTCATGTGCTTGAAGGCCGCGTAGTGCTGGAAGACGAAGCCGACGCCTCGTTTCTGCGGCGAGAGCGAGGTCGCGTCCTCGCCGGAGATGACGATCTCGCCCGCGTCGGGCTGCTCGAGGCCGGCGATGACCCGCAGCAGCGTCGACTTCCCCGACCCGCTGGGACCGAGCAGCGCGGTGAGCCCGCCGCTGGTGACGTCCAGCGAGACGTCGTCGAGCGCGGTGAACTCGCCGAAGCGCTTCGTGACGTTGCGAGCCGAGATCACGCGACTCCCTCCTTGGGCCTCAGGAACGACATGCCGGCGAGAACGCCGATCGCGAGCAGCGCCAGGACGACGGAGGAAGCGTACGCTCCGACGAGGTCGAACGCCTGGAAGCGCTCGTCGACGTGAAGGGTCGCCGTCTCCGTCTCCCCTGCGAGCCGGCCCGAGACTACGGCTACCGCGCCGTACTCGCCCAGCGAGCGTGCAGTCGTGAGGATGACGCCGTAGGCGACCGCCCAGCGGATCGACGGCAGCGTGATGCGCCGGAAGACCTGCCACGACGAGGCGCCGAGCGTCGTCGCGGCCTGCTCCTGCTCGATTCCGACCTCGCGCAACACGGGCACGACCTCGCGTACGACAAACGGCAGCGAGACGAATATCGTCACGAGGATCATCGACGGCAGGGCGAAAAGGACGTCGAAGGGGAGGTCGTCGAACCACCCGCCGCGGCCGTAGAGCAGAAAGATCGCGAGCCCGACGACGACCGGCGAGAGCGCGAGGGGCAGGTCGACGACCGCGTTGACGATCCCCTTGCCGCGGAACGGCTCGCGGACGATCGCGAGCGCGGCGACGATCCCGAAGATCGTGTTCGCCGGCACGGCGATCGCCGTGATGATGAGCGTCAGCTTGAAGGCGTGCAGCGCCGCCGGCGAGGTGACCGCGTTCCAGGCCTCATCGAAGCCGTGTTCGAACGTCCGCCAGAAGACGAGCGACAGCGGGCCGATCAGCACCACCGCGAGGTAGGCGAGCCCGGTACTGCGGAGCAGGAGCCTACGCAAGCTGATCGTGCCTCGTGGCCCAGCGACGAACGCCGCCGATCAGGAGCAGGATCCCGAAGGAGAGCAGCAGCAGAACGACCGAGACGGCGGCGGCGGCACCGGAGTTGCCGCTCTCGAGCTGCCCGAACACGTACACCGACGCGACCTCGGTGTCGAACGGCAGGTTGCCCGTGATCAGGACGACGGCGCCGAACTCTCCCACCGCCTTGGCGAAGGCGAGCGCCACCCCGGACAGGATCCCCGGGAAGAGATTCGGGAAGACGATGCGGCGGAAGATCTGCGATTCCTTTGCGCCGAGCGAGGCGGCCGCCTCCTCCATCTCCCGGTCGAGCTCCAGCAGCACGGGCTGCACGGTGCGGACGACGAAGGGCAGTGTCACGAACAGCATCGCGAGCACGATCGCGGCGCGCGAGTAGGCGAGGTCGATGCCGACCGGCGACTGCGGGCCGTAGAGCGCGAGCAGCGTCAGGCCGGCGACGATCGTCGGCAGCGCGAAGGGCAGGTCGATGACGGCGTTCACGAGGACCTTGCCGCGGAAGTCGTCGCGAACGAGCACCCAGGCGAGGAGCGTGCCGACGACGGCGTTCACGAGTGCGACCGCGATCGAAGCGCCGATCGTCAGCTTCAGAGCCGCCACCGCCTGCGGGTCGGTGATCGCGTCCCAGAACCCGGTGCGCCCGAGCGTCGTCGCCTGCCACGTCAGGGCGGCCAGCGGCAGCGCGACGATGGCCGTGAGGTACGCGATGACAACGCCGAGCGAGAGCGGGATCCCCGCTCTCGCTCTCCGTGCTGCAGTCGGGAGGGCGACGCTACCCAGTCTCGCCCCCCACCTCCCGTTGAATCCGAGCCATGATCCCGGTCCGGGGGTCGAAGAAGCGCTTCTGCACCTTGTCCCAGCCGCCGATCGACTTGTCCTCGATCGTGAAGAGGCCGGGCCGCGCCGGGAACTGCTTCTTGAACTCGGCAGCGACCGACTTCAGCACCGGCCGGTAACCGTTCTTCGCGAAGATCCGCTGCGGGCCCGGGAAGCGGAGGTAGCGCAGGAACGCCTCCGCGGCCGCCTTGTTCTCGCTGCCCTTCAGCACCGCGACCGGGTTCTCGATCAGGATCGTCTGCCGCGGGATCGTGAACTGCAGGTCCTGGCCGCGCGAGCGCGCGAAGAGCGCCTCGTTCTCGTAGGCGAGTAGGACGTCCCCCTTGCCGGAGGTGAAGGTCTGCAGTGATTCACGAGCGCTCTTGTCCTGCACCGAGACGTTCCGGAACAGCTTCAGCAGGTTGTCCTGCGCCTGCTTGTCCGTCTTGCCGGTGCGCCGCCAGGCGCCGTACGCGGCCATGATGTTCCACCGCGCGCCGCCCGAGGTGAACGGGTTCGGCGTGATCACGTCGACATCGGACCGGAGCAAGTCGTTCCAGCCCTTGATCTTCTTCGGATTGCCGTCGCGGACGACGAAGACGACGACGGACCGGTGCACCATCCCGCGGTACGACTGCCGATCCCACTTCGCGTCGACGAGCCCCAGCTTGACGAGCGAGTCGACGTCGGGCGCCAGCGAAAGGGCGACGATGTCGGCGTTCAACCCGGCCGCGACTGCACGGGCCTGCTCGCCGGAGGAGCCGTAGGACTGGCTGAAGGAGACGTCCTGGCCCGGCTCCGTCTTCTGGAACGCCGGGATGATCTCGGCGTAGGCCTCGCGCGGCGTCGAGTACGCCACGAGCGTGAGCCTCGTGTCCTGTGTCGCCGCCGCTGCCGCGGAGACGGCAACCAGTGCGATCGCGATCAGTGCGAGTGCGGCCCTGCGCATGCGGCTCCCTCCGTTTGCCTATCGAAGTGGTA
This sequence comes from uncultured Gaiellaceae bacterium, assembly GCA_963791905.1. Lineage (GTDB taxonomy): Bacteria > Actinomycetota > Thermoleophilia > Gaiellales > Gaiellaceae > Gaiellasilicea. Next base: position 623,176 of record CAWBTX010000006.1, read on the forward strand.
GAGATTGGAACTTCTAATGGAAGCTATAAGCGTTTGTCAAATCGCAAGTGTGTCAGGATGCAGCGATGACCGAGCCTCGCCGCGCCAGAGGTGGCACCCTCGTCATCGGCGGCGGCTTCGCGGGCGCCTACGTCGCGCGGCTTCTCGGGGACGCGGGAGCGACGATCGTCAGCCCGGAGACCTCGATGCTCTACACGCCGCTCCTGCCGGAGGCGGCGTCGGGAACGATCGAGCCGCGGCACGTGGTCGTGCCGCTGCGGCAGATGTGCCCGCACGCAGAGCTCATCCTCGGCCGCGTCACCACGATCGACGAGGCCGCGCGCAGCGTCGCCGTCGAGACGCCCGACGCGGGCGCCTTCGAGCTCGCATACGAGCAGGTCGTCGTCGCGCTGGGAGCCGTGCCCCGGACCTTTCCGGTGCCCGGCCTGGCCGACCATGGGCTCCCGTTCAAGGACCTGGCGGACGCGATCCAGCTCCGCAACCACGTGCTGCGGGAGCTCGAGGCGGCGGACGCCGCCGAGCCGGAGGACCAGCACCGCCACCTCGGCTTCGTCTTCGTCGGTGCCGGCTACGCCGGCGTCGAGGCGTTGGCGGAGCTCTCCGACCTGGTGCGCGCCGCCCTCCGGTTCTTCCCGCGCCTACGCGACGCCCCGCAGCGCTGGGTGCTGGTCGACGCCGCCCCGAAGATCCTCGCCGAGATCCCGCCGCGCCTGGGCGAGTACGCCGCGCGTGAGCTCGCCGCGCGAGGCGTCGAGATCCACGTCTCGACCATGCTCGAGTCCGTGGACGGTCGCGAGGCGGTGCTCTCGGACGGCACTCGCATCCCAACACACACCCTCGTCTGGACGACAGGCGTCAAGGCTCACCCGCTCCTCGCGGAGTGGGGGCTGCCGCTGGACGAGCGGGGCCGCGTCCGGGTCGACGACCATTTGCGGATCGAGGGCCGAGCGGACATGTGGTCGCTCGGGGACTGTGCGGCCGTTCCCAACGCCGCCACGCCGGGGCGAACCGATCCGCCGACGTGTCAGCACGCGCTCCGCCAGGCCCGCCGCCTGGCCAAGAACCTGCACGGCGACTCCCAGCCGTACGCCTACCGCATGCTCGGCCAGGTGGCCACGCTCGGCCGCTACAAGGGGATCGCTGACGTCCTCGGCCTCCGCATCCGCGGCTTTCCGGGATGGTTCGTGACGCGGACGTACCACCTGTTCCAGCTGCCGCTCGTCTCGCGCAAGCTCCGCGTCGTCACGGATTGGACGACGTCGCTCTTCTTCCGGCGCGACATCGCCGAGCTGTCGATTCTCGGCCACGCGCACCGGTTGGACGAGTCGTAGCGGGCGGGAACCTAGCGCAGCGAGCGAAGCGCCGGGCCGAGCGCCTGCTTCGTCTTCAGGACGCCCTCGAAGAGGTCGCCGTGGCGGGAGATGCGCTCGAGCACGGCACCCATCGTGAAGGCCGCGGGGTCGAGCGACTCGTTCACCTCGTCCCACCGCAGGGGCGTCGAGACCGGCGCACCCGGCTTCGGGCGCACCGAGTAGGCCGACGCGATCGTCTTGCCCTCGCCGTTCTGATTCGAGTCGATCAGGACGCCCCGCCGCTTCGCCCGCACCCACTGCGTCGTCGCCAGCCTCGGATGCGCGCGGGCGATCGCGCCGGCGACGATCTCCGAGAACTCACGCGTCTCGTCGAACGTGTGCCGCCGCTCGATCGGCACGAGCACGTGGATGCCCTCCGAGCCGCTCGTCTTGGCGAACGACTGCAGCTCGAGCAGGTCGAGCGTCTGTTTCACGAGCAACGCGACCTGGACCGTCTCGGCGAAGCCGACGTCCGGCGAGGGATCGAGGTCGAAGAGCACGAAGTCGGGCCGGCTCGGCTTGTCGACGCGCGAGTACCACGTGTTCATGTCGATGCAGCCCATGTTCACCGCCCAGAGGAGGGCGAGGTCGTCGTTCACGAGCGCGAAGTCGATCTCGCGAACGCGCCGCGGGGTCTCTCGCGTCGAGGCCTTCGCGCGGAACCTCGGGATCCAGTCGGGCATGTGCTTCGGCGCGTCCTTCTGGAAGAAGAACTTCCCGAAGGCACCGTCGGGGTAGCGCTTCATCGTGAACGGGCGGTCACGCAGATGCGGCACGAGCACGGGCGCGACATCGCGGTAATACGCGAGGAGGTCGCCCTTCGTGATCCCCTCGTCCGGCCAGAACGGCTTCTCGAGGTTGGAGAGCTTGAGGACGCGCTTCCCGCGCCTGAGCTCGGGATCGAGCGGCGGCCGCTCCCGGTGCACGTCCTCGGGACGCTTGTCGTCGCGCAGGCCCTGGTAGGAGGGCGCCCGCAGCCTGCCGTCGTGCGTCCACTCGGCGAACTCGACCTCGGCGACGAGCTCGGGCTTGACCCAGACGACGTCGCCCTTGCGCACCTTCGGCATCTTCGGCACCTCGTCGAACGGGCACTCGTCCTGCTTCAGCTCCTTGAGAAGCCGCTGTAGCTTCTCGATCTCCGCGTCATTGAAGCCGGTGCCGACGTTGCCGGCGTATCGCAGCCGACCGTCCTCCCAGACGCCGAGGACGAGGGAGCCGAACTGGCCCTCGCGGCGGCCCTGGCCCTTCGTGTAGCCGGCGATCACGAACTCCTGGCGGCCGTGGGTCTTGATCTTGAGCCAGTTCCGCGAGCGCCTGCCGGGCTCGTAGACGGAGTCCGCCCGCTTGGCGACGATCCCCTCGAAGCGCTGCTGCTCGGCGGCGTGGTAGAGCGCCTGGCCGTCATCGAAGGCATCGGAGATCTGGACGCCGCCTCGACGACGGTCGATCAGCCTCGTGAGGCGTTCCCTACGCTCGCGCAGCGGCAGCCCGATGATCGGCTCGCCCTCGACCTCGAGCGCGTCGAACGCGACGTAGACGTACATCGTGCCGTCGCTTCCCTGCTGCATCGCGGAGAAGGTCGCGCGGCCGTCCTTGCCGATCGCGACCACCTCCCCGTCGAGCACGCAGTCGGGCGTGCGGATGGCGCGCTCCAGCGCCCGCACGACCGTGGGGAAGCGCTCGTTCAGCGCGTTGTCGTTGCGGCTGCGCAGGTCGACGTCGCCCCCGCGCATCGTCGCGATCGCGCGGTAGCCGTCCCACTTCACCTCGTAGAGCCAGCCGTCGCCCCTGGGAACATCGTCGGCGGGAGTCGCGAGCATCGGCGCGTACCGCCGCCGCGAACGACTTTGTGTTGTTTCAACACTTTCTTGCTCGCGCTTGCGGACGATCAGCCAGTTCTTCGGGTCGCCCGAGAGCTTGGCGGGCACGAGCGACCACAGCCCCTCGAGCTTCTCGCCGTGCAGATGGACGGTCAGGCCGCCGTTGGGCTTCTCCTCCACGAGCTCGTACGTGCCGCGGTCCCAGATCTCGACCGTGCCAGCGCCGTATTCGCCCTTCGGGATCTCCCCCTCGAAGTCGCCGTAGGAGAGCGGATGGTCCTCGACGTGCACGGCGAGATGCTGCGTGCCCGGTTCGAGCGGCACGCCCTTCGGCACGGCCCAGCTCGCAAGCGCGCCGTCCCGCTCGAGCCGGAAGTCGTAGTGCAGGCGGCTGGCGTCGTGCCGCTGGACGACGAAAACCGGCTCCTTGCCGCGGCGACGTTTCCCGTCCGAGAACGGCTCCGGCGTCTTGGCCGGATCGCGCTTGCGCCGGTAGTCGCTGAGCGGTGGCACGCCGGAAGTCTTACCGACCGATGTTTGACCCGCCCGGAGGTGGGCAAGCTTCCACCAGGTGGGAATGCGTGTGGGTTCGCTTCGCGCGTCTCACTCGAAGCGGGGGGTCACGTTGAAGCCGGCCGAGAGCCGGCTTCAGCGTTTTTCCGCAAAGTGCGGCCGGGGATAAGCCTGTGGAAGTTGTGGAAAGCCGACGGATCAGCCCAGGACACCCATCGAGCGGAACTTCTCCCGCCGCGCCGCCCTGAGCTCGTTCGGGCGAATGTCGTCCAGGTCCTCGAGGGCATCGGCGACCGCCGCCGCGAGGAGCCGAGCCGCCTCGTCGTGGTTCTCGTGGGCGCCGCCGAGCGGCTCCGGGACGATCCCGTCCACGACGCCGAGCTCGAGGCAATGGGCAGCGTCGGGCTTGAACGCCGCGGCCGCCTTCTGCGCCTCGCCGGCGTCGCGCCAGAGGATCGCCGCGCAACCCTCGGGCGAAATGACCGAGTAGATCGCGTTCTCCTGCATCAGCACCCGGTCGGCGAGCGCGATCGCGACCGCGCCGCCCGAGCCGCCTTCGCCGATGATGCAGGCGACCGTCGGCACGCCGAGACGAGCCATCACCGCCTGGGAGCGCGCGATCGCGCCACCCTGTCCGTGCTGCTCCGCCGCGACCCCCGGATACGCGCCTGGCGTGTCGACCAGCGTCACCAGCGGGAACCGGTGGCGATCCGCGAGCTCCATCACACGCATCGCCTTGCGGTAGCCCTCCGGATAGGCCATGCCGAAGTTGCGCGTCGTCCGCTCCTTGATGTCGCGGCCCTTCTGGTGCCCGATCAGCGCCACCGTCCTGCCCTCCAGCCGGCCGAGCCCGGTCACGAGAGCGGCGTCGTCCGCCCGTCCGCGATCGCCGTGGAGCTCGAAGAAGTCCTCGAAGATCCGCTCGACGTAGTCGAGCGTGTACGGACGGTCCTGGTGGCGCGCCAGCTCGACGGAGCGCCAGATCTCGGCATCGGTGGGCTCGGCCTCGATCCGGTCGAGCTGTCGCTGCAGCCGCTCGAGCTCGCCCGAGAGGCGTGCGCCGCGAAGGAGATCGAGGCCGCTTAGCTTGCTCAACCGATCCCGGAGCCTGATCTCGGCGTCACGCGGCACCTTAGTCCGTTCCGAACAACCGAAGCAACCGGGCGAGCGTCGGCCGCAACTCGGCTCTCGGGACGATTGCGTCGAGGTTTCCGAACCGGAGATTCGACTCCGCGAGGCCGAAGTCGTCGGGCAGCTTCTCCCTCGTGGTCTGCGCCACGACGCGCGGGCCGGCGAACGACATGAGCGCGCCCGGCTCTGCCAGGAGGACGTCCCCGAGGCTGGCGAAGCTCGCAAGCAGGCCGCCCGTCGTCGGGTGGGCCATGACGCTGATGAGCGCACAGCCGGCCTCGTGCAGCTCCTCGACCGCGACGACGGTCTTCGGCAGCTGCATCAGGGCGAGGATCCCTTCCTGCATGCGGGCGCCGCCCGACGCCGAGACGGAGACCAGCGGCGACCGCGCCGCCACGGCGCTCTCGCAGGCCCGCGCGAACTTCTCGCCCGTGACCGATCCCATCGAGCCGCCCATGAAGGAGAAGTCCATGACCGCCAACTCGCAGCGAAGCGCCTCGATCGTCGCCGAGCCGATCACCATCGCATCGCCGAGGCCCGTCGCGACCTCCGCCTCGGCCAGCCGATCCTTGTAGGCCCGCAGGTCGAAGAACCGGAGCGGGTCCGCCGAGCGAAGGTCCGCGGCCTCCTCCTCGAAGCTCCCAGGGTCGGCAAGCTGCCGAATCCGCTCCCGCGCCTTGACCGGGAAGTGGTGGCCGCAGTGGGTGCAGACCCGGAGGGACACCTCGAGCTCGTCGTCGCGATAGTGCGATCCGCACGACGGGCAGGTGTTCGGATGCTTCTTCGCCGGCGGCTCGGGCGGCGCGTGCTTGTGCTCGATCGAGACGTCGATCCTGCTGGGTGCTTCAGCCATCGGTTGAGTTTAGACCCGCCTCTTAACGTCGCGGTTACAAGCGCGGCTACAGGCCCAGCGCAGCGACGACCGGGACGAGTCTAGGCACGTTCGAGTCCGCCGCGACCAGCCCCGTCAGGCCTGCACCGGCGATGCGGGCACGTCCGGCGACGTCGCGCAACAGCCGCTCGAGCTCGTTCAGGTGGATCCCGTCCGGCTCCGGCATGAAGACCCCGAGCTCCCCGGGCTCGACGGCGTCGCAGTCGAGCGCGACGTAGACGGCGTCCGTACCCTCGAGCGCATGCTCGACCGCGTCTGCGCCCGTGCGGATACCGCTCCGCTCGATGAACTCCACCTCAGGCGGGTCGAGGTTCCGCGCGCCGAGCAGCGCGACGTCCTCCGGCCGCATCGCACCGCCGTCGAGGAGCATCCGCAACGGCATTCCCCAGGCGTTCCCCGAGGGCGACGAGGCCGGCGTATTGAGATCGCCGTGTGCGTCGATCCAGACCACGGCCAAGGTCTCCTCACGGGCGGAAAGGCCCTGGACTGCTCCGACGTGGGAGCAACAGCACCCCCCGAGGACGAGCGGGCGCACGGGGAGGTCGGCGGCGAGCGCGACGGACTGCTCCGCCAGCGTTTCCTCCTCGACGACGCTTGCCTCCGGGTACGGCAGGTCGAGCCACGCGGCTGCCGCCATCGTCTCGCCGCCTGCGCCCCACGCCCGCGGGACGCGAACGAGGCCGGCACCGAACTCGCGCCCGCACGAGTGGCATTGGTAGTCGGGGCCGAGCGCGACGGCCGTCAGCGTGCGGCAGTCGGGGCAGCGGGCGCGGAGCCGGCTCATGGGTCCCGCTGGTAGACGTCGAACGTGGCGAGCACTCGCATGCCCACGCTCTCGTAGAGTCGGTGCGCGCCGGTCAGGCTGGCCGCGTCGACGCCGAGGACGACACGGCTGCAGCCGGACTCGCCGAGCACGCGGAAGGCGTCGTGCAGGAGCGCTCGCCCGAGGCCGAGGCGACGCCAGGGCCGCCGAACGCCGAGAATCGAGACCCAGCCGGTGCCGAGTTCCTCCTCCTCGCGGCCCGTCCGACAGAGGGCGATCCCGGCCAGCTCGTCGCCCGCGAAGGCGAGACGCCAGAGCCGCGGCTCGAAATCGGGACGATCGACGGTCCAGTGCGCCCACTCCTCGTAGGGCTGGCGCGTGTGCTCCCACGTGTCCTCGAAGGTCTCCTGATGCGCCTCGTACACCGCGTGCTCGTCACCGGCGGTGAAGCTTCGGACGTCGATGCCGTCCGGCCAGCTCGGCTCCGGCAATCGCCCGTCGACGTCGATCGCCATGCGGTACGAGTGACGCACGAGCCCGAAGCCGCGATCGACGAGCGCCGCTCGCACCTCGTCATCCCCCTCCCAGCCGCCGGAGTAGATTCGGCCGGCAGCGACGCCCGCTGCCCAGTCGATCAGCTCGGGCGCGTCCTCGCCGTGGAGCTCGAGCCAGGTGTACTCGTCCCTAATCCAGACGGCTGCGTACCCGACGGCGGCTCCGTCCTGCGCGACGACGCGGCCATGCCGCTCCCTGTCCGCCCCCGGCGCCGACCACATCCGCACAAGGCGTTCCTCCCCGACCGGCTCCGGCGCGTGCCGGCTCATCAGTGCCGCGATCGCGGCCGCCTCGTCCACGCGCGGTGCGCGGAGCTCCACTCAGAGCCTCTTCTCGAGGAAGACGGTGTCCCGGTAGACGCGCATCCCGGCCCGTTCGTAGAGGCGCGTCGCACCTGTCGGACTGGTCGCGTCGACGCCGAGGGTCGCGCGGCGGTAGCCCCGCCGCCGGAACTCGCCGAACGAGTGCAGGAGCAGCGCCTCGCCGAGCCCCTGCCGTCTCCCGGGTCGGCGGACGCCGAGAGTGGCCACGTAGCCGGCTGTCGAATCGGACACGTCCTCGCGACAAAGCGAGAAGCCGACGAGCTCGTCGCCCGCGAAGGCAAGGAACCAGAGCGTGGGGTCGAACGCGTCCGTTCTGATCACCCAGTGTGCCCACTCGTCGAACGTCTCGTCCATCGGGTCCGAGGTGTCCTGCCAGACCTCCATCATCGCGTCGTAGACCCGCCGATGCTCGTCCTCCTCCACGGTGCGGACGGTGACCCCGTCCGGCCACACCGGCTGCCGTGGCTCGCCTTGCAGATCGAGCTCCATGCGATAGGAGTGACGTGCAGGCGTGAAGCCGAGCCCGGTGTATGCCACAACGCTGCTCTCGTCGCCGGCCGACGTCCAGACCCTGATCGTGCCCGCGCCTGCGCGCTTCTCGAGCCACGCGACGAGCTCTTTCGTGATCTCGCCTCGATCGACGTCGGGTGCGACGACGAGGTCGCACCACCACAGCGGCGGCTCGTCGCGGGTCGGGTCGACATCCGCGTAACCGACGAGGCGTCCGTCCTGCGCGAGCACGCGGAGGTCCCGTTCGACGTCCACCGACGGCGAGGTCAGCCACGTGCGCAGGTCCTGCGGGTTCGCGTCCGCCTCACCGAAGACGGCGAGCTGGTGCGCGCGCATGAGCTCCAGCATCGCGTCGAACTCGTCCTCCCGCGGCGGCCGAAGCTCGGCCGTCATCACTGGGCGGTGAGCTCGTCGAGCGTGTCCGGCAGACGGGCGAGGTCGGGGAGCTCCCGGTCGGGCTCGGGATCGGCCTTCTCGCCGAGACGGTTGATCCAGACGCTCGTCAGCTCGAGCTCCCGCGCGGGGGCGATGTCGTGGAAGAGGCTGGCGCCGACGTGCACGTGGTGCTCGCGATCCGCCGTCGTGAGCGCGAAGAAGCGCTCCCAGTGCCCGTGCGCGGGCTTGTACGACTCGACGTCTTCCGCCACCACGGTGAGGTCGAAGGGAACCCCGAGCGTCCTCAACGACGCCTCGAGCAGCCCACGGTCCGTGTTCGAGAGGACCGCGAGGCTCCAGCCGCGCCGGCGCAGCTCCGCCAGCGCCTCCGGCGCCTCCGGGAACGCGGGCCAGTCCGGCAGCGAATGCGGGAGCACGTTGCTCTCGCCCTCCGGGATCCCGACGCCGGCCTCGTTCGCGAGCCGCTCCAGGGTGAGAGAGAGCACGTCCGCGTAGCTGCGGTACGACTCCGACTGCACCTCGGGCTCGAGCTCGTGATAGCGGCGCAGGAGCACCGGCGCCCGCTCGGCGCCGTACAGGCCCTCGAGCACGGCGCCGATACCCGCGTTCCAGTCGATCAGCGTGCCGTAGCAGTCGAACGTCGCCCAGCGGCTCACGCCTGGAGCTTACTGAGGGAGCTGTGCGAGGATCGGACCGTGCGGATCGCCGAGATCGCCCTCTTCACGGAGCGACCGGACGAGCTCGTTGCGTTCTACGAACGCGTGCTCGACGCGTCGCCCGAGAGCCGCTGGCCCGGCGGCGCGGTGTTCGATCTGGGCGGGGCCAAGCTCCTGATCCACGTGACCGGCGAGGCGGCGGAGGGACAGCCGCCCAACGTCGACCACTTCGCCCTCGGCGTTCGCGACGTCGACGAGGCCGCCGCGCGGCTCGGCGTGGAAGCAGGCGACTACGACTGGGGCCGGTCGGCCTACCTGCGCGACCCCGACGGCCGCCTCATCGAGCTGACCTAGTCGAAGCGGCTGAAGACCACGCAGGCGTTGTGGCCGCCGAAGCCGAACGAGTTCGAGACGCCGATCCTGATCTCCGAGCGCCGCGCCTCGTTCGGGATGTAGTCGAGGTCGCAGGCGGGATCCTCGACCTCGTAGTTGATCGTCGGGGGCAACACGCCCGTCTTCGTCGCGAGGATGGTGAAGATTGCCTCCACCGCCCCCGCCGCGCCCAGGCAGTGGCCCGTCGCGCCCTTGGTCGAGGAGATCGGGATCTTGGGCGCGTTCTCCTTGCCGACGGCCAGCTTGATCACCCGCGTCTCCGAGGCGTCACCGAGAGGCGTCGAGGTGCCGTGCGCGTTGATGTAGCCGATCTCGGAAGCGTCGATGCCCGCGTCGCCGAAGGCCATCGTCATCGCCCGCGCCGGGTTCGTTCCGCCGGGGTCGGGCTCGGTGATGTGGTTCGCGTCGGAGGAGACCCCGTAGCCGAGCAGCTCGGCATAGATCTTGGCTCCGCGCGCCCGCGCGTGCTCGAGCTCCTCGAGCAGGACGACGCCGCCGGCCTCTCCCATCACGAAGCCGTCGCGCTCGGCGTCGAACGGCCGGGATGCAGCCTTCGGGTCGTGGTTCCGGCGCGACAGAGCCCGCATCGCGCCGAAGCCCGCGATCCCAACTCGCGTGATCCCGGCCTCGGTGCCGCCGCAGAACATCGCGTCTGCGCGGCCGAGCCGGATCGCGTCCGCGCCCTCGCCAATCGCCATGTTCGACGCCGCACACGCGGTGCACTGGGAGGAGAGCGGCCCGCGGGTGCCGAGCTCCATCGACACCCAGCCCGCGCCCATGTTCGGGATGATCGCGGTGATCGAGAACGGGTTCACCCGGTCTGGCCCGCGCTCGAGCAGCGTCTCGAAACAGTCCTGGAACGCGCCGAGCCCGCCGATGCCCGTGGCGATCGAGGCGCCGATCCGGTCCGATTCCTTCTCGATCTCGAGGCCGGAGTCCGACTCGGCCTGCCTCGCCGCGGCGAGGATCATCTGCGCGAAGCGGTCCATGCGCCGCGCCTGCTTGCGCTCGATCCAGGCCGTCGGGTCGAAGTCCTTCAGCTCGGCGGCAAAGTGCACCGGGAACTCGCTCGCGTCGAACTGCTGGATCGGAGCGGCGCCGGACTCCCCCGCGATCAGGTTCGCCCACGAGGTCTCGACGTCGTTCCCGAGCGGGCTCACCATGCCGAGACCGGTGACAACGACCCGCCTTCTACCGTTGCTGGACATCTACCTCCACTCCCCTCACATTCCCAGGCCGCCGTCGACGAGCAGCACCTCGCCCGTGATGAAGGCGGCCTCGTCGGAGCAGAGGAAGCGTACAGCGCCGGCCACGTCTTCCGGCTCCCCGAGCCGGCCGAGCGGCGTGTTGCCGAGCATCGCCTGAGTCGCCTCCTCCGGCAGCACGTCGGTGAGACGTGTCCGCACGTACCCGGGCGCGACGACGTTCGCGCGCACGTTGCGGGAACCGAGCTCGCGCGCGAGCGACTTCGTGAAGCCGATGATCCCGGCCTTCGAGGCCGCGTAGTTCGTCTGGCCCCAGTTCCCGTGGACGCCGACGATCGACGAGATGTTCACGATCGACCCGGAGCGCTTCCGCATCATTCCCCGCGTGACGGCGCGGCAGGTGTAGAAGACGGACGAGAGGTTGGTCTCGAGGACGACGCGCCAGTCCTCGTCGGTCATGCGCGCGAGCACGCCGTCCCTCGTCAACCCGGCGTTGTTGACGAGGATGTCCACGTCGCCGGCCTCCTCCACGAGACGCTTCGCCTCATCCGGGCTCGAGACGTCGGCCTGCACGGCGCGCCCGTTGAGCTCGGCGGCGAGCGACTGCGCCTCACCCCGGCCCGAGTTGTAGCCGACTACGACCGAGGCGCCCGCCTCGGCTAGCCCGGTGGCGACGGCCCGCCCGATCCCCTTGGAGGCGCCGGTGACGAGGGCCGTCTTGCCCTCCAGCGAACAGAAACTCACGCGGTCTCGAGCTTCTCCTCGAGCTTGTCCAGCCCGGCGAGGTCGCTCACCGAGACGGCCTTCACGCTCCGGTCGATCCGCTTGACCAGGCCCGAGAGGACGTTGCCCGGGCCGACCTCGACGAATGTGTGCACGCCGCCCTTGATCAGCTCCGACGCGGCCTGCGTGAAACGCACCGGTGCGGTGAGCTGGTCGACGAGCAACGAGCCGAAGCGCTGAGCGGGCTCGACCTTCGCAGTGACCGTCGACATGAACGGCGCGATCGGCTCTCTGAACCCGATCTTGTCGATCGCCGGACGGAGCCGGTCCGCGGCGCGGGCGACGAGCGGGCTGTGGAATGCGCCCGAAACCTTGAGCTTGACGGCTCGCCGTGCGCCCAGGCTCTCTGCCTCGGCGCAAAGCTCCTCCACGGCGCCGTGCTCACCCGACACGACGATCTGCCCCGGGCAGTTGTAGTTCGCCGGCCAGACGCCCGCGATCTTCTTGCAGAGGTTCTCGACCACCTCGTCCTCGAGGCCGAGAATCGCGGCCATCGAACCGGGCGTGCGCCTGGCCGTCTCCGCCATCGCGAGCCCGCGCTCACGGACGAGCGAGATCGTCTCGGCGATGGTCATGGCGGAAACGGACGCGAGCGCCGCGAACTCGCCGACGGAGTGGCCGACGACGACATCGGGCCGGAAGCCGCGGGAGCGGAGCGCCTCGAGCAGCGCGAGGCTCGTCGCGATCAACGCCGGCTGCTGGACCTCGGTCTCGACGAGCTCGTCGAGGTGGCCCTCGAAGCACAGGCGCTCGAGGTCGAGGCCCGAAGCCTCGCTCGCGACCCGGAAGACCTCGCGGGCCTCCGGGATCGCCTCGACGACGTCGCGGCCCATGCCCGCCTCGAGGGAGCCCTGGCCGGGGAAGCAGAAGGCAAGCTTCGTCATGCCGCCACCCGCTCCTCCGTCCACTCCATCAGCGCGGAGCCCCAGGTGAGCCCGGCGCCCATGCCGGTCATGAGCACGAGCTCGCCTTCGCGCAGCCGGCCGTCGGAGCGTGCATCCGCCAGCGCAAGCGGGATCGAGCCCGACGACGTGTTGCCGTAGCGATCGACGTTCACCACGACCTTCTCCTCCGGAATCCCGAGCTTGCCTGCGGCGTAGTCGATGATCCGCTTGTTTGCCTGGTGGGGAACGTATACGTCGATCTCGTCGACGGTCCTCCCGCACTCGGCGAGGATCTTCTCCGCCGAGGAGACCATCACGCGGGTCGCGAACTTGAAGACCTCGCGGCCGTTCATCTTCACGAAGCTGTCCGGGTCGTCGAAGTGGCGCGAGCCGCTACCGGGAAGCCAGAGGCTCTCGCCGCCACCGCCGTCCGCGCCGAGCTCGAACCCGAGGAAGCCGCCGCGGTCGACCGGCTCCATCACGACGGCGCCCGCGCCGTCGCCGAAGAGGACGAGCGTCGAGCGGTCGGTGAGGTCGAGGATCTTCGAGAGCACGTCGCCGCCGACCACCAGCGCGCGCCGCGCGAGCCCCGACGCGAGCATCCCGTAGGCCTGCGCGACCGCGTACATGAAGCCCGTGCACCCTGCGAGCAGGTCGTAGGCTCCAGCTGTGCGGGAGCCTAGGGCGTCCGCCATCAGCGCAGAGCTCGTCGGAAACATCATGTCGGGCGTCACCGTCGCGCAGATCAGCAAATCGATATCGCGTCCGTCTGCCCCGGCTCTCTCTAACGCTGCCCGCGCAGCGGGCAGCGCGATGTCCGTCAGCGCCTCCTCCTGCGTCGCGAAGCGGCGCTCGCGGATGCCGGTGCGCTCGAGGATCCACTCGTCCGAGGTGTCGACCATCGTCGAGAGCTCCTTGTTCGTGATCACGCGCTCGGGCACGTGCACGCCAAGGCCGGTGATGCCGATCCGCCTGCCGTTGGCGCTGCCGATCACGAGCGGTCGACCGCGAAGGTGAGGGTGCCACGGACGGCGAGCTCGCCGTCGACGGTCGCGCGCGCCTTGCCCTTGCCGATCGGGCCGCGAACCGTCTCGAGATCGCACTCCAGCCGGAGCTCGTCGCCGGGGCGGACGATGCGCTTGAAGCGCACGCCGTCGATGCCGGCGAACAGCGCGAGCTTGCCGCGGTTCTCCTCCTCCGACAGAACAGCGACCGCGCCGGCCTGCGCAAGCGCCTCGACCATCTTGACGCCCGGCATGATCGGGTTGCCGGGAAAGTGGCCGGCGCAATCCGCCTCGGTCACCGTCTTGCGCGCCACGACGCGCGCTCCGGGCTCCAGCTCGAGCACCTCGTCGAGCAGGAGGAACGGATCCCGGTGCGGCAGGATCGCCTCGATCTCGGCCTTGTTCATGCCGACAGCCGCTCGCCTGGATACAGCCGGCTCAGCGCGAGCCGGCCGCGGTGGGCGTAGCACTTGGCCGTTCCCACCGGCATACCCTCGGCGTCGGCGATCTCCTCGAAGCTGAAGTCGAGCGCGTCCTTCAGGACGACGACCTTCGCCTGTGCGGGCGCGATCTCCGCGAGGCACGCGCCGAGCTCGGCGCGTAGCTCGGTAGCCTCGGCACGCCGCGCGGGACCCGGATCGGGCGAGACGCGCGAGTCCTCGTCGAGGTGCTCGCAGCGGCGCGCCTGCTGGCGCTGCGCCACGTCGCGGCACGCGTTCACCGTGAGCCGGTGCAGCCACGTCGAGAACGCCGACTCGCCTCGGAACTGGCGCAACTTCACGCAGAGGCGGGCCAGGGCGTCCTGCGCCGCGTCGCGTGCGTCCTCCGGATCCCGCAGGAGGTGCCGCGAGAGCTGCTCCACCCTTGGTGCGTGCCGCTCGCACAGGGCCTCGAGCGCGCGCGTGTCGCCGTCCTTCGCTCTCTTTACCAAGATGGGGTCGCTGAGCCTTTCGTAGAGCAGCGGCGGGTCTCGGCGCAGCTCTCGGCTGATTGGACGGGCGGCACGTCGGGGCGGTTGCACGACCGCCGTATGGTACTGCCGCTACCGACGGGACACGGGGCCGCTGGCGTTGCCGGCGGCGTCCCACGCGACGATGCGGATCAATCCCAGCCGCGGCGCAGACACACGCGACTCGCCGGCGGCCGCGACGTCGCGCTTGAAGCTCCGCGTGCCGATCCGCAGCGAGAGGCGGACCGGCTCACTGGCCCAGATCCTGAGTGGCGAGCGGCGCACGATCCGGATCCGTGGCGCGACCCTGTCGAGCGCGACCGGGACGGCAAGCGCTGCTGTCGTGAAGACATCCGTTGCCTCCACGACCGCCTCGTACTCACCGTCGCGGGCCTGGCCCATCCGCTTGGCGCCGTCCCACACGACGCGGCGCGCGCCGGGCTCGAGCGGCCCCGAGAACGGGGTCGCAATCCACTTCCCGTCGCGCAGGACGCGGACGCGAACCTCGGCCGGAGCTTGCAGGCGGAAGGAGAACGTGATCCGGTCGGCCCGGCCGTCGCCGTTCGGCGAGAACGCCTGCCGGTCGGCCACGAGAGCGCCGAGCGTCCGCGTCACCGTCACCTGCACCGAGCCCGAGGCGGTCCGGCCGCCGGTCGCCTGCGCATCGAGCTGCACGCGGTAGACGCCGTCGGGAAGGTTGCCGCCGTCGATGCGCTCGCTGTGCTCGCCGGCTCGCCGCCAGGTGCGGGACAGGCGCGCAACGTCCTGGCCGAGTGCGTCCTTCACGGTCACGGTCACGACCGCCGGTGTAGACAGCGTGTACGTCACGGCCGTCACGTCGTCGACGCCGTCCGCGTTCGGCGTCAGCGTCGTCGGCTCGGCCGCCAGGCTGGACACGCTGAGCGTCCCCTCGGGACTGCCGGGACTGCTGGGTCCGCCGACCCGCCCGACCGCCGGCGTCACGTCGGGTGCTCGGATCGCGTAGGAGTAGGTGCCGGCCGGAAGGCCCGCCGAGGGCCACGACCAGTCGATCGTCTGGCCGTAGCCGCCGTTCGAGGCCACGACGGCGCCGCGGGCGTCGGTGACCTCGAGCGTCCAGTCGAGCGGCGCCGAGAGGCGTGCCCGGAACCTGACGTTCCCGGGCACCGCGCCGGTCACGACCGGTGCGTAGAGCTTCGGCAAGCCGATCTCGGCCACGCTGCCGGTGATGTCTCCGAGCAGCGCGTAGAGCGCGCGTCCGGGGCAGTCCGTGAAGCCGGTGTCCCGATGGCCGGAGACCGCCCGCAGAGAGACCGGCACGCCGGTCGCGTAGCGCGGGTTCCCACCCGAGGGGTACAGCAACGTCGACATCGGCTCGACGTGTGCGAGGTCGAGCCGCCACGCGAGCAGCCGCGCCAGGGCGTCCTGTGCCCGCGAGCTGACGGTGAGCGAGCTGTACTCGCCGAGCACTGCCGCGCCGACCGAGCCGGTGTTGAACCCCTCCGCGTGGGCGCCGATGACGTTCCGGTCGATGCCGCCGTAGCGGCCCTCGAACACCTTCCCGAACCGGTCGACGAGGAAGTTGTAGCCGATGTCGTGCCAGCCGTTCCCCTTGACGTGGTAGGTCTGGATCCCGCGCACGATCGCCGCCGATTCGGCCGCCGTGTAGCCGTTCGAGCCGGCCGTGTGGTGGACGATCGCGACGCGCAGCTCGGGCGCGTAGCGGGGCGCGGCGCGCCGGATCGACTCGTCGGCGCCCCAGCCCGCCCGCGAGACGATCGCCGGCGCACCCGCCTTCTGCAGCCCTCGCAGCGGGATCGCGGCGGACGGGCTCGTGACGAAGAACGTCCGCAGCCGCGCCACGCGTCCCACCGTCCGGTACTCGATCCGGTCGGAGTCGCCGACCCACCAGGGGTTCCCGAGCCGCCAGCCTCCCTTCCGGGAGCGCTCGGCCGTTCCGACGTCCGGCTGGTCCTCCGACTCCGGAGCCGCCGCCGACCCACTCGCTCCAGCGGCCCTCGACCGACCGTGTCCGGAACCGCACGGTGCCCTGCCCCTGCCAATGGAGGCCGACGAGGTTGAAGCGCTCCGGCGCCTTGCCCGAGGCGAGCGAGCGGGCCGGCACGAGGGGCACGTCGCGCTGCACGATCGTCGCCTGCTGGCCCCACGCCGTCGCCGGCAAGATGGCGGCGAGCAGGACTGTCAGGGCGAGAAACCTCATGGCGCGGCCACCGGACGGTGGCAGGCCTCCCCTTCGTCCGCAAGGAAAAAGACCCTGCATTGATAGAATCCTTACGAGTGTCGCGGCGTTGCCTTCTCCTGTTGGGGGCGCTCGTAGCCGTCATGGCCGGCGCGGCACCCGCACTGACCGGCACGTCCGGGGACACTTCCGATCGCGTCCTCGTCGCCGAGTTCGAGAACGACGTGAACCCGGTCACGCAGGACTACCTGCTCGACGCGATCGAGCGGGGCGAGGACGAGGGCTTCAACGCGGTCGCGATCGAGATGGACACGCCCGGCGGGCTCGGCTCCTCGATGCGCCAGATCGTGAAGGGCATCCTCGCCGCCGACATCCCCGTGATCGTCTACGTCGCGCCGCCGGGCTCGAGCGCCGACTCCGCCGGCGCTGTGATCGCAATGGCGTCGGACGTCCTGGCGATGGCGCCCCAGACGAACATCGGCTCCTCGACGCCGATCACGACGAGCGGTGAGGACTTCTCCGACGACCTCCGCCGAAAGGTCGTGAACGACGCCGCCGCCTACATCGGCGAGCTCGCGCGCGAGAACGGCCGCAACGTCGAGGCGGCCGAGCGCATGGTGCGCGAGGCGTCGAACTACGGCGCCCGCGAGGCGCTCGAGCTGAACATCGCCGACGTGATCGCGCCCGACTACCCATCGCTCTTCAGCCAGATCGACGGGACGACGACCGTGGCGAAGGGCCTGACCGTCTCCACGCCGCCCGGCACGACGGTCGTGCGGACGGAGATGTCCACGTGGAAGCGCATCCTCGACCTCCTCATCGACCCGAACGTCGTCGCGCTGATGCTCTCGATCGGGCTGATCGGCATCGTCGTGGAGCTGTGGAACCCCGGCCTCGTCTTTCCTGGCACCGTCGGCGCGATCTCGCTCATCGTCGGGCTGTACGGCCTGCAGGTCCTCCCCGTCTCAGCGGCCGGACTGCTCCTGATGCTGCTCTCGGCCGCGTTCTTCGTCGCCGAGGCCTTCGTGGTCTCTCACGGTGCCCTTGCGCTCGCGGGCGCGATCACGTTCGTGATCGGCGCGCTCATGCTCTTCGACCCGGCCGGCGAGACGTACCAGGTCTCGATCCAGGTTGCCGTTGCGATCGCCGGCACGCTCGCACTCCTGTTCGGCGTCGCGTTCACGAAGGCCGCCCAGGCGCGCACCCGGCCGGCCGAGGTCGGCACCCACCGGCTCGTCGGCGAGGACGCCCAGGTGCGCGATGCGGGATTCGTCTTCGTCGACGGCGAGCTCTGGCGCGCACGCACCGCCGACGGGTCACCCCTCCGCCCGGGTGAGCGTGTGCGCGTAGAGTCGGTCCACCAGAACGAGCTCGAGCTCGTCGTCGCCAATCCGGATTCGGAAAGGACGTAGATGTCGATCGCCCTCATCGCGCTCGCCGCCATCGTCGTCATCCTGCTGCTCTTCCTCTTCGCCGCGGTCAAGGTGGCCCGCGAGTACGAGCGCGGCGTGATCTTCCGCCTCGGCCGCCTGCTGCCGAACCCGAAGGGGCCGGGCCTGTTCTTCCTCATCCCGGTGATCGACCGGATGGTGAAGGTCGACCTGCGCACGATCACCCTGAACGTGCCGCCGCAGGAGGTGATCACGAAGGACAACGTGCCCGTGCGCGTCAACGCCGTCGCCTACTTCCGGATCATCGAGCCGAAGAACGCGATCGTGCAGGTCGAGAACTTCATGGTCGCGACCTCGCAGATCTCGCAGACGACGCTGCGCTCGGTGCTCGGTCAGCACGTGCTGGACGAGCTCCTCTCGGAGCGCGACAAGATCAACACGATCCTGCAGACGATCATCGACGAGGCCACCTCGCCCTGGGGCGTGAAGGTGTCGATCGTCGAGGTGAAGGACGTCGAGATCCCGGCCGGGATGCAGCGCGCGATGGCCCGCCAGGCCGAGGCCGAGCGCGAGCGGCGCGCGAAGATCATCGCCGCCGAGGGCGAGTTCCAGGCGTCGCAGAAGCTCGCGGACGCCGCCGACGTGATGGCGCGCTCGCCGATGGCGCTGCAGCTGCGCTACCTGCAGACGCTGCTCGAGATCGGCGCGACGAACGCGACCACGATCGTCTTCCCGGCGCCGCATCGACATGCTCACCGCCTTCATGCAGCGCGGCAGCGGCGGCGGCGAACGGAGGCGGCAGCTAGCCGTTCAGCTGGCGGAAGCGTTGGGCGGCGTCGATCGCCGCGCCGAGGTTGAGCCCGCGGTCCTTCGCCTGCTTGATCAGCATCACCGTCTCGAGCGCGTCGATGTCGTAGATCCGCTGCTTCTTGCCCTTCGTCGGGATCTGCGCCTTGTTCGTCCAGTAGTCGAGCTGCATCTTCGAGATGCCGGCGATCTGGCACACCTGGCCGAGGTAGAGCTCCACCTTGTCCAGGTGCTCGGAGAGATTTATCGGTTCAAGAAGATCAACTTGGTCGGTGTAAGCCATACCTACCTCTCGTACAGGCCGGGGCGGCGACCCCTCGGGACTCAGATATACACCCCTTCTTTCGGTTTGAGAAGGGGTATACGGCCGAAACTGGCCGAAACCTACTCGTCGTCGGGAGGAGCGGTGTCCTCGGCGGGCGCTCCACGTCCGCCTCGGCGACGGGCGGCTGATCGGCCTCGTCCGGCCCATCGCCGTTTCGCACCCGGCTCGCCTTCCGCCACCGGCGCGAGGCTCGAGACGTTCTCGCCCTCGCGGAGCCGCATGACGATCACGCCCTGCGTTGCCCGGCCGGCCCGCCGAATGCCGTCGACCGGCATGCGGATGACCGTGCCGCCCGTCGAGATCAGCATCACCTGGTAGCCGGGCCGCACGACGCGCGCCCCGGCCAGCTTTCCTCTCGCCTCGGTCAGCTGCACCGTCTTGACGCCCAGACCGCCCCGGCCCTTCTTCGGATACTCGTGGAGCGGCGTGCGCTTGCCGTAGCCGTTCTCGGTCACGACCAGGAGGTCGGCGTCGTCCTCGGCGACGTTGACCTCGATCACCTCGTCGTCCTTGCGCAGGTTCATGCCGCGGACGCCAGACGCCGCGCGGCCCATCGCGCGCACGTCGCCCTCGTGGAAGCGAATTGCCTGACCCGCGCGCGAGACCATGATCAGGTCGTCGTCGCCGTCGGAGAGGCGGACGCCGACGAGCTCGTCGTCCTCGCGCATCTTGATCGCGATGATCCCGTCCGCCTTCAGCGGCGTGTTGTACTCGAGGAACGCGGTCTTCTTGATGACGCCCTTCTTCGTCGCGAAGACGAGGAACTTCGCCTCCTTGAAGTCGCGCGTCGCGATCACGGCGCGCACCGACTCCTCCTGGCGGAACGGCAAGAGGTTCACGATCGCGCGCCCCTTCGACTGGCGCGAGCCCAGCGGCAGCTCGTGCACCTTCAGCCGGTAGACCTTGCCGACGGTGGTGAAGAACAGGATGTAGTCGTGCGTCGAGGCGACGAAGAGGTGCTCGATGTAGTCCTCGTCCTTGAGGTCCATCCCCATCACGCCCTGCCCGCCGCGCCGCTGCTCACGGTAGGTCGTGACCGGCAGGCGCTTGATGTAGCCGGAGCTGCGTGATCGCGATGACCATGTCCTCCTCGGCGATCATGTCCTCGAGCTCGAACTCGTCCTCCGCGGCGATGATCTCGGTGCGCCGGTCGTCGTTGCGGCTGTAGATCGACTTGATCTCGAGCAGCTCCTCGCGGATGACGGCATCGATGCGCGACTCGTCGCCGAGGATCGCCCGCAGCTCGGCGATCCGCTCCTGCAGGTCGGCGAACTCGTCCTCGACGCGCTTGCGCTCGAGCCCGGTGAGCGCGCGCAGGCGGAGGTCGAGGATCGCCTGGGCCTGGATCTCCGAGCAGCTCGAAGCGCTCCATCAGCCCCGTCCGGGCCTCGTCGGTGTCGGCCGCGGCCCGGATGAGCGCGATGACCTCGTCGAGGTTGTCGAGCGCGATCAGGTAGCCCTGCAGGACGTGCGCGCGGGCCTCCGCCTGGCGCAGCTCGTACTTGAGCCGGCGCGTGACGACGACGCGCTGGTGCTCGAGGTAGTGGTAGAGCAGGTCGCGCAGCCCGAGCGTGCGCGGCACGCCGTCGACGAGCGCGACGGCGTTGTAGCCGAACGTCGTCTGCAGCGACGTGTGCTTGTACAGCTTGTTGAGCGCGACCTGCGGCACGGCGTCGCGCTTCAGGTGCACCTCGATGCGCATGCCCGATCCGGTCGGAGAGATCCTTCAGGTCGGCGACCTCGGGGAGGATGCCGTCCTTGACGAGGTCGGCGATCTTCTTGATCACGCCCTCGTCGCCGCCCTTCTTGACCGTGTAGGGCAGCTCGTTGACCACGATCGCGGTGCGGCCGCCGCGCAGCTCCTCGACGTGGGCGCGTGCGCGAACCACGATGCGGCCGCGGCCGGAGCGATACGCCTCGCGGATGCCCTCCCTGCCGACGATGATGCCGGCCGTCGGGAAGTCGGGGCCCTTGACGTGCTTCATCAGCCGCTCGACGTCGATCGAGGGCTCGTCGATCAGCGCCACGAGCGCGTCGATCGTCTCGCCGAGATGGTGCGGCGGGATGTTCGTCGCCATGCCGACGGCGATCCCGGAGGAGCCGTTGACGAGCAGGTTCGGGAAGCGCGCCGGCAGCACGGTCGGCTCGCGCCGCGACTCGTCGTAGTTCGGCTGGAAGTCGACCGTGTCCGCGTCGATGTCGCGCAGCAGCTCGGTCGCGAGCCGCGTCAGCCGGCACTCGGTGTACCGCATCGCGGCCGCCTGGTAGCCGTCGACGTTGCCGAAGTTGCCCTGCCCGTCGACGAGCGGGTAGCGCATCGAGAACGGCTGCGCGAGCCGAACGAGCGTGTCGTAGATCGCCGTGTCGCCATGCGGGTGGTACGAGCCCATGACGTCGCCGACGATGCGCGCGCACTTCTTGTACGGGCGGTTCGGCTGCATGCCGGCCTCGTGCATGCCGTAGAGCACGCGCCGGTGCACCGGCTTGAGGCCGTCGCGCACGTCGGGCAGCGCGCGCGAGACGATGACGCTCATCGCGTAGTCCAGGAAGCTCGAGCGCATCTCCTGCTCGAGCTCGCGCGTCTCGATCCGGCCGGGCGTCAGCCCGCCCGTGTCCATCTCAGACACGCCACTTTCCCTTCGGGAAAGTGGTTAGGAAGGCACTAGACATCGAGGAAGCGGACGTCCTTTGCGTGCTGCTCGATGAACTCGCGTCGCGGCTCGACCTGGTCGCCCATCAGCTTGGAGAAGATCTCGTCGGCGAGCGCCGCGTCGTCGACCTCGACGCGCACGAGCACGCGCTTCGCCGGATCCATCGTCGTCTCCCACAGGTCCTCGGCGTTCATCTCGCCGAGACCCTTGAAGCGCGTCAGCTGGATGCCCTCCTTCGCCAGCTCGAGCGCCTCGTGCCTGAGCTCGGCGAACGTCTCCGCCGTCGCGGGACTTCTTGCCGGAGGCCAGCGTGTACGGCGGCGGGCCGAGCGATCTCCGCGAGCCGGGCGTAGAGTCGGCGCAGCGCCTCGTAGACGGGTGAGGCGAGCAGGGCGCCCGGAACCGTGACGTTGCGTCGCGGCGCTCGTCTCGCGCTCGATCACCTTCGCCTTGAACGACTCCTCGCCGACGATCGACGACCGAGACCTCGTAGCCGTTCGGCTCGATCGAGGCGAGCGCCTTCTCGACGTCGCCGAGCGTCGCCCGCCGGCGTCTCGATGAGGCGGTGCGTGACGACGAAGTTGGCGGCGGCGGGCCCGAAGTCCGAGCGCAGGCGAGAGGCCCAGCCCTCGAACTCGGTCAGCGCGCGCGAGAAGCGGCCCCAGCGCGCCTCCGTCAGCTTCTGGGTGGCGCCGCCGCGATCGGTCACGTCGAAGTCCGAGATCCGCTCGCGCACGAGGATCTCCTCGAACTGCGCCTCCTTCTCGACGTAGGTCTCCTGGTTGCCGACCTTGACGCGGTAGAGCGGCGGGACGGCGATGTAGATGTGGCCGCGCTCGACGAGCTCCTGCATCTGCCGGTAGAGGAAGGTGAGGATCAGCGTGCGGATGTGCGAGCCGTCGACGTCGGCGTCCGTCATCACGATCACGCGGTGGTAGCGGAGCTTCGAGATGTCGAACTCCTCGCCGATGCCCGTGCCGATCGCGGTGATGATCGCCTGGATCTCGGCGTTCGAGAGCACCTTGTTGATCCGGTTCTTCTCCGAGTTGATCACCTTGCCGCGCAGCGGCAGGATCGCCTGGAAGAGGCGGTCACGCGCGTCGACGGCGGAGCCGCCGGCCGAGTTGCCCTCGACGAGGTAGATCTCGCAGGCCTCGGGATCGTTCAGCTGGCAGTCGGCGAGCTTGCCGGGCAGCGACGAGCTCTCGAGCGCGCTCTTGCGCCGGGTGAGCTCACGGGCCTTGCGGGCCGCCTGCCGCGCGCGCGAGGCAGCGATCGCCTTGGTGATCACCTGGCGCGCGTCGGTCGGGTTCTCCTCGAAGAACTGCGCCAGCTTCTCGTTGACCGTCTGCTCGACGAGCCCGCGGACGCCGGGGTTGCCGAGCTTCGTCTTCGTCTGGCCCTCGAACTGCGGGTCGCGCAGCTTCACGGAGATGACCGCGGCGAGCCCCTCGCGCACGTCCTCGCCGTCGAGGTTCTCCTCCTTCTCCTTGAGGAGCGTCAGCTGGCGCGCAACGCGGTTCAGCGTGCCGGTCAGCGCGGCCTTGAAGCCGGAGAGGTGGGTGCCGCCCTCGTGCGTGTTGATGTTGTTGGCGAAGGTGTAGACGGAGTCCTGGTACGAGGAGTTCCACTGCATCGCGACCTCGACCGCGCCCTGGTCGCTCTCGCCCTCGAAGTAGACGATGTGCTTGTGGACGGGGTCCTTCGCCGCGTTCACGTGCGCGACGAAGTCGCGGATGCCGCCCTCGTAGTGGAACTCGACCGTCTCGCCGTCGGCGCGCTCGTCGACGAGGCGGATGCGCAGCCCGCGCGTCAGGAAGGCCGTCTCGCGCAGGCGCTGCTGCAGCGTCTCGGCCGAGAGCTCCATCTCCTCGAAGATCTCCGCGTCGGGGAGGTAGCTGATCGTCGTGCCCGTGCGGTTGGTCGGTCCGACCTTCTTCATCTCGGCCGTCGGCTCGCCGCGCTCGAACTCCTGCCGGTAGAGCTTGCCGTCCCGGTGCACCTCGGCCACGAGCCGCTCGGAGAGCGCGTTCACGACGGAGACACCGACGCCGTGCAGGCCGCCCGAGACCTTGTAGCCCTCGCCGCCGAACTTGCCGCCGGCGTGCAGCTTCGTCAGGACGACCGTCAGCGCCGGCAGGCCGGTGTCCTTGACGATGTCGACGGGAATGCCGCGGCCGGAGTCGGTGACGGTCACCGAGTTGTCCGGATGGAGGACGACCTCGATCTCGTCGTTGTGGCCCGCGAGGGCCTCGTCGACGGCGTTGTCGACGACCTCGTAGACGAGGTGGTGGAGCCCTCGGGCGCCCGTCGAGCCGATGTACATCCCCGGCCGCAGCCGGACGGGCTCGAGGCCCTCCAGAACGGTGATGTCTTTAGCGGTATAGGCGGTTTCGGTCATCAAAAAAGCCCTGCAAATGACCATCTTGCGGGCCGAGGGCAGTGTAGCAGAAACACCGGTCGGATCGGGTCTCCAGACGGCCCTCGCGAGGCTCGCGGCGGCCGCTCTGGCGACCGTCTCGCGGAGCTCCTCGTCCTCGATCGTGGCGGCCGCCGAGAGCCGCCTCCGCGACGTCCTGCGGCGACGGTGGAACGACCGCTCGACGCTTCCCGGCAGCGGCCTCGGCGGCGGGCTCCGGCAGCGGTCCCGGCGCGAACCGGAGCGCCGGGCGGCGTCGTCGTCGCCGAGGCGGTCTCGCAGCCGCTCCAGGATCGTCGTCGGCGAGCGTGCCGAGCTGGAACGCCCAGATCGAGTCGACCGCGTTCACGTGCAGCGTCCCGTCGCGGGCGAGCGGGCCGGCCAGGCGCGGCGGGCGTTCTCGTCACCGACCGCGGCCGGCCACGCCGCACGATCGCGGCCATGTCGGCGCGACCCGGCGGCGTGAGCCGGCCGAGCTCCGCGCTCGATCTGCCGCTCGAGCCGGTCCATCAGCGCGGCCAGCGACGCGGCCCGGGCACGACCTCGAGCAGCTGCGCCGGCTCGAGCGGCAGCGCGTCGGCGCCGGTCGAGGTCACGATCGCCTGGCCGACGCCGCCGATCCGCTCTGCGAGCGTGCGGCGGCGGGCGGCGTCGAGCTCCGAGAGCACGTCGTCCAGGAGCACGAGCGGCGGCGACGCCGCGCCGCTCGGCGAGCACCTCGGCCTCGGCGAGGAGGAGCGAGAGCACGGCGAGGCGCTGCTCGCCCTGCGAGCCGAACGTGCGCAGCTCGCGCGCCTCGCGAGCGGACGATCACGTCGTCGAGATGCGGCCCGAGCCCAGTCACGCCGCGTTCGAGATCCCGCTCCAGCCGAGCCTCGAGGCCGGCGACCGACGGAGGCTCGCCCTCGTACTCGAGCGCCGCCTCCGGGAGCCCGAGCTCGTCCGCGCGCGCGGCGAACGCGGGCTCGAGCAGCGCGATCGTCTCGCGGCGCGCCTCGACGAGCTGCGCGCCGAGCTCGGCCACCTGGCCCGTCCAGGGCGCGAAGGTGTCGAGCCTGCCGAAGCCGGCAGCGCTGCGTCGCAGCGCGGCGTTCCGCTGGCCGACCGCGGCTGCGTACTGCACCGGCAGCTGTCGACGCGGCTCGGGAAGAGGCGCGTCGAGCGCGCGGTCGAAGTACGCGCGGCGAGCGGCCGGGCCGCCCTTCACGACCGCGAGCCGGTCGGGCGTGAAGACGAGCGTCGAGACCTCGGTCCGCAGCTGCTCGGCCGAGCGGAGCGGCGCGCCGTTCAGCTTCGCCCGCTTGCCTCCCTGTGGCTGGAGCGTGACCTCGAGCTCGACCGGCCGGCTCTCGCGGCGTGCCGGCGAGCGCGACCCGGGCTCCAGACGCCCCGAGCCGGACGAGCTGCGCGTCGGAGCGCGTCCGCGGCGAGAACCCCTGCGTGCCGACGTGCAGCGACTCGAGCAGGTTCGTCTTGCCGGCTCCGTTGGCGCCGGTCACGAGCACGAGCCCGGGCTCGAGCTCGAGCTCGAGCCGCTCGTACGACCGAAAGTCGCGGAGCGAGACGGACCGGACGATCAGGCTCGAGTCTAGCCGGCCAGCCTGATCGGCATGATCAGGTAGGTGAAGTCGCCGGCCGGGTCGACGAGCAGGGCCGGCCGGAGCGGGTTGATCAGCTTGAGGAGCACGTCGTCGCCCTTGATCGAGTCGACGCCCGTCGCGGAGGAACTCGGCGTTGAAGCCGATCATGAACTCCTCGCCCGAGTAGCGCGACCGGGAGCGACTCCTTCGCCTCGCCGACGTCCTGCGTCTGCGCCGACACCGTCAGCTCGCCCTCCGTGAAGCGCAGGCGGAGCGGTGAGTTCCGCTGCGCGAGCACGGCGATCGCGGCGGACGACGTCGTAGAGCTCGGCGCGCGCGATCGTCAGCTCGACCTCGAACGTCTCCGGCATCAGCTGGCGGTAGTTCGGGAACTGGCCGTCGATTCGGCGCGTCGTCAGCCAGGCATCGCCGGTGCCGAAGACGACGTGGTTCTCGTGCACGCCGAGCTCCACGGTGTCTCCGCCCGCCGCTCCGAGGCGCGCGAGCTCCTGCAGCGCGCGGGCCGGGATGATCGCCTCGAGCTCGGGCGCCGCGGCCTCGAGCTCGGTCTCCTTCACGGAGAGCCGGTACGAGTCGGTGGCGACCATCACGAGCTTGCCGGCCTCGAAGCGGACGAGGATGCCGGTCAGCACCGGGCGGGACTCGTCGCGCGAAGCGGAGCGGGCGACGCGGTCGACGGTCTCGAGCAGCGCCTCGCGGTCGATCGCGTGCAGCTGCGCGTCGACCGCGCGGCAGGCGTGGGAAGTCCTCGGCGGCGTACGTGTTCAGGCGGTAGCTCGCGGAGCCGGAGGCGACCTGCGCGACGCCCTCCTCCGGCCGGTACTCGATCGATGACCTCGTTCTCGGGCAGCAGCCGGGCGAGATCGACGAGCAGCTTCCCGGGGATGACGACGGCGCCGTCCCCGTCCACCTCGGCCTCGAGCGTCGTTCGCAGCGACAGCTCCATGTCGGTCGCGGCGATCGAGAGACGGCCGCCGTCGGCGGAGAGGAGGATCCCGGACAGCACCTGCACGGTGCCACGGGTCGAGACGGCACGCGACACCACGCCGAGCTTCGCGACGAGCTCGTCGCGCGAGCACGTGATCTTCATCCCGTCTGCCAGTCGCTGCGCCCGTCGCGTCATCACACCCTCGTCTGTCACAGCTCGGCGATCTCTATTTCCATGATCTTCCTTTAAATTCTTTCGGTAGCAGTACTAGGGAGTGTGGACGACGGGGAAGACGGCGCGAATCGGCTTCGCTAGGGCCGTCCGGGCGTGGAGAGCAAGCGAGTGGAGAACGCAGCGCGTTGTCAACAGGCTTCGGCAGGCTGCGCGTAGGAATCCACAGCTTTCAGCCGGCCTGCTTGATCCGTGCGGTCAGTTCCTGCACAAGGTTGTACACCGAGCGATCCTCGCGGATCATGCCCTCGATCTTCGCGTTCGCGTGCATGACGGTCGTGTGATCGCGCCCGCCGAACTCCTTGCCGATCTTCGGCAGCGACGAGTCCGTCAGCGCGCGCGAGAGGTACATCGCCACCTGCCGCGGGTAGGCGATCGCCTGCGAGCGCTTGGCGCTGCAGAGCTCGTTGACGCTCATGCCGAAGCGCTCGGAGACCGTCTCCTGGATCCGGCGGATCGAGATCTCCACGGCCTGGCCCTTGAGGGAAGACGTCCTTCAGCACGTCCTCGGCGAGCTCGACCGTCATCGGCCGGCCGGTCAGCGAGGAGAAGGCGACGACGCGCGTCAGCGCGCCCTCGAGCTCCCGGATGTTCGTCGTGACGCGCTCGGCGACGTGGGTGACGACGTCCGGGTCGTCGATGCGGATGCCGTCCGTCTTCACCTTCTTGCGCAGGATCGCGATCCGCGTCTCGAGGTCGGGCGGCTGGATGTCGGTGATCAGCCCCCACTCGAACCGGGAGCGCAGGCGCGCCTCGAGCGTCGCGATCTCCTTCGGCGGCCGGTCGGACGAGATCACGATCTGGCTGCCCGGACTCGTAGAGCGAGTTGAAGGTGTGGAAGAACTCCTCCTGGATCCGCTCCTTGCCCTCGAAGAACTGGACGTCGTCGACGAGCAGCAGGTCGTAGTTGCGGTACCGGTGCTTGAAGCCCTCGATGCGCTTGTCGCGGAGCGAGTTGATGAAGTCGTTCATGAAGGTCTCGCTCGTGACGTAGCGCGCGGTGAGGCCGTTGCCGTGCGCGGCGATGTACTGCCCGATCGCCTGCAGCAGGTGCGTCTTGCCGAGGCCGGTGCCGCCGTAGATGAAGAGCGGGTTGTACGCCTGCGCCGGCGCCTCGGCGACGGCGAGCGCAGCCGCATGGGCGAAGCGGTTCGACGAGCCGATCACGAAGAGGTCGAACGTGTACTTCTGGGCTCATGCCGACCATCGGCTCCGGCTCGGGCGCCGGCGGCGTCTCGTCGCGGGCGGGCGCATCCGGCGTCGCGCCGTTGCCGTTGCGGACGGTGAGGCGGACGTGGACCTCGTGGCCGGTGGCGTCCTTCAGGGCCGCAGTGATCAGGCCGAGGAAGTGGCTCTCGATCCACTCACGCGTGAAATCGTTCGGGACGGAGAGCGTAAATGTGTCGTCGGAGAGGTCCGCGCCGGCCGATTCGGCGAACCAGGTGCCGAAGGTCGCCTCGTTGAGCGCCCCCCTCAGTCGACCTGCAACTTCCTCCCACAGCCCCTCGGGGGTCAGCTCGTTTGGTGCTCCACAGCGGCGGCTCGGCTCCTCTCGCGGGTCGAACGAAGGCGCGAGCATAGCAGCGTCTCCGGACGGCGCTCTCAAGCGCTCGCGAAAAAGTACGCAATTTGCAGGGATTTTCCCTCGTCCACACAACTATCCACAGGTGTGGAAAGCCTGGGGCCGGAGTACCGCAGACGGTGCGCTTTTGCGGCCCTTTCACACAGCCGTTGCACGGTGTGGAAAACGCGAGCTCGAAAGACCTCGTCTATACTTTTGCGACCCGCCCCTCGGCGGGGTTTCTTTCGTCCCGGAAAGTACGACAGGAACGAGTCGGACTCCGTGAAACGCACCTACCAGCCCAACGTCCGCCGCCGCAAGCGCAAGCACGGCTTCCGGGCCCGGATGTCGACCGGCGCCGGCCAGGCGATCATCAAGCGCCGCCGCGCGAAGGGCCGCAAGCGCCTCTCCGCGTAGCGCGGCAACCCGCGCTATCGTCATCAGCGTGCAGCGCCGGAACCGCCTGTCCCGCTCCAGGGACTTCGACTCCGTGTACCGACAGGGGCGCTCGGTGTCGACCCGGTTCCTCGTCCTCTACTGGTTCCCGCGTCCCGCGGACGAGCGAGCAGGAGCCGCGCCTCGGCCTTGCCGTGCCGAAGTCGGTCGGCGGCGCAGTCGTGCGCAACCGCGTGAAGCGACAGCTGCGCGAGACGTGGCGCGAGGCTGTCCGGGCAGGCGCGTCCGGGACACGACTACGTGCTCGTGGCGAGGCCGGCGCTTGCGGAGCCCGCCGACACGCGCGGCCACGAGTGGCTGCGCGAGCGCGTGGCCGAGGTGCTGGAGAAGGCGGCCGCATGAGGTACGTCGGCGTTCGGAGTCGTCTAGGCGTGGCGGTACAGCTTCGGGCTGCTCACGCCGGCGGGGACCTGCAAGTACCACCCGAGCTGCTCGCAGTACGCGCTCGACGCGCTCCACAAGCACGGGCTCTTCAAGGGCTCTGCGAAGGCCGCCTGGCGGCTGCTCCGCTGTAATCCCTGGAGCCACGGCGGGGTCGACTACGCATGATCGTCGCCGGCATCCTGACCCCGCTCGAGGACCTGCTGACGTGGGCGCTCGAGAGCCTGCACACGACCGTCGGCCTCACCTGGGCCTGGTCGATCGTCGCGCTCGTCGTGATCGTGCGGATGCTGCTCGTGCCGGTGACGGTGCGGCAGATCCACTCGATGCAGAACCTCCAGGCGCACGCGCCGGAGATGAAGGCGATCCAGCAGCGCTGGAAGCACGACCGGCAGCGGATGAACGCCGAGCTGATGCAGTTCTACAAGGACAACCAGATCAACCCGGCCTCGTCGTGCCTGCCGATCCTGTTCCAGATCCCGATCTTCATCGGGCTCTTCTTCGTGCTGCGCGACTTCGAGAAGGAGATCCTGCCGCTGTACAGGCGCGGCGGAGTCGAGACCTCGAGTGGCTCGGCCTGATCAACATCACGGACGACACGAGCGTCGGCTGGGGCCCGCTGCTCATCGTCGCCTACGCGATCAGCCAGCTCACGTCGACGTACCTGATGTCGACGACGATGCAGCCGGCGCAGCGGGCGCTGATGCTGATCCTGCCGATCGCCTTCATCCCCTTCGTCCTCAGCTTCCCGTCCGGTCTGATGGTCTACTGGCTGACGACGAACCTGTGGACGACCGGCCAGGGCCTGATCACGCGGAAGCTCGTGCCGAAGAAGGAGCCGCCGCCGAAGAAGAGCTCGCGGACGCCTCCGAAGCAGGAGGCCGCGAAGCCAGCCCGACGACGGCACGGCGCCCGCACGTCAGGAGGCGAAGGAGGGCAACGGCTCGAGTCAGCCTCCTCGCGTGCGCAAGGTCAAGCGGAAGAAGGGCGGCGCGCGCCGTTGACGGAGGCGCGGCGGTGACCGAGGTGTCGACCGAGATGACGGGGGAGACGGTCGGCGAGGCGAAGTGGGCCGCGCTCCGCGAGCTCGAGCGGATGCACCCTGGCCTCGACAAGAGCGCCGTCCGCTTCCAGATCGTGAGCGAGGGCCAGCGCGGCCTGCTCGGGGTCGGCTACGAGCCGGCGCGCGTCGTCGCGAGCATCGAGGGCGAGGCCGCCGTTGCTGCCGCCGACGAGCCCGCTCCGGTCGACGAGAGCGACGACGCTGCGCTGCTGCGCGAGCTCGTCTCGAGGATCGCGACCGAGATCGGCGCCCAGTGCTCGATCGAGATCGACGAGAGCGGCGAGGAGATTCTCGTCACGTGCTCGGGCCGCGAGCTCGGAATGCTGATCGGCCGCCACGGCCAGACGATCGACGCCATCCAGTACCTCGCGAACGCGATCCTCTTCCGCGCCCACGAGGATCGGAAGCGCGTGATCGTGGACGCGGCCGGCTACCGGGCCCGCCGTCAGGCGGCGCTCGACGGGATCGCGCTGCGCGCGGCCGAGCGCGCTTCGGCCACGGGCCAGCGCGTCGAACTGGAGACGATGTCCGCGGTCGAGCGGCGGATCGTCCACGAGCGGCTGAAGGACGATCCCGAGGTCGAGACGCTCAGCGAAGGCACCGAGCCGAACCGCTACGTCGTCGTCATCCCCCGCTCCATCTCTGTCTGACCTCCTCGAGCGCTGGCTCGACGCCGTCCTGGCGACGCCCGGACTGACGGCGATCCGCGACCGCGGCGAGGCGCGGCGGGTGCTGTTGGACGATGCGCTCGCCGGACTCGAGGTGGTGCGGCCCTTCGAGGGGCCGATCGTGGACGTCGGCTCCGGCGGCGGCACGCCGGGCATCCCGCTGGCCGCGGCGCTTCCGGAGCGCGAGGTGACGCTGCTCGAGGCGGAGCGCCGCAAGGCGGACTTCCTCGAGCGCTGGACGCACGAGCTCCCGAACCTGCGCGTGATCTGGGGCCGCGCCGAGGAGCAAGCAACAGACTGTTACAAGGTTGCGGTCGCGAAGGCGCTCGCGCCTCCGCCCGTCGCGGCGGAGTGGTGCCTCCCGCTCGTCGCCGTGGGCGGCGCGGTCGTCCTCTGGGTCGGGCCGAGTGCGGAGCCCGACCGCGTGGCGCGTGTGGCGGAGCAGCTCGGCGGCGAGCTCGCGGAGTCCCCGCCGGGGTTCCTCGTCGTGCGCAAGGTCGCTCCCACTCCAGCGGGATTCCCCCGCCGTCCGGGGATGGCGAGGAAGCGACCGCTCGCGTAGTTAGCAACAGTCTGTTACTTGGCGTCGATCCAGAAGGCGCGGTAGGCGAGGCGAGGATGCGGGTGCGGCCGCTCGGAGCGGCCGGCGGGGTCGAAGCCCCACGAGGCGACCTCGGCCTCGAGCGCCCGCTCCACCCGTTCCTCGTTGAAGACGCCGATCACGACTCTGCCGGCGAACGCGAGCAGGTGCTCGACGAGCTCGCGGCGACGGGGCGGCGGCACGTAGTCGAGGCCGGTCCGGGCTACGTCGAATCGGCGCGGCGGTTCCCATTCGAGCGCGTTGCCGACCCAGATGCGGTCGGCCCAGCGCGGCAGCCGCCTGCGCGCGAGCTCGGCCAGCTCGGGCGAGATGTCGAGCCCGTACGGCTCCACTCCAGCCCAGACGGCCATGCTCTCCATCAGCAGCCCGTTCGCGCACCCGACGTCGAGGAACGCCTGCCCCGGCTCGACTGCGTCGAGCCAGCAGCGAGCGCGCGTACTCCCAGCCGGCCTTGTCACGGCTCGACCCGGAGCCACCCTGCGGCGTCTCGGCTGCGAGGTAGGCCGGGACGACGAGCGCGGCGCTCGCTGCGTGCCAGCCCTCGTCGTCGAGCTCACCTCGCGCGTAGGCGGCGTCGATCTCCGCGACCTCGCGCCACGCGCCCTCCTTTGCCGCGGCGAGCTCCTCGTCCACCGTGCTCACTAACCTAGCTGCGTGCCCGGGACGATCTACGCGCTCGCGAACCAGAAGGGCGGGGTCGGCAAGACGACGACCGCTGTCAACCTCTCCGCCTGCCTCGCCGAGGCCGGCGAGCAGGCCCTCCTCGTCGATCTCGACCCGCAGGCGAACGCGACCTCAGGGTTGGGGGAGCGGGCGAACGGGACCTCCAGCTACGACCTGCTCGACGGCGCCCCGGTCGCCGAGATCGCGCGGCCGACTCGGTTCGCGAACCTCGAGCTCGTGCCCGCGAAGGCAGACCTGGCCGGAGCCGCGGTCGAGCTCTCGCGCCATGCCGACGGAGAGCGCTATCTGAGCGGCTCGCTCGCCACCGCGCGCGACCGCTACGGGTTCACCTTCCTCGATTGCCCGCCCTCCTTCGGGCCGCTCACGGTGAACGCGCTCGCGGCCGCCGACCGGGTGATCGTGCCGGTGCAGGCCGAGTACTACGCGCTCGAGGGGCTCTCCCAGCTCCTCGGCTCGATCGAGCTCGTGAAGGCGCGCCTCAATCCGAGGCTCGGGATCGCGGGCATCCTGCTGACGATGGTCGACGGCCGCACGCGGCTCGCCGCCCAGGTCGAGGAGGAGCTGCGCAGGCACTTCGGCGGACTCGTCTTCTCCACCGTCGTGCCGCGCTCGGTCCGGCTCGCCGAGGCGCCGAGCCACGGCCTCCCTGCGATCGCGTACGACCGCCACTCCAGCGGAGCGGAGGCGTACTGGAAGGTGGCGATGGAACTTGTCCAGCGCTCCTAGGCGGGGCCTCGGCCGCGGCCTCGAGGTGTTGATCGGCGGCAACGAGTCGACCACCCAGCTCGCGGACCTGCCGGTCGACTCGATCCACGCGAACCCGCGCCAGCCCCGCCGTCGGTTCGAGCCCGAGGCGACGGCCGGCCTCGCGAGCTCGCTGAAGCAGGAGGGACTGCTGCAGCCGATCGTCGTCCGGCCGCGCGCCGCCGGCGGCTACGAGCTGATCGCGGGCGAGCGCCGCCTGCGGGCCGCGCGCGAGGCCGGCATGGAGACGCTCGCGGCGATCGTGCGCGAGGCGGACGACCGGGACTCGCTCCTCCTCGCGCTCGTCGAGAACGTCGCGCGCGAGCAGCTCTCGCCCGTTGAGGAGGCGCGCGCGTACGCGTCGCTCGTCGACGAGTTCGAGCTGTCGCTCGGTGACGTTGCGGAGCGTGTCGGCCGCTCGAAGCCCTCCGTCTCGAACCGCCTGCGGCTGCTCGAGCTGCCGGAGGAGGTGCTGTGGATGGTCGCGCGCGGCGAGCTCACCGAGGGTCACGCGCGCGCGGTGCTCGCGCTGCCCGATCACGACGCTCGCAAGCGGCTTGCGAAGCGGATCGTGAAGGAAGGGATGTCCGTCCGCGGGGCGGAGAAGAGCGGCGCAGGACGGCGGCGCCGCCCGCCGCCCGCGTGGCGCGGCGAAGGTCGACCCGCTCATGGCGGAACGAGCGCGTGCGGCCGCGGAGCACGTCACCGGCTTCCCGGCGCGCGTCAGCGCCGGCAAGCTCGAGATCCACTTCGGCAACGAGGTCAAGCTCGAGGAACTCGTGGAGACGCTCGAGGCGCTGTAGCGCCGACCGCGGCTACAATCCGCCCTCGCGGGCGATTAGCTCAGTTGGTTAGAGCGCCGCTCTGATAAGGCGGAGGTCCGTGGTTCGAATCCACGATCGCCCACTCTCGCGACCTTGATGCGGCCTTCTCAGTGGAAGCACGCCGTGCGGCGCACGTAGTCCTCGACCGCGAGCAGGAACTGCTCGTCGCTCGCGATCTCGGCGATCGTCCCCTTCGTCGCCTCGTCGACGTCGCCGTCGTCGTGAAGGGTGGTGATGAACGGCGCCAGCTTCCCTGCCTTCGACATCGCCGCCATTTGCAGGCAAAGGAGCTTCGTGTCCTCGTCCTGCGCGAGCGCCTCGAAGCGATTCGAGGTCGTGAACCCAGAGCTCGGCCATCGAAGCTTCAACGGGGCTGCTGCCCAGGCGGTTACGCACTCGATCCAGGGATACGCGCATCCCTCGTTCGGGCCGACGAACGGAGTGGCGCTCTGCGGCGCTGCGGCGAAATGACGATCGGCAGCCATGTCATCTACGAGGGACGGACCTACGTCCTGCGCGGGCTGGACCCGATGAGCGTGCCCGACCGGCTCGCCGACCTCCTCGACCCCGAGACCGGTGAGCGGCGTCCAGGCGCCGCTCGACGCCGTCGTCGCGGCCCTCCACCCGCCCTCGTAAGGGTTCGGTTTGCGCCGAAGCCCTCGGGCTACACTGAATCCGAGGCCCTCGTAGAGATGCGCGAAATGGAGATCTACGGCGTCAGCTTCGACTTGGTCGGCAAGCAGCCGATCGTCCTGCTGAAGACGGCCGACGGAAACAAGTTCCTGCCGATCTGGATCGGCCACCCGGAGGCGGCGGCGATCCTGGTCAAGCTCCAGAACGCCTCGACGCCACGGCCGATGACGCACGATCTCGTCACGGACATCCTCGGGCACCTCGATGCGGAGGTCGTCTCCGTCGCGGTCACCGAGCTGCGCGAGAACACGTTCTACGCACGCATCACGCTGCAGCTGAACGGCTCGGAGATCGAGATCGACTCCCGGCCGTCAGATGCGATCGCGCTCGCGGTCCGCTGCGGCGCCAAGATCTACGCGGCCGACGACGTCATCGACGAGTCCGGGATCGAGTTCGAGGGCGAGTCCGGTGACGCCGAGGAGCTCGGCGCGGTCACGCCCGCTCGCGGACCTCGATCCGGCCGAGTTCCGCCGCTTCCTCGACAGCGTCTCGCCCGACGAGTTCGCCAGGGAAGAAGAAGACTAGGAGGAGGAGACTAGGTCGTCTCGTCGCGGCTCACCTCGCGCTTCGTGAGGTCGAGCAGCTCCGAGTAGATCTCCTTCAGGCCGTCGGCCGACAGGGGCCCGCGGTTCGCCCTCGTCAGGTACTGCAGCATCCACTCCTCGCGGGCCGGATCGAGGAAGTCGATGCCCCGCTCCTCCTTCACCTGCTTCAGCCGCGCGACGAGCTTCAGGCGGGCGTTGATCGCCTCGACGATCTTGACGTCGTTGTCGGAGAGCTGCTCGCGCAGCTGGCGGATGACGGGGTCATTCTCGGTGCTCATAGGCCGGCATCTTGGCCTATGACGGTGGAGGGGGTGTGGGGGAACCGGGAGGTTCCCCCACCTGAAATGGGAAGAAGGGGGCTCGTGGGGGAAACATGGTTTCCCCCACGGGAGCGTGCCGTAGGCGCGCGACTCAAGGTCGGCCTCTTCGGTTGAGGGTGACAGGCTTCCTGCTCCGCTCGATCGTAATCAGACGGAAGGGGTAGGAGAGCGCGGCGGCGCCGGGCTCGGCGAGGGAGGGCGTCCGTTCGCGAACCGTGACGACGATGCGGCGGCGCTCCTCGACGACCGAGACGACCTCGAGGTCGTAGGCCGTGCTCGAGCGAGGCCCGCTGGAGACGAGGATCGCGGTGCGTCTGGAGAAGTCGATCGGCGGCACGGTGGCGGTCGGGAACTCGCTCTCGAGCTCGCGCGCTGTTGCGGAACACCACGCAGCCCGGCTGCGCGCGGCTGCACCCGCGTGCGTTCGGTCAGGTCGGTCCACGCGACGGCCGTGTCGCCTCCGTGCGCCCACAGCTCCTGCCACGCGAGCCAGGAGAGCCCCGCGAGGAGCGACGACCGCAACGAGGATGACCCTAGGCGTAGACAACAATCGTCGTGCCGTAGCCGTGGCGCGCGAAGAGCGACGGCGCGATCCACATCGGCACGCGCACGCAGCCGTGGGACGCCGGGTACGCGGGCACCGACGGGATAGCCGTGGATCGCGAAGCCGCGGAGGAAGTACAGCGGGTACCAGAGCACCCAGTCGAACCCGCTCACCTTGCGGTAGACCCGCCACGTTCCGATCGGCGTGTTGCCGGTGGCACCGGTCGAGACATGGACGATGCGATTGACGCGTCCGTCCAGGATCTCGAACAGGACTTGCCGCGACTTGTCGACCTCGATCCGGTTTCCGGTGACGCCGAACCGCGGGACCGGCACGTACGCAGCCGCAAGCCGCTGCCAGAGCGCCGCGTCGACGCTGCCGGTCCGCGCAAGGCCGTGGACCTTCTGGAAGGCGAGCACGGCCTCGAACGTGTCGGTCGCGTAGAGCGAGTCGGGGCCGCGGATCGCGTAGCGCAACTCGGCCAGGCGGCGCTCGAGCGCACGCACGCTCGGTCCCCGCGCACCCAGGGAGAGCGAGGGCACCACCACCTGCGCGGCGAGCGTGCGCCGGACCGGAGCGAAGCCCTTGCGTGGACGCGTGACGAGGTCGAACGCGAGTTGCGAGGCCACGCCGGTCGGCAGCCGCAGCGCGAATCGAGGCTACCGCGCCCCTTCGCGACGATGCGGCCGTCGCGACGGACGACGGCGCGGACCTTGCCGGCGGCTGCGGGGACGAGTCGCGCGGACAGGACGAGCCGCGAGTTCAGGATGGCCATCGGCTCGAGGGACGTCTCGAGGCGTGGGCGAATGCGAATCGTCCGCGGACGTGATCGGATGCGGTCCACGCGCGCCTCGTATCGCGCCCGGCCTGCGCAGGAGGATCCGCGCGCGGAAGCGGCCGCCTGCTCCCGACTCCGCACGGAGGTGACATACGTCGTGCCGCGGTAGATCCGCACGTCCGCGCGCCGCGCGGGACGGAGGGTGCCGGTCAGGGTCGGACCGCCATATGACCCGAGCTCGCGGGGCCGGTGAGCGAGACCGTCTGCCGCCGGGCGACGACGAGGACGCGCGCGCGGGCGGTCTCGCCTGTCGTCCCGGTCGCGGTGACGGCGGCGACGTAGCGGCCCGGCGCGTAGACGTGTGCGACCTGTGCGCCGTCCGCGGTCGCGCCGTCGCCGAGCTCCCAGTGGTACGAGGCGGCGTCGCCGCCGGCCGTCAGGACGACCCGGAGCGGTGCGTTGCCCTTCGCGGGCGAGGCGCGTGGCGTGACCACCGGCGGCGCGGCCTCGGCGGTGGCGGCGAGCGCGAGCGCTGCGAGGGCGACTGGAAGTGCTCGCACGCCGCGAGGATAAACGGGCGTCAGGCCGTCACCGCGACGATCAGGCTCGTCGCGTTGAACGCGCAGTGGACGATCATGCAGGGGTAGATGCTCTGCTGTCCGCAGGCGCAGGAGCGCGGTCGACGACCCCGAAGAAGACGAGCGCCGGGCAGCGCGAGCAGCAGGCCGTGCCCGAGGCCGAAGCCGAGCGGCGGTGACGGCGACGGCGACGGCGGGCCCGAAGCGCAGGAAGAGCGACATGCCGGCGCCGCGGTAGGTGAGCTCCTCGACGATCGGGCCGACGAAGGCCACGGCGACGAAGTTGGCCGCGTAGGCGCCTGCGCGGCTGGGATCCCAGTCGTCCGGCGTCAGCCCCTGCTCGTCGCCGGCGCCGAGGCCGACGAGCAGCAGGCCGGCGCCGATGAAGATCGCGACGTAGGCCGCCGAGGGCGAGCCCGAGCGCGCGCGGCCAGCTCTGCGGGCCGGTGCAGCGCGAAGAACTCGCGTCGCGGCAGGCCGCGCCCGATCGCGTAGACGATCGCGAGCAGGATCAGGTAGATGATGATCCCGTTGATCGCGACCTCGTAGCTGGTAGAGCGCGTCCTCGTCGGGCTTGCCGCTCGACCGCGCGCGGCGCCGTAGCCGATCGCCGCGAGCGCGCCGACGAGGCCGAGCCACGCCGACGATCCGCGTCATGCCACCCATTGCCACAGCGCCCATTGCACCACGGCGACGCCGAGCAGGAGCGACGAGACCGCCACGATCGCGTCGTGGACGCGCGGCCGCGAGCCGAGCGTCGGCGAGCACGAGCACGAGCGGGAAGACGACGAGCCCGAAGCGCGACATCGAGAGCAGCGGCATCCGCTCGGCCGGGAACGACAGCGGGATCGACGAGGCTGACCGAGCGCGAAGAGCCCGTACGGCGCGCCGAAGCGGCGCCAGGCCAGCACCGCGAGGCGCGAGGAAGAGCGAGCGTGAACGCGAGCTGCTGCACGTTGAGCGCGAGGTCGCGCGCCGGGTCGTTGTCGAAGAGCGCGGCGACGCCCTCCCAGAGGCCGCCGAACGGCCCGGCCCACGAGAGGCTCCGCTCCCAGATCCCCTCCTGCGCCCGCAGGAACGCGAACGGCTCGTCGATCCAGATGCCGAGCAGGAGCGGGTAGAGCGCCGCGATCGGCAGCGCGACGGCGAGCTCGAGCAAGCGCGCGTCTCCGGTTGGCCGCACGCCACGCGAGCACGGCGAGCGCCGGGCAGGAGCGCGATCCCGACGGGACGCGTCAGCATCGCGAGCCCCGCGACGCGCGCCGGCGCCGAGGAAGCGCCCGCGCTCGGCCAGCAGGAACGCGCCGAGGACGAGCGCGAGGTAGAGCGACTCGCTGTAGACGGCCTGCAGGAAGAGCGCCGTCGGGAAGACGGCGAGGTAGAGGACTGCCCGCCGCGCACCCGCCTCGCCGAGATGCCGCTGCGGCGAGCCGGTAGAGGAGCGCGAACGCGAGCCGCGCAGGCGGCGAGCGAGAGCAGGACGCCCGCGAGCACGTAGTGACCGCCGAGCAGCCGCCCGAGCGCCCGCCACGAGCCCCGGATAGAGCGGGAAGAACGCGGGCGTGCTCGACGGCGAGCCCGAGTACCCGTCCTCCGCGATGCGGAGGTACCAGTCGCTGTCCCAGCGGGCCCAGACGTCGATGCCGTAGCCGAGCTCGTGCAGCCGCTCGCTGTCCCACCGGTCGGCGTTCGGGTGGCGGTTCGGCACGAAGACGAGGAGCGCGAAGATCGCCGCTCCCCAGAGGGCGAGCCGGCTCCAGACGAAGATGGCCAGCACGGCCCGCACGGCGCGACGATAACCGGGCTGAGGAACAGGCGGCTCCGCCGTCGAATCGAGATCCGTGGAGTCCGTGGGCAGCGCCTGGCCGTCGTCGTGGTCGTCATCGGGGTGGCGCTCGTGCTCGCGCGCGTGATCGACCGCCGTCTCGTGCGGCGCGACACGTCGCCGGCCGCGCTGACCCGCTACCGGGTGCTCCGGCGCAGCATCACCGCCGTGATCGTCGTTCGTCGGCGTGCTCTCGGCCCTGCTCGTGATCCCACAGGTGCGCGCCGTCGCCGGCGGCCTCCTGGCGTCCGGCGCCGTGATCGGCGTGATCATCGGCTTCGCCGTCGCAGCGGACGCTCGGCAACTTCGTCGCCGGCCTGATGATCGCCCTCACGCAGCCGCTCCGTCTCGGCGACTGGGTCGAGATCGACGGCGTCGGCGGGACGGTCGAGGAGATCACGCTGATCTACACCTTCATCCGCACCGACGACAACGCCCGGCTCGTGATCCCGAACGAGAAACTGGCGTCGGATACCATCCGCAACTCCACGATTCGCAGCCCCGCGAAATACGCCCAGGTGACAGTGCAGGTTCCACCCGCAACCGATCTCGGTTCGCTGCTCGCGGTCGCTCCGTGAAGAGGCGCCCGGCGAGCGCGACGAAGTGTTCGTCAGCTCGATCGACGGCTCGCCGACCGTGACCCTGCGCGCATGGACCGAGAACGAGGCCGCGGCCGAGCGGCTCGAGCAGGACCTCCGCCTGCGCGTCCACGCGCGCCTGCGGGCCCAGGGCCTCTTCGCGTGACGCCGCCGCGCGGCACTCGTCGCCGGGAACCGACTCGCTGGACGACGTCTTCGGCGCGAGAAGGCGCAAGAAGAAGCGGCCCAGCGCAAGCGGCATCGCCGTCGCGCCGTTCGTGCTCGCGATTCTCGCCGGCATCGGTGCTGCTGTTCGTCGCCGCAGGCGTCGGCATCACGGGCATCGCGACGCTCGGCTCGTCCTGCGACCTGAACGCGCTGAAGCCGGTCACGATCGGCGAGAACTCGTTCATCTACGCCGCCGACGGCACCACGCTCGGCGCGATCCCGGCGGAGCAGAACCGCCAGCCGGTGCCGCTCGAGCGGGTCAGCCCGTGGCTGCCGAAGGCGACGATCGCGATCGAGGATCGCAGCTTCTACGACCACGACGGCATCGACCCGAGCGGCATCGCGCGCGCCGTCTGGGCCGACGTCCGCGCCGGCAAGGTCGTGCAGGGCGGCTCGACGATCACGCAGCAGCTCGTACGCAACCTCTATCCGGTCTCGCGCGAGCGGACGATCGAGCGGAAGATCAAGGAGGCCTGCCTCGCGATCAAGCTCGACCGCGCCAAGCCGAAGGACGAGATCCTCACCGACTACATGAACTACGTCTACTACGGCAACCTCGCGTACGGCGTCGAGGCGGCCGCGCAGACGTACTTCTCGAAGCCCGCCAGCAAGCTGAACCTGCCGGAGGCCGCGCTCATCGCCGGCATGCCGCAGGCGCCGTCCTCCTACGACCCGTTCAACAAGACCGAGGTCGCGACCTTCCGCCGCAACCAGGTGCTGCGCGCGATGCTGGCGACGCGACACGATCAGCCGTGAGCAGTACGAGTGGGCGGTCGCCCGGCCGCTCGGCCTGAAGGCCGGCAAGCTCTACACGACGATCCGCGAGCCGTACTTCTTCAGCTACGTCCGCGAGCAGCTGATCGCCGAGTACGGCGTCGCGACCGTTCGCTCGGGCGGGCTGAAGGTCTACACGACGATCCACCCCCGCTTCCAGCGCGTCGCCAAGCGCGCGATCAAGGAGACGCTCTACGAGAAGACGGATCCGGCGGCTGCGGTGATCTCGATCAATCCGGCGAACGGCGCCATCCGCGCGATGACGGCCGTGACGCCGGGCACGCGCAAGAACCAGTTCAACCTGCTCTCGCAGGCTCGCCGCCAGGCGGGCTCGACCTTCAAGACCTTCGTCCTCGCGGCGGCGGTCGACATGGGCGTCGACCCCGACTCGACCTACTACCTCTCGGCGCCCTTCTTCTACCGGCCCGATCCGAACGGGAACTGCGAGGACGGCAGCTGGTGGTGCGTCGAGACGTACTCGCACAGCTACAACGGCACGACCTCCGATCGCGCGCGCGACCCTGAGCTCCGACAACACCGTCTTCGCGCAGCTGACCCTCGACGTGACGCCCGAGCGAGTCGGGACGGACGGCGAAGCGGCTCGGCGTCAAGACCGAGCTGCGCGTCGACGGCGCCTACGTCCCGTCCATGGGCCTCGGCTCGATCGCCGTGTCGCCGCTCGACATGGCCTCGGCGTACGCGACGCTCGCGGCCGGCGGCGTCGCCTGCGAGCCGATGGCGATCAGGAGGGTCGTGCTCCCCGACGGCACCACGGACCGACGAAGCGCGAGCTGGGGGAAGAAGCGCTGCAAGCGCGTCCTCACCGAGGGCGAGGCCTACACGGTCACCGAGATCCTCGAGGAGAACGTCCAGTACGGCACCGGCACCGGGCGCGTCCTACGGCCATCCGGCGGCCGGCAAGACCGGGACGACGGACGACCATGCCGACGCCTGGTTCGCGGCTACACGCCGCGGCTGCAGACGACCGTCTGGGTCGGCTATCCGAAGGGCGAGATCCCGATGGAGAACGTGCACGGGATCAGCGTCACCGGCGGCAGCTTCCCGGCCGAGAT
Organism: uncultured Gaiellaceae bacterium; assembly: GCA_963791905.1. Lineage (GTDB taxonomy): Bacteria > Actinomycetota > Thermoleophilia > Gaiellales > Gaiellaceae > Gaiellasilicea. The sequence goes on from CAWBTX010000006.1 coordinate 664,755, forward strand.
CTGGCGTCGCTTCATGGGCGCCGCGATCGGCCATCTCGAGCCGATCGAGTTCGAGGACGCCGGACGAGTTGCCGGAGTGGACGACGCTCGAGCAGGGGCAGTACGCGCGCTCGTTCGGCTACTACGGCGACGACGACGACGACTACACGCCCGCCCGCCAGCACCGAGGAGGAGGAGACGAGCAGCCCACGCGCCGGGCACGACCACGCCAGCCGGCGGCGCCGAAGCCGCCGCCGCCCCCGCCGAAGCCGCAGCCGACGCCCCGCCCCGCCGCCTCCTCCACCGCCGCCGTCGCACCCGCGCCGAGCCGCCGCCCGCCGAGCCGCCGCCCCCCACGGAGCCGGTAACGCCCTGAGCGCCCCGACGCGGGTCTTCGCGGCTGCGTCGCTCGCGCTTCTCCTGCTCGGCGGCTGTGTCGTCGCAGCCTGGGTCGAGGGTGCCCCGCTCGTGCCCGACGGACGCCGGCCGCGCGGACGGGGGCAGCGGCTGGGTCACGGCCTTCCTCGTCTTCCTCGCGGCCTCGTTCGCGCGCGTACCTCGCTGGCGCTGCGGTGGCTCCGCCGGGCCGCGGTGCGGCTCGCTGGCCGTCGGCGTCGCTCGCGGTCGCGATCCAGCTCCTGCCGCTCGCCGCGCCGCTGCTGCTCTCGACGGACGCCTGGGCGTACTGGGAGTACGGCGAGATCGCCGCCAGCGGGCGAGAACCCGTACCGCGACACGCCGAGCGAGGTACCGGACAACCCGGCGTTCGAGCACGCCGGGTTCGACTGGCGCGACACGATCTCGGTCTACGGCCCCGTTTTCACGGTCGTTTCCGAAGGCGTCGCCGCGGCGAGCGGCTCGTCGGAGCACGCGGCGGCGTGGATCTTCAAGGTCGATCGCAGCGGTCTCGATGCTCGTGCTGACCGGGCTCGCGGCGCTGCTGTCGCGCGAGCGGGCGTTCGCGGCCGCCTTCGTCGGCTGGAACCCGCTTGCTCGCGATCCACTTCGCGGGCGGCGGCCACAACGATGCGCTCATGCTCGCGCTCGTCCTCGGCGCGCTGGCATTCGCGGCAGCCGGCCGGCGGATCGCCGCTGCCGTCGCGTGGGCGCTCTCGATCTTCGTGAAGTGGATCCCGGTCGTCTTCTTCGGCCTGCGCGCGATCTACGCGCGCGCGACCGGCCGACGCGTGAGCCACCTTGCGTTCGCCGTCACGGTGCTCGTCGTCGCGGCGGTCGGCACGTGGCGCTACGGCGTCGACTGGCTGCGCGCGTTCGGCCCGCTCGCCCGCAACGCCGGGGGTCAGACGAGCTACGCGATCCCGCAGCGGCTCGAGGATCTCGGGCTTCCGCACGGAGTCGCGCTCGGCCTCGCAACGGCTGCGCTCGCCGTCGGGCTCGTCTGGCTGGCGCGCGAGGCGCATCGCGGCCGCGTCCGGCTGGCCCGCGCGGCGTGCCTGCTCCTTCTGACGACGCCCTGGCTCGCCCCGTGGTACACGGTCTGGGCCGTGCCGCTCGCGGCCGCGGAGGACGATCGCAGCGCGCAGCTCGTCGCGCTCGCTATCTGCGTCTACGTGCTGCCGCAGACGATCCCGATCTAAGTCCTAGCTCCGCCGGAAGAGCGTGATGCCGTCCTCGTCGAAGACGATCCGCCACCCGGGATCGCGCGGAGGCGTGCGCAGCGCCTCGCATCGTCGCGAGCGGCGCGATGCGGTCGCGGTAGCCGGGGCGGGTCTCGTCCGCGGCGATCCAGGTCGCATCGCCGAGGACCGGAAAGCTCAGCACGCGCCGCCGGCCGGAGAGGTGGCCGCCGAGCGAGTTCGTCGCCGTGACGACCGCGTCGTCCGGGATCAGCCGGAGCTGCGCGGGCGGCGATGCGGTCGTGCTCGGTGACGACGTGCTCGCGCGAGCCGAGCGCCTCACCGCCCGGGAAGGAGCGCCACAGCGGGATCGCGCCGAGCACGTAGTTCGAGGCGAGCGCGACCAGCACGAGGCCGGTGACGAGATCGCAGCGCGTGCGCAGCCGGGCGGCGCCGAAGATCGGCGGCGACGACGAGGCCGGGAATCGCGGCCGCCGTGTAGTGGAAGTGGATCGACTGCTGCGTCCGGGTCGTCGAGAGCAGGTTGGCGAGGAGCTCGGGCAACGCCGTCGCGGCGGCGAGCGGCGCCAGGAGCGGCAGCGCGGCGAGCGGCAGGAGCGAGCTCGAGCAGGTAGGGCACGCCGTGCCCGTCGAACATCTCGCCGAGGACGCGCAGTGGATCGGTCAGCGAAGCGTCTCCGCAATGCCCAGCGGGCCGCCACCGACTGCCCGGTAGCGACCCTCGAACGGCGACGAGCCCGCGGGCGCGAAATGCGGCACGACGATCCCGATCGCGACGGCCGCGACGGCGGTGCCCGCCGCCGCGATCAGGAGGCCGGCTCGCCTCCGGCCGCGGCCGAACGCGTACCAGACGCCGAGCATGGCGACGATCAGGCCGATGTGCTCCTTCGTCAGGCAGGCCGCGGCCGCGACGACCGCGAACGGCACGAGCCGGTCCTCGTCGAGGAACCAGAACGCCGCGAGCAGGAGCGGTGTCGCGAGCGCGACCGGATGGAACTCGTTCAGGGCGAGCCACTGCGTCGAGCGGGTAGAGCAGGTACGCGAGCGCGAAGCCGACGCCGGCGCGCTCGGAGTGCAGGTGCTTGCGCGCGAGCAGGAAGACCGGGACCGCCCCGAGCGCGATCGCGATCGCCTGGACGACGAGCAGCATCGTCGGGTCGGGCCAGAGCCACCAGAGCGGCGCGAAGGCGGCCAGGATCGGGTCGAAGTGCGCGCCGAGGCGGGAGAACTGCTGCCCCTGGAGCCCGGTCACGGCGAGAACGTCGCCGTGGGCCGTCGACCAGACGGCCTGCACCATGTTGCCGAGGTCGAAGCGGCCGGTGTTGAAGGCGAGGTGCCGCAGCGCCGAGAGCGCGCCGAAGCCCGCGGCGAACGCCGCGATCGCCGTCCACAGGACGAGCCGCCACTTCACGCCCGCTCGACGAGCTCCTCGAGCAGATAGCGCCACCGCCGGCCCAGCACCTCCTCACTCGCATGCGTGCGATAGGCCGCATAGCCGGTCGACGCGATGCGCACCGCCAGGTCGGCGTCGGCGGCTAGGCGTCGGACAGCGGCGGCCAGCGCCTGGGCGTCTCCGGGCGGCACCAGCAGCGCGCTCCGCTCGTGCTCGAGCAACTCGCGTGTGGCGGGCGTGTCGGCGGTCACGAGCGGGGTCTCGCAGGCGAGCGCCTGGAACGCCTTGTTCGGGATCACGCGCTGTGCCTTGTCGCCCGTGCCGAAGATGCCGAGCGCGCAGCCCGCGCGGCCGAGCTCTTCCGGCAGTCGCTCGTACTCCAGCCAGGGCACGCGCTCGACGTTCGCGGGTGCCCTCGCCAGCAGCGGCTCGAGCTGGCCGCTGCCGACGACGCGGAACGGGATCTCGGGCGCGAGTCGGGCTGCCTCGAGGATCGTCTGTAGGCCGTGGAGCGGGATCAGCTTCCCGACGAAGAGCGCGTGGAAGCGCTCGTGTCGCCGCCAGACCGGCCTGAACACCCGCTCCTCGGCGCCGACGAAGCACACCTCGACGCGCGAGATCCCGCCGAGGCCGGCGAGGTACCCGGCGTTTGCCCGTGTGTCGGCGACGACGAGATCGGCGCGCCGGAGCGCGAAACGGTCAAGTGTGCGCAGGGCCCGTGCCGCGGGCGACCCCGGGGCGAACCGCCGACGGTCGTCCACGAGCGTCTCCGTGAGCGACACGAGCGGATTGAAGACGAGCGGTACGCGGCCGAGCGCGATCCGCGCGGCCGCCAGGTCGACGTGGCCGGGGTAGCCGACGATCGCCGCGTCGACGTCGCGCGGCCGCTCCCGGAGTGCGAGCTTCGCCTCGGCTGCGAGCAGCAGCGGCGCCACCCGCCAGCCCGCCTGCCAGTTGTGCCGGCTCCCCTCCCAGATCGGCTCGTGGCGCTCGATCACCTCGACGCCCTCCCGCCGCAGGCACGAGATCACCTGCGCGTTGCGCGGGTAGTCGCGCTCGTACGTTCCGAAGTAGACGACCCTCACGCGCTAGCGCAGGATCTCGTCCACGTGCCGCTCGGACGTGCGGGCGACGCCGTCGCGCTCCTCGTGGTGGCTCGTGATCAGCTCGCTCAGGAGGCCGAGCGAGAGCAACTGCACGCCGACGACGACGAGCAGCACGCCGAGCGTCAGCAGCGGCCGGTGCCCGATCGCCGCCCCGCCGATCTTGATCGCCGCGAGATAGACGAGGATGATCGAGCCGAGGAAGCCGAGCAGCAGGCCGAGCCCGCCGAAGAGGTGCAGCGGCCGGTGCCGGTAGCGGCCCATGAAGGTGACCGTGAGCAGGTCGAGGAAGCCGCGGACGTAGCGCTCGACGCCGTACCGCGAGCGCCCGTGCTCGCGCGGCCGGTGGTTCACCGGCAGCTCGGCGACGCGGAAGCCCCGGTAGTGCGCGAGCACGGGCACGAAGCGGTGGAGCTCGCCGTAGAGCCGCAGCCCGCGCACCACCTCGGCCCGGTAGGCCTTGAGGCCGCAGTTCAGGTCGTGCAGGCGCAGGCCGGACATGCGGCCCGTGACCGCGTTGAAGATGCGGGACGGGATGCGGCGGCGGAGCGGGTCGCGGCGCCTCGTCTTCCAGCCGGAAACGAGGTCGAAGCCCTCGTCGAGCTTGGCGAGGAGGCGGGGGATCTCGGCCGGGTCGTCCTGGAGGTCTCCGTCGATCGTGACGACGACGTCGCCCTGCGCCTCCTCGAAGCCGGCCTGCAACGCAGCCGCCTTGCCGAAGTTGCGCCGCAGCCGGACGATCCGGACGTTCGTCGCCGAGGCGTGAAGGCGCGTCAGCGCCGCGAAGGTGCCGTCGCTCGAGCCGTCGTCGACGAACACGGCCTCCCACGGCCGGTCGAGCTGGTCGAGCGCGGAGCCGAGCTCGTCGAGAAGCAGCGCGACGCTCCGCTCCTCGTTGTGGACCGGGATCACGACGGAGATCACGGCTGTAGCGTAGTGCGGATGTCCGGGCTGCTCTCGGTGGACGAGGCGCTGGCGCTCGTGCTCGAGCGCGTGCGACCGCTCGAGCCGGAGCGCGTGCCGCTGGCGGCCGCGGCAGGCCGCGTCCTGGCCGAGGAGGTGCGTGCCGCCGTCGACCTGCCGCCGTTTCGCAGTTCCGCGATGGACGGCTACGCCGTGCGCTCGGAGGACACACCGGGCCGGCTACGCGTCGTCGACAGGGCCGCGGCCGGCCGGCCGTCACAGCGTTCTCTCGGGCAAGGAGAGGCGATCGGCATTGCAACGGGCGGCGTGGTCCCCGAGGGGGCGGATGCCGTCGTGCCGATCGAGCTTGTTGCCGAATCAGCCAACGAGATCGAGGTCGGCGCAGCTGCGTCGGACGCACACATCCGGCCGATCGGCGGCGATGTGCGGCAGGGCGACGTGATCCTCGGTCCCGGCGCCGTGCTCGGACCGGGCCAGCTCGGAGCGGTCGCCGCCGCCGGCATTGCCGAGCTCGCGTGCGTCCGCCGGCCGCGGGCGGTCGTGCTCAGCACGGGGACCGAGCTCAGGCGCCCGGGCGAGCCGCTCGGTCCCGGGGAGATCTACGAGTCGAACGCGCCGATGCTCGCGGCGGCGCTCGCCGGAGCCGGCGCCGAGGTCGAGACGCTGATGCCGGTGGCCGACGACCCCGACGCGCACAAGGAGGCACTGGAGCGCGGCCTCGCCGCCGATCTGCTTGTGAGCTCGGGCGGCGTCTCGGTCGGCCCGCACGACCTCGTTCGCGCGACCTCGGCGGGTCTTGGGGTCGAGGAGGTGTTCTGGCGCGTCGCCGTGAAGCCGGGCAAACCCGTCGCCTTCGGCGTTCGCGGCCGGACACTCGTGTTCGGGCTGCCGGGCAACCCGGTCTCGGCGCTCGTGGGGTTCGAGCTCTTCGTACGTCCGTCGGTGCGGGCGCTACAGGGAGCCGAGCCCGGCCCGCTGTACCGCATCGGGCGCCTGGGCGCGGCGCTTCGGCGGAACGAGCACCGCGACGAGCTCGTCCGCGCCCGCGGAAGGGTCGAGGAGGGCACGGTCGTGCTCGAGCCGGTCTCGGGCCAGGAGTCGCACATGATCGTCCGCGCCGCCGGCGCCGACGCTCTCGTGCTCGTTCCGCGCGGCGACGGCGAGCTGTCCGCGGACACGAGCGTCCGCTATCTCGCGCTCGCCGGCTAGGAACTACAGCTAGGTCTCGGTCACGTACGGCGACGCGTGCGTCGAGCCGCGCGGCGTGATCGTCATCGGCTTGGCATAGACGATGTAGCGCTCGGTCGCGAAGAACCGCGGATGGCAGGCCTGCAGCGCCAGCTGCTCGAAGCCGCGCGTCTTCAGTTCCGACACCTTCGTGTCGGGAACGATGCGATGGCCCGTCACGGCGTACTTGATCGTCCCGTAGGGGAGCTCGACGAAGACGGTGTCGCCCTTCTTGATGCGGTCGATGTGCGAGAACGGCGCGCCGTACGTGGTGCGATGGCCCGCGACGTACACGAGCTCGCCCTCGCCGGGCATGTACGAGCCGAGATAGCGGCCCGGACCGCGCTTGAGCGTGTCCGTCTGCGTGCCGTTGACCACGATCTCGTTCACCCCGATGCTCGGGATCCGAAGGCGGGCGATCGCATCGCCCTCCTGCGACGACTTCCGCCACGCCGTCGCCTCGCGGCCGACCTCTGCGCGCACGGTCTGCGCGTCCACGGCTGTTGGCGACTGCGCGGCCGGTGGGGCGGGCTCGCGCTGGACGAGGTCGACCTCGCGCTCGAACTTCTGCTCGAGCTTGCGCTGGTCGAGCTCCTGCATCGCCGCGGTGAAGGGGTCCTGCCACTGCCAGATCGTGATCGCCCACGCGAGCAGGCCGACGCCCGCGACGACCATCAATGTTCCGAACAGGCGCACCAGTCTGCGCATCAACCCTCCACCGCCTCGTCTTCGACCGCCACGAGCCGCCTCCTTGCCAACGCCGCCCGAGCGAGCCGCAGAGGCCGGCGTCGGGGAAGCGACCCGGCATCAGGATACGCGGCATATCGCCCGACTGCGAGAGCCGCGAGCTGCGCAGCCGTCGCGGCCCACGCGAAAGCGAGCAGAGCCGCCAGCACCGGGACGTACCCGGTGCCGAGGAGCGACAGGAGATACCACGGTGCATCGACGCCGAGGTCGAACCGGCGCGCGAACGAGACGACGAGGAAGAGCGGGCCCGCGAAACCGGCCGCGAACAGGGCCACGCGCGCGACGGCGGGGGCGCTGTGTGCCTGGGGAAGCCAGAGCCATGCGTACAGCGACGGGAGCAGGAAGATCAGCGCGTAGGTGTTCGTCGCGACGACGAGCAGCGCGAGCAGACCGAGCGCGAGCAGCGCCACCGAGTAGCCGGCCAGCTTCTCGTCCACCGTTGCCGGCCGTTTCGGGATCAGCCGCTCGCGGCCCACCAGCCAGCCTGCGAGCAGCAGTGCGAGCACGACGGCGACGCCGAGGCTCGACGGCGTCGCGGCATCTTCGACCGTCAGCGGCACGGGGCGACCGGGCTCCGACTCCGGGAACAGCCCGAGCCGGGTTGCGCCGAGTACGAGCACCGCTGCGTAGGCCCAGAAGAGCAGTCTCGCGCGGAGGCTTCGAATCGCGCCGCCGAGCCGGATCCGGCGGCGGCGGCAACGTGCAAAGAGGTCGACCGCCCCGAAGATAAAGGGCAGCAGCGCCGCGATCAGGACGAGCTGGATGGCCCAGCCCTGGACGATGCGGCGGCCGAGGTAGACGTAGCTCGTTGTCGTCTCGTCGAGCTCGAGGCCCCCGTCGAGCGAGCCGACGAGGCCTTGCGCGGCACGTCCCAGACGGCCGAGCCGCTCGGCGTCGACCCTCGTGTCCCGGAAGAGCGGCTGCGGTCGCTCGTCGGCCGTGGTGATCGTGACCGCCGGCGTCCCCTCGGCGACGAAGACGCCCTGCTCGCCGAGCGCGAACGGGAAGCCGAGGTCGAGCAGCTGCTGTAGCCAGCTCGCGTGTGTCGGCTCCTGGCCGGTCTCCTCGAGTACGCGCGTCGCCGCGGTGCGAACGAGCTCGGACGCAGGGGAGCGTGGCCGGTCCGCCGCAAGCAGGAGCCGCGGCGCGGCACGGCCTCCGATCGCGTCCAGGCTGACGATCGCGACCGCGTCGGCGGCAAACGGCGAGCTCTCGGCGAACCGCGCGGCGCCCAGAGCGCCGTACGCGCCGCCGTCCGTCGAGACGAAGACGAGCCTGTGTGCCGGCCGCGCCCGCAGTCCACCCGGCCCCGAGAGCGGCGCGTAGGCGCGTGCGAGCTCCACGAGCGCTGCCGTTCCCGACGCGTTGTCGACCGCGCCGGGTCCGGTTCCATCGTTGTCCCGGTGCGCCATCACGACGATCGCGCGCGGTGAGTCGCCCTGGGCGACGGCGACGACGTTGTGCAGCTGCACCTCGCCCCGGTCGGCGATCGTCGCTGCGAAGGTGTCGGTTCGCGTCGTGAAGCCGTAGAGCCGCAGCTGGTCGCGGAACCACTGCGCCCCGCCGAGCCCTCCCGGCGACCCCGGCACGCGGTCCGGATAGCTCTCTGCGAGGTCGTGGGCGAGCCCGGCGGCTGCTTCGCCGTCGAACGTCGGCGGCAGCGCCGGCCGCGGCAGCGGTTGCGGCCGGCCGACGGTGAACGCCGCGAGCAGCAGTGGTAGCGCCACGAGCAGCCACGTGCCGCGCACCATGCGTGCGTTGATCGGCTGCTGATTGGTGGCACGCCGGGGGCGCGAACGGCGTCCGGACCCTGTTCCGGCAGGCACGGACGACCTGGGCGGAGCCATGAGCCTGTCCATAGTAGGGGAGGGCAGTTCTTATCGCGCGCGAAATCCCAAAGGAGGGGCTGCTTCGCGGCCTGCGTGCAGCTACCTTCATCGTCGTGCCGGATTCCTCGACCATCCTTCTCGTCGACGACGAGGACTCGATTCAGAAGCTGCTCACGTATCCGCTCGAGCGGGACGGGTTCCGCGTCGTCTCGGCCCGTGACGGCGACGAGGCCCTGCGGCGATTCGCCGACAACCACGTCGATCTCGTCGTGCTCGACCTCATGCTCCCGAAGATCGACGGGCTCGAGGTCTGCAAGCGCCTCCGCGCCCAGAGCTCCGTGCCGATCATCATGCTGACCGCCCGCGACGACGAGCTCGACAAGGTCCTCGGGCTCGAGCTCGGCGCCGACGACTACATCACGAAGCCCTTCTCCATCCGCGAGTTCCGGAGCCGCGTGCGCGCTCTCCTGCGGCGCGCAGCGGCCTCGAGAGCGGGTGAGCGGGAGCCCGACGAGGTGATCGACGAGGGCGAGGTGCGCATCGATTTGCCGAGGCGCACGGTGCACGTCCGCGGCGACGAGGTGCAGCTCACGTTCGTCGAGTTCGAGCTCCTGAGCGTACTCGCGGCCTCGCCCGGCCGCGTGTTCTCGCGCCGCCAGCTGCTCGAGCGGCTGCGCGGCGGCGCCGACTACCGCGAGCCGCGGACGATCGACGTTCACGTGCGGCACCTGCGCGAGAAGATCGAGCAGGACCCGCGCGAGCCCAAGCTGATTCTCACCGTCCGCGGCGTCGGCTACCGGTTCCGGGAGCGCTGATGCGGCTGATCAGCGGCATCCGCGTCCGGCTGGCGCTCGCGCTCCTGCTCGTCGCAGCGGGTGCGCTGGCCGTCGCGTATGCGGTCGTGGTGCCGACGCTCGAAGACACGCTCATCGATACCAAGCTCGATCAGGTCGAGCAGGACGCTCGCCTCGTTTCTGCCAATGTCGACGAGCTCCTGCTTGCCCAGGAGCTGGCCGAGGATGCCTCGGGCGGCGTTGGCGCGCGGGTCGTGATCTACCAGGTCGTGCACGGGCCACCGCTGCTGCTCCTCGTCCGGGGTGACTCTCGGCGGGAGACGTCGCTCGACGTCGAGCGCAATGCGACCGCACGCCGCGCCGCTCAGACGGGGGAGGTGCAGCGCGCTACGACCGTGCGTGGCGACCAGCGCTTCGCCGAGGTGGCCATCCCGTCCGACGACGTGGTCGTGCTGCTGACCGACTCCCTGGCCGACCCACTGGCGAGCATCGACCTCGTCAAACGTCGGCTGATCCAGGCGGGCTTGCTTGCGCTCGCCGTCGTCCTGGTTGTTGGTTTCGCAGCAGCCTCCATGCATGCCCGGCGGATCCGGCGGCTCGAACGCGCGGCCGACCGGATCGCCGGCGGCCGCTTCGACCAGGCGGTCGTCGACCACGGCAACGACGAGCTGGGCCAGCTGGCGACGGCGTTCGAGCGCATGCGATCGCGGCTCGAGAAGCTCGATCGCGCCCGGAGCGAGTTCATCGCCAACGCCTCGCACGAGCTGCGCACGCCGCTGTTCTCGCTCGGCGGCTTCCTCGAGCTGCTCGACGACGAGGAGCTGGACGATGCCACGCGACAGGAGTTCGTCGGGACGATGCGCGAGCAGGTGGAGCGGCTCACGAAGCTCGCCACCGACCTGCTCGACCTCTCGCGGCTCGATGCGGGCCGGATCCGGGTCGAGTCCGAGCATGTCGACCTCGCAGGCGTCGCGCATGTGCTCGAGGCCGAGTTCCGCCCTCTGGCCGAGCGTCGCGGGCATCGCCTGGAGGTCGACGTCGACGGCGAGCCGATCGCGATCGGCGACGAGCTGCGGGTGCTCCAGGTGGGACGGGCGCTCGTGGACAACGCGCTCGTGCACACGCCGGTCGGAAGCTCCGTGCGGATCCGGGCGTGGTCGGAGAACGGGCCGGCGCGGCTCGCAATCGCCGACGACGGTCCCGGCATCCCGCCGGACCACATCGAGCACGTCTTCGAACGGTTCTACCGCGCGGACGCCGAGCTGGCGTCCGGCAGCGGTCTCGGGCTCGCGATCGCGAGCGAGCTGGCGGCGGTGATGGACGGCGAGGTGACGCTCGAGTCCCGTCCCGGCCGGACCGTGGCGACCGTCTCGTTGCCAGCGGCTTCCGTGCCTGCACCGGCCCCCGTTTTCACGTGAAAACGGCGGCCGCCTGACGCCCGGCGGCCGCCGCTACAGTGCGTCGATGCGCCCCGGAGCAGTCGCAGTCATCTCCCTCGTCGCCGGCGTGCTCGGCGCGAGCCTGGTGCTCCTCCTCGGTACAGCGGTCGGCTGGATCGACGACGACGTCGCGCCCGAGCGGACGGTCGTCGTGTCGACTGCGACGTCGACGGGCACGGGCACCGAGGCCACGGCCGCGCCGCTCATCGGCAACCGGTTCGATCCCGCGGCCATCTACGCCCGCACCTCCCCCGGCGTCGTCACGATCGACTCCGTCTTCGGGCAGGGCGAGCGCGCGCAGGGATCGGGCTTCGTCGTCTCCGACCAGGGGCACGTGCTGACGAATTCGCATGTGATCACGACCGCCGGCGACTCGAACGGGACCGTCCGCGGGGCCTCGAGCGTCTACGTCGTCTTCGCCGACGGCGACCGGCTGCCGGCGTCGATCGTCGGCTGGGACCTCTTCAACGACACCGGCGTGATCAAGCTCGAGCCTCGCGAGCACGCCCTCGAGCCGCTCTCGCTCGGCGACTCCGACGACGTCGTCGTCGGCGAGCCCGTGGCGGCGATCGGCAGCCCGTTCGGGAACGCCAACTCGCTCTCCGTCGGCGTCGTCTCGGCCGTCTCGCGCTCGATCCCCTCACTGACGTCCGACTACCGCGTCGCCGACGCCATCCAGGTCGACGCCCCGATCAACCACGGCAATTCGGGCGGGCCGCTGCTCGACTCCCGTGGCCGGGTCATCGGCATCAACGCGCAGATCCGGTCGAGCACGGGCAACGCAGAGGGCGTCGGGTTCGCGATCCCGATCAACTCGGCCCGCCGCTCGATGGAGCAGCTGATCTCGTCGGGGCGCGTGGCCTACGCGTACATCGGCATCACGACGCAGGACGTCACGCCGGCGCTCGCACGCGAGTACGACCTCGGGGCGCAGCGCGGGGCGCTGATCCAGCAGGTCGTGCCGGGCCATCCGGCCCAGAAGGCCGGGCTGAAGGGATCCACCCGCGAGGAGGACTTCAACGGCTCCACCGTCCGGCTCGGCGGCGATCTCATCGTCGCGCTGGACGGCGAGACGGTCGAGAGCGCCGACGACGTCGTCCGCATCGTGAGCGATCGGCTCCGTCCGGGCCAGCTCGTCGACCTGACGGTGATCCGCGGGGGGGCCGGCAAGCGCGAGACCGTTCGCGTCCGGCTCGAGGAGCGCCCGGCCAAACCCTGACCGTTTGCCCCGTCGGCCCGGAGGGAATAGCGCTCACGAGCGGCCCTCAGCGCAGGAGCCGGGACGAGGAGCCAGGAGAGTGTGAGCGAGCGATCTGTCGCGATGGCCCATACCGCGGAGGACACCCGCACGGTACGGCTGCTGATTCCGGCCAAGCCGGAGTACATCACTCTCTCGCGCCTCGCGCTGACCGGGCTCTCCCGCGTCCGGCCTCTGCCGGATGACACGCTGGCGGACCTGAAGCTGGCTTTGACCGAGGCGTGCTCGAACTCGGTCCGCCATGCGTACGGGGAGGGCGGCGGCCATGTCGTGATCAGCTTCGAGCTGTGCGAGGACAGGCTCGTCGTCGAGGTCTCCGATGACGGCGCCGGGTTCGAGCCCTTCGCAGGCGCGCCGGACGGCGATGGCCGCGATCTCGCTGAAGGCGGTCTCGGCATCGCGATCATCCGGTCGATCGCCGACGAGCTGGAGATCGGCGCTCAGCCGCACGGCCGCGGCTCGCGGTTGCGCTTCGTCAAGCTCCTCTGACGTCGGTGCCGCGACAGCGGCGAGACTACGCGGATGACGTCCCGGCGCCGGCTGATCCTCGCCTCCAACCGGGGGCCTGTCGGGTTCTCGCGCAACGAGGCCGGCGAGCTGGTCGAGAAGCGCGGCGCCGGCGGCCTCGTGACCGCGCTGCGGCCGATCGTGGCCCAGCAGGACGTGACGTGGATCGCGAGCGCGCTCTCCGAAGAGGACCGGCGGGTCGCGGCGGCGGGGACGGTCGAGCAGCACGGCCAGGAGGGGTCGCCGTACCGCCTCCGGCTCGTCGCTCACGACGGTGAGGCGTACGACCTCTACTACAACGTCGTGTCGAACCCGGGGCTCTGGTTCGCGCAGCACGGTCTCGACGGGATGCTGCCGAGCCGGCGCGACGAGCTTCCGGCGGCGTGGGAACGGGGCTACATCCCTGTGAACGCGGCCTTCGCCGCCGCCGTTGTCGAGGAACTCGACCGGGAGCCCAACGCGGCCGTCTTCTTCCAGGACTATCACCTCTATGCGGCACCTGCGCTCGTTCGGGCGCGGCGCCCGGACGCCGTTCTCGCGCACTTCGTCCACATCCCCTGGCCCTCACCGGAGGAGTGGGAGCTGCTCCCAGCGCCGATCGTGCGCGCCGTCCACGAAGGGCTGCTCGCCAACGACGTCGTCGGGTTCCACACCGAGCGCTGGCGTCGTGCCTTCCTCGCCTCGTGCGACGCGCTCGGGCTCGACGCGTCGCGTCCGCTCGTGACCGCGCATCCGCTCTCGATCGATCCCGACGAGTTCGACGGCATCGCCGGGAGCCCGGGCGTGCGCGAGCGGGAGCGCGAGCTGGCCGCCCGTCGCCCCGAGCGGCTCATCCTTCGCGTCGACAGGACCGATCCGTCCAAGAACGTCGTGCGCGGCTTCCAGGCCTTCCGGCTGCTGCTCGATCGCCGCCCGGACCTGGTCGGGCGCGTCGGGATGCTGGCCCTGCTCGACCCGTCGCGACAGGCGATCCCCGAGTACGCGGACTACCGGACGGCGATCGAGCGCGAGGCCGTTGCGGTCGAGGCGCCCTACCCGGGTGCGCTCACGCTTCGGATCGCCGACGACTTCGAGGAGGCGGTCGCGGCGTACAAGCAATACGACGTGCTGCTCGTCAACGCCGTGCGGGACGGCCTGAATCTCGTTTCCAAGGAAGGACCGCTCGTGAACGCCCAGGATGGCGTTGTTGTCTTGTCGGAAAACGCGGGCGCATTCGAGGAGCTCAAGCCGTGGGTGCTCGGAGTCGACCCCTTCGATGTCGAGGCGCAGGCCGACGCGCTCGAGTCGGCGCTCGAGCTCCCTGCCGACCAGCGGGCGACCTGGGCGGTCGAGCTCGCCCGCTATGTGCGCGAGCACGACCTCGAGCGGTGGTCTGCGGAGCAGCTCGAGGATCTCGATCGCGTCAGTACGATGCGGGCGTGAGCGAGCTGTCGCATGTCGACGAGGCCGGCTCCGTCCGGATGGTCGACGTCGGCGGCAAGCCGCTTTCACGTCGGCGAGCAGTCGCGAGCGCGACGGTGCGAATGGGCGCAGAGACCGCCGCCCAACTGCGCGCGCTGCCGAAGGGAGATGCGCTCGCGGTCGCCCAGCTGGCGGGGATCATGGCCGCCAAGCGAACGAGCGACCTGATTCCGTTGTGCCACCCGCTGCCGCTGTCGGGGATCGACGTCTCCGTCGAGGTCGCAGCCGACGCCGTCGAGATCACCGCGTCCGTCGAGACGGTCGCCCAGACCGGAGTCGAGATGGAGGCGCTCGTGGCGGCGTCCGTGGCGGCGCTCACGGTCTACGACATGGCCAAGGCGATCGACAAGGAGATGGTGATCGGCGAGGTGCGGCTCGTCGAGAAGACCAAGGCGCCGGCGTGAACGCAGCCGTGCTCACCGTGTCCGACGGCGTGGCCGCCGGCACGCGGGAGGACGCCAGCGGCGACCTCCTCGCGACGCTGCTCGAGTCGGACGGCTATGAGGTCGAGCGCGCGATCGTCGCGGACGACGCCGGTGAGATCGCGCGTGCGATCGTTGAGCTCGCCGAGTCGGCCCGCGTCGTGCTCACCACGGGCGGAACGGGCGTCGCGCCGAGAGACGTCACGCCCGAGGCGACGAGGTCCGTCATCGACCGCGAGGCGCCAGGGATCGCCGAGGCCATCCGTGCGGACTCGATCGCGAAGACCCCGCACGCATTGCTTTCCCGCGGCATCGCGGGCATCCACGGCCGCACGCTCGTCGTCAACCTGCCCGGCTCGCCGGGCGGGTGTCGCGACGGCTTTGCGGTGCTGCGGCCGGCGCTGGCGCACGCGGTGAAGCTGCTCGCGGGCGAAGAGACGGCCCACCGCCAGACATGAGCGAGACCGCGATCAGCCTGCCGCGGCGGTTTGCGTCGCTCGTCAAGCTGGAGCACACGGTCTTCGCGCTGCCGTTCGCCTACGTGGGCGCGTTCCTGGCCTGGGACGGCGTGCCGTCGGCGCACGACCTCGTCTGGATCACCGTTGCGATGGTCGGTGCCCGCACGCTCGCGATGGGTCTCAACCGGCTGATCGACGCGGAGCTCGACGCCCGCAACCCACGCACGTCCGGGCGTGAGCTCCCGTCGGGGGCTCTCAGCGTCGTGCAGGTGGGCGCGCTGTGCGCCGCCGCCCTGGCCGTGTTCCTCGTCGCCGTGTTCCAGCTCGACCCGCTCGTCCGCTGGCTCTGGCCGGTGCCGGTCGTCTTCTTCGTCGTCTACCCGTACCTCAAGCGGGCGACGTGGCTCTGCCACGAGTGGCTTGGCGCGTCGCTCGGGCTCGCGCCGATCGGGGCGTGGGCGGCGGTGACCGGCGAGCTCCCGTGGCAGGCGTGGACGCTCGGCGCCGCCGTCGGGCTCTGGGTGGCCGGGTTCGACCTCTTCTACTCGCTCTTCGACCTCGAGCACGACCGCGCCCAGGGCCTGCACTCGTGGGCGACCCGCTTCGGCGAGCGCGGGGTCTTCGTCGGCGCCAGAGTGCACCACCTCGGGACGGTTGCGCTGCTGATCGCGACCGGGCTCGGCCTCGACGTCGGCGTTCTCTACTGGGCGGGCGTGGTCGCCGTCGCGGCGCTGCTGGCGTACGAGCACTCGCTCGTCCGGCCGGGTGACCTCCGCCGCCTCGACGCCGCCTTCTTCACCGTGAACGGCGTCATCAGCATCGTGTTCTTCGGCTTCGTGCTGGCCGACGCCCTCGTCTCCTGAGCGTGCTGGAGTCGGTGCCGCGGTTGCGGCCGCCCGCAATCGTCACACTCTTGTGACGATGTCGTTGCCCACGCGCCACGGGATCCTCGATAGCGTGTTCTCAGGGATCCCGGGGGTCCCCTGGGGCCGCGTGGGGCTGTGCGTCGCGCTACCGGCACCCGGAGGCTTCACGCCGTGATCACCGCGCGCGCGGTCGAGAGGCGGTACGGGCGCAAGCGGGCGCTCCGTCCGGTCGACCTCGACGTCGCGCGCGGCGCGTTCCTGGTCGTGACGGGGCCCAACGGCTCCGGCAAGACCACGTTGCTGCGGCTCATCGCGGGGCTCGCGGCCCCGACCCGCGGTCGCCTCGAGGTCGACCTCGACCGCAGCCGGCTCGGCTACCTCGGCCACGAGGCGCTCGTGTACCGCGATCTGACGGCGCTCGAGAACCTCGACCTCTATGGCCGCCTCTACCGCGTCCGCGAGCGCCGCGAGCGGGTCGGCATGCTCCTCGAGCGGTACGGCCTCTGGGACGCGCGCCACGAGCGTGCGGGCTCCTTCTCCCGCGGAATGCTGCAGCGGCTCGCGCTCTGCCGCGCGCTCCTCCACGAGCCGGAGCTCCTGGTGCTCGACGAGCCCTTCACGGCGCTCGACTCCGACGGCGCCGACCTGCTCGACGGCCAGCTCGGCGACCTGAGGGACGGCACGACCGTCGTGCTGTCGACGCACGATCCCGCGCGCGTCGAGCCATTCGAGACGCAGATCCTCGCGCTCGCATGACCTACTTCGCGGACGTGGCGACGCTGGCGCGGAAGGATCTCCGCCTCGAGCTGCGCGCCCGCGACACGCTGCCGGCGATGCTGCTCTTCGTCGTCTCGATCCTCGTCGTCTTCCGCTTCGCGCTGCCGGAGGACGCCGACGAGGTGGCGGCGCGCGGTCTCCTCTGGGTCGCGCTCGTGTTCACCGCGCTGCTCGGCCTGGCCCGCGCCTGGGCGCCCGAGCGGGAGAGCGGAGCGCTCGAGGGCCTCACCCTCGCCCCCTGCGACCGGAGCGCGATCTGGCTCGGCAAGGCGGCCGCGCTGTTCGTCTTCCTCGCTGCGATCGAGGTCGTGGCGCTGCCGGCGTTCGCCGTCTTCTTCTCGCCCCTCGACCTCGCCACCGTCGTGGGCGTCGTCCTCGCGAACGTCGGCATCTGCGCGATCGGCACGCTCCTGGCCGCCATGGCGGCCGCCAGCAGGACGCGCGAGCTGATCCTGCCGCTGCTCTTCCTGCCGCTTGCGATCCCGCTCGTCGTCGGCGGCGTGGGTGCGAGCATCTCCGATGAACCGGGGCGCTTCCTCGCCTTCCTGGGGCTGTACGACGCGGTCTTCGCGATACTGTGCTGGGCGTCTTTTGAGTACGTCGTCTCGGAATAGCGCGGCCCTCAGGAGCCCGGAACCACTGCTCGCGGTCCTCGCCGCGGCGCTGATCGGGCTCTCGCTGGTCCTCGTGTTCTTCGTCGCACCCGAGGACGCCGACCAGGGCCTCTCGCAGAAGATCTTCTACTTCCACGTGCCGATCGCGCTGACCGCGTACGCGTGCTTCGGCTGGGGCGCCTACAAGGCCCTCCTCCTGCTCTGGCGCAAGGACGAGCGGTACGACCTCGAGAGCTACGTCGCCATTCACCAAGGCACGATCTTCGGGGCGCTCACGCTCGCCACCGGCTCCATCTGGGCCAAGGCCTCATGGGGCCACTGGTGGCTCTGGAGCGAGAACCAGCTCGTGCTCTTCCTGGTGCTCTTCCTCTTCTACTCGGCCTACTTCATGCTGCGCTTCTCGGTCGAGGAGGGTCCGCGCCGCGCCAACATCTCGGCCGTCTACGCGCTCTTCGGGATCGTGCTCGTGCCGGTCAGCTTCCTGGCGATTCGCCTCGCGGAGAACGTGATCCACCCGACCGTGTTCACCCGCGACGGGCCGCAGATGAGCGGGACGATGTTCTTCACGTTCTGCGTTTGCTGGGTCGCCGTGACTGCGCTCGCCTACTCGCTGTACCGGCTCGAGCTGCTCGGCAAGCGACTCGACTCGAACCTGCGCGAGCTGCGCGAGGCGCTGACGCAGCCATGAGTAGCGGTGAGAAGTACCTCGCGGCGGCCTACGCAGTCGTCTTCGTGACCGTCCTCGTGTACGTCGCGATCATCGCGGCGAAGCTGGCGCGGCTCGAGCGGGAGACGGCCGAGCTCGCCGAGCTGGCGCGGAGCCGCAGGGGCGGGCATGGCTGACCTCCTCGTGGTGCCGGCGCTGCTCGCCTACGGCGAGGCGGCGGTCGCGTATGCGGGTGAGCTGCGGGGACCAGGTCTCGGCGGCCGGCTCGCGACGTGGGGCGTCCGCCTCGGCTGGACCGCACAGACCGCGCTCCTGATCGGCCAGGCCGTGTCCGCGGACGGGTTCCCCTGGGGCACCTGGGCGGGCGCGCTCAACCTCTTCGTCTGGCTCGTCGTCGGCGCCTACCTGATCTGGGGCTGCACGCCGCGCTACCGCCTGCTCGGCCTGGCGGTGATGCCGGTCGCCGCGGTGCTGCTGGCGCTGGCCTGGGCCGGCGGCGGAACGGCGTTCACCGACTCCGATGGGTCGGGCCTCGTCCTGGCCGTCCATGCCGGGCTGATGCTGGCCGGCTTCGCCGGCCTCACGCTCGCCGCCGGCATGGCCGCCCTCTACCTTTGGCAGGAGCGGCGCCTGAAGCGGCACGAGCGCCGAGTCCTGCGCGTCCGCGTCCCGCCGCTCGACGCGCTCGACCGGCTGGCCGCTCGCACCGTGCTCGTCTCGCTCGCACTGCTGACGCTCGGCATCGCCGTCGGCGCGGCGACGTTCGAGCGAGGCGACTTCGACGCCGCGATGGCGGTCACGTTCGCGATCCTCGGCGTGTATGCGACGCTGTTGCTGCTGCGCCACGAGGGCCGGCGCGGTCGCCGCGCGGCGCTCTTGAACCTGGCCGGCTTCGCGCTCGTGACCATCGTCCTCCCGATCACCCACTTCGCCTCATGAGACTGACGCTTGTCGGCGTCTCGCACCACGCGGCTCCGATCGAGCTGCGGGAGCGGGTCGCCCTCGACTCCGCCGCCGCGGCGGCGCTCGCCGCCGAGCTCGGGCCCGAGAGCGTTGTCCTCTCGACGTGCAACCGGACCGAGCTCTACCTCGCACGCGAGGAGGATGCGGAGGACGCGGCCGTGGCGACCCTGACCGGCCTGGCCGGAGACCGCGCCGCCGAGCTCGCGGGGGTCCTCTATCGGCTTCGCGACGAGGCGGCCGCTCTGCACCTCTTCCGCGTCGCGGCCGGGCTCGACTCGCTCGTCCCCGGCGAGGGGGAGATCCTCGGCCAGGTCCGCGCAGCGTACGAAGCCGGCGCGCCCGGGCCGTTCCTCGACCGCCTCTGCCGGCAGGCACTCCACGTCGGGCGCCGGGTGCGGATCGAGACCGCGATCGCCGAGAGCCCTGCCTCGGTCCCCGCCGCAGGCGCCGCGCTCGCGCAGCAGGTGTTCGAGGAGCTCGACGGGAAGCGCGTGCTGCTGATCGGCGCGGGGAAGACGAGCGAGCTCACGGCGCGCAACCTGGTCTCGCGCGGCGCCAGGATCGACGTCGTCGCGAACCGGACGCTCGAGCACGCCCAGGAGCTTGCGGCGAGGCTCCACGCCCGCGCGACCGATCTCGCGGGCATCGACGCGGAGCTTGCCGCCGCGGACGTGGTCGTCGCCTCCACCAGCGCGCCGACCAAGATCGTGTCCAAGGCGGACGTCGCAGCGGCGCTGCCGGCGCGGCGGGGGCGTCCGCTGCTGCTCGTCGACCTGGCCGTGCCGCGCGACCTCGATCCGGAGATCAACGAGCTCGAGGGCTGCTTCCTCTACGACGTCGACGACCTCGAGGCCGTCGTCGCCGAGACGATCTCCGGCCGCCGCAGCGAGGCGGCGCGCGCCGAGAAGCTCGTCGCGGCCGAGGCCGAGCGCTTCCGGGCGTGGCACGCGTCGCTCGAGGTCGTGCCGACGATCGCCTCGCTGCGGGCGCTCGTCGAGGAGATCCGCGACGGCGAGCTCGCGCGAGCCGGGTCCCGGCTCTCGGAACGAGAGCGCCGGCACGTCGAGTCGGTCACGTCGCAGATCCTCGCGAAGCTTCTGCACCTGCCCACTGTTCGCCTGAAGGAGGCCGCCGCGGCAGCCGATGGCGTGGTTTATGCTGACGTCGTGAGGCACCTGTTCGGCCTTGAGGAGGAGCGGCGCCCGTGACGACCCGCTTCGCGGCCGGCCGGCCGTTGCCTCTGCAGGCACCGACCGCCTTCGTTCGCATCCGGCCGCGGACCGCGCTCGACGGCCGCGCACGGGTCTGCGGCGAGTCGCGACCCTCCGGCGGGCGCCGCACCTGTGCTCATCCGCGTCGGCACGCGCGGCAGTAGGCTCGCGCTCACCCAGGCCGAGCGCGCCGCGGATCGGCTTCGCAGGCCCGGGATCGAGATCGCGCTCGTGCCCATCACGACGGCGGGCGACCGCGACCGCACCAAGCCGTTCGGACAGATCGGCGAGCGCGGCGTCTTCGTGAAGGAGCTCGAGGAGGCGCTACTCGCCGGCCGCATCGACGTCGCCGTGCACTCGGCGAAGGACATGACGTCGACGGACACGGCCGGGCTCGCCGTGGGGGCCTACACCCTCCGCGAGGATCCGCGCGACGCGCTCTGCGGCGCCGAGGCGCTTCGACCCGGGATGAGGATCGGCACGGCCTCGATCCGACGCCGCGCCCAGCTGCTCGCGCTCGAGCCGTCGCTGTCGATCGAGCCGCTTCGCGGCAACATCGACACCCGCCTGCGCAAGCGCGGCGAGCGCGGTCTCGATGCCGTCGTGCTGGCGGCATGCGGGCTCGATCGGCTCGGGCTCGAGTCCGAGATCGGCCTCCGCTTCGAGCCCGCGCAGCTGCTTCCCGAGGCCGGCCAGGGCGCGCTGGCTCTCCAGGTGCGCGGGGGCGAGGAAGAGCTCGTGGCGGCCGCCGACGACGCCGAGACACGGCGGCGCGTCGAGGCCGAACGCCGTTGCGTCGCGGTGATCGGCGGTGGCTGCCTCGCCCCGGTGGCGGCCCACCACGACGGCACGACGCTCACGGCGCTCGTCGCCGACGAGGATGGCGCGTGGATCGAGCGCCGCACCGGCTCGGATCCGGAAACGATCGCGCGCGAGCTGCTCGCCCAGCTGCCGTGAAGGTCGTCGTGACGCGGCCGCGCGAACAGGCGGCCGAGCTGGTCGGCCGCCTCGAGGAGCTCGGCCACGAGGTCGTCGTCTGCCCTCTCGTCGAGATCGAGCCGCTGGGAGACGACCCCATCGACGTGGACGGCTACGACTGGGTCGTCGTCACGAGCGTCAACGGCGCCCGGGAGCTGCGGCGCCGATTGCGCGGCACGCCCGGGCGCGTCGCTGCAGTCGGTCGGGCAACGGCGACGGCGTTCGGCGGCGCCGACCTCGTCCCCGCCGTCTCGACGCAGGAGGGGCTGCTGGCCGAGTTGCCGCGGCCGGCCGGCCGAGTCCTCTTCGCAGGCGCGGAAGGCGCGCGGCGCCTCCTGATCGACGAGCTCGACGCCGACTTCGTTCCTCTCTACCGCACCCGCGAGCTCGCGCCGGCGGAGCCGCCCGCCGGCGACCTCGTCGTGCTCGGGTCGGCCTCTGCGGCGCGGGCGTTCGCGCGCACCGGCGCGGCGATCCCGGCCGTCTCGATCGGCCCCGAGACGACGAGCGCGGCCCGAGCGGCCGGCGTCGAGATCGTGGCCGAGGCGGAGACACACGACCTGGACGGGCTCGTCGCCGCGGTCGCGCGGGCGGCGGGTTAACCTCCGCGCCGTGTTCGTCACGTTCCTGAGCGACTTCGGGCTCCAGGACGACTTCGTCGGCACCTGCCACGGCGTGATCAAGGGCATCGCGCCGGATGCGCAGATCATCGACCTCACGCACGGCATCCCGCCGCAGCAGGTGCTGCAGGGGGCGCTTGTGCTGGCCAACACGCTCCCGTACATGCCCGTGGGCGTCCATCTCGCGGTGGTCGATCCGGGTGTCGGCGGTGCGCGTCGCGCCCTGGCGCTCCGGGACGAGGCCGGCAGGCTGTTCGTTGGTCCCGACAACGGTCTGCTGGTGCCCGCTGCCGAGCGCGCCGGAATCTCGGCGGCGCACGAGCTCGGGAACCCCGACTACGCGCTCGACTCGATCTCGCGCACGTTTCACGGACGGGATCTCTTCGCACCCGCAGCGGCGCACCTCGCGCGCGGAGTTGCGCTGGAGGAGCTGGGACCACCGCTCGGGATCGACGCGCTCGTGCGGCTGGATCTCCCGGAGCCAGAGGTGGGCCATTCGCGCGTGGCCGCGACGATTCTCTACGTTGACAGTTTCGGCAACATCGCACTCAACCTGACGCGGGGGCACACTCGACCGTGTCGGCATCGTCCCGGGCACGCAGGTCGAGCTCGAGGTGGGCGGCGAGCGCGTGTTCGCGGTTGCCGCGCGGACGTTCGCGGACGCGCGGATCGGCGACATCATCCTCTACGAGGACAGCTACCGGAACATGTCGGTCGCGATCAGCGGCGGCAACGCCGCCGAACTGCTCTCGGCGCACGCCGGCCAGAGCATCCGCATCAACGTCATGCTGCCCTGACTTGCGGGCGGCTCTGTGGTCTGCAAGGCTGAGGGCCACAAGGACGTTCGCGGCGCGGTAGCACCGGCCCGGACGTCCTTTATTCGCCCGGGCCGGTGGCTGCGCCTAGATCCAGTCGAACGTGTCCTGCAGGAACGGCACGAGGAAGTAGAGGAGGAAGGCGGCCGACGCGATCCACATGAACGGGTGGATGTCTCGCCTGCGTCCCTGGGCCGCGCCGGACGACGGTGTAGGCGATGAAGCCGATGCCGATGCCGTCCGTGATCGAGAACGTGAACGGCATGATCATGATCGTCAGCGCCGCAGCAAGGCCGATGCCGAGGTCCGTGAAGTCGATCCCGGCGAGCTTGCGTTGCCGTCCCTCTTCGTCCTCCTCCACCTCGGTCAGGGCGGACATCATCAGGAAGCCGACGATGATCAGCGCCGGTGCTGTTGCCTGTGGGGGCACCATGCCGATGATCGGCGCGAAGAACATGAACGGGAAGAAGAGCACCCCTGCCACGACGGCGACCCAGCCGGTGCGGCCGCCGACGCCGACGCCCGAGGCCGACTCGATGTAGGTGGTCGCTGACGAGCTGGACGCTGCGCCGCCCGCTACTGCCGCGAGCGAGTCCACGAGCAGCGGCTTGCGGATCTCGGGCAGCTTGCCCTCCTCGTCGAGGTAGCCGGCCTGCTTGCCGACGCCCACGAGCGTTCCCATCGTGTCGAAGAAGTCGGCCAGGAAGAGCGAGAACGCCCAGACGATCGCGGAGATGAATGCGAGCTCGGTGAACGCGTCGAAGTTGAAGTTGCCGAGCAGCGCCAGGTCGGGCGACTCGTAGACATCACCCGGCCAGGTCGCTCCCGCGGTGAAGCCGGCGTCGTTGTCGGAGGCCTCGTTGATGATGGTCGCGAGGATCGTTGTCGGCGATGATCCCGATCAGCAGGTCGCCTCGGACGCCCCGTGCCCTCAGCACGATCGTGAACAGGAGGCCGACGAAGGTGACGAAGGCGGGCCAGGTCGTGAGCGGGGCGAGGTCGACGATCGTGCCGGTGCCACGCACGACGATGCCCGAGTTGACGAGGCCGATGAACGCGATGAAGAGGCCGATGCCGATCGCGATCGCCTTCTTCAGGTCGAGCGGGATCGCGTTCATGATCTTCTCGCGCGTCCCGGAGAGCACGAGGATCGTGACCGCGATCCCCTCGACGACGACCAGGCCCATGGCGGCCGGGAACGAGAGCCCCTCGCCGGCCACGAGGCCGAACGCGACGACGGCGTTCAGGCCGAGTCCCGGCGCGATCGCGTACGCGCGGTTCGTGTAGAGGCCCATCAGGATCGTCATCACGCCGGCGACGAGGCAGGTCACGGCCAGCACCTGGTTGAACGGGAGGCCGACTTCCTGGAGGCCCTCGATGCCGGCGAAGCTGAGGATCTGAGGGTTGACGAAGATGATGTAGGACATGACGACGAAGGTCGTCACGCCGGCCATCGTGTCGCGCGCGAGCGTCGTCCCGTTCGCTCCGAAGCGGAAGCGGCGCTCGAGCAGTCCTGGTCGCGGGCGGCGTGCGGCGCGCTCTGCCATTGCGTCTCCTGGGGCGGTGAACTGGCTTTCGATGCAGACGATGAGGTCTGCACCGGACGTCAGCCGAACTAGTCCCGCTTGGAGGTGAGGGACAGCACGATCTCGCGGACGAGCCGCTTCAGGCCACGCCAGAGGGCCATGCGCGGGACGCTAGCGCTTCCAGCCGGCGACCGCCGCGCCCGGCGTTGCCTCGCTCAGCAGTCGCGGCGTGTCACCGGAGGCCGCCTTGCGGTGTGCCGTAGTCGCCAACGATCTCGCCCTTGTCGTTCACGTCGAGGGCGCGGGTGTAGGTCGCGTCGCGGCTGCCGTCGATCAGCGTGTAGCGGCCCCGCTCGTAGAGGAAGGCGCGCGAGCCGCCGCGGTCGTCACTGACGCCGCCGACGATCTGACCGCGGTCGTTGATCGAGGTCGGCAGGGTCCCTCCGCGCACCGGGTCGCCGCCGGGCGCGTCGGGCAGCGTGGTTCACACGGCCGCGTCGGTCTCGTACGAAGCCGTGTGCGACACCGTCGGCGACATAGAAGCCCACGACCTGCCCACGGTTGTTGATCCCTGTCAGCCACGTGAGGGTCGCGTCGGCGACGTCGATCGTCTCGTAGTCGCGACCATCCCAGAGGAAGCCGTGGATGCTGCCGGCCTCGTCCGCGTACAGTCCGACGACCTCGCCGCGGTCGTTGACCTTGAACGGCGCCGTGTATTTCGAGCCGGGGACGCGGATGTCCACGTAGCGGCCCTTCGGCGTGCGCAGGAATCCGAACGTCTCGAAGCCGTTCTGGTCGTTGTAAAAACCGACGATCTCGCCGCGGTTGTTGATGTCGACCGGCTCGTCGAAGGCGGCGCCGTCTGGCCCGTCGGGCGGGTCCTCGATCTCGGTGTAGCGGCCGCGCTTGTCGAGCACGAAGTGGCGGACGACTCGGTCGCGGCGGTCCTCGTACGTGCCCAGTACCTCGCCGTGGTCGTTGATGCCGGACGTGCTCGTGCCGGCGTTCCCGTCCGGCACTGCCGGGATCGCGGTCGCGAGGGGATGGTCGATCGCCCGCACGACCCCGTCCTCCGCGAGGAACCCGTGCAGCGTCGAGCCCCTCGAGGCCGGCGGCGTGTCGGCAGACGCCGGCATCGCGGCGAGGGCCGCCAGTGCGGCCGACGCGGCGACGACGAGCGCGCCGACGCTCGTTCTCACGTGCGTCGTGAAGGCTTGCGTGTTCATGCGGAACCCCTCCTCGGTCGGGACGGTTGCGTTCTCGCAAGTGTTCGCCTGCGCCTACGCGCCCGGTTCGAGCAGAAGCTCACCAATCCCGATTACTGAGCTGCCGGCGGCCCTACGACGATCGCTCCCGGCGGCTGTTGGCCGAGGTCGCCGAGCCGAACGATCTCCTTGCCGAAGGGCACGAGCGCGGCCCCGGCCATCTTGAAACAGGCGACGCCGAGCGGGATGCCGATGATCGTGAGGCAGAGGAGGATGCCGACGATCAAGTGCTCGAGGGCAAGCCACCACCCGGCGAGGATGAACCAGAGCACGTTGCCGATGACGCTCAACGACTTGTGCCGGCTCTGGCTCGGGACGAGTGTCCGCCCGAACGGCCACAGCGCGTAACCGGCGAGCTTGAACGCCTGAACGCCGAAGGGGATGCCGATGATGGTGATGCACATGATCACGCCGGCGATCACGTAGCCGATCGCGAGCCACACGCCGGCGAGGATCAGCCAGATGATGTTGAGCACGGTGCGCATCAGGGCGCGACTCTAGCCACGTTCCGCGCCGGACCGCGCATGCCGGCAGCGACTTCTAGCCGACGGATGATGCCGTGGCGAACAACTCGTGCTCCCGCTCCAGACCCTTGAGGCGGTATCGCCCGCGCGACTCGAATGCCAGCCCTGCGGCGCCCTCGGCTAGGTCGCGCGTGGTGCCGGACACGAGCACCTCTCCCGAGCCGGCCTCCGCCAGGATGCGAGCGGCGGCGTGGACCGCCACACCCCGGACACGTTCATCGGACATTGCCACCTCGCCGCTGTGAATGCCGACGCGGATGGAGACACGGATAGCCGCCAGGGCATCGACGAGCTCCAATCCGCAGCGGATCGCGCGCTCGGCACCGTCGAAAGCGATGAGAAACGAATCCCCCGCGGTCTCGATCTCCCGGCCGCCGAAGCGGACCAGCACGGTGCGGACGATGTCTTCGTGCATGGCCACGGTGTGCTTCCAGGCTGAGTCACCCTTCTGTCGCGCCTGGACCGTGGAGTCGACGACGTCGGTAAAGAGGATCGTGGCCATCACGCGTGCGCCCTCGCCCGGCTGCGTGTCGAATCCGGCGCCTCCGGCCCAGTCGACCATCACCAGCTCCTCGTCGCCCTCCACCCAGGTGACGTGGCCAGGCGGCAGGTCGAACACCTGGTTGGGCCCGATGACCACCTCCTCGCCCTCGTCGGTCCGGATGCCCATCCGTCCCCTGAGGACCACACCGCGGTGATACAGCTCGCACGAGGCAGTGCCGACCAGCGGCTGGGCATGTGCCTCCCAGCTCCAGCCCGGCTGCAGGACATGACGGGTCACCACCGTTCCGGCCAGGCGCACCTGGGCGCTCGCACCCAGCGGCTCGGTCAGTATCGCCTCGGGCTCACCCAGGTCGCGAACCTCGACCGGGCTCACGGTGAGCGTTCCCGCCGGGACTCCATGCCCCCATGGTTCACATCAAGACGGTAGCGCTTCGCGCGCTCCGGGTCGCGTCCGTATCGCGGTCTTAGAGCCTGCGAATCACCGACAATGTCGTGCGTCGTCCGCACGTCTGATCCGCGAGGAAGGAGCCCAGCCATGAGGGCATTCACCCTCGACAGCCTCGAGAGCCAACCCGCCCTGCGAGACCTGCCGGAGCCAAGCCCCGCTGCCAACGAGATCGTCGTGCGCGTGCGCTCTTCCTCCGTAAATCCCGTCGACGTCTTCATCGGGATGGGTGCCCTGGCCGAGATGTTCGAGCACGAGTTCCCCGTCGTCCTCGGCCGCGACTTCGCCGGGGTCGTGGAGCAGGTCGGCGACGAGGTCAGCCGCTACCGCGTGGGCGACGAAGTCTTCGGCTTCGTCTCGCACGCCAATCCGACCGTGCACGCCGGAAGCTGGGCCGAGCTGATCGTGCTGCCGGAGGACAACTTCGTCGCCGGCAAGCCCGGGGGCGTCGACGACAGGACCGCCGGCGCCGCACCCGTCGCCGCACTCAACGCGATCGCCGCTTTCGACGCGCTCGCGCCGGCCGCGGGCGAGAACGTGCTCGTCATCGGCGCCACCGGCGGCGTCGGCAGCGCCTTCGTCCAGCTCGCCGCCTCAGCGGGCGCGAACGTGATCGCACCCGCCCTGCCCGAGGACGAGTCCTACCTCCGCGACCTCGGAGTCAGCGAGACTCTGGACCGCAACGCCGACCTCGCCGCCGCAGTCCGGGAGGCGCACCCCGATGGGGTCGATGCCCTCTTCGACCTCGTCTCACAAGCACCCGATACATCCCTCATCAAGGAGGGCGGTCGGCTCGCCTCTCCGCTCGGAGCCGCCGGCGAGGGCGAGGGGCGGTTCAACGTCATGGCCGTGTCGTCGCCGGCGAATCTCCAGCGACTCGGCGAACTCCTGGCCGCCGGCACGCTCCGCGTCCCCATCCAGCGGAGCTACCTGCTCGAGCAGGTCGGCGAGGCCCTCCAGGCGCTCCCCACAAGCCACACCCAGGGCAAGCGCGCCATCACGATCACCTAGGGATGCGGTGCGCCGGGCAAGTGACGAAGTCAGCAGCGCGAGCTACTCGGAGATGCTCGGACACTCCCAGTGGCGAGGGCCGGACTTGAACCGGCGACACCACGGTTTTCAGCCGTGTGCTCTACCAACTGAGCTACCTCGCCTCGGAGCCGTGCCGGCCGGCGGAGCACCGCAGGCGCTGCAAGGTCCGGGCGCATACTAGCGGCCCTTTCGCGAGGGTAGGACTACCCGTCGTTGTCTTCGCCGCCGCCTGGGCCGCTGCTGTCCCCTCCGCCATGCTCGCCCGCATCCTCGGGCTCGCTGCCGCTGTGATCGGCGTTGCCACTGTGGCTCCCGCTGCCGGGGCCTGAGTTGTCCTCCTGCTCGGTTTCATCGGCTCCGCTGCCCGGTCCGCTGTTGTCGTCGGGCGCGCGATCCTCGTCCGCATCGTCCACCACGGCTACCGTGCGCGGCTCGTCATCGTGGCCGCCGCCGGGCCCCGAGTTGTCGTCGTTGTCGCGCTGCTTGGCGACCGGGAAGCCGCCTGGTGGCACCGGCAGAAGCCGCGGCAGCGGCTGCGGACTGACTGCCACGGCCGCTCCGGTTGTGGTCGTCGCCGACGACTCGGTCGGCTCCGACACTGCCGCCGCGGGAGGCGGCGCGGGTCGACTCGGTGGGTCGTGAAGTCGCTGCTCCGCGACCACACCAGCCGAGCCCGCGAGGGCGGCGGCCGTACCTGCCGTCGCGAGCTTCGCGGCGAGGGGGATGCCCGCGGCCGCGGCGGCTACACCCGTGGGCGCCGCGGCGCTCGCGAAGCCCGGGACCGCGTAGGCGATCGACTCCTGGATCGCAAGCGGCACGGCGAGCACGCCTGCGGCCACTCCGGGACGCAGCCGCCGCCGGAGTTGGCGCCTGCCGCGGATCAGGAGCCCTTCGACGGCAGGCCGTGAGGTCCCGAGCGCCTTGGCGACCTCGGCGTAGCGCAGGCCGTAGAGGTCCCGGAGGACGACTGCCTCACGTTGCCTCACGGGGAGAGTCGCGAGCTCCGCGTAGAGGGCGTTGGTCTCTTCCCTGCCGATCGCTGCGTCGTCCGCCGCGGGCGAGGCGATGACGGGGCCGCCCGCGAACGGGAGCGGCTCACGTGTCAGGGCGGTTGCCCGTCGCCGGCACGTGTTGCGGGCGATCGTGCCGAGCCACGCAGCAGGGTCGCGCACCTCGGTGCCGGTGAGGAGGCTCCGGTACGCAGCGAGGAAGACCTGCTGCGTCGCGTCCTCGGCCTCGTCGGCGTGGTGGAGGAGCATGCGGCAGATCCCGTACACCATCCGCGCATGCGCCGAGTAGAGCTCACCCAGGCGCGCACCTGCTGCTGCAGGTGAGGGGCGGCTCGGCAACGCCTGGTCGGTTGGGGGCTTCATCGACGCCTAGCCGCCGTGGCCACCTCCGCCGGGCCCGCTGTTGTCGTCATCGTCATCGTCGTCGCCACGACCTGGCCCGCTGTGGTCGTCGTCGTCCTCGTCGTCCTCGTGCTCGATCCTCTGCAGCACGAGCGTCCTGGCCGCACCGGAGGTGACGCACTTCAGCTCGACGACGTTGCCGACGGCGAAGCCGCTCAGCGGCCTCGTCAGGGCGCAGGTCACCGGGCCTCTCCGCCCCGTCACCGTGATCGAAGTCGTCGAGAGAGCGGAGATCGTCCCGCGCACCTCGACCTCGTCGTCCTCGTCTCGGTCGTTGTCGTCGTCGTCGCGCCGGCGGTCGTCGTCATCTCGGATCGCAAGGACGGTGAGCCTGCCGTCCGTTGCCACCACGGCAAGCAGGCGCACCTCGTCGAAGACTCGAATGCCCGCCGGCAGCGTGAAGCCGGCCGGGAGTGCGAGCGTGACGAACCCGGACTTGGCGACCACGAGCTCGATGCTGTTCGTCGCGACCTTCGTCAGGATCCCCTTGATCCGGACGGTCGTCGCTCGGCCGGCGATAACGAGCCTCGCCGCCTCGATCGTGCCGTCCCGGCGAGCGACGCCGCGAATGCGGAGCCGGTCGCCGATCCGGAGCGATCGGGTCGTGGCGGCGCGAGCGGTATGGACCGTGCCGTTCGCGTTCGCGAAGGCGACCGTGCTCGCCCGTACGTCCTTCGCCACGACGACGCCCTTCCAGGTCGCCGACTGAGCGGCCGGCGCGGTCGACGCTACGGCGAGCAACGCGACCGCGGCGGTGAGCAGTGCCAGGGCACTCTTCATGATCGGGCCTCCAGTCTTCGGTGACACCAAGCAGGAGCCGCTCGAGGCCGAAAACCTTCGCTCTCGACGAGAACTTCGTCGGCCACGGACCGGCGGATTGCGGCAGCGGGTCCGGTCGGGGGCGTAGGGTTCCCGCTCGTGACCGAGCCGAAGCAGGTTGCGATCATCGGCGCCGCGCTCGATCTCGGCTCCGGGCGGCGTGGCGTCGACATGGGCCCGTCGGCGATTCGCTACGCAGGGCTCGAGGAGCGGTTGCGCGCGATCGGCCATCGCTGCTTCGACTGGGGCAACGTCGAGACTGCAGTGCTGGAGGCGACCGAGGAGCACGACGCCCGCGCCCGCTACCTGCCGCAGATCAGGGCGGCGTGCGCGCGGGTCGCGAACCTCGTCTCGCTGGCTCTCGACGAGGGCTCGATCCCGCTCGTGCTCGGCGGCGACCACTCGGTGGCGATGGGGACGCTGAGCGGGCTCGCGAGCCGGTCGGTCCCCGGCGGCGTCCTCTGGATCGACGCCCACGGCGACATCAACACGCCCGATGACTCGCCGAGCGGGAACGTGCACGGCATGCCGCTGGCCGCCGTGCTGGGTCTCGGCGGCGAGCTCTTCGCGGACGGGTGGTCGTTCCCGGCGGTCGATCCCCACCGCGTCGCGATGGTCGGCCTGCGGTCGCTCGACGACGGCGAGCGCACGCGCATTCGCGAGCTCGGCATCCGCGCCTACACGATGAGCGACATCGACCGGATCGGGATCGAGCGGGCGATCCGCGAGTCGCTCTCGCACATCGCCGGCCCGGGCTTCGTGCACGTGTCGCTCGACCTGGATGCCCTCGACCCCGAGGTCGCGCCGGGAGTGGGCACGCCGGTGCAGGGTGGCCTCTCCTACAGGGAGGCGCACCTCGCGCTCGAGCTCGTCGCCGAGTCCGGCCTCGCAGGCTCGTTCGAGCTCGTGGAGGTCAACCCGATCCTCGATCGCGAGAACGCGACCGCGCTGCTCACGGTCGAGCTGGCGGCGAGCGCGCTCGGGAAGACGATCCTCTAGACCGCGCGGGTGACGAGCGCAGCCCCGGGGAGCGTGTAGCCGTCACCGCTGCGGTAGCGCTCGATCCGGTCGCGGGCGGCGGCATCGAGCTCGGCCCGGGTCGGCTCGTCGAGCGCAAAGAGGGTCTCCCGTAGCGACGCGGCGAGGCTCGTGACGAGGTCACGGTACGCCTCCCAGCTCTCGCGTCGGTACTCGACGGCGACCTCGTCGACTTGCACGTCCTCGAAGCCGGCTTCGCGTACGAGCTGGGCGATCACGTCGGGCTCGCCGAGCGTGAACTGTCCCGGCTCGCCCGGCTGCGGCGGCTCGAGGAGGCCTCGCTCGATCAGCACCGGCCCGTATGCCGTGGCCCAGGGATTGCGGTTGGCGGGCGCCCAGGTCGCGAAAGCGAGGCGCCCGCCGGGCCTGAGCACGCGCCGGGTCTCGGCGAACGCCAGCAGGCGGTCCGGCACCAGCATGTAGCCGAACCGGCACACGACGGCATCGAAGCTGTCATCGGGCAGGTCGAGCGCCTGCATGTCCATCACCTCGTGCTCGGCTCCCGGAATCGCGCGGCGCCGGGCAGCGTCGACCATGGCCGGCGAGAAGTCCGTCGAGAGGATGCGTGTGACGCGGCCGGAGAGCGCCTCCGCGAGGTCACCCGTGCCGCCCGCCACGTCGAGGACGGCGTCCGTCGGCTGCGGGTCGAGCGCTGCGACGAGCGCGTCCGTCACCGGCGCCAGGACCGCCGCGACCGTTTCGCGCTCGGCCTCCCAGCCCTGTGCGGCGACGTCCCAGCGCGCCTGCTGCTCCCACTTGGCCTCTACGCGGCGACTCCTGCGAACCGCGGGATGATGTCGCGGCCGTACGTCTCGAGCGTCTCCTCCTGACCTTGAGTCATGAGGTAGATGTTGAACTGGTCGACGCCGATCGACTCGAGCTCGCGCAGCTTCGCGGTCGCCTGATCCGGAGTCCCCAGCACGCAGAAACGGTCGCAGATCTCGTCCGTGACGAACTCGCCGTGCTTTGCCCCGACGCGCGAGTGCTCGTTGTAGTCGTAGAACTTGCGCGCCTGGACGTAGTCGGTCAGCACCTTCGGCACGACCGAGCCGTCCGTGCCGTAGCGGTCGATGAGATCCTGGACGTGGTTCGAGACCATGGCCGGGAACCAGCGCACCTGGTCGCGCGCGTCGGCGAGATCGTCCGAGATGTGGCTCGGCGCGCTGACGATGCACTTGAGCGCGGCCGGGTCGCGGCCCGCCTCCTCGGCGGCCTTGCGGGCCGTCTCCATGATCCACTGGATGATGTCCGGGTCGGCGAGCTGGATGATGACGCCGTCGCCCTGCCGTCCGGCGACCGCAAGCGCTTTGGGGCCGTAGCCCGCGACGTGCATCTCGATCTCCGGCAGCTCCGGGCGGACCCACTTGAGCTGGAGGTCCTTCTCGTTCCAGCGGACCTCCTTGCCGTTCATGAACGGCTTGATCATCTGGAGAGCGGCCTCGAAGTCGGCGACCTTCATCGGCTGACGCCCGACGTAGCGCACGGCCGAGTCGCCGCGCCCGACTCCCATGATCATGCGGCCGTTCGAGATGTCCTGGAGCGTCGCGTACGCACTGGCGAGCACGGTCGGGTCGCGCGTCGCCGGGTTCGTGACCATGTGGCCGAGCTTGATCTTCGCTGTCTTGTCGGCGAGGAGCGCCATCACCGGCATCGACTCCTGCCAGAGCACGTGCGAGTCGTAGGTCCAGCCGTACTCGAAGCCGTGCTGCTCGGCGAGCTTCGTCAGCTCGAGCAGACGCTGATAGGGCGGGTCCGGCAGGACGGTGACGCCGAAGCTGAGCATGGAACCCACTTTCCGAGAGGTGGTCGTCGGCAGGGAGAGTGGCATTCTCGCGCGAATCCGGGCGGGAGGCAACGTGGCCCTAGCCGATCACGCCCGGTCGGCCGGCCGGGATCGCGCTCGTCGCGGCGGGCGTTGCGGCCGTCCGTTTCCGCGAGGAGATTTCTCCGCGTACTCGAAGAGCTGCGACCACTGCGCCGCGTCGAGGTCGCGCGGCCGGGCTCCTGGTGCGAATCCGAGCACCGGCGCGAGCCGCTTCACCTCGAGCGCCGAGAGGTAGCGGCCGAGGCCGCGGCGGAGGGGCTCTCCCGACGCGAAGGCGGTCGTGAGGAAACGCCAGTACGCCTCGTGGCGCGCGGCCGCGACGCGCGGCGTGCTGCGCCGCTCGATCCGGAGGACGGCCGCGGTGACGCTGGGCGGCGGGGAGAACGCGTGCGGCGCGAGCCGACGTGTGATCGAGAGGTCGTACCAGGCGCCCCAGTACGTCGACCGGAGGGTCGCGGGCCAGACGGCCGCCTGCTTGGCCGCGAGCTCCCACTGGACGATCACGTCGGCGCGACGCAACGGCGTCCCGGGGTCGCGCAGCAAGTTGCCGAGAATCGCGCCCGAACGCGCGAACGGCAGGTTCGAGACGACAGAGAAGGCGCTCGCGGGCCAGGCGTAGCGGGCAGCGTCGCCCTCCGTCACCTCGACGGCGTCGGGAGGCCCGAACCGCGAGCGGAGATGAGCTACGAGAGCGGGGTCGCGCTCGACGACTGCAACCTTGGCCCCGGCCTCGACGAGCGCCTGCGTGAGCATGCCGGTGCCGCCGCCGACCTCGACGACGAGTTCGCCCGGGGCGAGGTCCGCCTCGGCGACGAGCGCGGCTGCGAGCTGGCTACTGCGGAGAAAGTGCTGGCCGGCCGCTTCCTGGGTGGAAGCGTCTCGGACGCGCACGGACCATCACCGTCGTGACTGCCATGTGCGAAGTCTACGCGAGCCCGAGCGCGCCGCGCACTCGCGGATCCGTGAGCGCGCTTCCGACCAGGTCGGCGGCTTCCAGCCGTACGCCCGGAAAGGATGGGATTCCGATCACGAACATTCCCGCCGCTCGGGCGGATGCGACTCCGGTGGGCGAGTCCTCGAGCGCGATCGAGCACGAGGGCCGCGCTGCGAGGAGCTCGACACGCTCGCAGGTAGACGTCCGGGGAGGGCTTCGGTTCGGCGACCTGGTCGGCGGTGACGACGACGTCGAAGTGCTCCGCGAGGCCGGCGCAGTCGAGGGCGCCGCGCACGAGCCGCTCCGGCGTGTTCGAGGCGACGGCGACCGGCACGCGCGCTTTCACGTCGAGCACGAGCTCCTCGGCGCCCGGGAACGCGACCGCCTCCTCGAGGAGCCGCCGTTCGACGAGTTCGAGCAGCTCCACCCGAGCGGCTCCGCGCGACCGGGCTGGTCGAGCAGGCGCTCGAGGATGAGCGAGCCGTCGAGCAGCGACGTGCCGATCAGCGTTCGCTTCTCCTCGTCCCCGAAGGTCCTGCCGTAGCGGGCGAACAGCTCGCTCTCGGCGAGCGTCCAGCAGTCCTCAGTCTCGAGCAAGAGGCCGTCGCAGTCGAACACGATCGCCTCGGGCGGTGTCGGCGGCGTGGTCATGCCAAGTAACAGTCTGTTACTTGGTCGCCCAGGCGATCGTCTTCGTCGCCAGCCGGTCGAGCGCCTGCACGGCGAGCTCGAGATGCTCCGGCTCCGTGTCCTCGAGCTTCGTGTGCGAGAGACCGCGCAGGCTCTGGACGAAGAGCATCACCGTCGGCACGCCGGCGCGTGAGACCTCAGCCGCGTCGTGCAGCGGCCCGCTCGGCAGCCGGTGCGACCGTCCGGCAACCTCCTGGATCGCCTCGTCGGCGAAGCCGATCAGCGTCTCGTCGAAGAGGATCGGCTCGATCTCCCAGATCCGCTCGAATTCGACCTCGAGCCGCTCCTCCTGTGCGAACCGCTCGCACCCCTCGCGCACCTGCTCCCACATCGACGCGAGCTTTGCGGCGTCGAGGTGGCGCATGTCGAGCAGCTGCTCGGCGGTCTCGACGACCGAGGTGACGATGCCGGGCCTGCACACGACCCCGCCGGAGGTCAGCACTGCGCCGTCGCCGACCCGCGCCGCGATCACGCGCAGCTCGAGCGCGAGCTTGGCGGCGCCCGCGAGCGCGTCGCGACGCTGGTCCATCGGCGTCGAGCCGGCGTGCGCCGCCTGCCCTCGCCACGTGATCCGGTGGCGCTCGACGCCGAAGGTGCCGAGGACGGCGCCGAGCGGCAGGCCAAGCGACTCGAGCACCGGGCCCTGCTCGATGTGCAGCTCCAGGTACGCCACAGCGTCGTTCAGCTGGTCGCGCGCCTCGAGTGCCGAGTCGAGGTCGACGCCGTGCTCGCGAAGGGCGTCCGGAAGCGCGATCCCGTCGCGGTCGGTGAGCCCGCGCAGCTCGTCCTGGTCGGTCATCGAGCCGCCGGCGGCCGACGAGCCGAAGAGCGAGCGGCCGAAGCGCGCGCCTTCCTCGTCTGCCCAGTTGACGAGGCGCACGCCGACCGGCGGCTGCCCCTCTCCGGCGATGCGCCGCAGCACCTCGACGGCCGCGACGACGTTCAGGCAGCCGTCGAGCCAGCCGCCGTTCGGCACGGAATCGATGTGACCGCCGAGCAGCACGGCCTGCGGGGAGTCGCCCGGCAGGGTCCACCACTGGTTGCCGGCCTGATCGACCTCGTACTCGAGCGGAAGGCCCTCGAGCTTGGAGGCGAGCCATTCCTTCGCCTGCACCCAGGTCGGCGTCCACGCGACGCGCTGGGCGCCGTTCTCGTCTCCGGTCAGCTCGCGCAGCTCGCGTAGCTCGGCGACGGTGCGGCCGGGGTCGAGCTTCGTGGCATCGAGCTCCATGCCGCGACTTTATCGCTGTGGTATGGATCAGACATGTCAGCCACCGCCGCCGAGCGCCGGGGTCTCGGCGCGCCCGAGGCGTGGCGCTCCGCCGCCGAACGGGTGGTCACGACCCTCGGCGTGCTCGCGGTGCTGTGGGCGCTCTGGGAGGGCTTCAAGTGGGCCGGCGAGACGACGGGGCTCAAGATCGGCGTCTTCGAGGTGAACGACCGCACGCTGCCGCACGTGCACGACATCATCGGCCAGCTGTTCGAGCCCTCCCGCCGCAATGGGCCCCTCCTGATCGAGGTGCTCTGGGACGCCGCGCTCTTCACCGCCAAGGAGGCCGCCGTCGGCTTCGTGCTCGGCGCCGTCTTCGGCTTCGCGATCGGCGTCGCACTCGCGCACTCCCACTTGCTGCTGCGCGGGGTCATGCCGTACATCGTCGCCTCGCAGACGATCCCCATTCTCGCGATCGCGCCCATGGTGGTGATCTGGCTCGGCGGACGCGGCCTCCCCGACTGGTTCTCGGTCTCGATCATCGCCGCCTACCTCACGTTCTTCCCGGTCACGATCAACACGATCCGCGGCCTGCACGCCGTCGATCCCCGTGCGCTCGAGCTGATGCGCTCCTACGCCGCGAGCGGCTGGCGCGTCCTCTGGAAGCTCCGCGTGCCGGCCTCGCTGCCGTACCTGTTCGCCGCGCTGAAGATCAGCGCCACCGCGGCGATCGTCGGCGCGATCATCGGCGAGCTCCCGGCCTCGATCCAGCAGGGTCTCGGCGGGGCGATCCTCAACTTCAACCAGTACTACGCGACGTCGCCCGCGAGCCTGTGGGCCACGAACCTCGTGGCCGCAGTGCTCGGGATCACCTTCTTCCTCGTCGTCGTCGCGATCGAGCGGGTCGTCGTCCACCGCGCGCCGGAGCACGTGGCATGAACCAACACCTGGTCGTCTCGCTCGACAGCATCACGAAGCAGTTCGGCCAAGTCTCGAAGGGCAGCGGCGGCGTGGTCGCGCTCGAGAACGTCTCGCTCGAGGTCCGGCCGCGCGACTTCGTCTCGCTGATCGGCCCCTCCGGCTGCGGCAAGTCGACCCTCCTGCGCGTCATCGGCGACCTGATCCAGCCGACGAGCGGCACGGTGGTCGTGAACGGGAAGTCGGCCGAGCAGGCGCGGCGCGACCGCGACTACGGCATCGTCTTCCAGGACGCGGTCCTCTACGACTGGCGCACGGTCGCGAAGAACATCGCGCTTCCGCTCGAGATGGCCGGCTGGGATCGAGGCAAGCGGGCGGCGCGCGTGAGCGAGATGCTCGACCTCGTCGAGCTGTCCGGCTTCGGCGGCCACCATCCCTGGCAGCTCTCGGGCGGCATGCAGCAACGCGTGTCGATCGCGCGGGCGCTGTCGTTCTCGCCGCCGCTCCTGCTCATGGACGAGCCGTTCGGCGCCCTCGACGAGATGACCCGCGAGCGGCTGAACGCCGAGCTGTTGCGCATCTGGGACGACACCGGCTCCACGATCGTCTTCGTCACGCACTCGATCGCCGAGGCCGTCTTCCTCTCGACCCGGGTCGTGGTCATGTCGCCGCGGCCCGGCCGGATCGCCGGCGAGATCGAGATCGACCTGCCGCAGCCGCGCACGCTCGCCACGCGCGAGGAGCCGCGCTACGCGGAGCTGATCCGGGACGTCCGCCGCCAGCTGCGGCTCGGCGGCGGCCTGATCGAGGGCGACGAGGGCTTCGAGGAGCAGCTGATCGCAGCGGAGGAGGGCCTGTGACGCGCCGTCTCAGAGAGTTTCTCCCCGCCGTGGTCGTCTTCGCGCTCGGAATCGCGCTCTGGGAGGGCGGGACGCGCGGGTTCGACGTCGAGCGCTTCCTCCTCCCGCCGCTCTCGGAGATCCTGCAGACGCTCTGGGACAACTGGGACACGCTCTGGAGCGCCGGCTGGTTCACGTTCAAGGAGGCGCTCGGCGGCTTCCTGATCGGCTGCAGCGCGGCGGTGTTGTCGGCCCTCGTCCTCGCGCGCTGGCGCCGCTTCGGGCTGGCGCTGATGCCGTACATGATCGCCGCGAACGCGATCCCGATCATCGCCTTCGCCCCGATCACGAACAACTGGTTCGGGCTCCTGAACCCGCTCTCGAAGATGGTGATCGCGGCCGTGCTCTGCTACTTCCCGGTGCTCATCAACACGCTGCGGGGGCTGACGTCGGTGCGCCCCTCGTCGATCGAGCTGATGCGCTCGTACGCGGCCGGCGAGACCGAGATCTTCCGGCGCGTGCGGATCCCGAACGCGCTGCCGTATCTCTTCGCGGCGTTGAAAGTCGCGACCGTACTCGCGATGATCGGCGCCATCGTGGGCGATTACTTCGGCGGGTCGCAGGAGGCCCTCGGCATCCAGATCCGCCGCTCGGCAGGGATCTTCGCGTTCGACGTGGCGTGGGCGGCGATCATGGTCGCGAGCGTCCTGGGAATCGCGTTCTACGCAGCCGTCGCGCTCGCCGAGCGGTGGGCGCTGCGCTGGCATCCGTCTGCGCGTGTGGCGCAGGCCAACTGACAACGGAGGGATTAGATGAAGGCACGATGGTTCTGGCTGGCGGCACTGACGGTGGCACTGGCGTTCGCAGTGGTGGGCTGCGGTGGAGACGACGACGAGGCCTCCGGCGACGAGACGACCGCCGGCGACACGAGCGGCGGCGGCGACTGCGACAGCACCGACTCGGTGACGCTCCAGCTCAAGTGGGTGACCCAGGCGCAGTTCGCCGGCTACTACGCCGCCCAGGAGGAGGGCTACTACGCGGACGAGTGCCTCGAAGTCGAGCTCAGGCCCGGCGGCCCGGACATCGTCCCCGAGCAGGTCGTGCTCGGCGGCCAGGCCGAGTTCGGCATCGACTGGCTGGACAACCTGCTCGCGACGCGCGACCAGGGCGAGAACATCGTCAACATCGCGCAGGTCTTCACCCGCTCCGGCATGACCGAGGTCGCGTTCAAGGAGAGCGGGATCGACTCGATCGACGACATGGAGGGCAAGAAGATCGGCGTCTGGCTCGGCGGCAACGAGCACAAGCTCTTCGCCGCGCTGACGAAGAACGGCATCGATCCGCAGCAGGACGTCGAGATCGTCGCGCAGCCGTTCGACATGAACCTGCTCCTGAACGGCGAGGTCGAGGCCGCCGCAGCGATGACGTACAACGAGCTCGCGCAGGTGCTGGAGCAGAAGAACCCGGAGACGGACGAGCTCTACCAGCTCGAGGATCTGAACGTGATCAAGATGTCCGACGTCGGCACCGGAGCGCTCGAGGACGGCATCTTCGTCCAGGAGGAATGGCTCGCCGACGAGGCCAACCAGGACATCGCCCAGCGCTTCCTGAAGGCGAGCTTCCGCGGCTGGGTCTTCTGCCGCGACAACCAGGAGGAGTGCCTCCAGCACGTGCTCGACAGCGGCCCGACCCTCGGCGAGGGGCATCAGCGCTGGCAGCTGAACGAGATCAACGCGCTGATCTGGCCCGCGCCGAATGGGATCGGAGTCATGAGCCCGGAGGACTTCGATCTGACCGCGCAGATCGCACAGGACTACGAGATCATCAAGAACCCGGCGTCGGACGACGCGTACACGACCGAGCACGCCGAGGCCGCCGTCCAGGCGCTCGAGGATGACGACGTCGATGTCAACGGCGACGACTGGGAACCGGAAGAGGTCGAAGTAACAGAGGGCGGCAACTAGCCGTATCGAGAAGGAGGGAGATCCGCAATGTCCGTTCTGATCAAAGGTGGCCGAGTCATCACCGCCGCCGACGACTACGTCGCCGACGTGCTCGTCGAGGACGAGCGGATCTCCCTGATCGGCGAGTCCCTCGACGTCGCGGCGGACACGGTGGTCGACGCGTCCGGCAAGTACCTCCTGCCGGGCGCGGTCGATCCCCACACGCATCTCGACATGCCCTTCGGCGGCACCGTCACGATCGACGACGTCGAGTCGGGCCAGCGGGCGGCCGCCCGGGGCGGCACGACCTGCCACGTCGACTTCTGCATCCAGGCGCAGGGGACGAGCTTCGGCGACGCCCTCGCCGACTGGAGGTCGAAGGCGGACGGCAAGCAGGTGATCGACATGGGCTACCACATCGCGGTCACCGACCTGAAGGACGGCGGCTCGCTCGAGGAGCTCGCGTCGCTGCCGGACCAGGGGATCACGTCCTACAAGCTCTTCATGGCCTACAAGGGCGCCCTGATGGTCGACGACGAGACCCTCTTCAAGACGATGGAGGTCGCGGCCGAGACCGGTGCGCTCGTGATGGTGCACGCCGAGAACGGCGACGCCATCGACGTGCTCGTCAAGAAGGCGCTCGCCGAGGGGAAGACGGATCCGATCTGGCATGCCCGGACGCGTCCGCCGGAGACCGAGGGCGAGGCGACGAACCGGGCGATCCAGCTCGCCCGCGTGGCCGGCTGCGCGCTCTACGTCGTCCACGTCTCCTGCACCGACGCCGTCGACCCGATTCGTGTCGCCCGCGCGAAGGGCTGGAACGTCTGGGGCGAGACCTGCACGCAGTACTTCTTCGTCGACGAGACCTTCCTCGAGCGGCCGGAGTTCGAGGGCGCCAAGTTCGTCTACACGCCGCCGCCGCGCGCGAAGCACCATCAGGACGTGCTCTGGAACGCGGTGCGGACCGACGAGCTCAGCGTCATCTCGACCGACCACTGTGCCTTCCTCTGGGACGGCCAGAAGACGCTCGGGCGAGACGACTTCTCGAAGATCCCGAACGGCGGGCCGGGGCTCGAGAACCGGCTGCACATGATCCACCACTTCGGCGTCCGCGAGGGCCGGATCGATCTCAACCGGATGGTCGAGCTGCTCTGCACGAACCCGGCCAAGCTCTTCGGCCTCTACCCGCGCAAGGGCACGATCGCGGTCGGCTCCGACGCCGACCTCGTCGTCTTCGACCCGGGGAAGCGCCACACCATCTCGGCCGCGAACCAGCAGTCGAAGACGGACTACAACCTCTACGAGGGGACCGTGGTGAACGGCGACGTCGAGACGGTGCTGCTGCGCGGCCAGGTGATCGTGGACGGCGGCGAGGTGGTCGCGAAGCCGGGCGTCGGCCAGTTCATCCCGCGCGCGAAGTTCGGCGAGCAACTGCACGCGAAGGCGACCGTGGAGGCCGCCTCGTAGGCAAGCTCGACCTCGTCATCGGCGCCGCGGTCGCCGTTACAGCGACGGTCGACGCCGTTCGCCGCCACGTCGTCGATGTCGCCAGCCTCGAGGAGTACGACCGCACGGGCGGCGGCCTTCGCTCGGTGACGCTGCCGCTCCGCGCCACCGAGCTGGCCTGGCGCTGACGTCTGCAAGGGACGTGTCGTGGGGACAGACCCCGGGACACGTCCCTCGCAGTCCCCCGTCAGGCGTTTCCGCAGGTGACCCGCGGGTTCCACGGCATGAACATGCCGGCGGGATTGTCCTTCCAGATCCACGCGTGCAGGGCATAGAACGCCGGGATGCCGAAGCGGTTCGGCGCCGGCGTCAGGTCGAACGGGACGCCGAACAGCGTCGGCGGCCCCGTGTGCGTCGCGTCCCACGCCTCCTTGAAGACGATGTACTCGAGAGCCGCGAGCCGCATGCGACCGAAGCTGCCGGGCTCGTAGACGAGCGCCTCCGGAGCGGCGGGATCGAGCACCGTGTCGCCGACGCGGGCGCCGTTGACGTAGTGGACGCCCATGCCGCCGAGGCCGGGCTGGGCGATGCAGGCGATCCCGGCTGCGTCGCGGAAGATGCCGAAGCCGGCGTGCTCGGCTGCGCCGACGCGGGTCACGAAGCGCTCGGTGGCCTCGCGGGCCGCGTCGAGGTCGGCGTTCGTGTCCGCGAGCGCCCGGCCCGCCAGCGGCAGGAGCCCGAGCGCCAGGACGCCGAGTAGAAGAAAACGCTTGCCCTTCATGGTGTCCCCCTTCCTCACGCCGTGGCCGGAACGGGATCCGGCCGGACGATCACGGTGTCGGCGACGCGAATGATCTCGTCGACCGGCAGGCCCGCCTTCGAGGCGTGCTCGCGGACGGCTTCCGGGCTCGTCGCCTGGTAGATGCAGACGGTGCCGACGCCGTTGCTCTCCTCGAGCACGTAGCTCCGGATCCAGCGCGCGTCGTCGGGCATCGTCTCGCCCACGGCTGTCGACCTCGCTGCGGCCTCGCCCAGCTCTTCAGCCGAGCGCCATCCGTCGCGGCGGAGGATGACGTACGTGTCCATGCGAGCTCCTTTCGTCGGGTCGCATCCACGCTACGAGCAGCCCTTCGTCCCGGCATCGGCGGGACTGCCTATGTTGCGGCCGCGCGTTACCGATCTTGGAGGACGCCGAGCTCCGACGCCGCAGCCGCCGCCTCGCCGCGCGTGCGCACGCCGAGCTTGCGCAGGATCGCCGAGACGTGGTGGTCGACCGTCCGCCGCGACAGCACGAGCTCGGCCGCGACATCCGCGTTGCGCTTGCCGGAGGCCACCAGCCGGAGCACGTCGAGCTCCCGTGCGGTCAGCTCGGCAGGGTTCGCAC
This sequence comes from uncultured Gaiellaceae bacterium, assembly GCA_963791905.1. Lineage (GTDB taxonomy): Bacteria > Actinomycetota > Thermoleophilia > Gaiellales > Gaiellaceae > Gaiellasilicea. The sequence continues at coordinate 707,159 of CAWBTX010000006.1, forward strand.
GCGTGGTCTGGCGCGGCCCGCGCGGCACCGTGACGCCGCGCGCCTGGAGATCCCGCCGTACCGCCTTCGCCGCAGGGACGGCCCCGAGACGATCGAACTCGCCAAGCGCCTCCAGAAGGGAAGCCTCGTCGGTCGACTCCGCGAGCGCCCGCGCCGCCTCGTACGGACAGCCGTGCGCGCGCCACGCAGCTGCCGCCGCCTCGGCGTCGCCCTCGAGCTGCAGGCGGATCGGCTCGGCGATCCAGTCGGGAGCGCCGCCCAGCGCGCCTGCCTTCCACTGCCAGTACGCAAGCTCGCCCGCGAACCACAGGTGCCGTTTCTCGAGTGCGAGCGGGTACACCGCACGAGCCTCTTCGAGCGCGAGGTCCGCGTCGCCCGCGAGCCACGCCGTTTCGGCGCGTGCAGCGTGGATGTGTCCGAGTCGCTGCAGGTGGCCGCCGGGTCGAGCGTGCTCGAGCGCCTCGTCGAGCACTGCCTGTGCGCCGGGGTCGCTCCGGCGGGCGCGCAGCCGGCCGAGCGCGATCAGTGCGGTCATGCGGCTGATCGGGTCGAGGTTCTGCGTGAGCAGATAGCGCGTCCGGTGGGCCGCGTCGTCCCACCGCCCGGTGTAGACCTCCACGAGCGACAGCCAGGCCGCCGAGTACGACGCCGTCAGCTCGTGCGCGTCGGCGAAGGCGATGTCCTCGCGGAGGTACTGCTCCGCGCGCGCGAGCTCGTACATCTCGCCCAGCCCCGAGCCCAGCATGGAGAGCGCGAGCTTGATCCGCAGCTCGAGCCCGCTTTCGCGCGCGATCTCGAGGCTGCGAAGGAGTACGGCGATGCCGCGGTCGATCCTGCCGGCCATCAGATGGGACGCGCCCGCCATGTTCAGGCCATACGCGACGATGTCACGGTCTCCGAGCGCCTCCGCGGCTGCGACGGCCTTCTCGCCCCAGACGACGCCCTCCTCGTTGTCGCGCGAGAGCATGCGGGCGTACGCCTGGTCGGCGTACGCGCCCGCAAGCGCGGCTCCGGGCGGGAGGGACTCGAGAAGCTCGATCGCGCGCCTGCTCGCATCCTCGGCCTCGGCGTTCCGGCCGCCCCGGACGTACGGGATCGTGAGCCGCGACAGCATGCTTCCCTCGGCCAGGCGGTCACCGAGTCCCCGGTAGAGCTCGATTGCCTGCAGCCGTGCGGCGATGGACTCCTCGAAGAGGCCCGTAACCTCCGCCTCGTGCCCGTACCGAGAGAGGAGGTCCGCGCGTGCGGCGGCCGGCAGCCCATCGGCGTGTCGAAGCGCCCGGGCGTATTGGGCGGCGGCTTCCCGGTGCGCACTGGCCTCTGTTGCGCGGCGAGCCGCCTCCGGCGCGAACTCCAGCACCGCCGCCGAGTCGCCCGCCTCCTCGGCGTGGTGCGCGAGTCGGGAGAAGTCGCCGGTCGGCACGAGCGCGCGGACGATCTCGGCGTGCAGCGCCCTGCGTCGATTGGGCGAAACGGCGCTCTCGACGGCGAGCCGGCCGAGCTCGTGCCTGAAGGCGACGCCGTCGCCCGCCTCGTGCAGCACACCCGACTCGAGGCACGAGCCGAGCGCGTCGAGCTCGGCCGGCGCGATCGCCTCCAGCAAGAAGAGCTCGATTCGGCCGGGAGCGACGGACACGGCGTCGAGCAGCCGCCGAGAAGGCACGGGAAGGAGCGCCGTCCGGGCGAGCACTGCGTCCCGGACCGACGGCGGCAAGGCCTGCGAGCCGGCCGCCAGCACCTCGGTGACGTAGAACGCGTTGCCGTGCGTCAGGCGGTGGATCGCGTCCGCATCGGCGCCGTAGGGATCCGCGAGCTCGCGGACGGCGTCGAGCGTGAGCCGCGGCACCGCGACTCGCGTGACGGCGCGCGCAGACGCGAGCTCGCCGAGGACGACGCGGAGGGGATGCCCGCTGCCAACCTCGTCGTCGCGGTAGGTCGCGAGGACGAGAGACCTAGTGGAGTCGATGCGCCGACCGAGCACGCGGAGCGCGTCGAGCGTCGCCTGGTCGGCCCAATGCAGGTCCTCGAGCACGAGGAGCGGGGTGCGCTCGAGCTCTCGCAGCACGGCTCTGGCGACGAGGCGCGGGTCCGTGTCGAGGTCGATGCCGAGGTCGAGGAAGGGCCCGAACGGCGTCGGCGTCGTCAGGTTCTCGCAGGAGCCGTGCAGGGCGCTGCGAGCCCGCACCGGCCGCGAACGCCCGGACGAGCGCCGTCTTGCCGACGCCGGCCTCACCGCCGACGAAGACGAGCCGCCCGCCCTCGGCCTGCAGGGCGGCGAGCCGCGTGAGAAGGTCCTCCCGCTCCAGGAGCGCTGCCATACCGTGATTGTCGGGCTTCTAGGAGGGCGGCGAAATATCGGCTGAGCCGCGGGCCGCGCTGCTCGCCCCGATGCGGCGTCCTCAGTCGCGCCCGTATTTACCAATACGGGCGCTCCCTGCGTCCTTGCCTCGGAACGAGCATCGCACCCCTGCGACGAGCGACATTCCGCCAAACCCTCCTAGCGCGTCTGCGGGAACCCTAGATCGACCTTGCTCGTCGCCGGATCGGGCCAGCGGGAGGTGACGACCTTGCCGCGGGTGTAGAAGTTGATCCCCTCCGGGCCGTAGATGTGCGTGTCGCCGAAGAGCGATGCCTTCCAGCCGCCGAACGAGTAGTACGCGACCGGCACCGGGATCGGCACGTTGATGCCGACCATGCCCGCCTCGACCTCGAACTGGAACTGCCTGGCGACGCCGCCGTCCCGCGTGAAGATCGCGGTGCCGTTCCCGTACGGGTTCTCGTTCACGAGGCGAACGGCCTCCTGGTAGCTCCCGACCCGCGTGACGCCGAGCACCGGCCCGAAGATCTCGTCCCGGTAGGCGTCCATCTCGGGCGTGACGTCGTCCAGCAGCGAGACGCCGAGGAAGAAGCCGTCTCCTTCGGGAGCGGTCTCGCGCCCGTCGGCGACGACCGTCGCGCCCTGCTCGCGCGCGCCGTCGATGTACCCGGCGACCTTGTCGCGGTGCTCCCGGGTCACGAGCGGGCCCATCTCGACGTCGGGCTCGAGGCCGTTGCCGACCTTGATCTTCGGCAGTCGCTCCTTGATCGCTGCCACGAGCGGGTCGGCCGCGTCGCCGACGGCGACGACCTGCGAGATCGCCATGCAGCGCTCGCCGGCCGAGCCGTACGCCGCGCTGACCGCCGCGTCCGCGGCCATGTCGATGTCGGCGTCGGGCAGCACGATCATGTGGTTCTTCGCGCCGCCGAGCGCCTGCACGCGCTTGCCCCGGCTCGTCCCGGTCTCGTAGATGTAGCGCGCGATGGGCGTCGAGCCGACGAAGCTGATCCCCGCGATGTCCGGATGCTCGAGGATCGCGTCGACCGCGACCTTGTCGCCGTGGACGACGTTGAAGACGCCGTCCGGCACGCCGGCCTCCTTCAGGAGCTCCGCCATCCAGATCGACGCGGACGGATCCTTCTCGGAGGGCTTCAGCACGAATGTGTTGCCGCAGGCGATCGCCGGCGCCCACATCCACATGGGCACCATGGCCGGGAAGTTGAACGGCGTGATGCCGGCGACGACGCCGAGCGGCTGCCGGATCGAGTACACGTCGATCCCGGTGGAGGCCTGCTCCGACATGCCGCCCTTGAGGAGGTGCGGGATGCCGCAGGCGAACTCGATCACCTCGAGGCCGCGCGTGACCTCGCCGCGCGCGTCGGAGAGCACCTTCCCGTGCTCGTTCGTCAGGATCCGCGCGACCTCGTCGCGCCGCTCGTGCACGAGCTCGCGGATCTGGAACATCAGCTCGGCTCGCTTCGCGAGCGAGGTCGCGCGCCAGCCGGGGAAGGCAGTTCGCGCGGCCTGGACGGCCGCGTCGACCTCCTCGACGCTCGCGAAGTCGACCTCGCCGGTCTGCACGCCGGTGGCCGGGTTGTAGACCGGCCCGGTGCGGCCGGACTCGCCGGGCACGGCTCGCCCGCCGATCCAGTGGCTGATGCGGGCGACCTTTGGTCGCTGCTCGGTTGGCGGGGACGCGAGTTCGGTCATGCGGAGCTCCTCCTGCGTAGATGAAAGGAGCGTAGCGCCGACAAGTCCTACTGGACGCCGAGTGCGGCGGCCGCCCCGTCGAAGTCCGTCTGAGCCACCCAGAGGATCATCCCGTACTGCCCTGATGCGGCCGCGACGGCTGCCGCCGCCGTCGCGTTGATACCCGCGTCCGCGAGCTTCGACGTGACGTCTGCGACCGCTCCGACTCGGTCGTCGCCCTGGATCAGGAACGCCCGCTTGGCATCGCTCAGCGTGACGCCTGCACTCTCGGCTGCGGCTCGCAACGACGCCGGGTCCTCGGGCACGAGGTCGAGCTGGGACCGGCCGCCGCCGAGAGGAAAGCCCAGGAACGCAAGCATGCTTACGCCGCTGTCCCTGAGCGCCGAGAGGATTCCCTGCGCCTCGCCTGGCGCGTCCGAGACCGTCACGTAGTAGTAGTCGACCTGTCGCACTGTGTCGGCCATCGCTGCCTCCTTCGTTTCGAGCTTGCCGGCCTCCATGAGTAGGCTTCCCAGGGACGACGAGGAGGTAACGGCATGGCCACGATCGAGACGAACCCGCAGCTCGGCGAGCAGATTCAGGCCGATGCGAAGGAGTACGTGCTCCATTCGTGGTCGGTGCAGGACGCGATCAACCCGCTGCCCGTCGCAGGCGCGGAAGGCCGCTATTTCTGGGACTACGACGGGAAGCGCTACCTCGACTTCGCGTCACAGCTCGTCAACGTCTCGATCGGGCATCAGCACCCGAAGCTGATCGCCGCGATCAAGGAGCAGGCGGAGAAGCTGTGCACGATCGGCCCGCCGATGGCGACGGAGCCGCGCTCGCAGCTCGGCCGGCTGCTCGCCGAGGTGACGCCGGGGGACCTGAAGATGTCGTTCTTCACGAACGGCGGCGCCGAGGCGAACGAGAACGCGATCAAGGTGGCGCGCTGGTACACCGGTCGGCCCAAGGTGATCGCGCGCTACCGCTCCTACCACGGCGCGACCGCAGGCGCGATCACGCTCACGGGTGACCCGCGGCGCTGGTACGCCGAGCCTGGGATTCCGGGCGTCGTGCGGATGCTCGACCCGTACACGTACCGCTGCCCGGCCGGCCATCCCGACCCGTGCCCCGTCTGCACGGGCGGGCCCCACCTGGAGGAGATCCTGCAGTACGAGGGTCCGCACACCGTCGCCGCCGTCATCCTCGAGACCGTCGTCGGCACGAACGGCGTCATCGTCCCGCCCGACGGCTATCTCCAGTCGATTCGCGAGACCTGCGACCGGCACGGGATCCTGCTCATCTGCGACGAGGTGATGGCCGGCTTCGGCCGCACCGGCAGGTGGTTTGCCTGCGAGAACTGGGACGTCGTTCCCGACATCCTGACGATGGCGAAGGGGATCAACTCGGGCTACGTCCCGCTCGGGGCGATGACGGTGTCCGAGCCGATCTCGGAGTGGGTGCGCGACAAGTTCCTCGCCGGCGGGCTGACCTACAGCGGGCACCCGCTGGCGTGCGCGACGGCGGTGGCCTCGATCGAGGCCTTCCGGGAGGAAGGGATCGTCGAGAACGCTGCGGAGCAGGGCGAGTTCCTGGGACCGGCGCTGGCCGGGCTCGCGGAGCGTCACCCGTCGATCGGTGAGGTGCGTGGTCTCGGCCTCTTCTGGGGGCTCGAGCTCGTCAAGGACCGCGAGACGCGGGAGGCGCTCGTCCCCTTCAACGCGACCGGAGAGGCGATGGCCCCGGTGGCGCGTGTGATGAAGGCCGCGCTCGACGCCGGGCTCTACCTGATGACGCACTGGAACGTCGTGCTGATTGTGCCGCCGCTGACGATCACGCGCGAGGAGCTCGAGGAGGGTCTTGCGACCCTCGACGAGGCCCTCGCGATCGCCGACGAGTACGCCGCCTAGGCCGCTAGCCGGTGCAGGACCCGGTGTCGACGCCGGGCAGGCGGCCGAGCAGGTCGGTCAGCTGCAGGACCTCATCGTCCTCCAGCGCGTCGCGGAAGTAGGAGCGGAGAAGGCCCGCGTGGTTGACGCCGACGCACTCGAGCGTCTCCTGGCCGGTGACGGTCAGCGCCGCCCAGGTGACACGCGCGTCGTCGGCGCAGTGCCGATTCTCGACGAAGCCGGCCTCCTGGAGGCCGTCCAGAAGCCGGGTCACGCCGGACGGGCTCAGCATCAACGCGTCCGCGAGGTCGACCCGCCGCATGCGGTTGTCGTCGGCGCGCCAGAGGTGCATCAGGGCCTCGAAGTCGTTGAACGTGAGCCCTCGCGGCGAGAGCACCTCCGATTCGAGCTGCCGGCGCAGGAGCGTGTGCGCCCGCATCAGCCGCGCGAACGCGTCGAGCTCGACAGCCGGCCGAATTAGTTGCGTGGGCAATACTTGACGACTCAATGTTTTTCCTCTACTTTGTTGCGGACACAAAGAATACACGTTCCACGAAAGAGGGGAGAAAACGCCATGAGCACCACCACCTCCACCCAGGTACCCACAGGGACCTGGCAGCTCGACCCGGTGCACTCGAGCATCGGCTTCGCCGTCAAGCACAGCGGCGTGATGACGTTCCGGGGCACGTTCGACGAGTACGACGCGAAGCTCGTCGACGGCAGGCTCGAGGGGACGGCGAAGGTCGCGAGCGTCCGTGTCGACGACCCGAACCTGGCCGGTCACCTGCAGACGCCCGACTTCTTCGACGCCGAGCAGTATCCCGAGCTCCGGTTCGTCTCGCGGACGATCCAGCGCGAGGGCGACCGGGTGACGATCGACGGCGACCTGACCCTGCGCGGTGTCACGCAGCCCGTCGAGATCACCGGCACCGTGGCCGGTCCCATCACCGACGGCCAGGGTAACCAGCGGCTCGGCTTCGATCTCGAGGCGACCGTGAACCGACGCGACTTCGGCATCAACTGGAGCATGGATCTGCCCGGCGGCGGGCCGGTGCTGGCCGACGAGGTCACGATCACTGTCAACCTCGAGCTGGTGCAGGCCTAGCCCGATGAAGATCCTCGCGATCAGCGGCAGCCTCCGGGACAGCTCCCACAACACGGGGCTGCTCCGGGTGGCTGCCGCGGACGCGCCGGACGGCGTCGAGATCGAGCTCTACGAGCGGCTGAAGGACATCCCGCCCTACGACGCCGACGACGACATTCCGGGCGGGCAGCCGTTCGCGGTCGAGCACTTCAAGTCGGCCCTGCGTGAGGCGGATGCCGTCCTGATCGCGACGCCCGAGTACAACTCGTCCATCCCGGGCGTCCTCAAGAACGCGCTCGACTGGGCCTCGCGGCCTCTCATCGAGTCGCCGGTCCGGAACAAGCCGGCCGCCGTGATCTCGTCGAGCACGGGGATGTTCGGCGGCGTCTGGGCCGCGGCGGAGACGCGCAAGGTCCTCGGCGCGCTCGGCGCCCGTACGCTCGAGGACACGATCGCCGTGCCGAAGGCCGACGAGCGCATGCTCGAAGGCATCGACCAAACCCTCCGCGACGAGCTCGCAACGGTCGTCGCCGCGCTCGTCTCGGCCGTCGAGGCGCGCGCGGCGGCTGCCGCCTGACAGCTACGCGGCCAGGAACGTCCCGACGAGCTCGGCCGTCTCGTCGAGCGCGTCCCACAGCACCGTGTGCCCTCCGGGCACCCGAGCGACCTCGAGCAGGTCGCCGACGGCCGCTTGGTGGGCATCCATCAGCTCGTCGTACGAGACGTACGACTCCTCCCCGAGCACGACGAGCGTCGGCACCTGCGGGAATGTGGCCGGCTCCCGCGCCATCTCGCCGTAGGCGGCGATGACGGCGCTCTGCGAGTACCGGTACCGCCACAGGCCGTCCTCGCTCTCGACCAGGTGGGTTCGGAGCTCCTCCTCCAGGAGGTCGCGCGGTGCGCGGACGAGGCGGCTCTCGTCGTAGCGCCGCGTGATCGCCTCGTCGAAGCTCGAGTAGGCGCGCTCGGGACGAGCGTTCTCGGCGGCGAAGAGCGCGGCGTGCGGCCGGACCCACGTCGCCGGGTCGAGCAGCACGAGCCGCTCGACGCGGTCGCTCCGGCCCGCCGCGGCCTCGTGCGCGATCTTGCCGCCCCACGAGTGCCCGAGCCAGTGGAGCGGCTTCTCCGGGAGCGAGTCCTTCAGGTCGATCAGCTGTTGCTCGAGATCCCACGGCGGCTCCCACGTCGAGTCGCCGTGCCCGCGGAGGTCCGGCGCAAGGACGCTCCGGCCGAGACGCTCGGCGAGGCGCGCGAAGTGCCGGCCGTGGCTCGTGACGCCGTGGAGGCAGACGAGCGGCGGCGCCGCGGGCGTGCCGCCGAGCTCGTGGACGGCGAGCTGCACCCGCTGCTCTACCGGGCGGGAACGGCCAGCGGCCCCGAGACGAGCTCCTCGCGGCGCGTGCCCGCGTCGTTCACGAGCTTCCAGACGACGGTCCCACTCTTGTCGATCAGGAACGTGCCGCGAATCGGCGTCCCTCGCGACCCGTCGAAGATGCCGTAGGCGCGGGCCGCCTCGCCGTGCGGCCAGAAGTCCGATGGGAGCGTGTACGAGAGGCCGAGCATCTCCTTCCAGGCCTGACGGGCCGGCGGCGGGTCGCACGAGACGAGAACGACGTCGGTCTCCGCGTTCTCGAACGCGGGCAGGTTCGCCTCCAGGTCGCGGGCCTCGTCCTCGCAGACCGGCGTGAAGCCGTAGGGATGGAAGACGAGGAGGACGTTCCGCCGCCCGCGGTAGTCGCTCAGCCGGACGCGCCGGTCCCCGCCCAGGTCCAAATCGAAGTCAGGCGCTGCCGTCCCCACCTCGATCGTCACCTGTCGCCTCCTGTTCTTCCCCGTGGCCGCTCGGGCGATAGTAGCGCCGTCCCCGTAGCTGCTCCGGCAGGAAGTCGAGCTCGAAGCCGCGCGGGTCGTCGTGCGGCGAGATGTAGCCCTCCCCATGGCCGAGCTTCTTCGCCGCCCGGTAGCTCGCGTCGAGGAGCGACGCCGGCGGACGCATGTTCCCCGTCTCCTGCACGTCCTTGCGCGCGTTCCAGATCGCCAGGGCGCTTGCGTTCGACTTCGGCGCGCGGGCGAGGTAGATGGCGGCCTGCGCCAGGTTCAGCTGGGCCTCCGGCAGGCCGACGTGCTCGAGCGCCTGTGCGGCGGCGACGGCGACCTCGAGTGCACGCGGGTCCGCGTTGCCGATGTCCTCGGAGGCGAGGATGATCATCCGCCGGGCGATGAAGCGCGGGTCCTCGCCCCCCTCCAGCATGGCGGCGAGGTAGTAGACCGAGGCATCGGGGTCCGAGCCGCGCATCGACTTGATGAATGCCGAGACGAAGTCGTAGTGCTGGTCGGCGCCCTTGTCGTACCGAAGCGGCCGCTTGCGGGCCGCGTCCTCGATGTGCCGCTCCTCGAGCGGCACGCCCTCGGCCCGCGCCGTCTCCCAGGCCAGCTCGACCGTGTTCAGCGCGGTCCGCGCGTCTCCGCCCGCTCGACGGACGATCGCTTCCGCCACCTCGGGCGGGATCTCGGCGTCGATCGCCGCCGCACCGCGGCGCACGACCTCGAGCAGCTCGTCCTGGCCGAGCGACGCGAGCTCGATCACCTGGCAGCGCGACAGGAGCGCCGAATTGACCTCGAAGTACGGGTTCTCCGTCGTGGCGCCGATCAGCGTCAGCAGGCCGCTCTCGACCGCGGGGAGCAGCGCGTCCTGCTGGGCCTTGTTGAAGCGATGGATCTCGTCGAGGAAGAGGATCGTGCGCTGCCCGTTGCCGCCGAGGCGGTCGTTCGCGTCGCGGATGACGCGGCGCACGTCCTCCACCCGCGCGGACACGGCCGAGAGCTCCTCGAAGAAGGCGCCCGTCGTCTCCGCGACGATCCGCGCCAGCGTCGTCTTGCCGGTGCCCGGCGGGCCGTAGAGGATCAGGGAGCGGACGCGGTCGTCCTCGATCGAGCGGCGCAGCGCCGAGCCGGGCCCGAGCACGTGCTGCTGGCCGACCAGCGCGTCGAGCGTCCGCGGCCGGATCCGTTGCGCAAGCGGTGCGTTGTCGGCGTAGCGTTCCCGCGCAGCGTCTGCGAAGAGGTCGCTCATCGCAGAAGTATGCTCCGCTCGTGGTGACGCACGATGCTGCAAACACAGAAGAGGTGGACTTCTCGCAGCCCGTTCTCGAGGGCGCGGGTGCAAGCGATTACGAGCGCTACCTGCGGACGGACGAGCTGCTGGCGCTGCAGAAGACCGCGGACCAGTGGGTGCACCGGGACGAGCTGCTCTTCCAGACGGTGCACCAGTCGTCGGAGCTCTGGCTCAAGCTCGCCTGGAACGACGTCGAGAAGGCCGTCGAGCACCTCGGAGAGGGGGAGATCGAGCCCGCGCTCCGGCTCCTGCAGCGCTCGTGTCTGTGCATCGGCTACGCGACGACGCAGCTCGACATGCTCGAGCAGATGTCGCCCTGGGAATACCAGGAGATCCGCAAGGTGCTCGGACACGGCAGCGGCTTCGACTCGCCCGGCTGGCGGGAGGTGCGGCGGGTGACGCCGATGCTCGGCCAGGCGTTCCACAGACTGCGCGAGCAGGCGGGCCTCTCCCTCGTCGATCTCTACGTCCACGGCCGGGAGCACGAGCTCCTCTACCAGCTCGCCGAGGCTCTGACCGAGTGGGACGAGCGGATCACGATGTGGCGCGTCCGTCACTACAAGGTCGTGGCGCGCGTGATCGGCGACTCGGTCGTCGGGACGCAGGGGACGCCGGTCGAGGTGCTCGGTCGGCTGATCCATCACACGTTCTTCCCCGAGCTCTGGCGCGCCCGCAACGAGCTGACCGCGCTGTCACAGCAGCAGGCCTGATGGCGACGGTCTCGCTGCGAGCCGAGGCGGTCGAGCTCCTCCAGCGGCTGCTCCGCCTGAACACGGTCAACCCGCCGGGGAACGAGACGCTCGCGGCCGAGGTGCTGATGGAGTACCTGGCGGCGAACGGCGTCGAGTCGGAGCTCTACGCCCGCACACCCGAGCGCGCGAATCTGGTGGCGCGCCTCCCGGGCGGCGGCGGTCCGAGCCTCGCGTTCCTCTGCCACACGGACACAGTCGTCGCGGATCCGGCCGAATGGGAGCGCGACCCGTGGTCGGGCGACCTCGTCGGCGACGAGGTCTGGGGGCGCGGCGCGCTCGACATGAAGAACCAGGTGGCCGCGAGCGCCGTCGCGCTGGCGTCGCTCGCGCGCGAGGGCTTCCAGCCGCCGGGCGACCTCGTCCTGATCGCCGCTGCCGACGAGGAGGTCGGCAAGGCATTCGGACTGCAGTGGCTCTGCGAGGAGCATCCGGATGCCGTCCGGGTCGACTACGCGGTGAACGAGGGCGGGGGCGAGCGGATCGTGCTCGGCGGCGAGACCTACTACCTCGGCGCGTCCGCCGAGAAGATGTCGGCGCCGTTCCGGCTTCGCGTCCACGGTCGCAGCGGCCACGCCTCGATGCCGGGCATCGCCGACAACGCGCTCGTGAAGGCGGCCGGGCTGATCGAGGTGCTGGCGGCGTATCGACCCGAGCCCGCGATCGGGCCGGAGGTCGCCGGCTTTCTCGAGGCCGTCCTCGGCGAGCAGCCGGCGCCGGCGGAGGTGCTCGACCGGCTGCGGGCGATCGATCCGCTCGCGGTCGAGCTGATCGAGCCGTTGCTCGCCTTCACGCTCTCGCCGACCATGATCTCCGCCTCTGAGCGGCGCAACGTGATCCCCGGGACCTGCGACGTCACGGTCGACCGACGGCTGCTGCCCGGTCAGACGCCCGAGGACGTCGAGCCGATCCTGCGTCGCGTGCTCGGCGACGGCGACTACGAGCTCGAGACGCTCGAGCGCTACGGCGGCACGCGCTCGTCGCTCGACACGCCGCTCTGGGCTGCGATCGAGGGGTGGGTCGAGGACGCCGAGCCGGGCGCGAAGCTCGCGCCGTTCTGCTGCGCCGGCTTCACGGACTCGCACTGGCTGCGGGAGGCGTTCGGGACCGTCGCGTACGGCTTCTTCCCGATGAAGGTGATGGAACCGGAGCTCGCGGCGCGGCTGATCCACTCGGCCAACGAGCGCGTCCACGTCGAGGATCTCGAGCTCGGCGTCGAGTTCCTGCGCTTCGTCGCTCGCTCGCTGGAGTAGCCCGTGCTCGAGCTCTGGTCGGCGGCGGGTGCGTTCGAGCGGATCGAGGACTACCTCCGCGAGCACGGTTTCTTCGCGCCGGGCGGCGAGGAGCTCGTGGCCGACCTCTACCTCGGCTACGCACTCTCGCACCAGTTGCGCCGCAGTTCCGTTGCACCGCCACCCGAGCCGTGCCGCCTGCCGCTGGCCGCAGTGTCCGTTCGGGCGGCGTCCGAGGCTTTAAGCCCCGGACGGGTGCGAATCGGACAGTGGGAGCGAACGTGGGCTGCCGACGATTACGCGGCCGCGGTCGAGGCCGTGCGGGACGCAATCGAGCGCGGCGACGTCTACCAGGTCAACCTCGTGCAGCACCTCTCCGCGCCGTTCGAGGGCGATCCCCGTGGCCTCGTGTCGCTGCTCGCGCCGCTCCGCCCGCTGGCGCCCTTCCTCGGCGGCGACGGCTGGACGGTCGTGTCCGCCTCGCCCGAGCTCTTCCTCGGCCGCCGCGGCCGCCGCGTCTGGACGATGCCGATCAAGGGCACGCGGCCGCTCGGCCAGCACGTCGAGGGCGAGAAGGACGAGGCCGAGCACGTCATGATCGTCGACCTCGAGCGGAACGACCTCTCCCGCGTCTGCGAGCCGGGTTCCGTCCGCTGGCCGGAGCTGATGGTCGAGCGCGAGCTCGCGGGTGTCACTCATCTCGTCTCGACGGTCGAGGGCACGCTCCGCGCCGGCGTCGGCCTCGCCGACCTGCTCGCGGCCACCTTCCCCGGCGGGTCGGTGACCGGCGCGCCGAAGATCGCGGCGCTCGACGAGATCGCCCGCCTCGAGCCGGTCGGTCGCGGCGCGTCGATGGGGGCGCTCGGCACCGTGCGAGGCAACGGCGACCTCGAGCTCGCGCTCACGATCCGGACGTTCGTGGTCTCTGAGGGCCGGATCCACCTCTGGGTCGGCGGCGGCATCGTCTGGGACTCCGAGCCGGACGCCGAGCTCGAGGAGTCGTGGACGAAGGCACGTCCGCTGCTCGAGGCGATCGGGGCGCCGCTGGAGGCCCGGGTCTGACCCGGACCCTGGCTGTCGCGGTCGCGGGACGCGGCGTCGTCGATCCCTCCGAGCCGGTGCTCCGGGCGGACGACGAGGCACTGAGCCGCGGCCGGGCAGCCTTCGAGACCCTGCGCGTCTACGCGGGCGAGCTCTACCGCCTCCCCGAGCATCTGGACCGTCTCGCCGGATCGGCGGAGGTGCTCGGCCTGCCGCCCGTCAATGCGAGGTCGTTCGAGGAGCTCGCGCGGCAGGCGCTCGACGCGGCGGGCGCCGAGGAGGCCGTCGTCCGGCTCTACTGGACGCCCGCTCCGGTCGCGATCGCGGTCGTGAGCGAGCTCCCCGACCATCTCGACGGCCTTCGCGAGCGCGGCCAGCGACTCATCTCGCTCCGCGGCGTCCGGGCCGAGGAGCCGTGGCTCCTGCCCGGGGTGAAGTCGACGAGCTACGCGGTGAACATGGCCGCCGAGGCCGAGGCCAAGCGGCGTGGCGCGGACGACGCGGTCTTCGTCGACGCCGACGGCATCGTGCTGGAGGGCCCGACGACGAACGTCTGGTGGCGCACCGATCGCACCCTCCACACGCCGTCGCTCGACCTCGGCATCCTCGCCGGCGTGACCCGTGCCGCGGTCCTCGACGCCGCGGGCGGCCTCGGCTACGACGTCCGCGAGGGTGCGTTCCCGCTCGCGGAGCTCGCCGCTGCCGACGAGGCCTTCACGTCGTCGTCGGTGCGCGAGGTGATGCCGGTCGTCGAGCTCGACGGGGCCCCGATCGGACGCGGCCCGGCCGCCGACGAGCTCCTGGCGGCGATACGTCGAGAGGCTACGCTGCACGCATGACGAAGGTGCGGCTCGGCGGGATGGCGCTCTCGAACGGCGTCGTCGTGCACGGGCCGACGGCCTGGGCGGCGGCGGTTCGCACGAACGACGGGCAGGTGAAGGTCGTCTCCGCGCGCAAGCGCGTGCTCGCGCCGCGCATCCAGCAGCCGTTCTTACGCGGACCGCTGCGCCTGCTCGAGGCCTTCGCGTTCCTGCCGGAGCTCAAGCAGCGCCTGCCCGAGGCGCGGTTGCCGTTCGAGCGGCCCGCAGTCCTCGCTGCGGCCGCGGCGAGCGCCGCGACGGTGCAGGTCGTGCGCCGCTCGCCGAACCTCAGCGAAGCGGCGCGCGAGGTCCTCGCCGGGGCGCTCTCGCTCACCCCCGCGCTGATGGCGCTGCGCGGCGGCGAGCTCGCCTCGTATCACGGCGCCGAGCACGTCACGATCGGGACGTACGAGCACGACGAGCCGCGCGAGCGCGTGCACGAGCGCTGCGGCTCGCACCTGATCGGCCCTCTGCTCGTCGCCGCCGGGACCGCCAACGTCCTTGCGTCGAAGGCGCCCCCGCACATGCGCGGCGCCAGCCCGCGTTGCCGGCTCGCTCGCTGCGGTCGGAACGGCTGTCGAGGTCTTCGGCTGGATGACCCGTAACCCGCGGCACCCGCTCTCCCGGGCGCTGGCGCGCCCCGGCCAGGAGCTGCAGCAGCGGGTCGCGACGGCGGATCCCTCGCCGCAGCAGCTGGAGGTCGCGGAGGCCGCACTCGCCGCCTGTCTGGAGCTCGAGAATGGCGACCAGACAGCGGACTGAGCGTCTCGATCCGGAGGTGTTCGAGCTTCCGGTCGAGAAGATGCGCGAGGGCTACTACACGGACGCCTACTTCAACCACACCCGCGCCACGCTGGTCGCGGACGGCCGGCACCCGCGGGTCGTGATGCAGGTCTTCCAGCGCAAGACCGCGATGCTGGGCGGGATCGACGAGGCGATCGCGATCCTCAAGCTCTGCTCAGACGACTGGGACGCGCTCACCGTCCACGCGCTGCACGACGGCGACCGCGTCGAGCCATGGGAGACAGTGCTCACGGTCGAGGGCGACTACACGTTGTTCGCCCATCTCGAGACGGTCTACCTCGGCGTCCTCACGCGCAGGACGTTGATCACGACCAACGTCGCCCGCGTCGTCGAGGCCGCGCAGGCGAAGCCGATCATCTTCATGCCCGCTCGGCACGACCACCATCGTGTGCAGACGGGCGACGGGTACGCCGCCTTCGTCGCGGGGGCGATGATCGGCGCGTCCATCGGCGTCACATCGGATGCCCAGGCGTCGTGGTGGGGCGGTCGCGGCGTCGGCACCGTGCCGCATGCGCTGATCGCGTCGTACGGCGGCAACACCGTGCTCGCGGCGACGAAGTTCGCCGAGTGGGCGAACGACGATATGAACATCGTCGTCCTGGTCGACTTCGAGAACGACTCGGTGCGGACCGCGCTCGAGGTCGCGCGCGCGCTCGGTCCACGCCTCTGGGGCGTGCGCCTCGACACCTCCGCGCAGCTGGTCGATCGCTCGCTCTGGAACGAGCTGGGCGACTTCGACCCGCGCGGCGTCAACGAGCGCCTCGTCCGGAAGGTGCGCGACGCGCTCGACGAGGACGGGTTCGAGCAGGTGAAGATCGTCGCCTCCGGTGGCTTCACCGTCGAGAAGATCCAGGCGTTCGAGGAGCGTGGCGTCCCGGTGGACGCCTACGGCATCGGCTCCTCCCTGATCCGCGGCCAGAACGACTTCACGGCCGATGTCGTCATGACGGACGGCCGTCCGTCCGCGAAGGTCGGCCGCCGCTTCCGGCCGAACCCGCGCCTCGAGCTCGTCACATAGCTCGAGCTCCGAGCGCCTCGCCGACCACCCCGGGCCACTCGGCCATCGGCACCGTCGACTGCACGACATGCGCGCCGGCCTCGGCGAAGCGCGCGAAGGCGGCGTCGGCCTCGTCGGTGTAGTCGACGGCGCCGGGGACGACCACGGACGAGGTGCAGTCCTCGAGCAGATAGACCTTCTCCTCCAGGTTCCGTTCCTGGACGGTCGGGTCCTCGAGCAGGTCCTGGATCGTCCAGGCCACGCAGTGGCTCTTCGCCTGGCCGGCGATGACGACGGCGTCGTAGCGCAGCAGCTCCTCGATCAGCGCCTGGTTCCGGCGTCCCAGCGGCTCTCCTTCGCGATCGGTGTCGACCTCGGGCCCGAGAATCGAGTAATGCTCGGTGAGGGGGTTGTCGCCCTTTGGCTGGTAGCCGCCCGGCGAGAACCGCGTCATCGCGTGGAAGGTGAGCGCCTCCTCGATCGCCGACACGAGCGCGTAGCCGATTCCGCCGCGAATGGCGTGGAACGGCCAGATCGTGAGGTTGTACTTGCCGCCGTCCTCGAGGGCGCGCGTGTAGTAGCGGAGGTGCTCCTCGGCGTACTCCGGGTCGAGCCCGAGGCCGTCGGCCGCCTCCGGGCTCATGCGCCAGCGTCCGGACTCGACGTCGTCCGCCGTGACCAGCGTGAACGGCTCCGGATGGTTGCCCGCCTCGTCGACGAGCATGATCGGGTGGAAGATCTGCAGGACCTGGTGCGTGTCGAGCGTCGGGAACGCCTGCGTGATCGAGCCGAGGTTGCGGTAGACGAACTCGCAGAAGCGCAGCGAGTCGTCGAGCGCTCCGTGGCCTGAGCGTCCGGCGACGAAGAGCTCGAAGCCCGGCGTGCAGAACGTGTTCTGCATGTCGACGACCACCAGCGCAACCCGGAACCGGTCCTGCGCGGCCGGCGCGATCCCGTGCTCGCGCCGCCAGGCCTCGGCGTCCTCGAAGCGCGCGGCATAGTCGACGCGCCAGACGTCGCCGATCCGGCTCGGCTGCCAGTGCGGCGGAAGCGGTAGTGGCTCGAGCACCCGGGTTAGTCTAGGGCCACGGTGGTGCGGCCCAGCGTTCTGCCTCCGCTCGTCCAGCGCGCTCTCGACGCGGCTCGCGCCCAGGACTTCGACCGCTCCTGCATCCCCGAGGTCGGGCGCCTCCTCCACGTCCTCGCAGGGTCGCGAGGGCGCGAGCGCGTGGCCGAGATCGGCACCGGTTGCGGTGTCGGCACCGCCTGGATCGTCTCCGCGCTTCCGTCGGGAGTGCCGGTCTACACAGCGGAGGTGGACGAGGCCCGCGCCGCCGCGGCCGCCGAGGTCTTCGGCGGCGACCCCGACGTGCACGTGCTCAGGGGCGACTGGCGGCAGCTCCTGCCGCCGCAGGCGCCGTACGACCTGATCTTCTTCGACGCGGCCAAGCAGCAGCATCCCGAGGAGGACGGCGAGCTCGTGGCTGGGATGCTCATGCCGGGCGGCGTCGCCGTCCTCGACGATCTCACGCCCGGGCTGGCGGGCCCCGACCCGGTCCGTGAGTTCTGGCTCGGCCACCCGGATCTCGCCGCGACCGAGCTCCTGACCACACCGACGAACGCCGCCATCCTGGCGGTGAGGCAGTAGGGCCTACAGGTCCCGTGGTCGACTGCCGATAGGCGGGACGTATGCCGGACGTGGGGGCACTGCTGCACGAGCTTGGTCAGTACGCGCTGACCTGGCTGCCGATCATCTTCTTCGGCCTGATCATCTACCTGCTCTGGCGCACGCTGCAGTACATGCCGCGCGTGAAGCCGCAGACGGTGCAGGCGAGCTCCGCCTCCTCCGTGACCTGGGACGACGTCGCCGGGGTCAACGAGGCGCAGGCCGAGCTCGAGGAGGTGGTCGACTTCCTGCGGCACCCGAAGCGCTTCCAGCGGCTCGGCGCGCGCGTCCCGAAGGGGATGCTGCTCTACGGCCCGCCGGGCACCGGCAAGACCCTGCTGGCGAAGGCCGTCGCGCACGAGTCCGGGGCGATGTTCTACTCGCAGAGCGCCTCGGCCTTCGTCGAGATGTTCGCCGGCCTCGGCGCGTCGCGCATCCGCAAGCTCTTCCAGGAGGCCCGCAAGAACGCGCCCTCGATCGTCTTCATCGACGAGCTCGATGCCGTCGGCACAGCCCGCCAGGGCGGCGGGTTCCACCGTGAGCACGACCAGACGCTGAACCAGCTCCTCGTCGAGCTCGACGGTTTCGACGAGAGCGCCCAGGTCGTCGTCATGGGTGCCTCGAACAGGCTGCAGGACCTCGATCCGGCGCTGCTTCGCCCGGGGCGCTTCGACCGGCAGGTGCTCGTCGGCGCGCCTGACCTGAACGGCCGCGAGGCGATCCTGCGCGTGCACACGCGCGGCAAGCCGCTCGCAACCGACGTCGACCTCGCGATGGTCGCGCGCCAGACGGCCGGCCTCACCGGCGCCGACCTCGCCAACATCTGCAACGAGGCGGCCATCTTCGCCGGCCGCGAGGAGCTGAGCACGATCGGCATGGAGCAGTTCGACGCGGCGATGGAGCGGGTGCTCGCCGGCCTCCAGCAACGCCGCGTCGTCACCGAGAAGGAGAAGCGGATCCTGGCCTACCACGAGGCCGGGCATGCGCTGCTGGCCCACCTGATGGGCGACCTGCTGCCGATCCAGAAGGTGACGATCGTCGGCCGCGGGGACGCGCTCGGCTACGCGTACTACCTGCCGATGGAGGAGCGCTACCTGCACACGAAGGAGGAGCTCCTCGACGTGATGAAGGTCGCGCTGGGCGGCCGCGGAGCCGAGGAGATCGTCTTCGGCCGGGTCACGAACGGCGCCTCGAACGACCTCGAGAAGGTGACCGAGATCGCCCGCTCGATGGTGTTCGAGTACGGCATGTCCGAGGTCGCCCCTTCGCGGACGATGCGTGCCGACAACTACGCCCTCTCGGAGGAGACGAAGCGCATGCGCGACTCCGAGCAGGCCCGCCTCACAGACAACGCCTACGACGAGGCAAAGCGCCTGCTCGTCAAGCACCGCGTCTCGCTCGACCGCGTCGCCGCCGCGCTGCTCGAGAGGGAGACGCTGACCCGCGACGAGCTGCTCCAGATGCTCGGCTCGATCGAGCCCGAGTCCCGCGCGTCCGAGACCGTCGGCACCGTCCGGGTCCTCCCGGCCGCCGGAGAGTAGTCGGCTAGCATCGAGCGCAGTGCGCGCTCGCGGCATCCATCACCTCGGCGTCGCCGTGCACGACCTCGAAGAGGCGCTCGCGACGTACTCGAGCCTCCTCGGCGCCGAGGTCGAGCACCGCGACAGGGTGGAGGACCAGGGCGTCGAGGCGGCGGCGGTGCTGGTCGGCACCGGTCGGGTAGAGCTGCTCGCAGCCCTCGGCAGCGACACGCCGGTCGGCCGTTTCCTCGAGTCGCGCGGCCCGGGGATGCACCACGTCGCCTACGAGGTCGTCGACGTGCGTGCGGCCCTCGGCGAGCTGGCTGCGGCCGGCGCGCAGCTGATCGACGAGGAGCCGCGGCAGGGGCTCTACGGCCTCCAGGTCGCGTTCGTCCATCCAGATGCCATGCACGGTGTCCTCACGGAGGTGGTTTCCGTTGGCTGAATCCGCAGCAGAGTCCGTCCGCGTCGAGCTCGCCTTCGAGGGCGGTCAGATCCTGAGCGCTCTCGTCACGATCGAGGGCGCCGACAAGCTCGAGCGCGAGCTCTCCTCGGGCGGCGAGGGCACGTTTTCGCTCGACGCGAGCGACGGCCGTTACAGCGTCGTCCTCAAGCGCGTCGTCTATCTGAAGCGGTACGCGCGCGAGGCCAGGGTGGGATTCGGCATCTGAGCACGCGGGCACGTTGAGGGCATGACCGAGACGGCGCAGCAGAGCACCTCCCTTGCGGAGGTGCGCAAGCTCGTGGAGCGCGCGCAGAAGGGGGAGCGCGACGCGCTCGAGGAGCTTTACCTGCTCCACTTCGACCGGATTTACAGCTACCTCCACATGACCGTCGGGAACCGGCACGACGCCGAGGACCTGACGACGCAGACGTTCCTCCGCATGCTGGAGTCGATCGGCAAGTTCCGTTTCCAGTCGGCGCCGTTCTCGGCCTGGCTCTTCCGAATCGCGCACAACCTCTCCATGGACCACTTCCGCGCGAACCGACGCTGGCAGCCGGAGGAGGACGTTCCCGAGCCGCCCGGAGCGGAGGAGCGCTCGGCCGAGGACGAGGCGTTCCAGGCCATCGGACGCAGGTCGATGCTGGAGCTGATCCAGGACCTCTCGCACGAGCAGCAGCAGGTGCTGACGCTGAAGTTCGTCTTCAACTTCTCCAACGGCGAGGCCGCGACGATCCTGGACAAGACCGAGGGCGCCGTGAAAAGCCTCCAGCACCGCGCGCTCGTCTCGCTGCAGAAGCAGGTCGCGGACTCCGACGGCGACGAGTAATGGCGCTCGAGGCCGGCATCGTCGGGCTTCCCGGCTCGGGGAAGACGACGCTCTTCACCGCGCTCACGCACACGGGCGGGGGCGGGTTCGGCAAGGAGAACGTCGGCATGGCGTCGATCCCCGACGAGCGACTGCCGAAGCTCGCCGAGCTCGTCGGCGCGCGCAAGGTGACGCCGGCGACGCTTCGCGTCGTCGACGTGCCGGGAACCGGCCCGGCGCTGCTCGGAGGGCTGCGGCAGGTGGACGCGATCCTGGCGGTTGCCGACGGTTTTTCGGCCGAGGCGGAGCCGGCGGCGGACCTCGAGACGCTCGACCTCGAGCTGCTGGTCGCCGACCGCGACCACGTCGAGCGCCGGCTCGAGCGGGTCGGCAAGCAGGCGAAGTCGGGCGACGCGGCGCTGCGCAAGGAGGTCGACGTCTTGACAGCTCTGCTCGCTCACCTCGACGCGGGCAGGACGCTTCGCGACTTTCCGGACGAGCTCCCGGCCGAGCTCGAGCCGCTGACCACGAAGCCGCTGATCCCGATCGAGAACGGGCCCGGCGGGATCGACTTCCAGCTGGAGGCCGAGCTCGCCGAGCTGCCGGACGAGGAGGCGGCCGCCTTTCGCGAGGGCCGGCCGTCCGCGCTCGACGAGATCGTGCGGCGCCTGACCGATGCGCTCGGCCTGATCACGTTTTTCACCGCCGGCGAGAAGGAAACCCGCGCCTGGACGCTCCGCAGCGGGCAGACCGCGCTCGAGGCCGCGGCCACGATCCACTCCGACATCGCGCGCGGCTTCATTCGCTGCGAGACGATCACGTGGAGCGATCTGCTCGATGCCGGCTCGCACGCGGAGGCGGCCCGCCGGGGGACGCAGCGGCTGGAGGGGAAGACCTACGTCGTCCAGGACGGCGACGTCCTGAACATCCGCTTCAACGTCTGAGGCCCCGTTACCCCAGCCGCTCGACGAGGTAGGCGAGACCGAGCGGATAGCGGTACTCGATCTCGGCGTGGGTGGCATCGAAGAGCTCGACGTGGAGCTCCGGTACACCGAGGGCCGTCAGCTCGCGCTCCAGCCAGGCGACGGTGAGGTCGAGGAACCACTCGTCGCGGGTGCCCGAGTCGATCCAGAGCGCTCGCAGGCCGCGTGCCGCGTCCGCGTGCCGTGGCAGCAGCGTCGGCCAGTCCCAGGCGAGCCAGCGCTCCCAGAGCTCCGGGATCACCTCTGCCGTCGCCGTGTCGTACGGGAGCCGGATCTCGCCGTCGGTCGAGTAGGCGGCCGAGAAGCCGTACTGGAGCAGCAGGTGGATGTCGTTCGGGCGGCTGAACGCCGGCCGCGAGCGGAAGTCGGCGAGCCAGGCCTCCACGGAACCGCCGTAGAGGTCGCGGAGTGTCCGTACCGCGTCGCGGAAGAAGGGCCGGATCGAGACCTCGAAGAGCCCTCCGCCCGCGTGGTTCGCGACGCCGCCGAAGACGTCCGGGCGGAGGAGGGCGGTCAGGAGCGCGCCGTAGCCGCCGGACGACTTTCCCTGGATGCCGCGGTGCGCCGCCGCCGCGAGCGTCCGGTAGCGCGCGTCCACCCACGGCACGAGCTCGTCGCAGAGGTAGGTGTGGTAGCGCCCGGTGGCCGGCGAGTCGACGAACTGCGAGCCGCCGACAGACGTCCAGGTGTCGACGAAGGCGACGACGCACGCGGGCGCGAGGTCGTCGAGGAGCTCGGGGAAGTTCGGGCGGAACGCCGAGCGGTTGCGCCACATGTCCAGCTGGCCCGTGTAGCCCTGGATGACGTAGACGGAGGGGTAGCGGCGCTCCGGCTCGGCGTCATACCCGGGCGGCGTCCAGACCCAGAGCGGCCGCTCGTGCGGGTCGCCGAGCCGGTTGCCGCGCAGCGCCTCGCTCGAGACGACGTGCTCGTCGAGCCTTCCGCGGAACGGCCTCGGCCAGGGTGCGGTCACGAGTGCATCATCTCGACATGATCGAGCCGCTGCGCGCGGAGCACTGGGAAGACGTCGCCCGCATCTACGCCCAGGGCATCGCGACCCGGGCGGCGACGTTCGAGACGGAGGTGCCGAGCTGGGAGGCCTGGGACGGCTCGCACCTGGCGGAGCATCGCTTCGTCGCCGTCCGCGACGGCCGCGTGCTCGGCTGGGCCGCGCTGTCGTCGGTGTCGGACCGGTGCGTGTACGCCGGCGTCGCCGAGAACAGCGTCTACGTCGGCGAGGATGCGCGCGGCCAGGGCATCGGCCGGGCGCTGCTCGAAGCGCTCGTCGCCTCCGCCGAGGCGGGAGGGATCTGGACGATCCAGACCGGCATCTTCCCCGAGAACGAGGCGAGCGTCCGGCTGCACGAGGCCGTCGGCTTCCGAGTCGTCGGACGCCGGGAGCGGCTCGGCCAGCTCGACGGCGTCTGGCGCGACGTGCTCTTCCTCGAGCGGCGCAGCGCCGTCGTCGACTAGGAGGGTTCGGCGAAATATCGGCTGAGCCGCCGGGCCGCGCTGCTCGCCCCGATGCGGCGTCCTCAGTCGCGCCCGTATTTACCAATACGGGCGCTCCCTGCGTCCTTGCCTCGGAACGAGCATCGCACCCCTGCGACGAGCGACATGCCGCCGAACCCTCCTAGCCGGCCGCGATCGCGGCTGCTCCTCCGAGCACCGCCGCGGCGCCTGCCAGCTGTTGGCCAGTCAGCCGCTCGTGCAGCACGGCCGCGGCCAGGCCGACGGTGACGGCCGGGTAGAGCGAGGTCAGCACGGAGACGACGCTGACGAGCCCGCGAGTCGTCGCGAGCGCGAAGAGCACGTTCGCGGACGTGTCGCAGACGCCGACCGCGACGATCGCGGGCACGAGCCGCCGGGCCGGCACGACCGCGACGCCGAGAGCGAGTACTGCGCCGAGCGCGAGCGTCGTCGACGTCACGCGTGCGACGAGCACGCTCCACGGGACGCTGTCGTGCGCCGCGTGGTCGAGGAACACGAAGTAGAAGCCGAACCCGCCCGCGGCGAGCAGCGCGAGCCCGACGCCGGCGGCCAAGCCGCCTCCGAGCGTGCCCGGCGTTCGCGAGATCAACGCCAGGCCGGCCAGCGCGACGACCGCGCCGAGCACCTGGACGGCCGACGGCCGCTCGCCCTGTGCGACGCCGACCGCGAAGGGGATGGCCGCCGCCGCGGCCGAGATCGGCGCCACGACGCCCATCACGCCGATCGCCATGCCGCGGTACAGCGCCGCGAGCCCAACGGCTCCGCAGAGGCCTGCGGCCATCGCAGCCGCGACTGCGCTTCCGCCGAGAAAGTCCTCCCGGGCGATCGCCGCCCAGACGGCGACCGCGACTGCGCCCACGAGCTGGGAGAGCGCGAGCACGGTGAGAACGTGCGCGCGGCGCGCGCTCAGCCCGCCCAGGAAGTCGCCGACGCCGTACGAGACCGCAGCGCCGAGCGCGAGCACGATCGCGACCATTGCGAAGACTTACTCGCCGACTGGGCGGGTGGCGGCGACGGCGTCCAGCAGGTTCGCGTGGTAGAGCACGGACGCCTCGGCCGTGCGCGCCGCGTTCCGGTCGTGATGCGTGGCGACCGCGTGGAGGAGCTCGGCCCGTACCTCCGCGTCGAGCCGTGCCGACCGCTCCTCGATCAGCCGGAGCCCGAGGTGCACGTGGCCGAGCAGGCGGCCCTCCTCGGTTGGCCGGAAGGTCGGCGCACCGCGCAGCTCGCGCACGCGGCCCAGGTCGTGCAGGAGCGCCGCGGCGAGCAGCAGGTCGGCGCGGAGGCGCGGGTGGAGCTGCGCGGTCTCGCGGGCGAGGGTCGCGACGCCGACGGTGTGCTCGAGCAAGCCGCCGGCATACGAGTGATGCGTCTCCGCCGCCGGGAGTGACCTGAGCCCGCCACGGATCTCGGCGTCGCCGACGAAGCCGCCCGTCACCTCCGCGAGCCCTGGATGGGCGATCTCGGCGGCGAGGAACTCGAAGAAGCCGTCGAGCTCGTCGGCGTCCCGCCGCAGACCGGGTGTGAGCGCGGACGGATCCGCGTCCGCCGTCTCCACCGAGCGGACGTCGAGCTGGAGCCGCTCGCCGAACCGCGACACGCGGCCGAGCACCCGAACGGCGTCCCCCTCGGCGAACCTCGTGTCGAGCAGCTCCACGTCGTTCCACACCCGTGCGTCGATCCGTCCCGTCGCGTCCACGAGCTCGAGCGACAGGTACGGCGCTCCCTTCTTCGTCCGCAGCCGCTGCTTGCGCGCGACCGCGTACACGCCCTCGACGATGCGGTCCTCGGCCAGCTCCGAGATGCTGTTCACACGCGGAGTCTAGAGTCGTCCCGGATGGACGTCAGACGAGGAATGCCCGCCGACGCCGGCGCGATCGCGGACGCGTTCATCCCGTCCTTCGAGAGCCTCACCTTCCTGCCGCGGCTCCACTCGCACGAGGAGCACCGTGCGCACATTCGCGACACGGTGCTCGGCGAGCAGGAGGTCTGGGTGGCCGAGCTGGACGGCCGCATCTCTGGGTTCGCAGCCCTTGCAGGCGACATGCTGACCAATCTGTACGTGCACCCGGGGCGCCAGGGCCGCGGCGCCGGCGGCGTCCTCCTCGCGAAGGCCAAGGAGCGCCGACCGGACGGGTTCACGTTCTGGGTCTTTCAACAGAACGTGCACGCGAGGCGGTTCTACGAGCGGCACGGCTGCCGGGTCGTTCGGCTGACGGACGGCAGCGGCAACGAGGAGAAGACGCCCGACGCGCTGTACGAGTGGCGGCCCGATTGACGTCGCCGGCCCGTTGCTAGGCTCGGCGCGATGGCGGTCGTCAAGCCCTTTCGCGCGCTCCGCTACGACGAGGCGGCGGCCGGGCCGCTCGAGACGCTGGTCGCGCCGCCCTACGACGTCATCTCCGACGAGCAGCGGGCCGAGCTGCGCGCGCGGAGTCCTCACAACGTCGTCCGGCTGACGCTGCCCGACTCGGAGGAGGAGGCGGCGCGGACGCTCGAGGAGTGGCGGGAGCGCGGCGTCCTCGTCGACGAGCCGCCGGCCGTGTGGGCGCTCTCGCAGGACTACGTCGGCCCGGACGGCGTCGCCCGCCGGCGCGAGGGCATCGTCGCCTCGCTGAAGGTCGAGCCGTACGAGACCAGGACTGTCCTCCCGCACGAGCGGACGCATCGGGGGCCGCTCGAGGGGCGCCTGCGGCTCGTGCGGGCGACCCGCACGCAGCTCGAGCCGATCTTCCTGCTCTACGACGGGTCGCCGCCTGCGGCGCCGCCCGACCGGTCGCCCGACCTCGAGGTCGACGGCGCGCGGCTGTGGCGGCTGGACGATCCCACGCTGGTGCGCGCGTTCGACGACAAGCAGCTCCTCATCGCCGACGGCCACCACCGCTACGAGACGGCAGTCGCGTTCCACGACGAGGAGGGGACGCCCGAGAGCGCGCAGATGCTCGTCGTGCTGGTCTCCACGCAGGACGAGGGGCTCGAGATCTTCCCCACTCACCGGCTCTTCGCCGCGCCGCGGCGGCTCGAGGGGGAGCGCGAGCCGGTGGCGGACGCGAGGGCCGCGCTCGAGGGACTTAGTGTTGAAACAACACAAAGTCCGGTCGTGATCGAAGCCACGGCCGACGGCGCCGCGATCGTCCGGGGCGAACCGGGCCGGCTCGACGTCCAGCTCGTGGACACGCTCGGCACCGAGGGGATCTCATACACACCCGATGCCGACGAGGCGCTGCGCCGCGTCCGCGACGGCGAGGCGGCCACGGCCTACCTGATGCGGCCGACGCGGATCGAGGACGTCTTCGCCGCCGCTCGGCGCGGCGAGGTGTTGCCACAGAAGACGACGTACTTCTATCCGAAGCTGATCTCCGGACTGCTCCTGCAGCCGCTGTGAGTCCCTGGCTCGAGGCCTGCCGCGACTGCGCGGCGGCCGTCAAGGACGTGCTGGTGGAGCTCCCGACGCGGCTCGAGCGCGAGCCCGTCGCTCGGCGCGGCGAGGGCGGTGACGACACGACCGCCATCGACGCGGCCGCCGAGGCGGCGGTGGTCGCGAGGCTCGCGCAGCTCGACGAGGGCTTCACGCTCCTCTCCGAAGAGCTCGGTGAGGCGACCTTCGGCTCCGGCGGTCCGTGGCGCGTCGTGCTCGACCCGATCGACGGCTCGCTGAACGCGAAGCGGGACATCCCGTTCTTCTCTCTGTCGCTCGCCGTCGCGGACGGGCCTGCGATGCGCGACGTCGCCTTCGGCTACGTCTACGACTTCGGCACCGGCGAGGAGTGGACCGCGACGCGCGGCGGCGGTGCGCAGCTGAACGGGCGCCCGCTCGGCGCGGTCCGGCCGAAGGACGAGATCGAGATCTTGTCGTTCGAGGCGACGACCACGGCCGTTGTGGCCGAGCGGGCGGCCGCCGTGACCGGCGTCGCCTACCGGCTGCGGATCATGGGCTCGCTCGCGATCTCGCTCTGTCATCTCGCCGCCGGGCGGGTCGACGGCGTCTGCTCGCTGAAGCCGGCGCGCTCGGTCGACATCGCCGCCGCGCAGCTGCTCGTGCGTGAGACCGGCCTCGCGATCGACCTCTTCGAGGCGCCGCCGTTCGACGCGGCGCCGCTCGACCTCGAGGGACGCTCGCGCGTCGTCGCGGCGGGAACGACCGAGCTCTGCGCGCGGCTCGCCGCCGCCCTCCGCGCCTAGCGCTGTCCGTCGAGCGACGCGACCAGGCGCTTCGGCGCGACGATGCGGTAGCTCTCCTCGACCCAGTCGCGGAGCACGTCGAGTGGGACGTTCGCCAGCGGGACCGTCACCCAGCCGGCCTTGCCGAGGCCGTACGCGGCCGGAACGCCGCCGTCGATCGCGAGCGCGTGGGCGTGCGACTCGTCGAGCTTGACCGTGATTCGCTTGCCGCCGAGGAAGACGAAGACCTTCGTCCGTACCTTGGCGACCGTCTCGCCCCAGGGATGATCTTCCCAGGCCTCGGGGAGCGACAGCGCGAAGGCCAGCACCTGGGTCTCCCGCTTGGGCATCGGGGCACAGGCTACGGGGAACGGGGAAGCCGTGGACGTCCGCGTCGGGTGCTCCGGCTGGAACTACGCGCACTGGCGGAACGGCGTCTTCTATCCGCCGCGCTGTCCTCCACGTCTCTGGCTCGAGTACTACGCGCGCCACTTCGACACGGTCGAGATCAACGCGACCTTCTACCGCCTGCCGACTGTGAAAGCCGTCCAGGGATGGGTCGAGCAGACGCCCGACGAATTCTGCTTCGCGGTGAAGATGAGCCGGTACGTCACGCACGTGAAGCGGCTCCGGGAACTCGGCCCCAGCCTCGAGCTCTTCTACGGCCGCCTGGAGCCGCTGATCCGCTCGTCGAAGCTCGGGCCCGTCCTCTGGCAGCTACCGCCCACGTTCCGGCGTGACGACGAGCGGCTCGAGCAGGCGCTCGCGCAGCTCCCGCCGGGCCGCCACTGCTTCGAGTTCCGGCACCCGAGCTGGTTCGCCGCCGACGTGATGGCGCTGCTGCGCGAGCACGACGTCGCGCTCGTGATCGGCGACCGTCCCGAGGTGCACGCCTTCCAGACCCACGAACTCACCGCGGACTGGACGTTTGTCCGACTCCATGCGGGTTCACGCGGCCGGCGCGGCAACTACTCCGAGAGCGAGCTCCGCGACTGGGCGGATCGTCTGCGCTCGTGGCCCGTCAGCGAGGCGTTCGTCTACCTCAACAACGACTGGGAAGGCTTTGCGCCCAGGAACGCGCTGAGGCTCACGAAGCTCCTCGGGTCTCCGCGCGCGACGACTTGATCGAGCACGAGCAGCGTCGTGAGGACGACCGCCGGCGCCGCGGGTCGAGCTCGAGCTGGCGGGCGAGCTCCGCGATCGCGACGACAGAAGACGAGGTCGAAAAAGAGCTCGAGCCAGCTTGCGTGACGCTCGTCGTCGGGGTCGTCTGCCGTCCGCAGTCGGGGAGGCACCAGCCAGCGCCCTGGCTGCTCTCGGCTCTCCACCCGCGCTTCCACGGTCACGAGCCTATGGCTGAGGGCTACGCTTCGACCATGGCAGTCGACCGCGACGTCGTCCTGCGTGCGCTCGAGCGCGTCATCGATCCCGAGCTCCGCAAGCCGGTGACCGAGCTCGACATGGTGCGCGACGTCGAGATCGACGGCGCGAACGTCGCGGTCACGATCGCGCTCACCGTCGCCGGCTGCCCGTTGCGCTCCTCGTTCCAGGATCAGGTCGCCGAGCACGTCGGCTCGCTGCCGGAGGTCGCGCGCGTCGAGCTCCGCTTCGACGTCATGAGCGCCGGACGAGAAGACGGCGCTGACCACGAAGCTCCGCGGCGGCCGTCCGGAGAAGGCGATCTCGCTCGATCCGTCGACGCGGGTGATCGCGGTCGCGAGCGGGAAGGGCGGAGTCGGCAAGTCGTCGCTCACCGTGAATCTCGCGGCCGCGCTCGACGGTCTAGGTCAGCAGGTCGGCCTGATCGACGCCGACGTGTACGGCCACTCGCTGCCGCACATGCTCGGCATCTCGCAGCGGCCGATCGTGGTCGACAAGATGATCGTGCCGCCCGTGCGCGGCAGCCTGAAGTTCATCTCCATCGGGAACTTCCTCGACGAGAACGCTCCGGTGATGTGGCGCGGGCCGATGTTGCATCGCGCGCTCGAGCAGTTCCTCTCGGACGTGCACTGGGGCGACCTCGACACGATGGTCGTGGACATGCCGCCGGGCACCGGCGATATGGCGATCTCGCTCGGGCAGCTCTTGCCGCGGGCAGAGGTGCTCGTCGTGACGACGCCGCAGCCGCTCGCCCAGGAGGTGGCGGCCCGCGCGGCGATGATGGCGCAGAAGACGGGCCAGAAGGTGCTCGGCGTCGTCGAGAACATGAGCGGCGACGCGTTTGGCTCCGGCGGCGGAGCGCGGCTTGCGGACGAGCTCGGCGTGCCGCTCCTCGGCACCGTTCCGCTCGATCCGGCGCTGCGCGAGGCCGGTGACTCGGGTACGCCCGTCGTCGAGTCCGAGCCGGGCTCGGCGTCGGCGCGTGCGATCGTCGCGATCGCCGAGGCTGTCGCGGCCGCGCGACCGGGCGCGATCCGCAAGCCGCTTCAGCTCTTGACGTAGCGCGAGCTACGCGCGCTGGTTGCGCCACGCCTGCAGCAGCGAGACGGCGAGCACGGCGAGCGATCCGATGAAGAGCACGAGCAGCGCGATGGTGAGCAGGCCGAAGCCGGTCGGCTCGTCGATCGGGAGCTCGGGCAGCAGGCTGCCGCGGGGAGTCCGCTCGCCGAGCACCGTGCCGTCGCGTGGCGAGCTCGAGGCGGCGTCCTCCGAGCCATCCGTTCGGGCCGCCGGCGCCGCGCTGTCGTCGACAGCGCCGGCTCCGGGCAGCGCGCCGACGCGGTCCGTCCACGCAGTCAGCGCGACCAGTGGGTCGGCAGACTCCTGCGCGCACTTCGGCCGGATGCGCTTCTTCACGGGAGCGCCCGCTGCCACGATCGTGACGTAGCTCCGCGCCAGCACTTTCGGGCTTCCGTTCTCGGTCGTCACGAGCACGTAGGTGCCGGGCTCGAGCGGCCGGTTGCGGATCGTGCCGTCGAAGACGAAGAGGTTCAGGCCCTTCGTGCCCGCAATGCGGATCTGGCCGGCGAGCTCACAGCTCGGCCCGGGGCCTCGAACCGCGAGGACGAGCCTCGCCGGCTTGGAGAGCTCGAAGCTGAAGACCGTCGTGGTCGGCCAGGCGCCGCGGTTCCGGATCCGGGTGTGCGAGCGCTCGAACTCGCGCAGGCGGACGCCTGGCTTGGAGCCGCTCGCGCTTGACGGCCCGCCGAAGCTGTACGCCGTCATCCCTGCCTCGACGGGGCCAGAGGACGGTGCAGCGGGCGCCGAGGCAGGGTCCGAGCTCGACGACGCTCCCGCGCCGTCGCCAGCGCCGGCCGGAGCTGTCGACGCCGAGGGACTAGGGGTTGCCGGCGCGGGTGGAGCAACCGGCGCAGCCGGCGGCGGCGTGGGCACCGGCGGCAGTTTCGGCGCCGGTACGGGTACAGGGAGCGCAGCCGGCGGTGGCGGCTGTGGTGGTGGCGGCGGCGGAGGCACGGGTAGAACCGGCGGGATCGGAGCCGGCGGGACCGGCACTGGCGGGAGCGGGAGCGGGGCCGGTGGTGGCGGCGGCGGCGGGGGTGGCGGCGGCGGGGGTGGCGGTACCGGGACAGGTACCGGGACAGGCAGCGGCGGCGGCGCCGGAACGGGGGGAACCGGAACGGGCGGGACCGGCGCGGGAGGCGTCACGGGCGGAACCGGCGGGAGGGGCGGCGCCGGGAACCGGGAGCCGGCGGAACCGGCGGCACCTGCGCCGAGGCGTTGACCGTCAGAGCGCAACAGGCTGCGAGCGCGAACGCTGCGAGCGTGCCGCCGACGCGCAGTGATGGCCGCCTCATCGCGGGTGTAACGCCGCAAGGCACGTTTCGGATACGCGCCCCGAGAACGAAGGAGGGCGCCCGTAGGCGCCCTCCGCGGACCGCAGCCCCCAACCGGCTAGCGCCGGCGCACCTTCGACAGCATCCACGCCCCGCCGGTCTGGACGCAGGTCATCTCGACGCGGTCGCCGACGGCGACCCTGTCCGCCTTCCGCTCGCCGATCGTGCAGGCCTGCGAGGCGCCGCCGTCGGAGGGCTTGACCGAGATCGACGTGGACGACAGCGCGTCGACCTGGCCGCGCACCGTCAGGAACACGCTCGGCTTCGGCTTGTCCGAGGCGCGGCAGTCCGCGTGCTTCACCAGCAGTCCGGCGTTGGCGCCGGTGCCGGTGCCGAACTGGCCGCTCAGGCCGCCGGCCGGCGTGAACGTGCCCGCCAGGCTGCCGATCAGGCTGCCATCGCGATGGCCGGCGGAACCGCTCAGCCAAGCGTCGAGCTTGCCGTCGGTGATGACGGCGCTGAACCGCGCGTGCGTTCGGTCGTCGGAGGCGCCGATGACGATGCGGCCATCGGCCCAGCCAAGCTTCTTCGTCGTGTTGTAGACGCTCGTGAGGCGCACGTCGACGGGGCCGGCGAGGTCGGCGGTCGTGCTCGTGGCCGTTCCGGCGTAGCGCCCGTGCGTGACCTCGACGGTCTGTCCCGCGCAGCTATACGTGCGTGTCGTCACGTGGCTGGCGGTGGTGGCGGTAACGGTCGCCGACACCGGGCTGACGTCCGACGTCTTCAGGTTGGCGACGGCAGCACCTGCCGTCACGAGTGTCGCAAGTGCGGCTGTGATGAGGGCAAATCGTTTCACGAGGCTCTCCTTCGTGCGTTGGCGCATCTCACGGTGACTGAAGGCTTGCCGTTGCAGGTCATGT
The DNA here is from genome assembly GCA_963791905.1 of uncultured Gaiellaceae bacterium. Lineage (GTDB taxonomy): Bacteria > Actinomycetota > Thermoleophilia > Gaiellales > Gaiellaceae > Gaiellasilicea. The sequence goes on from CAWBTX010000006.1 coordinate 738,661, forward strand.
GCCCGCAAAACGTTTGTGAGGATTCTGTGAAGGCCCTGAGCGCCATGCTCGTGCGTAGACTCGCCGCATGGCAGGCGCAGCCTTCTTCGACCTCGACCGCACGCTGCTGCGACGCTCGAGCGCGCTCGCGCTCGCCGGCTCCTTCCGCGAGCGAGGGCTGATCGGCCGTGGGCAGCTGGCGAAGGCCGCCGCGTGGCAGCTGCTCTTCGTCGCCCGCGGCGCGAGCGCGGAGACGGTGCGCAAGGCCTCCGAGGACGGGATGAGGATCCTGAAGGGCTTCCCGGTAAGCGAGCTGCAGACGCTGGTCGCCGGGGCGATGGAGCCCGTGCTGAAGCCCCTTGTCTACAGCGAGCCGCTACGGCTCGTCGAGGAGCACCGGAGCCGAGGCGAGCCCGTGTACATCGTCTCCGCGACGCTGCAGGAGATTGTCGACGAGCTGGCACGCGAGCTCGGCTTCGACGGCGCCATCGGCTCGACCTGCGAGATCGTCGACGGTGCCTACACCGGCAGGCTGCTGCGGCCGTGTCACGGCGAGGGGAAGGCCGCCGCCGTGCGCAAGCTCGCGCAGCGCGAGGGCATCGACCTCGATGTGTCGACCGCGTACTCCGACAGCCACAGCGACGTGCCCTTCCTCGAGGTCGTCGGGCGGCCGGTAGCGGTGAACCCGGACAAGGCGCTGCGGCTGATCGCGGCCGAGCGGGGCTGGTCGGTCATGGAGTTCGGCGAGCTCGCCTTCCCCGCTGTGCGCCGGCTCCGTCCCGCGCTGCTCGGCATCCCGCTCGCGCTCGGCGCCGGTGCGGCCGTGCTGGTCGCGCGGGCCCGCAGCCGTGCGGCCTGACGAGGCTCGCGCGCGGCTGGCCGCGCTCGGGTTCGCCGGTGAGGACGTCGACCTCCTCTTCGATCACTTCGACGACGCGGAGCGACGAGGGAAACTCGGCCACGGGCACGTGCGAATCGAGTGGCTGGAGACGCAGTCCTTCGACCCGGCCGCAGTTCCCGCCAAGACGCAGAGCGACGGCGTCGACCAGTGGGAGTCGCGAGGCGCACTCGGCTATCTCGTCCTCGGCGCGGTCTGCGCTGACGTCCTCGCCGACCGGAAGCCGGTGCGCCTCGTCGCGGCGGACGCCTTTCCGACGGGCCACCTCGGCTACTGGGTGCGGCGACTTGCGACCGCGGGTCTCGTCGCGCTGCTGACCGCGACCTCTCCGCGCAGGCTCGCCCACCCTGACGGCGGCGAGCCACTGGTAGGCACGAACCCGCTCGCGATCGGCATCCCGAGCGCCGACGGCGCGCCGCTCGTCGCGGACGTCTCGATGGCGAAGGCGACCTACGGGGATGTGCTTGCCGGCCGCGCGCAGCCCGAGGACGTCGTTCCCTTCGGCGGCGAGCAGGCGCACAAGGCGTTCGCGCTCGCGGTCGGCCTGCAGGGCCTCGTCGAGGCGCTCGTCGGCCCGAGGAACGGCATCGTGCTGCTCGCCGCCGAGCCGCTGCACGACGGCTTTCCGCAGGAGCTGAGGCGGCTCGCCGCCGGCCTGCGCCTCCCCGGCGAGGCCTAGCTGGCCGCGGGGAATCTCGGGTCGTCGCGGATCGAGTCGAGATCCTCGTCCGTCGCCGCATGCTTGCCGAGCTTCGCATCGGTCTGGACGGCGAGGTTCAGGTGCTCGAGCGCGTCGTCGCGCCGGCCGGCGCGCGCCTCGATGCAGGCGAGGTGGTAGAGCAGGGGCGGATGTCCCGGCCGCTGCTGGAGGCCGGCCTCGAGCTCGGAGATGGCCTTCTCGTGCTCGCCCTCGCTTGCGTAGGCGTAGGCGGCGAAGAACCACTCCCACGCCGAGACGTCGTGGCGGCCCGGTTCGCCGCCGACCGCTAGAACGGTCGTGTCCGGCTCGGCCGCCTTGGCGTAGCGCTTCACGGCGGGATCGGCAAGGAAGACCAGCGTCCCGGCCGGCGCGTCGACCTCCTCACCGTCGAGCTCGAACGTGGCCCGGCCCGCGATCACGACGTACAGCTCCTCGTGGCCGAGCGACTGCTCCGTGTGCTCTTCGACGACGTCCTGGCCCACGTCGGCCGCGGTGTAGGCGTTGACGCCGAACGCAGTGATCCCGAAGCCGCGGCGGACTGGCGTCCATCTCAGCGTCCCCGGGCCCGGCAGCGACTCGAGCTCGGACAGGTGTGCGCTCTGCCACGGCTTCAACTCTTCCTCCTCAGCTCGTCGAGCACGACGGGATCGATCCGGGCCGTGCCGGCCTCGCTCGGGCCGGCGATCCGCTCCTCCAGGTTCTCGACCCCGGCCCAGTCCTCCAGTCGCTCGTAGCCGAGCCGGCCGAGCCGCTCGTCGAGCTCGAGGCGCAGCTCGTCGTCGATGTCGATCAGGTCCGATTCGGCCGTCGTGCCGAACAGCGCCTCGTGCAGGTCGTACAGGCGGCGGAGCTCCTCGATCGGCCGCTCGTGATCGTCGATGCGCAGGTCGACGAGGACGTCGGAGAGGCCGGCGTAGCCTCCGTCCCGCTCGACGACGAGCAGCGCGGCCGACTGCTGACCGCGGGAGTCGCCGCCTGCGGCCTGGCCTGCAGCCAGCGACTCGAGCAGGCGAGCGGCGAGCGATCCGGTCGCCGCCTCGAAGGTGTCCGCGAGCGCGTCGACCGTGGCCCCGGAGACGAGGATGTTGCCCTGAGCCGCGTACCCGTCGCCGGTCCGGCCGCCCGCCCAGTCGTGGCAGCCCGGCCCGGTGAAGGTGGCCGCGCGACCCTGCGCGTCGACGACGCCGAGCTGCCGCTGGTCACGGCCTTCGTCGGCCTCCGTCAGCCGGCGCGCGACCTCCTCGGCCGAGAGCCCCTGCCGCAACAGCGCGAGCCCGTCGGGCCCGTAGCGGGGGTTCGCGTACGACTGGGTCGCCACCGCGCCCGCCTGCGGCTCTGCCCACGGCACGACCGAGCCGACGGCGAGGAACTTCGACTGCACGGCGACGCCCCATTGTCCGGCGTCGAGGTCGCAGGCGACGACCGAGTACGTCGCGATCGCGCGCTTGTGTTGTTTCAACACAAGGTCACCCGTACGTCAGCTCGGTGAGGTCGAGCTCGACGAGCTCCTGGCTCGGCACGAGCACGCAGGCCACCTCCGGGCGTGCGAGCGCCTCCTTGACCGCGTCCGCCGAGGCGGCTCGCACAACCACGGGCGTGCCGCGCTCGTGCGCCTCCCGCAGGAGCCGGTCGTCGCGGACGTCGTCGAGCACGAGCGCTCCCTCGACGTCGAGCGATCCCTCGAGGGCCAGCTCTGGCACGCGCCGCCCGGTTGACCCGAACCAGCGCTCTCTCACGCGGTCTCCTCACGCACGAATCGTGTCCTCTGGCCGCGAAAGGCAAGCGAGGCTAGGACGCAGGGAGCATTCGTAGCCGGAGGCTACGGATGCGACTGAGGACGACGCGTCGCGCCGCCTTGCAGCGCGCCAGAGGGCGCGAGGCGGGCGGGAGGAGGCCGCCATCACAACTCGACCGAGCCGCCGGGCTCGGGCGCCACGATCTCGACGGTGCGGGCGAGCTCGCGCAGCTCCTCGGGCGTCCCCGTCAGCACGGGGAACGTGCCGTAATGGCAGGGGACACAGCGCTTCACGGCCAGCAGCTCCAGCGCGACGGCAGCCTCACGCGGGCCCATCGTGTAGTGGTCGCCGATCGGCAGGACGGCGAGGTCGGGCTCGTAGATCCGCGCGATCAGGGCCATGTCGCCGAAGACGTTCGTGTCGCCTGCGAAGTAGAGCGTGAAGCCGCTCTCGAGCTCGACGATGAGGCCGCAGGGCTCACCGGCGTACGTCCCGTCGTTCGTGCTGGAGGAATGCTGCGCGTGCGTGAGCGTGACCTTGACGCCGTCGAGCTCGACCGTGCCGCCCTTGTTCGGGTCGCGAACCGACTCGACGCCTTGTCCCTGGAGCCAGTCGGCGAGCTCGACCGGTGCCACGACCGTGCAGCCGAACTTCGCGGCCAGCGCGATCGTGTCGCCGTAGTGGTCGCCGTGCCCGTGCGTGATCAGGATCGCGTCGACGCGCTCCGGCTCGACCTCGCTCGCCGGGCACTTCGGGTTTCCGTTCAGGAACGGGTCGATGTAGATGCGCTTGCCGCCCGGGGTGTCGACGCGAAACGTCGCGTGCCCGAGCCACGTGAGGGTTCCGTTGTCGGCCATGGCTGCAGCCTAGAGGACCGTCCGATGCGGCGACGAACATGGCGTGGTGCCGCTTCGCGTGACAGCGATCACGCTCGTGCTCGGGGCCGTGGCCGCAGACGCGGCCGGTCTGCACCCCCTCGCCTACTACGCCCTCGTCGTTGCCGTCCCCGTCGTCGCGGCCGCGGCGCTGCAGGCTCTCGGGGCCGTTCTCGACGGCTCGGCCGCCGAGCCGCTCGACCGGCTGTCGGTCGCGCTCTCCACGCTCGCGCTGCCGCTGCTCCTCCTCGCCACGGCCATCCGCGCGCCGCTCGTCGGCGACGGCCCGCCGCCGCGCCTCGGCGTCACCGCCCTCGTGGCCGGCCTCGCCGTGCTCCTCCTCCAGGCCGCCCTCGCGGGCGCATCGGCGCTCGCCGTGCAGCGCCCCGCTCTCGAGACCGAGCTCTAGAAGGGCAGCGACGCGGCCGCGTCGCGCGCGACCTCGATCAGCGGCTGCACGAAGAAGAACGACCCGACCGTCACTGCGACCGACGCCGCGACCGCGCTCACGAGCAGCGGGTCGCGCGGCGGCGAGCCGCCCGCGACGGCCGGCTGCAGCTCCGTGTCCATGCGCATGTACATCGCGCGCACGACGTTCAGGTAGTAGTAGAGCGAGATCGCGGTCGCCGCGACCCCCGCGAGCACGAGCCACCACCAGCCGGCCTCGTAGGCCGCGGAGAAGACGTAGAGCTTGCCGACGAAGCCGCCTGTCAGCGGCATGCCCATGAAGCCGAGCATGAAGACCCACATCGAGACGCCGAGGAACGGCTGCTCCCAGCCGAAGCCGCTCATCGTCTCGAGCGTGGCCGGCACGCCGAGCTCGCGCTCCCGCGCGGCAACGACGGCGAAGGCGCCGATCGACATCGCCGAGTACGGGATGAGGTAGTAGAGGAGCGCCCGGGCGCCGAGCTCCGTGTCGACGGAGATCGCGATCAGCATGAAGCCGGCGTGGGAGATCGACGAGTACGCCAGCAGCCGCTTCAGGTCGCGCTGCGCGAGGGCGGCGAGGTTGCCGACCGCGAGCGAGATCACCGCGATCACCGCCACCGCGATCGTCCAGAGATGGTCCTGGTCCGGGAACGCGACGACGAGGATGCGGAGCGTCACGACGAGCGCCGCCACCTTCGTCGCGGCGGACATGAACGCCGTCACCGAGGTCGGCGCGCCCTGGTAGACGTCCGGCGTCCACATGTGGAACGGCGCCGCCGAGGCCTTGAAGCCGAGGCCGGTGATGATCAGGGCGAGGCCGGCGAGAAGCAGGTACTCGTCGTCGACCGCCGCCTCGGCGATCTCGGAGAACCCGAGCTCGCCGGTCGCGCCGTACACGAGTGCCGAGCCGAACAGGAGGATCGCCGAGCCGAAGCTGCCGACGACGAGGTACTTCAATCCGGCCTCGAGCGACGTCTCGCGATGCGTGTCGAGCGCGCAGAGGATGTAGAGCGCGATCGAGAACCACTCGAGCCCGAGGAAGAGCGTCATCAGGTTCGAGGCGGTGACGAAGAAGACCATGCCCGCGCCGGCCGCGGCGAGAAGGGCGTAGTACTCGCCCTGGTGGTCGCGCCTCTTCTCGCCCCAGGAGACGAGCACAGCGAGGGCTCCGGCGCCGGCGACGAGGATCGACGCGAGCGCGCCGAGCCGGTCGCGGGTCATCGAGTCGACCAGGAGCTCTTGCGACTCCGGGCTCTGATCGAAGAGGACGATCGCCAGCACTCCGGCCGTGACGAAGCCGCCGAAGGCGACGAATGCAGCCAACGCTCGGCTCAGCCAGCGAGGCACGAGGACGGAGCCGAGGAGCGCGACGCCGGACGCCGCCAGCAGCGCGAGCGTCGGCGAGAGCGCGAACCAGTCGACCTGAGGGGTGTCGATCACGGCAGCGAGCGCTCCGCGATCGCCGCCGGCCAGGCCGAGAGGAAGAGCAGGAGCCCGACGAGCGGCACGACCAGGGCCAGCTCGGCCGGACGCAGGTCAAGCGCCTCGTCGGAGACCGCCGGGCCGCGGCGCCAGTGGAGGACGGCGGAGATCAGGCGCAGCATGTACATCGCGGCGAGCACGATCGCCACGGCGCCGACGACCGACCACCCCCAGCCGACGTTGTAGATCCCGGCCAGGATCAGGAACTCGCCCGCGAACGCGACCGAGCCGGGCACGGCGAGGGCGATCACGCCGGCCGTCATCAGCACCGTCGCCAGCGCCGGCCGTCCCCGCGCCATGCCGCCGAGACCGGCGAATTCGCTCGTCCCGGTCCGCAGCTCGATCATGCCCGCGAGCAGGAAGAGGGTCGCGGACACGAGCCCGTGCGCGACGGACTGGAGGATCGCGCCGTTCACGCCGAGCTCGTTCAGCGAGAAGAGCCCGATCACAATCAGCCCCATCTGGGCCATCGACGAATACGCGACGACGGCGCGGATGTCGCGGGAGCGGAACGCGAGCAGCGAGCCGTAGACGAGGCTGACCGCGGCGAACGCGAGGATCCACGACTGCGTGTCGGGCACCGGCTCGTCGAACTTCGCGATGCAGATGCGCAGGAAGCCGTACACAGCCGCCTTCGACACCACCCCCGAGAGGATGGCCGCCACCTCAGGCGGCGACTCGCGGTACGCCTCGACGAGCCAGCCGTGGAAGGGGAAGATCGGCGCCTTCACCGCGAACGCCGCGACGAAGCCGAGGAAGACCCAGGTGTTCCCCGAGCGGCCGGACTCGACGAGGTCGAAAGTGCCCTGCGAGATGCCGAAGGCGATGATCGCGACCAGCATCAGGAGCGACCCCGCCATCGTGTAGATCACGAAGGTCGCCGTCGCGCGCACGCGTCGCGGCCCGCCCCAGACGCCGATGAGCACGTAGAGCGGGATCAGCATCGCCTCGAAGAAGACGTAGAAGAGCAGCAGGTCCTGCGACGTGAAGACGCCGACGATGGCTCCGAGCAGGAAGAGCTGGAGCCCGAAGTACGCCCGCGCCCGCTCGCGGTCCGCCCACAGCGCGTACCCGATCGCCGCGGTGCAGACGACCGCCGTCAGGCCGGCCAGCCAGAGCGAGAATCCGAAGAAGCCGACGTGGTAGGAGACGCCGAGGTCGCTGAACCAGCTCTGGCGGTCGATGAGCTGGAGGCCGCCCTGATCGAAGTCGTACTGGGAGACGGCGACGATCCAGAGGGCGACCTCCGCCAGCGCCGCGAGCAGCGCGAGCGTGCCGATCGCGCGGCCCGGCAGCGGCAGCAGCCAGACGACGAGTGCCGCAGCGAAGGGCAGGAGGATCAGCGCGGTCGTCATTGCACGGCGAGGAAGACGACGACGAGGACGGCTGCCGCGCCGGCGATCACGAGCGCGTAGCTGCGGAGGTAGCCGGTCTGGCTCTCCCGGACCGCGCCGGCAGCGCGGCGCGCGCCGAACGTGACCCCCGTGATCGAGCCGCCGATCAACGGCTCCTCGACCCAGCGCTGCAGCGCGAGCGCCGTCCAGACGGCGGGCTTGTAGAAGACGAGGTCGTAGAGCTCGTCGAAGTAGAGCTTGTGCTCGAGCGCGTGGCGGAGGGCGGGGACGCGCGGCAGCGCGGGAGCGGGCCTGCGGGCGTAGTAGAACCACGCGATGCCGATTCCGAGCAAGCCGAGGCCGACCGCGATCCCGCTCGCGAAGTAGTCCTCGACGGTGCTCGGCTCGACGAGCGGCGCGGCGACGGGCTCGAGCCAGTCGCCGAAGACGTGCCAGACCCCGCCGATCTGCAGGCCCCCGCCGACGATCGACAGCACGGTCAGGATCCCGACCGGCCACGTCATCGTCCAAGGACCTTCGCCGTGACCGTGCTCTTCGCCGTTGCTGTGGGCGACGAGCTCCGACTCGGGGCCGAGGAAGACGATGAAGACGAGCCGGAAGGCATAGAGCCCGGTCAGCAGCGCGCCGATCAGGGCGGCGACACCGAGCACGGTCCCGTACCCACTGCTCGCGAACGCGGAGGCGATGATCGGGTCCTCGAGAAGAAGCCGGACAGCGGCGGGATGCCGACGAGCGCGAGCGACCCGACGATGAACGCGATGTACGTCTTCGGCAGCACGTGCCGCACGCCGCCCATCCGCCGGATGTCCTGCTCGCCGGCGAGGTGGTGGATCACGAGCCCCGCGGCCATGAAGAGCAGCGCCTTGAAGAAGGCGTGTGTCATCAGATGGAACATCCCGCTCGCGTACGCGCCGAGCCCGACGGCCACGAACATGTAGCCGATCTGGGACATCGTCGAGTACGCGATCACGCGCTTGATGTCGGTCTGCACGACCGCGATGAAGCCCGCGACCAGGAGCGTGATCGCGCCGAGCCCGGCGGCGAGGTCCTGGACCGTGGGCGCGAGCTCGAAGAGCGGGCTGGCGCGGACGATCAGGTAGACGCCCGCCGTCACCATCGTGGCCGCATGGATCAGGGCCGACACCGGCGTCGGGCCCTCCATCGCGTCCGGGAGCCAGGTGTGGATCGGGATCTGCGCCGACTTCGCGACCGCGCCGCCGAGCAGGCCCAGCGCGACGAGGTTGAGCAGCGTCGACGACATGCCCGGCGCCCGCTCGAACACCAACGCGAAGTCGAGCGTCCCCGTCTGCCAGATGAGGACGAAGAAGGCGAGCGCCATCGTCGCGTCGCCGACCGCGTTCATGATGAACGCCTTCTTGGCGGCGGCGACCGCCTCCTCGCGCTCGTGCCAGAACCCGATCAGCAGGTACGAGGCGAGGCCGACGAGACCCCAGCCGGCGAGCAGGATGAGGAAGTTCCCCGCCTGGACGAGGAGCAGCATCGCGAAGACGAAGAAGGACATGTAGGCGAAGTAGCGCCGCTCCTCCGGATCGCCGTCCATGTAGCCGAGCGAGTAGAGGATGATCAGGCCGCCCACGCCGGAGACGATCAGCATCATCGTCACGCTGAGCGGGTCGACGAGGAGCGTCAGGCCGACGTCGAAGCTGCCGGTGGAGAGCCACGTCCACGCGGTCGTGAGCTGCTCCCGCTCCTCGCTCGACATCCCGACCATGTCGGCGAACGCCACCACCGCCCCGGCGAACGCGACGGCGACCGAGAGCGTCGAGATCCAGCCGGCCGTCCGGCGCGTGATCGTCTCGCCCATGACCGTGATCGCGAACGCGCCCGCGAGCGGGGCGAAGAGGCAGATCCAGGCGCCCGCGATCACGTTCAGCCTCGAAGGACCCGGAAGGCGTCGACGTCGAGGGTCAGCTTGCGCCGGCCTACGGCGACGATCAGGCCGAGGCCGACGACGACCTCGGACGCCGCGACGGCCATCACGGCCAGCGCGAAGATCTGGCCGTCGACGCCGCCGTGCAGGCGCGCGAACGAGATCAGGGCGAGGTTCGCGGCGTTGAGCATGATCTCGAGCGAGAGCAGCACGATCAGCGGGCTGCGCCGCATGAGCACCCCGGCGGTCCCGATCGAGAAGAGGATCGCCGAGACGACGAGGTACCAGGAGATGTCAGGGCCCTGCATCGAGCTCCCTTTCGGCGCCGGTCTGCGTGCCGAGGATGACGCCGCCGACGGCGGCGACGAGCAGCACGATCGAGGTGATCTCGAAGGCGAGTAGGTGGTCGGTGAGGAAGATGCGGCCGATCTCCTCGGGGCTGCCGAACGAGTCGCTCACCTCGGCGGCGTCCGTGAGCGCGTCGCCGGCTGCGAGCCCGATCGCGACGACGATCTCGACCAGGAGCGCCCCCGCGGCGACGACCGCGCCGATCGCCACCCACGACGGCCCGCCGGCGAACGGCACGTGGGCAGTGTCACCGAGATAGGCGATCACGAACAGGAACATGACCATCACCGCGCCGGCGTAGACGAGCACCTGCGCCGCGGCGAGGAACTCCGCCGAGGCGAGCAGGTAGAGCACCGCGAGCGAGCCGAGGTTCCCGATCAGCGCCAGCGCCGAATAGAACGGATTCCGGAAGGTGACGACGGCGAGGCCCGAGGCCAGGCAGCCGAAGGCCGCCAGGAACCAGATCACCCAGACGAGGAAGTCGCCCATCGCCTAGGACGAGCTCTTGTAGGCGGGAATCGGCGTGTCGAAGAGCTCCCGGTCGGCGACCGGGACGCGCTTGATCGGCTCCGCGAGGAGCATGTCCTTCGTGTAGATGAGGTCGTCGCGCGAGTACTCGGAGATCTCGTACTCGTTGCCGAGCGTGATCGCGTCGAACGGGCACGCGAGCTCGCAGTAGCCGCAGAAGATGCAGCGGCTCATGTTGATCTCGTAGATGCGCGCGTAGCGCTCGCCCGCCGAGACGCGGTTCTGCGGCGTGTTCTCCTCCGCGACGACGCGGATGCAGTCGGCCGGGCAGGCGGCCGCGCAGAGCGAGCAGCCGACGCACTTCTCGAGGCCGTTCTCGTGCACGTGGAGCCGGTGCCGGCCGCGGAAGCGCGGGTAGACCGGCCTCTTGTACTCGGGGTACTGCTGGGTGATCGGCTTCTTGAAGAGCTGGCGGAAGGTGACGCCGAAGCCCTTCGCGGTACCGAGCGGGCCGGGCATCAGAGCCAGACCACCAGGACGGCGGTGACGACGGCATTCAGCGTCGCAACCGGGAGCAGGATCTTCCAGCCGAAGCGCATCAGCTGGTCGTAGCGGAGGCGGGGCAGCGTCGTCCGCATCCAGATGAAGACGAAGATGAGTACCGCCAGCTTCAGGATGAACCAGAGCGGGCCCAGGTTGTCCCAGAAGAAGAAGTGCCACCCGCCGAGGAAGAGCGTCACCGCGAGGCCGGAGAGCGTGATCAGGTTGACGTACTCCGACATCGTGAAGAGGCCGAAGCGCATGCCGCCGTACTCCGTGTGGTACCCGGCCACCAACTCCTGCTCGGCCTCGGGGAGGTCGAAGGGGGCGCGGGCCGTCTCGGCCGTGCCAGCGATCAGGAAGATGACGAAGCCGACGAACTGCGGCACGACGTACCACCAGGTGCCGTCCTGGGCGGCGACGATCTCCGTCAGCCTGAGCGATTGCGCCATCAGCACGACGCCGAGCACGCTCAGCGCGAGCGAGACCTCGTAGGAGACGAGCTGCGCGCAGGTGCGCATCGCGCCGAGGAGGGAGTACTTCGAGTCGGAGGCCCAGCCGCCGACGATGAAGCCGTAGGCGCCGATCGAGCCGATCGCGAAGATCAGGATGAGCGAGATCGGGACGTCGGTGACCACGCCGGGGACGAAGACGCCGCCGATCTCCCAACCGGGGCCGAACGGGATCACCGAGAACGTCGAGAGTGCCGTGAAGGCGGCAACGAAGGGCGCAAAGATGTAGAGCACGTCGACGGCGCTCGCCGGGAAGAAGCTCTCCTTGCGCACGAGCTTCATCAGGTCGGCGACCGGCTGCAGGAGGCCGAACGGGCCTGCCCGGTTGGGGCCGTAGCGCAGCTGCATCCGCCCCATGACCTTGCGCTCCGCGAGCGTCAGGTACGCGAAGCAGACCATGACGAGGTTGATGATCACGAGCGCCTGGATGACGCTCACCCACCACGGCGCGGTCAAGCGCTTTCGCCTCCTTCGGAGCCGAAAGCGTTAGGGACCTTCGTGACCTCGAGCGAAGAGCCGAGACCCAGCGCATGCTCTTCGGCAATGCGTGCGATGCCAGCCTGCAGGTCTCTCCTAACGTTCGCGCGAAGCGCGAGCGCGGTCCCGTTCGAGCGGACGTTGACCGTGTCCCCGCTCGCGATCTGCCGCCTCTCGGCGTCCTCGAGCGCGAGCTCGACCTCGCGGGGCGGGCGCTGGAATTGCAGCTCGGGCACACGTTCGACGGCCGGGCCGGAGAAGAGCGGCCGGTAGCGCTGCAGGCGCAGGTTGCCGAGGAAGTGCTCGGCCGGCGGCGCCGGTGCGGGTGGGATCGGCGCTTCGGGCGCGGGCTCCGGTGGTTCGAAGGCGCTTCGCCCCGGCAGCGGCGCCCGCTCGCCGAGGTCGTCATAGGTCAGCTCCTCGCCGTAGAGCCGCTGCGAGAGCTCGCCGAAGACGACCGACGGGTACGGCGAGAGCTCGACGCCGAAGCGCTCCGCCAGCTTCGCGATCCAGGCGAGCTCGTCCGGCGCGGGCGGGATCACGGCGCGACGAAGGCGCTGGACGCGGCCCTCCAGGTTGACGTAGGTGCCGTCCCGCTCGAGGTAGCTCGTTCCCGGCAGGACGAGGTCGGCCCAGCCGACCGCGAGGCCCTGGAACATCGTGATCGCGAGCACCTTCTCCGCGTCCTCCGCGAGCGCGCGCACGGCCGGATCCGCTGCGGCTTCGTCCCCGGAGACGATCAGGAGCCCGATCGGCTCCGGGTCCTCCTCGTCGGCGTCGACGCACGCGGCCCACGCGACCGCGACGCCCCGGCCGTTGGGCGTCGCGGGGAGATGGAACGCCGCAGAGCCGGGCTTGTCCTCGAAGCCGAGGCGGTGTGCCAGCTCGGCGAGGCGCGCGCCGCCTCCGCCGCCACGACCAGACCAGATGAGAACGACTCGCTCAGTGGTCGACAGCTGCTGCTCGAGCTCCTCGTCCAGCTTGGGCTCGGCGATGACGGTGACCGGAGCTCCGCGGCGCTGAGCCTGCTTGATCCAGAGCTCGACGATCGGGGCGCGGTCAGCCACGCGCTCATCGCCGACGACGACGATGTGCTCCGCATGACCGATCGCGGAAAGGGGTGCGCGGAACGCATCGAGCGCGTCCGAGGTCGCCTCCGCGAGCACCGCGGAGTGTGCGCCGACCCCCTGCCGCAGCAGCTTGGCGAGGCCGTAGGCCTGCTCGAGCGTCTCCGAGCCGGACAGCGCCGTGACGATGCGTCCACCCGCGCCACGCAACAGCTCCTCGGCCCGATCGAGCGCGTCGTTCCACGAGAGCTCGGTGAACCCTCGGCGGCGCACCCGCTCGAGCGGCTCGCGGATCCGATCCTCGGCGTAGAGATGCGGGTAGGTGAAGCGGCCCTTGTCGCAGAGCCAGCCCTGGTCGACCTCGGGGTGGTTGCGCGAGAGGATTCGGCGCACCTTGCCCTCCCGCGTCGTCGCCGAGATGTTGCAGCCCACGGAGCAGAGGCCGCACACGGTCGGGACGTTCTGGATCTCCCATGGCCGGCCCTGGAAGCGGTACTGCGTCGAGGTCAGCGCACCCACCGGGCAGAGCTCGATCACGTTGCCGGAGAACGGCGCGCGGTACGGCTCGTCCTCGAACGTGGTGATCTGCGACATCGAGCCGCGGTTGCGGGCGACGAGCTGCCCGTCCTCGGCGACGTCCTCCGAGAAGCGCGTGCAGCGGTAGCAGAGGATGCAGCGCTCGCGGTCGAGCGCGATCGTCGGCGAGATCGGGATCGGCTTGTCGAACGTCCGCTTCGGGAACGTCATCCGCGTCTGGCCGGGCCCCCAGCGGAACGTGAGGTCTTGCAGCGGGCACTCGCCGCCCTTGTCGCACACTGGGCAGTCGAGCGGGTGGTTGACGAGGATGAACTCGAGCGTCGCGTCCTGACCCTCGGCCGCCTTCTTCGACGCGGCGGCGGTGCGGACGATCATGTCCCGCTGTGCCGTGAGCGTGCAGCCGGCCTGGAGCTTCGGGATCCCTTCCACCTCGACGAGGCACATGCGGCAGGCGCCGACGGCAGCCCCGAGCCGCGGCTCGTAGCAGAAGACCGGGATCTCGACGCCGGCGACGGCCGCCGTCTCGACGAGCCCCAGGCCGCGCGGCACCTCGACCGGGACCCCGTCGATCGTGAGCTTGACGAGCTCGGGCGCGCTCAAGCCGGTACCTCCACCGCGTGCGCGTGAAGGTGCTGGGCGACGGGCGCGAGCACCGAGTCGAGCGGTGACGAGCCACCGAACGGGCAGCCGCCGTCGAGGTGCGCGACGAACTCCTCGCGGAACTTGTCGACGTAGCTCGCGACCGCTTGCGCTGCGGTCTCGCCGAGCGGGCAGAGGCACTTGCCGTTGATCCGGTCGCAGACGTCGAGCAGCAGGTCGAGCTCCGGCTCGGTCGCCTCTCCGGCCTCGAGCTTGCGCAGGATCTGCGTCATCCATCGCGTCCCCTCGCGGCACGGCGTGCACTTCCCGCATGACTCGTGCTCGTAGAACTCGGAGACGCGGATGCCGAGCTGCACCATGCAGCAGCGGTCGTCGATCGCGATCACGCCGGCCGAGCCCATCGCGGTGCCGACCTGGGCAAGCGAGTCGTAGTCGTACGAGACGTCGATCTCGTCCGCGCTCAGGATCACCGTCGACGAGCCGCCCGGGATGACCGCCTTCAGCGCGCGCCCGCCGGGGATGCCGCCCCCGAGGTCGTAGATCAGCTCGCGGAGCGTGATCCCGTGCGGCACCTCGTAGTTGCCGCCGCGCTCGAGGTTGCCCGAGAGCGAGACGACCCGCGTCCCGGTCGAGCTCTCGACGCCGATCTGCGCGTACTTCGCCTCGCCCATCTCCAGGATCGGCGGCACGGTCGCGAGCGTCTCGACGTTGTTGACCACGGTCGGCGCCGCGTAGAGGCCGGCGATGGCCGGGAACGGCGGCTTCGAGCGCGGCTGCCCGCGCTTGCCCTCGAGCGACTCGAGCAGCGCGGTCTCCTCGCCGCAGATGTAGGCGCCGGCGCCGCGGTGGATGACGAACGTGACGTCGCCGAGGATCTCGTCGCGGCCGCGAACCTCCTCGAGCGCGTCGCGGAGCACCTCGAACGGCCCGGTGTACTCGCCGCGGATGTAGACGAAGACGTGCTTCGACTCGACCGCATGCGCGGTGATCAGGCAGCCCTCGATGAAGCGGTGCGGCACGCGGACGAGAATCTCGTGGTCCTTGAAGCTGCCCGGCTCCGACTCGTCCGCGTTGACGACGAGGTAGTGCGGGTTCGGGTTCTGGTCGGGCTTCGGGATGAAGCTCCACTTGCGCCCGGTCGCGAAGAACGCGCCGCCGCGGCCGCGCAGCCCGGATGCCAGCAGCTCCTCGACGATCGCGTCGGGCTTGGCGCGCCGCGCCTTCGCAAGCGCCTTGTAGCCGCCGATCGCCTCGTACTCGGCCAGCTTCGTCAGGTCGCGCTCGTCGGCGCCGCCCAGGACGATCAGCTGCTGCTCAGCCATTGCCCTTCAGCTCCTCGACGATCGCGGCGGCGTCGCCAGGCTTCACGTTCATCCGGTAGGGGTGATCGACGGCCACGATGGTCGCCCAGCCGCAGCCGCCGAGGCACTCGACCGTCCGCAGGGTGGCGAACCCGTCCTCGGTCGTCTCCCCGGCCTGCACGCCGAGCTCCTGCTCGAGCTCCTCGAGCACCTGCTGTGCTCCGACGAGCGCACACGAGACGTTCGTGCACACCTCGATCAGGTGCTCGCCCACGGGCTGCAGGTGGAACATGTCGTAGAAGGACGCGACCGCCATGCAGGTGGCCGGCGTCTCCTCCATGCGCCTCGGCGACCTCTCGGAACGCATCCGGCGAGAGCCATCCGTAGCGCTCCTGCGCGAGCCGCAGCGCCGGCAGCATGGCCGATCCGGGCTGCGGATACTGCGCGCGCACGTCCTGGATCTCGTCGTAGAGGGAGCTCACCGGTCGACCTCGCCCATGACACCGTCCAGCGAGCCGACGATCGCGATCAGATCCGCGACCGCGGCGTCACGCATGCACGTCGCCGTCGCCTCGAGCGCGACGAACGACGGGGCGCGGAACTTCACCCGCCACGGCTTCGGCCCGCCGTCCGAGACGACGTAGCAGCCGAGCTCGCCGCGCGGGGACTCGACCGTGACGTAGATCTCGCCCTCGGGGACGCGGTAGCCCTCGGTGACGATCTTGAAGTGGTGGATCAGCGACTCCATCGAGGTGTGGAGCTCCTCGCGCGGCGGTAGCACGACCTTGCGGTCGTCGGCGATCCAGGGCTCGCCCTGCATCTCCTCGAGCCGCTCGATGCACTGGGCGATGATCCGGGTCGACTCGCGCATCTCGTCCATGCGGACTCGGTAGCGGTCGTAGACGTCGCCGCCGTGGTAGACCGGCACGTCGAACTCGACCTGCTCGTAGGCCAGGTACGGCTGAGCGCGGCGGAGGTCCCAGTTGACGCCCGACGCGCGCAGCACGGGGCCGGACTGGCCGAGCGCGATCGCGTCGTCGGCGGAGAGGAGGCCGACCCCGACCGTGCGCTCGCGCCAGATCTTGTTGTCGTCGAGGATCGCCGCGTAGTCGTCGAGCCCCTTCGGCATCCGCTCGCAGAATTTCCGCGCCTCCGCGTAGAAGCCCGGCGGGATGTCCTCGGCGAGCCCGCCGGCCTGGAAGTAGCGCGTGTGCATCCGCGCGCCGGCGACCAGCTCGAAGAGGTCGAGCACGAGCTCGCGCTCGCGGAAGCAGTACCAGAACATCGAGATCGCGCCGATCTCGAGCGCCGACGTGCCGAGGTAGACCAGATGGGAGTGGATGCGCACCAGCTCGCTCAGCGCCATCCGCGTCCACGTCGCCTTCCGCGGCACCTCGAGCGCGAGCAGCTTCTCGATCGCCAGCACGAAGACGAGCTCGTTGTACTGGAAGGAGACGTAGTCGATCCGCTCCGGGTACGTGATGCACTTCCACCACGTCTTGTGCTCCATCGTCTTCTCGAAGCCGGTGTGGAGGTAGCCGACGACCGCGCTGATGCCGACCACGCGCTCGCCCTCGAGGTCGACGATCAGGCGAAGGACGCCGTGCGTCGACGGATGATTCGGGCCGAAGTTGACGGTGAGGATGTCGCCCTTCTGCCGGAGCTCCTCGGAGGCCTGCAGCGCCGAGGGAATCGGCTCGGGGATGCGCGTCCCCGTGTAGATCGCGCGTCGCCGCTCGACGACAGCCACTTACTCCTCCCCCGAGAAGCGCACAGGCTCGCCGCCGATCGGATAGTCCTTGCGGAGCGGGTGGCCCTCCCAGTCGTCCTCCATCAGGATCCGGGAGAGGTTCGGGTGACCCTGGATCGGGATGCCCATCATGTCCCAGGCCTCGCGCTCGTGCCAGTCCGCGGTCGGCCAGATCGGGACGACGCTCTGGACCGGCTCGCCGTCGTCGAGCCAGACCTGGACGCGGACGCGGCGCGGCTCGTCGTCGAGCTTCAGCAGGTGGTAGTTGACCGAGAAGCGCTTCGGCTTCGGCGCCGGCCGGCGCGCGTCGCCCTGCGACCCGGGGGCGTTCAGGTCGCGCCCTGCCGGTGTGCCGTAGTAGCCCGCCGAGCCGCGCTCGCCCCAGTCGAGGTAGTCGGTCGGCGTGATGTCGGACAGCACGTTGAACCCTGCCTCGCGCAGGTGGGAGCAGGCCTCGAGCAGCCTGGCCGGGTCGACGACGAGCGTCGTCTCGTCGTACGCCTCGCGGGTCTCGATGAGCCCCGGGACGGCGTCGAAGGACACTACGACGCGACTCCGCGGATCTCGTACGCGGGTGGGACCCCGGCCATGACCTTCTCGTGCAACCGGATGATTCCCTCCATCAGCGCCTCGGGCCGCGGCGGGCAGCCCGGGATGTGGATGTCGACCGGGACGATCTTGTCGACGCCCTGGAGGATCGTGTAGTTGTTGAACATCCCGCCGGAGCTCGCGCAGGCGCCCATCGCGATCACCCACTTGGGCTCGAGCATCTGGTCGTACACCTGGCGCAGCGGCGCCGCCATCTTGTGCGCGACGCGACCCGACACGATCAGGAGGTCCGCCTGGCGCGGCGAGGAGCTGAAGCGCTCCATCCCGAAGCGCGCGATGTCGTAGCGCGACGAGACGATCGACATCATCTCGATCGCGCAGCAGGCCAGTCCGAACGTGTCCGGCCACATCGAGTTCGACTGCGCCCACGCGACCGCCTTCTCGAGCGTCGTCAGGCCGAGTGCGTCCTCGAGCTGCTCGACCTCCTGCTCGAACACACCCGGTCCCTTGGTCGGCCAGAGGAGGCGCTCGCTCTGCATCCCGGCCTTCGCGAGCGGCCGGTTGGAGCGCCGTTTCGGATCGATGGTCTTGTCTACCGCCACTCGAGCGCCCCCTTGCGCCAGATGTAGATGTAGGCGACGGCGAGGATCCCGACGAAGACGAGGAGCTCCCACACGCCGAACCACCCCAGCGGCTCGAGCACGATCGCGAGCGGATACAGGAAGACGATCTCGATGTCGAAGAGGATGAAGAGCATCGCAGTCAGGTAGAAGCTGACCGTGAAGCGCTGCTGGGCCGGCGGGCCTTCGGAGACGCCGGACTCGAACGGGAGGAAGCGTGCGCGGACTCGGCGCTTGGGCCTCGTCGCGAACAGGAAGGTGAACGCGATCATCGAGGCAGGGATCGCGGCCGCGAAGAACGCGTAGACGAGGAAGGGGAAGTAGTCGGCGAGCATCCGCTCCGAGCGGACGTTAGCAGCTTCGGGGTCCGCACGAGCAAGGGTGCAAACCGCGGAACAGAGCGGTTTCCGGTGTCACGAAGTCGACCGGTTGACCACGTTGCTAGGATCAGGGAGATGGCAATCGTCGAGCATCCGACGACGCTCGTCTCTTTGACGACCGGCGCGGCCGAGAAGATCAAGTCGCTCCTCGCCGAGGAGGCCGAGGGCGACGTGACCGTCCTGCGCGTCGCGATTCAGGGCGGCGGCTGCTCCGGGTTCCAGTACGGGCTCGGCTTCGACTCGGGCCCGGCGGAGGGCGACGAGGTGATCGAGCAGCACGGCGTGACGGTCGTCGTCGACCCCTTCAGCGCGCCGTACCTCAAGGGCGCGACGGTGGACTTCCTGAACACGATCTCCGAGTCGGGCTTCAAGATCGACAACCCGAACGCGGCCGCGTCGTGCGGCTGCGGGCACAGCTTCACCGTCGAGGAAGGCGCCGAAGCCGCCCCCGACGCGCACGGCGACGGCTGCGGCTCCGGCTGCTCTCACTAGTCGCCTCCGGGCTAGAGCACCTGATCGGCCACGACAGCGGCAACCCCGCCGGCGGTCGCGAGCACGCCGAGCACGATTGCGATCGTTGCGGCGCCGCGGGCCTCGGGGCGCTCCCGGCCGAGCAGGCCAAGGACGATCGCGGCCGGGCCGAGGACGAACGGTAGACCGACCCAGAAGGCCGCGACAGACAAGAGGGCCAGCGCACCGATGATGACGCCCGCCCGGCCGGGCCTCTCGATTCGGGGGATCGCCCAGCCAAAGAGGATCGCCGCAACGGCGAGCGAGAGTACGAGCGTGAACGCGTAGGGGCCGGCACCGCCGTTGTCGCCGTCGCCGGTGAAGTTGGCGGCTGCGAGCACGATGGCCGTCAAGGCCGCCGCCGCGAAGCCGGCCATCGGAATGTTCATTCGGTCGAGGGTCATGCTGTGTCCTTTCGGTCGCGATTGACGACCCTCACGCTATGAACGGCCACCCCTGTCGGCATCGCCGCGCAGGCGGAATCGAGCTCCCCCGGAGGAGCGAATCGACGTCGCTCGCACGGGCGACGACGACGGCGAGCGACCGGGCTACCGTGTCGCGCGTGATCAGGCGCTTCTTGAGCTCCTACGGCGAGCTCGTGCTCGTCGTTCGGCCTCGGGCTGCTGGCTCAGGCCGAGCTCTGGCTCGACTCCAGCTGGGCCGATGACCGGTACGAGCTCGCGCCGCTCGCGCTCGCGATGACGGCGATCCTCCTGCTCAGGGTCAGGGCGCCGGTTCTGACCCTCGTCGCGGAGGTCGCTGCGCTCCAGCTTGCGGGCGCGCTGAACGCGGTGCCGGACGACGACCCGATGAGCGTCATCCTCATCGTCATCGTCGCGCTCTACTCGGCCGGCGCACATGCGCGCGGACGCGCGCTTGCCGCCGCGGGGGTCGTCGTTCTGCTCGCCACCGTCGCCGCCGTGATCCAGGACGGCAGCAGCCTGAACGTCAGCGGCTTCCTCTTCTTCGGCTTCTTCATCGGCGCTCCGTTCCTCGCCGGCATCGCCATCCGTATCCGCCGCGAGCGCGAGCACGTGCTCGTCCGCGAGCGGGACGAGCAGGCGCGGACCGCCGTCGTCGAGGAGCGGACGCGGATCGCGCGCGAGCTTCACGACATCGTCGCGCACGCGATCAGCGTCATCGTCCTCCAGGCTCGCGGAGCGCGACACTCGCTCGCGGACGACCCCGACGACGCCCGGCACGCGATCGACGCGATCGAACGGACGGCGTCGCAGGCGCTCGGCGAGATGCGGCGGCTGCTCGCAATCCTGCGGGCGGACGACGAGGCGGGCTCCCTCGCGCCGGGGGCCTCGATGTCCCATCTAGACGTCCTCGCCGGCGAGGTGCGGGCAGCCGGGCTACCGGTCGAGATCCGCGTGGCCGGCGAGCCGCGCGAGCTGTCCCCGGGCTCGACTCGTCCGCGTACCGGATCGTGCAGGAGGCGCTGACGAACGCGCTCAAGCACGCCGGTCGCGCGCGGGCGGTGGTGACCGTCGACTACGGCGACGAGCTGCTCGAGCTCGAGGTCGCCGACGACGGCGTCGGTGCGACGAACGGCGACGGCGGAGGCCACGGCCTGCTCGGCATGCGCGAGCGGGCGGCCGTGTTCGGCGGCCGGGTCGACGCCGGTCCGCGAGACGGCGGCGGCTATGTCGTGCGAGCCCGCCTGCCGCTGTGAGCCCGCCGCCGTGATCCGCGTCCTGCTCGCGGACGACCAGCGGCTCGTTCGCTCGGGCTTTCGCATGATCCTGCGCTCCGACCCAGACCTCGAGGTCGTCGGCGAGGCCGGCGACGGCGTCGAGGCGGTCGCGCTGGCCCGCGAGCTGCGCCCGGACGTCGTGTTGATGGACGTCCGCATGCCGCGTGTCGACGGGATCGAGGCCACGCGGCAGATCACGGCGATGAGCGAGCCGCCGCGTGTCCTCGTCCTGACCACGTTCGACCTCGACGAGTACGTCTACGCGGCGCTCCGCGCGGGCGCGAGCGGCTTCCTGCTGAAGGACGCTCCGGAGGAGCAGCTCGCGGCCGCGATCAGGATCGCGGCCGACGGCGGCGCGCTGTTCTCGCCGGGCGTCACCAGGCGGCTGATCGAGCGCTTCGCAGCACTGGACTCCGAGGGTGCCGCGCCGCCGCAGCTCGACGGGCTGACGGCGCGGGAGGTCGAGGTCTTGCGTCTGATCGCGCGAGGCCTCTCGAACGCCGAGATCGCTGCCGAGCTCGTCGTCAGCGACCACACCGTCAAGACGCACGTGGCGCGGATCCTCGCCAAGCTCGACCTGCGCGACCGTACGCAGGCCGTGATCGCGGCGTACGAATCGGGGCTCATCAGGCCCGGCGGCGGCTAGCGCTCTCCGGCGGGCGAGTCGATCCGGTGCGGTGTCGATAATGCACGCTTCTGCCGTGACCCAGGAGGTGCCCGTTGGAGACCAATCTCCCGAAGTACATCGCCGAGGTGCTCGGCGCGTTCACGCTCGTGTTCATAGGGTCGCTCTCGATCCTCGCCAGCGTCGCGGCGCCCGCGCCGACCCTGCTCGTCGCCTCGTTCGGGTTCGGGCTCGCCCTGCTGGCGGGCCTCTACGCCTTCGGCGACATCTCCGGCGGGCACTACAACCCCGCCGTCTCGTTCGCGATGTTCCTGAACGGCCGGCTGGACGCGCCGACGATGGTCGGCTACTGGGTCGCGCAGTTCGCCGGCGCGATTCTCGCCTCGCTCGCCGTGCTCGCGGCGTTCAGCCAGAACCAGGTCGCGTCGACGGTGACGGCGGCGTCCGCGTCATGGGACGCCTTCTGGCTCGAGCTGATCCTGACCGCGCTCTTCGTCGCCGTCATCCTGCAGTCGTCTCGGAGTCAGCGCGTCTTCGGGACCGCGCTCATCGCGATCCCGCTGACACTCGTCGCGATCCATCTGGCCGCGATCCCCACCAGCGGCTCGTCGGTCAACCCGGCGCGCTCGCTCGGGCCGGCGCTCGTGGGCAACGAGTGGGGTGACTTCTGGATCTACCTGCTCGCTCCGATGATCGGCGCGGCGATCGGTGCCTTCGTGCACCTGTACCTCTACGGCCGCTTCGTCGTCGTCGACGTCGAGACCGTCGAGATCCCGGTCGAGGAAGACGACGATGAGCTAAGACCCGCTTGCTACCGTGTCGCCGCGATGATCGCGGTCTTTGCTGTGCTCCAGGTTCTCATCGGCGTCGCCCTGCTGACGCTGATCCTCATGCACTCCGGGCGCGATGCCGGCATGGGCGGGATGGGCTTCACGCCTGCTTCCCAGGGCGGCACGCACATCGTGGAGCGGAACCTGACGCGCCTGACTGTGGTCGTCGCGACGCTGTTCTTCCTGAACAACGTCGTGCTGTACCGGCTGCTCGCGTAGCCGGCGCTACACTGAGATCCCTCTCGCGCTGGTGGCGGAATTGGTAGACGCGCAAGGTTGAGGGCCTTGTGAGCGCAAGCTCGTGGAGGTTCAAGTCCTCTCCAGCGCATCGCGCAGAACGGGTGCTCGCGCACCCGTTCTGCGTTAGTTGACGTCGTCCGGAAGGATGGCTACGCTCTCCGGCGAACATACGTTCGTCAGCGAACCCGGAGGCGTCGATGCTTACGGCACGGCAACAGGAGATCTGGCAGTTCCTCGTCGAGTACGTGGACAGCCACGGCTACCCGCCGACCGTGCGCGAGATCGGTGAGGCGGTCGGGCTCGCCTCGCCCTCGACCGTCCATGCGCACCTCGCCAATCTGGAGCGCGCGGGGCTGCTGCGCCGCGACCCGACGAAGCCGCGGGCGCTCGAGCTCGTCGGGCACCGCCGCGACCAGCCGCAGACCGCGCGTCCGGTGCCGCAGCAGGAGAAGCTGCCGCTGCTCGGGCAGATCGCGGCCGGCGCGCCGCTGCTTGCGGAGGAGAACATCGACGACGAGATCGCCGTACCGGAGCCGCTCGGACGGGACGCCGACTTCCTGCTACGGGTCCGCGGCGACTCGATGATCAACGCCGGCATCCTGGACGGCGACATCCTCGTCGTCCGCAAGCAGCCGGACGCGCGCAACGGCGAGATCGTGGTCGCGCTCGTCGGCGACGACGAAGGGGCGAACGAGGCGACCGTCAAGACGTTCTACCGCGAGCAGAACCGTATCCGCCTGCAACCGGAAAACGACGCGCTCGAGCCGATCTACGCCGACCACGTCGAGGTGCTCGGCAAGGTGACGGGGGTGTTCCGCACGCTGTGAGCGAGCTCGTCTTCCTGAACAGGACGCTCGACCAGGAGCTGGCTGCGATCGCGCGCGGCGCGAGCCTGGAATGCCTGGTCTGCGGGGAGTTCCTGCTCCGGCGCGAGCACGGGCACGCCTGCCTGGAGTGCGGCACCCTGCTCTGGGAAGGCCTCGAAATCCCGCAGTCCGAGCTAGAATTCGCTACGCAGGCCGGGTGACCGCGGGGGCGTCGTCAGACACCTCCGAGGAAAGTCCGGACACCGAAGGGCAGGACGCTGGGGAAACCCCAGGCGGCGAAAGCCGACGGAAAGTGGAACAGAAAGGAAACCGCCGACGGCGTGTTCTCCGGAGACGCCGCCGGTAAGGGTGAAACGGTGGGGTAAGAGCCCACCAGCGCCGTGGTGACACGGCGGCTCGTCAAACCCCGTCCGGTGCAAGGTGAAGCAGATCCCGCCGAGGCTGCCCGCCGAGGGATCGGGTACACCGCTCGAGCCGCGAGGCAACTCCCGGCCTAGAGGGATGGTCACCCAAGACAGAATCCGGCTTACAGGCCTGCTAAAGGAAAGCCCCGCAAATGCGGGGCTTTCCCACTCTGGGACACACTCCGGCGACCAATCCACGCGCGCGTCCGCTGATCCTCGACTCACGAAAAGGAGAGTCCCCGTGAACATCACCGCCGCCGCCATCTCGCTCAACGTCGCCGATGGGGAGGCATCCGCGACCTTCGCCAAGACCCACTTCGGTTTCACCGTGGACATGGAGAGCGACGGCTTCGTCTCCCTCTCGAGGCCGGACGCCGGCTTCAACCTAGACATCAGGCGGGCGGAAGAGACTGGTGGAACCGGAAGACGTCGTCGGGGTCGTACTGCGCCTTGACGCGCGTGAGGCGGTCGTAGTTGGCGCCGTGGTAGGCGCGCGCCGCCTCGGGAAGGTCCGGGTCGGGGAAGTTGGGAAAGACGCCGCCCGATCCCCAGCGATGGAGGAGCGACCACGACCTCGCCAGCCAGTCGCGGGCAGCGTCCCGGTCGAGCATCGAAGCGTCGGCGTCGAGAACGACCGCGTGCTTCAGCAGGAAGCGTTCGCCCCGGTGGACGAACGCGGTCGCCTCGGGGCGCGTGCGGTTGTAGGCGCCGCCCCAGGGCGTGAAGTCGAGCTCGCGCGCCTGACCCGAGACTCGTTCCGCCGTGAAGGCGTCGACCAGTGCAGCGATCGTCTCCGGAGGTAGAGGGCGCCGGAAGAACTCCGACTTGCTGTACATCAGTGGCTGCGACGGCTCAGCCTGCGGCTCCGCGCCCGGCGCGTTCTCGACGAGGAAGCTCTTGGCGGCTCGGTGCGACACATACGCAAGCGTCGCTGAGGCTGGGTCCGCACCGAGACGAACGATCGCCTCGTCCAGCGTCCCGGCGGTCTCGGTCTCCGAGCCGAGCATGACGCCGAATAGGGTGACGACCGGCTCTCCGAGATCGCTGGGTGCGTTGACGAGCAGGCTGGCTGCAAGCGCGTCCGGCGCCCCGGGTGCCCAGTCCTGCCAGACCTCGATCGCCGCCGCTGCGCGGCTGTACGGCCAGACCAGTTTGAAACAGGTGAGGTCGTCCGCCGGAACGGTTCTGAAGGTGAAGCTCGTGACGACTCCGAAGCCGCCCGCGCCGGCGCCGCGCAGGGCCCAGAAGAGATCGGCGTCTCGCTCCTCGTCGCAGTCGATGACGCGACCGTCCGCGAGAACGGCTTGCGCGTGGACAAGCTGGTCGGAAGTGAGCCCGTACGTGCGGCCGAGAATCCCGAGCCCGCCGCCGAGCGTCAGCCCGCCAATCCCGACCGACGGGCAGGCTCCGGCGGCGATCGTGAGGCCGACACCGTCGAGCTCCTCGTAGATGTCGCCGAGCAGCGCTCCTGCGCCAACGGTGGCAAGACCGTCGGCAACGGACACGGAGCGCATCGGACTGAGGTCGATCAGGATCCCTCGAGTGGAAGAGCGTCCGGCGAAGCAGTGTCCGCCGCTGCGCGCGACCGTCTCCGTCCCGGAGCGTCGACCGAATGCGATCGTCTCGGCCACGTCCGCCGGCGTCGCGCAGAGGACGACCGCTGCCGGCCGCCGGTCGCCGAACTGCGCCCAGGCGGGCCGGCGCAGCTGCTCGAAGTCGGCCGAGCCGGGCACCACGACCGAGCCATCGATCGCCGCTTCCAACTCAGCAAGCCCCGGAGTCACTCGAGACACCTAGCAGCCTCCAAGAGCTCTTGTCCAGCGTCAGCACTTCGCGTTCGCACGGCCGATCAGTTTCGACTCCGTGGCCGGTCCACAGCACATACAGCGCATGACGACGAATAGGAGGCAGTAGTGGCAACCGTGATCGCAGGCATGACCGTGTCGCTCGACGGCTTCGTCACCGACGCACAGGGCAGCGCCGCCGATCTCTACCCCGACCTGGACGCTCTCCGCGACACCGCGTACATGAGCTCGGTCATCGGCTCGACCGGCGCCGTTCTCATGGGGCGGCGGACGTTCGAGATGGGCGACCCCGATTCGTACGTCGGCGATTACGAGTTCCAGGTGCCGATCTTCGTGCTGACCCACAGCCCGCCGGCGACCCCGCCCAAGCAAGACGAGCGGCTGACCTTCACGTTCGTGAGCGGCGATGTCGCGGCGGCCGTCGAGCAGGCCAAGGCCGCGGCCGGGAGCAAGGCGGTGCAGGTGGTCGGCGGCGCGACCCTCGTGCAGGCACTGCTGCGGGCCGGCCTCGTCGACGAGTTGAACCTCCACGTGATGCCGGTGCTCTTCGGCAGCGGGCTCCGGCTCCTCGAGAACGTCGAGCCGGACGGGATCCGGTTCGAGACGATCGGGATCGAGTCCCTCGGCGCGCGGACGAGCCTGAGATTCCGCGTTCTCAGAGCTGCTTAGCCGAAGGCCGGTAGCGGAAGAGGACGACGCCCGAGTCGTATGTGTCGAGTCCAGAAGCTCGAGGCGCGCCTAGCTGCGGTCGGGCAGCTGCTGGACGGCCCAGCGGTTCCCATCGGGGTCACTGAAGAACACGAACGACCCCCAGTCGAACGTCTGCACGTCGCCGACGTCGACGCCCCGCTCCGCGAGCTCGACGCGCGCGGCGTGGATGTCGTCGACCACGAGCTGGAGCCCTTCGACGGAGCCAGGCGACATGCCGCTGAGCCCGGTGCCGATTGCGATCGAACACCCCGATCCCGGCGGCGTGAGCTGGACGAAACGGAGTTCGTCGGTGATCTGATGGTCGTGGTCCGGAGTGAATCCCGCCTGCTCGACGTAGAAGCGCTTCGCGCGCTCCACGTCGGAGACGGGCACCTGGACGAGCTCGAGTCGCCAGTCCATGAGCGGGGCAGTCTAGGCGATCCCCTCGAACCGGGACTGGGCACAGGTCGTCGGCGCGTCGATCTACGGTTCCGAGATGCGCCGCCCGCTCCCGGCTCTCGCCGCCCTGTTCGCCGCCGCGCTCGTTGTGCTGCACGGAGGAGCGTCGAGGGCCTCCGACCATGCGCTCCCGGCAACGGACTGCCGCGTAGCGGGCCCGGCTGCCCCGGTGTCGGCGCCGCGGTTCGTGCGGACGATCGCCACCGGCGAGACCGGTTGGTTCTCCTCGCCCGGGCTGGCCGACCTCAACGGTGACCGCCGCCTCGAGATCGTGGCGCCGTTCTACTCGACCTTCGTGTTCGACGCGAGCGGTCGCCTGCTCGGTAAGGCGACGGCGACGAAGGGCCGCGTCTACGCGCCCGGCGCGGTCGCGGACCTCGACGGCGACCGCCGAGCAGGAGATCGTGGTCGGCGGGAACGA
The DNA here is from genome assembly GCA_963791905.1 of uncultured Gaiellaceae bacterium. GTDB lineage: Bacteria > Actinomycetota > Thermoleophilia > Gaiellales > Gaiellaceae > Gaiellasilicea. Next base: position 765,665 of record CAWBTX010000006.1, read on the forward strand.
GGGTACGGTCGCGGCGTACGAGCTCCGGGGAGGCCGGCTGCAGCTCGAGCGCGGCTGGCCCGCGTCGACCTGCAGCGGCGGGCAGTGCCCCGAGGCCCGCGGCCTGGCCGCGGCCGACCTCGACGGCGACGGTCGCGTCGAGGTCGTGGTGACGACGACGAACACCTCGCCGACCGGGTCGCAGGTCTTCGTCTTCGACGCGTCCGGCGCCGTCTACCGGCCCAAGGGCGCGCCTGCGACCGCCTGGCCGCGTTTCAACCGGCTGTCGGGCAAGGGCAACGACGCCGGCTTCAACGGCGTCGGCAATCACGGCTACGGCGCCTACGGCGAGAACGTCGGCATCGGCAACCTCGACAACGACGAGCAGCTGGAGCTCGTGGTGACGTTCGACAACCACCAGATCAACGTCTTCAACCACGACGGGACGTCCGTGCTGGCTTCGCCGTGGTTCCGCAACCGGGCGAGCGGCCACGTCGGGCGCCGCCTCGGCTGGGGCCAGTTCATCCGCTGGCTGAGCCCGAAGGTCGAGGAGAACCACTACCACCTGCACCGCGGCGACTGGCCGCACCCGCGCTCCGACATGTGGCTGCAGTGGACTGCGTCGCCGCCCTCGGTCGCCGACCTCGACGGCGACGGGAGAAACGAGGTCGTCGGACTCCCCAACGTGGAGCTGAAGGAGCCCTACGAGACGCAGTCCTATGCCTTCGTGGTGCTCGACGGGGCGCACGGAGGCGGCACGCGCTCGGCCCGCCGTCACCGCGGGTTCGAGTCACCCCCGCTGAGCGCCAAGCCGGCTGTGCGGCCCGACGGCGACTGGTATCCGCCGAGCGGCATCCCCGCCCCGGCCATCGTCGACATCGCCGGCGACCGCCGTCCGGAGATCGTCGCGTCGGTGCCCGACGGCTTCGTCTACGCCATCGCGTCGACCGGCCGGCGACTATGGCGCTACGACTTCGCGAAGGGGGCGCCGAAGACGTTCGCGTCGGAGGTGGTTGCGGCGGATCTAAACCGGGACGGCAGGCCCGAGCTCGTCTTCGGCACCTACTCGCTGACGCCGCGCTCGGGCCGCCTCGTCGTCCTGTCGCCCGCCGGCAAGCTCCTCCACGACGTCCGCTTGCCGAACCAGCGCACGAACGGGAACGGCATCGGCGTCCCCGCGGCGCCCTCGATCGGCGACCTCGACCGCGACGGGCGGCTCGAGATCGTCCTGACGACCTTCGACCACGGCATCGACGTCTTTAGGGTGCCCGGGTCGGCGCCGAATTGCCTGCCCTGGCCGACCGGGCGCGCGAATCTGCTGCGAAACGGTGCCGGGCCGGCCGCTGCTCCCTAGCCGGAGGCGGCCGCGGCTGCGCGCCGGCGGCCGCCCCGCGTGCGACTAGCCGGTGTTGGTCAGGTTGGCGACCCGAAGCCCGGTGATCTTGATGAAGTTCGCCTGCTGCGGGACGTTCGCGGAGCAGGTGAGGTTGACGCTTCCTGCGGCCGCGAAGGTATTGAGGACCATGAGGGACATCGTCGAGGGCTTGTCGGGCTCGGCCCTCGTCTGGCTCTCGTCGAAGTTGGTACCGGCTTCGAGCCGGCAGGTCACTGTTCCGGCCAGGGCGCCGGAGGTGAAGTACGCCTTCCCCAGCACCACGTAGCTCCCGGCCTGGGGAATCGTGAGGCTGCCGATCGTCGTCGCCGAGATAGGAACTGCGATCGGCCCGTTCAGAAAGCGCCCGAAGGCATCGCTTGGCGGCACCACTCCGGCCGCGAAGTCGGCGGCACCAAGCGAGCCGTCCTGCACCTTGGCACCGGTCACGGCGTTGCCTGCGATCTTCGCGCCCGTGACGGCGTTGCTCGCGATCTTGGCGCTGGTTACGGCGTTGCTTGCGATCTTCCCCGCGACGACCGCGCTGCCCTTGATCTTTGGGCTGGTGACTGCGTTGTCTTTCAGCTGAGCGGTATTGACGCTGCCTTTCGGCGGCGCCTGGGCGACGGCTGCGCCGCCTGTGCCTGCGAGGACGAGGAGCAGCGCGAGGCTCGCGAGCACCATCGTCGGGGACGGGAGGCGTTCCTTCAGAGGCATGACCCCCTCCTTTCGTCTGACTGGCGGGGGAGAGTCTAGAAGCCGCGCCGGTGGTACCTGCCTGGCTGGCAGGCGCGGGTTGGCTCCCCGACGCTCAGCCCTCGGCGAGCGGCAGCGACGCGGTCACGGTCGTGCCCTGGTCCCGCAGGCTGATCACGAACAGCGTGCCGCCGATGGCGTCGGCCCGATCGCGGAGGCCGAGGATGCCTGTTCCGGCGGGGTCCGCTCCGCCTCGACCGTCGTCCTCGATCTCGACCCGGACGTAGTCGCCGTCGGCGCAGATCGTGACCCGCGCGCGCGTCGCCTGTGCGTGCTTCGCGACATTGGTCAGCGACTCCGCGACGATGTAGTAGGCCGTCGCCTCGACGTGTGCCGGGAGCCGCTCGACCGGCGCGTCGAGCTCGATCTGCACCGGCAGCCGCCGAATGAGGGCCTCGAGCGCCCGCAGGAGGCCGTGCTCCGAGAGGGCGCCGGGATGAAGGCCGCGCGCGAGCTCCCGCAGCTCTTCGAGCCCGGCGTCGAGCTCCGCGGAGGCCTGCTCGAGGAGGACGGCTGCCGCATCGGGATCGGCGCTCAGCCGCGCCCGCGCGAGGCGCAGCTGCAGCGCGAGGGACACGAGTCGCTGCTGCGCGCCGTCGTGCAGGTTCCGTTCGAGCTTCCGGCGCTGCTCGTCCCCCGCCTTCACGATGCGGGCCCGCGAGGCGCGGAGGTCCTCGCGCGCCTGCGCGCTTGCGACTGCGAGCGAGACGAGCTCGCAGAACGCGCTGAGGCGTGTCTCGGTGTCCGGCGGCAGCGTCTCCTCGCTCGCGATTGCGACGGCGCCCCAGGTGATGCCGGCGACGGCGATCGGGGCGGACGCGGTCGAACGGTAGCCGCTCTGGATGACGGCGTCGGCGAGCTCGCCTTCGATGTTCGACCAGTCGTCGGTCCGTGCCGGCAGTCCCGTCCGCAAGACCCGTCCGATCGAGGTCTCCTCGGTCGCCGGCACCCTCGCGCCGAGCGCGAAGCTGTCGAGGTTGTCGCGGTTGTGCCGGCCCACGATCGTCGCGGTGTCGTCGCCCTCGAAGCGGAAGACCGCGGATGCGTTCACGTGCAGCACGCGGGCGCACTCCTCGGAGACGGCCCTGAAGACGCGATCCGGGCTTGCTTCCGAGGCGACGAGCGTCGCGACTCGCCTGAGCGCGCGCTGCTCCTGGGCGAGCTGCCCGATCTGGGCGAGCTTCGCGTCGGGATCACCTTCGAGCGCGCGGTCGTCCTGCTCCTCGCTGCGGGCGCGATCGGTCAAGTCGATCCCGGCCGTGACGAGGTAGTGCACCACACCGTCGTCGCCGACGAGCGGCTTGTTCGACCAGGCGATGAGGCGCCGGGCGCCGTCCTTCGTCAGCCAGTGGCCGACCTGCGGGCTCGTGAGGCCGGTCCGCCAGACGTAGGCGAGGATTTCCCGGAAGGCGTCGCGTTCCTCGGGCGGGATGACGAAGTCGCAGGCGTCTTTGCCGAGGACCTCGTCGCGGGTGAAACCCGTGGAGCGCTCGCAGGCGTCGTTGAAGAGCACAATCCGACCCTGCGCGTCGAGAACGCACACGAGGGACTGGGTAGTCTCCGTGAGGACTCTCGCGAAGGCGTCGCCGAGCACGAAGTCCTCGGTCTGTTGTTCGCCTTCCACCGGCAAGGAGGTTACTCCGCGCCCGAGACCGAGTGGTAAGCGTTGAGCTAGGACGCGGGCAGGAGGATCACGACCACCGCGCCGCCGCCGTTGCCGTTCCTCGCCTCCGCGGTGCCCCCATGCGCGCGTGCGATCGCCTGCACGATGGCGAGCCCGAGGCCGGTCGAGCCGCCGCTGCGCGCCTCGTCGGCGCGGGCGAAGCGCTGGAACGCTCGCGGGAGGAACTCCGGCGGGAAGCCCGGGCCTTCGTCGCTGACGCGCAGCTCGGTCGTGCCGTTTCGGCTTGCGGCAGTGAGCCGCACCGCTCCCGCGCCGTGGCGGAGCGCGTTGTCGACGAGGTTGCCGAGTGCCTGCTCGAGCCGTAGACCGTCGACGTGGAGGCTGATGCCCGCCGGCGCTGCGGTGTCGATCGTCCTGCCTTCGGTGGCGGCGCGCGAGGAGAACCGGCGCGCGACGACGTCCAGCAGGTCCGCGGCTGCGACGGGCTCGGGCCGCAGGGGCAGCGCGCCCTCGTCGACTCGCGCGAGGACGAGCAGATCCTCGGCGAGCCGTGCAGTTCGGTCGACCTCGTCGAGCGCCGAGGCGAGCGCGCGCTCGAGCTCCTCCTGCGTGCGGGGCCGCCGCAGCGCCAGCTCGAGCTCGGTGCGGAGCAGCGCGAGCGGCGTCCGCAGCTCGTGGCTCGCATCGGCGATGAAGCGCCGCTCGCGCGCGAAACCGGCCTCGAGCCGGGCCAGCATCGCGTTCAGCGTCTCGCCGAGACGGCGGATCTCGTCCCGCGCGGCGGGCAGCGGCAGCCGCTGGCCGGTGCGGTCGCTCGACACCTCCTCGGCCCGGCGTCGCATGGCTTCGACCGGCCGCAGCGCGGCGCCCGCGACGACATAGCCGACGAGAGCTGCGAGGACGAGCGCCAGCGGACCGGCCACCAGCAGCTGCGCCAGCAGCTCGCCCAGCGCCTCGTCCCGGTCCTCGAGCGACGCGCCGACGACGAGCACCAGCCCGTCGCCGACCGGCGTGACGAGCAGCCGCGCCGGCTCGCCGTCGAGCGCCCGCAGCGCGTCGCGGTTGACGAGGAAGGCCTCCGTCGCTGCGCGCGCCACCTCCTCCGGCGTGATCAGCAGCTCGGACGTCAGCCGGCCGGGCACGATCACCTGCGCGACGTTCTCGTCGTCGTTGCCGAGCTGAACAGCGGTCAGCTGTCCCTCGCGCATCGCGCACGAGCGCCGACAGGGCCTGCGCTCGCAGCTCCAGGTTCTCGTCGAGCTGCTCCTCGAGCGCGTCGCCGACGCGCACGTAGAGGAGCGCACCCACAACCGCGAGCACGACGGCCATCGCGAGCGCGAACGCGAGCGTGAGGCGCATGCGGATCGGCAGTCGGCTCATGCCTGGCGCTCCTTGCGCAACCGGTACCCGACCCCACGAACGGTCTCGAGCGAGTCCCGACCGAAGGGCCGGTCGATCTTGTCGCGCAGGTAGCGGACGTAGACGTCGACCACGTTCGAGCGGTTCTCGTAGGCGTAGTCCCACGCGTGCTCGAGCAACTGGTAGCGCGACAGCACTTGGCCGGGCCTGCGCATGAAGGTCTCGAGCAACGCGAACTCCTTTGCGGAGAGCGAGATCTCGGTCCCCTCCCGCCACGCCTGGCGCGTCGCGGGGTCGAGGCGGAGGTCGCCCACCTCGAGCACGCTCGGGCGCTCGGTCACTCCTCGCCGCACGAGCGCGCGCAGGCGCGCAAGCAGTTCGGCGAAGGAGAACGGCTTCACGAGGTAGTCGTCTGCACCGGCGTCGAGCCCGGCGACGCGATCCTCGACCCCGTCCCGTGCGGTGAGCATCAGCACCGGCGTCCACACGCCCGCCTCGCGCAGCTGCCGGCAGACCTGGACGCCGTCGAGTCCCGGCAGCATCAGGTCGAGCACGACCGCGTCGTACTCGATCGCGCGGGCCATCCGCAGCGCGCCGTCCCCCGTCCGCTCGACGTCGACCGCGTGCCCCTCCTCGGCGAGGCCGCGGGCGAGCAGGCTCGCCATCTTGAGCTCGTCCTCGGCGATCAGAATCCGCATCGCCTCACCCATTCTCGCTCGGAAGATGAGAGTTGGATGAGAACGTCGGCTCTCATGGCCGTTTCATCTCGGTCTGCCACCGTTCCGGGACACCATCGAGGAGGTTGCTGATGTCCCGCAGACTCAAGCTCATCGCCGCGGCAGTGCTCGTGCTGGCGATCGCCGCCGTGACCGCCGGAATCGCGATCGGCGCCCGTGGCGGCGACGAGAAGCCCCTGACCGGCTCGACGCTCGAGCAGGCGACCGAGGCTGCGCTGGCTCACACGGGCGGCGGCACGGTCACGGAGACCGAGACAGGCGACGACGGCGCCGCGTACAGCGTCGAGGTCGAGCTGGCGGACGGGAGCCAGGTCGAGGTCAATCTCGACGAGAACTTCGACGTGATCGGCCAGGAGTCCGACGACGACGGGCCGGGCGACGACGAAGGGCCGGGCGACGACGGCGAGTCGGACGGCTAACTACGCACGCAGCAGCACTTCGACAGCGGTGCCGCGCCCAGGCCGAGAGGTGAGCGAGAGACCTCCGTCGATCGACGCGGCGCGGCGCCGCATGTTCTTCAGCCCCTGACCGGCGGCCGACTCCTCGCCGTCGAAGCCCTTGCCGTCGTCGCGGATGCGCACGATCCGCCGGCCGTGGGTCTGGCCGATCCAGACCTCGGCCCTGCGCGCCGCCGCATGCTTGCGCACGTTCGCGAGACCCTCCTGCACGATCCGGAATACCTCGATCTGCTCGTCGGGCGCGAGCAGCGTCATGTCGTCGACCTCGACGTCCACCTCGAGCTCGCCGTCGGCGGTGAGGAACTCGACATAGCGTCGCAGCGCCGCGTCGAAGGGCGCGTTGCCGCTCGCCGAGGAGAGCGCGAGGACGGCGAACCGGGCCTCCTGCTGTGCCGCCGCCGCGGCCTCCTGCAGCTTCGGCAGCGTCTGCTCGACCGAGGCGCCCGACTCGAGCATGCTCGCGTGGGTCGAGATGGCGAAAAGGTACTGCGCGAGCCCGTCGTGGATCTCGCTGGCGACCCGAGCCCGCTCCTCGGCAACCGCACGGCCGAACTCGGCGAAGCTGATCGCGCGCCAGACGCCCACGAGCAGCAGTGCGTAGGAGAGCAGCCGCAGGAAGTCGCCCTGCGAGACGAAGTCGGTCGAGTAGTGCGGCGTCAGCACGTAGTGCAGCTCGGCGAAGAGCGTCAGCGTGGCGCCGAGCGCGAGCCAGCTGTCGAGGTCCTCGCCCTGGTTGCGATAGCGAAGGGCGAAGCCGATGACGGCGAGCAGGGCGAGCAGCGCCAGGACGGAGAGGGTCACCGAGAGCTCGAACGGCCGCGAGTCGCGCGTGCCGGGGTCGAGAGCCTTCAGGGAGTCACCGGCGGCTTGCAGAGGGCCCCAGACCGCGACCAGTGCGAGGACGACGAGCCCGACTGCGATCGAGAGCGCCCGACCGGGGCTCGCGATCCGTCCGCCCGGCACGATCGGGGCGAGCGCGATCAGCGTCGCGGCGAGGAGGCGCGCGCCGAGCGCCGCCCAAGCCTCGGGTGCGCCCTGCGGATCGCCGCCGAGCACGGGCAAGATCGCGAATGCGAGCGTCCCTGCGGCGGCCACGCTGAAGCCGGCGGCGAGGAGCAGATCGAGTCGGCGCCCCTCGACGCGGAAGCGAACTCCGGCCAGGATCGCGACGATCGCCCCCGCGAGCACGACCGCGGTGTCCAGCACGAGACGCCCTTCGGGCACCTCGTACGTGCTCCGCAGAGCCGGGTTCGTGAGGAAAAGCGCGGTCGCGGAGCCGAGCAGCGCGACGAGCAGCGTCTCGCCGACGAGCCAGGAGTCAAAGGTGTCGTCTGCAGCGGTTTTCCGCACGTGCCTCTAATCGGCACAGCCTTGCCTGCCGATGAGGATCTCGTGGCCGTGCGCATCCTCATCGCAGACGATCACCCGCTGACCCGCGACGCCCTCGCCTCGCTGCTCGCGCGCGGAGGCTTCGAGGTCGTCGGCGAGGCCGCCGACGGCGTGGAGGCGCTCGAGCTCGCACAGAGGCTCGAGCCGGACCTCGTGCTCCTCGACCTCACGATGCCTGGGCTTGACGGCCTGTCGGCGCTGCCGCGGCTCCGCTCCGCCTGTCCAGGCTGCGAGGTCGTCGTGCTGACCGCGTCGGGCACCGAGGAGAACCTCCTGGGGGCGATCCGCGCGGGAGCGGCCGGCTATCTGCTCAAGAGCGAGCCTCCGGAGCGCATCGTCTCGTTCCTCCGCGGCGTCGCGAACGGCGAGGCTGCGCTGTCGGGCGAGGTCGCCCGGCGCCTGCTCGACCAGGTGCGCGTCGGCGGTCGGCGTGGCGGCGGCGTCCCCGACTACATCGCGCGCTCACTCTCCGCACGGGAGGTCGAGGTGCTGCTCCTCCTCGACGACCACCTCTCCACCGACGACATCGCGAAGCGCCTCTTCATCTCGGAGCACACCGTTCGCTCGCACGTGAAGAGCCTCCTGCGCAAGCTCGGCGTCTCGTCGAGGCGCGAGGCGCTCGAGCAGCTCGCGTACGCGCGCAGCTAGTCCCTTCTACTCGTCGAAGCCCTCGGCGGCCGCGGCGACGAGCCGTGGCAGCGTCTCGAGGTTGTAGCCCCCTTCCAGCACCGCGGCGACTCGCGGCGCGAGTGCCGAGCATCGCCGCGCGAGCTCTCGAAAGCCGTCGTCCGTGACGCGCATGTCGACCAGGTAGACGAGCTCCCGGTCCTCCTCCTCGTGCGCGTCGAAGCCGGCCGAGACGAGTAGGAGCTCGGGCTCGAACCTCCGCACGGCGGGCTCGACGACCTCGTCGAACGCGGTGAGCCAGCGATCGTCCCCGGAGCCCTCGGGCAGGGGGACGTTGATCGTGGTCGCGTCGCTCGTGCCAGGCCCGCCGGTGCCGGGGAACAGCAGCCCGTACTGGTGCAGCGACGCGAAGAGCACGCTGTCGTCGCCGCGAAAGATCGCGTCGGTGCCGTTGCCGTGGTGGACGTCGAAGTCCACGATCGCGATCCGCGACAGGCCGAGCTCGGCCTGGGCGTAGCGCGCGGCGATCGCAATGTTGTTGAGGAGGCAGAAGCCGTAGGCGGCGTCTGCGAGCGCGTGATGACCAGGAGGGCGGACCAGGGCGAAGCCGTTGCGGTCGACGGCCTCCAGGCAGACACCGACCGCGAGTTGTGCGGCCTCCCAGCTCGTCTCGGACGCCAGCGTGCTGGGCTCGAGCCACACCGGCCGGTCGATCGCGGCGAGGAGCTCCAGGTGCGCCGACGTGTGCACGCGCTCGAGCTGCTCGCGGGTCGGCAGCCGGTCCACCTGCTCTCCCGACAGAACTGCGAGCCGCTCCGGCCGCTCGGGATGCCCGCCCGTCGGATGCAGCTCGGCGAGCCGGCGGTTGATCAGGAGCTCGACGATCCCTCCAACGCGCGGAGCCGATCGGAGAGCCGCCCGAGGCCCCACTCCGAGGCGAGCTCGGCGCCGCGTCCCCACGTCGGCGGGTCATCCGTCACCTCGGGGAGCGGGGCGTCCGCATCCATCGTCGCGACGTGGCGGTAAAGCCGCAGCGCGTCCGCCTCGCGCTCGAAGCGACCCGCCGTCAGCGCCTCCTCGAGGCTGCCGTAGCGGCCGAGGAGGTCGGCAGCCGTCTTCGGCCCGACGCCGCGCGCGCCGGGAATCCGGTCGGACGGGTCACCCCGCAGGGCGATGAAGTCGGGCACCTGCTCGGGCTCGACGCCGTAGCGCTCGCGCACCTCGGCCGGCCCGATCCGCACGAAGGCGCCGCCGCCGCGCTGCGGCTGCAGGATCGTCGTCCGCTCGCTGGCGAGCTGGAACGTGTCGCGGTCGCCGCTGGCCACCAGCGTGCTGCCGCCGCGCGCCTCCTCGAACGCGACGGCGGCAGCGAGGAAATCGTCGGCCTCGTACCCGTCCGCCTTCGCGACGGCGAAGCCCATCGCCTCGCAGAGCTGCGGCGCCAGGTCGAGCTGCTCGAGGAGATCGCGCTCGAACTCCCGGCCGCTCTGGTAGCTCTCGAGCGCCTTGTGGCGGTACGTCGGCACGGTGAGGGTGTCCCACGCGACGACGATCGCCCGAGGCGATTCCTCCTCCCACAGCCGCACGAGGACGTTCCCGACGCCGGTCAGGAGCCCCGCCGGCCCGCCGTCGGCCCGCCGGATCGACTTCGGCAGCGCGTGGTACGACCGGTGGGCGAACGAGTCGCCGTCGACGACGAGCAGAGGCTTGTGTTCCTGGATCACAAGCGCCTCCCGCGGACGAACGGCTTGGTTCCGACGATCGCGCCGAGAAAACGCTTGTGTTCCTGGAACACAAACTCCCTCACGCCGACGCCTCGAGCTCGCCGATCGCCGCCATCAGCCGTTCGGTCGCGAGCCGTGGCGCGTCGTCGTCGTCCGTGAGGTCGTCGAGCGGCACCGCCGCCCCGTACTTGACCCGAAGCGGGCCCAGCCGTGCGAGCCGGTCGGTCCCGACGATGGCGGCGGGCACCAGAGGAACGTCCGCGCCGAGCGCGATGCGCGCGGCGCCGGTGTGGGCGCGGGCCTCCCACTTCTTCCGCAGGCCCTTCTTGCGCCTCGTCCCCTCCGGGAACATGACGACGATATGCCCAGCGCGGCAGAGCTCGATCGCGGTCTCGATCGCCTCGAGGTCGCGCTCGCCGCGGCGCACGGGGAACGCGCCGCAGGCGACGAGGAACTGCTTCAGGGGGGTGAAGAAGAGCTCCGACTTCCCCATGAAGCGGAGGAAACGGCGCGGGTAGAGCGGGACCCCGAGCGGCCAGGGATCGAAGTTCGAATTGTGGTTGGCGGCGAGCACGTATCCCCCCTCGGGCAGGTACTCGAGGCCGCGGACGCGCAGCCGGAAGAGGAGCCGCACCAGGGGCACGCTCGCGCCGCCGATCAGGAGATACGCCACGCTCGGCCTGGGCGGCATCGCGAGGAGTATCCCAGCCCGTCGCTAAGGTGGGCGCGTGTCAGATGCCACCAAGACCAAGCGCCTCGTCATCGTCGAGTCGCCCGCGAAGGCAAAGACGATCGCCGGCTACCTGGGCCGCGACTTCGTCGTGGAGTCGAGCATCGGCCACATCCGCGACCTCCCCAACCGGGCGAGCGACGTTCCCAAGGAGAAGCGCGCGAAGTACGGCACGATGGGCGTCGCGATCGAGGACGGGTTCGAGCCGTACTACGTCGTCGATCCCGACAAGAAGAAGATTGTCTCCGAGCTCCGGCGCAAGCTGAAGGACGCCGACGAGCTCCTGCTCGCGACGGACGAGGACCGCGAGGGCGAGGCGATCGCCTGGCATCTGCTCGAGGAGCTGAAGCCGAAGGTGCCCGTCCGGCGGATGGTGTTCCACGAGATCACGCGCGATGCCATCCAGCGCGCACTCGGGGAAACGCGCGAGGTCGACAAGCGCCTCGTCGACGCGCAGGAGACGCGGCGGATCCTCGACCGGCTGTACGGCTACGAGGTCTCGCCCGTCCTCTGGAAGAAGGTGATGCGGGGACTTTCCGCCGGGCGCGTGCAGTCGGTCGCGCTGCGGCTCGTGGTCGAGCGCGAGCGTGAGCGGCGGGCGTTCGTCTCGGCGTCGTACTGGGATCTCAGGGGCGTCTTCGACCCGGGCTCGTTCGAGGCGCGCCTCATGGGCGTCGACGGCAAGCGGGTGGCGCAGGGCCGTGACTTCGCGCAGGACGGCACGTTGCGGCCCGCGGAGACGGTCGTCCTCGACGAGCCGGAGGCGCGCTCGCTTGCAGACGAGCTCGCCGGCGCTACGTTCACCGTCCGCTCGGCGGACGAGAAGCCGTACACGCGCCGCCCGGCGGCGCCGTTCATGACCTCGACGCTGCAGCAGGAGGCGAGCCGCAAGCTTCGCTTCTCGGCGCAGACCACGATGCGGGTCGCCCAGCGTCTGTACGACAACGGCTACATCACCTACATGCGCACCGACTCGACGACGCTGTCCGAGTCGGCGCTGGCCGCCGCCCGCCGCCAGGCGGTCGAGCTGTACGGGTCGGACTCGATTCCCGAGCGCCCGCGGCAGTACGCGCGCAAGGTCAAGAACGCCCAGGAGGCGCACGAGGCGATCCGCCCGGCCGGCGACTCCTTCCGCACGCCGAAGTCCCTCGCCGGGGAGCTCGGGCGCGACGAGCTCGCGCTCTACGAGCTGATCTGGAAGCGGACGCTCGCCTCGCAGATGGCCGACGCACGCGGCCTGACCGTCTCGCTGCGCTTCGGCACGGCAACCCCGAGCGGCCGCGACGTCGAGTTCGGCGCGTCCGGCACCGTGATCACGTTCCGCGGCTTCCTCGCCGCCTACGAGGAGAGCCGCGACGACGACGCTGCCGGCGAGGACGAGCGCCCTCTGCCGCACCTGGCGCCGGGCGACGCGCTGACGGCGCTCGAGCTCGAGCCCGACGGTCACGCGACCACCCCGCCGGCCCGGTACACCGAGGCAAGCCTCGTGCAGGCGCTCGAGGAGCGCGGCATCGGCCGCCCCTCGACCTACGCGTCGATCATGGGCACGATCCTCGACCGCGGCTACGTCTTCAAGCGCGGGACGGCGCTCGTGCCGGCGTTCCTCGCGTTCGCGGTGATCACGCTGCTCGAACAGCACTTCGGGCAGCTCGTCGACTACGACTTCACGGCGCGCATGGAAGACGACCTCGACCGCATCGCGGCCGGCGACGAGGCCCGCGTGAAGTGGCTCCAGCGCTTCTACTTCGGCAACGGGTCGCCCGGTCTTCACACGCTCGTCACGGACCAGCTCGACCACATCGACGCCCGGGCGGTGAACACGCTCCCGATCGGGAACGACATCGTCCTCCGCGTCGGCCGCTACGGCCCCTACGTCGAGCGCGGCGAGGAGCGTGCGAGCGTCCCCGAGGACCTCGCCCCCGACGAGCTCACGGTGGAGAAGGCAGAGGAGCTCCTGGCCGCGCCGTCCGGTGACAGGATCCTCGGCGTCCATCCCGAGTGGGGCCGCGAGATCGCCGCGCGGAGCGGCCGGTACGGGCCCTACGTGACGGAGGTGCTGGAGGAGGGCGCGAGCGAGAAGCCGCGCGCGGCCTCGCTGTTCAAGTCGATGTCGCCCGAGACGGTGACGCTCGAGGAGGCCGTGCGCCTGCTGTCGCTGCCGCGCACCCTCGCTGCGCCCGACGGCGAGGAGATCCTCGTCTCGAACGGCCGCTACGGGCCCTTCATCAAGAAGGGCGCGGAGACCCGCTCGCTCGAGAACGAGGAGCAGCTCTTCTCGATCACGCTCGAGGAGGCGCTCCAGCTGCTCGCCCAGCCGAAGCAGCGCCGCGGTCGCGGCGCGCCGAAGGCGCCGCTGAAGGAGCTCGGCCCCGATCCGGCGAGTGGGAAGCCCGTCGTCGTCAAGGAGGGGCGTTTCGGCCCATACGTGACCGACGGCGAGACGAACGCGAGCCTCCGGCGCGGCGACGATCCGGAGACGGTGACGATCGAGCGCGCCGCCGAGCTCCTCGCCGATCGCCGCTCGAAGGGCCCGGCGCCGAAGCGGGCTCGCCGCCGCTCGTAAAACGTCACGACATCCGGGCGAGAGTTCAAACTTTCCGTACCAATCGGCGTCAACAGCTGTAGGGGCCAGGGAGGCGCGTTAGGTTCGTGCGCGCAAACCGAAACCGCCCTCAGCCGGAATAGCTAGGAGCAGCCGTACGTTCGAGCTTGTAACACCCACCAGGTGTTGGTTCCCCTGGCAGCCGCAGGAAAAAGCTCCTAAGGTGAGTAAGTTTGTTGCTTAGCCGCCCAGAAGCACATCGAAAGGACTGACGCTTTCCCTTGACGCAGAATCAGCTGATCGAACTTTTGGAATCGGACCAGGTGCGCTTGCTCGTCGAGCGGTCGGAAGAACGCGGCTTCATCGAGCCGGCCGACTTCGAGGCGTTCGCGCTCGAGCACGACTTGAACGATGAGGAGCAGGAGCAGCTCACGCGCGAGCTCGAGACGATCGGGCTCGATGTCGGGCAGGCGCGGGCCCTGGAGCGAGAGAAGGAGAAGGAGAAAGAGGCCACGCCCGTGGAGGTCACCGTCCCGAGCGGCGCCGCCGACAGCCTGCAGCTCTTCCTCGCCGACGTCGGCCGCCACAAGCTCCTGAACGCCGCCGAGGAAGTCCAGCTCGCCAAGATGATTGAGCGCGGCGATCTCGTCGCGAAGCGTCGCATGATCGAGTCGAACCTCCGCCTCGTGGTCTCGATCGCGAAGGGCTATCGCGGTCTCGGTGTCCCTTTCCTCGACCTGATCCAGGAAGGAACGCTTGGGCTGAACCGCGCAGTCGAGAAGTTCGACTGGCGGCGTGGCTTCAAGTTCTCGACCTACGCCACGTGGTGGATCCGCCAGTCCGTGCAGCGCGCGGTGGCGAACCACGCACGGACGATCCGCGTGCCGGTGCACGTCGTGGAGCGTCAGCAGAAGCTGTCGCGGGCGGCCCGCCGGCTCGAGGTCGAGCTCGGCCGCGAAGCGACGAAGGAGGAGCTTGCCGAGGCAACCGGCCTCCCGATCCAGCACGTGGACGAGGCGCTTGGCGCCGCGCACGCGTCCGTCTCGCTGAACCAGACCGTCGGCGCAGACGACGAGGGCGAGCTCGGCGATCTCTTCGCCGACCGCGAGGCGAGCGACCCGTTCGATGAGGCCGAGGAGTCGCTGCGCAAGCAGGGCGTGCGGCGTGCGCTCGACGCTTTGCCGGAGCGCGAGCGGCGCATTCTCGAGCTCCGCTTCGGCTTCGAGGGCGAGCCCTGGACGCTCGAGGCGATCGGGCACGAGCTCGACCTGACGCGCGAGCGCGTCCGCCAGCTCGAGGGCCAGGCCCTCTCGCGCCTCGCGGCGCTGCGTGACCTCGCCAGCCTCGCGGCGTAGGACCTGAAAGCCTGAAAGGTTGCGTTAAGGGGCGGCTCCGGCCGCCCCTTCTCGCTTGCCCATGTCTGCACCCTCCTGAATACTCCCGTCACCCCTGTCTGAAGTGAAAGGAGTCAACTTGAGGACGAAGTGGCACTGGCTGCTGCTGCTCGTCGTCGTGGGCATGCTCGCCCTGGCGGCGGGTTGTGGTGGCGACGACGATGAGGCGGGCGGCACGGGCGACACGACGGCCGAAGGCCCCGAAGGCGGAACGCTCGTCTTCGCAGGCGCGGCCGATCCGGTCCTTCTCGACGGCGCGCTCGTCTCGGACGGCGAGTCGCTGCGCGTGATCACGCAGATCTTCGAGACGCTCGTAGCGCTCAAGGCCGGCACGACAGAGCCCGAGCCCGGTCTGGCGGAGAGCTGGGAGCCGAACGAGGACGGCACCGTTTGGACGTTCAAGATTCGCGAGGGCGTGGAGTTCCACGACGGCGAGCCGCTCAATGCAGAGGCCGTCTGCTTCAACTTCGACCGCTGGTACAACTTCAAGGGCGCCCTCGCCAACCCGGCCGCCAGCTACTACTGGCAGGTCGTCTTCGGGGGCTTCGCGGAGTTCGACCCCGACAGCGGCGCTCCCGAGGAGAGCCTGTACGAGAGCTGCGAGGCGACGGACGAGTCGACCGCGGTGATCACGCTGACGAAACCGTCCGCGACGTTCATCCCGGCGCTCTCTCAGCAGTCGTTCTCGATCGCCAGCCCGAAGGCGCTCCAGGACGGCAATGCCGACCAGGGCTCGCTCGACGCCGAAGGCGTCTTCACCTCCACCGGCACGTTCGGCACCGAGAACCCGATCGGCACCGGCCCGTTCAAGTTCGATTCGTGGGTGCGGAACGACCGGCTCACGCTCGTCAAGAACGAGGACTACTGGGGCGAGCAGGCCAAGCTGGACGAGCTGATCATCAGGCCGATCGCGGACAACGCAGCGCGCCTGCAGGCGTTGCAGTCGGGTGAGATCCAGGGATACGACCTGGTCGAGCCCCAGGACATCGCGACGCTCGAGGGCGACTCGAACCTGCAGATCATCGACCGACCTGCCTTCAACGTCGCTTACGTCGGCTTCAACATCGCGAAGAAGCCGACCGACGACCTCGAGGTGCGGAAGGCAATCGCGTACGGCCTCGACCGGCAGGCCGTCGTGGACAACTTCTACTCCGGCCGGGGCGTCGTCGCGACGCAGTTCATGCCGCCGGAAGTCGTCGGCTACGCCGAGGACGTCACGACCTACGACTACGACCCGGAGATGGCGAAGAAGACCCTGACGGACGCCGGCTACACACTCCCGGTCGCGCTCGAGTTCTGGTACCCGACGGACGTGTCGCGTCCGTACATGCCCGACCCGAAGCGGAACTTCGAGGCCTTCGCCGCGAGCCTGAACAAGTCGGGCTTCAAGGTGACGCCGCGGAGCGCACCGTGGAACCCGGACTACCTCGGCCGGGCCGACGCCGGTAACGCCGGCAACCTCAGGTTGCTCGGCTGGACCGGTGACTACGGCGACGCGGACAACTTCATCGGCACGTTCTTCCAGACCCCGCAGAAGGCGTGGGGCACGACGACGACGCCGCTGACGGAGGTCCAGGATCTGCTCAACCAGGGCGAGATCGAGACGGACGAGGCCAAGCGCGAGACGATCTACCAGGACGCGAACCGGGCGATCATGGAGCAGCTCCCGGGCGTGCCCTACGCGCATTCCGAGCCGGCGCTCGCGTTCGATGCGGACGTCCAGGGCTATGTCGCGAGCCCGACGACGAACGAGTCGTTCGCGCCCGTGACCCTCGGAGGCTAGGAGAAGGCTAGGAACCGGCGGACGACATGCTGCGCTTCGTCGTCCGCCGGCTCCTGCTCCTCATCCCGATCCTGCTCGGGCTCTCGATCCTCGTCTTTCTGTGGATCAGGGCGCTGCCGGGTAGCCCGGCGACGACGCTGCTCGGCGAGCGGGCGACACAGGAGCAGATCGCGGCGATCAACGAGCAGTACGGGCTCAACGACCCGCTGCCGCAGCAGTACGTGCGCTACCTGAGGACGACTCTGCGCGGAGACTTCGGCGACTCGGTCACGAGCCGAAGGCCGGTCGTCGAGGAGTTCAAGCAGCGATTCCCCGCCACCATCGAGCTCGCCCTCGCGGCAATGCTCTTCTCGGTCGTGTTCGGCGTTCCGCTCGGGTTCATCGCCGCCAAACGGCACGGCACCTGGATCGACCATACGAGCCTGCTCGCATCCTTATTAGGCATCTCGATCCCGATCTTCTTCCTCGCGATCATCCTCAAGTACATCTTCGCGGTGCAGCTCGGCTGGCTTCCGACCGTCGGGCGGATCTCCGTGCTCATCGACCTCGAGCACCCGACGAACTTCTACATCCTGGACGCCATCATCGCCGGCGACCCGGAAGCGCTCTGGGACGTGATCAAGCACCTCATCCTGCCCGCGATCGCCCTCGGGACGATCCCGCTCGCGATCATCGCGCGCATCACGCGGGCCGCGGTCCTCGACGTCCAGAACGAGGACTACGTCCGCACCGCGCGCGCGAAGGGCGTCGCGCCGCGAACCGTCGACCGGCGCCACGTGCTCAGGAACGCAATGCTGCCGATCGTGACGATCATCGGCCTGCAGATGGGGCTGCTGCTCTCGGGCGCCGTGCTGACCGAGACGGTGTTCGCCTTTCCAGGGATCGGCACCTGGCTCGTCGATGCGATCAAGGCACGCAACTACCCGGTCCTGCAGGGCGGCATCCTCTTCATCGCGCTCGTCTTCGTGCTGGTCAATCTCCTCGTCGATCTCGCGTACGGGTTCCTCAACCCGCGGATCAGGCTCAGCTAGATGTCCATCGCCGAGATCGAGGCACGCGAGCTCCAGCTCGAGCCGCCGAGCGGCGGCCTCCTCCACGAGGCCTGGTCGAGGCTCCTCAAGAACCCCGGAGCCATCGCCGGTTTCATCATGGTCGGCATCTTCGTCCTCGTCGCGCTCTTCGCACCGCTGATCGCGCCGGAGGATCCGCGCGTGGGCGACCTGTCGCGGCTGCAGGGAAGTTGCTGCCCCGGCCCGTCCGTGGAGCACTGGTTCGGCATCGATCAGCAGGGGCGCGACGAGTTCTCGCGGATCGTCTACGGCGCCCGCTTCTCGCTGCTGATCGGCGTCGTCTCCGTTGCCGTCGGACTCTCGATCGGGCTTACTCTCGGCTCCATCGCGGGCTATGTCGGTGGGGTCGTCGACAGCGTGATCATGCGGCTGATGGACATCATGCTCGCGATCCCGGGACTGCTGCTCGCGATCGGGATCGTCGCGGCGCTCGGCCCGGGGCTCGTCCAGATCATGATCGCCGTCGGCGTGACGCAGATACCGATCTTCGCGCGGCTCATGCGAGGGTCGATCCTCGGGCAGCGGGAGAACGACTTCGTCCTGGCCGCGCGGGCGGTGGGGGTCCCGCGACGCACGATCCTGTCGTCGCACATCCTCCCGAACGCGATCTCACCCGTGATCGTGCAGGCAACCCTCGCGCTCGCGACCGCAATCATCGACGTCGCCGCCCTCGGCTTCCTCGGCCTCGGGCCCCAGGACCCCTCGACGCCGGAGTGGGGCACGATGCTGACGGACACGACGCGCTACCTCCAGACCGCCCCGCACCTCGCGATCATCCCCGGCGTCGCGATCGTGCTCTCCGTGCTCGGCTTCAACCTGATCGGCGACGGCCTCCGTGAGGCCCTCGATCCGAAGCTGCGGGGCCGTGGCTAGAGAGCCGCTCCTCGCCGTCGACGACCTGCACGTCCAGTTCGGGACGAGCCGCGGGCTCGTGTACGCAGTCAACGGTATCTCGTTCGACATCGCCCCCGGCGAGACGCTCGGGATCG
This sequence comes from uncultured Gaiellaceae bacterium, assembly GCA_963791905.1. Classification (GTDB taxonomy): domain Bacteria; phylum Actinomycetota; class Thermoleophilia; order Gaiellales; family Gaiellaceae; genus Gaiellasilicea. The sequence continues at coordinate 784,198 of CAWBTX010000006.1, forward strand.
TGGGCGAGTCGGGCTGCGGGAAGAGCGTGACCTCGCTCGCGATCCTCGGCATCCTCGCGCGCAACGGCCGCGTCACCCGCGGCAGCGCCATGTTCGGTGGCCGCGACCTCCTGACCCTGCCCGACTCGGACCTTCGCCGCGTTCGCGGCCGCGAGATCGCAATGATCTTCCAGGACCCGATGACGTCCCTGAACCCGGTGCTGAGCATCGGGCGGCAGATCCGGGAGGCGCTCGAGACTCACTTCGGGATGGATCGTGAGCAGGGCGACCGGCGCGCGACCGAGCTCCTCGACCAGGTCGGGATCCCGAGCGCGAAGGCTCGGCTGAAGGACTACCCGCATCAGTTCTCGGGCGGCATGCGCCAGCGGGCGATGATCGCGATGGCGCTCGCGTGCGAGCCGAAGGTCCTGATCGCCGACGAGCCGACCACGGCCCTCGACGTCACGATCCAGGCGCAGATCCTCGCGCTCCTGCGAAGCCTCGTCGACGACCTCGACACGGCGCTGATCATGATCACGCACGACCTCGGTGTCGTGGCCGGCATGTGCGAGCGCGTGAACGTGATGTACGCGGGCATGTTCATGGAGACCGGCACCGCGGACAGCCTCTTCGCGCAGCCGCGCCACCCGTACACGCTCGGCCTGCTCCAGAGCGTGCCGCGCATCGACGCGGGCCGCCGGCAGCGCCTGCAGCCGATCCCGGGGTCGCCGCGCAACATGCTGAGCTCGCCGAGTGCGTGCCCGTTCGCGCCGCGATGCCGCTACGAGGTCGAGGAGTCCCGCCAGCGCGTGCCCCCGCTCGAGGAGATGGGCGCGGGGCACTACGTGCGCTGCTTCAACCCGGTGCCCGCAGATGAGTGGCAGCGCTCGCGACTGGGCGGAGAGGCTGCGTGACGCAGTCGCGCCGCCAGGAGGGGGCTCGGGGGAACCGGAGGGTTCCCAAGGAGCGCGCCGCTGCGCAGCAGCGGCGTCGGCGCGCAGGGGGCTCGCGGGGGAAACCGGGTTTCCCCCGCGCGACCGAGCCGCAGGCGAGGAAGGCTGCGTGACGAGGGCTCGAGCCTGGTCGAGGTCGAGGATCTCAGGATCTGGTTCCCGATCCGCAGCGGCATCGTGCTCGACCGGCATGTGGGAGACGTCAAGGCGGTCGACGGCGTCACGCTGACGATCGAGCGAGGCGAGACGCTCGGCCTCGTCGGGGAGTCCGGGTGCGGCAAGTCGACAGTGGGACGGGCGCTGTTGCGCCTCTACGAGCCGACCGGCGGCTCGATCGTGTTCGACGGACAGGACATCACGCACCTGGGCGAGTCGGAGCTCCGGCCGCTGCGAAGGCGGATGCAGATGGTGTTCCAGGATCCCTACGCGTCGCTCAATCCACGGCACTCGGTCGGGCGGATCGTCGGCGAGCCGCTGCGTGTGCACGGCCTCGGCCGGGGACGGACCATCGGCGCGAGGGTGCGTGAGCTGCTCCAGATCGTCGGCCTCCCCGCCGACGCTGCGACGCGCTACCCGCACGAGTTCTCAGGCGGCCAGCGGCAGCGGATCGGCCTCGCGCGGGCGTTGGCGCTGAACCCGGACTTCATCGTCTGCGACGAGCCCGTCTCGGCGCTCGACGTCTCCATCCAGGCGCAGATCGTGAACCTCCTCGAGGCGCTGCAGCGCGAGTTCGACCTGACGTTCCTCTTCATCGCGCACGACCTGGCCGTCGTCCGCCACATCTCGGACCGGATCGCGGTGATGTACCTCGGCCAGATCATGGAGCTCTCGCCCGCCGACGATCTCTACGAGAACCCGCTCCATCCGTACACGATCTCCCTGCTGTCGGCGATCCCGATCCCGGACCCGGCGATCGAGCGGCACCGGGAGTCGATCCTTCTGCAAGGCGACCTGCCCAGCCCGGCCGCGCCGCCGCGAGCCTGCCGCTTCCACACGCGCTGCCCGTACATGCAGCCGACCCGCTGCCAGGACGAGGAGCCCGAGCTGCGGCCGCTCGAGGGCCACCTCGTCAAGTGTCACTGGGCCGAGCAGATCAAGGCCGGCGAGATCCGGCCCGAAATGCGCGAGGCGGTCTTCGTCCCCGGGGTGGCCGAATCCGTCTACGTGCCGCCGCCGGACTAGTGCTCCGCTTCCCGATCCGCGGCGGTGAGCTGGCCGAGGAGCCGTGCGTCTACGCCTGGCTCGCGGAGGACGGCGTCGTCTACGTCGGTGCGACTACGCTCCGTCCCGAGACGCGGAGCGTGGCTGCACCTCCACGACGAGCGTCCGGAGATCGGACGTATGCGCGCACGCTTTCCCACGGTCGCGAGCGAGGACCTCGAGGTGGTCGCCATGCCGCTGCCAGGGGACGTGGATCGCCAGCAGGTGCGTCATGGCAGCGTGACGGCGCTCGGCGAGCGCGGCCTGCTGTCGCCGCGGCACGTCTGCGATCCGCCGCTCGACGCCGCCCCGCACGCAGAGACCGATCGCTTCGTGGGGCTCGTGGCGGAGGCGCTGGCCGAGTGACCACGTCGCACGAGAAGCGCATCGACATCCGGTGGCGCGACCTCGATGCCTACGGTCACGTCAATCAGGCCGTCTAGGCCGCGACCGCCGCCCGGTCGACGATCTCGTCGATCAGCCCGTACGCGCACGCCTCCTGGGGCGTCATGAAGTGGTCGCGGTCGATGTCGACCATCACCTTCTCCACCGGCTGGGCGGTGTGCCTCGCGAGGATCTCCGCCATGCGGCGGGTCATCGAGAGCACCTCCTGCGCGTGGATCTCGATGTCCGCCGGCGTGCCGCGGAAGCCGGCCGAGCCCTGATGGATCATCACCTTCGCGTTCGGAAGGGCCATCCGTTTCCCCGCGGCGCCGCCTGCCAGGATCATCGCCGCCGCGGACATGCCCATGCCGACGCAGATCGTGCGGACGTCCGGGCGGACGTACTGCATCGTGTCGTAGATCGCCATGCCGGCGTAGGCCGAGCCGCCCGGCGAGTTGACGTAGAGCGAGATGTCCTTGTCGGGATCCTCCGCCTCGAGGAAGAGGAGCTGCGCGGTGATCACGTTCGCGATCTCGTCGTCGACCTCGCGGCCGAGGAAGACGATTCGCTCACGGAGCAGGCGGGAGTAGATGTCGAACGAGCGCTCGTAGCGCCCGTCCGCTTCGACCACCATCGGCACGAGCATGGGCCTCTCCTTCTGTAATCTGCAACCGGATGGTTGCATCATAGAGCAACCCAGCGGTTGCACGACGAAGGAGGCGAAGTGGAGGTTCAGCGGGAGATCGTGGTGCCGGCGCCGGTCGAGGAGGTCTGGTCGGCGCTGACCGAGCCGGACCGGCTCGAGGAATGGTTCGCGAACGACGTCGAGCTCGAGCTCGAACCCGGTGGAGCCGGCACGTTCCGCTGGGACGACGGCGAGGAACGCCACGCCGTCGTCGAGCAGGTCGTGCCCGAGCGGCTGTTCGCGTTCACCTGGGACGAGAGCCGCGTCGAGATCGAGCTCGCCGAGGTCGACGCCGGCACGCGGGTGCTCGTCACGGAGACCGCCGGGGCGGGCTGGGCGGCCGCGCTCTCGCTGCAGGCGCTGGCGCTGGCCTACGTGTGACGGATGTCTTCGGGGCGCTGGCCGATCCCAATCGGCGCCGCCTGCTCGAGCAGCTCGCGGGCCGCGAGGCGTCCGTGACCGAGCTTGCGAACACGCTTCCCGTCACGCGGCAGGCGGTGGCGAAGCACATGACGGCGCTCGCGAGCGCGGGCCTGGTCGACTCGCGTCGGGTCGGACGGGAGCGGCTCTATCGGCTCAACCCGGCTCCGCTTGACGGCGCGGCGGGTTGGATCGCTCGGGTGGAGACCGAGTGGGAGGGGAGGCTCGGCCGCCTCCGCGACCATCTCGACGTCCGCACGGTCGCGCAGGACGTCGTCCCCGTCCACGCCGAGCCGGACTCCGGCTCCGAGCAGGTGACGCAGGCCCTCCGCGGTGAGCCTCTGCGTGTGCGCGACCGGCGTGGCGGCTGGGCGCGGATCGCGACGGCGTACGACTATCCCGGCTGGGTTCGCGAAGACGCCCTCTCGACGGCTCCGCCCGGCCGATGGCTTCCCGAGCCGTGGCCCGGTGATCCGATCGCGGAGGCCCGAGCCTACCTCGGGGCGCCGTACCTCTGGGGTGGGATGACGGAACGCGGGATCGACTGTTCCGGCCTCGTCCACATGGCATACCGCCGGCTGGGGCGGCTGGTGCCGCGGGACGCCCGTGACCAGGAGGCAGCCGGTGAGGTCGTCGAGCGGCCGCGCCCTGGCGACCTGGTCACCTACGGAGAGACGGAGGAGGCGGACCACATCGCCTTCTGGCTCGGCCGCGACCGGATCCTGCACGCCGCGGGGGGCCGCGGCGTCGTCGAGGAGCGCGAGCCGCCGGCGCTGCGACAGGCGAGGCGGCGATTCGTGCGAATCGCGACCTGATCGGTTACCTCAAACGAGCTAAAGGGGGCCTGGATCGCGGCCGATACCCAAGCCGTGGACGCTGCTGAGCGCAAGGAGATCCTGAGCCGCTATATGGACCACAGCCGTCGCTTCGAGGCGGCCGCGGCGCGGCGCTCGAATGCCACGGCCGAGGTGATCCCGTTCACCGCCCCGCTCCGCGAGCTCGAGCAGGAGCCGACGATGCGCGAGATCGAGGTGCTTCAGCTCGTCGCCGACGGCCTCGTGAACCGCGAGATCGGCGAGCGTCTCTTCCTGTCGGAAGAGACGGTGAAGTCACACGTCCGCCATCTGCTTGCGAAGCTTCAAGCGCGCAGCAGAGCCCACGCCGTAGCGGTTGGCTTCCGGCGTGGGCTCATTGCTTAAAGCTTTCTGAGACCCACCGTTTCCACACCCTGTGGATATCCCCCGGACGAGGGATGCTTCCTAGGGGTGTAGACAGCAGGATTTGTCGGCTTCTACCAGGTCTTGCCGTTACCCGCGACTGAGGCGAGAACCATCAGCGTGCCGAGGAAGCCCGCGGCACGAACCTTCAGGCGAGTCATGTGAAACCTCCAGATCAGGGACTAACGGCGCGCCGATTCTATACCCCTATCGGGGGAGCTACAAGAGGCTTCGGCAGATTTTTGAGGAGTTCAGCGCCAGCTGGTGCGTTGTGTCCTCTGGGCGGTAGTTCTGTGGTCTCGGCCTGCGCTTGTTGGTCTGTTGTCGTCGCTTGCCGGATGATCGGCGCATGCCGAGTCGCCGGTTTGTTGATGATGGCTGCGATCGCAGGCGTCGCCGAACGACAGGGCGTCAGGCTGTTCACTCACGGCGGGAAGGAACTCTTGACATGTCGGTTGCGTTCCTGCCCTTTGTCTTCACTGCGGTCGCATTTGGTCCACTTGCGGCATTCATCGTCGGTGGGATCGCGGGACTGAGTGATTTCCGGCGGCCATACCTCCGTTGGGCCGTCTACACGCCGATCCGGGCATTGACGGGTGCTGCGGCCGGACTGGCGGCGATGACGATCTTCGAGCCGGTTCAACGGAGTTTGGCGTCATCCTGTCCGCGGCGTGTCTCGCGGCTATTGCGAATCTCGCGTGCGATGCGGCGCTCAATCTCGGCACGGCTCTTGTCCGCGGCGGAACGTCTCCGCTGCATTTACGTGCGTGCAATGGTCCGCCTGTTCTTCGTCGCGGTTCCGCTGTACGTTCCAGCAGTCGCGTTGCTCGTGTACGGCGTACGAGAAGTACTCGTTCGTCGCGATCGGCGGCGTTCTTGGTTCCTGTCGTGGCTCTTCAACGTGTCATTCACCTTTATCAGGAACAGCGCGAGGCTGCGCGTCGCCTCGGCGAGGCGAATGCCAGTCTAGAGCGAGCGAATCTCTCCTTCGCATCGGCCCTCGTCGCGACTCTCGACGCTCGTGACCGTTACACAGCTGGTCACTCCGCTGCTGTTGCCATCTACTCCCGAGATATCGCCAAGACGACTAGGACTGGACGAGGAACAGCAGCAGCGATGCTATGTGACGGGCCTGGTGCATGACATTGGAAAGGTCGGTTTTCCGGCCGGGCCTCTTGGAAAAGCCAGGAGCGCTTACGCTGGACGAGCGTCGACAGATGCAGGAGCATTCGGCGATCGGCGAGCGAATCCTCGCGAAAGTCGACACTTATCCTGAGGTTGCGCAGATCGTTCGTCATCATCACGAGCGTGTTGACGGCACGGGATATCCCGGATGGACTCAAGGGAGACGAGATCCCGCTGCTGTCCCGAATCATCGCGGTCGCAGATGCGTACAACGCGATGACGTCGGATCGACCTTATCGTGATGCTATGCCTAGCCGGGTCGCGCGACTGCGGCTCGCGCAAGCAGTCGAGTCTCAGTTCGACACGGCTGTCGTCGCAGCGTTCGAGGCGAACTCTGGCTGGCGCGGACGAGAGCTATCGAATGGGGCAGCGAGAGGACTTTCAGATCATGGACGCTCCGCGGCGGATGGACGTTGCTGAGGATGCTACGAGGCTTGACGTGCAGGTGAGGCACGCGCAGAGCGGCGGCCGTCCGTGACGTGACCCGAAGTTTCTCAAGGATGTGACTGATGTGCACCTTCACCGTTGCTGTCTGCGATGAAGAGCCGGTGCCGATCTCGCGGTTGGAGCAGTCCCGCCGCGACCAGGGAGTAGTACTTCCGCTCACGCGGAGAGAGGCCTTCCCACGTCCCGCCGAAGCGGTGTCGCCTGGCTCGCGGCTTCCGCAAACAGCTCCAGATCGCCGCGATCGACGAGCACGAGCAACATTTCCTCTCGCGTCTCGTCCGCTCGCAGCAGGACATCGTGCAAGTTCGAGGAGCATCCGCGATAAGCGGTGATGAACACCTCGATGCGATAGTAGTTCCCGACTGAGGTCGGAGAGCTTCGACCGGGCGAGCCTGAAACGACGTCCGAATCGTGGCGATTGGCTGCCACGACTGCGCGAGCGGCACGCGCGACGCAGACCCGCCCTTCAACGCCACCTCGTCGACTACCAATGCCGACCTGGCAGTTGCGGCCAGCGCTCGGCTCGTCATCGCGGTCACAAGCAAGGCAACTGCTCGAGAAGCGATGAGTTCGCCATGGATAGAGCGGAGTGACGTCGCCGACTGGCCGTAGCGACTCCGGTGACAGCCTCCTTGAACCGACCCTGGGCCGATGAGCGATCGCGATGCTGATGGCGATGGAGTTGATGATAGAAGGTCGTCGCCGGTCGCCTGTCCGGCCGCCTCTGTCTCGTCAGCAACGCGTCGACGCGGTCAAAGCGGCCGAGAGCAAGCTCGACGATGGCCTCCATGAGACGAGCGTACGGGAGAACGAATCAAGCCGATAGTTGATGCGTCCTGAAGCTGTGCGGCAATGACGTTCGGGCTTCATCGACGTCGCCGCCGCTGGCAACCGTAAAGCCATATGCATTCCGGAAGGAACATCGTAGTAAGGGGTTGCGAACGAGAGTGGAGCAGACGGTAAACCCGCCGTGCCTCCCGAAGGTCGGGCGGTGTTCCGAATCGCATGGAGAACGAGCACAGCAGCTGCAAACATGGGCGACCAACCCTCGGTCATCGTCCGGCTCCGGGGTAAGCTGAGCAGGAGCCGAGGGCCTCCGGTAATTCAAGGTCGATCGCGGCTGCTAGCCTCGCCGAGCGCGGCAGCTTGAGCTTCAGACTGCAGCGACGTGCAGTCTCACGGGCCGATCGGTAGTAGGCGAAGGCCTCTCGCTCGCGATTCGCAGCATGGGCCGCTCGACCCGCCGCGGCGAAGGCGCGGCTTGCCCAGCCGTCGGTCGCGTGAAAGATTCTCTGCTGCTGCGAGGGCACCGCACTTCGGACTCGTGGAACTTACCGTCCCTGAATAGCAATTCCGCGAGCTGCGAGATCGCGCTCCGGCCCCGAGATCGCTTGGCGCTGCCGTATGCGACCCAGTGCCTGAAGCGCCGCCGTGCGGCCCTCGCGAGAAGGTCGTCGAGGGAGGCTCGCAGCAGCGGGAGCAGTTGGTCGTCGATGCCGTATCGCTGGATCACACCGAAAGCTTCGTCCCAGTGTCGCTCGGCGATCAGCACCGTCGTTACTCGCTCGGCCTTTGCTCGCGTGTCTGGCGACGGCTCTTGCTCCAGCTTGTCGTCGCAAGAAAGGCCTCGAGCAGCGGGTGGAGCTCGAAATTCCCGTCTGCGTCGGTCGTGAGCCAGCCGGCGTCGATCACGTCGCGTAGCGCTTTCTCTTGCTCCTGTTGCCGGGAAGAGACGCTCGACGAGCCGCCGCGACCTGATGCCTGCCACTGCGATCAAGCACATGCTGTCCTGGATGTCCGGCGGAAGCGCCTGGTACAGCTCTTCCGCGAGGTAGTCGTACAGCGCCTCTGGAAGGCCGGCCGTCATCCCTGACATCAGCGTCGGCTCGGGCGTGAGTGAGGCAAGGCCGACGACTGCCGGCCATCCGTCCGCGAGGGCTACCACGCCCGGCGTCGCGGGAGTGTCACGCATGACCTCGGCCGCCTCCTCGTGCGTCATCGCGAGGCTGTTTCGCCCGATCTCGAGCGCGTGCCCGTAGAGCAGGTCGCGGGCCGTGATCCATGGTGGCCGCTGCCGCGTGCACAGCAACGCGTTGATCGCCGAGTCGTGGACGAGCGCCGACACGAACTCCGACGTCGTCTCGCGCTCGAGGACGTGCTGTGCGTCGTCGAACACGAGCCAGGCGTTTTCCGGCCACTCGGCCAGGTCCTCGACGAGGATCTCGGCGAGCGTGCCGAACTCCGCGTCGGGATTCTTCGTGATGCGCAGTCGCTCTTCGAGGCGACGGTTGCACTCTGGGAGGACGTCTGCCGCGGCGGCGGCAAGCCCGCGTGCCACCGACGCCACGTCGACCGCGGACGCCGAGACGCGATACCACGCGCGTGGCAGGTTCGCGGTCCACTGCCGTGCGAGCGTGGTCTTTCCATAGCCCGCCGGCGCGACGAGGAGCTTGATCCGTGCATTGGAGTCGTCGAGCAGGCGCGTCAGTCTGGGGCGCTCGATGATTCGGCGGCGCCCCGGTTGCAACTGGGTCGCAGTGCCATCTGTCATTCGGGTAGGCGGTATGGAGCCGCCTCCTAACGCTAATGCCCAGCGCGCTCGGTGAATAGACACGCCCGCGGCCCCACAGGAGCCGCGGGCGTGTCGCCGTCAGCTCCCCGGTCCTGCTGTGCCAGGGCCGAGGCTTTCCGCGAGAGGGTCGTCTCCGGTCTGGCTGCGGTAGGCGAGGGGGATCTGTCGCCTCCTCGACACGCCGAGCTTCTGGCGCAGCGTGTCGCAATGAGCCTTGACCGTCCGAGGGGAGATGCCGAGCCGCTCGCTGACTTCCTCGTTCGAGCAGCCGGCCGCGATGAGCGCGATCACCTCACGCTGTCTGTCCGTAATCGGCGGTTGCCCGTGAGCCACGACGTTCACCATGAATCGAGGTTAGGGCCGATCGTGCCGCGCTGCCATTGACCGGAAGGTGTATTCCGCGGCGTAATCTCGGGAGCTCACACGACGCGCCTATACGCTCAGCGGGATGGGGGCGGGCGATCTCCTGCTGCTGGACGTGCGGCCGCCGGGCGCCGAGCCGACGGACGTGCTCGTGCGCGACGGTCTGATCGCGTCCGTCGGCGAGCGGCCAACGGAATGGGACGGACCGGAGATCGCCGGTCGCGGACTCCTGCTTCTGCCGGGTCTCGTCGACGGCCATGCCCACGTCGACAAGACCCTGTGGGGCCAGCCCTGGCGCCCACACAGCGCCGGTCCCGGCCTCGCGTCACTGATCGCGAACGAGCGCGAGCAGCGGGCGACGCTGCCACCGGTCGTCGAGAGCGCGACTCGCGTTCTCGAGGCCTATGTCGCGGCGGGTACGGCGCACGTGCGCACCCACGTCGACGTCGACGTGGAGGTCGGGCTCGCCGGGATCGAAGGCGTGCTCGAGGCGGGTGAGCGCCTCGCCGGCCAAATCGACGTTCAGATCGTCGCGTTCCCGCAGTCCGGTTTGCTGGCGCGGCCGGGCACCGCGGAGCTGCTCGATCGAGCAATCGAGGCGGGCGCCGACCTGGTGGGCGGGCTCGACCCGGCCGGTCTCGACGGCGATGCGGAGGGCCACCTCGACGTCATCTTCGAGATCGCGGACCGGCGCGGACGCGGGCTCGACATCCACCTGCACGACCCCGGCGCGCTCGGCCGGCGACAAGTCGAGCTGATCGTCGAGCGAACACGGAGCCTTGGCCTAGACGGACACGTCACGGTCAGCCACGCCTTCTGCCTCGCCGACGGGCCTGACGACGAGGTCGTGCCGCTCCTCGAGCGGCTTGCTGAGCGGCAGATCTCGCTGGCCACCGTCGCGCCTGGGAGCCGTCCGCCGCTGCCGCTCGCGAAGCTGCGAGAGCTCGGGGTCGACGTCTGCCTCGGCCAGGACGGAATCAGGGATCTGTGGTCGCCCTACGGCGACGCGGACATGCTCTCGCGCGCGCACCTGCTGGCGTGGCGCTCGGGCTTCCGCCGCGACGAGGACATCGAGCTCGCCCTCGAGGCCGCGACACACGGGGGCGCACGCGTCCTCGGGATCGAACGGTACGGGCTCGAGCCGGGGTGCACCGCGGATCTCGTGCTCGTCGAGGCCGACTGTGCCGCCGAGGCGGTTGTCGCGCATCCGCCGCGGGCGCTCGTGGTCAAGTCGGGCGTGAAGGTCGGAGGTCGAGATGCCTAGCGCAGACGTCGAGGTCGTGGTGGTCGGCGCAGGCGTCATGGGCGTCGCGACGGCGCGGGCGCTCGCTCACGCGGGACGGGACACGCTCGTGCTCGAGCAGTTCGAGTTCGGCCACAAGCGCGGCTCGAGTCACGGCGCCTCGCGGATCGTCCGCCTGTCGTACCCGGAGGTGGCGTGGGTTCGCCTCGCCCAGGAGTCATTCCCTCTCTGGCGGGAGCTGGAGGCAGAGTGCGGAAAGCCGCTCCTGGAGCTGCACGGGACGCTCCTGCTCGGCGAGTGGGAGCCGAACCGCGACGCGCTCGCCGCCTGCGGCGTGGGGTTCGAAGTCCTTGAGGCGGCGGAGATCTCGCGTCGCTTCGGCGTCCAGGCGGCCGCCGGTGAGCGGGGCCTCTATCAGGCCGACGGCGGGATCGCGTACGCCGACCGGGCGCTGGAGGCGTTTTGCGACGGTGCCGTCGCCGCGGGTGCCGGCGGTGCAGGAGCGCACCCGCGTCGAGTCGATGGAGGAGGACGCCGACGGCGTGGTCGTCGCCGGCGTGCGCGCACGCGCAGCCGTGGTGACCGCGGGCTCATGGGCGCCGTCCCTCGTGGACCTCGACGCGACGCCGACGCGTGAGACGGCGTCGTACTTCTCGTTCGATGAGCCGGTTCCGTCGGTGATCGACACGCTCGGTGAGGCGGATCACGGGTACTCCCTCGTGGCCCCCGGCGTCGGGCTCAAGGCTGGGCTGCATCAGAGCGGGCCTGTCGCCGACCCCGATGAGACGGGAGAGCCGGATGCCGGGATCGCCGAGCGCACGGCTGCGTGGCTGCACGGTCGTTTTCCGCGGGCGGGGGAGCTCATCGAGAGCGAGACGTGCCTGTACACGCGGCGCGCGGGCGATGAGTTTCTGCTCGAGCGGCGTGGGCGGGTCGTCGTCGGGTCCGCCTGCAGCGGGCACGGCTTCAAGTTTGCGCCGGTCATCGGCCGCCGGTTGGCGGCACTGGCCGACGAGGCGCTGGCGCTCTGACCTAGCGGAAGAGGTCCCGCTCCGGGGGCATCAGCAGGTCTCGACCGCTCCCTTGCCCCGCCGCGGTATAGCCGCGGACGACGGCAGCGGGAGCGCCGCGCGTCTTGCCGAGGACGAGCTCAGCCGCGCCGGCGAGCTCGTCCCCGACGGCGATCTGCGTCGACTGCAGTTCGTATCCGGCCTGATCCCGGGTGCCGCGCAGGTCGAGCAAGGGAGCCAGCCCGGCGACGCCGAGGGCAACGTCGGTCGTCCCCTGGCGCCACGGACGGCCGAAGGAGTCGCTGACGATCACCGCCACACTGTTGCCCGTGCGGGCGTGGAGACCGGCTCGGAGTCGAGCGGCCGAGTCGTCGGGATCGAGTGGCAGCAGCACCAGCGTGCCCGCGCCCTTGGCGTTCGAGGCGTCGACTCCCGCGGAGGCGCAGACGAAGCCATGGCGCGTCTCGGAGATGAGCAGCGGCGGACGGGACCGGACGATGCGGGCCGTCTCCCGCAGGATGACCTCGACGTGGCGTGGATCTCCGTCGCCTGCGAGGTCGAGCGCGCGCTGCGACGGTTCGACGTCGGCGAGGGCGACGACGCGACCCTCGGCCTTCGAGACGATCTTTTGCGCGACGACGACGACGTCGCCGTCTGCGAGGCCGCCGGCACGGTCCGCGGCGGCTGCCAGCAGCGCGCTGAGGTCGTCTCCCGCCTCGACCTCCGGTATCCCCTCGAGTGCGAAGACCCTGAGCTCGGTCAACGGAGGCCGGTGACCCGGATGCCGGCGTGCGTCTTGTACCGCTTGTTGACGTTCACGATCACCGCGGTCATACCCTCGAGCGCACGTGCGCTGGCGAGGGGGCCAGCGTCGACGGCACGGCCGGAGACGAGCGCTGCGGCAAGCTCGAGGGCGAGCCGCTTCGCGTCGGCGTCGTCGCCACAGACGAGCGCGTCCTCGTCCGGCGGTGCGCCGGAGAGGGTCGCGGCCGCGAGCGAGTGCAGGCCCGCAACCACCGGTGCGTCGAGCTCGTCCTGGGTGCGCTGCGCGACTGAGGAGGCCTTCGCCGACGGCTTCACGCCGTCCGGGCCGAAGGACAGCTCCGAGGCGACCGAGAGCACTGGTGTCGGGCCGATCGACTCGCGCAGCTCCCGGGCGGTGTCGACCGCGGCCTCGGCCTTCACCGCGAGCACGACCAGGTCGACGCCGCGGACGGCGTTCGCGTTCGTGGCGCCGGTTGCTCCGACGGCCGCAGCCGCCTCCTCGGCCCGCGCGGCGTCGCGCGACCCGACGACGACCTCGAGGCCGGCATCGACGAGCCGCTTGGCCACGGCCTGACCGAAGCTCCCTGTGCCGCCGACGACCGCCACCTTCACGCCGCTGCCTCCAGGACCGTCTCGGCGAGCCGCCTCGACGCCGCCAGGTCGGTCATCAGCGTGCTCGTGACGACCGCCCGGACTGCGAGCGGGCCGGTCGGATCCGCCTCGTCGACAACGAGGGCATCGATCAGCCCTTCGTAGCAGGACGCGACGTGCGCAGGTGACGTCCCGCCCCGCAGCCGCGCGAGCATCCGGTCGGCCGGCCCTTTCACGGCCCGGCCGCCTACGAGCGGGCTGACCGCGACGCACGGGGCTCGGCGCGACGCGAGCGCGGCGCGAATGTCCCGCACCGCGAGGATCGGCCAGATGCTCACGAACGGGTTGCTCGGCGCGATGACGATCGTGTCCGCCCCCGTGAGCGCGTCGAGGACACCCGGTGCGGCAGCAGCCTCCCCGACGAACCTGACGCCGTCGACTTCGTCGCGGTGCCCGCGCCTCACGAACCAGTCCTGGAACGAGAAGCTCCCCGCAGGGGTGTCGATCCAGGTTCGCAGCTCGTCATCGGAGGCGGGCAGAATCGTCGACCGGATTCCGAGCGCGCTCGCGAGCCGCGCCGTGACCGCCGAGAGCGGCTCCCCCGAGCGCAACGCCTGTGTCCGCACGAGGTGGAGCCCGAGGTCCCTGTCGCCGAGGCGGAACCAGTCCTCGCCTCCGAGAGCGCTGACGGTCTCGAGCGCCTGCCAGCTCTCGTCGGCGCGCCCCCAACCGCGTGTCTCGTCGTTCAGTCCGGCGAGCGCGTACAGGATGCTGTCGAGATCGGGGGACACCGCCAGCCCGAGGACGTCGAGGTCGTCGCCGACGTTGCCGATCACCGTCACGTTCGACGGCTCGACGGCGGCAACGAGGCCTCGCGCGAAGCAGGCGCCGCCGACTCCGCCCGAGAGCAGCGCGACCTTCATCGCCGGCTCAACGCGCCCAGTGCGGCCTGCGTTCGCGGCGCGGCGCGATGTGCGAGCCGTTCGAGGTCGGTCACCGTGTCGATGTCGTCGGCGAGGTTGGGAATGACGGCTTCGGTCGCCTCGAGGCCGAGCGCGGTTGCGTGCTCGCGGAAGCGTCGGGCGCTGTCGGCGCCGTAGAGCGACGCGAACGCCGACGGCGTCGGCAGGGCGAGGGCGTTCGTCGTCCCGTCCTCGGCCTCGACGAAGCCGAACGCGCCGACCTCGGCCGCCGTGGCGAGTGTGCGCAGATCGTGGGGAACGACGCACGGGACGTCCGCGTTGACGACGATGGTCGGCTCGTCGGGCATGCCCAGGAGGCCTGCGGCCACGGCCGGCCCCTGGCCGCCGCCGGGATCGAACACGACGTCGGCTCCGAGCTCTGCGGCGAGCTCGACCGCGGCTGCATCGGATGTCACCACCCGGGTCGGAGCGGTCGCCACGCACGCAGTCAGCACGTCGCCCAGCATCGCCAGCGCCAGCTGCGTGCGAAGCTCGTCGGGAACCTCGAGACGCTGCTTCCCGTCGGCGCCTTTGAACGGTACGACGATTGCGACCATCGCTCGGGAGAGACTATCCCTGGGTGGACAACGCCTTCCTCGCCGACCGGCTCGAGGCCCTCGCCGCGCTGCTCGACCTGGCGGGGTCGGGCTACTACACGGTCCGCGCCTATCGGCGCGCCGCGGATCTGATCCGCTCGACGCCGGTGGACGTCGTCGAGCTCGTGCGGGCCGGACGCGTTCGCGAGCTCGCCGGGATCGGGCCGGGGATCGAGGCGAGGTTGCGCGAGCTCGTGACGACTGGCGAGCTGGCCGAGCTGCAGGAGCTCGAAGACGAGGGGATGCCCGAGCTCGTCGGCGTGGGCAGGTTGCTCGGACTCTCGCCCAAGCGGATGCAGGAGCTCGGCAGCGCGCTCGGCGTTCGCACGGTTGCGGGGCTTCGCGAGGCGGCGGACGAGGGACGGCTCACGCAGGTTCCGGGCATCGGACCCAAGACCGCGGAGCGGATCCGCGTCGGTCTCGCGGAGGCTGCGACGGTACGGCCTCGCCGCGGGATGCTCCTCAACCGCGCCCAAGCGCTCGTCGGCGAGATCGCGGCGGCGCTCGACGGCGAGCCCGCCGGTGATCCGCGTCGAGGCTGCGACCTCTCGACCCGGTTCGCGGTCGTCGTGCGCGATGCCGATGCCCTCGACCGCTTCGGCCGGTTGCCGCAGATCGTCTCCGTGCTCGACCGGTCGGCCGATCGGAGCGTGGGCGTCACGGCCGAGGGCTATCCGATCGAGGCCGTGTTCGCGCCGCCCGAGCGCTTCGGGACAGGACTCATGCGGGCGACGGGATCGCCGGCGCTACGTCTCTGACCTGGAACCCCTGCCGGAAAGAGCCACTGAGATGGAGGTGTACACCTACATCGGTCGTCCGTTTCGGCCACCCGAGCTGCGGGAGGTCGACGCCGGCGATCCGCCCCCGGACCTGCTCCGCGTCGAGGATGTCCGCGGCGACCTCCACGTTCACACGACCGCTTCGGACGGCAAGGCGACGGTGTACGAGATGGGCCTGGCCGCGCAGGCCTTGGGCTACGAGTACATCGCGATCTGCGACCACACGCCGCGCCGTCAGCGTCGTACCCGGGCTGGACGCCGACGGCGTTCGCCGGCAAGGAGAGGAGATCGCGGAGGCGAACGAGCGTCTCGCGCCGTTCCGGATCCTGCGCGGGAGCGAGTGCGACATCTTGCCCGACGGGTCGCTCGATCTTCCCGACGACGTTCTCGCGGAGCTCGACTGGGTGCAGATCAGCCTGCATGCAGGACAGCGCTGGGGCCGCGACGCGCTGACAAAGCGCGTCCTCGAGGCGATGCGCCAGGCGACGACGACGACGTCCGCCTGCTGCCTCTCACACCCGAAGGGCAGGATCCTGAACCACCGCCCCGAGAACGCGCTCGACCTCGAGGAGGTGTTCGGGGTCGCGCTCGAGACGGGTGTCGCGCTCGAGATCAACGGCCTGCCGGCCCGGCTCGACCTCTCGGCCGAGCACGCGCGCGACGCTCTGGCGGCCGGGGTGCCGCTCGTCTGCTCCACTGATGCGCATTCGGTCCGCGGGCTCGGCAACATGGAGCTGTCGGTGCTGACCGCGAGACGGGCGGGCGCGCCGAGCGGCTCGGTCGTCAATACGCGGCCGCTGAGTGAGCTCTTGCGCGGCTGAGGTCAGGCTGCCGTCGCGCCGCCCGGGCCGCGCTCGGAGTACTCGCGCACCTCGAACCAGTGCGTGTCGCGAAGCGCGTCGGCGATCTCGGGCTCGGTGTGAGCGGCGTAGAAGACGTGATGCTCGAGGTCGCAGCAGATGGCGACCTCGCTCAGCGTGATCTGGCCGATCTTCCGCAGCGCCTCGACCGGCAGCTGCGCCTCGGCGACGCTGTAGTGCTTGAACTGGAGATCCGGCGCGAGCTCCATCAGCATCGGCCAGTCCGGACACGTACGGGAGCTCATCGCGCCTCGGATTTCTCCTCGAGCGCCCAGCTCCCTTCCAGCCGCACGACGCCGCCCTCGTGACCGCCCGGATAGACGAGGAAGGTCAAGGCGTCGTCGAGCCAGTGCAGCAGGCGTCCCCCCGCTGCGTCGCTGAGACCAAGTCTCAAGTGAAAGCGGCCGTCGGAGAGTGGGAGGCTGTCGATGTCGTACCGGAGCGCGTGCTCGCCGCCGTCGTGCCAGCCGAGGTCGGCCGTGTCGACGGCGTCCGAGGCGACGAGCAGGCCGGCGTCGTCGCGAAGCTCGAGCTGGAGGCGCGGCGCCGACACACCGGGCTCGACGGCGACACGAAGTCTGAGCGAGAACGGCTCGCCCGAGAGGAATTGCCGTCGTTCCTCGCCTTCCGGCCCCAGGAGCCGCGCCTGCGTGATCTCGGCGTCGCCGGTGCCCCATTCCCGCAGCCCCGCGGCGCGCTCGGCCGGATCCGCGTCCGCAGCGAGGACACGCCGGTAGAGGACGAGCGCCTCGTGGGTCGGGCCGTCGAACTCCAGGTGGCCGTCGCGGAGCAGCACGGCCCGCTCGCAGAGCCGCTCGACCTGCCCGGCGTCGTGCGAGACGAACACGATCGTGCCGCCGCGCTGCTTGAACTCGAAGATCTTGGCGAAGCACTTGCGCTGGAAGGCCTCGTCGCCCACCGCGAACACCTCGTCCAGCAGCAGCACATCTGCGTCCAGATGCGCCGCGATGGCAAAGCCCAGCCGCATGTACATCCCGGACGAGTACGTCCGCACGGGCCGGTCGATCGACTCCTCGAGCTCGGCGAACGCGACGATCTCGTCGAAGCGCTCGCGAATCTCGGCGCGCCGCAGGCCGTACATCGCGCCGTTGAGGAAGACGTTCTCGCGGCCGCTGAAGTCGGGGTGGAAGCCCGCGCCGAGCTCGAGGAGCGAGCCGATCCGCCCGCCCACGGCGATCGTGCCGGTCGTCGGCTTGATGATCCCGGCGACGAGTCGGAGGAGCGTCGACTTCCCCGAGCCGTTCCGCCCGATCAGCCCGACCGCCTCACCCGGTTGGACGGCGACCGAGACGTCGGTGAGCGCCAACACGTCGGTGGGCTCGGTGCGGCCGCGGAAGACGAACAGCTCCTTCAGCGTGCGCGCCTGGCGTGCGTGGACGCGGAATCGCCGCGAGACCGCGTCGGCGCGGATCTCCCCGGTTCTCACGTGACGGACGGTACCGCTGCGGCCTGCCGGACGAGGCCTGCGAGGACCCCGATGAAGTCCGGGTCTGCGTTCGGCATCGCCATCCGTGCGAGACGGATGCCGAGCTCCTTCGCCTTCTGCGCGGCTTCGGTGTCGAGATCCCAGCGGATCTCGAGGTGGTCGGAGACGAAGCCGACCGGGCAGAGCAGGACGTCACCCACGCCGTCGGCGGCGAGTACGTCCAGGTGCTCGAGGATGTCGGGCCCGAGCCATGGCTCGCCCGTCGGCGACGCGCTCTGGTACGAGAACGACCACGCGCCGAGCTGCGCGCGCTCGGCGATCAGGCTCGCCGACTCGAGGAGCTCGTCCTGGTACGGGTCGCCCTCGTCGAGGATCCGAGCGGGGAGCGAGTGCGCGGTGAAGACGACGTGTTTGTGTCTCTCCGGAACGAGCCGCTCGGCGACGAGCGCGACGAATCCTGAGTCGGCGCCCCAGCGCTCGACGAAGCGAAGCTCGGCGCGCCCCGCGAGCGCCTCTTCCAGGAGGCCGCGGTACTTCTCGATCGACAGCGACGAGTAGTGCGGAGCGAGGACGAGCCCGACGACGGTCGTGGCACCGGCGTCGAGCGCCCGCTCGACCGCCTCGGCGATCCGAGGCTGCCAATGGCGCATGCCGGTGAAGACCGGGATGCCGAGCTCCTCCTGCAGAGCGGCGCGGGTCGCCTCCGTGATCTCGTTCAGGGGGTTCGAGTCCTCGATCCCGAGCCGTCGGTACCGCTCGACGAGGCCCGCGAGGTGCTCGGGCGAGATCGGTCGGCCGCCGCGGATGTCCGCGTAGTAGGCGGGGACGTCGTCGACGCGGTCGGGCGACCCGTAGGCCATCAGTACGACCGCAACGTTCATGCGGGCACCCGCGCCGTCTGCTCGTGCACGAGCTCACGAAGCCGTCCCAGAACGTCCGGGTCCGTACCGGGCATGACGCCGTGGCCGAGGTTGAAGATGTGGCCCGGCCTGCCCGCTGCTCGCGCGAGCACATCGAGCGCCGCCTGCTCGACGCGCTCCCATGGCCCGAAGAGGAGCGCGCCGTCTAGGTTGCCCTGCACGCCGTGGTCGTCGCCGACGACCTCCCAGCCCCAGTCGAGCGGGATCCGCCAGTCCAGGCCGATGACGTCGCCGCCCGCGGCGGCCATCTGCGAGAGGAGCGTCGCGGTGCCGGTGCCGAAGTGGATCGTCGGGCAGTCGACGGCGGCGAGGATCTGCGCGGAGTACGGCTGGACGAACTCCTCGTAGTCGGCCGGCGAGAGCGCGCCGACCCACGAGTCGAAGAGCTGGATCACGTCTGCACCCGCCTGCACCTTCGCCGCGATGTACGGCGCGAACGTCGCCGTCAGCTTCTCCATCAGCGCCTGCCAGAGCGCCGGCTCGGCGTACATCATGCGCTTCACCTCGAGGAACTCGCGGCTGGGCTTGCCCTCGACGAGGTAGCCGGCGACCGTGAACGGGCCGCCGCAGAAGCCGATCACCGCCTGGTCGGATCGGAGCTCGCGGCGCACGAGCGAGACGGCCTCGAGGATGAAGGGCACGGACTCCTCGGGGGCGGGGGTTCGCAGCGCCTCGACCTGCTCCCATGTACGGATCGGCTCGGCGACGACGGGGCCGACGTTCTCGACGAGGTCGACGTCGACCCCCATCCCGAGCACCGGGAGCATGATGTCGGCGAACATCACGGCCGCGTCGACGTCGTGGCGGCGCACCGGCTGCAGCGTCACCTCGGCGCAGAGCTCGGGCTCGCGACAGACCTCAAAGAGCGTGTGCGTCTCGCGGATCGCGCGGTACTCCGGCAGCGAGCGGCCCGCCTGGCGCATGAACCAGACCGGTGTCCGCTCGGTCGGCTCGAGCCGGGCGGCGCGAACGAGAAGCGGCGCGGAATCGGACGTTAGTGACACGGAAGTAGGCTATCCCGCGCCATGGAGAGGGTCGGCGAGCATCCCGTTCCGGCCGGCCCGCTCGCGGTCCGGTGGCTCGGCTACGAACTGCCGCCGCTTCGAGCCGGAGAGCTGGTGACAGTGCGGCTTCGCCTCGAGAACGCCGGCTCGGCGACGTGGCGGTCCCGTGTGCTGGTCTCGTGCCACTGGCTCGACGACCGCGGCAACGCGATCGACTGGGACGGACCGCGAACGGCGTTGCCGCACGACGTTCCGCCCGGCGAGGAGGCCCAGGTGGCGGCAAGCGTGCGCGTGACGCATCCGCCGGGCGCGTACCGCCTCGCGTTCGACCTTGTCGAAGAGTTCCGCTTCTGGTTCGCGGAGGTCGGCTCGCACGTCCTCGAGCTCGACGTCGACGTTCGGCCGAGGATCGACGAGCGCCGGCTCGCCGTCGTTGTCCACGAAGGGCGGGATGCGAGCACCGAGGCCGCGCTCGCGGCGCAGGAGGAGCCCCTTGTCGAAAGCGACGCGGTCGCGACCGCGCACCTCGTCGCGGGTGCGCTCCCCGAGCCGGACTGGTCGCGGCGCATCCTCGATGCGCATGCCGAGGGCTTCGCCGCCGTCGGCGGCTCGATCGACGGGCGGACGCGAGTTGGCGCCCTGGCGCTCGGCCGGAGGGCGCAATCCGGCGTTCCCGCATCCGCTCCTGCTGCCCTCCGTGCTCGACGGCTTCGAGCTGCGTGAGCACGCCGGCCTGCCGGCCTACTTCCCGGAGCGCGTCCAGAACGGGGAGCCCTGGCTCTTCGACGGCCGGATCAGACTTCGACTGCGACGCGATCGTCCACGCGGGTGAAGACGAACGCGCCGATCGCGAGCGAGACGACCGCCGAGACCGCGAGGTAGACGGCGTCGGCTGTGTCGGGCGCCGTGCCGAAGAAGAGCGGCTGCCGCACGGACTCGACCGCCGGTGTCAGGAAGTTGCCCCAGTGGATGAGGTCGACGAGCCGCGGGTGATCCTCGACGCCGGGCACGTTCTCGAGCGAGTAGAGAATCGGCGTCAGGAAGAACCACGGCAGCAGGAGCGCCGTCACCAGGTGCTCGACGTCGCGGTAGAGGGCGTTCAGCGACGCCACGGCCAGCGAGAGCCCCGCGACGAGGCAGACCACGAGCGCCGAGAGCGGGATCGACATCCAGACGGTGTCGCGCGCCTCCGGCAGGTAGACCAGGCTGAGCCCGATCACGATCGCGAGCATCACGACGAAGCTGACGAGCTGCGACGCCACCATCGCGAGCGGCACGAGCTGCCGCGGGAAGCGCACCTTGCGGATCAGATTCGCGTTCTCGATCAGGCTCCTCGAAGCCGCCTGCAGCGACGTCGAGAAGAACACCCAGACCGGGAGGCCCGCGAGCAGGAAGAGCCAGTAGTGCTCGTAGTCGACGGCCTGCACCTTCAGCAGCACCGAGAACACGAGCAGGTAGACGAGCATCAGCACGATCGGGTGCGCGAGCGACCACAGCAGGCCGAGCGCGGAGCCCTTGTACTTCGCGCGCAGGTCGCGGCGGAAGAGGCTGCCGAAGAGCTCGCGGTAGCGGAAGAGATCCGTGTAGGTCGTCACTGGTCGCCTTTAGTCTAGGAGCCATCGTGGCTGCTCCCGTGGCTCCACACAGAGCCCTTACAGGCCTCGCCTACCCTTCCCTCACGTGAGCGCGGCCGTCACGATCGCGGCCTTCCCGGTCGCCGCCCTCGTCATCTGGGCGCTCCTGCGTTCCCAGGTCGGCGGTCGTCTCGTCGCCCAGCCGACGGGAGAGCGCTGGCACGACGAGGTGACGCCCAGCTTCGGCGGGATCGGGATCTTCCTCGGGCTCCTCGCCGGGCTCGGGGCAGCCGTCGCCGCGGGGGCGGTCGATGCGAGCTCGGAGCTGCTCGGCGTCACCGCCGGCTGCACGATTCTCTTCCTGGCGGGTCTCGCGGACGACCTGCGCGAGCTGCCGCCGCTCGCGAAGCTCGCGGCGCAGGTCGGTGCGGCCGCGATCGTCCTCGCAAGTGGGCTGACGGTCGAGGTGATCGACTCCGACCTGCTCGCCGCTGCGGTCGGGCTGCTCTGGCTCGTCGGGATCACGAACGCCTTCAATCTTCTGGACAACATGGACGGGCTCGCGGCGACGCTCGCGGTCGTCGCGTGCGCCACCTTCGCGGTCGACTCGATCGCGGAGAACCCGGAGAGCCTCGCGGCTGTGCTGGCGCTCTCGCTCGGCTTCGCCTGCGCCGCCTTCCTCCCGTTCAACCTGCGGCCGGGTCGCCGGGCGGTCGTCTTCATGGGCGACTCCGGCAGCCAGGTGATCGGGTTCGGGCTCGCGTCTCTCGCGCTCGCGTCGAGCTGGACGACCGCGGGCGCGACGCTCGCGACGGTGCTCCTGCCCTTGCTCGTGCTCGCGATCCCGATCCTCGACACGACGCTCGTCACCGTCCGGCGCGCGCTCGAGCGCCGTCCGATCGCGCAGGGCGGCAAGGATCACTCCTCGCACCGGCTCGTCTACTACGGCCTGAGCGAGCAGCAGGCGGTCGCCGCGCTTGCGCTGCTCGCGACGCTGCTCGGGCTGACTGCGCTCGCGTACAACGTCCTCGACGACGGCCGCGTCACCGCGTTCGGCGTTCTCCTCTCCTTTGTCGTGCTCGTCCAGTTCGGGAGCTTTCTCACCGACCTCGAGGAGCGCTCGCGGCGAGACGAGCCGGGCCCGCCGCCGTCGCTCCTTCGCGCGCTCGTCTCGCAGCCGCGCCGGCTCGTGGAGGTGCTCGTCGACTTCGCGATCATCTGCGCCTCGTTCCTCGTCGCCTACCTGCTCCAGGTGGACGGCAGGGGCACCGAGGTGCAGCGCGCGGTCTTCCTCGCGGCGCTGCCGATCCTGCTCGCGGTGCGCTACGTCCTCTTCGTGCTGGCGGGGATCTACCGGCGCGTCTGGCGGTTCGCGTCGCCACGCGACCTCGTCGCGATCGTCGTCGCGACGGCGCTGTCGGTTCCGATCACGATCGCGATCGTCGCGAATACGCAGTCGCTCGCCGGCTTCCCGCTCGAGATCTTCCTCGTCGACGCGCTGCTCTGCTCGATGCTCGTCGCGGGCTCGCGGCTCGCGATTCGCGTCGCTCCCGAGTTGCTGGCGGCGGCCAAGGGCGGCGGCGGCGACCGCGTGCTCGTCGTCGGCGCCGGGCGGTCGGGCCGAAGCCTGGTGCGCGAGCTCCGCGAGACGCCCGACCAGCGCGTGATCGGCTTCCTGGACGACAACCCCTCGGTCCGGCGCCGTCACGTTCTCGGCGTGAAGGTGCTCGGCCGGCTCGACGAGGCTGCGGAGCTGCTCGAGACGGCGCGGCCCGACGAGGTGCTCGTGACGATTCCCGACGTGCCCAATGATCGGCTCGACGCGGTCCTGCAGGGCGTGTGCCGAGGCGGGCGTGCCCTGCAGGCTCGTGCGGCGCCGGACGGAGACGACCCGGCCGCCGCTGCTCGGAGTCCCCGCAGAGTGAGCGCGCCCGCGCTTCGCGCGGGCGTTAAGAGCGCCTGGCCACTATTTGCGGTCGTACGTCGGGCCTCGTCGCCCTCTACGCCTGGCAGGCGTGGGAGCGCGCGACGCCGACGCTCTTCAGCGACGAGATCGAGTTCACGCAGGTCTCGCGCTCGATCGCCGACACGGGCCGGGCGACGATCCGCGGCACCGAGCCGCCCAGCGTCTCGCTCTACGAGTATCTGGCCGCGCCGGCCTGGTGGATCGACGACGTCAGCGACGCCTACGGCGCGATCAAGCTCCTCGGCGTGCTGCTGATGACCGCGGCGATCTTCCCCGCGTACGGCCTCGCCCGCCTCGTGGTGTCGCGGCCGTGGGCGCTCTTCGCCGCGGTCGGCGCCGTCGTCGCGCCGGCGCTGTCGTACTCCCCGTTCCTCGTCGAGGAGCCGCTCGCGTACCCCGTCTCGACCCTGGCGCTCTTCCTGATCGCGCGCGCCGGTGTGAAGTCGACGTGGCCGGCGATCGCGCTCGCCGCGGGCGTCTGCCTGCTGGCCATCTTCGTGCGGACGCAGCTCGCCGTGCTGCTCGTCGTCCTCCTCGGCGTCGCTCTTCGCGCGTGCGTGGTCCAGCGAGCGCATTCGCGCCTGGCGGGCAACGTGGACGGCCTGGGACTGGGTCGGCGCGGTCGTCCTCGTCGTCGGGCTCGCCGTCCTCTTCGCTGCGGCGGCGGGGCGCCACTCGTACAGCTGGTACGTGACGACGACGTCGTTCAAGGACCGGATGCTCGAGTACGGGCTCTGGGCCGTCGGCGCCCTCGGCATCGGGCTCGGCGTGATCCCGCTCATCGGGGGCCTCGTCGCCCTCGTTCGGCCTCGGCGTGAGCGCGACCCTGGCACGACCGCGTTTGTCGCGCTCTGCGTCTCCGCGTTCGCCGCCTTCGGGCTCTACACCGCCGTCAAGGCCGCCTACCTCTCGACCACCCTCTCCATCGTGATCGCCGAGCGGAACCTGATCTACCTGACGCCGCTCCTCTTCGTCGGCACTGCTCTCGTGCTCGAGCGGCGCAGCATCTCGCTGGCGGCCACCGCAGTCGCGACGGCATTCGCGCTCTACCTCGTCTCGACGACGCCGTACGCGCTCGAGACGTACCCGAACTACGAGACGCACGGCCTCGCGATCGCGGCCTTCGCGAACCGGATCCCGAAGTGGCCGGCCGAGACGATCGAGAACATCCTCCTGCTCGTCGCGCTGGCGTCGGGCATCGCGCTCGTGCTGCTCCGGTACGTGCGCGGGCGGGCGCTCCTCGCGGTCGCCGCGACGATCGCGGTCTTCGCGCTCGCCTGGAGCCTGACGACCGAGATCTACGCCGCCAACGGCGAGCGAGGCGCCTCCGACCAGCAGTACGCCACGCTGCCGAAACCACCGGACTGGGTCGACAGGACCACCGGCCGTCGGCCGTCGGTCTTCGTCGGGCAGGGCATCAGCGACCCGAATCCCTTCTGGCAGCTCGAGTTCTGGAACCCGTCGATGAAGTGGGTCTGGGGAGTGGACGGCAGCACGCCGGGCGGCGTGACGCCGAACCTGCTGCGACCGGATGGGACGCAGGATCCGGCTGATCTCGGGGCGGAGTACGCCGTCGCGTCGAAGGGGGTCGCGCTCGCAGCGCCCTCGGTGACCACCGTCGGCGACTACGTTCTCTATCGGCTCGGCGGCGAGCCCGTGCGGCTCCGCGAGGCGACGGCCGGCGTGCAGGCGGACGGCTGGATGGGCTCGGAGGCCTCGTACACGCGCTACGACGTCGAGGCTCTGCCTCCCCGCGGGTACGTGAAGGTGTCGCTCTCGCGGGAGGCGGCGTGCTTCCCGCAGCTGAAGCCGGCGAAGGGAGTCGTGACGATCGGCGTCGTGGGCGTCAACGAGTTCGACCAGCCCGGCATCGCACGGGTGACAGGCCGTCGCGAGGTGCCCGTGCACCCGTGCCAGCCGAATCCCGTCGTGCTGCCCGTGCCGGCGGAGCCGTGGCGGGTCGAGGTCACCGTCGACCCGACCTTCGTCCCGCACGAGCTCGACCCGGCGATCGGCGACCGCCGCCCGCTCGGTGCCAAACCATTCTTCGAGTTCGTCGAGCCATGACCGCGCGACCCGCCTAGCGGAGCGCGCGTAGGCGCTCGGGGTGCTTGCGCACGAAGCGGAGCATGCCGCTGAGATGCCAGAGCGTGTGCCGGGAGAGAAAGCGCTTGTCGATCACGGCTGCGTAGTCGTGCCTCACGACTGCGTCCGGCACGAGCCAGCGCTCCCAGCCGGCCTGCGCCGCTCGGTAGGCGACGTCGATGTCCTCCACGTAGTGGCGGTAGCCCGGATCCCAGCCGCCGAGCTCCTCCAGCATCGACCGGCGCATCAGCAGGCACGCGCCGCCGAGCAGCCAGTCGCCCTGCACCGGCTCGTCTGGCCGCGTCCCATAGTGCGTCGCCTGGTGCTCGTACGGGTTGCGGACGAGTCGCACTGGTGTGCGCCGCGCGAGCGTGCCGAGGACGGTCGGGAATCGCCGCAGCGACGGCTGCCACGTGCCGTCCGGCCAGAAGACGAGCGGGCCGACGAGACCGGCACGCGGGTGCTCGTCGGCGAACGCGGCAAGCGTGGCGATCGCCCCGGGGTCGGGGACGGCGTCCGGATTCGAGAGGACCACGTATTCGCCGGTGGTCTCGGCAACTCCGAGGTTCACGTTCGCGGCGAACGGGAGCGGCGTCGCGTTCTCGAGCACGCGCGCCTCCGTCGGCACGCGCGACACCGAGCCCGGGAGGTTGGCGACGACGACGAGCTCGTCCACCTGCGGTGCCAGCGCCGGCAGCGAGCGCTCGAGCTCCGCAGCGTGGCCGTGCGAGACGACGATCGCCGAGACGCTCACCGCAGCGCCTCGAGGTAGACGTCGAGCGTCTTCTCGGCCGCGGCGCGCCAGCTGAACTCGGCCGCGCGGCGAAGGCCGGCGGCGCGCAGCCGCTCGCGGTCGACGAGCGCCCGCTGGATCGCGTCGCCGAGCTCCCGTTCGGGGACGATCAGCGCCGCGTCGCCGGCGACCTCCCGCAGCGCCGGCTCGTCGACGGCGACGACGGGCGTGCCGCACGCCATCGCCTCGAGCACCGGCAGGCCGAACCCCTCGTAGCGCGAGCTCTGCACGAGGCAGGCGGCGCCTCGGTACAGCTCGACGAGCTCGTCCTGCGAGACGTAGCCCCGGAGGTCGGCTCCGCGGGCGCGGAGCTCGGCGGCGACGGGCTCCTCACGGATCGGGCCGGCGACGACGAGTCGCAGCCCGGCTGCCGATGCGGCCTCGGCCGCGGCGAGCTGGTTCTTCCGCGCCTGCACCGCTCCGACGGCGAGGACGTACTCACTTTGCAACAGACTGTTACTTGGCGTGAAGGCGGGGTCGACGCCGTTCGGTGTCACCACGACCTTGTCGGGAGGCAGCTCGTAGAGCTCGATCAGGTCGCGCTTCGTCCGCTCCGAGACCGTGAGCACACGTTTTGCGCCTCGTGCCGCGCGCGGGACGACCCGGCGGAAGACGGCGCGGTCCTTGCGCGACATCAGCTCCGGCTCCCGCTCGAAGGACAGATCGTGGATCGTCACCACCGCCGGGACAGACGAGCCAAACGGGAGGGCGTACTGCGTGTGGACGAGCGCGCCGCCGACGCGGCGCAGCAGCGCGGGGAAGCGTCCACAGCATCCGCAGCTCCTGCAGCGACGTCGACAGCTGCAGCGGCTCGATTCCGGGCGGAACGAGCTCGGGATGCCGCGTCACCGCGCCGATGCGAAGGCCGGCGTCGGCCGCGGGGGCGGCAAGCTCGCGGAGGAGGTTCGAGACGTAGCGCTCGTCGCCCGTCCGCCGCCGGCCGAGCGTGTCGGCGTCGACGACGACCAGCGGCGTCACGCGAGGGCTCTTTCGTACGCGGCGACGGCTGCCTCGGCGGCTCGCTCCCACGTGTAGAGCCGTGCCCGCTCGAGGCCGATCGGGATCAGCTCGTCGCGCCGGCGGTCGGCCTCCTCGATGCCGGCGGCGATCGAGGCCGCGTCGTACGGATCGACGAGCACTCCTGCGTCGCCGACGACCTCGGCCATCGCGCTCGCGCGCGTGGTCACGACCGGCGTGCCGCAGGCCATCGCCTCGGCGGCGGGGATGCCGAAGCCCTCGTACAGCGAGGGAAAGACGAGGCAGCGCGCTCCCCGGTAGAGGCGCGCGAGCTCCTCGTCCGGAACGAAGCCGAGCCGGCTGACGTGAGCTCCGGTGACGTCGACGTCGCCCCAGCCGGGATCGCCGACGACGCGGAGCTCGACGCCTGCGCGCCCGGCGGCGTCGACCACTCGCACGAGGTTCTTCCGGGGCTCGACCGTGCCGACCGCCAGTGCATAGCCGCCGTTCGCGGCCGGGCCGTCCGCTCTGAAGACGGGCTCGACCGCGTTGGGCACGACGTCGATCCTGTCGGGGTCGACGCCTGCGAGCTCCATCACCTCTCGCTTGGAGAACTCCGACACCGCCACGACGCGGTCGGCCGCACGGATCGATCGCCGCAGCGCGGTGCGGCCGTAGAGCCGCGTCCAGAGCGGGAACACCTCCGGATGCCTGAGGACGGCGAGGTCGTGCACCGTGAGGATCGTCGGCACTCGGGCGCGCAGCGGCGCGCGGAAGACGGTGCAGTGGAGGACGTCGACGCCGGCCCGGGCCGCGCTGCGGGGCAGCAGGACGGGGTACCACGCGACGTCCCGGGCGACGGCGGTGAGCCGTCCGGCGCCGCCCCAGGTGAGCGGCACGACCTCGACGTCGCTGCGAGCCTCGAGCGCGCCGCGCAGGCCCTTCACCCAGCGTGCAGTGCCGGCGCGCGTCTGGACGAGCGGGGCGATGTCGAGCCCGACCTTCACGCGATCGCCTCCTCGAACGCGCGCAGGTGGATCTCGCCGGTTCGCCGCCACGTGAACGCGGCGGCGTGGGCGAGCCCGCGTGCAGCCAGCTCCTCTCGCCGGTCGAGGGCCTCACGGATTCCCGCCGTCATGGCCTCGGGATCGTCCGGATCCACCCGAACGGCGGCATCGCCGCAGGCCTCGTCGAGCGAGGCATGCGACGGACGCCACGACCGGAACGCCGCACGCCATCGCCTCGACGATCGGGATGCCGAAGCCCTCGAACCGCGACGGGTACGCGAAGACGGTGGCCCCGCGCATCAGCGCCGGCGCCTCCGCGTACGGGACGAAGCCGAGCTTGAGGATCGCGGGGTCGTCCAGGAGCGGCGGATCGCCCCAGCCCGCGGCTCCCGCGACCGCGAGCGCCAGCTCGTCGCGAAGCGGCCGCCACGCCTCGACGAGGGTGCCGAGGTTCTTCCGCGGCTCCAGGGTCGCGAGGCTGAGCACGTACGGCCGGCCGAACGAGGTGTGCGCGCCGTCAGGGCCGTAGCCTGCGCCGACGCCCGGCGGCGCGACGCGGATGCGCTCACGGGGGATCCGCAGCAGCTCCTCGACGTCGCGGCCGGTGAACTCCGAGTTGACGAAGACGAGGTCGCACTCCGCGGTGCGTGAGTACTTGTAGCCGTGCATCGACCGGGTTCGCGGTGTCACCCACTCCGGGAAGCGGAGCGGGACGAGGTCGTGGATCATCGTCGACCGGACGCCCCGGCGCTGCGGAGGCACCTGCCAGTCGGTGAAGTGCAGCACGTCGAAGCCGCCCAACCAGCGCTCGGCAGCCGGCCGGCGCGCGCGGCTCCAGCCCATCCGGAACGCGTGTGAGAACGGGAGCACGAGCGTCCGGGTGTCGACAGGCAGGCCAGCGAGCGCCTCGCGGATCCGACCTCGCCCCCGTGGGCTCGTCGGCGCGAAGGCGACGACCTCGTGCGCCCCGTCGGCGGCCTCGAGGAGCCCTTGCAGCGAGCCGAGGATGTAGTTGCCGATGCCCGTCCGCGGATGCGAGAGCGGGCTCACGTCCCAGGCGATCCTCACGGCTCGACGTGGAAGTTCCTGAAATGCACGCCGAGCTCGCGCGTGTCCCCGTTCTCGCCGTTCGTCTCCTCGGCCGGCACCTTCGTCTCCGCGATGTCGAACACGACCGTGCAGGCGCCGCTCTCAGGGCGGAGCGGTACGTGGATCACCGTCGAGCCGAGCGGCGGGACGCGAACCCGCTCGACGACCTGGCCGCCGACGCTCGCCGTCACCGTCTGCGCTTCCGTGAAGAGCGCTGGGTCGCTCTCGAGGGCGACGGCGAGCGTGCCGCCGCGGCAGTTCTGCCGCGTGAAGGTGACCTGCTTCCCCGACCAGGAGTCGTTCGGGTAGAGCCCGGTGATGTCGGTCTCCGATGAGACGAGGGGCTCGTCGAGGCGCCACAGGGTGAGGCCGAGGGCCACATCCTGCGCGACGACGGAGCCCCGGTCCGGCGAGATCGTGCTGTCGAGGAGCACGTACCGCTCGTCGAGGCTCTGGTTGCTGACCAGCCGGACGGCGCCGTCTCTCTGGTCGATTCGCACCTCGGTCTCCGCGAGACCACCCGGTGTCGGACCGCCGACGTAGTAGATCGGCCCGACCCGCCGGTTGAAGAATTCGTTCTGGTTGACGACGAACCGATCCGGCAGCCCGGTCCAGACGATCGCCACGCTCGCGTCCTTCGGCACCGCCGTGTCGATCCAGCTTCGGTCGCCGGTCTGGATGCCCTGGAAGAGCGCACCCGCAGACGCGCGCTTGAATCCCCGCTCGCCCGACCAGATGTTCCTGCGACATCGCGAGGAAGAAGACGAGCGTGACGAAAGGGAGCACCAGCGCGTACCTGCGTGGGATGAGCAGGAGGAGCGCGGCCGCGAGCGCGCCTCCGAGGAGCACGGTCGCGTCGATCGAATCGAAGAGCAGCGAGCCGTACGCGTCCCAGATGGGAAGCAAGGCGAGCGTGTCGGAGATCGCGCCCGTCTCGACGAACCGCTCGAACGGGATCGCGAGCGGCAGGAGCGCCGCGCCCACGGCCGCCGATGCAGCCAGGACCAGCGGCCGAGGTGCGCCACGGTCGACCCAGACCAGCAGGCCGATCAGGAAGAACGGCGCGACGATAAATGTGTTTCGCTCCTGAATCCGGTTCGCGAACACCGAGGCGAACGCCGCGACGACGAGCAGGAGCGAGACGGAGAGCGCGATCCCGGCGGCCACAAAGGGGCCGATCGGCGGATCGAGCCGCCGGGCGAGGGCGGCCACGATGATGAACGCGGCGAAGGGCAGGACGCCGAGGTAGAGATCGAGCTCCGCGAGGTGGTACAGGAAGAAGCGCGCGACCTGATCGAACTGATAGTCGCCGTCGCCGACGACCGAGTAGGCGCCGAGGAGATCCGTGAGCGAGCGACCTCGCGCAGCCTGCCCGGCCACCACGAGCAGGCTCACTCCTGCGATCACGGCGTAGAGGGCGAGGAAGGGCCTCAGGCTCGCGCGCAACGGCTGCTTCTGGAACAGCGCGAGCAGGAGCGGCGCGAGGAGGATCGCGGGCACGAGCGCCACCGCCTGTACACGCGTGCCGAAGGCGACCGCGACCAGCGCGAGCAGGATTGCCTGTCGGGCCGGCGTCGGCCGCTCGAGGACGAGCACGAGCACGAGCGCGACGGTGAGGAAGAGTGGGTAGAAGACGTTCTCGGTCATGACCGTCCCCGTGTAGACGAGGGACGGCACGGCGACCGCGAGCAGCGCTGCGAGGAGCGAAAGCGGCGGTTCGAGCACTCGCCGAGCGAGGAAGTACGCAGGGATCGCGGCCAGGGACATGTACAGCGCATTCAGGGTCTTGACCGCCGAGTAGGCGTCCGGCAGGTTCTCGAAGAGCGCGTACGCCGGGCTGATCAGGAGCGGGTAGACGACGCTGAAGCCGCCGGCGTCGACGTCGCGCACGCGGAGGGCGCCGTCCGCGGCGATGCTGCGTGCGAGCTCCGAGTAGATGAGCTCGTCGACCATGATGAACGGCGCCACCATCCCCCGGGCGAGCCACGCCCGCACGAGGAACGAGCCGGCGACGATCGCGGCGAGCCAGCCCCACGGCGGCACTCGCCGCACAAGAGCCTCTGACGCGATGAAGCTGAGTCGTCAGACGGCGCTGCGCGGCGCGACGCGGCGTCCTCAGTCGCGCCCATATTCACCAATATGGGCGCTCCCGCGTCCTTGCGTCGCACCACGCATCGCAGTCTGCCGACGAGGCCCCATCACGTCAGAGGCTCTCTAACGACCAAGCTCGACCTCGGCGAGACGGCGCGCGAGCTCGGCCGCTTCCGGTGAGCCGGGCTCGATCCCGACCTCGCCGGCTGCGCTCGCGACCTCGCCGAGAACTGCGTCGGCGACGGCCTCACCGCCCGCCGCCTGCTCGACCGCCGCGGCGTAAAGCTCTGCAACTCGCTCGAGGTCGTGCTCGCGCCGCGCCAGCTCCGCCGCGGCGCTGCCCATCGCGCGGCGTGCTTCCTCCTCGCGCGCGAGCAGCTCGAGCGCCGCGTGCAGCGCCTCGACCTCGCCCGCATCGACTGGAATCTTGAGCGCGACCTCGTCGGGGAGCTCGGAGAACCAGCCGACGTCGCTGACGACGAGCGGCTTGCCGAGCGAGAGCTGGCGCACGACGCTGCCCGACGTCTCTCCCATCGTCGGCGCCCTGAGATTGACGCAGAGGTCGCACGCGGCCATCAGCGACCACAGACGATCCTCGTCGACGTAGTCCTCCCGGACGATGCCCTCACCGGACAGGCCCAGGCGCTGGAGGCGGCGCTCGAGATCGAAGCCCGGCGAGGTCGCTCCGACGAGGAGGAGCCTCGCTTCGGGGCGGTTGCGGCGGAGTCGCGCGAAGGCCTCGAGGAGCTGCGGGATGCGCTTGCTCGAGTTGACATTGCCGAAGCAGCCGATGAGCGGCCGGCCGTCCGGGGCCGCTCGGTCTTGCGCGAGCGGCGGGACGGGCCACGCCGGGTGCGGGATCCGCCAGATCGGCCCCTCGTAGCCCGCGCCCCGGGCCTTCCCCTCCACGTACTCCGAGTGGACGATCAGGCCGGTGGCGTGGTCGAGCACCTCTCCGGCGAGGTGGAACTCGTCCGCTCGGCTCTCCCACAGAGGCGGGATGCGCTTGTCGAGCACGCCGTGGCCGAGCAGCCGCCCGACCACACCGCCCTCGCGCTCCATGGCGTCGAGATAGCCGTGCCCGTCGCGACGTCCGATCGTCAGGCCGGCGACGAGGTGGTGCAGCACGAAGTCGTGCAGGACGACGACGCCTGCCCGCCGGCGCAGGGCGTCCACGATCCAGCCGTGTGCATCCGGGTTGTTCCCGACGTGGTAGAGCGAGACGTCGGTGCCTCGTGGAGGGCGCCTCTTGCCGCGCCGGACGACCTGCACGTCGAGCCGTCGCGCGAGGGCGGGCAGGAGCAGGGCGCTGTAGTCCGCGATCCCGGACCGCTCCGGCGGCATCGGCGAGTAGTAGGCGACCTTCACGACAGCAGGCGCTCGATGCAGCGGTCCCACGTCACGGCCGCCGCGAGCTCCCGCCCCGCGCGCCCGTAGCTGCGGGCCTCGTCCGGGTTGGCGCGCAGGTACTCCGCCGCGCGCGCGAGCTCCGTTGGATCGGGCGCCGTCACGAGCCCGGTGGCGCGGTCGGTGACGATCTCGAGCGGCCCGCCGGCGTCCGTCGTCGTCAGGACGGGCTTCTCGGACAGGAACGCCTCGTACGGCACCATGCCGAAGTCCTCGTCCACTGGCGCGTAGTAGACGGCCAGGCAGCGTGCATAGAGGGAGGCGAGCGCGTCGTCGTCGACGCGGCCGGTGAACTCGGCGCGGCCGTTCAGGCCTCGCTCGCGCGCCAGCGCCTCGAGCCGCTGCGCGGTCGGGGCCGTCCCCGCTCACGACCACGCGCAGCGACGGGTCGAGCGCGGCAGCCTCGAGCAGGAGATCGTTCCGTTTCGCGCGATCGAGTCGGCCGACGGAGAGGACGAAGTCGCCGTACTCGTCGCAGCGATAAGGGAGCGCCTGCGGCGGGTGGGGCATCACCTCGGCCGCAAGCCCGGTGGAGCGCTCGATCCGCTGCGCGACGTTCTGCGACGTGGCGAAGAGCCGCTTGGCCTCGCCGAGCGCGATTCGGTCCAGGCGTTGGACCGAGCGCCGCAGGGCCCGGTCCCGGGCTGATTCGTCGAACTGGCCGAGATCGGTTCGGTCCAGCTCGTACGCCTGCCGGAACTGGTGCAGGACCCAGACGCGCTTCTCCGGGTGCCGGATGCAGTAGGACGGGAACTTCGTCGCGACCACGAGATCGATCGGGCGGCCGTCGCTCTCCGTCAGGTCGAGCAGGCGCCAGAGGAACGCCTGGCTGAGGACACGCGCGCCGGGATACCACTTGAAGGGAACGGTCACGAGCTCCGCCTCGTACCCGCGCGCCCGCAGCTCGCCGACCAGCGTGTCCGCGAAGATCTCGGCGCCGCCCTGGACGAACGGCACCTGGGGAGCACAGACGGCGACTCTCATTGCCGGTCTTTGAGCTCGGCCTCGAGGGCGGCGACGCGCGCCTCGAGGTCGTCGATCAGTCGCAGTGCGGCGGCGTTGAACGAGCGCTGGTCGTAGGCGAGCGGCTCGACGTACCAGCGCATCAGCTTGCGCAACACGGCCTTCGCCGGGTTGGCGAGCTTGCCGCGGAAACCCGGGCGCAGCTGCAGCGAGCGGTCAGCGGAGACGGGCCAGAGGCGCTCCGCCTCGGCCCGTGCAGCCAACCGCTCCTCGTCGCCGCCCTCCCCGCGGACGCCGGGCGCCGCGCCCGAACGCCGCACCTCGTCCTTCAGCTGCGCGAAGAGCGCGGCGAGATCGACGTCGTCGGACGTCGAAATGCCTGCAGATGCCCCTGTTTTGGCCGCCCCGTCCTGCACCGATGCATTCTAGCCCCGACGCCGGAAGAGGAACCCGCCGTGGCCGGTCGGGCTCTCAGGCGCACCCTGGGCCGAAAGCCAGGCGTCGAGGAGGAACTCCTGCACGAGCTCCAGTGAGGCTCGCTCTGCGCAAGCAAGCAGCTCGTTGCGGTTGACGACCCAGCCGAGGTACTCGGTGCCGTAGCCATAGGCATGGGCGCGCTGGATGACCGTGAAGGAGGGCACCTCGCGCGCCAGCGGCAGACGAGTGATGTAGGTGTACACCTCCATCACTTCGGCCAGATCGGCCAGGGTCGCGCACCAATCCTCGCTGTACTGGAGCGAGCCGCTCGCCATGACGAGGTCGTACCTCCGGTCGCGCCACGAGTCGTCGGAGACGAATCGCCCGGGCAGCTCCAGCTCGCGCGCGACCTGCGACGATGCGAGGCACCTCCTTGCACGTGTAGTCGAGCTCGACCCCTGGGAGCACCTTTCCGGCGAGCAGGGCGTAGTGCCCGATCCCGCCGCCCCAGTCGAGGAGCGACACGCGCTCCTTGCCGCGGGCAGCGAGGGCCAGCACGTACGCGAACGTGACGAGCATGTTGTGCGCCGCGACGTCGTCCGTGCCGACGTCCTCGTCCGCGCGCACCTCGTGGTAGACGCCGAGCGGGGCGGGGCCGGCCAGTGCGCGGGCATACGAGTCCCACTTGGCGCGATATGCCTCGGCGACGCCGGTGACGTCCCAGCCCGTGAGCCGGGGATCGGTCCGCGCGCGACTCCAGCCCTCGGGCGCGTACTCCCACTCCGGCTCCGGGTCGGCCGGCGGGGCCTCCGGCTCGGGCTCGGCCGTGGCGTCAGGCGGGCGCAGGCCGAGCTTGATCAGCAGCGTCTTCGCGCCGAGCACGAGGATCGGCGGCGTGATCGCCTTGATCCACCACTTCAGCCGCGGACCTTCTGTCACCGAGCGACCCGCAGTCGCGAGAACGAGGCGTGGACCGCGTCGATGACGAACTCGGCCTCCTCGTCGCGCAGCTCCGGGTAGAGCGGCAGGCTCAGGACTTCCGCGCACAGGCGCTCGCTCACCGGCAGGCGCCCGGGGCGGGCCAGCGATTCGAAGGCGACATTGCCGTGGACCGGACGGTCGTAGTGGACGAGCGTGCTCACGCCGCATTGGGCCAGATTGGCGCGCAGCGACTCGCGCTGCACAGCGCTCACGACATAGAGATGCCACACGTGCTCGCCGTCCTCGGCGGGTGCCGGCAGCCGCACGGGCAACCCGGCGAGGCCCTCGTCGTAGCGCCCCGCCAGCTCGCGCCGCCGTGCGTTCCAGACGTCCAGGAACGGCAGTTTCGCGCGCAGCACCGCTGCCTGGAGCGGGTCGAGCCGGCTATTGCGTCCGGGCCCGGT
This sequence comes from uncultured Gaiellaceae bacterium, assembly GCA_963791905.1. GTDB lineage: Bacteria > Actinomycetota > Thermoleophilia > Gaiellales > Gaiellaceae > Gaiellasilicea. The sequence continues at coordinate 819,514 of CAWBTX010000006.1, forward strand.
TGCACCGTTGCCCGCGCCGTAGGCCCGCAGGCAGCGCACGCGTTCGGCGAGCGTTGCGATTGCTCGTGACCACCGCGCCGGCGTCGCCGAGGGCGCCGAGGTTCTTCGTCGGGTAGAAGCTGAAGGCGGCTGCATCGCCGAACGTGCCGGCCCTGCGCCCGTCCCTCCGCGCGCCGTGGGCCTGGGCGACGTCCTCGACCACGAGCAACCCGCGGTCGCGGGCGAACGCCAGGATCGAGTCCATCTCGGCGAGGCGGCCGTAGAGATGGACGGGCACGATCGCGCGCGGCACGGGGCCCGCACGCGTCCTCGCAGGCGCTCTGGGTCGAGGGTCATCGTCAGCGGGTCGGCGTCGACGAGCACCGGAGTCGCGCCCGTCGCGACGATCGCCGCAACGGTCGGCACGCACGTGTTCGCGGCCGTGATGACCTCGTCGCCGGCACCGATGCCGAGCCCGCGCAGGGCGAGCTCGAGAGCGTCGGTCCCGGAGTTGACGCCGACGGCGTAGCCGGCGCCGCAGAACATTGCGAACTCGTGCTCGAAGGCCTCGACCTCCTCGCCGCCGACATAGATGCCGCCGTCGAGAACGCGCGAAATGGCGTGATCGAGTTCGAGCCGCAGCGCCTCGGTCTGGCGCGCGAGGTCGAGGAAGCGCACGCTCATTCCCAGTAGGCCGGGCCTCGGCCGCGGTAGAACTCGATCGTCTTCACCAAGCCCTCCGGTAGTTCGGTCCGCGGGCGCCACCCGAGCCGCATACGCACCTTGGAATCGTCCGAGAAGTAGTCGCCGATGTCAATAACCCGGCGCTCGGGCGGAAACGGCTCCAAGCGGTAGGAGCCCGTGCCCGCGAGGCCGATGAGCAGCTCGGCGAGCTCCCTGAGGCTGAGCGGGCCGGTCCCGCCGACGTTGAACACCTCGCCGTGGGCCTCCTCGCGCAGCGCAGCGAGGCAGAGCAACTCGACCGCGTCGTCGACGTAGGTGAAGTCCCGGCGCTGCGAGCCGTCACCGAAGATCCGGAGCTCGTCTCCAGTCAGCAGCTGCCGGATCCAGGTGCCGAGGAACGTCTGACGCGAGTCGCGGACGCGCATGCGCGGGCCGTACGTGTTCGTCAGGCGCAGGACGCTCACGCGCAGGCCGTAGACCTGTCCGTAGAGGAGGTGGTACCACTCGGCGGCGAGCTTGTGGATCCCGTTGACGTCGACCGGCGCGATCGGATGAGATTCGCTCACCGGCAGCTCGCGAGGACGGCCGTAGACCTGCCGCGTACCGGCGAAGACGACGCGGACGTCGGGGTTCTCGCGTCTGCACGCCTCCAGCACGGCGAGCTGGGTGGCGCAGTTGTACTCGAGATCCAGTAGGGGCTCGCGCATCGAGTCGAGATGGCTCGTCTGGCCGACAAGGTTGAAGAGGAGGTCGGCGTCCCTGACGAGAGGTGCGAGCTTGTCCGCGTCGCGCACGTCGAGCACGTCGAGCCGGATGTCCTCGAGCCCTTCGAGGTTCGCGAGGTTGCCGCCGTGCGTGGGGACGAGCGAGTCCACGAGGACGGGCTCGGCGTCTGCGTCGACGAGCAGGCGGGCCAGGTTCGAGCCGATGAAGCCGGCGCCGCCGGTGACGAGCACGCGCCGCCCGCGCAGCCCGTCTGCGAGCTCGGGGGTGAGGGTCACGCCTCGCGCTCGCCGAGGAGGCGGGCAAGCGCCCGCGCCGAGCGCTCGCCGTCCGCCTCACGGACGACCGGGATCCCGCGGGCACGCGCGGCGAGGATCAGCGAGCGGTGCGCGAGGCGTTCGCGGGCCGCTCCGTTCCGGCCGAGATCGACGAGCGCATCGACGCCCGCGAGCGCCCGAACGGCATCGGTCGAGCTGCGGCGCGCTGCTGCTGTCGCGATGAGCTGCGCTCCACGCGTCGCGATGCGTGCTCGACCCGCCTCGCCGCCGAGGATCTGGTCGCGGGCGTTGGGCGCGGCCGGATAGCCGACACGCTCCGCCGCTCCGGCCGGATCGTCGGCGAGCAGGAGCGGCTCGACGCCGGGTAGCAGGTCGGCAACGGCCACAGCGACGGCGCGCAGGCGCCGCTCGTCGCCGCCGACGATCGCGACCCGGCGCAGCGGCTTCACCTCGATCGGAAGCCGAACACCGCAGCCGAACCAGCGCACGTGCTCGTGCACGAGGTCGAGCTCGAGCAGCCAGGGCCCTGCATACGGGGGCGCCGCGACGCTGACAGGAACGAGCACCTCCTCGCCCGGCCGGACGGCGCGGGGAAACGGCGTCCGCAGGCCGTCGCCTACGACGAGCTCGCCGGTCGGCGTCCGCCAGCGGTAGCTGGCCCGCACCTCCGGGACGCCGAGCTCGTCGGGCGGCCAGACGTGGGTGCCTCGGTTCCGCACGCGGACCGGGACGGCGCGGACCTCGCGCAGCGCCAGGCTCTGGGGAGCGTCCACGGGCTCGAGCTCCGCGCCGTAGAGCGCGTCGTCGGCATCGCGCCCGTGCCAGTGCGCATCCACCTCCTCGCGGGTCGCGCGCCGGTACGGCGGCGGCTCCGCGGGCTCGGGCCACGGATCGGTCGCGAGGGCTGCCGCGACCAGCTCGGCGTCCTCCGGCGGCAGCGGCCGGACATCGAGCTCGTTCCGCAGCTCGGGAACGTGCAGCGCCAGGTTCATCGGAACGCCGGCAAGCCGCTGGCCCGGCGCGACCGCCTCGTACCGCCGTGCTTTCTGCCGCCGGCTCTCGAGCGGGTTCAGCAACAGGTCGGCGTGATAGATCGGCCACTCGAGATAGCGGTGCGGCCCGATTGCTTCGATCGGGCGGTGGGTGATGCCGGGGAACCAGAGGAGCCGCGGATCGTTCTGCACGAGCCGGAGCTGGTAGTCCGGTTCCCACGGAGCGCCGGCGAGATACGACTCCGGCGAGCCGTAGAGCCAACGCCGCGGCAGCCAATAGTGCGTCTCCTCGGCATCGCTCAACAGGTCCGGCAGCGCTCGCAGCAGCGCCGAGCCCGGTAGCTCGTCGTCGTCCAGCCAGAGGATCCACTCCTTCGTGCAGAGGGAGTGCACCCAGCCCACGGGCCGGTCGACCGGGTCGAGGTAGGGGTAGAGGACGAGCTCATCCGCGAGCTCTGCGAGCGGCGCTAGGAGTGCCGGGTCGACGCGGTCGTCGACCGCGACGACGATCTCGCTCGCGAGCTCGCGCAGCGGCTCCAGCTGGGCTGCGACCCGGGCCGTGGGCCCGCGCGTGATGCAGCAGACGGAGAGCGAGATGCTGTTGGGCCCTCCCGCCATCGCTGCGCGTAGCTTACGCCTGCGTGAAGGTCGGTCTCAGCCTACTGACGCTCGTGCCCGGGGAGATCGGCGGGGCGGAGACGTACGCGAGAGGCCTCGCGCGGGGGCTTGCGGCGGCCGGCGAGCTCGACTACACCGCGTTCGTCCCGCCTGCGGCGCCCGGGGCGGGCGAGGGGCTGCCCGAGGTTCTCGTCAGCGAGTACCGTCACGCGCAGTCGCTACGCGAGCGTGCGCTGGCGATGGCGACGGCGACGCTGCGCCCTCGCCCGGTTCGGCGTCGATACGACGGCCTTGACCTCGTCCACTACCCACTCACGATCGCAGTGCCGAAACTCTCGATCCCGTCGGTCGTGACCATCCACGATCTCCAGCACCTCGAGCTGCCGCAGCTCTTCAGCCGCAGCGAGCGGCTCTTTCGCCGGCGCGCGTACGAAGGTTCCGCGCGGCATGGCGGAGATCGTCGTCGTGCCGAGCCAGTTCGTGCGGCGCAGCGTCGATCGAGCGGCTCGGGACTGCCGCCGCAGCGCGTGCATGCGATCCCGCACGGGATCGACCACGAGCGTTTCACGCCGGGTGACGGCCCCCGGGAGCCGTTCCTGCTCTACCCGGGCAGGCCGTGGCCCCACAAGAACCACGCGCGCCTCTTCGAAGCGTTCGAGCTGCTGCGGCGCGAGCGTCCGCGAGCTCGAGCTCGTGCTGACCGGAGGTGGGCACGGCACGCAGCCGGTCCCGGACGGTGTGCGGGTTGCTGGGCTCGTCGAGGCGGACGAGCTCGTCTCGCTCTACCGGCGCGCGGCGTGCCTGGTCTTTCCGAGCCTCTACGAGGGGTTCGGCCAGCCGCCGCTCGAGGCGATGGCGTGCGGCTGCCCGGTCGCTGCCTCCAACGCCGCCGCGATCCCCGAGGCGGTCGGCGAGGCGGCGGCGCTCTTCGACCCCGAGGATGCGGAGGACATCGCGGCCGTCGTCCTGGCCGTGCTCGAGAGCCCCGGCCCGATTCGTCGAGGCAGGGATCGAGCGGGCCGCGCGCTTCACATGGGAGGCGACGGCGCGCCGCCACGAGGAGGTCTACCGTTCGATCCGGTAGCGCTCGCCGATCGCCCGCTTCGTCGGGCCGGAGGCGGCCGCCCTCGAGCCGCAGCCACGGCTGCAGGTCGCGTGGCAGCTGCGGCTTCTCGATCGCGAACGCGAACAGGTTCGCCTGGCTCGGCAGCACCTTCGTGACGAGGCCGACGACCGGCCGCAGCAGGCGCAGCGCGGTCGCCGCGCGGCCCGCGCGCCTCTGTCACGAGTACGTCGGGCAGCTCGAACGCGCGGAAGTATCGGATCCGGTGTCGGGCGTGAGGCGCGTACGAGGCGATGGTCTTCTCGACCTCGCGCTCCGTCCAGCGGTAGACGTAGTTCGGCGTGCTCGTGTTGGCGACGCCGCCTGCCGCGAGTCCGTGGGCGGCGACGGCCGCGAGCTCGTAGTCGTCCACCGCGCCCGCCCTCGCGCCGAGTCGCATGAGGGCGCTGTCGCGGCTCTCGATCGCGACGACGGCGACGCGGCTGACGCGGTAGAGCTCGAGCAGCGCGCGGTGCGGCGAGCGGCAGTGGTGGAGGCCCGGCGCTAACGATGCCGACGTCATAGGACTCGTCGTCGAGGGTGAGGCTCTCCGCATCCTCGTAGCGCCACTCGTACGGCGCAAGCCCGGCGCCCGCCTCGGCCTCGTCGAGGTTCGAGATCGTGACCCGCTCGAACCCCAGCCCCCGTAGCGCCTCGCGGTCGGCGGCGCCGCCTGCGACGACGAGGACGGACAGGTTGAGTCGGAGGACTCCCTCGGCGAGGAGCTCCCGCAGGACACGGCCGTAGAAGACGCTGCGTGGGTCGGCCACGGTGCAAGCAGTACCGCATCTGCTGCCGATCGGGAAGGATGACGCCGATGCCGGAGCTCCGACCTCTGCTCGTCCAGCGGCGGACGATCGGCCTACGCGGCATGGCCAGGCTTGCGCTCCAGCACCGGCTCGGACGCCGGCTGAGGCTGTACGAGGACTGCCGGGCCGTGCTGGAGGGCGCACGCGGGCTCGAGATCGGCGGGCCGTCCGCGATCTTCGCGCGGGACGGGCTGCTGCCGCTCTACCCGCTCCTCGCCGGGCTCGACAACTGCGACTTCAGCGGCGACGACGATCTGGCACGGCCGGGCGGGCGAGGCGGAGCCGTTCGTGTACGACCCAGCGAAGCCCGCCGGAGCGCGTCTCATCCGCTCCGCGACCTCCCTGCACGGGATCGACGACGGGTCCTACGACGTCGTGCTCGCGTCGCACACGCTCGAGCACGTCGCCAACCCACTGCTCGCGCTCTCCGAGTGGCGCCGCGTCGTCGGGCCGGACGGGCACCTCGTGCTCGTGGTGCCGCACCTCGAGAACACGTTCGACCACCGCCGTCCCGTGACGACGCTCGCGCATCTCGACGAGGACTTCGCGCGCTCTGTCGGTGAGGACGACGACACCCACGTGGCGGAGTTCATCGAGCTCTGCGACCTCGGCCGGGTGCCCGACAACCTCACCTCCGACGAGTTCCGCGTCCGCACGATCGACTTCGTCGAGAACCGGTCGCTCCACCACCACGTCTTCGACACCGAGCTCGTCGTGCGGCTGCTCGACCACGCCGGCTACGGGCTCCTCGCGGTCGAGACGGCGCTCCCGTTCCACGTCGTCGTCCTCGCCCGCGCCGGCGGCGGCGACAATGACGCGGTCCTCGCCGGCGGCACCGACTGGCGGCGGGCGAGCGTCTTCCAGCGGGACCGCGCGACCTACAGGCCGAGCGTCCGCTCGTAGGCGGCCGCGAGCCGGTCCGCCGCGGCCCGGGTCGAGTAGCGCTCCACGAGCTCGGGCGGGTAGGCCACGCGCTCGCCGGGCGGTCGCGCGAGCGGCCCTGCCGCGAGCAGCCGCGCCAGCCCGATCCAGTCGCCTGGCGGGAAGAGCGCCGCTCCCGAGCCGTCGAGCACCTCGGGGATCGCGCCGGACGCGCTCGCGAGGATCGGCGCTCCGGCGGCGAGCGCCTCGGGCAGCACGAGCCCGAACTGCTCCTCCCAGGTCGGGATCGGCAGGCTGGCGAGGACGACGCACGACGCCGCCGCGAAGACGGCGGGCATCTCGTCGTATGGCACCGTCCGGATCTCGACGCGGTCGGCGATGCCGAGCTCCGCCGCGTAGCGCAGCAGCCGGGAGCGCTCGCCGCCCGCGCCCACGATCAGGAGGTGCGCCTCGCCGCCGAGGGACGCCAGCGCGCGGATCACGTCGTAGTGCCCCTTCTCCCAGACGAGCCGGCCGGGCGAGACGATCAGATGCCGGTCCGGGCTGTGCTCGGCCGGGACGGCGAAGCGGTCGACATCGATCCCCGGCTGCACCACCTGGATCCGGTCGTCGCCGACGCCCTCGAGCCGCAGGCAGCTCGCGGCGCGCTCGGTGGTGGGCAGGAAGAGATCGGTCGCCTCGAGGACGACTTCGCGGTTCGCGGCGGCGCGCGACGAGCGCAGCGCCGACCGGAACGGGATCGTCTCCCACACGGTGACCACGAGCCGATAGCCGAGCTGCCGGCGGAGGCGCGCCGGCTGGACGGCGAACCACGGCACGAGCTCGGCCGTATGGACGATCGCTGCGCCGCGCACGAGCGACTCGACGTCGACGTAGGCATCGCCGACCGCGTGCGTCGCGAGCGTGCCGAGCCGCCCACGCGGGAGTCGGGCGCGGCGCGTCGCGGCCGTCGACCACGGGACACGGAGCCCCTCGATGCTCTGATCCGCCCGCGCCGTCGTGACGACGTGGACGTCGAAGCGGTCGAGCAGGAGCTCCCACGGCCGCAGCTCGCCGACGTTGGCGTGGTGGCCGCGAAGGACGACGACGCGAGGGCGCTCGCTCACTCGTCCTCCCGCTCCCGGCTGAGCCCGAACGCGTGGTAGGCATCCGGCGGCACGGCACGGATGACGACGGCGACGACCGCGAAGACGAGCATCGCGGCGACCACGGCGAGCACGGGCCGGTCACGCAGTGCGTAGCCGACTCCCCCGGCAAGCGCGGCCGCGACCGCGACCTTCCACACCGGCCGCAGGCTCGGCGCGGCGCCCGGCCGGGAGCGGTGCAGCGCGATCCAGAGGAAGACCGCCAGGCCGGTCTCGGCGGCGACCGCGACCCACGCGGCGGCCTTGGCGCCGCCGTCGGGGACGAAGGCGAGCCCGAGCACGACGACGAGCCCGAGCGCGAGGCCGTTCGCGACCGCCATCGCCCGCTGCGCGCGGCCGGCGATCAGGCCGAGCTGCCACGTCTGGACGAGGAACAGCGGCACCAGCGCGAGCGCCTGGATCCGCAGCACCGGCGCGGCGTCGATGTACTCCTCGCCGCCGATGAGGCGGATCCCCGGCTCGGCGAGGATCGCGATCCCGATCGCGAGCGCCGCCGCGATGAGCAGGGAGGCGTCCGTCATGCTCTGGAGCCCCTTGCGCAGCCGCCCGGGATCCTCGTCGCCCGCGACGGAGAGGAGCGGCAGGGCGACGGAGAGGATGAGTGCCGGCAGGCCCAGCAGCATCTCGAAGATGCGGAACGAGGTGCCGAAGAGGCCGGTCTCCGTCTCGGTCGACACGAGCGAGACGAGGACGACGAGCACGCGGAAGTAGACGACGCTCATCGCGAACGCCAGCGCGAGCGGCAGCGTCTCGCGCACGAGCCACGCGAGCGTCTCGCGGTGCGCGCCGCGCGCGAGGTGCACGGTGTGGCGGGCGAGGAGCATCGTCACCGGGAGGAGCACGAGGCCCGACGAGCACCTGCACGCCGAAGAAGGCGAGCAGGCCGGCGCCGACGAGGACGAGCGCCGCCACGCCGCCGAGCGTGAGCAGGTTGCGCAGCACCTCGAGCGCGGTCAGCGTCGCGACGCGCAGCTCCACCCAGATCGGCACGGTCAGGAGCGACTGGACGCTGATCAGGATGATCCCGATCCCGCCGAGCGCCGTGCCCGCCACGACGACGCCCTCGTAGCCGGCGAGCGCGGTGAAGCCGATCGCGGCGAGCACCCCGAGCGCCGCCGCCGCGAGCCGCAGCACGAGCAGGCTGTCCATCACCTGTGCCCGCTCGGCGGCGCTGCGCGCGACCGACACCTCCCGGCTGCCCACGGCGGTCAGCCCGGCGTCCGTGACGCCCGCGACGATCCCGAGCACCGCCGTCACCGTCGCGTAACGCCCGAAGTCGTCGACGCCGAGGTACCGCAGGAGCAGGACCGGCCGTGCCGAGCCCGAGCGCCGTGCTGATCGCGAAGCCGAGACCGCGAACGAGGCCGCCGCGAACGACGCGGCCACCCGCCTCGGGGGTGCGGAGGAGGTCGAGCGCCAGGTCGGGTGCTTCGCCGGTCGGCGTCGGCCGCGGGTGGGCCTGCTATCCGTCCACCTCCGGGACATGGGCGCGCAGGTCGATCTGGCGGTGCCAGAGATGTCGCGCGCGGCCGCGCAGCAGCTTGTCGACGACGGCGCTGCCCGGCCCGAGCCCGCCGAGCGGCCGAACCGCGTCGACCACGTAACCGGCGCCCTCGAACGCCTCGCGGAGGCTCGCTGGGCGTGAACCAGCGCAGGTGCGTCGCGTCCATCGGGCCATAGCTCCGGAGCTCCCACCGCCCGCGCAGCAGCATCACGATGATCTCGCGGTGCGCGACGTTCGGGGTGCTCGCGAACACGACGGCACCCGGACGCAGCAGCGGCCGCACCCGCCGGAGGACCGCCCAGGGGTCGCGCAGGTGCTCGAGCACCTCGCTCAGGATCAGGGCGTCGAACGTCCCCGGCGGCCACGGCAGCTCGAGCTCCTCGACGTCTCCGACGACGACCTCGGTGAGCCGCTCGCGCGCGACTGCGGCCGGCCCGTCGAAGAGCTCGACGCCGCAGTAGCGCCCGCACTTTCCCTCCGCGAGCGCGAGCGCGCCCGTGGCGCCGTTCGAGCAGCCGATCTCGAGGATCGCGGCATCAGGAGCGTGGGGCAACTCAGCCACGTAGTCGCGGCGCGCCATGGCGAAGTAGGACTCGTCCTTGAGGTCGTAGCCCGCCTCCCGCACCGTGACGGGCCCGGCCTCGCGATTCGCCATGGGCCGCACCTTAGCGCCGGCGCCCGTCGTACACGGCGCGCGCGGCGGCGGCGACGGTGGCGCGGACGCCGCGGCGGTCCAGCGACGACCGCGCCTGCGCCAGCGCGGCCTGAGCGAATGCCGTCCGGGCTGCTCCCGGCCGCTGCGGCGCCGACGCGACGCGCTCGATCAGCTCCGCGAGCGCCTCACCGGCCCGGTGCCACGTGAGCTCCTCCTGCGAGGCGCGGACGGCCGCCTGCGCCGCGCCATAGGCGTTGTCGTCATCGAGCAGCTCATCGAGCGCGGCCACCCAGCCGTCGACGTCGCCCGGAGCGACCGTCCGGCCGAGCCCGCGAGCCTCCACCAGGTCGGCGAGAACGTCGCCGCGCGTGAGGACGAGCGGCGTGCCGGCCGCGATGTGGTCGAGCACCCGCGTCCGGTACGCGAGCCGCGCCTCGAGAGAGTCGGCGTGCGCGCTGACGCCGAGGTCGGCCTCGGCGAACCAGGCGCTGCGGTCGGCGTACGGGACCCAGCCGCGGTTGAAGAACACCGATCTGCCCTCGAGGCCGAGCTCGGCGGCGAGCGCCTGCGCCCGCTCCGCCATGCTCCTCTGCGCCGACCGCGGTGCTCGGGTGGGCGAGCCCGAGGAACAGGAGGCGGACGTCGTCGCGGCGCTCGGCCAGCCGCCCAACGGCGCGGATGACCGTGAGCGGGTCGAACCAGTCCCAGATCCCACCGCCCCAGAGGAGCAGCCGGTCGTCCGGCCCGATCCCCGGCTGGACGCCCTTGACGGCAGGCGCGGCGGCGCCGTCTCGGAGCACGTCGAGCCCGAAGGGGACGACGCCGACGAGGCCCCTGAGCGCCGGATCGTCCGCGTAGACGGCCGGGCGTCACCCGCCCGAGCGCGGCGAGGGCTCCCAGCCAGTGGTCGCGCTGGCGCTCGCTCGCGCAGACGAACGCGTCGCCGAGCAGCAGGGTCACCCGCGTCGTCGCGAGCACCTCCTCGTAGCGGATGCCCGGCGGGTCTGCCCGCCTGCTTCCTCGGCCAGCTGCGCGGCGGCCTCGACGAGCGCGGGAGCGTAGAGGTCGAAGACGAGCCGCACGCCGCGTCCGTGCAGGTCGCGGACGAGGCCGAGCGGCAGGGTCTGCGCCACGACGACCTCGGGCTCGAGATCGGCGGGCGAGCGCACGGAGGCGCTCGGTCCGGAAGTCGTAGGGCGCATCCGGCAGGCCGTCGCCCGGCGCGACGAGCGTGACCTCGTAGGCGACGCGGCCAGCTCGGACGCGAGGCGGTGATAGCGGATGCCCGGCCCCGCCATCCGCTCCCCGACGGGGTCCGTCGACCAGAGGACGATGCGGCGCATCCGCGTATCGTGCCTCCTTCCCGTGCGCGCCACCGTGGTCATCCCGACGCTCGACGCCTCGGAGCTCCTGCTGGCGACGCTCGCGAGCCTCGAGCGGCAGACCGTGCCGGTCGGAGGTCGTCGTCGTCGACAACGCGTCGACCGACGGTACGGCCGAGGCGGTCGCCGAGCGGCATCCCGGGCGTCCGGGTCCTTCGAAACGAGCGCAACCTCGGCTTCGGCGCGGCCGTCAACCGCGCCGCGCTCGCGCTCGACGGCGACGTTGTCGTGCTCGTCAACAACGACGTCGTCTGCGAGCCCGACTTCGTCGAGCGCCTGCTCGAGCCGTTCGCGCGAGCCGGACGTCGGGATGGTCGCCGGCGTCCTGCTCCAGGCGGAGGCGCCCGACAGGATCGACTCCGCCGGCATCGAGCTCGACACGACGCTCCGCTCGTGGGACTACCTCTGGAACGAGCCGGTCTCGGCGCTCGCGGCCGCCGGCGACCCGGTCGGGCCGTGCGGCGGCGCGGCCGCCTATCGTCTCCGCCCGTTCCAGGAGCTCGGCGGCTTCGACGAGACGCTGTTCGCGTACTGGGAGGACGTCGATCTCGCGCTGCGCTTCCGCGCTGCGGGCTGGACGTGCGCGCTCGCGCCCGGCGCGCGCGCGCTGCACGAGCACGGCCAGACGCTCGGCGCGGCGTTCGCCGGCGGCACGGCGGCTCGAGGCGTTCGGTCGCGGCTACGTGCTCGCCAAGTACCGCGTCGCGCGGCGGCGCCCGCTGACGCAGGCGAAGATCGCGCTCCTCGACCTGCCGGCGCTCGGCGTCCACCTCGTCGTCCGCCGCGAGGCGGGGCCGATCCGGGAGCGGCTACGCGCGCGGGCAGCGGGCCGGCAGCGGCGCGGCGAGCGCGCGCCGCTGGAGCTCGCCACGGTGGGCTTCGGCGAGGCGCTTCGCCGACAGGCGGGGCAGCTCAGCCTCCGCTTCCGGGGCGGCCTGCCGGCGCACTTCGAACGCACCGGAGATTGACGTAGGGCGCGCTCCACGGCTCCGACAGCGGCACCGTTCGCCCGGTCGACTCGTCGATCCACTCGACCCGGTAGCCCGCTCCCGTGAGTGTCGCGACGAGCTCGGCCTGGGAGGAGCCGGCGCGCTCGAGCAGCTCGGGATGGCACTCGACGAAGATCGTCCGCGGCGGCGCGTCGCCGTCGAGCAGGCCTGCCAGACCGCGGAGCGCCGCGGTCTCGGCGCCCTCGACGTCCAGCTTGACGACGTCCACCGGCGTGGCGACGGCCGCGTCGGCGCGCACGACCTCGACCTCCACGCCCCGCGTCGCCGTAGAGATTGCTCGTGTCACCGCTCACGGACAGCCGCGCCGTGCCGGTTTCGGTCGCCGAGCGCCTGCGGATGCACGCGTCACGCGGTCGGCGACGCCGTTCGCGGCCAGGTTCTCGCGCAGGACGCCGTGGACGCCCAGGTTCGGCTCGAAGCAGATCACCGTGCCGTCGGGCCCGGCGGCACGCGCGGCGTGGATCGTCACGTAGCCGAGGTGCGCGCCGCCCTCGAGCACGATGCCGCCGGCCGGGATCGCCTCGGCGAGCAGCCGGACGAACGTGCGCTCGCGCCCCAGCTCGCGAAGCTCGCGCACGTAGTGCAGGTGCGCGAGATCGGCGCCGCGCAGCGCGCACCCCGTCCACGTCGAGCTCGAAGCGCTCGAACGGCCGCGCCACGTGCGGCGCGAGCGCATCGACGAGGAAGCCGAGCCGCAGGCGGCGCGCGACGGACGCGCCGCGCTCGAGGGTCGTGAGCGCTGCGAGCTTCAGCTGCACGACCCGGTACCCTAGACCGCCGATGAGCGACTCGATCTGGACGCCGGCCGACCTCGACCGGCTGCGGCAGGACTTCGGCGACGTCTACGGCGGCCGGACGGTGCTCGTCACCGGCGCGGACGGATTCATGGGCTCGCACCTGACCGACGCGCTCGTCGAGCTCGGCGCCAACGTGCACGCGTTCGTGCGCGCCACCTCGAGCGGGGCGCTGAACAACATCGGGCACCTGCGGGGCCGCCTGAAGGTGCACTTCGCCGACCTGACCGATCGCACGTCGATCGACTACCTCATCCGGGAGCTGAAGACCGCGCCGGACCGCCCGTACATCTTCCACCTCGGCGCTCAGGCGCACGTCGGGGAGTCATGGCACCGCCCCTACGAGACGGTGATGGCGAACACCGTCGGCACGCTCAACCTGCTGCAGTCGATCGTCGACTGGGGTCTCGAGCTGGAGAAGTTCGACACCGCGGGCACGTCCGAGGAGTACGGCAATCCGCGCGAGTCGGTCGCCCATCACCACGACTTCGACGATGAGGGCGGGCTGATCCTGCACGAGCGCTCGCCGATCAACCCGAAGTCGATCTACGCGACCGCGAAGGTCGCCGCCGACTTCCTGACGATGAACTACCACGACGCCTTCGGCGTGCCCGGCGTCGTGACGAGGATGTTCAACAACTACGGGCCGCGGCAGAACCCGCGCTACGTCACGGGGACGATCATCACGCAGGCGCTCACCCGCCCGCAGATCGAGCTCGGCGCGCTCGAGCCGCTCCGCGACTTCTGCTTCTGCTCGGACGGCGTGCGCGGGCACCTGACCGTCGCCGCCCAGGGCATCCCCGGCGATGTCTACGTGTACGGGCAGGGCGAGAACATCTCGATGGCCGACTGGACGCAGCTGATCCTCCGGCTCGGCCAGGAGCACGGCTACTGGCCGGACGACCGCGAGGTCGTGACGACGCCGGCGCGGCTGCGTCCCGGCGTGACCGACGTGATGGCGCTGAAGGTCGGCTACGAGAAGCTGCACGGCGAGACCGGCTGGGAGCCGATCGTCTCGTGGGAGGAGGGCGTGCTGCGCACGATCGCCTGGTACGCCGAGAACCGCGAGCGCTGGCTCGGCCGCGTCGACTGGGCAACGGCCGTCGCTGCCGAGAGCCCGCTCGGGGCGCCGAGCGTCGGAGCGCCGGAGTGAGTGTGCGTTCGCCTGCCCTGCCGTCCTATTTCCGGACAGAGGAGCTCGTCGAGCGGGACGGCATCTTCGCCCGTCCGGGCGATCATGCGGGGGAGTACCGCAATCGCTGGGAGCGAGAGGCCGCCGAGAACCACGTTGCCTCCGCGATCGGCCGGGGGAGCGGCGGCGACGAGGAGTACGCGACGGTGACCGCGAAGGTGTCGCCGCTCTGGTCCCGCTTTCCGTCCGGTCTCGAGGTGCGCGACATCCTCGAGGTCGGCAGTGGGTACGGCCGCATCCCGCTCTACCTCGCGAGCGAGCGTGGGCTCTCGTGGGCCTCGTACTGCGCCGTCGACATCTCCGAGAACATGCTTGCGGCGCCTCGTCGACTACATGGGGCGTTTCACGCGCGCCGGCGGCATCACCCCGATCTGCGTCTCCGCCGAGGCGCTCCCGTTCGACGACGACTCCTTCGATCTGGTGCTCTCGAGCGCCGTCTTTCTCCACATGGGAAAGCGCCATGTTCGAGCGGCGCTCGCCGAGATCGCACGCGTCCTCCGTCCCGGCGGCCGGTTTCTCTTCGACGTCTCCTTTCCGAACGCCAGAAACCCCGCCTCGGTGCCGTCTCGTCTCAAGCCCGCCAGGTTTCGCCCGCCCCACTTCCTGAAGTACTGGAGACGCGAAGAGATCGACTCGGCCGTACGTGAGTCCGGCCTCGCGGCGAAGGCAGGCGCGTTCACGATCGAGCCGGACCAGTACGCCCTCCTCCCGAAGAACCTCGGGCCGCTGCGACTCCCCCTCGCTCGTCGTGTCAATGCGGCTCTCGGCGCGCCGCCGCGGTTCTGGCCCGACCGCCTGGCCGTGTCGTACGACGTGTTCAGCACCGAGCTGCTCCCAGGATGAGAGTGCTCGTCACCGGCGGGGGTGGGTTCCTCGGCAGCCGACTCGTAGAGCGGCTCACGGCGGACGGCCACGACGTCGTCGCCGCGCGGCGCCGCGACTACGACCTGACGCACGAGGAGGACGCGGCTCGGCTGCTCGGCGACACGCGCCCGGAGCTCGTCTTCCACCTCGCGGCGGAGGTCGGCGGCATCGGCGCCAACCGTGAGAACCCGGGCCGCTACTGGTACGCGAACCTGCTCATGGGCGCGCACATGCTCGAGCAGAGCCGCCTCCACGGCGTCCGCAAGCTCGTCGTCGCCGGCACGGTCTGCGCCTATCCGAAGCACACGCCGGTGCCGTTCCGCGAGGAGGAGCTCTGGAACGGCTACCCCGAGGAGACGAACGCGCCCTACGGCGTCGCGAAGAAGTCGGTGCTCGTCGGCGCGCAGGCGTACCGCGAGCAGTACGGGCTCGACGCCATCTTCCTCCTGCCGGCCAATCTCTACGGGCCGGGGGACAACTTCGACCTGCAGACGTCCCATGTGATCCCCGCGCTGATCCGGAAGATGGAGGAGTCCGACGGGGAGGTCGTGCTCTGGGGCGACGGCTCGCCGACGCGCGAGTTCCTCTACGTCGACGACTGCGCCGAGGGCCTCGCGCTCGCCGCGGCGCGCTACGACGGCGCCGAGCCGGTGAATCTCGGCACGGGCGTCGAGACGTCGATCCGCGAGGTCGCCGAGACGGTCGCCGAGCTGACGGGCTTCCGCGGCGAGATCGTCTGGGACACCTCGATGCCGAACGGGCAGCCCCGCCGCTCGCTCGACGCGACGAAGGCGGAGCGCCTCTTCGGCTTCAAGGCGCGGACGGGCCTCCGGGAGGGTCTCGAGCGGACGGTCTCGTGGTACCGCTCGCAGGCCCTCGCCGGTGACCGCGGCTAGCCGTCCGCA
This sequence comes from uncultured Gaiellaceae bacterium, assembly GCA_963791905.1. Lineage (GTDB taxonomy): Bacteria > Actinomycetota > Thermoleophilia > Gaiellales > Gaiellaceae > Gaiellasilicea. The sequence goes on from CAWBTX010000006.1 coordinate 835,032, forward strand.
CGGCGGCGGCGACGGCTGCGCCGTTCGTCGCGGTTCTGTGGCTCGCGGCGGCGATCACGGGGGCCGCCGCGGAGGGGTACGAGGAGGCGTCGTGGTGGCTCCTGCTCCTGAACCTGCTCGTGCTCGCGCCCGCGGCTGTCCTCGCCGCGCTCTCGCTCGGTACGGCCGTGGGGGGCCGTGCGATCGGACTGCTCTCCGCGCTCCTGCTCGTCGCGCTGCCCGCAGTCGGCGTCCTCTACGCGCTCGCGAGCTACCGCGACACGTACGTCGACCGCGTGCTGCCCGAGGCGGTCGGGATCGCAGCGGGAGGCCGCTTTCCGGCTGCGGCGCTGTCCCTGGTCGCGGGAGCACTCGCCGTCCGTGGGCTCGTGGCCGACGGGCGACGCGCCGCCCTCCTTGCGGGCCTCGTCGCAGGGATCGCCGCGCTGGTGCATCCGAGCGGCGTGCTCGTGCTCGTCGGGATCGCGCTCGCGTACGCCGTGGCCTGGCGTCCGCGCGAGGGAGCGCTCCTCGCACTCACGGCTGCGCCGGGAGTCGTGCTCGCGGCGGTTCTCTACGGGCTGGGCCTCGACGTCTCCTGGGACGCCTTCACCGGCAACATGACCGGTCTCCGTGAGTACCTCTGGAGCAACCGCCTGCTGCAGTGGCTGCCGCTCGCGGGCGCGATCGGCGCTGCCCGCGGCTCGCTTCCCGTCGCCTGCCTGCTCGCGGGCTGGTTCGGCGCGTTCGCGTTCGTCTTCGGCGCCTCCCCGCAGCTCGGCTTCGAGAGCGGCTCCTACCTCATCGCCTTCGTGCCGGCGCTGCCTGCGTACGCGCTCCTTGTCGGCTGCATCCCGATGCTCGTGCCGACGCTGCCACGGCGGCTCGAGCGTCTAGAGGCAAAGTCTTCCTTGTAGGAGCTAGTCCGGCCGCCGGCGCTCGGAGTGGAGATCGAGCCAGTCGAAATACGCCTCCCAGTGCCGCGATATAGGCCCTGCGACCCGCAGATCCCAGAAGTGGCCGGGGGACTCCTCGTCGGTGCGGTAGAGCTCGACGATCCGATCCACGCCGTCCGCGTCGGAGACGAAGTTGTAGCCGTAGAAATGGTGAAGGGCGAGGAACCACGTCCACGCGACGCAGACGAGCAGGACCGGCGCGATCCAGCATCCTCGTCCGCGCGAGCAACTCCGCGATCCCGATCACGAAGACGGGGAAAAGCGCGGTCAGGAACCGCTGCGAGAACGAGAAGCCGCCGGTCCAGAAGCCGCCCCACACGATGTGGATGAGCAGCAGCGTGGTCGCGCTCAAGCCCGAGCCCGACGAGGAAGGTGCGATGCCGCTCGTCCCGGACCGCCAGGAGCAGGTAGCCCACGACCCCGAAGAGCGTCAGCGGCGTCCAGACGAAGAGGCCGCGCTTGAGCGTGAAGAGCATCTTCGCGGGCGCGGCGAAGTCGATCTGGAACGAGCTCAGGTCGTCCACGCCGCCTCCGACGCTGACCGGGATCTGAGCTCCCCGGCGAGCCGGGTCACGACCGGTGGCACGAGGAGCGCTCCCGGCTCAGGCGTTCGCTGGACCGACGCGGTCTCGGCAGGCGGCAGCCCGTACGGGACACCCAGCAGGAGCGGCAGGGCGAGGATGCAGGTCGCGCCGACGACGGCGGTCGCGGTCACCAGCATATGCCTGCGTGAGCGCGCGACGGCGCAGCAGCACGTACGCCACACCCACGAGCAGGACGATGTTCGCGTACCGGACCGAGATCAACAGCGCGACGACGAGGCCGAGCGCCACGGCCGCTCGGGTCGCCGAACGGATGCTCGCTGAGGTGGAGCAGCAGCAGCGCCAGCACCGACACGAGCAGCGTGTCGAACGCGTGCTTCAGGCCGGGCTGGAAGATCGCGTAGTAGAAGAGCGGCGTGCCGAGCACGGTCAGGAGGATCGCTCCCGGGCCGCCGGGCAGGCCGAGGTTCCGGATCAGGTGCCAGGACACGTACATGACGACGACCACGGCCGCGGTGGAGGCGACGGCGACGGCGACCGCGCCGATCAGGATGTGGTCGATCCAGTCGTTGTCGTTGCCGATCCGGATGAAGCGGGAGAGGACGTAGAACGGCAGGTTCCAGAACACGACGCCGAACTGGTACGCGTAGGCCTCGACGTCCTCGCCGACGAGGCGGCGCATGAAGTCGTAGTAGATCGGGCCGTCGTCCGTCAGACGGGCCTGCAGGTAGCTGGCCGTGACCAGCAGGTAGGCGACGACGCAGAGCAGGCCGCGAGGGTCGAGGAAGCGATCGTTCCGCGCGAGGAACGCCGCCGCCCGCCGGACCCGGCTCCGAAGCTGGGTCATGTCAGCCTCGCTGCAGGTCGTTGCCCTTCGCGGCTCCGTCGGTCGACCTCGCGAGATGGACGAGCTGGTTCTCGACCAGGGCGAGCCGCTGCGCGAGGATCACGTTCTGGTCGGCGAGCTTCGAGATGACGGTCGAGTAGTGCAGGAGGACGAGCAGGATGAAGAGGATGCCGACCGCGAACAGGACGGCCGGCGGGTAGCCGGTGACGCCGACCCAGCCGGCGATCGTGTCGAGCGCCTCCCGCCAGGCGGAGAGGACGAGCAGCACGATGCCGGTCGCGAGCCAGAGCAGCGCGTAGCGCTCGCGCAGCCGGCGGCTGCGGATCAGCTCGAGCACGACGAGGATGCAGCAGGATCGAGGCGATCGTCGCCGCGATCGAGATGCGGAGCGGCGTCACGGCGTCACGGCTCCTCCGCCGGCACGACCCGGCGCCGGAAGATGCCGATGAAGAGCGCGAGCGTCACCTTGACGGCGTAGTAGAGCGAGCTCAGCGTGCTGATCGACGAGGAGCCGACCTCGCGCTCGCGCATCCGCACCGGCACCTCCTTGATCCGGAGCCGGTGCCGGACGACCATCACCGCCGCCTCGACCTCGGGGTAGTCGTGCGGGTAGTCGGCGGCGAAGAGCCGGATGCCCCGCGCGTTCACGGCCTGGAAGCCCGGACGTCGTGTCGGTCAGCTTCTGCCTCGTCAGCAGCGAGACGAGGTGCGCGAACCAGCGGATGCCGGCGCGGCGCGCGAACGGCGGCTTGTAGTCACGCTCGCCGCCGGCGAAGCGAGAGCCGACGACGACGTCGGCCTCGTCGCGGCCGAGCGGCTCGAGCAGCTTCGGCACCTCCGTCGGGTCGTGCTGGCCGTCGCCGTCGAGGCGCACCGCGACGTCGTAGCCGTGCTCGAGGGCGTACTTGAAGCCGGTCTGGACGGCGCCGCCGATGCCGAGGTTGAAGGGGAGGCTGACGACCGATGCGCCCGCCGCGGCAGCCGCGGCCGCCGTGCCGTCCGCGGAGCCGTCGTCGATGACGACGACGTCGAGGCTCGGGTCGAAGTCGCGGATCTCGCGGACGACCGAGCCGACGACCGCCTCCTCGTCGAAGGCCGGGACGATCGCGACTACGCGCGGCCTAGACACGGCTCGCCGCCGGCACGTCCAGCCCGACCAGCTTGAGCAGCCGCCGGGCGCGGTGGGCGTAGGTGTGCTCGTCGAGCACGCGCTCGCGGGCGCGCGCGCCCATCGCCTCGGCCTCGCCCGGGTCGTCGAGCAGCTGCCGGTACGTCGTCAGCGCCTCCTCGGCGCTCGAGACGACGAGGAGCTCGTGGCCCGGCTCGAACCAGCGCTCGATTCCCTCGTACGGGTTGGAGACGATCGCGCGCGCCCGCGGCGGCGAGCTCGAACGGACGCGCGGTCGCGGACGCGGTCACGGTCGCGTGCGACCGCCGCGTGATGTTCAGGTTGATCCGCGCGGAGGAGATGGCGTGCGCGAACGTGTTGAACGGGACGTCGCCGATCAGCCTCGCGCGCCCGATGTCGCCCTGGAAGTCGCGGCCGCCGAGGACGAAGTCGAGCTCGGGCGCCGAGCGGCTCGGCTCGCCGACCAGTGCGGCCATCCAGTCGCGGCGGAACTTGTCGCCGTAGCCGTAGAAGAAGACGTCGCTCGTCTTCTCGACCGGGCGCGGCTGGAAGAACTCGGGGTCGGCGCCCCAGAAGACCGTCTCCGCCCGCCGCGCGCCGAGCTCGAGCAGGCGGCCGAGCCCACCCTCGGAGTTCGAGACGACGAGGTCGTACTCCGACGGGTCGGCGCCGTGGTAGTAGTTGAAGCCGGTGTCCATGCCGCCGAACTCCGGCAGGCTCATCGGCACGTCGCCGTCGTAGAAGACCACCGGCACGCCGAAGCGCTCGCGCAGGTACGTCGGGATGCCTCGGAGGTGCGCCATCGGCACCGTGAAGACGACGACCGCGTCGACGTCGCGCTCACGCTCGAGGATCCGCGTCAGGTGGCGCTGCCAGCGGGGCGTCACCCAGCGCCAGATCGTCTCCCGCGCCGCCTTGTCGAAGAGCGTCTCGTCCGGCCGATCCTCGGCGCGGCGCAGGTAGCGGTCGCCCTTCATGCCGCGCGAGCCCGCCGCGGAGGGCGGCGAAGCTCTCGCCCTCGCGATAGGTCGGGTTCGGCGCCGTGCGCCACCAGGGCGACTCGACCGGCCGGCCGCGGTACGGCGTCACGATCAGGTCGACGCCGACCTCGTAGAGGCCCTTCCAGAGCTGCCACCACGCGGGCGTGCAGCCGTAGCGGAAGTCGAGATCGACCGCCGAGGCGACGGCCAGGATCTTCGGCGCCTTCATGCGGCAGAAGTCTACGGAGGGCACATGAGGGATCCGTTAGGCGAGGTGGCCTGAGATAGCCTCCCGCGGCTGATGCGCGTTTCGTTCCTGATCCCGACCTATAACGAGCGGCGACGATCATCGAGGTGCTCGAGCGGATCGAGGCCCTCGGCCTCGACCGGCAGATCGTGGTCGTGACGACGGCTCGACCGACGGCACGGGCGAGCTGCTGCGCGATTGGGAGGCCGGGCCGGGAGGGCGTCGTGCTCGTCCGGCAGGAGAACCGCGGGAAGGGCGCGGCTATCCGTGCGGCGATCCCGCACATCGACGGCGACATCGCCGTCATCCAGGACGCCGACATGGAGTACGACCCGGCCGACGTCCCGGCCCTCATCGACCCGATCGAGCGCGGCCTGGCCGACGTCGTCTTCGGCTCGCGTCTCTCCGGCGGACGGCCGCAGCGCGCGTACCTCTTCTGGCATCTCGTCGGCAACCGCTTCCTTTCCCTCCTGACCGGGCTTCTCTACAACACGACCCTGAGCGACATGGAGACGGGCTACAAGGCGTTCCGCAGCGACGTCCTGCGCAGTCTCGACCTTCGCCAGGACGACTTCTCGATCGAGCCCGAGATCACGGCGAAGGTCTGCAAGCGAAAGCTCCGCATCTACCAGCTGCCGATCTCGTACTACGGGCGAACGTACGAGGAGGGGAAGAAGATCACGTGGCGAGACGGGTTCAAGGCGATCTGGGTGCTGCTGCGCGTACGGATCGGAAACTAGGCCGCCGCCGGAACCTGCTCGCCTGGGCGGGCGTCGCGCTTTCGGTCGGCTTCGCGTACCTGGCAATTCGCGACGTCGAGCTCGACTCGCTCGGTGACGCGCTTCGCGAGCAGCAGTACGTCTACCTGCTTCCGGCCGGGGCGGTGCTCGCCGTGGGCGTCCTGCTGCGCGCCTGGCGCTGGCAGCTGCTCTTCGAGCCGGGCGAGCGACCGCCCTACACCCCTGTTCTGAGCGCCCTCCTGATCGGCTTCCTCTTCAACTCGATCCTGCCGGCCCGGGCCGGCGAGCTGGCGCGGGTGCTCGTTCTCGGCAGGCGGCCTGAGCTCTCCCGCACGCAGGTGCTGGCGACCGTTGTGCTCGAGCGTGCGTTCGACGTGCTCGTGCTCGTCGGGCTGCTCGTCGTCGCGGCGCCGTTCCTTCCTTCGGTCGACTGGCTCACCGCGGCAGTGGCCCTTGGCGCCGTCGCCGGCATCGGGCTCGTCGCCGCTGCGGTGCTCGTCCGCCGCTACGGCGTCCGCGGCGCGAGGGTCCTGCTCCGGCCCGTCGGCTGGCTGCCCGGCGTCGGCCCGGAGCGGGTCGACGGGATGGCGGAGGGTCTCGTCACGGGGCTCGTCGGGATCACCGTGAGCCGGGTCACGATCACCGCGCTGGCGGTGACCCTCCTGTCGTGGCTCGTCCTCGCATGCTCGATCTGGCTGCTCCTGCTCGGCACCAACATCGACGCGACCTTCGGCATGGCGCTCCTGATCCTGGTTGCGTCGAACCTCGTGCTCGTGCTGCCGTCGGGGCCCGCGGCGGTGGGGACGTTCGAGGCAGCGGTGGTGGTCGTGCTGGCGGCGTACGGCGTCGATCGCGCCGAGGCGCTCTCGTTCGCGCTCGTCCTGCACTCGCTGAACCTCTTCCCGTTCCTCCTGCTCGGCTATCTCGCGCTCACGCTGCACTCGCGCGCGACGCGGGGACGCTGATGTCCCAGACGAGCCGCCTGCGGCTCGCGGCGCTCGTCGGGCTCCTCGCCTGGTTCTTCCTGCCGGAGCTGCAGGACGTCGTGCCGATCTGGCTCCCCTTTCTCGCGGTCGTCGCGCTCGAGGCGCATTTCCTCATCGCCGGGCTGCGCGAGGGGCCGACGCCCCGATCGCGCCGTGGGCGGGCGCCGCAGGACGTCGATCTCTCCGACTTCGGCGGCGAGGAGTGGCTCGAGCCGGTTCTCGTGCAGATCGACGGCCGGGACGTGTGGCTCCCGGCAACGGGCAAGACCGACGAGGAGCTGGACGAGCTGATCGAGGAGGCCCGCGAGCGGATGCGCCGCGGCGAGCCGCCCCTGGAGCCGCCGCCGCTCCGTCCCCGGCCGCCGCAGCGCCGGGTGCGGGCGTGGGTCGAGGCAGGAGCCGTCGTTGCGGCCGCGGGCGTCATCCTCTTCGTGCTGCTCCCCGACCGCGGCTGGAGCGGCCTCGACTCGGGCGAGCAGCTGCGGACGGAACGGCTGCTGTCGGACGAGGCGGCCAAGATCGCCGGGCACGAGGTGGACGTGCGCTGCGACGCCGAGCGGCGAGGCCGTGGGGGTCGTCCAGCACGCGGACGGGATCGCGGAAGTGGGCGGGCGCAACGCGCTGTTGACGCCGGCGATCTGCTACCGGCTGCACCGGCTTGCCTACGAGGACGACGAAGGGGCCTTCAGCCAGACCGCTCGCGCGATCGCCGTGCTCGCCCACGAGGCATGGCACCTCCGGGGCGAGGCGGACGAGGGCGTGACGAACTGCTACGCGTTCCAGAGCGGGGTTGCGCTCGGGGTGCGGCTCGGCCTCTCGGAGGGGACAGCCGCCCGCATGATGCGCCAGCAGCTCGCCGACAACGCGACCTTCGCGCGCTCCGCGCCCGCCTACCTGGTGCCGGAGGAGTGCCGCGACGGCGGCGAGCTCGACCTCGATCCCTCGACCGACCGCTTCCCCTAGTACGCGCCGCGGCCGGCCAGGACGGCCGGGATCGTCTTCACGAGGATCGAGATGTCGAGCCAGATCGACCAGTTCTCGATGTAGTAGAAGTCCAGCCGCACGAGGTCGTCGAACGTCAGCGCGGAGCGGCCGGAGATCTGCCAGAGGCCGGTGATGCCAGGGAGCACGTGGTAGCGCTTGCGGTGCCACTGCTCGAGCTGGCGGTAGTCGCGGAGCGGCAGCGGTCGTGGGCCGACGAGGCTCATCTCGCCGCGGAGGACGTTGAGCACCTGCGGCAGCTCGTCGATCGAGAGACGCCGCAGCACTCGGCCGACCCGGGTCACGCGCGGGTCCTCGCGGATCTTGAAGAGCGCGCCGCCTGCCTCGTTGCGCTCCTCGAGCCCGCCCTGCTGCTCGGCGGCGCCCTGGATCATCGTCCTGAACTTGAGCATCCCGAACTCGCGCTCGCCGACGCCGACGCGGCGGTCGCGGTAGAGGATCGGCCCGCGGGAGTCGATCTTGATCGACGCCGCGATCAGCAGCCAGAGCGGCAGCCCGACGATGACGACGAGCGAGCTCGCGACCAGATCGAAGGTCTTCTTCACGGCCCAGTCGGCGCCGGCGAGAACGGGCGGCTTGAGCTCGAACAGCGGCACACCCTGTCCGGGGACGTACTCGCCGCGCTGGAGCAGCAGCTCGGTCGTCTTCGGCGCGATGCGCACCTTGACGCCGGCCCGGTGCGCCGTCTCGACGACCTCGAGCACGGCCGCCTCGTCGAAGTCCCCCTCCTGCAGGATCACCTCGTCCGGCTTCGTGAGCGCAATTCGCTCGGCGAGACTCTCTCCCGACTGCGGCGTGAGCGAGCCGACGAACTCGTACGCGAGGCCGCGGCGCGAGCCGAGCAGACGGGTGAGCGCGGCGAGGCTCTCGCCCTCCCCGAGCAGCAGCGCGCGCGGACGGGCATGCAGTACTCGCTGGAGCTCGGTCGTGAACGAGTCGTACGCCGCCCGCAGCAGCCCGATCACGATCGTGCAGGTGACGAAGGACGTCGGGATCAGCCCCGAGGTCGTGAAGTCGTAGTCGGTACCCAGCCCGAATGCGAGCGTGATCGCCGCCACGAGGATGAGCGAGGACGCGACCCGGCCGAGGCCGCTGCGGCGCTCGCGGGACGCGTACAGGCCCGCCTGCCAGAACACGAGCCACGTGATCGGGATGAGGAAGGGCAGCCACTCCTGCGGGCCCGTCTCCCAGAGCAGGCTCCAGAAGACCTCGTCCCCGTAGACGATGGCCCGGAGCACGAGGGCCGAGTAGAGCCCGAGTGCGAGCCCGAGCGCGTCGAGGCCTGCCAGCGTCGCGACCCCGAAGACGCGGCGGACAAAGGTCCGCATCGGCGCCCGCGCCAGGACGTACGGGCGTCCTGCACGGACGTCCCTGTCGCGTGAGCTCAGCGCCGGCTCAGAGGGCGGTGTCGCCACGTGACGATGTTACTCCCGGCCTGTGGACGTCACGATCGCCGCGACCGCGTCCGCCCAGGCCTCGAGCGAGTGCTGCTCGACGACTCGGCGTCGCAGCTCGAGCCCGATCTGACGCCGCTCCGCAGGCCCGGCCGCGTCGAGGTCGCGGAGGACGCGGGCGAGCGCGCCTGCGTCGCCCGGTGGGAAGCCGAGCCCGACCGGCAGGCCTCCGAGGAACTCCTGCAGCGCGGCGTTGCTCGCGACGACGGGGACGCCGCACGCGGCCGCCTCGTAGACCACCTTGTCGAGCGTCTCGCTCTCGCGGGGCTGTGTGGCGCTGACGAGCGCGTCGGCCGAGCGGAGCGCCGCCGGGATCTCCTCGCGCGGGACCGGCGGCTCGATCCGCACACGCTGCCGCGAGCTGGGGCGAGGCGCCGACGTCGCGCTCGAGCTCGGCCAGGTGCGCGACCTCGTCGGCGGTGAGCGCCGGCCCGCGCAGCTCGAGCTCCGCGTCCAGGCCTGCCTCGACCGCGACGCGCAGGCCCTCCAGCGTCGTCTCGTGGCCCTTCCAGCGCGCCATCCGGCCGAGGGAGAGCAGCCGCAGCCTGCCGTCGCGGCGCTGCCCGTCGCCCGGTGCGAAGCGATCGACGTCGATCGCGTGGCCGGTCGCCTGGAGCTTGGGCGTCTCGAGCGGGAACGACCGCCGGTCGACGCTGAGCACGACGTCGGCGAGGCGCGTCGCAACCCGGAGCGACCGGCTCGCGTGCCAATGCGTGTACCAGAGCAGCAGCGGCACCCGTCTCGCCTTCGCGAACGGCGCGAGGAGCACGAGGAAGAGCGGCACCATATGGACGAGCGCGGCAGCCGGACGGTGGGCGAGCTCTCGTCGCGCGGCCTGCGTGAAGTGCTGGCCACGGCCGGCGCGAGAGCCTGCGGCGAACGTGACGAGCTCGACGTTCGCCGGCAGGTCGTTGCGACCGACCGAGCCGCAAAGGACGGTGACCGTCTCGAAGCGGCCGGCGAGGGCCTGCACGAGGTCGATCGTCTGCGCGAGGGCCGGGTGGTCGGCGTCGATCGTCTGCGTGACGAAGAGGAGGCGCATGGAGGCTCTTTAGCGGACGGTCCCGGCGACCGTCGCCTCGGCGAGCTCTCGCAGCTTTGTCGCGAGCTCCTCGGGCGTCGAGTGCCACTCGACGTAGCGCTCGCGAGCGGCCGCGCCGAGCCGGGCCGCGAGCTCGCGGTCCGTCAGGACGCGTTCGAGCGCCTCCGCGAGCGCCGTCACGTCGGCCGGCGGGATCAGGAGGCCCTCGCGCTCGTGGGTGACGAGGTCGGGAATGCCTCCGGCGTCGGTCGCGACGACGCCGCGGCCGCGCGCGAACGCCTCGATGATCACGCGGCCGAGGCCCTCCGGCCACGAGGGCAGCACGAGCACCGTCGCGTCGTCGATCGCCGCCGCGACGGCATCGGGGTCGAGCCACTCGTGGTGGGTGACCCGGCCCGGGAAGTCGAGGACGAGGCGGTCGGCGAGGTCGTGCTGCGAGCCCGTGCCGACGAGTACCAGCACCGCCTCGGGAACTCGGTCGGCAAGCCGGCGCCACGCGGCATCGAGCCCGGCGGTGTTCTTGTATGGCTCGAGCGCAGCAACGGAGATGACGGTGGGGCGCTCCGGCAGCGGCTCCGGCGGTCGCTCGGCGAACGCGGAGAGGTCGCTGAACGGCGTGAAGATCGCGGTCGCCGGCACGCCCCGCGCCTCCTCGATCAGGCCGGCGGTGAAGTTGGAGACGGCGCGCGTCGCGTCCGCACGGCGGACCGCCCACTCGGCGACCCGATCGGCCAGCGGCGTCACGAGCCGGCGTCCTCGCGACCCGTACAGCCGCGTGAACGTCTTCCAGTCGCCGTGCACCTCGACGATCACCTTCGGCCGACGGCGGGCGAGCCCGCGGCCGATGAGCGCGGCAGCGCCCAGGAACGGGTCCGACGCGAAGACGACATCGGGGTCGAAGGTCCTGATCTCGCTTCGCAGGCGGAAGGGGAGGCGGAGGTAGAAGAGGAGCCCGTCGAGGATGCGCGGGCGCGCCGGTCGCGAGAGGTGGAACCGTTCGTCGCTCGGGCGGCTGTCCGCCGCCGCGGCGCCGACGACGCGGTAGTCGAGCTCCCGCTCGACGGCGTCCCACTTCGGCGCCAGCCAGTCGGGAAGCGGCAGGGTGTAGCGCATCCGGCCGACGAAGAGAGCCCTGAGGCGCTCGCTCACCGGATCGCTCCGAGGAGCACGGCTTCGAGCTGCCCGTAGACCTCGTCGCTCGAGAGCCCAGCGACCGACGGCTTCGCGCCGGAGGCCAGCCGCTCGCGGAGCCCCGGCTCCTCGAGGACGCGTGTGAGGGCGGCGGCGAGCGCCTCGGGCTCGTCTCGGCGCGACGAGGAGCCCGTTCTCGTCGTCGCGGACGACCTCCGGGACGCCGCCGACGGCTGTCGCCACGACCGGAACGCCGACAGACAGCGCCTCGACGGCAGAGTGCGGCAGGTTCTCCCAGTCGCTCGAAAGCAGCGCCGCGCGCGCGCCCGCGACGATCGCCAGTGCCTCGTGCCGCGAGCGTGTGCCAAGGAACTCGATGCGGCCGTTCGCGTCCGATGCGGACGCACGGCGTTCGAGCTCGGCGCGCTCCGGGCCGTCGCCGACGACGACGAGGCGCGCGGCCGGTACTCGGGCGATGGCGTCGACGGCGACGTCCAGCGCCTTCTGCTGAGTGAGGCGACCGACGAAGACGAACGTCCCGGGCTCGAGCGCCGTCGGCTCGAGCTCGGTCGGCGGCGGCGCCGGGTTCGTCAGCACCCGGATGCGCTCCTCGCGCAGTCCCCAGCCCCCGGCGATGCCGGCGAGATACGCGCTCGGCACCACGATCGCGCTCGCGCGGCGAAGCGCCCGCGTCCGCGCCGCCTTGAGGGCTCGAACCGGGCGTGCGCCGGCCTCCTGGAACTCCTCGAGCGTTCCCTCGAAGAGCCCGTAGCGGCGCGCCCGCTCGTACGCGGGATCGGAGACGAGCTTCGCGACGAGCGGCCGCCGCGCGAGGGTCGATGCGGCTGCGGCAGCGGCATACGTTGCCGTGGCGTAGACGACGTCGGCCCTCCGCGCCGCCCGGGCGCCCCTGAGCGTCACGAGCCCGTACCGGAGCGGGAACGGCAGCCGGCGCGTCACCACCTCGACCTCGCACGGCCGCTCGGTCGGCTCGCCGTCGCCCATCGTGACGACGTGAACGCCGTGGCCGCGGGCGACCAGGAAGCGCGTGAAGTCGGGACCATGGGTCGCGGGGCCCCCGACGTCGGGCGGCCAGATACCGGTGAGGAAGGCGATGCGCATGTGTGAAGGCCGTAACGGTAGTTTCTCCCGATGCCGAGACGGCCCCGAGTGGCGGCGCGCGACCTCTCGTTCCTCGTCTTCCTCGCCGCCGTCGTCCTCTCGCTGCTGCGCGCCCGCGACCTGCCGAGCGTCGAGGTGGCGGTCGGCGGCGCCGACCTCTCGATCGGGCCGGTCGACGTGGCGCTCCTCGCGACCGCTGTGCTCGCCGCTTGGCGGCTGCGCGCGCGCAGGACGCTGCCTTCGGCATGCCTCGTGCTCGCCTCCGGCGCCTTCGCCTCGCTCATCGTCGTGACGGCGCTCCCGAACGGCGCGGACGCGCTCACCTCCGCGGGGAGGCTCGCGGAGCTCTTCGCGCTCACGCTCGGTGCCGTCGCGTTCCTCGACACGAGGGAGCGCCTGAGCACGCTGCTCGCGGTCATCGTCGCGTTCTGCGTCGTCGCGGTCGGCTGGGGCGCGATCGAGTTCGTGACCGGCGGCGGCGGCCGCCAGGGCTCGTTCCTTGGCGAGCACGACCTGCGCTGCCCTCGGGACGCTCGCGCTCGTCGTCGGCCTCGCGGTCGATTACTCGCGGCCGCGGCCGATCGGCGTGATCGCCGTCGCAGGCGTCGTCGCCGGCGGTCTGGCGATCGCGCTCGGCGCCTCGCTCGCCAGTCTGCTCGGGCTCTACCTTGCGGCCGGCGTGCTCGTCGGCCTGGCGCTTGCGCGCCGCTCGCTGCGCAGGAGCGCCTTGCTCGCGACGGCTCGCGCGTCGTCGTCGCGGTGACGGCGACGACGGTGACGCTGCGCAGCGGCGAGCTCGGCTTCCTGCAGGAGTGGTTCGGCCCGGAGCCCGAGACGCCTGGCCAGTACGCGGCGAGCTGGAGCCAGCGCCTCATCTTCGCGTACGTCGGCGGTCGTGTCTTCCTCGACGAACCCGATCCTCGGCACCGGCTGGCACGGCGAGCTGCCCCAGGAGGAGTACATGCGCTTCCTCCCCGATGCGCGGCAGCGCTTTCCCGACCAGCCGGAGCCGTACTTCGGCAACCTCGACGGGCACGTTCATCCCGCAGCAGACGTACGACCAGGTGCTGATCGAGCTCGGGATCGTCGGCGGCGTGCTCTTCGCGCTGATTGCGTTCCTGGCGGTGCGGCTCGCGTGCGGAGTCGGGCTCGAGGGCACCGCCTGATCCGGATCGCGCTCGAGTATGCGTTCGTCGCGGTTGGGTGGGTGGCGGGCATGGCCGGCGTGCTCGCGGGCGCGGCCCTGTTCGGTGGCTCGCCGCTCTCATCGTTATTCTGGCTCACCCTCGGCGTCGTCGCGGCGATCCCGCTCGCTCGTCCTCGAACCCCGCTCATGAGCCGACTCCGCATCGTGCACGCCATCGCGCGCCTGAACGTCGGCGGCGCCGCGCTGCATGTGCTCCAGCTCGCGCGCGAGCAGGAGCGGCGCGGCCACGACGTGCTCGTCGTCGCGGGGACGCTCGCGGCCGGCGAGGAGTCGATGGAATACGTTGCGCGGGAGCTCGGCGTCGACGTGTATCCAGCTCCCCGCGCTTCAGCGGGAGATCTCGCCGCGCGCCGACCTCGCCGCGATCCGCGACCTGCGCCGCGATCATCGTCGCGCGCCGGCCTGACGTCGTCCAGACGCACACTCGAAGGCGGGGGCGACAGGACGGATCGCGGCTGCTCCTCTCGGGGCGCGCGCAGGCCCCGTGCCGTCGTTCACACGTACCACGGTCATGTGCTGCGGGCTACTTCGACCACCGCCGCGAGCGCGTCTTCAGGCTGATCGAGCGGTTGCTTGCCCGGTCGGCCGACGCCCTCGTCGCGGTCAGCGAGGAGGTGCGCGAACGATCTCGTGCGCTTCGGCGTTGCGGCCGAGGACCGGTTCGTGGTCATTCCCTACGGGTTCGAGCTGCCGCCGTGGAGCGACTCGGACCGGGTGGCGCGCGAGCGCATCCGCGCCGAGCTTGGCGCCGGTGACGACGTCTTCGTCGTCGGTTGGGCCGGCCGCTTCACGGCGATCAAGCGGCCGCTCGACCTGACGCGGACGCTGCGCGTACTCGTCGACGAGGGGGTCGACGCGCAGCTCGTGCTCGTCGGGGACGGCGACCTCCGCGCGGAAACGGAGGCGTTCGCGCGCGAGCTCCACGTCCAGGACCGCTGTCACTTCGTCGGCTTCCAGCAGGGCATCCGCAGCTGGTACGCAGCGTTCGACGCGTTGCTGCTGACCTCGGAGAACGAGGGCGCGCCCGTAGTCGCGATCGAGGCGCTCGCCGCGGAGCGGCCGGTCGTTGCGACCGACGCCGGGGGCACAGCCACCGTCGTCACCGACGGCGAGAGCGGCTATCTCGCTCCGATCGGCGACGTTGACGGGCTCGCCGCCCGACTAGCGTCGCTCGCGCGCGACCCGCAGTTGCGCGAGATGCTCGGCCGGCGCGGCGGCGAGGACGTGCGCGCGCGCTTCGCGACCGAGCGGATGGCCGACGACGTGGAAGCCCTGTACCGGTCGCTTCTAGCCCGTTGAAGGTCCTCCACGTCCACAAGTTGCGGGGCGTGAGCGGCTCGGAGAACCACCTGCTCGCGCTGCTGCCCGCCCTGCGCGAGGCGGGAGTCGACGCGCGCTTTCTCGGCCTCGACGTGCCCGGCACGTCCGGCGAGTTCTACGCGCGCCTCGACGAGCTCGGCGTGCCCTACGCGCATGTTCGCTGTGGCGCCGACATCAGCCCGCGGATGGCGCGCGACGTGGTCCGAGCGGTTCGGGCGGAGCGGCCGGATCTGCTCCACACCCACCTCGTGCACGCCGACGTCTACGGCGCGATTCGCGGCGCGGCGCGCTCCGGCTCCCGCTCGTGTCCACCCGGCACAACGATGACCGTTACCTGCTCGGCCCGTATCGCTACGTCGACCGGGCGTTCGCCCGCGGTTCGCGGCGCCTGATCGCGATCTCCGAGGCGGTCCGGGACTTCCTCGTGCGGGCGGGTCACGAACCGCGCGAAGCTCGTGACGATTCCCTACGGCCTCGACGAGCTGCCGGCTGCGCCTCTGCGCTCACCCCGCGAGGCCGCGGGCATCCCGAGCGGCGTGCCGCTCCTGCTCGCCGTCGGCCGCCTCATCGCGCAGAAGGACCATGCGACCCTGCTGCGCGCATTCCTGGCGCGTCCGGGAGCGGCATCCGGAGGCCGGCTTGCAATTCTCGGCAGCGGCCCGCTCGAGGCGGAGATCCGTACGCAGATCCGTCGAGCTCGGGCTCGACGCGCGGTCGTCCTGCCCGGCAGGCTCGGGATCCGCGACTGGCTCGAGCACGCGGACGTCTTCGTCCACTCGTCGCGCTGGGAGGGCTTCGGGATCGTCCTGCTGGAGGCGATGCTGGCCGGCGCTGCCGGTCGTCGCGACGCAGCGTAAGCGCCGTGCCCGAGGTCGTCGCCGATGGCGAAACGGGCCTGCTCGTGGAGGCGGCGATGCCGGCGCCTTCGCTGCCGCGCTCGACCGGTTGCTGGCCGATCCCGAGCTGCGCGCGGCGGCTCGGCGAGGCGGGACTCGCGCGGGCGCGGGCCGAGTTCTCAGTTGCGCGGATGACCGAGCGGACGCTTGCGGTCTATCGCGACGTCAGTTCCGCGTCGGGCCGAGCGTAGACTCCGCCGCCATGCGGCGACGTCGCCTCCGCGAGCTGGTCGCAGGGCCGCCGCCGGACCCCGCGACGGGTCTTCTTCACGAGCCTGTGGTTCAAGGGCCACAACAACCCGCGCTACGCGGAGCTCCTGCCGCGGCTGTCGCGTCTCGACGGCTACCTGTTCACGTTCTCGGACGAGCGGATCCGCCGCGGGCTGCAGTACCGCGCGTACCGCTGGGGGCGCAAGGTCCGCAACCCCGCCGTCTTCGCGCTCGCGAACCGGCGCTACCGGACGATGTTTACCGCGGACAACGAACAGCTGGCGTACTTCGGCGGGCCGGCCGTCTCGGACGTGGACGATCCGACGTTCAGCCCACGCGAGGTCGAGCTCATGCGCCGGCCGAGCCTCGCCGCGTACGTCGTCACTGCCGACCGCGCCGGCCGCCGCTTCCAGGAGCTCGGCGTGGACAAGCCGTACCACGTGATCCCGCAGGGCGTGAGCCTCGGCTCGCTCCGCGACGACCTCGTCGCTGCGGCGGCCGCTCGGCGGCGCGAGGGCGAGGTGGCCGTTGGGTGGATGTCCGCTCACCTGCTCGCGAGCGGGGACCGTGGCGGGCGACAGCTCGCTTTACAACGTCGAGCATCTGCTCGAGCTCTGGGATGAGATCCACGCCCGCCTGCCGCGTGCGCGGCTGTGGCTCGTCGGTGGCGCCAGCGAGCGGATCGAGGCCCGTCTCCGCGGTCGCGACGACGTCCTGCTCTTCGGCCGCCTGCCGCGTGAGGAGGCGCTCGCGACAGCGGCTTCGTTCGACCTCGCGCTCTACCCGCGCACCGAGGACAAGGGGATCCAGGCGGCCAAGGTCGGCGAGTTCATCGGCCTGGGCGTGCCGACGGTCTCGTACGACTACGAGGTGACCGAGAACCTGCGCGAGACCGGCGCGGGCGTGCTCGTGCCAACGCCGCGGGAGTTCGTCGACGCCGTCGTCCGGCTCGGCGAGGACGAGGCTGCGCGCGGCGAGCTGGCAGCGGCGGCGAGACGGGCAGGCGCGGAGCTCGACTGGGACGTGCTCGCGCGCCGGTACGAGGAGCTGCTCGACCGCTATCTGCCGCGGCTAGAGGCCTTCGGGAACCGGCGCGCTCGGCGGCCGCAGCTGCCGGCCGATCGTCGCTCGCTCGCCGTCGTCGAAGCCGAAGCGCCAGAGCGGGAGCCTGCCGACGAGCGCCCAGGCGATGCCGAGGGGTAGCAGCTCGACCAGCGTGTCGGGATCCGCCACCCGGGCGACGCCGACGAAGAGCAGCAGACGCTGCCGCGGCGGCCGGGACGAGCGGCCGGAGGGCCGAGCGCGCGAAGGCGCCGCACCGGCAGCGCGGCGGCGGGTGCGACGAGCGCCGGCGTCGCGTAGACGAGGACGGCGAGGTCCGTCAGGAGCGTGCTCAGCGCGACGCCCCAGAGGCCGACCGTCGCCGCGAGCGTCACCGACAGGACGACGTTCGCTGCGCCGGCGAGCACGAGCACGCGTGCGATCTGGTCGCTGGCGGCCCCGTGCGATCAGGAACTGCGTCATCGAGGTAGACCGGCTGATGGACAAGCAGCACGAGGCGCGAGGAGCACGAGCACGGGGGAGCTCTCGCCGTAGCCGTCGCCGACCCAGCCCTTGATCAGCAGGTCGGGGATCAGGAGCATCGGCAGGGCGAGGAACGCGGCCGCCGCCATGCCGCCGCGCAGTCCAGCGAGCAGCAGCCGGCGCTGGCGGTCATCCTCACCCGCGCCCTCGTGCTCGGCGAGCGCCGGATAGAGCAGGCTCGTGCCGACGCTGCCGAGGCCGAACGCCAGCGTGAACAGCTTCGCCGGGATCGCGTAGAGCGCGGCCGCCTCCGGCCCGAGCACGATCCCGACCAGGACGATGTCCGTCGCGAACACGACCTTGTTCGAGACGTGGACGAGGAAGTTGCTCCAGCTGAAGGCGATCAGCTCGCGGAGACGCGCGCGCGGAGAGGTAGCGCGCGGCGGAGCTGCAGCCCCGGCAGCTCGCGCCGCAGCCACGCGAGCGGCAGGGCGAGCCGGAGGAGGGTGGTAGCGAGGACGAGGGCGCCGAGGAGGATCAGCCCGCCGCCGTTCGGGATCAGGAGCGCGACGAGCACCGCGTAGAGCACCGTGCCGACGAAGTTGGCGAGGTTCTGGAGGTCGAAGCGCTGCTGGCCGACGAGGAGGTTGTTGAAGAGGCCGAGCGGGAAGCGGGCCGCGATCGAGAGCACGACGAGGAACGTCGAGATCCGCGCGGGCCAGATCGAGGTCGTCCGGCGCGTCCACGAGGGCGGCACGAGACGCCAGGGCCAGCCCGACCGGCAGCGTCACGAGCCCGATCACGCCGTAGAGCGCGAGGCCGAGCGACGCGATCGCGTTCGTGTCCTCGGGCGTCTGCCGGCCGCGCGCTTCGGCCGCGAAGCGGACGACCGACGGCCCGACGCCGAGATCGAGGACGACGAGGTAGATCGTCACGGCCCCGATGAACGACCAGATGCCGAACTCCTCGTTGCCGATCGCGTCGAGCAGGATCGGCGTGACGACGAGGCCGGAGACGATCGACGCGGCATAGACCGCGTAGATCCCGAGAGCGTTCCGCCGGAAGAGGCCGCACGGCCTACGCGGGCACGGTCGCGACGGCGTGGAAGTTCGCCGTCAGGGAGCCCGGGCGTGGCTCCGCAGCAGCTCCGACCTGAGCGTCGAGGCAGCCTGCCGCGCGCGGTTCAGCAGCCACACCGGCCCTCGCGCGAGCCTGCCGACGCCGGCGCGCTTGAGCGCCATCTCGACGTACGTGCCGAGGAGCATCGCGAGGCACGTGGCGGTGCCCGCTCCGGCTCGGACGTCGACCTGCTCCCACTCGCCGTGCTCCTCGAAGAGGCGCTGCAGGCCCGCGTGCGTCCAGCGCCAGTAGTCCTGCGGGGACGGGTGGTAGACCTGCGACGCCGTGCGTCGAGGCGAGCACGCGTCCGCCGGGCGCAGTCACGCGCCGAAGCTCGCGCACCGCCTGGGCCGGGTCGTCGCAGTGCTCGAGCACCTGCGTGCAGAGCACGACGTCGAAGCTCGCGTCCTCGACCGGGAGGGCCTCGACGGCGCCCGCGCAGCTCCGCAGCGGGGTTGTCGACCACGTCGACGCCGACGTACGCGCTGGCCCGCTCGGCGAAGAAGGGGTAGTACGGCTTCGGGCCGCAGCCGACGTCCAGCACCCGGTAGCCCGGAGCCCACCGCTGCCTGCTCCTCGAGCCACGCGGCGAGCGGCGCCCGGACGGCCCAGGTCGGCGAGCTCAGTGGCGGGTGCCGCCGCTCCTCCCCTGGCCAGTCGGCGGAGCGGGGGGCGTCCATCGGCCGGATTATCTATCTGGGCAGGCGCTGGAACGCGGTGAACGCCGGCTTCTTCCTGCCGGTGTCCGTCAGGAGGCCCGACTGCCAGCCCTCCTCGATGAACGCGCGCTTCTCGTCCCGGAGCAGGAACCAGAGGAACATGTCGATCCGGGGATGCTTGCGCGCGATCCCGTAGGCCTGGGTCAGGTACTTGGCCTGGTTCGCCAGCGAGACGCCGAAGATCCGGTCGGGCGGCTTCGTCTGGTAGCCGTACTCGGAGATCCAGATGCGCTTGCGGCCGTAGAGGCGCGTCACCTCGGCGATGAGAACGTTGATGTTGCCGAGCGTGACAGCGGTCGCCGGCTGACCGCGGGAGCCTTGCGGCGGCGGGGTCGACGGCGTCTCCGACGGCTTGCCGTAGTACGGGTGATGCGCGTAGGCGCTGAAGCCGGTCCCGCCTGCGGCCTTGAACGCGCGCAGGAACGCGAGCGGCGCGACGGACGGCCGGCTCGAGCTCGGGTTGTTGTTCCCGCGCGGGCCCGTGACGCCGCAGGCGACCTTCTGCGCGCCGACGCTCGTGACCCGGATGCCCTTGACGATCGCGTTGCAGATCTTGGCGTAGTCCTTCGCGCTCTGGATCGTCTGCTTGCCCTTGACCTTCTTGTACTGCGGGCGCAGGAAGGCCGGGTTGTTGGGCTCGTTCCATGCGAGCCAGCGGCGCACCGGCGGCAGGATCCGGCCGTCGGGGGCCTCATAGGTGCCGCTGTAGCGCCTCGACGCCGCTGTCGCGAAGCGCTGCAGATCGAGCGCGTTCGTCGGCACGACGTTCAGGCCCTTGTTCTTGTTCGCCCACGGCGGCGTGCCGATGATCGCGAAGACGACCCTGATCCCGTACTGCTGCGCGAAGTTGACCGTCCGGTCGTACTCCGCCCAGTTGTACGCCGGATCCTCCGGATTGGTGGGCCGCGCCGGACGGCGCCGCGCGACGGCGTTCGGGCCACCCCACTGGAGGTTGATGCGCAGGAGCTCGGAGCGCAGCTGCCTCAGCATCGGGAAGACCACGTCGGGGTTGCCGTAGTGGATCTGCGCGTCGTCGAAGATGCCGTGCTCGATGTAGCGCGACGCGCTTGCGGCCGGCACGCAGAGGGCGGCGGTCGCGGTGAGCACGGCCGCCAGGGCGAGGACGCGCCTAGGCAACGGCCGTTTCCTTCTCGAGCGACGAGTGCAGGCGCTGGAGGCCCTCGTCGAGGGCGATCTCGGGCTCCCAGCCGAGGACCTGGCGGGCGCGGGTGATGTCCGGCTGCCGCACCTTCGGGTCGTCGATGGGCAGCGCCTCGAACACGATCGGGCCGCCGCCGAAGATCTCGATCACCTTCTCGGCGAGCTCGAGCAGCGTGAACTCCTGCGGGTTGCCGATGTTGACCGGCAGGTGCTCGCCGCTCTCGGCCAGCGCGATCAGGCCGCGGACGAGGTCGTCCACGTAGCAGAAGCTCCGCGTCTGCGAGCCGTCGCCGAAGACCGTCAGCGGCTTCTGCTCCTGCGCCTGGCGCACGAACGTCGGGATTGCGCGGCCGTCGTGCGGCCGCATCCGGCTGCCGTAGGTGTTGAAGATGCGGACGATGCACGTGTCGACGCCCTGCTGGCGGTGGTACGCCATCGTGAGCGCCTCGGCATAGCGCTTCGCCTCGTCGTAGACGCCGCGGGGGCCGATCGGGTTGACGTGGCCCCAGTAGGTCTCGGGCTGCGGGTGCACCTGCGGGTCGCCGTACACCTCGCTCGTCGAGGCGAGCAGGAAGCGCGCGCGCTTGAACTTCGCGAGGCCGAGGGCGTGGTGGGTGCCGTAGGAGCCGACCTTGAGCGTCAGCAGCGGCAGCCGCAGGTAGTCGATCGGGCTCGCCGGGCTCGCGAGGTGGTAGACGAAGTCGACCGGCTCCTCGATCCAGATCGGCTCGATCAGGTCATGCGGCACGAAGACGAAGTCGGCGCTGCGCATGTGCTCGATGTTCGCGAGCGAGCCCGTCTCGAGGCTGTCGACGCAGAGCACGCGATGCCCCTTCGCGAGGAGCGCGTCGCAGAGATGAGAGCCCAGAAAGCCGGCGCCGCCGGTCACGACCGAGGTGGTCATCGGCGCGGACTATAGCCAGCGTCTCCGACGGCACCCAGAAGCTTTACGGTTTCTGCACATCATCGACCGGTGCCCGGGAAGGGGGTTCCGACCGGCTCCTAGAATGGAACGGAATGTCGGCGCGCAGAGGCCTCACGCCGATCCCGGCGGCGTTCCTCTCGATGCTCGTGCCCGGGCTCGGCCAGCTCCTCGCCGGCGCCCGGAGGCGGGGTCTGGCTCTCCTCGGCGCCACGGCGATCCTGCTCGTCGTCGTGCTCGCCGGCGCCGTCTGGCTGCCCGGCATCGTCTCGATCGACCGGAGGCTCGTGGCCGGCGTGCTCGCGGTCGATCTCGCGCTCCTCGGCCTCCGGTTCTTCGCCGTGCTCGATGCCGGACGGGGGGGCCGCGCGCCGACGGCCCGAGTGGCCCTCGTCGTCTTGCTCGCCGCGACGGCCCTGCCGCACGTCGCGTTCGCGTACGTGACCGTGCGCAGCTACGCCGTGCTCGAGACCGTCTTCGCGGACGAGGAGCCGCAGGACGTCCTGCCTGCGCACGGGCTCTTCCTCGCGGCCGAGCCCGCGCTCCCGCGCTGGGTCGATCCCGACAGCTGGGAGCTCGGGCTCGCCGAGCAGCTCGGGCCGGGCGAGACGCGGCCACTCGTGCGCTCGCCCGAGGTGCTGGCCGGTGCGGCGGCGGCCAAGCGGCCGTGGACGACGATCCTCCTCCTCGGGACCGACGAGGGCCCGGGCAACTGGGGCGAGCGCACCGACACGATCATCGTCGTCGCCGCGCAGCACGGGACCGGCCGCGCCGCCGCCTTCGGCATCCCGCGCAACCTGGCCCAGGTGGCCGTGGGAGGAAAGCTGAAGCGCTTTCGCGAGCCCTTGAACGGCCTGTACGCCTTCGCGCACGAGCGGCCGGAGCTCTTCCCGGGCGGCGTCGATCCCGGCGCGACCGCGCTGAAGCAGGCGGCCTCGCGCCTGCTCGGCATCCGGGTCGACTACTACGCGCTCGTCAACCTGCGCGGCTTCGCCGACCTCGTCGACGCGCTCGGCGGCGTCCGCATCCTCGTCAAGGAACGGCTCGTCGACTCGGTCACACGGCCGGCCTGGGGCGAGCCGAAGCCACGCATCGACGTGGTCCCGGGGCGCACGTACCACTTCTACGGCCGCGAAGCGCTCGCGTACGTCCGCTCGCGCAAGGCCTCGAGCGACTACACGCGCATGGCACGGCAGCGCTGCTTCCTGAGCGCGCTCGCCGACCAACTCGACCCCGTCCACGTCCTGCGCAACTTCGGCTCGCTCGCGAGGACCGTCGAGACCAGCGTCTCGACCGACGTCCCGCTCGACCGCTTCCCGGGCCTCGTCCGCCTGGTCACAGGGATCGACCCGAAGGAGACGCTGACCGTGACCTTCGGCCCCGACTACTTCTTCGCCCGGCGGAAGAAGGACAACCACCCCGTCCCGCACGGCGGGAAGATCCGGGCGACGGTTCGCACCGCGATCCTCCAACCGGAGCGGCTAGGCGC
>CAWBTX010000007.1:0-284592 GCA_963791905.1 uncultured Gaiellaceae bacterium
GCTGTTGAGTTTTGAGAGACCGAGCTCTGCCGGCCGTAACGCCGCAGGGGCGGTTCTTTCAGCGATGGGCGACCGTTTGGTTCGCGCGCACCTTGAAAACTCCATAGCGACAACACAACGTGTTCTTTCTGATCAAGAGAATAAGAGCACACGGTGGATGCCTTGGCACCAAGAGCCGATGAAGGACGTGGGCGGCTGCGATAAGCCCGGGGGAGATGCTGACCAATCACTGATCCCGGGATTTCCGAATGGGGAAACCTACGCGTGGTAATGCGCGCGTGCTCCCAGCTGAATACATAGGCTGGGTAGTGGCAAGCTGGGGAACTGAAACATCTTAGTACCCAGAGGAAAGGAAAGAAACCTCGACTCCCTGAGTAGTGGCGAGCGAAAGGGGAAGAGCCCAAACCGATGTGATGTGATAGGCGGCAGCCGTTGTCACATCGGGGTTGTAGGGCTTGTCTGGATCCGTCTGCCGGCGGGTCGGGAAGTTACAAAGTTGTGCGTTAGTCGAAGTGAATGGAAATTCACGCCGTAGAGGGTAATGGCCCCGTAGACGAAAGCGCACAGCCTTCCTGGACAGGTACCTGAGTACGGCCGGGCACGGGAAACCTGGTCGGAATCCGCGGGGACCACCCCGTAAGGCTAAGTACTCCTTGGTGACCGATAGTGAACTAGTACCGTGAGGGAAAGGTGAAAAGCACCCCGAAAGGGGAGTGAAATAGTACCTGAAACCGTGTGCTTACAAGCGGTCGGAGCAGGCTTGTCCTGTGACGGCGTGCTTTTTGCATAACGAGCCAGCGAGTTACTCTTCAACGGCAAGGTTAAGGAAACGGAGCCGTAGCGAAAGCGAGTCTGAATAGGGCGATTCAGTCGTTGGAGGTAGACCCGAAACTGAGTGATCTACCCATGGGCAGGTTGAAGCGGGGGTAAGACCCCGTGAAGGACCGAACCGACCTCGGTTGAAAACGGGGCGGATGACCTGTGGGTCGGAGTGAAAGGCTAATCAAACTCAGAGATATCTGGTTCTCCCCGAAATATATTTAGGTATAGCGTCACGCGTTCAATAGCGGTTGTAGAGCACTGTTTGGTCTAGGGGGCCTACCAGCTTACCGAAATCAGGCAAACTCCGAATGCCGCTATTTCAGAGCGTGGCAGTCAGACTGCGGGGGATAAGCTTCGTGGTCGAAAGGGAAACAGCCCGGACCGTCGGCTAAGGCCCCTAATTCCATGCTAAGTGGGAAACGATGTCCGATTGCAAAGACAACCAGGATGTTGGCTTAGAAGCAGCCACCATTCAAAGAGTGCGTAACAGCTCACTGGTCAAGTGGTCGGGCGCGGACAATGTAACGGGGCTCAAGCATGGAGCCGAAGCCACGGACTTCACGAGCAATCGTGGAGTGGTAGGGGAGCGTTCCCATGCCGGCGAAGCGGCGGCGTAAGCCAGCCGTGGAGGCATGGGAAGTGAGAATGCTGGCATGAGTAACGAAAGAGGGGTGAAAAACCCCTCCGCCGAATGCCTAAGGGTTCCTGAGTAAAGCTAATCTTCTCAGGGTTAGTCGGGACCTAAGCCGAGGCCGAAAGGCGTAGGCGATGGCCAACAGGTTGATATTCCTGTACCACGTCCCCACCGCTATCACCAATGGCGGGACGGGGTAGGCTAGGGAAACCCAGGCGATGGTCGTCCTGGGGTAACCGCGTAGGGCGAGCGATAGGGAAATCCGTCGCTCATCAAGCCTGAGACGGGAGGCCGAGCCCAGAGATGGGCGAAGTTCCTGAAGCCATGCCTCCTAGAAAAGCGTCTAGGGAGGTGGGACGTGCCCGTACCAAAACCGACACAGGTAGGCAGGTAGAGAATACCAAGGCGATCGGAAGAACCCTCGTTAAGGAACTCGGCAAAATGGTCCCGTAACTTCGGGAGAAGGGACGCCCCGGTAGGGTGAAGCGGATTTACTCCGTCGAGCCCGAGGGGGCCGCAGTGAAACGGCCCAAGCGACTGTTTACCAAAAACACAGGTCTCTGCGAAGTCGAAAGACGACGTATAGGGGCTGACGCCTGCCCGGTGCCGGAAGGTCACGAGGAGAGGTTAGCCTTCGGGCGAAGCCTTGAATCCAAGCCCCGGTAAACGGCGGCGGTAACTATAACCGTCCTAAGGTAGCGAAATTCCTTGTCGGGTAATCGAATTGCCCGAGTCAGGAGTAATCCTGGCGGTTAAAACCGGCTAATAACGGGGAAGCCCTCCTCGTACGCGGCGCCTCAAGGACGTCGTAGCAGCGAAAGGGTAATCCCGTGGGAAGTCGGCTCGTTCGCGAGTCTGACCCCGTAACGACTGACTGTCCATTGTGGACATGAGATCGCACTTCCGTCCGGCGTTGCCGTGACAATCTATGAATGCGATCAGACGCCGGCCCCTGGTTCAGTCGCGAGTTCCTCTCGGCATACATCTCCGGCTACGTCGACGGAGAGGGATGCTTCACCGTCTCCATCTCGCCACGAGCGAAGCTGCTCGTGGGGTGGGAGGTGAGGCCGAGCCTCTCTGTCAGCCAGAACGGAGATCGAGCTGAGGTGCTTCATGCGTTGCAGGCCTACTTCGGATGCGGGAGCATCCGTCCGGATCGCAGTGACAAGACCTTGAAGTGGGAGACGCGCCGTCTCGGGGATCTTCTCGAGAGCGTGATCCCGCACTTCGAGTCCTACCCGCTGCTGTCCGGGAAGAGGCTCGACTTCGAGTGCTTCGCCGCTGTCTGCAGGTTGATGGCGGACGGAGTACACCGCAGCCGGCCAGGTCTGATCGAGATCGTCGAGCTCGCCCGGGTGATGAACCCGAGTGGGACCCGGCGGTATGACGCTGAAGCGATTCTCGCGAGTCTGCGTCAGGGTGAAGGGATAGTCTGCGCCCCTGGAAACAGGGGATCAACGCGAAGTTCCGACCTGCACGAATGGCGTAACGACTTGGGCGCTGTCTCAACGAGGGATCCGGTGAAATTGTAGTCTCGGTGAAGATGCCGAGTACCCGTGGTTGGACGGAAAGACCCCGTGAACCTTTACTGCAGCTTTACGTTGAAGTTTGGTGTTCGTCGTCCAGGATAGGTGGGAGCCTTTGAAGCGGGGACGCCAGTCTCCGTGGAGGCAACCTTGGGATACCACCCTTCGGATTCTGGGCTTCTAACCCGATGCCGTGATCCGGGTCGGGAACAGCGTGAGGTGGGCAGTTTGACTGGGGCGGTCGCCTCCTAAAATGTAACGGAGGCGCGCAATGGTTCCCTCAGCACGGTTGGAAATCGTGCGTAGAGCGCAAAGGCATAAGGGAGCTTGACTGCGAGACTGACAAGTCGAGCAGGGACGAAAGTCGGCCTTAGTGATCCGGCGGTTAAGAGTGGAATTGCCGTCGCTCAACGGATAAAAGGTACTCCGGGGATAACAGGCTTATCCTCCCCAAGAGTCCACATCGACGGGAGGGTTTGGCACCTCGATGTCGGCTCGTCGCATCCTGGGGCTGAAGCAGGTCCCAAGGGTTGGGCTGTTCGCCCATTAAAGCGGTACGCGAGCTGGGTTCAGAACGTCGTGAGACAGTTCGGTCCCTATCCACCATGGGCGCTGGAAGTTTGAGAGGAGTCGTCTCTAGTACGAGAGGACCGAGACGAACGGACCTCTGGTGTATCAGTTGTCCTGCCAAGGGCACCGCTGATTAGCCACGTCCGGACGGGATAACCGCTGAAAGCATCTAAGCGGGAAGCCCACCTCGAGATGAGACTTCCCATCCCCTCGAGGGAGTAAGGGCCGTGGAAGACCACCACGTCGATAGGCCGGCGGTGCAAACGCAGCAATGCGCTCAGCTGACCGGTACTAATTGCCCGAGGTCTTGATTTAGAACACTCGTGTGTCGCTATGGAGTTTTGAAGGTGTGGCAGCCGAGGCCGGCGCCCACTTGACAAGTTTCGGCGGTCATAGCGTCGGGGGTACACCTCTTCCCATTCCGAACAGAGAAGTTAAGCCCGACAGCGCCGATGGTACTCGGGGCGCAAGCCCCCGGGAGAGTAGGTCGCCGCCGAATTAATTCCGACAGAAGGGCCGCGAAAGCGGCCTTCCGT
The DNA here is from genome assembly GCA_963791905.1 of uncultured Gaiellaceae bacterium. Classification (GTDB taxonomy): domain Bacteria; phylum Actinomycetota; class Thermoleophilia; order Gaiellales; family Gaiellaceae; genus Gaiellasilicea. The sequence continues at coordinate 4,089 of CAWBTX010000007.1, forward strand.
CGTTCTCAGGCGGCGTTTCGGTTGGCCTCCCAGCCCGGGTCGAGGCGGCGGAGTCGGGCCACGCGTTCGCCGAGCGGCGGATGCGTGCTGAAGAGCGCGGCGAGGCCTTCGTTCGCGAACGGGTTCACCGTGTAGAGCGGCTCCGTGACGACGCTCTCCGAGAACGAGACGAGCTCGCTCGCTCGGTCGAGCCGGGTGAGCGCATCCGCGAGGCCGTGCGGCGACTCGCACAGCTCGGCGGCCATGCGATCGGCGGCGAACTCCCGCCTAGGCGACAGCAGCACGTGGACGAACGCGGCCGCGATTGGCCCGAGGACAGCGAGCAGCGCGCGCCGGAACCAGCCGCCGATGCGTGCGAGCTCGACGAGAACGAACGCGAGTAGCACGGCGAAGGTCTGGACGAGCACGTCGCGCGCCCGGACATGCGCGAGCTCGTGCGCGAGCACGGCCTCGAGCTCCGCCGGCGGCAAGGCGGCGAGGAGGCCTGTACTGACCGCGATCGACGATCCGCGCGGCCCGCGTCCCGCGACGAATGCCCGTGGGAACCCGTCGCCGATGAGGTAGATCTTCGGGGGAACGATCCCGAGCTTCGCGGAGAGCGCGTCGACGCTCGAGCGCAGGATCGGGTCCTCGGCGAGCGCGAACTCGCGCGCTCCGAGCATCCCGAGCAGCGCGCGGTCGGCGTACGCGTAAACCGCGGCGGCGCCCAGAAGCGCGCAAAAGCCGAACAGCGACGCTGCGCGATAGCCCCCCGCGAGCCACCCGACACCCGCGAACAGCCCCGCGAGCAGGAGGACCAGCAGCCACGCTTTGGCGAGGTTCGTGGCGGCAGCGAGCCGCACTGCGCTAGGCCTCGTCGTCGCGGTCTTCGTCGCCCAGCCCGCGCGGCGGCCAGTCGGGCTCGGGCGCGTCGCACCGGCTGGAGCAGTGCAGGGACGCGACGTTCTGCAGCGGCACGAGGATGTGCCCGTTGAGCTCGATGTGGGGGACGTCTTCGATCGAGCAGTACGCGGTCAGGACGCCTTCCTGGTACTCGCCGCCGAAGAGCGCGACCTCGACCTGCTCGCCCTTGTACTTGTTCGTGTAGTCCTCCACGCCGCCTAGCCTAGCCGTTGCCCCTTGTTCAAGCCGTTGTCCCTGCCTGCCATTGCCGCCGGGCCGAGTGCAACCCCGATGCGGCTAGAACCAGGTCGGTCCGGCGTGCCGACGCGCCCTCCTGGAGGCCTTGACGCTAGTGCCTGACCTCGCGCCGCGAGCAATCATCCGGGTGGGGTGATGTGCGGGATTCGCTGATCGCGACATGATCGCCCGGCCAGGTGCTGCCCACTCGCGGTGCTGCCGCTGTCCTGGCCGTGTGTGAAGGCGCAGCGACTCTCGATCCCGTGAGGTGTGTCCCTGATGTGTTGCTTCTTTCTTCTCTTTCTCGCTCTCGGCCCGCGGTTCGCGATCGTCGTGATGTGGTTGTTCGGGAGTAGGGTCGACCTTGCGTTCGGCTCCGCGCTGTGGCCGTTGCTGGGACTGTTGTTCGCGCCGTGGACGACGCTCACCTATCTCCTGGTCTGGTCTCCCGTTGGTGGGGTTTCAGGCGCGGAGTGGATCGTCGTCGGTCTCGGGGTCGCGCTCGATATAGCGACGTATGCGGCGAAGCCCGCCCAGGCGCGGTACGCGACCGCCTGAGGGACCGCTCCCTCTGGTTTAGCGCTTCCGCTTCTTGCTCCCGCTCGTGTCTCGTCGCGCAGGCGCAGCGGAGGGTTGCGCTGCGGTCACCTTGCGGCGAGCGGCTCGGTTCGGCGCGTCAGGTACCTCGGCTTGCTCGCCCGCCGCTTGCATGTAGGCCCGACGTTCTCCCGGTGTCAGGCGAGCCAGCGCTCGCTGCGCCGCTTCGGGTGTCGTAGGAGTGCCGAACCGTTGGAGTTTCCGGATAGCGCTTGCGAGCTCCGGGTTCTCTCGCTCGAGCGCAGCGTGCGACATGCGCTGGAGCAACCGCCTCAGGAACGGCACCGTCGAGAGGCCGGCGACGACGGGACGCATGTAGCGCCCGCCGGCGACCCGCCCCAGCAGTAGGGCCAAACCCAGGAGCACGAGCAACGTGCCAAGCACGACGAGCGGAGTCCAGATCAGCCAGTTCACGGCCGCGCATGGTAGCCGCCGCAGCCGCGCGGGAACTGGTCGTCGAGTCGGCGCAGCCGCTCGTCCTCGAAGCGGAAGACGGCGACGTCGCAGTTCCCGACGTGCGTTCCGATTCTGCGCGCATCCGCATAGGAGACCTCGGCCGCTGACGCCATCGCCGACCGCATCGGACCGCCGTGACTGACGACGAGCACCCGCTGGCCGGGATGCCGCTCCGCAAGCTCCCTGAGGGACGCCAGCACGCGCCGGCCGAGCTCCTCGTAGCTCTCCCCGTCCTCCCAGCCGTGGTCGAGCGCGAGCCACCGGCGGAAGCCGTCGGGGTGTCGCTGCTCGACCTCGGTCCTCGTCAGGCCCGACCAGGAGCCGACGTCGACCTCCCGCAGGCCGTCGACCGTCTCGACCTCGAGGCCGAGCCGCGCGGCAACGATCTCAGCGGTCTCGAGGGCCCGCAGTAGCGGACTCGCGTAGACGGCGACGATGTGGTCGCCGGCCAGGCGCTCGGCGAGCTCGCGCGCCTGGCTTCGGCCGGCGTCGTTGAGCGTCGTGTCCGCGTGCCCCTGGAAGCGGCTCTCGCGGTTCCAGTCCGTCTCGCCGTGGCGGGCCATCAGGATCGTCGTCGCCACGGCGGCGTTTACTCTAGCGCGGCAATTACTGTAGGCCCGTGGATCTGGGGCTAGCCGGGCGAGCCTGCGTCGTCACCGGCTCGACCGGAGGGATCGGCCTCGAGACGGCGCGGCTGCTCATCGACGAGGGCGCGCTCGTGGTCACGTGCGCGCGCGGGCCGGCTCCCGAAGTGGGGGAGGTGCTCCACGTCGTCGCCGATCTCTCCGAGCCCGGCGCGCCCGAGGTCGTGATCGAGTCCGCGGTCCATGCTCTCGACCGGCTGGACGTGCTCGTCAACAACGTCGGCTACGCGGTCCAGGCCCGCTTCGAAGACGTGCCCGACGAGGACTGGGACTTCATGTGGCAGCTGAACGTGATGAGCTACGTGCGCGCGATCAGGGCGGCGCTGCCGCACCTGCGGCAGACGCACGGCTCGATCGTCAACGTCTCCTCGACTGCCGGCAAGCGGCCGTCGACGAGCATGCCGCACTACTCCGTCACGAAGGCGGCCGTGCTCTCGCTGTCCCGGCTCGTCGCAGACCTCTACGCCGGCGTCGGCGTCCGCTGCAACGCGGTCACGCCTGGCCCGACGGCCACCGAGGCCTGGCTGGGGCCGGGAGGCCTGGCCGACCAGGCCGGCGGCGACCGCGACGAGACGCTCGCCAAGGTGGCGGCCGGCCGACCGCTCGGCCGCCTCGCCCAGCCGGTCGAGATCGCATCCGTGATCGCGTTTCTGGCCTCCGATCGAGCCGCCTACGTGACCGGCGCGGCATGGTCCGCGGACGGAGGCACCGTCCCGATCATCGTCTAGCCTCGCGCTTTGCGCGAGGTTAGGGACGGCCGTCGCGCCAACTACGCTTACGCCATGCCAGAGGCTTCGGGACTAGTCGCGAATTCGTTCGCAGAACGAGTTCGCGACCAGGAGGAGCACCTCTCGCCGCTCGCGGTCCGCTCCTACGAGACGCGCGGGCGCGCGCGCGAGGAGGAGGAGTGCCGGCTCCGCACGCCGTTCCAGCGCGATCGCGATCGCATCCTCCACTCGAAGCCGTTCCGACGCCTGAAGGGGAAGACCCAGGTCTTCATCGATCCGGCCGGGGACCACTACCGCACGCGCATGACGCACACCCTCGAGACGACCGGCATCGCGCGGGTCGTCGCGCGGGCGCTGCGCCTGAACGAGGACCTGACCGAGGCGATCGGGCTCGGCCACGACATGGGCCACCCGCCGTTCGGCCATGCCGGCGAGGACGAGCTCGACCGCCGCCTGCGCGAGCGGTTCGGCTCCGGCTTTCGCCACAACGAAGAGTCGTTCCGGATCGCACAGGAGCTCAACCTGACCGACGAGGTGTGCGACGGGATCCGCACTCACACCGGCCCTCGCGAGCCGGCCTCGCTCGAAGGGAAGGTCGTGCGGATCGTCGACCGCGTCGCCTACATCAACCACGACATCGACGACGCGATCCGCTTCGGCATCCTCGAGCCCGCGGATCTCCCGCAAGCGGAGATCGAGCTCCTGGGAGCGACGGGAGCGAGGCGGATCGACACGCTCGTGCACGACCTCGTGGAGACCTCCGAGCGCGCGGGCGACATCGAGCAGAGCCCCGAGGTGGGGGAGGCGATGCTCGCGCTCCGGTCGTTCATGTTCGAGCGCGTCTACCTCGGGCCGCACGCGGCCGGGGAGCACGACCGCGCGCACGCCACGACCCGCAGGATCTTCGAGCACCTCGTCGATCGTGGCGACCCGGAGCGTGAGATCACCGCCTTCATCGCCGGGATGACCGATCGGTTCGCGCTCGAATACGCTGACAGCATCTAGTGGCGCGCATCAAGGACTCGTCGGTTCGGGACGTCGTCGCCGCGGCGGACATGGTCGAGGTGGTGAGCGCGCGAACGCCGCTGCGTCGGGCCGGAGCGCGCTACACGGGCCGCTGCCCGTTCCACGAGGAGCGCACGCCGAGCTTCTCCGTGAATGCCGCCGACAAGCTCTACTACTGCTTCGGCTGCGGGAAGGGCGGCGACGTCATCTCGTTCGTCCGCGAGACGGAGAACCTGCCGTTCGTCGAGGCCGTCGAGACGCTCGCCGACCGCTTTCGCATCACGCTCGAGTACGAGGAGACCTCGCCGCAGGTCGAGGCCGGACGGCAGCGGCGCGAGCGGCTGCACTCGCTGCTCGACCAGGCAACGTCCTTCTACGAGCGGCACCTGTGGGAGTCGACGTCGGGTGAGCCGGTCCGGGCGTATCTCGCGGGGCGCGGTCTCGGCGAGGAGATCTGTCGCGAGTTCCGGCTGGGCCTGTCGCCGGGGAGCGGGCTCGCCCGGAAGGCGCAGGAGAAGGGCTTCACGGCGGACGAGCTCCGCGCGGCCGGGCTGACGAACGCACGCGGCAACGACTACTTCCCGCCGCGGCTGATCTTCCCGCTCGCGGACGCGCGCGGCCGTGTCGTCGGCTTCCAGGCTCGGAAGCTGCGGGAGGACGATCCGCTCCGCGGCAAGTACGTCAACACCGCCGAGACCGAGCTCTTCCACAAGTCGGCGATCCTGTACGGGCTCCACCTCGCGCGCGCCGCGATCGCCAAGCAGGAGCGGGCCGTCGTCGTAGAGGGGAACACGGACGTGATCGCGCTCCGGCAGGCCGGCTTCGAACCGGTGGTCGCCTCGATGGGCACGGCGTTGACGCAGCGTCAGCTGCAGGAGCTGCAGCGCCTGACACGGAGGCTGTACCTCTGCTTCGACGCCGACGCGGCCGGCGAGGACGCCACCTTGCGCGGGATGGAGCTCGCGATCTCGCTCGGCTTCGACGTGCGCGTCGTGACGCTGCCGAAGGGGCAGGACCCGGCAGATGCGCCACAGGGTTTCGAGTCGCGCCTGGCCCGGGCCGAGAGCTACGTCGTGTACCGCGTTCGACTCGAGCTCGACCGGACCACCGACCGGCAGGAGGCATTCGTCCGGGCCCGCGAGGTCCTCCAGCGCAACGAGGACTCGCCGGAGTGGCAGGACGCGCTGCGCCTGCTCGCCGGTCGCCTGAGCCTGCCGCGGGAGACGCTCTCGGGGCTCACCCCGAAGGGTGGCGTCAGGACGCTCACCGAAGAGCTCTCCCCGAAGATGCTGGAGAAGGGGGAGAGGCTCGAGCGCAACGTCCTCGCCGCGTGCGTCGCGCATCCCGCGCTCGTCAAGCTCCTGGCGGAGATCTCACCGGAGCACTTCGACGCGGAGATCCATCGGCGCTTCCGCCTGGAGCTCCTCGAGGGTGGCGCGGCGTCCGAGCTGACCGAGCTCCGCGCGGAGCTCGACGCGCGGGCGTCGCGCGAGGGGATCGACGAGCGGACCGGGAAAGAGCTGATGCTGAACCTGCGCGAGCGGCGTTTGCGCCGTGAGCTCGCCGGCGCCGAGCTCGCGCGCGTGAAGGAGTTGCAGACGGCGCTGGCAACGGTTCGCAGCGCCACGCTCGAGCTTCGCTGAGGCGCCGCTTTACCCCGCCGGCGCGTCCCCAAAACCGAGCAAATACCAAACTTTTGGGGGAGGAAGGCTCAAGTTCGGCGCTGTTAGTGTCGATGCCTTCCCCAAGTAGCCCCCGCTGCTCAGGATTCACCGCCGCAGGGGCCTGGCCCAGCGCCAGGCCTCTGAATCAGCCGCATGAGCTTGCCAAGCCGCATCGCCGCAGGACTTCTTGCCGCTTTCGCCTTGACGGCAGTGACGGCGGGCGGCGGCGGCATGGGCGCCGAAGCTGCGATCGTCGGCGACTGCACGCCCGGCGGGGACTGGGGCACGCCTCGGGACGATCTGGCGAATCAGACGATTGCGCTCGTGAACGCGCACCGGGCGAGCCTCGGCCTCGCCCAACTCGCGGTCTCGCCGACTCTGGCGGCGTCCGCGTACTGGAAGGCGCGGCACATGGCCGAGTACGACTACATGGCGCACAACGATCCCGCGCCGCCGGTCGGTCGGCTCGCCGGGGATCGAATGCAGACGTGCGGCTACAACGCGGGCTGGGGCGAGAACATCGCCGCCGGCTATCCGACCGCGCAGCAGGTCTTCCAGGGCTGGCTCGACTCGCCCGGGCACAGGTCGAACATCGAGAACCCGATGTGGCGGGCGATAGGAGCCGGCGCGGCAGCTGCCGACGACGGCTTCCTCTACTGGGCGAACACGTTCGGCACGGTTGCCGATGGCGGTTCGCCGCCTCCGCCGCCACCGCCGCCCCTCCGCCGCCCGCCGCCGCCTCCTCCTCCGCCTCCGCCCGCGCCGGCGCCGCCGCCTCCGCCTGCTCCCGCGCCTCCGCCTCCGCCTCCGCCCGCGCCTCCGCCTCCGCCCGGGCCGCCCGCGCCCGGTCCGCCGCCGCCGCCACCACCGCCGGGAGCTCCGAAGCCTCCGACACCTCCGCCGCCGCCCGCTCCGGCGCCTCCGCCGCCGCCTGGGGCGCCGGCTCAGCCGCCGGCAGCTCCGGGTGCGCCGCCGGCTGCCGCCGCGCCTGCGGCGACAGCCACGCCGGTGGTCCTCAGCCGCCTCACCGTCGCCCCCCGCCAGCCCCAGGCCGGGAAGATGATGGCCACCACGGTCGCTCGCGCTCAAGCAGGGGAAGCGGCTGCGCAGAGGTCGGGTCGCCTGCTACGGCCGCATCGACGGCCGGCCGGTCGAGGTCGTCGTCAACGAGTTCCGCCGCGGCAAGGCAACGTGCGTCTGGCGCCTGCCGGATGCCGCGAGCGGCAAGCTCGTGAACGCCGTCGTCGTCGTGCAGCAGGGCCGCACCCGGGCGATCGCTCCGTTCCGCGCCCGCGTCTCCTAGACACGGCAACGCACCCGCCGGACTTTAGTGTTGAAACAACACTAAGTCCTCCGCGCGGCTCGGCTTGGCGCGGCGGCTAAAGGATTCCACGAGGGTGCCGATAGCGGAACGGTGCGCGCCGCCCGCTCAGTCGCCACACCGCTCCTCGCCCTCGTCGCCGCGGCCCTCGTGTTCCTCTCCGCGGCCGGGCCTGCCGCTGCGCGCGGGACTGCCGAATGGGTCCTGCTCGAGCACTCGCCCGCGAAGGTGAAGGTCAAGCAACCATCGGCGAAGTCGAAGCGCGCGCCGAAGGCGAAGCGCCCGACGGCGACGACCGCAAGGGCGAAGCGTGGCTCCGTCAAACGCGTGCAGCGTCCGAAGGCGAAGCGGCGTCCGCCGGTGCGGGCCAGCGTGCCGGCCCCCGTCGGCGTGCCGTCGTTCGTTCCGAACGATCCCCTCTGGGGCGACTCGTGGTCGCTCGGCAAGGTCAAGGCAACCGAGGCCTGGAGCGTCACCACGGGCGCGGCGGAGACCGTCGTCGCGGTTCTGGACACCGGCGTCGACCTCGGCCATCCGGATCTCCAGGGCGCGTTCGTCGCCGGCTACGACACCGTCAACGAGGACGCCGACCCGAGCGACGACCACGGCCACGGCACCATGGTCGCGGGTGTCATCGCCGCCCGTGGCAACAACGGCATCGGTGTCGCAGGCGCCTGCTGGCGGTGTTCGTTGATGCCGGTCAAGGTGATCTCCGCCAGCGGGCACGGAAGCGCCTCCGACATCGCGGAGGGGATCCTCTGGGCGACGGCGCACGGGGCGCGGGTGATCAACATGAGCTTCACGCTGAGCGCGGCCGACGCCTCGATCGCGGCGGCCGTCGAGCAGGCCCGAGCGCAGGGGGTGGTGCTGGTTGCCGCGGCCGGGAACAACGGCACCACGGACGTCACCTACCCCGCGGCGTTCCCAGGGGTCGTGAGTGTTGCCGGCACCGACGCCGCCGACGCGCGCTACGCATGGTCGAGCTTCGGCAGCTGGGTCCAGCTCGCCGCCCCCGGTTGCAACATGGCGACCGCTCCGGGCGGCGGCTACGGCGACTTCTGCGGGACGTCGTCCGCCTCCGCCTTCGTCTCGGGCCTCGCCGGGCTCGCACGCTCGGTCGCGGGTCAGCTGTCGCCCGACGCGATCTCGCAGGTGCTCTCGAGCACCGCCGCGCCGGTCGGCGACTTCGTCTCGACGGGCCGCGTCGACGCCGCCGCAACGATCGCCTCACTCGCCGCAAACGCCGTAAGAAGCAACCGCGGATGATCGACCGCGATTCCGAAGTGCACAGCTTCAGGAGATTTTCGCGCGGAAGGCATCCGCGCGAGCGGATGCCGTAGGTCGGGATCCGAAGGATCCCGACCCCGCTGCCAGCAAACGAGAGAGGGCCCGCCTTGCGGCGGGCCCTCTGGTGAACCTATCCGCTGAGTCCCTAGAGGATCGAGACCCGGACGGAGCGCACGGACTTGCCGAGCTTCAGGTTCGGGACGACAACTGCGCGGTTGGTCGCGACCTTGCGGACGATGACCTTCTGCACCTTGCCGTTCTTGCCGATCAGGGAGATCCGCACGTTCGCGCTGTTGAGCTTGCTCTTCAGCTTCAGCACGAGGTAGCGGTTGCCCTTGATCGTGAGCAGCTGCGCCGACGTGAGCGTCGCCGCCGCTGCCTTCGCCTTCGGAGCAGCCTTCGCCGGCTCAGCGACCGGGGTCGGGTTGCCACCAAGGCTGACGATCGCAGCAGCGCCTGCCGGAGCAGAAGCAGCTGCGGCCGGGGCCTGGATCACGACCGTGGTCGTGGTCGGAGGCAGGGCCTGCGGAGCCGTCACCGTCGGCTGCGCCGGCGGAGTCGTCGGACCGCCGCCACCGGTGCCGTCACCGCAAGCGGTGAGGACGGTGCCCCTGGCCGGGTTGATGAAGATCTGCCGCCGGACGCCCGGGTTCTGGATCGACGCACGGCTGAGGAGGTTCTCAGCGAGCACGTCGACGCAGATGTCGCGCGTCTCGGTGACGAGGACGCCAGCCTGGCCGTTCGGGCCAGTCCGCACCACGACACGGTTCTCGCTCGACACAGCGGCCAGATACGTCTGGGCGCGGGTGTCGAAGCCACCGTGGAGTGCTGCGTCGGGCTGGATGAGGCCCTGCGGCGAGCGGGTGAACTGCACCTCGACGCCCGACTGCGGGCGGCCGAAGATGTCGCGCACCGTCTCGACGCAGAACATCTCGAACTGACCCTTCGGCACGCAGTTCAGCGTCTTGCTGGCTGCGAGGTTGGCCCGCTTGGTCAGCGTGTTCGAGGTCTTGTTGGCCTGATCCCAGATCACAGGCTGATCCGGGTACACGCCCGTTGCGTTGATCGATTGCCGTGAACGAGCGGTTCGCAGCCGCGTCGAGGTCGCAGCGCCCGTTGGAGTCAACCGCGAAGTTGAAGCCGCTGAGCGGGTTGAACGCGACGATGGCCTCGCCATGCTCGTCGGTGTACACGGCCACGTGGTCATCACCCAGAGGCGAGGTGAGCACGTTGCCCGCCGAGTCGCGGCACAGGTTGCGGCCGCGAAGCGGATCAGTGCGCTCGCTGAGGAGGATGTCCCAGTAGTCGTAGAAGTCGGTCAGGAAGCCCGGGAAGTTGTTCGTGAACGACCCGGCAACGCCCGACGTGTGGCCGACCTCGCCCGGCAGGTTCGCCGGGATCAGGGCCTCGTAGAAGGGCGCGTAGAGGTTGTGCGGAGTGGCATCCGGCACGGCCGAGTTGCGGACGTAGACGTTGTCCTTGTCGGCCTTCTGGAGACCACCGAACCCACCCGGTCCGATCCGCACGTCGATGCGGAGCGGCGGCATGGGAGCGTCGCCGGCATCCGTCTTGCCGTCCGGCAGGAACGAATCGCCGGGGCGAAGCGGATCGAACGGGCCGAGCCCGCCAGCCGAGCCCGAAGATGTGCGAGAACGGGCCGTTCTGCCGCCACCGATGCAGTTGTCCACTGCGTCGAGCAGGCCGGCCTTCGGCTGGCACGGATTGGCACCGAAGTGGCTCGACGCGGTCGACTGGTCATCGTGGATGTCCCAGCGAGCCACAGCCGAACCCGGAACGCCACCAGCCGCTGCGTCGTCGTCGAACGAGAACCGCGCGGCGAGCGCATTCCAGTCGGTGGGAAGCGTGACGGAGTTGTTCGGGAAGATGCCGAAGAAGTTGTTGCCCATCGGCACGGTGCCCGTGACGTCGATGTCGATCAGACCCGGGTTCGAACCCGTCGGGGTCCCCAGGTTGAAGATGCCGTCACCCAGCGGGTCACCGACGCTGATGCTCGGGAAGTCGGCATTCGCGACCTCACGGATCGCCGGCGCGTTCGACCGCATCCAGATCACGAGGAACTGGTGCTTGGCCAGAACGTCAAGTCCCGGGAGCTGCCGGAGCAGGTCCTCGCGCACGGCCAGCTTGATGACTGCCAAGCCGGGCTTGAGCGAGGAGACGTGCACCGAGAAGCAGAGCGAGCCCGCGTGCGGACCGCTCGTCGGGATCTGAGCGACGACATCGCCGTCAGCGTCGTTCAGGAACTGCGGCTCCTTGCTGGCGAAGCCCGCGGACGGGCCTGCAAGCTCGACACCGCTCCAGTCCTCGACGACGTACTTGCCGTAAAGGAGCGGAAGCGGGATCTGGGAGATGTTCCCACCGGCGGCGCCACTGTCGAAGCACTTCGTGACGTTGCACCTGGTTCCCGGCCCACGCCAGGTACGGCACGTTCGTGGTCTGCGGATCCGGGGCACTCGGGCCCCCGGCTGCTGCGGCACCCGCGTACGCCATGGAAGCCATGGCGGCGAGTACCGCGAGCAGGACAAACCTCAGTCTCTTATGCATGTTGTGTCTTTCCCCCACTGTTGTTGTTTCCCCAAAAAGATCCACCTACGAAAGCAACCACTAGTACGTTCTCTGCGACTCCCGCTCGCACCCTCCTTTCGGCGGCGTCGGTTATTCCAGGGTTGTCCCTCCTAGCCCTTGATTTCTAAAGGGTTTGCGGGTCATCTGCAAGGGTGCGCCGGGTAGTTTTTCGCACAGGAAAAGCCACCCGGGACCGATGTTTCGGGTCCGCCGGGGCGGCGATCGGGCAGTTTTTGCCGGCGAGCCCCACAGAGGCCCGGCGCCGGATTACACTCGGACGCGGTGAGGGGACGTCTGTCTGCGGCTTTTGCTGCCCTGATTGGGTGCCTCGTGCTGGCCGGGGCGAGCTCAGCAGCCGCCGTCCAGCCCAACGATCCGGCGTGGCCGGACCAGTGGGCTCAGCGGCTCGTCCGCATGCCCGACGCGTGGGGAATCACGACGGGCGATCCGAGCATCGTGATCGCCACCATCGACACGGGCGCGAACCCGATTCCCGACCTCGCAGACGCGCTCGTCCCGGGCTGGGACTTCGTCGACAACGACGCCGAGCCGCAGGATACGAACGGGCACGGGACGCAGGTCGCGAGCGTGATCGCCGCGCGCGGCAACAACGGCATCGGCATGGCCGGCCACTGCTGGCAGTGCAAGGTGATGCCGATCCGGGTCGCCGGAGGCGGCCCGGTGAACGCTCATCTGATCGCGTCCGGGATCATGTACGCGGTCGAGCACGGCGCGAGGGTGATCGACATCAGCCTGACGCGCCCCGGCTCGCCGCACTGGGCGGAAGAGGGAGCGGTGAGATATGCGCTCGACCGCGGCGTCCTCGTGGTCGCGTCGGCCGGGAACAACGGCACCGACGCGCCGCAGTATCCAGGCGCGTATCCGGGCGTGCTCGCAGTGGGCGCGACGAACGACCTCGACGAGCTCTACTTCTGGTCGAGCCGCGGCCCCTGGGTGGCCCTAGCCGCTCCGGGCTGCAACCTCGTGCTCAATCCGTTCGCCGGAACCCTGTGCGGGACGTCGTTCACGCCGGCCGCGGTCGCGGGCGTCGCGGGTCTGCTGCTGTCCCGGAACCCGAGCCTCACCCGCCATCAGATCGCCTCCGCGCTCGCCGCGACTGCCCGACCCATCCCCGGGATCGCCTTTGGGCGGATCAACGCCTTCGCAGCCTTCGAGTACCTCGGGCTGCTGCCGGCTGCACAGGCCCAAGGGGGGACGGGCGCGACACCGGCGTCGTCGACGCCGCCGCAACCGCGCACACCCGCACGGGGGCAGCTGTACACCCGGCAGCAGAGATTCGAGACCGGCACGTTCCGCCGCGGCTTCCGCGCCTCGTGGCGGACGGGCCGCGGCCGCTTCGAGGCGCATCTGCTCACGCCGCTCGCGCGGGACTGCACGCTCTCACTCCGCGCCCCGGGTGACTTCGTCGTCGCATCACAGGCGGTGAAGAACCTGCTCAGCCTGGCGGTGACGACGCTGCCTGCCGGCCGGTACACCCTGGACGTGCGGTGCCGAGGTGCCCGGAGCCGGCAGTACTCACTCGGTGTCATTGCGATGTTCCCTCGCGAAGACCGCCCCTAGACGAAGGCCTCGGCGACGACCGGCGGAGCCGGAGCGGGGTGGGCGGCGTCACGTGGCCGTTGCCGTCGTGGTGGCCGTTCCCGTTCTTCTCACCGTTGCCGTTTCCATCGCCATTGCCGTTGTCGTGACCGTTCGTGGCCCCCTCGCCGATCGGGACGACCCGTGCTGCGCCATTCTCGGTCTCGAGCTCGACGTCGAGAACGCCGTGCTCCTGCGCCCACCGAGCCGCGTCGTACCTGCTTCCCACACCCAGCTTGCGGTAGATGTTCGCCAGGTGGAACTTCACCGTCTGGTCGGTCACCCACAGCACCTGGCCGACCTGCCGGTTGGAACGCCCCTCGGACACCAGCCTCAGGATCTCCAGCTCCCGCCGCGTCAGCTGCGGGACGACGCGCGTGGCCGTCGCAGTAGCGGACTTCGTCTCGCGCGGCCGCGCGAGGTAGATCGACGGCTCGAACGCCTGCTGGATCGCCGTGATCACACTGTCGGGGTCGGTCGTCTTGAGGATGTACGCGGACGCGCCTGCCTCGAACGCGGCGTCGATCAGCTCCGCATCGTTCGCTCCTGACAGGACGATCACCGTCAGGGCAGGGTTGGCGCGGCGTGCACGCGTGATCAGGCTGAGCGCCGCCTTCCGACCTTCGGGCAGCTCGAGCTCTGCCACGAGGACGTCCGGGCTGTGCTCCTCGATCAGTGCGCTCACACACGAGGCAGTCGCCGCCGCACCGACGACCTTCGTGTCGCAGCGCGCCAGCAGCGACCCGATCGCGGCATGGCAGAACGGGTGCGGTTCAAGCAGTACGGCCGTACGGCCGGTTCCTTCAAGGTGGTGCTTCATCGTCAAATCCCTCCGAATCTCATAGCCACAGGGCACGTTCATCTACACGTGGCTCCGGACGTACCGGTCGCCAGTGAGACGAGCTACCCGGGGCGTTCGGGAAGGGAGACGCCGAGCTCGCCCGTGGGGACGAGGCTCGAGCGCGGCGCCACGCGGAAGCCGCGCGGCAGAGCGAATGGGACGGCCGCCATTGCGGCCAAGGCGAAGATACGGAGCGTGACGGAGCCGGGAGCCGAGCTGCCGGCGCCGCCGCGCGAGGCCCACGGGCCGTGCTGCTGCTCGCGGAGGGGCGCGCGCTCGAGCGTGGGCGGCTTCGACGCCTTCTTCACGACGCGCGCCGGCCGACGATCGTGCGCACGCGCGACCTCACGCGCCGCCTCGTTGATCTCGGCTGCGCTCGTCAGAACGGTCGGCCATTTGTTGAGTCTCATCGCGAGCAACGGGCCGGCGCGCGCACGCGTCGTCATGCACGCCCTGGAGAGAGGCACAAGCCCACCGGGCTGTACGCACCTCCTGACGATGTGTGGAATCGTCGGTGACGGGGAGAGCGCACGGACCGCGACGAGGAATTCCTCGTTCGTGCGAGGATCCGCAAGACGGATCGGCCCGCGGTTCTCGGGGGGCGTCGCCTTCGGCAAGGCAACGATCGCGGCCGGCTTGTCGAGCGGGGCGGTGTCGTCGACCTCCGAAGCAGCATTGGACGCCGCCGGTTGGTCGGCGGCGGCCGGTGTGACGGTGAGGACCATGGTGGTCGGCCCGCCCGAGCTGGGAGCAGACGCGGGCGTTGCGGTGGGCTGAACGACGACGGTCGTGGATGTCGGCTTGGTGGGGGCGGCCGGAGCGGACTCCGTTGTCGCCGGGCACGAACCGCTGGCCTGTGCATCGCCTGCCGACGTGCCGGTTGTTCCCGTGCCGGCTCCTGCGGGTGCGCCGTCCGCCGAGGCGCCGGCGGTGCAGGTCTCCGGCTCTTCGTCCGCGGCCGGCGGGCACTCGCTTGCCTCGGCACCCTCGGTCTCGGCCGCGGGCGTGGACTCGTCCGACGAGCCGGGGCAGCCGCTGGGATCGGGCTCGGCCGGCTTGGTCTCTGCGGGCTTTGTTTCCGTCGGTGTCTCAGCCGGCTTGGTCTCGGCGGGCTTGGTCTCCGCCGGCTTGGTCTCGGTGGGCGTGGTCTCCGCCGGCGTGGTCTCGGCCGGCTTGCTCTCGGTCGGAGTGCTCGCCGGAGTGGCTCCCGATGAGGTGCCGCCGGCTGTCGGCGTCGCTGCCGGTGCGGGGGCGGAGGGCTCCTCGAGCGAGACCGACGGCTGGGGCTCGAGCTGAACCGAGGATGCCGGAGTGGAAGCAGGAGCAGCGGCGGTCGGCGTAGTCGTCGCGGTCGACGTCGTCCCCTCGGCGACGGCGTCAGGCGCGGCGGGGTCGCCCTCGCCGGCCCAGCCGGGCTGCGCGAATCCGAGTGCGGCGACGAGGGTTGCCGTCAGCGTCAGGAGCCGAACTCCCGAACGCTGCCTGCAGCACCCCAAAACCTGCAAAGTCTCCCC
This sequence comes from uncultured Gaiellaceae bacterium, assembly GCA_963791905.1. Classification (GTDB taxonomy): domain Bacteria; phylum Actinomycetota; class Thermoleophilia; order Gaiellales; family Gaiellaceae; genus Gaiellasilicea. The sequence goes on from CAWBTX010000007.1 coordinate 19,447, forward strand.
CTTCGCCGCCAACGGCCCCTCCCAGTGGAGCGTCGACTCTCTTTCTTACCTCAGTTTCGCTGCCAGAGCAAGCCCTGGTCTTGACATTCGGTGAAAAGGTGGAGTAATCCGCACGTGGGGGTTCGTTCGGTCGGGAGGAAAGTTCAGGGGGCGGGCAGTGCGCGATCGTCGTAAACCTGGCCGGAGTTTTCCTTCCTTTGGAGCGACGTTCGTGCTACACCTCCGCACACTGTCGTCTGCTTGGGGGGAAGAGAAACAATGAAGGGGAGAGCGGTGAGGCGGCTTGGCGTGGCCGCGGTTCTACTCGTGTGTCTGGCGGCCATCGTCGGATCGGCGTGCGGCGGACACTCGCAGGAGCTCAGCATCTCGGACGTGACGGTCAACGAGGACGCGGGCACCGCCAGCTTCACGATCTCGCTGACGCGGCGGCGCCAGGACCGGACCGACGCCGAGCGTCGCACTGGGCGACGAGCAACGGCACGGCTGCTCCGCCGGCGCAGGACTACACGAGCCTCGAGCGGCACCGACGGACGGTCCCGGAGGGCGGCTCGGTCGACTGTCGAGGTCCCGATCGCGAACGACTCGATCGACGAGTTCGACGAGAACTTCACGGTCACCCTGTCCCGAAGCGGTGCGCGCATCGATCGCCGACGCCACGGCTACCGGCACGATCACGGACAACGACGCCCAGCCGACCGCGCGACGATCGGCGACGCGACCGTCGCTGAGGGAATGGGCGCCGTCGATGCCGACTTCATCGTCAGCCTCTCCGGCGCCGAGCGGGAAGCCGATCACGATCAACTACTCGACGGTTCGACGGCACGGCGGCGGCAGCCGAGCGACTACACCGCGGAGATCAACCAGAACCTCACGATCAACCCGGGCGCGACGAGCGGCACGATCTCGATCGCGGTCAACGGCGACACGACGTCTCCGAGGCGAACGAGAACCTTCACGGGTCAACCTCAACAGCGGCACGAACGTGACGATCGGCAGACACGCAGGGACTGGCACGATCACGGATGACGATTCGGCGCCGACGGTGACGATCGGTGATCCGGCGGCGGTGACGGAGGCGACGTGAACGCGAGCTTCCCGGTGACGCTGTCGAGCGCCGCGCCGGCGCCTGACGATCACGTGGACGACGACTGATGGGTCGGCGGCAGCCGGGCGACTACGACGCTGCGAGCGGCACGCTGGTATCGCGACCGGTGCACGGGCGGCACGATCCAGGTGGGGTGAACGAGGACGTGCTGCCGGAGTCGGCGGAGAACTTCCAGTTGATCTGCAGACGGCGTCGGGTGCGACGCTGCAGGCGGACCGGCGTGGACGGCGACGATCACCGACGACGACACGGCGCCGACGGTGACGATCGGGGATCCGCGGCGGTGACCGAGGACGACGTGAACGTGAGCTTCCCGGTGACGCTGTCGAGTGCGGCTCCGGCGACGTGACGATCACGTGGACGACGACCGATGGTTCGGCGACAGCGCGGGCAGCGACTACGACGCGGCGACCGGCCAGCGCTGGTGATTCCGGCCGGGCAGTCGAGCGGCACATCCAGGTCGGGGTCAACGAGGACGTGCTGCCGGAGTCGGCGGAGAACTTCCATGTTGATCTGCAGACGGCGTCGGGTGCGACGCTGCAGGCGGACCGGCGTGGGACGGCGACGATCACCGACGACGACACGGCGCCGACGGTCTCGATCGGCGACGTCACGGTGACCGAGGGGAACACGGGCACGGTCAACGCGAGCTTCCCGGTGACACTGTCTTCCGCGGCGCCGGCGCCCGTGACGATCACGCTGGACGACGAGTGAACGGTTCGGCGACGGCGCCGGCAGCGACTTCGACCGCCGCGACCGGTCAGAGCGCTGATGATTCCGGCGGGCGCAGTCGAGCGGCAACATCACGATCACGGTCAACGAGCGACACGGTGCCGGAGGGCTCGGCTGCCGAGAACTTCTTCGTCGATCTGCAGGCGAGCGTCAGCGGGCCGGCGACGATCAGCAGCGACTGGCGCGGGACCGGCGACGATCACCGACGACGACACGGCGCCGTCGGCGTCGATCAACGACGTCACCGTGACGGAGGGGAATACGCCCGAACACCGTCAACGCCACCTTCACGGTGACGCTGTCGTCGGCGGCGCGGCGCCGGTGACGATCCGCTACTCGACCGTGAACAACTCGGCGGCGGCCGGGAGCGACTTCATCGGGGTCACGAACGCGACGGCGCTGACGATCTCGCACGGGCGGCACGACCACGACGTTCAGCATCGTGGTCAACGGCGACAACATCCCCGAGGGAACCGGGACGCCTCGCGTCGAGGTGTTCTTCGTCGACCTCGTCGGCATCACCGGACCGGCGGTCGTCAGCAGTGACTTCCGCGGCATCGGGACGATCACGGACGACGACGCCGTTCCGACGGTGACGGCGATCAGCGATCCGACCGTCACTGAGGGCAACGACGGTCAGGTCGACGCCAACTTCGAGGTGACCCTCTCGGGGAACGCGCTGGCCGCGGTCAACATTGGGTTCGCGACCGCGGACGGGTCGGCATCGGCGGGCTCGGACTACGTCGCGCAGAGCGGCACGCTGACCATCCCGGTTGGCCAGTCGAAGGGCACGATCACGATCAAGGTCAACGGCGACGCCGCTGCCGAAGGGAACGAGGACTTCCACGTCGACCTGACGAGCGTCACTCTCGCGCAGTTCGGGGGCGATCGTCGCGGCACGGCGATCATCGAGAATGACGACGCGCCGAGGTCGCTCGCGATCACGGGCGCGACGGTCACCGAGGGCACCGGCTCGGGCAACTTTGCCAACCTTGACTTCAAGGTGAGGCTCAGCGGCTCGACCTCGCAGCAGGTGCAGGTCACCGCGACGACGTCGGACGGGACGGCGACCGCTCCCGCGGACTACCAGGTGAAGACACAGGTGATCACCTGGGCGCCGAACAGCGCCGGCGATCAGCTCGAGAAGACGTTCACCGTCGTCGTGAATCCCGACTCCCTCGACGAGGCCGGCGAGACGCTGATCGTGTCGCTCTCCGCCCCCGCGAACGCGGTCATCTCCGGCGCGAGCGCGACCGGGACGATCAACGACAACGACAACAACTCACTCCTCGCGGTCAGCAACGCCGAGGCGAACGAGGGCACCGGTGGCACGACCTCGAAGATGACGTTCAAGGTCACGCTGTCGCCCGCCAGCGCGCGGACGGTCAGCGCGAACTTCGGGACGGCGAACGGCACGGCGAGCGCCGGCAGTGACTACGAGGCGAAGCAGGGCTCCGTCACCTTCGGGCCGGGCGAGACCGAGAAGACGATCGAGCTCGTCATCCTGGGTGACGACGTGAACGAGGAGAACGAGACGGTTCTCGTCAACCTCGCCGACGTCGCGGGCGCGGGCCTTGCGGGCGGAGGCGGCCAGGGGTCGGGCACGATCGTCGACCGAAACGCGCCGCCGTCGCTCTCGATCAACGACGTGCAGGCGGCTGAGGGCGCCGGCGCTACTTTCACCGTTACGCTCGCCGGCACGACGCTTCGGACCGTCTCCGTCGCCTTTGGCACGAACGGCGGCTCCGCCAGGGAAGGCGACGACTTCCTGCCCCGGAGCGGCACGCTGACGTTCGCGCCGGGCGAGAAGACGAAGACCGTGGCGGTCACCGTGTTCGACGATCCTCTGCCCGAGCCGCCGGAGACGTTCGCTGTCGGTCTCGGTAACCCGGTGAACGCGACCATCACGAAGGGGAGCGGCATCGGGACAATCGAGGCGAGCGACCTGGCGGACGTCGCCGGGCCGCCGCCGGTTCAGCCGACGCTTCCCCCGGGCGTGATCAAGCCGCCGCCAGACGCTGGGCCGCAGGTGTTCCCGCAGATGGTGCTCGGGCCGCGCATCGTGGTGATGAGGAAGGGACTCGCCAAGATGACGGTGACGTGCAACAAGGCGTCGAAGCTCGTCTGCGCGGGAACCATCCTGCTCCAGACGACCACGAAGCCGGCCATCAAGCTCGGTCAGAAGACGTTCTCCGTCAAGAAGGGCAAGAAGGCGACTGTGACGATCGCGGTTGCAAAAGACGTGCGCGCGCTCATCGCGGAACTGCGCACGATCAAGGTGAAGGTGATCGTCCTCGTCAAGACGAACAAGAAGAAGCCGGTCCGGATCGAGCCGGGCACGATCACCGTCCGGATGCCGACGGCCCAGACGGCGGCCAGCCGGCCGTAGCGCTTCGCCGCCTCGAGCCGGCGCCCCGTCGGTGCCGGCTCGAGGCGGCTAAACTTTTTCGCCGTTCCCCGGTAGCTCAATTGGCAGAGCATTCGGCTGTTAACCGAAGGGTTGTTGGTTCGAGTCCAACCCGGGGAGTTCAGGGTCCAGCGGGCATGCGGAACCGCCGCGCGGCGACGGATCGTTGCTCAGCTGTCGTCCGAACCTAGTCTCCGACCAGGAGCCAGACGACGAATACCACCGCGCCCCAGAGCCAGACTGCGCCGGTGACGAGCGCGACGAGGCGGAGCGTGGTAGCCCGCACTGCGCTTCCGCCCAACCCGAGAGCGGCCGCAACCGTGACCGGGATTCCGAGCGGGAACGCAATGAGCGCCCAGCCTTCGTCCCACCCGGGCCAGTCGCCTCCGCGACCTGCGTCGTCCACCATGAGGACGAGGACTCCACCGAGCGCCGCAAGCACGAGGACGACGATCCCTGTCCGAAGAAGGCTCATGAGATCCCCACAGTACGGTGGCTCCGCCGCCCACGTCGGCCGCTGTCCGGCGCCCGGGTTACTCTCCCGCCGTGCGGCGGCTCCTCGGGGTCCTGGTGGCCCTCACCTTCGTGTGTGCGGTCTCGGTGATCGAGCCGGCTGCGGCACGCACGACACGAATTCACGTCGGCGAGGGCTGTGCCTTCCGGCTCCTCCCGGATCGCAGCGTCGTCCTCACGAGCACGCTCACGGTCAGCAACGCACGTGGCGGCCGTCGCGCCGCGGTCCGGCTCGTGCCGGGCTGGAACATCGGCCGTGCGTACCCGAAGGGCGGAACGCCGTTCGTCGTGAAGCTCGCTCCGGGAGAGACGATTCGCCGAACGACTTCCCACCGCTTCCTCGCGGCCCCTGGCCTCTGGGAGCAGCTACGCGGCGGCGCGGGTCTCCGCTGTGCGACGACCTACAGCGTGCGGGTCCCGTCGTCGGCGATCACAGGGCCCTGAGCTAGGAGCAGGTCGCGGCGTTGTCGCAGCGGCGGAGCACCCTGATGCTCGGCGAGCTCTTCTTCCCGTTCGGCCAGCCGAGCTCGAACGACATCGACGACGCGTTGTTCGAGTAGTCGGTCTCCCGCAGGACCCGGTCGGCGTTCACACGGTGCACCAGCAGGTAGCGGCCGGCGTCGAGCCCGGTGATGTCGAAGCTCTGCCCTTCGAGATGCGCGTCGTAGTCGTCTCCGTAGCCGACGGAGATGCCCTCGAGGAGCCGGAGCAGCCCGCGCTGGCCCTTGCCGCACTCCCCGGTGTACGTCGGCTCCGGCTCCGCGCGGCCCAGCTGCAGCTGGACCTCGTAGCGGTCGCCGAGACAGAAGCCGGTCTTCCGGTCGGGAGCGACGAGCCTTGCCGTCGGCACGCCGCAGCTCGTACCGCATGAAGTCGAGCATGTGCCAGTGCTCGTGATCCGCCGAGCGGACGTATCGCAGCTTGGCGGTCACGGGCACGGTGTGCACCGGTCCACCATCCGTCGTGATGCGCTGAACGACGCTCATCTCGCGCTGCTGACGGGTGGGCCGGCGGCCGAAGATGATCAGCGGTCCGTCGCCGATGTTCCTTGCCGCGGAGTCGAATCCGAGATAGAAGCGCGGGTCGCTCGGGCCGCCGAGCGTCCGACCGCTGAGCTCGCCGGGAGCCTCCTGGTCGAGGTCGGGCAGGAGCTCGGTGTCCGCGCCGGAGGAGTCTCCGGCGACGGCGACCACGACGACAACCGCGGCGGCGACCGCGAGTGCGAGAGCAAGTGCGAGCATGAGACGACCCCGGCGCATGCGAATGAGGATGGTATAGAGCAGTCATGCCGATTTCGCTGGGCCGGGAGGACTTTTTCTCGATCATGAGCGTCTTCCCGACGGGCGTCGCGATCGTGACGACGCTCGGCGAGGACGGCGAGCCGAAAGGGCTGACCACCAACGCCGTCTGCTCGGTCTCGGCGGAGCCGCCGCTGCTCCTCGTCTGTGTCGATGTCGGCAGCCGCACGCTGCACGCGCTTCGGCACTCGCAGCGCTTCGTGGTCAACTTCATGAGCGATCGCGCCGAGGAGCTCTGCTCGCTGTTCGCCTCGAAGGCGGACGACAAGTTCGGCGCGGTGCAATGGGAGCCCGGCATCGGCGGGATGCCGCTGCTCGCGCACGACGCGCTCGCCTACGCGGAGTGCTCGACGGAGCAGGAGCTCGAGGCCGGCGACCACGTCATCCTCATCGGCCTCGTCGAGGGCGGACGGCCGCCCGACCCGGAGAGCGTGCCGATCCTCTACTACCGCCGGTCGTACGGGACGACGCCGGTCACGGCGCCGTAGGCGAGCCGCGCGGCCTCGTCGACGGGCAGGCTCCAGAACGAATCCGGGTTCGCGGGGTCGCCGAAGATCTCGACGTCCCACGAGCCTGACCAGCCTGCGTCGGCGAGGACGGCCACGAGGTCCTTCAGGCGGCAGATTCCCTGGCCGGGGAGCGCACGGTCGGGTCGCTCCTCGGCGAACCAGTCGGAGAGATGGACGCCGGTGATGCGGTCGATGTTGTCGCGCAAGTGCCGCTCGACGTCAGGCGTGTCCCAGAGGTGCCAGAGGTCGACCATGAGCCCGACCTGTGGCAGGTCGGCCTCGTCGAGGAGCTCGAGGGCCTCGGGGATCGTGGTGACGATCGTGAGCGCGTCGCGTTGCGATGCGTGGATGGGCTCGAGGCCGAGCCGGACGCCCGCGGTGTCCGCCGCGTCTGCGATCCGCTTCAGGCCTTCGACGACCGCGCGCCGGGCCGAAGAAGATTGTGTTGTTTCAACACTAAGTCCGCCGACGGGCCCGGTCAGGACGAGGACGCACTCGGGGTCGAACCGCGCGAGGCGGTGCATGCTGCCGCACATCGATGCGACCCGCTCCTCGACGTCGGTCGGGCCGTCGATGACCGCGTTCGGCAGGATCGAGGGGACGAGGGGGACGCAATTCGTCGCAACCAGGCCGCTCGCGCGGAACGACTCGAGATCGGCCTCGTCGTCGCCGAGCTTCATCTCCCAAACCCCGATGCCGTCGAAGCCGGCGGCGGCGTAGGCGCGGAGGTCGTCGCGGAAGCCGGCCCTGACGGTGGAGATCTCCGACAGCGAGAGGAGATTGTGTTGTTTCAACACAAGCTCTCACGCAACGGTTCGGGACAACCGCTCGAACAGGCGCTTCGGCAGCGCCGGCTTCGTCAGCCGCTTCGCGACGAGATAGCCCGAGCCGGCGCCGAGGCCCGGGCCGGGGTGCGTGCTCGCGCCGATGTGGAAGAGCCCCTCCACCGGCGTCTCGTGTCCCGGCGTCGCAGGCGTCGGCCGCCAGAGGAGGTTCTGGTCGAGCGCGCAGGAGCCGCCGTAGATGTCGCCGCCGACCCAGTTCGGGTTGGCGGCCTCCATGTCCGCCGGCGAGAGGACGGCGCGGCCGATCGTTGCCGAGGCCAGGTTCTCGATGTGCCCGCCCAGCCGTCCCAGGATCCGGTCGGCGTAGGACTCGCGCAGCTCCTCCGTCCAGCCGTTCGACGTGTCGAGCTCGCCGGCCGCGTCGCCCCGCGGGCGCGGCGGCAGCTCCTGGAGCTGGATCCAGACGATCCAGGCCCCCTCCGGCGCGCGCGAGGGATCGACCGCGAGCGGCTGGCCGCAGACGATGGTCGCTTCGGCGGGCAGCAGGCCCCGTTCTGCCTCGTTGACTGCGCGGGAGACACCGTCGAGCCCGGGCGTGACGTGCACGATCGGCGTCCGAGCGAGCCGCTCGTCGCCGCGCCAGCGCGGCAGCTCGCTCATAGCGACGTGGATCTGCATCTCGCCGCGGCCGAAGCGGAAGCGCCGCGCGGCCTCGCGCACGCGCGGAGGCGTCTCGCCCTCGGCGAGGAGCGAGCCGTAGAGCTGGGTCGGCGTCACGCAGGCGAGCACCGCCCGTTCGGCGGCGACGGTCTCGCCGCCGGCGAGCCGGACACCGGTCGCGCGGCCGTCGGCGACGAGGATGCGCTCGACCGCCGCATCCGTCCGGAGCTCGCCGCCTGCCTCGCGCACGATCTCCGCAAGCCCGTCGACGAGCCGCGCGCCGCCGCCTTTCGGCACCGGCATGCCGCCGAGTTGGAGCGCGCACGCGATCACCTGGGTCATGAAGCCGGACATCGCCTGATCCGGGCCGAGGCCGGTGTGCAGCACCCACGGCGCAAGCAGGCCGTGCGCCCGCTCGTCGTCGAATGTCTGCGTCAGCCAGTCGCGCGCGGTCGTGAGTGCGCGACCGCTGAACTCGAGCAGCCCGCGGCGGCCCAGCTGCGAGTAGGCCTTGCGTCCGAGCCCGAGGCCCGCGCCCGACCAGAGCTCCGTGCCGAGGACGCCGAACGCGATGTCCGCGCTGCCCATGAACTCGTCGAACTGCCGCTGCCACGCCTCGCCCAGCTCGGCCGCGTTCGCGGCGCCGTCGGTGGAGAGGAAGACGCTCGAGCCGTCCGGGAACGCGGAGCCCGTGGGCAGGTCGGTGTTGAGGTACTCGACCCCGAGCCGGTCGAGATCCGGCTTCAGCTCGGCATAGGCCGGCGACCCCGTCCAGAGCGGGTGCCACGAGCTGAAGACCTCGTGCGTGAAGCCCGGCGCGGTGAGGCCGTCGACGGTCTTGATCGCGCCGCCGAGCCAGTCGTTCCGCTCCAGCACGCAGCACCGCCAGCCGGCCTTCGCGAGCAGCGCGGCCCCTGCCAGGGAGTTGATCCCGCTGCCGACGAAGACGGCGTCGTAGCCCGCCACAGACGGACCCTAACCTGGTTGACATGTCAGCACGAGTTGTGCGTTAGATTCACCGCATGCTGCTGCGTGAGGTCGAGTACGCGCGCCCGTCCTCCGTCGAAGAAGCGGTGAGGCTGCTCGAAGCTCACGACGGCGCGCGCGCCCTGGCGGGCGGGCAGACGCTCATCAACGTGATGAAGGCCCGCGCGGCGTCTCCGGACGTGCTGGTCGACCTCAACCGGCTCGAGGATTTGCGGACGATCTCCGTCTCCGGGGACACGCTCCAGATCGGCGCGATGGCGACGTACACAGACCTCCTGACCTCGTCCGAGGTGGAGGTCTCGCGGCCGATCCTCGCCGAGGTGTCCGCGCAGATCGCCGACGTGCAGGTGCGGAACCGCGGCACGATCGGCGGCAACGTCTGCTCGAACGACCCCACGAACCATCTGCCGCCGCTCCTGGCCGCGCTCGACGCGACCTTCACGATCCTCGGCTCCGGCGGCAAGCGCATCGTGCCGGCCGGCGAGTTCTTCCTCGGCGTCTACCTGACCGCGGTCGACGTGGGCGAGCTGCTGACGTCGATCTCGCTGCCGGCGGCTGGGCACGCGGCGGACGGCTTCGCGTCGGTGACGCTCGGTCGCGACGGCACCTGCATCGCCAACGCCGCCGCGACGCTCGAGGGCGGCTCGCCGCGCGTTGCGCTCGGCTGCGTCGACGCGGTGCCGGTACTCCTCCAACCGGCGGGTGACGACGATGCGAGCGTCCGGGCGGCCGTCGAGGGCGCCGGGCTCGAGCCGCCGTCAGACGTGCACGCGTCCGCGGACTACCGGCGGCACCTCGCCGCGGTGTGCGCCGTCCGTGCGGTCCAGCAGGCGCGGGAGCGCGGTCGGTGAGCGAGCCGTCGACGACCTTCGGCATCAGCGTCGACGTGAACGGCGACACGTACGAGCGAGACGTCGACGCACGCCGGCTGCTCATCCACTTCCTGCGCGACGACCTCGACCTGACCGGCAGCCACATCGGCTGCGACACCGGCAATTGCGGCGCCTGCTCGGTGATCCTCGACGGCACGCTCGTGAAGAGCTGCATGCTGCTCGCCGTCCAGGCGGACGGCGCGAAGATCGAGACGGTCGAGGGGCTCTCCGCCGACGGCGAGCTGACCCCGCTGCAGCAGGCGTTCAGCGACCACCACGGGCTCCAGTGCGGCTACTGCACGCCCGGGATGCTGATGAGCGCGACCGCGTTGCTGCGGTCGAATCCGAAGCCGAGCGAGGAGGAGGTCCGGCACGGTCTCCAGGGAAACATCTGCCGCTGCACCGGGTACTGGAACATCTTTGATGCGGTCCGCGCCGCGTCTGGCCAGGAGGTCGCGAGCCGTGAGTGAGACGATCGCGCCGACCGAGGCGCTCGTCGTCGAGGAGACCGGGACGCCGCAGCGCGGCTGGGCGGGCCAGAGCATCCCGCGCAAGGAGGACAAGCGGCTCGTCCAGGGCGAGGGTCTCTTCCTCGACGACGTCAAGCGGCACGGCATGGGCTACGCCCACTTCGTCCGCTCGCCCTACGCGCACGCGAACATCGTCTCGATCGACGTCTCCAAGGCGGAGGCGCTCGGCGGCGTCTACGGGACGCTGATCGGCGAGGAGGTCGCGGCGCTCACCGATCCCTTCTTCCAGATCGCCTCGCCGCCGGGCGCGCACGTCAAGGACTACGCGCTCGCCGTCGGCAAGGTCCGGCACGTCGGCGAGCCGGTGGCGATCGTCGTCGCCGAGACGCGCGAGCTCGCGCGCGACGCGTCCGAGCTCGTCGAGGTCGAGTACGAGCCGCTGCCGGCGCTCGTCGACGCCCGGAAGGCGCTCGGGGCCGACGCGCCGGTGCTGCACGAGGAGGCGGGCGGCAACCTCGCCTGGGAAGGCGTCTACGAGTGGGGCGACCTCGACGGCGCGTTCGCCGAGGCGGACCGGATCGTGAAGATCAGCGAGCTCCACTTCGACCGCTTCAACTCGACCCCCCTCGAGCTGAACGGCGCGCTCGTCGAGTTCAACCGGGGCACGGGCCAGTGGACGATCCACACGAACAACCAGTTCCCGGGCTTCGCCGCGATCATGATGGGCCCCGCGATGCGGAGCGGGATCGACAAGCTCCGGTTCGTCACGCAGGACATCGGCGGCGGCTTCGGCAACAAGATCACGACGCACCCGCAGCTCGTCGCCTGCTGCCTGCTCGCCCGCAAGCTCAACCGACCCGTTCAGTGGACCGAGTGGCGCACCGACTTCCACCTGACGATGTCGCACGGGAACGAGCGCTGGTTCCAGGACACCGAGGTGGCCGTCAAGTCGGACGGCACGATGCTCGGCTTCCGGACGAAGGCGCTCGACGACGCCGGTGCGTTCCTCCGCTACGAGCCGCTCGGCGGTGTCATCTGGTCGCAGGTGACGCCGGGGTGCTACCGCTGGCGCAACATCCGCGTCGAGTTCACGCAGGTGCTGACGAACAAGGCGCCCTCCTCGCCGAACCGCGGCTACTCGCGGATGCAGCACCTCTGGTTCACCGAGCGGGTGATGGACATCGTCGCGAACGAGCTCGAGCTCGACCCCGTCGAGGTGCGGAAGCGCAACTACGTGCGCGCCGAGGACATGCCGTACACGACTCCCAACGGCTGCGTCTACGACTCGGGCGACTACGCGCGGATGCTCGACGTCGCGCTCGAGCTGATCGGCCACGACGGCATCGAGGAACGCCGGCGCGACGCCGAGTCGCGCGGCAAGCTGCTCGGCGTCGGGATCGGCTCGACGCTCGACTCCGGTACCAACAACTTCGGCCAGTCGCGGCTGATCAACTCGGAGCTCCAGTTCTCGGGCAACAACGAGGTGGCCTCGGTCAAGCTCGACATCTTCGGGGAGGTCGTGGTCACGCTCGGAACGGCGCCGCAGGGCCAGGGGCACGAGACGACGGCCGCGATGATCGTCGCCGACATCATCGGCGTCACGCCCGACGACGTGAACGTCCGGGCCGGCCACGACAGCTACTGGAACTCCCACGCCGGGTTCTCCGGCACGTACGCGAGCCAGTTCGCGGTCACGGGCCTCGGCGCCGTCAAGGGCGCCGCCGAGCAGCTCGCCGGCGAGATCAAGAAGCTCGGCTCGGTCATCCTCGGCTGTGGCATCGACGACCTCGAGCTCGCCGAGGGGCACGTGCGCATGAAGGCCAACCCGGAGGCGGCCCTGCCCCTGATGGCCTGCGGCGCGATCATCAACGCCAACAACGCGGGCCTGCCCGAGGATCTCGACGTGACTCTGAACGCGCGCTTCGTCTTCCGGCCGAACTTTCAGGTGCCCGACGTCGAGAAGAAGTACGGGAACCTGACGCTCACCTACGCGGCGCAGGTGCATGTCGCCCTCGTCGAGGTCGATCCCGAGACCGGCGTCTACGAGGTCGTCGACTACGCCGCGGTCGACGACTGCGGCACCCGCATCCACCCGCAGATCGTCGAGGGGCAGGTCATGGGCGCGACCGCGCACGCGCTCGGCGCGGCGACCCACGAGTCGTTCACCTACGACGACGAGGGCAACCTGCTGACGCCGAACTTCTACGACTACCACGTGCCGCACGCGCTCGACATGCCGCCGCTCAAGCTGGGTTACATCGAGTCGCCGTCCCCCTTCACGTCGCTCGGCACGAAGGGCATGGGGGAGGGCGGCGGCGCCGGTATCCACGCCGTCTGCGCCGCGCTCCAGGACGCGCTCAAGGAGCGCGGGAAGCCGGTCGTGTACGACAGCTTCAACCCGTACCACCGCGTCTGGGAGCTCCTGCAGGACCCGGAGGCCTCGCGGGGCCGCGTCGAGGTCGTGTCCCAGTGAGGGTCGAGGGCGAGCGCACGTTCGCCGCGCCGCGCGACACCGTCTGGCTCGTGCTCAACAGCCCCGAGCGGATGGCGAAGACGATGCCGGGCGTCGAGAGCTTCGACATCCACGACGACAGGCACTGGACCGCGAACGTGAAGATCCCGCTCGGGCTCGGCGGGCTGCGCATGAAGATCAACTTCGAGAAGATGGCGGAGCGCGAGCCCGAGCACGCCGAGCTGGCGGCGAAGGGCGAGGGCGTCGGCGCGATCATGAACATGGTGACTTCGTTCGATCTCAGCGAGCCCACGTCGGGGACGACCGAGATGAAGTGGGCGGCCGACGTGAAGATCGCCGGGCCCGTCGGCTCGATGGGTCAGCGGATCCTGCAGCCGATCGTGAACCAGCAGGTCTCGCAGGTGCTGAAGGCGCTCGAGGGCCAGGTCCAGGCGGCGAAGGCGGAGCACGACGGCCCGGGCGCCGCCGCGTAGGGTGCCGGCGCACGACTCCGTTCATCTCTCGCACGAGCTCCGCCTCGAACAGGCACCGCACTCGCTGCTGCTGAAGCGCGTGCTCGAAGCCGGTCTGCCGATCGTTCGGACCGAGGCGTGGGCGACCTCCGGGACGTCGCTGGCTCCGATAGGGGAGCCCGAGCTGCGCGTCTCGGCCGAGGGCCATGAGCAGGCTCTCTTCCGGCTCGACGGGGAGGTCGTGCACGTCGGCGTCTACCCGGGTCATGCCTACTGCAGCGTTGCTGCGGCCGACGAGGAGACGGCGCTCGCCCGTGTCCGGCGGCTGCGCGAGCTGCTGCCGGCGCCTGACCCGTCGTCGTCGCACGACGTGAACGTCACCTTCTGGACGTACGGGCCGCACGGGCCTCAGCCGGGACTGTCGGAGGATGACCGGCAGCCGGCGGGGTTCGGCGGGTGAGCGTCCCCTTCCGGATCGGCGTCATGCAGCTGACGATGGAGCCGCTCGAGGAGATGCTCGAGTCGGCCCGCGTGATGGACGAGGCCGGGATGGACACGGTCTGGCTCGCCGAGGCCTATCCGTGGTGGCGGAAGCACGGCATGGAGGCGCGCTCCTCCACCGTCGTGTCGGCGCTGATGGCGCGCGAGACGAAGCGGCTGACGATCGGCTGGGGGATCATCTCGCCGTTCACGCGCCACCCCGTCCAGGTGGCGATGGACGCGCGGGTCGTCCAGGAGGCGGCCGGGCCGGGACGGTTCTTGCTCGGCTTCGGGACGTCGAAGATCTTCCTCAACAACATCCGCTCGCAGACCTCGAAGACGCTGGGGCCGATGCGCGACGCGGTCGCGATCGTGCGCGGCGTCCTCGGCGGAGCGCCGTTCTCGTACGACGGGGAGACCTGGTCGGCCGACGTGCCCGGCCTGCAGGCGGAGGCGCACACGCCGCGCGACGTGCCGCCGGTCTACGTCGCGGCGACGGCGCCGAAGATGCAGGCGCTCGCCGGCGAGATCGCCGACGGCTGCCTGACGCCGTCGATCACGACGCCCGCGTTCGTGCGCTACACGCGCGAGAACGTCGCTGCGGAGATCGACATCGGCTGCACCGTCGTCGCCTCGATCGACGAGGATCGCGACCGCGGCCGCGACGGCGCGCGCGAGATCGCCGGGATGTACCTCGCGAACAAGGTGCAGAACATCCGCGGCTCCGCCGACACGCTGCTCGACCTGGCCGGGCTCGACCAGGACGAGATCCGACCCGGTGGCGGAGGCAATGGAGGCGGGTGGTCGCCTGGCGGCGAAGGCGAAGGTGACTGACGAGATCCTCGACAAGTGCAAGCCGATCGCGGGCACGCCGTCCGACTGCATCGAGGCGATCGAGGAGTACCGCGACGCAGGCTGTACCCATGTCATGCTCGAGCTGTGGGGCGACGACCGGCACGGCCAGATCAGGCTCTTCGGCGAGAAGGTGCTGCCGCATTTCCGCGACTGATCGGATGCTCGCGAACGCCCGCGCGCGGATCGCGCGTTACGGGCCGTTGGAGGCACAGGAGCACGCGTTGAACGGCAGCGTGATCGTCGACCTGCGCTCGCACGACGAGCGCGGGCGGGACGGGGTGATTCCAGGCTCGGTCCACGTGCCCAGGTCGGTCCTCGAGTGGCGTATCGACGGTGAGTCGGGCTTCGCGAACTCGATCGTCGCGGACGGTGCGCGCGAGCTGATCCTCGTCTGCGACGAGGGCTACTCCTCGAGCCTTGCGGCCGCCTCGCTCCGCGACCTCGGGCGAGAGCGCGTCGCCGACCTCGTGGGCGGCTTCCGGGCCTGGCGGGAGGCGGGGCTCGCGACGATCCCTCCGCCCGCGAGGGCCGACGGGCTGCCAGGGATGGGAGGACCCGACCGGTGAGCTACGACCCCGCCGCGTTCGACGCGTTCGAGGCCGCCGGCTGGGCGGAGAAAGACGTCGCCGGGTACGACATGTTGCTCGGGCGCGTCACCCAACGGCTCGCCGACCCGCTGCTGGACGCGGTCGCAGCGGGACCGGAACGCGGCTCCTCGATCTGGCTACCGGCCCCGGCTACGTCGCCGGGCGTGCCGTTGCACGCGGAGCGGAGGCTGTCGGCGTCGACCGGTCCGAGGTCATGCTCGACTTCGCACGCGAGCACGTGCCCGGAGTCGAGTTCGTCCGTGGCGACGTCACGGCGCTTCCCTTCGACGACGAGTCCTTCGACGCAGTCACCGGGGCGTTCCTTCTCCTTCATCTCGCCGACCCCGAGCGTGGCGTGGCGGAGGCTGCGCGCGTGCTCGTGCCGGGCGGCGCCGTCGCGTTCACGGTCTGGGACGTGCCGGCGCGAGGACGCTGGCTCGGCGTGCTCGTCGACGCCATCGGCGACGTCGGCGTCTCGCCCTCGGCCGCCGTCCCCGAAGGACCGCCGTTCTTCCGGTTCGCGGACGACGGCGAGCTCGACCCAGCTGCTCACCGGTGCGGGCTTGGCCGATCCGGTGATGCGGACGGTCGAGTTCCCGCTGGCGGTCGAGAAGCGCGGACGAGCTCTGGAACGGTCTCATTGCCGGGGCCGTCCGCATGCGCGCGGTCGTGCACGCTCAGAGCGACGACGTGCAGCGTGCAATCCGAGCCCGCTTCGACGAATTGCTCGACGACCATGCCGCGGGCGACGGCTTCGAGGTGTCGGTGTCGGTCAAGCTCGGCTCGGGGCGTAAGCCGTGATCGATCGCGAGCGCCTCGTCGCCGACGCGCTCGCCGCGGTCGTCGATCCCGAGCTTCACCGGCTCGGAGGAGGCGATGGCGGTCTGGTACGCGGAGCGCTGCGAAGAGCTCGGGCTCGCGGTGCAGTGGCAGCAGGTGGAGGACGGGCGCGCAAACGTGCTCGCGACGCGCGCCGGCACGGGCGGCGGCCCGACGCTGATGTTCAACGGCCACATGGACACGTCGTACTCGGGGCGCGAGCCGTGGCTCGCCGGGATCCCCGGCTTCCAGCCCGAGGGGTTCGAGCGGGAGGGACGGATCTACGGCCTCGGGATCTCGAACATGAAGGGGGCGCTCGTCGCCTATCTCGCGGCGCTGCGGGCGCTCGGCGACGCGGCGCTGAAGGGCGACGTGATGATCGCGGCGGTCGCGGGCGAGATCGAGAAGACGCAGCAGGGCGACGCGCAGGGAGCCGAATATCGCGGCTACGCCGCCGGTTCGCGTCATCTCGTCGGGCACGGTGGCGCGGCGGACATGTGCATTCTCGGCGAGCCGACCGAGCACAAGCTCGTGCTCGCGCACTTCGGCACGCTCTGGCTTCGGCTCTCGACGTCCGGCCCGTTCATCCACACGGCCTTCTCGTCCGGGCGACTCGAGGAGAACTCGATCGTGCGCATGCGCGGGGTGCTCGAGCGCGTGCTCGCCTGGCTCCCGGAGTGGGAGGAGGAGATGAGCTACGGCGACGTCCGCGGGGTGGCGAACGTCGGCGCGATCCAGGGCGGCTTCGGCTGGCGCGTCTCGCGGACGCCGCACCGGACCGATCTCTTCCTCGACCTGCGGGTGCCGCCTGACGTCGAGATGGCTGTGGCGCGGCGGAGGGCGCTCGAGTTCGCGCGTGGGCTGGACGGCGTCGAGGCCGAGGTCTACGTGACCGCGCCCGGGCGCCGAGATCGACGACTCGCATCCGCTCGTGGCGGCGCTCGAGGGCGCGCACGAGGAGGTCTTCGGCGCTGTGCCCGAGCGAGACGTCACGCGCTGGTTCTCCGACGCGTCCGTGCTCTCGCGCTATGGGATCGCGACGGTCAACTACGGCACCTCCTCGGGGCTCCCCGACCCCGAGCACGGCGAGAATCTCGAGCTCGACGGACTGGTCAACATCGCCGAGGTCTATGCGCGGGCCGCCCGGAAGGTGTGTGGAGTCGCGGCATGAGGCTCGTCACCTACGACGACGGCAAGGTCGGCCGCATCGACGGCGAGGAGATCGTGCGGCTCGACGTGCCGACGATGCGCGAATGGTTCGATCGCGGCGGCGCTGACGAGACTGGTGAGCGCGTGCCGCTGGCGGAGGCGCGTCTGCGCGCGCCGATCGTGCCGAAGAAGTTCTTCCACACCGCTGGGAACTTCCGCGAGCACGAGGAGGAGTCGAAGACCGTCGGCTGGTCGCACGAGATCGCGCCGTGGATCGTCTTCTTCCAGAACGTCGACGCGATCGTCGGCCCCGACGAGCCAGTCGTCTACCCGGAGCACCTGACCGAGGAGCTCGA
This sequence comes from uncultured Gaiellaceae bacterium, assembly GCA_963791905.1. Taxonomy (GTDB): domain Bacteria; phylum Actinomycetota; class Thermoleophilia; order Gaiellales; family Gaiellaceae; genus Gaiellasilicea. The sequence goes on from CAWBTX010000007.1 coordinate 36,956, forward strand.
CTACGAGCTCGAGCTCGCCGTGGTGCTGCGACGCGCGGGCAAGTGGTTCCCGCCCGAGGAGGCGTCGGACTACATCGGCGGCTACGTCATCTTCAACGACATCACCGCGCGCGATATCCAGCGGCGCGAGATGCGCTCGGGCGTGTTCAGCTTCTGCAAGGCGATCGACACCTTCTGCCCGCTCGGTCCGTGGATCGTGACCCCGGACGAGATTCCCGACCCGCACGACCTGGCGATGGAGCTGCGCGTGAACGGCGAGTCGCGCCAGACGTCGCACTCGAGCCGCATGAGCGTGACGATCCCGGAGATCCTCTCGCACTACTCGGCCCTCGGATACTCCGCCGGCGACGTCCTCTCGACGGGCACGGTGTCGGGCGTGGCCGGGTTCTCGGAGGACGCGGCCTCGCTCTACCTGCGTCCGGGCGACGTCATCGAGGCCGAGATCGAGCGGATCGGCGTGCTGCGGAACCCGGTGATCGGGTGGGAGGAGGCGCACGGGGAACCGCCGCCGGCGCGCGTGCGGTGGTGATCGGGAGCATCGAGCTCGTCCCGCTCGTCGACGCGGTCGGCAAGCTCGGCGAGCTCGCGGAGCTCTTTCCCGGCCACGACGACTGGGAGCCGTACCGCGAGCTCTACCCAGACCTGTTCGCCGGCTCCCAGTTGCGCTTGCCGTGCACGTGTTACCTCCTTCGGTCCGGAGGCCGGACGATCCTGATCGACACCGGCGTCGGTCCGGCCGGCCTGTGGGGCTGGAAGGCGAAGTGGGAGGAGGGCCTGCTGCCGGCGCTCGCGGAGGCCGGCACGGCGCCGGAGGACGTCGACGCGGTCTTCCTGACCCACCTGCACGTCGACCACGTCGGCTGGAACACCGACCGCGACGCGCGGCCCGTCTTCCCACGCGCCCGGTTCGTCGCCCACCGCGACGCGGTCGCCTTCGCGCTCGAGTCGGATCGCCCGCACATCGATCGCTGTATCCGTCCGCTCGAGTTCGACGTGGTGGAGACGGAGGAGACCGAGCTCGCCGACGGCGTAACCGCGTTTGCGCTGCCCGGCCACTATCCCGGGCACATGGGCGTGCGCGTGGAGTCGAAGGGAGCGCGCGCGCTGCTGATCGCAGACGCTGCGGTGCACCCGATGCTCCTCGACCGGCCGGACGCCGCCTACATCTCGGATCTCGACGCGGTGGAGTCCGCCGCCACCCGGCGGCAACTCGTGCCGCGACTGGTCGAGGAGGACGTTGTCGTCATCTGCGGCCACTATCCGGGCGGCGGGATCGGGCGCGTCGCACTGCACGAGGGCAGGGTCGTCTGGGAGGCGCTGTGACCGTGTTCCGCGAGCCGTTCCCGATTCTGCTCGTCGACGACGTCGACGCCGCGAGTCGTTTCTATTGCTCCGTCTTCGGCTTCGAGGAGACCTACCGCAACGAGGACGAAGCGGGAGTCGAGTTCGCGTACCTTGCGCTCGAGCCTGCCGGGATCGCGCTCGGGCGCCGCTCGGCCGGCGAAGAGCGCGCGTTCGCGCTCTGGATCTATACAGACGACGTCGACGCCGCGGCGGTGCAGCTCCGCGACGCAGGAGCGACCGAGCTGCTGCCCCCGACCGACCAGCCGTGGGGCGAGCGGATGTGCTCCTTCGTCGATCCGAACGGCCATCTCGTCCACGTCGGGGCGAAGCTGTGACCACGAGCTGGCCGCGGGACGACGCGAAGCTCGACCGGGTGCGTGCGGCAATGGCCGACCAGCATCTCGACGCGCTCGTCGTCCGCGCGCCCGACAACGTCCTCTACCTGACCAACTTCTGGGGCATGAAGGGGTACGACGCCGTCGTCTTCCCGCGCGAGGGCGACCCGGTGCTGATCTGCCTCGAGGCGTCGGAGGCGGATGCGGAGCGAATGAGCTGGACGCGCGACGTTCGCTTCTTCCTCGGCTACGACGAGAGCGATCCGCGGCCGCCGGGACTCCGTGCGCTCGACCTCGCCCGTCAGGTCGCGTCGCAGTACGACCGGGTCGGGATCGAGCTCAGCCTCGGCACACAGGCGGCCGACCGGATGGTCGGCGAGCCGACGACCTATCCCAAGGCGTGGTTCGACGCGTTTCCGGACGCTGCCGACGCGACGCCGCTCCTCGCCGCTGCGCGAGCGCTCAAGACCAAGCAGGAGGTCGAGCGGATGCGGCTCGCCAACGAGATCGCGGCCGGGGCGATGGAGCACGTCCGCGAGCGGCTGCGACCGGGAATGCGTGAGAGCGAGGTCGGGGCGATGTGGAACGGCTGGGTGCACGACCATGGGACCGGCTACGAAGACAGGGTCGAGCTCGCGCTCGGGTTCTCGCTCGTCTGGTCAGGCCAGGGGATCCGCACCTTCACGGCGACCGGCAGCCGCCCGATTGCCGAGCACGAGCCGACACTCTTCGAGATCTGGGTCTGCGCCGACGGCTACTGGTGCGACCACACGAAGAACCTGGTCCCCGGCGAGCTCACCGAGCGCTACCGCGAGCTCGAGGAGCACCTGATGGAGGTGTACACCTCCATCACTGTAGAAATGAAAGCGGGCGACAGCCTCGCCGAGCTCGACCGCAACGTCCGCGACGGCCTCGCCAGGATCGGCTACCCCGGCCAGCCGAGCCACCCTGTCTGCCACGGCGTCGGCGCCCGCGCGCACGAGCCTCCGTACGCCCACCAGGCAGGCGGCGGCACGATCGAGCGTGGGATGGTGCTCGCGATCGAGCCGGGCGTGTACTGGCCGGAGGGGGGCGGCCTGAGGCTCGAGGACAACTTTCTCATCACCGAGAACGGCGCAGAGAGACTGTGTCCGTTCCCCGACGGGATCGTGAGGTGCGCATGATCGACCGCGAGAAGATCTGGACCGGCGACCTGAACCGGCGCGCGCTCGAACCGCAGCCGGCCGGCCCCATCGGCCTGTACGACACGACACTCCGGGACGGCGAGCAGACCGTCGGCGTCGTGCTCGGGCCGAAGGACAAGCTCGAGATCGCCCGCGCGCTCGACGACGCGGGGGTGGACCGGATCGAGGCCGGCTTCCCGCGGGTCTCGGCAGAGGACGCCGAGGCGATCCGGTTGATCGCCGACGCCGGTCTCCGCGCCGAGGTCTGGGGCTTCTCGCGTGCCGTCCCCGCCGACGTCGAGGCGCTCGTCGAGCTCGGCGTGCGGGCCGCGGTAATCGAGAGCCCGATCTCCGACCTCAAGCTCGAGGCGCTCGGCGTCTCCCGCGAGAAGATGCTCGAGCGGATCGCGGGCGCCGTCTCGTTCGCCGTGGGCAACGGCATCACGGTCGCCTTCTTCGGGGTCGACTCGACGCGCGCCGACCTCGACTTCTACCGGCAGGCGTACTCGACCGCCGTCGAGGCAGGCGCGAGCGAGGTCGTCGCCGTGGACACGATCGGCGTCGCCACCCCGGAGGCGGCGGCGTACCTCGTGGGACAGACCGCCGAGTGGCTCGACGTGCCCGTGCACTGGCACGGCCACAACGACTTCGGCCTCGCGACCGCGGCCGCCGCAGCGGCCGTCCAGGCCGGGGCGACCTGGATCCACGGCACCGTGAACGGCATGGGCGAACGGGCCGGCAACGCGAATCTGCTCGAGGTGGCGCTCGCGCTCGAGGCGCTCTACGGGATCTCGACACGCCTCGACCTGACGAAGGCGCGGGAGCTCGCCGCGCTCGTGCAGAAGCGCTCCGGCTACTCGCTCGAGCCCTGGAAGCCGCTCACGGGTCAGAACCTCTTCACGCGGGAGAGCGGCGCCGTCGCGAGCCAGTTCCACGATCCGCCTTCGATCGAGCCGTACGCGTCCGACCTCGTCGGGGCCGATCGGTCGATCGTGCTGGGCAAGAAAAGCGGCCTCGACTCGATCCGGCTGAAAGCCGAAGAGCTCGGCCTGGACGTTCCCGAGGAGCGCTTCCCCGATCTCCTCGCTGCCGTCAAGGAGCTGGGCGCGAAGAAGCGCCGACTGGTGAGCGACGCGGAGTTCCGCATCCTCGTCGATGCGGGCCATTGACTGACATGTCACGAAAGCGGGATACTCGCCGTAGGCATCCGACCGAGCCGTGAAGGAGCGTGAACGATGAAGTTCAGCCTCTACTCGGAGATCCAAAGCTGGCCGGGGAAGTCGCCGGCCCAGTTGTACGGCGAGGTCCTCGAGCAGATCGTGAACGCAGATCGGCTCGGTTACGACGCCTACGCGGTGATCGAGCACTTCTTCTTCCCCAAGTTCTCGATCTCCGCCAGCCCGCTCGCTCTCTTTGCGGCGGCGGCGCAGCGGACGCGGAACATCGTCTTCCGCACGCTGCTTCACTCGATGCCGTACCACAACCCCCCGGTACTGGCATCGCAGATAGCGGTGGCCGACATTCTCCTCGGCGGCCGCTATGAGTTCGGCGTCGGCCGCGGGCACGGCTGGATGCCCCCTAAGGCCGGGCTCGCGCTGACGCCGGAGTCGCGGGAGCGGTACGAGGAGTCCGTCGAGCTCCTCTTCACCGCGCTCGAGAACGAACGGTTCTCCTTCGACGGCAAGCACTTCCAGATCGACGATTCAGGCATCGTCCCCCGCCCGGACAGGAAGTTCCGGGTCTTCGTCGGCGGCACCTCCGACCGCACCTACGAGCTCGCCGCCGAGCGCGGGTGGGCCGTGGTGGTGCCGCCGCTCCTTCCATACGCCGCCCTGAAGGACCAGCTCGACCTCTACCGCGCCAAGTGCGCCGAGCACGGCAATGAGCCCGACATCGTCTGGATCCACGCCTGCTACATCGACGAGGACCGCGAGGTCGCGCGGCGCGAGGCCAAGGACTGGATGATCGGCTTCCTGCGCGGCAACGCCTCGCCGCTGACCGAGTACGAGCCGCCGCCGACGGACGAGCTGCTCGCGTCCGGCTACGGCTTCTACGCCGCCGGCATCCTCGAGAAGCTCGCCGACACGCCGTACGACGAGATGATCGACGGCGACATCGTCTGGGTCGGCACCCCCGAGGACGTGATCGAGCGAATCGAGGCCGTGCAGGAGGTCTGCGAGGGCCTCACCGAGGTGTCGATCACCGTCAACGCGGGCGGCGCGGAGCACTGGAAGTCCATCAAGGCGCAGGAGCTCTTCGCCCACACGGTGGTGCCGCACTTCCGCGTTTCCGAGCGCGAGGAGGCCGGCGTCCACACGTGATCGAGCGAGTCTGCGTGGTCGGCGGGGGAGTGATCGGCAGCCTCTTCGCCGCACACCTGAGTCGCGTCTCGGAGGTCTGGGTGCTCACCCGGCGGGCCGAGCATGCGCGCGCGCTCGAGGAGCAGGGCCTGACTGTGAGCGGCCGGACCGAGTTTCACGGCACCGTCCACGCCACCGACGACCCTGCCGACGTGCCGGCCTTCGACGTCGGGATCGTCGCGACGAAAGGGCCGGGGCTGGAGTCGGCCGCCGCGGCGCTCGAGGGCCGCTTCCCGGAGGCGACGATCGTCACAGTCCAGAACGGCCTCGGCGCGGAGAACGTGATCCGGCGCCACGGCGACTGGCCGATCGTCTCGGGTGTGACGTTCATGAGCGGGACGCGGCACGACGACACGCACGTCGAGTACATCCTCGACACGGAGACCTGGCTCGGCCCGTACAACGGCACGCCGTACGACCGCGTTCGCGAGCTCGTGGAGCTGATCGAGCGCTCGGGCCTGAAGGCCCGTGCCTTCCCGGACCTGCGGCCGGCTCAGTGGTCGAAGCTGATCTTCAACGCGACGGTGAACGCCGTCGCCGCGCTGACGGGGCTCCGGCACGACTGGCATTTCGCGGCGGAGAAGGAGCGCGGGGATCTCGGGCACCTTGTCCGTGCGCTGATGAACGAGGGCAAGGCGGTTGCGGCCGCAGCGGGGATCGAGCTGCACGAGGATCCCTGGGAGATGAACGTGCTCGCGACGCGGCGCGGCAGCGCCCACTCTCCCTCGATGCTTGAGGATGTCGACGCGCGGCGACCCACCGAGATCGACCTGATCACGGGCGCGCTCCTGGACGAATCCGAGCGTCTCGGCGTTCCCGTACCCCTGCACACAGCCCTCTACCGACTGATCAAGGCGAAGGAGGCTTCATGGCACGAAGCGACCGGGCAATCCGAAGGGAGGCAGGAATGACGGCAGGAAGGCGGTGGCGCGCACTCGGCGTGCTCCTCGCGATCGGCGCGCTGGTGGTGGCGGCGGTCGGCACGGGCGTCGGCGGCTCGGCGACCGACCAGGGCGGGCCGATCGTGATCGGCTGGGCCTACGACAACAGCGGCAACATGGCCCCGTTCGACGGGCCGGCACTGGCAGCGGCGCAGATCCAGGTGAAGTCGATCAACGCGAAGGGCGGCGTTGACGGCCGGCAGATCCAAATCAAGACCTGCCAGACGAACAACAACAACCCGGCAAAGGCCAAGGCGTGTGCTCGCAGCCTGCTCGGCGCCGGCGCGCAGATCATGTTCGTCACCTGCGACGTGGATTTCGCGACGCCGGTGGTGCAGGAGGCGATCAACCGCGGCAAGCTCGCGGTCGCCCCGTGCATCGGCACGGATCAGATGGGCCCGAAGCGCTTCGGCGCGGCCAAGGGTCGGCTGGCGTTCAGCTTCGGGAACGTCGCGCAGGACGAGGGCTCCGCGATGGCCGAGTACGCGTGGCGCAAGGGCTGGCGAACGTCGGCCTTGGCGACGAACACGCTGCTCGTCTACTTCAAGAACGTCGTCACGGCCTTCGAGAAGCGCTTCACCCAGCTCGGCGGCCGCGTCGTCGCCCGCGAGAGCTATGCGACCGGCGCGAACAACGTCAACGCGGCGGTGAGCCGGCTGAACAACGTCGACGCCGACGTTGTCGTCACGTCGACGGCGTTCGGCGAGCTGCCGGCGCTCGTCGGCGGCCTGCGCTCGCTCGGCAACACGACGCCGATCCTGAACTCGTGGGCCGGCGACGGCACCTACTGGCTGCCGAAGGGCCAGGACATCGACGAGTACTACCTCGTCACGTACGCGTCGATCTTCGGCGACGATCCGAGCAGGGCGGTCAAGAACATGATCAGCTCGCTCAAGCAGGCCGGCGCGGCACCGGGCACCGGCGGGTTCGTGACCGGCGCAGCGGCGATCGACGGCATCGCGGAGGCGATCCGCCGGGCCGGTGGCTCGACGGGTGGCGCCGCGCTGGCGAGGGAGCTCGAGCACTTCACGAAGGTCCCCGCGCTGGGTGGGAACGTCAGCTTCTCGAGGAACCTGCACAGCGTCTTCGGACGGCAGTACCGCGTGCTCAGGATCCAGAACAGCGGCGCGAAGCTGGTCGGCACGGTTCGGGCCAAGGTCATCCCGAAGATCTAGGTTGGCCGCGGCGGTCGAGATCGACTCCCCGAGGAGGCCCGGAGGATCGCTCCGGGCCTCCTCCGTCTCCCGTTCGTTCGCCGGCATTCGGGCGCTCCGTGAGGTCACGCTTGCCGTGCACCGGCACGAAGTCGTCGGCCTGATCGGGCCGAACGGCGCCGGCAAGTCGACGCTCGTAAATCTCATGAGCGGTTTCGACACGCCGACCGGCGGGACGATCGAGCTCGAGGACCGCGACATCACCGGCTGGAGCGCGCACCGGCGCGGGCGCTCCGGCCTCGCGAGAACCTTCCAGCACAGCCGCTCCTTCCGCGACCTCAGCGTGCGGGAGAACGTCGAGGTCGCCGCGCTCGGGATCGGCGCGCGGGCAGCGGCGGCGCGGCGGCGGGCGGACGAGCTGCTCGAGCTGGTCGGGCTGTCCAGGCGCGGCGAGTCGCCGGCCGGCACGCTCTCCCACGGTGACGAGCGGCGGCTCGGAGTGGCGCGGGCCCTCGCGACCGAGCCCCGCTTCGTTCTCCTCGACGAGCCGGCCGCGGGCCTGCCCGAGGCCGAGGTGCCGGACTTCGCCGACGTGATCAGGTCGGTGCGTGACGAGCACGACGCGGGCGTGCTCCTGATCGACCACAACATGTCGCTCGTGATGGCCGTCTGCGACCGGATCCACGTGCTCGACCAGGGCCGCACGCTGGCAGAGGGCGCGCCACAGGAGATCAGGGCGAACCTCGACGTCGCCGCTGCGTACCTGGGCGAGAGCGCCGTGCACGAGGAGGCCGAATGAGCGGGGCGGTGATGCTGGCGCTCGATGATCTGGAGGTGCGTTACGGCTCGGTTCCCGCGGTGCGCGGCCTCACGCTCGAAGTCGCCGCCGGGGAGATCGTCGGTCTCATCGGCCCGAACGGGGCCGGCAAGTCGACGACCCTGCACGCGATCATGGGCCTGCTGCCGACGCGAACCGGCGCAATCCGACTCAAGGGCACCTCGCTCGTCGGACGCCGGCCGGAGGACATCGCGCGCTCCGGCGTCGCCCTTGTGCCCGAGGGCCGCAGGATCTTCGGCGAGTTCACGGTGGAGGAGAATCTGCGGCTGGGCCTTGCGGCCCGTACAGGCAACGGCGAGACGGCCGCGCTCGAGGAGGTCTACACGCTGTTCCCGGTTCTCCACGAGATGCGCGCTCGGCAGGCCGGAGCGCTGTCGGGCGGCCAGCAGCAGCAGCTTGCGATCGGCCGCGCGCTCGTCGCCGGCCCCGAGCTGCTACTTCTCGACGAGCCGTCGCTCGGCCTCGCGCCCACTGTGGTCGACATCGTGTTCGAAGCCCTCGCGGCGATTCGTGATCGCGGCGTGACCGTGCTGCTCGTCGAGCAGCGCGCCCAGCGCACCGTGGCCCTCGCCGACCGGACCTACGTGCTCGCGAACGGCGAGCTTCGCGAGACGCTTGGTCCCGCCGATGCCCCCGACACCGCGAAGCTGATCGCCGCCTACCTCGCATGAGCCTCCTGGGCGTGATCGATGCGCAGACCGTGGTCGACGCGGTCGGCCTCGGCGCGGTCTTTGCGCTCATGGCCGTCGGCATCGGACTCGTGTTCGGCGTCCTGCGGCTCGTCAACTTCGCCTACGGGCAGCTCGTGATGGCCGGCGCCTACACGCTCGCCTTCACATCGACCTGGCCTGTGGCGGCGAGCGTGACCGCGTGCTTCGTCGTCGTCGTCCTCCTGTCGCTCGCGATGGAGCGGGCGGTGTTTCGCCCCCTGCGCACGCAGTCGCCGGCGGTGATGCTCGTCACGACGTTCGCCGTCGCGTTCCTGCTGCAGTCGATTGCGCTGATCGTCGATCTGCGCGACGGCACCATCGGCGAGCCGGCGTCCTCGGTCGCACCGCTGAACCGGGCGGTGACCGTCGCCGGCGTGGACGTCCGCAAGGTGACGATCGTGGCCATCGTCGTCGCAGTCGCCGCGCTCGGCCTGCTCGCCCTCCTCCTCACGCGGACGAGAATCGGGCTCCACATGCGCGCCGCGGCTGCCGACTTCCGCACGGCGCGACTGCTCGGCGTGCGTGCGAACCGCGTCATCGGCTTCGCGGTGCTCCTCTCGGGCGTCCTCGCCGCCGCGGTCGCGGTGATCCTGACGGTGCAGTTCCCGCTCGTCACGCCGGACTTCGCCCTCAAGGAGACGATCGTCGTCCTCGTGGGCGTCGTCGTCGGCGGGATCGACCGACTGTGGACGGCGACGCTCGGCGGCTTCTCGATCGGCTTCGCGACCGGGATCATCAACGGCGCTCTGCCGACGGACAAGACGGTCTTCCTGCCCTCCGCCGTGTTCGCTTTGGTCATCCTCGTGCTGCTCCTCCGGCCCGCAGGGCTCTTCGCCGGCCGGCACGCGACCGTGGTGGATCGCGTGTGAGGGTGTGGCCGCAACTGGCTGTGCCGGCTGCGCTCGTCGCGCTCGTGGGCGTCGCGACGACGTTCGTGTCGTCCGCGAACGAGATCCACTTCCTCAACGCGCTCGTCGCCGTCGCGATCGTCGTCTCGATCTACGTCTTCGTCGGCAACTCCGGCGTGCTCTCGTTCGGGCAGATCAGCTTCGTCGCGGTGGGCGCGTTCGCGGCGGGGGTTCTCACGGTGCCGCTCGAGTCGAAGACGGGGGTGCTGCCTGACCTGTTTCCGCTCCTCCGCGACCACACCGTGGGGAACGTGACCTCACTCGTCCTGGCCGCCGCCGCCGGCGGCGTGTTGGCGCTGGCCGTCGGGATGCCGCTGATGCGCCTGTCGGGGCTCGCTGCCGGGATCGCGACGTTCGCGGTACTCGAGATCACGCACAACCTGCTGCGCGAGTGGACGAGGATCGGCCCCGGCGCCACCACGCTGTCGCTCGTGCCGGAGACCACCGGCGCTCTCCAGGCCACGATCGGCGCCCTGCTCGTGATAGGCAGCGCCTTCGCCTACCAGCGCAGTCGCCTCGGCCGCATGCTGCGCGCCTCGCGCGAGGATCCAGCGGTCGCGCAGGCGGTCGGGATCAGCGTCCATCGTCAGCGCCTCTGGGCGTTCACGCTCTCCGGTGCGCTCGCGGGCTTCGCCGGCGGTCTCTACGTGCACATGCTCGGCTCGATCACGACCGAGCAGGTCTACCTCGAGCTGACGTTCATCACGCTTGCGATGCTCGTCGTCGGCGGGGTCACGAGCCTCTGGGGGGCGGTCGTCGGCGCGCTCGCCGTCAGCGGGCTCGACTCCGTGCTCGGCAACGCCGAGAACGGCGTCGATGTCGGTTTCCGGATCGACCTGCCGACAGGCTCGCGCCTCGTGGTCGTCGGCGCGTTGATGGCGCTCGTGCTCATCCTGCGGCCGTCCGGGCTGACGGGCGGCCGCGAGGTAACCCTGCCGTTTTGGCCGCGGCTGAAAGGAATGTGATGTAGGTGTACACCTATGTCGGCGTAGACATCCACCTCCGCCGGAGGACGCTGTGAGGGTCTGTGTGGTCGGCTGCGGCGCCGTCGGCTCGCTGTTCGCGGCGAACCTGGCCCTTCTCGACGACGTGGAGGTCTGGGCCTACGACCTGTCCGAGCCGCACGTGGCCGCGATCAATGAGCGCGGCCTGCGCCTCGTCGGGGCGGGGGAGGTGCACGCGACCGGGATCCGGGCGACGACCGCCGCCGGCGGAGCTGCCGCCGTGCGACTTCGGGCTCGTGGCGACGAAGGCGATGCACACCGAGGCCGCCATCGCCGCGACCGCGCACGCCTTCGAGGCGGGCAGCGTCGCCTCCGTCCAGAACGGCGTCGGCAACGAGGAGACGCTCGCCGCGCACGTTCGGCCGGGTGATCCGCGGCACGACCTTTCCGGCGGGGAAGATCCTCGAGCCGGGCGTTGTCCAATGGGACGTGAAGGGTGACACGACGGTCGGCCCGTTCGAGCCGCGGCCCGCGCCGCAGCCCGAGATCGAACGTCTGGCGGACGCCTGCACCCGGGGCGGCATGCCGACGACGGCCGTCGCGGACGCACGCGGGGCGCAGTGGCGCAAGGTGATCTTCAACGCCGCAACGAACCCGGTTGGGGCGCTGACCGGTCTCACGCACGGCCGCGTCTGCGAGCAACCGCCGTTGCGCCGCTTCGTCTCGCAGCTCGTCGACGAGGGGAAGGCGGTGGCCGCGGCGCAGGGGATCGTGCTCGACGCCGACCCGGAGGACCTGATCGACCATGCGGCCCGCCCGGAGGTGGCCTACGGGCACAAGGCGAGCATGCTGCAGGACGTCGAGGCGCGCCGGCAGACCGAGATCGACTACCTGAACGGCGGCATCGTCCGCTTCGGCCGCGAGCACGGCGTGCCGACACCGCTCAACGAGGCCGTGGTGGCCCTCATCAAGGGAATGGAGGCGTCGTGGATGCAGAGCTGACCCGTCGGTACGAGAACGTTCGCGCAGCGATGGCGGACAACGGTCTCGACGCGCTCGTCGTGTCGGGGAGCGAGTACAGCGGGTTCGAGGGGTCGGTCACCTACCTCTCCGGCTTCCAGATCGTCCACCGCTACGCCTACGTCGTGGTGCCGGCCGAGGGGGAGCCGCAGATCGTCTTCCCGAGCGAGGCACGCTATGTCGGCGAGCACGGCACCGCGCAGCTGGAGCAGGTCTTCCACGACCGGCCGGGAGAGCACATCGCCGCGACAGCGCGCGACCGCGGCTGGCGCCGCATCGGCGTCTACGGGCTCGACTACATCATGAGCGTGCGCGACTTCCGTGCCCTCGACGGGAGCGCAGAGCTCGTTCCCTTCGACGTCGAGTTCGACCACGCCCGGGCGGTCAAGAGCGACTCGGAGCTCGAGTCCGTGCGCGAGAGCGTCCGCATCAACGAGGACGGGTTCGAGGCCTTCCACCAGGCGTACGAGCCCGGCAAGCCGGCCGCCGCGGTGATGGCCGCCGCGGAGGAGCTGTTCGTCGAGCGCGGCTGCGGCCGGCTGACGATGAACATGGTCCTGATCGGCCCCGAGTTCGCGATTGCGAAGGCCGAGACGACACTCGGCGACTTCGTGCTGCCGTCGCTCGAGGTCGCCGGTCCCGGGATGCACTGGGTGGAGGTGTCACGCGCGATCGGCAAGCCTGACGCCGAGACGCTGCGGATGCTCGAGGCGTACGAGGAGTACCACGAGGCGGCGCGCACGGCGATGCGCCCCGGCGCCTCCGCGCACGATGTGCACAAGGCCGTCTCGAAGGGCTTCACCGAGCGCGGGTATCACCTCGGCCACGTCACGGGCCACTCGATCGGGATGACGATGATCGAGCACCCGAAGATCGGCGAGGGCGTGGAGGCGGTGCTCGCGCCCGACATGGTCTTCTCGATGCATCCCCACGCGATCGCGACGGACGGTCGGGCCTGCCTCTACATGCAGGACACGTGGCTCGTGACGGAGTCGGGCGGCGAGCCGCTCTCCCGCCTGCCGATGAAGATCTACTCGTCCTAGGAGCGGCAGGCGCAGATCCGCTGGCCGAGCTCGCGGCGCTCGAACAGGAGCCCGCACCGCGCGCAGGAGACGGGGATGACGCGTGCACCGACGAGCAGGGCGCGAAACAGGACGACCCAGAAGGCGGCATATCCGAGCAACAACTGCGTGGTCATACTTGCCTTTATCGACACCGTCCGCGAGGCCCGTACATGCCGCTGAAGGGTGATCTGACCCGTCGGCTCGCGGTTGCGCGCGGGGACGCTCCGGCCGATCTCGTCGTCCGCGGCGGCCGCGTGCTCTCGGTCTTCACCCGTGAGTGGCTCGAGGCCGACGTGGCGATCTGCGACGGGATGATCGCCGGCGTCGGTTCCTACACGGGGGTCGAGACGATCGACGCCGAGGGCGCCTACGTCGCCCCCGGGCTGATCGACGCCCACTTGCACCTCGAGACCTCGAAGCTGCTCCCGTCCGAGTTCGCGCGGCTCGTCCTCCCGCTCGGAACGACCGCGGTGGTCGCGGACCCGCACGAGATCGCGAACGTGCTCGGCACCGACGGCGTCCACTGGCTCGTCGACGTCTGCGAGGAGCTGCCGCTGGAAGTGTTCTTCACCGCGTCGTCGTGTGTGCCCGCGTCTCGGTTCGAGTCGCCGCATCGACCGTTCACGACCGGGGATCTCGAGAGCCTCTTGCGTCGTCGGCTCGTGATCGGGCTGGCGGAGATGATGAACTTCCCGGGCGTCATCCACGGCGACCCCGGCGAGCTCGCGAAACTCGCGGTTGACGGCGCCGACCGCGTCGACGGCCACGCGCCGGGCGTCCGCGGACTCGAGCTGCAGGCGTATGCCGCCGCCGGCATCCGTTCCGATCACGAGGCCTTTACCATCGAGGAGGGTCGTGAGCGTCTGCGTGCAGGCCTGTGGCTCCTCATCCGCGAGGCCTCGGCCGCGCGCAACCTGCGCGCGCTGGTCCCGCTCGTGGCCGAGTTCGGGCCGCACCGGATGGCGTTCTGCACGGACGACCGGGAGCCCGAGCACATCGCCACGGACGGGCACATCAACGCGATCGTCCGCGACGCGGTCGCGCTCGGCGTGTCGCCGGCCGACGCGCTGACGATGGCGTCGCATCATCCCGCGCTCTGGCACGGGCTCGACCACCTCGGCGCAATCGCTCCCGGGTACCAGGCGGACCTGATCCTGTTCCCGGACCTCGAGCGCTTCGTGCCGGAGATCGTCCTCAAGCGCGGCCGCGCGGTGGATGAGATCGAGCCGACCCCGGTGCCCGAGTGGGTGCGGCAGAGCGTGCGGCTCCGGCCGATCACGGCGGCCGACTTCGCCGTGCAGTGGGACGGCGGTGCGGCGCGCGTGATCGGCCTCATTCCTGGTCAAATCGTGTCGGACGCGCTCGTCGAGGAGCCGACAGTGGAGGACGGTCACGCGCAGGCCGATCCCGAGCGCGACCTGGCGAAGATCGCGGTCATCGAACGGCACCTCGGCACGGGCAGGATCGGCCTCGGCTTCGTGCGCGGCTTCAACCTCGTCCGCGGCGCGCTTGCCTCGACGTTCGCCCACGACGCGCACAACCTCGTCGTCGTCGGCATGAGCGATGAGGACATGGCCGTCGCGGTGAGTCGCGTCGCCGAGCTCGGCGGCGGGCTGGTCGTCGTCGACTCAGGCCGGGTGGCGGCGGAATTGCCGCTGCCTGTCGCCGGGTTGTTGTCGGACCGTCCCTTGGCCGATGTGATCGAGGCGAGCGAGGCGACGGTCACGGCCGTGCACGCGCTCGGCTCGAGCGTCGAGTCACCCTTTCAGTCGATGGCGTTCCTCGCGCTCTCGGTGATCCCGAGCCTCAAGCTGACCGACCGAGGGCTCGTGGACGTCGACCGCTTCGAGCTCGTTCCGTTGCGGGCGGACGAGGTACTCGGCGAGGTCTCGACGGCGGCGGACGCCGGGGTACACTGAGGACGTGAGCTGGCCATTCATCGCGCTGCTCGCCGCTGCGGTCGTCGTGGTGATCGCGGCCGAATGGCAGCGCCTCGGCGGGCGCGTCGCCTCGGGCAGATTCGGGACCGAGGCGAGGCGGACGCGTGAGCGCCAGCGGCGCAAGTCGAACCTCAAGCTCGTGCGCTCGGAGACGGAGGAGTTCGAACAGAGCGTGCAGCGCGACCTCGCCGAGCTCCCGACCGGCACGCAGGACGAGCGCGAACGCCAGCGCGCTAGCGAACGGTGAAGCGCGCGCGGAGGATGCGCGTGTTCGGCAGGATCTTCGCGACGTTCTCCATGTTGCGCGACTCCTGGTAGTCCGAGACCTGGAGGAAGAGCGTGTGCCGCCCCGGCCGCAGGCCGGACGTGGACACGCGGATGCGATTGCCCGCGAGCCGCGCCTCGCGCTCGCGGCCGTCCACCCTGAGCACGATCGAGGCGGGATCGATGCCGGCGCCGGCGTCCGTCGCGCGGACCGCGACCGCCGCACCGGCCCGGACCGAGCGTGACGGCAGCTCGAGCTTCGGAGGCGTCGTGTCGCCGATCCAGAACCGGAACGTGAACGCCCCGGGCTCCGCGTCCGCCGGCGTGTCGAAGACGACGTCGTACGTGCCGCGGCCGGGCATGATCGCCCCCGACACGGGCACGCGCTGGCGGAAGATCCGGAGGTAGGGGTTGAGGTTGAACGGCAGCGCCGCGTAGCCGGTGAGGCGGTTCTCGTCACCTGCTCGCATCGTGCGGGGCTCGACGCGCGCGTTCGGCGCGGTCGACAGCACGACGACGCCGAAGTTCGCGGCGGGCCGCGTCAGCCGGATGCGGTAGACGCGCTCGGGACCGGAGAGGTCGGTCGGGAAGCCCAGGCGGTCCGGGCTCTCCGGATAGCGGTAGCGGGAGACGAGCGTCGAGCCGCCCCGCGTGTTGCCGCGATAGACGCCGGGACGCGACAGCGGCGTCGTCCTCGCGTTCGCGAGCGCCGGGTCGGCGACCCGGAACCAGTAGGGGATCCGCCTGCGCTCGCCGCCGCGCGTGAGGATCACGAAGCCGGACACCTCGGCCTCGGCCGCAGCGGCGGTCGTCACGGTCACGGGCAGGGCTCCGGGCACCGTCACCGCAGGCGGCGCCGCGACCGTCGCGCCCGAGGCGCCGGTCTGGGCCTCGACTAGTCACGGTCCACTCGCCGGCGCCCCCGCCGGCGTCTGTCAGGTTGACCGCTTGCGTCAGCGACGTGGTCGGCGCGACGAGGCCGAACGAGAGCGCGACCGGCGTCGCGAAGACGAGCGGGTCGTTCGCGCGCTGCAGGTTGACGATGCCGCCGCCCTCGCGCACGGTCGACGCCTCGACGTTCCGCGAGTCACCGGCGAACGCTCGCTCGCCCGTGAGCGCCAGCGCCGACTTCACCTGTGCGGGCGTCCAGGTCGGATGCCGTTGCAGCAGGAGCGCGACCGCCCCGGCCACGTGCGGCGCCGCCATGCTCGTTCCGGACAACGTCGTGTACTGCGCGCCGGGGGCAGCGGAGAGGATGTTCACGCCGGGCGCGCTGACCTCCGGCTTCAGCTGGAGCGAGAGCGGGGTGGGGCCGCTCGAGGAGAACGAGGCGACGACGCCGGGCGGGCCCTCGCGCGCCGTCGTGACCGCGCCGACGGTGATCGCGTCGCGGGTCGAGCCCGGCGACGAGAGCGAGCCGCGGCCGAACTCGCTGTAGTCGTTGCCGGCGGCGATGACGGGCACGACGCCGGCACGCGCGGCGGCGGTCAGCGCCTGCGCCACGATGTCCCGGCTCGGCTCCACCTCGGGCTCGCCGAGCGACATGTTGATGACGTCCATGCCGTCCTTGACGGCGGCCTCGATCGCGGCGACGAGCTCGGGGGAGTTGCCGTCGAGGCCGACGTCGGCGGCCGTCGGGATCGTGAGCGCCTTGTAGTTGCCGAGATAGGCGCGGGGAGCGACACCGGAGATCCGCTCGCCCGCGGCTGCGGTGTTGGCGTTCCCGGCGGCGATCCCGGCCACGTGCGTCCCGTGCGACGAGTGCTCGGGGTCGAACGGCTTCGAAGCGTGCCTCCACGTCGGACTGGGCGGCGGGAACGCTCGGGCAACGATCACCTTGGCGGTCGTGTAGTCGCGCTGCCCCTTCGGGAATCCGGCCGGCATGGCATAGCCCGCCGGGCTGAAGAACGGGTGCGACTGGTCGATCCCCTCGTCGATGATCGCGATCTTGATTCCGTCGCCGGCGTTCGAGAGGCCGGGCTGCCACAGGGCCGGCGCGCCGATCTGCTGCGGCGAGCGGTCGAGCTGCGGTGTGTAGCGCGCGTTCGGGTAGACGGTCGCAACGCCGGGGATGCGCGACAGGCGGGACACGCTGCTCCTCGGCAGGACGACGGCGAACCCGTTGGCCACGACCTGGTAGCGCCAGCGGACGCGCGCGCCGGGGATGGCCGTCTCGATCCGGCGCTCCACCCGTCGCTGGGCCGCCGCCATCGTCCGCGCCTGCACCTCCGGGCCGGCCGCCCAGCGCGTCGTCCCGAGCGGACGCTGTGAGAGCCCGACGACGACCTCGACGACCTCGACGAGGTCGTCGGTCCGTACGTCCGGGCGCGCGTGAGCGGCGCCGGCCAGCAGGAGCGACGACGCGCACAGGAAGACGAGGCTCCGCAGCACGCGCTCAGCCTAGCTTTGGCCGGTGAAGATGGGGTTAAACCCGGCGAGGCCTATGCGGATGAGAGGACTTGAACCTCCACGCCCCAAAGGGCACACGGACCTGAACCGTGCGCGTCTACCAATTCCGCCACATCCGCGAGTGAAACAGTGTAGCCCGGACGCCTCGGCTCAGTCCCTGAGCGCGGCGAGCACCTCATCGGCGTGCGTATCGGGTTTCACCCGCCGCATGACCTTCGCGACGTTGCCGTCGGCGTCGATCACGAAGGTCGATCGCTCGACGCCCATGTAGGTGTTGCCGCCGTAGTTCTTCTCGACCCAGACGCCGTAGTCCTCGGCGGTCTTGTGCTCGGTGTCGGCGAGGAGGGTGAACGGGAGCCCGTACTTCTCCTTGAACTCGACATGCGAGGCCTCGTCGTCGGGGCTGACCCCGAGGACCTGCGCGCCGGCGCGTTGGAAATCGCCCCAGGCATCGCGGATGCCGCAGGCTTGCGCGGTGCACCCGGGCGTGTCGTCCTTGGGATAGAAGTAGAGGACCACGGGCGTACCCCGTAGCGACGCGAGGCTGACGCTCTCGCCGTCGTCGCTCCGGAGCTCGAAGTCCGGCGCCGGCTTTCCCTCCTCGACCACGTCTGGCTCCCTTCGTTCGGCTGTCGGCATAGGCACTGAGCCTACCGTGGCCTCGGCCGCCGGCTTACCGACTGGTACCCCGTCTGCGAATTCCCGCAATTTGCGGATTTCCGGTCGATGCCTCACCACCTCGACTCGGCGTCCGTGCGATTTCGTGCTAGACCGTCCTTGAGCCGCGGGAGGGACGGGGTGAGGACGGGACTTCGGTACGCGCTGGCGATGCTGCTGCTCCTTGGGGTCGGTCGAGCGACGGCATCGGCCGACGTCCTCGCGGACGGGCCACTGACGCTCTCGGTGGAGGCCACGACGGCAGGGGCTGAGCCCGCAACGGCGGCGATCTTCACGATCAAGCTGTCTGCGCCCGCCGACTCGGCCGCCTCGGTGCGCTTCTCGACGGAGCCTGCCGACGGCGGCGACGCCGCCACGGAGGGGGCCGACTACGCGCCGCGGGACGTGGTCGTGCAGCTGCCGCGGGGCCAGACGGCTGTCAAGGTCGAGGTGAAGGTCGCAGACGATCCACTGGACGAGTGGACCGAGAAGTTCCTCGTCACTCTCTCGGACGCCCCCTCTGGCATCAGGATCGACGGAAAGACCGCCACGGGGTCGATCCAGGACAACGACGAGCCGCCGGTGGCGAAGGTTGCGAACGCACCCGACGTCACCGAGGGCAACGCCACGACGAGGGCCCTTTTCACCGTCAGTCTCTCGAAGAAGAGCGGCCGCGACGCACGCGTCGCATTCGCGACCCGCGACGGGACCGCGAAGGCCGGCGAGGACTACGTCGCCAGGAACGGCGTGCTACGGATCCCGGCCGGGGACGTCAGCGGCAGCGTCCCGGTCGACGTCGTCGGCGACACCAAGAAGGAGACCACCGAGTCGTTCACGCTGGTCATCTCGCGGCACGACGAGACGGCCGTGCTGGGAACGCCGACCGAGGGGAGCGCCAAGATCCTCGACGACGATCCGGCCGGCCCGCCACCGCCACCACCGCCGCAGCCGGTGCCGGCGAGCCTCTCCATCGCGGACGTCACGGCCGACGAGCCCGGCGGCCAGTCCGCCACGATGACGTTCAGGGTCACGCTCGCGCCCGCCGTCACGCGACCGGTGACGGTCAACTGGGCGACTGCCGACGGGACCGCAACAGCCGCGAAGGACTATGCAGCCGGGAGCGGGACGCTGTCGTTCGCCGCGGGCGAGACGGCGAAGACGCTGCCGATCACGCTGCTTGCGGACGAGCTTGCCGAGAGCAACGAGACCTTCGTCGTCAACCTGAGCGGTGCGGTCGGAGCCACCGTTGCCGACGCGCAGGCCCTCGGGACGATCGTCGAGAAGATCGTCGAGAAGGACGCGCCGCCGGCGGTGTCGATCAGCGACGTTGTCGCGCGGGAGGGCCAAGGAGCGACATTCACGGTCGAGCTGACGAAGGCAGCGTCGAGCCGCGTCACGGCGACGGTCACCACGAGCGACGGTTCGGCGAGGGAGGGCCTCGACTACCTCGGCAGGCGTGCGACGATCGAGTTCGCGCCGGGGGAGAAGACGAAGGCGATCGCCGTCACCGTGCTCGATGACGGTCTCACAGAACCCCCCGAGACGTTCTCGGCCAACCTCGGCAACGTGGTCAACGCGACGGTGACGAAAGGTCGCGGGACCGCGACGATCGAGAGCAGCGACCTGATCCTCTCCGGCCCGGCGGCCATCCCGGCGAGCGCGTTGCCGGTGACAGTCAAGCCGCCGGCCAAGACCGGCACGACCGGCAAGACCGCGAAGGCCGTCAAGGCGGCCTTGCCCCGCATGGCGCTCTGGCCGCTCAAGGTGAAGGTCGGCGCCCGCGGCGTCGCACGGATGACGGCTGCGTGCAAGCGGCGCTCGCCCGTCACGTGCTCCGGGCGCGTCTCGCTCGAGACCGTGGCCAAGCCCAGGTTCCAGCTCGCCGTCAAGTCGTTCCGCGTCCGGCCGGGGAAGCAGGCGGCGGTGCCGTTGAAGATCGGGGTTCGCGGCCGGAAGCTCCTCGCGCGCGAGGGCAGGATCCGCGCCCGCGTGATCGTGCTCGTCAAGGTCGGATCGGTGCTGTTGCGGGTAGTCCCCGGCGTGATCACGCTCGAGACGAGCGGCTCCGCGGTGCGCTCCGCGGCGAGCCGTCCCTAGACCGAAACGGCGCCGCCGGCGCCACTGACCACGTTTCCCCGCTCGGTAGGGTGCGCCGCGATGCTCTCCGCGCACGCGACACTCGCTTACTTCGCGGTCGCGGTGCCGGCTCTGGCGGCGGCGGTCGGCGGCTTCGTGTACTGGCGGCGGCGCGGCGCCGGGCGGATCGTCGCCAACCTGCTTGCCCTGGCGCAGACCCTCATGATCGCTCAGGTCGGCCTGGGCCTGCTCCTCCTCTCCGACGACAGGCGCACGGCGGACGACCTCCACTACATCTACGGCTCGCTCTCCCTCGGCGCGCTGCTCGTGCCGTGGCTGTACGCGCCCGCGAGCGGCCCGCGGCGGCTGGCCTGGTTCGCCGGCACGTCCGCGCTCGCCGCAGCGCTGGCCGTGCGAGCATTCATGACCGGATCATGAACAGGATCAAGCGCTTCTTCACCGACATGAACCCGATGGTGCGGGGCTTCCTCATCATCGGGCTCATCGCGGCGGTGGTCGTCGTCCTTTCGCTGGAGGAGGTCGTCGCGACCGTCGGCGGGCTGCTGCGCATCGCCTTCTTCCTCGCCATTGCCTTCTTCCTCTTCCTGCTCTGGCGCGAGCGCCGGGGCGACATCGAATCCTGGGGCGACCGGAGCCGGCGGGTCTTCTACGCCGCGATCATCCTGGCCGTCGTCGACATCGGCGCGTTCATCGGCCTACGACCGAGCGGGCGCGACGCTCTGGCGTTCTTCCTCGTCCTCGGCGCGTGCGCGTACGCGGCCGTCCGCGTCTGGCGCGACGAGCACCGCTACGGCTGACTTTGCAACAGTCTGTTGCTAAGTCAGCGCGCGGGCGGCGGCGCCGTCGAGCGCGTCGAGCGCGGCGCGGATGTCCATCGCCTGGCCGACGAAGATCGGCGTGTCCCGCTCGGTGTAGCGCGAGGCCTCGCTCTCGCGCAGCGTCAGCATCAGGTGCATGAAGTCGGACGGCTCCTCGCACTCGAACGCCGTCATGAACTCCTGGTCGTCGATCCCGAACGAGTACGTCGTGTGGTTCTGGATCGACGGGAAGCGGGCGCCGGTCGCGATGTGCTCGTCCATCGCGCGCTGGCGATCCTCGACGGGCAGCGCGTACCAGGGGCGCACCTTCACGAAGGGGTAGACGACGAGGTACGGATGGCCGCGCGGCACGATCTTGCGTGCGCGGCGCGCCTGGCTGTACTGCGACGCCTTCGTCGTGGCGAGGTAGGAATACGGCGTCTCGAGCCAGCCGGCGATCGGCGTCCCGTTCAGCGCCGCGCCGAGCTCGCCGAGATCCTGATACCGCTCCGTGATCTTCCAGAGGAAGAAGTCGCAGTCGGGGCGGACACCCGCTGTGGAGTACGCCCGCACCTCGAGCCGCTCCGCCCACGATTCCACGACCTCGGCGAAGGCGTCCTTCCCGGCGGCGCGCTCCTCGACCGGCAGACGCCGCCAGGCCGGGTCGACCTTGTAGAACGTGTACGCGACGTACTGGCCGCCGCCCGCGTTCGGCTCGCTCATACGACCTATCGTACGCACCCCGCCCGGGCCGATTCGATTGCCTCGCGTACGGCGGGCAGGCTCTCCTTCGGCGTGCCGTCGACGTAATACACGCCCGACTGGAAGCCGACCAGGTTCGGCTCGTCGTGCGAGTGGAAGAGCAGCAGCCCGACGACGTTCTTCTGACAGGCGGCGAGCTCGAGCGCGCGGCGGTAGAAGTCCGCCTGTGTCGCCTCGTCGACGGGATCTGCGGGCTCCGTCGCCTCGTAGAGGTGCGCCTTCGCGGGCGGGACGGCGCTCTCGATCCCGAGCTCGCTGTAGAGGACCGGCAGCTCGCGCCCGAACGCCTCCCGCAGCAGGCCCTGGAGCCGGCCGATGTCGGCGAGGCCGAGCGTGCGCGAGCGGGGATTGGGGTGGCGGACGTCCGGCGGCGTCCTCGCGGTCTCGGGATAGGGGTGGAAGGCGAAGCCGTCGAGGACCGGTTCCGTCCGTCCGCTCGCGCGCAGGGCGTTTCCCATTGCGCGGATGAAGGCGACGGGCGAGTGGGTGGGACGTGACCCTTGCGGGCGGTCGCTGCCGCGGGGGCCGAGCGCGCCGCCCCAGACGAGGACGTCGGGCTCGGCCGTCTTGACCGCGTCGTAGACGACCGCCAGGAGCTCGAGGTAGTCCCGGGGAGCGGCGCTCGCCCCGTCGGGCGCGAACTGCGGCTGCCAGAAGCGATTGACGTTCGGCTCGTTCCCGACGATCACGTCTCGGACCTCGGGGACCTCACGCACGATCGCGGCTGCGTACGACGCGAACTGCGACCGGTCCTCGGGCGTCAGCGGCGTCGTCGCCGAGCCGCGGTGGAAGACGGCGAGGAAGAGGCGCAGGTCGCGCTCGCGCGCACGGGCCGCCGTGTCACGGAGGATCGCGAGCTCCTCCTCGGTCGGCCGCTCCAGCCCCGGCTCCCAGTAGCTGGTGATTGCGAGCGCGTTGAACCCTGCATCGGCGAGCTGGTCGAGCACGGGGCCGGGGTGCCGGGCGGCGTCGTCGACGGCTCCGACGACGAACTCCGACGCCTGCGCGTCACCGCCCCCGTCACCGCGCCCGTCGCCGCCGCAACCGGCCAGAGCGAGCGCGAGGAGCGGTGAGCGCGGCGCCCCTCCGGAACTCCCCCAGCACGCGGCTAGGCTAGCCGCCGTGGCCGATGTCAGGGACAAGCTGAAGAGACTTCCGGCCCGGCCGGGTGTCTACCTCTTCCGCGACGAGCGCGGCGAGGTGCTCTACATCGGGAAGGCGAAGTCGCTCCGCCCGCGCGTGCGCTCGTACTTCCAGGAGGGACGCGGCGACACCCGTGCGTCGATCCCGAGCCTCGTCGGGCGCATCGCCGACTTCGAGGTGATCGTGACGGGCAGCGAGGTCGAGGCGCTCCACCTCGAGCAGAACCTGGTCAAGCGCCACCGCCCGCCTTTCAACGTCCGCCTGCGCGACGACAAGTCGTTCCCGTACATCGCGGTGACGGTCGAGGACGAGTACCCGCGGGTCATGTTCACGCGCGAGCGCCACCGGCGCGGCGTCGTCTACTTCGGCCCGTACGCGAACGCGAAGAAGGTTCGCGAGACGCTGGACGTCCTCAACCGCGTCTTCCAGTTCCGTCCCTGCGAGGGGCCGAAGCCCGGGCGGCACTCCGGCATCCCGTGCCTCGACTACCACATCGAGCGCTGCCACGCGCCCTGCGTGGGCTACATCACCCCGGAGCGGTACCGCGAGCTGATCGACGAGGTGATCGAGTTCCTCTCCGGCGAGACGAAGCCGATCGTGCGCGCGCTCGAGCAGCGGATGCGCGAGGCCGCCGAGCACGAGCGGTTCGAGGAGGCGGCGCGGTACCGGAACCGGCTGTACGCGATCGAGAAGCTCGCCGAGCGGCAGGGGGCGGACCGCCACGAGACCGGCTCGATCGACGTCATCGGCGTCGCCGCGGAGGGAGCGCAGGCGGCAGTCCAGGTCTTCCCGCTTCGCGGCGGCAAGATGATCGACCGCCACGGCTTCCACCTCGAGAACGTCGAGGGGCAGGACCTGACCACGATCGTCGAGAGCTTCTGCCTCGAGTACTACGGCAACGCGCCGTCGGTGCCGCCGCAGATCGTCGTGCCGCCCGGGACGGGCGAGCTCGAGGCGCTGGAGCAGTTCCTGACCGAGCGGCGCGGCTCGCGGGTCGAGATCCGCGTTCCCGAGCGCGGCGAGAAGAAGCGGCTCGCCGACCTCGCCGCCCAGAACGCGCGGGTCGCGCTCGAGTCCGAGGTCGTCGTCTCGGAGCAGAAGCGGCTCAGGCGCGTCGAGGCGCTCGAGGAGCTCCGAGAGGCGCTGAACCTCGAGAGCCTGCCGATCCGGATCGAGTGCTTCGACATCTCGAACATCCAGGGGCAGCAGATCGTCGGCTCGATGGTCGTGTTTCAGAACGCGATGCCGAAGAAGGCCCACTACCGCAAGTTCGGGGTCCGCGGGCAGGACGGGCAGGACGACTTCGCGGCGATGGCCGAGGTGATCTCGCGCCGCTTCGCGCGGCTCGGCGTCACGGCCGACGACTACGACGAGGGCTTCGCCTCCCCGCCGAACCTCGTCGTCATCGACGGCGGCAAGGGGCAGCTCTCGGCCGCACTCGCGGCGATGCAGGCATACGACCTGCCGCGCGTGGCGGTGATCGCGCTCGCCAAGCGGGTCGAGGAGGTGTTCGTGCCCGGGAACCCCGACCCGATCCACCTGGCTCCCCATTCGCCGGCCCTTCAGCTCCTGCAGCGGACCCGCGACGAGGCGCACCGCTTCGCGCTGACCTTCCACCGGCAGCGCCGCGCGGCGCAGGCGCGCGAGTCGATCTTCGACACGCTCGAGGGGGTCGGGCCGGCGCGCCGCCGGGCACTGCTCCAGCACTTCGGGTCGGCGGAGAGCGTGCTCGCGGCGACGCAGGAGGAGCTCGAGGGCGTGCCGGGCGTGCCGCCGAAGACGGCGCGGCACGTCTACGCCCAGCTGCACAAGACCGGTCGCGGATGAGTCGAGGGCCTGAGGTCGGGCCGCGCGCGGCGTGGCGCGTCCTGTCCTCCCGCCACTTCGGGCCCTACTTCTGGGGCAATGCGATCTCGTCGAGCGGCAGCTGGTTCCACAGCCTCGCCGCCGCGATCCTCATTTACCGGCTGACCGGCTCCGAGTTCCTGCTCGGCGTCCTCAGCTTCTCGCAGTTCGCGGCGATCCTGTTCCTCTCGCCGTGGGCCGGCGCCGCCGCGGACCGGTTCGACCGCCGCCAGCTCCTGATCGTGTCGGAGGTCGCCGCGGCCATCCTGTCAGCAACGCTCGCGGTGCTCGCCTTCGCGGGCGAGGCGAACGCGTGGGTCGTGATCGGGTTCACGCTTGGCCTCGGTGTCGCGAGCGCCTTCGCCGCGCCGGCGCAAGCTGCGCTCGTCGCCGGCCTCGTGGCGGAGCCGGATCTCCCGACGGCAGTCGCCCTCAACTCGATGACCTTCAACCTCGCGCGCGCGATCGGGCCGGTCCTCGCAGCGCTCGCTGTCGCGACCGTCGGCATTCCGGCGGCGTTCGCGATCAACTCCGCCTCGTACCTCGCCATCGTCGTCGCTCTCCTCGTCGTACGGCCGCGGCCGCAGGAGCGCTCGCCGTCGGCGAGACTCCGCGAGAGCCTCAGGCTGGTGTTCCACGACCGGCGTCTGCTGGGGTTTCTGCTCGTCGTCGCCATCGTCGGCTACGCGTCAGACCCGATCAACACGCTGGCACCGGCCTTCGCCCACGCGTACGGCCGCTCGGACACGTTCGCCGGCTTCATCGTGGGCGCCTTCGGCCTCGGGGCGGTGACGGCGGCGCTCGTCATCGCGGGCCGCCCCGCCGCGTCGGCGGCGACGATGGCGGGGACGCTGACCCTCCTCGGCGGCGGCGTCGTCGGCTTCTCGCTCTCGCCGTGGCTGCCGCTCGGCTTCGTCTTCCTCTTCATCGCCGGCTTCGGCTACCTCTCGTCGAACACCTCGGCGACGACGAGGCTCCAGCTCGGGGTGGTGGAGACCCAGCGGGGCCGGATCATGGCGCTCTGGAGCATCGCCTTCCTCGGTGTGCGGCCGTTTGCGAGCCTCGTCGACGGCATCATCGCCGACGTCATCTCCGTGCGGGTCGCAGGCGTCGTCCTCGCGCTGCCCGCGCTTGCCGGCGCGGCGGTGCTCGCTACTCGGGCGCGGGGCGGTTCGTTCCGACGGCGTCGCGCCAGCGGACATGCCCGAGCATGAGGAACAGAGCGGTGAACCCGGCGATCGCATTGGTCGCCGTCAGCGTCAGCTTCATGCCCACCGAGAACGCCAGGAGCTTCGCCCGGGAGACGGTGTTCTCGAAGACGAACACGATGAATGCCTGCTCGGTGCCGATGCCGCCGGGGGAGATCGGCACGAGCGTCGCGAGGCTCTGGGTCACCTGGACGAGCAGGACGTTGCGGATGCTCTGGTCGATGCCGAACGCGGCCAGGAAGAACCAGATCGTGACGAAGCGGAGCGCCCAGTCGCCCGCCTGCCACGCGGCCACGCTGCGCAGATAGCGGCGCCGGTCCCGCACGACGGTGAAGCCCTGGCCCACCCGCTGCTTGAACTCCGCCCAGCGGAAGCGCAGCCAGATCACGCCGACGATCCCGATCATCAGCAGCGCCGCCAGCACGACGAGCGAGAGCTCCGGATTGTTTGCCACGAAGCCGAAGTCGAACCCCGGCAGGCTCGGCAGCAGGGTCAGGCCCGGAAGGGCCCCCTGGCTCAGCGCCCAGACGAACAGCAGCACGGCGGCGGCCGTGTCGAAGATCGAGAGCACGAGGAGCGTCGCCGCGAGCGTCGTGTACGTGGCACCGGGGACGGCCCGGTGCGTGAGATAGAGCTTCACCGCGTCGCCGGCGCGCACCGGCACGATCGCGTTGACGCCGACGCCGGCGATGTAGGCGCCGTAGATCGTGCGCCCCCGGATCCGCTCCTCCGGGTACGCGGCGGCGATCGTGTTCCGCCACGCGCGGCTCGTGCAGACGGTCTTCAGCAGGTGACAGCCGACGGCGAGGAAGAGCGGCACGAACTCGACCGAGGCGAGCTGCTCGAAGAAGACCGCGATCGCGTGGAAGACTTCGCCCACGCGCTCAGGCTAGCTCCGCCGCGAGCCGGCTCGGTGGCGGCGCTGCCGTCCCCGTCCGCGCTCATGAACGGGTAGCGGTAGTCGGTCGGCGGCACGAACGTCTCCTTGATCGTGCGCGGGCTGACCCAGCGGATCAGGTTCCACATCGAGCCGGCCTTGTCGTTCGTGCCGGACGCGCGTGCGCCGCCGAACGGCTGCTGGCCGACGACGGCGCCCGTCGGCTTGTCGTTCACGTAGAAGTTGCCCGCCGCGTAGCGCAGTGCCTCGTGCGCCTGCTCGATCGCGTTGCGATCGTCGGCGAAGACCGCGCCGGTGAGCCCGTACGGGGCCGTCTCGTCGACGAGCTTGAGCGTCTCGTCCCAGCGCTTCTCGTCGTAGACGTACGTCGTCACGACCGGGCCGAAGAGCTCGTCGCGCATCGTCCTGAAGCCGGGGTCCTCGGTCGCGATCACGGTCGGCTGGACGAAGTACCCCTCGCTGTCGTCGTAGCCGCCGCCGGCGACGATGTCGGCTCCGGCCGAGCGCGCCTCCTCGATCGCCTCCTTCTGTGTCCGGAACGAGCCGCCGTCGATGACGGCGCCCATGAAGTTCGAGAAGTCGCCGACGTCGCCCATCTTCAGCTCGGCGACCTGCTGGGCGAGCCGCTCACGGAGCTCGGGCCACATGTTCGACGGCGCGTAGACGCGCGATGCCGCCGAGCACTTCTGGCCCTGGTACTCGAACGACCCGCGCACGATCGCCGTCGCGACCTCCTCGACGTCCGCGGACGGGTGCGCGACGATGAAGTCCTTGCCGCCGGTCTCGCCGACGATGCGCGGGTAGTTGCGGTAGGCGGCGATGTTGTCGCCGACCGTCTTCCACATGCTCTGGAACACCGGGGTCGAGCCCGTGAAGTGGATCCCCGCCAGCTCGGGGCTCGCGAGGGCCGCGTCGCCGATCTCCGCGCCGGAGCCGAAGACGAGGTTGACGACGCCGTCCGGGAGGCCGGCCTCCCGCAGGACGCGAAGCACGTAGTGGGCCGAGAGCGCGGCGGTCGACGCGGGCTTCCAGACCACCGTGTTCCCCATCAACGCCGGCGAGCCCGACAGGTTGCCCCCGATGGCGGTGAAGTTGAACGGGCTGACGGCGAAGACGAAGCCCTCGAGCGGCCGGTACTCCATCCGGTTCCAGACCCCGGTCGAGGAGATCGGCTGCTCCTCGTAGATCCGCACCATGAACTCGACGTTGAAGCGCCAGAAGTCGATCAGCTCGGCGGCCGCGTCGATCTCCGCCTGGTGGGCGGTCTTCGACTGGTTCAGCATCGTGGCCGCGACGACGGTCGAGCGCCACGGGCCGGCGAGGAGCTCGGCGGCGCGGAGGAAGACGGCTGCGCGCTCCTCCCACGGCAGGCGCGACCAGTCGGCGTGGGCCTCGCGCGCGGCGTCGATCGCCTGCGCCACGTGCTCGGCGCCGCCCTTGGCGACATCACCGAGGACGTGGCTCTTGCGGTGCGGCATGACCGCCTCGAAGGTCTCGCCGCTCTCGACCTCCTTGCCGCCGATCACCATCGGGATCGCGATGCGCTCGCGCTCCATGCGGCGGATCCGCTCCTGCAGCTCGGCCCGCTCGGGCGTGCCCGGCGCGTACGAGCGAACCGGCTCGTTGACGGGCGTCGGCGGCCGGAAGATGCCCGAGGTGGACACGGCTCGATTGTAGAGTCGAGGCCGATGCGCGTGACGCGCCATGCCTACGAGGTGGAGGGTTGGGGCGTGGGCGAGCTTTGGGAAGCCGACGGCCGGCTCGTCGTCGCGCACGAGCCGCCGACAAAGCGGCGCGCGCCCGCGCCCACACCCCCAAGCGACCCCAACTCAGCCCCTCGAGGGGATGTCCCTACCGAAACGCTATCGAGGAAGGTCGTCACGCGGGGGCAACGACTTCGTTCCGGATCTGCTGCAACGGATCCACAGCTTCTTCCGCGGCGGGCGGGACGATTTCGCCGACGTGCCGCTCGATCTCGACGACTGCACGCCGTTCCAGCACGCCGTCGCGGAGGCGCTGCGGCAGGTGCCGTGCGGCGAGGTGGTCGCCTACGGCGAGCTCGCCGCGCTTGCCGGCTATCCGCGCGCCGGTCGCGCCGTGGGGACGTTCTGCGCGCACAACCGGTACTTCCTCCTCATTCCATGCCACCGCGTCGTCGCGTCCGACGGGATCGGCTCGTACGGCTCGCTCGGCGTCTCGTACAAGCGGCGGCTCCTCCGGCTCGAGGGCCATGCCACTCTCTGACGATCTCCGCAACGAGCTCGCGGCGATCGCGCCGCGTCGCGGCTGCTGCCGCCTCGCCGAGATCTCGGCGCTCTTTCACTCGGCGGGAAGCGTGCATCTGCGCGGGCGGGGGGAGGTGGCGCTGCATCTCGACCTCGTCAGCTCGGCGGTCGCGCGCCGCGCCTTCTCGCTCCTGCGCGAGGTCGGCATCCACTCCGAGATCCGCACCTACCGGCGCCGCGCGTTCGACCGTGCGACGCGCTACCAGCTCCACGTCTCGGGCGACGAGCACGCAGCGGCGATGCTCGTCGAGGCGGGCGTGCTGGCGCCGCGGCACGCACCGCTCGAGCGCCCGCCGCGACGGGTCGTCGGGCGGAGCTGCTGCCGCGGCGCCTACCTGCGCGGTGCGATCCTCGGCGGCGGGTCGCTGTCGGGGCCGCGGTCGCTCCATCTGGAGCTCCGGACGGCCTCGCTGGCTGGAGCACAGTTCCTGCAGGCGGTTGCCGCGGCGGAGCGAATCGAGCTGGCCGTACTCGACCGCGGGCGCCACGCGATCGCCTACGCCAAGGGCACGGAGGCGATCGAGGCCCTGCTGGCGGCGGTCGGGGCCGTGGACACGGTCCTCGCCTTCGAGGAGCGCGCCGTGCTGGCGGCGACCCGGGCGGAGGCGAACCGGCTGGCGAACGCCGACCACGCGAACCTCGTGCGGACGAGCCGCTCCGCGCAGGAGCAGCTCGAGGCGGTGCGCACGCTCGAGCGCTCCGGCGCCTTCGAGCGGCTCCCGAGCCGGCTCCACGAGATCGGACGGCTGCGCGTCCGGTACCCGACGCTCTCCCTCCGCGAGCTGGCGACGAAGTGCGATCCACCCGCGACGAAGGCGTCGGTGCACCGGCGCCTACGGAAGCTGCGCGAGCTGGCGGAGTAGGTGGCACGTGAGGAGGCGCGCAAATCGCAGCCGTAGGGGCGGCAAAGTGCGCACGGCGGGCCGGAGGGGGAGCTCCGAGGACGACCTCCCCCTCCGCAGAACCGCGCTCTGAAACCGGTGACAGACGGGGTCTGAATCCGCCGCCGGCCGAGCACGGACCCGCCGTGGCAACTCTACGCGAACCTACCGACCTCGTCACCTGGGTTACAAATGGGGTGCGCCAGCCTCTCGAGCGGTAAACAGGCGCGACACGCAGTGCGGCGGCCAGGTAGGTTTGCGCCGATGAACGCTGCCTACGGCGAGCTGAAGAACCGGCTGGCGGAGATCCAAGACCTTCAGAAGGCGCGGGGCCTGCTCTCGTGGGACCAGCAGGTGAAGATGCCCAAGGGCGGCGGGCCGGTTCGGGCCGAGCAGCTCGCGACGATCGACCGGATCGCGCACGAGACCTTCACTTCGGCCGAGATCGGCAGCCTGCTCGACGAGCTGCGCCACGTTCGAGGAGAGCCAGCCGTACGAGTCCGACGAGGCGAGCCTCATCCGTGTCACCCGACGCGACTGGGAGAAGGCGCGGCGCGTCCCGGCCGACCTGAGGGCGGAGATGTCCCGTTCGGCGTCGCTCGCGCTCCCGGTCTGGGTCGAGGCGCGACGCACGTCCGACTACTCGCTCTTCCGGCCGCACCTGGAGAAGAACCTGGAGCTGCGCCGACGGTACATCGACTGCTTCGAGGGCTACGACGAGCCGTACGACGTCCTGCTCGACGACTTCGAGCGCGGGATGAAGACGGCCGAGGTGCGTGCCGTCTTCGACCGACTGAAGGACGAGCAGATTCCTCTCGTGACGGGTGCGTCGCGCAACGGCGACCGACCGGCACGCGATCGCAACTTCCCGCTGGAGCAGCAGCAGCGCTTCGAGCTGACCGTGCTCGAGCGCTTCGGCTTCGACCCGAGCTCCTGGCGGCTCGACCCGACCGTGCACCCGTTCGCGAGCTCGATCGGCATCGACGATATCCGGCTGACGACCCGCTATCACGAGACGAACCTCGACGGCCTCTTCGCCTCGATGCACGAATGCGGCCACGGGCTGTACGAGCACGGCGTCTCCCGCGACCTGGAGCGGACGCCGCTCGCGCGCGGGACGTCGCTCGGCCTGCACGAGTCGCAGAGCCGCCTCTGGGAGAACCTCGTCGGGCGCAGCAGCCAGTTCTGGAGCTTCTTCTACCCCAGTCTGCAGGAGCACTTCCCGGAGGCGCTCGGCGACGTCGAGCTCGAGGAGTGGTTTGCGTCGGTGAACTGGGTCGAGCCCTCGTTCATCCGCGTCGAGGCCGACGAGGCCACGTACAACCTGCATGTGATCCTGCGGTTCGAGCTCGAGCAGGAGCTGATCGGCGGCGATGTCGACCTCGACGAGCTCCCCGAGGTGTGGAACGACCGGATGCAGCGGTACCTCGGCGTGGAGCCGCCCGAGGACCGGCTCGGCGTGCTGCAGGACATGCACTGGGCCGCGGGTCACATCGGCTACTTCGCGACCTACGCGCTCGGAAACGTGATCTCGGCGCAGATCTGGGAGCGGGTCACCGAGGAGCTGCCGGACGTCTACGACCAGTTCGCCGAAGGCGAGTTCGGCCCCCTCCGCGAATGGCTGACGGAGAACCTCTACCGTCACGGGCGCAAGTTCACGCCCAAGGAGACGCTGGAGCGGCTCGTCGGCGGCGGGCTCGACGCGGAGCCGTACCTGCGCTACCTCAGCGGCAAGCTGGCGTCGCTGCCTCGTTAGACTCGGCCGCTCAGGCAGCGCGTCTCGGCAAGGGGAGGGCATGGCGATCCGGGTTGGCATCAACGGCTTCGGCCGCATCGGGAGGAACTTCTTTCGCGCGTCGCTCGAGCGCGATCACGACTTCGAGGTCGTCGCCGCGAACGACCTCGGCGACGCGGCGACGATGGCGCACCTGCTCAAGTACGACTCGAACCTCGGTCCGCTTGCGGGCGACGTCGAGCTGGGCGACGGGGTCATCCGTGCGAGCGGCCACGAGATCAAGCACCTCACCGAGCGCGACCCTGCCGCGCTGCCGTGGGGCGACCTGGGCGTCGACGTCGTGCTCGAGTCGACGGGGTTCTTCACGAAGCGGGACGGGGCACAGAAGCACCTCGAGGCGGGGGCGAAGAAGGTCCTGATCTCGGCGCCGGCGACGGATCCCGACGTCACGCTCGTGCTCGGCGTGAACGACGGCGCGTACGACAAGGACGCACATCACATCGTCTCCAACGCCTCGTGCACCACGAACTGCGTCGCGCCTCTCGCCAAGGTCCTGCACGACTCGTTCACGGTCGAGCAGGGGTTCATGACGACCATCCACGCGTACACGAACGACCAGCGGATCCTCGACCTCCCGCACGAGGACATCCGCCGCGCCCGTGCCGCCGCGATCAATCTCATCCCAACTTCCACTGGCGCAGCCCGCGCGATCGGCGTCGTCATGCCGGATCTCAAGGGCAAGGTCGACGGCATGTCGATGCGGGCGCCTGTACCGACGGGCTCCATCACGGACCTCGTCTGCCGCGTCGGCCGCGACACGTCCGTCGACGAGGTGAAAGACGCGTTCCGGGCCGCCGCTTCGTCGGGTCCGCTCGAGGGCTATCTGCAGTACATGGAGGACCCGATCGTCTCGACGGACATCCAGCGCTCGCCCTACTCGTGCATCTTCGACGCGGAGCTGACGATGGTCAACGGCTCGCTCGTCAAGGTGTTCGGCTGGTACGACAACGAGTGGGGCTACTCGTGCCGGCTGGTCGACCTGATGGGGAAGCTGCTGTAGATGACCAAGCCGCGCTCCGTGAGGTCGGCGGAGGTAGCGGAGAAGGCGGTGCTCGTACGGGCGGACCTCAACGTTCCTCTCGAGGACGGGCGGGTCGCCGACGACACGCGAATCCGGGCTGCGCTCCCGACGCTCGAGCTCCTGCTCGACCGCGGCCCGCGCGCCGTCCGTGTCTGCTCGCACCTCGGCCGGCCCAAGGGACCCGATCCCGCCTTCTCCATCGAGCCGGTCCGGCGGCACCTGCTCTCGCTGCTTCCCGACGAGCGGATCGAGGTGCTCGAGAACACCCGCTTCGACCCTCGCGAGACGCAGAACGACATCGGTTTCGCACGCGAGCTCGCGGAGGGCTGCGACCTCTACGTGAACGACGCCTTCGGGGCCGCGCATCGCGCCCACGCGAGCACGTCGGCGGTCGCCCAGATCCTGCCTGCCTACGCCGGGCTGCTGCTCGAGCGGGAGCTCGACATGCTCTCTCGCCTGCTCGCCCCCGTCGAGCGGCCGTACATCGCGATCGTGGGCGGCCTCAAGGTCGAGGACAAGCTCGGCGTTCTCGAGAACCTCGCCGAGTACGTCGACACGATGCTGATCGGCGGCAAGATGGCCGAGCAGCTGCGCGAGCACAACCCGCTCGAGGCGCCGGTGCGGTTGCCGATCGACGTCGTCGCGGCCGCCGAGTTCGACGAGAACGCCGAGACCCGGGTCGTCCCCTGGAACGAGGTGCCCGACGGCTGGCTCGGGCTCGATATCGGCCCGGAGACGCGGACGCTGTTCGCGGAGAAGATCCGCGGCGCCAAGACGGTCTTCTGGAACGGGCCGATGGGGGTCTTCGAGTGGGAGCGGTTCGCCGAGGGCACGAAGGCGGTCGCGGAGGCGGTCGCCGCGTGCGAAGGGTTCACCGTCGTCGGCGGCGGCGACTCGGTGCGCGCGGTGAACCAGTTGGGCCTCGCGGACAGGATCTCCTGGGTCTCGACGGGCGGGGGCGCTTCGCTCGAGCTGCTGGAAGGGAAAGAATTGCCTGGTGTCGCGGCTATTCCAACTGAAGTGATGTAGGTGTACACATCCCTCTTCCCCTCCGCCGATGCTGATCGCCGGCAACTGGAAGATGTTCAAGGGCCCGGCGGAGACCCGGGCGTTCTTCGAGCGCTTCGACCCACCGGCCGGGGTCGAGACGGTGATCTGCCCGCCGTACGCATCGCTGGGCCGCTGCGGTCGAGAGCGGCCGCACGATCTATGCCCAGAACGCTCACTGGGAGCCGGAGCGGCGCCTACACGGGCGAGATCTCGGCGCAGATGCTGGTCGAGCTCGGCGTGCACGGGACGCTCGTCGGGCACTCCGAGCGGCGGCAGCTCTTCGGCGAGACCGACGCCACCGTCGCGCGGCGGGCGCGGGCCGCCCTCGAGGCCGGGCTCGGCGTGATCGCCTGCGTCGGCGAGACGCTCGAGCAGCGCGAGTCGGGTGATACCGAGCTCGTCCTGACGATCCAAGTCGAGGCGATCGCGTTCGCCGCGGGAGAGCACGACCAACTCGCGATCGCCTACGAACCGGTCTGGGCGATCGGCACCGGGAAGACGGCTTCGCCGGAGCAGGCGGCCGAGGCGCACGCGTTCATCAAGGGCATGCTCGACCGGCCGGTCCTGTACGGCGGCTCGGTCAAGCCCGAGAACGCCGCTGAGCTCCTGCGGCAGCCCGGCGTGGACGGCGCCCTCGTCGGCGGTGCCTCCCTGGATCCCGACAGCTTGGCCGCGATATGCCGGGCATCGATCTCGTAGCGCTCGTCATCCTGGACGGCTGGGGCTGCGCGCCTCCGGGGCCGGGAAACGCGGTCGAGGCCGCAGAGACGCCCGTCTTCGACCGCATCTGGAGCGAGTACCCGCGCGCCATCCTGGCGGCGTCGGGCGAAGCCGTCGGCCTGCCGCCGGGTCAGATGGGCAACTCCGAGGTCGGCCACCTCACGATCGGATCCGGGCGCATCCTCTACCAGGACTTGCAGCGCGTGAATGCGGCGATTCGCGATGGCTCGTTCTTCGACAACGCCGTCCTTTTGGGCGCGTTCGACCGAGCCCAGGAGCGCGGCGGCGACGTGCACCTCCTCGGGCTCGTCTCGCACGGCGGCGTCCACTCGCACATGTCGCACCTGCAGGCTCTCCTCGACCTTGCGCGCCGGCTCGGGATGGAGGATCGGACGTGGATCCACGCGTTCACGGATGGTCGCGACGTTTCCCCGACGTCCGCGGTCGAGGATCTCGCGGAGCTTCCAGCCGACCGAATCGCATCGGTCATCGGGCGTTACTACGCGATGGACCGAGACGAGCGCTGGGAGCGCACGGAGCGCGCGCTCGGCGCAATCGTCGGAGGTCGCGGGCACCACGCGAGCGATCCGGTCGAAGCCGTCCGCGAGAGCTATGCCGCGGGCATCACGGACGAGTTCATCGAGCCGGTGGTCCTGACAGGCACGGCCGCGCCTGACCAGCAGAGACGCCGCGATCTTCTTCAACTTCCGCCCCGACCGCGCCCGGCAGCTCTCGGAGCGCCTGCTGGGGGGCAGGATCGATCTCGTCACGATGACCGCCTACCGCGACGATTTCGACGCGCCGAGCGTGTTCGGCGAGCAGGTCGTCCCGATGACGCTTGCCGAGACGCTGTCGCGTGCGGGTGCTCGCCAGTTGCACGCCGCGGAGACCGAGAAGTACGCCCATGTCACCTACTTCTTCAACGGCGGTGTCGAAGAGGAGTGGGAGGGAGAGACCCGAATCCTCGTGCCGTCCCCCCGCGATGTCCCGAGCTACGACCTCAAGCCCGAGATGGCGGCGCGCGAGGTCGCAGCCCGCTTCGTCGCCGAGATCGGAAACAGTTACCGCTTCGCCGTGATCAACTTCGCGAACCCGGACATGGTCGGGCACACGGGCTCGATCCCCGCCGTCACGGCCGCGATCGAGGTCGTGGACGCGTGTCTCGGGCAGGTCCTGGAAGCGACCCACGCGGCCGGCGGCGTCTGTCTCGTCACCGCCGACCACGGCAACGCGGAGCGCATGCTCGAGGCCGACGGCGTCAGCCCGCACACCGCCCACACGACGAATCCCGTCCCGCTCGTGCTCACTTCGAGGGAGCACACGCTCAAGGAGGAGGGCGGTCTCTCCGATTTAGCCCCTACAATCCTGCGGCTTCTCGGCCTCGAGACTCCGGCCGAGATGACGGGAGGCGTACTGACCCACTCCAGCAAAATCCTTACTTAACCCCTTGGTTACCCCGCTATACTCCTCTCCGATTGTCGCTGCCACAGCCTGATCTCGGCGTTCTGCGGAAGGCTCAGCGGGGCGATGAGCGCGCCTTCACGCTCATCCTGCGCGCCTACGAGCTTCCTGTCTTCAACTACGTGCTCCGCCTCGTCGGGGACCGTTCGCTCGCGGAGGACCTGACCCAGGAGGTCTTCCTCCGCGTCTATCAGGGGCTACCGAGTTTCTCGCTCCGCTGCCGCTTCACGACCTGGCTGTTCCAGGTGACGAAGAACCGCGTGCTCGACGAGCTTCGCGCGCTCGAGCGCCGGCCGCGGGCGGTCGTGAATCTGGACGACATCCCGCCGCTCGAGGTCGTCGACGCGCCCTTCGAGCGCATCGAGGCGATCGACGCCGTCTGGCGGGCGGTCGAGGGACTCAGCGTCGACCTCAAGATGGCCCTGCTCCTGCGCGACGTCGTCGGGCTCTCGTACACCGAGATCGCCGACTCGCTCGAGGTCACGCTCGCCACCGTGAAGTGGCGGATCTACAAGGCGCGCGAGGAAGTGCAGCTCGCGCTCAGCCGCGAGGGCATCACGCTCGGCGCGGACGCACCGGTCGAGGCGGCGAAGCCCGTCGCCGCGCCGGCTCGGGCCTAGCTCACGCGCCCTGCGCGAGCCGTTCGGAAAGACCCTCTGGAAGACCCCGCTCACGCATCTCCGCCTGCGTCGTAGCGATCGGATAGTCGGTCCTGCGAAAGGTTGCCCGCCCGGAGCCGCTGTCTATCACCAGCCAGCCGGCACGCGGGTCGCCGTCCCGCGGCTGGCCGACCGAGCCGGGGTTGAGGATGTGGCGGCCCGCCTTCAGGTCGACCTCCTGTCCGCCGAAGGCGATCCCGCCC
This sequence comes from uncultured Gaiellaceae bacterium, assembly GCA_963791905.1. Lineage (GTDB taxonomy): Bacteria > Actinomycetota > Thermoleophilia > Gaiellales > Gaiellaceae > Gaiellasilicea. The sequence continues at coordinate 73,832 of CAWBTX010000007.1, forward strand.
CGCAGGTCGAGGTCGTCGAGGCAGATCTCGAGCGCGACGTGGCTGTGGCCGACGAGGATGAGCGGCTCTGAAGTCGCCGCGAACGCCTCCACCGCGGCCTCCTGCGTGAGGATGTACTCCCAGACCGGATCGGTCGGGCTCCCGTGCGCGAGCGATACATGCTCGCGGGTCGCGGTCGGCTTCAGCGAGGCGAGATAGGACGCGTTCCCCTCGTCGAGCACCCCGCGCGTCCACCGGGCGGCGGCCTCGGCCTCGCCCACGAAGAGGGCAAGGTCGGCCTCGCCGAGAACGGCCAGGTCGTGATTGCCCGCGAGGCAGACATCCGCCCTGGCCCGCACCACCTCGACGCACTCGTTCGGCCGCGGGCCGTAGCCGACGAGGTCACCGAGGCACCACAGCTCGTCGACCTGCTCCGCGTCCACGTCTGCCAACACCGCCTCGAGCGCGTGGAGATTTGCGTGAATGTCGGAGATGACAGCGATGCGCATCGCGGCTCTAGCGACCCTAACGGGCGCCTGGATCGTTGTCGCCCTCCTCCTCTGGCGCACCTCCGTGCCGCCGCTCGACGTGCCGGAGCTCGATCCCGGCAGCCTCTTCGACGACGCGACGGTCGAGCGCAACGGGCGCTACCGGAACGTGCTGACCGTCCTGTGGGCGGCGGGAGTCGCGGCCCAGCTGGCCGTGCTCGTGCTGCTCGTCAGATGGCGCCCACGGCCGCCGGGACCGCCCGTGCTCGCGGGCGCCGTCATCGGCGGCGGCGTCTTCGCGGCGCTCTGGCTGACGCAACTGCCGTTTCGGCTGGCCGCGCACTGGTGGCGGCGGCGCTACGACGTCACCGACCTCGACTACCTGCGGCTCGTCGGCGGCCAGTGGTCGACGACGCTGGCCGAGCTGCTCCTGGCCTGCATCGCGGGCGCCGCGCTCGTCGCCGTCGGGCGGCTGCTCGGCCGGCGGGCGTGGCTCGGCGTCTGGGCGACGCTGGTCGCGCTCGCCGCCGCCTACGTCGTCCTCTACCCGCTCGCGCTGGCGCCGCGACTCCAGCCGCTGGAGGATCGCGCGCTCGCGGCGCAGATCGAGCGGCTCGCACACCGGGCCGGCCTGGGGAAGACGACCGTCGAGGTGCGGAAGGCGCGGGAGCGCACGCGCGCGGTCAACGCGGAGGCGATCGGGGCAGGGCCGACGACGCGCGTGATCCTGTGGGACACGCTGCTCGAGCCCGAGGTCGGCCGCGGCGAGATCCGCTTCGTCGCAGCGCACGAGCTCGAGCACGTCGCCCGGCGGCACCCGTGGAAGGCCGTCGGTTGGTTCGCGCTGCTGGCGCTGCCGGGTGCGTGGCTTCTCGGCCGGACGGTCCGGCTCGGCGACCCGGCGGCGATCCCGGCGGCCGCCCTCGTGCTGATCGTCCTCCAGCTGCTCACGCTGCCCTTCGTGAACGCCGTGTCGCGACGCTACGAGAGCGAGGCGGACTACGAGGCGCTACGACTCACGCGCGACCGCGACTCGGCGGAGGCGCTCTACCGGCGCTTCGTGCGGACGAGCCTCGCCGACCCGGACCCGCCGTGGCTCGTGCATGCGCTGCTCTCGACCCACCCGACGGTGGTCGAGCGGATCGCTACGGCTCGCGCGGCGGCGCTTCCGGCAGGTCGTGGATCCCCTTGACCGTCGTGTACTTCGACCACGAGTCGCCGAGGGCGTCGAGCAGCTCCTTCGCGAACTTCGGTGACATGTTGACCCGCGTCACCACGACGCCCGGAACCTCGCCCTCCTCGACGTCGTGGTCGATTCGCGCGAATGTCACGGTGAACTCGTAGGGGCTGAACGAGATGTTCGCGAAGTTGGCGTAGACCCCGACGAGGTGGTCCGTGTCGATCTGGATGTTGAGCTGACGCTCCTGCTCACCCTCGTCCACCCTCCGTACGATACAAGCACCATGACGGAGACCGCCCTCACGCGGCTCGGCACGGCGCTTGCGGACGCGGCGGGCACGGACGTCGATCTCGAGCGGCCCAACGACGCCGCCCACGGCGACTACGCGACGAACGTCGCCATGAAGCTGGCCGGCGCGCGCCGCCGGTCTCCGCGCGAGATCGCCGCAGAGCTCGTCGCGCGTGCGCTCGAGCTGCCGGAGGTCGAGCGGGCCGAGGTCGCTGGGCCCGGCTTCGTCAACCTCTGGGTCGGGCCGACCTGGTACGGCGAGGCGCTCGCCGAGCTCCTCGCCACCGGCGACCGCTACGGCGCCGGCTCGGCGGCGACGCGCGAGCGGATCCAGGTGGAGATGGTGTCGGCGAACCCGACCGGCCCGATCGTCGTGTCCGCGGCGCGCAACGGCGCGTACGGTGACAGCGTCGCCAGGCTGCTCGATTTCGCCGGACACGAGGTCGAGCGCGAGTACTACTACAACGACGCGGGCGCCCAGATGGAGCGCTTCCGCGCGTCCGTGGAGGCGCGCCGGCGCGGGGAGGAGCCGCCCGCGGACGGCTACCAGGGCGCCTACATCGCCGAGCTCGCGCAGCTCCCGGACGACCCCGTGCCCCAGATGCTCCACCGGATGGAGGAAACGCTCGAGCGGTTCCGGATCCACTTCGACAGCTGGGCGAAGCAGAGCGAGCTGGAACAGCGGCTACCGGACTTCCTGCCTCGGCTGGACACGTACGAGAAGGACGGCGCCGTCTGGGCGCGCTCCTCGGCCTACGGCGACGAGGACGACCGCGTCCTGATCCGCTCCGAGACGGGCATGCCGACCTACCGCGCCGCCGACGTGGTCTACCTCGCCGACAAGCTCGACCGCGGCCTCGACCGCGCCGTCTACGTGCTCGGCGCCGATCACCACGGCACGCGCAACTGGTACGCGGCCGTCGCGCGGATGCTCGGCTACGACCCCGCACGGGTGGAGGTGCTCCTGTACCAGCTCGTGCACCTGACCCGTGGCGGCGCGGCGACGAAGATGTCGAAGCGCGCCGGCGACGTCGTCACGCTCGACGAGTTCCTCGACGAGGTAGGTGTCGACGCGGCGCGCTGGTACCTCGTCAATCGCGACCACGACCAGTCGATCGAGGTCGACGTCGACCTCGCGGCCGAGAAGAGCGAGAAGAACCCCGTCTACTACGTGCAATACGCGCACGCACGCATCGCCGGGATCCTGCGGAACGCGGGCGACGCGAGGCCGGATCCCTCGCCTCCGGCGCAACTCGCGCGCGAGGAGACCGACCTCGTCAAGCGCCTGCTCGAGTTCCCGGGGGTCGTCGCCGAGGCAACCGAGCGGCGCGGCCCGCACGCGCTGCCGAACTACGCGATCCGCGTCGCCGACGACTTCCACCGCTTCTACCACCACCACAAGGTGCTCGGCTCCGACAGCGAGGGGTTCCGCCTCGCGATTGTGGCCGCGGCGAAGATCGTGATCGCGCGATCCCTCGACCTGGTCGGCGTCGAGGCCCCCGAGCGGATGTAGGGATTAGGATCCGGCTCGGTGAGCGCCGCTCCCGACCGAAACCTCGCGCTCGAGCTCGTGCGTGTGACGGAGGCTGCCGCCTTGGCGGCGTCCGGGTGGGTGGGCCGGGGCGAGAAGGAGTCCGCCGACGCAGCGGCCGTCGACGCGATGCGGCTCGTGCTCGACACGGTCGGCATGAACGGCGTCGTTGTCATTGGCGAGGGCGAGAAGGACGAGGCGCCGATGCTCTTCAACGGCGAGGAGGTCGGCGACGGGAGCGGGTCGGCCGTCGACGTCGCCGTCGACCCGCTCGAGGGAACGCGGCTCACGGCCCTCGGCCAGCCGAACGCGATCGCCGTGATCGCCGTCGCCGAGCGCGACTCGATGTTCTTTCCGGGTGCGGCGCTCTACATGGACAAGATCGCGGTCGGGCCGCAGGCCGCGGACGCGATCGACATCGAGGCGACGCCCACCGAGAACGTGCGCGCGGTTGCCGCCGCGAAGGGCCTCGACGTCACCGAGGTGACCGTCGTCGTCCTCGAGCGCGACCGCCATGACGAGCTGATCGCCGAGCTGCGCGAGTCGGGCGCGCGCGTCAACCTGATCCGCGACGGCGACGTGGCGCCGTCCATCGCGGCCTCGCAGCCCTTTACCGGGGTCGACATGCTGATGGGGATCGGCGGCACCCCGGAGGGGGTCATCTCCGCCGCGGCGATCAAGTGCATGGGCGGGGCCATCCAGGGCAAGCTCTGGCCGCGGAACGACGACGAGCGCCAGGCGCTGGTCGACGCGGGCTACGACGTCGACAGGGTGCTGACGACCGACGACCTCGTCTCCGGCGAGGACGTGTTCGTCGCGGCCACCGGGGTAACGAGCGGCGCGCTCCTCCGCGGCGTGCGCGTGAGCGCGGCCGGGGCCGAAACCGAGTCGATCGTGATGCGCTCGCGTTCCGGCACCGTCCGTCGCATCGCCGCCTACCACCCGTCTGCAAAGGTGAGAGAGCTGATGAGAGGCGCGCAAAGACTGAAAGGAGCCACACCATGAACGCCGGTGGGATGAAGGAGCTGCACGAGACGGCGAGGGAGCTCGTCGCCGACAACCGGGGGATCCTCGCGGCCGACGAGAGCTCCGGCACGATCAAGAAGCGCTTCGACTCGATCTCGCTCGAGTCGACCGAGGAGAACCGGCGTGCGTACCGCGACATGCTCTTCACGACGCCCGGTCTCGAGGAGCACGTGAGCGGCGTCATCCTCTACGACGAGACGATCCGCCAGTCGGCCGCCGACGGCACCCCGTTCGCGAAGCTGCTGGCCGACAAGGGGATCATTCCCGGGATCAAGGTCGACACCGGCGCGAAGCCCCTCGCCGGCGCACCCGGCGAGACCGTGACCGAGGGTCTCGACGGGCTGCGGGAGCGGCTCGAGGAGTACAGAGGGCTTGGCGCCCGCTTCGCCAAGTGGCGCGCGGTGATCACGATCGGCGACGGGCTCCCGACCAGCTATTGCATTGCCACGAACGCGCACGCGCTGGCGCGGTACGCAACGCTCTGCCAGGAGCAGGGGCTCGTGCCGATCGTCGAGCCCGAGGTGCTGATGGACGGTGACCACGACATCGAGGCCTCCTACCGGGCGACGTCGCGGACGCTGCACGCCGTCTTCCACGAGCTCTACCACCAGCGGATCGATCTCGAGGGGATGCTGCTGAAGCCGAACATGGTCATCTCCGGCAAGGACTCGTCCTCGCAGGCGAGCCCGGAGAAAGTGGCCGCCTGGACGATCCGCTGCTTCCGCGAGCACGTGCCCGCAGCGGTGCCGGGCATCGTCTTCCTCTCCGGCGGCCAGTCGGACGAGCAGGCGAGCGAGAACCTGAATGCGATCAACCAGCTCGCCCCGCAGCCGTGGGTGCTCTCGTTCTCCTACGGACGGGCGCTGCAGGCGCCGGCGCTCAAGGCATGGGGCGGCGACGCCGCGAACGTCGAGGCCGGCCAGTCGTTCCTCGCGCTCCGCGCGCGGAACAACAGCGCGGCTGTCGCGGGGCGCTACAGCGCGGAGATGGAGGAGCTGGCGCGCGCGACGTAAACGTGAGCCGTGGGGGCCGTGTGCGGCCCCCCACGGTTCGACTTATCTCGCCTCGAGCAGCGTCTGGTCGAAGAAGCCCGGGGCGATCGCCATCGACCGCCACGACCAGGGTAGCCGAGCACCACTCGGACGGCCGCGGCTTCCGGAATGACTATGCCTGCACATAGGCGGTGAGCGGCGGGATGACGCCGTGCGCCTGCATCGTCTCCAGGACGTCGGGAGGCGGCGAGGCCAGCATCGTCCGCAACGCGTCGAGGTCTTGGATGTCGGCGGTGATGGCGATCTTGTTGCTGCCGTCGTTCGCGACGTAGTCGGTCACGTTGCTGCCGGTCGCGGACTCGATGGCCGCAGCGCGCTTCTCCTTGCCCTTAAGCCAGCGGTCGATGTCCTCGACCGCGTGGGTGACGACGACCTTCGGCATGTTCGACTCCCCTCGAGCAGTTGTGTGCGATCTGAGCGTCGAGCTCGTCCGTCCACCCTACGCGTCCGTCGCCCTCGAGCATGTCGATGCGAGAAGCGCCGCGCAGCTAGGAACATATGTTCTTATGCCTGGGCATGACCCAGGGCGGGTCATGGGTCGAGTGGCCTATAGACGCATCCCTCACATCCTGCTTTGCTCCCGATACACCAACTCGGGGGAGAGCGATGCGGCGCGTTCTCGTGATAGGTCTCGCGGTGGCAGCTCTAGGCGCTGCCCCGAATGCACTTGCACAACCGCCGGCATTGTCGAGCGCCGCGGTCGAGGGGACGTACGAATACCGTGAGGTGACCGTCGTCTCCGGCACGCGCTTCCCGCACCGGTATGAGTGGTCACAGTGGTTTTCGGCGGCGATGATCAGGCAGGGAGAGACTCTCGAGTTTCGGGCGCTGCAGAAGGTGACGGCGTGGGGCTGGTGTTTCTCCTACGACGAGTTCGACATTCGGCAGACGGGGCTGAACTTCAGGGCCGCGTACTCGCCTCGCGGACGAGCGCACGCGGTGACCGGCGTGGGGGTGCGGCTGTCGGGGACGGCGTTCCGGAGCCGGGCGTGGAGAGAGCTGACGAACTGCGGGCCTTCGTGCCCGGAGGGGATTGGGACGTGTCCGTATTTCGGCACGCAGTTTCACGAGCTGACAGGGACGGTGACCGGGTCGGATACGGCGACGCTCGAGCCAGGCTGCTATGTGCTCGAGACGTACTGGGAGTACGGCCCTTCGCCGCCACCGACGGGCGTCGAGCAAGGCGAATCGGGGTCGCTGCCGCGGTTCTGCGTGCAAGCGGCGGCGGCGCCACCCGGAACGCCGACCCCGCCCGCGACGCCAATGCCACCTGCGACGCCGACGCCACCTGCGACGCCTGCACCTGGCGCGCCACAGCCGCCTCCGCCGCCGAGTTCGGGACGCGCTCCGGACACGGTCGCGCCACGCGTACGCGCGCTTGCCTCGGCCGGGGCCGCCGGATCGCTCGTCCGGCTCAGGTTCGTCGTCTCCGACAACAGCGGCCGCACGCGCCAGCAGGTCGTCGTCAGCTCCGAGACCAAGGTACTCGCCAGGATCAACCGCTCGATGCGCGCCAGTCGGGCAAACCAGATTGCGTCGGCCAACTACCGACTGCCGGCGAACGCGTCGGGCGTCCTGCGTTTCTGCCTGGTCGCGTGGGACCGCGCAGGGAACGCCAGCGGGAAGAGCTGCGCGCGCCTCACCGTCATCTAGCCGGAAGCCCACCTCGCCAGCGAGCGCGTCGTCTCTGGAGAGAAGGAAAAGCCCCGTTCTGCGGGGCTTTCCGTAGAGCGGGCGATGGGGCTCGAACCCACGACTTTCAGCTTGGGAAGCTGACGCTCTACCAACTGAGCTACGCCCGCGCTGGGGCGCAGTCTACCGCGCGACGGTCGGCGCACGCATCGGCGCGGGCCTCCGGCGGTCGCGCGTTCAGACCACGTCAGGGCCTCTGGGCAGCACGGCCAACGACCCTCGGGGAACGAGCCTCACGTTGGACCACGAGAGGCATCTCGCTGCGAGGACCGCGGGGCTCGTCACCCAGGAGCGGACGGCGCCCAGCGGCGGCGGCGCACCCGTCACCCAGAAGACCCTCGGATCGCCGTCCTCTCTGAGCAGCGTTCCCTGCCTCGGAATGAGCGGGACATTGGCGAGTCCCCCCGGGGGAACGACACGAACGTTGGCGAAGGTAAACCCCAGAGAAGCTAGAGCCGGGGGATCCGGGATCCAGAACTTCGCGCGGCCGTACACCACGTAGACCCTCGGGTCGTTCGCCTCGCGCAGCAGCGTTCCGTCGGCCGGCGCGAACGGGAGGCCGTTCACGAGCGACGGGGACATGAGCTGGGCGGCGGCGAGGTTGAAGCCGAGTGAGTTCGCAGCGTCGACGCGGAACTTCGCCCCGCCGAACACGACGTAGACGACGGCTGGGCTCGCCGTGCTGCGAACGAGAGTGCCGTCCGGGAACATGGTCATCGGGTACCTCGGCTCGAGCGGCAGCTGGCCGCTCCCCCTGCTGTCCGTGTGCCAGTCGATGGTCACCCTCTTCCCGCCCCAGAACGCCCAGAGCTGATCGGACCGGAACTTGTACATCGTGTTGAATGCGTCCCCCTTGATCAGGACCACGGTGTGGGTGCCGCTCGAGCACTGGCCCCGTCTCACGAGCATGCTCGTCGTGCCGGTGATCGAGCCGCCCGCAGTCATCGTCAGGACGGGGCCCTGGATGCAGTAGTTCCACGCCCAGAGCTGCTTCGGTCTGAGGCCGGGGGCGACGCGCAGCTCGACCGTCATCATGCAGGGGGTCAACGTCCGGTCTTCGGCGACCGTGATGTCCATTCCATCCTCGACGAACGCGTACGCGTAGGCGTGCGGAAGCTCGCTCCCCACCCTGAGCGGATCGATCACCGGATAGGTGAACCCGAAGTCGGAGTACGCGCAGACGCAGCTCATCGGTCGTCCTCGCCGAGCTCCTCGCGTTCGCGGAGCTGGATGTGCTCGAGGAGACGCTGCTCGAGCGCCACCGCGTCCTCGTCCGCGAGCCCGAGCCCGCGGACGGAAACGGTCGGCTCCTCGTCGGGCTGGTCGGGTGGCGGCGCCTTCCGGCGCGACATCGCCTCGGCGGCGAACTCCTGCGCAAGCTTCTCGAGCTCCTCCACGAGGGCAGCGGCGTTCTCGCGGGCGGCGAGCGCCCCGCCGAGCTGGATCCGGATCCGGCTCGTCTCCGCGCCGGACGACGGCGCATCGGCAACCGCGTCGACGTCTCCGACCGTCGCGTCGAAGCGGATGTCGTCCTCGCCGTCGGCGCGCTCCATGTCTCCCCGCCTCAGGGATGTCGATCCAGATCGTCCCGCCCGACTCTCTCACGGCTGCCGTCCGACGGTCAAGAACGTGCGGTTGCGGGCTCCGTCTCGAGCGCCTCGCGGACGCGGCGCGTGAGATTGTCGACGGCGAACGGCTTCTCGATCAGGGCGTCGTGGGCGATGGCGGACGGGCCGAGCAGGGCCTCGTCGGCGTAGCCCGACATGTAGAGCACCTTGATCTCCGGACGCGAGGCGGCGACGCGCCGGGCGACCTCGTGGCCACGGAGCTCCGGCATGACGACATCGGTGAGGAGCAGGTGGATCGGCTCCGCATGCCGCGCCGCGACCTCGAGCGCCTCGGCGCCGTCGGCGCACGGGAGCACCGTGTAACCCGACCGCTCGAGCACGCGGTGCGCGAGCGTGCGCACGACGTCCTCGTCCTCGACGAGCAGGATCGTCTCGTGGCCAGGCGCGACGGGCGGTCGCGCGCCGGTCTCCTGCGGCCGCACCTCGTCGGTCGCGATCCGCGGCAGCCGGACGACGAAGGTCGAGCCCGCGTCGGGCGCGCTCTCGACCGAGACCTCGCCGAGGCTCTGGCGCACGATGCCGTAGACAAACGCGAGCCCGAGGCCGACACCGTTCTCGTCGTGAAGAAGGGTTCGAAGATCCGCCCCTGGGTCTCCTCGTCCATGCCGGAGCCGGTGTCCGCGACCTCGAGCACGACCGAGTCGCCGGCGTCGTCCGTCCGGACGCGGATCGTGAGCTGGCCGCCGTTCGGCATCGCATCGCGCGCGTTGACGGCGAGGTTGACGATCACCTGCTCGAGCTGGCCGGCGTCCGCGTGCACGATGTGGGATCCCGGCGCCCCGTCGACGACGAGCTCAACATCTTCGCCGAGCAGCCGCGCGAGGAGATCGCGAATCTCGGCGAAGACCGTCGTCAGGTCGATCGCGCGCGGCTGCCGCACCTGCCGTCGGCCGAACGCGAGCAGCTGCCGCGTGAGGTCCGCCGCACGGCCGGCGGCGCGCTGGAGCAGGCGCCGCTCGACAGCCTCGTGCGCGCGCTCGAGACCGTGGCCGGCGGAGGCATTACATCGACCCTGCGCTCGCCGCCGCGGTCATCCGCCGCCGGGGGGACGTGAAGCTGACGCCGCGGGAGCGCGACGTGCTGCGGCTGCTCGCCGACGGCCACTCCAACGAATCGATCGGCCGGGCGCTCTTCATCTCGCCGGACACCGCGCGCACGCAACTCGGCGTCGCGATGGCGAAGCTGGGGCTGCGACCCGCACCCAGGCCGTCGCGATCGCCCCCCGCGAAGAGCTGATCGCTTTAGCGTCTAGGATCGCCCGCGTGGGGGAGGAGCGCCGCGCGATCGTCGTCCGACCAGGCGGTGGGCTACACGTCGGGAACGTCGAGTTCCTGGCGCGGAGCGAGGACACGCCGCGCTTCAACCTCGCCGTGATCACGATCCAGCCGAACCGGGACGGACCGCCCGGACATGCCCACGCGGCTGAGGACGACTCCTTCTACATGCTCGAGGGCGAGCTCGTCTTCACGGTGGAGGGAGAGGAGGTCGTCGCCGGCCCTGGGACGTTCGTGCTCGTCCCACCGGGCGTGCAGCACACGTTCGCGAACCGGGGCGACGTCGTGGCCCGCTTCGTCAACGTCCACGCGCCGGCCGGCTTCGATCTGCGGCTGCAGGAGGACTGACCGTGGCCTACCCGTACGTTCCGAGCCCCCATGTGACTCGGACGGACGGGCGCCGGATCGACCTGATCGTCGTCCACACGATGGAGTCCGACGAGCGTGAGGACGCGGCGCTGCGCTGCGCGCGCTGGTTCCAGAATCCACGATCGCGAGTCTCTGCGCACTACTGCGTCGATCCGGAGACGATCATCCAGTGCGTCCGCGACGAGGACGTCGCCTGGCACGCGCCCGGCGCGAACCACGACGGCCTCGGGATCGAGCTGGCAGGCCGGGCCGCACAGTCGAGGCGGGAGTGGGCGGACGCCTACTCCTCGGCGACTCTCGCCCGCGCAGCAGGCCTCACGGCAGAGCTGTGTCGCCGCCACTCGATCCCGACGCAGTGGCTCTGGCCGGCGGATCTGCGCGCGGACAAGCGGGGCCTCACGGCCCACGCGTCCGTGAGCGAGGCCTTCCGCCGCAGTACGCACTACGACCCCGGGCCGGCGTTCCCGGCCGAGCGCTTTCTCGGGCTCGTGCGGGCACAGCGTGCGTCCGACGGCAGGGTCGAGCGCCTGAAGCCGCCGCCGCCGACGCTCCGCAGGGGCTCGACCGGGTGGCAGGTCAAGCGGCTCCAGCGGCTGCTCCGCCGCCACGGCCAGCTCGGGCCGCCTGCGCAGGTCGACGGGGTGTTCGGCTCGGTGACGGAGGCCGCCGTGCGCGCGTTTCAGCTGCAGCAGGGCCTGGAGCCCGACGGCATCGTCGGGCCGCTCACATGGGGCGCTTTGCTCGCGACGACTTAGTGTTGTTTCAACACAAGGTTCAGCGCGGCCCCGTCTGCAGCGCGCGCTCCGGGTCGAGCCGGGCACGCGGGCACTCTGCCCACAGGCCGCGCGGCGCAGCGCGTGCCGCTGAGGCGGCCTCTTCCAGCTCGCGAGCGTGGCGGCCTCTCGAGCCGCGGAAGAAGTAGGGCGCGGCCGAACCGCTCTCGACGAGCGCGAGGTTGACGTTCCGACTCCCGACGCTCGCGTAGCGGAGCAGCCTGCCGAAGCGGTCGGCATCGTCGAGACGCGGATCCCGAGTGAGCTCGACCAGCGTTCCGGGAGGCGCCAGCGCGGAAAGGACGTTAGCCGCCTCCCGCCCGAAGCACTCGGACGCCGCTTCCGGCGCGTCGATCTGCACGAGCCGGATCCGCCTGCCGTCGGCGAGCCGGAGCGTGTCCCCGTCGGCGACAACCGCCACGCGGGCGCTCTCGGTCTCGGACGAGCCACCGTCCCCGCAGCCCGCGGTGGCCAGGAGCACCAACGCGGCGGCGAGCGCCCGGGTCAGGCCGTCGGCACCCAGACGAGCGCAAGCTCGGCGACGCGAACATCGGAGGCCTCCGGCCGAAGCTCGAGCGTCTCGATCGCGCGCGCCTGCTCGTCCCACTTCGCGTCGATCTCCGCGACCTCGTCGAGGATCTCCTGCTCGAGCTCCTCGAGTGCCTCCTCGGTGGCCTCGGCCTTCGCCTCGGCGGTCCGGCGGCGCTCGCCGGCCCGCGTGGACATGCCGCGCCTGCTCGCCGCGCTTCCGGCGGCGCGGCCGGCCTGCGCGATCGTCCTTGTCGAGCCCCGGCCGCCGAGCAGCACTCCGAGCACGCTGCCGGCGCCTGCGATCACCTCGGTCGTCCAGCGCGACCGTTGCTCGCTCTCGAGCTCCTCGGCCCGTCGACGCGCGGTCTCGAGCGCGGCCTCGAGCCGGTCCCGCTTCGCCTCGAGGCGGTCGCGGATCTTGGCGGTCTCCTCGTCTGCCTTCGCCTGCCCGGCCGCGTCGGCCCGGGCGAGGAAGGCCTCCTCCGACTCGCCCGGACGGGAGTAGAGCCTGAACGCCGGGTTCCGGAAGACCTCGAGTGTCTGCACGTCGACGAGCCGTCGCTGGACCGAGCGCTGGGCGTCGCGGAAGAAGCGCTCCTCGGCGATCGGCGCCCGCGGCAGGACGTAGAACGCACCTGGAGGAGCATCCGACCGGAAGTCGCGCTCGTCGATCTCGACCGGGGTCTCGCTCTCGAGGTCGAGCGCCTCGTCGAGCGGGCCGTAGAGCGCCTCCCACTCCTCGGTCACGTCGATTCCGGCCCGCGTGTCGTCGATGCGGACGTTGACGCGGGCGGCGAGGAACGCCTGGAGGCGCGTCCCGCTCGGCGCACCGCCCACCTCCGCGAGCCACGGCGCCGCGGGATCGGCGTAGCGGACGGGGGCGCCTGCCGCGACGGTGGGCGGGACGGAGCTCGCGTCCTCCTCGGCGGGCGGAGCGGCCGCCGCGGCAAGGGGCTCCGGCCGCGCCGCCCCGGCCATCAGCGTCGAGATCTGCTCCTTCGTCAGCGGCCCGCGCAGGTACGACATCGCCCAGCGGGAGGAGAAGAGCACCGGCGCAGGCTCATGCGCGCTCACGAGGAGGAACTGCCGCTTCTCGAGCCCTCCGACGGCCTTCGACAGGGCCTCGACGTCGGTCTCGCCGGCGGCCGACTTCAGCCCTTCCAGCACGCGCTCCTTGTCGCGCTCGGTCTGCAGGCGCCCGACGAGCCAGGTCCCGGCGTTCGACATGGCCTTGTAGTCGAGATCGACCGGGTTCTGCGTCGCGAGGACCGTCCCGACTCCGAACGCGCGGCCCTGCTTGAGCAGCGTCAGGATCGGCTTCTTCGACGGGGGCGCCGCGGTCGGCGGCACGAAGCCGAACACCTCGTCCATGTAGACGAGCGCGCGCAGATCGGTCGTACCCGGGAGCCCACGCATCCACGTGATGACCTTCGACAGGACGAGCGTGACGACGAACTGGCGCTCCTCCTCGGAGAGGTGCGCCAGGTAGACGATCGCCGCGCGTGGCTCGCCTGGCTCGCCGAGGAGAGCCGCCGGGATCGAGCGGCGCGCCCTCGCTCCACGCCGCGAACGACGGCGAGGCGGCGAGCCCGTTCAGCCTCAGCGCGAGCTCTTCGCGCTCTTTCGCGGGGAAGAAGGCGTCGAGCTCGAACACCCCGAGCTTGCGCAGCGGCGGCCGCTGGACGTCGCCGATGAGCGCGCCGAGGTCGAGGTCGCGGCCCGCGCGCCAGGCGTGCTCGATGAGATTCGCCAGGAGCACGTGCTCGCGGCTCGCGAGCGGATCCGCGGCGATCCCCACGAGCCCGAGCAGGCTCGAGACGGTGCCCTCGATCTCGTCGCGGAGCGCCTCCGCCTCCGTGTCCCAGGAGAGCGCGGGCGCCTGCAGCGAGCCGACGAGGTTGAGCGGCACGCCCGCCGTCGAGCCCGGCGTGTAGACGGTGAGCTCGGCGGCGTCCCGGAAGGCCTGGATCTGCTCCGGCCCGATCCCGCTGCCCTCGAGGCCCTCCTTCCAGTCCGCCGCCGTCTTCGCGGCGAACTCGTCGATGGAGAGGCCGGCTGCGCGGGCGTCGGACTCGTTCACCCACGGTCGGAAGCTCTCGGGCGCGAGATCGGGGAAGGCGAGCAGGAGGTTGCCCATGTCGCCCTTCGGATCGAGCACGAGCGCGGGCACGCCGGCGCTGAGCGCCTCCTCGAGCAGCACGATCGCGAGCCCGGTCTTGCCCGAGCCGGTCATGCCGACGATGACACCGTGGGTGGTGAGATCCCGCGGATCGAGGACGAACGGCTCGCCGTCGGCCCGCCTGCCGAGCCTGAAACCCCCTTCCGCCACGCGGCGAGTGTAAGCCAGCGCGTAGGGTCGGCAGCAATGCGCCCGATCCGAGCGCTCGCACTCGTCACGCTCGGCGCGTTCGCCGGGTTTGCCGCCGCTGCGGCGACCGTCAAGCGGGCGCTGCCGAGCCGCGGTGACGAGGAGAGCGACGAGGTCGCGCTGGTCGCAATCTACGACGGCATCGAGCTCGAGAGCCGCGCGACGGCTTTCCGAGGAGGAAGCATGCTCGCCTGGTTCGGCGGCATCGCAGTCGACCTTCGCCAGGCGACGCTCGCCGACGGCGCCCGGCTCTCCGTCCACGCCTTCTTCGGCGGAGTCGCCGTCCGCGTGCCTCCGGGCTGGCGGCTCGAGTCGAGCATGCAGGCCGTCGGGGGCGGCGTCGACGTCCGGGCGCCCGAGGCCGAGGACGCGGCCGGGCCGACGCTGACGCTCGAGGGGTTCGCGCTCTTCGGAGGCATTGCCGTCGGCGGACGCGGCGAGGAGGCTGTGTTCGCCGAATGACCGCGCTACGCTGATCGAGACGAGCGTCAGGCGGGAAGCAGGCTCCTAGCCGCGCCTCATAACCAGCGCTTCCAGCGGAAGAAGCCGAGGAGGCCGGCGCCGACGGCGACGAGCACCGCGGCGATGATCCAGAAGGCAGCCGCCGTTCCGTTGCCCGGGAAGGCGACGTTCATGCCGAAGACGCTCGCGATCAGCGTCAGCGGCAGCAGGATCGCGCTGAAGACGGTCAGCACGCGCAGGACGTCGTTCTGCCGGTGCGAGATGACCGACTCGTTCGTCGACTCGAGCGCCTCGACGACCTCCTTGTAGTTGTCGAGGAGGTCCCAGATCCGCTCGGCGCCGTCGACGATGTCGTCGAAGTAGAGGTCGAGCTCCTCCGGCAGGAACCGCTCGATGCGACGCTCGAGCTGCCGGAGCGTTGCCCGCTCGGGCTTGATGATCTTGCGGTAGGAGATGATCTCCTGCTTCACGTTCGAGAGATCGCGGACGACGTCCTCGGCCCGCAGCTCGAACATGTCGTCCTCGACGGTGTCGAGCTTGTGCCCGATCTTGTCGAGGATCGGGAAGCAGTAGTCGAAGAGGTCGTCGAGCACCTCGTAGAGGAGGCGGCCCGAGCCCTTCGCGAACAGCTCCTCGCGCAGCTCCTCGTCCTCCTCGCAACGCCGGAACAGACGTGTGACCGGCAGCAGCTCGACGTTCGGCAGCGTGACGAGGTAGTCCGGCCCGAGGAAGAAGTCGAGCTCGGCGGCGTTCAGGCGCTGGATTGCCTTGTCGTAGACCGGGAAGTGGAGGACGCCGAACATGTATTCGGGGTACTCGTCGATCTTCGGGCGCTGCCGCTTCGAGAGCACGTCCTCGACGTCGAGCGCGTGCCAGCCGAACCGCTCCGCGAGCCGATCGGCCGTCGTGTGATCGGGCCGGTCGAGGTGGAGCCAGGTCAGGCCGGCGGTGCTGAGCTCGAGCGGCTCGCGCTCAGCGAGCGTGTCGACCGGGACCGCGCCGGGCCGTGTCCGCCGGATGCGGGGCAGGCTGGGCATAGGTACTGAGCGGCTCGTCGGTCGCCATCGGCATGGTCGAATTCTAGTCCGCGCATGGAGTACCTGCTCGATCCCGATGTCGTCCACCTGAACCACGGGTCGTTCGGCGCGTGTCCCGTGCCGGTGTTCGAGCGCTACCAGGCGCTGCAGCTCGAGCTCGAGCGAAACCCGTCGAGTTCCTCGGCCGTCGGTTCTACACGCTCGTCGACGAGGCGCGAGCCGTGCTGGCGGAGTTCGTTGGCGCCCGCACCGAGGATCTCGTCTTCGTGCCGAACGCGACCGCGGGGCTGAACGCGGTCATCCGCTCGCTCCGGCTCGGGCCGGGCGACGAGGTGCTCACGACGCGGCACGAGTACGGCGCCGTGATGCGGACGTGGGAGTTCGTCGGGGCGAGGGTCGTCTACGCCGAGCCCGAGCGGCTCGCGGACGCGATCGGGCCGCGCACGAAGGTCGTCTCGGTGAGCCACATCACCTCGCCGACCGCGCTCGTGGCGCCGGTCGTCGAGATCTGCGCGGCGGCGCGAGCTGCGGGCGCGCTCTCCGTCGTCGACGGCGCGCACGCGCCGGGGCACGTCCCGCTCGACCTGGAGCGGCTCGGCGCGGACGTCTATGCCGGCAACTGCCACAAGTGGCTCTCGGCTCCGAAGGGCGCCGGGTTCCTCTTCGCGCGGCCCGAGCATCAGCGCTGGATCGAGCCGCTGGTCGTCTCGTGGGGGTACGGCGCCGATGCGACCTTCGCCGACCGCCACGGCTGGCAGGGGACGCGCGATCCGGCGGCGGCGCTCGCCGTTCCTGCGGCGATCGCGGCTCATCGCACGCTCGAGCCCGAGCTCGAGCGCTGCCGGCGTCTCGCGGCGTCGTTCCACGACCGCCTGCCGCCGGTCGGCGACAGCCCGGCGCCTCAGATGTGGGCGACCGAGCTGCCGCCGGGAGACGCCGAGGAGCTGCAGCGCCGGCTCTTCGCGGAGCATCGCATCGAGGTCCCCGTACGGGAGTGGGAGGGCAGGCGCCTCCTCCGCGTCTCGATCGCGCCGTACAACGAGGCTGCCGACGTCGAGCGCCTGCTCGACGCGCTCGAGAGCCTGCTTCACTAGCAACAGTGCCCCACCGTTACGACGCGATCGTGATCGGAGCTCGCTGCGCCGGTGCGACGACGGCGATGCTGCTCGCGCGCCAGGGGCTGAACGTGCTGCTCGTCGACCGCGCGCGCTTCCCGAGCGAGATCCCGCACGGGCACTTCATCCACCGGCACGGCCCGCGGCGGCTGCAGGAGTGGGGCCTGCTCGACCGGGTGCTCGCGACCGGCTGCCCGCCGTCGACGTCGATCACGACGGACGCTGGCGACTTCCCGCTCGTGGGCCGCGATCTCGCGCTGGACGGGTCCCGTCGGCCTGGGCCCGCGTCGCGCCGCCCTCGACGGCGTGCTGGTCGAAGCGGCGGTCGAGGCCGGCGCGGAGCTGAGAGAGGGGTTCCCGGTGCACGAGCTCGTCTACGCCGACGGCCGCGTGGCAGGCATTCGCGGCGGCGAGGACGTGGTGGAGCGTGCGCGGTTCGTGATCGGGGCGGACGGCAAGCACTCGGCGGTGGCGAAGTGGGTGTCGCCGCCCGCCTACGAGGAGGTGCCGACCCTGACCTGCTGGTACTTCTCGTACTGGAGCGGCGTCTCCGGGAGCGGCCTCGAGCTGTACCTCCGGAACCGCCGCGTCATCTTCGCGTTCCCGACCAACGACGGCCTGTTCGCCGTCTTCGTCGCCTGGCCGATCGACGAGCTCGATCGCGTTCGGGCCGACATCGAGGGCGAGCTGCTGGCCGTCGTCGACGCCGTACCGGAGTTCGGCGAGCGAGTGCGAAGCGGAGAGCGCCAGGAGCGCCTCTACGGCGCCGCTCGGCTGCCCAACTTCATGCGCAAGCCGTACGGCCAGGGCTGGGCGCTCGTCGGCGACGCCGGCTGCCACAAGGATCCCTATCGCGCGCTCGGCGTCTGCGACGCCTTTCGCGACGCGGAGCTCCTCGCCGACGCGCTCGTCGACGCCGTCTCCGGCGCACGCCCGGAGGCGGACGCTCTCGCGGACTACGAGGCGCGGCGCAACGAGGCGACCCTCGCCGACTACAGGCAGAACATCGGCCAGGCGAGGCTCGACCCGCCGCCGGCCGAGTTCCTCGCGCTCCGAGCCTCGCTCCGCGACGACGAGGAGGCGACGAGGAACTTCTATCTCGCCAGCGAGGGGCTGATTTCCGCTCAGTGACGGCGGGTCGAACAGTGATGCGCCTGGCAGGAATCGAACCTGCGCAACGTTCCCGCCAGAGTTCCACAGCGCCGTTTTGCGCGGCGCGGTGGCCAGGCTGGCGGCCCGCCGGAGCGAGCCGCCAGCTGGTGCCGTACGCTCGCCGCTAACCGAGCGGGAGGCTGTGATGGTTCGCTTGTTTGTGCGCATCAACGTCGCCGATTACGAGGCTTGGAGGAAGGTGTACGACCAGTTCTATGGGGAGCGCTTCGCCATGGGTGTCATGGGCGCTGCCGCGTTTCAGTTAGTCGACGACCCGAACGACGTCACCGTCTGGCACGACTTCGAGACTGCCGAAGTGGCCAGAGCTTTCGTCTCGTCGGACGCCCTACGGAACGTCATGCAGCGTGCAGGCGTCCAAGGCGAGCCCCAGATCTGGTTCACGACCGAGAGCTGGCGGCCAGCACCGAGTTTCGCATCGAGATAACCGTCGCTGCCTCGATGGCGATCGGCCGCGAGGTGCCGCCGACGCTCGAGAGCCGCGTCGAGACCGGCCTTAGCGGGAAGTGCGCCTGGCAGGAATCGAACCTGCGACCTCGCGCTCCGGAGGCGCGCGCTCTATCCCCTGAGCTACAGGCGCGGGATCGCCTAGTCTAGCCGCGGTGGACGTCGGTGCCCGGATCGTCACGCTCGAGCTCGCCGAGACGTTCACGATCGCTCGCGACTCGACGGATACCGCAGACGTGGTCGTCGTCGAGCTCCAGCACGACGGGACGACCGGCTACGGCGAGGGCGCGCCGATCGACCGGTACGACGAGACGGCGACGTCGGCGCAGGCGTATGTCGAGGAGCATGCCGAGCTGCTCGGGGACGATCCGTTCGCCCTGGAGGAGATCATGCGGAGGCTGCCGGAGCGCGAGTTCGCGGCCCGTGCGGCCATCGACGGAGCCCTGCACGACCTCGCCGGCAAGCTCACCGGGCAACCCGTCCATCGCCTGCTCGGGCTGCCGGCCGCCGGCCCGCCGACCTCGTGGACGATCTGGCTCGGCGAACCCGACGACATGGCGCGACGCGCAGCGAAGGTCGGGGATCGCTTCAGGCGGCTGAAGCTCAAGCTCGGCGGCGCGGACGGCCTCGATGTCGAGCGCGTGCGGGCAGTTCGCGGCGTGACGGAGCTGCCGCTCCAGGTCGACGTCAACGAATGGTGGTCGCTCGAGGAGGCGCTCGAGGCGCTGCCGCTGCTCGCCGAGCTCGGCGTCGAGTACTGCGAGCAGCCACTGCCGGCGGACGACCCGGGCGGCGCCTTGCTGAAGGAGCGCTCGCCGATCCCGGTCTACGTCGACGAGGACTGCCACACGCTCTCGGACGTCGCCCGCTGCGCCGCGATCGCGCACGGCGTCAACGTCAAGCTGGCGAAGTCGGGCGGCATCCGCGAGGCGCTCCGGATGGCGCACGCCGCACGGGCCCTCGGCCTGGGCGTGATGCTCGGCTGCATGGTCGAGTCGGGCCTCGCGATCGCGGCGGCCTGCTGCGTGGCGCCGCTGTGCGACCACGTCGACCTCGATGGCAACCTTCTCCTCGCAGAGGACCCGTGGCCCGGCGTCGAGTTGCGCGACGGCGTGCAAGTGCCCGCGGAGAGCCCCGGTCTGGGTGTCCGAGAAGCTGCTCCTACTCGCTGAGGGCTTCTCCGGCGACCCGCACTACGGCAAGACAGCCCGCGGCGTGCTCGCGTACGGGCAGCGGCCGGTCGTCGCGCTGCTCGACTCGACGAGAGCGGGGGAGACCCAGGGCGGCGTCCCGATCGTGGCCGCGGTCAACGACGCGCTCTGCTTCGGGCCCACGACGGCCGTCGTCGGCGTCGCGACGCAGGGCGGCCGCTTCCCGCCTGCGTGGCGCGAGCTGCTGCGGAGCTGCATCGGCAAGGGGCTGCAGATCGAGAACGGCCTCCACGAGTTCCTCGGCGACGACCCTGAGATGGTCGAGCTGGCCGCCCGGCATCGGGTCGAGCTCCGGGACCTACGCCGCCCGCCGCCCGGGCTGACCGTCCCGACCGGCGCAAATCTCCAGCTGCCCGTGCGGACCGTGCTGACGGTTGGCTCCGAGTGCGCGATCGGGAAGATGACGGTGTCGCTGGAGCTCGAGCGCGAGGCGCGCTCGCGCGGGCTCGCGGCCGAGTTCGTGCCGACCGGCCAGACGGGGATCGCAATCGCCGGCTGGGGCATCGCCGTCGACGCCGTCGTCTCCGACTTCCTCGCCGGCGCGGCTGAACGGCTCGTGGTGGAGGGTCATGAGCGCGGCGGCGAGCTGCTGCTCGTCGAGGGCCAGGGCTCGCTGATCCATCCCGCGTACTCCGGCGTCACGCTCGGCCTCGTCCACGGCAGCGCTCCGCACGCCTTCGTGCTCTGCCACCTCGCCGGCCAGACGGAGGTGGAGGGCTACCCCGGCCACCCGATCCTGCCGCTCCCGGCGCTCGTCGAGCTCCACGAGCGGATCGCGTTGCCTGCCCGGCCGGCCCGGGTCGCGGCGATCGCGTTGAACACGCGGCAGCTCGACGACACGGCGGCGAAGAGACGCGGTCGCGGCCGCGGAGACGGAGACGGGGCTCGTCGCCGACGATCCGGTCCGCTTCGGCTCCGGGCGGCTGCTCGACGCCGTTCTCGCAGAGCTACCCTAGGGCCTCCAGCGACGGTGCCGGCCGGCCGATAAGCGCTGAACAGCGGCATCTCCTGACAGAAAGAGGACGACCTTGAAGTTGATCACTGCGGCGCTCGTCTTCGCCTGCGCGCTCATCCTCACCGCCTCGGCGTCCGCCGTGGAGTTCGGTGCCAACGACGACCGCGGCAGGTACGCGGCGGACGGCGGCGCGGCCTTCTTCGGCCAGATGGCCTCGGCCGGGCTGAAGCAGAACGTCATGACCGTGCGCTTTCTGCCGAGCGCGCCGTTGACGATCCCCGGCAAGGAGTATCTCGATGTCGCCGTCCCGACGGCCGTCGCCGCCGGGGTCGCCCCGGTCTTCGCCGTGTACCCCTATCCGCCGAGCGACATCCAGGCAGGCGCCGCCTCGCCAGTGGCGTTCGCCGCCTGGCTCGACGCGCTGGCGCGGACGTACCCGCAGGTGCGCACCTTCATCGTCGGCAACGAGCCGAACCTCAACAGCTTCTGGCGCCCGCAGGGCAACGGCAAGGGCAGAATCGTGGCCGCCGCCTCCTTCGGCCGGTTCCTGGCGGCCGGGTACGACGCCCTCAAGACCGTCTCGCCCGGCATCACCGTGCTCGGGATCGGCCTCTCGCCACGCGGCGACGACGCGCCGCGCGCTGCCGGCAAGACCTCGCCCGTCCACTTCCTGAGCGCCCTCGGCGCCTGGTATCGCGCGAGCGGGCGGCGGAAGCCGCTCATGGACGGCCTCAGCTACCACCCGTACCCCAACCCGAGCAATTTCAGGGTGCCGTTCTCGTTCGCCTACGGCTGGCCCAGCGCCAGCGTGCAGGAGCTCGGCCGGATCAAGCAGGCCGTGTGGGACGCGTTCCACGGCACGGCACAGCGGACGACGAAAAACGGCCTGAGGCTCTATCTGGACGAAGTCGGCTGGCAGGTCGACACGTCCGCTTTGCGCGGCTACTCGGGCGCCGAGAACGTCGCCGTCACCTCCGAGGCCTCGCAGGCCGCGATCTACGCCGAGCTCGTGCGCTACGTCGCCTGCGACCCCGATATCGCCCAGGTGAACTTCTTCGGCTACTACGACGAGCTCGATCGCGGAGGCTGGCAGTCGGCGCTGCGGCGAGCGGACGGCAGCGCGCGCGCCGCGAACACGGCCGTCAGGAAAGCGATCGCGGCGACCGGAGGCCGTTGCCGGCGGCGCGCTGCGCTCGTGGCGACCCGCCCGCGGCGTCGTCGGCGCGGCCGCGTCGTTCGGCTCCCTGTCGAAGCCGTCGGTCCTGACGCGCCGCGCCTGGGGTTTCCGGGCGACCGCGCTCGAGGATGCGACCTACCGCGCCGGCATCTTCGCGAGCGGCACGAAGCGGGTCGCGATGGGGCGGAGGCTCGTGGCCGGGACCGGGGCGGTGCGCAAGGTGTCGGGCACCATCAAGTCCCGCTTCGTGCCGTTGATCTCGTTCCGGGCCGGACGGCTCGCACCCGGCTCGTACGTGTACGCGATCCGGATGCAGGCGAAGCTGAACGACGGACGCGCCACTGTATTCGTGTCGAAGCCGTTTCGGGTCGGAAAGGCATCGACACCGCGGTATCGCTCAGGCCCTTGACAGCGAACATGTGTTCGTGCATCATGGCGAACACGTGTTCGGTCGTCTTCTTCTTCTCGTCGCGGTCGCGGTCTTCCTCTGGGCCGCATTCGCACGCTCGTCGGATGCCTCCGGTCCTGACGAGCGCTACGTCGTGCAGCCGGCCGACACCCTCTGGTCGATCGCGTCCCGGCGGTACGCCGATCCGCGGGAAGGCGTCTACGAGCTCCGGCAGCGGAACCGGCTCACGGGCACGACGATCCTGCCCGGGCAGGTGCTCATGCTGCCGTAGCCGCCCGCACCAGACCTAGACTCCCACCATGGATCTCGACGTCGTCTTCGTCGGGACGGCGGGCTCGATGCCGACTGCCCAGCGCAGCCCGGCCGCCACGCTCGTCCGGCGGGGCGGGGAGCGGCTGCTCTTCGACTGCGGCGAGGGCACGCAGCGCCAGCTGCTGCGCTCCGACGTCGGTCTCGTCGAGCTCCGAGAGGTGTTCCTGACCCACTTTCACGCGGATCACTTCCTCGGGCTGCCCGGCATGCTGAAGACGTTCGCGCTCCGCGGCCGCGAGCTGCCGCTGACGCTGTACGGCCCGGTCGGCCTCAGCGAGCTCGTCGGATCGCTGCGCCGGATCTTCGGCAGGCTGACGTATCCGTACGACGTGGTTGAGCTGCGGCCGGGTGACGTGCTCGCGCGCGACGGCTACGAGCTGCGGACGGTCGCGGTCCGCCACGGGCTCTCGGCGGTCGGGTATGCCCTCGTCGAGGCCGAGCGGCCCGGCCGGTTCGATGTCGAGGTCGCGGACCGCCTGGGCGTGCCGGCCGGCCCCGAGCGCGGGCGGCTCCAGCAGGGGGAGGCCGTCACGCTCGCGAACGGCAGCGTGGTGACGCCGTTCGACGTCCTCGGCCCGCCGCGGCCGGGCCGGACGATCGTGCTCTCCGGCGACACCGCGCCGGTGCAGTCCGTCGTGGACGCGGCCCAGGGCGCCGACCTGCTCGTGCACGAGGCGACCTTCTGCGAGGACGAGGCCGACCGCGCGCGTGACACCGAGCACTCGACCGCGAGCGACGCGGCGCGGGTTGCGCGCGACGCCGGCGTCAAGCTGCTCGCGCTGACCCACCTGTCCACGCGGTACTTCGGCGGCGATGTTGAGCGGGAGGCGCGCGAGATCTTCCCCGCGACCGTCGTCCCGCGCGACTTCGACGTGATCGAGGTGCCGTTCGAGGAGCGCGGCGTCCCCGAGCTCCTGAAGAGTGGAGCACGGACCCGGCGCCGGCCGACCTCGGAGCAGGGTGGCGAGGCGTTGCGCGCAGCGACGTCCTGACAATGCGCTAGAGTCGCTCCGACCCTTTAACCCGGTCCAGCGAGACCGGAAAGGAGCGGAATGAACACGCACGTCCCCCGCCGACCGGCGGATGAGAGGTCCCTGCTGGACGCAGAGGCGCTCCGGCGCACCCTGACCCGGATCGCGCACGAGATCATCGAGCGGAACGACGACCTCGAGTCGGTCGCGCTCGTCGGCATCCACACGCGAGGCGTCCCGCTCGCCGAGCGGCTCGCGGAGCTGATCGAGGAGCGGAGCGGGGTGGAGGTCGAGGTCGGCGCCGTCGACATCACCTTCCACCGGGACGACCAGATCGCGTCCCGCGAGCAAACCCCGGAGGCGCCCGTCGTGCTCGCGACCGACCTCGACTTCGAGCTCTCCGGGACGACCTGCGTCCTCGTCGACGACGTGCTCTATACGGGGAGGACGATCCGCGCCGCAATCGATGCGCTGTTCGAGCACGGCCGCCCGGCGCGGGTGCAGCTCGCCGTGCTGGTCGACCGCGGCCATCGCGAGCTGCCGATCCGGCCCGATTACGTCGGCAAGAACCTGCCGACGGCGCGCAGCGAGCGGATCCAGGTGCAACTCGAAGAGACCGACGGCGTCGATCGGATCCTGCTCGTCGCCGCGCCGGAGGAGGCGTCATGACGAAGTCATGCCGCCAGGAGGGGGTTCGGGGGAACCAGTTGGTTCCCCCGATGGAGCTCGCCGCTGCGGAGCAGCGGCGACCGCGAGAAGGGGGCCCGCGGGGGAAACAGGGTTTCCCCCGCGCGACTGAGCCGAAGGCGAGGGAGGCGTCATGAACCATCTCATCTCGATCGGCGATCTCGACCGCGGCGACCTCGAGCGCATCCTCGAGACGGCACGCGCGCTCGACGGTCTCGAGGGGAAGCTGCCGACGCTGGCCGGTCGGCTCGTGATCAACCTCTTCTACGAATCGTCGACGCGCACGTCCTCGAGCTTCGAGCTCGCCGCGAAGCGCCTCTCGGCCGACGTGATGACGGTGAAGGCGGCGGGCTCGTCCGTCGACAAGGGCGAGTCGCTGAAAGACACCGTGCTGACGCTGGGCTCGTACGACCCGGCGGCGATCGTGATCCGACACCCGCAGATCGGCGCGCCGCAGCTCGTCGCGCGGCACACCGACGCGCAGGTCGTCAACGCCGGTGACGGCAAGCACCAGCACCCGACGCAGGCGCTGCTCGACCTCTACACCATGCGCGAGGCGTTCGGCAGCCTCGAGGGACTCCACGTCGCGATCGTGGGCGACGTGCTCCACTCGCGGGTCGCGCGCTCGCTCGCGCAGGCGCTCGGCCTCGTCGGCGCCAACGTCGTGCTCGTCGGCCCGCCGTCCCTGCTGCCCCGCGGCGTCGAGGCGCTCGGCTGGGAGCTGAGCACCGACATCGCGGCTATCCAGGACGCGGACTGCGTCTACGTGCTGCGGATGCAGCGGGAGCGAATGGAGGCGGCGTACGTGCCGAGCCTCCGCGAGTACACCGCCCGCTGGGGGATCACGCCCGACCGGATCCGGCCGGGCCAGAAGGTGATGCACCCCGGGCCGATCAACCGCGGCGTCGAGATCGACGGGCGTGTCGCCGACTCGCCGCAGTCGCTGATCCTGGAGCAGGTGCGTGCCGGTGTCATCGTGCGCATGGCGGTTCTCCACGACCTGCTCGCCGCCGACGTGCGCGTGCCGGCTACCGCGGTGGCCGCATGAAACTCGTCTGCAAGAACGGCCGCTCCGACTCGCTCGTCGTCGAGGGACGTCTGCTCGGCGGTGAGTGCGTCGCCGTCACCGTCACCGACGGCGTCATCACGAGCATCGAGCCTGCAGCCGCGACTGCACGCGTCCTGGCGCCCGCGTTCGTCGACCCGCACGTGCACCTGCGCACGCCGGGCCGCGAGGACGAGGAGACGATCGCCTCCGGAACCGCCGCCGCCGCCGCCGGCGGCTACTGCGCGATCGTCGCCATGCCGAACACCGACCCGGTCGTCGACTCGGCGCCGATCCTCCGCGGACTCGTCGAGCAAGCGCGGCGGGAGGCAGTCGTGCCCGTCGGCTTCATGGCCGCGATCACGCGCTCGCTCGAGGGCGAGAAGCTGACCGAGCTCGGCGAGCTGGCTGACGCGGGCGCGGTCGCGTTCACGGACGACGGACGTCCCGTCGGCTCCGCCGGCCTGATGCGGCGCGCGCTCCAGTACGGCGCGGTCACGGGCCGGAAGCTCGCACTCCACTGCGAAGAGCCTGCGCTCTCCGGCGACGGCCAGATGCACGAGGGCTCGGTCTCGGCCGAGCTCGGCCTCGCCGGCTACCCCTCGGTCGCCGAGAGCGCGATGGTCGAGCGCGACCTCTCGCTCGCTCGGTACGAACAGCGTCCGGTCCACGTCCTGCACCTGTCTGCGCGCGAGTCGGTCGAGGCGCTCGAGGCCGCGCAGGCGCGCGGGGTCGAGGCCAGCGGCGAGGTCACGCCGCACCATCTCGTGCTCACCGACGAGGCGGTCCGCTCGCTCGACCCGAACGTGAAGATGAACCCGCCGCTGCGGGCCGAGCACGACCGGCGCGCACTCGTCGACGGCCTCCGGAGCGGCGTCATCTGCGCCGTCGCCACCGACCACGCGCCGCACTCGCGGGAGGAGAAGGAGGTGCCGTTCGAGGAGGCGCCGTTCGGCGTCACGGGGCTCGAGACCTCCTTCGCGGCCCTGAACACGCACCTCGTCGGTCCCGGCCTGCTGCCGCTCGAGACGCTCCTGGAGCGTATGTCCGGCGGGCCTGCACGCGCCCTGAGCCTGCCGGAACCGCGGATCGAGGTCGGGGCGCGGGCAAATCTCGTGCTGCTCGATCCCGACGCGGAGTGGACAGTGACCGAGGAAGGCTTCCACTCGCGCTCCGCCAACAGCTGGCTCCTCGGTGAGCGCCTGCGCGGCCTCGTGCTCCAGACCGTCGCCGACGGCCGCGTGGTTCGCGGATGACGGCCCGGATGACGGCGTTTCTGGCGCTCGAGGACGGCACCATCTTCCGCGGCGAATCCGTCGGCGCTCAGGGAGTCGCCTTCGGCGAGGCGGTCTTCACGACCGCGATGACGGGCTACCAGGAGACGGTCACCGACCCCAGCTACGCCGAGCAGCTCGTGTGTTTCACGGCACCGATGGTGGGCAACTACGGCGTCGCCGAGAGCCGCTGCGAGTCCGGCACCGCGCACGCGAGGGCCGCTCTCATGCGCGAGGCCCGAGGGCCGGAGTGGACCGGCTGGCTCGCCGAGCAGGGCATCGTCGGGATCAGCGGGATCGACACGCGCTCGCTCGTGCTGCGGCTACGCGAGGGCGGGTCGCTGCGCGCGGCCGCGGTCGCGGCGCCGCTGGCCGAGGAAGAGGCGATCGAGGCTGTTCGCGGGACGCCGTCGATGACCGGCGCGGCGCTCGTCGCCCAGGTGTCCACGGATGCGCCGTACGTCTATGCCGACACGGGGACGGTGCGGATCGCAGTCGTCGACTACGGCTGCAAACGCTCGATCTTGCGCCGACTGGCCAGATCGGAAGCCCACGTGACCGTGTTCCCATCGATAGTGACGGCCGACGACCTCGTCGGGTACGACGGCGTGCTCCTGTCGAACGGCCCCGGCGACCCGGAGCCCCTGCGCGACGAGGTGCGCGAGGTCGAGCGTCTGCTCGGCCGCGTGCCCGTGCTCGGGATCTGCCTCGGACATCAGCTCCTCGGCCTCGCAACCGGCCACGAGACCTTCAAGCTTCCGTTCGGGCACCGCGGCGCGAACCATCCCGTGCTCGACCGGCGCACGCGCCGCGTGCTCGTCACGAGCCAGAACCACGGCTTCGCGGTCGCGCCGAGCGACGCGGACGAGGCGACGCACATCTCGCTCTACGACGGCACGGTGGAGGGGCTCTACTTCCCCGACCTTCGTGCGCGCTCCGTCCAGTTCCACCCCGAGGCCGGCCCCGGCCCACACGACGCCTGGCCGCTCCTCGAGGGCTGGGTCGAGGAGGTGCGTAGTGCCCGCGCGGCGTGACCTGCGCTCGATCTGCGTGATCGGCTCGGGCCCGATCGTGATCGGACAGGCGTGCGAGTTCGACTACGCCGGCTGCCAGGCGCTGAAGGTGCTGCGCGAGGACGGCTACCGCACGGTCGTCGTCAACTCGAACCCGGCGACGATCATGACCGACCCGGGCTTCGCCGACCGCACGTATCTGGAGCCCCTCGACGTCGAGGGTGTCGCGGGCGTGCTCGGCCGCGAGCGCCCCGACGCGCTCCTGCCGACGCTCGGCGGGCAGACCGCGCTCAACCTCGCGATCGAGCTCGCCGAGGAGGGGATCCTCGCAGCGCTCGGCGTCGAGCTCCTCGGCGCCTCGGTCGACGTCATCCGCCGCGCGGAGGACCGCGAGCTCTTCCGGGAGGCCGTGCAGGGCTGCGGCCTGCAGGTGCCGCGCTCGCAGATCGTCACGTCGCCGGCCGACCTCGTCGAGATCGGCGTACCAGCCGTCGTTCGCCCCTCCTTCACGCTCGGCGGCCACGGCGGCGGGTTCGTCTCTAGCCAAGACGAGCTCCGCCGTCAGGTGGAGCTCGGCTTGGCCAGCAGCCCGATCGGCCAGGTGCTGGTCGAGGAGAGCGTCCGCGGCTGGGACGAATTCGAGCTCGAGGTGATCCGCGACCGGCGCGACAACGTCGTCGTCGTCTGCTCGATCGAGAATCTCGATCCGATGGGCGTCCACACGGGCGACTCCGTCACGGTTGCGCCGCAGATGACCCTTCCGGACGAGGCCTACCAGGAGCTGCGCGACGCCGCGGCCGCCGTCATTCGTGCCGTCGGCGTCGAGACGGGCGGCTCCAACATCCAGTTCGCCCGCTGTCGCGAGACCGGCGACCTGCGCGTGATCGAGATGAATCCGCGCGTCTCCCGCTCGTCGGCGCTGGCCTCGAAGGCGACCGGCTACCCGATCGCGAAGGTCGCCGCGAAGCTCGCCGTCGGCTACACGCTCGACGAGATCCCGAACGACCTGACGAGGACGACGCCGGCGAGCTTCGAGCCGACCCTCGACTACGTCGTCGTCAAGTTCCCGCGCTTCGCCTTCGAGAAGTTCCCCGGCGCGGACATGACGCTCGGGACGCAGATGAAGAGCGTCGGCGAGGCGATGGGGATCGGGCGGACGTTCCAGGAGGCGTTCGGCAAGGCATTCGTGAGCCGCGAGCTGGACTCCGCCACGGCTTCGCCCTGGCGGAGTCTAGAAAGCGAAGATCTGCCGGCAGACCTCCATCCCTGGTTCAGGCGCGAGCTGGAGGAGCTGCGTACGAACGGCCTTCCCGCCGGTCCGCGCGTGTACCGGCGGGTCGACTCGGTTGCCGGCGAGGTCGAGTCCGAGTCGAACTACTACTACTCCACGACGGGCGAGGCGGACGAGTTTTCTAACCACAACCGGCCTGAAAGGCCGGTTGTGGCGCGGCCGGTTGTGGCAATTCTCGGCTCGGGGCCGAACCGCATCGGCCAGGGGATCGAGTTCGACTACTGCTGCGTGCACGCGGTGCAGAGCTTCCGCGCGCAGGGCTTCGAGGCGGTGATGATCAACTGCAACCCGGAGACGGTCTCGACCGACTACGACACGTCGGACCGCCTCTACTTCGAGCCGCTCACACCCGAGTTCGTGCTGCCGATCCTCGAGCGCGAGCAGCCGGTGGGCGTGATCACCCAGTTCGGGGGACAGACCCCGCTCAAACTCGCGCACGCCGTCGAGGCCGCGGGCTTCCAGGTGCTCGGCACGCCGGTCGAGGCGATCGACCTCGCGGAGGATCGTGAGCGCTTCGGGCTCCTCCTCGACGAGCTCGGCATCCGCTGCCCGCCCTGGGGCATGGCCGAATCGGGCGACGAGGCGGTCGCGGTTGCCGCGCGGATCGGCTTTCCGGTGCTCGTCCGGCCGAGCTACGTGCTCGGCGGCCGTTCGATGCGCGTCTGCTACGACGAGCCGCAGGTCCGCGCGGCGCTCTCGGGCACGACGGGACCGGTATTGGTCGACCGCTTCCTCGAGGGCGCGCTCGAAATCGACGTGGATGCGCTCTGCGACGGCGTCTCCGTCTACGTCGGTGCGGTGATGGAGCACGTGGAGGAGGCCGGCGTCCACTCCGGCGACTCTTCCTGCGTCCTGCCGGCGCCCTCGCTCGATGCAGACGCCTACGCGGAGGTGTGCCGGGTGGTCCGCCGGCTCGGGCCGGCGCTCGGCGTCGTCGGGCTCCTCAACGTCCAGCTCGCGGTCGTCGACGGCGAGGTCTCGGTGCTCGAGGTGAACCCGCGCGCCTCGCGTACGGTGCCCTTCGCGAGCAAGGCGACCGGGGTCAATCTCGTCGACGCCGCAGCCCGCCTCGCCGGCGGCGCGCGCCTGCACGAGCTGGGACTGCCGGAGGAACGGCTGCCCGAGCAGGTCAGCGTCAAGGCCGCGGTGCTGCCGTTCTCGCGCTTCCCCGGCTCGGATCCCATCCTCGGCCCGGAGATGCGGTCGACGGGCGAGGTGATGGCGAGCGCCGACGACCTCGCGACCGCGTTCGCGAAGGCGGAGCGGGCCGCAGGCAGGCCGTTGCCGGGCTCGGGCACCGTCTTCCTGTCGGTACGGGCCGCCGACAAGGCCGCGATTGCCCCGGTCGCCGCCGCGTTCGCCGCGCTCGGCTTCCGCCTGGTTGCGACGTCCGGCACGGCGTCGGTCCTCGCCGAGGCCGGCCTCGAGGTCGACACGCTCGCGAAGGGCGACGCGGTGGTCGACGCGATCCGGGCGGGCCGCTGCGATCTTGTCGTCAACACGCCGCAGGGCTCCGGCGCGCGGCGGGACGGGGCCCGGATCCGGCAGGCGGCGCTGGCGGCACGCGTGCCGTGCATCACGACGCTCGCGGCGGCGCGCTTCGCCGTCGACGCGATCGCCCACGCGCAGGAGGAGTTCGCGCGCTCCCTGCAGGAAAGGCTCGAGCGTGAGACGCGAGCTGCGTAGGGTCACGGGCGCCGAGACGATCGGCCCTTACACGCTCCTCCGCATCTCGCGGGGCCGCCTCGACGCCGGCGTGCCGGGCCAGTTCTTCATGCTCGAGGCGCCAGGGCGCGTGCTGCCGCGGCCGATGAGCCTCTGCCTGGCGACGAGCGAGGAGCTCGCGTTCCTGATCGACCCGATCGGCCCGGGTACGCGAGCCCTGTGCGCCCTCGTCCAGGGCACGGAGCTCCACGTGCTCGGGCCGCTCGGCAACGGCTTCGACCTGACAGCTTTCCGCCCGCTGCTCGTCGGCGGCGGGATCGGCGTCGCGCCGCTGCCGTACCTGTCGGAGGTGCTCGGCCGACCCCCGGCGATCCTCGGGTTCCGCTCCGACTGGCACGCCGAGGCGGCCGCGCTCGTCCCGAACGCCGAGGTCTGCATCGAGCCGACGCTCGTCACCGCCCTGCTCCCCGACGAGCCGCACGACGTCCTCGCTTGCGGCCCCGAGCCGATGCTCGTCGCGCTGCGCGCGCTCTCACCCGCCGCACAGCTCGCCTGGGAGGCGCCGATGGCGTGCGGTTACGGCGCCTGTCACGGGTGCGCCGTCGAGATCGACGGCGAATTCAAGCGCCTCTGTGTGGAAGGCCCGGTGCTCCGTGCTGCTTAACGCATCGGGTTGCCTGGACGCGCTCACGGCGCCCGAGGTCGCGGTCTCGCTCGACGGTTTCGTGACCAAGACGATCACGCCGAAGCCGCGGGAGGGCAACCCGCCGGTCCGGATCGCCGAGACCGAGCTCGGGATGCTGAACTCGATCGGGCTCGCCAACCCCGGGCGTGATCGCTTCCTCGCGGAGACCTTGCCGCAGCTCCGCCGGCTCGGCGTGCCGATCTGGGTCTCCGTCGGCGGTTTCACGGCCGCGGACTACGCCGAGACCTGCGGTCGCCTCGAGCACGTGGCCGCGATCGAGCTCAACCTGTCGTGCCCGAACGTCGACGAGGCGCCCGAGAGCGCGGCCGAGATCGTCGCCGCCTGCCGCGACGCGACGGCCCTGCCGCTCTACGCGAAGCTGTCGCCCGCAGCCTGGGATATCGCCGAGGTCGCGCGCGCCGTGGAGGACGCCGGCGCCGACGGCCTGTCGCTCGTGAACACGATGCGCGGCCTCGCGCTCGACCCCGTCACGCTCCGCCCGCAGCTCGCGACAGGCGCCGGCGGCTACTCCGGTCCGGCCCTCAAACCGATCGCGCTCGCGGCCGTCTACGCCTGCTCGAAGGCGGTCGAACTGCCCATCGTCGGCATGGGCGGAGTGCGCACCGGGCTCGACGCGCTCGAGCTCATCGCGGCCGGCGCGAACGCGGTCGCATTGGGCACCGTGCTCTTCGCCGACCCCGCCGCGGCTGCCCGCGTACGCAGCGAGCTTGCGGCCGAGGTTGCCTGTCGAGGCAACGAAGATCTCGAAAGTGTGTACCGCCGAGCCCATTCGTCCCTGCAAATAGGCGATTCCAGTTTTGACAACAGGCGACAGAAAATGCCTGGAAACAGGCAAAAATCGACTGCTTGACCGGATCGCCGAGGCTGCTAGTATCCCGCGCTCATGGTGCCGTCGAAGACGCAAGCCCAGGCCCCACTGCGTTCCCTCGACCAGCGCATGGAAGCACTCAAGCGAGCGAACGACATCCGTGTTCGCCGTGCGCAGTTGAAGAAGGACCTCAAGGACGGACGCACGCAGATCGAGGAGATCCTGCTCGATCCGCCCGAGTACGTCTCGACCGCGAAGGTGTTCGACATGCTGATGGCAGTACCGAAGTTCGGTCGCGTGAAGGCCGCCCGGCTGCTCAACCAGTGCCGGATCAGCCAGTCGAAAACGGTGGGCGGGCTCTCCGAGCGCCAGCGCGCCGAGCTGATCGCGCTCTTCAACCGCTGAGTGGCGCGGCCGATTCCGGTCTTCGTGGTCACAGGCCCGTCGGGGGCCGGGAAGGGGACGTTGATCAAACGGCTGACCGACCGGTTGGCCGAGCTCGAGGTGGCCGTCTCCGCGACGACGCGCGGCCAGCGGCCCGGAGAAGAGGACGGGCGCGAGTACTGGTTCCTGGACGAGGAGGAGTTCGTCGCGCGGATCGAGGCAGGTGAGTTCCTCGAGCACGTGACGTACGTCTCCGGCCATCGCTACGGCACGCTGGAGTCCGAGCTCGACCGGATCGCCGAGGAGGGCCGCGTGTGCGTGCTGGAGCTCGAGACCGAAGGCGCGCTGCACGTGCAGGAGACCGTGCCGGGGAGCGTGACCCTCTTCATCGCGGCCGACGTGCCCGAGCTCGAGCGCCGGCTCCGAGCCCGGGCGACGGAGAGCTCGGGAGAGATCGGCGAGCGCATCGCCCGCGCGCGGCACCAGCTCGAGCAGGCGTACCGGTTCCGCTACATGGTGCGAAACGACGACGTCGAACGCGCCACGGACGCGCTTGCGGCCCTCGTCGAACGAGAACTTGCTTATACGGGCGTGACCGGGCGCTGAAGCACGTCCGGTTGGGGGCCTGCACGCGGCGCATCGCGGTCGCCCCGTCCGGCACCAAGGCTGCCAGCCTTGGAGCCGTCCAGGTCGCCCACGCTGCTTGGTGCATGCCCTCCCCGGACGCACTCCAGCACCCGGCCCCGCCCGTTCGCAGCTAGCATGTCCCGTCCATGATCCATCCACGCATCGATGAGCTGCTCGACACGGACAACGGAGGCGTCGACTCGCGTTACGCGCTCGTCATCGTCGCCGCCAAGCGCGCCCGGCAGATCAACAACTATCACCACCAGCTCGGTGAGGGCATGGGCCTCGAGGAGGCCCCACCGCCGCTCGTCGAGTCCCGGTCGAAGAACTACTTGACCATGTCCCTGGAAGAGATCGCCCAGGGCAAGATCAAGTACGAGTACCCGGCCAAGTAGCCTCGCGGCTAGTCCGGGAGCCGTAGCCAGGCACAATGTGCCCGTGGCGCGGATCCTGCTCGGTGTCACCGGCGGTATCGCCGCCTACAAGGCGTGCGAGCTCTTGCGGCTGCTCGTTCGCGCCGGCCACGACGTCCTGCCGCTCGTGACGCCGGGCGCCGAGCGCTTCGTCACGGCCGAGACCTTCCACGCGCTCGCGCGCAAGCCGGCGTCGGAGGATCCCTACCCGCACCTGACCCGTGCCGACGCGCTCGTGATCGCGCCGCTGACCGCGAACACGCTCGCGAAGCTGGCGCACGGGCTCGCGGACAACGTCCTCACCGAGGCGGCGCTCGCACACCGCGGGCCGTTCCTCGTTGCGCCCGCGATGAACACGCGCATGTGGGAGCACCCGGCCACCCAGGCGAACCTCGAGCTCCTTCGGGCGCGCGGCGTGCAGGTCGTCGGCCCAGAGGCGGGCGAGCTCGCGGAGGGGGAGACGGGCATCGGCCGCATGAGCGAGCCGGAGGAGATCGCTCGCGCGGTGGAGGCGGCGCTTCGCCCGGGCTCCGACGGAGCCCTTGCAGGCGCCCACGTGCTCGTCACCGCGGGCGGCACCCGGGAGCCGCTCGACGCGGTCCGTTACCTCGGCAACCGCTCGTCCGGCCGGATGGGCGTTGCGCTCGCCGCCGAGGCGAAGCGGCGCGGGGCGGAGGTGACCCTGCTCGCGGCCAATCTCGCCGTGAGCACGCCCGCCGGCATCGAGGTCGTCGAGACGCCCACCGGCGCCGATCTCGAGCGCGAGACGCAGGCCCGTGCAGAAGGGGCCGACGTCGTCCTGATGGCCGCAGCGGTCGCCGACTATCGTCCCGAGGCCGCGGTCGAGGGCAAGCGGCCGAAGGGAGACACCTGGAACCTGACGCTCCGGCCGACGGTAGACATCCTGCAGATGCTCGGCCAGCGTCAAAGAAACGGCCAGGTGCTGGTCGGCTTCGGCGCCGAGATCGGCGTTGCCGGGCGGGAGCGGAAGCGGGCGATGCTCGACAGCAAGAATCTCGATCTCGTCGTCTACAACGATGTGGCCGGGAACGGGATCGGGTTCGACGCAGCCGACAACGAGGTCGTGCTGATGACGAGGAAGGGGGAGCGGGAAGTGCCGAAGGCGCCGAAGGCGGAGATTGCGGCGGCCGTGCTCGACGAGGTCGAGCGGCTGCTCGAGGAGCGTCGTGGAAGCTAGCCGGGATCAAGCGATCGCGGTCTCCTCGACCGAGGTGATCGACCGGGTGACCGAGAACGTGGCGCGCGTCGTGCACGCCCCCGCGGACACGCTGCGCATGTGCACGATCTGCCTCGTCGCCGAGGGGCACCTGATCATCGAGGACTTCCCCGGCGTCGGGAAGACGATGCTGGCGAAGGCGCTCGCCCGCTCGCTCGACATCGACTTCTCGCGCCTCCAGTTCACGCCGGACCTGCTCCCGTCGGACGTGACCGGCGTCAATGTCTTCAACCAGCGCGACAACGCCTTCGAATTCCGGGCCGGACCCGTGTTCGCCAACGTCCTCCTCGTCGACGAGATCAACCGCGCCTCGCCGAAGACCCAGTCCGCGCTGCTCGAGGCGATGCAGGAGATCCAGGTGACGATCGACGGCGCGACGTACGGCCTCGAGCCGCCGTTCATGGTGATCGCGACCCAGAACCCGATCGAGTACGAGGGCACCTACCCGCTGCCAGAGGCCCAGCTCGACCGCTTCACGATGCGGCTCGCGCTCGGCTATCCGCCCCTCGCGGAGGAGGCCCGGATGCTGGCTGAGCAGACCACAGAGCCGCCGCTCGAGTCGCTCGAGCCGGTGGCGAGCGCGGCCGAGCTGCTCGGCGCGATCGCAGAGGCCCGGGCGATCTACGTCGAGGAGAGCCTCAACCGCTACGTCGTCGCCGTCCTTCGGCAGACGCGGACGACCTCGAGACTGGCGCTCGGGGCCAGCCCTCGGGCGGGGATCGCGCTGCTGCGCGTCGCGAAGGCCCGCGCGCTCGCCGACGGGCGCGACTACGTGCTCCCCGACGATGTGAAGGCCGTCGCGGTGCCCGTGCTCGCGCACCGCATCATCCTCTCGCCGGAGGCCCGTTCGGCCGGCCTCACGCCCGGTGAGATCGTGCAGGAAGCGATCGAGCAGACACCTGTACCGGTGTGAGCCGACGCGGCAAGCTCACCCTCGTCCTCGGCGCTCTCACTTACCTCGTCGCGTGGCTCTTCGGCGCCAAGGTGCTCTATCCGGCGGCGGCCGGGCTCGTCCTCGCGCCGCTAGGAGCGAGGGCGTGGGTCCGGCTCGCCGCGGGGCCGATTAGGGTCAGCCGGCGCACGGGCCGCGGTGCGCTGCTCGAGGGCGACGACGTCTGGGTCACGCTCGAGGCGAAGCCGTCGTCGCGCGTGCCGCCGCCGGGTCTGTCGGTCCGCGAGCGCCTGGATCGGCTCGGCGAGCGCCGTTTCCCCCTGCGGCTGGATGGCCGCGCCTACCGCGGTACGTACGTGCACGAGAAGGTGCCCCGCGGGCGCTATGCGGTCGAGCTGGCGGAGGCCGCGATCGAAGATCCGTTCGGGCTTGCCCGCGCAGTCGTCGAGCTGCCGGCAGGGGGCTCGCTCGTCGTCTATCCGCGGCTCGCGCACCTCGAGGGGCTCTTCTCCGAGAGCGGCGCGCACGCCCAGGACGGACGGCGGCTGCTCCTGCAGCGACAGGCCGGCTTCGACTTCCACTCCGTCCGCGAGTACGAGCGTGGCGAGTCGCTCCGCAAGGTGCACTGGCCGACGACCGCACGCCGCGGGCAGCTGATGGTCAAGGAGGTCGAGGATTCGCCGCGCGACGAGATCGCGGTCGTGCTCGACGCCGAGGCCGGCGGCGCAGCCGGAAGCAGCTTCGACGTACAGGTGCGTGCCGCCGGCTCGATCCTGAGGACGCATGCGGCGCGGGGGCGCCGCGCCGTGCTCGCGATCAACGCAGCCCGGCAGCTCGGCCTCCGCGTCTCCTCGCTCGAGAACGACTGGCAGGCGGCCTACGAGGCACTCGCGGCGGTGGAGGCTGACGGCGCGCGTCCCGTCGTCGAGCTCCTCTCGCGCGAGAGCTCGGCCGCCCGCGCGCTCGAGGTCGTGCTCGTCACCGCGCGGCTCTCGCCGGCGCTCGGCACGAAGCTCGTTCAGCGGTCGCTCTCGAATCACGGCGTCTCGGTCGTCTGGGTCGACGCGCCGAGCTTCGTCGGCCGTCCGACGCAGGTCGAGCCCGAGCTGATGCGTCTGCAGCTCGCCGGCATCCCGGTTGCCGTCGTGCGCGCCGGCGACGACCTCGCGACGGCGCTCTCGGCAGGCCCGGCGCACCGGAGGCTCCGTGCTTCAGGACCTGCGTCGCCTACGTGGTGCCGGCGATCGTGATTGCGGTCGCGTGGGGACGGCTGGAGGCAGGCGGCGCGCCGACCGCCTACTTCGTCGCGCTCGCGCTCGCGCCGGCGCTCCTGCCGTCGCTTCTCTGGCGGCTGGTCGCGGTCGTGCCGGCGCTGGTGGCGGCGATCTGGATCGCCTTCGACCTGTCGCCGCTCGAGGCACGGCCGCAGGACGGCACGCACGACTACTTCGGGCCGCTCTGGTCGGCCGCGACCGAGGGTATGCGCGCCTTCTACGACGTTCGCGTGCCGTTCGCGAGCGCGCAGGAGCCGGAGATGCAGGGGCTGATCCTGCTCGCCGTGTTCGGGTTCTGCACCGTCCTCGCGCTGGCACTTGCTTCCCGGCGGCCGGTGCTCGCGCTGCTCGCTCTGCTGGCGGGCGCGGGCTGGCCGATGACGCTCTACCCGCCGGACAGCGTGCTGTTCGGGGCGATCGTGCTGGCCGCGGCGCTGTGGCTCCTCGCCGCACTGCGGGTCGATCGACCGACCCCGGCGGTCGCCACGGGGGCGCTCGTCGTGCTCGCAGCCGCGGCGATCTCGACGTCCGCGGCCTTCGCGAAGGGCGGCGTCCTCGACTGGACCCAGTGGGAGCCCTACGGCCTCTCCGGCCGGCCCGTGTCCGTCGATTTCATCTGGAACGCGAACTACGCCGGCATCGACTTCCCGCGCCGCGAGACGACGGTCCTGCGGATCCGAGGCCCGGAGCGGAGCCACTACTGGCGCGCGACGACGCTCGACCGCTTCGGCGAGCACCGCTGGCTCGAGGATCTCTTCGTGCTGGGGACCCGGCTGGAGGACGGCCGGCTGCCGGACGATCCGCTGCTGCCGCCGGCCGGGAGAGATCCGTCCAACTGGACGAGGCAGGAGGTCGAGGTCGTGGCGCTCGCCGACGAGCACCTCGTGGGCGCGACGACGCCGGTCTCACTGGAGCGGGACGACCTCCGCAGCGTGGATCTGCTCAGCGGCGGTGTGCTGCGCGGCCGAGCGCAGCTCGAGCGCGGCCAGCGGTACGTGGTCGAGAGCTACGCGCCGCAGCCGCAGCCCGCCGAGCTGGCGACGCTCCGCCCGGACTACCCGCAGGAGCTCGAGCGCTACCTCGATCTCGACCGCACGCGGGTCGAGCCGTTCGGGACGCCCGGCCGCGCGGCCAACGTGGAGGCGCTCTTCCGCGACGACCGCTATCTGCCGCTGTGGCCGTACGAGGGCCTCTACCGCCAGGCCGAGCGCCTTGCGAACGGCGCGCGTGGCCCCTACGGAGCCGTCGTCGCGATCGAGACCTGGCTCCGCGAGACCGGTGGCTTCACCTACGACGAGCAGCCGCCCTCCGCCGGCGGCGTCCCCCCGCTCGCGCACTTCGTCGACGAGGGCCGACGCGGCTACTGCCAGCAGTTCGCCGGCGCGATGGCCCTGATGCTCCGCTTCCTCGGCATCCCGACGCGGATCGCCGCGGGGTTCACGAGCGGCTCGTACCGGAAGGGTGTCTGGACGGTCTCCGACCGCAACGCCCACACGTGGGTCGAGGTCTGGTTCCCGCGGTACGGCTGGCTCGCCTTCGATCCGACCCCGGGGCGCGGCGAGATCGGCGCGGACTACAGCGCGTCCTCCGACGCCTTCAACCCCGGCGACGCGGCAGACCGCGCCTTCGGCAGCGCCGGCGGCTTCGACCCGGGTGGGGCCGGCGAGCTCGGGCGTCTGACCGAGCTGAAAGAGGCGCGGGAAGCGAACCGCGGCATCACCGTGCGCGACGAGGGGGTGAGCACCCTGTGGATCGTGCTCGGGCTGATCGCGGCCGGCGGCGTCGCGATCGGGCTCCTGAAGCTGGCGCGCAGGCGCTGGCGGTACCTCACGCGCGATCCCCGGCAGGTCGCGGCCGCCGCCCGCGGCGAGCTCGCCGACTTCCTCCTCGACCAGGGACTCGACGTCACGGAGAGCGCAACGCCCGAGGACCTCCACCGGCTCGTCCGCGAGCAGCTCGGGATCGACGCCCGGCCGTTCGCGGCCGCCGTCGAGGAGGCCCGCTACGGGCCGCCGGGACGGAGCAGTGCGGCTGCTGCTGCCGCACGGCGCGAGCTGCGGGCCCTGCTGCGCGTGATCCGGCGCAGCCTCTCGCCGCGTCAGCGGCTGCGTGGCTACGTCGCCCTCCGCTCGCTCAGAGCGTGAGCCTGCCGGCGGTCGTGATGGCGGCCGGTCTCGGAACGAGGCTCAGGCCGCTCACGGAGCGCTACGCGAAGCCGGTGCTGCCGATCGACGGCCGGCCCGTGCTCGGCGCGCTGCTTCGTGAGCTCGCCGCTGCCAGGAGCCCGGAGGTGACGGTCGTGACGGGACATCTCGCCCCGCAGGTGGAGCGCTTCATCGGGGACGGAGCCGCGTGGGGGCTCCGGATCCGCCTCGCGCGGCAGGAGCGTCCGGACGGCTCGGCGGACGCGGTACTCGCGGCGGGCGCGAACGCGCCGTATCTCGTCCTCGCCGCCGACACCCTCTTCGCGCGCGGGGACATCGGCCGCTTTACCTCGGCTTTCCGCGACTCCGGCGCCGCCGGCGCCGTCGCCGTGCGGCGCGTACCGGGGCCCTCGACGCACCGCCATGCCGTGCGCGTCAGGCGCGGTCGCGTCGAGCTGATGCACGACGACGACCCCGCGAACCGCCTCAGCGGAGCGCCGCTCTGGGCGGTGGGGGAGCCGGTCGCCCGCCGGCTCGAGGCCCGCCCCGGCCAGCCACCGTGGGAGCTCCAGACCGCGTTTCAGCAGGCGGTCGACGAGGGAGACGTGATCGCAGGTGTCGAGATCGGCGCGACGCGCGACCTGACGACCCCTGACGATGTGCTGCTGGAGAACTTCGCCTACCTGAGACAGCTGTGACCGACGCCTACGACCTCTTCCAGCAGGGCCGGGAGCACCTCAACCGGGGCATGGCCGCGCAGGCCACCGTCGCGCTCGAGAAGGCGAAGCGGCTCGAGCCTGACAAGGCCTCGATCCGCGAGTCGCTCGGGATCGCCTACTTCCGGATCCAGCGCTGGACCGAGGCGGAGGCGGAGTTCCGCGCCGTGCTCGAGCTCTCGCCGACCGACGACTACGCGCACTACGCCCTCGGGCGCGCGCTCGAGAAGCAGGGGCGCGACGCCGAGGCGAACGCCCACTACAAGCTCGCGAGCTCGCTCCGGCCGGGCGACGAGCACTACGCCGACCGGATCATGGACCTGGAGCCGCCCGAGGAGTGAAGGCCGTGCTGCAGCGCGTCACGCGGGCGTCGGTGCGGGTGAACGGGGTCGTGCGCGGCGAGATCGGCCCAGGCCTCGTCGTGCTGCTCGGCGTGGCCGACGGCGACGGCGAAGGGGAGGCGGAGAGGCTGGCCGGCAAGGCCGCGCGCATCCGGATCTTCGAGAACGAGGGCGGCCGCTTCGACCTCTCGCTCCTCGACACCGGCGGCGCCGCGCTCGTCGTGAGCCAGTTCACGCTCCTCGCCGACACGGCGAAAGGGAACCGGCCGAGCTTCACGGACGCGGCGCCGACCGAGCAGGCAGAGCCGCTCTACGAACGGTTCTGCGACGCGCTGCGCGAGCTGGGCGTGCCCGTCGAGACCGGGGTGTTCGGCGCGAGGATGGGGGTGTCGCTCGTGAACGACGGACCTGTAACGATCGTCCTCGATGTCGGTTAGGAACCAGCCCGAGAGCTCGCCGTGACTGCTCCCCAGTTGCAATTCGACGCCGACACCGCCAGGCGGATCGAGGCCCTCTATCTGATTCACGATGCTGTGCATCGGCGCGAGCTGGTTCGCGAGGCACTCGGGGCGGTCCTCGGTGACCGAATCCTCGACGTCGGCTGCGGGCCCGGGTTCGACTGTCTCGAGCTCTCGGAGATCGTTGGGTCGTCCGGCTCCGTCGAGGGCCTGGACAGCAGCCCCGCGATGCTTCAGCTTGCGCGCGCCCGCTGCGCTGGTCGCGACAACGTTGGGCTGCTCGAAGGAGAGGCCACAGCGCTCCCGGTCGAGAGCGAGACATTCGACGGCGCGGTCTGTGTGCAGGTTCTGGAGTACGTCTCGGACGTGGATGCAGCTCTCGCCGAGCTGCACCGGGCCCTTCGCCCGGGCGGACGTGCAGTCGTCTGGGACGTGGACTGGGCGACGGTGTCGATTCACTCGCGAGATACCGATCTGACCACGCGCGTGCTGCGGGCCTGGGACGAGCACCTCGCCTACCCGTCGCTGCCGCGAACGCTCGGCGCGCACCTACGGTCGGCCGGATTCGAGGACGTACGCGTGGAGGCGCACGCGTTCGCTGCGAGCGGACGTGACCCGGAGACATACGGAGCGGCGCTCGTGCCGTTCATCGCGACGTTCGTCGCTGGCAGACAAGGCATTGGCGAGGTGGAAGCCGAAGCGTGGGGCGCAGAGCAGCGCGAGCTGATGGAACGAGACGAGTTCTACTTCGCGAGCACGCAGTTCTGCTTCACAGCCACGAAATCCGCCTGACGAACGTCTCGAAGCCCACGTCGGGTATCGTCGAGCGCGTGCCGCAGCTGAACGCGATCGGGATCGTCGTCTCCGACATGGCCCGCTCGATCGGCTTCTACCGGCTGCTCGGGCTCGACGTCCCGGAGACACCTGACGAAGGACACGTCGACACGTTCCTGCCGAACGGTGTGCGCTTCATGCTCGACTCGGAGGACACCGTCCGCAGCTTCCGGCCCGACTGGAAGCGGCAGGCCGGGAACCAGCTCGCGCTCGCGTTCGAGTGCGCGAGCCCGGGGGAAGTCGACGAGACCTATGCCCGCGTGACGGCGGCCGGTTACCACGGCGAGAAGGAGCCGTGGGACGCGTTCTGGGGGCAGCGGTACGCCCAGCTGCAGGACCCGGACGGCGTCCCGGTCGACCTCTACGCCGCCCTCTGAATAGGCCGAACGGCCTACTCGCTGCTACACTTCCCGCACCATTTTCACCGGCTTGGCGAAATGGGCGCGACGCGCCCATTTTTTGTGAGAAGCGGCGTTCGAAAGACGGAGTGACGCTCATGAGCACGACATTCGAGAAGGAGAGGACCCTGCAGCGGCGGATCGCCGCCGATGTCGAGTCGGCGCTGCCCGGCGTCGAGGTGCTGGCCGTGGAGTTCAGCTCGCCGCACCGCTTCACCGTCTTCGTCGACCACCCACAAGGGGTCGACCACGCGCTCTGCGGGCGGGTCACCGACGTCCTCCGCGACTACCTGCGCGAGTACGGCATCGACGTCTCCTCGCCGGGGCTCGAGCGCCCGCTCCGCAAGCCCGAGCACTTCCGCAGCGCCGTCGGCCGCGAGGTCGCCGTGCGCGCGCACGGGAGCAAGCGCCTGCGCGGCGAGGTCGTCAGCGCGGGCGAGCGCACCGTCACGATTCAGACCGGCGGTGACGCCGTCGAGATCCCGTACGACCAGATCGTGCGGGGGAACCTGCTCTACACCGAGGGAAACTAGGACCGGAGGCACGAATGTCCCAGGAGATCATCGAGGCCGTACGCACAATCGAGCGCGAGAAGGGTATCGAGCCCGACCAGCTCGTCAGCGCGCTCGAGGACGCGCTCCTCGCCGCGTACAAGAAGACTCCGGGCGCGGCGCGCCATGCGGCCGTCGAGCTCGACGACGAGGGCGAGTTCCGCGTCTTCTCGATCGAGATCCCGTCGGATCTCGAGGTGCGCCTGCTCGACGAGGCGATGGAGGCCAAGATCGACGAGCTCGAGCGGCTCGAGGAGGAGACGGGCGAGCGCCAGCACACGCTGATCTCCGAGGACGATCTCGACCTCGACTGGTCGCAGGTGCCCGAGGATCTGATCCAGCGCGCGGACGTGACGCCGGACAACTTCGGCCGGATCGCTGCGCAGACCGCGAAGCAGGTCATCCAGCAGCGGATCCGCGAGGCCGAGCGGGCGATGATGTACGAGGAGTACGTCGACCGCCAGGGCGAGGTCGTGACCGGCATCGTCCAGCAGGCCGGCGACCGCAACAACGTCCTCGTCGATCTCGGCAAGGTCGAGGCGCTCCTGCCGCGCTCCGAGCAGGTCGACGGTGAGCGCTACGAGCAGGGCTCCCGCATCAAGGCCGTGATCACCGAGGTTCGCTCGGGGACGAAGGGCCCGCAGGTGATCCTGTCGCGCCGCGACCCGGAGCTGATCAAGACGCTGTTCGAGCTCGAGGTGCCCGAGATCGCCGACGGTCTCGTCGAGATCCGCGGCGTCGCCCGCGAGCCCGGCTACCGCTCCAAGATCGCCGTCGAGTCGCACGCTCAGGGCGTCGACCCGGTCGGCGCCTGCGTCGGGCCGCGCGGCTCGCGCGTGCGCATGGTCGTCTCGGAGCTCCGCGGCGAGAAGATCGACATCATCCCGTGGAACACGGAGCCGGCGCGGTTCGTCGCGAAGGCGCTGTCGCCCGCGCGCGTGCGCGAGGTCTACATCGACGACGAGACCAAGGAGGCGACGGTCGTCGTGCCGAACGACCAGCTCGCGCTCGCGATCGGCAAGGAGGGCCTGAACGCCCGCCTCGCCGCGCGGCTGACGGGCTGGAAGGTCGATATCCAGTCCGACGAGGAGTTCGCGCGCGCCGAGGCCGAGGCGGCCTACGGCGGCGAGGGCGCCGAGGGCGAGGAGTTCACGGGGCGCTGCTCCGCCATCCTCTCGAACGGCAAGCGCTGCCCGAACGCCGCGCTCCCGAACTCGAGGTACTGCGGCGTGCCGGCCCACCAGGCGCTGGTAGGGATGGAGCCGGACGTCGCGGTCGAGGCCGCCGAGCTCGCGCCGGAGGAGCTCGAGGCCGAGATCGAGGCCGTCGAGCAGGTGGAGGCCGAGAGCCCGTCCGAGGGCGAGCCGGCTGTCTCAGCTCCGACGCCGGCAGAGCCGGCATCTCCGCTTCCGGCCGGCTCCGTCGAGCCTACGCCGGTGGCGGCTTCCGCGGAGGAGGCCGGCGAGACGACCGGCGACGAGCTCGAGGGTGCGGAGGAGGTCGAGCGGACTGAGGCGTGAGCGCGGCACAGCGAACCTGCGCGGGCTGCGGCACGAAGCGGCCGCAGGCGGAGCTCTTGCGCTTCGCGGCGCAGGAGGGGCGGCTCGTTCCCGGACGGCAGCTGCCAGGCCGGGGCGTCTATACCTGCCCCAGGCTCGCGTGCTTCGAGCGCGCGGTCGCGCGGAGGTCTTTCAACCGCGTGCTGAAGCAAACCGTCTTCGTCGATCCGGCGCTGGCGCGCCTCTACACTATTTCCTCGTGAAGGAGGACGACGCAAGCTGATGGCCGACGGACCGAACAAGCCCAACCGCCCGATCCGGCCCCGCCAGGGAGCGCCCGGACGGAAGCGCCGTGTCGTCATCGAGGGCGGTGGCAACCGTCCGCAGAACAAGTGGCAGGCGCGTGAGCGCCGCGACGCGCCGAAGCGCGAGGCGCAGCCTGTCGCGCCGCCGACCGGGCCCGTGACCGTCCCTTCGGGCGTCACCGTCCGCGACTTCTCGCAGGCCCTCGGCGTCGGTGCCGCCCAGCTCATCAAGATCATGATGGGCCTCGGCAGCATGATCCAGATCACCCAGTCGCTCAGCGACGAAGAGGTCGAGCTGATCGCCGCCGAGCTCGGGCGCGAGGTGACGATCAAGCGCGCCGCCGACGAGGACGAAGAGCCGGAGGTCTTCGAGGACGCCGAGGAGGATCTCGCGCCGCGGCCACCGGTTGTCACGATCATGGGCCACGTCGACCACGGCAAGACCTCGCTCCTCGACGCGATTCGCGAGACCGCGGTCGTCGAGACCGAGGCCGGCGGGATCACGCAGCACATCGGCGCCTACCAGGTCGATGTCGACGGCCGCAAGGTCACGTTCCTCGACACGCCCGGCCACGAGGCATTCACCGCGATGCGCGCCCGCGGCGCGAAGGTGACGGAC
This sequence comes from uncultured Gaiellaceae bacterium, assembly GCA_963791905.1. Classification (GTDB taxonomy): domain Bacteria; phylum Actinomycetota; class Thermoleophilia; order Gaiellales; family Gaiellaceae; genus Gaiellasilicea. The sequence goes on from CAWBTX010000007.1 coordinate 118,458, forward strand.
ATCGCCGTCCTCGTCGTCGCGGCCGACGACTCGGTCATGCCGCAGACGAAGGAGTCGATCTCGCACGCGCGTGCAGCCGAGGTTCCGATCGTCGTCGCGGTCAACAAGATCGACCTGCCCGACGCCAACCCGGATCGGGTCAAGGCAGATCTCGCCGCCGAGGGCCTCCAGCCGGAGGACTGGGGCGGCACCACGCAGTTCTCGCTCGTCTCTGCGAAGCAGAAGCAGAACCTCGACGACCTGCTCGAGCGGATCTTGCTCGTCGCGGACGCCGAGCTCGAGCTGACGGCGAACCCGAAGGCAGAGGCCTCGGGGCCGATCATCGAGTCACGGCTCGACGTGGGCCGAGGCCCGGTCGCGACGTTGCTCGTTCAGCGCGGCACCCTGCGCGTCGGCGACGCGATCGTGGCCGGCGACGCGTACGGCAAGGTGCGCGCCCTCTACGACTACCGCGGCGACAAGGTGAAGGAGGCGCGGCCGGGGACCCCGATCGAGATCCTGGGCTTCGACACGCCCCCACCTGCCGGCGAGCTCGGGCGCGTCGTCGAGAACGAGCGCGAGGCGCGCTCGCTCGCGCAGCGCCGCGGCCAGCGCCTCCGCACGGAGCAGCTGGCGCAGCGCTCGAAGTCGCGCGTCTCGCTCGAAACCCTCTTCACGCAGTTGCAGGAGGGCGTCGTCCAGGACCTCAACCTGATCCTCAAGGGCGACGTCGGCGGCTCGGTCGAGGCGGCCATCTCGGAGCTCGCGAAGATCCAGCACCCCGAGGTGCGCGTCAACGTCATCCACCAGGGCGTGGGCGGCATCACCGAGGGCGACATCATGCTCGCCGCGACCTCGAACGCCCTCGTTGTCGGCTTCAACGTGCGCCCGAACGTCGAGGCCCGCCAGCTCGCCGAGCGCGAGGGCGTGGACATCCGCACCTATCGCGTCATCTACCAGCTCACCGAGGACATCGAGCAGGCGCTCGTCGGCATGCTCTCGGCCGTCCAGACCGAGGAGACGATCGGCGAGGCCGAGGTGCGGGCGCTGTTCAAGGTCTCGCGGCTCGGCACGATCGCGGGCTGCATGGTCACGTCGGGCGTCGTGCGCCGGAACGCGCAGGTGCGCGTCGTCCGCGACGGCACGGTGATCTACGACACGACGATCGCGCAGCTGAAGCGTTTCAAGGAGGACGCGCGCGAGGTGGCCGAGGGGTTCGAGTGCGGCATTCTGCTCGACGGGTTCAACGACGTGAAGGAAGGCGACATCCTCGAGGCCTACGAGACGCGTGAGATCGAGCGCACGTCGCTGGACGAGGCACGCCCGACGCCTGCGGCGTCGAGCTGATTTTCTGCAGCGGGCCGGTTCCTCCGGATCCGGCTACGGCGTCCGCTCGCGCGGACGCCTTCCGCGCGAAGATCCCTGAAGCTGTGCACTGCAAGCCGCGGCTGCTCGTCCGAGATTCCTAACTCGTCTTGTCCGAGCCCGAGGCGATCAGCTCGGCGGAGGTGACGACGCAGTTCCGGCCGCGGCTCTTGGCGGCGTAGAGGGCGCGGTCGGCCATTCGCACGAGCATCTCGCCGTCGGGCGCGTCCGTCGGGAAGACGGCCACGCCGAAGCTGGCGGTGACGGAACGGTCGACGCCCGGCACCTCCACGAGCATCAGCTCCTGACGCAGCTTCTCGGCCAGGACGACGGCGCCGTCGAGCGGCGTGTCCGGCAGCAGGATGAGGAACTCCTCGCCGCCGTAGCGGCCGGCGACGTCGCTCTCACGCAGCCCGTTCCGCATCGCTGCGCCCGTCGCGGCGAGCGCCTTGTCGCCCATCTCGTGCCCGTAGAGGTCGTTGATCTGCTTGAAGTTGTCGAGGTCGCAGAGGACGGCCGCCAGGGTCAGCTCGGAGCGCGCCGCCTGGGCGAGCATGCGCTTGAGCGTGTCCCGGAGGGCGCGCGCATTCGGCAGCCCTGTGAGGGCGTCGGTCGCAGCCCGTACCTCCGCGACCGCGAGGTTGCGCAGGTTGGCGAGCACCGGTGCGGCCTGGCTGACGGACTCCGAGATCCGGTTGCGCTCGCGCTGATCGAGCGCCGCGTCGTGGGTGAGGAGCACCGAGCCGATCACCTCGCCGCCGACCAGAGACGGTACGCAGATCGAGCGCCGCTCGAGCCCGCAGAGGCCGCAGGCGAGCAGCGGCTCGCGCTCCTTCGACTGCTCGTGTGGCCGGCCGAGCCGAACGGCGAGGCACGAGTTCGGGACCGAGTCGAAGAGGCGTTGGGCGAATGCGGACGCGGCGTTCACCGGCGTCGTCGCCTCGAGTCGGTTCTGGCTGTTGTTCCGGTTCAGCACGACGACGTCGCTACCGGGCATCGCCCGCTCGAGGTGCCGCTTGACGAGCGCGTGCGCCTCGCTCTCCGTCTCCGTCACCTGGAGGATCTCGGCGAACTCGCGCTGCGTCGAGTGGTAGTCGTGGGCGGCCTGTTGCCGCTCGCGCTCCTGCCGGCGGAGCCGGGACAGGAGCACGGCCGCCATACCGGCAAACGAGGCGCTCAGCACGACGATCAGCGCCACCGTCCGCCGCAGCCCGGCGCCGTACGCCTTGTCGGCCTCCTCCTCGACGAGGTCGCGCAGCTCGTCGTTGTACTCGCGGAAGCGGGACATCAGGCCGCTGCGCACCGCGTTGGACTCCGCGCTGATCTCGCGCCCGTTCCGCGCGCGGATGATCGCGTCGTTTGCACTGCCGGCCCACCTCTCGGCGATCCGCTCCTGGGCGGCGAGGCTCAGGAGCTCGGCCTCGCGCCGGTCTGCGTGCGTCCGCGCCAGGTCTGCGGCTTCGGCAAGCGCCGCGGAGGCCTCGTCGTAGGACTCGAGGAAGCTCGGGTTCTGGGTCTGCGCGAAGCCGCGCAGCGCGCTCTCACGCGCGAGCACGGCCGCGAGCATCGCGTCGGCCGTCTCGTACTTCGCGAATGCATGCCGGGCCGTGCTCCGTTCCCCGGCGACTGCCGACCAGACGACGCCGGCGACCGCGCACACGAAGGCGCACAGGACCGCAGCGAACTTTGCGACATTGATCACGGGTATGTGATCGACCCGGAACGCGCAGCGCTTGAGGTCCCGGCACTACGCTGGTCGGCATGAGGGGTGCTCGATGACCAGAGGCTGGGTCGCGATCCTGTCGGCGGAGCTCCACTTTCCGGAGGCCCATTCGCTCAAGGAGAAGCGCATGTACCTGCGCTCGGCGAAGGCGCAGCTCCAGAACCGGTTCGGCGCCGCCGTTGCCGAGGTCGACCATCACGACGTCTGGCAGCGCGCGCGCATCACCGCCGCCCTCGTTACGCGCGAGCACGGTGAGGCCGAACGGCTGCTCGCAGACGCCGAGCGCTATCTCGCCTCGCGCGAGTGGGAGCTCGCGCTCGTCGAGCGTGAGATCGTCCGGCCCGATGGGGAGGGGTGATGAGCGCGCGCATGCGACGTGTGAACGAGTCGCTACGCCAGGTGCTCTCCGAGGCGCTCCTGGAGCTGAAGGATCCGCGGATCGGCTTCGTCACGGTCACGGGCGTCGATACCTCGCCCGATCTCCGGCACGCGGTCGTCTTCGTCAGCGTCCTCGGCGGCGAGAAGAAGCGGCGGAACAGCCTCGCCGGGCTCGAGGCCGCCCACGGCGTGCTGCAGGCTCAGCTGTCCCGCGAGCTCCGGCTGAAGCGCACTCCCCAGCTGGCCTTCGAATACGATCCTTCCGTCGAGCACGGCGTCCGGATGAGCAAGCTCATCGACGAGCTCGCGCCGAAAGAGCCCTTGCCGGATGACGGAGACGGGAACCACAGCTGACCTGCAGGCGGTCGCCGACGCGATCCGCACGCGCGACCGCTTCGTCGTCACGACGCACGAGAACCCGGACGGCGACGCCCTCGGCTCGCTCCTCGCCATGCACCTCGTGCTGGGCGAGCTCGGGAAGGACAGCGTCATGTTCCTCGCCGGGCCGGCGCCGCTTCCTGCCGAGTACAGGTTCCTCGCCCTCGAACGAGCTGCGGCGAGAGCTGCCGGCGGATGCGGCCGAGCGCGTGCTGCTCGCCGTGGACTGCGCCAACGAGACGCGGCTCGGCCCGGATCCTGCTGTCCTCCACCAGGCGCCGTTCACGATCGACATCGACCACCATCACGACAACACACGCTTCGGAGACGTCAACCTCGTCGTGCCGGATGCCTCCTCGACCGGGGAGGTGCTGCGGGACGTCTTTCGGGAGCTCGGCGTCGAGATCACGCCGGAGCTGGCCGAGCCGCTCTACGTCGCGCTCGTCACCGACACGGGCCGGTTCCAGTACACGAACACGACGCCGAAGGCGCTCCGCCTCGCTGCCGAGCTCGTCGAGGCCGGCGCCGACGTGCACAAGGTCTTCCAGGACGTCTACGAGACGGTGCAGTTCGCGAAGCTGAAGCTGCTCGCGCGCGCGCTCGAGCGGGCAAAGGTCTACGAGGGCGGCGGCCTCGTCGTCTCGTACTTGCTCCGCGGCGACTTCGCCGAGGTGGGCGCCGCGGAGCCGTACTCCGAGGGCGTGATCGACTACCTGCGGGCCGTCGAGGGAGCCGACATGGCCGCGCTGATCAGGGAGCCGCCCCGCGGCGGCAGCCCGGCGCGCCGCGTCTCGCTGCGTGCGTCGCACGACGAGCTCGACGTCTCCGCGATCGCGCGGAAGGCGGGTGGGGGAGGCCACCGCCAGGCGGCCGGCTTCTCGAGCGACGACTCGATCGCCGAGATCACGGACTTCATCGTCCGCGAGTTCGCGGACGCGCGCGTCGCGGACGCGGGGTCACGGCCGAGCGCGTCTGATGCCGCCGCGCGGGCTCGAGCCGAGCGGGATCATCCTCGTCGACAAGCCGGCGGGCCCGTCCTCGTTCGCGGTCGTGAACAGGATGCGGGCGCGGCTCGGGACGAGGATGGGCCATGCGGGAACTCTTGACCCTTTTGCAACTGGATTGTTGCTTTTGCTCTCGGGGCGCGCGACTAAGGTGGCTGGATCATTCGTCGGGCTCGACAAGCGCTATCTCACGGACGTCGACCTGACGTCGCGGACCTCGACCGGAGACCGGGAGGGGGAGCTCGTCGAGCAGCTCGAGGCGCCGGACGCGGGCGAGCTCGAGCGTCGGCTCGCGCTCCTCCGGGGCGAGATCGAGCTGCCGATCCCGGCCGCGTCGGCGGTCAAGATCGGTGGTGAGCGCGCCTACCGGCTGCACCGGCGCGGCATCGCCGTGGAGATGCCGCTCCGACGCTCCCGCGTAGACGCGCTCGACGTCATCGCGTATACGGACGGTGTCGCACGGCTCGACCTGCTCGTCAGCTCGGGCACGTACATCCGGGCGATTGCGGACACGCTCGGTGGCCACTGCGCAACGCTGCGGCGCACGGAGGTCGGCCCGTTCCTCGTCGAGGACGCCGACGAGGAGTCGGATCCTCCCGGCCGAGCAGGCGCTCGCCCTGCTCACGTGAGGGCTGGCGGGCTGAAGAGCGACAGAGCGGTCGCTGATCGGCACGTTCGACGGCGTCCACCTCGGCCACCGGCACGTGCTCGAGACCGCGATCGCGACGGGACTGCCTGTGCGGGTGCTCACGTTCGACCCGCATCCGCGAGCGGTACTCGGCAACCTCGTCGAGCTGCTGACAACCGTGGAGCGGCGCCTCGAGCTGCTCTCGCGAGGCGGGCGTCGACCGAGACGACCGTGCTCGAGTTCACGCTCGAGATGGCGCAGCTCGAGCCCGAGGAGTTCGCCGCCGAGCACCTGCAACCGGGCGACCTCATCGTCGCAGGGGAGGACTTCCGCTTCGGGCGGAAGCGGCGCGGCGACCTCGCGCTCCTGGAGTCGTCTCGGCCACGAGATGCGGAGCGGTGGCGCGCCTGCCGGGGCGTCTCGTCCTCCGAGATCAGACGCGGCGCTGCACGAGGGCGACGTTCACGGGCCGGCGAGGATGCTGGGACAGACCGCCGGAGCTCGACGGCGTCGTCGTACCCGGGGACCGGCGTGGTGGCACGCTCGGCTATCCGACCGCGAACCTCGCCGCTCGATCCGCGCCTGATCGTGCCCCGCTACGGCATCTACGCGGGCGCGGCCCGCGGGCCGGACGGGAAGCAGTACCGGGCGGCGATGTCGGTCGGGACGAACCCGCACTACGGCGGCCAGGAGCGGCGGATCGAGCCGTACCTGCTCGACTTCGAGGGCGACCTGTACGGGCAGCGGCTCGTGGTCGAGCTCTGGGAGCGGCTTCGGGACGAGCGTGCCTTCGCGAGCGAGCAGGAGCTGGTCGAGCAGATCGCTCGGGACGTCGAGCGGACGCGGGCGGTCGAACCGCCGGTCTGAGCGCTAGCCGAGCCACGCGCCGCGTGCCCGCTGCGCCGCGGGTCGCCTGCCGCGCCGTTGCGGCCGACGACGCTGACGCCGCCGAAGTAGTGGTGCTGGGACGCGCCAGCGCCTGACACTGCGGCCGGTCCGCTCGAGGCGCGTGAGCGCCTCCTCGTCGACGCCCGGCTCGGCGTTCACGAGCGTGCCGACGGGATGGAAGCGCGGCCGGGCGACCGCCTCGACCGGCTCGAGCCCTTCGTCCAGGATGCCCGCGGCGACGCCGACGAGCGCCGTGCGCAGCCGCGTGCCGCCGGCAGAGCCGATCGCAAGCGTGAGGCCGTCGACGTCGACGGCGATGCTCGGCGCCATCATGCTCCCCATCCGGGCACGCGGCTCGAGCGGGACGCGGTGCAGATCGACCTCACCGAGCATGCTGTTCAGGTGGAGGTCGTAGCCGGGGAGGAAGTCGCCGGTGCCGAGCCCGAGGCTCGTCGTGAGGACGCACGCGCAGCCGTCGCCGTCGACCACGGTGACGTTCGTCGTGTGCCCGTCGACCCCGTCGTCGTCCAGCAGCGCGAGCAGGGCCAGCACGCGGTCGGCTTCGGCGAGGCCCTCGAGCCGCGGCAGCCGGGTCAGCGTCTCCGCGACGCCGGCGAGGCCGCCGCGCGTGTGGAAGCGAGTTCCGGCGTACGAAACGCTCGACGGGCTCCGAGCCACGCGTGCGCGTACGACGTCGAGATCGTCGCGCGTGAGCGCGATGCCCGTCCACGTCGAGCAGCGCCTCCGCGATCGAGCCGCTGTACGCGCTCCCCGCGCCCTCTCGGCGGCGAGGATCTCGATCGCGCCGGCGAGGCCCGGCTGCGCGAGCACGTCGCCGCTCTCGAGCAGGTGGCCGCCGGGGGCGTAGATCGCACGTCCCTCCGGCGTCAGCGTGAAGACCGGCTCGAGCATCGCGAGGCACGCTGCGTGCGCGGGAGGCATCCGCACGCCCGTCTGGGCGAGTCGAAGCGCCGGCTCGACGAGCCGGCGCCACGGCAGCCGTCCGTAGCGCTCGTGAGAGTGCTCCGAGCCCGGCCGGGAGCCCGGGCACGCCGCACGTTCCCGGCCCGACCGCGTAGTGGACGACCTCCTCGCCGAACGGCACCTCGAGATCGACGACGTCGGCGCCCGTCCTCGGCCGGGACGGTGACGAAGCAGTCGAGGTTACCGCGCCCCCGCCGTCCCAGTAGATCGCGTGGCCGCCGCCCAGAAGCCCCGTCATCACCGTCTCGGCGACGCACGACGCGAGGCACGCGGCGACGGCGGCGTCCGCGGCCGTCCCGCCGTCCTCGAGGATCTCGATCCCGGCCGCCACGGTGGCGGGATGGCCGGCTGCGACGGCGGCGGGCAACACGGCTTGCTACCTTAGCTGCGTCCGAGCTCTCGGCCGGCCGTGTCTTCCTTCACGCCGCGCGGGGACTGCGGAGATACCACGAAGGAGGCACACATGGCCCTCACCAAGGAAGTCAAGCAGGAGCTGATCGGGCAGCACGGCCGGAACGAGCACGGACACGGGCTCGCCCGAGGTGCAGATCGCGATGCTGACGAGGCGGATCAACGACCTCACGGAGCATCTCCGCACGCATCCGAAGGATCACTACTCGCGCCGCGGCCTGCTGAAGCTGGTCGGCCGCCGACGCCGGTTCCTGACGTACCTGCAGAAGCACGATCTCGAGGGCTATCGCGCCCTCATCAAGGAGCTCGGCCTGCAGGCGCTAGCCGCCAGCCAGGCTCTCACCCTGGAGGGTGGAAGCTTGGGCGAGCCCCGGCGCGCGAGCTGCCGGAGCTGACCCAAACTTCCACTCTCCGCAAGCAGAGTGGAGGACAGAGAGGAATGAGTATCGCAACCGGGCAACTGGCCTCGGTTTCCGCCGAGATCGGCGGCAGAGACATCACCTTCGAGACGGGCAAGCTCGCCAAGCAGGCGGACGGCGCCGTTCTCGTCGAGGTCCGGCGAGACGATGATTCTCGCCACGGCGCAGGGCCGCCCGGAGGCCCGCGAGGGCGCCGACTTCTTCCCGCTGACGATCGACGTGGAAGAGAAGATGTACGCCGCCGGCAAGATCCCCGGCGGCTTTTTCAAGCGCGAGGGCCGCGCGACCGAGCGCGCCACCCTGACCGCGCGCATGATCGACCGCCCGATCCGGCCGCTCTGGCCGAAGGGCTTCCGCAACGAGGTGCAGGTCATCTGCACGACGCTGTCGGTCGACATGGTCACGCCGCACGACATCCTGTGCATCAACGGCGCGTCGGCGGCGCTGCACATCTCGCCGCTGCCGTTCTTCGGGCCGGTCGGCGCCGTCCGCATCGGCCGCATCGAGGGTGAGCTGATCCTCAACCCGACGCTGCAGCAGACGGAGGAGGAGTCGAGCCTCGACCTGATCGTCGTCGGCACCCGCGAGGCGCTGACGATGGTCGAGGCCGGCGCCGACGAGGTGCCCGAGGACGTGCTCCTCGAGGCGCTCGAGCTGGCGCACGCCGAGATCCGCAAGCTGTGCGACGCGCAGGACGACCTGCGCCGGCAGGCAGGCAAGGCGAAGTGGCTCGACCTGGAGCTGACGGCCGAGATCGAGGCGTCACACGGCCATACGGTCTGGGAGCGCATCCAGAGCGACGGTCTCCGCGAGAGCGCGCGCCGTCCTCGAGGAGCTCACCGACGAGCTCGCGCCCGAGCTGCACATGGACTCGACCGAGGAGGACATCCTGCGGCGCGTGCAGGTCCGCCAGAGCCTCGCGATGGTGCTCGAGAAGCAGCGGCTCGTCGCGGTCGAGGGCCCGGTGCGCGAGCAGTTCGAGAGCGACCTTCGCGCCCTGACCGACGCCGAGCAGGACTCGAAGGAGCTCAAGTCGGCCAAGCGCCAGCTGCTCTTCGACCGGATCGTCGACACCGTCGAGCTGCCGTTCCCGGTCGGCCCGGCGACCGTCGACGGCGACGCTCCCGTGGTCAAGGACAGCCTCACGAAGTCGTACGTGAAGAAGGCAGCCGAGGCGGTCTACAAGGACCTCGTCCGCAAGAAGATCGCCGTCGACAAGCGGCGCCCGGACGGCCGCGCCGCCGAGGAGATCCGCCCGATCGAGTGCGAGGTCTCGGTCAGCCCGCGCACGCACGGCTCCGGCCTCTTCACCCGCGGCCAGACGCAGGTGATGTCGCTGCTGACGCTCGGCACGGCCAAGGAGGGGCAGCGGATCGACGATCTCTCGCTCGAGAGCGACCGCCGCTTCATGCACCACTACAACTTCCCGCCCTTCTCGGTCGGGGAGACCGGCTTCATGCGCGGCCCGAAGCGGCGTGACATCGGCCACGGTGCGCTCGGCGCAGCGCGCGCTCGAGGCGATCATCCCGCCGGTCGGAGGAGTTCCCGTACACGATCCGCATCGTCTCGGAGACGCTCGAGTCGAACGGCTCCTCGTCGATGGGCTCGGTGTGCGGCTCGACGCTCGCGCTGATGGACGCCGGCGTGCCGATCAAGGCGCCGGTCTCCGGCATCGCGATGGGCCTCGTCAAGGAGGGCGACGACTACGTCATCCTCACCGACATCCAGGGCGCCGAGGATCACCTCGGCGACATGGACTTCAAGGTCGCCGGCACGCGCGACGGGATCACCGCCCTGCAGATGGACATCAAGATCACCGGCGTCACGCAGGAGATCATGCGGAACGCGCTCGAGCAGGCCGGGCGCGCGCGGAACGCGATCCTCGACCAGATGCTCGAGGCGATCCCGGAGTCGCGGAGCGAGCTCGCCGACCACGCACCGCGCATCTCGTCCGTCCAGATCAACCCCGAGTACATCGGCATGGTGATCGGCAAGGGCGGCGAGACGATCCGCGCGCTCGAGGCCGACTACGACGTCCAGATCGACATCGAGGAGGACGGCACGATCCTCGTCTACGCGACGGAGGGCACGAAGGCCGACGCCGCGATCTCCGCGATCACGGCGCTGACGAAGGAGCCGGAGGTGGGGGACACCTACACCGGCAAGGTCGTCAAGACGACGCAGTTCGGCGCCTTCGTCGAGCTGAAGAAGGGCACGGACGGGCTGCTGCACGTCTCGAACGTCGGCCCGGGCCGGGTCGCGCACATCGAGGACGTGATCACCCGTGGCGACATCCTCGACGTCGTCGTCCAGGAGGTCGACAAGGCCCGCGGCCGCATCGGCCTGAAGCTCGTCAACAAGCACGAGAACGGGGCGATGGTCTCCCCGGAGGAGCTGATCGAGCGGGCCAAGGCGGCGCCGCCGCGGCCGCCGGAGGAGGAGCGCCCGCGCCGGGACGGCGACCGTGGCCGGGGCGGCCGCGATCGCGGCCCGCGCCGCGACCGGGACTAGGAACGGTGAGCGGGGCGGCCTCGGCCGCCCCGTCGTTCCTCCCGAGTAGGATCGGCGCGTGCAGGAGTACGAGCTCTCGCGGCTTCCGACGGGCGAGCGACTGATCAGCGAGCACGTCCCGAGCGTGCGCTCGGTGTCGCTCGGGTTCTGGGTCGGCACCGGGTCGCGCGACGAGACGGAGGCGCGCGCGGGCGTGTCCCACTTCATCGAGCACCTCCTCTTCAAGGGGTCGCGGACCCACTCGGCCCAGGAGATCGCCGAGATCTTCGACAGCCTCGGCGGGGAGCTCAACGCGGCGACGTCTCGCGAGACGACGGTCATCTACGCGCGGGTGCCCGACGACCGGCTCGAGCGGGCTCTCGACGTGATCGTCGGGATGGTCTACGAGCCGGTCTTCGCGGATGTCGACGCCGAGCGCGAGGTCGTGCTCGAGGAGATCGCGATGGTCGAGGACAACCCGCAGGACCTCGTGCACGACATCGTCGCGGAGGCCGTCTTCGGCGGCCACGCGGTCGGGCGACCGGTGATCGGTCGTGCCGAGGTGATCTCGAGCGTCAGCCGGCGCGCGCTCACCACCTTCCACCGCGACGCGTACGCGGCGGACAACATCGTCGTCGCCGCGGCGGGAAACATCGAGCACGACCGGCTGGCGGCGATGCTGGCCGAGCGGCTACCCGAGACACCGCCGTCGACCACGCGCGCCCGCAAGCCGCTGCCGCGCCCGCCCGCTGCCCGGCTCCGGTTCCAGCGCAAGGCGACCGAGCAGTACCACGTCTGCCTCGGGGCGCTCGGCCTCTCGCGGCGCGACGACCGGCGCTTCGCCGCCTCGCTCCTCGACGCGATCGTCGGCGGCTCGGCCTCGTCGCGGCTCTTCCAGGAGATCCGCGAGAAGCGCGGGATGGCGTACGCGGTCTACAGCTTCGGCTCGCAGTACTCGGATACCGGCCAGATCGGCCTCTACATCGGGACGCGGGAGGAGAACCTCGCCGAGTGCCTCGAGATCGCGGCGCGCGAGCTCGCGGACGTGGCGGAGGGAAACGTGCGCGACGGCGAGCTCGAGCGCGCGAAGGAGAACCTGAAGGGCCGCATGCTGCTCTCGCTGGAGTCGACCTCCAATCGCATGAGCCGACTCGGGAAGTCACTCGTGACCGACACGGAGCTGCTCTCGCTCGAGGAGCTGATCGACCGCATCGAGGCGGTCTCTGCGGAGGACGTCGCGGCGCTCGCCGCCGAGCTCCTGCGGCCGGAGCGGTTCTCGGCCGCCGGCATCGGCCCGAGCGGGCGGCGGTTTCGTGCCGCCGTCGAGCGCGTCAATCCTGCGCTCGTCGCCCGCGCGGCGGCATGAGAGTCATTCTGTTCGGTGAGAGCGGGAAGGTCGGGTCGGTGCTGGCGCCGGCGTTGCGGGAGGCAGGCCACGAGCTGGTCGAGTCGACCGCGCAGGCCGACGCCGCCGTCGACTTCACGCGGCCCGAGGCCGTCGAGGACAACGTCCGCAGCGCGCTCGAGCGCGGCGTGCCGTGCGTGATCGGCACGTCGGGGTTCGACCGTGAGCGGGTGGCGGCGCTGGCCGTCGCGCACGAGCTGCCGGTCTTCTTCGCGCCCAACTTCGCCGTCGGCGCGGTGCTGATGATGCGCTTCGCGGCGGAGGCGGCGAAGTCGATGCCGCACGCGGAGATCATCGAGCTCCACCACCACACGAAGGTCGACGCGCCGTCGGGCACTGCCAGGGCGACGGCCGAGGCGATCGGCGGCGACGTGCCCATCCACTCGGTGCGCCTGCCCGGGCTGGTGGCGCACCAGGAGGTCATCTTCGGCGGCCCCGGCCAGACGCTCACGATCCGCCACGACACGACCTCGCGGGAGGCGTTCGTGCCGGGCGTTCTGCTCGCGCTGGAGAAGATCCGCGAGCTGCCCCCGGGGCTGACCGTGGGCCTCGAAGCGCTCCTCTGACCGTCCACGGAGGACGCGACCGAAGGGGACCGCGTGTCAGACTCGTCTCGGGCACGTGCCAGAGACGTGCCAGAGAGGCGCCAGAGACGTGCCAGAGACGTGTTGCAGTCTTGTCACGAAGGACAGGTCCTGAACGGGCGTGAGTCGAGGCTCGAGTTCGTCGTCGGCGACCTGACGGAGCAGCGGGTCGACGCGATCGTGAACGCCGCCAACAGCTCGCTCCTCGGCGGCGGCGGCGTCGACGGCGCCATCCACCGCGCCGGCGGGCCCGAGATCCTCGCCGAGAGCAGGCTTCTCGGCGGCTGCGAGACCGGCGACGCGAAGGCGACGACGGGCGGCCGCCTGCCCAGCCCGCTGGGTGATCCACGCCGTTGGGCCGGTGTGGCGCGGCGGCAACGAGGGCGAGGCGGAGCTGCTGGCGTCGGCGCATCGGCGCTCGCTCGAGGTCGCCCGCGATCTCGGCGCTCGCACCGTCGCGTTTCCGGCCATCTCCTGCGGGATCTACGGCTATCCGCCGGAGCTGGCGGCGCCGGTGGCCGTGGGCGCCGTGCAGGAGCTCGCGGCTGACTTCGACCTCGTCCGCTTCGTCTTCCTCGGCGACGACCTGCGCCGCGTATTCGCGCGCGCGGCCGGCGAGGACTAGGATTTCACCATGCTCGGAGAGGTGCTCACTGCGATCGTGACGCCGTTCCGGCCGGACGGCTCGGTCGATCTCGATGCCTTCCGGGCGCTGGCCCGCCACCTCGTCGACAACGGCTCCGACGGGCTCGTCGTCACGGGCACGACGGGCGAGACGCCGACGCTCACCGACCGGGAGCGCTTCGACCTCTACGAGACCGCGGTGGACGAGCTCGGCGGCCGCGCCACGGTCGTGGCCGGCACGGGCACGTACGACACCCGGCACTCCGTCCACCTGACCCAGGAGGCGGACGCAATCGGCGTCGACGGCTTCCTCGTCGTCACGCCGTACTACTCGAAGCCGCCGCCGCGCGGGATCGTCGCCCACTTCGAGGCGATCGCGGCCGCGACGGACAAGCCCGTCGTGGCGTACAACATCCCGAGCCGCGTCGTGCTCGACGATCGAGCCGGAGACGTTCGCCGAGCTCGCGCGGATCCCGAACGTGACCGCGGTCAAGCAGGCGTACCCGGACCTCGAGCACGCGCGGCGGATCGTCGAGCTCGGGCTCGACCTCTACGCAGGCGACGACGACCTGATCCTCCCGTTCCTCGAGCTCGGCGGCGTCGGCGGGGTCTGCGTGCACACGCACATCGTCGGCCCGCGCGTGAAGGAGCTGGTGCGGAGCTGGAGGGCCGGCGACGAGGCGCGGCGCGCGCGAGCTCGACGAGGAGCTGAAGCCCGCGATCGACCTCTTGCGCATCGCGCCGAACCCGATGCCGATCAAGGCGGCGCTGAACATCCTGGGGCACGAGGTCGGCGGCCACCGCCTCCCACTCGTGGAGACGACGGACGAGGAGCGCGAGGCGGTGCGGACCTGCCTCGAGCGTCTGGGGCTCCTCGACCGCGCCACGGTCTAGACCTCGTACACTGACTTGGTGAACGGGATCCTGCGGATCATTCCGCTGGGCGGCCTCGGTGAGGTCGGCAAGAACATGACGGTCTACGAGCACGACGGCGACGTCGTGGTCGTCGACGCGGGCCTCGCGTTCCCGCGCGACGAGCACCTCGGCGTCGATCTCGTCCTCCCCGACATCTCGTACCTCGAGGGCCGCCGCGTCCAAGCCGTCGTGCTCACGCACGCGCACGAGGACCACGTCGGCGGGCTTCCGTATCTCCTCCGCCAGATCGATTGCGACGAGGTGATCGGCACGAAGCTCACGCTTGGGCTCGTCAAGTCGAAGCTCGACGAGCACGGGCTGGCGAGCGCAACCACCCTGCGGGAGATCGAGCCCGGCGAGGTGGTCGCCGTCGGTTCGTTCCGCCTCGACTTCGTCCGCGTCGCGCACTCGATCCCGGATTGCGTCGCCGTCGTCGCTCGAGACACCGGCCGGGCGCGTCGTCCACACAGGCGACTGGAAGCTCGACCACACGCCGGTGGACGGGCTCAAGACCGACGTCGGTCGCCTGGCCGAGCTGGGCAATCAGGGCGTCGACCTCCTGCTCGGGGACTCGACGAACGCCGAGCGGCCGGGCATGACCGGGTCGGAGCGGCTCGTCGGGGAGGCCTTCAGGACGCTGATCCCGGTGCGGACGGGGAGGATCCTCGTCGCGTCCTTCGCGTCGAACATCCACCGGATGCAGCAGGCGATCGACGTCGCCGTCCAGGTCGGCCGCAAGGTGACGATCGTCGGCCGCTCGATGCGCAAGAACCTCAACATCGGCCGCAGCCTCGGCTATCTCAACGTGCCCGACGACGTGCTGATCAAGCCCCAGGACGCGATGTCGCTCCCGCCCGGCGAGGTGATGATCCTCTGCACGGGCAGCCAGGGCGAGCCGATGTCGGCGCTGACGCGGATCGCCTACGGCGACCACCCTGCTGTCGCCGTCGAGCGCGGCGACACGGTCATCCTTTCCGCGCGCCCGGTGCCCGGCAACGAGCTCCGAGTGCACGACTCGATCAACCGCCTGGCCAAGGCCGGCGCCGAGGTCCTGCACGAGCAGATCGCGCCGGTGCACGTCTCCGGGCACGCGAACGCCGAGGAGCTGCGCACGATGATCGCGCTCCTCCGCCCACAGGCGGTGATGCCGATTCACGGCGAGTACCGCATGCTCGCCGCCCACGCCCGCCTCGCACAGGAGGGCGGCGTTCCGGCAAGCAACATCCTCGTCGCCGAGAACGGCTCCGTCGTCGAGCTGACGCGCAACGGCGCGCGCATCGTCGATCGCATCGAGGCCGGCGTGACATTCGTGGACGGCCTCGGCGTCGGGGACGTGCAGGACGTCGCTCTCCGCGACCGGCGCCGGCTCTCGGAGGATGGCGTCCTGATCATCGTCACCACCCTCGCGAGCTCGAACGGCGGCTCGGTCGCGCCGCCGGAGCTGATTGCGCGCGGCTTCGGCGAGTCCGAGAACCTGCTCGACGAGCTGCGCGAGGAGGCCACGCGGGTGCTCGAGGAGCTCGAGGCCGACGACAGGCGCGAGATCAAGCTCCTGCAGGAGCACCTGCACGACGCCGTCGGCCAGATCATCTACGACCGCACTCGCCGCCGGCCGATGATCCTCCCCGTGGTCATCGAAGTATGAGCGACTGGCCGCAGGTTCTGGTCGAGCACGCGCCGAACGAGCTGACGGCGCGACGGCTCGTCGCGCAGCTCCGGGCCTGCGAGGTGGCGGCGCTCGCGTTCTGCCGGCTGCTCGAGCGGTGGGGGAGGGGCGAGGCGGATCCGTCCACGGCCGGCGCACGCGAGGCTGCCCTGCGGCACGCTGCGGACCGGGTCGAGACCGCGCTCGCCGGGCTGGACGTGCCGCTCGCGCGCTATCTCCTCGAGCTGGAGGCCGATCAGGCGGAAGGACGCTCGTGGTACGGCGGGCCGAGCCCGGCCGAGCTCGTCGAGTGGCAGCCGGTGCTGTCCCGCGCGGGCGTATCGGCCTGCCCGAACCGCGTCGCCGCCGCGTACCTCGAGCTCGCCGTCCTCGTCCGCGCGCTGCAGGGCCTCTCCGACTCGGCGCGCGTGCGCGCGACGCTCGATGCCTCCTCGCTCTGGGCGGGCCTCTTCGACCTGCGCGACACGCTCCTTGGCGCGACGGTCGACGACCTGCGCGCGATCGCCGCCTAGTAACAGACTGTTGCTAAGTGGCTCCCTCGATCACGGTCGTCGGCAGCGTCAACCTCGACCTCGTCGCGCGCGTCGAGCGGCTGCCCCGCCCCGGCGAGACGGTCACGGACGCGAGCTTCGAGCGCATCCCCGGCGGCAAGGGCGCGAATCAGGCGGTCGCGGCGGCCAGGCTCGGCGCCGACGTCCGTCTCGTCTGCAGCGTCGGCCGGGATGTCTTCGCGCACGAGGCGCTGCCGCGCGAGGAGCGGCTCGAGGTCGCCGCCCAACACGTCGAGGGCCCGACCGGCGTCGCGATCATCCTCGTCGACGAGGGCGGGGAGAACCAGATCGTCGTCGCGCCCGGGGCGAACGCCCTGCTCGGCTCCGTCGAGCTCCGGCCGAGCGACGCCGTCCTCTGCCAGCTCGAGATCCCCGACGAGCCGATCCTGGCGCCCGGGAGCAGGCGAGCGGCCTCTTTTGCCTCAACGCTGCGCCCGCGCGGCCGATCGAGGTCGACGCCGACCTCACCGTCGTCAACCGCTACGAGCTGGAGGTTCTCCGCCGGCGGGACGGACTGATCGCCGTCACCCTCGGCGCGGAGGGCGCCGTGCTGCTGGAGGATGGGGCGGAGGTGGCGCGCGCGGAGCCGCCGCGGGTCGACGCTGTCGACGGCACGGCCGCCGGCGACGCCTTCACCGCGTGTCTGCTTGTCGCGCTGCTCGAGGGAAGGCCGCGCGACGAGGCGCTCCGGCGCGCCTGCGCCGCGGGCGCGATCGCGGCGTCGCGCTTCGGCGCGCAACCGTCCCTGCCGACCGCGGACGAGATAGACGAGATACTCGCCTGATGGCCGTCCCGATCGTCCTCGACTGCGATCCCGGGCACGACGACGCGATCGCGCTCCTCCTCGCGCTCGCGAGCCCCGAGGGGGTCGACCTGCTCGGCGTGACGACCGTGCACGGCAACCAGACAATCGAGAAGACGACGGACAACGCGCTCCGGGTGCTCGAGCTGGCGGGCCGCTCGGACGTGCCGGTCGCACGCGGCGCCGAGCGCCCGCTCGTCCGCGAGCCGTTCCCGGCCGCGCACGTGCACGGCGAGAGCGGCCTGGACGGCCCGGACCTTCCAGCAGCGACGGCGCGCCCGATCGACCAGCACGCGGCCGACTTCCTCGCCGAGCGGGTCACGCCCGAGACCGTCCTCGTTCCCGTCGGGCCGCTGACGAACGTCGCGCTCGCGCTCGAGCGCGGCATGCGTCCGGCGCGGATCGTGCTCATGGGGGGAGCGATCGCGGAGGGCAACATGACCCCGGCGGCGGAGTTCAACATCTGGGCCGACCCCGAGGCGGCCCAGAAGGTCTTCCACGCGGGCGTGCCGGTGACGATGGTCGGGCTCGACGTCACCCACAGGGCGCTGCTCACACCTGACTGGTCGGAGCGGTTCCGTGAGGCAGGCCGTCTGGGCGTCTTCGTCGCGGAGCTGGTCGACTTCTTCAAGCGCTACCACGCGCGGACGTACGGCTGGGACGGCGCGCCAATCCACGACGCCCTCGCGCTCGCGCAGGTGATCCAGCCCGGCCTCGTCCGGACGGAGCGTCGGAACGTCGAGGTCGAGGTCGAGTCGGAGCTGACGCGCGGCCGGACCGTCGTCGACCTCTGGCGCCGCACCGATCGGGAACCGAACGCCGACGTCGCCGTGGACGTCGACCGCGACGCCTTCCTCGGGCTTCTGCTCGAGCGGATCGGCCGGCTCGGCTGATGCCTCCGGGCCTGGGCCGGGTCGCGATCGCGGCCGTCGGGGCGACGGCCGCGGCCGCCGGCGCCGTGATCGTCTTCCGCAACCTCGTCGTCGGGATCCTCTTCGTCCTTGGCGGCGCCGCGCTGCTGCTCTGGAGCGTCAGGAGGCCGTAGGCGGCCTCGTCGCGTCGGCGAGGATCGCGATCACCGCGGCGAGGCCGGCGACGACGCCGAGCGCGGCGCGGAGCCCGATCGCCTCCGCGAGGAAGCCGATCGCGGGCGGTCCGACCAGGAACGCGCTGTAGCCGACCGTCGAGACCGCGGCGATGCCCGCGCCGGCGGAGGCGGTGCGCTGGCCGGCGGCTCTGAACACGATCGGCACCACGGTGGCGAGCCCGGCGCCGAGACACGCGAACCCGATCACCGCCACAACGGGCTCGTCGAAGAGGAGCGAGACGCCGAGACCGGCGGCGCCGAGGACGCCCGCCCGCCGCGTGAGCGCGACGGTGCCCCACGCGGCGGTCAGACGGTCGCCCACCATCCGGCCGAACGTCATCGTCAGGGAGAAGGCGATGAACGCGGTGGTGGCGGCGCCTTCGCCCGTGCCGAGCACCTCGTTCATGTACACGCCGCTCCAGTCGCCGGCCGCACCCTCGGCGAGGAGGCACGCGAACGCGATCACCGCGAGCGTCACGAGGGCCCTCGTCGGCCGCCCGTAGACCGGGCCCGGGACGACGTCGACGTTGCGGGCGAGCAGCGGCCCGCGCGACCAGACAGCGATCCCGAGGATCACCACTCCGGCCACGGTGAACTGCGCGAGCGGCGAGACGCCGGCCGCCGCCGCCAGGCCGCCGCCGACGGCGCCGACGAGCCCGCCGAAGCTGAACGACGCGTGGAAGCCGGAGAGAATCGGTCGTGCGTAACGCTCCTCGACCGCGACCCCGTGGGCGTTCATGGCCAGATCGAGCATCCCGCCGGCGGCCCCGAACGCGGCGAAGGCGACGCCGAGGAGGGGCAGCGACGGCGCCAGGCCGATCAGCGGCAGCGAGACGGCCACCCCGAAGAGGCCTGCCCTGGTGACGACGCGGCTGCCCAGGCGCGCGGTCAGCCAGCCGGCGACGGGCAGCGCGACGACGGCTCCGGCCGCGACGCCGAAGAGGGCGAGGCCGAGCTCGGACGTCGTCGCGTCGAGGTCCTCCTGGAGCGAGGGCACACGCGCGACCCAGCTGCCGTAGGCGGCGCCGCTCGCGAAGAAGACGACGGTGACGGCGATGCGGGCGGCGACGTGGCACCGTCGCACTCTGTCAGGCCGGCAGGGAGACGCAGCGTGCCGTCGAAGGGCGTTCGCATGCCGGCACGGAAGAAGAAGCGGCCGCTGCGGCCGCGCACGCCCTCCCGCGTGAAGAAGCGCACGAAGCGACGCCGCCAGTCCCAGGGATACGAGCGGGCCGCGCACGAGCATCCCGAGCTGATCGGCCTCGGGCTGGCCGCGCTCGGGCTCTTCCTCGCGTCGCTGCTCCTGCTCGGCTGGGAGGGCGGGATCGTCGGCGAGAAGATCGAGCAGGGCCTACGCGAGGTCGTCGGCGACGCCGCGTACGTCGTGCCGATCGCGCTGACGATCATCGGCTCGCTCATGCTCTTCCGGAGCGCCCTCGTCGAGCTGCGGCCGTTCCGAACAGGCCTCGCGCTCGCGACACTCGGCCTCATGGTCACGCTCGGCTCCGACCACGGCGGAGCCGTCGGCAGCGCGTTCGGCGGCGGGCTCGAGCGCCTGCTCGGCTCCACCGGCGCGCTCCTCGTCGGCGCAACCGCGCTCGTCGCCGGAGTGCTGCTCCTCACCGGCGCCTCGGCGGGAGCGATCCTGCGCCGCTCGGGGGGCGCCGTGCGCCGCGCCTCGAGCGCAGCCCGCCGCCGGGTGGAGCGCCCGCGCACCGAGGAGCTTGTGTTCCAGGAACACAAACTCTCCGCGCCGCTTCGGCACGAGCCACCCGTCGACGTCGTCCACGACTACCCGGACGTCGTCTCCGAGGGCCTGTCGGAGCCGCCGCTGCTGCTGGTCGACGAGCCGGACGAGGAGACGCAGAGCACGCTCTTCGAGCTTCCGCGCAAGCAGGGCGAGTACGTCCTGCCCGACCGCTCCGTGCTGAAGGCGTCGCCGCCGCAGGCCGCGAACGCCGGCCAGGCGAGCGCACAGACGGCCGAGACGCTGTTGCAGGCGCTCGCGCACTTCGGCATCGACGCGACGGTCGTCGGCCAGATCGCCGGCCCGCGCGTGACGCGCTACGAGCTGCAGCTCGCGCCGGGCACGAAGGTCTCGAAGGTCGCGGCGCTGAAGGACGACCTGAGCTACGCGCTCGCGACGACCGAGATCCGGATCCTGGCCCCGATCCCGGGCAAGCAGGCGGTCGGCGTCGAGGTCCCGGCCGTCTCGCCCCGCATCGTCACGCTCGGCGACATCTACGACGACCTGCCCGCGACCGCGAGCCCGCTCGCCGTCTGGCTCGGCAAGGACATCTCCGGGACGCCGGTGTGGGCGGACCTCGCCCGCATGCCGCACGTCCTGATCGCCGGGACGACCGGCTCCGGCAAGTCCGGCTGCATCAACACGATCCTGACCTCGATCCTGCTCCGCTCGACACCGGATGACGTGCGGCTGATCCTGATCGACCCGAAGCGGATCGAGCTGAACTACTACGAGTCGATCCCGCACCTCCTGACGCCCGTCGTCTCGAGCCCCAAGGAGGCGAGCGCCGTCCTCACAAACGTCGTCGCGGAGATGGAGCGGCGCTACGAGCGCCTCTCCATCGTGCGGGCGCGCAATCTGCCCGAGGCGAACCGGGCGTTCCGCGCACGCGGGGAGGAGCAACTGCCCTACCTGCTCGTCGTGATCGACGAGCTCGCCGACCTGATGATGATCAGCCCGCAGGCGGTCGAGGACGCCGTCATCAGGCTCGCGCAGAAGTCGCGCGCCGTCGGCATCCACCTCGTCCTCGCGACCCAGCGGCCGTCCGTGGACGTCATCACCGGCATGATCAAGGCGAACGTCCCGAGCCGGATCGCGTTTGCCGTCTCGAGCCAGACCGACTCACGGGTGATCCTCGACGGCTCCGGCGCCGAGAGCCTGCTCGGCCAGGGCGACATGCTCTTCAAGCCGCTCGGCACCTCGCGCCTGCAGCGCGTCCAGGGCGCGTACGTCAGCGAGGAGGAGGTGGCGCTCGTCGTCGAGCAGTGCCGCCACCAGCGCCCGCAGGAGCTAGACGAGTCGCTGCTCGAGCTGCCTGAGGGCATGAACGACCTCGACGGCGACGTGCACGACGGCGATTTCGACCCCGACGAGGATCCGCTGCTCGACAAGGCGATCGAGGTCGTGGTGCAGACGCAGACCGCCTCCGTGAGCCTCATTCAGCGCCGTCTGCGCGTCGGGTACACGCGCGCCGGCAGGCTGATCGACATGCTCGAGCGCCGCGGGATCATCTCCGGCTACGAGGGCTCGAAGCCGAGGCGCGTTCTCGTGGACGAAAACGAGCTGGAGCGATTCGTAAGCGCCACGTAAGGGTTGCCCGGAACTTGCCCTGAGCTGCCAACTTGGGTTGTAATCTGGCGTCCAAGCTTCCGGCTGCTTCCGGCTGCTCGTAGATCTCTAAGGAGGGCAAGTGAAAGTTCGTAGGCTGATGCCGCTGTTTCTGGCGGCGCTGCTCGGTGTGGCCGCTTTGGCCACGGCGGGTGTGAGCTCGGCGCGGGTCGATACCGCCGGGCAGGAGAAGTTCAAGGTGGCGCTCGTCACCGACATCGGCGGTCTCGACGACCGCTCGTTCAACTTCCTCGCCAACAAGGGCCTGAACGACGCGAAGCGGAAGTACGGCGTCGAGGGCAAGGTGTTCCTCTCGAAGGCGGGCTCCGACTACGTCCCGAACCTCACGTCGGCCGTCCGTCAGTACGACGCCGACCTGACGATCTCGGTCGGGTTCCTGATGGGCGAGGCGACGGCCCAGGTCGCGAAGCGGTTCCCGCAGAAGAAGTTCGCGATCATCGACTTCAGCGGCAATGCGGCTGAGCTCAAGGGCAAGCCGACGAACGTCCGCGGCCTGCTCTTCAAGGAGCAGGAGGCCGGTTACCTCGTCGGCTATCTGGCCGCGCTGCGGGCCAAGAACGTCGCCGGCGGCAATGGCCTGATCGCCGCTGTCGGCGGCCTGAAGATCCCGCCGGTCGATCGCTTCATCGGCGGCTACTACCAGGGCGCCAAGGCGGGCTGGCCGGGCGTCAAGGTGGCGCACAGCTACTCGCAGGACTTCGTCGACCAGGCGAAGTGCAAGGAGCAGGCGCTGACGCACATCGCGAACGGTGCGAGCGTCGTGTTCCAGGTCGCCGGCAACTGCGGCCTCGGCGTCCTCTCGGCGGCCAAGGAGCGGAACGTGTTCGGCATCGGAGTCGACGCCGACCAGTTCTACCTCGGCAACCACGTGCTGACGAGCGCCGTCAAGCGCGTCGACGTCGCTGTCTCGAGCACGATCTCGAACGCGACGACGCGCGGCGCCAACTTCCGCACGAACTTCAACGCCATCTTCACCGTCCGGAACGGCGGTGTCGGCTACGGGAAGATCTCGTCGCGGGCGCAGCCTTCCTGGTCGAAGGCGGTCGAGTCGGTCCGCAAGCAGATCGCGGCCGGCAAGATCAAGGTCACCCAGCAGGCGCCTCCGGCGTCCGGCTAGGACCGCAGTTCTCATGAGGGGCGGGTTTCAGACCCGCCCCTCATGTCTACCCTTTACGTATGCGACGGTGGCAGCTCGTTCTGCTTCTCCTGGTGTTGGCGCTCGCGGCCGGGTGCGGCAGCGACGACGACGGCGAGAGCGCCGGCACCGATACCACCGCCGCCACGACCGAGACCGAGACCCAGGCCGCACCGGGCTCGAAGCTTCGCGTCGGCCTCGTCACCGATATCGGCGGTCTCGACGATCGCTCGTTCAACTTCCTCGCGAACCGGGGTCTTACCCGCGCGGAGGACGAGCTCGGCGTCGAAGGGCGCGTCGTCGTCTCGCGCTCGAACGCGGACTATGTGCCGAACCTGGCCACGCTCGCCCAGCAGGACTACGACCTCGTCGTCGGCGTCGGCTTCCTGATGGCCGACGCGGTCGAGACGGTTGCGGGCCAGTTTCCGGAGACGAACTTCGCGATCATCGACTACTCGCAGGCCGCGATGCCGTCGAAGCCGAAGAACGTCCGCGGGCTGCTCTTCAAGGAGCAGGAGGCCGGCTACCTCGTCGGGTACCTCGCGGGGCTCGTCGTCGAGGAGACGGGCGGCGCCAACCCGCTCGTGAGCTCCGTCGGCGGTCAGAAGCTCCCGCCGGTCGACCGGTACATCGCGGGCTTCCAGGCGGGCGCGAAGGCGGCCAGCCCCGGGATCAAGACGCTGAACGCCTATTCGCAGGACTTCGTCGACCAGGCGAAGTGCAAGGAGATCGCGCTGAACCAGATCTCCCGCGGCTCCAAAGTCGTGTTCCAGGTCGCCGGCGCGTGCGGCCTCGGCGCGCTGAACGCCGCCGACGAGCAAAACGTCGACGGGATCGGCGTGGACGCCGACCAGTCCTACCTCGGCCCCCACATCCTCACGAGCGCCCTGAAGAAGGTGGACGTGGCCGTCTACCAGACCATCCAGGAGGTCCAGGACGGCGCCTTCGCGGGCGGCGCGGACACGACGTTCGACGTCGCCTCGGGCGGCGTCGGCCTCGGCACCGTCGCGGACGACGTCTCGGGCGACATCGTCGCTCAGGTGAACGAGGTGGAGGAGCAGATCGCCAACCGCGAGCTGACCAACATTCCGGAGCGAGTCCGCTAGGAAGCGGCCGTCGGGCGGCTCCTCCAGGGATTTTCGCGCGGGGTGCCGGCTTTGCCGGTGCCGCCTTGCGCCGACAAGGAGGTTAGGATCGCCGTCGTGGACGAGCGGCGCGTGGTTCTCGAGCTTCGTGGCATCACGAAGCGCTTTCCGGGCATCGTCGCGAACGACCACGTCGACTTCGACCTTCGCCAGGGCGAGGTGCACGCGCTGCTGGGCGAGAACGGGGCCGGCAAGTCGACGCTGATGAACGTCGTCTACGGCCTGTACCACCCGGACGAGGGCGAGATCAAGGTCAACGGCAAGCCGGTCCAGATCGGCTCGACCCGGGCCGCGATCGAGAACGGCGTGGGCATGGTGCACCAGCACTTCATGCTCATCCCGGTGATGTCGGTGGCGGAGAACATCGTGCTCGCGACCGAGCCGGTGCGCCAGGGAGTCCTGCTCGACTACGCCGCCGCGGAGAACCGCGTGCGCGAGATCTCGACGCGCTTCGGCCTCGCCGTCGACCCGCGGGCGAAGATCGAGGACATCTCCGTCGGCCAGCAGCAGCGCGTCGAGATCCTCAAGGCGCTCTACCGCGGCGCGGACATCCTCGTCCTCGACGAGCCGACTGCCGTCCTCACCCCGCAGGAGGCGCACGAGCTGTTCGGCATCCTCCGCAGCCTCACCGAGCAGGGGAAGTCGATCATCTTCATCAGCCACAAGCTGAACGAGGTGCTCGAGATCGCCGACCGGATCACGGTCCTGCGACGCGGCAAGAAGATCGAGACGCTGCCGGCGGCCGGTGCCACCGAGGAGCAGCTGGCGCGGCTCATGGTCGGGCGGGAAGTGCTGCTGCGCGTCGAGAAGGGCGGGTCCCAGGCCGGCGAGCCGCTGCTCCAGATCGAGGATCTCCACGTGGTCGACGACCGAGGGATCGAGAAGGTGAAGAACCTGAGCCTGGAGGCGCGCGCCGGGGAGATCGTCGGCATCGCCGGTGTCGACGGCAACGGGCAGACGGAGCTGATCGATGCGATCACCGGCCTTCGGCACCCGAGCAGCGGCCACATCGTCGTCGGCGGGGAGGATGTGACCGGCGATGGGCCCAAGGACTCGCTGGACGCCGGCCTGGGACACATCCCGGAGGACCGCCAGCGGCGCGGGCTGGTGCTCGACTTCAGCCTCGCCGAGAACCTCGCCCTCCACGACTACGACTCTCCGCCCGAGTCGCGCTTCGGCTGGCTCTTTCCGAAGCGCCTGCTCGAGCGGGCCGCGAAGCTGCTGCGCGAGTTCGACGTCCGCGGCGGCGGGCCGCAGACGCGCGCCGCGGGTCTGTCGGGAGGGAACCAGCAGAAGGTGATCCTCGCCCGTGAGATCGACCGGAACCCGAAGGTGCTGATCGCCGCGCAGCCGACGCGCGGGCTCGACGTCGGGGCGATTGAGTTCGTCCACCGACGCCTTGTGCAGGAGCGCGACGAGGGCCGCGCGGTGCTGCTCGTCTCGCTCGAGCTCGAGGAGATCCTCTCGCTCTCCGACCGGATCCTCGTCATGTACGAGGGCGAGATCGTCGGGGAATTCGATCCAGGTGTGTCCGAGGAGGAGCTCGGCGTCGCGATGACGGGCGGTCGCAAGTCCGAGGCCGCGGCTTGAGCGGGAGCGACCTCGAGGGCGGGCCGGAGGAGGGCTCGGGCAAGGTCGAGGCGCCGCCCACCGGTCCAGCCGAGGGATACTCGCCGAGCATCGCCACCCGCTACGCGATCTGGCAGAAGGCGGGCGGGCTCCTCGTGCCCTTCCTCACGGTCGTGCTCGCGTTCCTGATCGGCGGCGTGGTCGTCCTCATCACCTCGGGCAAGAATCCACTCACCACCTACCAGGCGATCTTCGAGGGCGCCGGCCTGAACTGGTTCCTCGAGGTGGGGTCGTACGAGCTGCGGGTCCCCTTCACGGACGCCCACATCCCGTTTCCGTGGAACGTCAACGACATCGAGTCGACGGCCGCGTTCAACTTGCAGCAGACGCTGATCGCGTTCGTGCCGCTGGTGCTTACCGGTCTCGCGGTCGCCTTCGCCTTCCGCTGCGGGATGTTCAACATCGGCACGCAGGGCCAGTACCTGGCCGGGTCGATCTTCGCCGTCTGGATCGGCTCGGAGCTGCCGGGGCTCCCCGGGTTCGTCCACCTCATGCTGGCGATCGTCGTCGGTGCCCTCGCCGGCGCGCTCTGGGCCGGCATCGCCGGCTTTCTCAAGGCGACGCGGGGCGTGCATGAGGTCATCTCGACGATCATGCTGAACTGGATCGCCGTCTGGGTCGGAACGTTCCTCTTCAGCCTCGGCGGGCCGCTCCAGAACGACACGCAGCCCTTCGTGCCGGTCTCGAACGACGTGCTCGAGGAGGCGAGACTCCCCATCTTCTGGGGCGATCCGTTCCTGCAGGCGCTCCACGTCGGCTTCTTCGTCGCGCTGGGCGCGCTCGTCGCCTACTGGATCACGCTGAACCGGACGACGCTCGGCTACGAGGTGCGCGCGGTCGGATTCAACCCCGAGGCCGCGCGGTACGGCGGCATCTCGGTGGCGCGCAACTACTTCCTTGCGATGGCGATCTCGGGCCTGTTCGCGGGCCTGGCCGGTGCGATCGACATCCTCGGCTGGCAGTTTCGGATCAACACCAACGATGTGCTGGTTTCGTCGCAGATCGCCTTCGTCGGGATCGCGGTCGCGCTGCTCGGGCGGAACACGGCCGTCGGCGTCGGGCTAGCGGCCATGCTGTTCGCGGCCCTGACGGTGGGCACGTCGACCCGCAACCTCGATCCGGAGATCTTCCCGCCCGAGCTGGCCTCGAACCTGACCGTCATCATCCAGGGGCTCGTGGTGCTCTTCGTCGGGGCCGACGTGCTGATCCTCTACCTCCTCAGCAAGGCGAGACTCGGGAAGAAGCCCGCGACGTGATCGAGCGGCTCCTCGCACGGCTGCCGCGAGGCGTGCGCGCCCTCGCCCTGGCAGGCATCGTCATCGGCCTCGCCGCCTTCTGGGTCGCGCTGCCGCCGCTCAAGGTGCGGGAACCGCTCGTGCCCGTCGTGATCGGCTTCGTCGCGATCGGCATCGGCGCCTTCGCGCTCAGCCGCGGCGTGAGCCGACTCGGCTTCGGCGCCACGTTCGCCGGCGTGGCCGGCATGATCCTCGGCTACGTCGCCACTCGCTCGAGCGTCGAGAACCTGGATCAGGTGGTGGTCTGGTCGGCGCTCTTTGCCGCCATGCTGCGCTACGCCACGCCGCTCGCCTTTGCCGCGATCGGCGGCATCTTCTCCGAGCGGAGCGGCGTGGTGAACATCGGCCTCGAGGGGATGCTGCTCAGCGGCGCCTTCTTCGGCATCCTGGCCGCCGACAAGCTGAACTCGTGGGTGCTCGGGCTGCTCGCGGCGGCGCTCTCCGGCGCGCTCTTCGCGCTCGTCCACGCGTTTTTCGCCATCCACTTGCGTGCGGATCAGGTCGTCGGCGGCTTCGCGATCAACTTCCTCGCGCTCGGGATCACCGGTTATCTCTTCATCGACATCTACGGCGGCGAGGGCACACCGCCGGACATCTCCGAGATCCCCGACGTGCACCTGGCGTTTCTCGAGGACTGGTACTTCATCGGGCCGATCCTCGGCCAGCTCAACCTGATGATCTGGCTCGCCGCAGCCACGGTGGTGCTGGCGTGGGCTTTTCTCTTCAAGACGCCGCTCGGGCTGCGCCTGCGGGCGGTCGGTGAACACCCTCGCGCGGCGGAGACAGTCGGCATCTCCGTCTACGCAACCCGGTACGCGGCTGTCGTCTTCTCGGGCGTCCTGGCGGCTCTCGGCGGCGCGTATCTCTCGATCGGGTTCGTGAACTCCTTCAACCAGAACATGACGGCGGGGCGGGGCTTCATCGCGCTCGCAATCGTGATCTGCGGGAGGTGGCGCCCGTTCAGCGCGGCCGCGTTCGCGCTCCTCTTCGGCCTCGCGAGCGCGCTCTCGGACAGGCTGCCCATCTATTCGGAGTCGGGCGCCGTGCTCTTCCGCGCCCTGCCCTACGTGCTCACGCTGATCGTGGTCGCGGGCGTCATCGGCCGTTCAATTCCTCCGGCAGCAGTTGGCCGTCCCTATAGCAAGCAATAACAGCAGGCCGCACGGCCGCGGCAGCGCGATCCTCGCGACGCTCGTCGGCCTCCTCTCACTCGCGACGCTTCCGGTCGCCGTCGCGGTCACGCGGTCGCGCGACGACGAGTTGATGGACGCCGCGTGGGCGATTCCCGGCGCGATCGTGCTCGGGCTCCTCGCGATGTGGCTCGCCCGACGCTCGCGCAAGCGCCTGCAGAGGGCGGTCACGAGCTCCAGCCGTGGCCGCACCGCCCGGCTCGGACGGCTGCTCGGCCTCCTCGGCTTCCTCATCGGGGTGACGGCGGCCCTCGCCGTCGGGGTCTCTCTCGTCCTGGAGTCGGTCTCCGACTGATTGCAGGGCCTTTTGGCCACTGCCTGAAGAGGCCGCTAGGATCCCCGCGTGTTCGAGATCGGAAACAGCCTGCGCGAGGCCCGCCTGCGCCAGCAGCTCGACTTCCCCGAGCTCGAGCATGAGACCAAGATCCGCGCCAAGTACCTGCGCGCGCTCGAGGACGAGCGCTTCGAGCTGCTCCCCTCGCACACGTACGTCAAAGGCTTTCTGCGCTCGTATGCCGACTCGCTCGGACTCGACGGCCAGCTCTACGTCGACGAGTACAACTCGCGCTACGTCATCGGCGAGGACGAGGTGCCGATGCGGACGCGCCGCGTTCCGGCGGCTCGCCGACGCAAGAGTGAGCGGCGGGAGTCGAGCATGGTGTTACTCGCGCTGGCGCTGATCGGGGTCTTCACGGCGCTCGTGATCGTGGCCTGGCGGTTCGGCGGCGCGGACGACCCGCGCGTGCGCGGCCTGCGGGAGAACGTCCCGACGCAGGCAAACGTCGCGCCCCGCGCCCAGCAGGTGCCCGCGGGAACCGCGCGCCTCGAGATCGTCGCGCGGCGGGGCGGGTCCTTCGTCGAGGTGCGTCGCGGGAGCCAGGCGGCGAAGAAGCCGGTCTACTCGGGCACGATCGAGCGGGGCCAGAAGCAGCGCTTCACCGGCAAGGTGCTCTGGCTGCACGTGCGCACGCCGAGGAACGTGATCGCGAAGCTGAACGGGAACCGCGTGAAGCTCGGCCCGGCCGTGAAGCGGCAGGGACTCTTCGTGACCGCGAAACGCGTCTTCCCCGCCGACCGGGCTTGATCTCGCGACGGCCTCGCGCCGCGGTCGTCGTCACCGGTAGCGAGCTCGTCCGCGGCGAGCGGACCGATCTGAACGGGCCGTTTCTCTCGCGCTCCCTGCTCGCGCTCGGGCTCGAGCCGGCGCGCATCCACGTCGTCGGCGACGACCCGGACGAGCTCGAGCGGACGCTCCGCGAGGCGATCGCCGACGCGGATCTGGTTGCCGTCTCCGGCGGTCTCGGGCCGACGCACGACGACCGCACGGTCGAGGTCTTGGCCACAGTGGCCGGGCTGGAGCTCGAGGTTCGTCCTGACCTCCTGCGCGAGATCGAGGACTTCTCGCGCGCCGTCGCAGAGCGCATGCGTCGGCCGTACGCGGACTTCGCGGAAGGCGTGCGGAAGCAGGCGACGCTGCCGGCCGGCGCGGAGTCGCTCGGGCTCGCCGGGACGGCGCCCGGGCTCGTCGTCGAGGTGGGGGAGACGCCGGTCGTCGTGCTGCCGGGGCCGCCGTCGGAGCTGCAGCGTCTCTGGCCGAACGCGCTCGCGACGGAGCCCGTTCGCCGGGTCATGGCACGCGGCACGCCGCCGCTTCGCCGGACGCTTCGCTTCTTCGGGCCGGGCGAGTCGACCGTCGCCCACGCCTTCGCCGAGTCGGGCGGCGAGTCGGAAGGGGTGGAGGTGACGATCTGCGCGCGCGACTTCGAGATCGTGCTCGAGCTCTTCGCCGAGCCGGAGGCCGAGGAGCGCGCAGAGCGCCTGACCGCGGAACTGCAGGAGCGGCTCGGCCGCCACCTCTATTCCGACGACGGGCGCACCGTCGAGGAGATCGTGCTCGAGGAGTGCCGCCGGCGCGGGCTGACGCTCGTCACGGCCGAGTCGTGCACGGGCGGTTTGGCCGCCGCACGGCTGACCGCGGTGCCCGGCTACAGCGACGTGACGCTGGGCGGCGTCGTGGCGTACGGGAACGAGCTGAAGGTGGCGCAGCTCGGCGTCCCGTCCGAGCTGATCGAGGAGCACGGCGCCGTGTCGGCCGAGGTGGCCGAGGCGATGGCGTTCGGCGCTCGGGACCGCCTAGGCGCGGACGTCGCGATCGCGATCACAGGCGTGGCCGGGCCAGGCGGTGGAACCGAGGAGAAGCCCGTCGGGCTCGTCCTCTACCACGCGGTGACGCCCGACGGCGACCGCGGCGGATCGTTCAGCTTCCCCGGCGACCGCGACTCGATCAGACGGCGTGCAGTCGTCGCCTCGCTCCACCTCGTGCGCGTTCTTTTGTCACAGAATCGGAACGAAGTCGTGTGAGCTCCCGCGGTAGCGTGCAGGGGGATGAACGGCTGCGTCTCTTCCTCGCCCTGCGGCTCCCTCCCGAGGTGCTCGACGACCTCGTCACGTGGCAGGAGTCGCAGCTGCGCGGCGCTGTCGTGCACGGGGCCGGTCGGATCGTGCCGCGCGAGCACCTCCACATCACGCTCGCCTTCCTCGGCTTGCGGCCGGCGGTGGAGGCCGATGCGATCTGCGGCGTGCTGGGCGAGTGCGCCGCTCGCGCCGACGACTTCGAGCTCGAGGTCGACCGGTACCGCGAGACGAGAAGCGTCGGCATGCTCGTGCTCCGCGACGAGTCCGGGCGAGCGGGGACGCTTGCCGGGGAGGTCCAGCGGCGGCTGGAGGAGCTCGGCGTGTACACGCGCGAGGAGCGGCCGTGGCTGCCGCACCTCACCGTTCTCCGCCATCGCGAGCGGCCGCGGCTTCGGCCGGAGCTGCCACGGCTCGCGGCTTTCCGTCCGTCCGACGCCGCTGCTTACATCTCCCGTCTGCACCCGTCCGGGGCCCGGTATGAAGTGCTCGAATCGTTTGAGCTCTACTGATTACAAGCTAGGAGGCAAGGTATGAACCGCGAGGAAGCTCTCGACGTCGCCCTCGGGCAGATCGAGCGTCAGTTCGGAAAGGGCTCGGTGATGAAGATGAGCGACCAGGCCCAGGTGTCGATCGGGGCCGTCTCGACAGGCTCGCTCTCGCTCGACCTCGCGCTCGGGATCGGCGGCCTCCCACGCGGCCGCGTCGTCGAGATCTTCGGCCCGGAGAGCTCCGGCAAGACGACGCTCGTCTACCACGTGATCGCCGAGGCACAGCGCCGCGGCGGCATCTGCGCCTTCATCGACGCAGAGCACGCGATGGACCCGACCTACGCGAAGAACATCGGCGTGAACGTCGACGAGCTGCTCGTGTCCCAGCCGGACACGGGGGAGCAGGCGCTCGAGATCACAGAGCTGCTCGTCCGCTCCGGCGCGCTCGACGTCGTCGCGGTCGACTCCGTGGCGGCGCTGACGCCGAAGGCCGAGATCGAGGGAGAGATGGGGGACAGCCACGTCGGCCTCCAGGCGCGGCTGATGAGCCAGGCGCTCCGCAAGCTCGCGGGCACGCTCAACCGCACCGACACGATCTGCCTCTTCACGAACCAGCTGCGGGAGAAGATCGGCGTCATGTTCGGCTCGCCCGAGACGACTCCGGGCGGGCGGGCGCTCAAGTTCTACGCCTCCGTGCGGCTCGATATCCGGCGGATCGAGACGCTGAAGGACGGCGCCGAGGCGTACGGCAACCGTGCCCGCGTGAAGGTGGTGAAGAACAAGGTCGCGCCGCCCTTCAAGCAGGCCGAGTTCGACATCATCTATGGCACCGGGATCTCGTGGGAGGGCACCGTGCTCGACGTCGGGATCGAGCGGAAGATCGTGCAGAAGTCGGGCTCGTACTTCAGCTTCGGCGACGAGCGGCTCGGCCAGGGGCGGCAGAACGCGGCCGCCTTCCTCAAGGAGCATCCCGACGTCGTCCAGCAGATCCTCGCCCGGATCCAGGCAGACGCACCCGAGTCGCAGATCGTCTCGGCTCGGCTGCTCCCGTCGGCGGTGGCGGTGGAGGCGGCGGCAGCAGCGACAGCGGCAGCGGCTGACCCGGACGAGGCACCGGCGCTCGAGGAGGAGGAGAAGGCCGTCTCCGCGGCCTAGGAGGGCCAGCGGCACGCGAACGGGCTGAGTGGTGGCCGATCGGAACGCCGTCGACATCGCGCTGCGCGCACTGCGCTCGCGCGACCGCACCGTGGCCGAGCTCGAGGCTCGCCTCACCGAGAACGGCGTGGACGACGCCGAGCGGGACGCCGCGATCGAGACGCTCACGCGAGCCGGCTACCTCGACGACTGCCGCGTTGCGCACGCGCGCGCCGCGGCGCTCGCCGACCGCGGCTCCGGTGATGCACTGATCCGGGCGGACCTCGTCCAGCGGGGCATCGAGCAGGAGCTCGTCGAGGAGGCGCTCGCCGCGCTCGAGCCCGAGTGCGCACGCGCGGAGCGGGCGCTCGCCCGCCGTGGGCTGAGCCCGAAGACCCTGCGCTACCTCGCCTCGCGCGGCTTCGGCCGGGAGACGCTCGAGGAGGCCGTTGCGCGGGACACGGAGCGCGCGATAGGATGACGTGGCTTCCATTCGACGTTTTGCCTGCATAGCGCGTAAATCCTGAAAATCGCCCGTTTGACCACCACCATTCAAATCCCCCAGGTTCCCGGCACGGCGGAGGAGACGCCGGCGTTCCGCTGATCTGACGCGCCCCAGAGCCGGAGCCGGCCGGGCAGGCCGAGCGCCGGATGTGAGCAACCGCGCCTGCTTCTCGCGGTCAATCGACACCTCTCCCTGGAGGCAGGGACCATCGTGCTCACAGTCATCGCCCTGCTCGTTGGGCTCGCTCTCGGGGCGGCCGCCGCAGTGGCGCTGCTCGTCCGGCGGAGCGGCTCGCGCGTCCAGGTCGCCCACCGCGAGGCGGAGACGATCCGTCGGGAGGCGCAGATCGACGCCCGCGAGCAGGCGGTCAAGCAGCGGGCGGAGATCGACCAGGAGATCCGAGACCGTCGCGCCGCCGCCGCCAAGTCCGAGGAGCGTCTGGCGCAGCACGAGCAGGAGCTCGAGCGACAGGACGTCGAGGTCTCACGGCGCGAGCAGGGGCTGAACGACCGCGAGACGCACGTTCGCGAGCTCCAGGAGCAGCTGAAGTCAGCGCGCGACGACGCCGTGAAGGAGCTCGAGCGCGTTTCCGGTCTCACCGTCGCCGAGGCGAAGCAGCACCTCCTCGAGCGCTCGGAGGACCTGATCAGGCACGAGCTCGCGCGGACCGCCCGCCAGCTCGAGGAGGAGGCGCGCGTCGAGGCGAAGCGGCGCGCACGCAACCTCGTCGCCGACGCCTTGCAGCGGGTCGCCGCGAGCCACACCTCGCAGACGACCGTCACGGTCGTCGAGCTGCCCTCCGACGACATGAAGGGCCGCATCATCGGCCGTGAGGGCCGGAACATCCGCACGCTCGAGCACCTCACCGGCGTCGACTTCATCGTCGACGACACGCCTCAGGCGGTCGTCCTGTCGTCATTCGACGGCATCCGGAGGGAGGTCGCGAGGATGACACTCGAGAAGCTGATCGAGGACGGCCGCATCCATCCGGCGCGGATCGAGGAGATGTACTACCTCTCGAAGGCCGAGCTGGAGGATCACCTGCTAGTCGACGGCCAGCAGGCCATCTTCGAGGCGAACTGCGGTGACGTCCACGAGGAGCTCGCGAAGGTGCTCGGCCGGCTCCGCTACCGCACGAGCTACGGGCAGAACGTCCTCAAGCACACGCTCGAGGTCGTCCACCTCGCCGGGATCATGGCGAGCGAGCTCGGGGCGAGCGTCAAGACCGCGAAGCGCGCTGCACTCCTCCACGACATCGGCAAGGCGATGACGCACGAGGTCGAGGGCTCTCACGCGCTCATCTCGGCCCAGTGGGCCAAGCGCTACGGCGAGAGCCAGGGCGTTGTGCACGCGATCGAGGCCCATCACCACGAGGTGCAGCCGCAGACGGTGGAGGCCGTGCTCCTCATCGCCGCCGACGCGATCTCCGCCTCCCGGCCAGGTGCGCGCGGCGAGAGCCTCGAGCACTACATCAAGCGGCTGGAGGCGCTCGAGGAAATCGCTGCGGCCAAGCAGGGGGTCGCGAAGGCGTACGCGCTGCAGGCGGGACGCGAGATCCGGGTCATCGTCGAGCCGACCGAGGTCGACGACGACGGCGCCGTGCTGCTCTCGCACGAGATCGCGCGCGAGATCGAGGACCAGCTGGAGTACCCGGGCCAGGTGAAGGTGATTGTGATCCGGGAGAGCCGTGCGATCGAGGTCGCCAAGTAACAGACTGTCACGAACTGCGGGGCTAAACTGACCCGCTGATGCGGCGTTACCACGTCACCACGTTCGGCTGCCAGATGAACGCTCACGACTCCGAGCGGATCAAGGGCATGCTCGAGTCGCTCGGTCTCGGCGAGGCACCGTCGCGCGAGCAGGCCGACGTCCTCGTCTTCAACACCTGCACGATCCGCGAGAAGCCGGACACGAAGCTTGCCGCCTACCTCGGCGATGCCGGCGCGCGGAAGCGCGAGAACCCCGAGCTCGTCGTCGCGGTCGGCGGCTGCTACGCGGAGGCGCAGCGCGAGCGGATCTTCGAGCTGTACCCGCAGGTCGACGTCGCGTTCGGGCCCGGCTCGATCCCACACCTCGGCGAGTGGATCGGCGCCGGTGGCGAGGCTCCGCGCGGCCGGTTCGGCACGCACGAGCACTTCGCCGCCAATCTGCCGATGCATCGCGAGCGCCGCTTCCAGGCGTGGGTGCAGATCTCGATGGGCTGCAACTCGAAGTGCGCGTACTGCATCGTCCCGGCGGTCCGCGGCCGCGAGCAGAGCCGGCGACCGGGCGAGATCCTCGCCGAGGTGACCCAGCTCGCGCACGAAGGGGTGCGCGAGGTCACGCTGCTCGGCCAGAACGTCAACTCATGGGGCCGTGACCTGCGCCCCGAGCTC
This sequence comes from uncultured Gaiellaceae bacterium, assembly GCA_963791905.1. Taxonomy (GTDB): domain Bacteria; phylum Actinomycetota; class Thermoleophilia; order Gaiellales; family Gaiellaceae; genus Gaiellasilicea. Next base: position 153,426 of record CAWBTX010000007.1, read on the forward strand.
GACACCGAGTTCGGCGAGCTGCTGCGCGCCTGCGACGCGGTGGACGGGATCGAGCGCATCCGCTTCACCAGCCCGCACCCGAAGGACTTCCGGCAGCCCGTGATCGCCGCGATGGCCGAGTGTCCGGCCGTGTGCGAGCACATCCATCTGCCGCTCCAGTCCGGCTCGTCGCGGCTCCTGAAGGCCATGCGCCGCACGTACGACCGCGAGCGCTACGTCCGACTCGCCGACACGCTCCGGGCGGCCGTTCCCGATCTCGCACTCGGCACCGACATCATCGTCGGGTTCCCGGGCGAGACGGAGGACGACTTCCGGCAGACGCTCGACGTGGTCGAAGAGGTTCGCTACGACAGCGCGTTCACGTTCATCTACTCGCCGCGGCACGGCACCGAGGCCGCTGCGCTCCCGGACCAGGTTCCCGACGAGGCTGAAGCACGACCGGCTGGAGCGGCTGGTCGAGGTCGTGCAGGGGATCGCCGCGGAGCGGAACGCCGAGCGGATCGGCAGGGTGGAGGAGGTGCTCGTCGAGGGCTCGAGCCGAACCGACCACGGCCTCCTGCGCGGCCGCACCCGCCGCAACACGACCGTCGTCTTCGCCGGCGACGCGCAGCCCGGCGAGCTCGTCGACGTCGCTCGTCGAGGGCGCGACCTCAACGACACTGCGCGGCGCGCCAGCACGCCGCGGTCGCTGCATGAAGGTCCTGATCACCGGCTCGTCCGGGCAGATCGGCACCAACCTCGCTCTGCGTCTGCTCGCGGACGGCCACGAGGTCTTCGGCGTCGACCAGCGCCTGAACACGTGGACCGACGAGTTCAAGTACCTGATCCAGGATCTCTCCGGCCAGTACCCGGCCTTCCCGGACGGGATCGGCGGCGTGCCCTACCCCGAGGCGGACCTGATCGTGCACCTCGCCGCGCACGCGAAGGTGCACCAGCTCGTCGCACAGCCCCACCGGGCGCTCGAGAACGCGATGATGACCTTCAACGTCCTCGAGTACTGCCGCCAGCGGCGGCTACCGCTCGTCTTCTCCTCGACGCGTGAGGTCTACGGCGACGTGCACCGCTTCGAGGGCTACGGCGAGTCGACCGCCGATTTCGCCTTCACGGAGAGCCCGTACTCCGCCTCGAAGATCGCCAGCGAGGCGTTCATCTACGCCTACGCGCGCTGCTACGGGCTGAAGTACATCGCGTTCCGGTTCTCGAACGTCTTCGGCCGCTACGACAACGATCTGCAGCGGATGTCGCGGGTGCTGCCGCTCTTCATCCACCAGATGTCGCGCGACGAGCCGATCACGGTCTACGGCGGCGCGGAGAAGGTGCTGGACTTCACCTACGTCGACGACTGCGTCGACGGCATCGTCCGCGGGGTTGAGGCGCTGGGCGAGGGCCGCGTCTCGAACGAGACGATCAATCTCGCCTTCGGGCAGGGCAACACGCTCGTCCGCGCCGCCGAGCTGATCGGCGCAGAGCTGGGCGTCGAGCCGCGGATGACGATCGCGCCGTCGCTGCTCGGAGAAGTGACCCACTACGTGGCCGACATCCGCAAGGCGAACGACCTGCTCGGCTGGGCACCGCGGGTGCCGCTCGACGAGGGGATCCCGCGCGCGGTCCAGTGGTTTCGGGAGCACCGCGCCGCGCATCCCGAGGACGATCGTGCCGTTGTGAACGAGGGCGACTCCGTCGGCTGGAAGACCCTCGCCGCCGACCCCACCTAGCGCCGTGGCCGCTCGCGAGCGCCACCTCGCCTGGGACGGGTGCGCGAACGTCCGTGATCTCGGCGGGCACGCGACGGAGGATGGCGGCGTGACCGCGTTCGGCGCGGTCGTGCGTGCCGACAGCGTCCGCCGGCTCTCCGAAGCGGGCTGGCGGCAGCTGGTCGACTACGGTATCGAGCGCATCGTCGACCTCCGCTTCCGCGACGAGCTCGAGGCCGATCCGCCGGCCACGATCCCGGTGGAGGTCGTCCACGTCCCCGTTCTGCCGGACCCTGCGTCCGGCGACTGGCCCGAGATCGACGCGGTCGGCAACGCCGCGCCGGACGACGTCTCCGCGACGCGAGCCGTCTACCTCGAGTTCCTGCACCGTTACCCGAAGGGCTTCGCCCAGGCGGTCTCCGCGGTCGCATCGGCACCGCCGGGCGGCGTGCTCGTCCACTGCATGGCCGGCAAGGACCGCACCGGGCTCGTCTCCGCGCTGCTGCTGCGCATCGCCGGCGTCTCGATCGACGACGTCGCCGCCGATTACGCGGTGAGCGAGCGGAACCTCCTGCCGCTCTGGCAGGGGTGGTTCGACGCTGCCGAGGACGACGTCGAGCGCAGACGCCGCCTGCGCATCGCCGCGACTCCGGCCGCAGCCATGAGCGGCGTACTCCACGACCTCGCCCGCGAGGGCGGCGAGGGCGGAGTACCTGCGCGCGGCGGGCGTCGGCGACGAGGAGCTCGACGCGGTTCGCGCGCGCCTCCGGGCGTGAGCGTCGCTCGCCTTCGGCTCGCTCCCGTGGGGGAAACCATGTTCCCCACGAGCCCCTCTTACAACCTGAGGTGGGGACTCCCGGTTCCCCACGCCCCCTCCACAGCTCATGTCCCAACAGGCTGGGCCATGAGCGTGCTGGCGATCTTCGGCCCGACGGCGTCCGGCAAGACGGCCGTCGCCGAGGCGCTCGCGGAACGGATCCCCGCGGAGATCGTCTCGGCGGACTCGATGCAGGTGTACCGCGGCCTGCCGGTCCTGACCAACCAGGGCCGAGGGGAGAGCACGGCGCGGCTCGTCGGGATCTGGTCGACCGACCGCCAGCGGACGGTCGGCGAGTACCAGGCTCTGGCGCACGCCGCGATCGACGAGGCGCTCGACGCGGGCCGCACGCCGATCGTCGTCGGCGGCTCCGGGCTCTATTTCCGCGCGGCGCTCGTCGACCTGGAGCTGCCACCGGACGTGCCGCCAGGTGAGCGCGCCCGCTGGGAGCGTCTGTACGACCGCCGCGGCGGCGAGACGGCCCATGCGCTCCTGTCCGAGCGGGATCCGCGCGCGGCGGCGCACGTGCACCCCAACGACCGCAAGCGCGTCGTGCGCGCGCTCGAGCTCTGGGCGGCTGGCGCGTCGCTCGCGCCGGCAGCCTCGCGCCTCTGGACGGAGGAGACGCGCCGTCCGACGACGATCGTCGGCCTCGACGTGCCGCGCGACGTCCTCGACGAGCGGATCGTCGCCCGCACGCGCGAGATGTTCGAGCAGGGGGTCGAGCAGGAGGTGCGGGAGGCCGGCGCGGTCGTCCCGCGCATCCTCGGCTTCGACGCGATCAGCAGGTTGCCACCCGAGGAAGCGGAACCGGAGGTCGTGAGAGCAACCAAGCGCCTGGCCGCATATCAGCGGAAGTGGCTGCGCCGGATCCCGGGCGCGCTCCTGCTGCCCGGCGACCGGCCGGTTGACGCGATCGCCGACGACGTGCTCGAGCTCGCAATGCGGGCTCGATGCCGACCAGAGCGTCCGTCTAGCCCTCCACGAACTCGATCCGGGTGACGCCGACGAGCCCGGGAGTGCGAAGCTCGTAGACGCACCGGCCGCGGTCGTCCGTCTCCTCCGGCGCGGGAAGTGCACCGTTCCAGACCGTGTGCCAGTCCATCGGGACGAGTCTCACGAGACGACCTCCGGCGACGATCTCGACGCTCGTGCGCTCCTTGCCGAAAAGTGTCAGCTCGAGTCGACCCGCTGCACAATCCGGCACTTCGACGCGGGCCTGTCCGAGGACGTCGCCATTCGGCTGGAAGCCGGCGACGATCCAACGGACCCGGGGCGGCGACCCGGCCCGCCACAGATTTAGGCCGCTGAGCTCCGCCGCAGGCCCGTACGACGCAATCACGTCGCCGTCGAGCGTGACCTCCCTGGGAGCGACGACGTAGCCGCCTCCAAGGCTGTCCCGGCCGCCGACCGGGACGACCAGGCCGCGCTCCCCGATCGCGACGACCTGCTCCTCGATGGGGCCCGCGGCGGGGACGTCGGCGAACCGATCCACCGCGTCGACATGCTCGTTCCAGTACAGCGTCTTCCAGAGAACCGCCGGGAACCGTGTGCCGGTGTGGAGATAGGTCACCGACCCGTCGACCGACTCGTCGATCCAGTCGGGCTCTGCCGTCGAAAACACCCAAGCCCGTTCAGCCCGAGTCAGGCGGTCGATCTCCCTGGCAGACACCACCGAGGCGAGCGCCAGGGTGGCACCGACGAGGACGAGGAGGAGTGGCCGCGCTCGTCGCGGGACGAGGATGGCGAGGGCGGTGAACGACGCGGCAGTGATCGTGAAGGCGACGCGGAGCACGTCTGCCGAGGTCGCCTCGCGAAGCCGCCAGAGCGGGATGAACGTGAATGCGTCGAGCGCCGCTTCCTGGGTCGCGAAGCGTGCGACCGGGAGGAAGAGGGCGGGCGCGACGACCAGCAGGCAGACGATCGATGTCGCCGGTTCCCGACGGCCCGCGCCGCGAGCGAGCCAGAGCGCGAAGACGAGGAAGAGCGGCGGCGCGACGGTGAGCAGCTGCCGTTCGGTGATGTGGCCGACCCAGCGGGAGGCAAAGATGCCGACCTCGGCGACCGTCGTCAGCGTCCAGGCCAGCGCAACCGCGACGAGGGCGGCGGTGTGGCGGTCTTCGCGGCCGCGCGCGCACTCGAGCACGAGCAGGCCAAGCGCGAGCAGGGGGATCCCAGCAACCAGGATGAACACGCCGCCGAGGTGCCAGAGCACGTCGCGTGCCGCCGCGCCTGCCTCGTATCCTCCGATCGCCGGACCGTAGACGCCCGCGAGGTCGCTGACGTCGGCAACCAGGGCGGCACCGAGCACCGTCACAACGCCGCCGACCGTCAGCACGAGCAGCGTCGGCGCGAGCCTGCGCAACGCGTCCAGCTCGCGCCGGAACACGGCGAAGAAGCACACCGCGAGCACCACCGCCGCAACGAGCGCGACGGCCTGAACGCGGGTCGAGATCGCGCAGGCGACCAGGACCAGGAGCAATGCCTGTCTCCCGGGGGTTGGTCGCACGAGGACGGCGAAGAGCACCCACAGCGCAATCGTGACGACGAGGTAGAAGACGGCCTCGGTCATGAGGAAGGCGGTGTAGGAAAGCCCCGGGATCAGGAGACAGAGAGCCGCGGCCGCCAGCGCCCACGCGTTGCCGAGCAGCGTGCGTCCCCATGCGAAGACGACCAGCGCGACGGCGGACATGAGCAGCGCTTGGATCGCCTGTACGGCAACGAGGCCGGCGGCCGGGCCGAGGAGCGAGAGGGGCAGCCCGATGAGGGCGGGATAGAGGATTGAGTAGAAGCCCGTATCGGCGCCGAGCAGCGACAGCGTCCCCGAGGACCACAGCGAGCGCCCGAGGAGCGCGTACACGATCTCGTCCGGAGCGATCCACGGCGCGTCGAAGCGTCGGGCGACCGCGAACCTGACGACGGCCGAAACCACGACGAGGAGGACGGCGAGCAACCACGCTGTCCGTGGGCGAGGAGTAGCCACGAGCGTAGTTTCCAGCACTTCCGGCCTCAGTCTGGCCGCCGTGTCGTCTCCTGCGCAAGAATCGACTCCGATGCGGTTCTCGAAGTGGCACGCGCTCGGCAACAGCTACCTCCTGGTCGAAGAGCCGATTGACCCCGAGACGGCGCGGCGGCTGTGTGACCTGCGCTATGGGATCGGGTCGAACGGCGTCCTGGAGCTGAGCGGGGACGAGATCACGATCTGGAATCCCGACGGCTCGCGCGCCGAGTTCTCGGGCAACGGCACGCGCATCGCCGCCGCCTGGCTCTCGCGGCGCGACAGCATCAGCGAGGTGACGGTTCGCGCCGGAGGGCGCGACTATCCGGCTCGCGTCATCGACGGGCAGGTCGAGATGAGTCTGGGACCGGTCGAGGTCTCCGAGCCGGAGACGATCGAGGCGATGGGCGAGCGGGTCGAGCTGACGCCGGTGCGCATCGGCAACCCGCATGCGGTGGTACGGGGCAGCTACACACGGGACGACCTCCTGCGGCTCGGCCCGCTGCTCGAGACGCATCAGCGCTTCCGTCCCGAGCGCACCAACGTCCAGCTGATCCGCGTTGACGGCGAGCACGAGCTCTACGCGCTGCTCTGGGAGCGCGGCGCCGGCGAGACGAGCGCTTCCGGCTCGAGCGCCGTTGCCGCGGCCGCTGCCGCGATTGCGAACGGCTGGTGTGCGAGCGCGGTCACCGTGAGCATGCTCGGCGGCACGCTCCGTGTCGAGGTGGACGAGCAGAACCAGGTCACCCTGACGGGCCCGGCGGAGGAGATCGCGACCGGCGAGGTCGCGGTCTAACTACACGGCGAGCTCGAACTCGCGCAGCGTCTCGTTCAGGCTCAGGCGCTCGTCGTGCGACTTCTTGCGCCAGCCGATGATGAGCGCGCAGTCGAGCTGGTACGTGCCGGCGGGGAACTCCTTCGGGCGCGTGCCCGGCACGACGACCGCCCGCGGCGGTACAGAGCCGCGGTGCTCGACCGGCTCCGGAGCCCGTGACGTCGATGATCGGCACGCTCGCGGTGAGCGAGACGTTGGCAGCGAGGATCGCGCCGGCGCCGACGCGCACGCCTTCGGTGACGATGCAGCGCGAGCCGATGAACGCGCCGTCCTCGACGATGACCGGCCGCGCGTTCGGCGGCTCCAGGACGCCGCCGATGCCCACACCGCCGGCGAGGTGGACGTCCGCGCCGATCTGCGCGCACGAGCCGACCGTCGCCCAGGTGTCGACCATCGTCCGCGGCCCGACCCAGGCGCCGATGTTCACGTAGCCCGGCATCAGCACGACGCCCTCGGAGAGGAACGAGCCGTACCGCGCCACCCCCGGCGGCACGACCCGGACGCCCCGCTCGGCGTAGTCGGTCTTGACCGGGATCTTGTCGAGGAACTGGAGCCCTCCGACCTCCATCGGCTCGACCTTCCGCAGCCGGAAGTAGGCAAGGATCGCCTCCTTCGCCTCGACGTCGACGACCCAGTCGCCGTCCACCGGCGAGGCGACGCGGCGCTCGCCGCGGTCGAGCTGGGCGACGATCTCCTCGGCCTGTTCCGGGGTCACAGAGCGTCCTCGAGAATCGCGACGGCGCGGCGGCAGTCGTCCTCGGAGGGCACGAGCGCAAGCCGTACGTAGCCCTCGCCCGCCGCGCCGAGGTAGGAGCCGGGCGCGAGCAGGACGCCGTGCTCGAGCAGCCGCTCGGCGAAGCCCTCCGACGTCTCGCCGTTCGGCACCTCCAGCCAGAGGTACATCGTCGCCTCGCTGCCGGCGATGCGCACGCCCTTGCGGCCGAAGAACTCGAGAAACAGCGCGCGCTTGCGCCCGTAGAGCTCACGCGTCCGCGCGACGTGCTCCTCGTCGCCCCAGGCGACGACAGAGGCCCGCTGGACGAACTCCTGCGGCGCCGTGCCGATGGTCGGCCGGAACGCGCGCAGCGCGTCGATCAGCTCGGCGTCGCCGGCGACGAAGCCGCTCCGGTATCCCGTCATCGACGAGCGCTTCGAGAGCGTGTTGAAGACGGCGATGTTCGTCAGGTCGCCCACCTGGAGCGCGGACGCGGGGGGCTCCTCGAACCAGAGCTCGGTGTACGCCTCGTCCGAGGCGAGGACGAAGCCGTGTTCCCGCGCCAGGGCGGCGAGGCGCTCGTAGAACGCCGAGCGGGGCGGTCGCGCACGTCGGGTTGTTCGGGTAGTTGACCCAGAAGACCGCGAGGCGGCTCCACGTCTCCTCGTCCAGCGCGTCGAGGTCGGGCAGGAAGCGGTTCTCCTGGAGCAGCGGCAGCGCCAGCGGGCGCGCGTGGGCGAACAGCGCCCCGCGCTCGTAGACCGGATAGCCAGGCTCGGTGTAGGCGACCGTGTCCTTGCCGCGCTCGAGGTCGACGACCACCTGCGCGAAGCTGAAGATCGCCTCCTTGCTGCCGAGGGTCGGGATGATCTCCCGGTCGGGGTCGAGCTCGACGCCGAAGCGAGTGCCGGCCCAGGCGGCGATCGCCTCCCGCAGCTCCGGTAGGCCCTGCGCGAGCGGGTAGCCCATCCGCTCCCGCAGGCCGGCGACGAGGGCCTCGCGGATGATCGGATCGGTCGCCTCCCGGGGATCGCCCATGCCGAAGTCGATCACCTCGACGCCGCGCGCCTCGACCTGCCGAGCCGCCTCGTGGAGGCGCACGAACGGGTACGTCGTCTGCCGCTCGAGAACGGGGGAGATGGGCATGCTCAGACGCTACCCGTGAGGAAGTCCCAGAGCGCTCGAAAGGCTTGCTCGAGCGCCTCGATCTCGACCTGCTCGTCGCGGCGGTGGGCGTACCGGGTCGCCCCCGGCCCGAAGTTGACCGCGTCGATCCCGCGCGAGGTGAAGTCGGCGACGTTCGTCCAGGCCTGCTTCGGCTCGAGCGCAAGGTCCCCTGCCGCACGGAGCCGCTGCACGAGGGGGGAGTCGGTCACGACCCGCGCCGGCGGCGAGTCTCCCGCATGCTCGAACGTGGCTCCGTCTGGGAGCAGGGCGCGAAGGTACGCCTCGGCGCTCGACGGCGCCCGGTCGGGCGCGTAGCGGAAGTTGACGTTCGCCGTCACGCGGTCCGGGATCACGTTCGAGGCGATCCCGCCCTCGATCTGCGTGAGGCTGACGACCTCGGTAAAGGTGAGCCCGCCGATCTCGACCGGACGCGGCTCGATCGCCGCATACGGGCGCAGCCCCTCGAGCGCCTTGTCGATCGCGTTCTCGGCAGCCCACGGCCGGGCGCTGTGACCGCTCACGCCGTGGAAGTGGATGCGTGCGTTCAGGTTGCCGAGGCAGCCGGCCTGAATCGTCACGTCGGTGGGCTCCAGCAGAATCGCGAGGTCGGCCTCGTGGACCCGAGGGACCGAGTCGAAGAACTCGGGCAGCGCGCTCTCGGAGGCGGGCAGCTCCTCGCGCGGGAAAAAGAGCAGCCCCAGGTCGAAAGCGGTGGTCGAGCGCAGGTCCGCCCACGCGTGGGCGATCTCGATCATCACCGCGAGACCGCCCTTCATGTCGCTCGCGCCGAGGCCTCCGACGACCCCGTCGGTGAGCTGACCGGGGAGGTTCTGCTGGCTGGGAACCGTGTCCAGGTGCCCGGCGAGGACGACGAACGGGCGGCTCTCCGAGCCCCGCGTCGTACCAGAGCGTCTCGCCGCTCCGCCAGGCGGGCTGCCAGTCGAGCTCAGCCGCGACATAGGCGGCGATCTCGGCCTCGTGGCGGCTTTCCGAGGGGATATTGACGAGCTCGAGCGTCCGCTCGGCCAACCGGTTCGCGAGGGGTGGCATGGAGCGCAAGCGTGGCACAATCCCAGGTGTGACGACGATCAGGCCCGACACCCCCGCCGCGGGCGTGGAGCCCGAGCGGGGGTTCGTGCTCGCTGTCCTCGCGAAGGGAACGGACGCCGAGGGCGAGCTCGGCGAGCTCCGCGAGCTGGCGCGCACGGCAGGCGTCGAGCCCACCGCCGAGCTCGTGCAACAGCGCTCGAATCCCGACCCGCGCACGTACGTCGGCAAGGGCAAGCTGGACGAGCTGAAGCAGGCCTACGGGAACGCCGGTGCCGAGGTCCTCCTGGTCGACGACGAGCTCCACCCCGTGCAGCAGCGGACGCTCGAGAACGCACTCGACGCACGCGTGGTCGACCGGACGCAGCTGATTCTCGACATCTTCGCCCAGCACGCGCGCAGCGCCGAGGGCAAGCTGCAGGTCGAGCTGGCCCAGCTCGAGTACAACCTCCCGCGCATGCGCGGCATGTGGAAGCACCTCGAGCGCCTGGGCGGCGGCACCGGCGCGCTCGGCGCCGGCGTCGGCACGCGCGGCCCCGGCGAGTCGCAGCTCGAGACGGACCGTCGGCTGGCCGGCCGCCGCATCACGCTCCTGCGCCGCCGCCTGCGCGAGCTCGGCAAGCAGCGCGGCTTACGCCGTAAGGCGCGCGCGCGCAGCGGGACGCCGATCGTCGCGCTCGCGGGTTACACGAACGTCGGCAAGTCGACCCTCCTGAACGCGCTCACCGGCGCCGAGGTCTCGGTCGAGAACCGGCTCTTCGAGACGCTCGACCCGACGACGCGCGGCTTCGAGCACGACGGCAAGCGCTACCTCGTCACCGACACCGTCGGTTTCATCCGGCGCCTGCCGACCCAGCTCGTCGAAGGCTTCGCCTCGACGCTGGAGGAGACCCTCGTCGCCGACCTGGTCCTGCACGTGGTCGACGCGTCCGTCTCCGACGAGCGGCTGGACGAGATGATCGACTCGGTCGAGACCGTCCTGCACGGAATCGGCGCGGACGACGTGCCCGTCGAGCTCGTCCTGAACAAGATCGACCTCGTCGACCCACTCGGCAGACGCCGGCTCGCGAACCGCTTCCCCGGCGCCCTGCAGGTCGCGGCGGCGACCGGCGAGGGCCTCGACGAGCTGCGCGAGCGCATCGCCGGCCGCTTTGCGGACCGCTACGAGGACGTCAGGCTGTTGCTGCCGTACGACCAGGGCGCGAAGCTCGCCGAGCTGTACGCGCTCGGCGCGCCAATCGAGGAGCGGGAGGACGGCAAGGATGGCGTGCTCGTGCGCGCCCGACTGCCGCAGCGGGACGTGCGCCGGTTCGCGCGCTACCTAGTTGCCGACAGCGGTTGAGAAGGCATCGGTCATTGCGAGAACGCGACGCGCAGCGCGCGGTCGGAGTCGAGCCGGAAGACACACTGTCTGCCCGAGCAGCGTCCGCCTTGCCAGCGCAATAGACGTGCCCGACTCGAGGGCGCTGCTCGTAGCAGGACGCGCGTCCCTGCAACCAGGTTGACAAGGCACGTTCGTCCGCCCCTGCACGTCTTTCCACCCGGCGAGATCCTGACAGTGCCTCTTCCGGTGACCGAGACCTTCAGCCGGTAGAGCAGCGGCCTGAACGTCGCGGCGACCGACGTGTCCGAGGTGATCGTCAGCCGACACGTATCCGCTTGCCCACAGACGCGCGACCAACCGGCGAGCCGACTCTTGGGGTCGGGCCGGGCTGCCATGGTCACCTCCGTGCCGCCGCGCACGACGAATGCGCACGGCGCGTCGTGACGACACACGCGATCGAGCGCCGAGACGGTCCCGCCAGGGCCTGGTGCGACGTTGAGGCGGTAGAACGGGCGGGTCGTCAAGAAGTCGCTGTCGGCGAGATCGGGACAGCCGGGAATCGACGTGCCGAAATAGTCGTCGCGGCCCGGGTCGAGGGTCAGGTTGGGCCAGTCCTTCGGCCCGTCCCGTCCGCCGGAATACATGATGTCCCGGCTGTCCTCCCAGACATGGCCCCCGGAGTAGTGGGGCGCGCACGTGGGGGCGACGTCGAGCGCGTGCAGCGTCTCGTGCAGCATGGCGAGATCGAAGCCGTCGGGCCGGAGTGATGCTGCTCCTGAAAACCAGTCGCACTCACCGAGGTGGAGGATCGCCACCGGCGGCGAGCCCAGTCCGCAGGGACCGGCGGTGGCCGAGGAGCGCCCTTCGTAGTAGACGGCGTACAGCTTCGAGCGGTCGCCGAAACCGCGTGCCTGGAGCTCTCCGACGACCGAGTAATACGGATCGGACGCGACCACCTGCTCCCCGGTTCGGCCCAGGCGGAGAAACGAGATGTCGGGCTCGCCGTTGACCGTGTCGATCCGTAGCGCCGCGCCGTCCGCGTGCTGACGGAACCAGTCGTTCCACGTCGCCACGGATCGGGCAAGCACGCCGTTCGTGTCGAACGAGCGGTCGGGCCCATCGGCCGGGGTGACATAGACGACATGGATCTGGGGGCCGAGCTGCTCGTCCGGCCGATCCTCGGTGGACCGGTCGAGGGCCGTCGCCCCGGTCGGCGCTCCGGCCGCCACAACGTGGACGAACAGCAACGTCAGCGCAATGCGAACGGCAGCCGGTCTCACGGCCTCTAGCGGTCGTCGCCCGAGCCCTGCAAGACGGCCCGACGCCGGCGCGACGCCAGCTTCGCGAGGTTCGCCTCCGCGACGCGGTCGAGCTCGAGCCCTGCCTCCGTTGCCAGCTGGGCCACGTACCAGAGCACGTCCCCGAGCTCGGCCGCCAGCGCCTCGCGCCGCTCGTCGGTGAGCACGCCGCCGTCGTCGCGGATCGCCTTCTTGATCTTCTCGGCGGTCTCGCCCGCCTCGCCGCAGAGCCCGAGCGCCGGGTAGACAAGATTGTCGCCCGCCTGGGGATAGACTGCGGTCTCCCGCGAGCGACGCTGGTACTCGGAGAGGCGCACGTGCCAACACTACTTGCCGCACCGGAGCGCGTCGCCGCCTCGTGAGGGGTGCGGAGCCACGCATCCGCGTCTCCGCGCTGCTCCGCTGGAACGAGGGGATCCTGCTCTGCCGGCACGAGAAGCGCGGGCGGGAGGCCTGGCTGCTCCCCGGCGGCGGCGTCCACTCGGGCGAGAGCCTGATCGACGCGCTCGAGCGGGAGATCGCTGAGGAGGTCGGCATCGAGCCGCCGTCGTTCGAGGGGCCGGTCGCGATCGCGGACTCGATCGCCCCGGACCGGCTCGTCTCGAAGCACGTCGTCCACATCATCTTCGCCGGGGACGTCGGCGGCTCGCTCGAGTCCGTCGCCTCGCAGGACGAGGCGGTGCAGGGGCATCGGCTCTTCGCACCCGACGAGCTCAACGGGATCGTCCTGCACCCGCCGATCCAGCGGTTCCTCGCCCGCTGGCGGCCCGGCGATCCGGCGGTTTACCTTGGGTCTCTATGGACGCCGTGACCGACGTCCTCCGGCTCGCCGCCGACCGCGCCGTCGAGTTCCACGCCACTCTCGAAGACAGGAAGGTGGGCGCGCGGGCGTCCGTGGCAGAGCTGGTGGACGCCCTCGGCGGGCCGCTTCCCGACGAGGGCGGGGAGGACTCGCAGGTTGTCGCGGAGCTCGCGGCCGCCGCCGAGCCGGGTCTCATCGGCTCGCAGACGGGCCGCTATTTCGGCTTCGTCTTCGGGAGCGCGCTCCCCGCGGCCGTCGCCGCCGACTGGCTCGCGACCGCGTGGGACCAGAACGGCTTCTCGGTCGTCAGCTCGCCCGCCGCCGCCGCCGCGGAGGAAGTCGCCGGCCGCTGGGTGGCCGAGCTGCTCGGCCTTCCGGCCGGCGTCTCGAGCGGCTTCGTCACCGGCGCACAGGGCGCCAACACGACCGCCCTCGCGGCGGCGCGCCAGCACGTTCTGCAGGCGACCGGCTGGAACGTCGAGCACGACGGCCTGCAGGGAGCGCCCCGGATCCGCATCCTCGCCGGCGCCGAGCGGCACGTCACGATCGACCGCTCGCTACGCCTGCTCGGGCTCGGGACCGCCGCCCTCGAGCTCGTTCCCGCAGACGACCAGGGTCGCATGCGCGTTGACGCCCTCGCCGGGGCCCTGCGGAAGGGTGAGGGGCCGACGATCGTCTGCGCGCAGGCCGGCAACGTGAACACAGGCGCCTCCGACCCGCTGCCGGAGATCGCCGACGCAGCAGCCGACGCGGGCGCCTGGCTCCACCTCGACGGCGCCTTCGGCCTCTGGGCCGCCGCAAGCTCGCGCTTTCGCCATCTCGTCGAGGGCGCCGACCGCGCCGACTCGTGGGCGACCGACGCTCACAAGTGGCTCAACGTGCCGTACGACTGCGGGCTCGTCTTCACCAGACATCCTGAGGCACACGGCGAGGCGATGGCCGTCGCCGCGAGCTACCTGCAGCGGAGCGACGGCCGCAGCCCGTCCGACTGGGTGCCCGAGTCGTCCCGGCGCGCGCGAGGCTTTGCGGTCTGGGCTGCACTCCGCTCGCTCGGGCGGAGCGGGGTGGAGGGCCTCGTCGACCGCTGTTGCGACCACGCGCGCACGTTCGCCGAGCTCCTCGGGGCGGAGGAGGGCGTCGAGATCCTGAACGACGTCGTCCTCAACCAGGTGCTCGTCCGCTTCGGCGACGACGACGAGACGACCCGCGAGGTCGTGAGGCGCGTGCAGGAGGACGGCACGTGCTGGCTCGGCGGCACCGTCTGGCAGCACCGGGCCGCGATGCGCATCTCCGTCTCCAGCTTCCGCACCACGAGCGACGACGTCGAACGGTCGGCGACCGCGATCCTGGCGGCGGCCGCCTCGGTCTCAGGCGCGGTGCGCTGATGGACGCGCTGAAGCTGACGGCGGAGTACGCAGCGCAGTTTCTGGCCTCGCTCGACGAGAGGCCGGTTCGCGCCTCGGCGTCGGTCGAGGAGCTCCGGGAGGCCCTCGGCGGGCCTCTGCCCGAGGAGCCGTCCGATGCCGAGCAGGTCATCGCGGAACTGATCGCCGACGCCGAGCCCGGGGTCGTGGCGATCCCGGGCGGCCGCTACTTCGGCTTCGTCATCGGCGGCGCCTTGCCCGCGGCGATCGCCGCCGACTGGCTCACGTCGACCTGGGATCAGAACGCCGGCCTTGTTGCGGCTGGGCCGAGCGCGGCCGTGGTGGAAGAGGTCTCGATCGGCTGGCTGCAGGAGCTGCTCGGACTTCCGGGCGGCGTCTCGGCGGGCTTCGTCACCGGCTGCCAGATGGCGCACTTGACCGCACTGGCGGCAGCGCGGCACCAGGTCCTCGAGAACGCCGGGTGGGATGTCATGCGCGACGGCCTCACCGGCGCACCGCCCATCCGCGTGCTGGTGAGCGAGGAGCGGCACGTCACCATCGATCGCGCTCTCCGCTTCCTCGGCATCGGCGCGCGCCAGATCGAGGCGGTGCCGGCCGACGAGCAGGGACGGCTCGTAGCCGCCGCCCTCGGCGAGGCGCTCGGGACGGACAGCGGGCCGACGATCGTGTGCGCGCAGGCCGGGAACGTCAACACGGGAGCCTTCGACCCGCTCGAGGAGATCGCGGAGCTCGCCTCCGCCGCCGGCGCGTGGCTTCACGTCGACGGCGCGTTCGGGCTCTGGGCGGCCGCCTCGCCGCGGTTCCGCCACCTGGTCGCCGGCGCCGAGCGCGCGGACTCCTGGGCGACCGACGCCCACAAGTGGCTGAACGTCCCGTACGACTCGGGGATCGCCTTCTGCGCTCATCCCCAGGCGCACCGGGCCGCGATGGCCGTCACCGCCAGCTACCTCGAGCAGGCCGACCCCGACGCGGGTCGGGACGAGCTGGACTGGGTGCCGGAGTTCTCGCGCCGAGCGCGCGGCTTCGCGATCTACGCCGCGATCCGATCGCTCGGACGTCAGGGCATCGCGGAGGTGATCGAAGGCTGCTGCGACCGAGCTCGCCAGTTCGCCGAGCTTCTCGGCGCGGCCGACGGCGTCGAGATCCTCAACGACGTGGTGCTCAACCAGGTGCTCGTGCGCTTCGGCGACCATGACGAAACGACGCGCAACGTCGTCCAGCGTGTGCAGGAAGACGGCACGTGCTGGCTCTCGGGAACGACCTGGCACGGGCGCGGTGCGATGAGGATCTCCGTGTCGAACTGGCGGACGTCGGAGAGCGACGTGGAGCGGTCGGCAGTGGCGATTCTAGAGGCCTGGGGTGGGGCGCACGTGCCCGCGAGGAGGGGCCGCACCAAGCAGCGTGGTTGACGCGGTCGGCGTCAAGGCTGGATAGCCTTGGCGTCGGCCGTGGCGGCCGCGATGCGCAGTGTGCAGCCCCCCAGTCGCGGGTGCGTGAGCCCCGCCCCAGGCCTCTTCAAAAGCGGCCGCCGCGGTCTCTGGCGCGCTGCGCTGACACCGCGTGCGCCTGCGCCTCGAGCCGGTCCGGGAGCGGCTCGAGCTCCGGCGGCTCGCCGCCGGTGGCGTGTGCGAGCGCCTGCGCGAGGACCCAGTCCGCCAGCCACGGGTTGCGCGGCAGCAGGGGCCCATGCAGGTACGTGCCGACCGCGCGGCCGACGCGGCAGCCCTCGAAACCGGACTCGCCGTCGTTGCCGAACCCGGCCACGACCCGTCCCAGCGGCGTCGCGCCCGGATCGAGGCGCGTCCGGCCGAGGTGGTTCTCGAACCCGGCGAGGGTCCGCCGCTCGCCCGGCTCGAACTCGCACTCGAGCAAGACGTCCCCGATCATCCGTCGCGTACCGGCCACGGTCTCGTGGGGAAAGAGACCGACACCCGGCATGTCGACGTCGTCGCGGCCGAAGTAGCCCCGGCCGAGCAGCTGATAGCCGCCGCAGACGGCCAGCAGCGCTGCGCCCTCGGCGACCGCCTGCTCGATCGCAGGTCCCTTTGCCGCCAGGTCGGGCGCGACGAGCGCCTGCTCGCGATCCTGGCCGCCGCCGACATAGAGGAGATCGTGCGCACCGGGGTGGAGCTCGTCGCCGAGCGAGACCGGCGCCACGGCGAGCTCGTGGCCCCTGAGCGCGGCGCGCCGGCTCAGGACTGCGATGTTGCCGCGGTCGGCGTAGATGTTCAGGTAGTCCGGATAGAGATGCCCGACCCTGATCCTCACGGCCTTGGCCGCCTTCCGCTCCCGCCCGGCGGAGCCGGGCTCCGCGGAAGACTGACGCCGCTCGCGGCGCTCCGACCAACGGGCCGTATGCCAATACTGTCCCGCCGGTCTACGCACCGCGAGCGACGTCCCAGGGCGTAGGAACCTCATCGCTTCTCCCACCAGGGATTGACGAGGCCGCGAGCAGCGAAGCCGCGCAGCAGCTCGAGCATGGCCGTATAGGTGGGGAGGACGACGAGCTCGCCCCCCGACGGCGTCAGCTCGAGACCACGGTCGACGGCGGCGGCGAGATCCGGCTCCACCTCGACAGAGGCCTCCGGCAGGCCGCCGTACGTGCAGCGCAACGCGAGCTCCGCCGCGCGATCGCCCGAGGCGATCACGCGCTCGACCCGCTCCAGCAGAGGCTCGAGATCGACGTCCCAGATCCACGAGACGTCCTTTCCGTCCGCGATCGCGTCGTTCAGCGCCAGGAGGACGAGCGGCGGCACGCCGCCCTGCTCGAGCGTTCGGACGACCTCGTTCGCACCGGCCGGGTTCTTGATCAGCAGCACCAGGATGGTCTTGTCACCGGCAGTGATCCGCTCGAAGCGGCCGAAGGCTGCGCCGAAGCGCTCGAGCCCCGTTCGGACCTCGTCGAGCGAGGCGCCGAGCGCCTGCGCGAGGGCTGCGGCGCCGACCGCGTTGTAGACGTTGTAGAGGCCCGGCAGCGGCAGCCGGACACGCGTTCGCCCGGCCGGCGTCTCGAGCTCGAACGCCGCGCCCTCGAGCCCGTCCAGCACGATCTCCCGCGCGACGACCTGGAGCGCCGGTCGGGCGTGACCGCAGTTCGGGCAGCGGTAGTCGCCGAGATGGCCCACGTACGCGGCGGCGAACTCGTAGGGACGGCCGCAACGGACGCAATGGCGCGAGTCCGCCGCATGCTGGAGCGCCGGGCGCGCCTGCCGGGGATCGTCGAGGCCGTAGGCGACGACGTCCTCGCGAACGTGCACGAGGTCGCCGACCTGGGGATCGTCGCCGTTCACGATCAGCGCCGTGCCTGGGTCGAGCTCGGCGACGGCGCCGCGCCAGCGTTCGGCCACGAGCTCGAGCTCCCCGTAGCGGTCGAGCTGGTCGCGGAAGAGGTTCCCGAGCAGGAGCGCGCGCGGACGGACGCGGCGGGCGACCTCCGGCAGCGCGCCCTCGTCCACCTCGAGCAGTCCGAGCTCGGCGTCCCGCGAGACGAGCAGCGTCGAGGCGACGCCCGAGACGAGGTTGGCGCCCGAGCTGTTCCAGGCCAGCCGCCGCCCGCGCAGGATCTCGGCCACCATCGCCGTCGTCGTCGTCTTCCCGTTCGTCGCGGACACGAGCGCCACCCCGGCGGGAAGCCGCGCCGCGAGCGCGTCGATCGCGGCCGGATCGAGCTTCCAGAGGAGCTTCCCCGGCAGCGTCGTGCCACCGCCGGTCCGGGCGAGCTGCGAGAGCCGCGCAGCAGCCCGCGCGGCCAGCGTTTCGACGGCGAGGCGGGCCGACATAGGCGCCGAGCCTACCGACGGGGACGAATCCCTCGATCGAGTGATCTCTGGCGCCCCTCACCCGGAAGGGGGACGAACGTGCGCGACCGCAGGCGTACGGTCACTTCGATTCCCACGAGCAACGGGGCCGAGGGGGCCCCCTGCACGTAATGCGGCTCGCGCCCCGGCGCGGAGGAGAACGATGGCTAGAAAGACAGGTGGGACCCGCGGTGACGTACGCCAGAGTGCTCTTTGGGGCTCCGGCAATCGTGGCGGCGAGTTCCGAACCAATGCGCTCTGGGGCAAGGGCGGCAAGGGCACGATCGTCCTGCTCGTCATGCTGGTGCTGCCCCTCCTCTCCGTGGCTGCGTCCGCGAAGAGCAGCGGACCGGAGGCTGTAGGCCCGACGTACGTCGAGCCGGGCCTGCTCGAGCGTGCCCTGGACAACCCGCATCAGATGTTCCAGGTGATCGTCCAGAGCACGGCCGGCGCAAACTCGGCGGAGGAGACCTTCGAGAACGTCGAGGAGGCCGACGAGCACGCTCTCGAGAACGAGGAGGAGCAGGCCGAGCAGGCCGAGAAGAAGGCGAACGCGGCCGAGTCCAAGGCGAAGCGGAAGGCGGATCGCGAGCGTCTGCGCGCCGAGCGCGCGCACTGGAAGGCGCAGCGTGACGTGCTCAAGATGCTCCAGAAGCAGCTCGACGGCGACGTCGAGGACAGCTTCGACTTCATCAAGGGCGTCTCGATCGAGATCGCGGGACGGCGGCTGGCGCGGCTCGCGCTCAAGCCGGGCCTGACGATCACCGAGGACGTGCCGGTCAAGCTGACCAGCACGGATGCGCACATCTGGCCGGCGGCATCGGGGATCCTGCCCCTGCTGGGCTCGAACTGGAAGCCGGCGCCGAATGCACCCGCGATCGCGATCGTCGACTCCGGCGTGCAGCGCGACCGGTCCGACTTCGGCAACGGCTCGCGGATCGCTCACCACAAGGTCATCACCGACCTCGAGCCGAACTCGGCCGGGGACGGTCGCGGCCACGGCACGTTCGTGGCGAGCATCGCGGCGGGCAGCGCTCCCGGCCGGCTCGGCGCCTCGCCGACCTCGCCGATCGTCGACGTCGACGTGATGGACGACAGCGGCAAGGCGCGGACGAGTGACGTCATCGCCGGTGCGGAGTGGATCTACCAGCACAAGGACGAGCTCAACATCCGCGTCGCGAACTTCTCGCTCCATTCGGCGCGACCGAGCAACTTCACGAAGGACCCGCTCAACAAGGCGGTCGAGAAGCTCTGGTTCGGCGGCGTTGTCGTCGTCGCGGCGGCCGGTAACTACGGCACACCGAACGGGCCCAGCGGCGTCAAGTTCGCGCCGGGCAACGACCCGTTCGTGATCACCGTCGGGGCGATCGACCTGGACGGCACCCTGCGTGTCGCGAAGCACGACGTGCCGACCTGGTCTGCGTACGGGCGGACGTACGACGGCTTCATGAAGCCCGACATCGCGGCCGCCGGCCGCTACATGGTCGGCGCGATCCCCTCGGGCTCGACGCTCGCCTCGGAGAAGGCCGCCAACCTCGTGTCACCCGGCTACATGCGCCTGTCCGGCACGTCGTTCTCGGCCCCGGTCGTGGCGGGCGCGGCGGCTCAGCTCCTGGCGCGGCATCCGAACTGGACGCCGGACCAGGTCAAGGGCGCCCTCATGATGACGGCGCGGCGGCTCACCGACGACGAGGTGCCGCAGGGCTCCGCCGGCGTCGGCGAGGTGAATGCCTGGAAGGCCTCGCTGGTGACGAACCCGGCGAACCCGAACAAGGCGCTCAACCGCTACGTCGCGGAGGACTCGGCCACAAGCACGATGTCCTTCGACGCGGTCAGCTGGGCGGACGATGCGCGGGCGAGCGTTTCCTGGGACGCGGTGTCCTGGGCGGACGTCTCCTGGGCGGACGTTTCCTGGGCCGACGTGTCCTGGAGCGACGTGTCCTGGGCCGACGTCTCCTGGGCGGATGTGCTCGCGGTCGCCGATGTCAGCTGGGAGGACGCGGCGGGCAACGAGGTCGAGCCTGCTGGCGGCGACTACCTGATGAACGCGGACGTCGACGCCGAGCTCGCGACAGATCCTGAGCTCAACCCGGATGCGGTCGAGCCGACCGATCCGGACGATGTGGTCAACGAGGCTCCGGCCGCGGGCGTGACGCCTGGCGTCGTCTCCCCGCCGTCTGTGCCACTGCCCTGACCATGAGAGACGGGCCGGTCGTGGTGGCCGGCCCGTCTCACCCTTCCGGGGGATCCTGAACGGGGTACCGCGAATGGGGGATGCCTCCCCGAGAGCGCCCGCTTACCGTTCGAGCTGAGGCACACGGTGGAGACGTGCGGGGCGCGTTTGACGGCCCCCGACGGAAAGCGGCACATGACAACCACTTCCGGAGACGCGACATGAGTGCGATTCCGCTGGACGACGCTTTCGAGCGCGTCGCGAGCGACGGTCGCTCCGCGCGGAAGCTGCCGCCGCTGGCACTCCTGTACCTGCTCGCGGTCGCCGCAATCGCACTGGCCGTCAGCCTGCCGCTGCTCGCGGACCTCGAGCCGTCGAGCGGGTACTGGCTGACGTTCGCGATCCTCGGCGCGAGCGCCGCCGTCGCGCAGCTGTTCGTCGTCCGGACCCCCGGCAACAAGTCGTACCACACGACCGGCGTGTTCCTGATCCCGGCCGCGCTCCTGCTGCCGCCGGAGCTGGTCGCGTTGATCGCCGTCGTCCAGCACGTCCCGGACTGGCTGCGGAACCGGACGGCCTGGTACATCCAGTCGTTCAACATCTTCAACTACACACTGGCCACGCTCGGGGCGTGGGCGAGCGCACACCTGATCCTGAACGCGGACGGCCTGATCGCGAACGATGACGCCCGTTTCGCGCTCGCCGGCCTCGCCGCCTCCGTCTGCTTCGTCGGTCTCAACTCGGCTCTGATCGCGCCCATGCTGCACCTGGGCCGCGGCCAGTCGATGCGGCTCCTCTTCTCCTTCCAGCACTTCTCGACCGAGCTCGTGTTCGCCGCGCTCGGCGTCGTCGTCGCGATGTTCTGGACGAACAACCCGTGGCTGATCCCGTTCGCGATCGCCCCGCTGATCCTCATTCACCGGGCGCTGTCGGTGCCACAGCTGCAGGCGGAGGCGCGCGTCGACCCGAAGACCGGGCTCTTCAACGCACGGCACTTCTCGGCTGCGCTGACGGAGGAGCTCGGCCGTGCCCAGCGATTCGAGCGGCCGATGTCGCTGATCATGGCCGACCTCGACCTGCTCCGCGAGATCAACAACACGTACGGCCACCTCGCCGGCGACGCCGTCCTGAAGGGCATTGCCGACGTCTTCCGCGCCGAGCTGCGGCACTACGACGTGCCGGCCCGGTTCGGCGGCGAGGAGTTCAGCATCCTGCTCCCCGAGACGACGCCGGAGGAGGCGCTCGACATCGCCGAGCGGATCCGCCGCGCCGTCGCAGACCGCCGCTTCGACGTCGAGACCTCGAGTGAGCCCATCCGCGCGACCGTCTCGATCGGGGTTTCCGCGTACCCGAAGGACGCGCAGGACCCGAACGCGCTCATCCACCAGGCCGACCTCGCCGTCTACCGCGCGAAGCTGCAGGGCCGCAATCGTGTGCTCGGGGCGAGCTCCGAGCCGCTCCACGTGCCCACCGAGCGCACCGAGCGGCTCGTCGCCGTTCCGGAGGAGGGACCTGCCCGCGCACCGCTGGCGGCGTCCGTCGAGCCGATGCCGGAGCCGGAGACGCGGCACACGCGCCACACCACGACCGGACCTCGCTTCCTGCAGCTCTCGAAGCGCCTTGCGCTCGCAGTCGGCCTCGTCAGCACACTGGGCGTCACGGCGGGCATTCTCGGCCTGCTGTTCGGCAGCTCGACCGACATCGTCGGCATGCTCGCGATCGTCGCGCTCGTCGGCGTCGGCCAGGCGCTCGCGCTCGAGCTCGACGACGGCGCCATCTCCGTCAGCGCGGTCGGCTCGCTGGCCGGCGCGGCCATGTTCGGCTCGCGGGTGGCGCTGGCGATCGCCGTCACGACCGCAGTCGTGGACTGGAGCGCCCGGCGGCCGGCGATCCACAACGTCCTCTTCAACATCGGCGCGCTGACGTTCGCCTGCCTGGCGGCGGCCGCGGTCTCGTCGGCCGGCTTCGACGGCAGCATCGGCGAGCTCGTCACCGTCGTCACCGGCGTGCTCGCGGGCGCCGCCTACTTCGTCGTCAACACCGGGCTCTTCTCGGCGGCCGTGGCCCTCGAGACGCGGGAGCCCTGGCTGCGCGGCTGGCAGGAGCGCTTCCTCTGGCTCGCACCTCACTACCTCGTCTACGGCTTCATCGGCGGCGTGATCACGATCGCCTACAACGCCGTCGGCCTGTACGCGCTGGCCGTGTTCGCGGTGCCGCTGCTGCTCATGCGCAAGACGCAGGAGGCGTATGTCTCGCACACGCGCCGGAGCGCCCAGAAGCTGCGCCAGGCGGCCGAGACCATCCACACGCAGAACGTCTCTCTCGAGCAGGCAAACCGGCTGCTGAAGGAGCGCTCCACGGCGGCGATGGAGAGCCTGTCGGCGACGGTGGACGCACGCGACGCCTACACGGCTGGGCACTCGCGCCGCGTGCAGCAGCTCGCGCTTGCGATGGGCCGCGAGCTCAACCTCTCGCAGGCCGAGCTCGACCTGCTCGGCCACGCGGCTCTCTTCCACGACATCGGGAAGCTTGCGATCCCGGACTCGGTGCTCCTGAAGCCGGCGAGCCTGACGAGCGAGGAGTGGGCCTTGATGCAGCGTCACGCGGACGAGGGCGCTCGCATCATCGACCGGCTCGGCTTCCTGAACGACGCCGTGCCGGCGATCCGGCACCACCACGAGCGCTTCGACGGAACCGGCTATCCCGACCGGCTGGCGGGAGAGGAGATCCCGCTCGGCGCGCGCATCATCCACGTCGCCGACGCGCTCGACTCGATGCTGACGACGCGGATCTACCGCGCGGCGCGGCCGCTCGACGAGGCGCTGGCGGAGCTCAGGCGCGCGGCCGGCACCCAGTTCTGCCCGCGCTGCGTGTCGGCGCTCGAGCGGATCCTGCCGAACGAGTCGCTCGTCGACGAGGCGGCGATCCGGCGGCGCAGGATGTTCGCCGTCTCGGGCTGACAGGACTAATCCCGACTGGGCTGATCGGGCGCTCTTGCAAATTCAGTAGTTTGCTCTAGACTGATTGCATGGCTCGTCCCCGCCGCCACCCAGCGGTGGCAGGCATCGACCCGGAAGCGCTCGCGGAGTTCCAGGCCGGTATCCGGAAGCGCTACACGGACGACCAGATCCTCGAGCAGCTGCGGGACTGCGCCGCGCGGCTGGGGCGGTCGCCGACGATGCGGGAGTTCGCCGCCGACCCCGAGACGACGGTTCATCCGCAGACCGTGATCGAGCACTTCGGCAGCTGGAACACTGCGAAGCGTCAGGCCGGCCTCGTCCCGCGCCGCTTCGCGACGAGGGAGGAGCTGCTCGGCCAGTTGCAGGCGCTCGGAGAGGAGCTGGGGCGGACGCCGACGGCCCGCGACCTCGATGCCCGCAAGGGCTCGATGCCGTCGAAGTCGCTCCTCTGGCACACATTCGGGTCGCTGGCGCGTGCGCTCCGCGAGGCCGGCTTCGATGTCCCGGTGGGGGAGGAGCGGCTCGAGCGCGCGGTCGAGCAGGGAGCGGTGCTCGCGCGGCGGCTGGGACGGCTGCCGAAGATGGACGACTGGCGCTCGGCGCGCCTCGCCGACCCGACGCTCCTCACCGAGTGGCAGGTCTACCGGATGATCGACGTGCAACCCGCCTGGGCGGCGTTTCAGTTCCTCGTCCGGGAGCGCCTGCGCGACGAGGGCACGGACGTCTCAGCTGACGGGTCCGTCGGCTAACCGACCGGGCGTCACGATGCGGGCGAACTAGGCGGTTGCGATCGCGGCGAGGCGCTGCAGGCAGCTGCGGCCCTCGTGGGGGGCCCGTACCGACGGGAGCACCGTCTCCTCGACGTACGAGTGGTCGGGCTTGAAGCGTTCGGTCGCGACGACGTGGCCGTCGTCGACCCGCAGCAGCGTGCCCTCGTCGAGCTCGCGCTTGCGGAGGTTGAGACGGAGTGTGCGCTCGAGCACCTCGAGCGCGTCGCGGGTCGACGCGAAGAAGAGCTCACGACCGCCCATGCCGATCCACAGGGGCCGTCCGGCGGCCCGTGCAAGGAAGAGGGTGGAGGGGAAGCGCTCGTCGAACCAGCCGGCCGCCAGCGCTCCGCGGAGCTCCTCGAGCGCGTCGGAGCTCCCTTCCGCGTGCTCGGCGAGGGCGAAGATCGCCTCGGAATCGACGGTCATGTCGGGCTCGGCGCGCTCGAACCCGTAGCGCGCGAAGATCTCCTCGTCGTTGACGATGATCCCGTTGTGGATCCCGACCACGCTGCCGTGCCGGATCGGATGGTTGTTCGCCTCGATCCGCGGATGACCCTTGGTGTAGTCGCGGACATGGACGAGTGCCTGTGTCGCGTCCGCTGGGATGTGCAGCTCGTCGAGCAGCGCAGTCGCTCCTGAGCGCTGCTTGCTGACCGTGATCTCGCCGCTCAGCCCTCGGTGCGCATATCCGACCGCATCGGCGCCGCGCTCGGCGATCCCTGCCAGGAGCGCCTGCGCAGTCAGCGTGCGAGGCACACTCGACGCTGGGCTGACGCTATAGCCGGCGATTCCGCACATCACTCGATCCTAGGACAGTTATCGGCTGGATAAGCAGCGCTTTGGCCAGAGGGTAATGCACAGGTGTTTCGACGAAGTTAGGAATTCGGATTCCCGCCCGGGTAGTTCCACGAGCGGGACACGAAATCCTCGCTCGGAGCGGACGGGATCCTCAAGCCGCGCGCGGCGACAGCCGATACAGCGAGCAGTGGACTCCACGAACACTGCCGAGCCCCTGCCCGACCCTCCTGCGGAGCCCGTTCTGGAGCTCCTGCCGGCGCTCGACGATCCCGCCGGCGGCGAGAGCGGGGAGGAGGCGCACGAGGCCGAGGCGGTCGTAACCGCACACGATCCGCTCAAGCTGTACGTCCGCCAGATCGGCGACGGTCGCCTGCTGACACCGGCGGAGGAGCGCGAGCTCGCGCGGCGCAAGGATCTCGGCGACGAGGCCGCGAAGCGGAAGCTGATCGAGTCCAACCTGCGCCTCGTGATGTCGATCACCCGGAATTACACCAAGGCTGGGGTGCCGCTTCTCGACCTGATCCAGGAGGGCAACCTCGGCCTCATCCGCGCGGTCGAGAAGTTCGACTACAAGCTCGGCTTCAAGCTCTCGACCTACGCCACGTGGTGGATTCGCCAGGCGGTCACGCGCGCGCTCGCGGAGCAAGGCCGGACGATCCGGCTCCCGGTGCACGTCGCCGAGCAGGTGCGCCGCGTCACGCGCGCGCGCCGAGTGCTCGCCCAAAAGCTGAACCGAGACCCGAAGCTGGACGAGATCGCGACCGAGAGCGGCTTCACGCCGCAGCGTGTGCGCGAGCTCCTGGAGCTGATCGAGGATCCCGTCAGCCTGCAGACCCCGGTCGGCGACGGCGAGAGCCTCTACGGTGACCTGATCCAGGACACGAACTCCGCCGGGCCCGACGCGGAGACCGCGGACCGGCTGCGTTCGACCGAGCTCGCCGATGCACTTGACCGCCTGAACCCGCGCATGCGGCACGTCCTCGCCCACCGGTTCGGCCTCGACGGCGTGGCGCCTCAGACGCTCGAGGAGGTCGGCGCCGGCCTCGGCATCACCCGCGAGCGTGTCCGCCAACTCGAGGCGCGCGCGCTGCGCGAGCTGCGGTCGGTCGCGCCCAGCCTCGAGTTCTACCTCCGCAGCTGACGGTTAGGCTGGGCCGCATGCGGCCTGCCTTCGTCGACTGCCACTCGCACGTCTGCCCCTCGGGTGACGACGGCGCGGGCTCGGTCGAGGAAGGCGCAATCCTCTGTCGTGAAGCCGCACGGCACGGCACCGGCACGCTCTTCGCGACGCCACACGTGTGGCCGCACCTGCCGCTCACCGAGGCCAGGGAGGAACGCGTCCGCGCCGCCTTCGCGGAGCTCGCGCCGCGGGCCGGCCTCGAGCTCCGGCTCGGCTTCGAGCTGACGCCGAACGCACCGCTGCTGGACGAGGACCTGCGCCGCTACGCGCTCGGCGGGACGGACTGCGTGCTGATCGAGGTTCCGTTCTGGGCCGGCTACGACGAGCTGCTGCTCGTCGCCGCGCACGCAGTCGACTGCGGCCTGACGCCGGTGATCGCGCATCCCGAGCGTGCCGAGGTGGTGCTCGCGCGTCCGAGCCTCGCCGACGAGCTCGTCGAGCAGGGCTGGCTCCTGCAGGTGAACAGCACATCGCTCCTTGGCCGTCACGGTCTCGGCACGCGAGAGCTCGGCTGGGATCTCGTCGAGCGAGGCCTCGCCTCGCTCGTGGCCTCTGACGGGCACCGCCAGGCGCGACCGCCGCACCTCGACGACGCCTACGAGCTCGCGCGCAACCGGCTGGGAGAGGACGCCGACCGCCTGTTCGACGGCACCGCACTCGGCCTCACGGCGAGCGACAAAGCCGCCTGACGCTTTTTTCGGGAGCCAAGAGCCCCACGGACGAGCTACCGCGGGTTGCCGTGCACAGCTTCAGGGATGTTCGCGCGGCAGGGATCCGCTTCCGCGGATCCCGGTGGTCTGATCCGCGAGAGCGGATCAGACCCGCTGCAAATGATTACAGCCCGACTGACTCCATCTCGCGCAGGCCGGCGAGGCGTTTGAGGGAGTCGATCTCGATCTGGCGCACGCGTTCGCGCGTCAGGCCGAGCCGCTTGCCGATCTCCTCGAGCGTCTTCGGCTCCGCGTCCGCGAGGCCGTAGCGGAGGACGACGACCTGCCGCTCGCGGTCGGTGAGTGCCTCGAGCGCCGCCTTGAGAGCCTGGCTGCGCAGCGAGACCTCGACCTCCTCCTCGGGCAGCGGCCCCTCGCCGGCGACGAAGTCGCCGAAGACGGCGTCCTCGGCCTCGCCGACGGGCTGGTCGAGGCTGGTCGACGCGCGGGCCGCCGCGCGCACCTCCAGCGCCTGCTGGAGCGGCAGGGAGGCCTCCTCGGCGATCTCCTCGAGCGTCGGCTCGCGGCCGAGCTGCGTCCACAGCGTCCGCTCGGCGCGGTTCATCTTCTGTAGGCGCTCGACGATGTGCACGGGCATGCGGATCGTCCGGGCCTTGTCCGCGAGCGCCCGCGCAACGGCCTGGCGGATCCACCACGTCGCATACGTGGAGAACTTGAAGCCGCGGCGCCAGTCGAACTTCTCCACGGCGCGGATGAGGCCGAGCGTCCCCTCCTGGATCAGATCCAGGAAGGGCAGGCCTTGGTTGCGGTAGTTCTTTGCGATCGAGACGACGAGTCGCAGGTTCGACTGGATCATTTGCTGCTTCGCCTGCATGTCGCCGCGCTCGATCTTCTTCGCGAGCTCGACCTCCTGCGCGGCCGTCAGCAGCTGGTGGCGGCCGGCCTCACGGAGGAAGAGCTGAAGCGCATCCGTCGTCGACTCCTGCTGCACGGGCATCGGCGGAGGCGGAGGCTCCTCGACCTTCGGCTCCTCGGCCACATCGATCCCGCGCTGCTCGAGCTCCCGCACCAGCGCCTCCTGCTCGAGCTGGTCGAGGTCGTGCGTATCGACGATCTCGGTGATCTCGGCGGCCCGCAGAGATCCGGACTGCTCAGCCGCATCGAGCAGTTGCCGGATCTCCTCATGCTCGAGGAGGTGATCGATGTCGATCGTCGTCATGCAGAAGGGAAAAGCAAAGGGGGGTCAGCAGCTTCTACCCGGCACCGTCGCGTCGCCAAACACGAGTGCGGGGAGGAGGCAGCGGTCACCGCGAAACCTCGAAGGCCGAATCGACGATCGGGGCGCTCAGCCGGTTCTGTGCCGGCGGCCCGACGCCGGGCCGAACCGACCAGCGGTACGTGCCCGGCGTGAACTTCACGCTCGTCGGCACGACCAGCCGCGCCTTCACGGGCCGAGCCTCGTGAATGAGCGCGTTGCCGCGAAAGATGCGGACGAGGTAGTACGTCGAGCCCGCCCGGGCGGGCCAGGCGAAGGTGCGTGATGGCGTCGTACCCGTAGCGGGCGTGGTTCGCGTACGAGACGGCGTCGTACCGGTCGCGGGCGTCGTCGGCGCCGGGGTTGCCGGGCCGCCTGTGGTCGCGCTGAGCGACGTCTGCGGCGCCGGGGCGCGAAGGGACGTTCCCTCGGCCGCGGGGAGCAGCCGCGGTTCGTCGTCCGACGAGGGCAAGAGCTCGGATGCGGCGAACGCGGTTGCGATGGCGGCCACGATCAGGATCGGCACCGGCGTCAGCCGCCGCCACATCCGCCCCCGGGACCCGGGCGAGCTCGAGTTCCCCTCGAGCTCCTGCACGGCAACGTCGGCGCCCTCCGGCGCGGCGCTCGCTGCGGCCGGCACATCGAGGTCGCGACGTTCCGCCACCAACGGCCGCGGCCGCTCTCGCCCGGCCTCGAGGCGCGCCAGCGTCCGCTCGACCCGACCCAGACGGCGGTCGACCCCGCGCCACCCGGTCGTCATCAGGTCGACGAGGACAGCCAGATCATCGACGCGATCCTGCCGGTCGGAGACGTGATCGCGCCGGATCTCGTTCAGGCATTCGTTGATCTCCTCGAGGAGCTGATGAAGCCGGAGTGCGAGCGGATCGGTGCGGACGCTCAGATCGGTCCCGTCGATTGCGGGAAGTGAGTCTGCGTCGGGCGCCGCCACGACTGCCTCCCGCGGCGTCACGTCGGGCCGCGGCGTGACGACGTCGACCGACCCGGCACGGGCAAGCCGCTCGACCGCGCGCTGCTGCTCTGGGTCGAGCGCGTCGAGGACCTTGACGACGCGTTGCGCGATGCGCCTGCTGACCGGCTGCCGGGTGACGACCCTGACCACCCCTTCGACCGGCACATCCGCACGCGCCGCGACCTCCGTGAGGAGTGACACCGCAAGAGCTTATCGCCGCGCCGTTCGGTCAAGGCATGTAACGGCAAGGAGTACGTGCCGGCCGGGAGCGTGCCGCACCGCTCCCGGCCTAGCGAAACGCGGTGGATGCGCGCAGAATGCTCTCGAATGCCGCAGAGCAAGGGTGCCGCTCCCCCTCTGCGCCACATCCACCGGTCACGGAGCGTACCGCCAGCCCGCGCTTGGCTCGGGTGCGGCCGGTGCATTCTCCCCGGGTAGGTCTGAGGCCCCGCGCCTGAACGCGCCGGGCGCGTCTCTATCCTTCGTTCCAGGATGCGGCACACTTGGCCTGCCGTCGGGGAGCCGCAGCCTCGACGGCGGCCACCTTTCTTCGAGTGGAACTGAAGCGGCTCGCCTAGACCGCACCCTGGGGCTTTTCGGGCCAGGGGTCGACGGCGCCTGACTCTCGGGACGCGTGCGTCCGGTAGCGTCAGGTCCGTGCGGATCGCCGGTGTGCGCGTCGACGTCCAGTTCGTCCGCCTCTTGGCGCAGATCGTCCAGGACGCCGGCTTCGACGACACAGCACGTGCGCTCGCCGATGCCATCAAGGTGCATGCGAACGAAGTGCCGCTCACCATCGAGGATCACGAAGCGATACTCGAAGCCCTCGGCGCCGATTGCCCGACCGGACTCGCAAGGCTCCGCCGCGAACTGCTCGAGGAACAGATGCGGCGGCGGCGGGCCGGCATGTAGGGAGCCTCTGTGCGAGTAACGGGAGTCACAGCAAACCTGCGAGTCGCCGACATCAATGCGGCGCGCGGCTTCTACACCGACTACCTCGGACTGAACGTGGAGGGTTTCAACCTCGGGTGGGTCGCGCGCTACGGGTCGCCAGACGGGCGAGCGTGCGTCCAGCTCGTGACCCGAGACGCCACGAGTCCTCAGGACTCCGTGATCTCAGTGCACGTCGGGAACGACGTCGACGACGCTTACGCGGAAGCGCAGCGCCGCGGCTACGAGATCGTTCATCCGCTGACCGACGAACCGTGGGGCATCCGCAGGTTCCTCGTGCGCGCCCCGGACGGGAACGTCATCAACATCGTCAACCACCGAGACGAGTAGCGCGCGGTCTCGTCGGTTCGCTCAGGAGCCGCCGGGCCAGTTCTCCCAGCGCACGATCTCGTCGAGAGGCCTGCGGGGACGTGTGCCGCGGCTCGACAGACGATCGGAGGCGGCATCCTCGGCGGGGAACCCGAGCGTGATCACCTCGACGATCGCGACGTCGCTTGGGAGTTCCAGCAGCTCGCGTATTCGTTCCATTCGTTCGGCTGGAATCCCGAACACGCCCGCGGCGAGGCCCTCGTCAATCGAGGCGAGCATGATGAGCATCGCCGCGGCGCCCGCGTCGGCGTACCAGTACGGAACCGGCCATGCGATCTCCTCGCCCTCTTGCAGCTTGTCGGGCTGCCGGTAGCGGTCGTGGTAGTCGTCCTCGCGCGTGCAGACCACGACGAGCGCGGCGGCGCCACTGATCCAGGGCGCGAAGCCCTGCTCGACGTAGTAGTCCTCTCCGACTGCCTCGGCGATGGCCCGGCGCCGCTCCGGTTCCGCGACCACCACCAACCGCTGGCCCTGGCTGAAGCCGGCGCTCGGTGCACGTCGGACCGTGCCGACGATGCGTTCGAGCGTCTCGCGTGGGACCGGCGTGGGTTCGTACGCGCGCACCATCCGGCGCCGCTTTAGAAGCTCCTTGAACTCCACCGCGCGAGAATACGCCGCATGATCCGGCGCTGCGTCGCCGTCGCAGAGCGTCGCCGCCAGAGATGCTTCGTGAAGGTCGATCGTCACGTCCGTGTCATCGTGGTGCCTTGGTGACCACCCGCGCGCCGGGGTGTTGTGCGGCGAGGTCGAGCAGCTGGAGGTTCGTCCGACTCGCCGGCAGGTACTCGTACGCCTGGAAGCGGATGGTCTCGGTGCAGTTGCATCGGCCGCCGGTGCTCTCGATCAGCACCGGGTAGTAGGTGTCGCGCGCAACGTACGCCGTGCCGTTCATGAAGGGCCTCGGCGCGTTGCTGACCGTCAGCTTGTAGACGCCGATCCCGTTCAGCGTCGTCTCGCCCTCCACCTGGGCGTCGCCCGAGTCGACGAGCGAGCGCAACAACTGGGCGATGTCGACAGACGGCGTCGACGCGCTCTCCTCGTCAGGGATGACCGTGATCGTGTTTTGAGGTCGGGTCGTACTCGGACAGGTTCGTCCCGTCCGAGCTGACCTCGTGCCCGAACTTGATCCAGCGGGCAGCGCTTGGACGGCTAGCTTGCTGCCACAGCTCATAGAGCTGCGGCGCCTGGTCTCCCGTGGTTACGAGCGCGCGCTCGTGCAGGATCGTCCCCGGCGCCGGCGTCAGCGCCGTTGCGATCCGCCGCAAGGTCGCCGCATCGGCAGACGTCGTCTGCGTGCCTCCCGCGACCAGGATCACGGCGATCACGGCGGCGCCAGCAGCCGCCGGCGGCAACAGCCAGCGCAGCCGGGGAACCCGAATCCACGTGCGACCACGCTCCCGATCGATCGCCTCGATCAGCTCTTCACGGAACATCCGGAGACCTGAATGGAGCTCAGACATCGTTATCGCGGACGGCTCAGCCAGGCCCGCGCGAACACCTCGGCCGTCAGATCGGCGGCATGCTCACCGACCCGCGCCCGCGACCACGCGAACACCTCCTGAACGTGACGGTCGTAGACCACCGCGAACGCCTCTCCCGAACCCAGACGAAGCAGCTCAGCGTCGTGCGCGGCGGACAGCTCAGGTCTCACAACCAGTACATCGCCTCCCGCCAAAAAGTGTGACGCGGCGCCCACATGCCGTTGTTGAGCGCCTCAGCAAATGCCGCGGCCGCAGCCTGGCCCGCCAAGCTAGCCTCTGTGGGTGACAACCACCCAGGTGGTTCGCAGCGAGCGGTTCCCCGACCTCGGCGACGAGGTCCTTTTCCCCGGCTCTCGGACTCGAAGCTGGAGTGGCTGGCACAGCGCGGCGAGCGGCGCACCTTCCAGCCGGGTGAGGTGCTCTACGAGCATGGCATCCGCGACGCGCCGTTCTATGTGGTCGAGAGCGGCCTGGTCGAGTTCGTCGACCGCAAGCCCGGCAAGGACGTCTACATCGCGCAGGCCGACGGTCGGACCTTCATCGGCGACATCGCGGCTTTCACCGGTGAGCCGACGATCAGCGCCTGCGTGGCCGTCGAGCCGACCGACGTGATCGTCTTCGAACAGGCCGCGCTGCGTGCAATGGTCGCGCACTGGCCGGAGTTCGGGGAGCACGTCTTCCGCACGCTGCTGGCTCGCCGTCAATGGCACGAGGCCGAGGGGCACGGCGTCATGCGTCTGATCGCTCCGCGCGGCTCCCGACGCGCGTTCGAGGTGCGCGACCTGCTCGAGCGAAACCTGCTTGCCGGTGCGCTGGTACGACGTCGACACAGACGCCGAGAGCGCCGCCATGCTCGACTGGCTCGACATCCCGCGCTCGGAGACGCCCGTGCTGGTGCACGCCACCGAGGTGATGCGCAATCCATCGGCTGCCCAGGTCGCACGGTCGCTCGGGTTGCGCGCCGAGGTGGACGGCGAGCGTTTCGACCTCATCGTGCTCGGCGCCGGGCCGGCCGGCCTGGCGAGCGCCGTCTACGCCGGCTCCGAAGGACTGCGCACGTTCGTGGCCGAGGCCTGGGCGCCCGGCGGCCAGGCCGGCACGAGCACCCGCATAGAGAACTACCTCGGCTTCCCAACCGGAATCTCGGGCACGGAGCTCACGCGCAAGGCGACACTCCAGGCGCGCCGCTTCGATGCCGTGCTGTCGAGCTTCCATCGCGCAGTCGAGATCGCCGACGGGGCCGAGGGGCTCGTGCGGGTCGACCTCGACGACGGCCAGCACGTCCTCGCCCGCTGCCTGGTCATGGCGACAGGTGCTCGCTGGCGGGAACTACAGGCCGAGGGCATCGACCGCTTCCGCGACGCCGGCGTCTACCACGCCGCGATGGCCACCGATATCGAGCGCTGCCGCGACGAGGACGTGATCGTCGTGGGCGGAGCCAACTCGGCGGGCCAGGCGGCCACGCAGCTCGCCTCGCGCGCCCGCAGCGTCCGCGTCGTGGTTCGCGGCACGGCGCTGAAGTCGACGATGTCGCAATACCTCGTCGAACGCATCGAGCGCTCGTCGCGGATCGAGGTCATCACCGAGACGGAAGTCGTCGCGGTGCACGGGTCGGCGACGGTGGAGTCGGTGAGCCTGCGCCACCGACGCGACGATAGGGTCGAGCAGGTCGACTGCACTGCCGTCTTCGTGATGATCGGAGCGGACCCATGCACCGAAGCAGCGACGGGAATGCTCGCCGTCGACACGGCCGGATACCTCCTCTGCGGGCCTGGCGCGGCCAACTGCGACACGCACCTCAGCTGGCCGCTGACAGACCGGGAACCGCATCTCCTCGAGACGACCCGCCCCGGCGTGTTCGCGGCCGGCGACGTCCGTGCGGGCGCACCCAACCGCGTGGCGGCCGCCGTCGGCGATGGCGCCATGGTTGTCCGCTTCGCGCAAGAGGTGCTATCCGGTTAACGCTGTGATTCGGACTCCCGACCAGTTGGCGCTCGTGGAAGGCGACCCGGAGCGGGCGGCGCGGCTGGCGGGGGCGGCTGCGGGCCTGCGCCGACGGGCCGGCCTGCAGGTGTTCAGCTCGCTCACGGGGGAGGTCGAGCTCGTCGTCCAGATCCGCCAGGCGCTGGCGGGCGACCGCTTCGACCAGCTGTACGCAGCGGCTCCCGGCTCGAGCTCCAGGAGGCGGTGGCCGCCGCCCGCGGCACACGCCATGCGAACGCTCAGACCTCCTGAGCCCTCGCCTGACCAGTAAGCGGCTCCGGCCGGTCGAGCCGCTTCTCCCAGGTCAGCAGCGTGTCGTCGACCTCGATCGGCCCGGTGCGAATCTCGATCGTTCCCACGACGCGCCTCGGCGGCAGGCCGGAGTCGACGTAACCGCAGCCCCGGTAGAGCGCCTGCGCCGGCTCGTTCTCGATGCTGACTGCGATCCTGAGCCGGTCGCGGGCTCGCGCGTGGGCCTCCTGCTCAGCGGCGGCGATCAGCGCCGACGCGATCCCGCGACGACGGTACTCGGGGCGAACGGACACATCATGAAGCTCGGCCGGATCCGTCAGCGCAAGGTACACATGGCCGAGCGGCTCGTCGCCGTCCCACGCGACGAGGTAGAAGCCGTCGCCTTGGTGGAGTCGAGCGAGGCCTAGCACCGACGTCACGCGCTCCACGTCCTCGGGTGCGAGGGGCTGGATCAGCGCAGGTTCGCGTCGTGAACGCACGTAAAGGGGCGTTATGTCAAGTAGAAGGAAGCGCCGGCCGAGGTGGGACGCCCGCTTGGGGCGCCCCACCTCGCGCTCCGGTTCCTACCGGCGGGAGCCGAAGTTGAACTCGTTGCCGTCGGTCGGGCTCGAGCAGCCCGGATCGGCCGGGTAGTCGACCTTGCCGTCACCGTCGTCGTCGGCGCCGTTCGAGCAGGCGTAGCTCGGTGCCGGAGGCGGCGGCGGACCCGGCGGTGGAGGCGGCGGCGGTGTGGTCGGGTTCCACTCGTCGTTGTCGCTGGGGCTCGAGCAGCCCGGGTCGGCCGGGTAGTCGACCTTGCCGTCACCGTCGTCGTCGGCGCCGTTTGAGCAGGCGTAGGTCGGCGGTGGCGGAGGTGGCGGGGGTGGCGGCGGAGGAGGAGGCGGTGGCGGAGGAGGCGGAGCGCCGCCGCCACTCAGCGAGGTACCGAACTCCTGCGTCCAGAAGAGCGTGCCGCCGCCGCTGGAGGCGGCCCCCACGCCGATCGCGCGGAAGCTCGGGTGCTCGATGTTCGAGCGGTGGCCGGGCGAGTTGAGCCATGCCTGCATGACGGAGTTGGCGGACTGGTACCCGTAGGCGATGTTCTCGCCCCAGCCGGCGCTGTTGGACGGATACCCACACACGAGCAGGCGGTCGCCGACGGTGCGTGCGACCGGCGGGGCCGGGTCGTTGTGGGCCATGTACTGGTAGTACGCCATGTGGCGCGACTTCCAGATCGCTGCGTCGGTGAGCGGCGCCGTCACCTGGAGCTGCACGAGCCCGAGAGAGGCACGGTGCTGATTGACGAGCTGGACGACCTGTGAGGCGAGATCCTGCCGCAATGTGCCCCAGTTGCTCCCCGGCGTGCAGTCGCCGATCGCCGAGTACGCCGTTGCAGCGGTCGGCGAGCTCGGAACGGTCGCGGGCGCGACGGCGTAGATCGCCGCCAGCGTCGCGGCCAGAGCGACTGCCCGGGCCAGATGTCTCCTCATGGCTTCCCCTCTCTTCCGCGGCGCCGCCGGGCGACGACCTCGTCCTGCGCTACCACCCGGCGAGCGGACGGCAACCCCTGAAGATCGGGCACCCTAGCCGAGACAAATCGAGGGCGCAACAGCCCGATCGGCGGGTCTTGCGGTCCGTGGTCGAGCGGTACGGAGCGCGGTTCGGCGGCGGCGGCGTGGTTGTTCGCTCTCTTGTCGGCGCGGCCGGAGCCGCCCGTGCCCCCAAACGAGCCATCAGTAGCCGGCGGATCGCGCCCCTGCGGCGATGAGCGCCAGCACGAAGAGTCCGGTGACCAGGCGGTACACGACGAAGACCGTGTAGTCGTGACGGCGGACGTAGCCGAGCAGGGCGTAGATCGCCACCAGGCCCCCCGCGAGCGAGGCAAGGCTGCCGACGATGAACGGCCCCGCCATTCCCGGCGGCAGGTCGCCCAGGATCACGTCGGTCACGCCCTTGTAGACGACCGCACCGAGCGTGATCGGCACGAGCAACAGAAACGAGAAGCGAGCGGCGGAGTCGCGATCGAGGGCGAGGAAGCGGCCGGCCGTGATCGTCACCCCCGAGCGCGAGACCCCAGGGAACAGCGACAGGCACTGCGCGAAGCCGACGGCAACGGCCTGACGCATGTTCAGGTCCGCCATCTTGCGCCGCTGCGGGCTCCGGTCCGCGATCCAGAGCACGATGCCGAAGAACGGCAGGAGCAGCGCGATCTGCCACGGCTCACCGAGCCGCTCGGCGATCAACTCCTCGCCGAGCGCACCGACGATCGCGGCGGGCACCGTCGCGATCGCGACGAACCACGCCACCCGCTCGTCGGCCGTCTCGATGCGTCGCTGTCGGAGCGTGCGCACGAACGCGGCGAGTAGCGCAGCCAGGTCCTCGCGGAAGTACAACACGACCGCGATGAGCGTCCCCAGGTGGAGCGAGACGTCGAACGTCTGGTTGAAGAGGTCGTCGCTCTTCAGATAGTCCCAGTCCCCGAGCCACGGGACGAGGATCAAATGCCCCGACGACGAGATCGGGAGCAGCTCGGTCGCACCCTGGACGAGCCCGAGGATCAAGGCCTGCCAGTTCGGCAGTGCCCCGGCCCTGTCCCCCGCTCCGAGAACGGTCAGCACGACCGCGGCGAGGAAGGCCCCGCCGGCTGCGGTGAAGACAGCTGCGCGGCCCACGCGCGCATCCTAGTGAGCGCACTGGTGGGGCCGAACGAGCTTGTGTTCCAGGAACACAAGCTCCTCTCGCCGGCGGACGAGCAGCGCGATCGTTTCCGGGCCCATGCAGGGAAATCGCTTCTCCGAGCCCTCCCACCCCGGCCCCAGCGTGCAGAGGCTTGTGTTCCTGAACACAAACTCATCAGCGCTCGCGGACGACCAGCAACAAGCGGTCGACGCTCCCGCGGACGACAAGCCGCGGGTTGAACTGCACAGCTTCAGGGATCTTCGCGCGGCAGGAGTCCGCTCCCGCGGACTCCGATGTCTGTCCGCAAAGCGGACAGACCCGCTGCAAATAAATTCAGAGAGCCGGTGGCGCTTTTGTCCACCGAACCCGCTGACTTTCCGCTTCCGCGTACGGCCCTCGAGCTCGGCTTCGACCTACTCGCGCTCCGTGCTCTCTGCAAGCGGCAACCTAAAGCCGCAGGCGACGCCAAGCAAGGACCGCGTTCACCCTTTGGCTGCAATTTGCGCAAAGTTCTTTTGCGGGCCCGCGGACGCACAACCGCGGGTAGCACTGCACAGCTTCAGGGATCTTCGCGCGGGCAGGCAGTCGCTCCCGCGGCTGCCTGCGGCCGATCCTTCGGATCGGCCCCGCTGCATATGATCACGCGCGATGCACCTGCGCATGCCGAGCATCGATCAGGGCGTCCAGTCGTTCATCTGGGCGGTCGTGTTCTTCCTCATCCTCTGGCTGGGGATGCTGGCGGTCGGCGTCTCCGGAAGCACGGCGCTGATCCTCTCGCTCGTCTTCGCGGCGGCGATCTTCCTCTTCGTCCGCCTGCGCGGCGAGGACCGCCCGGGTCCCCGGGCGTAGGCCGGATCCGAAGGATTCGGCCCCGCTGCTAACGGGAGCTGAGCGCGCTGACGAGCCGGAGCGCGAGATCGCGGCCGATGATCGCCTCGAGCCGGTCGCGCGCGGTCGGGCGAAGCTCCGACTGGAGCATGAGGCAATGGCCGAGGAGGAGGTCGGAAGGCCCTGGTTTGCGGCGGGAAAGGGCGGCGGCGTCCATCGGTCCAGCTATCGGGCGCGCCGTCTCGCGCGCTTCATCCCTGACGGGAGTGAGAGCTTCCTGAGCGAACCCTCAGGAAGCTCTCGAAACCTCAGACGTGTCGGTCGCCGTGGTCGGCCGCGACAGGCTGGCGCTCGGTGTCGTGGCGCGTGACCTCCTCGTCCGGGCTGCGGCGACGCTCGGCTGTCAACGGCTCGTCGGCCGCTACCGGCTCGGCGTGAGCCCGATCGCTCTCCTCGACGACGACGTCGCGCGGCCCGGTCGTGTCGAAGCAGAAGCCGAATGTGAGACCGATCCCGAACGCGATCACGGCGAGGAGCTCGCCGAGGTCGCCGACAAAGGTGTCGACGCCGAGATCGCGAGACCAGTTCGAGGTGTTGAAGAAGTCGGCGGGCTGCCGAGCCAGCAGCACCCAGCCGCCGGTGACGAGTACGGGCAGGAAGCCGATGAGGAACACCCCAGTAGAGAGCCGGGGCCAGCCCCACTTCGTCCACCCGCCGAGGATCTGGGAGAGGGCCATCGTCAGCCCGGCCATCGCAATCAGGCCATAGGTCGCCCAGTACGACCCGTTCGTGTCGCTTCCCATCTGGGTAGCGAGCCAGAGCAGGAAGCCTGCGACGGCGGCGCCGACGAGCGTTGAGACGCCTCTGGTAATGCCGATCATTCGAAGCCTCCGTTGTCTGTCGTGAGCCGGAGGAAGTCCCGGCGTGGATACAACGGAGATCGGCCTATTCGAGATTCAGGCGGCGTTCGTCGAACCGCGCCGAGTGCAGCTCGGCCCGGAACGCCTCGAGGGCTCCCAGGGCGTCGTCGGGGAACACGTGATCGACGACGCCGACGCGATCGTCGTTCCAGAACGGGAGATCGACGTGCGGCTGCGAGACCAGGTTCACGGACAGCGCACCGCAGACCGGGCAGCGAACGGCGAGGCCGAGCGAGCGGTCTCCCGGCGCGACGGCCACGAACGAGGACGGGAAGACCGGTCGCGGCCGACCCTCCGGGTAGCAATAGAAGCTCCAGGGCCAGTCCCCCGCCCCGACCTTCGCGGCGGCGGTGTCGGCGAGCTCCACCCCCGCGTCGCCGAGCCGTGAGGTCATGAGGTCGTGGAAGACGCCGGCGGTTGCGCCCAGCGGAGCCAGGTCGAGCTCGTCGTGCGCGAGCAGGCCGGTGTGCTCCTCGCCGCACCCGCAGTCGAAGCGGATGCTGTAGACGGCCGGGTGCGCCGCGCCCGGCAGCCGCTGGAGGTGCCGGAACGACGACAGCGTGACGCGGACGTGCTCGGCGTGCGGGCACGAGAACGTGTAGCGGCCTGTCCATGGGTCGTACATCTTCCTAGTATCGACCTGACGGATGACAGCCTGAGCTTCTTTCAGTACTCGATCGAGCTCAATACTCGATCAGCGAGTGGATCTCGTACTGCGAGAGCCGGCTACGGCCGTTCAGGAAGGTCAGGTCGATGATGAACCCGACACCGACGACCTTGCCGCCGAGCTGCTCGATCAGGCCGCCGATCGCCTCGACGGTCCCTCCCGTGGCGAGCACGTCGTCGTGGATGAGGACGCGCGCGCCCTCCCAGAACGCCTCCGGGTGCAGCTCGAGCGCGTTCTGGCCGTACTCCAGCGCGTACGTGACGCCGACCGTCTCCGGCGGCAGCTTGCCGGGCCTGCGCGCCGGCACGAAGCCGCAGCCGATCTCGTGTGCGATCGCCGCACCGAGAATGAAGCCGCGCGCCTCCGCGCCGACGACGAGGTCGGGCTCCCTTGCCCTCCCCCACGCCGCCAGATCGGTGATCGCCTGTTTCAGGCCTGCCGGATCGGCGAGCAGCGGGCTGATGTCCTTGAAGCCGACGCCCGGACGCGGAAAGTCCGGAACCTCGCGGACGAGCGCTCGCAGATCGGTGGGCACCGCGGCAGCCTAACGCTCGGCGAGCGCGCGGAGCTCACGCCAGAAGAGCAGGCGCGAAAGCTCCTGCGATGCCTCCGCGAGCGATTGGAGGTCGTCCAGCCCGGACTTGCGCCGCTCGGGATTCCGGGAGCGCAGCGCCGGCGCCACCAGTTGCTCGAGCAGGGCGGCCTCGCGGCCGGCCGAGTTCCGGAACGTCCTGAGGTGGCGCGCGTCGATGCCGAACTGCGCCAGCCGCCCGCAGGCCGCCGCGACGTCCGCGTCGCTCTCGCGGTAGAGGCGCTCGCCGCCCTCGACACGTGGGACGAGCAGGCCGAACTCCTCGAGCGCGCGTGCGAGCGCGAGGTCTATCCCGGCGCGCTCGCACAGCTCCTGCAGGTCGAGCTCGCTCTCCACCTCGCCGAGCACAGCCGGGCGTCGCCGCTTGCGCTCTGCGCCTCCGCCCGCGGCCAGCTCCTGGCGGATCACGCGGAGTGGCAGGAACTCGTCCCGCTGCAGGCGCAGGATCGTCTCCAGCCGCTCGACGTCCTCCTCGCTGAAGAGCCGGTAGCCGCCGCGGGTGCGTTTCGGGGTGAGGAGCCCCTGATCCTCGAGGTAGCGGATCTTGGAGATCGAGATGTCGGCGAACTCCGGCTGCAGCCGCGCGCAGACTGCGCCGATCGTGTGCAGACGCGGCTGCTGCGCCTTGTCGGTGGGGAGAGCGACGCTCATCGGCGGAGGAAGGTGAGGCGGTACTTGCCGATCTGCAGCTCGTCGTCGTCCTCGAGCTGGGTCGTCGACTCGATACGCCGCCGGTTGACGAAGGTGCCGTTCAGGCTCCCGAGGTCCTCGATCGAGAAGGTGTCGCCGTTGCGGCTGATCGCCGAGTGGCGGCGCGAAACGGTGACGTCGTCGAGGAAGACCTCGCACTCGGGCGAACGGCCGACGAGCGTCCGCTCCTGCGAGAGGAGGAAGCTCTCCCCCGCCCTGCCGCCGCCGGAGCGGACGACGAGCGCGGGGCCCTTTCCCCCGAGCTCCTGCAGCGCGGCGCCCGGGTCGTCTCCGACCTCTTCTGGCGTGTAGCTGACCGTCTGCTCTCCGGCGTCTTCGCGGACGAGCAACGAGCCGCACTTGGAGCAGAAATTGGCTGCCTCCGGGTTCTGGAAGCCGCACTCCGGGCAGTAGATGTGACTCAAGAGCCGGCCTCGCCCGCCTCGTCCTCTCCGGCCGCACTGGTGGGGCCTTCTGGTGTCCCGCGTGAGGCGAGGATGTCCGTCAACTGGTCGACGTCGACGTCGCTGACCCCTCCCCCCTTCAGGCGCGCGGTGCGCTCGGCGCGGAGGATGTCGATGCGGCCCTGCAGCAGCCGCCGGCGGTACGAGACCTCGTTCTCCTCCCGCTCGAGCTCCTCGATGAGCGACTTCAGATCGTCGTCGGAGAGCGAGCCGAGGTCGGGCAGCGGCTCCATCTCCAGGTCCTCCAGATCGGGCGTTTCTTTCACAGGCGTGCGCCTTTCCGCGTCGGGACGGGCTCTCAGTAAACCAGCAGAAGGGCCAAGGGTCAACCTCAGCTTGAGGTTTCTACAGTCTCCCTCGGAGTTCGGGTCGGTGCGCCGTCTCCCTGCATGATCTCCTCCACCAGCTCGCGCACCTCGTGCTCGAGCTCGTTCGAGTCGGCCTCCGTCGCGCCCTCGGCGTAGAGGTGGAGCAGCGGCTCGTCGGGATCCGGGAGCACCTGTGCCCAGCCCCGCTCGCTGATCAGCTTGATGCCGTCGGTCAGGTCGACGTCGCGTCCCGCGAGCCGCTCGTTCAGAAGCCGCATGACGAGGCCCTTGCGGGCCCACGGGCACGCCAGCTGGCGATGGATCAGCGTCGGCCGCGGCAGCTCCGCGACGAGCGTCGAGACCGGACTCTTCACGTTCGCGAGCAGCTCGAGCAGCTTGGCAAGGCTCGCCACGGCGTCGTAGGCCGGGAGGAACTCGGGAAAGACGTAC
This sequence comes from uncultured Gaiellaceae bacterium, assembly GCA_963791905.1. Classification (GTDB taxonomy): domain Bacteria; phylum Actinomycetota; class Thermoleophilia; order Gaiellales; family Gaiellaceae; genus Gaiellasilicea. The sequence goes on from CAWBTX010000007.1 coordinate 194,695, forward strand.
CCGCCGCCGACCGCGCCCGCGAAGACGACGTCCTCCTCCGCGGCGACGCGGGTCAGGTCGGCGAGCGAGTTCGGCGTGCGCACGACCTCGAGCTTGCCGTCGACGAGCGCGTCGACCTGGCTCGTCACGGTCACCGGGAACGCGACCTTCCCGGTCCGCCCGGACGCGCCGATCAGGCTGAGGAACAGCAGCAGCGCCTGCTCGACGGGCACCTCCTTGCCGGTCTCGTCGACGAGGTAGAGCCGCTCCGCAGCGCGATCGAAGACCGCCCCCAGATCGGCGCCGACGGCGGTGACCAGCTTCTTCGTCTGCCCGATCGACTGGGCGATCGAGTTCTGGCTCCCGCTCTCCTCGGCGAAGAAGCCGTGCGACGAGACCGCCTCGACGCCGAGCGGCCCGACCACGAGCGGCAGGACGAACGACGCCGCCGAGTAGCCGTAGTCGACGACGATGCGAAACCCGCGCTCACGGATCGACTCGACGTTGAGGGAGTCGAGCAGGTCGTGCGCGTAGCTCTCGCGGACGCGCGCGGGGTACGAGACGGAGCCGACGCTGCCGGCGGCAACGCGACGCAGCTCCTGGCGCGAGAAGTTCTTCTCGATCTCCTTCTGGAACGAGGACGTGATGAGGATCCCGGGCGGCTCGTAGAACCGGATGAAGATGGCCTCCGGGTCGGCGTGGCCTGCGCCCACGTGTACGTGCGCCGCGAAGGCCTGCGTCTTCAGCACGTGCCGGCCGACCGCAGGCGGCGAGACGCGCAGGTCGGCGACGTCGACGCCGGTCGCGTTCAGGCCCGAGATCATCGCCCGCTTGATCATCCGGCACGCGTCGCCGGAATCCCGGCTCGCGACGACGCGCGTGCCTCGCTTGAGCGCCGTTCCGAGCGCCGCGGCGAGCCGCACGGCCGTCTCGGGCGTGAGATCCACGTTCACGAGCCCGGTCACGCCGTCCTTGCCGAATAGCCTCGTCGACGCGCGCGACTCCCAGATCAGGTTCTCGTTCACCTGAGAGCCGGTCTCGACCTCCTTGTAGGGGTAGACGCGAACGTTCGGCATGATCGTCGACTCCGAGCCGATCGTGACCTCGTCGCCGATCGCCGCGCCCTCGTGGATCCGGACGTGGTCGCGGACATCGCACGAGCGGCCCATGATCGCCCCCTCGACCAGCGAGCTGCGGCCGATGTGGGTGGCGCTGTCGATCACGGCGCGGGTGGTGCGCGCGCGCTCGCGGAGCGTCACACCGGCCGAGAGCACGGAGTACGGCCCGACGGTGGCGTCACGTGCGATCCGGCAGTAGTTGCCGACGTACGCGGGCCCCTCGAGCTGCTCGACGTCGTCGATCTCGGCGCCCTCGCCGAGCCAGACGTTCCCGCGCAGGCGGATGCCGTCGATCTCGAGCCGGACGCGCTCGTCGAGGGCGTCGAAGTTCGCCTGCCGGTACTGGTCGAGGTTGCCGATGTCCTGCCAGTAGCCGTCGAGCACGAAGCCGTAGATCGGGCGGCCCATCTCGAGCAGGAGCGGGAAGAGCTCCTTCGAGAAGTCGTACGGCCGGTCGGTCGGCACGTGTTTCAGCACCTCCGGCTCGAGCACGTAGATCCCGGTGTTGATCGTGTCCGAGAAGACCTGGCCCCAGGAGGGCTTCTCGAGGAAGCGCTCGACCCGACCCTCCTCGTCGGTGACGACGATGCCGAACTCGAGCGGGTTGTCGACCGATTTGAGGCCGATCGTGACCGCGGCGCCCTGTTCGCGATGGAAGTCGATCAGCGAGCCGAGATCGACGTCGCAGAGCGCATCGCCGGAGATGACGACGAAGGTATCGTCGAGGGCGCCGCTCGCGAGGCGCACGGAGCCTGCGGTGCCCAGGGGCAGCTCCTCGACCGAGTACTCGATGTTCAGGCCGAGCGTCTCCCCCGATCCGAAGTAGCTGCGGATCGCCTGCGGCATGAAGGCGAGCGTGACGATCACGTCCTCCAGCCCGTGCGTGCGCAGCAGCTCGATTATGTGCTCCATGCAGGGCTTGCCGACGATCGGCACCATCGGCTTGGGCTGATTCGACGTCAGGGGACGCAGCCGCGTGCCTTCTCCGCCCGCCATCACTACAGCCTTCACGCCTTCACCTCCCGCCGCGCCTGCACAACGTACTGCGCCGCCGCCACGACGGCTAGCCCAAGGGCGATCCAGAAGAGCCACAGCGGCCACTCGGTGTCCTGGCCGACGACGATCAGGAAGCCGAGCGAGCAGTACAGCAGCCAGGTGGCCACCTTCCCGAGGGTGCTGACGGAGAGCTCGTAGCCGTGCGGCACGAGCAGCCTGTACCCGCCGATGAGGATGACGTCACGCGCGACGATGATCAGCGCGGCCGGCCAGGGCAGCTTGCCCTCGAGCCAGAGCAGGATCACCGCGGCGTCGATCATCAGCCGGTCGGCGAGCGGGTCGGCCAGCCGACCGAAGCGCGACTCCACGTGCCAGCGTCGCGCCAGCCAGCCGTCCAGCTGGTCGGTGATGCCGGCGACGGCGAAGATGATGCCCGCAGCCCAGCTCGAGCCGTCCTCGGCCGCGAGGAAGACCGCGATGAACAGCGGGATCAGGCCGAGACGGAGGACCGTGAGCGCGTTCGGAATCCGTGCGAGCGGTGCCGAAACAGCGGGTGTAGCCATGGCTGACAGGATAGAGCTCGTGGCCTCCGAGCCGATCGTCCTGCCTGGGTTCGTCAACGCCCACACGCATACGTTCCAGCGGGCGCTGCGCGGGCGCACGGGTGGAGGCGACTTCTGGGCGTGGCGCGACCTGATGCTGGCCGAGGCGGAGCGCCAGACGCCCGAAACGGTGCGGCGGCTCTACGCCGCGACGTACCGCGAGATGCGCGCCGCCGGGTACACGGCGGTCGGCGAGTTCCACTACCTCGGGCTCGCCGAGGCGCAAGCCGCGGCAGAGGCGGCTGCGGAAACCGAGGTCGAGATCGTCGTCCTGCTCGCCGCCTACGGCCGCGGCGGCCTCGACCGGATGCGCCAGGCGTCGGTCGCCGACTACCTGCGCCAACTCGAGCAGCTGCGCTCAGCGGGCATCGCGGTCGGCGTCGCCCCCCACTCCGTGCGCGCCTGCCCGGCCGCCTGGCTCGAGGAGCTCGGCCGCTACGCGGCCGCGGAGCGCCTGCCGCTCCATGTCCATGCCGACGAGCAGCCGCGTGAGGTGGAGGAATGCCTCGCCGAGCACGGCTGCCGGCCGATCGAGCTCCTCGCTCGAACCGGCTGCCTGGGCCCGCACGTCACGGTGGTGCACGCGACGCACGCCGACGGCACGGAGCTCGACCTGCTCGCCGAGTCCGGGACGACCGTGTGTGCGTGCCTCACCACCGAAGCCGATCTCGGCGACGGCTTCCTGCCTGCGGCTCGGATCGACCACCGGAGCATCTCGCTCTGCATCGGCTCGGACGCCAACGTCCGCATCGATCCCCTCGAGGAGCTGCGCGAGCTCGAGGGGATTGCGCGCCGGCAGACGGGCCGCCGCGGCATCTTCGGCACCGAGCGGTTGCTCTGCTACGGGGCGGACGAGGGCGCGCGCTGCCTCGGCCTCGAGCGCTGGCCCGAGATCGAGGTCGATCTCGGGCATCCGTCGCTGGCCGGCGTGGCGCCCGGCGACGTCTTCGACGCCCTTGTGACGGGCTGTGGCGCCGACGTCGTCGTGTACCCGCCACCCTCATAGGTGTGGTTTCCCGTACCTCGCGCTAGGGACTTGCCCGGCGCGACCGGAGGGCCCTCCGCGGGACGATCCGTGGCGTCACGAGCGACACACAAGCTCACACGATCGGAGGACTGAAACCATGTCTTTGCAGCACAAACCCACTCTCGCGTTGGGGTTCATGCCCCGCGCGCTCGTCGTGCTCGCCGTCATGGCGGCGGCTGTCTGCGTGTCGGCGCTTCGGCCGGACCCCGCCGGGGCCGCGGTCAGCGTTCAGCTCAAGGCGCGCGACTCGACGCTCGTCATCACGGGTACCGACGCCCCCGAGAACATCGCGCTCAGGCTCTTCTCGCCGGGCTCGAACGTCCTCGTCGTCGACGGCGACGACGGCGAACCGGGACCGGTCTTCGGGCAGGCCGTCATGCCCCGGTTCCTGTTCACGAAGATCGCCATCGACATGCGCGGCGGGAACGACTCCGTCCGGATCGACGAGGTCAACGGCATCTTCACCGACACCGAGCAGACCACCATGGACGGCGGTGCCGGCGATGACACCTTGCTCGGCGGCTCCGGCCGGGAGGTCTACTTCGGCGGTTCCGAGAACGACTTCGTCGACGGCAACCGCGGTGACGACCTGGCGTTCATGGGCGCCGGGGACGACATCTTCCGCTGGGATCCCGGCGACGGCAGCGACACGATCGAGGGCCAGGCCGGCTTCGACACGATGCAGTTCAACGGCAACAGCGCCAACGAGAACATGGAGTTGTCGGCCAACGGCCCGCGGCTGCGCTTCTTCCGCGACGTCGGCTCGATCACGATGGACACCGACGACGTCGAGAAGGTGCTCGTCCGGCCGTCCGGCGGCACCGACAGCGTCCTCGTCAACGACCTCACCGGCACGGACGTGACCCTGGTCGAGCCCAATCTCGCCGCCGCGATCGGCGGCATTGTGAGCGACCTCCAGGTCGACCGCGTCACCGTGAAGGGCACGAACGGCGACGACGCAGTCGAGGTGCTCGGCCAGCTTGGCGACGTGACCATCAACGGCCTGCAGGCGCAGGTCAGGATCCGGCACGCCGACGCGAACGCAGCCGCGACGGACGAGCTGCTCATCGAGACGCTCGGTGGGGACGACTCGGTCTCGGCGGCGACGCTGCCGGCGGGAGCGATCAAGCTGACCGTCGATCTCGGCACCGGCGACGACACGGCTCAGGGCAGCGCGGCTGCCGACGTGTTCCTCGGCGGTGACGGGGACGACTTCGTCGACGGCAACCGTGGCGACGACACCGGCCTGATGGGCGCCGGCGACGACGTCTTCCAGTGGGATCCGGGCGACGGCAACGACACGATCGAGGGCCAGGCCGGCTTCGACGAGATGCTGTTCAACGGCGCGGGTGTGGCCGAGACGGTCGACATCTCGGCGAACGGGCCGCGGCTGCTGTTCCTCCGCCAGCCCGGGAACGTGGCGATGGACACCGACGACGTCGAGCGGGTCTTCTTCCAGGCCCTCGGCGGCGCCGACAACGTCACGGTCAACGACCTGTCCGGCACCGACGTCACCGAGGTCGAGACGGACCTGGCGTCGGCCAGCGGCGGATCGGCCGGCGACGGAGCGGCGGACACGATCAGCGTCCACGGCACGAACGGCGACGACATCGCCGTCATCGCCGGGGACACCGGTAGCGCGTCGGTCTTCGGGCTGGCCGCCCAGACCGACATCACGCACGCCGAGCCGGCCAACGACAACCTGGTCGTGAACCTGCTCGCCGGCGACGACATCGCCGAGGCATCCGGTCTCGAGGCGTCGGCGATCATGCTGACCGAGTCCGGCGGCGACGACAACGACGTCCTGATCGGCGGCGACGGCGACGACACGCTCGACGGCGGGGACGGCGACGACGTTCTCGTCGGCGGCCCGGGAGCCGACCAGCTCACGTGCGGCGCCGGCGACGACACCGCCATCTCCGACGCGGCCGACACGGTCGCAGCCGACTGCTAGTCGCGTAGGCGGGGGTCCGCGCGAGCGGATCCCCGCCACCTGAACTCACCCACTCGAAGAAACGACTCCAGAAGGAGCCTCACATGTCTCGCACGATCCGCGCAGTTCTCGCAGCCACCGTGGCGGCGGCGACGCTCGTGGCCATCGCGACGGCCGCCCCGGCCGCCAAGGTCGTGAACGGCACCGTCGGTCCCGGCTTCACGATCTCGCTGACGATGGACGGCAAGAAGGTGACGAAGCTGAAGGCGGGGACGCCCTACCGCTTCGCCATCGACGACCGCTCGGGTGCACACGACTTCCACCTCAGCGGCCCCGGCCTCAACCGCGTCCTCACGGGCGTCGGCTACACGGGCAAGAAGAGCGTCACGCTGACGTTGAAGAAGGGGACGTACAAGTTCGTCTGCGACCCACACAGCTCCGCGATGAAGGGCAGCTTCCAGGTTGCCTGACCCGTCCCTTGCGGAAGGGGCGGGCCTCGTGACTCGCCCCTTCCGCTAGCTCACGGCGATCTCGGCCTCTCTTGCCACGCTGCCGAAGCGCGCGATCAGGTCTCCGCGGGAGCGCACGCCGAGCTTTCGGAAGATGCGGCCGAGATGGAACTCGACCGTCTTGTGGGAGAGGAAGAGCGCCGCGCCGACCTCTCGGTTCGTCATCCCGCGCGCGACGTGGAGGGCGATCTGGAGCTCCTGCGGCGTCAGCTGCTCCTTGTCGGAGTGCGTACGCCGACGGAGCGTCTCGCCGCTCGCCCGCAGCTCGGACTGCGCCCGGGCGCGCCACGGCTCCGCACCCATGTCCTCGAACGCGTCGAGCGCGAGCCGGAGCTGGTCGCGTGCCACCACACGGCGGCCCGCGCGTCGGAGCCGCTCGCCGAGCGCGAGGCGCGTCCGGGCGAGCGACCAGCGGTCGTCCGAGAGGACGTGGGCCGCCAGAGCCTCGTTGAAGTGCCCCTCGAACTCGTCGTTGCCCGCGAGCAGTCCGCGCACGCGCGCACCGGCGGCGAGCCCCAGCGGGCTCTGGGCCTCGGGGGACGAGTCGAACCGAACCAGCGCACGTTGGGCGTCCTCGATGCGCCCGGAGCGCACGTAGACCTCGACGAGCTCGGCCCGGGGAATGAAGCTCGGCGAGTGGATGCCGAGCTCCTGGAGACCCCTGGCGGCCTCTTCGAGCTCCCGCGCCGCCTCGTCGAAGCGGCCGAGCCCGAGCGCGAGCACGCCCACCGAATACAGCCGCCAGAGCCGGAACGTCCGCGCGCCCGCAGCTTCGATGAGCGGGACGACGTCGGTCGCGTACCCGAGGCACTCGCGCTCCATGCCGCGACGTGCAGTCGCCGCCGTCAGGATCAGCAGCGCCTGCATCTCCGGTAGCCGCAACTCGAGCTCTCTGGCGAGGCCGAGCGCCTCCGACGCAGCCGCATAGCCCTCGTCGAGGAGCCCCGCCCGCACGCTGTGCCACGCGTGCTGCACGATCAGGTACGGGAGCAGGCCGCCGGCGCCCTCTGCGCGCGAGCGAGCGATGACGCGGCCCGCGTGCGCCGCTGCGTCCCGCGACCGCTCGAGCCAGTCGAGCGTCACGGCCGACTGGAGCAGCGCCAGCGGATCGAGGTCCTCGCCGAAGGGCTCGAGGCCTTCCGCCGCATCCTGGATGAGCGGCATGCCGTCGGCCGGCTGTCCCGCATAGCAGAGCACCCAGCCGCGCGTGAACGTCGCCAGCCGGTGCGACCGCTCGTCCCCGACGTCCCCGGCGAGCGCCTCGGCCCGCGCCGCGCAGGAGAGAAGCGCATCCCGGTCCCCGAGCACCTGCTGCGTGACGCAGCCCTCGGCGAGAATCTCGATCGAGCGCTGCCGATCGACGTTCTCGAGCAGCGCGGCCGACTCGAGCAGGAGCGCCGTCGCTTCCTTCGGCCGCCCGGCCAGGTAGTCGATCCTCGCGCGCAGCCGCAGCGCGTCGGCCCTCAGCCGCGGATCCGACGCCGTCAGCGGCTCGGCAAGGAGATCGATCGACTCCTGGGCTCGACCGCCTCGCTGAGCCGCCTCCGCGGCCGCCTGGAGCCTCTGGAGTCGCGCGGCGTCGTCGGCTGTGAGCTCGGCGGCGCGCGCGTAGGCCGCGGCGGCGGCGGCGTAGCCGGAGCGCTCGACTGCCTGGTCGGCCAGCACCTCGAGCGCGGCCGCGGCCTCGTCGTCGCGACCCAGCGCCGCGCCGGCCAGGTGCCAGGCGCGCCGTTCGGGGTCGCCGACCGGGCCGAGCGAGTCCGCCAGGGCCCGGTGCGCCGCACGCCGCTGCGACGGAGCCGCGCAGTGGAAGACCGCCGAGCGGGCGAGCGGGTGCCGGAACGACAGTCGGCCTTCGTCGAGCTCGATCAGTCCAGCATCCTCGGCCGGCTCGAGCGCGGTCAGCTCGATGCCCATCGAAGCGAGGGCTGCGGCGATCGCCTTCAGCTCCACCTCGTGGGTCAGCGCGACCGCTGCGACGACAAGGGCCCGCTTCGACGCGTCGGGCAGCAGCTCCACGCGGGCGGAGAACGCGCGCTCGAGCGTCGCCCCCGCCGGGATCGGCTCGGGGAGCGGCTCTCGCCCATCGAGCTGCGCCTCGCTCAGCAGGCGCCGCACCTCGACGAGGGCGAGCGGGTTCCCGCCGGTCGCCTCCCACAGGCGGTGCCCGACCTCCTCGCTCGGCGCCGTGCCGCCGGGGTCGGCGAGCAGGCGTCTCGCGTCGTCGAGGGCCAGCGGCCCGACCACGAGCTGATCGAGTCCGGGAAGGCTCACGGTCGCCCCGTCGCCGTCGCGCGTCGCGAACAGAAGGACGACGGCATCGGCGATCAGCCGCTTGGACGCGAAGAGCAGCGCGTCGCGGCTGGCGGCGTCGAGCCACTGCGCATCGTCGACGACGACGAGGAGTGGCTGACTGTCGGCCGCGCTCGCGAGGACGTTCAGGGTCGCGGCCCCAATGGTGAACCGGTCGAGCGCCGCCGGCGGACCGATGCCGAGCGCGCTCCGGAGGGCGTCCGCCTGGGTGGGCGGAAGCTCGGAGAGGTGTTCGAGCAGCGGGCGCAGCAGCTCCAGCAGCCCCGAGTACTGCAGCTCGGCCTCCGACTCGAGACCGAGGGCGCGGACGATCGTCAGATCGCGCCCGCGCTCGACCGCATACTCGAGCAGGGACGTCTTGCCGATTCCGGCCTCGCCGCGGATCTCGAGCGCGCCGCTGCGTCCGCCTCTCGCGCGTTCCAGTAGCTCGTCGAGGCGCGCACAGTCGGGTTCCCGACCGATGAGCACTCTTCCACGGTAGATCGGGCGCGCACGCCCCACAAGGCGGCCTGCGTCAGGGACGCGCGGCCGCGTAGCGGCCGGTCCAGTAACGCGTGCGCTCGAGATACGCGCTCTCGGCGGCGCGCCCGTAGAGCCCCCAGGCGCCGTCGTAGCTCTCGTAGCCACGCCTGGGCGTGCGGGCCGCCTCGATCTGCGTCCCCTCGTGCCATTCGTTGTAACTCGTCACGGTGACGATGTCGGCGCCTGCCTTGATCGCGCCGCGCCACATGGCGTCGTAGGTCGCCCCGTTTCGACGGGGCCTCAGGCGCGTATCGCCGGTCGCGCGCCGCGCGTCGTAGCCCGGGCCGACCGACGGTGCGCAGAGGAGCTGCAACCGGCGGGCCTGCGTGCAGAGCCGCGGGAAGAGCGTGCCGTCGAAGAGCAGCACGTCGTAGGTGTAGAGCCCGTCGAACCCGCCTGCCGCGGCCAGTCCTGCGAGGTTGGTGTTCGCGAAGACGCGAACGCCGGACAACGTCAGGTTCAGCTCACGCCACTCCGCCGCCGGCAGCTGCGACGACGCCCACACGTAGAAGTCGCGGATGCCGAGCGCACGCAGGTACTCGATGTCCGTGCGGGTGCTCGCCACCGTACGCCCGCCGTACGGCTCCAGATGGGCGGCGACGGCGAGCCCGACGCGGCGGGCGGCCGTCAGGACCCGCGGGAGCCGGCGGTCCTCCTGCGAGCCCCTCCCCCACCACGAGACGACGACGGTGGCGATGCCTGCGGCGTCGAGCTCACGCATCTGCGCGGCGAGCACGCGCTCGTCCGAGGACGAATACGGGCCCCGCGCCGGGTAGTAGCTCGACGCAATCTGCCCCGGCGGGACGCTGCCGCCCTGCTGCCAGTGTGCGTACTCGCCGTCCCGGGCCGGCGTGCCGAACCACGGGTAGAAGAAGATCGCCGTCTCCGTGCGCCCGGCCGGAGCGGCGTCTGAGCCCTCGTCGAGCCTCGCGGCGGCCGGATCGACGAGGGGACCCGCGAACGCGAGCCACGCCGACGCGACGGCCGCAGCCAGGACGGCTCTCACCGGCTGATCCTATGCCGGAGATCGGACGATTTCTACCCGTTTCTCGGCGTTTCTCCGTGCGGTTCTTCCGATCGCGAAAATGCGCAACGAGCGGGTTTTCTCTTCCGTTTGTGACCCTCCGTCACCGGAGCGCTGTTAGCGTCGGCACTGTCGACCGAGGGGTTCAGCCGCCTGAAACGACGACCGTCAAGCCCGCCGTGTCCACGACTGCGCTGCTTCGTGTCGGCGGTGGCTGTCGCGATGCTCGCAGCGCCGGCGCTGGCTGGAGCTCAGGAGGGACCGCCTCCGGAGGAGCTGGCGCCGCCCCAGCCGCCGCCCATCGAGATCGTTCCTCCGGCGGAGCCCGACACGGTCACGCTGATCGTGCCGCTTCTGCCGGCGCCGAAGCAGCCGACGAAGCGCGCACCCGCCGCCGACCCGAGCCCTGCGCCCGCGGCCGAGCCGGCTCCTGCGCCGCCGGCACCGGCTCCGGCGCGTACGTTCGCCTCCGACGACCCGTCCTACGCTCCGGCGCCGACCGCCGAGCGGGAGCCCGCTGCCGCGCCGCCCGCCCGGAGGCCGAAGGCGAAACCAACGACCAAGAAGGCAACCTCCGCGCAGCAGCGGAAGCTCGCCGCGGCGCCAGAGCGAGAGGCCTTCGCCGTCGAGGCGGCACTCCCCGCCGTCGACCTCGTCGAGGAGCGGCGGCTCTTCGCGCTGCAGCCTCGACATGCGGCCGCCGCCGACGGCTCGAACGCGCCCTACCTGCTTGGGCTGTTGGCGCTGGCCGGCGCGCTCCTGCTCGGGCTCGCCTGGGCCGCGCCGCGTCTTGCATTCCACTGGCCTGACGTCTTCGTGCCGGTCGTTCGCGGGCGCGAGACGCTCTCGTTCGCCGGGCTCTGTCTGCTCGCGAGCGGCACGCTCGCGTGGCTCATCGTCGGCGTCGGCAGCTGAGTCCCCAGCTCAGCGGGCGCGCCCGTGGAGGTGCGGCCACCTCCACAACACGATCGTCGACCACGGACCGCCCTTGGGGAAAGGCGGCCGGGCGGCAGGTCGCTGGGCGCGCCCGGCGCACTCGTACCCGAACCTGAGCATTCCCGCACGCGGAAGTAGCGCCAAGCGTCGCTACGATCCCTCCTTCGAGCGATGTTCGGGAGGCCCTAGGGCGAATAGGGTGCTTCTGAAGACCAAGGGGGACTGCGGCGTGGCAAGTTGGGGAGAACTAGGCGCGAGCTTGCGCTCGCGTGAGCGGCAGCACAGGTGCATGGGTTGCGGCGTGCAGATCGAGTCGGCGTTCGTGTCGGGCATGGTCCCGCGCTGCGGGCGGTGCCTCGACGAAGACCGGCCGGTCGATCCGGTCATGCGCTGGATCTGGTACGGCGACTTGACAAGACGCTAAGACGTAGCGCGGATGCCGTAGGCCGGGATCCAAAAGGATCCCGGCCCCGCTGCAAATAAAAGGACGCGCCCGGGGAGCTGCGGCCCCTCCCCCCAAAACGACTATTGACCGCGAGCGACCACTGGGCGGGGCCACTCGGGCGGCGAAGTCGTTGGGCGCGCCCGTTGTGGCGTTCGACGGCGCAGGCAGGAGACCTCCGATGACTTTCGGGCTCGGCTTCCGTCTAACCTTGCGACAACCGAGGGCCGAACCTGGAGGTGACGCATGCCGACGACCATGCTGCTCGTGGGGACCCGCAAGGGCTGCTTCCTGCTGGAGAGCGATGGGGATCGTCGAGACTGGAAGGTGCGAGGGCCGCTCTGCGAGGGCTGGCCGATCTATCACGCCGTGTACGACCCGGCCTCGGGCACGATCTACGCGGCCGGAGCGAGCGAGTGGCACGGCGCGAGCGTCTGGCGCAGCAGCGATCTCGGCGAGACGTGGGAGCAGTCCAGCGAGGGTCTGAGCTACGAGGACGGCGGCGACGGCTCTGAAGCTCTCGAAGGTCTCGGGCTTGACGGCCGCGCACGGTCGCCTGCTCGCGGGCGCCGAGTCCGCGGGCATCTTCGAGAGCCGCGACGGCGGCGTCACGTGGTCGCTGCTGAGCACGCTCGACGGCCAGCCCGGCCGCGACGCCTGGAACGATCCCGCCAACCAGCCTCCCGGCCACCTCGGCCTGCCCGCGATCCTGCCGCACCCGGACGATGCGAGCCGCTTCTGGGCCGTGGTTCAGGGCTTCGGCATGTTCGAGACGACGGACGACGGCTCGTCGTGGACGCCGCGGAACCGTGGTTTGCGCGCCGACTGGCCGATCGAGAATCCCGAGGTCGGCTACTGCATCCACAAGCTCGTGATGTCCCCCGTCGACACCGAGCGGCTGTACCAGCAGAACCACTGCGGCATGCACCGGAGTGACGACGCCGGCCAGTCGTGGGTCGAGATCACCGAAGGGCTGCCGACGGAGTTCGGCTTCGCCGCCGCCGCGCATCCGCACGACCGCGAGAGCTTCTACGTCATCCCGCTCGACCCCGGGCACGGCCGCTGCATGCCCGACGGGAAGGCCGCCGTCTGGCGCACGAGCGACGCAGGCTCGAGCTGGCGCCGGCTCGACCGCGGTCTCCCGCAGGAGGACGCACACCTCGGCGTGCTGCGCGAAGGGCTCGCGATCGACTCGTACGACGCCCCCGGTCTCTACTTCGGGACGAGCACGGGACAGGTGTTCGCGAGCGCCGACGAGGGCGAGAGCTGGAGTGAGATCGCGAGCTACCTACCTGCGATCGCATCGGTCGAGGTGGCAGTCCTCGACTAGCCATGGCGGAGCTGCACCTCCCCACCACCCTGCTCCCGCTCTTTCAGGATCTGCCGCGCCGGCTCGAGATCGACGCCGACACCGTCGAGCAGGCGATCGTGCGCCTCGACGAGCGCTGGCCGGGCATCCGCGACAGGCTGTGCGAGCCGGGGCCGGAGCTGCGGACGCACATCAACGTGTACGTCGATCGCGAGCGCGCGTCGCTGGACACCAGCGTCGACAAGCGCTCGCGGATCGACGTGATCGCCGCGATCAGCGGCGGCTAGGGCCTACGCGGCCCGCTCCACGGGCGGGGTCGGCGCGTCGGCCCCCGGCACGTCGGCGGTCGCAGGCGAGGGCCTGGGTCCGCTCTCCTGCCGCACGGCCACGAAGACCGAGCCGACGATCAGAAGCGCGCCGAGGGCGATCGTGACGGTCAACTGCTCGTCGAGGAGGATCGCGCCGAGGATGATCGCGACCAACGGATTCACGTACTGGTGCGTCACGACCTTCGAGATCGGCGCATTCCGCAGCAGCCACGCGTAGGCGGTGAAGCCGATGAGCGAGCCGAAGATGGCGAGGTAGAGCCACGCCGCGATCGACTCGAGGCTGAACGCGGCCGGATCGACTGAGCCGAGCTCGCCCCTGGCCGTCCCGAGCACCAGCAGGATCACCCCCGCGCTGAGCATCTCCCAGACCGTCGCGACGAAGCCGTCACGAGGCAGGGGCAGCCGGTGCGCGAAGAACGAGCCGAGCGACCATGAGACCGTCGCGCCGAGCACCAGCGCGATCCCGATCGCGTTCGACGAGCCCTCCCCGCCCGGCACGACGACGAGACCGAGCCCGGCCAGGCCGACGACGACGCTCAGGCGCGTCGCGAGCGCCACGCGCTCGCCCGTGAGCGAGCGGAGCGCGATCACCTGCAGCGGCACCGACCCGACGATCATCGCTGCGATGCTCGAGTCGATCCGCGTCTCGGCCAGGGTCACGACCCCGACTCCGAGCGCCAGCAGCGAGAGCCCGAGCAGCGCTGAGGAGAGCAGTTCGCGACGCGACACGCGAATGCTGCGACCGGCCAGGACGAGGATCAGCGCCAGGATGGCGCCGGCGAGCAGGAAGCGCGAGCCGGCGGAGAGGAACGCCGGCAGCGTCCGCACGGAGATCTTGATCGCGACGTAGGTCGAGCCCCACACGAGGTAGACGGTCCAGAGGGCGGTGAGGAGCTTCCAACGGGCGGGGGCGGCCATGCTCTAACCCAACGCCCGGCGCATGCGCGGGATTCCTCCGAATGGCGGCGTGCCACCGGTTCCGCGCCATACTCCCGGCGCATGAGCCGTTACGTCTTCGACCCCGCCTGGCTCGGCGACGTGCCTCCGCCCGAGCGGCCGCTCCTGATGTTCGACGGCGGGTGCCCGTTCTGCCGTGCGCTCGCCCGGCTCGTGGCCAGGCTCGATCGCGACGAGCGGCTCGCGCTCCTGAGCCGGGACGACGAGGCGGCGGTGCCCTACGCCGCCCGCATCCCGCCGGAGGAGATCAGCGCGTCGTGGCAGCTGATCGAGCCCACCGGCGTGCGCATGATGCTCGGCCCAGCCGGGATCCGCGTGCTCGAGTACATCCCGACCACGCGCTGGCTCGCGTGGCTCTTCCGGACGCTTCGGCTCACATGGCTCGCGACGGCGGTCAACAGGCTGCTCAGCCGGATCCGGAAACCGCTGGCCCGGTTCTTCCCGAACCCTCGGCTCCCGCGCCGCTGGCCCTAGGCCAACGTCGCGCGGGCGAGGGCGCCGATCTCGGTCCCGGCATGGGCCAAACGCTCGCCCGCTGCCGACCAGATCCCCGATCCGGCCGCCGTGTCGTCGAAGCCTCCCCCGGTCGGCCCGGCGAAGCTCGCGAACGCGACCGGGACGCCGTGCGCCGCGGCGACGCGTCGGGCGCGCTCTTCCGGGGCGGCGGACTCGTCGGCCGATTCGACCATTCCTCCGACGTAGACGTCGATGCCGAGCGCAGCTGTGTCGGCGGCATGCTGTGCAATGCGGGTGTCCTTGCAGATCGCCAGGCCGAGCCGCCAGCCGTCGACGTCGAGCACGGCCGGCGCCTCCCCGGGGCTGAACCGATCGGGCTCGGCGCCGCCGAGCCACATCTTGCGGTAGACGACGCTTGCAGAAGCGCCTCCGACGGCCAGCATTCCGATGTACGCGCGAGCGGAGTCGTCGGCCACCGGGGCGCCGACGAGCGCAACCGAGCCGGTGTCGGCGCAGGCGTCCGCGATCGGGAGAAGCCGCGGGTCGTCGACGGCCACCGCCGGGGCATCGAGCTCGTAGCCGGTCAGCGAGAGCTCGGGGAAGACGACGACTCGGGCAGCCGCGGCCCGAACCGCGTCGGCATGCCTCTGTGCGTTGCCTGCCACGTCGTGCGAGACGCACGGGGGCTGGGCCACGGCGAGGGTGAGCGGCGGTCTGTCGTCGGTCACGTCAGGAACGAAGCCGCCGTCTGCGGCGGCGCTCGGCCGCACTTAAGATACGGGGCGACCTAGCGAAAGGATCCATGTGTCGACCTGGCTTTGGATCGTCATCATCGTGATTGTCGTGCTGGCCGTCCTCTACTTTGCCCGAGGACGCTTCTCGAGGTAAATGCCGCTCCGTCTGTTTCACTTCGCCGGGCCCGCGACGGCTCTCCAGGGACATGCGAGGCGGTTGGTCAGCGAAGGGAGGATCGGCCTCCCTGTTCGTCGTTCCCGGCAGACAGCCTATGCCGTCCAGCGGAACCCGGTCGGCGCTGGGCTCGGCGCCAGCGGGCTGGCCGGCAGTCGGCCCGGCGGGTCGTCCTCGTTGTAGGCGCTCGGCGCCACGTCGTTCGGCGCGTCCGCGTGGAACAGCGCGGCGAGCAGCTCGATCTGCCCGCGGCCGACGCCCAGCTCGCCCATGCCGCCGCCGTACATCGGGCGTTGCTCGCGCGCGCAGCGCGCGTAGACCTCGAGCAGCTGGGGCAGGGTGCCGATACGCGAGGGCTTGACGTTCACGGCGCGGCCGGCGAGCGGGGTCGCGCCGATGTCGTCGGCGCTGCGGATGGGGGCGTCGTAGGCCACGCGCTCGACGTGGTCGCGGAGCCGATGCGCGATCTCGGGCAGGTCGTGCGGGTCTTCGAGGTAGGCGTCCGGAAACGCGGCGAGGATGTAGTCGTACAGCGCGTACAGCGCCGCGGGATCCTTCACCTCGAGGTCGTACTGGCCCTTGAAGTCGATCGTGTCGACCGCGCCGGTCGCCGCGACCTCGTCGACGAGCGGCAGCGCCCAGCTCGCCTCCGCGTCGAGCTTGAAGCGGACTCCGGGAGAGCGGGCGAGCCGCCGGCGCACCGGCTCGATCGACGGCTCCTTGCCGAGGCCGAGCGAGTTGACGAAGCGCACCGGCTTCGGCTCGAGCCCGAGCACGTCGTGCAGCGGGCGGCCGGCCTGGCGGAGCGCGAGGTCGAGGGCCGCCGACTCGAACGCCCAGCGACGGAGGTGGAGCGCCACGTCCCACTCCGGCGGCTCCGGCCACAGCTCGAGCCCGCCGAGCTGCTCGCAGAAGCCGGCCAGCGTCCACTCGCCCGCGAGGGGCAGCGACGGCTGGGTCTCGTGCAGCGTGGTGCCGTCCTCGCGGAACGCCGAGACGTCCTCGCCCAGCCCCTCCGTTCCGGCGCCGACGAGCCGCACGTGCGTCGTGATGCGGTCGAACTCGTAGGCGAGGACGGCGTGCAGGCGGTCGTACTCGTACGCCTCGACGACGAGCGGAAGCTCTGCGACCCGCGGCCACAGCGACTCCCCGTGCATCGTTGTGACTCGCGGGGTTCACCCACGCCATTGTTCCATCAGGCTCGCGGTCGGTCTGCAATGCGGTCGCCCTCGCGAGCTCGCTCGCGAGCCGCCAGGCGCGAGCATGAAGCCCAGAAATAGCGGGCTGACCGGGTCGGTGGTTTGTGGCCGGGGCAGGATCTGGCTGAGTGTGGGTGGTTGCACGCGAAGGGCGGCGTATGATCGGACGCGTGAAGGAGCGGTTCGAGCGCCAGGCTCGGAACGAGGCCCTACTGCGGACGGTGAACGAGCAAATCGCGGCTCTTGATCAAGACGCGGGTGGCTGGGCGGATCCCGAGCACCGGTTCGACTTCCAGTGCGAGTGCGGAAGGATCGAGGGGTGCGGCAGCCGCGTCGTCATGACCCTGCCCGAATACGAGCGCGTCCGGAGCCAGCAAGACCGCTTCACCGTCGTACCCGGGCATCAAACCGACGACATCGAGTACGTCGTCGAGCAAACCGAGAGGTACGTCATCGTCGACAAACGCGATGCGTTCGAACCGCTCGTCGAGTAGCACCCGCGCGTCGCACGGTCAGGCAGCGGGGGATGCCTCACGGCGGCGAGGGGTGTCCGTCGCTTGCGCGCACGGACCGACAGCGACGCCATCAACTACCGCCGTGAGACTCCCGGTCCGTTGCGTGGCTCGACTGCGCGTACTGGCCGAGGAAGTGCTCGTGCTCGCGGCGGGTGAGCTGCCAGCGAGCGAGGTCTTCATCGGTCAATCCTCGACCGTCGAGCTCGCGCGTGAGGCTCATGCAGTTGTCCCACTTTGTCTGTGTGAGTGGATAGAGGGACCGGCTGCCGTCAGGCCTCTTGATCGGTGCTTCGCGTGGCTTCCCCGGTCCGTGCAGGTGTGGCGCGTGGCTGTCAGGCTCGATCTCGTTGTTGCTCAACTCGACCCCTCTCGGCGGCGCGTGAGAATCGAACACCGGCCGCGGGTGCTCGCCCGCTCACTCGATTTGGTTGTCCTCGGTTTCGTTAAGCGGGAGAGTTGGCTGCTGAAGTGGCCGCTGAGGTCCGGAATCGTGCGCGCTCAGCGCGTGTGCGAAGAGCCCAGTCGTCAGCAGAGTCATCGAGAGCATCAGCACCGCGAGCAGCCGCATCAGAGATCGAACGGCGGTCCACTGGGCCAGGGTGCGGGCAACGTCTGCCCGATAGCTTTCTAGTGGCGCGCCACGAGTCGGCGCCCGAGGGTGCTGGGCCGGCGTTCGACTGCCAGGTGGCCGGTTCGGCGGTCCCCAAACACGTGGCGCAGCCCGGTTCCGCGTACCCGTTTTGGCGTCGGCGGCGTTTCAGCCGAGATGTCCAGCCCGGCGGCCGTACCGAGCAAAGTGGTCCTCTTCGACCGCGACCGTGTCCAGGAGCTCGCCGGCCTCGACGGTCGTCCGAAGCGACTGAGCGGCTCGAAGCTGCTTTGGGTCGACGTCGACCGCCAGTCCGAGGAGGCGGTGCGCCGTGTCGCGAGCGAGTTCGGGCTTGATGCCGAGACGCATCAGGCGCTGCTCCGGTCGCGTGACCGCGCGCTCTTTCACGACCACGGCCGCTACATCCATGTCACGGCCTATGCGCCCCGGCGAGAGGATGACTGCGCACTCGTCGCGCTCGAGTGCATCGTCGGCGAGAACTGGGTGGTGACGGCGCACGACCAGCCGATCGAGCTGCTGGAGGAGTTCGCCGCACGGGCCTCGGGCTCGGGAGACACCGGCAACATGGATGGCTCCACGTTTCTCGCCGCCCTGCTGGAGTGGGTGCTCGGCGCGTACTCCGACGCGTTCGAGTCGATCGAGCAGCGGCTGGAGCGCTTCGACGTCGATGCGATGCGAGGCGAGGCTGATGCCGAACGTGAGATCGAGCGCCTCGTTGAGATGCGCCTCGAAATCGGCAGGCTCCGCCGTGCTCTCACGGCTCACCGGTCCACGCTCGTCGCGCTGACGGTTCCGGAGTTGAAGGCGATCGGCGACGGCGACTCGGCAGAGCGCTTCGAGTCGCTCCTGACCCGATTCGAGACGACTATGCAGGAGGCGCGAGATACGCGCGAAGCGACCGTTGGCTCGTTCGACGTCTTGCTCGCCCGCGGCGGCCAGCGGACGAACGAGATCATGAAAGTGCTCACCCTGGCCTCCGTGATCCTGCTCCCAGGCGCCCTGATTGCGGGCGTGATGGGCATGAACTTCAAGGTCGGCCTCTTCGAGGAGCCGATGCTCTTCTGGGTCGTCATCGCCGTAATCGTCGCGGTCGCACCCCTCACACTTGCGACCGCGAAGTTGCGAAGTTGGATTTGACGCCCTAGGACGCGACCTCCGCCGGGGCAGGCGTCGGTCACATCGATCTGTAGGGCTGGGTCGGCGGCACGGACCGCGGTCGTCGGGACGCCCAACTCGGCGCGGACGATGTTGGCGCCCTGCGCGAGCGCTGCAGCCTAGATGATCGGTCATCTCTCCCGTTCACCGTGATTGACGCCGCACGCATCTTCGCACGTCATCGCGTCGTCGGCAGGCGCGGGTCGAGGCGTCGATCCATCGGCGATTGACCGATCAGGGCGGAGTGGGAACCCCCGTGGCGGCCCCACCCCGCCCTGAGTCCTACTTACACGGGCTCGGCTTGGCCCGCTTGCAGTCGCCCCAGGTCTCGATGTCCTGGACGAAGTCGTTGAACGTGACGGTGACGCGGTTCTCCGAGGATCGCCAGTTGGGCGTGTTGATCGTCTGCAGCCGGCTCGTGTTGCCGCGCGGGGCGTTGACGAACGAGACGGTGCCGTCCGCCGGCTCGGCGGCCGGCATGAACACGTCGACACCCGTCTGGAACGCCTGCGTCGGGAAGAACGGGAGCAGGTCCAGCGTCGAGTCCCCCGGCGAGGCCGCGGCGTCGTGGACGTGGACGCCGATCACGCCGTTGCTCGTCACCTTCGTGAGCGCGTCGACGGGCGGCTGATCGCCCCTGCTCGGGCTCGTCGTGCCGATCTCGAGCACGTCGTCCTGCCCGGTCGGGTGCGTCGTCCACCACTCCTTCTGCCGCACCACGGTCGCGGCGACGTGGTTGTCGCTCAGGTTCGTGTTCGCGACGATCTGCGAGCTCGGCGGCGCGAGGTTCATCCGCACCATCGTGCTGCTCCGCAGCCACGGCTGGAAGTAGAAGTGGTGGCTGAGGAAGCCCTCGCGGATCACGAACAGCTCGTACGCCTGCTGCCCGTTCACCTTGACCGGCCCCCAGCTCCCGTCGTCGGCGACGGTGAGCGTCTCGCGCGGTTCCACAGCCTTGCGTGCGCCCGTCCGTGCGTCGACCGCCCAGAGCTGGAGCGTTGCGCCGGCCGCGCCGGCGTTCTGCGGGAACAGCACGGCGCGGCCCGAGATCTCGACCTGGCCGGGCGGTTCCGGCAGGACGAGCGTCGTCTCCGGCTCGGCCCCGGTGAAGAACGCGTACTGCGCCGCGAACGATTCCGCGGAAGTGGCCACCTGCACGTGCGTCTGCGGGCTGATGCGGACGTTGTTGCCGCCCACGTTGCCGGTGGTGTTCGTCCCCTGCCAGATCCCCATGCAGTCGAGGTTCGGATCGGTGACCCCGCAACTCGCGTTGCTCGAGCCGTCGACGCCGACGTACTTCGCGATCTTCGCCGCGCGGTCCGCGTCGCCCAGGTACGAGTTCGACACGAACGTGCCGAGCGAGTGACCGACCAGATAGACGCGGTCGACCCCGAACTCGGTGCGGAGCGCGTCGACGGTAGCGTCGAGGCGGGCGATCACCTGCGCGAACGTGTTGGTCGCGAACGACGAGTCGTACTCGAACGCCCGCACGTACCTGGCCGGATAGCCGTTGCCGTCGAAGCGCCTCGCCTGCGTCTCGTACTGGGCGGCCGAGCCGGCGGCCCCGTGCACGAAGACGATCGGCACCAGCTCGGGCTCCTGCGCGCCCGCCGTCGTCGAGCCGACGAGCAGCCCGCCGAGCGCGAGCACCACCACGGCGGTCGACAGTAGTCGCAGCGACCGCGGCTTCGCACGTCTCATGTTCCTCCTCAGGTCTCACTTCGATTCTCTTGTTCTTCGGGCAGGACGTCTTCGGGCTAGCCCGCCCAGTGAGTTGCGCAGAACGCGTCGCGCGCGGCGCTGCCGCCGAGAAGCGGTGGGTAGGCCGCGGCTGCTCGGATCACGCGCGCCTGCAATGCTGCGTCCGCCTCGATCTCCTGAGCCACCAACTCGCGTGCCGACGGAGTCGGAGCCAGCGCGAGCAGCTCAGCATGCCTCCACGCCGCCTCCCGCCAGCTCGCGATCAATTGAAAGAGCCCGAAGTCGTCGAGCGTCGTTGGGAGGCTGGCGTCGTCGATGGTCGGGTCGAAGCGGCGGGCGATCTCTGCAATGACGTCGTCGGTCACACGGTTGAGGATCTGATTCACGCGATCGTGATCCGGCTTCCGGCTCGTGCCGTCCGGCTTGACCATCCCGAGGCTGTAGACCACGAACGGGAGGTCGCGCTGGACGTGCGCGTTGATGCCGAGCAGCAGATCGCCGTACGCGGAAACAGACCGATCTTTCGCCGCGTCGAACGCGATTCGCCACGCCGGCGGGACGTCAGCCGTTTCACGGGCTTTCCAGGCGTCGTAAGCGGCGAAGTAGTAGCCCGCGAAGACGACGTCCTCGTGGTTCACGAACGGGGTGTCGTCGAAGAACGCGGGCGACTCGACCGTCCGCCGATACTCCTCGGTCACACGCAGATAGGTGAGGGCAAAGATCGCGTTGTGGTCGCACGAGGACGCGAGTGGCTCGAGTCGCCTGGTCATCTGGCGAACGGTCTTGTCGACACACTGGACCCGCCCAGCGATGCAGTCGTCGGGACTCGTCGCGTCGTAGGGAAGCGAGAGACCGGGAAGGAGCGCGGTCCAGCCCACGAACGGTGGATCCTCTGCGGCGGCTCCGGCCGGCCATCCGAACGCAAGAAGAACGAGCACGAGAAGGGCGAGCCGCGGACGTGACCGGTGATCCATCTCTCGACCGAGGTTTTCCGATCGCTGCGAAACCGTAACCTGCACGCGGCCGTGGTTTGTGAACCGGCGAAGGCGGTGACGATGAATTGCCGGCCCCCGGTTCGCCTAGAGAGGAAGGGTTTTTGTGGCCACGCCCGATCTCGTTCGCACGCGAGACCGTCTTGCCGGCGCGGGCGCCGGTCTGGGGGCGCGCGCAACGTTCGAGGCCGTCGAGGAAGCGGTCGATGCACTCGGCCGCGAGCCCGGTCTCGTTCTGATCTTCCCGACCGGCGTCCTCGACTCCCAGGAGGCGGCGACGCAGGCTCAGGCGGCGGCCGGAAGCACTCGCGTCGCCGGGATGACGGGGACGGGCGCAATCACTCTCGGTGGTGCGATCGAGAGCGGCTGCTCGGCGCTCGCATTCGCCTCGACGGTCCCGGTCGGAGTGGGTACGGGTACTTCCTCCAACCCCCGCAACGCCGGCCGCTCTGCCGCCGACGAGGCGCTGTTCGGCCTCGACCTCGACGACCGCCACGCCGTGCTTCTCTTGTTCGTCGACTCGGAGTCGGGCGATCAGGCTGAGATCGTCGCCGGCGCCTACGAGATCGCGGGCGGGCGCATCCCGCTCGCCGGAGGAGCCGCCGGCGGTGACGCCCGGGCCCAGTTCGCCGACGGAGAGGCCATGTCGGGGAGCGTGGTCGCAGTCGCCCTCGTCAGCGAAACGCCGATCGGTATCGGCATTTCGCACGGTTGCGTGTCGCGCGGAGCGCCGTCGATCGTCACGCGATCGCGCGGGCAGGTTGTGCTCCAACTCGATGGGCGTCCGGCCGAGACTGTCTACCTGGAGAAGCTCGGGATGGGCGACGTCCCGTTGAGCGACGGCGATTTCGAAGCGGTTGCGATGGCGCATCCGCTCGCCCAGCCCGAGCTCCGTGGCGACGTCCGACCCCGTTACGTGCGCGGCCGGGCGCCGGGAGGCGGCCTGATCTGCGCGACGAGCATCGAGGCGAACGCGGCAGTCGATGTCTGCGAGCAAGAGCCGGAGGCGACCGTCCTCAGCGCAATCGCAGCGGTAAACCAGGCGCTGGGACAGCTATCGGGCCCGGCCGAGGCTGCCCTGGTCTTCGACTGCGCCGCAAGGAGTGAGCGGTTCGGCAATCCGCTCGCCTCGCGCGAGGTTGAGTCAATCATCTCCTCTTTCGGCGTTCTGCCACCGGCTCTGGCGGGCGCTTACACCCGGGGAGAGATCGGCCGGATACGCGGGGCGAAGGGAGACCGCAACTACAGCCTTGTCGTCGTTGCACTTGGCTCAACGCCCTGACAGTCGGGACGAGCTGCTGCGGCGCTTCGTCGAGGCGGCGCGCCGCGCACAGATCGTCACGATCGTCAACCTCGCCAGTTCCGAGGCCGAACTTGGCGAGCTCTTCACCGCGGAGCTCTGCGAGACGTTCGAGGCCGAGATCGCCTTCGTCCTTGCAGCACGTGACGGTGGAGCCGTCCCGGCGCTCGTAGGCGCGCACGGCCTGACGCCTGATCAATGCGCGGAGCTGGTCGACGACGAACGCTGCGTGCACGCGCTGAGGTTCGCGGAGGTGCACGTCTATGCGGGCGATTTGTCCGGGACCGGCAGCAGCCGGCTCGTTCTCGCGCCATTCGCCGGGGAGGTCGACCGCGGGGTCGTAGGCGTCGCGCGGGTGTACGACGAGCGATTCGACGAGGGCGAAGTGGCTCTGCTCGAGGCAGTTTCGGAGAGCTTCAAGCACGCGCTGGAACGGATTCGCCTCGGGAAGGAGCGCGACGTCCTCCTTGCTCGCGAGCGTGCTGCGCGGCTCGAAGCCGAGAAGCGCGGGCAGGCGGCCCGGGTGCTCGACTACGTGGCCGACGGCGTCTTCCTCGTCGACGCGAAGGGAATGCTTCAGCTCTGGAACCCTGCCGCCGCGGCGATCACGGGCATTCCGGCCGAGGCGGCGCTGGGGCGGCCGGTCGAGGAAGTGATCCCCCGCTGGGATGCACTCGCGCAAGCCCTCACGATCGCGAGCGCTCCGGCGCCGTCGACCGGTCCCGCGACGACACTTCCCGTTGAGTTCCAAGATCGTGAGCTCTGGCTCTCGATCGCCGGGGTCCGATCCGCGGACGGGACCGTATACGCATTCCGCGACCGGACCGAGGAACAGCGACTGGAGGAGGTCAAGGGGGATTTCATCGCCACCGTCTCCCACGAGCTGCGAACGCCGATCGCAGCTGTCCACGGCGCGGCAAAAACGCTCGAGCGAGAAGACGTCGACTTCAGCGACGATCTGCGTCGCCGTCTCCTCTCCGTCATCTCCGACCAATCAGAGCGGCTTGCGCATCTCGTCAACAACATCCTGCTCACGAGCCAGATCGAAGCAGACCGGCTCGTCCTTGCGAGCGAGCAGATCGACGTCTCGGACGTCGCGCGCAGGGTCATCGAAGCCGCGCGCACGCACGCACCGGACGAGGTTTCGATCGAGCTCGTGGCACCACCCGAGCTCGTGCTCGTCTCCACGGATCGCGACAAGCTTCGGCAGGTGCTGGCGAACCTCGTGGGCAACGCAGTCAAGTACTCGCAAGGCGCGAACCGGGTCGAGGTTCGCCTCGAGCCCCGTCGGGGTCACGTTCGTATCGGCGTTCGCGATGAGGGCGTCGGTATTCCGTCCGCCGAACAGGAACGGATCTTCGAGAAGTTCCACCGGGTCCCGAGCGTGACGGGCGCAGTCAGCGGTACCGGCCTTGGCCTCTACATCTGCCGCGAGCTGGTCCGGCGGTTGGGAGGGAGGATCTGGATCGAGTCGAGCGAGGGAACTGGTTCGACCTTCTTGGTCGAGCTGCCGCTTGCCTCGGCCTCGACGGGAACGCCCTCCGGCGGACGCTGATCGGTCGGATCGCCCAGGAGGTCCGCTCGCTCAGAGGGTTCTGGACGCGCTCGCGGAGCATCCGGCGAGGATCGACACGGCGACGCTGCTCACGACCTCCACGGGTGCGCCGGTCGATCTGCACCGATGGCGAGGGCGGCAGTGGACGCCCGCGCTCAGGGCTTCTGGGCTTGAGCACCGCGGCCCGTACGCGATGAGGCACACGTTCGCGAGCTGGGCGATCGCCGCGGGCCGGCCGACGTTCGAGATCGCGGCGACCATGGGCACGTCGCTGGAGCAGTTGTCGAAGACGTACGCGCACCTGCTTCCTGACTCGGCCGACCGGGCACGAGTGGCGCTCGACGCGTTCCTCCCGGACATCGCGGAAACGCGCCGACGCGTCTATAGCGGCGAGGTCAGGTAGGCCGGCGCGGTTGTGCGCCGGCGATGAAGAGCCTTCAGGCTGCTGCGTTGGCGAGACGTGGGTCGTCGCGCAGGTGTCCGTCTACTCGTCGGTGAGCCCCGCGTTGAGCGTGCATCGGCGTGCCAAACTAAGCAATTAGACGCTGCTCACGCGTGGGCATTCAACGCACGCGAACACATGCACGTACCCCTCGGTGACCCCTCACCCATACCTGAGTGATCGCGTGGTACGGCCGACGGCGCCAGTGACCGAAGGTCGGGTTCAACGCCTGTTGCCGCGTTCAGCGAGGCGAAGGTTCGTCGAGACGGTTTGTTTGGTGTACGTCGGTGAAGAGGCGTGTTTCGTGTGCGAGGACGACTGCCTGGACGCGGTCGCGGAGGTTGAGCTTCTGGAGGATGTGCGTGATGTGGGTCTTGACGGTCGCGTCGCTGATGTAGAGCTCCTGGCCGATCTCGACGTTGGAGAGTCCGCGCGCGATCAGTCGGAATACGTCGAGCTCGCGATCGGTTAGGTCGGCGAGCTCTTTTGGTGGCTTGGGGTGCGAGATCTGCGTGAACTTCTCGATCACGCGCTTTGTGATCGCCGGCGAGAGCAGCGCCTCGCCGCCGGCGACGACTCGGATCGCCCCGAGCAGCTGGTCCGGTGGGTCGTCTTTGAGCACGAACCCGCTGGCGCCGGCCCGAAGCGCCTCGTAGACGTACTCGTCGAGGTCGAACGTCGTCAGGATCAAGATCCGCGCCGCGTCGTCACTTGCGAGGATCCGGCGGGTCGCTTCAAGCCCGTCGAGCTCGGGCATGCGGATGTCCATCAAGACGACGTCAGGCCGGAAGCGGGCGGCCTTCTCGATTGCCTCGAGTCCATTGCTAGCCTCGGCGACGACTTCGATGTCGGGCTCGACGGAGAGGAGCATGCGGAAGCCGGCTCTGACCATCGACTGGTCGTCGGCGACGAGGACGCGGATGCTCATCGCTGATAACGGTCGATCGGTAGGCGGGCGCTGAGGGCAAAGCCGCCGGTCGGTGCTGCTCCTGCGTTCATCTCGCCGCCGTAGATGTTCACGCGTTCGCGGATACCGACGAGACCGTGCCCGTGTCCGTTGGTCATCGCGGGGCCGTTGCCGTCGTCGGCGACTTCAAGCTGCAGCTCGTCCGGGCGATAGCGGACGGTCACGTCGGCGTGGCTGGCGTGGGCATGCTTGAGCGCGTTGGTCAGCCCTTCTTGCACGATTCGATAGGCCGAGAGGTCGATCGCGCGCGGGAGCGGCACCGCCTCGCCGTACACCTGCAGACGGACAGGGAGGCCAGCGCGAGTGACGTCTTCGACAAGAGAGTCGAGGGCATCCAGGCCGGGCTGCGGGCCGAGCTCGACGCCGTCGCCCTCGTTGCGCATCGCTCCCAGCAGGCGGCGCATCTCCCCAAGTGCGGTGCGGCCTGCTTGTTCGACGCGTCCCAGCGCCTCCCTGTCCTCCGCCGGCGCTTGCGGCAGCTTGTGACGAACGGCGCCGACCTGGAGGACCATCATGCTCATCGCGTGCGCGACGATGTCGTGCAGCTCGCGAGCGATCCGAGTGCGCTCCTCGGCGACTGCGACCCGTGCCGCGGCCTCTCGCTCCCGCTCCGCGAAAGCCGCGCGCATTTCCGCCGCCTCTCGCTCCCGTTCGGCGAAGCTCGCCCGCATCTCCGCCGCTTCGGCCTGCTCGGAACGCTCGCGCAGGGCATAGCCAGCGACCCACGCGACCACGAACCGGAGCGGAACGAAGACACCCAGGCTCACGGTCTGCGGGCCGGGGATGTTGTCGACGACGATCAGGATCCCTCCCAGCACGATCGCGAGGCCGACTCCTGCCTGCCTGCTGTCGCGCAGGTTTCCGAGCAGGAACGCGGTCGCCAGCCCGACGACGCCGAGGCTGCCAATGAACGGGATCAACAGTCCGTCGATGAACGAGAGCGCGCTGGCCATCAGCCAGTACGCGGCGGGAGCGGCGAACGGAAAGCGTCGACGGGCGAAGAGCGGCAGAACAAGGACTGCCACTGCCGGCAGCGAGAACCACAGGCTCGTGGCCGGCGCGCCAGGCGAGTCGCGCCCAATCACGAGCTCGAGCATCCCGGCGATCGCCATCACCGCGATCAGCAGCTCGAACCAGTATTCACGCGCCAGAGTGCCAGCCCGAGTCATGCGATGAACCTACTGCAGGCGCGCTGGCGCGGCCTCATACCGAGGTAGGAGCCGAACTCAGCGCTGAGTAGGAGCCACGACACGGCTTTCCGACGATGTCGCAGCGGGCGACCAGGTCCTAACGTCGGGCCATGCAGTCGACCACGCAAAGGAGGGCTTCGATGAACGTCTCGCTCGCACTGCCGCAAGCGCGCTCGCGCGCCGACGCAGCCGTCTCGGTCGAGATCCCGCAATACAGCTCACGCGCGATCGTCGCGATCTGGGCCGCCGCCGCCCTGCCGATGGCAGCGGCCGCCTGGCTTGTCAGCCCGCTCCTCGCCGACACGTTCGGCGGCGACGGCATCGTGCCGATGGCGAAGGCGCTCTACGTCTCACTGACGGTCGTCCTCGTCTGGCAGTTCATCCTCGTCGCCGTCCTCGTCCGGCGCGAACAAGGAACGCTTCGCTGGTCAACAGTTCGCGAAGCCCTCTGGCTCAAGTCACCGCAGAGCCCCCGCAGCGGCCGAGTCGGCGGCCGCGTCTGGCTGATCCTGATCCCCCTGATCGTCCTGTTCGGTGCCGCGCACGAGCTCGTCCCGACGATCGCCGCCCCCGAGAACCGGGACTTCGCCAACCTCGTCGAATCGGACGCCGGCAAGGAGTTCCTGAGCGGCGCCTGGGGCTGGTACGCCCTGCTCCTCGTCAGCTTCATCTTCAACACGGTGCTCGGCGAGGAACTCCTGTTCCGCGGCTTCCTGCTTCCGCGAATGAACGGTGCCTTCGGCCGCGGCGACTGGGTTGCAAACGGCCTCCTCTTCACCGGCTACCACCTGCACGTGCCCTGGGGGATGCCAGGAACGCTGCTCGACATGTTCTTCATCGCCTACCCGACGAAGCGGTACCGAAGCGCCTGGATCGGGATCGCCGTCCACAGCGCCCAGAGCGTAGTGCTCGCGATCCTCATCCTCACGCTCGTGATCTAAGACGCGTCACGCTGGAGAAGCATGCGGCTCGCGTTCTAGAGCGAGCCGCACGCGGTAGCCCCTGGTAAACCCGTCTCTCCATCCCGGCCCGTGACCAAATTTGGCCACTTTCGACCCTGCGCGTTTCTGGAAGGGTCGACCGGACGCCCGCGCCCTTCAGCATCGCGTACGTGCCAGACCGTTCCGGCTCGACTCCGCTCACGGCGCGAAGCAGCTCCGGCCGCGGCGACTCAAGCATGTGGAGATCGCCGGAACCGCGCACAGCGGAAGCCTACGACGCCACTGCGTACAGCGGCTCGAATCGGCACGCCCGGCCGGCTTCCGGCCGCGGCCCCGTCCCGCTCCTGCCTCGCGCTCGCGGCCCTCGCTGCTCCTCGTAGAGCGCCTCTTCCAGCGCGGCACCGGGCGCGCCAGCGGCCCTAAACTCTGCGCACTCCCTCGCAGTCGTGCGGGCGATTCCAACAGCAAACCAAAGGTCGTGACGACCACACTCTCCCGCCACCAGCCGATCGCACGCACTCGCCTCGCGTCGAACCTGACCGCCTAGCGTCGCCACGTGGGTCGTAGCGGTCGTCTCCTCCTCTTCCTCGGCACCGGTGCGGCGACGATCGCGGCCGTCGGACTCACGGCGCCCACGTTGGCAACAGCACCGTCGCGGCCGGCTGCTACGAGCGCTGCCGCGCCGGAGCCGGTCTATAGACCGACTGAGGTCGCAGCGACAGTCGCCCCGCCAGAGCCAACGCGAGAAGCCGTGCCGCAGCGTCCACCACTGCCGCTGGAAGAATTCTGGCAGGGCGCAGGAGTGATCGTCGGCGACAGCCGCCGCTTCCCGGCCGAACGAGCACCGATGCTTGCCCGCTACGGCTTCCGCTGGGTGGCGGTCAAGGTTCACCACGGGCTCCCATACGACTCGCTCAACGGGCGCGAGCTTGCACGCGGCTGGGCGGATGGCTTCCGGGCCGCCGGGCTCGCGGTCTGTGGCTGGGGCGCTCTCGACGCGAATCCCTATCGGGAAGCTCTGCGTGTGGCAGCGCTCGTTCGTCGATTCGAGCTGGACTGCTATATCGCCGATGCCGAGGAGGCGTACATGGGCGTCGGCTACGGCGGCGATCCTGGCCGCTCCCGCGTCTTCGTCGACAGCTTCCGCAAGGAGTTGCCGGACTTGCCCGCGGCAGTGACGACGATGGGGGCGGCGGTCGCGCCCTGGGTATACCCGTTCGACTACGTACCCTGGCGCGAGCACGGCTTCGCGCTGATGCCGCAGGCTTACCTCTCGATCGATCCGAGCTACGCGCCCCGCTTGACACTCGATCACGCCGTTCGGGCCGGCTTTCCGGCGGAGCGGGTGCATCCGATGATCGGGGTCGGCTGGTCGCAGGGCCGGCGAATCCACTCCGGCAGCGACTACGCCTGGCGGCTGGCACAGGCTGGAATGACCGGCTTCTCCGTCTTCCTGGGCGAGACGACGACCGACGCCGACTTCGAGCTGCTCGGCGAGGCGATCAAGCGCGATCGCGTCGCGAGCTAAACACCACCGGGCCGACCGAAGCAGGTTACGCTCAGGACCATCACGGTGCCCGCGATCACGATCGGCAGCGACTTCGAGGGCATCGGCCACAGGGTTCCGCATTCGCGGGCGGTGAGCTCGGCGAGCAGGACGGACCGCGCGTCGATCGCGCGCCTGAATCTCACTGGGGTGATGGCTGGGCCGTAACACCGAACATATGTTCCCATGCCCCGGTGCAGCGACAGAGCGCGAACGGTTAAAGCTCGATCACATTCCCGTCCGGGTCAGCGATGTACAGGTACGAAACGCCGGGTGCGTGCTCGCCGCGTTCAGCAAGCGTCCCGCCGGCGCGCTCGACTTCGACAACCGCCGTGTCCAGATCTTCTCCCTCGGCAAGGCTGATGCCAACATGCGGCGGATTCCGCTCTCCCTCAGAACGAGCGTCGAGCGCAACTACACCACCAGCGGGAAGAGAAACGAAGATCAGCTGGTCGGCGACGCGAAACGCCTCGCGAGCACCGAACACGTCGCCGTAGAAGCGGGCAGCGCGCTCGACATCATCGACGTGGAGGTGAATGTGATCGATGGAGCCCGTCCGGATCATCAAGCGCTCCTCAAAGCGTAGATCCAGCTCGTCGCGCCGAGGGCACCGTTTTGCCCTATTGATCCACGCTACTCAGCGCGGCAGGTCATCCGAGCGATGTCAGGCGAGAGCACGCTGGCCCAGCTGAGGTTCACGTTGCGTGACCAAGCCATTCCGTGACTTGTCGCGCTGCCTCCTCCACGCCGATTGCGCTGGTGTCCAACGTCAGGTCTGAGGAGGGAATGCTGCCCATCGCTTCCGCGGTCGTCTCGTAGTGACTCGCGAGGAAGGTCGGATCGCGCGAAAGTCCCCGACTCGGATCTGCATTCGCGCGCTCCAGCGCCACCTCGAACGGCACCCGGAGCGTGACGATCCGCGGCGCGGTCACCGGCGGTAGTGCATTGGTGAACACGGTGCGTTGTTGAGATGTCAAGAACTCACCTTCGACAACGACCAGCACGCCTTCTGCCAGGAGAACGCCGGCGATTTGTGCGGCTAGCTGGCGAGCGTGCGTCCATTTGGCTTGGTTCGCCTTGGGGCCGCGCGCGGGGTCGAGCATCTCGTAGATCACGTCGAGATCGATCACGGCAGTGCTCGTCCCATCTCGCTGAAGCTCACGAGCGACTCCACACGCAACCGTCGACTTGCCACTTGCGATTTGACCGCTGACGACGACAAGCACCATCACATCCTGACGCGCGGCACCTGGGTCGTCACGGGACCGTGAACGCTGGCCCACCGCACTGCTACGGCGAGTGTGTTCTGGCCTATTAGTTCCACGCTACTTAGGGAGTGGCGGCCTGGCGTGCGCGAGTGTTCGCAAGTGTCCCCTGATCCGGGTCGACCTGCACAGCTGCCTGCGGGCGCCTACGTGCGCGCGTCGTACTCGACGCTGCCGAACGGCCAGTCGGACGCGAGCCACTCGCTCACGGCGCGCCAGAGCGGAACGTCCAGCCGCGCGTGGCTTGCCCGTACCCAGGAGAGCACACGCGCGTCGTAGTCGCTGTCGGGCAGCGGGTAGATGTAGACGCACCCGATCACGTCGCGGCTCGGCGCATCGAGCACCGTGTACGTGAACCCGGTCCGGTTGCGGAAGTCGTCGGCATGGCGCTGCAGGTCTGTCCGATTCTCGTCCGGCGTCATCTCCCGCGGCCAGCTGCTGTCCGCCCACCCGGGTGTTGCGCGGATGTACTCCATTGACGAGGTCCACGCGTCGTAGTCCTGGTCGTTGTGCTCGGGGCCTAGCGGCTCGAGCACGAACTGCGACGTTTCAAGCCGCCGGGGGACGTAGAAGTCGCGCGGAACGAACTCGTCCACACAAACGATCGTAGAACGTCGGCCCACGCGGAGCCGGGCAGGCGAGTCGTCACCTCGGCCAGTGTTCGCGAATGCACCCCGAGCGCCGCGGGCTGTGAGGCGTTGAAGGTTCCGCGTCGTCAGCGATGGACTTTCTGCGCTTCAACGAAGCGATGTTCGGCGAGCTCTTGGATGACCTTGAATCCCCATGTGCTTTGGACTTGGCAGCGTTCGTGCCTCATCGAGTGTTGCTGGGCGGAGGCGCGTTGCTCCTTCGCAGAGCGAGACCGTTCCCCCGGCGCGGTGAGTTACTTCGATCCGCGCTCGACGTGCGCGTCGTGCAGCGTTAGGTGCGCTCTGTCGATTGGCAAGTGCTGTTCAGACCGCTCGAACTTCGGCAAGCCGCTTGGCTGCGAACTCGTCGGTCCCGCTGGGGTCCCAGCAGGCGGCGGCTTCCCATGCGGCGTATGCTTGCGCGGCAAGGTCGTGCGTGTCGTCGTCGAGACCGGCGGCGTTGTGTGGCAACACCAGGTCGAGGTCGGGGACGTCGACGTGCGATTCGTCCCAGTCGATCAGCGCGACCCGATCCGCGGTCATGCGGATGTTGTCCGGGTTGGGGTCGCCGTGGACGACGCACCGCTCTCGTCCGGTGAGCCGCGCCCACGCCGCTCGGCATCGAACGACACCCTCAGGCGGCATCGCGCCGAGGTCGATCTTCGTCCCGGTTTCCGCATGCAGGAGGTCGGTCGACGATCGCCAGCCCGGGCGTTGGAGCCAGCCGTGCGTCAGTCGGTGCAGCTGGCGGAGTGTGTCGGCGACGCGACGCCAATCGGCCTCCGTTTCGGGCGGCCCGCCCTCCACGTAGGTCATCACGACCAGACCGTCGGCGAAAGGCCGACCGTCGGTGGTCGGGATCGGCACCGGCACCGTCATCCCTTCACGGTCGAGGTGTCGCAACAGCTCGGTCTCCCACGAGAGGTCGGCGTCGCTGCGCCTGCCGAGCCGACCGACGGCGAGCTGCCCGTCGACGCGCACGCTCCACACCTCGTTGACGCCCACTCCGCCAGTGAGCGGTTCGATACGGGCGACGTCGTCACCCCACTGACCGAGTGCCTCCCATCCCACGACCACATCTTTGCGGAGGGTCATGAAGCGCTCGACGGCTGCTCGGCGAGTGACAGCGCAGCGCTACGGCATCGGGAGCCCGATGCTCAACGACTGCTGCCGGGCTACAAGACGGCCCGCTGGGCGAGCCGACTGTTGGTTGGGAGGGTAGTCGGAGATAAAGACTCTGTTGTGAGAGGTCGGATGCGTCCGCGAACTCTGCCCCGGGCCCCGCGTCGGCGACTGCGTCCATGTGACTTAGCATGCGGCCGTGCGTGAGTAAGCGCCTGGTCTTTGGCATTGGGAGGCACCGCACCCGGACTGGTCGGGGCCGGGGAACGAGGCGCTTCGCCAGCGCCTTGCGGCGATCGCTGAGACGCCGAGTAAGGCGGGAGTGGTTTCGTCCTACGCGATCGACAACGGCGATCAGGTGCTGCTGTTCGATCCGCTGGCTGCGCCGAGAGAGATCATCGAGCTTGCGGCCGACCTGCACTGCCGCCGGCCACGGTCGAACGCGTCGGCGGGCTTCTCGAGCTTGCACACGCGGCAGGTCTTCCGACCCGTGGATAGGTCCGACGACGGGGGATCGTTTGGACCGTGGAGACGGTCGGGCGCGGGCCTCGAGCTCGGCCTCGAGCAGCGAGGCGACCAGGCGTTGCAGGTCGGCGTCGACGGCCTCGCGGACGAGCTCGGCGACCGGGCCGTTGCGCTGCTCGAGCTGGGCCGCGACAGCGGCGCTGACGCGAGCCTCGAGCGTCTGCGGCACCCGGTCGGTCTAGGCGACGGCGGCGCGACCGTGCCCCCACGAGAGCGCCACCGTCGCCATGGACCGCTGCCGGGCCGCCGCGGCGGCGGTCACCAGTACGTCCGCCGAGCGGCCTCAAACTTGCGGTCCCTGCACGTAGTAACGGGCCGTGTGGCGAGCGGAACGCCTAGGCGCTTGCCACGCCTCCCGGCCCACTGTGATTCTTCTGCGGCGCGGCCGCCGGCGTTAGACGCTCATTCGGACACGTCCTCAAGGACCAGGGCTGGTGTGGGATGCCGCGGCTCGTACAGTCCGAGCTCGCCGCCGCCCGGCAGCCGGATTGCCGTCATGAGCCCGAACCCCTCATCTTTGACGGGCCGGGCGATGTCGACGCCTCTGGCCTGCAGCTCAGCGACGGTCGCATGGACGTCGTCGCACATGAGGTGGAGCTCGTGCCGGCCGTCCTCGTCCGCGGGATGGGCTGCCAGCTCAGCAGGCGGCAGAGCGAAGATCAGCCAGCCCTCGCCGGCGTCCGCAAACGGCAGTTCGAGCACGTCTCGGAAGAACGCGCGATCTTGCTCCGCATCCGTCGTGAAGATCACTGCATGGACTCCGGTGATCATGTCCCGAACCTTCCGGCTTTGATGTGGTCCTCCAGAGTTACGACGAACGGGGCCCGTTCAGAGCGACAGGTCAAGATTCGGTCGCCGCTCATGCGGGCTGGGTGGCGAGCCGAACGCCACTCGCGCGCGAGACATTGCTCACGACCCGGCACGTCATGGACGCTAGAGCGTCGAGCGCCGGCCGACAAGATGGCCGGAACGGACATGACGGGTCGGTGCTGCGGGAACGTTGCGCGGGTTCAATTCCCGCCGCCTCCACCTGGACGGCGATGCGAAGGGTTCTGGGCTAGTCAGAGCCCTTCATCGTTTTTCGTCTCGGTGCTCGTTTCGGCTTAGGGATTGTCGTCTGACTCTGCTTGCTGGCCGAACGGGATGGGCGGATGATCCGGGGGTGCGGTTCGACCTTCCGACCGGCACCGTCACGTTTGTCTTCACCGACGTTGAGGGTTCGACGTCGCTCCTGAACGAGCTCGGCGCAGAGGCCTACGCGGATGCGCTCGCCGATCACCGCGCGGTGATCCGGGAGCCGTGTCTGCGAAGAGGTGGCGTCGAGGTGGACACGCAGGGAGACGCCTTCTTCTTCGCCTTCCCTACCGCCCCGGGTGCCCTCGACGCCGCGTCCGAGTTCACGGATCACCTGGCCGCGACCGGGCAGATCCGCGTGCGCGTCGGAGTCCACACGGGCACGCCCGTGCTCGGAGAGGAAGGGTATGTCGGCCACGATGTCCATCGCGCCGCTCGCATCGCGGCCGCCGGGCACGGCGGCCAGGTGCTCGTCTCGGCGGCGACGGCGGCCTTGGTCGCAGTCGAGCTGAGCGACCTCGGAGAGCATCGGTTCAAGGACCTCGGTGCTCCCGAGCGCGTCTTCCAGTTCGGCAGCGATGAGTTCCCCGCACTGAAGAGCCTCTATCGCACGAACCTTCCGGTTCCGGCGACGCCGTTCCTCGGCCGCGAGCGGGAGATCGAACAGATCGCGGAGCTTCTGCGGCGGCCCGACGTCCGGCTGGTGACGCTGACGGGCCCTGGTGGCAGCGGCAAGACGCGGCTCTCGTTGCAAGCTGCCGCCTCGGCTGCCGACGACTACGACCGCGGGGTGTGGTGGGTCCCGCTCGCCTCGCTCGCCGATCCCGCACTCGTCGAGACGACCGCAACCCAGGCGCTCGGGTCGAAGGACACGCTCTCTGCAACGGTCGGCGACCAGCGCCTGTTGCTCGTGCTGGACAACTTCGAGCATGTGCTCGCAGCGGCCGCTGGGATCGCAGAGACGATCGGATCCTGTCCGCACCTGACGGTGCTCGTGACGAGCCGCGAGCCGCTGCACGTCGACGGTGAGTGGGAGGTCGCCGTCGATCCGTTGCGAGAGCCGGACGCGGTCGATCTGTTCGTGCAACGTGCCCTGGCCGTCAGTTCCGACTTCGACGCAAACGGCGAGGTCGCCGAGATCTGCACGCGCCTCGACTGCCTGCCTCTCGCGATCGAGCTGGCCGCTGCGCGCGTGAAGGCTCTCTCGCCGTCGGCTTTGCTCGAACGACTCGAGCAGAGACTGCCTCTGCTTGCGGGCGGCTCTCGCTCGGCACCCGAGCGGCAGCGGACGCTGCGCGCGACGATCGCCTGGAGCCACGACCTCCTGACGACGGCAGAGCAGGACCTCTTCGCCCGCCTGGCCGTGTTCGCCGGCAGTTGCACGCTGGAGGAAGCGGAGGAGATCTGCGGCGCCGAAGTCGACACGATTGCCTCGCTGGTCGACAAGAGCCTGCTCCGCCGCACCGGCGACCGCTATTGGATGCTCGAGACGATTCGCGAGTTCGCGTCCGAACAGCTCGACCAGCTCGCGGACGCCGGCGTGCTTCGGGATCGGCATGCGGGCTTCTACGTCGCACTCGGTGAGCGCGCGCGCCCGGAGCTGCGCGCGCGCGGAGCTCGCGAGTGGCTCGACCGGCTCGACGCGGAGCACGCGAACGTGCGGGCGTCCCTCGAGCACCTGTTGGCGAGCGGGGACGCGGACGGTGCGCTGCGGCTGTCGGGGGCGATCTGGATGTACTGGCAGACACGCGGTCACTGGACCGAGGGCCGGCGCGCCCTGACCGCAGCCCTCGCGCTCGGGGGCGGCCTCAAGCCGGAACGGCTCGTCAACTCGTTGTGGGGTGGCGCAATCCTCGCGCTGTGGCAGGGTGACATCGACGAAGGCGAGCGGCTGGCCTCCCGCATCCTCGAGATCTCGCAGACGGCGGCGGATGAGGAGCATGTGTATTCGGTGGCGATCCACCTGCTCGCGATCGTCGCGTCGATGCGGGGTGATCGTGACCGGGCGGTCGCGTTGCTCGAGGAGTCGTTGGCGATCGGGCGTCGCGGGGGTGACCAGTGGTTGTTCTCGATCGCGCTGAACAACCTCGGCAACCTGCTCGCGGGTGAGGGCGACTACGAGCGCGCCGCGGAGCTCTTCGAAGAGAGCCTGGTGATCGGCGAGGCGCGCGGCGATGTCGACCGGCGTGCGCGGGCGAACAACAACCTCGGCTGGGCGACCCACGGCCTCGGTGACCTCGCCCGCGCACGCGACTACTACCGACGCGGGCTGGAGGCCGCGACCGAGATCGGGCTCGTCGAGGCCCAGGTTCACGCGCTGTTCGGCATCGCCGCGTTGGAAGCTAAGACGGGCGACGCGCGCGCGGGCGCTCGTCTACTCGGCCAAGTGAAGGAGCTGGATTCGCGTCTCGGTGCCGCCAGCGACGATGCGCTCGACGCGCTCGAGCGGCAAACGCTGACGACGCTCGAGGCTGCGCTCGGGCCCGAGCAGCTTGCGTCCGAGGTTGCGGCAGGGGCCGCGTTGCCGCTCGAGGACGCAATCGACCTCGCACTCGGACGGAGTGAGTCGGAAACGTCCGCCTGACGGCCGACGGTCGGCCGGTTGGAATCTTTCGCGGGTTCGATCCCGCCAGGCGCATAGCCGCGGTTGCGACAATGCTTCGGAACTTGAGGGTGCGGCAGGGAGGGTCTCGCGCGAGCCGGCTGGGCTGAACTGCCTGTCTGCATCGAGACATGCGTGAGCAATCCACCCGGAGAGGCGGCCAGGTTCCGTCCGTTCTCTCCCGGCCATCCGTGGATCCACGGGGAGCATACGACGCGATTCGTGTTCATCGCCGGGACGTCTGCTCAGTCACGGCGCGGATCCTAGAATTCTCCTAGAACGCGGCCGCTCCTCGCCAGCTCCGAGAACCGAAAGCCCCGTTTCCGGGGCTTTCTCAGTCGGGGCGCCGAGATTTGAACTCGGGACCTCTAGTCCCCCAGACTAGCGCGCTAACCAGGCTGCGCCACGCCCCGTGAGGGTCGGAGTATAGCTCTCGGCTCTTTTCGGCTTGGTTGCGTGCGTTGCCGCTCTCGACAAACCGCCGCGAGCGTGACCGCGTAGGTCCGGGAGACCTGTGGAATCCGTCCGGGGAGGGATGACATTGAGGTGGATCTCACTAGCCGCGGCCGCGGGCGCCGGTGTGCTCGTGCTCGTCGGTTTGGGCGCCGTTGCCGGCGCAAGCACCTCCGCCAACACCATTCGGCTCAGCGCCGCGATGACGTCCGGCGAGGAGACGCCGGCGCCGCGCGGCGAGGTGGCGAACGCGCGGGGCGTCTTTACCGCTACGGCGACGAAGACCGCGACCGGCGCCACGTTGAACTGGACACTGACCTTCAGCGGCCTCACCGGGCCTGCGACCGCGGCACACATTCACACCGCCGCGCGCGGTACCCCGGGGCCCGTGTCGGTGCCGCTCTGCGGGCCGTGCGAGAGCGGCCAGACCGGGAGCGCTGACGTCGACCAGACGCTTCTGAGCGCGATTCAGGCCGGCGGGACGTACGTCAACGTCCACACCGGCACGAACGGGCCGGGAGAGATCCGGGCTCAGCTCGGCACGGTGGCCGCAGTCACGGCCGCCCTCAACTCCCGCCAGGAGGTGCCGAAGCCGAAGGGCGCCGTCTCCAGGGCGGCCGGGTCGTTCACCCTGACCGCAACCAAGGCGGACTCAGCCAGCACCATCGCCTGGCGCCTGACGTTCAGGCGGCTGACCGGCCGGGCCGTCGCCGCGCACATCCACATCGGCCGCCGCGGCGCAGCGGGACCCGTCGCGATTCCGCTCTGCGGCCCGTGCCGCAGCGGCGTCCGTGGCACCGCCACGCCGAACGCGGCCACGCTGACGGCGCTCGAGGCCGGCCGTGCCTACGTCAACGTCCATACTCGGAGCAACGCGGCCGGCGAGATCCGCGGCCAGCTGCCGGCTCTGCCGCTGACAATCACCCCCTAGTCTGCGGCAGCTCGCACGCGAGCGCGCCCGAACGGCGTCGGGCGCCTCGCGTGCAGTCCGGTGCGTCAGACGCTGAGCCGCTTGTACAGGCGGTCGATCATGTCCGGCATCGTCTCGAGCCTGTCGGTGATCACGCGCAGGCGGTACTCGCGGAAGTGCTCCGGCTCGACGTCGAGCGCACCGGCGAGACGTTCGACGACCTCCTTCGAGGGCACCGGCCGGTTGCCGTGCACGAGATGGTTGAGGTAGCCGGCCGAGAGCTCGGTCTTGGCCGCGAGGCCGCGGTAGGTCAGCCCCGTGTCGGTCATCAGCCGCTCGATCGTGGGGCCGAAGGGATCCTCGCTGTACTTGCGCCGCCGCGTCATCGACGTTCGACTACCCATTTTGCGGCGTCTAAACGCCCGATCCGCTCCTCCTCCCCGGTCGCCCTGAGGCGAACGTCGACGGCGTCGTCGGCGAGAGTCTTCTTGCCGACGATCACGCGGGTCGGGGCGCCGAAGAGGTCGGCGTCGGCGAACTTCTCACCGGGGCGCTGGTCGCGGTCGTCGAGGAGCACCGAAAGTCCCTCGGACGCGAGCGCCTCGGCGGCGTCCTCGGCCTTCGCGAGGATGGCGGCGTCGCCTGCATCGAGCGAGACGACCTCGGCGTCGTAGGGCGCGAGCTCCGCCGTCCAGACGATCGACTCCTCGCTCCCGCCCTGCTCGACGGCCGCCGCCACGACCCGCCCCGGGCCGATGCCGTAGCTCCCCATCACGATCGGCCGCTCGGCGCCGTCCTCGTCGAGGACCGTGGCGTCGAGCGGCACTGAGTAAAACGTACCGAGCTTGAAGATATGCCCGACCTCGATCGCGGTCTGGAAGCGAAGCGCGCCGCCGCAGTGCGGACACGAGTCGCCCTCGCTTGCCTCGCGCAGGTCGGCGAACCGCGCGGTGAAGTCGCGTCCGTGCTCGACGCCGCGCAGGTGGAAGCCGGTTCGATTCGCGCCCGCGACGAACTGCCCGGTGCGGAGCGCCTCGTCGGCGACGATCACGCCCGAGAAGCCGACCGGGCCGAGCGAACCGGGATCGGCGCCGAAGGCGGAACGGATCTCGTCCTCCGTCGCCGGGCGGCTCTCCCCCACGGCGTGGCCGAGCTTCTCCTCGCTGAGGCGGTCGTCGCCGCGGACCAGCGCGAGCACGACGGTGCCGTCCGCGAGCGTCACCGGCATCGCCTTCGAGGTCGCGGCCGGATCAATTCCGAGCAGCTCCGCAAGCGCTTCGATCGTCGTGATCCCCGGCGTCGCGATCTCCTCGGGAGCGTCGAGGCGCTCGGGGAACGCGGCCGGCCGCGGCACGCCGCTGGCGATCTCTTGGTCGGCGGCGTAGTCGCCGCGCTCACAGCGGACGAGCGTGTTTTCGCCAGATCCAGACGGGCAGAGGAAGTCCCGGGATTCCTTGCCCCCCATCATCCCGGACTCCGCCTCCACCTCGTAGACCTCCAGCCCGCAGCGGTCGAAGATGCGATGGTAGGCGCCGCGCTGGAGCTCGAAGCTGCGTGCGAGTCCCTCGTCGTCGACGTCGAACGAGTAGGCGTCCTTCATCACGAACTCACGCACGCGGAGGAGGGCGCCGCGTGGGCGGGGTTCGTCGCGGCCCTTGGTCTGGAAGTGGTAGAGCATCTGCGGCAGCTGCCGGTAGCTCTGCAGCTCGCGCGCGTGGAAGGTGAACGACTCCTCGTGGGTCAACGGGAGCACGAAGCGGCGGCCGGCGCGGTCCTCGAGCTTGAAGAGCTCGGTGATGCCGTAGCGGCCGGTCTGCTCCCACAGCTCCGCGGGCGTCAGCACGGGTGCCAACATCTCCTGACAGCCGATCGCGTTCATCTCCTCGCGCACGATCCGGACAACGTTTTGGTGCACCTTCCAGCCCAGCGGCAGGTACGTCCAAAGGCCGGCGCTCATCTGCCGGATGTAGCCGCCGCGGACGAGCAGCTTGTGCGAGATCGCCTCCGCGTCGGCAGGTGCGTTCCGCAGGGTCGGCAGGAACAGGCGTGACGCTCGCGCGATCATTCGCGAGAGGTTAGTGAAACCACACCTGCCGCGTTACCGCGGACGAAAGGCCGCGGATCGGTGCGCACAACTTCAGGGATGTTCGCGCGGAAGGCATCCGCGCGAGCGGATGCCGTAGCCGGATCCTCTGGATCCGGCCCGCTGCAAATGAATCAGTCGAGGGGGATGAGCGACGCTTCAGCCATCGCGAGAGCGGCCGGCTTTGCCATCTTCAGCCGCTTCGGGCGCTGCATCCCGCCCTCGATCCAGCGATCGATCTCGTAGAAGAGCTCGTCGATCAGGATGTCCGACGAGACCTTGTTCAGCACACGGCCGTGCGCGTAGATGAAGCCGACGTCGCGGCCGCCGGCGATGCCGAAGTCGGCGTCGCCCGCCTCCCCCGGCCCGTTGACCGCGCAGCCCATGACGGCGACCTCGAACGCCTCGCTGTAGTCCCGCAGCCGCTCCTCGACGACGACCGCAAGCTTCTCGACGCCGACGTTGTCGCGCCCGCAGCTCGGGCAGGAGATCATCACCGGGCCGCGCTCCCGCAGACCGAGCGCCTTCAGGATCTCCCACGCCGTCTCGACCTCCTTGACGGGATCGGCGGTCAGCGAGACGCGCAGCGTGTCCCCGATGCCGTCCGCGAGCAGCGCTCCCATGCCGACGGCGCTCTTGATCGAGCCGGAGAACGGCGTCCCCGCCTCGGTCACGCCGAGGT
Organism: uncultured Gaiellaceae bacterium; assembly: GCA_963791905.1. Classification (GTDB taxonomy): domain Bacteria; phylum Actinomycetota; class Thermoleophilia; order Gaiellales; family Gaiellaceae; genus Gaiellasilicea. The sequence continues at coordinate 235,514 of CAWBTX010000007.1, forward strand.
GGAGCGGGTACGGCACCTTGGCCGACAGCATTCGGTAGGCGCGGATCATCGTCGGCACGTGCGTCGACTTGACGGAGATCTTGAAGTCGCGGTAGTCGAGCCGCTCGAGCAGCTCGACCTCCTCCAGAGCGGCTGCGACAAGAGCCTCGGCCTGATCCTCCTGGGCGAGCGCGTGCAGGTGCTTCGGCAGCGAGCCGGAGTTGGCGCCGATCCGCATCGGGATGCCGGCCTCTTTCGCTGCCTCCACGACCTGGACGACCTTGTCAGGGCCACCGATGTTGCCTGGGTTGATCCGGACAGCCGCCACGCCGGCGTCGATCGCCTTCAGGGCAAGCGAGGCGTTGAAGTGGATGTCCGCGATCACCGGCAGCGGCGAGAGACGGACGATGCGCTTCAGCGCCTCGGCGTCCTCCGTCTTGGGCACGGCGCAGCGGACGATCTCGCAGCCGGCCGACGCGAGGGCGGCGATCTGGGCCGTCGTCGCCTCGACGTCGCGCGTCGGCGTCAGCGTCATCGACTGCACGACCACGGGCGCGCCGCCGCCGATCGCGACGCCGCCGACCTTGATCTGGACGCGCGAGGCCATCGGGGGAAGCGTAGCGCCGCGCGTCGGTCTAGTTGCCGAGCCGGCCGATGTCGTTCGAGAGGCCGATGAAGAAGAGCAACAGGACGACCGCGAGGCCGAGCGCGGAGGCCCGTTCGTAGACCTCCCGGGCGACAGCCTTGCCCCGGATCCCCTCGATGAGCGAGAACAGGATGTGGCCGCCGTCGAGCGGCAGCAGCGGCAGCAGGTTCAGCAGGGCGAGCGACAGACTGATCAGGCCGAGGACCCAGAGGTAGTTTGTCGTGCCGCGGTCGACCTGCTCCGAGGAGACCTGGACGATGCCGACCGGGCTGGAGATCTCGTCGCGCCCGTCTCCGGTGACGAGACGGCCGAGCGAGGCGCCGATCTCCCTCGTAACGATGCCCGTCGTCCGGATCGCCTCCCACACCGACTCGCCCACGCCGAGCCCTCGTCCGCTCAGGACGAACCCGAGCCGGTAGGCGCCGTCGGTCTGCTCCGCCTTGATCGGCCCGAGCGCCATCGCCTGTCCGTCGCGCTCGACGATCAGCGTGAGCGGCTTGCCGTCAGACGAGGAGATGATCTCCGCGATCTCGTCCGGCTCGACCGAATGCCCACCGATGGCGACGATCCTGTCGCCGGGCTGGAGGCCGACCACCGCGGCGGGCATGTCCGCCACGACGCTGTCCACGGTCGTCGTGGCCTTGCCGCCGCCGGCCATGTAGAGCGCGGCGAACAGCACGATCGCGAGCAGGAGATTCGCGCCGGGACCGGCGAAGATGACCGCGACGCGTTTCCACGTCCGGGCCCGCCAGTACGCGTCCGGGCCGAGCGAGTCGCCGATCTCGGTCAGCCCGCGGTCGGCAGAGCTACGGGCGGCCGGGGAGAGCTCTGCGACCTCGATCCCCTCTGCGACCTCCGGGAGCGTGGAGCGGGCACCTGCATAGTCGCTGGCGCTCAGCTTGCGTCGCAGCGCCTCGACCGCCGAGGTCAGCGTCGGCTGCTCAGCGACGGCCCGGCCGAAGTACATGTCGAGGTCGCCCGCCGCCGGGCGGTGCATGCCCGGGATCTTCACGTAGCCGCCGAGCGGGATCGTGCCGATGCCGTACTCGATCCCGTTCCGGCGCCGTTTCACGAGCGCCGGCGGGAACCCGATGTAGAACTTGCGCGGGTTCATGCCGACGCCGCGCGCGACGAAGAAGTGACCCGCCTCGTGGATCAGGATGAGCAGGCCGAGGCCGAGGATCGAGACGAAGATGCTCACGTGACCGCCGTGCCTCTCGACGCGAGGCGCCGTGCCTCCGCGTCGGCCCCCACGAGGTCGTCGAGGTCTCGGGCCGCCCCGCCGTCGGCGGCGGCGAGCGCCTCCTCGACGACGTCGGAGATCCCGAGGAACGGCAGCCGGCCGTCGAGGAACGCCTCGACGGCGACCTCGTTCGCGGCGTTGAAGACGCACGGGTAGGTGCCGCCGAGCTCGCCGGCGTGGCGCGCGAGCGAGAGCAGCGGGAACGTCTCGTGGTCCGGCACGCAGAACTCGAGCGAGAGGCCGGAGGCGAGGTCGAGCGGCGGAACGTCCGTTGCGGGCCGGTCCGGGTAGCCGAGCGCGTAGGAGATCGGGACCGTCATGTCGGGATAGCCGAGATGGGCGAACGCCGCACCGTCGCGGAACCGCACGAGAGCATGCACGATCGAAGTCGGATGCAGGACGACGGCGATCCGCTCGTACGGGAGGCGGAACAGGTGGTGCGCCTCGATCAGCTCGAGCCCCTTGTTCGCGAGGGTCGCCGAGTCGATCGTGATCTTCGGCCCCATGTTCCAGGTCGGGTGCGCGAGCGCCTCCTCGACGGTCACGTCCTCGAGCTCTTCGCGGGAGCGGCCGCGGAACGGCCCGCCCGAGGCGGTGAGGACGATCGAGTCGACGGTGTCGCGCGGGCGGCCCTCGAGGAACTGGAAGACGGCGCTGTGCTCCGAGTCGACCGGCAGCAGCAGCCCTCCTCCCCGCTCTTGCGCGAGGAGCACGAGCTCTCCCGCGGCGACGAGGCTCTCCTTGTTCGCGAGCGCGAGCGTGACGCCGCGCTCGAGCGCCCACAGCGTGGCCCCGACGCCGGCGAAGCCGACGACGGCGTTCAGGACGATGTCCGGCTCGGACGCCTCGAGCAGGTCGGTGAGGTCGCCCCCAGTCTGCACGTGCGCGACGCCCTGCGCGGCGGCGAGCTCGGAGAGAGCCGAGGTGCCGGACGCGAGCGCGCAGAGCTCGAGCTCCGGATGCCGCTCGATGACTGCGATCGCCTGCGTGCCGATCGACCCTGTTGCGCCCAGCAGCGCGACTCGCTTCACGCCGGAATTGTAGGGAGCGGAACCGGTCAGCCGTATCCGAATGCCAAAACGACGTAGAACGCGGCAACGCCGGCGAACAGGTGTGCGTCGATGCGGTCGAGCATGCCGCCGTGCCCGCCGAGCAGCCGCCCGGAGTCCTTCACCTTCAGATCCCGCTTGATCGCCGACTCGAAGAGGTCGCCGGAGGCCCCAGCGAGGGCGACGGCTCCTCCGAGCACGAGCGACTCCGGGATCGTGAGGAAGTCCTGGTCGTAGAAGGCGAAGAAGGCCACCGCGACGGCGACGAGCGTGCCGGCGATGAACCCCTCCCACGTCTTCCCGGGCGAGATCGCGGGCGCCAGCTTGTGCCGGCCGATGAGCCTGCCGACGAAGTAGGCCGCGGTGTCGTCGGCGAAGACGGCCACGAGCACGGTGAAGATCGCGAGCCTGCCGTGCTCGGGCAGGTCGCGCAGCAGGAGCAGGTGCCCGAGGCCCGCGGCGACCCAGGCGACGCCCAGCAGCGTCGTCCCGATCGTGATCGTCGCAGACTGCCTCGTCTCGGCGACCCCGTAGAGGAGGAACGCGAGGAGCAGTGTCAGCATCAGCCCACCGAGCAGCCACGGTGGCCCACCGAGCTGGGCGCCGAGGAGCGTTGCGGTCGCCCCCGCGTAGCCGGCGAGCACCAGCGGCCGCAGGCTCCGCGCCATGACGTAGAGCTCGTGCAGGGCGATCAGCGCCACCACGAGCGCCAGGGCAAAGAGCGGCCAGCCGCCGAGGTACACCAGCCAGAGGACGAGCGGGAGCAGGACGAGCGCCACGAGGACGCGGGAGACGAGCTGGCTCACGGGCGCCGGCCTGGGACGCTCATCGGCCGCCGAACCGCCGCCGGCGGCTCGCGTACTCGCCGAGCGCGCTGCGGAGGTCGGCCTCGCCGAAGTCCGGCCAGAGGGTGTCGACGAAGACGAGCTCGGCGTAGGCGAGCTGCCAGAGGAAGAAGTTCGACAGCCGCAGTTCCCCCGACGTGCGGATCAGCAGGTCGGGGTCGGGAAGATCCGGCGCATAGAGCCGCGACGAGATCGCTGCCTCGTCGATCTGGTCGGCCGGAACCCCGTCCTCGACGAGTTGCCGCGCCGCCCGCACCAGCTCCTCGCGGCCGCCGTAGTCGAAGGCGATCCAGAGCAGGAGCGTGTCGTTCGCCTCGGTCTCGCGCTCCAGCCGCTCCATCTGCTCGCGCAGAGAGGATGGCACGCGATCGCGCCGGCCGATGAAGCGCGAGCGCACGCCCTGCTCGGCGAGCTCGGGAAGCTCGCGCTCGATCGTCTCGCCGAAGATCTCCATGAGGTCGGTGACCTCTTCCGGCGGCCGGGTCCAGTTCTCGGTCGAGAAGGCGTAGACGGCGAGCGAGCGAACGCCGAGCGCGATTGCCGCCTCGACCGTCCGCCTGACTGCGCGGGTCCCCTCGCGGTGGCCTTCCGAGACGGGCAGCCCCCGGGCCTCGGCCCAGCGAGCGTTGCCGTCGAGGATGATGGCGACGCTACGAGCCGCCTCGATTCCCGCTTCGCGCGAATCGAGGTTAGGAGACGCACTCACACGCTCGACCATCTAGAAGTTTGGCTCGCGAAGCGAGTCAAACTTCCATGATCTCGGCCTCTTTGTGCTTCATCAGGTCGTCGATCGTCTTCGTGTGCTCGTCCGTCAGCTTCTGCACCTGCGTCTCGCCGCGGCGCTCCTCGTCGTCCCCGACCTCGCCGTTCTTGACGAGCTCCTCGAGATGGCGCATCACATCTCGGCGGACGTTGCGGATCGCGACCTTGCCGTCTTCCCCGTAACGCCGGACGACCTTGACGAGCTCCTTGCGGCGCTCCTCCGTCAGCTGCGGGATCGGTAGGCGGATCAGCTTGCCGTCGTTCGACGGCGTGAGGCCGAGGTCCGACTCCTGCACCGCCTTCTCGATCGCCCGGATCTGCGTCGGGTCGAACGGCTGCACCGTGAGCATCCGCGGCTCCGGCGCTCCGATCGTCGCCATGTTCTTCAGCGGCGTCGGCGTCCCGTAGTAGTCGATCGTGATGCGGTCGAGCAGCGCCGTCGAGGCTCTCCCGGTGCGCACGCTGTTGAACTCACCGCGCGTCGTCTCGATCGACTTGTCCATGCGGCGGGTCGCGTCCTGGAGGAACTCCTCGATCGTCGGCATCACGTTCCTCCGTTCGTGGGGGTGGAGATGATCGTCCCGACCCGCTCGCCGGAGACGACGCGCAGGATGTTGCCCGCCGCGAGCTCGAAGACGTAGATCGGCACGTCATTCTCCATGCAGAGGGACAGGGCGGTGGTGTCCATCACGCGCAGGCCGCGCTCGATCGCCTCGAGGTGGGTCAGCTCCGGCAGGAAGGTCGCCCGCGGGTCGAGCTGCGGATCCCCGTCGTAGACGCCCTTCGTGCCGCTCTTGCCCATCAGGATCGCCTCCGCGCCGATCTCGAGCGCCCGCAGCGCGGCGGCGGTGTCGGTGGTGAAGAACGGGTTGCCCGTGCCGCCGGCGAAGATGACGACGCGGCCCTTCTCGAGATGCCGCATCGCGCGGCGCCGGATGTACGGCTCCGCGACCTCCGAGACCTCGAGCGCCGAGAGCACGCGCGTGACCGCGCCGAGGCGCTCCAGCGCGTCCTGCAGCGTGATCGCGTTCAGGACCGTCGCGAGCATGCCGGCGTAGTCGCCGGTCGCGCGGTCCATCCCGTCCGCCGCAGCGGCGAGGCCTCGGTAGATGTTGCCGCCTCCGACGACGATCGCGAGCTCCAGGCCCTCGCGCTGCACGGCGACGATCTCCGTCGCGATCGCCTCGACCGTCTTCGGATCGACCCGTACTCGCGCCGGCCCATCAGCGCCTCGCCGGAGAGCTTCAGCAGGACGCGGCGGAAGGCGGGCGCCGCGTCGCGCAGCGCATGCTCCGCCCTCTCGCCCGCCTGGACTGGCCCTGGCCTCGTTGACACGGGCCTATTCTGCGACAGTCAGCCGCTTGAACGCCACCACGGTCGCGCCCGCCTGCTCGAGCGCCTGGCCCACCGTCTGCGACGAGTCGTGGATCCAGGGCTGCTCCGTCAGCGCGCCGCCGGGCTGAGCCGCGAAGAACCGCTTCGCCAGCATGCCCTCGACGATCTTCTCCTTCGCCTGCTCCGGCTTGCCCTCGAGCTCGTCGGAGTTCAGGTAGATCTGCCGCTCCGCCGCGACCTCATCCGCCGGGGCGTCGTCCTTCGTCGTCCACGCCGGCGCCGCGAAGGAGATGTGCATCGCGAGCTGACGCGCGAGCTCGGGCGTGCCGCCCTCGAGCTTCACGACGACGCCGATCTTGTTCGCGGGCGGGTGCGTGTACGCGCCCAGGACCTCCCCGTCGCCGGCCTCGTACCGCTCCGCGCCCGTGACGAGGATGTTCTCGCCGAGCTTGGCGATCAGCTCGACACGCTCGTTCTCGAGCTCGGCGACGGCCTCCGGCCCGCGGGCGTCGACGGCGAGGAGCACCTTCTTCGCCCACTCGGCGAACTCCTCGTTGTTCGAGACGGGCTCCGTCTCGCAGCCGACCGCGACCATCGTCACGTGGCTGTCGTCCTGGATGTAGCCCACCATGCCCTCGCTCGTCGCGCGGTCCGCGCGCTTGCCGGCCTGGGCGATGCCGCGCTCGCGGAGCAGCGTCCTGGCGGCCTCGATGTCGCCGTCGGTCTCCTGGAGCGCGCGCTTGCACTCCATCATCCCGGCGCCGGTGAGGTCCCGGAGCTGCTTGACGAGGTCTGCGGAGATCGTCGTGGTCACGTGTCTTCTCCCTCGCTGGTAATGGCGTTCGGCTCGGCCGCGGAGGCCTCGCCGGTGATCTCGGTCGGCTGCTCGGCCTCGACGGCGGGCTCGCCCGCTTCGGCGGCGGCAGCGGTGAGCGGCTCGTCCTCCGCCGGCGTCGCCTCCGTGGCCGACTCGGCGGCTGCCGGCTGCTCGGGGGCCGGCTCCTCGGCGGCGGGCTCGCCGTCGCCGTTGCCGTTCGCCGAGGCGGCGGCGGCCGCGAAGTCGCGCTCGCTCACCTTCTTCTGGCCCGCGTCGATCCCGTCGGCGATCGCGCGCACTATCAGGCTGCAGGAGCGGATCGCGTCGTCGTTGCCGGGGATGACGTAGTCGGCCTCGTCGGGGTCGCAGTTCGTGTCGACGAGCGCCAGGATCGGCATGCCGAGCCGCCGCGCCTCGCGCACCGCGAGCTGCTCCTTGCGCAGGTCGACGATGAAGATCGCGTCCGGCTGGCGGCGCAAGTCGGCGACTCCGCCGAGGTTGGCCTCGAGCTTCTCGAGCTCGGCGACCATCGCCATACGCTCCTTCGCCGGCAGCAGGTCGAGCTGGCCCTCGGTCTTGAGGCGGCGCAGCTCGTGCAGGTGTGCGATCCGGTCACTGATGGTCTTCCAGTTGGTCAGCAGGCCGCCAAGCCAGCGATTGCTGACGTACGGCATGCCGACCCGCGCAGCCTCGCTCGCGACGGCGTCCTGCGCCTGCTTCTTCGTGCCGACGAAGAGGATCGTGCCGCCGCGCTCGGCGATGTTGCGCGCGAAGTCGTAGGCCTCCTGGAGCAGCTCGGAGGTCTGCTGGAGGTCGATGATGTAGATGCCGCCGCGCTCGGTGAAGATGAACCGCTTCATCTTCGGGTTCCAGCGGCGGGTCTGGTGGCCGAAGTGGACTCCGGCCTCCAAAAGCTCTCGCATGGAGACAACTGCCAAGGGATTGGCCCCTTTCATGGTTGATTGCACTGCACCGGCGGGGCGCGGGCGGAACCGAGCTCAGAGCTCAGCACCCCCTCCCGTCCTGGTCGCCGGGTCGGGAATGGGACGCCGGCAGTGTAGCCGAGGACTTTGCAACAGACTGTTACTTGGAGCGCGCGAGCTCGAGGGCGGCGGCGAGATCGTCCGGGAGCGGCGACTCGACGTCGACCTGCTCGCCGGTCAGCGGATGCTGGAACGCGAGCCTCGCCGCGTGCAGGAACTGCCGCTCGAGCCCGAGATCGCCCGCGACGCCGTACACAGGGTCGCCTGCGACCGGCAGCTCGATCGCCTCGAGGTGGACGCGGATCTGGTGCGTGCGGCCGGTCTCGAGCCGGACCTCGAGCAGCGCGTGCTCCGGCAGCAGCTCGAGCGTCTCGAAGTGGGTGACCGCCTCTCGCGGGGTGGCGGTGTCGAGGGAGTGGCGCGTGCGGTCGAAGCGGTCGCGGCCGATCGCCGCCTCGATCCGCCCCGTCCGGGACTTCGGCGCGCCCCTGACGAGGGCCAGGTAGCGCCGGTCGAGCTCGCGACGCCGGATCAGCTCCTGCAGCCGTGCGTGCGCCTCCTCGGAGCGGGCGACGACGAGCAGCCCCGAGGTGTCGCGGTCGAGCCGGTGGACGATCCCGGGCCGGTCGTCGTCGCCGCCGGCGGCGTCCAGCGCGAGGAGCCCGTGGACGAGCGTGCCGCTGTCGTGACCGCCGGCCGGATGCACGACGATGCCGGCGGGCTTGTCGACGACGAGCAGGTGCTCGTCCTCCCAGGCGATCGGGAGGTCCATCGGCTCCGGCTGCAGCGGCCCGGGCTCGGCGGGGAGCTCGACCACGACCTCCTCCCCGCCCTCGAGCCGGTGGCTCTTCGGCCGCGGCCGTCCATCGACGAGGACCGCGCCGTCCGCGACGAGGCGCTCCGCGAGCGAGCGCGAGCCGATCTCACCGCGCGCCGCCAGCGCGCGGTCGAGCCGTCCGGGCTCAGAGACGCTGAAGCGGAGAGTGGCCAAGCGTCGGCCGGTGCGTGCGGCGGTCTGCCGCGGCGAGCGCCGCGAACAGGATCGCGACCCCGACGACGATGAAGGAGTCGGCGAGGTTGAACGCCGGCCAGAAGCGGACGTCGAGGAAGTCCGTGACGTGACCGAGCCGGACCCGGTCGAGCAGGTTCGAGATGCTGCCGCCGAGCACGAAGCCGAGCGCCACGGGCAGGATCGGATGCCGCCGGCCGGAGCGGGCGAAGAACACGAGCATCCACGTCACCGCGACCGCCGTCAGGGCGATCACGATCGACGTCGCGTCGGAGAAGAGGCCGAAGGCGATGCCCGAGTTCTGGACATGGTGGATCGAGAGCGGGCCGACGATGTGCACGTCTTCGCCTAGGGCGAGCGCGCTCGAGACGATCTGCTTCGTCAGCTGGTCCGCGGCAATCGCGGCGAGGGCGATCGCGCCGAAGCCGATCCACTGCCGCGGGCCGGCCGCAAGCGACCGCTGCGCGGCGGAGATCGGCCGCAGCGCATTCGTCGACGATCCGATGCGGACGTCGAGCACGGGTGGAGACTCGCGGCGTGCCGGCTCGCTCAACGCCCCTGCTTCCTCGCGTCGTCGATGCACAGCGTCGCCCACGGCACCGCCTCGAGCCGCTCCGCGGGAATCTCCTTCCCGCAGGCGGTGCACTTCCCGTAGCTGCCGTCGTCGATCCGCGCCAAAGCGGCTTCGACGTCGCGCAGCTGCCGCTCGGCGTCCTCCTCGAGCCCTTCGTCGAGCTCGCGGTCGAACGTCGCGCTCGCGGTGTCTGCGAGATGGTTGTCGGCGCTCGACGACAGCAGCTCTCCGGTGTCGTCGAGGAGCGACGAGCCGCCGATGTCGTGATTCCGGATCGTCGCCTGGAGCCGCTCACGCCGCTCGAGGAGCGTTCCGCGGAAGTGCTCGGTGTCGATGCTCATCCTGTTGTTGTCCTTTCTACCGACACCCCACCACCCGCTGCTTCGAGGCGCCGCTCTGTCTCCTCCGGCGGGATCCCCGCCACCTCGACGATCTTGTCGCGTGACGCGCCGCCCGAGACCAGCGTGACGTCGCCGCGCGCACAACCCAGAGTATCCGCGAGAAGCGCAAGCACTGCCTCGGTGGCGTGCCCGCGCTCCGGAGGAGCCGTGACGCGCACCTTCCAGGCGTCACCGTGCCTCCCGACGACGCCGGTGCTCCTGGCGCCCGGCTGGACTCGCAAGCGCAGGCGAGTGTGCGGCACCCCGCCAGGTTATGAGATGAATCGGATTACGAGATCAGTCGGCGAATCTCTCCGGTCGACTCGCCGACGGCCACGCGCCGATCCGTGGTCGCCTCGTCGACGGTCTCGAGCGCCGACGCGAGCAAGGCACGGATCCGGCGCAGCTCACCGTCGAGACGCTCTCGCTCGGCCGCAGCCCTCCGGCTGACCGCCCGCGCCTCGGCATGCGCCTCGGCGATGATGCCGTCGGCATCGCGCCGCGCGTGGTCTCGCAGGTCCTGCGCAGAGCGCTCCGCCGAGACGAGGGTCGTCCGCAGGAGCCCCTCGAGTTCCTTGTGCCGCTGCAGGTCGGACTCGAGCGTCTCCACCTTGTCGGCCAGGTCGGCGCGCTCACGCCAGACCCCCTCGAAGCTGTCGGCGATCTCGGTGAGCAGGTTGTCGACGGCTTCGCGGCGGTAGCCGACCACGCCGCGACTCGGTTTCAGGTGACGGATCTCGACGGGTGTCAGCGCCATCCCAACTCCTTTCCTAGCTCTGTCATAGGCCCTCGAGGAGCGACGTCAGCACGTTCGAGAGCACGAAGAGGACGATGATCGCCACCATCGGTGAGAGGTCGAGCGGCCCGAGCGGCGGGATGAAGCGCCGGAAGATCCGCAGATAGGGGTCGCAGACGTCGTAGAGGAACCGCTGGACGCGGTTGAGCGTCGGGCTGTACGGCAGCCGGATCCAGGACGTGAGGATGTAGGCCAGGATCAGGAGCGTGTAGACGAAGATGAAGATCCTGACGAACTGCGCCAGCGACGAGCCAAGATCGAGGAGCAAGCCGATGGCGGCGAGGTGGTCGCCCATGGGTGTCAATTCTGCTCGCCGCCTGCCTTTCCTACTGCGCCGGCCTGGCGATCCTGGCTCGTCGCTCGCGGTGCGTAGGCCGAGGTCACAGTATGAGCAATACGGGGCCTCGGCTGGAGCGACGCGAGCGGCGAGAGGCCGCGCCGGAGGCCGGCTCCGCCGGCCGGGAGGCGTGGCCGGCCAGGGTCGTCAGGCCTGGTTGAAGAAGCCGCCGCGTTCGAGCATTCTCGCGCGCTCCTCGGCGGAGACCTCGACGTTGCGCGGCGTCAGCAGGAAGACCTTGTCGGCAACGCGCTGCATGCCTCCGTCGAGCGCGTACGTGAGGCCGCTCGCGAAGTCGATCAGCCGCTTGGAGAGATCCTGGTCGGCGCTCTGGAGGTTGAGGATCACGGGCACGCCGTCCTTGAAGCGGTCCGCGATCTGCTGGGCGTCGTTGAAGCTCCGCGGCAGCACGAGGTGCACCTTCACCGACGCGGAGCTCGGCACCGCCTCGACCCCGCGCAGGCGGGGCGACGGCCGCGGCTCGGGGCTCGCGGGAGCCGGCTCGGGATCGCTCCAGTCGTCGAAGTCACGGCCGCGACGGGGCTGCAGGCGTCGGACGTTCGCCCGCTCGCGAGCGCCGTACGTGCGCTCGAGCTCCTCGTTGGTCGCGTAGCCGTCCTCGTCCCACTCCTCGTCCTCGGCGATGCCGAAGTAGACGAGCGTTCGGTTCCAGACGTCGGAAAAGCCCATCGTGAGCCGGATGTTACCCCCGAAACAGCACGGATCCGACCCTGATCAGGGTCGCTCCCTCCTCCACCGCGACGCGGTAGTCCTGCGACGTTCCCATCGAGAGCTCGACTAGGCCGTGCTCCTCCGCGAGCTCACGCAGGCGGCGGAAATAGGGCCGCGAGGCCTCGGCGTCGGCCGTTTCGGGAGGCATCGTCATGAGTCCGCGAGCGCCCGGATGTTCGCGCAGGAACGCGGCCAGCTGCACGGGCTGGAGACCCGATTTCGAGGCCTCGTCCGCCAGGTTCACCTCGACGAGCGCGGGCACGGTCAGCCGCCGCGCGGCGGAGTCGGAATCGAGCGAGTGCACGAGCTCGCAGATCCGGTTCACGACCTTCGCCTTGTTCGACTGCAGGTGGCCGATGAAGTGCCAGCGGAAGGCGTCGCCGTACTCGGCGTGCTTGCGCTCGAGGTCCTGAGCCCTGTTCTCGCCGACGACCTCCACTCCGGCCTCGGCCAGGACTGCCATCTCCTCGACGGACACGTACTTCGTAGCCACGACGACCGTCACCGCCGGCCCGATCTCGTCGCGCAGGGCGGCATACGCCGCGCGGACGGCCTCAGGCGACACGCGCGATCACGCCCTGGACGCCCCGCGGCTTGCCCGTGCGCCGGTGCGAGAAGAAGCGCTCAGGGTTGCAGGCGGTGCACAGGTCGACCCGCTCGACCTCGTCGACGCCCGCGGCGCGGAGCGCGCGCTCAGCTGCCGTCCAGAGATCGAGGTTGCGGCCCTGGAGGACGTCATCGCCGAAGGCGCTCGCGAACGGCTCCGCAACGTCCGGCCCGACCTCGTAGCAGCACGGGCCGATCGCGGGGCCGACGCACGCCCGCGCGCCCTCGCCGAGGATCCCGGCGGCGACGCCGACGATCCCTCCGAGCAGTCCACGCCAGCCCGCATGCAGGACCGCGACCGCCGGCGCAGCGCCATTCGCACTGACCATCGCGATCGGCAGGCAATCCGCCGCCATCGCGACGATCGGCACGGCGGTCTCGTCCGTCCAGAGACCGTCGCCCGGTTCGCCGCGCGTTCCGGCAACGGCGCGGTGCACGAGGGTCGAGTGCACCTGCCGGTTCAGAGCGAGAAGCTCCGGATCGACCCCGACCTCGGCGCAGAGCAGGCGCCGGTTCTCGTCCACGCACTCCACGTCGTCGCCGGTCATCCGGCCGAGGTTCAACGACGCGTACGGGCCCTCGCTGACGCCGCCGCCGCGGGTCGAGAACACGACCTCGTACGGTCCGGCGGTCTCCCAGCGGATCGCGCCGAGCGACTCAGTTGCGGTCAGCAACCAGCTCCCGCGCGGCGGCGAGCTCGGATTCGCGGCCGTCCAGCTCGCCGTTGAGCTTACGCCGGCGCAGCTCGCCCAGGATCTCCCCCACCCGCGGCGACTCCTCCAGGCCAAGCTCGGCCAGCTCCGCGCCGCCGATCTCGAGCCGGACGTCCCGCAGCCGGCCGAAGTAGTCGCGCAACTGGTCCAGCTCGGCGAGCGCGAGTGCGAGCAGCGGCGCATCGGGCGCGTACGGATCCGCAAGAGCGAGCAGCTCCGCCGGGGCCAGGCGCTCGGAGGAGAGCCGCTCGACGATCCGAGGCGCGACGGTGACGGCGCCGGCCACGAGCTCGGCGTCGCGGCGGCGGATCTTGAGGCCCTCCAGCCAGGTGACGACCTCGTCCGGGCTCAGCCGGCGCGCGAGCACGGCGAGCCCGAGCCGCCAGGACGGGGCATCGACACCGAGCTCGTCCCGCACCGCAGTGACCCGCTCGTGCAGCGCCGCTCCCTCCTCGTCGGCGGCGAGATGCGGATGGATCGCGCGATCGGCGCCGAGCTCGCCCAGGCGCAGGATCGCGGCGCGCGAGCTCCCCTCCTCGAGCAGCGCCTGCAGCTCGTCCCGCAGCCGCGAGGACGAGAGATCGCGTACGAGCCCCATCTCGACGCAGCCGCGCGCGAGGCGCTCGGAATGCGCGTCGAGCCGGAGGCCGTACCGGCTCTCGTACCTGATCGCGCGGAAGATCCGCGTCGGATCGTCGATGAAGGAGAGGTTGTGGAGCACTCGCAGCGTCCGCCGCTCGAGGTCGCGCCGGCCCCCGAACGGGTCGACGAGCCGCCCGAGATCCTCGGGCGCCAGCGAGACGGCCATCGCGTTCAGGGTGAAGTCGCGCCGGAAGAGATCCTCACGGATGGTCGCGCGCTCGACGGTGGGGAGCGCGGCCGGTGCGTCGTAGAACTCCGTTCGGGCGGTGACGAGGTCGACGTGCTCGCCGTCGCCGTACACGATCGTGGCGGTGCCGAACTTCTCGTGCGTCCGGATGCTCCCGCCGAGAGCGCCGGCGAGCAGGTGGCCGAAGGCGATGGCGTCCCCCTCGATCGCGATGTCGATGTCGAAGCCCGGCTCTCCGAGCAGGATGTCGCGCACGGAGCCTCCGACGAGGTACACGCCCTCCGGCCGCACGCCGAGCGACGCGATCGCCTCGGTGATCGGCCTCAGCCGGTCGAGCGAGCGGAGCTCCCGCGCGAGCGACGGGGCGGCCTCGGGTGCGAGCTCTCCCGGCCCCTCGAGCGCGCGCAGCAGGTCGCTGCGCGTGACGACGCCGACGAGGCTCTCGCCGTCGAGCACGGCGACGCGGCCGTCCTCCGCGTCGAGCACGAGCTGCCGCAGCTCCCCCAGCGGCGTGTCCTCGCTGCAGGAGACGGCACTCCCGCTCATGATCCCCTTCACAGGCGCGTGCGCGAGGCCGTGGCCGATCGCCTTGTCCAGGTCCTCGCGGCTGACCGAGCCGACGAGGCGGTCGTTCTCGACCACGAACATGCCGCTCTGCCCGTGCCGCTGGCAGAGCGCCATCGTGCGCGCGACCTGTTCGTCCGGCGCGACCGACCGGGCCGGCCTCGACATCACGTTCCGGGCCCGCACGGGCTCGCGCGATGCGCGCGGGAGCGCCTCGAGTGCCCGCTGCCGGGCCTCCGCGAGCGGTTCCCGGACGATCGCCGAGGCGGCCCACCTGTGCCCGCCGCCGCCGAGCGCCGCCGCGACCGCCTCCGCGTCGACGGCCTCGGTCCGGCTGCGGACGACGCAGAAGACGCGCTCCTCCATCTCGACGAGGAGCAGGAGCGCACGGCAGTCGGTGAGGTCGACGAGCTTGTGCGCGAGGTTCGAGATCCCGTCCACGTACTGCGGCCAGGACACCGCCGCGACGAGGACCTCGTCGCCGGCCGCCTGCACGGGCTCGAGGGCGTCCGAGAGCGCGTGCAGCAGATCGCGCTCGGGCGCCGCGAGCGGCAGGTGCAGGTACTCGCCGAGCAGATCCTGGCGCGCGCCGTGCCGGAGACACCAGGCGAGCGCGTCCACGTCGCGCTGCGTTGTCGTGGCGTACGTCAGGGAGCCCGTGTCCTCGTGGATGCCGAGCGCGAAGGCGGTCGCCTCGGTGGCGGTCGGAACGAGCTCGCGCTCGGCGAGGATCCCCACCATCGTCGTCGTCAGCGACCCGTCGTTCGATTGGACCGCAGTCGCCGCGTCGGCCCAATCCTCGAGCTCGTCCCCGTGGTGGTCGAAGACGATCTTCTCGACGCTCGGATCCCGCGCGGCCGGCTCGAGCTCGCCGAGCCGCGACGCGTGCACCGTCTCGACGACGATCAGCCGGCGAATCGCGTCGAGCTCGAGGCGCGACGCGTCGACGAGCCCGAGCTCGTCCGCGTGCAGCCGCGCGAACTCGCGCACATTCCGGTTGACGGTGCCGGCCAGCGCGACGGTCGCCTCCGGGTAGAGCAGGCGGGCGGCCAGCATCGAGCCGAAGGCGTCGAAATCGGTGTTCCCGTGGCCCGCGATGACAGCGGTTGCGCGCATCGCCTCATTGTTGCGTCCGCCGCGTCAGAGGTGGGCGATCGCCTCGATCTCGACGAGTGCGTCGGAGGGAAGCCCTGCGACCTCGACCGTCGAGCGCGCGGGCGGGCGGTCGCCGACGTGGCGGGCATAGACCTCGTTCATTCCCGCGAAGTCGTCGAAGCGCTGCAGAAAGACCGTCGTCTTGACGAGCCTGTCCAGGCCGCTACCAGCCTCCTCCAGGATCGCCCGCAGGTTCGCCAGCGCCTGCTCCGTCTGCTCGGCGATTGTCCCGCCGGCGAGCTCCGACTCGCCGGGTCGCAGCCCGATCTGCCCGGCCACGAACACGAGCTCGCCGACGCGGACGGCCTGGTTGTAGGGCGCCCCCTGGAACGGCGCAGGCGCCCGTTCGGTGCGGACGATCTCCTTCTCAGCCACTCTCGCCTCCTCGCTCAGGCGCGGTCGGCGGCCTGCGCGAGCGCGGCTCCGAGCGCCTTGAAGATTGCCTCCAGGACGTGTTGCGAGTCCTCCCCGTCGATCAGGCGCACGTGGAGTGTCAGGCCCGCCGCTCCGGCGAGCGACTCCAGGAAGCGCGCCGCGAGGTCGGACTCGAGGCCGCCCGCGCGAGCGGCAGTGAGGTCGACGTTCGAGGCGACCAGCACCCTGCCGGAGGCCTCCAGCGCGACCTGCGCCAGCGCCTCGTCGGCGGGCAGCACGGCCGAGCCGTGAGCCGGCGCGCCGTTCGCACGGAGCAGCGGGGCAAGCGCCTCGCCGAGAGCGCGCCCGGCCTCGGCGACCTCCGCCTCGGCATCCGCCGGCGCGAGCTCGAGCGTGAGGTCGAACCGGCCGGCGCGGGCAAGCACGCCGAGCAGGTGGTCCAGCACGGGCAGCCCGGTCGTCACGGACGCCTTGCCGGTCCCGGGGGCGATGCGGGCGCTCAGGGTCCCTAGCCCTCGATGCGCTCGATGCTGGCGCCGAGCGCGCGCAGGCGCTCGTCGATGCGCTCGTAGCCGCGGTCGATCTCGCCGACGTTGCCGATGGTCGAGACCCCCTCGGCGCAGAGCGCCGCGATCAGCATCGCCATCCCGGCGCGGATGTCCGGGCTCGTCAGCCGCTCCCCGTAGAGCTTCGAGGGCCCGGTCACGACGACTCGGTGCGGATCGCAGAGGATGATGCGGGCGCCCATCCCGACGAGCTTGTCGACGAAGAAGAGCCTGCTCTCGAACATCTTCTCGAACACGAGGATCGTCCCGTGAGCCTGCGTGGCGGTGACGATGGCGATCGAGGTGAGGTCGGCGGGGAAGGCCGGCCATGGACCGTCCTCGATCTTCGAGATCTGACCGCCGAGGTCGTCCTGGATCACAAGCTCCTGCCTCGGCGGCACCCGCACGCTGGTCTCGCCCACCTCGACCCGGACACCGAGGCGCTCGAACGCCGGCAGGATCGAGATCAGGTCGTGCGGGACAACGTCCTCGATCGTCACGTCGCTGCCGGTCGTGGCAGCGAGCCCGATGAAGCTCCCGACCTCGATGTGCTCGGGCGCGACGCGCCAGTCGCCGCCGGCGAGCTGCTCGACGCCCTCGATACGGAGCACGTTCGACTCGATCCCCTCGATGCGCGCGCCGAGCGAGCCGAGAAACCGACAGAGGTCCTGCACGTGCGGCTCGCATGCGGCGTTGCCGATGACGGTGTGGCCCTCGGCGAGCACGGCCGCCATGACCGCGTTCTCGGTCGCCATCACGCTGGCCTCGTCGAGGAAGATCTGCCTGCCGCGGAGACCGCTCGTGCGCATCTCGTAGCGCCCGTCGACCTCGATCTCGACGCCGAGCTCCGCGAGCGCGTGGATGTGGGGATCGAGCCGGCGACGGCCGATCACGTCGCCGCCCGGAGGCGGGACGCTGACGCGACCGAACCGCGCGAGCAGCGGTCCGGCGAGGAGGAACGAGGCTCGAATGCGCCGGCAGAGCTCCTCGTCGAGCTCGGTCTTGTGCACGTTGCCCGTGTCGATATGCAGCTCGTCCCCGCTCCACTCCACCTCGGCGCCGATGTCGGCGAGCAGGTCCAGCATCGTCTGGACGTCGCGGATCCGCGGCACGTTCGAGAGCCGGACGGGCTCCGTCGCGAGCACGGTGGCGGCCAGGATCGGCAGGGCGCCGTTCTTGTTGCCTGCCGTGCGGATGGTGCCGGCAAGTGGGCGGCCGCCCTCGATCAGGAACGACTGCATCAACCTCTCGCTGGAGAGCGTGGACGTCAAGCGGGGTATCGTAGACCTCCTGGTGGAAGTCACGCGCGAGCAGGCCTGGGACACCCTCACCCGCTATACGAAGAGCGAGTCGCTACGGCGGCACGCGCTCGCGGTCGAGGCTTCGACGCGCTTCTACGCGCGCCGCTTCGGCGAGGACGAGGAGCTCTGGGGCGCGACTGCGCTCCTCCACGACTTCGACTACGAGATCCACCCGACGCTCGACAAGCACCCTCAGGATGGCGCTCCGATCCTCCGGGAGGAGGGCTATCCCGAGGAGCTGGTCGAAGCCGTGCTGTCCCACGCCGAGCATCTCGAGATGCCGCGCGACACACCGCTCAAGCGGACGCTCTTCGCCTGCGACGAGCTCTCCGGCTTCGTCCATGCGTGCGGGCTCGTGCGTCCGAACGGCCTGGAAGGGCTCGAGCCGAAGTCCGTCAAGAAGAAGCTGAAGCAGCCGTCCTTCGCGGCCGGCGTGCACCGGGACGAGGTCTACGCCGGGGCCGAGCTGCTCGGGCTCGAGCTCGACGATCACATCTCGAACGTCGTCGCGGCGCTGCAGCCGATCTCCGAGGAGCTGGGGCTCCGAACGAGCGCCCAGGCGACTTAGCAACAGTCTGTTGCTAAGTCGTCTCGCGCACGCCCGCGACGAGGCGCGCCAGATCCTCGTCGCTCGTCCACCACGCGCACGAGACGCGCACGAGCCCGGTCCCCGGAATCTCCCGGACGTGGACGTCGCGCTCCGCCAGCTGCGCCACGAGGCCGGCCGGGTCCTCGGCCCGGAACGAGACGAGCGTCGCGTCGCCCGGCACGAGCTCCACGTACGGCTCCAGCTGCTCACGGCACCGGGCCGCCTGCTCCGCCGCGCGCTCGTATCGCGACTCGGGAGCGATCTCGAGCGCCGCCAGCAGGCCTGCCAGCGACGCCGCGGGGAGCCAGCTCGGGTCGAAGCGCGCGGCGCCGTCACGCGGCTCGAAGCTGCCGTCCGGCTGGAACGAGGTCTGCGCGAAGTAGCTCGGCCGCCGGATCTGCAGCCGCTCAGGCTCGGCGACGACGAGTGCACCGGTCGAGTCGGGGCCGCAGAGCCACTTCTGCCCGGAGATCGTGTAGTAGTCGAGCCCGCCCGCATCGACCGGGATCGCGCCGACCGACTGCGCGCCGTCGACGAGCAGCGGCAGGCCGGTCTGCTCCTTCAGCTCGTGCACGGGCAGCGTGCGGCCCGTCGTCCAGATCACGTGCGAGACCGCGATCAGCCGCGTCCTCGGGGTCACCGCCGCGAGAATGGCCTCCGGGTCGGGCGCGGCGACGACGACGCGCGCCCCGCTCGTGTGGAGCGGCAGGATGAGGCCGGGGTGCTCGTCCGAGGTCGTCACCACCTCGTCCTCGGGGCCGAGGTCGAGGCCCGCGACGACGATGTTGCAGCCGTCCGTCGTCGAGCCCGTGAGGGAGACCTGGCCGGAATCGACGCCGACGAGCTCCGCGAACCGGCCGCGCAGCTGGTCGCGCTGAGCCAGGACGCGCTCGAAGTACGCGTGGCCGACCCGCCCGTTCTCGGCGGCCACGCGGAGCTCGGCCTCCATCGCCTCGAGCGTCGGGCGCGCGAGCGGCCCGAACGTGCCGGCGTTGAGGTAGGCGACACGCTCGAGCACGGGGAAGAGCGCGCGCGCCTCCTCGATCGTCATCCGACCCGTGTCTCGACCGGAGCGTGATCCGACAGCACGACGCCATTCTGAAGGCGGCGCTCGCGCGGCCACTCGAGAAGCGGCGAGGCGTCGAGGCCGCGCACGAGCACGTGGTCGATCCCAGGGCCGCGCGCCGACCAGCCCTCGAGCTCCTGCAGATGTCGGCACGGAGGTTGAAGTCGCCGGCGAGCACGGCGGGTAACGCACCTGCGACCTCCGAGATGAAGGCCTCGGCGCGGACGATCTCGGCGGCGGCAACGTCCGGTCGAGCGAAGTCGTTCGTCGCGTGGAGGTTCGCGACGACGAGACCGTCGAGCCGGACGGCGTGGCAGTAGCGCCGTTCGCTCAGGCCGGCGTCGATCCGCAGCACGCGGTGGTCGAGCGGCTCGAGGCCGCCGGCCAGCAGGAGCACGTTCGCCTGGCCCGCGAGCGCGGAGCGGAAGAAGCCGTTGTGCAGGCGCGTGATCAGCCCCGCGAGGCGAACCGAGAGCACCGCCCGCCGCGTGACGACGCTACGGGCGGTCATCCCGCTCCAGCGCTCGAGGCGCGCGAGCGCCCACAGCGGCACCTCCTGCAGGCAGAGCACGTCCGGCCGGTCGGCCGTCGCGAGTCGGACCATCGCCTGGAGCCGGCTCCGGTGGTCCGGAGGATGGGCGTTGCCATGGAAGACGTTCCAACTCCGGATCAGCACGCGCACTAGCCTACGAGCGTGCGCGTCGTGATCGCCGACCCGCCGGCGTATACGCCGCCGTACGACCACGAGCTCGCCGCGGCGCTCGCGCGCGCCGGCGCGGAGGTCGCGCTCGTCACGTCTCGCTTCCGGTTCGGCGACGCGCCGGCTCCGGAGGGGTACACGCGCCGGGAGCTCTTCTATCCGCTCTCCTCGCGGCTGGGAGATTCGCGGCTGCGGCTGCCGCTGAAGGCGCTCGAGCATCCGCTCGGGCTCGCGCGGCTGCGGGGCGCGCCGGCCGACGTCGTCCACCTGCAATGGCTGTCCGCGCCGGAGGTCGACGCTCGCCTCCTCGGACACGCGGCGCCGCTCGTCTTCACCGCCCACGATCTTCTGCCACGGCGCACCGCGAAGAAGCTCGACCTGTGGCTGCGGCTCTTCGACCGCTTCGAGCGCATCGTCGTCCACAGCGAGCGCGGGCGCGCGAGGCTCGCCGGGCTCGGCGTGCCCGAGCACAAGCTCCGCGTCATTCCACACCCGGTCTTCCCGAGCGATCCTCCCCGGTCCGACGATGGTCGCACCGTTCTCGCGCTCGGCACGATCAGGCCCTACAAGCAGCTCGAGCACGCGACCGAGGCAGCCCGCCGCGCCGGCGCACGCCTCCTTGTCGGCGGCGCAGACGGGTACGTCCCCCGCACCGAGATCGAACGGTCTCTCGGCGAGTCCACCGTCGCCGTCTTCCCCTACAAGCCGGAGCTCGACCAGAGCGGCGCGCTCCTACAGGCCCTGGGCGCAGGCGTGCCCGCCGTTGTGTACGACGTCGGCGGCCTGGGCGAGGTCGTGCGGGACTTCGGTGCCGGCCGGGTCGTGCCGCCCGATGACGTCGACGCGCTCGCAGCAGCGCTCATGGAGCTGCTCGACGACGACACCGCCCTGGCGACTGCGCGCGCGGGAGCGCGCCGTGCCCGCGAGGAGCTGACGTGGGACAAGGCCGCACGCGCCCACCTCGCGCTCTACGAGGAGCTGGCGTGATCTTTCGGCGGCGCGGCCGGTTCGACGAGCTCGTCCGCCGCCAGCTCGATCTCTTCGCCGAGGACGAGGCGGAGCTCTTCACCGAGCTGGAGGCGGCAGAGCGGACGTACGACGCGGCGGATCGCGACGACGCCGAGGAGGCCTACGGGGACCTCCAGCTCGTGCTCGACGCAGGCGCCGAGCGTCTCGTCGACGTCCGTAACGGCTACGCGTCCACGCTCGACGAGGACGCCGCCGAGGAATACGCGACCGCATTCGGCCGTGCCGCGTCCAAGCGGTTTCCCCGCCTCACCGGGCTCCTCTAGCGTACGCGCGATGCAGATCGAGGACTACGGCCTGATCAGCGACCTCCAGACCGCCGCGCTCGTCGGCAAGAACGGATCGATCGACTGGCTCTGCGTGCCGCGCTTCGACTCGGGCGCCTGTTTCGCCGCGCTTCTGGGTCACGAGGGCAACGGCCGCTGGCTGCTCGCTCCCACTCGCGGCGTCAGCAGCGTGGAACGGCGCTACCGCGACCGCACGCTCGTGCACGAGCTCGACTTCCACACCGACACGGGGAGCGTCCGGATCGTCGACTTCATGCCGCCTCGCGGCCGCGACCCCGACGTCGTTCGCATCGTCGAGGGTCTGGAAGGCGAGGTCGAGATGGGGATGGAGCTGGTCATCCGCTTCGACTACGGCTCGATCGTGCCCTGGGTCCAGAGGGTCGGAGACAACGCTCGGATCGCCATTGCGGGCCCAGACGCGATCTCGCTGCAGACGCCGGTGGAGGTCTACGGCCAGAACCTCACCACCGTTGCCGCGTTCACCGTCTCGGCGGGCGAGCGTCTGCCGTTCGTTCTGACGTGGTATCCCTCGCACCACGATTCACCGGCGGCCATCGACCCGGAGGTCGCGCTCCAAGAGACGTGCTCCTTCTGGCGGGAGTGGGTGAAGAGCTGCACGTACACCGGCCGCTGGGCCGACGCTGTCGTCAGCTCGCTGATGGTGCTGAAGGCGCTCACGTACCAGCCGACGGGCGGCATCGTGGCCGCGGCGACGACGTCCTTGCCCGAGCAGATCGGCGGCGTCCGGAACTGGGACTACCGCCTCTGCTGGCTCCGCGACGCCACCTTCGCGCTCGACGCCCTCATCACCAACGGCTACATCGACGAGGCGCGCGCGTGGCGCAAGTGGCTGCTCCGCGCCGTCGCGGGCGACCCGGACGACCTGCAGATCATGTACGGCCCCGCGGGGGAGCGGCGGCTGCTCGAGCTCGAGCTTCCCTGGCTCGGAGGGTACGAGGACTCCCGTCCGGTGCGGGTCGGGAACGGCGCGTCCGGCCAGTTCCAGCTCGACGTCTACGGCGAGGTGCTGGACCTGCTGCACGAGGCTCGCCTGCAACGGCTCGAGCGCGACGAGGACTCCTGGGCGCTCCAGCGGAAGCTGCTCCAGAGCCTCGAAGAGCGCTGGCGGGAGCCCGACGAGGGGATCTGGGAGGTCCGGGGCCCGCGCCGCCACTTCACACACTCGAAGGTGATGGCGTGGGTGGCGATGGACCGCGGCGTGAAGGCGGTCGAACAGTTCGACCGGGAGGGGCCTGTCGAGCGCTGGCGCGCGGTGCGCGACGAGATCCACGGCGAGGTCCTGGAGCGCGGGTTCGACGAGGAGCTGAACTCCTTCGTCCAGTCCTACGGCTCGAAACGGCTGGACGCGTCGCTGCTGACGATCCCGATCGTCGGCTTCCTCCCGCCCGAGGATCCACGCGTCCGCGGCACACTCGACGCAGTCCGTCGCGAGCTCTTCCGCGACGGGTTCGTGCAGCGCTACACCCACGACCCGGAGTCGACCTCCGTCGATGGTCTCCCGCCGGGCGAGGGCGCCTTCTTCCTCTGCTCGTTCTGGTTCGTCGACAACCTGGCCCTGCTCGGCGAGCTCGACGAAGCGCGCGAGATGTTCGAGCGCCTGCTGTCGCTGCGGAACGAGCTCGGCCTGCTGTCGGAGGAGTACGACCCCAGGCTCGGGCGGCTCGTCGGCAACTTCCCGCAGGCGTTCTCGCACATCGGGCTCGTCAACACGGCGTTGATGCTCGACCGCGCCATCGCCGCGCGCGAGGTCTCGTCGGGCAGCGGCGACTAGCCGCGCCGATTCGGACGACCGGGCCGGCGGACATCGCCGCGCGGCCCGGACCGGATTCAGCTCGCTACGCGCACACCCGCCGGCAGGGTGGCGGCGGCGGTGGAGGCGGCGGAGGCGGAGGCGGCTCCGTCGGAGGTGGAGGTGGAGGCGGCGGCGGAGGCGGCCCGGGCGGGGGCGGAGGTGGCGGAGGCGGCGGCGGAGGAGGCGGTGGTGGCGGCCCGGGCGGCGGCGGAGGTGGCGGAGGAGGTGGTGGCGGAGGAGGCGTCCCGCCCATGCCGGCGGAGACGTCGACGAAGAAGGGCCCGCTGCCCCGGGCCGCGCGCACCCGGACCATGTACGTCCCGGTGACGGTCGGCCGGAAGCCGAGCTCCTCCTGGCGCCGCAACGTGAACGCCTGCGCGACGACGGTCCCGCTCGGGTTCAGGAGCGCCAGGTCGAAGTCCTGGAAGAACGACGACCCGGCGGTGAGATTCGACTGGATCATCGTCGCCGCGATCGGGAACTGCAGGTCGGTGACGGCGATCGGGAAGAGCAGCGCCGCGCCGCTGCCCGCCAGCGTCCCCTCGAAGAGCGTGTGCTGCGGCATCGGCGGCGCGTCGCCGGGCAGGTCGCTGCCCCTTCGCAGCCTGGATCGCGGCGTAGCCGTCGAGCCTGCCCGCGCCGTAGTCGATGTCGGGACCGGTCGTGCCGGCCGTCCTGTTGTCGCCGCCGCGGCCCCAGTCGATCGCCGTCGACATGATGATCGACTTGATCGTCCCAGGGCTCAGGCTCGGGTTCGCGTCCAGCATGAGCAACGCCGTTCCGGCGACGAACGGTGCCGCCATGCTCGTGCCACTGCTCAGGGTGTAGCCCGCAGACGTGCCCGCGTCGACCGAGTTGATGCTCACGCCCGGCCCGGAGACGTCGGGCTTGATGCGGCCGTCCAGCGTCCTGCCGCGGCTCGAGAAGTAGGCCTGCTTGAAGCCGTTCTCGCCGAGGTCGGCCATCGCGCCGACGGTGAGGGCGTCGGCCGCTGCGCTCGGCGACGAGATGGTGCACGTCCCCGGCCCCGCGTTGCCTGCGGCAACCGCGACGACGATCCCGGCGGCATGCGCACGGTTGACCGCGAGAGAGGTGGAGTCGGTGCCGTCCGAGCAACCGCTGCCGCTCAGCGAGAGGTTGATCGCCTCGATGCCGTAGGTCGCCTTGTTCGCGGTCACCCAGTCGATGCCCGCCGTGATGTCCGCGGTCGAGCCGTTGCCGGCCGCGTTCAGCACCTTGACGCCGACGAGCGCGGCGCCCGGCGCGGCGCCCTTGAGCGCCGAGTTGCCTTCGCCCTCTCCCGCGATCGTCCCGGCGACGTGGGTGCCGTGCCCGTGGTCGTCGAACGCTGTTGCCGCGCGGCAGCCGCCGACGCAGTTCTGGAAGGCGAGCACCTTCCCGCCGTTCAGGTCGACGTGCCCCGCGTCGATGCCGGTGTCGATGACGGCGGCGACGAGGTCGCTCGGGGAGTAGCTCGCCGCGTTGCCGTCCCCGTCGCCTTCGACGCCCGCCGCCGAGCGCGCGGACGTGACGCCGAACGACTGCTGCGCGGTGTCGTTCGCGGCCGAGAGCACCGAGTTCTCCTCGATGTGGACGACGCCCGGCAGCCACGCGATGACGTGGATCTGCGCCTTGCTCAGAAGCCCGGCGAAGCCGTTCGTGAGCGAGAAGCGATGGGTCGTCGCGAACGGGCCGACCGCCGTCTGGAGGGCGTTCAGCCGCTGCGAGGTCGCGGGGGCGCTGGTCAGGACAACGACGCTCACGCGCTCGGCCGGGCTCGATCCCGGCGAGACGCGCCTCGAGGTCGTCGAAGATCCGGTTACCGTCGAGATCGGCCTTGACGTCCTCGGGAGCCACAGGCGCCTGCTGCTGCACTTGACTGCTCGCCGGCGACGCTGCGCCGATCAGGCTGATGAGCGCGGTCAGCAGGACCAGCGTGAACTTTCGCAAGGCTCCTCCCCCTCTTTCGTGTCAGGTTCTGTGCGAATAGGCCGTCCTTTCGATAGTACGACGGGTAACGAGCCTTGCCAAGGCCAGGTTTTGCTCACCGATGGCCGAAGTGGTGCGCGGCGGGGAGCGCCACGCCGACGTCGCGCTGGGAGAGCCTGCGCGCGAGCGGGCCGAGGCTCTCGAGCTCCGAGACGACGATGTTGCGGTTCTCCCCGATCCGCTCGTAGCGGCCGCTGACGAGGAGCAACGGCTCTCCGCGGACGATCGGGCGATGGCGGTCGTACACCTCCGGCGCGACGATCAGGTTGACCTGGCCGAGCTCGTCCTCGAGCAGCATGAACACGATCCCCTTCGCGGTCGCCGGGCGCTGACGTGCGACCGCCATGCCGGCAAAGGCGACGCGGCTTCGGTGCCGAGCCTCGAGCAGGTCGGTGCTCGTGAGCACCCCCTCGGGCAGGTGCGGCCGCAGGAGCGTGAGCGGGTGCACGTCGACCGAGACGCTCGTCCGCGAGTAGTCGGCGAGCATCCGCTCCCAGGCGGTGAGATCGGGCAGCTCCGGCGTCGCCGTCGTCGGCTCGAGCGAGAGTGTGAGCTGTGTGTTCTCCCGCTGCACGGTCTGAGGCCGGATGACGAGGCCGAGCTCCCAGAGCAGCTTCCGGCGCTGGCCCCAGCGGTCGCAGGCGCCGCTGCCGACGAGCGCCTCCAGCTCCTGCGCATCCAGGGGCGCTCGACGCGCGAGCTCGCCGATCCCCGAGTACGGGCCGTTCTCGTCGCGCTCGACGACGAGCCGCTTCGCGTCCTCCTCCCCCACCGACCTGACGTAGCCGAGCCCGATCCGGACTGCGCCCTCGTCGAGCGAGCAGCCGGCCTCGCTCAGATTGATGTCGGGCGGGCGCACCTCCACCCCCCGCCGCTGCGCGTCGCGGACGAGGCTCGCCGGCGGGTAGAAGCCCATCGGCTGCGCGTTCAGGAGCGAGCAGAGGAACTCGGCGGGATAGTGGTGCCGCAGCCACGCCGACTGGTAGGCGAGCAGCCCGAACGCGGCCGCATGCGACTTCGGGAAGCCGAAGCCGGAGAACGACGCGAGCTTGTCGTAGACCCGGTCGGCCGTCTCAGGGTCGACGCCTTTCGCCACGGCGCCCCGGACGAAGCGGTCGCGGAACGCCTCGATCGCCTCTTCGCTCCGCTTGCGACTCATCGCGCGGCGCAGCCCCTCCGCCTCGCCGATCGTGAACCCCGCGAGCGCCATCGCCACCTCGAGCACCTGATCCTGGAAGACGACGACGCCGTGCGTCTCGCGCAGGGGCTCGCGCAGCAGCTCGTGGTCGACCGGCGGTACGTAGTTCGGGTCGACGCGGAGCTTCTCGCGCGCGTCGATGTACGGATGGACGGCCTTGCCCTGGATCGGGCCGGGCCGGACGAGCGCGACCTGCACGGTGAGGTCGTCGAGGTTCTCCGGCTTCGTGCGCAGCAGGCTCTGCATCTGCGCCCGGCTCTCGATCTGGAAGTCGCCGACGGTGTCGGCGCGCTGGATCTCGGCGTAGACGGCGGCGTCGTCGAGCGGGATGCGCGAGAGGTCGATCGGCTCGCCGTACGCCTCCGCGATCCGCTCGACGCAGTCCTCGACCGCGGAGAGCATCCCCAGGCCGAGCAGGTCGATCTTCAGGAAGCCGGCGTCCGAGCACGAGTCCTTGTCCCACTGGCAGAGCTGCCGGCCGGCCATCGCGGCCGGCTGAATTGGCACGAGCTCGACGAGCGGGCGGCTGGAGATCACCATCCCGCCGGGATGCTGGGAGATGTGCCGCGGCAGCCCGGCGATCTCCCCCGTCAGCGCCGCGAACGCGCGCCAGCGCGGCGAGAGCAGCTTCGCCTCCGCGTCCGGCAGCTGCTGGAACTCCTCCGCGACGCGCCTCGCGTTCCAGCCGTCGGAGACGCGGGCGAGCCGCTCGAGCTCGGCGAACGGGAGCCCGAGCGCCTTGCCGACGTCCCGGATCGCGCCGCGCGAGCGATAGGTGGCGAAGCTCGCGACGAGCGAGGCGTGCTCGCGGCCGTAGCGCTCGGTGACCGCGACGATCAGCTTCTCGCGGATGTCGCGCGGGAAATCGAGGTCGATATCCGGCACCGACATCGAGCTCGCGGTTCAGGAAGCGGCCGAGCGAGAGGTTGTTGGCGACCGGATCGACGTGCGAGAGACCGGTCAGGTAGCAGACGATCGAGCCGACGGAGCTTCCGCGCCCGCGGCCGGGCGGCAGCCAGCGCCTCGGCGAGTCGGGCCCACGCACCTCGGCGGCGATCTGGTCCGCGAGCTCGAGCACCTCCCAGTGGAGCAGGAAGAAGCCGGCGAGCCCGAGCTCGTCGATCAACGCGAGCTCGTCGCGCAGCCGCCGCCGCGCCTCACTTAGCAACAGTCTGTTACTTGGTGGGTAGCGGTCGGTGAACGCGGACTCGCACACCTGGGCGAGGCGGCGGATGGCTGGCTCCTCGCCGTCGGAGAAGTCGGGATAGCGGTAGCCGAGCTCCGCCGTCAGGTCGAACTCGAGCCGCTCGGCCACCTCGAGGGTGCGCAGGACTGCGTCCCGGTCGTCGGGGAAGAGCTCGAGCATCTCCGCCGGCGCGCGCAGGACGCTCTCGCGGTTGCCGCGCCGCTCCCGCTCGCAGCCGTCCAGCGACGTGCACTGGCGGATCGCGACGAGCACGTCCTGGAGGTCGGTGCGCCGCGGGTGGTGCGCGTGCACGTTGCCGGTGACGACGGTGGCCGCGCCGACGTGCGCGGCGAGGTCGCGCAGCCGCGCGTTCCGGCGCGCGTCGCCGCGCTCGAACGGCCGCTGGAGCTCGACGTAGAAACGGTCGCCGAAGGCTCGTGCGAGCTCGACGGCCGCGTTCGGATCGTGGACGCCGAGACCCGAGCGGGCACAGCCGGAGAGGCAGACGAGGCCGTCGTTCAGCTCTGCCAGCAGCGCCGGGTCGAGCGCCGGCGGGAGCGGCTCGGCGCCTTCCTTCGGCCGTGTGTGCGCGTGCGCGGCCGTCAGCAGGCGGCAGAGGTTCGCGTAGCCGGGCGAGGACTCGACGAGCAGCGTGACGTGGTGTCCACCGCGAAGCGTCACCTCCGCGCCGGTGATCGGCCTGACGCCGAAGTGCTTCGCCGCAGCCGCGAACTCGAGCGAGCCGTAGATGCCCTCGTGGTCGGTGAGCGCGAGCGCCTCGTAGCCGAGCTCGGACGCCCGCAGCGCGAGCTCCTCCGGATGCGAGGCGCCGTCGAGGAACGAAAAGGCCGAGTGACAGTGCAGCTCGACGTAGCCCATCAGCTAGTGTGCGCGCCGCCCGGCAGCAGGAAGTGTGCGGCAGGAGTTCGCACTCGGGCCCTGAACCCCCCGCTCAGATGCGCATGCTCGCGACACTCATGGCTTCGCTGGTCCTGCTGACGACGGCCCTTTTCGCCCACGCGGTCGTCGTCGCGGCAACCGGACCGTCGCCGGTCGCCTCCTCCCGCTAGCCGGGAGCGCGACGGGCTCACGCGCGCTGGGAGAACCACGCGCCGACTTCCTCGTCGCGGAAGACGCAGGCGTTCTGGCCCGACTCGAGCACGAGGTCGAAGTAGCGCCGGTCGACCGGCTCCTCCGTCCACCAGCGGTCGACGACGCGCCACTCCTCGCGCAGAAGCGTCACTACCTCCCGGTTGACCCGCAGCGGCACGCCGACCGGGCTCGCCTCGACCAGCGCCGGCCGAGGAGCGTTCAGCCTCCCGGCTACTCGTCGCGCGGAACGAACAGCGCTCGTGACTCCGGGATCCGGGACCAAGGCGCCACCTCCACGACCGCACACACCGACCCGGAACCCGTGCTCGCACGCACCTGCTTGAGCCCGTCGGAGAGCTGCGCCGCCAGCTCGTCGCCCGCCGGGCGCACGAGCTCGAGCTGCCGGCCCACCGACTGCGAGAGCTCCACCGCCTCCAGCCGCAGCTCGAGCACCGGCGCCGGCAGCTCGAGCAGCTTCGGGCCGAGCGCGGCCCGGAGCCGCGGCCGCTCGGCGGTCGGGTCGCGCAGCGTGACCGAGCGACGCCACGAGCCTCCGCCGACGAGCCGGGCGGAGAGCGCCGCCTTGCGCAACGGCCGGCCGGCCCGCTCCGGCCGCGCGAGCAGCCGGTCGAGAAGGGCGCCGAACGCGCGCCGCAGCGTCAGCTCGTTGCCGACCGCCTCGGGGAATTCGAGCGCCTCGACGAGCTCGGCGGGCGGACGGCGACCGCGAACACGTCCCGTGCTTCCCCCCTGCGCGAGCGCCCACGCACGCCGTCCGTCGTGTCCGAGCCGCTCGGCCACCGAGCCTCCCGGCAGCGCCGCGAGCTCTCCCAGCTTCCGCACACCCAGCCCTTCGAGCTCCGCGTAGCGATCCGAGCTGAGCGGCAGGAGCGAGAGCGGCAGGGGCGCAAGGAACTCCTCCTCGGTGTCGTCCGCGACGACCAACGCCTGCCCGGGACGCGCGATGCTCGCCGCCGCGAGAGCGGCGAACCGGCGCCGCGCAGCGCCCGCGCGTGGATCCCAGGCAGAACCGACGGAGGCGAGCGCACGCTCGAGCGCAGCCTCCAGACCCCCGTACAGCCGCTCGACGCCCTTCGTCTCGAAGTAGACGCAGCCCGGCTCGTCCGGCGCGACGGCGAAGCCGGAGTCCTCCAGCCGCCGCAGCACTCCCTCCCACTCGCGCTCGACCGCGGCGGGATCCTGCTCGACGAGCCTGAGCGCCGGGCACATCGCGAGCGCCTCCCCCAGCCTCATCCCCGGCTGCACCCCGGCGGCGGCTGCAGCCGCGGTCACGGCGCCGACGAGCGGCTCGGTTCCCGGCACCGGTGCGAGTGCCGCCGGCTCGAGCTGGAGCCGCGGCCGCTCGCGCAGCGCCGCCCTCAGATCGAACCCGGGAATGAGGATGCAGGCGATCATGGGAACGTATGTTCTATACCACGAACATACGTTCTGTCAACGGGCTCTACCCGCCGATCTCCTCCACCTGCTCGCGGAGCGAGTCGCAGTCGTCCGAGTCGCTGAACGCGCTCTCGAGCTCTCCTCCGAGGCCCTGAAGGTTCTCGAACGCCTGCTCCAGCTCGTTGATCGCCACGGAGAGCGCCGTCGAGACGGTTCCCGCGAGCGCGAGCGGCCCGCTGTCCTCTTCGACCGCCTCCTTGACGGTGTTCACCTGCTCCTCCACCTCGTCCGAGAGCTCCTCGAGCTGCTCCTGCGCCGCCTGGCCGTCCTCGGTCTCGGGCGGCCCGAGTCCCCTCAGGTCGTCCACGAGGTCGTCGGTCGCCGTGCCGGCCTGGTCGACCGCCTCACGGATGTCGTCCGTGCTGAAGTTGAGCCCCTCCGCCGTCAGCGAGCGAACGGCCTCGTCGATGTCCGTGATCCACTCGCTGAGATTGACGCAGACGTCGTTCGCCCAGCTCTCGGCGCTGCTCTCGTCCTCGCCGCCGCACCCGGCGGCGGCCAGCGCGAGCGCCGCAACGACCGCGAGCATGCCGAGGCGCCTGGCGAACACGGAGCGAGCTTACCGCGCGGCGGCGGCGCGTAAGCTCGCCGCATGCTCGTCCACGCGGCGACGCCCGATCGCTGGGAGGACGTCGTCTCCCTCTTCGAGCGGCCGGGCCCGCGGGGAGGCACGCCGATCCCGAGCCACTGCTGGTGCCAGTTCTGGCATCTGCGCGGGCGGGCGTACTGGGAGGGCGGCGCCGCAGGCAACCGGGCCCGCCTCGAGCAGCAGATCGGCTCCGGCCCGCCGCCGGGCCTCGTCGCCTACGTCGACGGCGAGGCGGTCGGCTGGTGCCGGCTCGGACCGCGAGAGTCGTTCGAGCGGGTGGAGCACTCGCGCACGCTCGTCGAGCCGGCCACGGGATCCGTCTGGTCGATCGTCTGCTTCTACGTGCACCCGGCCGCCAAGCGGCGCGGCGTCGCCACGACCCTGCTCGAGAAGGCGATTCCCCTGGCGCGGAAGGGGGGCGCCGACGTGCTCGAGGGCTATGCGGCGCGGCCGGAGCATCCGAACATCGACTCCTACACCGGCTACCTGCCGATGTTCCTGGCGGCGGGCTTCGAGCCGGTGCGGGCGGCAGGACGAAGGACGCTCGTGCGGCTCGACCTCACAGCGTGATCTCCGCCGCCGCTCCGCGCATGCCCGCAAGACGCGGCACGACGGCGAGGACGCTCTCGCGGGCGCAGAAGCGGATGTCCTCCTCGAGGCCGGGCGGACCGTACGTGCGGGCCGTCAGGCCCGCTGTGGGCGTCCGGGTACGCGGCGGCGATGAGCTCGGCCGCGAGCGCCGCGTCGGTCGGCTCGCCCTCCAGTGACCGCACCAGCCGCCCGGCGCAGTAGGCGTCGTCGAGCGCGAACGCCCCCTTGAAGCCGGCGCAGAGGATCGCGACGTCCTCCCCGCGCTCGCGCACGGCCTCGGCGACGGCGCCAAGGTTGAGCAGGCTCCCCAGCAGGACGTGATCGCACCGCGCAGCGGCGGTGACGATCGTGCGCGTGCCGTTCGTCGTCGAGAGGATCAGCGTCCCCGCGCGCGGCTCGAGCATCTCGCGCGGCGAGGCCCCGACGTCGAAGCCGTCGATCCGAGCCGCGTTCCGCTCGCCGCCGACGATGCTGTCGGGTAGCTCCGCTCGCAAGGCCCGCGCGTCGTCGATCTCGGCCACGCAGAGCACGCGCTCGTACCCCGCTGCGAGGGCCTGCGCGATCGTCGAGGTGGCCCGCAGGACGTCGATCACGACCCCTGTCGGAGCCGACGCAGCCTCGTCCGGCGTGAACGCGACGTGAACTCTCACGGCCTGGCTACGCTAGCCCGGAATGGCCGAGACGCTCAGGTGTTACCGGCATCCCGATCGCGAGACCGGGGTGTCGTGCTCGGAATGCGGCCGTGGGATCTGCCCCGACTGCATGGTCTTCGGCCCGGTCGGGATTCGCTGTCCCGACCACTCCGGCCAGCGCCAGGGCGCCGCCAAGGTCGTCCAGAGCGTCCAGCGCCGCTCGGCGTCGAGGACCGGCTGGGTTTCGTTCTCGCTGATCGGGATCAACGTCCTCGTCTACTTCCTGCAGCTCGCGCAGGGCGCGCCGATCAACGCGAACCGGGGCTCGATCTACATCGACGGCGTCCTGTACGGGCCCGCCGTGGCCGACGGCGACTGGTGGCGCCTCCTGACCGCGGCGTTCCTGCACTACGGCCCGTTCCACCTCTTCCTGAACATGCTCGTCCTCTATCTCTTCGGCCCGCCACTCGAGTCCGTTCTCGGGCCGGCCCGGTTCCTGCTCCTGTACGTGGCGTCCGGGCTGGCGGGGTCGGCAGGAGCGCTGCTGCTGGAGCCCACGGGACTCACCGTCGGGGCGTCCGGCGCGATCTACGGCCTGTTCGGTGCGATGGTGGTGCTCGAGCGCCAGGGCACGTACGTCTTCGGCGGGAGCGTGATCCCGCTCCTCGTCATCAACCTCGTGATCACGTTCGCGTTCCCCGGCATCTCCATCGGCGGACATCTCGGTGGTTTCGTCGGCGGCGTGCTCGCGATGCTCGTGCTGTCGCGCTTCGGCCAGAGGCGCATCGCCTACTCGAGCAATGACGCCTTCGGCTACGTTGGGCTGATCGCTGTCGGCGTGCTCAGCGTGGCCGTTGCCTACTTGAAGGTGCGTGGTTACGCCTGACCGGCGTCAGCGCGTGCGCGCGAAGGCGGGCAGCTGGAGCTTGCGCCTGTACGCGCCCGGCGTGACGCCCGTGATGCGCTTGAACAGGCGTCGGAACGACGCGGGATCCTCGTACCCGACCGCGTAGCTGATCGCATCGACGGGCTCGGCGGTCCGCTCCAGCCGACGTTTCGCCTCCTCGACCCGGACGTGCTGGACGTACGAGATCGGCGAGTAGCCCGTCGCCCTGGCGAACCGTCGCTTGAACGTTCGCTCCGGCAAGCCTGAGCGCTCGACGAGCTCGGTGACCGGCGCGGCGACCGCGTAGCTCTTCTGCAGCCACTCCTGCGCCGCGAGGACGACAGCGTCGCCGTGGTCGCTCGGCGCGTCGAAGGACACGTACGGCCTCTGCCCGTCGGCGTGCCACTGCAGGAGCATGAACTTGGCGATCGCCTGCGCCGCCGTCGGCCCGACATGGCGCGCGACGAGGTAGAGGACGAGGTCGTGCCACGAGGCCGACGCGCCGGCCGTCACGAGCTCCTCGCGCTCGCCGGTCTTCACGAGCGTCTCCTCCAGGCGGAGGCGAACGTCCGGGAAGTTGCTGCGGAACGTGGGCGCGTACGCCGGGTGCATCGTCGCCTCGCGTCCGGAGAGGAGCCCCGTCTCGGCGATCAGGAGGACGCCCGAGCAGGCCGAGCAGAGGACGCCCCCCTCGTCGTGCACGCGCTTCAGCCAGCCGACGAGCTCCGGGTAGCGGCCCGGTACCCAGATCCCGCCTTCGAGGATCACCGAGGGGACGATCGCGATGTCCGTGTCGCGCGCCGCCGCGATCGAGCGGTGCACCGGCAGCTCGACGCCGCTCGCCGTCGGCACCCTGTCGTTCGATTCGCCGACGAGCTCGACCGCGAACGGCGCCTC
The DNA here is from genome assembly GCA_963791905.1 of uncultured Gaiellaceae bacterium. Taxonomy (GTDB): domain Bacteria; phylum Actinomycetota; class Thermoleophilia; order Gaiellales; family Gaiellaceae; genus Gaiellasilicea. Next base: position 269,088 of record CAWBTX010000007.1, read on the forward strand.
GGCGGGGACGGCGTCATCGAAGGTCCCGAGCAGCTGGAAGCACGACAGCGTGTCGAACATCCCGGTGACGCTGCCGAGGGTGGCGTCCGGGATGACGAGCAACGAGACTCGGAGCGGCCCTCGCGGGTTGCGGCGCGCGTCGGGTGGCATCTCTGAACCCATTTTGACCAGCCTCACACTTCCGCCGGCGCGCCGCGACGGCGATCGTGTTCTGGAGAACCCCAACCAGAACACGGAGGTCGACATGGCAATCGAAACCAGATCAACGGAGGCGTTCCTCGAGCGAGTGTTCGGGGACCTCGCCGCCAGCTACGGCGGGGTCATGATCAGCATCGGCCACAGGCTCGGGCTGTACCGCGCACTGGCGGGGCAGGGGCCGGTGAGCTCGTACGAGCTCGCCGCGCGCACGGGCTGCGAGGAGCGCTACGTTCGCGAGTGGCTCAACTCGCAGGTCGCCGGCGGGTATCTCGACTACCACGAGCAGTCGGAGACCTACGAGCTGCCGCCGGAGCACGTGCCGGTGCTCGTGGACGAGGACAGCCCGGCATTCATGCCCCCCGCGTTCGAGATCCCGGCGTCGATGTGGTTCGACCAGGAACGGACCCTCGACGCCTTCCGTACGGGCACAGGGATCCCGTGGGGGGACCATGACGACCGGCTCTACTGCGGCATCTCGAGCATCTACCGCAACGCCTACCGGGCCTCGCTCGTGCCCGAGTGGCTCCCCGCACTCGACGGCGTCGTCGAGAAGCTGGAGCGCGGTGCGGTCGTCGCCGACGTCGGCTGCGGCCACGGCCATTCGACGGTACTGATGGCCACGGCGTTCTCACGCTCGCGGTTCGTCGGCTTCGACACGCACGAGCACTCGCTCGACGCAGCGCGTGACGCTGCGGCGGCGGCCGGAGTCGCCGACCAGGTCGAGTTCCGCCTCGGCGATGCCGGGTCGTACGACGGCGGCGACTACGACCTGATCTGCTTCTTCGACGCCCTGCACGACCTGGGCGACCCCGTTGGTGCGGCCCGACACGCGTACGAGGCGCTCGCCGAGGGCGGGACGCTGATGCTCGTGGAGCCATACGCAGGAGACGCCGTGCCCGACAACCTCGGTCCAATCGCCCGCCTCTACTACTCGGGATCGACCGTGTTGTGCATCCCGCACTCACGGTCGGAGGCGGTCGGGCTCGCGCTGGGTGCTCAGGCCGGCCCGGCCCGTCTCGCCGACGTGCTCCGCGAGGCGGGGTTCGCGTCGATCCGCACCGCGCACGAGACGGCGTTCAACATCGTCCTCGAGGCGCGCCGCTGAGAGCTAGCCGCCGACGGCGGCCGCCGTGACGCCCTGCTCCGCCAGGGCGGCCTGCGCGGCCGCCAGACGCGCCAGCGGGACGCGGTACGGCGAGCACGACACGTAGTCGAGCCCGAGCTCGTGGCAGAACGCCACGGACTTGGGTTCGCCGCCGTGCTCGCCGCAGATGCCGAGCTTGAGGTCGTCGCGCACGCCTCGGCCGCGCTCGACCGCGATGCGCATGAGCTCGCCGACGCCATCCTGGTCGATCGTCTCGAACGGGTCGCGCTCGAGGATGCCCTGCTCGAGGTAGTGCGAGAGGAAGCGGCCGGCGTCGTCGCGTGAGAGGCCGAGCGCGGTCTGAGTGAGGTCGTTCGTGCCGAACGAGAAGAAGTCGGCGTGCTCGGCGATCTCGTCCGCGCGAACACACGCCCGCGGAAGCTCGATCATCGTTCCGACGAGGTAGTCGAGCTCGCCCTCCGCCGATGCCGTCCGGACGGTCAGCTCGCGCAGGCGCCGCAGCTCCTCGCCGAGCCCGACGAGCGGAATCATGATCTCGACGAGCGGCGGCCGGCCCGACCGCTCGCCCACGGCGAGTGCCGCGCGCGCGATCGCCCGCACCTGCATCTCGTAGATCTCCGGGAAGAAGAGGCCGAGCCGGCACGCGCGCCAGCCGAGCATCGGGTTCGCCTCCTGGAGCGAGCGGATCCGCTCGCGCATGCGCTCGTCGCGGGCTTCCTCGAGCGAGGGGAGGAACTCGTGCAGCGGCCAGTCGAGCAGCCGGATCGTGACGGGTAGGCCGGCCATCGCCTCGAAGATCCCCTCGAAGTCGCCCTGCTGGATCGGCAGGAGCCGGTCGAGCGCGGAGCGCCGGCCCTCCTCGTCTGCGGCGAGGATCATCTCCCGGACGAGCTCGAGCCGCTCCGCCTCGGCGAACATGTGCTCGGTGCGGCAGAGGCCGATGCCCTCCGCGCCGAACTCGCGTGCCTTGGCCGAGTCGGCGGGCGTGTCCGCGTTCGTCCGCACTTTCAAGCGTCGGATCGCGTCGGCCCACTCGAGGATCGAGACGAAGTCGTCGTTCAGCTGCGGCGGCACCAGCGGCACGGCGCCAACGATCACCTCGCCCGTGCCGCCGTCGATCGTGAGCGTGTCGCCCTCGTGCAGCTCGTGCCCGGGCAGGCGGGCCGTCTTCGTGCGGACGTCGACGTGCAGCGCCTCGCAGCCCGTCACGCAGGGGGTCCCCATGCCGCGCGCGACGACGGCGGCGTGCGAGGTCAGCCCGCCGTGCGCGGTCAGGATTCCGGCCGCCTGCACCATCCCGTGGAAGTCGTCCGGCGTCGTCTCCCAGCGGACGAGGATGACGCTCTCCCCAGCCTTGCCGCGCTCCTCGGCTGTGTCGGCATCGAAGACGATGGCACCCGACGCGGCGCCCGGCGAGGCGTTCAGCCCTTTGGCGACGACCTCGATCTCGGCGCTCGGGTCGATCATCGGGTGCAGCAGCTGGTCGAGCTGCGCCGGATCGATGCGCGCGACCGCCTCCTCCTTTGAGATCAGACCCTCGTCCGCCATCTCGACTGCGGTCTTGAGTGCCGCCGCGGCTGTCCGCTTCGCCGAACGCGTCTGCAGCAGGTAGAGCGTCCCGTCCTCGACGGTGAACTCGATGTCCTGGACGTCGCGGTAGTGCTCCTCGAGGCGCCGCACGGTCTCGAGCAGCTGCGCGTAGGCGTCGGGCAGGAGGTCGCCCATCCGCTCGATCGGCTCCGGCGTGCGGATGCCGGCGACGACGTCCTCGCCCTGCGCGTTCTGGAGGAACTCGCCGTAGAGGCGGCTCTCGCCCGTCGAGGGATCCCGCGTGAAGCACACGCCGGTGCCGGAGGTGTCGCCCTTGTTGCCGAACACCATCTGGACGACGTTCACGGCCGTGCCGAGGTCGTCCGGGATCTCGTACGTGCGCCGGTAGACCTGCGCGCGGGGCGAGTTCCATGAATCGAAGACTGCGCGGATCGCGCGCTCGAGCTGCGTGTGCGCGTCCTGTGGGAAGTCGGTGCCGGTCGCCTCTGCGTAGATCCGCTTGTACGTCTCGATCAGCTCCGCGAGGTCGGCGTCGGCGAGCTCGACGTCCTGCTTGACCCCGCGCGCCGCCTTCAGGTCGGAGAGCGCCTGCTCGAAGCGGTGGCCGTCGACGCCGTCGACGACCTCCCCGTACATCTGGATCAGCCGGCGGAAGGAGTCGCGCGCAAAGCGCGGGTTCCCGGTCGTCTTCGCGAGCCCCTCGACCGCGTCGTCGTTGAGACCGAGGTTGAGGATCGTGTCCATCATCCCCGGCATCGACACGGCCGCCCCGGAGCGAACGGAGACGAGCAACGGGTCGTCGGGGTCGCCGAAGCGCTTCCCAGCCTTGGCCTCGAGGCCGCGGATGTGCTCCTCGATCTCGCCGTCGAGCCCGGCGGGGAGCTCGCCACCCGATTTCATGTAGGCACGGCAGGCGTCGGTCGTGATCGTGAACCCGGCCGGGACGGGCACGCCGAGGCCGGTCATCTCGGCCAGGCCGATGCCCTTGCCGCCGAGCAGGTCGCGCCCGCCACCGGAGTCCTCGTCGAAGGCGTAGACGTAGCGCACGGCGGGGAATCTTCCCACAACCTGTCGTTGCGATACTCGGGACGTGAGCAGGCAAATTCTCGCCCTCGGAGGCTTCGTGGACGGCACCGCCGTCGACGACCTCATCCTCGAGCGCGCCGGCGGCTCGAAGATCTGCTTCGTGCCGACCGCGACGGGTGACGACGACTGGGGCGTCGTCCGCTTCTACGAGCGTTTCGGCACGCGCGCCCAGGCCTCGCACGCCGCTTTCCACCCCTGGCCGCGATCGGATCTGCGCGAGCACGTGCTAGCGCAGCACGCGATCTTCGTCGGCGGCGGCAACACCGCGAACATGCTCGCGATCTGGCGCGTCCACGACTTCGACGCAGTCCTCCGCGAGGCGTGGGAGGCCGGCGTCCTCCTCTGCGGCTGGAGCGCCGGGGATGATCTGCTGGTTCGAGGCGGGCGTGACCGACTCGTTCGGGCCCGAGCTCGCCGGGATGCGCGACGGCCTCGGGTTCCTACCCGGGAGCGCCTGCCCGCACTACGACGGCGAGGAGCGGCGCCGGCCGGTATACACCCAGCTCGTGCGCGACGGGTTCCCAGCGGGCTATGCGGCCGAGGACGGCGTCGGCCTGCTCTTCGACGGCACAGAGCTCGGCGAGGTCGTGACGGCCGTCGAGGGATCCCGCGCCTACCGGGTGAGCGCGGAGGGCGAGGAGCCGCTGGAGGCGCGGCCGCTGTGAGTCGGGAGGTGAAGCTGTCGAGCGCCGACCGCGTCCTCTATCCGGAGAGCGGCGTCACGAAGGGCGACCTCTTCGAGTACTACGGCCGGATCGCGCCGGTGCTCGTACCGCATCTCCGCGACCGGCCGTTCACGATGAAGCGCTACCCCCACGGCATCTACGGGGAGGTGTTCTTTCAGAAGCAGGCGCCGAAGGGGATTCCCGACTGGATCCCGACGCGGCAGTTTCGAACGCAGCCGCGCCAAGGCGAGTCGCGGCTGGTGGACTTCCCACTCCTCAACTCGCGCGAGGCGGTCCTCTGGATGGTGCAGCAGAACTGCGTCGACATGAACGCGTGGTACTCGCGCGTCGACAAGCCGACACGTCCCGACTTCGTCCTCTTCGACCTCGACCCGCCGGACGGGGAGTTCCGGCTCGGCGTGAAGGCGGCGCACCTCGTCCGTGAGGCGCTGGACGAGCTCGAGCTCCGCTCTTACGTGAAGACGAGCGGCTCGGAGGGGATCCACATTCTCGTGCCGATCACGCGGCGGTACAGCTTCCCGCAGGCGCACACCTTCGCCGAGCTCGTCTCGAAGCGGCTGGCTGCCGAGAACCCGGGCGTGATCACGACGGAATGGTTGAAGAAGAAGCGCAAGGGCGTCCTCATCGACTTCCACCAGAACGGGGCCGGTAGGACGATCGCGTCGCCGTACTCGGTGCGGCCGAAGGAGGGCGCGCCGGTCTCGACACCGCTCCACTGGGAGGAGCTCACCACGCGGCTCGACCCCGGCAAGTTCACGATGGCGGCGGTGCTGCGGCGCGTCGAAAAGGAGGGCGACCTCTTCGAGCCGGTGCTGGAGGGCGGTCAGTCGCTCGGCCCCGCGCTGAAGCGGCTCGAACGGGCGGCTGACGCCGGCGTCTGACACGTCCCCAGCGGACACGGCTCCGCAGTCCGGTTGTGGACAAGGTGCCAGAGTCGTGCCAGAGACGTGCCAGAGACGAGTCAGGCGCGAGTCAGACTCGTGCCAGACACCGCCGAGTCGCGCGCATCGCCGTTTGCAGGACTTTCGTCTGCTCGACGCGCGTTCTGGACGTCGGCGATGCCGTCGGTTGCATCCGTCGCTTCAGACTGCGTCCGCGCGGACGGCTGTGGAAAGCGTCGCTAGCTGGACCGCCGGCGTCTCGAGCGCCATTCGGCCACCCAGGCTGCGCCGCGGAGACCCAGCCAGAGAGGCGTCAGGAGCACGTAGAAGACGACGTCCGCGAGCACCAGCACCGCCCACCAGGCGGCCCACCGCCACTTCGGCACGGGTGGTTTCGACATGCCGGCTTCGCTTGCGTCACGTTGCTGCGGCCTCCTGCCGCCGCCGGTCGACGAGCCGGACGACGCGATGCGCCGTCTCTTCGATCGAGAGCCCGGTGACATCGATCACGGGACACCCGAGCCGCCTGTGCAGCGCCGCCGCTTCGTCGAGCTCCTCGTAGATCTCGACCATCTCGGCGTAGCGCCGGTTCCGGGCGCCCATCGACCGCACCCGAGCGGTGCGGATCTCCGCGAGCCGCTCCGCGTCGATGGTGAGGCCGACGATCTTCGTCGGGTCGATCTCGAACAGTTCCGGCGGCGGCGTGATGCCCTTCACGATCGGCACGTTCGCCGCCTTCTGGCCGAGGTAGCCGAGGTAGATCGAGAGCGGCGTCTTCGAGGTCCGGGAGACGCCGACGAGCACGAGATCGGCCTCGCTCAGACCCCTGCCGACGCCGTCGTCGAACTTGACCGCAAACTCGATCGCCTCCATGCGCTTGAAGTACGCCGAGTTGAGCGGCGGCCGCGCCCCCGGCGTCATCTTCGCGGCCATGCCGGAGACCTTCGCGATCGCCTCGATCGGGTGCCCGAGCAGGTCGCAGTAGTGGAGGCGGGCGCGGCGGCAGAGCGTTCGCATCGCCTCCCGCAGCTCGCGGTCGACGAGGGTGTAGACCATCACCGCCGGCCGCCCCTTGGCGCGGTTCACCGCCAGCTGGAGGTCGTCGATCGTCTCGATTTGCGGGTGGCGCACCTCCTCGAACGGCTGCTCAGGGAACTGCGCCTCCAGAGCCGCCACGAGCCGCGCCGCCGTCTCCCCCGTCGAGTCCGAGACGATGTGGAGCTCGACGATCTCGCGAGTCGCCATCCGGCGAAGCGTAAGGTGCGCCGGTGGTCAGAGCGCGCGACTACGGCGGCCCCGACGATCTGCGCCGCATGCAGCAGCTGGTGACCCGGATGTGGGCCGAGCGCGGTGAGCCGCCGGTCTCGCATCACGTCGGCGACCTGCCGTGGGGGCGGTTCTCCATCGCCGGGCGCGAGCACACGTTCCCGACGCGGCTGTGGGAGGAGGACGGCGAGGTCGTCGCGTGGGCGTGGGTGACGCTGCCGGACGAGCTCCAGCTCGCGATCGCGCCGGGGCGGCGCGGCGAGTTCCTGGACGACGCGATCGCCTGGGCGGACGCGCGGGCCGGGCTCGCGGTCAAGGTCGACTCCCTGGACGCGGACGGCGAGCTGCGCGGGCTGCTCGTCGAGCGTGGCTTCGGGCCACTCGCGGAGGACGAGATGTACAGCCACGCTCGGACGCTCGCCGAACTCGCCGAGCCAGTGCTCCCTGACGGCTTCCGCCTGCGCCACGTGCGCCTGCCCGAGGATCTCGAGCGCCGCGTCCGAGGTGCACCGTGCGTCCTTCGGCACGGAGGACCGCCCCTCCCGGATGACGACGGAGGGCTACGCGGCGGCCGCGGCAGCCTGGCCATACCGGCAGGAGCTCGACTGGGTCGTGGAGGCGAGCGACGGCCCGTTCGCCGCCTCGTGTCTCGTGTGGCTCGACGCGGACAACCGGGTCGCGGAGCTCGAGCCCGTCGGCACGGACGCGAGGTACCGTCGACGCGGCCTCGGGGGTGCGGCGTGCATCGCGGCGATGCGAGCCGCGCGCGACGCCGGAGCCGACACCGCGGTCGTCTACGCGCAGAGCGACGAGGCACGGGCCCTCTATCGCTCGATCGGCTTCGAGGAGATCGGCCGCTATACCTGGTTCGCTCGACCGTCCTCCGGGTAGCCTCTCCCGTCCGATGGCCGACACCGTCACCATGGACAAGATCGTCTCGCTGAGCCGCCGGCGCGGGTTCGTCTTCCCCTCGTCGGAGATCTACGGCGGCCTCGGCTCGTCGTACGACTACGGCCACTACGGCGTTCTCCTGAAGGACAACGTCAAGTCCGCGTGGCTGCGCGCGATGGTGCAGGAGCGGGAGGACATCCTCGCGCTCGACTCGTCGATCATCCTCCACCCGCGTGTGTGGGAGGCCTCCGGTCACGTGAGCGGGTTCAGCGACCCGCTCGTCGACTGCCGCACCTGCAAGCAGCGCTTCCGGGCCGACAAGCTCGACGAGGCGCAGTGCGGCAAGCGGCCGAGCAAGCACCCGGGCGAGACCCCGGACTGCGACCTGACCGAGCCGCGCCAGTTCAACCTCATGTTCAGGACGCGCGTGGGCGCCGTCGAGGAGACGGGCACCGACGCCTACCTTCGCCCGGAGACGGCGCAGGGCATCTTCCTGAACTTCAAGAACGTCGCCCAGATCGCGCGCCGCAAGCCTCCCTTCGGGATCGCGCAGATCGGCAAGGCTTTCCGCAACGAGATCACGCCCGGCAATTTCATCTTCCGGACGCTCGAGTTCGAGCAGATGGAGATGGAGTACTTCGTGCCGCCCGCCGAGGCGAGCGAGTGGTACCGCTACTGGGTCGACGAGCGGCTGGCATGGCACGTGCGCCTCGGCGTCCGCGAGAGCCACCTCCGCGTCCGCCCGCACGACGCCGACGAGCTCTCGCACTACTCGAAGGAGACGAGCGACATCGAGTACCTCTACCCCATCGGCTGGTCCGAGCTCGAGGGGATCGCGAACCGCGGCGACTTCGACCTGACTGCCCACACCGCCTCGTCCGGGAAGGAGCTCGTGTGGGTCGACGCGGGCACCGGGGAGCGGTACGTCCCGCACGTGATCGAGCCGGCGCTCGGTGTCAACCGATCGATGCTGACCTTCCTGATCGACGCGTACGACGAGGAGGTCGTCGCCGAGCGCGAGCGGACGGTGCTGCGGCTGCATCCCCAGCTCGCGCCGGTGAAGGCGGCGGTGCTACCGCTGATCGGCAAGAGCGAGGACATGGTCTCGAAGTCGCGCGCGCTGTTCGAGGAGATACGCCGGGTCGTCAGCGCCGAGTACGACGACAGCGGCGCGATCGGCCGCCGCTACCGGCGCCAGGACGAGATCGGGACGCCGTGGGCGCTGACGATCGACGAGCAGACGCTCGAAGACGACACCGTCACGATCCGCGACCGCGACTCCCTGGCGCAGGAGCGGATCCCGATCGGCGGCGCCCGCGAGCACGTCCTCGACCGGCTCGTGGAGGAGTGGCGGACGCCGAAAACGGACTAGACCCTCGATGGCCGCTCGAGCAGGCGCTCGCCCGGCGCGAAGCCGAACTTCTCGTAGAGCCCGTGCGCGTCGGCGGTGTGAAGGATCCAGCGCCGGTCCGCAAAGGGCCCATCGTCGACCGTGAAGCGCACGAGCTCGACGCCACGTCCCGCGCCACGGTGGTCCGGATGGACGTAGACGTCCGCGAGGTAGACGAGACCGGCGTCGGGCGCGTCGACCGTCCGGCTGAAGCCGACCTGCCGGCCGTCGTGGTAGAGCCCGACGACCCGGCTCGCCCGGTCGACGAGGCCGTCCATCACGTCGCGCGGCCGTCCAGAGGCCCAGTACGACTCCTCCGAGATGAAGCGGTGCACCTCGTCGCGGTCGATCCGGGCTGGATCGTCGTCCAGCTCGTATCCACCTGGCAGCGCGCGCCTCACGCGGAGAGCGTGCGCAGGCGGAAACCGCCGTGGTGCTCGTACGACGTGGTGATCACCGCCAGCGACTCGCGCGCCGCGCGATCCGTCAAGCCCGCGTCGTCCGCTCCGGCAAGCGGGCTTCGCAACAGCGCCCGGATGCCGCGGAGCCCCTCCGGCGAGAGCGCGATCGTGCCCGACCCGCACTCGCGGCACACCGCCCCGCCCGCCGAGGGCAGGTAGCCGACGAGCCCGTCCTCGACACCGCACTCGACGCAGGAGTCGAGGTGCGGCATGTAGCCCGAGAGCCAGAGCAGCTTCAGCTGGAACGAGAGGGCGAGAGGATCGGTGGCCGGCCTCGCGGGCGCGCCGCGACGGCAGCTCGTCCAGCCGGTCGAGGAAGCGTGTGAGCGCCGTGAACGCGCGCTCGTTCGCCTCCTGCTCGGTGAAGAGCCGCAGCATCGCCTCGGCGCCGATGAGCCCCACCGCAAGCCGGTACGGCTCCTCGCGGGCCTCGTGATGCGAGCGGATCAGCGCGACCCCGGTGACCGTTTGGAGCTCACCCGAGCCCTGGTGCAGCATCAACTCGACGTGCGAGAGCGGCTCGAGCCGCGCGCCGAAGCGAGACTTCGTCCGCCGTACGCCCTTCGCCACCGCGCCGACGCGGCCGCGATCGGCCGTGTACACGTGCAGCACGCGGTCGGCCTCCGCGAAGCGAAACGAGCGGAGGACGACCGCCTCGGTCTTGTACGTGCGGCCCATGCAGCGAGTGTAGAGACGCCGTCGGCAGAACCCAGGTCCCGAGATATACGTTGTAACTGAGATGAGGAGGATCCAGATCTACACGACGCGCTGGTGTGGCTACTGCGTGCGCGCGAGGGCGCTGCTCGACGAGCGCGGTCTTCCGTACGAGGAGATCCCCCTCGACGACGATCCCGCGTTCCGGCAGACGCTCCACACGCTCACCGGCGGGTGGTCGGTGCCGCAGATTCTGATCGACGGACAGCCGATCGGCGGCTACACCGAGCTCTGGCGCCTGAGTCAGGCGGGCGCGCTCGACAAGCGCATCGCGGCTTAGCAACAGACTGTTACAAGGTCTGGCACGTCGGGCAGAACCACGTGCCGCGGCCGCCCACGCGCGTCTTCTCGATCGGCGTCCCGCAGCGGTCGCACGGCTCGTCCAGCCGTCCGTAGGCGCGGAACTCGCGCTGCATCGAGCCGGACGAGCCATCCGGTAGGCGGTAGTCGGTCAAGGTCGACCCCTGGCGAGCGATGCCGAGCTCGAGCGCTCGTCTGATCCCCCGGTGCAGCCTCCGCAGCTCGTCCGCGTCCAGGCTTCCCGCCGGACGGAGCGGGTGCAGCCGCGCGTACCACAGCGCCTCGTCGACGTAGATGTTCCCGAGGCCCGCCACGGTGCGCTGATCGAGCAAGGCCGCCTTGAGCGGTGCGCGCCGACCGGCAAGGCGCTCGCCGAGGCCCTTCGCCGTGAACCGCCCCAGCGGCTCGACGCCGACCTTCGCTGCGAGGTACGGCTCGAGCTCGCCTGGCTCGAGCAAGAGCCAGGTGCCGAAGCGGCGGACGTCCCGGTAGGCGATCCGCGTCCCGTCGTCGAGCGTGACGAGCGCTCGCCGGTGCGGCACCTCCGACGCAGGGTCGTGCAGGACGGTGCCCGTCATCCGCAGGTGCACCAGCAGCGCCCGGCCCGACTCGAACCGGACGATGAGGTACTTGCCACGGCGACCGACCTCCGCGACGCGCTCGCCCTCCAGCTCCGCTGCGACCTCGAGCGGCTCGAGCGGGCGGGTGAGCCGAACGTCGTCGATCTCGACCTGCTCGAACGTGCGCCCCTCGAGGATCGGCGCCAGCCGTCGCCGTACCGTTTCGACCTCCGGCAGCTCAGGCACGAGAGGCTCGAAGTGAAACCCGGCGAGCGGGCATCACTCGCCGCGAGGCAACTCGAAGCGGGCGATGACTCCTTCGTCGCCGCCCTCTGGCACCGGGCGCTCGGGATGGCGCGTGGCCACCCAGGCGACCCCCGCCTCCGGGTAGGCCACGACGTCGGGAAACCGCTTGGTCGAGATGGCGAGCAGCCGCGCCGGCTCGTCCGTCGGGTTCGAGAACGTGTGCAGTCCGTCCGGCCCCTCGGGGAAGTAGACGACGTCTCCGGGCGAAAGCTGCTCCTCGGCTTCCGGAGTGCGGACGGTCGGCCTTCCGCTGAGGATGAAGAACATCTCCTCGACGCCGTAGTGCATGTGCAGGTGACCTCCCGGCGACCCAGGCAGAAGCTCCCTCAAAGAGGCACCGAGCATGTCGGTCCCGAGCGTGTGCCCGAACCAGCGGACGCGCACCCGGTCCTGGTCGTCCACCTCATCCCAGGGTTCGTCTGCCACGAAATTCAAGCGGCGCATCCGATTCCTCCGTTTCGCTCGGGTATTGCAAGGAGATCATGCTGCCTCAGCGCGCCTCCTCTCGGCCCAGGCGAGCTCCTGCGAGCTCACGTTACGCTCGCGCAGGTGGCGCACTACATCTTCAACTCGGTGAAAGGGGACGCAGCGAGCGGCCCGTCGCCGCGCCACCAGGTCGCCGAGCTCGTGCGAGTCGGGATGTGGGGCGTCGACACCGACGAGCCGCATCGCGACGCGCTTGCCCCCGGCGACCTCGTCCTCGTCTATCTTGGCGCGCCCGAGCGGGAGTTCATCGGCAGGGCCGAGCTTGCCTCGGCGGTCCACGATTGGACACCGTCCGAGGCGCAGGTGTACCCGGGTGATGCCCCGAGCGGAGTAGTGCTCGCTCAGTTCGAGGAGTGGGACCCGCCCGTCGCGATGCAGACGGTGCTGTCGCACATGGACCCGTCAGAGAAGGCGAAGGCCGACTTCCAGGCGGGCGTCGTTGGATCACCACGAACGAGTACGAGACCGCGCTTGCGGTGGCGGCCGGACGTGCGCCTCGACTGGCTGATCCACCCGCAACGCTCGCATCAAGCCTCTGATATGGAGCAAAGAGTCAAGGGGCCCGGCTCGGATTGACGGTCTTGCTGTTGTGCTCGAGCAGCGGATGGTCCTGGGCAGCGACGGTGGATCAGACTGATATTCGCCGGTCGGGACGGCATGACTGGGAACCGTCGGGAGCTGCCTCGGTCTAGCGTCGCGGGTCACCGGCCGAGGCCGGTGCCGCATAGAGGCTTCGAGGGTCCTCCGTGTGGTCGGGCGCATCCGCTGCTCGAACCTTCTGCTCAGGCGCTCCTGAGCGGTTGCTCGGTCGCGATCGCCCAGACGAAGCCGGCGAGCTCGCGGGCGCAAGCGACGACGATCTTCTGAGAGGGCTTGCCGCGGGCGGCCATCCTGAGCCAGCGGGAGTGCAGCCGCTGCTGGCAGCGCCAGGCGCGCTCGACGACGAGGGCGTCTTGGCCGCGTTGGCGGCGGGCGAGCTGGTAGCCGACCGTCGGCCGGCGGCGCGCGTGCCAGGCGGCCTCGACCAGCAGCCGGCGTACATGCGCGTTGCCGACCTTGGTGATCGAGCCCTGCCGGCGCTGCTCGCCGGAGGAGTGCTCCGAGGGCACCAGCCCGACGAAGGCCATGAACTCCTCCGCCGAGCGGAAGCGGCTGAAGTCGCCGATCTCGACCGCGATCCCGAGCGCGCTCAGCGTGTCGAGGCCGCGCAGGCAGCGCAGCCGGGCCACGAGCTCGCGCCACGGTCCTTGCTCGGCTGCCTCCCGGATCGCGCGTTCGAGCTCCTCGATCCGCGCGGTCGACCAGATCGACGGTGTGCAGGTAGGTATCGAAGGTGTGCTGCTGGGCGGGGAAGTCGAAGCGCTGCTGGGACAGCCACTTGCGGCGAGCGACACCCCAGGATGCCCACGGCAGCCGTCGCCCGTGCCGCAAGCAGAACTTCGACAGGCGGTGCCGGTCACGCATGCGATCCAGGCGCGCGTCCTCGCGGGCACGCACGAGATCGCGAGCGGCCTCCTGCTCGGGCGAAGGCACATGGATCGGCTCGAGCAGCCCGCCGGCGAGCAGGCGCGCGAGCTTGCGCGCGTCCCGCGGGTCGGTCTTGACGCGATCGCCCGGTCGAGTCGGCACGAGGCCCGGCGCCACCACCGCGCATTCGATCCCCCGCCCGCCCAAGTGGCGATAGAGACCGAAGCCCGTCGGCCCAGCCTCGTAGCAGCAGCGCACCCGCGGCCAGCGGCGAAGCGCGCGCTCGACCGCCGCCTCGTCGTAGGGCAACGTCCGCTCGGCGAGCAGCTCGTCGCCGCGAATCGCGGCCAGACGAACCGAACTGGCGTGCACATCCAGCCCAACGGTTACCGTCCTAGACTCGTTCATGGTCGGCGACCTCCGTATGTGGCTCTACCGGGCCACCCCCGGCAACCCACGACAAATGCGCAGGCGCCGACCACTCTCCGCCAACAACCGGACGCCGCGCCCCCGGGGCTACGGCTCCATCCTGTCTAGCCGACGACGTCGAGCAGGATCGACCGCTCTACGCGGAGGCTCGTCGCCGAGCTCGTAGGCGGCCAGCACCTCACGTACGGCCTCGTCTGCGGCGGCGTCGTCCTGCGCGTGCACCTCGGCTAGGACGTCGCCGGCGTCGACCTCCGCGCCGCGCTTCGACCTGCAGGCGATGCCGACCGCATGGTCGATCGCGTCGTCCTTCGCCCGACGTCCCGCGCGAGACGGCTCGCCGCCAGGCCGATCTGGATCGCGCCGAGTCTGGTGATCGCCCCGGCCCTGGACGCCACGACCTCGCGGACCACCGGCCCCCCGCGGCAGCGACTCCGGATCCGGATCGCCACCCTGCGCGCGGATCCAGCGTTCGTCCCACTGGCGAGCGCGGAGCCATCCTCGGCCACGGCCTCGGCGCGGCGTCTTCCCTCCTCCGCGTCGATCCCGAGGTCCAAGAGCGAGAGCATGCACCCGCCCGCGTCGAACACGAGCTCGGTGAAGTCGGGCGGCCCTCGCCGCGGACGGTGTCGAGCGCCTCGCGGATCTCGAGCGCGTTCCCGATCGCTGCGCCGAGCGGCTCATCCATGTCGGTGAGCAGGCACGACGACTCCGCCCGGCGCGCGGCCGATCTCGAGCATCGACTCGGCGAGCACGCGCGCGTCCGTCGACGTCTTCATGAATGCGCCGTGGCCGACCTTCACGTCGAGGACGATCGCGTCGGCGCCTCCCGCGATCTTCTTCGACATGATCGACGACGCGATCAGCGGCACGATCTCGACCGTGCGGTCACGTCGCGCAGCGCGTACAGCTGCTTGTCGGCGGGGACGAGGTCGCCGGTCTGTCCGATGATCGCGAGGCCGACGTCTCGCACCTGCTCGAGGAACCGCTCGATCGGGAGCTCGACGTTGAACCCGGAATCGACTCGAGCTTGTCGAGCGTGCCGCCGGTGTGGCCGAGGCCGCGCCCGCTCATCTTGGGACCGCGACGCCGCACGCGGCGACCAGCGGCCCGAGCGGGATCGAGGTCTTGTCGCCGACGCCGCCGGTCGAGTGCTTGTCGACCTTCGGCGCCCGAGCGCCGGGCCGGGGTCGAGCGTTGTCCCGAGCGCGTCATCGCGTCGGTGAGCGCGAAGTCTCGGCATCATCGAGCCCGCGGAAGAAGATCGCCATCAGCATGGCGGCGACCTGGTAGTCGGGGATCTGCCGCGGGCAAAGCCGTGGATGAACTCGCGAGATCTCGTCGGCGGGAAGCTCCTCCCCGTTCCGCTTGCGCTCGATCAGCTCCGCCGGACGGATCATTTCGTCGTCCCGTCCAGTTCGGCCATCTTGTTCGCGCCCGCCGACACGGCGACGATCATGCCCGATGAAGGTGTGGCAGATCGTCGGGATGATCGAGGCCGACGGGTGGCAGCTGACCCGAACGCGCGGAAGTCACCGTCAGTACGCGCACCCGACGAAGCCGGGGCTCGTCACGGTGCCGGAACGGCAGTCTCACGACTTGCACCCGAAAACGGCTGCCAGCATCCTTCGCCAGGCAGGATTGAAGCGGTGACAACGGTTGAACAGACGCAGCAGTGCATCATCCTGATCGAGGGCGAGCACTTCCGTCGAACTACTCGGCATGGTCCCC
>CAWBTX010000008.1:0-79377 GCA_963791905.1 uncultured Gaiellaceae bacterium
TTAGCGGCGAGCGAGCTGCTCTCGGCCAACGGCCTCGAACCAGTTGTACTCGTCAAGGTGCTTGGTGAATGGCTTGCGGCCTCGGTAGCCGAGATGCTGTTGCAGCTGCGTTGCGAGCTCGGCGGTGGGCACCCCGGCCTCGGCGGCGAGTCGGCCGGCAAGCTGGTGCATCAAGCGCTGGTACGCGCCGTACCCGCCAGGGGCTGAGCGCTTGATCTCCTTGTCCCACATGACGAAGAGCTCGGGGATGACCATATGCAGGTGTTTTCGACGCAGCCGCGTCGCTCATGTAGAGAACACCACCCGCCTTGACGTGGGCAATGAGATCGTCGTGAAGAGACCCGAGCTCCTCAGCGTGATCAGGTAGCTCCGCGTCCAGGATCGTCAGTGACTCGAACTGCTCGAGGCGCGTCATGTGATCGTGGGCCCAGGAGGCGATCAAGCCGGGCGTCTTCACTGAGGAGAGCCGGCATGCCCACCTATTGAGGAAGCCAACGAGCTCGCGCCCCTCAGCGCGCGCCTGCAAAGGTCTGCTCTGCATCAGCTCGAGGCACCCGAAGTACGTCTCGTCTTCTCGATCTTTTGCCGGCGTAGTAGTCGCGGTAGCCCTCGAGGCCGCCGACGAAATCCTCCCACGACAGTTCGGTCCACTTCAGCAGCGCCATGTCGGCGATTTCCTCGAGGGTGTCGAGCGCTTCCTGCGGACGATCGACTAACGCTAGACGTTCGGGGTGAGGCCGTTCCCCGCCGGGGCCGCGGCGTCCCAGTCGTCCACCAGCTCGTCCAGGACGCGTGCGAGCCCGTGCACCGTCGACATGGCGCTCAGCCCAAGGACGGCCGACTGCTCTCCGCTCAGGGGAAGACTGTCGATCGTCTCGGCGAGCTCGTCTGCGTGGTCGGGATCGAGCTCGGCGTGGCCGCTCATCGTCCTGAACGAGTCCGGGCCGTAGCCCGTCCTCGCCATAGGTCCCCGACGTTCGCGGGAGCCGGCGCGTATCCCTCGAGCAGCATCGTGTAGCCGAGCAGCGCGACGGGGTGGAAGTGGAGGATCCAGTAGTACTGGGCGCCGATGACGCCGGCGACGGTGGGGGACGGTGGCCGGACGAGAACGGCCGCGCGATCGCGACCCAGCTCCTCGAGGTCCTCGAGGAGCCACTCGTCGTGCCCGGCTTCCTCGTCGATGTGCTTCTCGAAGTACGCCGCGACTGTCGCGGCCACGGGGTCGGCGATTTCCAGAGCACGGGTCCGTGCGGTCTTCATCAGCGGCACGCTCGCCCGCACGATCCAATGCATCCTCTCGAGGTACTCGGGGTAGAGCTCGCGGACACCCGGATGGTCGACGAACCTGCGGCCCGCCTTCGACAGCTCGGGAAGCCACAAGCCGATCTTCGGCCGGAGAAGCTGGCTCTTCGGTGTCGCCACGGCTCCGCTCGTGCCCACGGTGGAGTCCTACAGGTACATCAGCTTCGGGTTGTACTCGTCGTACAGCTTCGCTTCGTCGACATGGTCCCTGAGTCGAGCGAGGAAGGCCAGCTCCTCCTCGGACATGGTCTTGAGCGCCCGGGCGAGCTCCTGCGGGATGCCGTCCAGCGTCGCAATTCCCTCCTCGCCCCGGATGAACGCGCTCCTGTCCGACGGCTCGGCCATCGCATCCACGAACGTCATGAACGCATGGACGGCATCTCTGTCGGCCTTGAACGTCGGCTCACCCTCGAAGATCGGGTCAGGGGTCACTGAAGCCCTCCTCGTCGTGAAGCAACGATCTTTACTCTTTCGCCGGGGTTGTCAAGGACGTGTGTGGCCGGGAAAGGGGACCTGGCCCGTTTGCCACCTCCGGCGCAGCGTGCGCAGAATGGTCCTTCCTCGACGTTAGCGGCGACGAGGAACGGCACACCCACAGCACTTCTCGAACGTGACGCGCAGTCATGGGACCACAGCAGATCTGCCCCGGATGCGGCTCCGAGAACGAGCCCGGCTCGGCTGCGTGTCGGTCCTGTGGCCACGCCTTATCGATGGCGGACGCCGCGGGTAGCACGGCCCGCAAGGTCGTCACCGTTCTCTTTTCTGACATCAGCGGCTCCACGGCGCTCGGGGAGGATCTGGACCCCGAATCGCTGCGACAGATCATGTCTCGCTACTTCGAGGAGACGAAGGTGGTACTCGGTCGCCACGGCGGCACCGTGGAGAAGTTCATCGGCGATGCCGTGGTGGCCGTCTTCGGCGTCCCCCTCGCTCACGAGGACGATGCTTTGCGCGCGGTACGCGCGGCTGCCGAGCTACGGGAGACGCTCGCCGACCTGAACGAGGAGTTTCAACGGTCCTGGGGCGTCACCGTCGCGGTGCGGACCGGCATCAACACCGGTGAGGTGATCGCCGCCGATCCGGGAGGCGGTGACGCGTTCGTGACCGGAGACGCGGTCAACGTCGCGGCTCGTCTCGAGCAGTCGGCGGTGCCGGGGGAGATACTGATCGGTGAGGCGACGCTGCGGCTGGTCAGGGACGCCGTTGTCGCCGAGGACGCAGGCCCACTGGCGCTGAAGGGAAAGCGGGAGCCTGTCCCTGCCTGGAGGGTCATCGAGGTCAGAGCCGGCGCGCTGGGCTGGACACGCCACCTCGACTCGCGGCTCGTCGGGCGCGAGACGGAGTCGACGTTGTGTCGAGCCGTGTTCGAGCGCGCCGTCGACCAGCGGTCGGGAGAGCTCGTCACCATCATGGGCACGGCGGGTGTGGGGAAGTCTCGACTGAGCGCCGAGTTCCTCTCGGCGGTGACCGACGGCGCTACGGTCTTGACGGGACAATGCCTGCCGTACGGAGAGGGAATCACGTTCCGGCCCATCGTCTCGGCCGTCCGCGACCTCTGTGGTGTCGGTGAGCGCGACTCGCCTGCCGAAGCGCGCGACAAGCTCCGTCAGCTGCTGCCGCCCGGGCCGGACGAGGAGCTCGTCGGGGACCGGCTCGCAGGGCTGCTGGGGCTGTCGTCGGAGACGCCGGGGATCCTCGAGACGTTCTGGGCGGTTCGCAAGCTCCTGGAGCACCTCGGGAATCAGTCCCCCGTCGTCGTCCTGTTCGACGACATCCAGTGGGGGGAGCCGACGTTCCTCGACCTGCTCGAGTACCTGGTCGACCGGATCCAGTCGGCTCCGGTGCTTCTGATCTGCCTTGCCCGCCCGGAGCTTCTCGAGCAGCGCCCGCGCTGGATGACGGGCAAGGCGAACGCCACCCGCATCGCCCTCGAGCCGCTGAGCGGCACGGAGACCGCGACCTTGATACGGAACCTGGTCGGTCAGGCTGGGCCCGTCGAGGACGCGCTCACCCGTGTCGCCGATCTCTCCGAGGGCAATCCACTCTTCGTCGAGGAGACGCTGCGCATGCTCGTCGACGACGGCGTCCTCCGACGACTGGACGGCAAGTGGGAGGTGTCGGGCGACCTGTCGACGATCGCGATCCCGCCCACGATCCACGCGCTGCTCGCGGCACGACTCGATCGCCTGACCGGGGAGGAACGTGCGGTGATCGAGCGAGCGTCTGTCGTCGGCCGGGTGTTCGGGTGGGGTGCCGTGGCCGAGCTGTCGCCGCCGGAGATCCGATCAGACCTGAGCGCGCACCTGCGGTCGCTGCTGGACAAGGAGCTCATCCGTCCCGACTACGCCGAGCAGGGTCATGAGGACGCGTTCCGGTTTGCACATCAGCTCATCCGTGATGCCGCCTACCACGCGATTCCCAAGGCGGTGCGCGCAGAGCTGCACGAGAGGCTCGCGAACTGGTTCGAGTCGAGGGCGCACGAGCGCCCGGGCGAATACGACGAGATCCTCGGGCACCACACCGAGCAGGCCTACCAGGCGCTCCTCGAGCTCGAGCCCATGAACCAGCGAATCGAGGCTCTGGGACGCCGAGCTGCAGCCGCTCTTGCCGCGGGCGGGAGGCGCGCGTTCGCACAGGGCGACATGCCGGCAGCCGTCAACCGGTTCTCGAGGGCCAGGCTCCTGCTCGCGGAGCACGACCCCGACCGTCTCGACCTCCTGCCGCAGCTCGCGTTCGCATCGCTCGAGATCGGTGATTTCGCCGCGTCCGAGGCGGTTCTCGCCGAGGCCGCGGAGTCGGCACGTGACTCGGGCGACTCGCGTCTCCAGGCGCACGCCCTCGTCCTCAGGCTCTCGATGGGTCTCGGTCCGACCCGGAAGGCTGGACGAGGGAGGCCGAAGCGACGGCGCCGCGGGCGATTGCGACGTTCGAGGAGGTCGGCGACGAGCGCGGGCTCGCGCATGCCTGGTCGCTCATCGGGCTCGTGCATCTGAGTCGGGCGCACTTCGGCCGTGCGGAGGCAGCCTGGAGGGAGGCGGCCGCGCACGCACATCTGGCGGGCAACCGCCGGGACGAGCTGGAGAGCCTCTCATGGGTCCCCCTCACCGTCTGGGCAGGTCCGACGCATGTCGACGATGGGCTCCGGCGATGTCGAGAGGTGCTCGAGTCCGTGGAAGGAGACAAGAAGGCCACCTCCAGCTGCCTGATGGCGCAAGCCGTGTTCGAGGCGGGGCTGGGTCATTTCGGCGAGGCGCGGAAGCTCGTCACGCAGGCGCGGGCGCTCCTCGAGGAGGTTGCGTTGACCGTGTGGATGGCCGGCCCACTCGCGCAGTTCTCCGGTTGGGTCGAGTTGCTGGCAAACGACGCTCCCGCCGCTGAGCGGGAGCTGAGGTGGGGCTACGACACGCTCGGCGAGATCGGCGAGCTCGGGTGGCTGTCGACCGTTGCCGGCCTCCTCGGCGAGGCCCTGTGCGCTCAGGGGCGCTACGACGAGGCAGAGCGGCTCACGACGTTCACCGAGGAGTCGGCAGACGCCGACGACGCCTATTCGCAGGCGCTCTGGCGGTGCGTGCGAGCCAAGACGCTGGCTCAGCGGGGCGAGCTGAGCCGCGCCGAAGAGCTCGCGCGCGAGTCCATCGAGCGGGCGGACACGACGGACTTCCTCCATCTTCGCTGGCACGTTCACGCAAGCGCGGGTGACGTGCTCGCCCGCGCGGGCAAGGCGCGGGACGCGCGCGCGATGCTGACGTCGGCACTCCAGCTCGCCGAACAGAAGGGCAACGAGGTGGGTGCACGACGTGCGTCCGACCGGCTCGGGCAGCTTCACCGTGCGTCGCTGTTCGATATCCACGAACAGCCGTCCTAGCGGGGAGCGGCCGCCCGGAAAGGGCTGCGCCAAATGTGGCCGGTCTACGCGCGTGTGCTAGCCGGAGCCGTCTGGCAATCGGGCCGGGGGGCCGAGGACGGTCTGCGTCGCTTCGCGCTCGACGAGCGGCGAACGGGCAAGGAGCCGGAACGACCCCTCCACCGCCGGCCCGATCAGGATCACGAACGCGATCGTTCCCACGCCCACCGTTCCTCCGAGCGCGAACCCGACGGCAAGCGCCGCGGCCTCGATTGCACCCCGAACCGCGCCGATGCGAATCCGCGTCCGCGCGGCGCCGGCGACCATCAGCGAGTCACGAGGCCCAGCCCCGAGCCCGGCGCCGATGTAGAGGCCGGTCCCGAAGCCCATGAGCGCGATGCCAGCCGCAAGGAGCGAGATGCGCGCACTGAGGTCGCTCTTCGAGAGCTCGGCGATCGCCTCGGAGGACGTGAGGAGCTGGACGAAGAGCCCGACGAGCACCGCGTTCGCGACCGTGCCGATGCCGATCCGAGCGCCGACCGTCCACGCTAGCCCGAGGACGACGATGCTCACGACCACGTTCGCAGCCCCGAACGAGAGCGGCGTCTGGTCGGCAAGCCCCTGGTGGAGGACGTCCCACGGCGAGAGCCCGAGATCCGATTCGAGCAGGGCGACGATGCCGGAGGCGAAGACGAGGAGGCCGCCGACCAGGACGACGAAGCGAACCCACACCGGGCCGCGAAGCTGCGGCGGAACGTGCACGGCTAGAAGCCGAGCACATCGGGAACGAGAACGACGGTCGTCCGGCCCGGCACCGGCTCCCGCTCGTAGACCACAAGCTTGTTGACGCCGCTCCCCACGCCCCCGCTCTCCCTCATCCGCCGGTCCTCTGGGTCTAGGAAAAGAGCGGAACCAGCTGCCGGCGAGACATGAGCTCTTCCATTGTCTCGTCGGACGGCCGTGACTCGAACCTACTCGCTGCCGAGAGCACCTTCGGGAGCAGCGTCACGTCGCCGACCGTGTTGAGAAAGATGCCCGGCCGACCCAGGACCCAGTGCACCGCGAGGTCGATGTCGCTCTGCTCGCGCAGCGGCTCGTACCAGGTCGACGATGTCTGCTCGCGGCCGTCCCACGGTGCGAGGCTGATGCTCTTGATCGTCTGCACCGCGACGCCGCGCTCGACGCAGACAGCGGCGAGCGCCTCGAAGTCGGCGGCATATGTTGCGTCGCGCATCTGGACGTGGTTGTAGGGGGCGAGGACCGAGTCGAACGCGAAGCGCTCGAGGCTCCGAAGGTGCATCCTCGCAACAGTGAGCCCGTGCCCGGTGACGCCGATGAAGCGCACCAGCCCTTCGTCCCTGGCCTCGATCGCTGCCTCGAGCGCACCGCCGTCTCGCAGCGCGAACTCCCAGTCGATCACGTCGACCAGGTTGTGCAGCTGAAGCAGATCGACGTGGTCGACGCCGAGGCGGTCGAGCGAGCGGCGGATCTCCTCGCGCGCGCCCGCGTAGTCGCGCCTGCCCGTCTTGGTCGCGAGGAAGAACCGGCCGGGGTTGCGTGCCAGCCACGGCGCAAGCCGCAGCTCCGCGTCACCGTACGAGGCCGCGGTGTCGATGTGGTTGACCCCGAACTCCAGGAGTGCCTCCAGCGTCGGATCCGCCTCGGACTGTGAGAGCGAGCCGAGCGCGGCCGCGCCGAAGATCGTGCGCGTGCTCTCGTGACCCGTGTTCCCAAACGGCCCCTTCGCGATCACGACCCGAGACTATCCACTCATGCCGCGTGACCTGGTCACTGTCGGCGACGTGATGCTCGACGGGACGATCGAGGCGCGGCGCTCGCGGAAGGCGCTATCGTCTCGGCATGGCCCAAGAAGCGGAGGCGAGCAGCGGTCACGCGATTGCCCGGCTGGCGGACTCGGGCGAGGACGCGATGCGCAATCTCGTCGCCCTCCCGCTGCGGATGTTCGCCGGGGCGCTTGGCATCTTCGAGGAGCTACTCCGTACGGCCGCCGATGCGGTCAGCGAAGGCGATCCACGGGTCGTGGACTTGGAGAGGCGCGTGGACTCGCTCGAGGAGCAGGTGCAGACATCGCAGCGGAGAAGCGCGGGGCCTAAGACGTAAGCAGTTGGCCGCCGGGCCTTCTAGCTCGCCAGGCCCTTCCGCCCGCGCCGGCAGTGGACAGCGCGTCGTGCATGACCCAAACGGGTCTTGGCCGCATCCGCGATCTCGTCAAGTATCGCCCGCAACTAGGTCCGGACGCCGAGGGGAGAAGCTGCTGGCAGAGCTGCGGGAAGGCAATGTCGCGCTCAACCGTGACGACCCGCACCCTTGACACAGGTCCCGCCGCTCCCGGAGGATCGGACCCCGACCAAACGGAGGTATGAGAACGTGACCCTTCCCGGAAGCACGCGCCTGAAGGCGCTCGTGGCACTAGGGATCGTGGGCATCGCCGCCGCCGCCGCGGTGAGTACCGCGGCGGCACGTCCCGACGCGGGGCAAGGAGCGAAGCTCCGCATCGGGTACGTCCTGCCCGACCTCGCGAACCCGTTCATCGCCGGCCTCCGCGACGGCGCAGTCGTCGAGGCGAAGAAGCAGGGGATCAACTTGCTCGTGAAGGGAACGAACGACTCGAAGGGCCAGACGGACGCGATGCTCGCGTACGTCGGCGCCAAGGTCGACGCGATCGGTGTCGACGCGATCGACGGCGCAGCCATCTCGCCCGCGGTCAAGGCGGCGAACAAGGCCGGCATTCCGGTGATAGCGATCCAGGCGCAGCCGTCGAGCGGCAAGGTCGCGACGTTCATCGCCGCCGACAACAAGCAGGGCGGCGTGCTGATCGGAAGGTCGATCGTCGCGTACTGCAAGGGCAAGGACCCGTGCAAGCTCGGCGTCGTCGAGGGGAACCTCGCCGACCAGTCGGGCCGGGACGAGAACGCGGGGATGCGTTCGGTCGTCTCCAAGGCGCCGAACATCGAGATCGTGGGCAATCAGCCGACCGACTACGACCCCGTGAGGGCGTTGAATGTGGCGACGAACCTGCTCACGGCGAACCCCGACCTGAACTACATCTATTCCTGGTGGGATCAGGGTGCGCTGGCTGCACTGCAGGCGGCGAAGTCAAAGGGCCTCGCCGGCAAGATCGGCATCGCCGGCTTCGGCGGCAACTGCCTCAACCTCGCGGAGGTGATCAAGGGCAACATCCACCACGAGACCACCTTCTTCCCGCAGTCGATGGGCGCGCAGATGGTGCAGGCGGCGCAGAAGGCCATCAAGGGCCAGAAGCTGCCGGCGATCACGCCGGCGCCGATCCTCGCCGTGACGACGAACTACGCGAACGCCCTCCTCTCCGGCAAGGCGAAGCCGCCGGCCGGGCTGGGGATCATCGCGAAGCTGAAGCAGGCGAAGTCCGGCAAGTGCCCGAAGTAGAACCGCGTGAGGCGGCGGCCGGGAACCCGGCCGCCGCCCCTGCGACGGGCTGGCGGCGCGCGGCCGGCGCTGTGCGCACGAGCGATCAGCTCGCCGGGTCGCTGCGCGTCGTCGGGATCCTCGTCGCGCTCGCGGGCATCTGGCTCTACTTCTCGCTCAAGTCCGAGTTCTTCCTGACGCAGCCGAACATCTTCAACATCCTGCTGCAGGCGTCGAACGTCGGCATCATCGCGGCGGGATTGACGGTGGTGATGATCACGGGCGAGATCGATCTCTCGATCGGCTCGCTCGAGGCGCTCGCAGGTTCGGTGGCGGCGGTCGTGATCATCCGGCACGGCGAGCCGGTGTGGGTCGGCATCGCTGGCAGGCCTCGGGGCGACCGTCCTCTGCGGCCTTGTCAGCGGCTTCCTGACGTCGAGGCTCAAGGTCGTCTCGTTCATCTCGACGCTCGCCATGCTCGGGATCGCGCAGGGGATCGCGTTCCTGCTCACGAATGGCCAGGCGGTCGCCGGCTTCCCGAGCCCGTACGACAAGATCGGAACCTCCGACATCCGCGGTTTCCCGGGCGCTGTGGTCATTGCGATCGTCGTCTTTGTCGTGCTCCACCTGATGCTGACGCGGACGAAGCTCGGGGTCCAGATCTACGCGGTCGGCGGCAACGCGCAATCGGCCGCCTACGCGGGGATCCGCGTCGGGCGCGTCAAGATGATCGCGCTCGCGATCAGCGGCCTCACGGCCGGCATCGGCGGCCTGATCGTCAGCTCGCGGCTCGACGCGGGCAACGGGCTCTTCGGCGCGGGCGACCTGCTCGGCGCGGTCGCCGCGGTCGTGATCGGCGGCACCTCGCTCTTCGGCGGGGTCGGCAGCGTCGTCGGCACCGCGATCGGCGTCGTCATGATCGCGACCATCAACAACGGGCTCGTGCTCCTGAACATCCCCGATTTCTGGCAGCAGATCGTCATCGGCTGCATCATCATCGGTGCCATGGTGCTCGACCAGCTGGCGAAGACGGCGCGGTCGGTGATCCGCGCATGACGACGCCGGCGGTAGAGGTGCGCGGCCTCGAGAAGTCGTACGGCGCCGTGCAGGCGCTGCGCGGCGTGAGCCTCGAGCTGCATGCCGGCGAGGTGCTTGGCCTCGTCGGCGACAACGGTGCCGGAAAGACGACGCTCGTCAAGTGCATCGCGGGCGTGCACCGCGCCGATGGGGGCGAGATCCGCGTCGACGGCGAGCTACGCCGCAACCTCGACGCCGACTCCGCGCGCTCGCTCGGGATCGAGACGGTGCACCAGAACCTCTCGCTCGTCGACACGCTCGACGTGGCGCAGAACTTCTTCCTCAATCGCGAGCTCGTCCACGGTAACTGGGCGCGGGCGCTCTCCTGGACGAACCGGCGCGCGATGTACCGCGACACGCGCAAGATCCTCTCGGGCTTCGGCCTCGACGTGAGCCCACGCCGCCCGGTCTCGGCGCTCTCGGGAGGGCAGCGGCAGATGATCGCCGTCGCGCGCGCGATTCACTGGGGGCGGCACATCGTCATCCTCGACGAGCCCGCCGCCGCGCTCGGCGTGCGCCAGTCGATGCAGGTGCTGCAGTTCGTGCGCAGCCTCGCCGACCGCGGCGTCGCGGTCCTCTTCATCAGCCACAACATGCAGCACGTCTTGCGCACGACGACGCGCATCCTCGTCCTCCGGCACGGCGAGAAGGTCGGCGACGTGCCGACTGCAGAGACGGACGCGCGCGAGATCGTCACGCTCATCACCGGCTCCGACCTCGTCGTCGAAGGGCAGGATCTCGCGGTATGAGCTACGAACGCGACGGTTACGTCAGCCCGATCCGCGTGCTAGATGAGAGCGAGGTCGCGCGCTTCCGCGAGGCGTACGAGGACTACGAGCGCTCGCTGGGCGACCGGCTTGCCGCAGTGCCGCCGCGCGATCGCTACGTGTTCTTCGCCGAGACGCACGCGTACCTGCCGTGGGTGTTCGAACTGGCCACGCGACCGCGTGTGCTCGACGCGGTTGCCGCGATCCTCGGCCCGGATCTCTTGATCTGGGACTCGCGCTGGTTCACCAAGAAGCCGCACGATCCCACCTACGTCACGTGGCACCAGGACGGCACGTACTGGGCGCTCGCACCCGCCGAAGGTCTGCACGGCGTGGATCGCGCTCTCGCGCTCGAACGAGGCGAACGGGGCAATGAAGGTGATCCCGGGCAGCCACCTCGGCGCCGATCTGCCTCACCGCGACACGTTCGCCGACGACAACGCGCTCGCGCGCGGCCAGGAGATCGCGGTCGAGGTGGACGAGGAGCAGGCGGTGCCGCTCGTGCTCGAGCCGGGCGAGATGTCGATCCACCACATCGGCGTCGTCCACGGCTCGGAGCCGAACCGCTCGGACGAGTGGCGGATCGGGGTCGCAGTCCGCTTCGTCGCGCCGGAGGTGCGCCAGGACGTCGAGAAGGCGATGGCGGTCCTCGCCCACGGCGAGGACCGCTTCGGCCACTTCGACCTGCTCGAGGTGCCGACCGACTCCTCGCCGGCGGTCGTCGAGCGGCTGCGCGCCGAGATCGTCGAGCGGATGTACGGCAACCTGATGCCGCCGAGCCCTTCGGCGTGACGCCGGAGGAGCTGCGCGGGCCGTCGCCGAACGACATCGAGCGGCTCGCCGCGCTCGACGACGTCGAGCTCGCGGACGCGGAGGTGGAGGAGCTGCAGCCCGTCATCGCCGCGCTCGTCGCGGCAGCGGCGGCGGCGCTCGCCGTCGAGGAGCCGCGACCGCCCGCGCCGGCGCGCGAGTGGTGGCCACCGCCGGCGGAGGAGAATCCGTACAACGCCTTCATCACGTGCTGCCGCGTCGAGGGCGCCGCGGGCGGCCTGCTCGCAGGTCGCTCCGTCGGCGTGAAGGACAACATCTCGGTTGCGGGGGTGCCGACCTCGAACGGCTCGCGGTTGCCGTCGTTCACGCCCGCGGTCGACGCCGTCGTCGTCGAGCGCATCCTCGCCGCCGGCGGGACGATCGTCGGCAAGCTGAACATGGACGATTTCGGTGCGGCGGGGACGGGGGAGACGAGCGCGTTCGGGCCCTCCCTGAACCCGGTCAACACCGCCTACTCCGCCGGCGGCTCCTCCGGCGGCTCGGGCGCCGCCGTCCGCTCGGGCGAGTGCGATCTCGCGCTCGCGGTCGACCAGGGCGGGAGCGGCCGGATTCCCGCCGCTTTCTGCGGCCTCGTGGCGGCGAAGGGGACGCACGGCCTCGTCCCGTCGCAGGGCGTCACTCACATCGACCACACGATCGACTGCGTGACCCCGATCGCGCGCACGGTTCGCGAGGCGGCGCTCCTCCTCGAGGCGGTCGCAGGCGCGGACGAGCGCGACCCGCAGTGGGTCCGTGGGCCGGTCGCGACCGAGGGCTACGCGGAGGCCGAGCGCCGCGGGCGTCGAAGGCCTGCGGATCGGCATCGTCGACGAGAGCTGCAGCGCCCGCTACTGCGTCCCGGCCGTCCTCGACGGCGTCGAGCGGTCCGCAGCTGTGCTGCGCGCCGAGGGCGCCTCGGTCGAGCGCTTCTCGTTGCCGATCTGGGAGCACGCGCTCGTGATCTTCCAGCCCTACATCGGCTGCCTCGTCGCGAACATGTTTCGCTCGGAGAACGAGGGCTACGGCCATCTCGGCGAGATCGACGCGGAGCGGATTGCGTGGTTCGGCCGCGTCCGCCGCGAGCACTCCGTCGACCTCGCGAAGCAGGTGAAGAGCTGGCTCGTTGCCGACCGCTACCTGCACGAGCTCTCCGCGAACGCCGTCTATGCGCGGCTGCACAACCTCCGCCTGCGCGTGCGGCGCGAGCTCTCCGCGGCGCTCGAGCGCTACGACCTGCTGCTGACGCCGACGCTGCCGATCACCGCCCCGCGCCTCTTGGAGGGGCCGGCGAGCTTCGCCGAGATCGCCGCGCGCACGTCGGCGGCGCTCTGCTTCAACACCGCGCCGCTGAACCTCAGTGGCCACCCCGCGCTCTCCGTCCCGAGCGGCGCCGACGCGGACGGCCTGCCGACGGCGGTGCAGCTCGTAGGCCCGCACTGGGGCGAGCGGCAGGCGTTCCGCGCCGCGTTTGCCCTCGAGCGCGCGCTCGGGCCGTTCGCGGAGCCCGCCGGCCGTGAGTGAAGAACCGGGGCCCCGCTCTGGGGGCCCCGGTTGAGAGCGCGTGGTTCCGGTGCGGTCAGTCCTGCACGATGACGTTGAGGCCGGGCCCGCCGTCGAGGACGTCGGTTCCGGGACCGCCGACCAGCACGTCGTTGCCGTCGCGGCCGAACAGCGTGTCGTTCCCGCCGCCGCCGACGAGGAGGTCGTCGCCGGCGCCGCCGTCCAGCGTGAGCAGGGTCGAGTTGGCGGACACCCGGGCTGCGTCGACGATGTCGTTGCCTGCGAGCGCGTTGATCGTGAGCACGTCGGTCGCCGGGTCGGCGTTCGTGACGCTCACCGTCGCAGCCAGGCCGGTGACGCTGGCCGTCCCGCTCCTGCTCCGGATCCCGCCGGCAACCTCGATCGCGTCGTTGCCGATGGTGCCGTTGACGATGACGCTGTCGGTCGCGGCGTCGCCGGTGCTGCCGCCGAGGGTGGCGGCCAGGTTGGCGTTGACGGTCTGCACGTCCGTGCCGGTCAGGTCGTTGACCGTCACCGTGTCCGGGCCGCCGAGGGCGTTGAAGTCGACCTTCTCGACGTCGTTGGTGTCCATGGTGATGGTGGCCTGGGTGCGGAAGAAGCGCAGGCGCTCGCCGTTGGCCGACAGGTCGACCTGCTCGGCGACGTTGGCGCCGTTGAACAGCATCGTGTCGGTGCCGGCCTGGCCCTCGACGGTGTCGCTGCCGTCGCCTGGATCCCAGACGAAGGTGTCGTCGCCGGCGCCCATGAAGGCGGCATCGTTGGCCCCGTTCCCGTCGATCGAGTCGTTTCCGTCGCCGCCGAACGCGACCTCGATCCCCCTGGCGCCGGCGATCGTGTCGTCTCCGGCGCCGCCGTCGAGCCGCAGGGCGATCGCCTGAGCTGCGAGCGCGGCTGCGGAGATCCGGTCGTTGCCGCCGAGCCCGTTGACGGCGAGCGCGTCGTTCGGCTCCTGGTGCTGAATCGCCACGAGCGCCGCCAGGCCGGACACGGCCACACCGGAGGCATCTCCGCCGACGTTGATCGTGTCGGCGCCGTTGCTGCCGTTGACGATGACGCTGTCGGTCGCGGCGTCGCCGGTGCTGCCGCCGAGGGTGGCGGCCAGGTTGGCGTTGACGGTCTCGACGTCTGTGCCGGTCAGGTCGTTGACCGTCACCGTGTCCGGGCCGCCGAGGGCGTTGAAGTCGACCTTCTCGACGTCGTTCGTGTCCATGGTGATGGTGGCCTGGGTGCGGAAGAAGCGCAGGCGCTCGCCGTTGGCCGACAGGTCGACCTGCTCGGCGACGTTGGCGCCGTTGAAGAGCATCGTGTCGGTGCCGGCCTGGCCTTCGACGGTGTCGCTGCCGTCGCCTGGATCCCAGACGAAGGTGTCGTCGCCGGCGCCCAGGAGCGCGAGGTCGTTCCCCCGGTTCCCGTCGATCGAGTCGTCGCCGTAGCCGCCGAGCAGCAGCTCGGCTCCGGAGCCGCCGTCGAGCTCGTCGTTTCCATCATCACCGTCGAGCGTCGTCGAGATGACGTCGGTGAAGACGCCGTTGGCCTCGTCGACGCGCACGCGGTCGTCGCCGGCCCTCGCATCGACGGCGATTCTCGCGATTCTGTCGCGCTCGAACTGGAAGTCGGCCAGGCCGTCGTCGCCGATGTCGACTTGGAGGATGCCGGGCTGGCCGGCCTTCAGGCGAAGCGCGATCGTCTCGCTCGCTTTGGTACCTACGACGGTCAGCATGCCGCGCCTCAGGTTGGGACGCTTGAACTCGGACTTCCTGTCGTGGTACGACGCCTTGGCGACGTGGGGGAAGGCGCGGCCTTCGCCGTCTCCGTCACGATCCCGGCCGCGACGGCGCCGACGATGATCAGTGCTACAGCCGAGGCAGTAACTGTGACGGACCGCACGGCACGCGACTCCTTGGTGCGATTGAGCTTCGACATCTGAGTGCGTCTCCTCTCGAGTGAACAGATGAGCTTGTCGCCGTCAAGGACGCCGTTCGCGGCCGTCTATTCCCGGCTCTATGCTCACGCCGACGCACCGGCCGCCCTCATGTCACCTCGCCGATGAAGCGCCCGCTCGACCCCGCCCGGCTCGGAGACCACCTGGACCGGCTCTACCGGGCCGCCTGGGCGCTCTGCGGCTCCCGCGAGGACGCGGAGGATCTCGTCCAGGACACCTACGCGCGCGTGCTCGCCCGTCCACGCCTGCTCCGCAACGAGGACGACCTCGGCTATCTGCTGCGCGCGCTTCGCAACACCTTCCTGAGCAAGAAGCGGACCGAGGGCCGCCGGCTGCGCCCCGGCCCGCTACCCGACCAGCTCGACGTCCTGCCCGATCCGCACGCGCGCGAGCCGCACGCGGCGCTCGAGGTGGGCGAGCTCTATGCGGCGGTCGCTGCGCTTCCCGGCGACTTCCGCGACGTTCTCGTTGCCGTCGACATCACCGGGCTCTCATACAAGGAGGCGGCCCGAGCACTGCGGATCCGCGAAGGCACCGTGATGAGCCGTCTCTACCGCGCCCGCCAACAGGTGGTGCGCCGCATCGAAGGTTAGTCGCCGGTGTCGACCGTTCCGACGAGCACCTTCTCGCCCGACGAGGCCTGCTCGCCGTCGGCCTGCTCACGCGTGACGGTCAGGGTCGTGAAGTCCTTCGGCGACACGCCCGCCCACATGGTGACGTCCCGACCCTCGTTGAACGTCCCGATCGGCACGAGCACGCCGGCGGCGTTACGGAGCCACGCCTCGTAGAATCGCCCGTCCTCGAGGCGGGGAAGGCCCGTGGCGTCGAGCTCGATCTGCCAGCCCGATGACGTCTGGGTGAGTGTGGCCTCGCCGCTGGCGCCGGGCAGCAGCGCGGTCGGCGCGAGCGCAGCATGGAGACGCTCGCCGGAGGTGTCCGAACCGAAGACGCTCAGCCCGACTGCGACGGCCAGCACAGCCGCCGCGGCGGCGCCGATCAGGCTGAGTCGGTACGGCGTCGTGCCGTCGGGCTGCTCGCCGTGGCGCCTCGATGCGCGCGCGCAGCGTCGCCGGCGCCTCGACCTCGGCCACGGCGGACCGGGTCAGCTCGACCGCCCGTTGTTGCTCGGCAAGCCGGTCGGCGAGCTCCGACGACGCTGCTACTCGTTCCTCGAGCGCGGCACGACGCTCCGGCGAGAGCGAGCCGTCCGCGAGCGCCGCCAGTTCGACGATCTCCTGACCGGCGGCCCGATCCTGTCGTCGGCGTCTCATCGACACGGCACTGCACACGGTAACGGCGAGCGTGTCACGGCGCCGCGTGCGCACGGGGAAGGCGCTGCGAACGAGCGGCGAATTCACGGGAACGGCCCAGAAAACGTGTCACACCCGGGAGGACCCCGTTCGGCCGACGCTATTCCCACGGACGACCGCCGCTGCGGGTTTCAAGGCGTTTGGGTCAGGAATAGTCGCGTTGCACAGGTAACGACTCTGTGCATGGCAAGGTCAGGCCCGAGGCCGATCGACGGCACGACCACGCACACAAAAAAGGAGGAGCGATGAACACTCGACTCGTGCTTTGCGGCATGCTCGCGGCTGTCGCGGTAGCCGTCGCGACAGCGAGCGCGGCGCCGCGTCCTGACGCCTACGTCCTTCCCGGCTCGGCCGTCTTCCCGGAAGGTGTCGCGTTCCAGCCCGAAACGGGCCACTTCTTCGTCAGCAGCACGGATGACGGTTCGATCCTGCGCGGCCACGTCTCGGAGTCGGCGGCAGGTCCCTTCATCCCCGGCACGACCGGACAGTTCTCGGCGATCGGCCTCGAGATCGACCCTGCGGGTCGGCTGTACGTGGCCGGCGGCTTCACTGGCACGGCCCGCGTCTACAACGCCGCGAGCGGCGCGCTTCTCGGCACCTTCACCTCCGGCCCGGGCGGCTTCATGAACGACGTCGTCGTCGCAAAGAACGGCGACGCCTTCGTCACCGACTCCTTCCGTTCGATCCTGTGGCGAATCCCAGCCGCGAGCGTGGGATCGTCCGGCGCGCTCGAGCCGTGGCTGAGCTACGCCGGCACGCCGATCGAGTACACGCCGGCGCCGGACGACTTCGAAGTCAACGGAATCGTGGCGAGCGACAACGGAAGGTATCTCGTCGTCGTCCAGACCAACACCGGGAAGCTGTTCCGGATCGAGATCGCGACCAAGGAGGTGGTGGAGATCGACGTCGGCGGCGCGTCGGTGAACGGCGACGGGCTCCAGCTTCTGGGGCGCAAGCTCTACGCAGTGGCCGACGGCGGCATCGTCAAGGTCCTCCTGTCCGGCGACCTCTCGCGCGGCGAGGTGGTCTCGCGCACCACCGATCCGTCGTTCTCCTCGCCCACGACGAACGCGATCGCGCGGGGCCGCATGCTTGTCGTGAACTCGCAGTTCGACCGCCTCTTCAGCAACCAGCCGCCAGTGCTGCCGTTCACGGTCTCGAGTATCCCGCTTCCGTAGCGCGAGGGCAGTTGGCCGGGCCGGCAGCGGCCCGGCCGACTGCCTTAGCGGCGGCGCGAGCGCCCTGCGCGCGTGCCTCAAGGTCTGCTGTTGCAAACCCTCGAGGCCAGCGAGGAACGCGTCCCATGACACGTGGGTCAGCGTCAGCAGCGCTCATGTCCACGATATCAGGTCCGACTCCTAGCCTCACCCCGACCTCTTTCCTTTTGCGCGTGAGCCGGCGCTGGTCGCGTCCTCGTACAGCACCGACACGAGCGCGGACATGTCGTAGCGGTCGAAGGCGTCGACATAGCGATTGACGAGTTCCGCGCCCGCGCCGTCAGTGCGACGTGCGTCTGAGGCGCTCAGCTCTCTCGTCCGGAGCGTTGCCCGGGCCCGCTGGAGGGCGCCGTCGACGGAGGCGACGCTCGTGTCGAGGAGCTCTGCGACCTCCGAGGCCTGCCAGCGCAGCGCCTCGCGCAGGATGAGGACGGCACGTTGCCTCGGCGGCAGGTGCCTGATCATGGCCACGAGAGCAAGGCGAATGGACTCGCGGGCGAGTACCGCGTCCTCGGGGCTTTCTTCGACCGCCGCCCGACCGTCGAGCACCGGCCTGAGTGGCGTCGGCCGGACAGGCCTGTCGGCTCCGTGCGCGCTCAATTCGCCGACGAAGGCGAAGTCCATAGGCCGGGCTCGGCGCTTCCTGCCCTCGAGCACGTTGAGGCAGACGTTTGTGGCGATCCGGTAGAGCCACGCTCGGAGCGGCGCGCGCCCTTCGTAGCGTTCGAAGCCGCGCCAGGCGCGGATGAAGGTCTCCTGCACGGAGTCCTCGGCCTCGCTCGGTCCGAGCATCCGCCGGCAGAATTTGGTCAACTCGGCGCGGTGCTCCTCGAGGCGCTCGAAGAGGCCGATCGCTTCGAGATTCTCTCGCCGCTCCACAGTCCCAGCAGTCGTCGACGCCCCGCTCGCGCACATGTCACGCCTCGGTCAGGGTCTCCGGTTGGCGAGGGTGGTGATCCCTGCCGGACCGCTCGGCAAGCCGGGGCACTCGTCCGCCCGGTTTCCGACCAGTCGCAGGCATGACACGACTCTGCCCCCCAACGAGCTGATTCGCGTCGGAGGTGACCCCAACCTCGCCCCTAAGGTTCTTCCGCGGCCGACGTCGTGGCGACGAGCGGCTAGGCGGAAGCAGGCGCCGGACTCGATGCGGGAGTCCGGAGGGCCTTGTCGAGCTGCGCGCGGGAGCTGATCTCGAGCTTGCGATAGGCGTGGCTCAGGTGCACCTCGACCGTCTTGATCGTGACGAACAGCGTCTGTGCGATCTCCTTGTTGCTCATCCCTTCGGCCGCGAGCTGGGCCACGCGCCGCTCGCTCGCGGTGAGTGCGTCGAGCCCCGTCTGGAGGATCTTTCGCGGTCTCGCACCCGTAGCGGCTATCTCTTCGTTTGCCCGCTCGGCGAGCCCGAATGCCCCGGCCCTTCGCGCGAGGTCGACGCCTTCCCGGAGGCGGTCGCGTGCCTCCGTCCGCTGGTTCGCACGCCGGAGCGCTGCGCCGAGGTCGACATAGGCGCGCACGTGCTCGAGCCGAGCCTCTGAGCCTTCGAGCACCTCAACCGCCTGCCGGTGCGAGTCGATTCCTGCGGCGCCGCCCTCGACCAGACCGAGCACGCGCAGTGAGGCGCCGATGGCATGCGGGTCACCCCAGCGTCGAGCGAGCGCGAGTTCCTCGCCCGCGAGTGCATGAGCTTCGTCGTTTCGGTCGAGAAGTCGAAGGCCTTCGGCGGCCCAGCTCCGCCACGGCACGTCGCTTGGATTGTCGCAGGGGATCAGCCGAACCGTCTCGCCGACATGGAGCAGCTCCTCGACTCCCCGCTCGGGGCTTCCGGTCTTGATGCGCAGCCGGCCGCGGTAGAGCCGAAACCAGACGAGGTGGAGCTGGTCGAGCGGTAGCTGCTCCGGGAAGCCACCCTCGTCGATCACCCGCGCCGCCTCGTCAGCCTCCCCCTGCTCGAGCAGCGCATACGCCAGGAAGCCGATGTTGTACGGCCAGGCGACCAGCATGCCGTGCGCGACGCAGAGATCGAGCGCCTCCCTCAGATCCGCAACCGCCGCTCGAAGATCGCCGCGATCCGTTTGACACTTGCCGCGCCACAGCAACAAGAACGCGACGTTGAAGATGTCGCCGCGCCGTCGAGCCTGAGCGACCGCCTGGTCGAAGATGGAAACCGCTTCGTCGAGCAACCCCGCCCGGGGCAGCACGTTCACTGCGTAGTAGAACGCGACCGAGCCGCTCGCCAAGAGGTTCCCCTGCGTGAGCGCGCGCCGGGCGAGCTCGACTGCTCGCTCGCGGTCCAGCCCCCGCCGGTACTCGTAATGCGCCATCGTGGCGAGCAGGATCTCGCTGCCGAGGCCTCCGTGGAGCGTATCCAGGTCGAGCTCGCCGATCCTTGCCTCGGCGATGGGAAAGGTCTGCGAGTCCCACCACGCCGAGCTGATGAGCTCCGCCACGAGCAGCTCGGAGAGGTCCGGATCTCGCATCCGACCGAGCTCGTCGAGCGCCTGCTGGAAAACTGCAAGGGCATCCGCGGTCTGGTCCGTGAACCAGAGCGCGCGGCCCAGCTCGAGTGCAACCGCGCAGCGTCGCGACCGGTCTGCGACGAGCTCGAGCCCGGCGCGCAGGTGGTCGGCCGCTGCCGGGCCGTTCGTCCGCCGCTCCGCAAGACCGAGCTCGACGAGCACCTCCCCCCGGGCAGCCGGATCGATCTGCTCGTCGAGCGCGCGGGTGAGATATCCGACGGCGACCTCGGCTGCGCCCTGGGCAAGTGAGCGCTCGGCCGCCTGACGGAGCGTCGAGACCACGAATGGGTCGGCCTGTGGCGCGATGCGGACGAGTTGCCCCGCCGCACTCTCCGGCCGCGCGCCGGCTTCGAGTAGCAGCTCGGCGGCCGAGCGGTGGGCGGCGTCGCGTTCGACGACGTCGAGCGTCTCGTAGACGGCGCTGCGGACGACCGGGTGGAAGAACTCCAGTGGATCCTGGCGACGAAGGAGGTCGAGCCGAACAAGGACCGCGGCGGCCTGACCAAGCCCGCTTGCTTCCACGCCGGCGAGCGCGGCCGCGTGGCGCAATTCGGCCCCGTCGCCGAGGATCGAAGCCGCGCGGAGAAGGGCAAGCGCGTCTGCCTGCAGGCGGGCGAGGCGGAGCCCGACGACGCGGGAAACGCCCTGCGCTCCGATCTCCAGCAGACGGGGGATGTGCTCGGCGGTCGGGCGCGTTCCCTCCCGCGCAACCGCGTCGAGCACCGCGCCGATGAAGAGCGGATTTCCACCGGTCGCAGTTTCGAGGGCGGCGCAGAAGGCTTCGTCCGGCGTCAGGCCATGGAGCTCTCGCGCGAGCACGGCGATCGAGGCACGGCCAAGCGGTTCGGGGCGAATCGCGGCGGCCTCCGGATCCGTGATGAGCTCTGCGACGAGTGTGGGATCGCGGCTCTCGCCTTCGGGTGGCCGGGTTCCGGCGGCGACGAGGAGAGGCACTCCCTCGAGCCTTCGCGTCAGGTAGAGGAGCCAGCGCAGCGAGGGGCTGTCGGCCCAGTGCAGGTCGTCGATGGTGAGGAGCGTCGGCTGCTGAAGGGCCACATTGGCGGCGAGCCAGTAAAGCCCGTGGAGGACGGCGAAAGAGCCTTCTGCGGGCGCGTCCTGTGGAGCGGGGGGTTGCGAGGCTCCGAAGAGCGGTTCAACGAGCGCGGCCGGTCCTGAGAGCAGCTCCGCGCGGAGATCGGGAGGGGCGGACGCGAGCAGCGGCTCGAACAGCTGGCGGACGATCCCGTACGCAAACTCGCCCTCGAACTCGCCGCCGCGGGCGGCAAGCACCCGCACCCCGGCCGAGCCGGCGATCGCGCGCGCCTCGGCGAGCAGACGGGTCTTGCCGATACCGGCGCTTCCCTCGACCACGGCCAAACGCCCGCCGCCGCTGTATGCGGCCTCCGCCAGTGCCTGCAGCGCCGCGCACTGGGCTTCGCGCTCCAGGAGCAAGGAGGTAGTTCCGCCCGAAGGAAGGACACTCGCCGGTGCCATCACGACCTATCCGTAGAACCCGCACAGTTTAGGGGCCGGTTGGGGTCGGCCCCGACGCGAGGCGCGCCGTCGGCCCCCACTCTCTACGACGAGATGATCGCGTCGTCGCACGGCTCACGAAGCGCCGACAAGGCAGCGCGCGAGTACACGGAATCGTGGTGCAAGGACGGGGAGCTCGGCCACGTCGTGCTCGGGGGCGGCGCGCGCGCCCGGTACCTGCGCGTCGGCAGCGGCCCACCTTTGCTCCTGATGCACACGGTGCGCACGCAGCTCGACCACTTCCAGCTCGTCATCCCGCAGATCACGGATGCATTCACCGTCTACGCGGTCGACTTCCCGGGGATGGGCTGGTCGGACATCGTCCCCGGCGCCAGCTACAAGGAGCCGGCGCTGCGCTCCGCGGTCGTTCGGATGGTCGAGGACCTCGACCTCTCCGGCCTCACGCTTGCCGGGGAGTCCATGGGCGCAACCCTGGCGCTGACGGCATCCGTGGACCTCGGCGACCGCGTGCGTCGCGTCGTCGCCTTCAATACCTACGACTTCGCCGACGGCCTTAAACGAGCCAGTCTCTTCGCGCGGGTGGTTGTGGGCAGCATCCAGGCTCGGGTTGCGGGTCCGATTGTCGCCCGCCTCGAGAACAGGCACATCCTCAGAGGCGTGCTACGAGGCGGACTGCTCGACCCTCGATGCTTCCCCGACCACTACCTCCACGAGCTTCGCCGCGTCGGCCGTCGCCCCGGCTACCCGGCGGTGGCGAGAGCGATCTACCTCAATCTGGGAGGCCTGATTGCGGCCCGCGAACGCTATGCCCGCATCAAGACACCAGTCACGCTGGTCTATAGCGACCACGATTGGTCGCGGCCCTCGGATCGGCAGGCGAACGTCGAGTCGGTCCCCGGCGCGAGCAACATCCTGCTGCGCGACACCGGTCACTTCGCCGCACTTGAGGCACCCGACGAAGTGGCGCGGATCTTGCGCGACGAGGCCCGGTGAGCGGACGGCGCGGGCGAATTGTGCTCGGTCTGACGCTCATCGCCGCAGGTACCGTGGACCGATGAGCGTCGTCCTCCATGCTCGCCGCGACCACTGCCTCGCGCCGGAGCGGGTCGACGCGCCGAGCGGCGAGGGCGGCCGCTACGGGCTCATGTTCGACCTGCCGCCTCTCGTCGCCGACGAGGGCCTGCTGCACGAGCTTGGTGCGGCCGGCGGCTTCTGCGACGGCGGCGACTGCAAAGACGACGCGCGCGTCGAGGCGGGCTGGCCGTTCTTCGGGCAGTACCGTCGCGCACGATCTCACCGCCGACCGCTCGCCCCTGCGTGCGCGGACGGACCGCGACGCGCTGCGCAACATGCGCTCGCCCCGAGCGAACCTCGAGCCGCTCTACGCCGGCGGCCCCACCGGCGCGCCGTATCTGTACAGCCGTGCCGACCCCTCGAAGCTGCTCGAGAACGAGGGCGACCTGCCGCGCAATCAGGAAGGCGTCGCGCTGATCGGCGACCCCCGCAACGACGTCCACGTGTTCATGAGTCAGCTGCAGGTCGGGTTCATCCGCGCACACAATCTCCTCGTCGACCGGTTGCGCGAGGACGGCTTCGCCGATGCCGATCTCTTCGACGAGGCGCGCCGCGCGCTCACGTGGCACTACCAATGGCTCATCGTCAATGAGTTCCTGCCGGTTCTCGTCGGCTCGGACCTGGTCGACGAGATCGTCGAAACGGGCGCACGCTTCTACCACCCCGACGGCACGCCGTTCATCCCGCTCGAGTTCGCCGACGCCGCCTACCGCTACGGCCACTCGCAGATCCGCCAGCTCTACCAACTCCAGCCACACGGGCCGCTCCACCCGGTCTTTCCCGACCTGATCGGCTTCGGCCCGGTCGGCGACCACCGCGTCGACTGGTCGCTGCTGTTCGACGTCGAGGGCCGACCCCGCGCGCAGCGCGCCAAACCGATCGACGGACGCCTTCCGCGCTCTCTGATCGACCTGCCGCAGGCGGTCACCGGCCAGGTCGACGACGAGGCCTACCGGTCGCTCGCAGCGCGCGACCTCGTGCGAGGGCAGGCGACGGGGCTCCCATCAGGCGAAGCGGTCGCCCGGCTGATCGGCGCCGACGCGCTGAACGAGGAAGATCTCGGCCTCCGACGTCACGGCTGGAAGGGCGACACGCCGCTCTGGCTCTACATCCTCCTCGAGTCGTCCTCCCGCCACGACGGCGACCGGCTCGGCGAGGTGGGCGGCCGCATCGTCGCGGAAGTTCTGATCGGAGTCATCGCCGCCGATCCAGAGTCGTACCTGGCCAACGAGCCCGGCTGGGTGCCGACGCTGGCCGCCCGCGGCGAGCGGTTCCGGCTCACGGATCTCCTCATCCCCTGAACGCGCACTGTCGGGGTCGCATCAACCACTCGCCAAGGGAGGTCGCCCAGCCATGACGCTCGAGCTCATCAACCCAGAGACGCTGCCCACGCCGAAGTCCTACACCCACGTCGTCGCCGCGACCGGCAGCCGGCTGGTATTCGTCGCCGGACAGGTCGCCGACGACGCTCACGGCAACGTTGTCGGCCCCGGCGACCTGGCCGCGCAGGCTCGCGTGGCGTTTGCCAACGTCGGCCGCTGCCTCGCCGCGGCCGGGGCGCGACCGGAGCAGGTGGCCAAGCTCACGATCTACGTCGTTCACCACCGGCCTGAATACCTGCCCGACATCTTGGAGGCCCTGATCGCGGTCTTCGGTGACCACAGGCCCGCCGACACGCTGCTCGGAGTTGAGGCGCTCGCTCGGCCCGAGTACCTGATCGAGGTTGACGCGATCGCAGTTGTCGATTGATGGGGGAGGCGTACGATGGCAACGGAGATCGCACAAACTCGCTCCTATCGACGTTGGCACCCGGCTCCGTACGACGAGATGCGGAGGACATTCCGCTGGGAGGTGCCACGCAACTACAACATCGCTGCCGACGTCCTCGACAAGCACGAGCCGTCCCGGCCGGCGATGTACTGGGAGGACTGGGAGGGAAACGAGCGCACGCTCACCTTCGGCGACATGCAGTCGCTCACGAACCGAACGGCGAACGCGCTCCGCGCCTACGGCGTCGGCGAGGGCGACCGCGTCGCGGTCATGCTGCCGCCTCTCCCCGAGGCCGCCGCCGCCTTTCTCGCGACGTACAAGCTGGGCGGCGTCCTGCTGTCGCTCTCCATCCTCTACGGCGACGACTCGATCGTGCATCGGCTGCGGGACTGCTCCGCGAAGGTGATCGTCACCGATGCAGCCAACCGCGAACGGATCGACCGCGTCCGCGACGCCCTACCGGAGCTGGAGCACGTACTCCTCGTCGACGAGGAGTTCGGCCGCGCCGTCGCGCAGGCCTCCGACCGCTGCGAGACGCTCGACACGCCGGCCGACCAGGCGGCTCAGATCTACTACACGTCCGGCACGACCGGGCTCGCGAAGGGAATCGTGCACGCCCACCGATACCTCCTCGCGCACAACGAATTCGAGCTCGTGCACGACGTTCGCGACGACGAGGTCTTCCACTCGACGGGCGAGTGGGCTTGGATCGCAGGCATCATCCCCGGCATCCTCGGGCCGTGGCGCTTCGGGGCGCCGATCGCGGTCTTCGCGCGCAAGGGCGGCTACGACCCCCAGCAGACGCTTTACGTGCTCGAGAAGCACAAGGTCAAGAACCTCTTCGCGACGCCGACCGCGCTGCGGGCGATGGCCGCGCTCGGAGAGATCTCGGATCGCTATCCCGGCATCTCGCTCAGGCTGGCCTGCGCAGCCGGGGAGCCGCTCAACCCGGAGGTGATCACCTGGTTCACACGCCAATTCGACATCCCGGTGATGGACTTCTACGGCCTCTCCGAGAGCTATCCGCTGTGCGCCAACTTCCGGACAATGGAGATCCGCCCCGGCTCGATGGGCAAGCCGACGCCCGGCTGGGAGGTCGATTTGCTCGACGACGACGAGCAGCCCGTACCGGTCGGCGAGACCGGGGAGATCTGCCTTCGCGCGCGTACCAACCCCCACTACCCGCTCGGCTACTGGGACCGTGCCGAGGACTCACGGCGGGACTTCGGCGGCGACTGGTTCCACACACGCGACGTTGCCCGGCAGGACGACGACGGGTACATCTGGTACGAGGGACGCAACGACGACGTGATCATCTCCGCCGGCTACCGAATCGGCCCGTTCGAGGTCGAATCGGCGCTCGTCGCCCACCCAAAGGTCGTCGAGGCAGCCGCCGTCGCCTCCCCCGACCACGTTCGCGGCCACATCGTGAAGGCATTCGTACGCGTCCTACCCGACACCGAACCGACCGACGAGCTCGCCCGCGAGATCCAGTCTTTCGTCCGCGAGCGCCTCTCTGCCTACGCCTACCCGCGCGCAATCGAGTTCATCGACGACCTGCCAAAGACGCTCACGGGAAAGATCCGCCGTATCGAGCTCCGCGAACGCGAGAACAAGCGAGCGCCGACGGTCTCCTGACCGACGCGCACCCTGGGACGACTCCGAGTGCTCTATCTCCTCCGGCACGCCAAGTCGAGCTGGGACGATCCGGCACTCACGGACCATGAGCGGCCGCTGGCGCCGCGCGGTTGCCGGGATGCGAAGCGGATCGCCTCTCACCTGCGCGAGCGCGCAATCGAGCCGGAGCTCGTCCTCTGCTCGACCGCCGCGCGCACGCGCGAGACGCTCGAGCTCGTGCGCCCGTCGCTCGGCGCGCCGACGGTGCTGCTCGAGGAAGAGTTGTACGGCGCCTCAGCCGACGAGTTGCTCGCGCGCCTTCGGCGCGTGCCGGACGAGGTTGAGTCGGTGCTGCTGGTCGGACACAACCCGGGCTTGCAGGAGCTCGCGCTCGTCCTGGCCGCCGGCGGCGACGAGCTCGAGCGGCTCGAGGCGAAGTTCCCGACCGCGGCGCTCGCCACGCTCGCACTTGCGACGACCTGGAGCCGATTGGGACCGGACGGCGCGACGCTCGGGGAGTACGTCGTGCCGAAGCAACTTCGCTGAGCGCAGCTGCTCAGGCGCGCGCTAACTTCAATTTGTATAGTGGAGCGGCTTCTCTCGCTCCTCGGACAAGGAGGCACGATGACCGTCACGGACGAGCTGCTTCGGAATGCCGAGCAGTACGCCACCAACTTCGATCGCGGCGACCTGCCGCTGCCGCCGGCGAAGCGGGTCGCGGTGCTCGCCTGCATGGATGCCCGCCTGAACCCGTACGGGCTGCTCGGGCTGAGCGAAGGCGACGCCCACGTGATCCGGAACGCCGGCGGTGTCGTCACCGATGACGAGATCCGGTCGCTCTCGATCTCGCAGCGACTGCTCGGCACACAGGAGATCATCCTCATCCATCACACCGATTGCGGCATGCTGACCTTCGGCGACGACGAGTTCCGCCGCCAGGTCCAGCAGGACACCGGGATCAAGCCGGCCTGGGCGGCGGAGGCCTTCGACGATCTCGAGGCCG
The DNA here is from genome assembly GCA_963791905.1 of uncultured Gaiellaceae bacterium. GTDB lineage: Bacteria > Actinomycetota > Thermoleophilia > Gaiellales > Gaiellaceae > Gaiellasilicea. The sequence goes on from CAWBTX010000008.1 coordinate 26,670, forward strand.
ACGTCCGGCAGTCGATCGCGCGGATCAAGAGCAGCCCCTTCATCCCAATCAAGGACAGCGTGCGCGGCTTCGTCTACGACGTGAAGACAGGTGGCCTCCAGGAAGTGAACTGAGCGTCGTCACGCTGCCCGCAGGGTCTCGTCCAGCTTGTCGGCGAACTCCTGCGGATCCGATCCCCAGCCGCCGTGGCTGCCGGGCAGATACGTGACGGGAAGGTTCAGACGCTCGGCGAGCGCGACCGCCGCCCGGCAGGCTCCCTGCTCGCCTGAGGTCTCGCCTGCGGCGCTGACGACCCGCGTCGAGGCGCTCCGGAGTGCGTCGATGTCGGGGGTGTAGCCGCCGATCTGCCGGATCTCGTGGGCGATGAACAGGTCGAAGTTCGCCGCCATCCGGCCCATCATCTCCTCGCTCTCGGGCGTCGGCGGGGTCTGCTGCATCTCCTCGCTGTACTTCGGTCCGCCTTCCTCGACCAGGGCGCCGAACTTCCCCATCGCCGGGAAGACGCCGTCCGTGCGATAGGTCGCGTAGATGTCGGCGAACGCGTCGCGCCAGCGGGCTGCATCGGGAAGGAGCTCCATCACGGGGGCCTCGTGGGCGACCAGCGTGCGCACGAGCTCTGGGCGTCGCGTCACGAGCTCCAGGCCGATCGTGCCGCCGCCGCTCGAGCCGTACACGTATGCCGGCTGGTCTCCGACGGCGGCGAGGATCGCCGCCGCATCGTCGGCGTGGAGCGACACCGGGATGTCTTGCGGCTCACCGTCGAGCGGGCTGCGCGAGTGCCCTCGCTGGTCGTAGCTGACCGTCGTGTAGCGGTCGGCCAGCCGGCCGGCGAGATCGGTGAACACGCCCGCGTCGGTCGGGCCGCCCGAGATGCAGAGGAGGACCGGGCCCGAGCCCCGGACCTCGTAGTACAGGTTCGCACCGGGCACCTGCAGGGTCCTTGCCTCGGGCGTCGTTCCCGTCGTGCTCATCGTCCAGCTCCTTTCGTGGTGTCACGTGTCTGACAGGCTGCCGTGCCGAAACTCATCGGTCGGTCGTGCTACGCGGCCTCGGCGACCGGCTCGGACTCGGTGTCTGCGTCCTCCGACAGCTCCGCTGCCGCCACGGCGGCCGGTCGGAGCAGCACGGCGCTCAGCACCGCCGCGACAGCGGCGAAGACGGCTCCGGCCAGGAACGCGGCGTGGTAGCCGCCGGTGAGGGCCGCGAGCCGGCCGTCTCCCGAAGCGACCAGCGAGTCGCTTCGCGAGGCCGCAAGGCTGGCCAGGATCGCCAGTCCGAGCGCGCCGCCCATCATGAACGACGTGTTGACGACGCCCGAGGCAAGGCCCGCGTCGTTCGGCTCGACGTCGCTCATCGCCGCCAGCAGCAGGGGATTCAGCGCCATGCCCGCGCCCAGGCCCAGCAGGATCATGCTCGGCAGCACGTCGACGACGAAGACGCCGTCGACCGGCGCCCGCGCGAAGAGCGCGAGCCCGGCCGCGGCCAGCAGCAGCCCCGTCGCGAGAGGCGGCCTGATCCCGAAGCGCAGGACCAGCTTCGCGGAGAGGCCCAGCGAGAGCGCCGCCATGATCACGTTGGCCGGCAGGAATGCCAGGCCGACCTGGAGCGGGCTGTAGCCGAGCACGAGTTGGAGGTAGAGGGCCGAGAGGAAGAACCAGGCGAACATCGCCGCCGCCCAGAGCACGCCGACGACGTTTGCAGTCGAGACGTTCCGCAGCCGGAAGAGGCCGAGGGGCACGAGCGGCGCCGACGTCCTGGTCTCGATCGCGAGGAAGGAGAGCAGCAGCGCACCGGCGGTGGCCAGCAGACCGAGCGTCTGCGCGGACGTCCAGCCGGCCTCGTTGCCGTTCGCGATCGCGTAGACGGCCAGCATCAGCGAGGCGGTCACGGTCAGTGATCCGGCGACGTCCAGCCGTCGGGACGCGGGCGCGATGTACGTGCCGGGGAGGATGACCCTCGCCAGCGCGAGGACGGCGATTCCGATCGGGACGTTCACCAGGAAGATCCAGTGCCAGTTGAGCGCGTCCGTCAGGATCCCGCCGAGGAGGACGCCGATCGATCCGCCGCCGGCGGCGACGAATCCGAAGACGCCCATCGCCTTCGCGCGGTCCGTCGGCTCGGTGAAGAGGGTGATGATGAGCGACAGCGCGACTGCCGACACGATCGCGCCGCCGAGACCCTGCACCGCACGAGCGCTGATCAGCAGCGCCTGCGAGGTTGCCAGCCCGCAGGCGAGGGACGCCAGGGTGAAGAGCGAGAGTCCGATCAGGAACAGACGCCGATGCCCGAACAGGTCGCCAAGCCGGCCGGCGAGCAGCAGGAACCCGCCGAAGGTGAGCAGGTAGGCGTTCGCGACCCACGCGAGCGAGCTCTCCGAGAAGCCCAGATCCTCCTGGATCGAGGGCAGAGCGACACCCACGATCGTCACGTCGAGAACGATCATCAGGTAGCCGAGGCAGACGATGACGAGTGCGAGCCAGCGGCTTCGATTGGTCATGTGCGTGGTCATCGGGATTTCTCCTCTGTCGTTGCCATCTACAGAGGAGTCGGAGCCGGCAGCGGGTTCTCGACATCGGCGACCATCCGCCTGCGATGTCGAGAGATCGTCGCCTGCTCCGACTCCCGATGAAACACCCTCTCCAAGAAAGGAGCACGCAATGAAGTACGTCGCGCTGATCTTCATGAACCCCGGCGCGTTCGAAGCGCTCTCGCAGAGCGACCGCGACGCGATGATGAGCGAGGCCGACGCCTACCTCAAGGAGTACACCGACTCCGGAGAGCTTCTCGGTGCCGGCCACGCGCTCGGCGACCCCTCCACGGGCAAGACCGTGCGGGTTCGCGACGGCCTGCCGGCCGTCACGGACGGACCGTTCGCGGAGGCGAAGGAGCACCTGGCCGGGTACTACGTGCTCGACTGCGAGAGCATCGAGCGCGCGACCGAGATCGTCTCGCACGATCCGGCCGCCAGGTTCTGGGCGGTCGAGGTGCGGCCGATCATGGACGAGGCCGGCGCGGAGATGTGACCGCGCAGGCCGGAGTCGGAGTCGAGGACCTGCTGCGCCGGCTGGCGCCGCAGGTCCTCGGCGTGCTCGTCCGCCGCTACGGCCACTTCGATCTGTGCGAGGACGCGGTCCAGGAGGCGCTGCTCGCCGCCGCCGTCCAGTGGCCGGAGCAAGGCCTGCCGGAGAATCCGCGGGGTTGGCTGATCACGGTCGCCTCCCGCCGCCTCATGGACGAGCTGCGCAGCGACCAGGCACGCCGGCGCCGCGAGGAGACGGCGGCGACGCAGGCACCGCCGGATGAGCTGCTCGCGCCGGCCCCGGCCGACGAGCTGCCGCCCGAGGAGGACGACACGCTGACGCTGTTGTTTCTCTCCTCGCACCCGGCGCTCTCGCCTGCCTCCCAGCTCGCACTCACCCTGAGGGCCGTCGGCGGCCTGACGACGGCCGAGATCGCGCGCGCCTTCCTCGTACCCGAGGCGACAATCGCTCAGCGCATCAGCCGCGCGAAGCAGAGCATCAAGGCGAGCGGCATCCCGTTCGAGCTCCCGCCGGAGCCCGAGCGGGCCGAGCGGCTGCGCGTGGTGCTGCACGTGCTGTACCTGATCTTCAACGAGGGCTACACGGCGACGTCCGGTGCCGACCTGCAGCGCGGCGATCTGACGGCCGAGGCGATCCGGCTCACGCGCGAGGTCCTGCGGCTGCTGCCCGACGACGGCGAGGTGGCCGGGCTCCTGGCGCTCATGCTGCTCACCGACGCGCGGCGCTCGGCGCGCTCCAGGGGTGACGGCAGCCTCGTCCCGCTGGCGGAACAGGACCGGAGCTGCTGGGACGCGCAGCTCATCCTGGAAGGCCTCGAGCTCGTGCGAGGTGCCCTGGCGCAGGCGCCGCTCGGCCCGTACCAGCTCCAGGCGGCAATCGCAGCGGTCCACACCGAGGCGACCCGGGCGGAGGACACCGACTGGCCGCAGATCCTCGTCCTGTACGAGCTGCTCGACCGCATCTCGCCCAACCCGATGGTGACGCTCAACCACGCCGTCGCCGTCGCGATGGTGCAAGGCCCGGAGGCCGGTCTCGACCTCCTGACGACGCTGGACGAGGACGACCGGGTCGCGACCCACCACCGCCTCGACGCGGTCCGTGGGCACCTACTCGAGCTCGCGGGTGACACGTCCGCGGCCCGTGCCGCCTACCGGACGGCAGCTCGCCGCACCACGAGCCTCCCCGAGCGCCGCTACCTCGAGGCCCGCGCTGCTCAGCTCGGTGACGCCTGATCCGCCTGCCACGGGGTGGCGCGAGGCCACCACCCCGGGACGGCACGCCGGTACGCGTTGTACTGCTCGCCGAACCGGCGGAGCAACGTCGGCTCCTCGTACCAGCGCACGAACGCGACGACCGCTGCGACGAAGGCCGCGAGGTAGGGGAGGAGGATCGGCTGGCCCAGCGCCAGCGCCTGTCCAAGGATGATCGCCCCCACCGCGAGGTACATCGGATTCCGGACGTAGCGGTAGAGCCCGCCGACGACGAGGCGCTCGGTCGGGGCGACCGGTGCCGGCGTGCCGAGACCTTCGACGACGAAGCGGGCGAAGGACTGCAGCAGGACGACAACGCCAGCCGCGACGAGGATCGCACCCGCCACCCAGAGCGGGAGCCAGTACGGCATCGGCCCCTGCGCGTCCCAGCCGGTCAGAAGCCACGGCAGGAGGCCGGCCACGACACCGGGCGCGACGAGGAGGAACACGACGGTGCCGACTGCTGCTCTCACCCTGCGCACGAACTCGGCCCGCCGACGGGATTACGCGCCGTCGGGCACGAGCAACCGCCGGAGGCGCGCCCGTTTGGGCTCGGACCCTCGCTCGACCATCCGGCGGACGGTCGCCTCGAGAGTGGTGTGCGAGCACTCGGCCAGGTGCTCGCGGTGCTGGTCATGCGTGCAGAGGAAGAGATCGCCCTCGGTCGCGAGCGGCGCCAGACCCTCGCGCCGGAAGATCTCCTGCGCCGGCGTGTAGACGTGCTCGAACCAATCGGCTGCGATCTCGCGCGGAGCAAGGACCTCGTCGCGCGCACGCATCAACCTGTAGCCGTGGCGGTGTACGTGCTCGAGCAGTTCGCTGTAGCCCCACGGTTGCGTGAAGCGAATGGAGGCGGACGGGATCACCTCGCCGAGCCCGCTCTCCGCCATGAAGATCCGGAACTGCTCAGCGTGCATCAGCTCCCGGGGGTCCGAGTCGGGCCGGAGCTGCCAGATCGCGCTCAGCTCGGTGACCTCGGCGTCGATCGTCTCCATGCCGAGCTGGCGGGCGATCGCGACGCGATGATGGCCGTCGATGACGAAGTACGCCTCGCCGAGCTTGTTGACGACGATCGGAGGGAAGGCACCGTCGGGAAAGGCGGTCTCGACGCCCCGCCAGCGCGACTCGAGCTCGCGTCGCTGCGGCAGGAAGTCCCGATCGAAGTCGCGGGCGCGTCCCTCGGTGCCGACGATGTGCCGGACCGGAATGCTGCGCACGCCGACGTAGCGGCGGCTGAACGGACGCAGGCGGTGCTCCGCGTCGTCGAGCGCGAGCAGCTCGGGCACCGTTACGCGTCCGGTGACCGCCTGCCGCAGCCGCCGGTAGGTCTTCCGCCGCCGTGCCCGGCCGAAGGTCGCCGCCGTCGAGCCGAAATTCCGCATACCTGTTTCAACGCCCGGGCGCCCTCGATCATTCCGGATCGGCGGACCCGGACAAGCGGAAAAACCCCTGCTAATTACCCGTTTCTTGTCGAGCCGCTCAGTGCGCCGCGCGACGTGCCGGCGACACCCACCGGAGCATCACGTCGACAGGCTTGTCCGACGCGACGCAGCGTCGACAGCGAGGCAGCGCTCCCGCGAAAAACGCCGACTCATAGTGCTCTCCGCACGCCAGGCAACGCGTCCGCTGCCGCGCGGGCGTCCGCACGTGCACCACTCCCCAACCAGCCATGCCGCAATTCCCCCTTTTCCCTTCTCCCTCACGCACTGTAAGCGCGGCCGAAGTGATGTCAACGGCGGGCTAGCGGGCCGCGGCGGCAGGCACGTCCGCCACCTCGCCGTAGACGATCTTCCGCGCGTAGAGCCGGTCGCTCGCGGCTCCGTACAGGCTGAGCCCGTCGCGCGCGTCGTCCGGGAAGGTGGCCCAGCCGGTGCTGATGCGGGACTCGCCCGAGTGCGCGTCGTGGATCCGCTGGACCGTGTCGCGGGTGTCGTTCGAGTCGAGGTCGATGAGGACGCCGAACTGCTCCTGGCTGATGCGGGCGACGTCTGCGCCCGGGTCGACCGACCTCGTCAGCCGGTCGCTGAAGTCGAGCAGGCGCTCGGTCGGGAGCGGATGGTCGTCCGGTGCGTGGATCTCGCAGAGAATGAGCGAGAACGGACGGTCCGCCTCCAGGCGGCGGTTGAGCGCGATCTCGAGGGCCCGCTGGTTCGGAAGGCCCGTCAGGAAGTCGCGTCGCGCGAGCAACCGCAGCTCCGCGGCGAGGTCGTGAGCCTGCTCGAGCAGTCGCCGGCCGCGCAGTGCGTAGTAGCCGGCCAGCACCCCGACGAGGACGAACGCGCACAGGCGGATGAGCGTGGCGGCGGTCGCGACCTCCGACGACGGCGTCGCCGGGTTCCACCAGATCCCGGTCGCGTACAGCCCTGCCGCGAGCAGTCCCGCGCCGGCGCCGCCGATCGGGCCGGTCGCCCGGGCGACGAGGAGGATGGCGACGTAGTAGCCGTGGCCGATGCCGAGCCCCGGTTCCTCGAACAGCCGGAAGAGGACAAAGACGGCGGCGTAGGTCGCTGCCGCCAGGACGAGGAGCGCGCGCTGGTGTGACTTGAGCACTTGAATCGGAGGGCCCTAGCTCAGCCGGAGCCCGGTGACGCGCCGGATTTCCTCCGCCGAGGTGACTCCGGCGAGGGCGAGGCGCATGCCGTCGTCGCGCATCGTCGTCATGCCCTGCCGCACCGCAGCGGCGAAGATCTCTTCCGCGGAGCGCTCGACGAGCGCGCGGATCTCGCCCTGGACGGGCAGCACCTCGCGGAGCGCCACGCGTCCGCGGTAGCCCGTGCCGTGACAGGCGGCGCAGCCGACGGCTCGGTAGAGCTCTCCCTCGCCGACCGCCTCGCTCGGGGTGCGGCAGTCGACGCAGAGCCGGCGGGCGAGGCGCTGCGCAACGACGCAGTTGAGCGAACCCGCGACGAGAGACGGATCGACGCCGAGGTCGCGCAGTCGCGCGATCGCGCCCGCCGCGTTGTGGGCGTGCAACGACGTCAGGACGAGATGCCCGGTCATCGCGGCGGTGATCGCCATCGACGCCGCCTCCTCGTCGCGCAGCTCACCGACGAGCACGACGTCGGGGTCGCTGCGAAGGATCGTCCGCAGTCCGGTCGCGAAGGTGATCCCGGCGGCGATGTCCACCTGCATCTGGTTGACGCCTTCGAGCCTGTGCTCGATCGGGTCCTCGATCGTCAGCACCGCACGGTTCGGCCGGTTGAGGTGATCGAGCGCGCCGTACAGCGTCGCCGACTTGCCCGAGGCGCTCGGCCCGCACACGATCACGGCGCCGTAGGGCTGCTCGAGAGCGGTCGTGAATGCCTCCTCGGCCGACGGGCTCATGCCGAGGTCGGCGATCCGCGGCGCCCGGTCGCGCCGCGTGAGGATCCGCAGCGCGACGTGCTCGCCGTGCGCGGTCGGCATCGACACGATGCGGAGGTCGACCGGGTCTCCGCCGAAATGCGTCGACGCGCGGCCTTCCTGGGGCGACTCCCGGTTGGCGAGGTCGAGCCGGCCGAGCGCCTTGAGCCTGCTCGCGACCGCCGGCTGTGCATGGCCGGGCACGGTCGCGAGCTCGCGGACGACGCCGTCGACACGCACGCGGACGGACAGCTCGTTCGCCCCCGGCTCGAAGTGGATGTCCGAGGCGCCCTCCTCGAGCGCTCTCGTCAGCAGCGTGTTGACGAGATTGATCGTCGGCTCGCTGGAGGAGAGATCGCGGTCGTCCCTGGCGTGCGGCCCGCCTGCGGCATCCGCGCCGTCGCCCTCGAGGAGGAGCTGCAGCGCCGGGCGGTGGATGCGTGCCAGCGCCTGTTCGATCTGGGCGCGGACGGCGACGGCGAGCCGGAAGCTCGTGCCGAGCGCGAGCCGAAGGTCGTCGGCTGCGGCGATGTTCGTCGGATCGCTGACAGCGAGCAGGAGAACGCCGTCGGAGAGGAAGCGAACCGGGATCGCCTCGTACCGCCGGGCGAGCGCCTCCGGCAGCTGCGCCACGGCATCGAGGTCGGGGGTGACGGCGTCGAGGTCGACGAAGTCGAGCTCGTACTGTTGCGCGAGCGCGCCCGCGATCACCTGCTCGGTGGTAAAGCCGAGCTCGACGAGGATCTCGCCCAGGCGCTTGCCGGTCGACTGCTTGACCGCGAGCGCCTGCTCGAGCTGCTCGCTCCTGAGCACGCCCGCCTCGAGGAGAAGGCGGCCGAGTGGGACCCAGTTGAGGTCGGACGCAGCACCCAGCACGATCGTCTCTATCGGCACACACGAGCGGCGTTCTAGAGAGCGGGGAGAGGCTCCCAAACGCGCAACGGGCGCCTCGAGTGAGGCGCCCGTCAACCGGTCCTTCGGCGTCAGTGGGTTAGAAGAGCAAGATCAGCAAGATGATGACGAGAATGAGCACTGAGCAGTCCGCCACCGATGTACATGGATTCCTCCTTGTGGCTTGCGTGGAGAAAACGGCGCGCGCCGGGAATCGGTTACGGCTGCCGCTAGCATGGGCGCTCGCGGCGCCGTGGCCGAGTGGTTAGGCAGAGGCCTGCAAAGCCTCGTACAGCGGTTCGAGTCCGCTCGGCGCCTTGGACCGCTAGAGACCAAGCCGTCGGCTATGCGGGCGCGACGGCGGGTGTCCAGATCCCGGTGACGGCGGCGTTTCGCGCGTAGTCGGCGAAGTCCCGCGGCTCTCGGCCGAGGGCCCGCTGCACGCCGTCCGCCAGGTGGGCGTTGCGCCCGTCGAGCACCTCCTCGAAGAGGTAGACGAGGAGCTCGATCCATTCGTTCGGCACCGCCTGCTCCTCCAGCCCGGCGGCGAACTCCTGGATCGACACCGGCTCGTAGCGGACCTCCCTGCCCGTCTCCTGCGCGATCTCACCGACGGCGTCGGCGAAGGTCAACAGGCGGGGGCCGGTCAGCTCGTAGACCTCGCCCACATGGCCGTCCTCGGTCAGCGCGGCGACCGCGACATCGGCGATGTCATCGGCGTCGACGAACGGCTCGGGCGTGTTCCCCGCCGGGAGCGCGAGCTCACCCGCGAGCAGACCATCCAGGAAGTAGCTCTCGCTGAAGTTCTGGCTGAACCAGGTCGAGGCCAGAGTCGTCACCTCGGCGCCCGAACCCCGAACCGCCTGCGCCGCCTGCTCGGCTTCGGGCTCGCCGCGTCCGGAGAGGTGGACAAGCCGCGGAATGCCGTTCGCGACGGCGAGGTCCGCGAAGGAGCCGAGGATCTCCGCGGCGCCCGGGAGGGCGTCGAGGTAATGCTGCACGTAGACGGACCCGACGCCCTGAAGCGCCGGCGCCCACGTGTCCCGGTCGTCCCAGTCGAACGGCGGTTCCCCCGAGCGCACGCCCGCGCGCGTCGGGATCCCACGTGCCACGAGCCGCTCGACCACTCGACGGCCGGTCTTGCCCGTGCTGCCCAGGACGAGGATTGGCTTCTCGGGTGACATGTGTCCTCCTTCTCGATTTGCCTTTCGTCCAGTATTGCGTCCTCATGCGGGACTGTCTATGATTAGAAGGCGCCAATTCATGCTCAAACGTCCACAACACTGGACGATCGAGAAGCGAGCACGCATACTGGAGCGATGAGCTCGCCGGACACATGGGCGCACACTGATCCGCTCGGCCAGGCGCTCCACCTCCTCCGCATGAACGGCGCCTTCTACGCCCGCTCGGAACTGACCGCGGAGTGGGGCCTGACGCTGCCGCCGCTCGAGGACCATCTCTGGTTCCACGTCGTGACGGCGGGCGGAGGGTGGCTCGAGACGGACGGAGCAGAGGCAACGTTTCTGCGGCTCGGGGATCTCGCGGTCGTGCCCCACGGACGGGGCCACACTCTCCGGAGTGCACCGGGCGTTCCCGCGCCCGGGATTCTCGACCTCGAGCGGGAGCAAGTGAGCGACCGATACGAGATCCTCGTGCACGGTGAGGGCGGAGCGCGGACGACGCTGGTTTGCGGCGCGGTCCGCTTCGACCATCCGGCGGCCCGCAACCTCGTCGCCTCGCTCCCGGCGACGATCCATGTGGAGGCGTCGAGCTCGCCGCAGGCCGAGTGGCTGCAGAGCACCCTGCGGCTGATGGCGGCGGAGGCAAGGGAGCTGCTACCGGGCGGCGGGGAGGTGGTCACGCGGCTCGCCGACATCCTCGTCATCCAGGCGATCCGCTCGTGGATCGAGACCGATCCGGCTGCGCGTTTGGGCTGGCTCGGCGCGCTCCAGGACCGGCAGATCGGCCGTGCGATCTCCCTGATCCACCGCGAGCCGGCGCGGGAGTGGACCGTTGCCTCGCTCGCGCGGGAGATCGCGATGTCGCGCTCGGCGCTTGCGGCGCGCTTCACGGAGCTGGTGGGCGAGCCAGTCATGCAGTACGTGACCCGCTGGCGCATGCACCTCGCGCTCACCGCCCTCCGCGAGGAGGGAGTCACGGTCGGGGAGCTCGCAAACCGCCTCGGCTACCGGTCGGAAGCGGCGTTCAGCCGGGCGTTCAAGCGCGTCATCGGCGTCCCGCCCGGGGCTGTGCGACGGTCAGTGGCCTGACGGGCCTGCTCGGCGCCTTCCTTGCGCTAGCTCTCCGGATACCGGACGCGATAGCGGAGGTGCGTGACCTCCAGGCCCTGCTCGGCTGACAGCCGCCCTTCGAAGCCCGTCTCGCCCGGTCCGGAGATGTATCCGTCCAGCGACATGCTCGGCCCGGTGAAGACCTTGCTCATGTCGTCCTCCGTCGGTGTCGGTGTCGGTCCCTTCGTCTGCTCAGACGCCCCGCCGGAGCACAACTCATCGGTGCTTCCGGCCGTCGGCCTACCGGTCTTCTCGAGGTGTGTCGAGCGGGTGGCCCTGGTCGAGCCGGACGCCGGCGGCAGCCGCCGTGCGATTCGCCGCGCCGAGCTTGGCGTAGATGTTGTCGAGGTGCTTCTTGACGGTGCCGCGAGCGATCACGAGCTCGGCCGCGATCTCGGCGTTCGAGGCGCCCGCCGCCGCCAGGGTCAGGACCTCGCGCTCGCGCTTGGTCAGGCCGTTCGACTCACGTTGCCGTTCGTCGTGGAGGGCCACGACGCGATCGAGGAACGACCGCACGACCTCGAGTGCGTAGCGGTCCTGCACGGAGAAGTCGCCCGAGCCTCGCGTGCAGCCGAAGTCGACGGCTCGCTCGCGCGCCACGCGGATGCGAATGCTGAGCGACGACTCGATGTCGAATGGCTTGAAGAACTCGCTGTAGATCTGCAGCCGGCGCAGCGAGCGCCGCGGGAGGAAGTCCGACAGCCGCAGCGCGCTGCCGTCGCCGGTCGCGTCCCGATACGCGAGCAGTGGGTGCTGCTCGTAGAGCTGCCACCACCGTTCCTGCCCGCTGGCGTACGCGGCATCGACGCGGTGATCCGTCGACAGCATTGCGTTGCGACGGTCGGCGTAGTCGCAGTCCGCGCGCCAGACCGAGTCGCAGCCGATCACATCGGGCAGACCCGCGAGAAGGGTCGACGTCAGTCCGCCGCCGCCTCCACGAGCGACCGACGCGAGAGCGGCCAGCAACTCGCCGAGTGCGCGACCTGTCGAGGGGCGCAGACGGATCGAGCGGTCTTCCGCCCCGTGTGCATGGACGGCTCCCTGCGTGTGGTGCACCTCACTTCAAAGATACGCCGGTCGGCGTATTGCGGCGAGTCACCGACGTTGCTGCCATGGAGCCGTGGAAGGCACTGACCAGGGGAGGTCGACGATGTTCGCACTACATACTCGACGACTCGCGCGCTCCGTTGCCGCGATCGTCGCCTCGATCGGGATGGGCGTGGCCGCCGCGTCCGCAGGCGCCGGCTCGGCGTCGGGGGACCACGTTGCCGCAGTCGTGACGGGAGCCGCCGGGGGTGTCTTGACCGATCCCGACGGGAACGAGTTCTCGTTCAGGTCGTTCTTCGTACGCGCCGTCCTCGGCGGCAACGGCGAAGCGACGGGCAGGGTCCGCTTCGTGTGGCGAGGCTCGTTCCCCGCGGTCTGGGGAGACCCGGTCTGCGAGGGCACGTGCGACGCGATCATCCTCGACGGTGCCGTTCAGTCAGGCTCGATTGCCGCCGACGGGACGGTGACGCTGTCGGGGACCGCACGAGAGGTCGATACGAGGCAGGGCAAGGTCGTGTTCGACTCGGGTTTCGACGAGCCGTTCTCCATCACCGTCGGCGGGTCGCTGGGCCCGGACAACTTCATCCTGCAGTGGTGCCTCTTGCCGGAGTTCGCGATCGCCGCCTCGATCAGGGTCACGGCGCTCGGTGCCGGCCAGGATCAGAGCAGCGTCATTCGTACTGAAGAGCCCGCAGCGGATCGAGCTTCGCCGCGCGGCGCGCAGGGGTGATCGCCGCCAGGAGCCCGGCGATCACGGCCACGATCGTGAGCACGATCAGCTGGCCGACGGGTAGCTCGAAACGGAGGTCGTACTGGCCGAGCGCGCGTGTCACGAGTGCGGCCAGGAAGATCCCGAGCGGGAGGCCGAGCGCAGCGCCGATCAGCGCCGTGATCACGCTCTCGTGGCGGATCATGCGCCGCGTCTGCCGCCGCGTCATGCCGACCGCGCGCAGCATCCCCAGCTCCCGCGTGCGCTCGAAGACGGAGAGCGCGAGCGTGTTCACCATGCCGAAGAGGCTGATGATCACGGACAGGGCGAGCAGGACGTAGAGCAGCAGCAGGAACTGCTGGATCTCCTGATCCTCCTTCTCGATCCACTCCGGCCGCGTGAAGACGCGCGTGTCCGGAAAGTCCTCGAGCGCGCTCTCCACGCTCGGCTTCGAGGCCGCGGCCCCACTCTCGAAGTTGAGGAGGGTGAAGCGGTTGCGCGGGCGCTGGTACAGCTCGTCGAAGGCCTCCTGCGAGACGCTCGCCGTGCCGAGCAGCGGGTAGAAGGGGCTGCCCTCGTAGATGCCCCGCACGACGAACTCCTTCGTCTCGTTGTCGGTCGAGCGGACGGCCAAGGTGTCGCCGATGCCGAGGTCTCGGTCTTCGGCGACGTTGTTGGGCAGCACCGCGCCGTCGTCGCCGAGCTCCGTGAGCACCTCGTCCGAGCCCTCCTCCCAGCGGAAGCCGTACACCTGGTCGATCTCGTCGTCCAGCCCGGTCAGGTTCGCGCCGTCGCCGTCGATCTGGGCGATGTCCTGGCGGACGTTGCTCACGGTCTCGACGCCCTCGACATCGGCGACGGCGTCACCGACGGCGGCCGGGAACTCGGAATAGCCGTCCTGGGACGTGACGATCAGGTCGGACTGGATCTGGCGCTCGATCGCGTCGCTGTTCGACACGCGGAGGCCCTCCGCGAGGACGGAGATGAACGTCACGAGGGCGATGCCGATCATCAGCGCGGCGGCGGTCGCAGCCGTTCGGCCCGGGTTGCGCTGCGCGTTCCTCTCGGCGATCTGACCCGCAGCGCCGCCGAGGCGCCGCGCCGGGATGCCGACGACGCGAGCGAGCGGACGGACGAGCCGCGACGAGAGCATCGCGACGCCGATGAAAAGCGCGAGGACGCCGATCCCGAGCAGTCCGAACCGGTCGCCGATCGCGAGGTCGTCGTCGAGCGTCCCGTAGCCGAGCGCGAGGACCGCGAGCACCACGATCGCGGCGGCGATGTACGGCGTGAAGCGGGCGAAGCGCCCGCGCGGCATCGTCGCCCCTTCTCGTACCGCGGCGATGGGCGGGACCCGCGTCGCGCGGATCGCCGGGAAGAGGCCGGCGACGAGCGTCACGAGCGTCCCCACCAGCAGCGAGACCACGATCGTGCGAGTCGCGAAGACGGTCTCCGTCTGCGGCAGCTCGAGATTCAGTGCCTTGAAAAGCTCGCTCAGGCCGACGGCGAGGCCGAGGCCGCAAAAGAGGCCGACGATCGAGGCGCTGAGGCCGATCACGAGCGCCTCGAGGATCACGGAGCGCAGCACCTGGCGCCGCGAGGCACCGAGCGTGCGCAGGGTGGCGAACTCCCGCATCCGCTGCGCCACCGTGATCGAGAGCGTGTTGAAGATGACGAACGCCCCGACGAAGAGCGCGATGCCGGCGAACGAGAGCAGGAAGTAGCGGATGATCGTGGTGAAGGTGGCGATCTCGCTGGACTGCTCGTCCGCCTCCTCGACGCCCGTGCGGACGGTGACGTCGTCGCCGAGCTCCGACTGGATCCGTTGCGTCAGCTGCTCGGGCGACGTCCCCGTCTCCGCGGCCGCCTGGATCGCGTCGAGCTGGCCTTCCTTCTCCAGCAGCTGCTGCGCCGTCGGCAGGTCGAAGATCGCGAAGGTCGCGCTGCCGATCGAGCTCAGGTCGCCGTACTTGGCGATGCCGACGATCTCGAACTCCTCCGCCGGCCCGAGCGCGGCGACGCCGATCCGGTCTCCGAGCTTCAGGTCCTCGTCGTCGGCGACGCCCTCGTCGACCGCGACCTCGTCGTCGCCGCGGGGCCAGCGGCCCTCGACGAGGTTGAGCGGGTTGAAGCGGTCGTACTCGGGCGCCGTCTCGACGCCGAACGCGAACGACGGCGAGCCGCCGGTGTCGATCTCCTCGCCGTCGGGTCGCAGGAGCTTCGTCCGAAAGTCCGTGACCGAGCCGGCCGCGACGTCGACGCCGTCGACCTCGCGGACGCGGTCGAGCGTGTCCTCCGGGATCGGCGGCGCCTGGGCAGACTCGCCCTCGAAGCTGAAGCCCGGGTCCTTGCCGGTCACGACGGCGTCCGTGCCGGCGTACGAGTCGACGAAGATCGCGTCGAACGCCTTGTCGATGGTGTCCGTGAGGACGTAGGCGCCGCTCATCATCGCGACGCCGAGCACGATCGCGAGCGCGGTGAGCGTCGTGCGCAGCTTGCGGCCGGACAGGCTCTTGAGCGCGAACTTGATCATCAGGCGCCAGCGTACGTCGTCTACGAGCCGTAGCGCGGCGGCTCGCCGTGGATCGCCGCGAGGCACGCGTCGAAGGCGACCTCCCGGTAGGCGCGCGCGTACGTCTTCCGCACGACCGCGCGCACCGCCTCCTCGACCGTCAACCCGCGCGGGTCGAGGCCGTACTCCTGGACGAGCTGTGCGACGGTCAGGCCGAGGCAGGTCGAGTACTCCAGGACGTAGATCTCGATCTCGTCGGCGCTCAGCGGCGGCTCTTGCTCGTGCTGGTGGCTGGTCCTCCAGAGCCCGTCGCGGCAGCCCTGAAAGGAGGTTTCGCGCAGCCGGACGTCGGGCTGGTTCCGGCGCGCCCAGCTTCGCGCCGCCGCCTCTGGAGTAGACCCGGTCGTGCCGAACTCGTAGGCGAGGCTCGTCAGCGAGTGGCCGCCGCACGCCGCCCGGGCGTTGTCGTACGCGAGCGGACGCACCGCCGCCACGTAGTCGTACGTCGTCTGCGGCCCGGCGTCCGGCGCTTCTCCGCCACCGCAACCGACCAGCGTCAGCACGGCGAGCAGGACGAGCCCGATCCGGCGATCGAGGCACATGCCACGTGCATTATCCACCCGGGAGCGCGGTTCCATCGACCGAGTTTCCGGGCGATACTTCGTCCGTGATCGTCGACTGCGCGGTGTACGAGCAGGGCCAGCGGCGGGAGGGCGAGCTGGCGCTGGAGGACGCCTACGAGGCCCTCGGCCCGGACGCGTTCGTCTGGATCGGCCTCTACGAGCCGAGCGAGCGCGAGTTCGACTCGGTCCGGCGCGAGTTCGACCTGCACGAGCTGGCCGTCGAGGACGCGATCAACGCCCACCAGCGGCCCAAGCTCGAGATCTACGGCGACACGCTCTTCCTCGTGCTGAAGACGGCGCGCTGGGAGCACAACGACGTCCAGCTCGGCGAGATCCTTCTGTTCGTCGGCGAGGGGTTCATCGTCTCCGTGCGCCACGGCGAGACCGCGTTGCACGACGTCCGCCTCCGGCTCGAGGAGCGTCCGGATCTGCTCCGGTGCGGCCCGGGCGCAGCGCTCCACGCGATCGTCGACAGGGTCGTCGACGACTACGAGCCCGTCGTCGAGCAGCTCGAGGCGGCGATCAAGGAAGTCGAGACGGAGGTCTTCTCGAGCGCACGGATCAACCCGGCGGAGCGGATCTACACGCTGAAGCGGGAGGTCCTCGAGGTGCACAGCGCCGTCGTCCCGCTGCTCGGGCCCGTCCAGGAGCTCGCGAGCGTGCCGCGCCGCCACGTCAACGAGGAGATCAGGCCCTACTTCCGCGACGTGCACGACCACATCCTGCGTGTGGTCGGGCAGGTGCAGGAGTTCCGCGAGCTCCTGATGAGCGTCCTCACCGCGAACCTGACCCAGACGACGGTGCGCCAGAACGAGGACGTGCGGAAGATCTCGGCGTGGGCCGCGATCGTGGCCGTGCCGACGATGATCGCCGGCATCTACGGGATGAACTTCGAGCACATGCCCGAGCTCGAATGGCGAATCGGCTACCCGCTCGTGCTCGCCGTGATCGGCGTCGCCTGCCTCGTGCTCTACCGGGCGTTCCGGCGCGCCGGCTGGCTCTAAGAGCTCGATTCAAAGTGAACGCCATCACCGCTCTGGCACGCTCGGCGGCCCGTGGCGGCGTCCTCGGTCGCGCCCGTATCTCATTCGATACGGCCGCTCCCTGCGTCCTTGCCACGCACCACCGATCGCACCAGATCGGCGGGGCGTCACTCTGAACCGAGCTCTAGGAGCTGCACGCGGCCGGACCGCGTTACGATGCCGTATGGCCCAGATCGCAGAGATCCTCGACGCGAAGGGCCGCGATGTGATCCGCATCGCGAGCGAGGCAACCGTGTTCGACGCGGTGAAGCTCATGGTCGAGCGCAACGTCGGCGCGCTCCTCGTCACGGACGGCGAGGAGATCACCGGCATCTTCACGGAGCGTGACTACCTGCGCCGCATCGCGGTCGAGGGTCGCCGGTCGCGCGACACGCTCGTCCGCGAGGTGATGTCGTCGCCCGTGATCGTGATCACGCCGGACGTGTCCGTCGAGGAGGGCATGGCGATGATGAGCGAGCGGCGGATCCGGCATCTCCCCGTCGTCGACGAGGGCTCGGTCGCCGGCATGATCTCGATCGGCGACCTCGTCAGGCACCAGTCGCGGCTCCAGACCTTCCAGATCCAGTACCTGACCGACTACATCACGGCGCGCTGACCGACACGCCGAACATCTGGCGTGACGAGTGGGAGTTCGAGAGCGCGGAGGAGTGGGCCGCGGACCGCTCGACCCGTCTCCCCCGCGGCGACCGGATCGGTGCCACGGTCTACGAGCTCGACCCGGGCGGAACGAGCGGCCTCTATCACTTCCACCACGGCGCCGAGGAGCTGCTCGTCGTGCTCCGCGGCCGTCCCACGCTGCGAGCGCCCGCTGGCGAGCGGGAGCTGGACGAGGGCGAGACGGTGCTCTTTCCGATCGGCTCCGGACGGCGCTCATCAGCTCCTCAACCACACCGACGCGCCCGTCCGCTACCTGATGGCGAGCAACCGGCCCTCGCCGGACGCGGTCGAGTATCCGGACACCCGGCAGCTGTCCGTCATGGCCTTCACCGAGTCGCAGCTCGGCCGGCCGTTGTGGGACATCCGGACGCTTGACGAGCAGACTTAGTGTTGTTTCAACACTAAGTCTGCTCTTGCTTAGCCGCTCAGAACGGGAGCACGTTGATCGTGAAGTCCCCGCTGACGAGCGTGTCGAACGGCCCGGCGATGCGCGACGGCGCGATGCCGCAAGGAACCGTCGGGGGCAGGCTGGGATTCGCGATGCCGAGGATGATCCTGTCGAGCGGCGGCTCGCCGTCCGTGCTCCGGTCGTCGAGCACGAAGCTCGCCGACAGCCCGAGCGACGACGGCACCCTCGACTGGGTGACCACACCGCTCGCCAGAGCCCTGGTGCCTTCGATCCGGAGGCAGCTCACGGAGACTTCGAATCCGGCGGACGGGACACGGTAGAACCCTTCCGCCCTGCCGTTGATCGAGCCGAAGACGGCGATCTCCACCGTGGTCGACGCAAAACCGGACGCGATCGTCCCCGTCCCGGCGACAACCGCGTGGTTCGGGGTCGGCGTACGGCCCGCAGTTGCCGCGGGCGGTGCGAGTAGCGCTGTCGCCGCGAGTGCGACGAATCCCATTCGTGTGAGTGAGCGAGTCATCGAGTTCCTTTCGTCGAGTGCGGCGACTGTCGCGTGCAGGCCTCACCGGGCTCTCACGCGCTGGTCATCCGATAGCCGACTAGACGGCGGCCGCGGCGTCGCGCTTCCGCCTCGACGCCTGCGACTGCCGCTTCGACGCCGACAGCTCGACCTTGCGGAGGCGGATCCCCTTCGGCGTCACCTCGACGCACTCGTCGTCGCGGATGAACTCGAGCGCCTGCTCCAGCGAGAGCGGCCGCGGCGGGATCAAGCGGACGAGCTCGTCGGCGGTCGACGAGCGGATGTTCGTGAGCTTCTTCTCCTTCGTCGCGTTCACGTCGAGATCCTCGGCCCGCGCGTTCTCGCCGACGATCATGCCCTCGTAGACCTCGGTTCCGGGCGCGACGAAGAGGGTGCCGCGCTCCTGCAGGCTCTGGATCGCGAAGGAGGTCGTCGGCCCTCGGCGATCGGCGACGAGGCTCCCTGTGGGGCGCGTGCGCAGATCGCCGTGCCACGGCTCCCAGCGGTCGAAGACGTGATGGAGGATGCCGGTCCCGCGCGTCTCGGTGAGGAACTCGGTACGGAAGCCGATCAGGCCGCGGGCGGGGACGAGGTACTCCATCCGCGCCCAGCCGGTGCCGTGGTTGACCATCTGCTGCAGCCGGCCCTTGCGCAGGGCGAGGAGCTGCGTGACGACGCCGATGTACTCCTCGGGCGCGTCGACCGCGACCCGCTCGACCGGCTCGTGAACCTTGCCGCCGTCGAGCTCCTTCGTCAGCACCTCCGGCTTGCCGACCGTGAGCTCGAAGCCCTCGCGGCGCATGATCTCGACGAGAACGGCGAGCTGCAGCTCGCCGCGGCCCTGGACGTCCCACACTTCCGGGCGGGAGGTGGCGCCGACGCGGAGGGAGACGTTGCCGACCAGCTCCTGGTCGAGTCTCGCCTTGACCGCGCTCGCGGTCAGCTTGTCGCCCTCGAGCCCGGCGAGCGGGGACGTGTTGATCCCGATCGTCATCGAGAGCGACGGCTCGTCGACTGCCGTCACCGGCAGCGGCCTGGGATCGTCGGGATCGGCGATCGTCTCGCCGATCGTCACCTCGGGCAGGCCCGCGAGCGCCACGATCTCGCCGGGGCCCGCCTCGTCGGCGGGGACTCGCTCGAGCGCCTCGGTGACGTAGAGCTCGGTGGCGCGGGCGTTTTCGACCGTCCCGTCGGCACGGCACCAGGCGATCTGCTGGCCCTTCCGCAGCGTCCCGTGCATCACGCGCAGGAGCGCCAGCCGGCCGACGTACGGGGACGCGTCGAGATTCGTGACGAGCGCCTGCAGCGGGTGCTCCGGGTCGTAGCCCGGCGCGGGAACGGTCTCGAGCAGCGTCGTGAAGAGCGGCCTCAGATCGCCCGCGAGGTCGTCGTTGGCCATCCCGGCCCGGCCCTCGCGGGCGTTGCAGTAGACGATCGGGAACTCGATCTGGCTCTCGTCCGCATCGAGGTCGAGGAAGAGCTCGTAGACCTCGTTCACGACCTCCTCGGGCCGAGCGTCCGGGCGATCGACCTTGTTCACGACGAGCACGACCGGGAGCCGCGCCTCGAGCGCCTTGCGGAGCACGAAGCGGGTCTGCGGCAGCGGCCCCTCGCTCGCGTCCACGAGGAGCAGGACGCCGTCGACCATCGTCAGGCCGCGCTCGACCTCGCCGCCGAAGTCGGCGTGGCCGGGGGTGTCGACGATGTTGATCTTCGTGCCCTCGAAGCCGACCGCCGTGTTCTTGGCGAGAATCGTGATGCCCTTCTCGCGCTCGAGGTCGAGCGAGTCCATCACGCGATCGGCCACGTCCTGGTTCTCGCGGAAGGAGCCCGACTGCCAGAGCATCGCGTCGACGAGCGTCGTCTTGCCGTGGTCGACGTGCGCGACGATGGCGACGTTGCGGAGGTCGTCACGCCTGGCAGGGAGATCGCGGCGGGGCACCGCCGGAGGGTAGCGAGCAGGAGCCGCGACTACGAGAACGCGAGCACGAGCAGCGAGATCAGGCCGACGCCGATCAGGACGCCGCAGGCGACGACCGCCGCGAGGGTCAGCCAGAGGAACCCCGGGGCGAAGATCTTCAGGGGGAGGGCGATGCGAACGAGATCCCGCGTCGTCGAGACGAGGCTGCCCGTGCGCCAGAGCAGGAACGGCGTGTGCCGCAAGCGAGCGCGCCGCGCGTCGCCGGTCAGCCGCGCGAGCTCGTCGACCTGGTCGACGCCGCGCTGTGGGATGCGCAGCACGCGTTCCGGTAGCTCGAGCAGCGAGCGGATGCCGGCGGCGAAGACGAGGACGACCAACGGCGCGGCCAGGAGTGCCACGACGAGGAGGAGCTCGGGAGCCTCGAGGCCGTCGCGCGCGAACAGCAGTCCGAGCAGTCCCACCCCGACACCTGCGGCGAGCGCGAGGAGCAGGAACGCCCGCACCACCGCTCGGACAATCCGCCGAAACGCACCGAGCTGCACCTTGGCCGCGTCGAAGCTCGCCATCGCGCGAGCGTAGCGGCCGGTCTCTACCGCGAGGTGCTCTCGTCGCTCGCACGGCCGGCGACGAGCTTCTCCGGGCAGTACCAGTACGTGACGGCGTCGCGCGTCGCGCCCTAGGCCCGACGCGATGAAGATCGCGAGGACGAGAATCCGCAGCACCCATCAGTTATCGACGCGGGCGGCCGAATCCTGGATCACCGTTTCGCCAAGAGCGACCGCGCGGCCTCGCGCTCCCGGTCGGTGACATTGGGGTCTGCAAGCCGGTAGGCCACGGCGTCCGGCAGCGCCTGCTCGATCTCCCGCCGGTCGAACTCGGCGAGGAAGGGTCGCACGAACGCTCGACCCCCGGCACCTCCGCTCGAGACCGCGATCACCCAGGTCAGGGCCACGTCGAGGGCGGGATCGCCCGCACGCGCGTTCGTCCAGTCGATGACGACAGGCCCGGTCGGCGACAGCAGCACGTTGAGCGGGTGCAGGTCGAGGTGGAGGAGAGCCGCGTCCTCGTACGGGATCTCGTGCAGGTTCCGGTGCAGCGCGGCCAGCAGCCGTGCGTGCCGGCCGAGACGCCAGGGGCGCCGCCGCAGGTCCTGCATCATCGTCGGCCCTTCGACCCGCTCGAGCACGAGTGCGTCGTCACGCACCTCGTGCACGGCGGGCACCGGATACCCCGCATTGCGCGCGCGCTCCATGATCGCCGCCTCGCGGGCGGGAGCGCCGCCGCGGCGGAGGACGCGACCGTCTCCGAGATCGACGATCGTGGAGGCGCGGCCGGCTCCGAGCGGCCTCACGGCGCGAGGCGCTGCCGCCACGCTTCTCCGGCGGCCCGGCCCTCGGGGGTCGCGAGGAAGTGCTCGAGCGGGACGTGCAAGAACGTGCCGTCGGCCTCCGCCAGCACCTCCGAGCCGTCCCGCAACTCCGCGCTCACCTCGATCCTGCGTCCGCGCGAGGCACGCACGGAGGCGACGGCCTGGAGCTCGCGGTTGATCGGGACCGGCTTGCGGAAGCGAACGGAGATCCGCGCCGTCACTGTCGGGAACCGGTGCCAGGTGGCGAGCAGCCCGCACGCCTCGTCGAGCGCGGCGCCGACGACGCCGCCGTGGACGATGCCGGGGGCGCCCTGGTGCTCCTCGCGGAAGGTCACCGCCGACGCGTACTCCTCGATGCCGTCGCGTTCGGGCGTGACCATTCGGAGCCCGACCGGGTTGTCGCCGCAGCCGAAGCACGACGGATCGTGATGCGGCGGGATCTGCAGCGCTCTAGGCCGCGAACGGCTCTAGGCCGCGAACGGCATCTCGATGTCTGAGACGTCGAGGCCCATGCTCCTCGCCATGCGGATCCCGTCCCGGATGTCGTCCTGCAGGCGCCTGATGTCCGTCTCACGCATGACCGTTCCGATCCAGGCTCGCTCCTGCGGCCGCCAGAGCGCGTGCTGGACGAAGATCGGCAGCAGGCGGCTCGCCGCCTTCACGAGCCGGTCCTTCGTCTGCTTCGACGCGCCCTCGAGCAGGACGCGCTCGTAGGCGACACCGGCGCTGTGGTGGATGCCGTCGTCGATCGTGAGGCGGTTGCAGAGGTCCTCGAGCAGCGTGCCGCGCGACGAGCGCGCGATCAGCCGGAAGCGCGGGATGATCAGGCGCTCGAAGAACACCTGCATCTGGAACACCTTCTCCTCGAGCGTCTCGGCCTCGAGCGTCATCCTCGCCATCTCGTCGAGGTACGGGTCGCGCTCTGCGACGCCGCCGGCCTGCTCCGCGAGCTTGAGCCACGCCTCGACGTGCCGTGCCTCGTCCTGGACCATCGTCGAGTAGTAGAGCTTCGCCTCGTGGTGCGGCGCGAGGTTGAGCAGTTGGCCGGCCATCGACACGGCGAGCTCGTCTGCCTGGAGCTGCTGCGTGATCACCGAGCGCCACACGGCGCGGCGTCGCTCCTTTCGCTCCTTGGAAGCGCCCTCGCGCGTCTCCGGGATCGGCGGGATCTCGCCCCAGGGCATGTCGCGGACCTGCCACTCCTGCTTCTTGGCGAGCTCGTAGAACCGGAGCACGCCGCGGGGCTTGTCGTCCGTGGCTGCATCCTCGGCCGCCTGCCGCTCCGCCTCGAGCAGCGGCTCGTAGGTCGCGTCGGCGTTGATCGGCTCCTCGGCCGGCTCCACGGACATCGGCGCAAGCTTATAGCGCCCTACCGCATCCCTCCGCGTTCGTGATGGGCGCGGAAGAAGTTCTCGGAGCCCGCGGTCGCCATCGCCGACGAGGCGGAGATCTCGAGCGCGAGCGCGGCCGCGGCCACGATCTGGGCGAAGCGGTAGACCTTGCCGGAGCCGGCGCAGTCGAGCAGGGCCAGCCACGAGCGGGCGTAGGGGAGGGTGGTGCCGCCGCCGACGGTGCCGACCTCGAGGCCGGGGAAGCGGATGGTCGCGTGCAGTCCGCCTTCCTCGGTTCGGTGGGCAGTACCGTGCGCCATCGAGCTCGTTCCGACCATGCCCAGGTCCTGCCCGGTGGCGGCGAAGAGCGCGGCGATCGCAGACGCCGGCGTGAAGGCGACGGATTGCATGCCGGAGGCCACGGCGCCGTGCGTCCCGGCCCACGAGAGCTCGAGCAGGTCGTCGACGGTCGTGCGGAGGACGCGGCGAACGGTTTCCTCGGACAGCGTCGCTTCCGCGATCACGGTCTTCCCGTGGCCCGACTGGAAGAACTCGAAGGAGGGCTTCTTGTCACCGCCCATGTTGGCCTCGAGGATCGCCCGCTCCGGCCGCACCGGCGCCTGCTGCATCACGTAGCCCATGTTCAGCGCGTACGAGTTGCGGGTCATCATGTTCGGCCCGCAGGCGTCGCCGGTCGTCCAGGCCCAGAGCACGTGGCACATCGGGCCGACGACGTGCGTCTTGGCCTCGCGCAGCTTCGCCCGCTTCGAGAGCGAGGGGTCGTCGAGCCCAGCCAGGAACGCGCGCAGCTCGTCGAGCGAGCTCTCCAGCCATCTTGCAAGCTGCGACGGCTTCCTCAGTGTTCTTGCAGACAAAGCATGATGCTCTGGTCATTCTGTCCTTGAGCACATATGTTCTGAACCCACCCGACGCAGCCGCAGCCTTCATCCCGCGCGACATCGACGCGGACAGGCCGCCCTCCGTGTGCGCGAGCGGTACGAGGATCTCCTCGCGCCGCGCGACTCGTCTCGCGCAGGCTCCCGGCCGGCTCCTCGAGCTCGTAGACGCCGAGCTCGAGGTCGAGCGGGCCTACGACCGAGACCGGGATGACGGCGGCGCCGGTGTGTGCCTCCTGCGCGCGCGTCCAGGCCTCGTCGTCGTGGGCCAGCGGGTCGTCGCCGACGACCGGCCGGATCGCGTCGCGCCGCGCGCGGATCGAGTCGGCGTCGTTCCTTCGAGGCCATCGGCGCAGGTTCATGGGGCGTGAGCTTACGGTTCGGCCCCGGCGCGGCGCCGCCGTTTCGCGGCGCGCAGATGATGCGGGAGCCGGTTGAACTCCTCCGGGCCGGCGAGTCCGACGACGGTGTGCCGGAGTGGAAAGTCGTCGGGCTCGACCGGCACGCGAAAGAGCGGCCGGACCGGGCTCGGGTTGACCCACTCGTTTCCCCACTCGCGCCGGAAGCCGGACCGCGGGAGGACGTAGATCGCGCCGTCGGTCCAGGTCTCTTCCAGATCGGGGTCGCCGTGCACTGCGAAGTAGTAGAAGCGGCGCTGGCGCGGCGGGCGACCCAGGTGCGTGCACCCGCTCGCGACGCCCTCGGCCCGGTCGCGATCGACGGTGGCGTAGAAGAGCGGCCAGATGCCGTCGTCGCACGCGACGACGGCCGTCAGCTGCGTGTCGAGATCGCGTGCCACCTGCGGCTCGAGGGTCTCGAGAGCGCGATGGTTCGATCCGTGCAGCAGCAGGCGACGCTCGGCGACGAGATACGTGAGCAGCTCGTGAATCGGATACGGGCAGGTGCCGCGCTCGAGCGTCCCGCTCTCCTCGGCCGAGCCGGCGAGACGCTCGAAGGCCTCGCGACGGGCCGCATCGAGCTGGAGCGGCGGTTCCTCGACCGCACCCATGACGTCGACCCCGAGTCGCTCGCCGAGCCGCCAAACGGCGACTCCGACGGTACGCATGAGACCCAGCTTGATGCGGTCGCGGCGAGAACCCGTGCGCTCGATCGCCGCACGCTACCAGCCAGATCGCAGACTATCCTCGCGCGCATGACGGCCACGATCATGGATGGGAAGGCGCTTGCCGCGCGGATCCGCGGGGAGGTGGCCGCCGAGGTCGCCGAGCTCGGCGGCGTCGGCCTCGCCACGGTGCTCGTCGGCGACGATCCCGCCTCCGACGTCTACATCCGCGCGAAGCACAGGGCGTCGCAGGAGGTCGGGATCGATGCGCGCGACGTCCGCCTGCCTGAGAGCGCGAGTGAGGCCGAGGTGCTCGCGGCGGTCGCACAGCTGAACACGGACGACGCCGTCGACGGCCTTCTTGTCCAGCTGCCGCTGCCGAACGGCATCGACGAGGCCAGGGTCATCCGCGCCGTCGACCCGGTCAAGGACGTCGACGGCTTCCACCCGGTGAACGCCGGCCAGCTCTACCTCGGCGAGCCCGCGCACGTGGGCGGGACGCCGCTCGGGATCATCGCGCTGCTCGAGGAGTACGACGTGCCGCTGCAGGGGGCCGAGGCGGTCGTCCTCGGGCGGAGCGCGATCGTCGGCAAGCCGGTGGCGCACCTGCTGTTGCAGCGCCACGCCACCGTCACGATCTGCCACTCGCGCACGCGCGACCTCGCGGCCGAGTCCGCCCGGGCGGATGTGCTCGTCGCCGCTGTCGGGGTTCCCGGCATCGTTCAGCCCGAGTACGTGAAGGAAGGAGCGTGCGTGATCGACGTCGGCATCACCCGCACGGAGGAGGGTCTCCTCGGCGACGTGGCTCCGGAGGTCGCCGAGCGCGCGGGGCTGCTCACGCCCGTGCCGGGCGGTGTCGGACCGATGACGGTCGCGATGCTCCTTCGCAGCGCCGTCCGCGCCGCACGGTACCGCCGAGGGGAGCTTGCATTCCCGGGCACGTGAGGCTATGGTTCGCGCGCTCATTGGTCAGCGGCACCGGTGCTTTGCACCCTTGTCGCGTCATGCAAGGAGGAACATCAGTTGGCGCAGGGCACCGTGAAGTGGTTCTCGAACGAAAAGGGTTATGGCTTCATCGAGCGTGAGGGTGGCGAGGACGTCTTCGTGCACTTCTCCGCGATCACGATGGAGGGCTACAAGTCGCTGACCGAGGGCCAGCGCGTGGAGTTCGAAGTCGTCCAGGGGCCCAAGGGCGCCCAGGCGGCGAACGTCTCCGCGGTCTAGCACCTTTCAAGTTTCGAGGTAGCGATGGAGCCCCGGAGACGGGGCTCCTTCCTTTTGCGAGGATGAACTGAATGGCGATCACGCGCGAAGAGGTCTTACATGTGGCCAAGCTGGCACGGCTCGAGCTCTCCGAGGCCGAGGTCGATCGGCTGACCGAGGAGCTCGGCGCGATCCTCGAGGCGGTCGGCAAGGTCTCCGAGCTCGACCTCGAAGACGTGCCGCCGACCTCGCACCCGCTCGAGCTCGTGAACGCGTGGCGCGACGACGAGCCGCGGCCGTCACTGACGCTCGACGAGGTCTTCGCCAACGCGCCTGATCGGGAGGGGAACCTCTTCCGCGTCCCGCCCGCGACATGACGATCGACACGCTCCGACTCACGGCCGAGGAGGCCGGCGCCATGCTCGAGCGGAAGGACGTCTCCGCCGCCGAGCTCCACGCCGCCTACCTCGCGGCCGTCGCCGAGCGCGACGACGAGCTCCACTGCTACCTCCGCACGGTCGACGAGCCGGTCGGCGGCGGCGTGCCGATCGCGCTCAAGGACGTCATCTCGACGAAGGGGATCGAGACGACTGCGGCCTCGAAGATCCTCGAGGGCTACGTCCCCGTCTTCGACTCGACGGTTGCGGCGCGCTGCAAGGAGGCCGGCCTGCCGCTCATCGGCAAGACGAACACGGACGAGTTCGCGATGGGCTCGTCGACGGAGAACTCCGCGTACGGGCCGTCGCGCAACCCCTGGGATCCCGAGCGCGTGCCGGGTGGCTCCGGCGGGGGGTCCGCAGCGGCCGTGTCCGGGGGTCTGGCCCCGTGGGCGCTCGGCTCGGACACGGGCGGGTCGATCAAGCAGCCGTCGGCGCTGTGCGGCAACGTCGGACTCCGTCCGACCTACGGCACGGTCAGCCGCTACGGCATCGTCGCGTTCGCCTCCAGCCTCGATCAGGTCGGGCCGGTCGCGAAGAACGTGCGCGACTGCGCGCTCCTCTACTCGATCATCGCCGGCAAGGACCCGTGTGACTCGACCACCGTCGAGCTGCCGGAGGAGGTGCAGCTGCCGGACGCCGAGGACCTGAAGGGCGTCCGCATCGGCGTGCCCAAGGAGATGAACGAGGCGGAGGGGATCGAGCCCGGCGTCGCGGAGGCAGTACGCGCTGCGATCGACCTCGCCGCCGACCTCGGCGCCGAGGTGGCGGAGTGCGAGCTGCCGCGCTCGGTCGAGTACGGGCTCGCCTGCTACTACCTGATCGCACCGGCGGAGGCGTCCGCGAACCTTGCGCGCTACGACGGCGTCCGCTACGGGCCCCGCGTCGACGCCGACGGCTATTACGCGATGGTCGAGCGCACGCGCGACGCCGGCTTCGGCGACGAGCCGAAGCGTCGCATCATGCTCGGCACGTACGCGCTCTCCGCCGGCTACTACGACGCGTACTACGGCCAGGCCCAGAGGGTGCGGACGGTGATCGCGCGCGAGCACGCCGCCGCATTCGAGCGCTTCGACGTCCTGGTCTCGCCGACCTCGCCGACGGTCGCGTTCAGACTGGGGGAGAAGGCGGCCAACCCGCTCGCCATGTACCTCTCCGACCTGCTCACGATCCCGTCGTGCATGGCTGGTCTGCCGGGGCTGAGCATCCCGTGCGGGCTTTCGGACGGTCTGCCGGTCGGCCTGCAGCTGATCGGGCCACAGTTCTCCGAGAACACGCTCTTTCGCACCGGCCACGCACTCGAGCGCGCGCTCGCCTTCGATCCCGTTCCGGAGCGGCTCCGTGGCTAGCTGGCAGCCCGTCGTCGGGCTGGAGATCCACGTCCAGCTGAAAACGCGGTCGAAGATGTTCTGCGGCTGCGCGAACGGCTTCGGCGGCGGCGAGAACACGCAGACCTGCCCGGTCTGCCTCGGCTTCCCCGGCGCGCTCCCCGTCGCGAACCGGACGGCGATCGAGTGGACGATCAAGCTCGGCCTCGCCCTCGACTGCGAGATCGCCGATCGCGCCGTGTTCTCGCGCAAGAGCTACGTCTACCCGGACTTGCCGAAGGGCTATCAGATCTCACAATATGATCTACCGTCTTGCATCAACGGCAAGGTGGTAGTGCCAAGCGGCGACGGCGACATCGAGGTGGGCATCGTGCGGGCGCACCTCGAGGAGGACGCGGCGAAGACGACGCACGTCGGCGGACGCACCGGCCGGATCGGCGGCGCCGCCTACTCCCTCGTCGACTTCAACCGTGGCGGCACGCCGCTCGTCGAGATCGTCACCGGCCCCGACATCCATTCCTCCGAGGACGCTCGCCGCTTCCTGCAGCTGCTCCGGCAGGCGATCGTCGAGCTCGGCATCTCGGACGCGGAGATGGAGAAGGGAACGCTCCGTGTCGACGCGAACGTCTCGGTGCGGCCGAGCGGCTCGGACGAGCTGCGCACCCGCTGCGAGCTGAAGAACATGAACTCGTTCCGCTTCGTCGCCCAGGGAATCGACGCCGAGGTCAAACGGCAGATCGCGATCTACGAGGCCGGCGGGGAGGTCGAGCAGGAGACCTACGACTTCGACGCGTCCACCGGGACGCTCACGGCGAGCCGCTCGAAGGAGGAGGCCGACGACTACCGCTACTTCCCCGAGCCGGATCTCGTCCCGATCGAGCCGCCGGCGGAACTCGT
Organism: uncultured Gaiellaceae bacterium; assembly: GCA_963791905.1. GTDB lineage: Bacteria > Actinomycetota > Thermoleophilia > Gaiellales > Gaiellaceae > Gaiellasilicea. The sequence continues at coordinate 55,450 of CAWBTX010000008.1, forward strand.
GGAGCGCGTGCGCGCGGAGCTGCCGGAGGCTCCCGGAGCGCGCATCCGGCGCCTCGAGCGAGAGCTCGATCTCGACCGCGCCACCGTCCTCGTCACGGGCGGCCTCGACACGCTCTGGGAGGCGACCGTGGCGGCCGGCGCCGATCGCCTCGGCGCGGCGAACCTGATCGCCAACCGGCTCGCCGGCATCGACGGCGCCAGCCGTCGACGCCGCCGAGCTCGCCAAGCTCGTCGAGGCCCGCGACCGCATCCCGCGGGCAGCGCTCGACGAGGCGATCGCCCAGGTGAGCCGAGCCGGGCTTCTCCGCCGCGCCGTACCTCGCGCAGGAGGCGGTCTCCGACACGGGCGAGCTCGAGCCCGTCGTCGAGCGCATCCTCGAGGCGAACGCCGGCCAGGTCGCCGCGTACCGCTCGGGCAAGGAAGGTCTGCTCGGCTTCTTCGTCGGTCAGGTCATGAAGGAGACCGGCGGCAAGGCCAACCCGCGGGTCGTGAGCGAGCTCGTGAGGGAGAAGCTGAAGGCGTGAATCCCGAGTACCGCCGCATCGCGCTCATCGCGGCCGGCCTCGGGCTGATCCTGAGCCTCTTCTTCGCGCTCCGCGACGACGGCGACGACGAGGCGGCTACGACGACGCCCACGGTCGCAACCACGACCCAGGCGACCACGACCCAGGCGACCACGACGGCCCCGGCGACGACGACGGAGCCGCCCGCGACGACGACCGAGCCGACGCCGCCCCCGCCGCCGTACCGCGTCACGATCAGGCTCCGCGTCGTCGGTGGCCAGCCGGTGCCCGGGATCCGCCGGGCGAAGGTGAAGCAGGGCCGTCAGGTCGAGATCGTCACCACGGCCGACGTCACCGACCACATCCACCTCCACGGCTACGACCTGATGGCCGACGTCGCGCCCGGCATGCCCGCCCGCATCCGCTTCCGGGCCACGATTCCCGGTCGCTTCGAGGTCGAGCTCGAGGACCGCGGCGTCCCGATCGCCGATCTCTCAGTCACGCCTTGATCCTGGCCCACGGCATCGGCGGCATCCGCGACCTGCCGGTTCCGGCGTGGCTCTTCCTCTGGGGCGGCGCGATCGTGCTCGTCGCCTCGTTCCTCGCGCTCGGCACGCTCTGGAAGCGGCCGCAGCTCGACCGACTCTCGGTCGGGAGGCCGCTGCCGGCCGGGCTGGAGGGCTTCCTGCGGTCGACGGCGCTCAGAGTCGTCGTCGGCGCCGCGTCGGTCGGGCTGCTCGCACTCACCTTCCTGACCGCACTTCTCGGGGAGCCGTCGTCGGCGGTCAACTTCTCGCCCACGTTCGTCTACGTGGTCTTCTGGCTGGGCGTCCCGGCCCTGCAGATCCTGCTCGGGAACGTCTGGTCGGTGCTGAATCCGTGGCGTGCCGCCGCCGACGGCGTCGCCTGGGTGTGGGAGAGGCTCGGCCGCACGTGGGAGCCGCTCGCGGCCTATCCTGAGCGCCTTGGCGTCTATCCCGCAGCGGTCCTCCTGTTTGCCTTCACGGCGCTCGAGCTCGCCTTCTGGGATCCGGCCAACCCGCGCTCGCTCGCACTCGCAATCGCCCTCTACAGCTACATCAACTGGTTCGGGATGGCGACCTTCGGACGGGAGGTCTGGACAAAGCACGGGGACGGGTTCGCCGTCTACTTCGAGCTGCTCTCACGCGCGGCGGCGTTCGGAGAGCGCGACGGCCGGCTCGTCGTGCGCACGCCCTTCAGCGGGCTCGCCGGCGCCGATCCGCGGCCGGGGCTGTTGGCGGTCGTCGCGGTCATGCTCGGCTCGGTCGCCTTCGACGGCTTCAGCCGGACGACCATCTGGCAGGACCTGCGAATCGAGGTCGAGGGTCCGTACGTGCTCGAGTCGCCCGGCCTCGCCGACCTCCTCGGGATGCTGCTGGCGCTCGCAGGTCTGGTCGGGGCGATCCTCTTCGTGGCCGGCGCCTACCTCCTCGCGGTGCGGATCGCGCGCGCGGCAACCGAGCGCGGCCGGACGCTCGTGCCCGACTTCCTCCCGAGCCTCGTCCCGATCGCGCTCGTCTACGCGATCGCGCACTACTTCACCTCGCTGATCGTGCAGGGCCAGTACGCGATCCCGCTCCTGTCCGACCCGTTCGGCTTCGGCTGGGACGTGCTCGGCACGATCGACTTCCAGCCGAACCTGTCGCCTTTCGCGCCGAACACCGTGTGGTACCTCCAGGTCGGCGCACTCGTCGCGGGACATGTCGCCGGGCTGATGATCGCCCACGACCGCGCCGTCACCATCTTTCAGCCCCGGGCGGCTCTTCGCTCCCAATACCCACTGCTCGCGTTGATGGTGCTGTACACCATCACGGGGATGTGGCTGCTATCCCAGAACTAGATTTACTGGCGCACGGCGGCGTCGGCGGCGCGATCGTCGAGTCGCTGGTCGTGCTCGGAATCGCCCTCGTGTTCGCGTCCCTGTGGCTCCGCGAGCGGCGGGCCCGCCGGGACGAAGAGGATCAGATCAAGCCGCAGTAGCGGGCGCTGTTCGGCCAGGGGTAGAAACCGCGGCCGTTGCGATACGCCCGCTCGGCGACCCACATCTGCTCGAGCGCGGACCAGCGGTTCGCCGTGCCCTTCGTCCTGAGCAGGTGGTGACCGTAGGCGCGCTGGAACGAGATGTCCATCTGCAGCCCGCCGTAGTAGCCGTTGCCGGTGTACGTCGCCCAGCCCTGGGCCGGGTGGCGCTCCAGACGGTGGATGCACATCCACGCTGAGCGATGCGGCGGCGTGGCCGCTCGCTGCTCCGCCACGTGTGCGCGCTTCCGCCAGAGGTCTCGCATCCAGCGGCGGTACGTCGCGCTCGACGACTCGCGCTCGGTATACGCCGCCGGCGTCAGCCGCGCGCCCATCAGCCGCTGCCAGCGCCATGTGTCGCTGCGGTAGGCGTCGATCTGCGCGAGGACGTCGATGCGCTCCGATGCCGCGCTCGCCGCACGCGGCTGCACGAGTGCCGCTGCCGCCAGCACCAATGCGCCAACGAATACGAGCAGTCGCAGGGACGGGTTCGTCACAAACTCTCCTTCGCAGGGGACGTGAATGGCCCGCGAGACCCCGAACATGGCCGCAATGGGTCTCAGTGGAGCCGTCTAGCCGCGGCAGGCTAGCAAACGGACTGTTTGCAAACGGTAAATTTCCTCTCACCGGCGTGCAACCGTGCCCGCATAGAGCAGGACGGCTGCAACGGCGACGAAGCCGGCCGAGCCGATGACGCCGAGTCCCGAGACGGCGCTGCCGACGGCTGCGAGGGCGAACCCGGCCAGCAGCAGGCTGTTGCCGAGCGGGCGCCGCCTCAGCGTCGCGAGGGTGACGCCGACGAGCGCGACGGTGCCGGCGACGTTGCCGACGAGGGCGAGAAGCCGCGCGGGCAGGAAGTCGAGATGCTGCTGCGCCTCGGGCAGCTCCGTCCCCGAGAGCGGCATCGTGAGCGGTTCGGCGAGCGCGACGCCGGTCGCGAGACCGGCGTACACGAGCACGACCGGGCCTGCGATCCTCACGCCGACGCCCAGGAGCGAGCCGGCGCCGAGCAGCGGAGCGGTCAGCAGGCCGCCGAAGAGGTAGTAGGCGCGGAAGACGCCGTCGTTCCAGCCCGCCGCCGCCCCCCACGCGATCGCGGCCGTGCCGAGCGCGTAGGCGGCGAGGCCCGCGCTCCAGGCGAGCAGGTGCGCGGAGCGGCGCTCGCGCCAGCGCGCCGCGAGCAACCCCGAGAGCCGCAGCGTGAGCAGGGCCGCCCCGAACGCGATCAGCGCCTCCACGGCGGAGAGCGTAGTGCGCTCCGCGAGGGACGCTAGGCTCAGTCGCATGTCGCGGGAGCCGAAGCCGCAGAAGCGCTACCTGTTCACGCCCGGGCCGACGCCCGTGCCGCCGGAGGTGCTCGCAGCCCTCGGTGAGCCGGTGCTCCATCACCGGGCGCCGGACTTCCGCGTCGTGTACGAGCGCGTGCTGCGGCGCCTGCAGGAGGTGCATCGCACAAGCTCGGACGTTCTTCTCTTCACGAGCTCGGGCACGGGGGCGTTCGAGTCTGCCGTCGTGAACCTCTGCTCGCCGGGCGACCGCGTCCTCGTCGTCACCTCAGGCAACTTCGGTGAGCGGTGGATCGCCATGTGCCGCCGCTTCGGCTGCGAGGTCGAGGAGCTCCGGTATGCCTGGGGCGAGACGCCGTCGCCCGATGACCTCGCCCGCCGGCTGGACGAGATCGAGCCGGTCTCGGTCGTCGTGCTCGTGCACTCGGAGACATCGACGGGCGTCGTGGCCGACGTGCAGGCGCTTGCCGCCCCGGCGAAGGAGGCCGGCGCGCTCGTCCTCGTCGATGCGGTCTCGAGCCTCGGCGCGGTCCCGCTCGAGACGGACGAGTGGGGCCTCGACGTCGTCGTCGCGGGCTCGCAGAAGGCGCTGATGACGCCGCCGGGCCTCGGCACGGTGGCCGTGTCTCCGGCCGCGTTCGAGCACGCCGCCCGCGCGACGTTGCCCCGCTACTACTTCGACTGGGAGCGCACGCGCAAGGCGCAGCAGAAGGTCGACAGCGCGTTCACACCCGCCGTCTCGCTCGTCGTGGCGCTCGACGTCGCGCTCGAGCGGCTGCTCGGCGAGGGCCTCGAGACGACGTTTGCGCGGCACGTCCGCCTCGGCCGGGCCTGCCGCGCGGGCATCAAGGCGATGGGCCTCGAGCTCTTCTCGCCGGACGAGGACCGCTCCGCCGTCGTCACGGCCGCCCGCATGCCCGACGGCATCGACGCCTCGGCGCTCACGCTCGCGCTGCGGGACCGGCACGGCATCACCATTGCCGCCGGCCAGGGCGAGCTCAAGGAACAGATCTTCCGAATCGGGCACATCGGCTGGTTCGACGAGTTCGACATCGCGACCGCGCTCTCGGCGGTCGAGCTCGTCCTGTCGGAGCTCGGGGCGCCCATCGAGCGCGGCGCCGCTGCGTCGCGTGCGCTCGAGGTCTACGCGGAGGGGATGCCCGTCTGAAGGTTCTCGTCCGCGAGGAGATCGCTGAGGCCGGCATCGAGCTGCTGCGGAGTCGCTTCGACGTCGAGGTCGACGGCGAGTCGCCGCTCGAGGAGGCGATCGCCGACTGCGACGCGATCGTGATCCGCTCGGCGACGCAGCTGACCGCGGACGTCCTCGAGCGCGCGCAGCGCCTGAAGGTGATCGGCCGCGCCGGGGTCGGCGTCGACAACGTCGACGTTGCCGCCGCGACGCGTCGGGGGATCGTCGTCGCGAACGCGCCCGACTCGACCGTCGTCTCGGCCGCCGAGCACACAGTCGGTCTCCTCGTCGCCCTCGCGCGCAACATCCCGCAGGCCCACGCGGCGCTCAAGCAAGGACATTGGGAACGGTCGCGGTGGGCCGGGATCGAGCTCGCCGACAAGACGCTGGGCGTGCTCGGCTTCGGCAGGATCGGCCGCCAGGTCGCACGCCGGGCCCTCGGCCTCGGGCTCCGCGTCACCGCCTACGACCCCTTCGTCGCGCCGGAGCGGTTCCGGGAGCTCGGCGCCGAGTACGCCGAGACGCCCGAGGAGGTCCTCGGGTCGGTCGACTTCCTCACGCTCCATCTGCCGCTGACGGAGGAGACGAAGGGCTTCCTCGACGAGGAGGCCTTCGCCCGCATGCGAACCGGTGTCCGGATCGTGAACGCCGCGCGCGGCGAGCTCGTCGACGAGGAGGCGCTCGCGGCCGCGATCCGCTCCGGCAAGGTCGCCGGGGCGGCGCTCGACGTCTTCTCGGCCGAGCCGTACTCGGGCGTCCTGCTCGAGCTCGACGAGGTCGTCGTCACGCCGCATCTCGCCGCGTCCACGGAGGAGGCCCAGGACCGCGCCGGTCTGATCATCGCGGAGCAGGTCGTCGCTGCGCTCGAGGGCGGCCTCGTCACGAACGCGATCAACATCCCGGTCGTCGGCGCTGACGACCTCGAGGTGCTCGGCCCGCTGATCCCGCTGGCCGCCCGCCTCGGGCGGCTCGCCGTCGAGCTCGCCGGCGGGCACCCGAGGCGAATCGCGCTCTCCTACCACGGCGCGCTGGCCGAGCAGGACACGAGGCTCCTCACGGTCGCCGCCCTGAACGGCGCCTTCCAGGGCCGCGTCGAGCAGGCGGTGAACTACGTCAACGCTCCCGTGATCGCCGCGGAGAGTGGCATCGAGGTGACCGAGGAGAAGAGCACGAAGTCGCGCGACTACATGAATCTCGTCACCGTCGCCGTGGACGACGTCGAGGTCTCGGGGACGACGATCGGTCCCGAGCACAGGCACTTCCTCGCGGGCGCGCTCGGGTTCGCGATCGACCTCCAGCTCTCGCCGCGAATGGTGTTCTTCAGCTACGACGACATCCCCGGTGTGATCGGCCGCATCGGCACGATGTTCGGGGCTGCGGGGATCAACATCGCCAACATGGCGGTCTCGCGGACGAAGGAGGGCGGAAAGGCGCTGATGGCCCTGTCGGTCGACTCCGATCCGCCGGCGGAGCTCGTCGCTCGGTTCCGCGGCGAGGGGTTCGACGACGTCCGCGTGATCTCGCTCGGCGGCGCCTAGTAGTCTTTGTCCAGTGGAGACGAGCTGGCCGGAGCCGGTCGAGCGAGTCGCCGCCTTCCTGAGAGAGGCCGGCGCCGAGGCGAGGCTCGAAGAGTTCAAGTCGGGTACGCCGACCGCAGAGGATGCGGCCCGCGCCGCCGGCTGCAGCGTCGACCAGATCGTGAAGTCGATCGTCGTCGTCTGCGACGACAGCCCCGTGCTGGCTCTCGTCCCCGGCGACAGGCGTGTGGACACGGAGAAGGTCGCCCGCGAAGTGGGAAGCTCGGCAGCGCGCGTCGCGCGGGCCGACGAGGTCGAGCGGGCGACGGGCGTTCGCCCCGGTGCGGTTGCGCCGTTCGCGCTCCCGGGCATCGACCGGGTCTACGTCGACCGGACCCTGCTCGCGCACGAGCTCGTCTGGGTGGGCGCGGGCTCGCCGTCCCACATCGCTGCCTTGCACCCGGCCGAGCTCGTTCGCCTGACGCGGGCGCGGCCGATGGACGCCGTCCAGGAGCCCGAATACCATTCGAATAGAGGAGACGCTTGATGCGAGAGACCGAGACGATCTGGATGAACGGCGAGTTCATCGACTGGGCGGACGCCAAAGTGCACGTCGGCGCACACGGCCTGCACTACGGCACCGGCGTCTTCGAGGGGATCCGCTGCTACGAGACCCCGCAGGGCCCAGCGATCTTCCGGCTCAAGGAGCACCTCCAGCGTCTCGAGAACTCCGCGCGGCTGCTGTACATGGAGCTGCCGTACTCGGTCGACGAGATTCGCACGGCGACCCACGAGCTCGTGGGCCGGAACGGCCTGCCGGAGTGCTACGTGCGGCCGTTCGCGTTCTACGGCTACGGCGAGCTGGGCGTGTCCACCGCGGGCAACCCGGTCGACGTCGTGATCATGAGCTGGCCGTGGGGCAACTACCTCGGGGACGAGAACCTCGCGACGGGGATCCGCGCCAAGATCTCCTCGTGGAAGCGCGTGGGCGCGAACACGATCCCGCACGTCGCCAAGGCCACCGGCATCTACCTCAACTCGATGCTTGCCGTGCAGGAGGCCCAGCGGGCCGGCTACGACGAGGCGATTCTCCTCACCGACGAGGGGTTCGTGGCGGACGGGTCCGGCGAGAACGTCTTCGTCGTCAAGGACGGCCGCATCTGGACGCCGCCGCTCTCGACCTCGATCCTGCCCGGGATCACACGCGACACGGTGATCCAGATCGCACAGGACCTCGGCTACGTGGTGGAGGAGTCGAACCTCATTCGCTCCGACCTCTACATCGCCGACGAGGTGTTCATGACCGGCACTGCGGCCGAGGTGACGCCCGTTCGCTCGGTCGACGATCACGAGATCGGCGCAGGCCCGGTCACGCTCGAGCTGCAGCGCGAGTATCTCGACACGGTTCGCGGCGCCAAGGACCGCTGGGGCCACTGGCTCGATCACGTGAACGTCACGCAGGGTGCACCCGCGCCCGCCGAGGCCTGACCGGCCGTCGGTGACGGCAGCGCTGAAACAAATACCGCTCTCTTCGCCGTACGTCGACGAGCGGGACGAGGAGCTCGTGCTCGAGGTGCTCCGCTCGGGGCGGCTCTCGCTCGGGCCGACGATCGACCGCTTCGAGGAGCTCTTCGCCGAGCGCGTGGGAGCTCCGTACGCCGCCGCCGTCTCGTCCGGGACCGCCGGGCTCCACCTGCTCTGCCGGCTGGCCGGGCTGGGGGAGGGGGACGAAGCGATCACGTCGCCGTACTCGTTCGTCGCCTCGGCGAACTGCGCCGTCTACGAAGGCGCCGTTCCTGTCTTCGCCGACGTCGACGAGCGCACGATGAACCTCGACCCGGCGGCGGTCGAGGCGGCCGTGACGGAGCGGACGAAGGTCGTCATCGCGGTGGACATCTACGGGTACCCGTGCGAGCTCGGACCTCTTCCGCGAGATCTGCGCGCGCCACGGACTGACGTTGATCCAGGACGCGTGCGAGGCGCTCGGGGCGACGTACCGCGGACGGCCGGTCGGATCGCACGGCCCGTCGGCGTCGTTCGCGTTCTATCCGAACAAGCAGATCACGACGGGCGAGGGCGGCATGGTCACAACGCACTCCGAGGACGAATGGCGCCTGCTCAAGAGCCTGCGGAACCAGGGCCGCGCCGACGGCGGCGGCTGGCTCGACCACGCGCGGCTGGGCTACAACTACCGCATCGACGACATCCGGGCTGCGCTCGGGATCGGCCAGCTGGAGAAGCTCGAGACGATCCTCACGCTCCGTTCGGCTGCGGCGGCGCGGTACGCGGAGCTCCTTGCCGACGTCGACGTCGAGGTGCCGTGCGCAGACGACGCCGACCACACGCGCTCCTGGTTCGTCTACGTCGTGAAGCTGCGGCGCGACGTCGACCGCGAGCGGGTGATCGCGGCGCTCGACCGGGAGGGCATCGCCACGGCGCGGTACCTCCCGTCGATCCACCTGCAGGCGTACATGCGTGAGCGGTACGGCTTCCGCGAGGGCATGTGCCCGGTGTCGGAGGACCTCTCCCGGCGGACGCTGGCGCTCCCCTTCCACACGCGCATCGAGCGCGAGGATCAGGAGCGCGTGGCGGAAGCGCTCGCCGCCGCGCTCGCGTAGCGCGGCCCGTCCGCACGGCGGCGAGCACAGAGGGCCGCGCAGGAAGCTTGTGTTCCAGGAACACAAACTCTTTCGCGCGCTCGGGCCCGTAGCCAAGCCGTTCGGGCCGAGCAGAGAGGCTTGTATCCAGGAACACAAGCGGCGCTCGGCGCACGGCTGGCGGAGGGTGGATACTGTCAGGGCGATGGAGCGTGCACGGATGGTCTTCCTCGGGTTCGGCAAGTACGCGCGGGCCGATCGGATCTACGCGCTCCAGCCGATCACGGGCGACAACCGCGGCGGCGGGCAGCGAACGCTCGTCTGGGTCGAGGGCGTCCCGGACCCGATCGTCGCGTCGCGCACGGAACGCACGATCCTCCACGACATGGGGCAGGACGCAGCGAGCTCGTCGCCCCTGCTCGACGAGGCGCTCGCGCTGGCCGAGCGACTCGCCGATGACGCCGCCAGCGGCCGGGTCGACCTCGCCGATCTCGGCCGTCGTGCGCGCAGGCTGCTCGAGGCATCGAACCAGCCGTCCGAGGCCTCGCAGCTCTTCTAGCCTCGCGCAGCCGCATGCGGATCGACCGGAGCTTCTTCGAGCGCAGCGTGCACGCCGTCGCCCCTGACCTCGTCGGCGCGACGCTGCTCGTGGACGGCGCCGGCGGGGTCGTCGTCGAGGTGGAGGCCTACGACCCGCAGGATCCCGCCGCGCACGGATTTCGCGGCCGCACCGAGCGGAACGCCTCGATGTTCGGGCCCCCCGGCCACGCGTACGTGTACCGCTCGTACGGCGTCCACTGGTGCCTGAACTTCGTCTGCGAGGAGGCGGGGACGCCCGCCGCGGTCCTGGTTCGCGCCCTCGAGCCGACGGCGGGCGTCGAACGGATGCGCGAGCGGCGCGGCCTGGAGGAGCCGCGCCTCCTCTGCGCAGGGCCGGGCCGGCTCTGCCAGGCGCTCGGGGTCACGCGCGCACATGACGGGCTGCCGCTGGACGAGCCGCCCTTCGAGCTCCTCGCCTCACCAGGCCCGGTCGACGTCGCGGCCGGGCGGCGCGTCGGCATCAGCGTCGCGACCGACCTGCCGTGGCGCTACGTGCTCGCGGGCTCCCGTTACCTCAGCCGGCCGCTCAAGCCTTAGGTGGCTCAGCGGGCGACGACGAGGCTGATCTTCATCCCGGGGGCTGCTGCAAGCCCGGGTTTCGGCCGCTGCTGCAGCACCTTCTCGCGCTTGCCCTCGACCCAGCGGATCTCAGGCTGGAGCTTCAGTCGCGCCAGCCGTGCCTCCGCGTCGTCGAGGCTCCGGCCCACGAGCTCCGGGATCACGCCGTGCAGCGGCTTCGTCACGATCAGGATGACGCGGTCGAACGGATCCGCGTACCCGCGCAGCGGCCGCTGGCCGACGACGACCCCCGCCGGCTCGAGCGGCTCCGCGGGCCGGAACACGAGCTCCGGCGAGAGCGGCTGAGCGTCCATCCTGGCCTCGGCCTTCGCCAGCGACTGGCCCCGGACGTCCGGGATCTGCACCTCGTCGTCACGGCAGTTGGCGATCGTCGCCGGGCCGAGGCCGGCGAAGTAGACGACCTCGCGCCGGCTCGGGCAACGACCGTTGTCCAGCATCAGGCGGTCGCCTCTCGGCGTCATGCGGTGCGACACGAGCTTCGCCTCGGTGTAGAGCGCGGGCGGGTACGAGAACGACTGCGGCGCCTCCTTCATGTACTTGAGCGCACGTTCCGCGAACGCCTTCCAGATGAGAGCCGGGTAGCTGCCACCCGTGACCGAGTCGCCGTTGAACTCCGTCAGCATCGGCTTGAGCTCTGTCGGGTACCCCACCCACACGGCCACGACGAGCTGCGGGGTGTAGCCCACGAACCAAGCGTCGCCGTAGTTCTCCGTCGTGCCCGTCTTGCCCGCGACCGGCCGGTCGTCGAGCTGCGCCCTGACACCGGTTCCCTGGTCGACCACGCGCTGCAGGATCGAGGTCACGAACGCCGCCTGGCCCGGTGTCAGGACCCGCTTGCCGCGCGGGCGGTTGGCGAGGACGAGGTCGTCCTCCTCGTCGCGGATCTCCTCGATCACACGCGGTTGGTTCGCCTGCTTCAGCGAGGTGTCGATCCGGCGGCCGCCGGTCGCGAAGCTCGCATACGCCCGCGCGAGCTCGAGCGGATTGACCTCCTCCGAGCCCAGCCCGATCGAGTAGACGCCCTCGAGCGGGCTCTGGATGCCGAGGCGTCGGGCCATGTGCGCGACGCGCCCCGAGCCGACGAGCTGCGTCAGCTGCGCGTAGACGGAGTTGTCGGACTCGATCGTCGCCCGCTCGATGTTCACCGACCCGAAGTAACCGCCCTCGTAGTTGTTGACGACCCAGTAGCGGTCGCCGAGGTCGATCTCCTGGCGCTCGGAGTCGAACCTCGTCGCCGGAGAGATGCCCTGTCGCAGCGCCTCCGCGAGCACGAACGGCTTGAACGAGGAGCCCGGCTGCCGCTCGCTCTGGACGGCGAGGTTGAACTGGCTCTTGCGGTAGTTGTTGCCGCCGACCATCGCGCGCACGGCCCCGTCGCGCGGGTCGATCGCCACGAGCGCCGCGGATGGGCCGTCCGGGTTCGTCAGCCACTTCGAGATCGCCGCCCGCGCCATCGTCTGCAGCTCGAGGTCGATGGTCGTCTTCACCCGGAGGCCGCCGCCGAAGACCTTCGAGGAGCCGTACTGGTCGATCAGCTGCTGCTTGACGTAGTTGACGAAGTGCTGCGCAGGGCCCTCCGTCCCGGGCAGCCGCACCTCGTCCGGATCCGGGAGCGGAGCCGAGTCCGCCTCGACGAGCTGCGCGAGCGTGATCTTCTCCTCCGCATACATGGTCTCGAGCACGAGCAGACGCCGGGCGCGGGCCTGCCGCGGGTTCGTGACCGGGTCGTAGCGCGTCGGGTTCGCGGGGATCCCGGCGAGCAGCGCCGCCTCGGCGATCGTCATCCGCGAGACGCCGTGGCCGAAGTACGTCCGAGCCGCCTGCTGGACGCCGTAGGCGCCGTTCCCGAAGTAGATCGTGTTCAGGTAGGCCTCGAGGATCCGCTGCTTCGACCAGCGCTGGTTGAGCTGCCAGGCGAGCGCCGCCTCGCGCACCTTTCGCCCGATCGTGCGCTCGTCGTGGAGGAGGGCGTTCTTGACGAACTGCTGCGTGATCGTCGAGCCGCCCTCGACGACCTTCTGCTGCCGGATGTCCGACCAGAGCGCGCGCAGGATGCCCCTGACGTCGACGCCGCGGTGCTCCCAGTAGCGCCGGTCCTCGATCGCGACGATGGCGTGCCGCATCATCGGGTGGATGTCGTCGTAGTCGACGAGCGTCCGCGCCTCGGAACCGCGCAGGACGGCCAGCTCGCGCTTTCCGGTCGAGTCGTAGATGTAGCCGTTGACCTCCTGCTCGAGCTGCCGGCGCGGGTCGAGCTTCGGGATCTCGCCCGCGATCGCGGTCACCAGACCGAAGCCGAAGGAAACCGACCCCAGAAGTCCGAGGACGGTCAGCAGTGCAAGGAGGCGAAGCTTGCGAATCCGGCGCGGTCGGCGGCCGGCGCCAGGCTTTCGAAACGTCCGCAAGCGGCCAAGTTTAGCCCCCGGAAGCCGAGATCACCGCCAGGACGTCGGCGGCGTAGCGCTCCAGCTTCGCCGGCCCGAAGCCCTTCACGCCGGCGAGATCCCCGTGCGAGCTCGGCTTCACGGCCGCGAGCTCGCGCAGCGTCGCGTCGTGCAGGACGACGTAGGCCGGCACCTCGTCCGACCGCGCACGCTCGAGGCGCCACGCCCGCAGCCGCTCGAAGAGGCCCTCGTCCGGGCTGGCCGCCGCAGCGGCGCCGATCCGGGGCAGCTCCACGCCCGGAACGCCCCGCAGTAGCCGGAAACCGTCCTCGCTCTCGAACGACTCGAGCGCGCCGGCGAGCTCCAGCAGCTGGATCCAGCGCTTCACGTCGCTCGGTCCCGCGGCTGCGAGCACCCCGAAGTGGCGCGAGCGCTGCGCGGAGCGGGGTGCGCTCAGCGAGCCCCGCAGCATCGCCGCAAGCCCGGTTCGGCCGAGCGGCCAGCGCAGCTCCAGCACGGCCGTGTGGATCGCGCCCGCGATGTCGTCCGGAAGCGGCGCCGCCTCGATCTCCTCGTCGGCGCCGGCGGCGAGCGGCGCGCAGACGTCGCACATCCCGCAGTCGCCGTCGAAGGCCTCGCCGAAGTGCTCGGCCACCTGACGGTGGCGGCAGTCCCGTGTCTCGGCGAACCGCACCAGGCGGTCGGCCCGCCCGAGCGCCTCGGACTCGTACCGCGCCAGGAGCGCGTCGATGCGGGCGGCTGCGTCCGCCGGTGGCTCGGGCACCTCGACCTGCATCGCGCGGCCGGCGTCGAAGCCCCGCCGCGCCAGCCCGGCCTGCTCCAGCATCCCGACCAGCACGCGTGGATCGGGTTCCTCGCCGAGCTCCTCCGGGAGCACCTCGCTGCGCCCGCGCAGCCGCGCGTACACCGCGCGCAGCTCGTCGACCGTGGGGATGTCGGAGCGCGCGAACCGGCGCAGCTGCTGTGCGTCGGCGCGGCTCGCGAGCAGGAGCGTGTCCGAGGCACGGCCGTCGCGGCCCGCCCTGCCGATCATCTGGACGTAGCTCTCGAGCGACTCGGGATAGTTGTAGAGCGCGACGAGGCGGATGTCCGGCTTGTCGATCCCCATGCCGAAGGCCGTCGTCGCGACGACCGTCTGGACGCGCCCGTCGATGAACGCCTCCTGCGCAGCCGTGCGCTCCTCCGGCTCGAGACCGGCGTGGTAGTGGACGGCGGCGAGATCGTGGACGCGGAGTGTCCGCGCCAGCGACTCGCAGCTCCGCCGTGACCTCGCGTAGACGATCGCCGACGCTCCGCTGGAGCTCCCGCAACCGCCGCACCAGGACGCGCAGCCGGGCCTCCTCGCCGTCGACGAGCTCGACGTCGTAGCGCAGGTTGGGCCGGACCACGCTCGTCCGGACCACCTCGGGCTCGCGGCCGAGCGCCGCCGCGATCTCGCGCTCGGTGGCGGGCGTGGCGGTGGCCGTCATGCCGAGGATGGCCGGGCTCGTTCCACCTCTCTGGGCGAGTGCGTCGAGCGCCCGCCGGATGAAGAGGTAGTCCGGCCGGAAGTCGTGCCCCCACATGCTGACGCAGTGCACCTCGTCGATCACGACGAGCCCGATGTCGATCCCGATGATCGACTCGAGGAACGAGCGCTGACGAAGGCGCTCGGGTGCGACGTAGAGCAGCTTGTATCGGCCCTGCGACGCCTCACGCAGCCGCCGCGCCGCCTCGTCCGGCTCCAGCGAGGAGTTGATCAGCGTCGACTGCTCGGCCACGGCCGGCGGCAGCTTGTCGAGCTGGTCTTTCATCAGCGCGATCAGCGGCGAGAGCACGAGCGTCGGCGTCGGCCGCAGCATGGCCGCGAGCTGGTAGGTCAGCGACTTGCCGGAGCCGGTCGGCATCAGGGCGAGCGTGTCGCGGCCCTCGACGGCTGCGCGGACGACCCGCTCCTGCCCGGGCCTGAACTCAGGGAAGCCGAACAGGCGCTGCAGCGCGGGGACGAGCTCGCTCACGCGAACGAGTGTACGGAGCACATCGGCGCACCTTCGTCACGCGCCAGTAACGAATCAGCGCAGTGACGAACGAGCTACGTGGACGTGCTGAAGAGTGGGGCGGTGCTGGGCGCGTCGAGGCCGCCGTCGGGCTCGAGCGTGACCGCGACCTGCTGCCCCGGCTCGACGGGCCGTGTGAGCACCGCGACGCCCGGCTCGTCGAACACCCCGGCCGGCCGTGGCGTCTCGCCTTCGAACACCCACATCTGGTAGTCCTTGCCCTCCGGCGCCGGCGCGAGCTTCCGGACGACGAGAGCGGCGTCACCGGTGGGCGTGACGACGAGTGACGCCTCGCCGCTCCCGGTCTCGTAGGTGCGGGCGTTGGGGTCGCTGAGCACTGCGAGCTCCCGCCGCGAGTCGTCGAGGTCGTTCGAGAGCGTCGTTGCCCACAGCCCGAGGACCAAGGCCGCGACCGCCGCCACGGCAGCCGCGGACGAGAGCACGGGGAGCGTCCAGCGCCGCCTCAGGGGCACGACGTTCGGGCGCTCGTCCCGTGCCTGATCGAGGATCCGCTCGCGCAGCGACGCGGGCGGCGCCGGCCCCTCGGCCGCGTACGCGAGCGCCCCGGCGACCTGCCAGAACCCCTGCAGCTCCTCGCGGCAGTCCTCGCACGTCGCGAGGTGCGCCTCGAAGCGCTCGTGGTCGACCGGGTCAAGCGCGTCGAGCGCGTAGCCGGCTGTCAGCTCGTGGACGTCGTCCATGCCTGTTCCGTTTCGTCGTCGAGGAGCTCCCGCAGGCGCGCGAGCCCCGAGAACATCCTGCTCTTGATGGTGCCTATCGGCTGTCCGAGCCGTTCGGCGAGCTCGGATTGCGAGAACCCCCCGTAGTAGGCGAGCTCGATCGCCTCACGCTGCGGATCCGGGAGCTGCGCGAGCGCCGCCTGCACGCGCTCCCGTTCGAAGCGGAGCCACGCATCGGCCTCGGCGGACTCGGTCGCGGGCTCGCCGGCCTGGTCGAGCGTCTCGGCGCGCCGCCGTTGCTCCCGCCGGACGAGGTCGACCGCGCGCCGGTGGACGAGCGTCAGCACCCAGGTCGACGCCTTGGCGCGCTCCGGCACGAACGACGCTGCCGTCCGCCAGAGGCCGAGGAACGCCTCCTGCACCGCGTCCTCGGCGAGCGCCTCGTCCCGCAGCACCCGAAATGCGAGCCCGTACGCGACGCCGCCGATGCGGTCGTAGAGCTCGCCGAGCGCCGATTCGTCCCCGCGCGCGACGAGCGCGACGAGGGCTTCGTCGGAGAGATGAGCAAGGGCGCGGCGGCGCATCGGCTCGGCTCTCGAGCCTACCGCGGCGCGCGATTTTGCGTTGAGGAGCACGCCTTGATTCGCACGAGAAAGCCATCCGGTTCACGTCCGAGCCGCACTCGAACCGGACGGTCGGGGCCGCCGAACAACCCGCGACCTTCGACCCTCGAAAGGACGATGGATGATGCGAAAGACAGTCCTCGGAGCCGTGGTCCTCGCCACGGCCCTGCTCGCCGCCTTAGCGGCGGCAATCAACGGCTCGGGCCCTCGCAGCGCGACGGCCTCGAGCCACCGCGAGGCGCCCCTCATCGCAGAGGATCCCGCTGCGGACCTGACGGACGTGTACGCGTTCCGGAGCCCGGACAAGCCCTCGACGGTCACGCTCCTCGCGAACGTGATCCCGGGGGAGGATCCCGCCGCCGGCCCGAACTGGTACACGTTCTCGCCGAACGCCCGGTACAACCTCAACGTCGACACGAACGGCGACGTCCGCCCGGATGTCATCTACCGCTTCCAGTTCCGCACGAAGACCGGGCAGTTCTTCCTCGGCGACACCGCCCAGCCGTTCACGGTCACCCGCATCAGGGGCGGCCGGACGACCGTCGTCGCGCGCGGCACGACGGCGCCGAACAACATCGGGCCGCGCTCGACGCCGAACTACCGGAAGCTCGCGGCCGACTCGGTCGTGAAGTTCGACGGCGGCCGCAGCCAGGGCTTCGCCGGCCAGCGTGACGACGCCTTCTTCGGCGACATCGGCGCGATCTTCGACCTGGTCGCGATCCGCAAGGGCACCGGCAACATGGGCGGCGGCAAGGACTTCTTCGCCGGCTACGCGGTGCACGCGTTCTCGGTCCAGGTCCCGATCGCCGACCTGAACGCCAAGAACGGCACGATCGGCGTCTGGGCGTCGGTCGACCGGCGCAAGGTGACGACCCGTGGCGTCGCCACGCGCGACTCGGGCGGCTGGGTGCAGGTGAACCGGCTCGGCAACCCGCTCGTGAACGAGGTCATCATCCCGACCGGCCTGAAGGACCGCTGGAACGCCCAGCAGCCCTGGCAGGACTCGGCCTACCGCCAGTACTACACCTCGCCGATCCTCGCGGCCGTGATCAACAAGCTGTACAAGCTCGGCGCACCCGAGAACGGACGCGACGACCTCGTCTCCGTTCTGCTCACCGGCGTGCCGAAGCTCAACTTCACCGGGCCCAAGCTCGCCGACGTGCTCCGGCTGAACCTGACGATCCCGGTGACGCAGAGCCCGAAGCGGCTCGGCGTCCTCGCCGGCGACAACCAGGGCTGGCCCAACGGGCGGCGGCTCTCGGACGACGTCATCGACATCGCCGAGCAGGCCGTCGGCGGCTTCCTCAAGGGCACGAAGCTCCCGCTCGGGGACGGCGTCGATCGCGACGACGCCCCGACGATGGGCGCCTTCCCGTACGAGGCGGATCCGGATTCCGGCTTCGCCAACACCAAGGGCGCGCAGCGCCCGTAGCTCCCGTTCGCGGCGCGAAGGGCCGGTCCGAACCGGATCGGCCCTTCGCCCGAACCAGCACGACCTCTCCAGCCGCACGACGAAAGGAGCAAGGGGATGAAGTGGGGAAAGGCAGCGCGCGTCACAGTGCTCGCGCTCACGGCGGCAGGTCTCGTCGCCTTCGGCCTCGCGAGGGCCGGCGGGCCGCAGGACGTCGCCGCGTCCAGCCACCGCGAGGCGCCGATGATCGCCGACGACCCGTCCGCCGACAACACCGACGTCTACGCGTTCCGCAGCCCTGACCGGCCCAACACGGTCACGCTGCTCGCGCATTACGTCCCGCTGCAGGAGCCCGCGGGAGGGCCGAACTTCTACCCGTTCGGCGAGGACGTCCTCTACGGGATCAAGATCGACAACAACGGGGACGCGAAGGAGGACATCACCTTCGAGCTCCGCTTCCGCAACGTCACCCGCAACCCCAACACGTTCCTCTACAACACCGGCCCGATCAACACGCTCTCCGATCCGGACTGGAACCGCCCGCAGCTCTACAGCGTCACGCGGGTCGACCATGGGCCGGAGGAGTGCTCGCGGCTCGGCTGCCGGCCCGGCCAGAACCGGGAGACGGTGCTTGCGCGTGATCTCTCCACGACGCCCGCGAACATCGGCCCCCGCTCGACGCCGAGCTACACGACCCTGATGGGGATGGGCGTGTTCGACCTGCCCGGCGGCGGCAAGGTGTTCGCCGGCCAGAGTGACGACCCGTTCTACGTCGACCTCGGCTCGGTGTTCGATCTCGCCGGCCTGCGGCCGTTCAACCCCGCGCACGTCATCCCGCTGCCCGCGGAGAACGGCGTCGACGGCGTGAGCGGCTTCAACGTCAACACGATCGCGCTCCAGATCCCGATCACGCAGCTCACGCGGGACGGCCAGGTGCACGCCGCCAACGATCCCGCCGCGACGATCGGCGTCTACGCGAACGCCTCGCGGCAGCTGATCACGACGCTGGGGCCGGACGGCTCCAAGAACACGTTCGGGCCGTTCAAGCAGGTCTCGCGCCTCGCGGAGCCGCTCGTCAACGAGGTCGTCATCCCGATCCCGCGGAAGGACAAGTGGAACGCGTCCGACCCGTCGGACGACTCACAGTTCGCCAACCGCTACCTCAACCCCGAGGTGACGGTGCTCGAGAACGCCCTCTATCCGGTGCTCGACAACGCGCCGGAGACGGGCCGCCAGGACCTCGCGGCGATCCTGCTCACCGGCATCCCCGGCCTGAACTTCACCGGGCCGACGCAGGCCGACCTGATCAGGCTCAACACGGGCATCGCGCCGTCCGCACCGGTCGGCCAGGGCAACCGCCTGGCCGCGCTGGCCGGCGACCTGGCCGGGTTCCCGAACGGCCGCCGGCTCGAGGACGACGTCGTCGACGTCGAGCTGCGGGCATTCGCCTGCGGGTACGGCAACGTGCTGCCGCCTCTGCTGCAGCCGGCCGTCGCGGCCATCGTCGTGCAGGCCTGCGGCGGGAACCCGAACCGCTCGCCGAACAACCAGCTCGGCGACGGCGTGAACACCAACGACCGTCCGTTCAAGGTCACGTTCCCCTACGTGGGCGAGCCGCATCCGGGCTACGCGCACGAGCACGTCCACCGCAACCCCATGGGTGGGCCGTAAGCGATCCACCAACGAGCTCGGGCCGGTGCTGCCGGCCCGAGCTCACCGGAACCCATGATGCGAACCCGACTTCTTCTCCTCCTGACGGCTCTCGCGACCGCCGCTCTCGTCGTCCTCCTCGGCGGCGTCCTGCGTGAGGCGGAGCCGGCTGCCGGGAGCGCTGCCGCGCCCGTCGACGTCGGAGCGGCTGCGGATCGCGCTCTCGGTGGCTTCGGGCTGGGCGACACTGCCGCCACGATTCGTCGGCTCGAGGCGGCTGTGCAAGCGGAACCCCAGGATGGGCGCTCGCTCGGGCTTCTCGGCCTCGCGTACCTCCAGCGGACGCGGGAGACGGGAGACGCCGCGTTCTACCCCCGCGCAGAGCGTGCGCTCCGCCGGGCCCTCGCCGGTGACGCCCGCGACCCGATCGCGCTCTCCGGTCTCGCCTCTCTGGCAGCGAGCCGGCACGAATTTCGCGAGTCCCTAGGGCTCGCACGGCGCGCGGTCGCCGCCGCGCCGTACACCGCCCGGGGCTACGGCCTCGTGGGCGACGCACTCCTCGAGCTCGGCCGCTACGAGGAGGCCTTCCGCACGTTCGACCGCATGGTCGCGCTCAAGCCCACGCTCGCCGGTTATGCGCGGATCGCGTACGCGCGCGAGCTCAGCGGCCGTCCGCGGAGCGCCATCGCCGCGATGGAGCTCGCGTTGGACGCGGCCGGGCTGCCGGAGCCGACGGCCTGGACGCTCGTCGAGCTCGGCAAGCTGCACTTCGGGCTCGGCGAGCTCCGCGAGGCGCGGCATTCGTTCCGAGCCGCGCTCGCTGCCTTCCCCGGCTACGTGTCCGCCCTCGACGGCCTGGCGCGGGTCGAGGCGGCCCGGGGACGGCTTCCGCAGGCGATCGGGCTCCAGCGCCGCGCGGTCGCCGCGACGCCGCTTCCGCATCTCGTCGCGCAGCTCGGCGACCTGCTGGCCGCGGCGGGCCAGGAGCGCGATGCGCGTCGCCAGTTCGCGCTGGTCGCCGCGATCGACCGCCTGCAGGCGGCCAACGGCGTCAACGCCGATCTCGAGACCGCGCTCTTCCGCGCCGACCACGGGATCCGCCCGGCCGAGACGGTCGCGCTCGCCCGCGCCGCGCGCGCAGGGCGGCCCTCCATCCACGGCGACGACGCGCTGGCCTGGGCGCTCACCCGCGCGGGCCGCTGCGGCGAGGCGCTCGGCTACTCGGAGCGGTCACTGCGGCTCGGCACCCGCGACGCAACCTTCTACTTCCACCGCGCGATGATCGAGCGCTGCCTCGGCCACGAGCGCGCCGCGAAGGCGTGGTTCGGCCGCGCGCTCGACCTCAACCCGCACTTCTCCATCCGATGGGCCCCGGTGGCCAGGGAGGCATTGGCATGAAGCGGCTTCTGATCGTCGTCGCCTGCCTGGCGGCGCTCCTCGCACCGGCCGCGGCGCAGGCACACCCGCTCGGGAACTTCACGGTCAACAGGCACACGACGATCGAGCTCTCGGGCGGCCGCATCTACGTCCACTACGCGCTCGACGTGGCCGAGATCCCGACGCTGCAACTCGGCGACCGAATCCGCCGTGCCCGGGTTCGCGGCAGAGGCGGCGCGCAAGCTCGACCTGCGTGTCGACGGCCGTCCCGCGCCGTTGCGCGTCCTCGAGCATCGCGCGAGCTCGCGTCCCGGCGCCGGCGGGCTGAAGACGCTTCGCTTCGACGCCGTCTACGAGACGGCCGCCACGGGCTCGCGGCTCGCATTCCGAGACGGGAACTTCGACGGCCGCATCGGCTGGAAGGAAGTGGTCGTCCACGCCGACGCCGGCGCGAAGGTGCTCGACGCGACCGCCCCGGCCCGGAGCCGGAGCGACGAGCTGCGCGCGTATCCCGACGACCTCCTCAGCTCCCCGCCCGACGTCGCGACGGCTTCGGCGCGGTTCGAGCTCGGCAGCGGCACCGGTGTCGCCGCCCACGATCGACGGGCTCGCCCCCGTGGAGCACCGTGGCGGCGGCTTCGAGGCGCTGATCTCGCGCGGCGACCTCTCGGTCGGCGTCGTGCTCATCTCGCTCCTGATCGCGGCCTTCTGGGGCGCCGCACATGCGCTCACCCCGGGTCACGGCAAGGCGATCGTGGCCGGCTATCTCGTCGGCACGCGAGGGAGGCCGCTCGATGCGTTCCTGCTCGGGGGGATCGTGACGGTGACCCACACGGCCGGCGTCTTCGCGCTCGGGCTGGTGACGCTGCTCCTCTCGCAGTTCATCGTCCCCGAGTCGCTGTACCCCTGGCTGACGCTCGCGTCCGGCCTGCTCGTCGTCGTCGTCGGCGCCTCGGTGCTCCTCAGCCGAGTTCGCCGAGCGGGTCATACGCACGACCACCACCACCACGATCACGACCACCACGCTCACGACCACGGCGGCCGGCGCGGGCTGCTCGGCGTCGGCATCGCCGCCGGTCTGCTGCCGTGCCCCTCGGCGCTCGTCGTGCTGCTGAGCGCGATCGCGCTTCACCGCATCGGCTTCGGCCTCGCCCTCATCGTCGCGTTCAGCCTCGGCCTCGCGGCGACCATCACCTCGATCGGGCTGATCGCCGTGCTCGCGAAGCGAGCGTTCAGCCGCTTCTCGTTCAACGGCCCCGTCATCAGGCTGCTCCCCGCCGCGAGCGCGCTCGTGATCCTCGCGGTCGGGATCGGCATCACCCTCAAAGCGCTCCCGGAGGTGCTCTAGCCATGTTCGGTCTCGACGACCACATCGCCGCGCTGTCGAGCGGCGGCTCGGTGCTCATCGTCCTCCTCGTCGCCGCGCTGCTCGGCCTGCGCCACGCGACCGATCCCGACCACATCGCCGCGGTCACGGCCCTCGTGGCCTCCGGGCGGGAGCGGGCAAGCCGCCGGGCGGCAGAGCTCGGCGTCTTCTGGGGCCTCGGTCACGCCCTGACGCTCGTCCTCTTCGGCCTGCCGATCCTGCTCTTCGAGGCGTACCTCCCGGAGCGCCTGCAGCAGGGCGCCGAGACCGCCGTGGCAGCGCTGATCGTCTTCCTCGCCGTTCGGCTCCTGATCCGCTGGCGCAGCGGCTACTTCCACTTCCACGCCCACGCGCACTCCCCCGGCGAGCACGACCACACCCACAAGGTGAGGACGCCGCTCGGCGCGTTCGGCATCGGCCTCGTGCACGGCATGGGCGGCAGCGCCGGCGTCGGGGTGCTGCTGCTGGCGGCGATTCCCTCGCAGGCGCTGGCGGTCACGTCGCTGGTCATCCTCGCGCTGTTCACCGCCGTCTCGATGACGATGCTGACGACGGGCTTCGGCGCGACGCTCGGCAGCGCGCCGGTCCGGCGCTCGTATGCGGTCGCCATCCCGGCCGTCGGCACCGCGAGCCTCGCGTTCGGGTTCTGGTACGCCGCGGCCGTCTGGAGCCTGATGCCGTACCCGTTCTAGACCTATACATTCGCCGCCATGGGCGAGCCGCTGAACGTGCTGGACTTCGAGCGGCTCGCCGAGTCGGTACTCGAACCAGGCGCCTTCGGCTACTACGCCGGCGGCGCCGCGGACGAGCAGGCGCTGGCCGGGAACGTCGAGGCCTGGCGGCGCTTCCGGCTGCGGCCGCGGGTCCTCGTCGACGTCTCATCGGTCTCCACCGAGACCACGGTGCTCGGCACTGCCGTCTCGATGCCCCTGCTTGTCGCGCCTACCGCGATCCAGCGGCTGGCGCATCCGGACGGGGAGGTGGGCATGGCGCGCGCCGCCGCAGCAGCCGGGACGATCATGTGCCTCTCCACGATTGCGACCGCAACGCCGGGCGAGGTTGCCGCTGCGGTTCCCGACGCGCCCCGGTGGTTCCAGCTCTACGTCTTCCGCGATCGCGGCGTGACGGGCGAGCTCGTCGCGCAAGCGGTGGAGCACGGCTACGGCGCGATCGTGCTCACCGTGGATGCGCCCCGGCTCGGCCGCCGCGAGCGCGACTTTCGAACCGCCTTTCGCGTCCCTGAGGAGATCGTCGTGCCGGGTTTCGCCGCGGCGATGGGCGGCTGGAAAGGGGCGACGCCGTTGGAGCTCCTCGGCGCGATCGATCCTACTCTCACCTGGGACGACCTGAATGAGGTGCGCTCGTTCTCGGAGCTGCCCCTGGTGCTGAAGGGGATCCAGACCGCCGAGGACGCCGAGCTCGCCTGCGAGCACCACGTCGACGGGATCGTCGTGTCGAATCACGGCGGGCGTCAGCTCGACGCGGTCGCGCCGACCGCCGAGCTCCTGCCGGAGATCGTCGACGCGGTCGCCGGGAGGGCCGAGATCTACGTCGACGGCGGGATCCGCAGGGGCTCGGACGTCGTCAAGGCGCTCGCGCTCGGCGCGCGGGCAGTGATGGCAGGGCGGGCGCCGTTGTGGGGGCTCGCCTGCGACGGGGAGGCGGGTGCGCGCCGCGTGCTCGAGCTTCTGCGCGACGACATCGAGCTGACACTGGCGCTGCTCGGCTGCACGTCGCCCGCGACCGTCGGCAGCGACCACGTCCGTAGGATCGACGCCCTGTGATCGACGTCCTGACGAAGAACGCCGTTGACGTTCTCCCGGCGGGCGGCCTCGAGGAGAAGCTCAAGCTCGGTCGGCCGCTCCGCGTGAAGCTCGGCATCGACGTCACCTCGCCCGACATCCACGTCGGCCGCGGCATCCCCCTTCAGCGCATGCGCGCCTTCCAGGACGCGGGCCATCTCGGCGTCCTCATCGTCGGGGACTACACGACGAGGATCGGCGATCCCTCCGGGCGCTCGCTCGAGAGGCCGATCCTCTCGGACGAGGAGATCGACCGAGACGCGAAG